>OY970307.1:0-3234319 GCA_963716365.1 Candidatus Dormiibacterota bacterium
ACTGATCGGCCAGATGAGTGTCGCGCTCTCGTCCTTCGGGTACAAGTTCGGTCTCCCTGAGGACGCGGAGCTGGTGACCGATGCCCGCATGGTGAGAAACCCGTTCTGGGTGCCCGAATTGCGCCCACATACCGGTCTCGATCCTGACGTACGTGACTACGTGCTCGAGGACCCGGTGGCTGGCGAGTTGATCGATCGGGTGCGAGATCTCGTGACCTGGTCGGCGGCGCGCTCTGCCGGTCGGGGGCGAGATGTGCTGCACGCCGCCATCGGCTGCACCGGGGGAAGGCACCGCTCGGTCGCCATCGTCGAAGCGCTGGCCGCTCGGCTCCGTGCTGATGGACTGGTTGTCAGCGTGACCCATCGTGATGTCGACCAGCCCGATCCTCGCTATGAATAGCTGCGCCAATTGCGGGCGTGAGAACCCCGACGATGCGGGCTTCTGCAACGGCTGCGGCAAGGCGCTGGTGGCGACCCCTGCGCCGCGCGAACAGCGCAAAACCGTGACCGTGCTCTTCTGCGACGTGACCGGGTCCACCGCCATGGGGGAACGGCTCGATCCCGAAAGCCTCCGGCAGGTGATGCGCCGTTACTTCGACGCGGCGCGCCTGGTGATCGAGCGGCACGGTGGCACGGTCGAGAAATTCATCGGCGACGCGGTGATGGCAGTGTTCGGGGTGCCGGTGCTGCACGAGGACGACGCACTTCGCGCGGTTCGTGCTGCGTTGGGATTGCGCGATGCGCTGACCGGGCTGAACGTCGCGCTCGAGCGCGACTATGCGACGACGGTAACGGTTCGCACGGGAATCAACACAGGTCAAGTGGTGACCGGCACCGAGGAGCGCCTCGCGACCGGGGATGCCGTGAACGTCGCCGCGCGCCTCGAACAGGCCGCCGCGCCAGGAGACATCGTCATCGGCCCGGAGACGTGGCGCCTGGTGCGTGATGCTGTGAGCGTGGAACCACTCGCCCCACTCGAACTCAAGGGGAAAAGCCTGCCGATTGCGGCGTATCGCCTGCTCAGTGTCGATACCGATGCGCTTGAGACAACACGCAAATCCGAGACGAGGATGGTGGGGCGTGCGACTCCGCTGCGAATGTTGCGAGACGCGTTCGCCAATGTCATCGACGGACAGTCGTGCAGCCTGTTCACTGTCCTCGGAGCCGCGGGCGTTGGCAAGTCGCGGCTGTCCATCGAATTCCTGAGCGGCATCGACGCCACGATCCTCCGCGGCCGCTGTCTCTCGTACGGAGAGGGCATCACGTACTGGCCGGTGATCACCATCGTGAAGCAACTCCTCGAGATGTCCGGCGGATCGGGCGCCGCGGAGCTCCTGACGCGCGACGGCAATGTCGCGTCGGCAATCCGGACGCTCCTTGGCGAGCAGGGTGCCGCCACGTCATCAATCGAGATCGCGTGGGCCATTCGCAAATTGCTCGAGCGTGCCGCCGACAGTCATCCGTTGGTCGTCGTCTTCGACGACGTCCACTGGGGCGAGCCGACTCTCTTCGACCTCATTGAACACATCGGTGACCTAAGTCGGGGCGCCCCGATATTCGTGCTCTGTCTGGGGCGGCCGGAGCTCCTCGATCGCCGGCCTGGGTGGGGCGGCGGCAAGCTGAACGCGACGACCGTTTTGCTCGAGCCACTCAACGCCGGCGAGACCGAGGCGCTGATCGACGAGCTGTTGCCCTCAGAGGACGGCGTTGACGCCGAGCTCCGCGCGCGGATCCGCACCACGGCCGCCGGGAACCCGCTGTTCCTCGAGGAGATCGTCGCCATGGTGCGCGAATCGAGCAGCCATGACGTCATCGTGCCACCGACCATCAAGGCGTTGCTCGCAGCCCGGTTCGATCAGCTGCGCCCTGAAGAACGCGGCGTCCTCGAGCGTGGTGCGGTCGAGGGCCAGTCGTTCCATCGCGGCGCGGTCGAGGTCATGGCACCCGGTGAGCGCGACGTTGCGGAACGGCTCGTGACGTTGGTGCGAAAGGACCTCCTGCGCCCGGACCGAGCGGTGTTCCCCGGCGAGGACGCTTTCGCCTTCCGGCACCTGCTCATCCGCGACGCTGCATACAACTCGCTCCCCAAAGCGAGCAGGGCTGAACTGCACGCCAGCTTTGCCGGGTGGCTTGAGCAACGCGGGCACGATCTCGAGGAACTGGACGAGATCGCCGGATATCATCTTGAGCAGGCGTATCGCTACCGCCTCGAGCTCGGGCCCACCGACGAGCAGGCGCGAGCGCTCGGCGCGGCTGCTGCAACGCATCTCGAGACGGCGGGTCGCCGGGCGCTCGACCGTGGTGACACGTCTGCAGCGGTGAATCTGCTCGAGCGCAGCGAAAAGCTGCGGCCGTCGCAGGTCATCGACGTCGCGTTGGAAGAGTCGCTCATTCAGGGGCTTGCCATGGCGGGCAGGTTGAGTGAAGCAGTCGCGCGTTCGGAGGCATCGGCCGCTGCGCTCGCTGCAAGGGGTGATCGCAACGGCCAGCTCGTGATACAGCTGATCGGTGCGATCTGGCGGACCAACGTCGATCCCACCTTATATGAAGGCGCCCTTGTGGAACTGGTCGCGGAAGCCCGGCCTGTGATCGAAGACGGCGGCGACGATGGTTCCCTGGCAATGCTCGAATTGGCGGCCGGGTACGTCGATCACTATCACTGCCGGTTCGAGTCGGCGTTGGCGTCGCTCACCCGTTCCATCACGTATGCCACGAACGCCGGCAAGCTCTGGCTGGCACGTAACGCCACCGGTGTGGCGTCGGCGGCCATCGCCAATGGGTTCACTCCGGCCGCTGAGGCACTGATCTGGCTCAAGACAGCGGCAGCCGCGAGCCCCATCTATCAACCCCTCCTCGAGATATGGAGCGCGGAAATCCTCGCCTCCATTGGGCAGTACGCGGAGGCGCGATCTCTTTTCAATGCCACGGTTGAGCAGGTTCGTGAACGCGGGATGATGACGCTCGCCGCGATTGCGATGCAGGCGGGATGGCGGATCGAAATGTTTGCGGGTGACCTCGTCGCGGCGGAGCGCGTCGCGCGGTCAGGCGTCGAGCAGCTGGAACAACTTGGCGAGCGAGCGTGGCTTTCAACCCAGGAGTGCGAACTCGGCGAGGCGCTGTATGCGCTTGGCCGATTCGAGGAGGCTGAGCAGTGGGTGACGCTTGGCCTCGAGCACGGCGGCATCGGTGATGTCCTCACTCAGTCGATGGGCTTGCAGCTTCGAGCCAAGCTGCTGGCGCGGCGTGGCGACAGCGACGCGGCGCTCAGCCTCGCCGAGCGCGCCGACGAACTCGCCAGGTCCACGCAGGCACCGGTGGTGCAGGGGGACGCCGCGCTGACGATGGCGGAGGTCCTGCATGTCGCCAGGAGAGAAGCGGATTCGGAGGCTGCATTCCAGCGCGCCATTGCGTCCTACGAGCAGAAAGGAACAGTCGCATCTGCGCTTCGCGCGCGCGAGCTCGTGGCTGCGTGGACGGAGGCGCAGCCGGAATGACTCAGCTCATGCCGGCCCTTGCGCCAGACTGACGATGCCGGTGGATGCAGCGCAGTCCTTCACACAGCGCGTCGCGGCGGAGCTTGCGCCGCACACGCCGCTGCTGCCGTGCTGCAGACGTTCGCTGGTCGAGGGCCTGGCGCTCGTGACGGCAAGGCCGGGCGCGATCGCGACGACGCGACCGGTCGCGGTGCGTGCGGCCATGCAGGCGCTGCACGCCGAGGGCATTGACGCCCACGTCTCACGGGTCGGAGCGGCACGCCGAACGCAGTACGTCCTCGTCGGCGTGGACCCGTCGGTGGTTGGTACGCGATCAACCCGCATGTGCTGCACCCGCAGCCGCCTCCGCGGCGCGTTCCTCGGTGCGGGCCGCCTCGTGCGTCCCGACGGCGAGCCATACCTCGAGATCGGCTGCGCGGACGACGATGGCGCCCGCCAGCTTGCCGCCGACTTCGCGACCCTGGGCATCAGTGCCCAGATCCGGCGCCGCCGGGGCCGGTGGGTCGTCACCGTGCGCTCGGGTGCGGCCGTCGGTGCGGCCCTGAGTTCGATCGGGGCGCAGGCCGGCCGCCTTGCTTTCGAGGCGGGGCGAGTCATCCGAGAGGTGCGCAGCGGGGTCAACAGGAGGCTCAACGCGGAGACGGCCAACCTGCGCCGTACTGTTGCTGCAGGGGTCCGTCAGATCGAGTCGATTGCGGTCCTCGAGGCTGACCCGAACCGCTGGCAAGCGCTGCCGCCGGCAGTGCGCGAGGCAGCCGCGCTCCGCGCACGTCACCCCGAAGACGACCTGGCGCAGCTCGCACAACGGGCCGGGTGCAGCCGCCCAGCCATGGCCGGTCGTCTGCATCGCCTGGTCGCCGCGGCGGGCGAAGGCGGTGATAGGGTGGAGTTGCAGCGATGAGCGCACAGAGTGAGTTGAACTCGAGGAGGATGCCCGGCATGGGAGTGAAGGTTGGTATCAACGGCTTCGGCCGCATCGGACGCAACGTCTTTCGGGCCGCCCGGGAACGCTCCCCGGAGCTCGAGATCGTGGCGGTCAACGACATCACCACTCCCGACATGCTCGCCCATCTGCTCAAGTACGACAGCGTGTTCGGGCGCTTTCCCGGCACAGTTACTGTCGACGGTGACAGCATCATCGTTGACGGCCGCACCATCAAGGTGCTCGCGGAGCGTGATCCGCAGCGGTTGCCCTGGAGCGAGCTCGGCGTGGACATTGTCGTCGAGTCCACGGGGTTCTTCACCGACGCGGTGCGTGCCAAGGGTCACCTCGATGCCGGCGCCCACAAGGTGGTCATCACCGCTCCCGCGAAGAACGAGGACATCACGATCTGCATGGGTGTCAACGACGACGCCTACAACCCGGCCGAGCACCATGTGATCTCGAACGCCTCGTGCACGACCAACTGCCTCGCACCGGTCGCCAAGGTGCTCAACGACTCGTTCGGAATCGAGACGGGCTTCATGACCACCGTGCACGCGTACACGAAGGATCAGGTCATCCTCGACGCCCCGCACGAGGACAAGCGTCGGGCGCGCGCCGCGGCGCTGTCGATCATTCCCACCACGACCGGCGCAGCCAAGGCGATGGCGCTCGTCATGCCCGAGCTGAAGGGGAAGTTCCACGGCATGTCGCTGCGTGTCCCGGTCCCCGATGTCAGCCTCGTGGATCTCACCGCAACCCTCTCGAAGACCGCGACCGCCGAAGACATCAACGGGGAGATGCGCGAGGCGGCCGGCGGCAAGCTCGAAGGCATCCTCGCCGTCAGCGAGGAGCAATTGGTGTCGATGGACTTCCTCCACGACTCGCACTCATCGATCCTCGACGCGCCGTCGACGATGGTGCTCGGCGATCACACCGTCAAGGTGCTGTCCTGGTACGACAACGAGTGGGGATACTCGTGCCGTGTTGTCGATCTCGTCGACCTGATCGCCTCGCGCCTCTAGAGGCGGTCGCGTGAACAAGGCGACGATGGACGGCATCGACGTCCACGGCAAGCGAGTGTTGCTCCGTGAGGATCTCAACGTGCCGATGCGCGACGGGGCGATCGTCGACGACCGCCGCATTCGCGAGGCGCTCCCCACCATCGAGGCGCTGCGCGCACGCGGCGCTCGCACCATCGTCGTGGCGCATCGGGGCCGGCCGAAGGGACGGATCGATGACAACCTGCGCCTCGGCCCGGTCGCCGCGCGCCTGAGCAGCCTCATCGGTGCGGACGTCCGGCTCGCATCCGACGTCGCCGGCGACAGCGCTCAGAGCATGGTCGCGTCGCTCCGTGACGGGGATGTCGGGATGCTCGAGAACGTCCGCTTCGAGCCGGGCGAGGAGTCCAACGATCCAGCGTTCGCGCGGCAGCTCGCCGCGTTTGCCGATGTGTACGTCAATGATGCTTTCGGGACCGCGCATCGCGCCCACGCCTCGACCGAAGGCGTCGCGCATCTGCTCCCGGCGGTCGCCGGCAAGCTGATGGCTCGCGAGCTCGAGATGCTCGGCGGTGTCATGGACAATCCCCGAACGCCGGTGGTGGCGATCGTTGGCGGCTCCAAGATTTCGACGAAGGTTGGTGTGCTCGACCACCTCCTCGATCGCGTCGACATCCTGTGGGTCGGAGGCGCGATGGCCTGTACCTTCTACCGAGCCCGCGGTCTGACCACCGGAACGTCGCTCGTCGAGGAGGACCAGGTGGCGACGGCGCGGCGGTTGCTCGACGGCGCTGCCGGACGGCGCGCCGAGCTTCGCCTGCCGACCGACGCGGTGGTCACCGACCACGTTGCGGATGACGCGCCGACCCAGGTCGTCGCGGACAGCGCGATCCCCGACGGGTGGATGGTGGTCGACGCCGGTCCTGCGACGGTCGCGCAGATCGCCGCGGATTGCAGCGACGCCGGGACGATCATCTGGAACGGACCACTCGGCATCTACGAGATCCCATCCTTTGCCGTCGGGACCCGCGATGTCGCGCGTGCGGTGGCCGCATCATCGGCGACGTCGGTCATCGGTGGCGGCGACCTTGCCGCGGCAGTGCAGGACGCCGGTGTTGCAGACAAGATCGGCTTTATCAGCACCGGTGGCGGCGCGACCATCGAGTTTCTCGAGGGGCGGACGCTCCCGGGTGTCGCTGCGCTCCGCGACCGCGAGGCCGTCCGTCCTTGACGATGAATCTCGTGGCTGATGCCGGCGCCCGATGGATGGTGGCCGGAAACTGGAAGATGAACACGACGATCGCGGAAGGCACCGCCTTGGCCGGCGCTGTCGTCGCTGCAGTTGCCGGCGTGGGCGGCGTCGAGGTCGCGATGTTGCCGCCCTTCACGCATCTCGCGCCGGTCCGATCCGTCCTCGAGGGGTCCGGTATATTGCTGGGAGCGCAGGACGTCTTCTGGGAGGACAAGGGCGCGTACACCGGCGAGATCTCACCGTCGATGCTCGAAGGGTTGTGCGACCTGGCGCTGGTCGGCCACTCCGAGCGCCGTCACCTCTTCGGTGAAACGGACGATGAGGTTGCGAAAAAGTTCAGCGCGGCGCTCGCGCACGGGCTGCGGGTGATCCTGGCGGTCGGGGAGACGGGCGATGAGCGTGACGCGGGGCAGACCTTCGACGTCATCGATCGCCAGCTCGACGCCGTGTTCACCACGCTCGATCTGCCGGCGTCACCTGACGTGTTCGTCATCGCGTATGAGCCGGTGTGGGCGATCGGCACCGGTCGCACCGCGACGCCCGATCAGGCGCAGGAGGTGAACGCGCACATCAAGGCGCACCTCTGCCCACGATTCGTGGCGGTGCCGCCGCGCGTGCTGTACGGCGGCAGCGTGACCGGCGCCAATGCCGAGTCGCTGTTCGCCGAGCGGGACATCGACGGAGCGCTCGTCGGTGGCGCCAGCCTTCGCGCCGAGGAGTTCGCGGCCATCGTCGTCGCCGCGGCTGCCGCGTCGCATCAGTGACGGCTCGGCACTCACCGCGATGAGCGCCGTGCGACCGTTCGTGCTCGTCATCCTCGACGGGTGGGGGTGCAACGCCGACGCGTACGGCAACGCCATCGCCGCCGCTGCCACACCCGAGTTCGACGCGCTGGACGCTCGCTGGCCGCACACCGAGGTCGATGCAAGCGGCGTTGCCGTGGGCCTTCCGCCCGGTCAGCAGGGAAACTCCGAGGTCGGACACCTCACCATCGGCGCGGGGCGTCTCGTACTGCAGCCGCTGTCACGCATCACCGCCGCTATCGAAGACGGCAGCTTCTATGAGAACGGTCCGCTGTGTGCCGCCGTCGACCGCGCACGCGAACGCGGAGCGGCGGTGCACTGCCTTGGCCTCATCTCTCCCGGTGGTGTGCACAGCCATCAGGATCACGTGGTTGCACTCGCCGAGCTGGCGCGGCGCCGAGCGCAGGATTCCCTCTGGTTCCATGCGTTTCTCGACGGTCGTGATGAGCCCCCGACGAGTGCCGCAGCTTTCGTCCGTACATTCATCGACGATATCGAGCGCGTCGGAGTTGGCGCGGTCGCGTCCATCTCCGGCCGCTACTTCGCCATGGACCGTGACCATCGCTGGGATCGAACCGAGCGCGCGTACGACGTCGTCGCCGGTTCGGGTGGGGACGTTGCCGCCGATGCTGTCGCCTACATCGAAGCGCAATACGCCGCAGGAGTTACCGATGAGTTCGTCCCTCCGGCGTCCATCCTCCATGACGGGCAGCGCGTTCGGATCGAGGACGGGGACTCGATCATCTTCTTCAACTTCCGTCCCGATCGGGGACGTCAGTTGAGCCATGCACTGGTCGACCGATCGTTCGACGGTTTCGCGAGGTCCCGCGTGCTGCACGACGTCGACCTGGTCACGTTCACGGAGTACGAGCGCGACCTTGACGCGCGCGTCGCGTTCCCGCGCGAGAACGTGGAGCACACACTGTCGGAGGTCGTCAGCGCTGCCGGCCTGCAGCAGTTCCACGTTGCGGAGACCGAGAAGTACGCCCACGTCACGTACTTCATCAACGGTGGCCGCGAGAGCCCGTTCGACGGTGAGGAGCGCTTACTGGTGCCGTCACCGCGCGTGGCGACGTACGACCTCGCACCGGAGATGAGCGCGGCCGCTGTCGCGGACGCCGTCATCGCGCACGTCGAGGCAGCGACCGACGCGTTGATCATCGCCAACTTCGCGAACGCCGACATGGTCGGACACACCGGCGATTTCGATGCCACCGTGCGCGCCGTGGCGTGCATCGATGCGTGCATCGGCAGGATCGCGCGAGCCGTCGATGCGGCGCAGGGGGGACTGCTCATCACCGCCGATCACGGCAACGCCGAGTACAAGATCGACCGTCGCGATGGTTCGATCCTGACCGCGCATACGACGAGCCCCGTTCCCGTGCTCGTGACGGGTGCCGGCGACAGCCCCTTGCGCGAGGGCGGCGGACTGCGCGATATCGCCCCGACAGTGCTGGACGCGATGGGGCTGCCCATCCCCGAGGAGATGACCGGGCGGTCGTTGCTCAGCCGCTGACCCGGCCGCTACGGGGCGGGAGTTGGCGGCGCGAAGGGTACCGGCTCGATCTGATCGACTGGATGCGGCCCGCTGATCCAGCCATCGGCAGGGCCAAGCGCAAGCCCGCAGGCGCCACCGGTGGCAGCGTCGCACGCAACCGGTTGCGTGTGCACGCGGAGCCCGTCACTCCAGCTCACCGTGATGGCGATCCGGAATGACTCGGTCGCCGTGATGGTCACGCCGCCGCCGACCGTGGCGTATGCATGGCTCACGGCACAGGGCTGCGTCCACGTCTGTGCGGACGGGTCATAGCGCGGCAGCGTTGATGGGCCGTGCTCCACCGGGCCTTCTGCAGTGCTGCTCGTACCGTCACCCCAGCTCCAGGTGACCGCTCCGGGAGTGACCGTCACGTCGTACAGCAGAAAAAGTGTGTAGCCGCCGACGACCGCTGCGCTGAGCGCGTGCAGCGCAGTGGGCTGCGTCGGAACATCGGACTGCATCCACGCGCACGTGGGAATGTGGACGAAGGTGGGCGCTGCCGCCCCCGGACCGGGCAGCGTCGCGACGCTCCCGATCGTCCAGGAATCGGTCAGTGCAGCGGTCAGCACAGCGCCCGTCGGAAACGGCGGCGTGTCCAGCATGGCGGGCGGGGGAGACGGCGGCGGCGCGTTGCCCGCGAGGTACGGAGGGCTGAACGTGAAGCTGGCGCCGACGCAACTGCCCCCGTATGGCGCGACCGTCTGGGCGTCCTGCCACGTCCCGCGTTTGCGCAGATACGCAGTGACGGCGACGATGCGCCCGGCCACGTTGGCTGCTGTCGCGATGCTCCCCGGCGATGTCGCGGACGGGTCGCCGCCAGGAGGGATCGCATTCTGCTGTGCGTACCCGAAGTCCGCGTCGTGTCCGTCGTAGCCACCGGCACCGTTCCTCGCGAACCCGGGGTGGATCGCGATCACCGCGACGACGCCGCCACCGGGTGCGGGGGAGCCCGGTCCGACATGGAAAAGGCTCGTGGTGGGGCACGACACCCCTTGCGGGTTCGGTCCCTTCGGTGGGATGTCGAGCGGATTCCGGGGATCAGAGCCTCCCGGATCGATGTCCGTCGGTGTGATCGGCAGATACGTCCCTCCGGCCCCCGCGACGAGCTTGCCGTGCGTCAACGCGCCCATGCCGGCGCCCGATGGGGATGGGCCGGGTGCGCTCGACCCGCCACCACCGCCGGCCGCCCTCGCCGTCGCCAACGGGAGCAGGCTCGTCATGACCACGGTGAGGCACAAAAGGCGCAGTCGCCGGCTCACCGACCGCACCACGCCGGTGGCGGACCCATCGGATCCTGGCAATTGCCTCCGGCGTCCGAGAACCAGAGATCGCCGAGGACGGGGTCGCTCCGGAAGACACCCGGTGTGAACACCGTTGTGTTCTCCGAGAAGTCGACGATATGCGATGTCTGACCGTCGACGGTCTTGACCGTTTCGCTGCACGGACCGCGGTACACGACGACGAAGACGTACGCGTCGCCCGTGGGCAGGCGTTTGCGCGCGAAGTACGCCCTGCCGGCATCACCGACCGCGAACAACGTCGTGCTGATCGGATAGAGATTGCAATCAGGTTGATCGACAGTGCCGCCGTTCTGGATTGCGTCGACCTCGGCCACGGGGATCAGTGCCGGCCCCACCAGATTCCGCAACATGAAGAGCTGGCTGTTCGCCTGCGCCCACTTCCACCAGCCGCTGTCCCAATTGCTCGCGTTGGCCCAGTGCTGCGCCGTCGCGTCAGAGACCGCACCGTCGGTCCTGTTGACCACGCTCGGCGCGTCAGGCACGTGGAGGAGCTGCAGCTCGTTTGCAGGCGGAACCGCGGTGACTCCGTACGGCAGCCAGAGCTCCTGGCACGCGAGTGCAACGTCTTCGATGGGCGTGGTCGTCGTGACGTCCGAGCACGGGCCGCTTGACGGTGCGTTCGGGCTCGCACGCACCTCCGGCGTGGCGCGAGCGGCAGGCGCTGCCGGCGTCAGGGCACCGCAACCCGATGCCGTGAGCACCCAGGCGCACGCCAGCACACGCGCAACGTTCCTCCTCACCACCTCACCCCCAAACTCTCGACGGGGAGAGCGGACAGCGCTCGCCCAATGCGGTCGGCTGTCAGACCATCCGTCGCAAGGCAGCATGGCACTTCGCCTGGTCGGTCGTTTGAACCGCTGAGGACATCGTTTCGTCAGGGTCGGCGGGCTACTCTGATCACGTGCCCGGCCGCAGCGAACTCGACTCAGCCCGTCTTCGGCGCGATCTCAGCCTGGCGCTGCGACGACGCCTGACCGTCTACGCGGCGGTGGGCGCGACGGCACTAACGGTTGTCTTCAGCCTGATCGCCGCAACGACCGCTCCGGGAAAGGCGAAGCCGGCCACGGATCCGATCGTGCAGCCCGATCCCGTTGTCACGAGCGCACCGACCTACACGGCGCCGGTGACGCTCCCGACGGCGGCACCCATCACCACGCAGCCTCCGCTCGCCCGCCCGACGCATGCCCCTCGACCGGTCCACCACGCACCGGCGCCGATCGTCTCAGGCGGTTCGTAGCCTCAGCGCAGAAGGTCGACCGCCGAACGGGCCGCCGTGGACATCTCCGGATCGAGCTGGTAGAAGGCCCAGATCCCGCGCTTGAAGCTGGTCACAATGCCGGCCTCGCGCAGTTTCGCGAGGTGGTGGCTGATTGTCGGTTGGCCGAGATCGAACGCCGCGGTGAAATCGCAGACGCAGACCGGCTCGGTGGCGGCAGCGAGGATATGCAGCATCTGGACCCGCGTCGGATCACCGAGCGCCTTGTAGACAGCGGCGAGGTCGGCGGCACGCCTGTCGGGGATGGGGTCGGCGACCTGCTGGCTGCAGCCTTTCACGCGATCGACCACGGGCAGCGCCATCAGGAGGTTCCGATTCGTCTCGGTGGACACCGCCTCATTCTACCCATTGACAGCCGTCGATGGAACGTTCTATGATCGCGTCGTTCAATCGACGTTTATCGATAGGAGGTCAATGATGGATTGTGAATGCCCCGAGGGAACCTGCCCGTGCGATTGCGGCTGCTCCGGCTGAGATGGGAAGAGTCCAGCTCGCGCTGAACGTGAGCGACCTCGATGAGGCGGTCGACTTCTATTCGAAGCTCTTCCAGTCCGAGCCTGCCAAGCGGCGCCCGGGCTACGCAAACTTCGCGGTCGCCGACCCTCCTCTCAAGCTCGTTCTGTTCGAGAATCCCGGTCAAGCCGGCACCCTGAATCACCTCGGGGTTGAGGTCTCGTCCACGGCTGAGGTCGTGTCGGCCACCCGCCGGCTCACGGCGGAAGGCCTGCCGACCGAGGTGGAAGACGGCGTCACGTGCTGCCACGCGCTCCAGGACAAGGTCTGGGTGGCTGGCGCCGACACCCGCTGGGAGGTGTACACGGTGCTTGCTGACGCGCCGCTTGGTCCCGTGAGCGGCCCGGTGGACGGCTGCTGCGGCGCCGAAGCGGCGACCACACCCTGTTGCGCGAGCTGAAGGCCTGGAGCTTGGGGCGCCGTGCCGGTGCGGAATTCATTGGCACGGCGCTCCTGCTGATCGCTGTGGTCGGCTCGGGGATTGCTGCTCAGCGCCTCAGCCCCGGAGACGTCGGCTTGGAGCTCCTCGAAAACGCAATCGCAACGGGCGCCGGACTCGCCGCCATCATCGTGGCGGTCGGACCTGTCTCGGGCGCTCACCTGAACCCTGTGGTGTCGATCGTCGACGCGGCCTTCGGCGGACTTCGTCCCCGGGAGCTCGTCGTCTACGTCGCTTCGCAGGTGGCGGGTGCCGTGACAGGCGTCGTCGTGGCGAACCTCATGTTCTCGCTCCGGGCCATCACCCTGTCGACGCATTCACGGTCGAGCCCCGGGCTGTGGCTTGGTGAGGTCGTCGCAACGCTCGGACTCCTGTTGGTCATCTTCGGAGCGGTGCGCAGCGGCAGAGGGGGAGTTGTGCCGTTCGCGGTCGGCGCGTACATCACCGGCGCGTACTTCTTCACGTCATCGACGAGCTTCGCGAACCCGGCGGTGTCGGTGGCTCGCGAATTCACCAATACGTTTGCCGGCATCAGCCCTGGTTCGGTGCCGCCGTTCGTCGCGGCTGAGCTCGTTGGCTGCGGGGTCGCATGGGTGGCGGTCAGCGCTCTCTATCCGCAGGTGCGGCGAAACGCTGCCGACGTTGTTGTTCCACATGACCCTTCGGTCCGCGTCGCGCCATGACGACTCCGGCCGAGCTCAAGGTGCTCGATGTGATTCGGGCGAGCCTGACCGCCGAGTTCGCCGGGACGTTCAGTCCTGAGACGGTCGCAGCCTGCCTGAGCGAGTTCATATGACCGTCTGGTCGCCACCGCTCGCGTGGATCGTTTCCTGGTGGTGCTCGCGGAGCGATTCACGCGCGAGCGTCTGCAAGCGATCGCACAACTGGAGGGAAAGCTCGTGACAACGGTGCCTGAGGTGTTGTTCGTCTGCGTGCACAACGCGGGCAGGTCGCAGATGGCGGCCGCGCTGCTGGACCGCCGCGCCGGAGGGCGGGTGCACGTGCGGTCCGCGGGATCGGAACCCTCCGACCAACTCAACCCCGCGGTCGTCGAAGCGATGGCTGAGCTTGGCCTTGACATCAGCAAGGAGTTTCCCAAGCCGCTGACGGACGAGGTCGTGCGCGCAGCCGATGTCGTCATCACGATGGGGTGTGGTGACGCATGCCCGCTCTACCCAGGAAAGCGTTACCTGGATTGGGATCTCGAGGATCCCGCCGGGAAGTCGCTGGCCACGGTTCGACGGATCCGCGACGACATCGATGATCGCGTACGCGAACTGATACGCGAGTTGGTGCCTGCCCTCGAAGCCTAGGCGGGGCGGCTCTGTGCGGCGAGGAGCGCATCCCCGCGGGTCCGAAAGTCGTCGATCCGTGCGATGCGACCGTCGCGCAGCGTGAAGAGCATGAAGATCTCGCCGTCCAGGAACGGGATCTCGCGAAATCTCGGTCCGGCAATTGCGACGATCACCTGGTCGCCGGCCGCAAGGAACTCAAGCCGCTCGATGCCTCGGTCCTCCTCGTTGATGCTCGCGGCCACGCGTTCGACAACGGCCTCGCGACCGTTGCACCCGAGGCTCGGCAACACACCCTGGTGCACGATGTCCGGATCGAGGCCAACGGCCACCGCCTCGATATCGCGCTGCCTGCGTGCGTAGAAGTGATCGAACACCACCTGTAGTGCTGCGTCGCTCATCGGATCCCCTTCATACCGTCAACAACTCGGCGAGCAGCGATGGATCGAGGTTGCCGCCACTCAGCACGGCGACAGTGTGCGCTTTCTCCGGCTCACGCTCCATAGCCGTGAACGCGAGCGCGCCGGCGCCTTCGGCAACCACTTTGGCCGTTGTCGCGAGCCGTGCGATCGCTCCCCGCATCTCGACTTCCGGAACGACGATCCACTCGTGAACGAACGCACCCAGTCGCTCGAACATGACTTCGGTGAACGGCGCGGTGGTGCCGTCGGCAATCGTGGCGGGGACGATCGCGACCGCCCCACCGGCGGCAAATGCCTGTGGCCACGAGGGATATCCGTCCGACTGCACGCCGACGACCTGCACGTCCGGCTTGAGCGCGGCGAAGCCGAGGGCGACACCGCAGATGAGCCCACCGCCGCCGACCGGCACCAGCACACGCTCCACGTCCGGGCAGTCGGCGAGTATCTCGGGAACGATCGAAGCGTGCCCTCGGATGACGTCGGCATCGGCGAACGGATGCACGAACACCTCGGGTTCGCCTTCCCATCCGCGTTTGGCGATCCACTCGATGACCCCCTCGCGCGAGAGCAGCACGGGCTCCGCACCGAGGGCGCGCACGCCGTCGAGCTTGAAGTCGTGGTGCATTCTCGTACATGACGACGCGACATGGGACCTGGAGCGTGTGAGCGACATACGCGCACGCCAGCGCGGCATTGCCGGCGCTCACCGAGAGCATGCCGCGATCGATCCGGTCACGGTCGATCGCGTGTGCTGCGTTGAAGAATCCGCGTACCTTGAAGCTGCCGGTGGGTTGCATCGATTCGAGCTTGAGGTACCCCCCACCGGGAGCCTCGATCAGCGGCGTCTGACGGATGTGCGGCGCAAGCCGGCGTGCAATCTCGTGTACATCGTCCGCGCTGAGCGCGGGAATCGACGTCACAGTTCGAGTTCCGTCCCAACGTGCGCGGGGAGCGCTGCCTCGTACACCATGCGTGCCGTCACCGCATCCTCAAAGCCGCTGCCGGTGGACTTGTAGACGGTGATCTCATCGTCGTCCTGGCGACCGGGCTTGAGCGCAGCGAGCACCTCGCCGAGCTCGGTGATCGACGCGGGATCGCGACCTTGCAGCTCGTGCGCGCCGGCCGGCGGCGCGTTCTCGGCCGCGCCTTTCCATTCGACGAAAACGCGGTTGAGGCGCACCGTCTCGGGATCGAGCTCCGGCCCAAAGGTTCCACCGACCGAGGTCACGTGCGTGCCCGGTGAGAACCAGTCGCGATGGGTGATCGGCTCGCGCGCATCCGTACAGCAACACACGACATCGGCGCCACGAGCTGCTTCCTCGAATCCTTCGACGACGACGCAGCGCGGGTCGAGTGCGGCCAGCGTGCGTGCCGTATCGACGTCGCGCGAGGACACGCGAATCTCGGTGAAGTCGCGGGTCAGCGGGACGGTGGCGAGGTGCGAATGTCCCTGCACACCGGCGCCGAGGATCGCGAGCGTTCTCGCCGCTTTACGCGCGAGCAGGCGCACCGACACGGCAGCGCCACCGCCGGTTCGCATCGCGGTGATGTGCTCCGCGTCCATCACCGCGAGCAGTCCACCCGTGCGCTCGTCGAACAGCGTGATCACGCCCTGGTGCGACGGGAGTCCCAGTGCGCCGTTGCCGGGAAACACGCTCACGGCTTTCAGCGCGAGCCCGCCGCCCGAGACCCACGCCGGCATCGCGCCGAGCAGGCCGGCTGGTGTTCGCGCCGCTGTCCTCGGCGGGACCGAGGCGCCACCCGTGGAGTACGCGCGGAACCCGATCTCGAGTGCATCGAGCATGGCGGCCGGCGCGAGCAGCTGCTCGACGTCAGCCCTGGTGAGATACAGCACGGCCGCCCTCCTGATGTCGCGCGACGATGTCGAAGAGAGTCGCGGGGTCGATATTGCCGCCGGAGACCACACAGGCGACGGATGCGTCGCCGAGACGGCCGCTGCGTGCCACCGCAACCGGGCACGCGCCCGCGCCTTCGGCGACGACCCGGTTGTTGCGGAACATCGTCGCGACGGCCGATTCGACCTCGGCCACGGTTGCGATCAGGGCCCCGTCAAGGAGCTCGCGAGCGAGCGCGTACATTTCGGGCATCACCGTCTTGCTGCCGATGCCGTCGACGAACGAACGCTGGTAGTCCGTCTCCACCGGATGTCCGGCTGCCAGGGATGCGCTCAGCGGCGCGGCATTCTCCACCTCGCAGGCGAGGATCCTGCACGGACGGCCGGACGCTCGAATCGCAGCGGCGATACCGCAGGCGAGACCGCCGCCACCCCAGGGGACGAGGACCGTGTCGACATCGGGGATGTCCTCGATGATCTCGAGGCCGATGGTGCCGTTGCCGTCCATCACCCGCTGATCGTCGAACGCGTGCACGAACGTCCCGGGCTGATCCTCGAAACGGCGTTCGTTGAAAACCTGCCACCAGCGGTCGAATGGGACGCGAACCACCACACCGCCCCAGCGCTCGACAGCCTCCACCTTGTTCGCCGCGGCGTTGTCGGGAACGATCACCGTGCACGCCACGCCGAGCCGCTGCGCCGTCCACGCCACCGCCTGTCCCATGTTCCCCGCGCTCGCGGTGAGCAGGCCGTCCTGAAGCTCCCGGGGTGAGAGCTGGGCCACGAGGTTCGTCGCGCCGCGAACCTTGAACGATCCCGTTGGCTGCAGGTTCTCGAGCTTGAGGCGGACGCCGGGCGAAGCGGGGTCATGCAGGGCGACAACCGGCGTTCTCATCGCGACACCGGCGATCCGCTCGCGCGCGGCCTTGATCTCGCTGAGCGTGGATTCGGCGGTCAGCAAGGCAACGGCCGCGATGTCCGTCCCGCTCTCATGACCGGCCATATTGGCACGGTTAGGCACAATGGAGCCGATGAATACACCCGATGCCGGGCGCGATCTCGACGGCGTGATCTTCGACCTTGGCGGGGTCATGACCGAGCCGCTCTTCCGGCACCGTACCGACGTCCCGCCCGAGTACTTCGGCCTGGTCGCGTTCTTTCTCAACGACTTCCGCGACCACTACCACCTCACGACCGGCGCCCACGATCTGCACCTGCTCGAGACGGGGAAGATCGGCGACGACGAGTTCTTCGACCGGATGTGCGTTCGCTATGCCGATGCGGGGAACGATCCCGTCGACCCGCGCGCCGCGCAGCAGGTGATCTTCGGGCGCGGCATGGTCGCGTGCGGGGCGATGGCGGATGCAGTGCGCCAGATTCGCGATGCCGGGTATAAGACCGCGCTCCTCACGAACATCTCACGCGAAGGCGAGGCGATCTTTCGCAACCTCTTCCCGGTCGACGAACTGTTCGACGTCATCGTCGATTCGTCGAAGGTGGGCCTGCGCAAACCTGACCCCGCCATCTACCAGCTGACCTGTGAACGTCTCGGTGTGACACCCGAGCGGTGCCTGTTCATCGACGATCTGCTCTGCAACGTCGAGGCGGCGAGTGCGCTCGGGATGCAGACCATCCAGTGCTTCGAACCTGTCGAGGCCGCGGACGAGGTCGTGCGCCGCGTGCTCGGACATCCCGCCGCCGCCGAGGCCGAGGCGGGCGCGTGACCAGCGACCGCGCTTCGCGGTCCATTCCCGGCGGGGCTGAGCACCTGGAGATCGCGGGCATCAGCGACATCGGGCCTGTCCGCACGCAGAACCAGGACGTCTGGGCCGCGCAGATGGGCCCGGGGGGTGACGGCGCGGTCCTCGCGCTTGCCGACGGCATGGGTGGCCACAAAGGCGGGCTCGAGTCCGCCGACGCAGCCATCACCGGAGCCATGGCGGTCCTGACCCAGGCCGGGCCCGACGCCGACCCGGCCGCGACGCTCCGTCAGGCGACTGCGGCGGCCAGCGAAGCCGTCATCCCGGTGCGCGAGCAGATCGGCGGCAACCCGGGGACGACGCTCGTGCTCGCGCTCGTGCGCGGTGGACACGCCACCGTGTCCAATGTCGGCGACAGCCGCGGCTACCTCATTCACGGCAACACCGTCACGCAGATCACCGAGGATCACTCGTGGGCGGCGGCGCAAGTCCGGGCCGGCGCGATGAGCGCGGAAGCAGCCCGCCACCATCAGAAGCGCAATCTCATCGAGCGTGCGGTGATGGGGGATCCGGTCGAAGCCGATGTCTTCGAGGTCGACGGTGTTCCAGGGGACGTGCTGTTGCTCTGCTCGGACGGCCTCTGGGAGCCACTGGCGGACTCGGCGCTCGGGGCGGTGCTGGCCTCGCCGGATCCGCTCGGGGTGGTGCTGACGCGTGCGTGCGACGCGGCGCTTGCGGGCGGCGGCACCGACAACGTGACGATGGTCGCGCTTCGCTGGTTGCCCCTGCCATCGGGTAACGTCTGACCTCGATGGCACGTCTCTACGCCCAGTTCGGGGCGGTGGTGTTTCTCGTCTTCGGAGTCGGCGGTCTCTTCACGGGCGACGCCGGCACGCTGGTGCATCACCTGCCGCAGGGCAACCTGGGCCACGTCACCCTGCATCTCACCTACGTCCGCGACATCCTCAACCTGGTGATCGCCGGCGTGCTCGGCTTCGCGGGATTCCGAGCGGGGGAGTCGGTCGCCGGCGAGATCGTCCTGACGGTCGGCGTCGTCCTGCTGCTGCTCGCCGTGATCGGCTTTGCAAACCCCGATACCGTCGAGCGGGCTCGCGACATCGCGGGTTTCCACTTCACCCTGCCGGTCAACATCTTCGATGCGGTCGCCGGGGCGCTCGGCGTGCTCTGCGGGCTGGGCGGCGTGGTCACGCCAGAGGCAGCAACGACCTGACCCAGTCGAGGGTGAGGCCGGGGAGCGGACCGAACTCAGCACTTCCTGCCGCGCAAACCAACCGCGCGCGGTGCCGTGCTGATCATGTTCTTCGTCAACGGCGCGGCGATGGCGACATGGGTGCCGCTCATTCCGTCGGTGCAGCAGAAGCTCGATCTGAATGCGGGCCAGCTCGGTGTGGCCCTCCTCGGCACGGCGGTTGGTGCGGTGCTGTCGATTCCGTCGACCGGCTGGCTCGTCGGGCGAGCGGGTGGACGGAAAGTGGTGACACTGGCTGCGATCGCCTGCTGCATCATCCTGCCGCTGCTTCCGCTGGCGCCGAACCTGCCCGTGCTCACCATCGCCTTGGTCCTGTTTGGTGCTGCTCTTGGATCGATGGACGTCGCCATGAACATCCACGGGGCTGTTGTCGAAGCCCTGTATCTACGGCCGCTGATGTCGACGTTCCACGGCTTCTACAGCATCGGAGGATTTGCCGGCGCGATCATCAGTGGCTTGCTCGCGGCCGCCGGCCAGGCGCCGTTCAACCGCGCGCTGTGGCCGGCGTTGCTGCTTGCTGTCGCCGCCGTCGTCGGCCATCGATCGCTGCCGCCCGAACAGGTCGCCGCAGCCGGGGAAAGACCCGGGCTGCGCCTCCGCGTTCCGCGCTTGTCGTGGCCGCTTGCTGCCCTTGCAACCATGGCCTTCTGCAGTTTCCTTTCGGAGGGCGCGAGCGGTGACTGGAGTGCCGTCTACCTGCACAAGACGCTCGGGGTCGGCACCGCCGTTGCGGCAACCGCCTTCGCCGCGTTCTCCATCGCGATGGCGATCGGTCGCCTGAGCGGCGATTGGTTGACGCGTCGCCTTGGCGCCACGGTGCTTTTGCGCGTCGGCGGCGCGCTCGCGGCCGTCGGGTTGACTGCAACGCTGCTGCTTGGCCGACCGGGTGTTGCCATCGCCGGGTTCGGCCTGGTTGGGCTGGGTCTTGCCAACGTGGTCCCGACCCTCTTCAGCGCAGCAGGTCGCTCCAGAGCCATTCCTCCCCGCATTGCGATTGCGTCGGTCGCGGCCGCGGGCTATACGGGGATGCTCGCAGGCCCTCCGCTGATTGGCTTCGCCGCGCAGGCATTCACCCTCACGCGTGCGCTCAGTGCGGTGGTTGTGTGCTGTGCGGTCATCGCCGTTCTCGCGGCCACCGTTCGCTACGCCGACGAGCCGGCGAGAGCTCGAAGCTAGACCTCGGCTCCGCTTGTCGCGCCGCTGCCGTTCATCGCGGGTTCCCCGCGGTGCCGGGCCGTCGCCACGAGATGCACCGCGCCGCTCGCCATCGGACGTGCCCGCTGGAGCGCGCGACCCGCGGTGATCACGCCTTCGCGAGCGGCCGCCTGGGCAACCCGGAGTTGCGCCCGGGTCTTGTCCCCGGTCTGCGGCGCAACGCAGAGGCCGACGACTGTTCCCACGACCGTGCCGTGCACGAGCCCGCGTATGTATCCCATGGCCGCCAGCCTCCTCTGTCGTTCATTCCCGTTCGAGTTCACCCTACTCCGCGGGACCTGTTTACGTCAGTGACGTCGCCGACCAGGCTCCATCGGGAATGATGCGCAGCCGCTCGACCGGGCGACCGGCCACGAGGTGCTCGGCGATGATCTCGTCGACGTCAGGGACCTGGAGGTTTCCGTACCAGACGCCGTCGGGGTAGACGATGAGGATCGGACCCTGGTGATGCTGCTGGTTGCAGCCCATCCGCGTCGTCCGGACCCAGGTGAGCTCCTGACGTTCCACCTCGTCCCGGAGACGCTGGAGGATGTGCTCGGACCCCTGGCCGCCGCAGTGATGCCTGCCCACGGTGGTACAGACGAAGACGTGGAGGTTGCGATGCGCCGGTGCGTCCATCACCGTCAATGGTCGCCCACCAGGGCCTGACCACGACGTGCGAACGTATCGGGTTCAGTGGACCTCAACTTCGCCTTCTTCGCCGACAGTGCCGTCGTCCCGCCGGACGGCAAGCTCTACGTCCTCGGTGGCGGGTTCAGCACCCTCTCGATGGTCCAGCTCCCCGGCAGGGTCGCCTTCGCGGTGGTGGCCGGGTTCCGCTTCGGGCCCGCGGACGTCGGTCAGCCGCATCAGGTGGAGCTCCGCCTCCTCGACGCGACGGGCAAGCTGGTGATCGCGCCCGCAAGCCTGCAGTTCCAGTCCGCCGGGGCGACGCTCCGCCCCGGGCACGAGGTCAGCATCTCCACGGTCACGGTGCTTCAGCCCATGTTCGGTGAGCCCGGCACGTACGCGGTCGAGTTCTGGACCGAGGGCAACCGGCTCGGATCGGTGAGCCTGCACGTGGAGGAGCGCACCGCGCCCGCTCCGATCCCGGCCGATCGTCCGAACTAGGCGGCAGCGGCCGCAGGCTCAGTACTCGTAGAAGCCGCGCCCGCTCTTCTTCCCGAGGTATCCGGCGGACACCATGCGGCGGAGTAGCGGCGGGGGCGCGTAGTCACTGTTCGCGTACTCCTCGTACAGGGACTCGCACACGAACAGCGCGGTGTCGAGGCCAATGTAGTCGAGGAGCTGCAGCGGGCCCATCGGATGACCGCACCCGAGACGCATGCCCTCATCGATGTCCTCGCGGGTCGCGAAGCCCAACTCGTACAGGCGGATCGCGTGGGTGAGAAACGGGATGAGGAGCAGGTTCACGATGAAGCCGCCTCGGTCCTGCGCGACGATGATCCGCTTGCCGAGGCGCTCGCCGAGCGCGCGGGTCTCATCGAGGGTCGCGTCGCTGGTGGCGATGCTGCGCACCACCTCGATCAGCTTCATCACCGGTGCCGGGTTGAAGAAGTGGGTCCCGATCACGCGATCCGGCCGGCGCGTCGCCCGCGCGATCTCGATGATCGGTAGCGCCGACGTGTTCGTGGCGAGGATCGCCGTCTCGGACACGATGTCGTCGAGCTGCGCGAAGAGCTTCACCTTCGCAGGAAGCTGCTCGACGATCGCCTCGACGCAGAAGTCGCACTCCGCGAAGTCCTCGAGCCGCGACGTGAACGTCAGCAGCCCGCTGATCCGCTCCACGTCCTCATCGGTGAGCTTCCCGGTCTGGCGACCACGCTCCAGGGATGCGTTGACGCGCCGTTCGCCGGCAGCCAGCTGCTCGGGTCCCGCCTCGGTGACCAGTGTTCGGATCCCGTTGCGCGCGCACACTTCGGCGATCCCCGAGCCCATCAGCCCGGCGCCGATGATCCCCACGCTCCCGATCTCCATCGATGATCCTCCAACCACTGGTTGTGTTCCGGCTTTTCGCGCAGTCTGCCCGAGGGCGGGTTGCTCGCGCACCTATGATGGGCGGCATGGGGTCACCGGGAGCGGTCGCGCTGGTCAGCTCCGATCTGATGTTTGCCAGCCAGGTCATGACGACGATGCGCAACGCGGGTGGCAGCGCGGTCCTCGTCGTCGGTGATGCCGTCCCCGATGTCGACGTGGTGTTCGTCGACCTCAACACGTCCGTTGATGCGCGCCTGGCGTTGATCGCGCAGCTGCGTGCGCAGCGGCCCGATCTCGACATCGTCGGCTTCTGCCATCACGCGGAGCGCGACCTGCGCCGCCGTGCGCGGGCCAACGGGGCCACGCGCGTGATCAACAACGGCGCGCTCCAGCCTGTCGCGCTCCGTCTATCCGGAATCAGCATCGGCGAGGCGTCGTGAGCGACACAGCCCTTGCGTCGCGCATCCGCTCGGCAGTCGACGGGACCCGCGAACAGGTCATAGAGACCCGGCGCACCCTGCACCGCAATCCGGAGCTGTCCGAGGTGGAGCACGACACGGCGGAGCTTGTCGCGCAACGCAGCGTCGACCTCGGCTTCGCAGTGCGGCCCGGCATCGGCGGCACCGGTGTCATCGCCGACCTCGACAGCGGCCGGCCCGGGCCCCTGTTGATGCTCCGCGCCGACATGGACGCCCTGCCGATCCTCGAGCGTGGCGACGGCCGCGTGGTCACGTCCGAGCGTGACGGCGTCATGCACGCGTGCGGTCACGACGGGCACATGGCCATGACGCTCGGTGCGGCGTCCGCGCTCGTGGCACTGCGCGACGACTGGTCGGGGCGCCTGCGTCTCTGTTTCCAGCCCGCGGAGGAGGTCGCTTCCGGGGCGATGCCGATGATCGCCGACGGCGCCGCCGAGGGCGTCGATCGTGTGCTCGGCATCCATCTGTGGGCGCCGCTGCAGACCGGACGAGTTGCGGTCAAAGCCGGCGTGATCTTCGGGAGCGCGGACAGCTTCTCGCTCACCATTCAGGGACGCGGCGGCCACGGCGGCATGCCGCACACCGCGATTGACCCTGTCGTGGTCGCCGCACAGGTCATCCTCGCCATCCAGTCGATCATCAGCCGCGAGACCTCACCGTTCTCGCCGGCGGTGATCACCATCGGGAAGGTCACTGCGGGGTCGGCGTTCAACGTTATCGCCGACACCGCGGAGCTGCTTGGTACCACTCGCGCGATCGAGGTGGCCGAGCGCGAGCGCCTGCTCACTCGAATCGCGGAGATCGCGACCGCCGTCGCCTCGGGCTACGGTGCGGAAGCGCACTTCTCACGTGGCAAAGGTTGCCCGCCGGTCGTCTCCGATGCAGCGACGGCGGATCTCGTGCAACGAGCAGCAGCGGCGACGGTGGGCGAGGACCACGTCGACATCGCCGTGCCGATCACCGTCGGCGACGACGTCGCCTGCTTCCTCGAGCGTGCGCCCGGGTGCTATTTCCTGGTCGGCGCGGGGCATCCCGAACGCGGTCCGGTGCCGCCGCACCACAGCGCGTACTTCGACATCGACGAGGCTGCGTTGCCGGTCGGCGTCGAGACGCTGGTGCGCGCGACGCTCGAGGTGCTCGGCTGATGGACTTCATCCGGTCGCGCGAGGATCGCAACGACTTCTACAGCAACGTCGACCTGACCCCGCGTCCGACGTCCGAGTCCGAAACACTGCTCTCCATTGCGATGGAGATCGAGCACGCCAACAACTCGGGGTATGTGCACGGCGGCACGATCATGCGGCTCGTCGACACTGCTGCCGGCATCGCCGCAACCAAGCACGCGCGGCGCCGGGTGGTCACGGCGGCGATGGACGAGATGAGCTTTCTTGCCCCCGTGTACATCGGCGACCTGCTCACAGTCAGTGCCCGCGTCAACGATGCGCACCACAGCTCGATGGAGATCGGCGTCACGGTTGACGTCGAGCGCATCCCGTCCGGGGAGCGGTTGCACGTGGCGACGGCGCACCTCGTCTACGTGGGGCTCGACCGTGAGGGCAGACCGGCCGAGGTGGCCAAGGTCATCGCCGAGACCGACGAGGACCGCGCCCGCCAAGCCGAAGCCCATGTTCGCCGGGAGCAGCGCCTGCTTCGCAAACGTGCGCTCGCCGAGGCGTCGCGCCGGGTCCCGTGAGGTCTGGCTTCGTTAGGATGGAGGCGTCATGCCTGAGGTAACGGCGCCGCTGACGGTCCGGGATGCCGCCGCGCAGGTCCCCACGGCCCGCCAGCACATCCGGTTCTCCTTCTACCGGGTGCGCCCCGGGTGGCGCCTGCGCAGCGCGACCGAGCGTGCCGCCGATCGCGAGGAGGTCGCGGGGCTCGTTCGGGAGATCGCGGACCGCGACGGCGTCCTCATCCGCTCGTACAGCACCGTCGGGACCAGGGGGGACGCGGACTTCCTGCTCTGGATCGTCAGCGAGCGCGTCGACGACCTGCACGAGTTCTCCGCCCGCCTCAACAGGACGCGCATGGCCGCGTATCTCGATGCCCCGTACAGCTACTTCTCGATGACGAAGCAGAGCATGTACGTCGAGAAGCATCAGCACGCCAACCAGGAAGGTCGCAGCAACCGGCTCGTGATCGCTCCGACGGGACGGCGCTACCTCTTCGTCTATCCGTTCGTGAAGACGCGCGCCTGGTATCAACTCAGCGCCGAGGAACGGCAGCGCCAGATGAGCGAGCACATCGCGATGGGCCACAAGTATCCGGGCGTCAAGATCAACACCACGTACTCATTCGGGCTCGACGATCAGGATTTCGTGGTCGCCTTCGAGAGTGACTCCGTCGCCGACTTTCTCGACCTCGTGCACGAGATGCGGGGCAGCGAGGCGTCGACGCACACCGTTCGCGACGTGCCGTCGTTCACCTGCATCGCGATGGACGTCGACGAGGTGCTCTCAGCCCTCGGTTAGGGCTCAGCCCGCGAGTACGGCGCGCCGGCGTTCGGCGCCCTGCATCGACGCGAGCATGACCTCCATCACGTGCATGACCTTCACGTCGGGCGCGTAGCGTGCTGCGCCGGCGCGCAGCTGCAGCAGGCAGGAGACGTTCTCCGTCACCACGATCTCCGCGCCGCTCGCGCGGATGTTCTCGAACTTGCGACGCAGGATCGCCTCACTGCGCTCGGGCTGGCGGGCGAAATACGTGCCGGCGCCACCGCAGCACATCGCGCGCTCATGCAAAGGAACGATCTCCAGGTGCGGGATCTGCTCGAGCAACCGGTGCATCGCACCGCGTTCGGTGCCGTCGATGGGCAGTGCGCACGGCTCGTCGATGGTGACCCGCCAACGGAGCGGGCCGAGCTCACCTCGAATGCCGTTGCGGTCGAGGAAATCGCTCGCGAGCGCGGTGTGGCGCGCGATGTCACGGGCACGCGGGCCGACCTGACGATCGTCACCGGCGATGCTGCCGTACTCGCGGTAATGCTCGGTGCACGAGGCGGTGTCGCCGATGTAGGCATCGACGTCGAGCCCGGACATCGACGCGCTGTTGCGCACCGCCATGTCGACCATCGCGTCGCGGTCGCCGAGCGTGCGCGCGGGCAGGCCGCTGCATCCCACCACCGGCACTTCCACCGCGTAGCCCGACGCCAGGAGGACGCGGATGGTGGCCTCGGTCGAACTCGGGGACGGTGAGATTCGAAAGGCAGCACACGAGCAATGCGACGCTGCCGCGCACCGGTTCCGCGGGCGCGGGCAGGTCGCCGAGCATCTGGTACACGGTGCGCGACGGCGGCGGACCGCCCTGCTCCGCGAGCGCGCCGACAGTGCCCAGCCAGGACAGCAGCCCGATGCGCCGAGCGAGGCCATACAGCCCCGTCCGCTGCGTGAAGCGCGCGAAGCCGTGCACCGCGCGGAGCACGCCGGGACGAGGCAGCACGCTGCGGAGGGCGAACGACTGTCCCCAGGGATAGCCGTCCTGGGCATGCAGCTCCTGGCGTGCCCGGCTGACGATGTGGCCGGTCGGCACTCGAGGCGCACACGCGGCGACGCAGTTGTCACAGGTGAGGCAGCTGGAGAGCGGCCCGTCCTCGATGTCGCTCAGTTCGAGCTTGCCTTCGATCGCGTCCCGAATCAGGGCGATGCGCCCGCGAGCCGTCTCCCACTCGACGGGATTGACGACGTACGCGGGACAGGTCGCCTGGCAGAGCGAGCACTTGTTGCATTCGCTCGCCGCCTCGTAGACGTCCGCAAGGAAGCGTGGGGTCGGGACGGCGCCAACGGCCATTGGGCCCGGATTGTAGACGAGATCGCAGATCCCTCCATTGATGCGGTCGTGTGATGCCGTCGTAGCGGGGTTCCGTAGAGTTGCCGTCGATGCACGCCGAGTACCACGTCGAGACGTTCACGCCCGAGGAGCAGCGGCTGCTCGAGCCCCACGTGACCAATCTCGATCGTCCGGTCTTCGGTCTCGTGAACCTGCCGCAGATCACAGCCGCCGCGGTCTTCGCGCGCTACAGCCGCAGTTCCAAGAGCCTGCGGCGTCTGCTCCTCGACGAATTCCTCACGGACGCCGAGGCGAGTCCGGTTGGCGCGGACGCCGGCCGAGCCCGTGCGTCCGACCTCTTCGGCCGCGTCCTCGCTGCATACGGGGACAACTCGGTAGCCCAGCTGGCGGGTGTGCATCTCGCCTGCGAGCAGGTGTCACAGCCGCTCGCCAAGGCAATCGAGTGGGGGAGGCTTGGCGCCTACCTCGAGCAGTCGAACTCGATACATCCCGTACACCGATCGGCGCGACGGTCACTACCGGTACCTGCGCGACAGCGACGTGCTCGCATCGCCGCTCGCATCGATGTACGTGCAGGCAATGGACGGGCTGTTCGAAACGTACGCCGCACTCCGCGAACCGCTCAGCGCGCACCTCGACGAGACGCTCGCCCCGGAGGCCGATGAGAAGGCCCGCAAGCGCGCGATTCGAGCGCTCGCGCTGGACCTCATGCGCGGTCTGCTGCCTGCCGGCACCGTGAGCAACGTCGGCATGTTCGCGTCGCCACAGACATACGAGCAGCTCGTGATGCGCCTGCGCGCCCATCCGCTGCCCGAGGCGCAGGCGTACGCGGAGCTCGTGAACAACGAGCTGCAACAGATGATCCCCGACTTCCTCACACGCCTCGATCGACCGGAGCGGGGTGGAGCCTGGGTCGACTACCTGCGCGACACCGCAGCGTCCCTCGCGGTGGCCGCCGAGAAGCTGAGCCCCGAAAACGAGTGGGGGCCTCGCGGCGTGACGCTCGTCGACTGGGACAGCGACGGCGAGGATCGGATTCTCGCCGCTGCGCTCTTCCCGTTTTCGCACGCTTCTGAGGAGCAACTCATCGCTGCCGTACGACCGCTCGATTCGATCCGGCGCGCGGGACTCTTCGCGGCAGCAGTCGGTGAACGCGGCAACCGTCGTCACCGCCCCGGACGCGGATTCGAGCACTGCGACTACACCTTCGAGGTCGTGTCCGACTACGGGGCGTTTCGCGATCTGCAGCGCCACCGGATGCTCACCGTGCAGTGGCAGGAGCTCACGCCGGCGCTCGGATACGACGTGCCGGCCGCCGTCGACGCGGCGGGGTTGACCCCCCGCTGGCGGGAGGCAGTCGCGGACGCGGAGGCTGCGTACAAGGTGATCGCGCGCACGTTCCCGGAACAGGCGGGGTATCTCGTCACGCTGGGGCACCGGGTGCGCTACCTCATCAAGCTCAACGCGCGCGAAGCTGTCCATCTCATCGAGCTGCGGACCTCACCGCAGGGGCACCCGAGCTACCGCCAGATCTGCCAGGAGATGCTGCGCCTGATCGACGAAGTGGCAGGCCATCACCTGGTTGCCGGCGCGATGCGGTTCGCAGGCTCAGACGATGTCCACCTGCCTCGATACGCGTCAGAGGTGGGCAGTTCCGAGTCGGACGACTGACGGACCGCTCCATCGTCGTGGCCGTGTGCCGTACACCGATGTCACTCTGTGCGCGTGAAGCGGCGCATCGGTTCGATTGGGAAGTGGGCGGCTGATACCTACCCGGGCCGGCTCATTGCGGCATTCGGTTCGAGCCAGGCCGGGAATTACGCCTCGGGACTCGCGTTCAACGCCTTCCTGAGCATGTTCCCGCTGATCCTCGGGTGCCTCGCCATCCTCGGGTTCGCCACCCAGTCGTCCTCGACGAGCGAGCATGTGCTCCAGGCGATCCTCAAATTCTTTCCTTCCGATGCAAGCGGAGCGTTGACGTCGGCGTTCGAGGGCGTGAAAGAACACTCGGGCCTGTTTGGCGTCGTCAGCATCCTCGGCCTGCTCTGGAGCGGGAGCAGCTTCTTCACATCGATGGAATTCTCGCTCGGCATGGTCATCGGCACCCGGCAGCGCCCGTTTCTCCGGCAGCGAGGCATGGCTCTTGTGATGACGATCCTCTTCGGCGTCTCGATGATCATCACGGTCGGCGTCAACTCCTTGATCGCGCTCCCGGGTCTCGGATGGCTCTTCGAGCCAGTGGTCGGATTGATCGTCTGGTACGCGTTCATGCTCGCCGTCTACCGGCTCGTGCCGAACCGCACGTACCGCATCCGCGACATGTGGCCCGGTGTCCTCATCGCCGGAACGGCGATGGAGGCGCTGACGTTGCTCTGGCCCATCTACACCGGCTTCTCACACGGCTTCTCGACATACGGTTCTGCGCTGGCGCTCTTCTTTCTGCTTGCCGCCTGGCTCTATTTCCTCGCCGAATTCATCCTGCTCGGGGCGGTTGCCAACCGCATGCACTGCGGCGACCCGGAGACTTCGAGGCCTGCTCGCTGCCCGGGACCGGGGTCGAGCGCCAGTCGCAGCCGCGTCTCAGCCTGATGGCGGGGTTTCGCGCGCGAGCCGCTGACGTATGATGTGAGGACCATGGCAATTAGCTCCCCGTCGACCGTCACGATCTCCGACGCAGCCCGCGAGCAGCTCAAGGGCCTCATCGCCGACCAGCCGGCCGGCCACACGCTCGGACTGCGGGTTTTCATCCAGTCCGGCGGGTGTTCTGGCTTCTCCTACGGAATGGGGCTGGACGAGAATCCGCCGCGCGAGGACGACTTGGTCGTCGACGTGGAAGGTGGCCTCAAGGTCTACGTGGACGCGTACTCCACGCAGTATCTCCAGGGCGCCGAGATCGACTACGTCGACGAGTTGATGGGCGGTGGCTTCACCATCCACAACCCCAACGCAGTTCGCACCTGCGGCTGCGGCCACAGTTTCCAAACTGCGGACTCCGCCGGCGAAGCCAAGTCCTGCTCCCACTGAGCTACCTAAGGAAATAGTCGCCTCCGCGCAACTCCCCACCCCTTCCGGCCGCTTAGGCAGTGGGGACGGCGGGGCTCGGTTCGGCGGTTTTGGCTCGCATCGTTGATGCGGCGTCCCGGTCTCGAATGAACACGGCGATCACCGCGCCGACCAGCGGGAACGCAGCCGCAGCGAGGAATGCCACGCGGAAGACGGTGATGTTGCCTGCGAGAGAGCTGCCAGTCGTCTGGAGTCCGACGATGGTCGCGAGGGTCGCAACTCCGAGCGCGGCCGCGAGCTGACGCTGGGCGCTGTACAGCGCAGACGCTCGCCCGGTGTCGCGTGGCGAGATCTGCGAGAAGGCGCCCGCGTTCATTGGGATGACGACGAACGCCCAGCCGACGCCGACGGCGAACATGTCGAGGCGAAAGAGCCAGAGGCTCGGGTCGTTCATCAGCAGCGCCAGCAGCGACGTCGTCACGGCAACCGAGGCCATGCCGCCGCTGACGAGGCGCCGCGGTCCGACGATGGGGTAGAGGCGACCCACCAGCTGGGACGACACCAGCACACCGAGGGCCTCCGGTGCGGTGCTGGAGCCGGACACCAACGCCGAGAGGCCGCGGCCCGTCTGCAGCCAGATGGGCGCAACAAAGAGGAGCCCGAGGAAGCCCGCGGCGCCGAAGAGCGACGAGAGGTTCAGCACACCGAAGAGCCGGTTGCCGAGCAAGCGGAAGTCGATCATGGGTTGGCCGGCGTGGAGCTCCACCCAGAGGAGCGACCCGATGAGCACAACTCCGAGGGCGGCAGTGGTCAGGATCAAGGGCGAGTTCCAGCCCTGGGTGGCGGCCTCGCTGAGCGCGTAGAGGAACAGGCCGAAACCGGACGCGGCCAGCAGGAAACCCGGCAGGTCGAACCGCTCGCCGGCGCGAGCCCGGTGCTCCGTGAGCTTGAGGGTGCTGAACGCGAGGGCCGCGAGCCCGATCGGCACGTTGACGAAGAACACCCATCGCCACGAGAGGCTGTCGACCAGCGCGCCACCGACGAGCGGTCCCAGGGCCGGAGCCATGACGGTGGGGATCACGAGGATGCGCGCGAGCCGGGCGCGCTCCGCGGGAGGAAACGCCCGATAGAGCATGGACATCCCCGTCGGCGTGAGCATGCCGCCCCCGGCCCCCTGGAGCACGCGAAAGAGCACGAGCTCGAGGATCGACTGCGACAGGCCACAGAGCGCCGACGCAAACGTGAACAACGTGATGGCGAACACGAATGTCCGCTTGGTGCCGAAGCGATCACCGACCCAGCCGGACGCCGGGATCCAGACCGCGAGACTCACCAGGTACCCGACGACGACCCCGTCGGTCGCGGGCGCGCTGACGTCGAAGCTGCGCGCGATCGCGGGCAGGGCGACGTACACGATGGTCGCGTCCATGATCGTCATGAACATCGCCACCACGTAGATCGTGCCGATGATCCGCTGAGGCGTCAGCCGAAGCGCGCGCATCGGGCAATCCTCGCGCAGCGGCGCCGCGCGGTGATCTGCCGTCGTTTGGCTCCAGCCGCTCCGGGTAAGCTTGGGGCATGGAAATCAAGGAGCTGGGGCACATCGTCCTGTACGTCCACAACATCGAGCGTTCGGCGGCGTTTTACGGCGACATCCTCGGCTGGAAGCAGCTCAAGCCGTCCGAAGTCATCGACGCTCGGACGTATGCCGGTCGCGCTGTTCAGCAGCGGCCGCACGCATCATGAGTTGCTGCTCATCGAGGTCGGCGAGCAGGCGCAGGACCTGCCGACGGGCCGGCATGTCGGCCTCTACCACTTCGGTCTCAAGGTCGGCGACACCGACGACGAGTTGCGCGCCGCAGTCCGTCGCTGTCAGGAGTCCGGCGTGCGCGTCGTGGGCGCGAGCGATCACACCGTGACGCACAGCCTCTACATCATGGATCCGGACGGCAACGAAATTGAGCTGTACATCGATGTGCCCGGTGTGAGCTGGGATCTGGACAACGTGATGGCGCCCGTGAAAGCGCTTGCTCTGTAAGGAAAAACCCGAATGCCTGCTGTAACCGTCGCCGACATCACCGCGCTCCCGCACATCCCGCAGCCGGATCCCACGGCATCAACAATCCGTCCGGTCATCAGTGTCGCCACCGCGCCACATGGTCTGGAAGGCGAGGGGTTCCCCGTGCGCCGCGCGTTCGCCGGCACCGACCCGGCACTCATCGATCCCTTCATCCACATGGACCAGATGGGGGAGGTCGAGTACGCGCCTGGTGAGCCGAAGGGAACGCCGTGGCATCCGCACCGTGGCTTCGAAACGGTCACGTACATGATCGATGGGACGTTCCAGCACCAGGACTCCAACGGTGGCGGCGGCCTGATCACCAATGGCGATACGCAGTGGATGACCGCCGGCGCTGGCATCCTGCATATCGAGCGTCCCCCCGAGGAGCTCATCGCCAGCGGTGGTCTCTTTCATGGCTTCCAGCTCTGGGTGAACCTTCCCGCCGCGCAGAAGTGGGTTCCCGCCCGCTACCAGGACATCCGCGCCGGTAACGTCGCGCTCCTCAGCTCGTATGACGGTGGCGCGCTGCTGCGTGTCATCGCAGGCGACGTCGCGGGCCACAAGGGACCGGGCGTCACATACACGCCGATATCGCTCGCGCACGTCACCGTGAGTCCGGGAGCACGTCTCGTGCTGCCGTGGCCGCGCGATTTCAACGCGCTGATCTATGTCCTCGCGGGGAGCGGCACCGTCGGAGAGGAGCAGCGCCCCTTCCAGTCAGGACAGTTGGCCGCGATGGGCGCAGGTGACGTCATCGTCGCGACCGCCGGAACGCACCAGGAGAGCCGGCACCCCAACCTCGACCTGCTCATCCTCGGTGGGCGCCCGATCCGTGAGCCAGTGGCCCATTACGGTCCCTTCGTGATGAACACGCATGCGGAGATCGCGCAGGCGCTTGCCGACTACCAGTCCGGCAAGATGGGCGCCGTCCCGGCGGACCACATCGGCAACTGACCCGGGAGCGGTTCCCGCCTACAGCCCGTAGGTTTCCAGGAGCCGCAGCCAGATCTCGCTCATCGTGGGGTACGACGGCACCGCGTGCCAGAGGCGGTCGAGTGGCACCTCGCCAACGACCGCGATGGTCGCTGCCTGGAGCAGGTCGCTGACGCCTGGGCCGCTGAACGTGGCCCCGACGATGACCTTGCGATCCTCGTCGACCGTCATTCGAGCGTGGCCCGTGTAGCCGTCCGCCATGAGTGAGGCACCGGACACGTTGCCGATCTCGTAGTCGACTGAGCGGACGTTCAGCCCTGTAGCGACTGCGCGCTCGTGGGTGAGTCCGACGCACGCAATTTCGGGATCGGTGAACACGACCTGGGGCACGCTGGCGTGATCGGCGGTCGCCGCAAATGCGGACCAGGCGGGCGGATCACCCGGCAGCTCCCCCTTCGCGCGAACCGCGATCGCGTCACCGCACGCCCGCGCCTGGTACTTCCCCATGTGGGTCAGCAGCGCGCGGTGGTTCACGTCGCCCGCGGCGTACAGCCAGTCGCTGCCCTCGACGCGGCAGGTGTCGTCGACGTTGATCCACATTCCGGGCCGCAAGCCGACCGTGTCGAGACCGATGTCGTCGGAGCGCGGTGCGCGACCGGTGGCGATGAGCAGCTGATCGCCGGCGAGCGTTCTGCCGCCGCTGATGTCGACGTTGAATTCGCCGCTCGCCGTACGTGTCACCTTCTCGGTGGTCACGCCGAGCAGGACCCAGATGCCTCGCTGCTCGAATGCGGCGCGAACCGCCTCGCCCGCGAAATCCTCGGTGTTCACCAGGAGGCGTGGTTCGCGAACGATGAGCGTGACCTCCTCGGTTCCGAGCGTCCGCCAGGCGTCGGCCATCTCGCAGCCGACGACCCCGCCGCCGAGGATCAGGAGGCGCCGCGGCACCTCCGTGGCGCTCGTCGCCTCGCGGCTCGTCCAGGCCCCGGCGGTCTCGAGGCCGGGAATCGGTGGGATCGATGCCTTGCTGCCCGTGCAGATTGCGACGGCGTGACAAGCCGTCAGCGTGAAGGGGTCTCCGGACGGCGGCGTCACACTGACCGCCTTCTCGCCTGCGAGCCGGCCCCTGCCTCGGGCAAGATCGATGTGCGCGCTCTCGAGCCACCGGACCTGGCCCTCATCGTTCCAGTGCGAGGTGAAGGCATCGCGCCGGCGGAGGACTGCGCGACTGTCGATCTCGCCGGTGACCGCCTGGCTCGCGCCTTCGACAGCCAGCGCGGCCCGGAGCGCCTGGCCGCTGCGGAGCAGGGCCTTGCTCGGCATGCACGCCCAGTACGAGCAGTCGCCTCCCACCAACTCGTTTTCGACGATGACCGCGGTCAGGCCGCCCCGGACTGCGCGCGCTGCGACGTTCTCGCCGGTCGACCCTGCTCCAATGACCACGACGTCGTATTCCGCGTCGCGATTGACAGCCGGCATGGCTCGCCTCCCTGAGTGGTGCGGGGCTGAAGTGGCCGGTTCAGCCGGCGTGAAGGGGCTCGCGGGTCGTCGGCGTGGGCGTTCCCACCACGTCGACGGGAGGCGTCTCTGGCTCGACGGGCTTGCGGCGGCGGAACAGCAGCGTGCTGCCGAGTCCCGCCACCGGGAGCGACACCGCGAGATCGATCGCCTGCAGCGTCAGACCGGCGCTCACCGCAAGCTCGGCCGGGACGCCTTCGAAGACCAGCGCTCCGGCCCACCACGCCTGGCCGGTGCCGATGCCGGCGATGCCCTGGATCGGAATCGTCAGGAGGAGCGTCCTGATCGACAGGACGAACCACGTCTGCCCGAAGCCGAGGTTGATGCCGACCATGTGCATGAGCGCCGTGTACTGGATGACGGTGGCGACCCGGCAGAACGCCGTGCTGCCCAGGAGGTTCGCCCAGCGGGCGCGGCTGTTGAGCTCGTCGAGCTCGGACTCGGCACGGGCCGCGAGTTCCGCAAGCTTCGGGATCCGGGCAGCGAGCCGGGTCACGACCGTCCGCGGACCGGGGATGATCATCGCCAGGAGCACCGCGACGCCGACGACGAAGACGCCGGCAGCCAAGAGGAGTACGGGAGGCGGCTCGTTGTACGCGGTGAAGAACGATGCGACCACGGCGATGAGCGCGAGGCTCACCGCGTCGAGGATCCTCGCGACGACCGCGCTGCCGGAGCCCCGGGCGACGCCCACGGCGAACCGGGTGCGAGCCAGCGCCACGAACGTGACATCGGCGGATGGTCCGGGCAGGAGCAGTCCCGCGCCCCACGAGGCGGCGGTGGCGCCGAGGAGCTCTCGCGGGCTCCCGTCGCGCCGGGGGAGCAGCGCCCCGAACCGCCACGCACGACCGACGAGGAAACATGCCGCACCGAACGCAGCAAGGAGAACGGACCCTACCGACAGATCGACGCTATGCCAGGTCACTCCATGCCCGAGCAGCCGCCATACGAGGACGAGCACCAGAACTGTGACGACACTGGTGATCGCCGCGCGGATCAGACGCCCGCGGCGAGCAGAACCGGAGACCGACACGAAGGAACATTGTCACCCTTTTGACCCACTTCGGGTCGAATCGGGTCAATCGCAAGGCATCGACATGAACTTGAAAGGCTCTGGATGAGACGACACCCCGCCGTGTACAAACATCGGTGGCCGCTGGCGGTCGTCGCTGTCCTGGTCGTCTTCGGAGCAGTCGCAGTGGCTTATGCGGTCCTCACGCCGCCCCTCCAGAACGCCGACGAGATGTACCACCTGCACTACGCGCAACTCATCGCAAACCATGCCCAATTGCCCGGAGCGCACTTCACCGAGAAGCAGCAACCGCCGCTTTACTACCTGATGGGCGCCGCGATCATCAAGGCGGGCGGTTCGCTCACTGCGCTCCGCCTGATGTCGGTCGTCCTCGGGATCACGACGGTCGGATTGGTGATGGCGGTCGCGCGTGAGCTCATTCCTGGACGGCCGGGCGTCGCGCTGAGCGCAGGCATCATCACGGCTTCCTTCCCGATCACCGTGGCCGTCAGCGCGTCGTTCTCCGACGATGTGCTCGCGTGGGCGGCAGGTGCGGCGCTGCTGTGGTGCATCGTGCGGGTGCTCCGATCCCACGCACTCTCGCGCCGCCTGCTGCTCGCATGCGGCGTTGCCGCGGGGGTCGGATTGCTCAGCAAGGAGACAGACTGGCTGCTGGTGGTCGCCCTTGCGGTCGCCATAGGGCTCCGCATCACCGCCTCGATCCGGCTCGCCGATGTGGCCGTGGCTCTTGTACCGCCTGCAGCGATCGCGGGTTGGTGGTTCGTGCGCAACGTCGCCACCTTCCACACCGTCGTCCCGCCGCTGCAGCCGCTCACCGCGACCCACCCCTACCTGCGCTCGCTCGGGGAGCTGAAGGCGTTTGCGTCAGGGGCGGTGCGCAGCCTGTTCGGTCCGGAGCGGGCCGACGGCGGTCCCCTGACGCGGTCGTTCCCGATTCAGATCCTCATCGGAGTGCTCTTCGCCGTGGTTGTCGTCGTGCTGGGCATCGCGACGTGGCAGGCAGTACGCCACTGGTCAGTGTTCGACAGTGCCAGCCGGGAGATCGCCGTCATGCTGGCCGCCGTCTGCGCCGCCCTGGTGGCTGAGTGGATCCTCAACAGCGTGTTCTTCGATCTCCAGCCGCAGAGCCGCTATCTCTTCGTCGCCGTCGCGGCGCCCGCAACTGCCATGGCCTGGGCCGGCTCGATCGTCGCCCGCTGGCTGGCTCCCCGAACTCGAGTGCTGGCCGCCGGCGTCGTGATTCTGGCCACCGTCGTGATCGGCGTCGACTCCCTCAGGGTGGCCGTTCTTCGTATGCCGTGAGAGCGCAGATGGCCAATGGGGGGGTGGTAAAGGCATAATCCCCAGTCAATAACCCTCTTGAAAGGTCTTCTCGCCGAAGGTCGCAGGGTATGAACAGTCTCAGGAGCTTTTTGCATGCGTGACAAGACGGTGATCGTGCTCGGTGGGGACGGCTATCTGGGATGGCCGCAGGCGATGCACCTCTCCAACGAGGGATACAAGGTCATCGCCGTCGACAATCTGGTCCGCCGCCGTTGGGACCTGGAATGCGGCACGTCGTCGCTGATCCCGATCTCGACGATGGAGCGCCGCGTCGAGCGCTGGCGCGAGGAGGGCAAGGGCGAGATCGAGTGGCGCAACGTCGACCTCACCGACGCCGACGCGCTTACTGAGTTGATCGCGTCCACCAAGCCTGACGCGGTGGTGCATTTCGCGGAGCAGCGTTCTGCGCCGTTCTCGATGATCGACCGCGAGCACGCGGTCATGACCCAGCTCAACAACGTCGCCGGCACCCTCAACCTGCTCTTCGCGATTCACGAGCATGCGCCGGACTGCCACCTGGTGAAGCTCGGCACGATGGGCGAGTACGGGACCCCGAACATCGACATCGAAGAGGGCTACATCACCATCGAGCACAACGGCAGGTCGGACACGCTGCCGTTCCCCAAGCTGCCGGGCAGCTTCTATCACCTCTCCAAAGTGCACGACAGCCACAACATCCACTTCGTGTGCCGCGCGTGGGGCATTGCAGCCACCGATCTCAACCAGGGCGTTGTGTATGGCTGCAACACACCAGAGACTGCGCTCCATCCCGAGCTTGCAACACGGTTCGACTACGACGGGATCTGGGGCACGGTGCTCAACCGCTTCATCGTGCAGTCGGCGATCGGCAAGCCGCTCACGGTCTACGGCACTGGTGGACAGACGCGCGGATTCCTCGATATTCGCGACACCATGGCGTGCGTCCAGCTGAGCATCGAGCATCCTGCGCAGCCCGGTGAATTCCGTGTGTTCAACCAGTTCACCGAGCAATTCTCGGTGCTGCAACTGGCCGAGTTGGTCCGTGACGCACGCGCCGCACATGGCCTCGAGACCACCATCGAACACACAGCGAATCCCCGCTTCGAGAAGGCCACGCACTACTACAACGCCAAGCATCAGCTGCTGGTCGATCTCGGCCTCGAGGCGCACAAGCTGCGGAGCACGCTCATCGACTCCGTGATCGAAGTGGTGGATGCGCACATCGACCGGGTCGACCTCTCGCAGATCGGCGTTTCCGACGTCGAATGGTCCACCGGCCGGAGCCGGTCAGCCACCGGCAAGGCGCAGGTCGCGGCCCCAGCGGAGACGGTGGCGTAGCGCCCGTGGCGCTACCCGAGGTGGACGTCAGTCTCACCATCCCGGCCCACAACGAGGCCGAGAACATCGGTCGCGTCCTGAAGGACGTGATGGAGGTGCTCTCCCAGGGCGGACGCACCTACGAGATCGTGCTCGTCGACGATGCCAGCCACGACGACACGGTCGCCGCGGCGCGCGCGGCGATGGGTGCCGACGCGAAGAACCTCACTGTTGTCTCGCACAAAATGCAGCGCGGATACGCGATCACCGTCTGCGACGGCTTGCGCGCGTCGCGCGGCAAGGTGCTCGCGTTCATGGACGGTGACGGGCAGTTCGACCCCACCGATCTTGGGCGCCTCATCACCATGCTGGACAAGGCGGATTTCGTCGCGGGCATCCGCAAGCGCCGCGCTGATCCCTGGTACCGGTCGTTCGTCAGCGGCGTGTACAACCGCGTCGTCCGGCTGTCGTTCGGGATTCGCGAACGCGATTTCGACTGTGGTCTCAAGACATTCACGCGCGAGGTCTGGAACGGGGTGACTCCGATCCAGGCGCGCTCGGCGGTCTTCAACCCCGAGATGTTCTTCAAGGCGCACCGACTCGGCTTCAAGGTCGTGCAGACCCAGGTCGAGCATCTGCCGAGAATCGCGGGCGTGCGCTCGGGTGGTCGCCTGATCCCCGTCGCGCGTGCGATGCGCGATGTCATCCGGTTGCGGATCTGGCTTGCGATGCACTGGCGACCGGAGGGTGCCCGCCGGGAGCGCTCGTAGTGATCCGGGTCTCCAGGTCGGCCGTACCTGGGGTGCTCACCCTGGTGGTGTTGCGTCTGCCGTCGCTGATGGAGCCCCATTGGTACACGGACGAGGCGGGCTACGTGAACGTTGCGCGCTCGCTGCTCAACGGCAAGATCCTCTACTCGCAGACCTGGAACAACAAGCCGCCGTTGATGTTGTGGACGATCGCCGGCGAGGTCAAGTTGTTCGGGTCGAGCGAGACCGGCCTGCACATCCTCACGCTGATCACCGGGCTGCTCGCCGTCGGCGCGATCATCTGGGCGGCAGAGCGGCTGTACACGCCGGGCCGGGCGATGGTCGCGGGCCTCATCGCCGCAGTGGTGCTCGGCCTGCCGATCGTCGACGCCGAACTGGCGATTCCCGAGAGCCTGATGATCGCGCCCCTCACGTGGGCGGGTGCCATCGTCCTCGTGCACATCCTGCGCGGCGATCGCATCCCGGCGGCCCGGCGCATCCCGCGCTGGCCGGTAGTCGTCGGCGTCCTCATGGCCGCTGCCATCGCGTATCAGCAGACCGCGATCGCAGAGACGTCGGCGTTCTGCTTCGCGATGCTGGTCGCGCCAAAGCTGTTGCGTCGCGACGCGTTCATCTTTCTTGGCACGGTCATCGTCATCACGGCCACGTGGCTGATCGCGGCGATCATCACGGCTGGACTGAGCAACGTCGCGTTTGCGCTCGCAGGGTTCTACGTCGGCTACACGCAGAAGGTGCTGCCGTCGACGGGATTCGGCGCGCTGGCGCACTTCGCGCTCGCCGGATTCGCGGCGCTGCTCATCGCGGGAGGAGCGTTTCTCGCGCGCAAACGTGTGCGTCTCGACTGGGTGCTGCTGCTGTGGGCGGGCGCGACCATCCTCGTGACGGCCGTTGCGGGGCAGCCGTTTCCGCACTTCCTGGCGCCCGCAGTGGCGCCGCTGACGCTGCTGATCGCCGGCGCGTCCTTTCCGATACCTTCGCGACTCCGGAACGCTGGGTGGCGACCGGCAGCCGATGTCGCGCCGCAGCTCGCCGGCGTGCTGATCGCCTCGGTCATGGCAGCAGTTGCAGGTCTTGACTGGTTCCCGCCGATCACCTTCGCACCGGGTTCGACGCACTCGCTCAGCCAGTACTACGGTGGCGCCGTGCAGGCACTGCTCAGCTCGTCCAATCGCACGCAATGGGACGACAACTTCGACTTTCGCGTAGCCGGTGACGCGGCCGTGGTGACATGGCTCGACGCGAACGGGTTGAGCGGCACCACCGCCGCCGTGTGGTCGTCGGATGCGTGGGTCTACGCGCTGGCGAACCTGCAGATCGTCCTGCCCACGCCGCCGATCTACAACGACGAGGTCCTGCTCGGCTTCAACGGGCCGGTGGAGGAGGCCGTCGCGAGCGCGCATCCCGTGGTCATCGTGACGTCAGCGGATTCGCTCCAGCAGTATCCGGAGATAGCGAAGCTGCTCGACGGCGTCCAGTACATCAACGAGTTCCAGAGCTACCCGGATGCCGTGTGGGTGCGTTCCGACATGGCAGCACATTTGTCGTGAGCACGGGTCCGTCCCACCTCCGCGAAGACCGCCGCCTTCCATGGATCGTGCTTGGTGCGGTCATCGTGATCTTTGCGGCGTTCGCCATCGCGTACACGCGCATCACCCCGATCGGCGCGTCGCCGGACGAGCTCTCGCATCTCAATTACATCGGTGGCATCGCGAACCATTTCCAGTTGCCACCGGCCGGCCAGCCGGAGCGCCAGCAGCCGCCCCTGTACTACCTGCTTGGGGCGCTGCTCTCGCTGATGACGGGCGGTGATCCGCGGCTCATCCGCCTGCTCTCGGTGGCGCTCGGAGTGCTCACGATTCTCACGGTGTACCTGATCGGGCGCCGCTTGTTTCCGAATCGCCCCGCGCTCGCGGTGGGCGCGGCGGCGATCGTCGCGCTGCTCCCGGAGACGCAGTACCTCGCTGGGGCGATCAACGACGACAACCTTGCCTGGCTCGCCGGCGCTCTCCTCGTCCTCGCCGGCGTGGTCGTCCTGCAGAGCAACGTCTTGACCAACCGGCTCGCGCTTGGCGCCGGGCTCGCGGTGGCACTCGGTGCGCTCGCCAAGGAGACGGTCTGGCTCCTCGCGCTGCTGCTCCTTGCGGTCGTGGTGGTGCGCTTCTGGTCCCGGATCCGCCCGTTGCAAGCAGCAGCACTGGTCGTACCGTCGATCCTCCTCGCCGGCTGGTGGTTCGTGCGCAACGCGGTGCAGTTCGGCAGCCCGCTGCCGCCGCTGCATCCCATCACCAGCCAGCGCCAGGTCTTCAACTCGCTCACCCAGGTCCGTGGCTACCTCGCCGCGACCGCCGTGAGCATGGTCGGTATGTACGGGAACGGCGCCCACTTCGTCGCGATCTCCATCCTCGGGACGCACCCGCTGCCGAGCTGGGTGGCTGGGGCGGCCATCGGGCTCCTGAGTTCTTGCGGCGGTGGTCGCGGGTGTGCGCTCGTGGCCCCGATGGGATGTGCTGCGGCGACGAATCGCGCTGTTGCTGCTCGTCGTGATCCTTGTCGCGGTGGCGCAGTCGGTGATCAACTCGGCGACGTTCGACCTGCAGCCGCAGGCACGCTATCTGCTCGTCGCGGTCGGTGCCGGAGCACCGATCGTCGCGTGGACGCTGGCGTGGCGGCGCTCAGTCGCGCTGTCGGCGCTGCGCAAGGCCGGCATCGGAGCGCTCGTGGTGGTCGCCCTGGCGCTCGACGTGTCCGGCCTCATGACCGCCGCACACCTCGCGAACTGATCAGCGAACCTGGGTCCGGAAGCTTTCGAACGTCCGCGCCAACCCGTCCGCCAGCGTGACCTGGGGGTGCCATCCCAATCGATCTGCGGCCTGGGTATTGTCGAGTGCGCTGCGGGTCACCTCGCCGGGCGGCAGGGGTTCGGCAACCGGCTCGTCGCGGTAGCCGGCAAGCGCGCAGAGGCGGCGCACCAGGTCGCCGATCGCAGTCTCCTGGCCGGTACCGACGTTCACCGCACCCGTTGCCGTTGAGCCGAGCCCGAGCACGTTGGCCGCGACGATGTCGCCGACGTAGGTGAAGTCGCGTGTCTGCGAGCCGTCGCCACGAATCACCGGGGCCTGACCGCCAAGGAGCCGCGAGCTGGAGATGGCCACAACGCCTGCCTCGCCCGTGCCGTCCTGACCGGGGCCGTAGACGTTGCCGTACCGAAGCGCGAGCGCGTCCAGCGCGCCGGCGCGCGTGAAGTGCCCGAGGTAGTACTCGATGCAGAGCTTGGCCGTGCCGTACGGTGAGCGCGGCTTCGACGGCTCGTCCTCCGGTGTCGGTAGCCGGCTGGCAGCGCCGTACAGCGCTCCACCCGAGGACGCGACCACGACGCGCCGGCATCCTGCGGCGATGGCCGCGGAAAGGATACTCACGGTCCCGAGGACGTTGATGTGCGCATCGGCGGCAGGCTCTCGCCACGAGCGGTTGACGCCGCCTTGCGCGGCGAGATGGAGGATTGCGGTCGGGCGCCAGGCGGCAATCGCCTCGCGCGCCGGTGCCTCGGCGATATCAGCGTTCTCGAGCTTCGCCGCAGCGGGCAGCGGGCGATACGAAGCGTGCCGGAGATCGTCGATCACCATGACCTCGGCACCGGCGTTGAGCAGCGCTTCGACACTGTGCACACCGATGAAGCCCGCTCCGCCGGTGACGACGACACGCTGGCCGGCCACGCCGCCCGCCATCAGTTGCGACTCATCAGCGCACGCAGGAAAAGCGCGGTGTTTGCGGGTCGCTCGGCCATTCGGCGCATGAGGTAGCCATACCACTGCACGCCGAATGGCACGTAGACACGAACCGTCTCTCCATCGGCGGCAAGTCTGCGCTGCTCGTCCGGTCGGATGCCGTGGAGCATCTGATACTCGTGCGCGAACCCCGGGCCGCCGATGGCCGCAACCATCCGGCCGGTGGCATCGATCAGCTTTGGATCGTGTGTCGCCGCCATCGGCAAGGCGCCGCCGCCGATGAGCAGGCCGAGGCAGCGCAGATACGCGGCGCGGATGTCGTCGGGTCGCTGCCATGCCAGCGACGGCGGCTCCTGGTATGCACCCTTGCAGAGGCGTACGCGCGACCCCGGAACCCCGAGCGTTCGGCAGTCGTCCTCTGTTCTGTTGAGCGATGCCTGCAGGACCGCTCCCGTTGCGGGGAAGTCCTTGCGAAGGAGACCGACGACCCGCAGCGTCGAATCGGTCGTCGTGTGGTCCTCCATGTCGATCGTCACCATCGCGCCCGCCGATCGCGCCGCGTCGCAGATGAGCCGGGCGTTATCCAGCGCCATCGCCTCGTCGAGTGCCTGACCAACGGCGGACAGCTTCACCGACATCTCCGATCTGGATGCAAGTCCCTCGTCGGCGAGGCGTCCGGCCAGCGTGCGGTATGCATCGACCGCGGCCTGGGCGGTCGCCCTGTCGAGGGTGTCCTCGCCGAGGTGATCGAGCGAGACGAGCAGCCCTTCCGAGGTGAGCTCGCGCGTCACGCTGAGCGCATCGTCGATGCCCTCGCCGGCGACGAAACGGCGGACCACGCCGCGCGTCACGGGCGCGGCGGTGATCGCTCGCTTGATCTGGCGGCGTCGCGATGCCCAGAGCAGGATGTGGCGGAGCGCTACTGCCGGGCTGGGGCTCACGCTCCGCGCTTCGCTGCTCACCGCGGGATTATGTCCTCGCCCTGCACGGGTCTGATCAGACCGCCCAGCGAGGGGGGCGGCGCTCAAGGAAGGCGACCATCCCTTCGTGCGCCTCCTCGGAGCCGAAGAGTCGCGCGGAGAGCTCGACCATGCGCTCCCCCTCGGCGTCGATCGCGGCTCGGATGCGGCCCGTGATCAGCCGTTTCGATTCGGCGAGGCCCTGTGGAGACCCCTTGAGCAGATTCGCCGTGACTGACTCGGTCGTCTCGGACGCGTTCTCGGTGGCCATGGTCACCACGCCGATACGCAGCGCTTCGGTCGTGTCGAACGTCTCGCCGGTGAGGAAGTAGCGCGCGGCGGCTCGCTCGTCGAGACGGGGGAGGAGGGCTGTGGAGACGACTGCCGCTGCGAGGCCGAGGCGCACCTCCGTGAGCGCGAACGTGCAGCGTGGACCGGCGACGACGATGTCGCAGGCACCGATGAGACCGAAACCGCCGGCGCGCACGTTCCCGTCGATATTGGCAACAACCGGTTTGGAGGTGTCGATGAGCCCGCGGATGAGGCCCAGCAACGTCGAGGCGGTCCCGGTCATGGAGCCGCTGCGTGCCTCGGAGAGATCGGCTCCTGCGCAGAACGTCGTGCCGGTGTGGGTGAGCACGATGGCACGGACGTCAGCGTCGGCGTCCGCGGCGCCGAGGCGCTCGGTGAACTCGGTCACCAGCTGCGCGGAGAGTGCGTTGCGATTGTGCGGCGAATCCAGCGTGATCGTCGCAATGCCGCGATCGACGACGAGATGGACGAGTTCGGTCTCGGTCATGAGATTCCCTCCGGAAGGTCGACGATGCGGGAGCGCAGCCATTCGCCGAGCGCCTTGGCCTGCGGATCGAATCGAATGGATGACGACACCCCTTCGCCGAGCAGACCCTCGACGACAAAGTTGAGCGCTCGAAGGTTCGGCAGTGTGTAGCGCCGGACGTTGAATCCGGCCGTCTCGGGAAGCAACTGCTGCAGCGCTTCGACGCTGAGCTCGTGCGCGAGCCATCGCCATCCCTCATCGGTTCGAGCCCAGATGCCGACGTTGGCGTCGCCTCCCTTGTCGCCGCTGCGAGCACCGACGACAGTGCCCAGCGGCCTGCGCGATGTTGGTCCCGGCGGCAACGGTGGTGGGAGCGGTTGGCCAGGAGCGTCGGTGTCGATCACCGCCATGTCGTGCGGTACCGGCGCGATGTCGATGCGCGTGCCGTCGGCGAGGACTGCTGTCTGCTGTACAGCGGTTGCGGGCACGAAGCGCCCGCTGTAAACGCCGACCGGCGAGGCGTCGGCCGGCGGTGCTGTGAGGTGGAACCCGGGATAGCTCGCCAGGGCGATCTCGACTGCCGCCGCGCTGAACGCACGGCCGACCTTCTCCGCATCCGCGTCACGCACGGCACAGTGCAGGAACGCGCTTGCCGCTTCCTCGACGGCAAAGTCCGCGTGATCCGTCCGCGCAAGTGTCCAGCGAACCTGCTCCGGCGGATGGGAGGCGATCGCGGCGTCCATCTGCGCGCGCACGATCGCCGCCTTGGGCTCGATGTCGAGTCCGCAGAGCACGAACACGACGTCGTTGCGGTAGCCGCCGAGCGTGTTGCAGCACACCTTGAGCGTTGCCGGCGGTGGCTCGCCGCGCGTCCCGCTCACGCGCACGCGATCGTTGCCGTCCGATGCAAGCGTGATCGTGTCGAAGCGGCTGACGACGTCCGGACCGACGTAGCGGGGCGCGCCGATCTCGTACAGGAGCTGGGCCGTAACGGTCTCGACAGTGACGGCGCCACCGCTGCCCGGATGTTTGGTGATGACGCACGAGCCGTCGGCGTGCAGCTCGGCGATCGGAAAGCCCGGATGCCGGACATCGAGCTCCCTGAAGAAGCTGTAGTTGCCCCCGGTTGCCTGCGCGCCGCACTCGAGAATGTGGCCGGCGACGGTTGCCCCGGCCAGCGCGTTCCAATCATCGCGCGCCCATCCAAAGTGGGCGGCCGCAGGACCGACGACCAGGCTCGCGTCGGTCACCCGGCCTGTGACGACGACGTCGGCGCCGGATCGCACGCACTCGGCAATGCCCCAGCCGCCGAGGTACGCGTTGGCGGTGAGCGGGCTTCCGAGGTTCAGCTCGGCAGCGCGCGCAAGCAGGTCATCGCCATCAACGTGCGCAACTTTGAGATGCAAGCCGAGGCGTTCGGCAAGCGTTCGCAGTGCGGCGGCGAGCCCCGAGGGGTTGAGACCGCCGGCATTGGTGACGATGGTCACGCCGCGCTCGAGTGCGAGCCCGAGACATTCCTCCATCTGACGCAGGAACGTTCCCGCATAGCCGCGTTCGGGGTGCGTCATCCGCTGACGACCGAGGATGAGCATGGTCAGCTCGGCGAGATAATCGCCGGTGAGGACATCCAGAGGGCCACCTTCGAGCATCTCGCGGACAGCCGAGAACCGGTCGCCATAGAAGCCGGAGGAGTTGCCGATGCGCAGCGGGGTCTTCACAAGCCCGGCAAGGCTACCCCGCGACCCCGGCGCTACGCCCATGGTTCAGGGCACCGGCAGCACGCGCTGCAGGAAGTCGTCGAACAGGGGCACGGTGAAGGCAGTGTCGCCGTGCGCAGGGCTGTAGAGGATGCCCTTGGCGATGAGCGCCGAACGACGCGGCGCGACCGTTTCGACGCGCACGCCGAGCCGTGCCGCGATGTCGCCGGATCGGTGCGGTCCGGGGCCGAGTGCGGCCATGGCCACGAGGTACTCACGCTCCTTGGGCGTGAGGCGATCGAGGCGCACGCGAAAGAAGTTCTCGTCGAGTTGGGCCTGAACTCGCGGCGCGGCGCGCTCCACGTCGTCGGCGGTGATCGGGCTCGACGGCGCGACGTTCCAGACGTGGTATCCCCATTCCTGCAGGAAGTACGGGTACCCGTGTGACCGCGCGACCATCATGCCGAGGGCATCGTCGTCGATGGATGCGCCGCTCTCCTGCGCGGGCACCGCAAGCGCGGTGCGCGCATCGCCGGGTTCCAGGGATCCGATCACCGGAAAGTCGAACAGCCGCTCTGCGTAGGACTTGGCCTCGCCCGCGAGCCCGCGGAGTTGGGGGAGACCGGCGCCGGTGAGGATCACCGGAAGGTTGAGCTGGTTCGTCCTGTGGATCGCGACGATGAGCGCGGAGAGCTCATGCGCCGTGAGGTACTGGAGCTCATCGATGGCGAGGACGATCCCCGTTCCACGATCGCGTGCCGCCTCACCACATGCCACGAGCAGGTCGGTGACGTCCTCCGCCAGGTTTCCGGAGTCGGCCACGCCTCGCAATGCCTCGACGTCCACAGAGACGCGGGTCCCGTCTGGCAGCTGCAGGCTGAAGGTCTTGAGCACGCGCAGCGCCCGGGTGACTGCGGTGGACACGACGTTGGTGCTCAGCGGCAGGAGGATGCGACGCAAGCGTGCGGCAAGGAGCGTTGGAAAGTGCCCGTGTTCGGGCGCCTCGATCAGCCCGACGCGGAATCCCTCCTGCTCGGCGATCTCCGCGAAACGATTCAAGAGCACCGTCTTGCCGGCGCCCCGGAGCCCGATGAGGAGCAGGCTCTTTCCCGGCCTCCCTGCCACCGCCCGCCGGAACGCGACCCCAAAACGATTGATGAGATCGTCGCGTCCGGTGAGTGCCGGTGGGGGCGTCCCGGCGCCCGGCCGGTACGGGTTGGCGAGCTCATCCATCGGGTGCAACCATTGGGTTCAACGTATCTTATCGAGGTTTATCAAACTTATGCCGTTCGGACCAAAGAGCTATCAATAACGACCAAAAGGGGCGTCCTGACCAGAGGCGCGTCGCCTAGACGGCAACAGCCTCCGGGATCCGCGAGCGGTGCCGCACACCGTCGACCGCGAGGACCGCAAGCGCAATCCACACCAGACCGAAACCGCACAGGAGCGCGAACGACGTCGACTTCACGAAGGATGAGGACCCCGATCACGAACTGCAGCACCGGAGTCATGTACTGCAGGAGTCCCATGGTCGAGAGCGGCAGGCGCTTCGCCGCACCGGCGAAGCACAGCAGGGGCAGTGCGGTGACAGGCCCTGCTGACACCAGCAGGATCAGATGCCCGACTGTCGCGTCCGGGCCGACCCACGTTGCATGTCCGGAGAATGCCAGCGCGGCGAGCAGGACGAGCGCTGGGATCGTCAAGACAGCGCCTTCGATGACGAGACCCTCGGGCGGCGAAACCTTGACTCCTTTCTTGATGTAGCCGTATGTCGCGAACGACACAGCGAGCGCGAGTGCGATCCACGGAGGTCGACCGTAGTCGAAGCTCAACACCGTCACCGCGACAAGCCCGAGCGCGACCGCCATCCACTGCACGACACGCAAGCGCTCGCGGAGGATGACCACGCCGAGACCGATGGTGATCAGCGGATTGATGAAATAGCCAAGGCTGGTCTCGATGACATGGCCGTTGTTCACGCCCCAGATGTAGATGCCCCAGTTGACGGCGATCGCGATACCCGCAGCACACAGACGCAGCAACGTGCCGCGGTCCATGTCGCGCAGCCCGCGCAACTGATGGCGAACCGCGAGGATGATCGCAACGACCACGAAGCAGAAAACGATGCGGCATGCCAGGATCTCGAGCGGGTCTGCAGGCTCGAGGATGGGCCAGAAGAGCGGGAACAGTCCCCAGGCTCCATACGCAGCAACGCCATATGCCAGTCCGATCCCGTTCGGAGTCAGGCTCTGCCGATGTGGTGCGCTCATGGATGAACGGGCACCACAGTACCGTGCAACCCATCGAGAACCGCCCGTAGTCAGTCGAGGTCGACGAGACCCTCTGCGACGGTGCGGTCGCGACCTTTCGCGATCGCCTGCTCCAGACAGTCGTCAGCGCGCGCAACGAGCTCATCGAATGCCTCGGTGCCCTGATACGACACGAGCCCGGCGGAGAACGAACGTCCCTTGGGGGTTTCCTCGCGAAGGCGCCAGCAGAGCTGCACCGCACTGACCGTCTGGCAGTTCGGCAGCACGATGGCGAACTCGTCGTGACCCCAGCGGCCGAGCAGGTCCTCGGCGCGAAGCACCTCACGCCAGCGCGCTGTGGCCAGGCGCAACGATTCATCGTGGGCGGCAGCGTCGGCGCTGCTGCCCAGCTCTTCGAACGCGATGAGTGCGAAGCAGAGCGGGTGTCCGTTGCGTCGAGCGAACGCGACGTGGCGGACTGCCTCCTCCTCGAACGAGCGGCGATCGGGCAGCGACTCCAGCGTGAACGGCTCAGCGTTGTCGGGAATCGAGGGTGTGAGGATGTCGGCTTCCTCGTTCTCGAAGATGGCGAGATCCTCGTCGCTGAGCGCCTCGGCACGGTCGCCGGTAAAACTCATCGAGAGCGACCTCCAGCGCGCCGGTTGGTGTCGAGGCGTGGGGCAGCGATCGCGATATGCGTCATGCACCCAGTCTCGCGTGCGCTCGTCGCCGGAGCGTCTGTACTGATGTCACGGTTGTGTCGCGGCTTTGCCTGAACCGCGCCTCCGGTGGGCAGAACGCGACCTACGCTGCGCTCACCACGTGACGGCGATGTACTTGCTCTCCGTGAACTCGAGCAGCCCGTCGTGACCGCCCTCGCGACCGAGACCGCTCTGCTTCACCCCGCCGAACGGCGCCGCAGGGTCGGAGACGATGGCGCGGTTGAGGCCGACCATGCCCGACTCGAGCGCTTCACTGACTCGGAGGCCGCGGCGCAGGTCGTTCGTGTAGACGTACGCGACGAGCCCGTACTCGGTGGCGTTGGACATGGCGATCGCCTCCTCCTCGGTATCGAAGACGACGAGCGGCGCGACCGGCCCGAAGATCTCCTCACGCAGGATCGCGGCGCTGGCCGGAACGTCGAGTAGCACAGTCGCCGGATAGAAGAAGCCGGCGCCCTCCGGGACCCGGCCGCCGACTACGACGCGAGCGCCTTCACCGACCGCGCCGTCGACGAGGGAGGCGACCTTGTCGCGACCCGAGGCATTGATCATCGGGCCGAGCTGCACGCCGTCCTCGAGACCGGGGCCGACGCGAAGCGCACCCATCGCTGCCGCCATCCGCTCACCGAATTCCTCGGCGATGCCGCGCTGCACGAGGAAGCGGTTGGCGGACGTGCACGCTTCGCCGCCGTTGCGCATCTTCGCCACCATGGCACCCGCGACGGCGCTCTCCAGGTCGGCGTCATCGAAGACAACGAAGGGCGCGTTGCCCCCGAGCTCCATCGAACAGCTGACGATGCAGTCGGCCGCCTCGCGCAGCAGGCCGCGGCCGACCTCCGTCGACCCCGTGAACGAAAGCTTCCGGACGCGAGGGTCGTGGAGCATCGCCGACACGACCGCACCCGAGCGGCGCGAGGGCACGACGTTGACGACGCCCGCCGGCGCGCCGGCCTCGCTCAGCAACGCACCGAGCGCGAGCGCGGTCAGCGGGGTATCCGAAGCCGGCTTCAGGACGACGGTGCATCCGGCAGCCAGCGCCGGGCCGATCTTGCGAGTGGCCATCGCGGCGGGGAAGTTCCACGGCGTCACGAGGACGCTGACACCGATCGGCTGACGCAGCACGAGGATGCGGTTGGTGCCTGCCGGGGCGGTATGGAGATCGCCCCCGGCGCGCACCGCCTCCTCGGCGAACCAGCGGAAGAACTCCGCCGCGTACGTCACCTCGCCGCGCGCGTCGGGGAGCGCCTTGCCGTTCTCCCGGACGATCAGGCGGGCGAGCTCGTCGGTACGCTCGGTCATGAGCTCGAACGTCCGGCGCAGGATCTCGGACCGCTGCCGCGGTGGAGTCGCTGCCCAGCCTGGTAGCGCCGACTGAGCGGCGGTGACCGCGGCCAGTCCGTCCTCGACCGACGCGTCGGCGACCACGGCGATGACGTCGCCGGTGGAGGGGTCGTCAACGTCGAAGGTGCGTCCGTCCGACGAGTTCGATCCACTCGCCGCCGACGAGCAGCTGGGTCGGCACGCCGACGGTCTCCGGACTCCGCGTGATGGTGCTCATGACTGCATTGCCCTCTCAATGGTGCTGACGACGCGCTCGACCGACGGGATCGCCATGTCCTCGAGTGCGTCCGCGGATGGGAGCGGTATGTGTGGCGTGGTGATGCGCAGCGGCGGTCCGTCGAGCTCATTGAAGCACTCCTCGGCGACGATCGACACGAGCTCGGCACCCCAGCCGCAGAGGCGTGGATTCTCCTCGACGGTGAACATGCGGCCTGTTGCAGAGACCTCGCGCAGGATCGTCTGCGTGTCGAGCGGCACGAGGCTGCGCACGTCGACGACCGTCGCCTCGATGCCGAGACCCGCGAGCGCCTCGGCAGCAGCGAGCGCACGCGGGACCATCGCCGCCAGGGCGACGATCGTGGCGTCCCCACCCGTCCGGAGCACCTTCGCGGTGCCCAGCGCGTCGACGATCTCGCCGTCCGGGACCTCGCCCTTGCTCGCGTAGAGCCCCTTGTGCTCGAAGAACAGCACCGGGTCCGGGTCGCGGACCGCGGCTGCGAACAGGCCGATGACGTCGGCGGGTGTTGACGGAGCTACGACCTTGAGGCCCGGCACGGCCATGGCCCAGTTCTCGACCGATTGCGAGTGCTGCGCACCGAAGCGCAGCCCACCGCCGTTGCCGGATCGGATGACGAGGGGGAAGCTCACCTGGCCCGACGTCATGTACGAGCTCTTGGCGATCTGGTTGGCGACGAGGTCCCAGCACACGGCGAAGAAGTCCGCGAACATGATCTCCGCGATCGGTCGGAGTCCGGTCATCGCCGCACCCATCGCCGCGCCGAGGATGGCCTGCTCGGAGATCGGCGTGTCGCGAACGCGTTCGGGACCGAAGCGCTCGAGCAGCCCGACGGTGGCCTTGAAGACACCACCCGCGCCGCCGACGTCCTCGCCGAGGAAGACGACGTTGGGATCGCGATCCATCTCCTGTGCAATTGCTCTCGCGACTGCGCTGCGGTACGTCAGTTCCGCCATGACCAACCTCCGTCGGACCACACGTCACGCAGCAGCATGTCTTCGCCCGGTGGCGGCGATGCCTTGGCTTCGACCGTCGCGGTCTCGACATCGCTGTCGGCGGTCTCCTCGATCGCGTCGAGTGCCGCAGCGCTGACACCGTGACCGAGGAGGCGCGTCCGATAGATGACGATCGGGTCGTATGCCGCCCACGCTGCGACCTCCTCCTTCGGCTTGTACGTGCCGGGATCGGCGCGCGAGTGCCCGCTCGTCCGGTAGGTTCGTGCCTCGATGAGCGACGGGCCTGCGCCGCTCCGTGCGCGGTCGAGGCACTCGCGTGCGGTCAGATACATCGCGTCGGCGTCGTTGCCGTCGACGAGGATGCGCTCGAGACCGTACGCACCGGCGCGATCTGCTGCCGGATTGGCGACCGCGGTGACGGTGCTGATCGGCGTGTATTCCATATAGAGGTTGTTCTCGCAGACGAAGACCACCGGCAGCTTCCACACCGCCGCGAGGTTGAGTGACTCGTGGAACGCCCCGATGTTTGTGGTGCCATCACCGAAGAACGCCACAGCCACGCGTGGTTCGCCGCGGTACTGCGCTGACCATGCGGCGCCGAGCGCGATGGTCAGATGCGCTCCGACGATCGCGTAGGACCCCATGACGCCGTGGCTCACATCGGTGAGATGCATCGACCCGCCTTTGCCGGTCAGGACGCCGCACGAGCGCCCGAGGAGCTCGCCCATGACGCCGGTCATCGAGGTGCCGCGCGCCAACGTGTGCGCATGTCCTCGATACGTCGCGAACGTGTAGTCACCGTCCTGCATCGCCTCGCCGAAGCCAGCGGCGATTGCCTCCTGACCGAGTGAGAGATGGCTCGTCCCTTTGACGAGGTTCTGCATGAACAGGTCGTAGGCGCGAGTCTCGAACTTGCGCATGCGAACCATCTGGCGGTAGAGCGCGAGCTCTGTAGCGGATTCGACGCTGCCGCCGGGGTGGTGCAACGTCGACGGGTCGATCCCCGGTGGTCCGGTCGCCTCGACAGGCTCGTCAGTCGATGCTGACATGTGCGTATCTCCTCTCCGTTCGATGGCGATGCAGCTAGTACTTGTTGGTCACGAACAGCTCTTCGGCGGGGAAGAGGGTCAGCACCGCGCAACCGTCCGCGGTGACGACGATCTCTTCCTCGATACGTGCGGCGGAGCGTCCGTCGCTCGCCGGGCAGTACGTCTCGAGCGCGAAGACCATGCCCTCGCGCAACTCGATGGGGTGCTCGAGAGCGTTGAGCCGGGAGATGATCGGTCGCTCGTGCAGCCCGAGGCCGAGACCGTGCCCGAACTGGAGGCCGAAGGCGTCCATCTCGTTCGCGAAACCGAAGTCCGTTGCGGCCGGCCACAGCAGCGCGATCTGGTCCGTGGTGGTGCCCGGCTTCACGAGTGCGATCGCCGCATCGATCCACTCCCGAGCGCGCGTGTACGCGTCGCGTTGCGCCTGCGTCGCCCGCCCGACCGCGAACGTCCGGTAGTAGCAGGTGCGATAGCCGTTGAACGACTGGATGATGTCGAAGTACGCCTGGTCGCCGGGCCGGATGAGCCGGTCCGAGAAGTTGTGCGGGTGCGGGTTGCATCGCTCGCCGGAGACGGCGTTGATCGCTTCGACATCGTCAGAACCCATCTCGTACAGGCGCTTGTTCGCGAGCGCGACGATCTCGTTCTCGCGGACCCCGGGTTTGAGCGCCTCGGCAATGTCCTGGTAGACGCCGTCCACCATCGCCGCGGCGGTGGACAGCAGCGCGATCTCATCTGCCGACTTGATCAAGCGCGCGTCGAGCATGACCTGCTGCGCATCGCGAACCTCAACGCCTGCGCGCAACAACTCGAGCATCATCGGCGTCTCAGCGATATCCACGCCGAGTGGCATGCCGGCGACGCCGGCGGCCGTCAGCTCGGAGACGATCTCAGCCACTGCACGGGTGATGAGTTCGGCATCCGGCGCAACCGCGCCGCGAAGACCGAGCATGCCCGCGCGGCTGTTCAGTGGCCGAATCCATGGCGCGTGGAGCTGATGATGTCGAGCCGCGGAACCGAAGTCCCAGACGATGGGCTCGCCCCCGCGCGTCAGCAGGACGTAGCGCGCAACCTTGTCGCGCGCCCACTCGCCGATCATCGTCGCCGAGACGTAGCGGATGTTGTTGACGTCGAAGAGCAGCACGGCACCGAGCTCCGAGGCATCGAGTGCCGCACGTGCGCGTGCAAGCCGGTAGGCGCGCAGGCGGGTGAAATCGACGCGCTCCTCGAAGTCGACATTCATGCGTCCGGGGCTGGGGGGAACGCCGCCCGAAGGGGTGGTGAGGCTCATCGACGATGTCTCCTGCTCGCTATCGCAGCTGATCGCTCATCCAGTCCGCCATCGCAGGCCGGTACTTGTAAGCGATGTTGTTGCACACGTGATTGCCGTCCGGATACATGAGGAGCGTTGCGTTCGGCGCTTCGCGCGCGATGCGCTCCGCCTGCGCCGGCGGAAAGAGGCGGTCCCGCGCGCCGTGGATAACGAGCAGCGGCTGTGTCACCCGCTCGAGTACGCCTTCGAGGTTCAGCGCGAACGCCTTCTGGCGCGCCTCCTCATCGCTGTCCGACTTCGTGTAGAAGATGTAGCCACCACGCGTCAGCGGATTGAGCGCGTCCCAGCATTCGCCGAGGTTGTACGGCCCGGCGAGACCGATGACAGCGGCGAGTCGCGGCTCGTGCGCTGCCGCGCGAGGCCCGTAGATCGCGCCCATGCTGATGCCCATCAACCCCGTGAGCCCGAATGTCATGTCGAGGCCCAGTGCGGTGAGATGGTCCAGCACTGGCGTGATCACTGTCTCCCAGTTGGGGCGAATGGCGAAATGGACCGAGTTCTCCGATTGCCCGGGTCCCTCGATGCTCATGGTCGCCATACCGCGACGCAGGAACTCGTGCTCGGTGGTGAACATCTCCTCCTTGGATGAGTTGAGACCGGGAACGATGAGCACGAGCGGGGGTTTGCTGACCCCATTGGGACGGCGCAGGTGTCCGGGGATGATGTGATCCTCGAAGGGGATCTCGAGACGCTCCGCGGGAGGATCGAGGCGCGCCAGCGTCTTCGCGTACACCGCAACCGAGCGATCGCGGAGCTCCGCGTGGAGTGCTGGATCCTCGAACCAGAGGAACTTTCCCAGGTGGTAGCACCACGCGGCGCGCTGGTACGCGTCGACGGCGGACACCGCACGTCCCTGCCGCTCGGCTTCGCGCCCGCGTTCCTCGTGTGCGGCACCGACGGCGCGCCAGTTGGGAGCCCAGTCCGACCATTCGGTCGTGCGCTCGAGGACGTCCTCGAAATCATTGACGTCGATGCCGTTGGCGACGAAGCGCGGCTGCCAGTGATGCGCAGCCATCTGCACGCGGTTCAGCGCATCGCTCATGCCGGCGCTCCGAGGAAGAGACGGCCGATCTCGCCGTTGCCGAGGACGTCGACACCGGTTCCTTCAAGGCGCACGCGTCCACTCTCGAGCACGACACCGTGGCTCGCGAGTCCCAGGCCGGAGCGCGCGTTCTGCTCGACGAGCAGGATGGTGCGACCTGCCTTGTTCATGTCGCGGATCAGGTCGAAGACCACGCTGTGGGTCTTGGGGTCGAGTCCCATGGACGGCTCATCGAGCACCAGCAGCTTCGGGTCGAGCATGAGTGCCCGCGCAAACTCGATGATCTTCTGCTGCCCGCCGGAGAGGGAGGCGACGCGTTCGTGGCGGCGCTCCGCAACCATCGGGAACGTCTCGCAGACCGTGCGCATCCGGCGCTCGGCGAGCGCGCGGTCCGACAGGATGTACGCGCCCATGCGCACGTTCTCCCAGACCGTCATCGTGGGGAAGAGGCTGCGCTCCTGCGGGACCTGGACAACGCCTCGTTGGAGAATCTGCCGGGGGCTGAGACCCGTCAACGACTCTCCGTCGAACCGTACGCCACCGAGGCGCGGTCGGAGCAGGCCGCTCACAAGCCGCAGGATGGTGGACTTGCCGGCGCCGTTCGGCCCGACGATGCAGGTGATCCCGCCTTGCTCCACCGCCAGATCGAGCTCGTGCAGCACGTCGCCGCCGCCGTAGCCGGCAGTGACATGATCGAGTTGCAGGAGCGCCGTCATCTACGAGCCCAGGTACGCATCGAGCACGGCTGGGTTGCCGCGAATCTCATCGGGAGTGCCCGTCGCCAGGACCGCTCCGCGATGGAGCACGACGACCTCGTTGCAGAGTCCCATGACGAACGGCATGTTGTGCTCGACGAGCAGAAACGACACGCCCTGCGCGTTGAGCGCGAGAATGTGATCGCTGATCCGCTCGACGAGTGCGGGGTTGACACCGCCCGCCGGTTCGTCGAGGAGAACGAGCTGCGGCTTCACCATCATCACGGCGGCGAGCTCGAGGAGCTTGCGCTGCCCGTACGACAGTGATCCGCCCAGCAGCCCCGCCACATGCGCGATGTCCATCGACGCGAGCATGTCCATCGCGCGCGTGCGCTCATCGTGGCGATGCCCACGGGAGAAGAGTCCGCGCAGGCCCTCGCGGCGCATGGGAACGAGCATGTTCTCGAGCGCGGTCAGCCGCGGAAAGATGCGCGCCAGTTGGAACGTCCGTCCGATGCCAAGCGCGTAGATCCGGTCCGGGCCGAAGTTCGCCAGCGACTGGCCGTTGAAACGCACCTCCCCGGAGTCCTTGGGGATGAAGCCCGTGATGAGGTTGAAGACGGTCGTCTTTCCGGAGCCGTTGGGGCCGATGAGGCCGGTGATCCGCCCCGGCTGCAGCGATAGCGAGCACGCATCCACGGCAGTGACACCGCCGAATCGCTTGGACAGGTTCTCCACCTCGAGCATGCTCATGGCGATGGCTCCGCGATGGCGCGCGTGTCGGGCGCGGATCCGGGCGCGTCGGACGGGCCGACTGCTCGGCGGTTGCTGACGCGAACTCATCGAGCGAAAGCACCGAGGGCACGATCCCCCGCGGCATGAGGATGATCACCACAAGAAACACTGCGGCGTAGAAGACGAGGTAGAGGCCGCTCGCACCGAAGTTGTATGCGAGCCACAGCTGCGCAGGCTCGAGGATGAGCGCCCCGAGCACGGGCCCCCACAGCGTGCCGAGCCCACCGAGAAACACCATCAGGACGATGGAGAGACCGACCAGCGGATCGATCGCGAACTGTGGGTAGATGTAGGTCACGTAGTAGCCGTAGAGGGCGCCGATCATCCCGACGAGCGCGGCACTGACGATGAACGCGGTGAGCTTGTACGCATGTGCAGGCACACCGACGGCGAGTGCCTTGTCCTCGTCGTCGCGGATGGCGAGGAGACCCAGGCCGAACTTCGAGCGCCGGATCCACCAGGAGATGGCAAGGGCGACGAGCGCCATGAGCAGCATCGCGTAGTAGAAGGGCGTGTTGTAGAAGTCACCGCTCCACGGCGGCACGGGAAAGCTCAATCCGGCGCCGCCGCCGGTGAGCCCAACGAGGTTCTCCGCGAGGAGCTGGACCATGAACATCATCGCGATGGTCACGATCACGAACGTCGCGGCGCGCGTCCGCAACGCAATCCATCCGAGGGCGACGGCAAGGAACGCGGTGAGGACGCCTGCCACGGGGACGAACAGGAAGGGCTCGTACCCGCCGGCGACTCCAAGGTGCGCAAGGACGAGCCCGAAGGCGTACGCACCGAATCCAAAGAACGCGGCGTGGCCGAGTGAGATGTAGCCGGTGTAGCCGCCCATGATGTTCCATGCTGTCGCAAGGCCGACGTACATCGCGGTGAAAACAGCGATGTTCGTCGTTGCGGGATCCGCGGCGAACACGGGCACCAGCAATGCCAGGACGATGGCGACAGCAAGTGCGCCGAACTTCACTGGGGCGCGGGTCACCAGTCGTGTCATATGCGCTCGCGGACGCGGATGCCGTACAGGCCCTGCGGGCGCACGACGAGGACCACAACGAGAATCGCAAAGAACGCAAAGCTTGCCCACACCGGCGAGATGACCACAGCCGCAACGTCCTCGACGATGAGCATCACGACCGCACCGATGATCGCGCCACGGAGGCTGCCGAGGCCGCCGAGCACGATGATGGTGAGCAGCCGCGAAATGAGGTCATAGTGGCTGCCGGGGTCGAACGAGTTGGTCAACCCGAACACGACGCCGCCCGCCGCGGCAGTCGCCACACCGATGCCGAACGCGACCGCTGAGACTTGGTCGACGTTGACTCCGACCAGTTGCGCCGCGGTCCGGTTCAGCATGGTGGCGCGGATCGCGGCGCCGAACGACGTCCAGTACAGCAGCAGGAACATCGCGCCGAGGATGGCCACGCAGAGGCCGAATCCGAACACGTAGACGTAGGCGATGTGGAATCCGAAGACCGCGAAGGACGCCGTCTCGTACCAGGCGTTCAGCTGGACGAAGTTATTCGTGAAGATGAATCCGAGCAGGCCTTCGATACCGAGCGCGACCGCGTAGGTCACGAGCACGGACAGCGCCTCGCGATCGTCTTTGAGAGGACGGATGAAGGCGACCTGGAGCACCACGCCGAGGAGGAACATCGCCGGCATGGTGATCAGGAGGCTCACGAACGGATCGATGTGCGCGCCGGACTGGAGGAGGGCGTAGCTGAGATACGCGCCGAGGACGACGAGCGCGCCGTGCCCGACGTTGATGATCCGCATCACCCCGAAGATCAGCGTGAGTCCCGAGGCCATGAGCGCATAGACGCCCCCGGTGAGGACACCGAAGATGACCGCTTCCAGGATCAGGGTCATCTCGGCCCCCGCCCTCGGGTCACCCGGAGAAGTCGGGCTTGGGGTACTCCGGTTGGGCGACCGCGGCGGAGGGCGGATACACGGGCACGGTGGTGCCGTTCTGCCACTGCACGAGGAAGCTTGCTCCGTTCGGCCGTCCGAGCGAGTCGAACGCGATCGAGCCTTGCACGGTCTGGAACGTGCCGCTGTGCAGGGCGGTGATCAGCGCCGAGTTGGCGATGCTGTGCGCCTTCTGCGCGGCCTGGTCGACAACCTCGCCGACGCTGTACGCCTCGGCCGCGTCCGAAGGGATGTCGGCAGGCGTGCCACCGTACTTCGCGACGAACTCGCTCACGAATGTCGCGTTGTCAGGCGTCTTGGCGCTCGACCACCATCCGGCCGGCACCATCACGCCCTCAGTGTTCGCAACACCCACCTGGTTGGAGAAGTCGCTGCCCTGGTCGGGTCCGGCGGTCTCGATGAGCGCCTTGGGGTTGTAGTGCTGCTGCTGGAACGCCTTGATGAACGCGATCCCGTCGGGCTCCTGCGTGCCGAGGATGACGATGTCCGCGTTTGCCTGAATCACCTGCTGCGCGAGCGGCCCGAAGTCGGTCGTCTCGGCCGGATACACCTTGTAGGACAAGGTCTTGATGCCACCGGCTTCGAGCAGGGCGCGCGCCTTGTCGACCTGCGGCTGCGTGAACGGGTCATCCTCGGTGGAGTAGGCGGCCGTCGCCGGACGCTCGGCGGCGGGGAGTGAGAGCACCCACTGCGTGAAGCTCACGAGATTGTCCTCGACCGGCGCCGGCTGGACGAAGAAGAGCGAGTGGATCGGTGGTGTGCGGCTGAAGACGCTCGGACCGCCACCCGCGGGCTCGGGGAATGCGTAGCCGAACCGATTGGTGACCGTCGACGCGGGGATCGTCAACAGGCTGCTGAACGGTCCGAACACGAGTGCGACCTTGTCCTGCGTGATGAGGTTCTGGTAGTTGGTCACCACCTGTGTGGTGCTGCTCGCGTCATCGACATACTTCATGGTCACGTGATGTCCGAGCAGACCGCCCTTGGCATTCTCGTCCTGCGCCCAGAGGTTGTAGCCCTGGACGAGGGCCTTGCCATCGCCGGAGAAGTCACCTGTCAGTGAGACCGATACTCCGATGGTGATCGGCGCGCTCGCCGCCGGCGTTCCGCTGTTGCTCGTGCTGCCGCACGCCGCCAGACCCACCCAGCCAACTGAGACGATCCCGGTCACGGCCACTGACAGAGGCTTCCGCATGACTCGTCCCCCGCTCGCTGGTGGCGAGCTGTGTACCCGGTGAACGGATGAACAAACGATTGCGCTACCTTAGGACCCAGCGGAAACGAATGTCAAGGGTTAACAGATGCAGGTGACGCTCAAGGAGTTGGCGATGCGGGCCAACGTCCACCCGTCGACGATCTCGCGTGTGGCCAACAACGACCCGAGCCTGCGCATCGCCGCCGACACCCGCCAGCGCATCGAGGAGCTCCTCCGCGAGACTGGCTACCAGCCCAACGGGATCGCACGCGGTCTGAAGCTACGCCAGACCAAGGTGCTCGCCGTCGTCATCCCCGACATCACCAACCCGTTCTTCGCCGCGCTCTTTCGCGGGGTGGAGGACGCCGCGTCACCGCGCGGCTTCAACGTCCTGCTCTGCAACACTGACGGACTCCCGGACCGTCAGCGCTCGCATCTCCAGAGCCTCCAGGCGCGCCGGGTCGATGGCGTGATCGTCGCAAGCAGCTTCCTCAAGGATCCCAGCGTCCGCGAGCTCCGCAGGCAGCGAGGCCCGTACGTGCTGGTCAACCGATTCAGCGATGAGGGGGAGGATCCGTTCGTCGGGTCGGACGATCTCCTCGGCGGCCAGCTCGCCACCGCGCATCTGATCGACCTCGGGCACACGCGAATCGGCCACCTGTCGGGCAAGCCGACGGTGAGCACCGGCATCCTGCGGCGGCGCGGTTTCGTGGCAGCGCACACGATCGCCGGTCTCGACCCGGACCCGCGGCTGATCATCGAGGCCGGCTACACGGAGGAGAGCGGTGCACTCGCTGCTCGGCAACTCCTCTCGATGCCGAACCCCCCGACAGCCGTGTTCGCGGTCACCGACATGGTCGCCATCGGGCTCATCGGCGTCGCCCGCCAGCTCGGTCTGCGCATCCCCGAAGACCTCGCGGTTGTCGGCTACAACGACATCCCACTTGCGAGCCGGCTGAGCCCCGGCCTGACGACGATGCACGTACCGATCCACGAGTTCGGCTCGGTCGCGGTGCGCCTCCTGCTCGAGCAACTCGAGAGCGAGTTGGTGGGGCGCCGGGTGCGCTTTACGCCGGACCTCATCGTCCGTGAGTCGACCGTCCCCGGGGCCGTGGCGACCGGCCGCGTCGCCCGATCGAGTCTCAGCACCGAGTAGGCGTGCATTGACTCCGAGAAAATCCGGCCGCTATGCTAGGCAATCGTTTGCGCAACCCGAGAATGCGTTCGCACAACGTACGGGAGAGTAGGAGATGACCGGAGCGGCGCCGAACGGCGAGACGCTCGGATGGATCGGTGTCGGCCGGATGGGCGAAGTGCTCGCGGGACGCCTGCTCGATCGAGGCTGTGATCTCAGCGTCTACAACCGCACGGCCGCGAAGGCCAAGCCGCTCATCGAGCGCGGCGCCCGCCTCGTCGAGCATGCGGCGGACCTGGCCGATCGCGACATCGTCATCACCATGGTCGCGGGGTCGAGTGATTTCGAGGCGGTCATGACCGGCCCGCACGGACTGCTCGCCGACCCGGGGCGGGCGCCTGCGCTCGTCGTGGACGCGTCGACGGTTTCGATGGACATCTCCAGGGCGATCCGTGAGCAGGCCGCCGAACGCGGCGTGGCGCTCCTGGCTGCGCCGGTCAGCGGAAATCCCAAGGCGGCGCGCGCCGGCATGTTGAGCGTCGCAGTGTCGGGGCCTCGCGATGCCTACGACCGTGCGCTGCCGTATCTCCAGATGTTCGGGCGCAGTGTTTCGTACGTTGGCGACGGGGAGGCCGCGCGGCTCGTGAAGATCTGCCACAACCTCGTCCTCGGTGTCGTGGCGCAGGTCCTTGCGGAAACGACGGTGCTCGCCGAGAGCGGCGGGGTCTCGCGCGCCGACTATCTCGCCTTCATCAACGACAGCGTCCTCGGGTCGACGTTCAGCCGCTACAAGACCCCGGCCTTTGTGAACCTCGATTTCACCCCCACCTTCACCAACACCCTGCTGCGCAAGGACCTTGAGCTCGGGCTCGCAGCGGCGCGCCAGCACAATGTGCCGCTCCCACTGACTGCACTCACGCACGAGATCGTCGTGAGCCTCATCGGCCACGGATTTGGCGAACAGGACTTCGCCTCGCTCATTGAGGCAGCCGCCCGCGGCGCGAATCTCGTCCTCGAGCCGGACCCGCGGTTCGTCCCCGACGGACTCGGCAGCAACGAGGCGCCCGGCTCGCCGGACTGAGCAATCCCCGGGGTCGTCTGCGCTAGGGTGATCGTCTGATGCTTGCCCTCACAACGACCGGCGATGCCGACCTCCTGACGCTGACAGAAGTCCCCGAACCCGAGCCGACGGCGACCGAGGCGCTTATCCGCGTGTCGACGACGAGCCTCAACCGTGGCGAAATCGTTCGCAGTGCTGCCGCCCCGAAGGGACAGCGGCCGGGCTGGGACGTTGTTGGCGTCGTCGAGCGTGCGGCCGGAAACGGCGTTGGGCCGCCCGCCGGAGCCACTGTGGTCGGGCTGATGAACACCGGCGGGTGGGGTGAGTTGGTCGCCGTGCCGGCCGACTATCTCGCGGTCGTCCCGGACGGGGTCACACCCGCGCAGGCCGCGTGTCTTCCCGTGGCGGGCATGACCGCGTTCCGTGCGCTCTCGCTGGGCGGATTCCCTGCCGGCAAGCGCGTGCTCGTGACCGGCGCCTCGGGCGGCGTCGGGCACCTTGCCGTGCAACTCGCGCGCAGCGTCCAGATGACGGTGACCGGACTTATCCGCAACCCGGCGGCGGACGCGGGCGCCGCGGCATCGTGTCATCACGTGATTCGCGACATCGCCGACGCGGAGGGTCCGTACGACCACATCCTCGACGGCGTCGGCGGCGCGGTGCTGACTCGCTGCCTCGAGGTGGTGGCACCGCACGGTCTTGTCGTCTCCTACGCGTCCACGCTCATGGATCCGGCAGCGCTCGGCCCGCGCTGGTTTGGTGCGCATCTCGGTGCGACGCTGCGCTCGCTGCTGCTTTTCGATGAGCTGCCGCACACTCAGAGCGCGGCGTCGGATCTGTCGGCGCTCTGCGCGCTGGTCGCGTCGGGCGTGCTGAAGATACACATCGACGTCGAGGCGGACTGGGCGAGAGCCGGTGCTCTCGCGCGTGACCTTCTCGAACGGCGCGTCACCGGCAAGGTGGTCCTCCGGATCGGCCCGCACTGACGCGCAAGCCAACAGAAAGGACGCGCGTTGCACGATGGTGATCTATGAGCGATAACCGCCCTCCGGGCAACAGCTTTGACAACTGGGCATATCCGCCGCAGCCACCGGCCTGGCCGTCGATGCCGCCTGCGACGCCGCCAAAACGCAGTTCCAGGGCGCTTGGTCTGGGCGCCGCGATCGCAGCGACCATCCTCATCGGCGCTATCGGCGGCGTCGCTGTCGCGTTTCTGACCCGCGCCCACACCGACACGCCTTCCGGCGGTGGGGCTCCCACGGCGCTGCCGACGAACGCGCCACCTTCGGCCGCGCTGTCGCTGTATCAAAAGTCACTTGCGACGATGCGCGCGGCGGCGGGCTTCCACTATGTGAACACCTCGAATGGCCCGGAACCCGAAACGATCACCGGTGACGCGGGTGTGTCCGGCGGCCGTCAGGACATCACCTTCACGGCCTCTTATGGAGCGGAGAAGTTCACGCTCCTGCTCGTGAGCGGCATCGTGTATTTCGAGGGGAACACAGCAGCCGTGGAGGATCAGCTCGGCGTCATCAAGGCGGATGCCACCGCCCTGCAGAACAAGTGGGTGTCCGTAGTGACCGGCAATGGGCCGTACTCCATCCTCCAGCCTGGGATCACGGTGACCGACCAGGTCGCGGAGGTGCAGTTTGTTCCTGTGTCGACCACGCAGGTGACGACGACCGCCGGGACAGCCGCAACGCGGATCCTCGGCAACATTCCCGCGTCGCAGGATGCCCCGGCCGAGACAGCACAAATGGATGTCGCGCCTACGTCGAACATTCCGGTCGACTACTCGTCGAGCTTCACGGTCAGCGGCTCCGCGATCACGAGTACCACGACCTTCAGCGAATGGGGCACCGCGCCGACGGTGACCGCTCCGTCGGGCGTGGTCGCCTGGTCATCGCTCACCACGGCGACACCCCCCGGCGGCTACGGCAGTGGCGGGGCGGGCGCGACGAGTCCGACGCCCTCGGCAACGCCCGCGCCGGCAATCTAAGGTTCTCGCAGCCTCAGACGGCAACGGGCACTGATGTGCCGAGCACGTTGCCGGAGACATCCAGTGCTCGGACCGCCACATACGCCGGTCGGGTCTCCAGCTTCGTTGACGACTCAAAACCTTGACGTGGCATCGCTCCGACGGGGCTGAGAACTCCCGGCGTCTGCTCCTCCCAGCACCTGCCAGGACGCCACCTCGGTTGCGCCGTTCCAACTCGCGTACACCGTGACCGTTCGGTCGCTTGCATCGGCAACGACAGCGGGCTTGTCGACCGGGCGAGCCACCCAGGGTTGGCGGAAGGCTCGGTATGACGTGAAGGCGCTGCTGGCGAAGTGAGCGTCGAAGAGGAGGCGCCCCTGCTCCGAGAACTCCGAGAAGTACGGAAGCCCACCGAATCCCATGAAGACGTTGCCGTTGGGCAGCACCTGCAGGTTGCCCTCGAAGGGAACGAGGAGCTTCGACGGATGGGTGTACTGACGGAGGAGCGTGACTCTTTCCGCGCTCTCGTCAACAGCGAGCACGAGACCGCGCGTCTGCGTTTCCTCTTTCGGCGACGCCGCATCGTCGAACAGCGTGATGGTCCCGTCCGCCTGGCGACGGACATCGTGTTGCCACTCGAAATTGGTGCCGTTCCCCATCGCGAAATCGCTGTGCTTACCCCCGAGACGCCAGATCACCGCACCAGTGTTGCGGTCGATCTTGTAGGCGGCCCACGTCCCGCGTCCTGAAACGATGAGATTGCCGTCGGTGTCGACGGCGATCGAGTTGACGTGAAAATAGTCGAAGGGAGCGGCCGATGTTCCTCCGGTGCCCACCGGTGTATGGGTCTCCGTTATCGCGACGTGATCGCGGCTATGCCATTCGAACAGAACGCGTCCAGTGGCCACATCGATCTCCTGGACGACGCTATCGAGAATGTGTCCGTCTGCTGGTCCGCCGATCGGGGAGAGGTCGGATGGAACCGACGCGTAGGCCGTGACAAGCGCCGTGTCCTGTGGTGTGAGGAGGAACTCGTGAAGGTCGCCCTGATAGCCATTGCCGGCGGTGACGCGCTGAATCACGGTGTACGTGTCGTCCGCGATCACGTACGCCCCAACTCCGTGTCCGGCAACCACCATCCCCTCCCACCAGGTGAGCACCGGCCGATTCCTGTACGTCTGTGTGCAGAAGCACGTCACGCTGTTCAGCCCGCCACCGAACCACACGGGCTCGCCCGCGTTGTCGACGATCAGCGGCGTGGTCGGCGCAACGAAGACATAGCCAGGCGAAACATCGTGCGCCGGCGTGGTGACGACGACGTTTGGCGGCATCAGCCCCGGCCGTGATCGGAAGGTGCGGCGGGCAGGAACCGCGGCCTTTCGTTTGGGTGCGGTGACGATGCTGGAGCAGCCCGGCAGCGTCATCGCGACCGCGGTCAACGCGACGGTTCCCGTCACCGTCAGAAAGTCTCGCCGACTCCAGGTTGGACCCCGTAGATCAGGCACGCGACGAGGCTAGTCCCGCTACCTTTCAGCGGCGTTATTGCGGCTCGGCTGTCCGGCGAGGCGCCCGAACAGGCCGCGGATCTCCTGAGGGGAGAGCTCGAGGGTCGCATCCCCGACGTGCAACTCGAAGCGCTGCAGGCGCGGTCCCTCGGACGCCCAGGGTCGTGAGAACGTCCAGATCTTCTCGGACTTCGCGATGGCGACGATCCGCTTCTGCAGGTCGTCGAGGCTGACCGCGAAACGGATGTGCATCACCGGACTCTGGACGGGATCGGGAAGGACTTCCACGCCCGGGATGTCGCGAACCGCGCGCGCGATCGCCTGCGCGTGCCGGTAGTAGCGCGGCATCAACGGCAGCCGCGAGCGAAGCACGGTCAGCGCCGATGCCGCGTACGGCCAGAGCATGATCATGCGGCCGCCATGCCGCGTCCGCCACACCGAGAGCTCCTCGATGACGTCGGCATCGCCGGCGACGCAGCACCCCGCGATACCGCCGAGGCCTTTGTAGAACGACACGTACACGGTATCGAACAGTGCGGCGATGTCCCGCATCGATTTGTTGTGCGCTTTGGCGTAGTACGGCGACGCATCCCAAAGGCGTGCACCGTCGAGGTGGACAGCCGCACCGCGTTCGCGTGCCCACCTCCCCTGCGCAACGAGCTCGTGCCACGTTGGCAGTGTCCCGCCCAGCCCTCGCTGCGGCAGCTCGAGCAACAATGCGGCGATGGGCTCGTGGATCTCGGCGAGGCTCGCAGTGGAAAGCGGTTCGTCGCGTGGGCCGATCGGGATGCCGAAAAGGCCGTGCAGGCGCTGATAGGCGCGTTCCTCGTTGGTCTCCATGTGGCACATGGGGTGAAAGACGATGCTGCGGCTGCTTCTGCGGTCCGCGTGAACGCGAAGCGTCGCTTGTTGCGCCATGGTCCCGGTCGGGAGAAACAGTGCCGCTTCCTTGCCGAGGAGGGAGGCGACCTCCTGCTCCAGCTCGCTGACGACGCCGCCGATCCCGTAGTAGTCCATCGCGCTGTCGCCAGGGATCGTCGCAAGCAGGTCAGCTGCGGTCCGGCGCCCGTGGTTGTGCAGGAAGCGCGTGCACGACTTGGTCAGTGCTTCGATCTTCGGGTCGCGCGAGAAGGCCGGAGGTGTTTTCGTCGCAGGGGCTCGGTTGCGTTTCGGTGTTGCGCGTGGCATGCGAGCACCTTACGAGTCCCGAAGCACCGACCGGCGGCCCTCCAAGCAGCGCAGATGGCTCACGCGCCCCGGGCGGGCGCGTGAGCCGCTGCTGCTATGGATGACGGGCGATGCGCCTATCCGACGGAGACCTCGAAGACGCGCGTGCCCCAGTTGCTCTCCCGATCCGGTGTCTGGCTTGCGAGCGCTGGCACGTACTCGGTGGCCAGCCACACGCCGTTCCCGGATGGATCGATCACGGCCCAGGAGTAGTCGCCCCAACGCGTCGAGTTCGACTGCGTAGTGCCCTGTGCCGTTGGCGACGATATGAATTGCTCCGAAGTTGGACTGCCCCGCGCCGAGGACCGCGTACGCGGCGCTCGGGAAGTGGTCGGCACCGGTCACCGTGAAGACCATGGCAGCACCGCCCGAGGGCAGCTGCTGGATGGCCGGGTAGATCACGTTGTTACCAGCCATCACCACGTATCCCTGGCGCTGAATTGGCGAGGCGCCGATGTGGTTGTTGCTGATGGTCGGATGCACGCTGAACCAGGCAGCTCCCGCGCGAACGGTCGAGTCGCCTGCGATCGATACCGAGCTCGTGACCTCACCCCAGAGCGACCCATTGATGTACTGCGTCTGCTGCATGCGATCGTCACCCGAGTCGATGGTGCTCGTTGCGCCCTTCTGAGCGGCAGCGGGGGGCTGGCCGTACGTCTCGGCCGTGATCAACGTGCTCGACAGCACCGGCGAGTGACCACTTTGCAAGGCCGTCCTGTTGGTCATCGCCCAGACACCGATCGGCGAGCCGCCACCGTTCGGGCCGTCCTTGTCGCCCGCCTGCGAGTCTCTGCGTGCTCAGGAAGAACTCGGCGCTCGGGCTTCCCGTGCTGATCGCCGGCTGCACCGATGCGGCGAGGGTCCCGCCGATATGCAGGTTGCCGAAGTGGGCGAAGTGAGCAGGCACACCCGCGACGAGGTCCTTCTTAGAGAAGGCATACACCTGCGCGCCGTTGAATTGCGGGCCAAGGATCGAGAACTCGTTGGTCGTGACGTAGAGGTTGTCCTGGTCGATCCCGAGTGTCGGCTGATCACCGAAGCACGGGCAACTGTTGCCGCCGGCGTTGGTGGTGTCGACCTCGTACTGCGTCCAGATGTTCTCGGGGTTGCCCGAGCTGTTCACGGCGATGTCCAACTGGGACGACTTGCCGTCCACAGCCTCGCCGCCGCTGAGGTAGAGGATAGTGGCGAACCACGTGTTCGTGGTGGGGTCGTAGTAGCACCGTGGATCGCTCGTGAACTGCGTCGACCCCTGGTCGAAGAGATCGTTGACGTTGATCGGCCCCTCGAGCGTCTTGCCGTTGGTCTTGAAGATCCGGTACGCCGAGTTGACTGGCTCCATGACGTAGCCGTTGCCGACGCACAGCCCCTGGTCCGGCGGCTCGAACTCCTGGTTGAAGTTCGTCTTGCGGCTGTCGTTGCTGCTCGTTCCGTTGAAGTTACTGAGCACGGACGAGGCGACCGATGTCGCCGCGGCCGACGCTGTTGTCGCGACGACAGCAGGAGCGCTGCTTGTCGACGTGCTTGCGGAACGCGCGCCACGCTGCGTGTGGTTGCTCGTCTGGCTTGCGGCGGCGGGCGCCTCCGGGCCTGTCGTCGGCGCCACGACACCGACCGTGGCGGGTGCGTACACCCTGACCGTCGACGCCGCGCCGGCCGCGACGCTCGAGAACGGCGCTGCGAGCGCCATGCCGGTCATACCGATGATCGCGCCATAGAAAATCCTGCGCATTGCGGTTACCCCCATCGCTCGTTCCTCCAACACCCGATACTCCTCGGGACGGACGCCGTCACGAGTTGCCGACCGATAGTACGTGCGAGCGTTACTCGGCCGGTATTCGGTGAGCATCATGACTCGCGCGTACCGGGTCCCGTGCCGTGCGCAAAGGGTGCACAAAAATCGGAGCAAAGTGGCTATATCTGCGAGCGCGCGAATGGCCTATCAATGTGACGTCGCGAGGATCGCCAGGCCGCCAACCAGTCCGGCCAGTACGGCGAGCGGCTGCGAACGCGGCCATCGCCACAACATCGCGAACACCGCGACTGCAATCGCAACTTCGAACGGACTCACAAACGCGGCGCGGGCGAGCGTCACGCACGCGGACGCGATCAGCCCGACCGCCGCTGTCACGACGCCGTCGAGTGCCGCGCGCAGCGCCGGATGGGCCTCGGTCACCCGCATCACCACACTCACCAGCGGCGCGAAGACGAACGACGGCGCAAAGATCGCGAACGCCGCGAGGATGCCGCCTGGTATTCCGGCGATCTGCACACCGAGGAACGCGGAGACGGCGAACACCGGGCCGGGAGTCACCTGTGAAAGAGCGAACCCGTCGGCGACCTGGCGCTCGGTCAGGTGGAACGCGCCACCGACGAAATCCGCGTGCAGCAATGGGAGCAGGACGTAGCCGCTGCCAAACGCGACTGCGCCGATCTTGAGAAACGTCAATCCGAGCGGCAGCAGTCCCGCTGTCATCGCTGGAAGCTGGACGGTCGCGAGCCAGGGAAACGCGGATGCGAGGTGCCCGGGGTCGCGCACAACACCACTGCGCGCACTGCGCACCGCCCAGACTGCGTAGGCGACAACGCCAGCGGCGGCCAACACCGCAATTGGTGTCACGCCGACAATGCCGGCCACCAACGCCGCAACGGCGATCGCAGTTCCGATCACGCCGCGTCGACCAAGGTTCGCGAGCGCGGTTGCCGCCTGTGCGACGATCCCGACGACGGCGGCGTCCATCCCGAGCAGCACGAGCTGCACCTGGTGACTCGCGCCGAAGTGCCGGTACAGCTCGCCGAGCCCGAGCATGATGAGAACGGCCGGTCCGATGAAGAAGAGTGCCGCTGTGAGCATTCCGGCGATGCCGGAGCGTCGCAGGCCGAGCAGGAGCGCAAGTTGAGTCGAGCCCGGCCCGGGCATGAGATTGCAGGCAGCGAAGAGCCGTCCGAACTCGCCGCGATCGAGCCAGCGGCGCTTGCGCACCACCTCGCGTTCCATGAGCGCGACGTGTGCGGCCGGGCCGCCGATGGCGCGCCACCCGAGTGGTGCGAAGACTCCGATCACCGAACGCAGGTCACGTGCCTTCGGGGGCTGAGCCACCGCGCCATTGTCCACGCTTCGTTGCGTGGCGATTCGTGGTCAGGGCCGTGTCTGCCGCCACGACTTGAACGCAGCATCGAGACCGGCGACGAGTTCGATCAAAGCTTCGGTCGATGCTCACCGGCAGTCCGAACCCGCCGCCCGTTTCCAGTCCGACGAATCCGTGCAACGCAGCGCGATACGCGCGAATGGCGTCGACGGCATCGTCGTCGTGCAACTCGAAGCCCGCCATGACGTCGAGCGCAACCTGGACGATGTTCGCGCTCGCCGATTCGTCGTCGGCGTCCCCCGGTGACGGGGCGCGTTGTACCGACGCATAACGTCCCGGATGCTCCAGTGCCCATGCACGGTAGGCATGCGCCGTCGACGTCACCGCGTCGCCGCAAGAGCGGCCGACAGCTGCACGGCCGAGGACTCCCGCGAGCTCCTGCTTGGCGCGGATGGTGATGCTGCGCTGCAGGGCTTCCATGCCCGCGATGTGCTTGTAGAGCGACGGTTGACGGACGCCGAGGCGTTGCGCGAGCGCCGCGAGCGTGAGGTTGGCGAGACCGACCTCATCGGCGAGGCGCTCCGCCTCCTCGACGACCGCCGTCTCGGTGAGCCCCGCTCTAGGCACGCGGGTCGAGCGAGCCGCAGAAGCGAAGGATGGCGTCGTTCGTGATGTCCGCCTGCTGCGACTGCGGGTAGTGTCCGGCGTCCGCGACCATGACGACCTCGGCGTGCAGCGCTTCGCCGATCCACGCCGCTTCGGCTTTCTGGTCGGGGAAATCCGGATCCTGCTCGCCCATCACGACCATCGCCGGCGCAGCAACATGTCCCAGCTGTGCTTCCGCCGGGTCGTGACTGGTGTGCGTCGTCCGCGAGAATGCCTTGGCATATCCGGGCCGGCGGAGATTCGCAACCACCTGGCGGCGATAGCCCTCGAAGTCGTCGGGCATCCGGCCCGCGTACAGCTTGGGGAGGTAGGACTTCCAGACCATCGCGGCCCATGGTGGCGCCATTGCGATCTGGAACAACACGCGCTGTAGCGCGCTGATCTCTCCGTTGCGGACGAACGGTCCGACAAGGACAAGGCCGCGCACCAGCTCGGGTCGGGTCGCCGCTGCAATCACCGCCGAACCGGCGCCCATCGAGTTGCCGACGATGACCGCGGGTCCACCGAGCTCCTCCACGAGCGCGACGATGTCGGCGGAGGTCTCGACGTCTCCGTACGACGCGAATGTCACGTCGCTCTCCCCGTGGCCGCGGAGATCCATGCAGGCGACGCGGTAGCCTGCCGCGCGCAGTGCCGGCGCCAGGAAGCGATAGGTGGTGCGCAGGTCGCCCATCCCGGGGACGAGCACCACGAGCGGGCCGTGGCCCTCGATGTCGTAGGCGACCCGGCCCTCTGGGCGGGTGAGATATGCGGTGCTCGCGACGCGGACGGCGGTGTTGGCGTTCATGAGAGACTACTGTACATAGCCCAAAGGCTAATGTCAATAGCTAACGCTCAGGACACGCGGCTGGGCCGGTCAGTGCACTCCAGTCGTGACCGTGAACGCGTTCGGGAAGCAGCCGGCACCACCTGGCTTGACGTAGGAGAAAACAGCCTTGCCTCCCGAAGGATCGGGTTGGGATGAGCCCTCGCCGAATTCGAAGAACTTTCCGTGGAAGGCACCGTCCGACGCCAGCAGGCAGGCTACCTGCGGCTTGTCACCGCTGAGCTCGAGGAGGAAGTCGACGGTGCCGGACAGCGACACGGTTCCTGTTGCCAGCACCGTTCCGACCGTCTGTGTCGCCGGCGCGCCGCAGGTCTTCAGTGCAGTGAAATAACTCGAGTCGTTGTCGAAGACGACGTTGCCGTCCACGGTCAGCGTCTGCGGGCAGTGACCGTAGAACTCCGACTCGTCAGCGAAGTCGATCGAGCCGAACGCAGCCACTTCGACGGCGCCCGTCGTCCCGCCGCCGGTCAGCACGCCGAACGCCTCGACGTTGATCGCGCTCGCAGGCTGATGCCCATCGACGCGGAGCGGACCGCTCATCACCGTCGTGGGTCCGGTGTACGTGTTGTTTGCGGTCAGCAGGACGAGGCCGAGCTGTGAATCGCGCTCGAGATCGACGCCGCCGGCGTTCAGGCCGCCGCCACCACTGATCACGCCGTTGACGGTCAACGTCGTCTGCGGATCGGGACGGAGCGCGAGCACCGTTCCTGCGGCCGTCGAGATGGGGTCATTGATGACGAAGTTCGTGTTCGCGCCGGTGACCTGGATGCCGTCGATGCCGACGGAGAGTGCATCGCCGGACAGCTGGACGGAACCGTAATCGAGGATTTCCTGGAGCTGGAGGCCGGGGAGGTCATCGGTGATCGCCCCAGTCCCCCGAAGCACGACGACCGAGCCGCTCTTCGGGACCATCCCGGACAGCCAGTTCGAGGCGCTCGACCATTTGCCGTCGCCGGCACCGCCCGTCCAGACCGATTCCGAGGGGATCGCGGATGGCGTGTAGTGGACAACGAAGTCAGCACCACCATCGCTGGCGATGAACCACAGCGATCCGTCGAGGGACGCCGTGATCGGCCCCGTTGCGGTGAGAGCGGCGCCGTTTCGCGGGCTTGCCGGGAGCGCACCGCTGTGATCGCTGACACCCCATTGATCGATGCGGTGCATGCGCGCGGGCGCGCCAGAACTCGCGTCGGCGACGCTCCAGAGGGCGCCGTCTGGGGTGACCGCGCTCTCCGAGGCGGTGGCCTCGAGGAAGAACCGGATGAACCACTGTCCCGGCGACGAGAGCCCCACGTTACCCCCGATGACCCAGAACGTTCCGTCGGGCCGTGCGAGCAAGGTTGCGTTGGTGAAGCGGATGCCGTAGAAGGGCGACCCCGGAATCGGCGGCGTTGCGCCTCCCTGGATCGGCACCGTTGTGGCGGCGCCGCCGGGTACGAACCGGCCGTAGTCGTCGGCGCGCTCGAGCGCCCAGATCGCCCCGTCACTGCCGAGCGCGACCGATGTCGGGCGTGCCGCAGTGAGCGGCGGCCGAACAGGCGTCACGACGCCGGCCGGGCTGATCTCGGACATGGCGCTCGACCCGCTGCCGACGACCGACACCCAAAGGTCGCCGGCGTTGTCGCGCGCGCCGCCGTTGCAGGTTGGATCGACGGGGTGATGGAGAATCCGCTGGAGCAGGTGACCACCGCCGGGACCGGCCAGGGCGACAACGCATCCGCCACCGTCCGCGGTCACGTCATTCGCGAAGGCCCACTCACCCTCGGGACCTGCGCTGACGAGCTGGGCGGGTTGCGATCCATGCGGGAAGGTCACTCCGCTGAGGGTCGCCTGACCGCTCGCCGCGATGGTCCCGAGCTCCGAGGTTGCGGTGAGGAACCAGACCTGCCCATCGGTTCCCGTGATGAGCTGGATTGGTTTGGCGTTGGATGCCGTTTGCGTTGCACTGAAGCCACCGCTGATCGGCGCGTCCGTTGCGCCGCGTGCAGTCATCGGCGTCGCGAACGTGAATCCGGCAAGCGCGATGGCGACAACGCCACAGCGACCCAAATTCCTGCACACCACGGCTCGCCCCCTGTGTTTCTCACTGCCGTCCCCCCGACGTCAGCGAGCCTCAACCTCTACGGCGCAGCAGTATGCGCCAGACGCACCCGGTCGCCCACCCGAAGGTGGCTCGTCGACCTGCATGGACAACCTCGTATCGTGACGGGTGCTGACAGGAGAAGGCGGACATGGACATCACAAGAAACGCCACTGACACCACGAAGGGTCCGGCCGACTGGTTCACCGGCAATGTGTATGTCGATGCGATCGCGGTTCCGTCGGGCGGCTCTCGCGTGAATGCCAGCAGCGTGCATTTCGCGCCGGGTGCTCGAACGGCCTGGCACACACACCCTAATGGCCAGACCATCTATGTCACGGAGGGGATCGGACGCGTCGGCAGCCGCGCTGATGATGTGTCCGTCGTCCGCCCCGGCGACCGGGTGTTTTTCGCGCCCGGCGAGGACCACTGGCATGGTGCATCGCCGGGCCGGTTCATGACGCACCTCTCGCTCGTGGAAGTCGATGAGACGGGGAACAGCGCCACATGGGGCTCACACGTGACCGACGACGAGTACGGCGCGTCGAGGTCGGTCGAAGGGACGAGCGACGCATGAGAATCACCACCCTGGGGGGCACCGGGCCCGCAGTCGGCGTCATCGGCCTGGGCTGCATGGGCATGACGGCGTCGTACGACCTGGAGACGCCGCGGGACGACCCCACGTCGATCGCCGTGATCCACCGGGCGCTCGAACTCGGCATGACGTTGATCGACACGGCCGACGCGTACGGTCCGTACACCAACGAGGAGCTGGTCGGCGAGGCGCTCGGCGGTGGGTACCGCGAGCGCGCAGTGCTCGCAACCAAAGTTGGCCTCGTCATGGGAGACGCGCCGCTCATCAGTGGCACCACAACCGCGTCGCCCGGCGCGGGCCGCAACGGCAGGCCCGAGCATGTGCGTGAGTTGATCGATGGCAGCCTCCGCCGGCTCGGTACAGGCCACGTGGACCTCTACCAGCTCCACCGCGTCGACACGGAAGTACCGATCGAGGAGACGTGGGGAGCGATGGCAGAGACCGTGGCCGCCGGCAAGGCACGTGCCATTGGGCTGTCCGAGGTCTCCGTCGATGAGATCCGCCGCGCGCAGGCGGTGCATCCGGTTGCGTCGGTGCAATCAGAGCTCTCGTTGTGGACGCGCGATGTCCTTGCGGGCGTGCTGCCGTACTGCGAGGCGCAGGGCATCGCGTTTCTGCCGTTCTCCCCGCTGGGACGCGGTTTCCTCGCGGGCCGCTTCGCGTCGTTCGATGATCTGCCGCAGGATGACTTTCGGCGTCATCTGCCGCGCTTTCAGCAGGACGCGCTGCGCGCCAATCTTGCAATCGTCGGCACCGTCCGGCAGGTCGCGGATCGCGTCGGTGCCACGCCGGCGCAGGTGGCGCTCGCGTGGGTGCTGTCGCAGGGGCGGTACGTCGTTCCCATTCCCGGAACGAAGACCCCGAAGTACCTCGAGGACAACGCCGGTGCTGCGGACATCCATTTGACCGCCGCTGACGTCGCCGAGCTCGATGCGATTCCCGCGCCGGAGGGAGGTCGCTACTGACGTGAGTGCGGGCCTTGCGATCGGCGTCGTGTATCCGCAGACCGAGCTTCGCGGCGATCCGGAGGCCGTTCGGCGGATCGGAAAGGCGACCGAGGACCTGGGCTTCGACCACCTGTTCGCGTATGACCACGTGCTGGGTGCCGTGCATGCTGATCGGACTCCGCCGCTGACGGGGCCGTACACCGAACACGATCCTTTTCACGATCCATTCGTGATGTTTGCCCACCTGGCTGCGATCACCAGGCGAATCAGTTTTGCAACCGGGATCCTCATCCTGCCGCAGCGCCAGACTGCGCTCGTCGCACGGCAGGCTGCCGACGTCGATCTCCTGTCGGGGGGCAGGCTCCGACTGGGTGTCGGCATCGGCTGGAACCCGGTGGAGTACGACGCGCTCGGACAGGACTTCCGTACACGGGGAGCACGGGAGGAAGAGCAGATCCAGCTGCTGCGCCGACTGTTCACGGAGCCGGTCGTCGACTTCGCGGGCCGGTTCGATCGCGTTGACAGGGCCGCCCTCGTGCCCAAGCCGACGCGAGCGATCCCGATCTGGCTCGGTGGATCAAGCGAAGCCGCGTTCGATCGTGCGGCCCGTCTCGCGGACGGCTTCATCTTTTTCGGTGGCGGGGTTGACCGTGCCATCGACTCCTGGCGGCAACTTCGTGAACGGGTGCGCGCACAGGGCAGGTCGGTCGACGATTTCGGAGCCGAGTGGGCGGTTCGGTCTCGCGGTGTCGACGACCTCGCAGCGGATCTCGAGAAATGGCGTGACGCCGGTGGCTCGCATGCCTCGGTGATCACGATGGGCCTCGGTCTCGACTCGCTCGATGCGCACCTCGACTACATCGCGTCGGTCGCGACGGCCTTGCGTCTGCCGTGACCGCCGAGCAGGTGGCAACGCGACTCGAGGGAACGCAGCCTGACGGTTGCGGCGGGTGGGTACACGCGGGTCCGGCCTCGTAAAATAGCTCCCGATCTGACCGCGTGCTACTACCTTCGGGGGCAACAGCAATGAGCGTGCGCAGCCGATTCCGCTCGTGGCCCGTCCTTCGCCAGCTCAGCGGCGCCGACTCGCTCGGTCGCGGCACCGCCGTGCGCTCAGCTGCCACCGAGGCCATCACGCCGAGGACGAAGACCGCCGATCGCGTGGTCAAGAGCATCTGCCCGTACTGCGCAGTGGGCTGCGGTCAGCGCGTCTACGTGAAGGGCGAGCGGGTCGTCCAGATCGAGGGTGATCCGGACTTGCCGGTATCGCGTGGCAGGCTGTGCCCGAAGGGTTCAGCGAGCGAGCAACTCGTCAACAATCCAAGCCGGGTGCGGACCGTCAAATACCGCCGCCCCTTCGGGACCGACTGGGAGGACCTGCCGCTCGAGCGGGCGATGGAGATGATCGCCGACCGCGTTCTCGACACTCGGGCCCGCACCTGGCAGGCCGCCGACGACGACGGCAACGCGCTCAACCGGACACTCGGCATCGCGAGCCTTGGAGGTGCGACGCTCGACAACGAAGAGAACTATCTGATCAAGAAGCTCTTCACGTCGATCGGCGTCATACAGGTCGAGAACCAAGCCCGTATTTGACACAGTTCAACTGTCCCCAGTCTGGGGGCCTCGTTCGGACGCGGCGGAGCCACGACCTTCCAGCAGGACCTGCAGAACTCCGACTGCATCGTCATCCAGGGGTCGAACATGGCCGAGTGTCATCCCGTCGGCTTCCAGTGGGTGATGGAGGCGAAGGCTCGCGGCGCAACCATCATTCACATCGATCCGCGGTTCACGCGCACATCGGCGATGGCGGATTTCCACGTGCCGCTGCGGGCCGGCAGTGACATCGCATTCCTCGGCGGCATCATCAAGTACATCCTCGACAACGAGAAGTACTTCCCCGAGTACGTCGTGAGCTACACGAACGCCGCGACGATCGTCAACGAGGATTTCGTCGACACGGAACAGCTCGACGGTCTCTTCTCCGGGTACAACCCCAAGACGGGCGCGTACGACAACTCGAGTTGGGGATACGAGGGCATGGAGGAGGCGCCGGCCGCCGGCCGCCGCCTTTTCCGCGCCGGCAGAGAAGCGACGGAGCCCGGGGGCCACGAGCTCGGCGGTCGCGGCGCGTCGCTCGCGAACAGCGTCGTGCAGCGGGACGAGACGCTGCAGGATCCCTTCTGCGTCTTTCAGATTCTGAAGCGGCACTACGCGCGTTACACACCCGAGATGGTCGAGCAGATCTGTGGTGTTCCGCCCGACCAGTTCGCGAGAGTTCTGTGAGGCGGTGACCGCCAACAGCGGTCGTGAGCGCACGACCGCGTGGGTGTACTCCGTCGGATGGACGCAGCACTCCGTCGGTGTGCAATACATCCGCGGCGCGGCGATCATTCAGCTGCTGCTCGGCAACATGGGCCGCCCGGGTGGCGGCATCCTCGCGCTCCGTGGTCACGCAAGCATCCAGGGCTCGACCGACATCCCAACCCTGTTCGATTTGCTGCCCGGGTATCTGCCGATGCCGCGCGCGGGAGTGCACGGCAACCTCGACGAGTACCTCGCGTCGATCAAGAGCGATGGGCAAAAAGGCTTCTGGACGGCTGCGGACGCCTACACGGTGAGTTTGCTGAAGTCGTGGTTCGGCGACGCAGCCACGAAGGACAACGATTTCGGGTTCAACTGGTTGCCGCGCATCAGCGGCGATCACGGGACCTACCAGACGACTCTCGACATGCTCGACGACAAGGTCGAGGGCTACTTCCTGCTCGGACAGAATCCGGCGGTCGGCTCGGCGAACGGCAAGTTGCAACGCCTTGCGATGTCGCATCTCAAGTGGCTTGTGGTGCGCGATTTCAGCCTCATCGAATCGGCCACGTTCTGGAAGGACGGCCCCGAAGTCGCCACCTGTGAGATGCGTCCCGAGGACATCGGCACCGAGGTGTTCTTCCTGCCGCCGGCCGCACACACCGAGAAGGCAGGGAGCTTCACGCAGACACAGCGAATGTTGCAGTGGCATCACAAGGCAGTCGACCCTGCCGGGGATTGCCGGAGCGAGCTGCAGTTCTTTCACGACCTTGGGAAACGCCTGCGCGAGAAGCTCGCCTCCTCAACCCTCGAGCGCGATGCTCCGCTTCGACATCTCACGTGGGATTACCCGGAGGATGAGACCGGTGAGCCGGACGCCGAGGCCGTTTTGCGCGAGGTCAACGGGCAGCACCTGACCGGTGAGAAGCAGGGTGAGATGCTGAGCAGCTTCGTCGAGATGAAGGCGGATGGCTCAACGTCGGGCGGGTGCTGGATCTACACCGGCGTTTACACAGGCGGCGTCAACCAGTCGGCGAGGCGCAAGCCCGGATCGGAGCAGTCGTGGGTTGCACCCGAATGGGGCTGGGCATGGCCGATGAACCGCCGCATCCTCTATAACCGCGCATCGGCCGACCCTGACGGGAAGCCGTGGAGCGAGCGCAAGGCGTATGTCTGGTGGGACGCGGAGGCCAAGAAGTGGACGGGGCACGACGTTCCCGACTTCCAGGCGACCAAGGCGCCGTCGTTCCGACCCGAGCCCGGCATCGGTGGTCCCGACGGCCTGGCCGGCGATGACCCGTTCATCATGCAATCGGACGGCAAGGGATGGCTCTACGCGCCGAGCGGCCTGCTCGACGGACCGCTCCCGGCGCACTACGAACCGCATGAGTCGCCGCTGCGCAATGCGATGTACACGCAGCAGGGCAACCCGACGCGCGAGGTGTTCCCGCGCGAGGAGAACCTCACCAATCCGTCGTTCCCCGAGCCCGGCTCCGAAGTGTTCCCCTTCGTCGTGACCACGTACCGCCTGACCGAGCATCACACTGCGGGCGCGATGAGTCGGTGGCTGCCGTATCTTGCCGAGCTGCAGCCGGAATTCTTCTGCGAGGTATCGCCGCAACTCGCCGCGGAACGAGGACTGGAGCACCTGGGCTGGGCGACCATCGTCACGGCGCGCACCGCAATCGAGGCTCGTGTCATGGTGACGGACCGTGTCGTCCCGCTCACGGTGGGAGGACGCGTGATCCATCAGATCGGGTTGCCGTATCACTGGGGAGTCGGTGGAGGGGGAGCGATCGTGAGCGGCGACTCCGCCAACGACGTGCTGGGCGTCGCGCTCGATGCCAACGTGCTCATCCAGGAGTCGAAAGCGGCGTCCTGCGACATCCAGCCGGGACGGCGACCGACCGGGCCGGCACTCGTGCGATTTGTCGAGGAATACCGGCAGCGCGCCGGGATCTCGCTGGAGACCGGCACCACGCGGTTCACCCCACCGGACGGTGGCGAATGAGGCGCGAATCGTTCGCGGCTGCCGATCCGGCGCTCGACACCGGGTGGGTCGAGGCGCCTGCGCGTAAAGGGTTCTTCACCGACGGGTCCATCTGCATTGGCTGCAAAGCGTGCGAGGTTGCGTGCAAGGAGTGGAACGGCATCCCCGAGGACGGTCTCAGCATGCTCGGCATGTCGTACGACAACACCGGCGCGCTCGGCGCGAGCACGTGGCGGCACGTTGCGTTCATCGAGCGGCGGGGCCCGTCACAATCCGGCGGGCTCACGGCGTTGCCCATGGTTGCAGACAGCTCCGGCAACAACCCAGCGGTACCCGTCGACACGGCGATGCACTGGCTCATGTCGTCGGACGTGTGCAAGCACTGCACCAACGCCGCGTGTCTCGACGTCTGTCCGACCGGGTCGCTGATGCGTACGGAGTTCGGGACAGTGGTGATCCAGGCCGACATCTGCAACGGCTGCGGCTACTGCGTGCCTGCGTGCCCGTTCGGCGTCATCGAGCGTCGTGAGGGCCCGGCGGACGCACGGAATGTGGGCGTGGCGCAGAAATGCACCCTCTGCTATGACCGGCTCTCCGAGGGGATGACGCCGGCGTGCGCACAGGCATGTCCCACGCAGTCGATCCAGTTCGGCGACCTCGACGAGCTGCGGGATCGTGCCGAACGCCGCGTCGCCGAGCTCCATGGTCACGGCGTGATGGACGCCCGCCTGTACGGGGCCGATCAGAACGATGGGATCGGCGGCGCCGGCGCCTTCTTCCTCCTGCTCGACGAGCCCGAGGTGTATGGCCTCCCACCTGATCCCGTCGTCACCACCCGTGACCTCCCGGAGATGTGGAGGGCCGCGGCGCTTGCTGGTGTCGCGCTCCTGGCGGGCGCCGCAGCCGCGTTCGTGAGGAGTCGGTGATGACCGGCGTGCCCGTCGTCGACGCGCCTCCTCTCCCACGGCGCCGGCGACGTGGAGGTGGCGGCCGCGGCGGCGAGCAGGCTATGGTGCCCGACGCAACGTTCACGTCGTACTACGGGCGTCCCATCGTCAAGGCCTCCCCCTGGAAGAACGACATCCCTGCGTATTTCTTCCTCGGCGGGCTTGCTGCCGGATCGTCACTCCTCGCCGCGGGCGCCGATATCACGGGCAGGCACGAGCTGCGGCGCGTCATGCGCCTCGGCGCGCTCATCAGCGTGAGCGCGGGAACGGCGGCGTTGATTCACGACCTCGGCAAACCGAGCCGCTTTCTCAACATGCTGCGCGTCGCCAAACCGACGTCGCCGATGTCGGTGGGGACGTGGATTCTCGCGGCGTTCGGACCGATGGTCGGCATCGCGGCGTCAGCAGAGGTGGCGGCGCTGCTGCCACGCCCGCTGCAGACACTCGCGCGTCCCTTCACGGTCGCAGCGCGACCCGCCGGGTTCGTCGCGGCAGCGCTCGCGCCCGGACTTGCGTCGTACACGGGAGTGCTGCTCGCTGACACGGCCACGCCTGCGTGGCATGCCGCGCATCGTGAGCTGCCGTTCGTCTTCGCCGGCTCAGCGGCGATGGCGGCCGGGGGGCTGGGAATGATGGGCACATCGGTAGCGCAGGCTGGACCGGCGCGGCGCCTGGCCATCGGTGGAGTGTTGCTCGATGTTGTCGCCGAACGCCGGATGGAAGACAGCATGGGGATCACCGCGGAGACCCTCCGTGCCGGTCGCGCACGATTGCTGATGCGCACCAGCCGTGCGCTGGCTGCGGGAGGCCTCGCCGGCACGATCGCGTTGGGCCGTCGATCCCGCCTGGCGTCGTTGGTCTCGGGCGGCGCACTCGTTACCGCATCGGTGTGCACGCGGTTTGCGATCTTCGAAGCGGGTCAGGAATCGGCGCGCGATCCGCGGTACACCGTTGCACCGCAGCGCGAGCGCCTCGACGGGCGTATCGGTCAGTAAAGCTAAGCGCGGAGGCGACGCAGGCCCTCGTCCACGCGCTCGGTGAGTCCGATGCGGTCCAGGTGCTCGAGGAGTGGCACCGCGACACGGCGTGTTGTCGAGAGCGCCTGCCGTGCCGCGGAGAGCGTGAACGGTTGCGGCAGCGCCCGGAGCAGCGTCGTCGCCTGCTGCGGCGCGTTCGGGAGCAGGACGATGTCGCCTGGGAGCCGCAGAATCGCGCCGGCGCTCGCGGCTGCTCCGAGCTCCGCCCGGCCCAGCCGCAGCGACGCGAGATCTGCCTGCTCGGGCGCATTGAACGGGTGGCGCTCGAGCAACGCCGTCAACTGCGCAACGGACGCTTCGAGATCTGCACGCAACGACGGGCGAACGCCGCGCGCCCGCAGCTTTCCCTGAACATCCTCGACGTCGGGAGATGCCGCGACGAGCCCGTCGAGGAGCCGCGCCTCGGGGAGACGCAGGATCCGGACCATGTCGGAACGAGCGATACCGTTATCCAGCAAACCGTTGCTGGGATGCGCGTTGACCGCGGACCGCAGTGCGGCACGCCACCGATCCCACTGCCCCGCATCGATCAGCCAGCCGGCTGCGACGACGATCCCCGCCGGTGCGGGATCCGGAATCGGGACGCCGAGAGCGTCGAGCAGCGATCTGTTCACCGCTCCGCGGCGCACGACTTCGGATGCGACATCTGCACGCCCGGTGTCGGCGTGCAGCGCTGCCGCGCGTTCCCGTGCAGCGCCACGACGGCGCAGTGCTGGAGGCAGTGGATCGAGCACCGTGGCCCCGCCGAGGACGTGACGCAACCCGGGGTCGCGAAGCAACACGCGGTCGCCGACGGCAAGCGGCAGGGGAGCGTCGAGCGTGAGACGCGCGAGTGTGCCGGCGCCAGACCCGTCTGCAGCACCGATGCGGCGCACTCGCGCTGCGACTGCCGCGGCGCCGATGTGGAGCACGACGTGACTGGGCAACTCGCGCCCGTCGAAACGCAGATCCAGCACTGACGTCAGGCGCCATGCATCCGGAGTCAGCAGCGCATCGCCGCGATGCACCGCGTCATGCGGCACGCCGCGCAGGTTGACGGCGACGCGCGCCGGTCCTCGGACCTCATCCGCCGGTTCGCCGAGGCGCTGGAGCGCACGAACGCCGACACGCTCCCCCTTCAGCTCGACGACATCACCGCTCCGCAATATGCCCGCACCGAGCGTCCCTGTGACCACGGTGCCGCTTCCCTTGATGGTGAACGAGCGGTCGATCCAGAGCCGTATCCGCGTGGCGGGATCAGGACGTGGCAGGGACGCCGCCAGTGCGTCCAGCGCCGTCCGCAGCTCGTCGATGCCCTGACCCGTTGCGCCGGAGACGCTGACTGCGGCAATGCCGGCAAGGCTGGTGTCAGCGAGACGCGCAAGGGTCTGCTCGGTAGCGGGACCGGGATCGGCGAGGTCGCTGCGCGTGACAGCAAGCAACCCGTGCTCGACGCGCAACGCATCCAGCGCGCGGACGTGCTCATCGGTCTGCGCCGCCCAACCCTCGTCGGCGGCGACGACGAGCAGGACTGCCGGAACAGGGCCTACCCCGGCGAGCATGTTGGTGGTGAAGCGCTCGTGGCCCGGAACGTCGACGAACGCCACCTCCTCCCCCGAGGGCAGTGTGGTCCACGCGTAACCGAGATCGATCGTCATGCCGCGACGGCGCTCCTCCGCCCATCGGTCAGGTTCCATCCCGGTGAGTGCTCGCACCAGTGTCGACTTGCCGTGGTCGACGTGTCCGGCGGTCGCGATCACCTGCACGCGAGTACCGCGCGGATGAGGTCGCGGTCGGCGTCGGGTGGCACGCAGCGCAGGTCGAGCAGGCAGCGCCCGTGTTCCACGCGACCCACCACCGCGGGGTCGCCGAGTCGCAAGGGTTCCGCGTAGGACTCGGGCAGGCTGATCGCCCACCCCGGGAGCTCGAACTCCAGGACCACTGCCGCCGCCGACGGTGCCGGCCGCGGCGAGCAACTCGGCTGGATCGCCGAGGTCTGCGACGAGGGACTCGGTGCGCGCGCGGAGCGCCTCAGGGTCCGCGTGAAGCGCGAGTGCGGTCGGGGTCGGCGGACCGCTCAACGTGGCCTCGAGCGCGGCGAGCGTGAGCTTGTCGACGCGGAGCGCTCGCGCCAGTGGATGAAGGCGCAGTCTCGCGACGAGATCGGTGTCGCCGGCGATGATCCCGGCTTGCGGGCCACCGAGGAGCTTGTCGCCGCTCGCAGTCACCAGATGCGCTCCGGATTGGAGTGCAGTGGTGATGTCCGGTTCGTCGGGGAGGACGCGGTCGGGGGCGAGCAAACCGGAGCCGACATCGACGACGAGCGGCGGTCCGAGCGTGGCGAGCTCGGCGATGGCCACCGAGCCGGTGAAGCCCGTGACTCGGAAGTTCGACGGATGCACCTTGAGAATGCAGCCGGTGCTCTCCCCGATGGCCGTGACGTAGTCGGCGAGTGCAGTTCGATTCGTGGTGCCCACTTCGCGAAGACGCGCGCCAGTGCTCACGACGAGGTCTGGTAACCGGAACCCGTCGCCGATCTCCACCAGCTCGCCGCGGCTCCAGATCACCTCGCGCCCGCTGCTCAGCGCGGTGATCGCGAGCACAAGCGCCGCGGCGCCGTTGTTGACGACCATCACGTCGCCCGCGTCCGGGAGTGCCGCGCGCAGTGCTGCAAGCGCGCCCCGTCCCCGGCGGGCACGCGTTCCATCGCGCAGGTCGTACTCGACGTCCACGTATGCGGATGCGGCGAGCACTGCTTCTCGCGCAGCGCTGGAGAGAGAAGCGCGCCCGAGGTTGGTGTGCAGGATGGTGCCGGTCGCGTTGAGCACGGGCCGGAGCGCGGTAGCGCGAGCGGGGAGACGGCTCACGATGTCGTCGAGGATCTGCTCCGGTGCGATCGTCGCGGCGCGCACGCGCTCCTGCGAGGCATGGACTGTCGCGCGAACGATCCCACGTCCCAAGCGCTGTTCCGCCTCCACGAGGCGTGGATCCTGGAGCAGGACATCGGTCGACGGGACGTTGCGGCGCGGGTCGGTGTGCATCAGCCCCCTTCGATCGATGTGTGGCGGAGGCGGACGGGAATCGAACCCGCCTGACCGGGATACTCGGTCACACTGATTTTGAAGATCAGGAGGGCCACCAGGCGCCCAGACGCCTCCGCCAAGAGGGTAGGGGAATGACCACGCCCCCGTCGCGAGGGTGAGTCCCTAATTGGGAAGATCCCCCGGTGCGACTCACGGAATACGCCCACGGCGGTGGGTGCGCCTGCAAGATCCCACCCGGCGAACTCGAGGAGATGATTGCCGGCCTCGTCGGGGCGTCGTCAGCCTCGCTCCTGGTCGGGCTCGATCCCGGCGACGACGCCGCTGCGGTGCGACTCGACGGCAACGGCATGGCAGTGCTCAGCACCGTCGACTTCTTCACGCCTGTCGTCGATGACGCCTACGACTGGGGCCGTATCGCTGCCGCGAACGCGCTCTCCGACATCTACGCCATGGGTGGCAGGCCGATCCTCGCCGTCAACCTCCTGTGCTGGCCGCGCGAGGTGTTGCCGGTGAGCCTGGCGCGTGAAGTGCTTCGCGGCGGGCTTGACGTCGCGACATCGGCGGGATGTCCCGTTGCGGGTGGCCACAGTGTCGATGACCCGGAGCCCAAGTACGGCATGGCCGTCACCGGGCTCGCTGCGGCGGACCGGTTGCTTCGCAGCGATGCGGCGGTTGCGGGGCTGCCGCTGACGCTGACGAAACCACTTGGCATCGGCGTGCTCAACAGCCGGCACAAGCAGACCGGGGAGGTCTTTCCGCAGGCGGTTGCAACCATGGTCGAACTGAATGCCGCTGCGGCAGAGGCGGCGCTGGCCGGTGGTGCGAAGTGCGCGACCGACATCACTGGCTTCGGGCTCCTCGGTCATCTTTTCAAAGTGGTTCGCTCGAGCAACCTCACGGCTGTGGTTGACTCCGCCGCGGTGCCTTATCTGGATGGCGCTCGCGATGCGCTCGCCGCGGGCTTCGTCAGCGGCGGCACGCGGCGGAACCTCGACTGGGTTGGACCGCATGTGGAGTGGAACGGCCGCACCGCAACCGATGAGAACGAGCGTCTGCTGCTGGCTGATGCGCAGACCAGTGGCGGTCTGCTCGTTGCCGGCGAGGTGCCGGGTTACCCGATCATCGGCGAGTTGCGTCCGCGCGGGGAGTGGGCGATCGAGGTTCGATAGTAGCGGCGAATTCGTCCCACCGGACTACCGTGGGGTGCATGGGAAGCGGCCGCAACGGACCCATCTCCGATGGTTCGCCGGCAGCGCGGACCAATCGCTCGCCCGAGGCCCTCGGCAGCTTCCGTCGAGAGCTCACCCGGGGCGGGAACGGGATCGACCCGGCGACATTCGCCGGGTCGATCCCGCAGCAGCATGGGATCGCGCCGCGTGTGCGAATCGGGCGCGGCAAATGGTTCAACCTGCTCTGGCTGCTCCCGATCGGCTTCGTCCTCTTGATCGTGGCAGTCGCCGTTTCCCAGGGTCTCCGGACGGAGCCTGCGGTCCAGCGGTTCATCCAGCAGTACCCGGGGACGATTCAACCGACGGGCGATGACGCCGCAGCGATCGGGTTCCCGGCGTGGGTGAGCTGGCAGCACTTCTTCAATCTCTTCTTCATGGTCTTCATCATCCGGTCGGGCGTGCAGATCCTCGCCGACCATCCACGGCTGTACTGGACACGGCATTCGACGCCGGGGCGGGATTGGTTTCGCATGCAGAAGGCCGTTCCCGCCGATCCGCTGTGGACCGCGAAAGAGGACTCGATCAGCCTGCCACGACAGGTGGGTCTCCCGGGACTGCGTCATTCCATCGGTCTGGCGCGGTGGTGGCATCTCGGAGTCGATGCCCTGTGGTTGCTGAACGGCGCGGTGTTCTACGTGCTCCTCTTTAACGGCGGTCGCTGGGTGCGATTGGTGCCGACCAGCTGGGCTGTGTTTCCGAATGCCGTGTCCGTACTGCTGCAGTACCTGTCTCTGCACTGGCCGACCGACAACGGCTGGACGGCCTACAACAGCCTGCAGCAGATCGCGTACTTCATCACGGTGTTCGTTGCTGCGCCACTTGCGGTGCTCACCGGCCTTGGCATGTCACCTGCGTTGTCCACACGCTTCAAGCGGATCAGCAAGGTCTTCAGCATTCAGACAGCGCGCTCGCTGCACTTCCTCGTCTTCGCCTGGTTCCTGATCTTTATCGTGATCCATACCACGCTTGTGTTCACGACCGGGCTGCTCGTCAACCTCAATCACATCTATGCCGGGCGGACTGACGGGAGTTGGATCGGGTTCCTGGTGTTCGCGGCATCCATGGTCGTCGTCGCGGTCGCGTGGGTTGCCGCGACGCCGCTGACGATCGGGCATCCACGCCTGGTGCAACGGGTCGGCCAGGCGATCGTCGGACCCCTGCAGCACCTGTTCGAGCACGTCGATCCGAAACCGGGCCAGTACACGGAAAAGGACATCTCGCCGTACTTCTGGCACAACGGCACGTATCCCGACTCCGACGAATATCGGGCCCTGTACGAGGGCAACTTTGACGCTTATCACCTGCCGATCGGCGGATTGGTCGAGAAACCCGTGGATCTCGATAGTGGGCAGTTGCATGCGCTGCCACATCACGAGCAGATCACCCAGCATTTCTGCATTCAGGGATGGTCGGGTGTCGCCAAGTGGGGCGGAGTCTCGATGCAGACCATCGTCGACCTCGTCAAACCGCTGCCGGAGGCGCGCTGGGTCGTGTTCTACTCGTTCGGCGAGGGGGCAGAGAAGGGCAGCTACTACGACGCTCACCCCATCGAACACATGTCGCACCATCTCACGATGCTTGCGTATGAGATGAACGGCGAGGTGCTGTCGTTCGGCCATGGCGCGCCGCTTCGGCTGCGCAATGAAATCGAGCTGGGCTTCAAGCAGGTGAAGTGGATCAAGGGCATAGAGTTCGTTGCCGACTACACCGACATCGGCGGTGGCTTCGGCGGTTACAGCGAGGATCACGAATTCTTCGGCTACCGGCAGTCGATCTAGCGGCGAGCCTCCAGGGAAAGGGGACGTTCGGTCTATGCTTCTTGGCAGTGGCGACGCGAAAGATGGAACGGCCGGCGACTCTCGCAATCGACGTTGGTGGCACCGGTCTCAAAGCGTCGGTGCTGGACGCGTCAGGCAAGCTCATGGCCGACCGGGTCCGGGTGAAAACGGAATATCCGTGCCCACCGGAGCGGCTGGTCGACATGCTGGCGACCCTGGTCGCACCGCTCCCGGCCGCCGATCGCGCTTCGATCGGATTTCCAGGTGTCGTGCGGAAAGGGATCGTGCTGACGGCCCCTGATTTCGTCACGCGATCCGGCCCCGGATCGCCGGTATCGAAAAAGCTGCTCGCGGCGTGGACCGGTTTCGATCTGGCCGGCGCGATGGCAGCGCAAGTCGATCATCCGGTTCGTGTCGCCAACGACGCCGATATCCAGGGCCTCGATGTCGTGAGTGGCCGGGGAGTCGAGTTTGTTGTGACGCTTGGAACAGGTGTCGGGACTGCACTGCTCGTCGACGGGAAGCTCTCCTCACACCTCGAGCTCGCCCATCACCCGTTTCGCAAAGGCGAGACCTACGACGAGCAACTCGGCAACGCGGCATTCGAACGGATCGGGCCCAAGAAATGGCGGAAGCGCGTGCTCGAGGCGTTCACCAATTTCAAGGTGGTCATCAACTACGACCGGCTGTACGTCAGCGGCGGCAACGCTGCAGCGCTGAAAGGTCACGTGGACAAGTCCGTCACCATCGTCGGCAACCTGGCCGGCATTCTTGGTGGCATCAAACTCTGGGAGGCGGATTCAGACTGACGTTCTCGTTCAGCAAGAACAATCACCCAGCAATGTGACAGGAGAGGGTGCATGCAACTCGGGATGGTCGGACTCGGGAGGATGGGGGCGAATCTGGTCGAACGTCTTGGCAAAGACGGCCACGAGTGCGTGGTCTTCGACGTCAACCCCGCCGCCGTTGCAAGGACTGCCGGCAAGCACGCGCAGGCATCGACGTCCATCGCCGACCTGGTCGCGAAGCTGGACAAACCCCGTGCCGTGTGGGTAATGGTCCCGGCAGGCGTCACCGGTGGCACCGTGCGGGAACTCGCAGCGTCGCTCGAGCCTGGAGACATCATCATCGACGGCGGGAACAGCTACTACCGGGACGATATCGAGCGCGCGAAGGAGCTGCACGAGCGCGGTATCCACTACGTCGACTGCGGCACGAGCGGCGGTGTGTTCGGACTCGAACGTGGCTTCTGTTTGATGATCGGCGGAGAGGGTTCGGTGGTGAGTCACCTCGACCCGATCTTTCGGACCATCGCGCCCGGCGTGGATGCAGCCCCCCGAACTCCGGGCCGGAAGGGCCCTGCCAGCCACGCGGAGAACGGCTACCTGCATTGCGGACCGAACGGTGCCGGCCACTTCGTGAAGATGGTCCACAACGGCATCGAGTACGGCCTGATGGCTGCGTACGCCGAGGGGCTCAACATCCTCAAGAATGCCGACGTCGGTCTGCGGCCACAGGAGGAGGACGCCGAGACCACCCCGCTGCGTGAGCCGGATGCGTACAAATACCAGCTCGACATCGGCGACATCGCAGAGGTCTGGCGCCGCGGGAGCGTGGTTGCCTCGTGGCTGCTCGATCTCACGGCCGCTGCGCTGGTCGGCGACACCGAGCTCAGCGACTTCAGCGGCCATGTGTCGGATTCCGGTGAAGGTCGATGGACTGCGCTCGCCGCCGTCGATGAGGGCGTGCCTGCGCCGGTCATCAGCGCCGCGCTCTTCGCCCGCTTCGAGTCACGGGGCGACGCCGACTACGCAGACCGCCTCCTGAGTGCCATGCGCAAGCAGTTCGGCGGTCATAACGAGAAAGCGACCTGACCGCATGTCCGTGACGCGGACCGAGACACCGTCCGACGCGCTTGTCTTCTTCGGCGCCAGTGGCGACCTCGCGCACAAACAGATCTTTCCGGCGTTGTACGCCATGACGAAACGAGGCGTGCTGAATGTGCCGGTGGTCGGGGTCGCTCATTCGGGATGGACGCTCGAGCAGTTGCGCAGCCGAGCGCGTGACAGCATCGAACACAGTTCAGGCGGCATCGACGACCGGGGAGCCTTCAACCGCCTGTTGTCGCGGTTGCGCTATGTCGACGGTGACTACTCGGATGCGGACACGTTCGCGCGCCTCAAGGCTGAGCTCGGGAAATCCGCGCACCCTGCGCACTACCTCGCGATTCCGCCGGGACTCTTCGCCGAGGTCATGAAGCAACTCGGAGCAGCCGGTCTGGCCAACGGTGCGCGGGTCGTGGTCGAGAAACCGTTCGGCCATGACCTTGGTTCGGCGCAGCGGTTGAACCGCGTTGCGCATTCGTTCTTCCCCGAGGACTCGATCTTTCGCATCGACCACTTCCTCGGCAAGGAATCCGTCGCGAGCATTCTCTACTTCCGCTTCGCGAACTCGTTTCTCGAGCCCTTCTGGAACCGGGATCACATCGCGAGCGTGCAGATCACCATGGCTGAGCGCTTCGGCGTGCGGGGACGCGGCGCCTTCTACGATGCCACCGGCTGCCTGCGCGATGTGGTTGAGAATCATCTCTTCCAGGTCGTCGCATTGCTGGCGATGGATGCCCCAGCGAGTGTTGCGGCCGATGACGTGCGCAGCGAGAAGGTGAAAGTCTTTCGCTCGATGCGGCCGTTGCAGCGTGACGACCTCGTGCGCGGTCAGTACGCCGGCTATCGGAAGGAGTCCGGCGTTGCGGCGGCCTCCGATGTTGAGACGTACTGTGCAGTGCGCCTCCACGTCGACTCGTGGCGCTGGGACGGCGTTCCCTGGTACATCCGGGCAGGTAAGCGTCTCGCCGCGACGGCGACCGAGGTGATCGTCGAGCTCAAGCAACCCCCGCAACACCTTTTCGACGATTCAGCGCAGGAGGTGCGGCCGGGCAATTACCTGCGTTTTCGTGTCGAGCCCGCGCCGGCGATCGGCATCGCCGCGCGGCTGAAGACGTCGGGTGACGAGTACTCGGGCGTCCAGCAGGAGTTCTCCCTGCTCGAGGAGCAACGCAAGGCTGAATCGCCATACGACCAACTCCTGGGTGACGCGATGATCGGTGACGGCACGCTGTTCACGAGCGAGGCGGCCGTCGAGGCCGCGTGGACCGTGGTGGATCCGATTCTGAAGCGGCACGATCGTGCCATCGCATACAAACCGGGTGGCTGGGGACCGAAGGAGGCTGATGCGCTCCTCGACCATGGCACTGCGTGGCACAACCCCGCGCAGTCGTCGAAGTCGTAAGCCTCGAAGTCACCGTTCCTCGCTGGATAATCGCCGCCATGGCAACGCCCGTCGTCTTCTCGTGGAGCGCGGGTAAGGACTCTGCGTTCGGTCTGTGGACATTGCTGCGCGACCCGGCTTACGAAGTGCGCGCGCTGCTGACGACGATCACTGAGGAGTACGACCGTGTCTCTATATCAGGAGTGCGCGAGGAGCTCCTCGACCGGCAAGCGCTGGCTCTGGGGTTGCCGGTGATCAAAGTCCGTATCCCTCCCGTGTGTACGAACGAGATCTACGAGCAGCGCATGGCAGCGACTCTCGCGTCGCATGCGTTCGACGATATCGAGCACCTCGCCTTCGGCGACCTCTTCCTGGAAGATGTGCGGGCGTACCGCGAAGAGCGTCTCGCGACCGTGGGCAAGCACGGGCTGTTTCCGCTTTGGGGTGCGGACACCGGTGCTCTTGCGCGGGAGATGATCGCCGCCGGTTTTCGTACCACCGTCGTCTGCGTGGATCCGCGGATTCTCGATCCGTCCTTTGCCGGCAGGGAGTTCGACAGCACCTTCGTTGCCGACCTCTCGGACGGAGTGGATCCATGCGGAGAAAACGGCGAATTTCACACCTTCGTCTGGTCTGCGCCGCCGTTCCGAAGCCCGATCCACTGTCGCACGGGTGAGGTCGTGCACCGCGACGGATTCGTCTTCTGCGATGTCATCCCTGCGTGAGGATCAGCGGTCGGCAGTGGTCGTGGCTCCTTGCTGTCCTGACCCGATCCCGCGTTACCCGACCCGCCGGTAGCTCCACACCGCCAGGGGCACGAACACGATCAGCACGCCTGCGAGCCAGAGGAGGCTCTCCCAGAGCGACGGATTGAGGGGGAACGCGGGTCCGCCCAGTGCCATTGAGCGCATCGCATTGATCACGAGCGTCACCGGTTGATTGTTTGCGAACCCCTGCAGCCAGCTGGGCATCGTTGCGATCGGCACGAACGCGGAGCTGACAAACGTGAGTGGGAAGAGCCAGATGAGACCAAAGGCCTGCACCGATTCCTCGTCCTTGATCGCGAGCCCGATGAAGGCCGATACAGCGCACACGGTGACGCCGAAGGCTTCGGCGAGCAGCACCATGCCCACGGCGCCGACCACGCCGTTCTGGAAGCGGAACCCGACCGCATAGCCGACACCGACGATCACCATGATCACGATCAGCATCCGAATCGAGTCAGCGATGAGCCGGCCGGCCAGCACTGCCGAGCGCGCCATCGGCATGGCGCGGAACCGGTCGATGACTCCCTTCTTCGCCTCCTGTGCCAGTGCGATCGCCGTCGCGAATGTGGCGAAGGCCGCAGTCTGCCCGATGATCCCGGGCATCAGATAACTGACGTATCCGCCCGACCCTGGCGCCTGGATCGCCCCGCCGAACACGTAGCGGAAGAGCAGCACGAAGATCACCGGTTGCACGACCGTGAAAACGAGATACGCCGGGACTCGCATCCACACCAGGAGGTTGCGCCGGGTGATGACGAGCGCATCGCTGACCGCCCAGCGCGCGTTCTGCGCCGCGCTCGGCCTCGCCCGGTTATCCACCGGTTCCGCGATTGCGGTCACGACGCCACCCCCGCGGCCGCATCCTTCTGGCCTTTGGCCGCGCCGTCAGGCTCAACTTCGGCCGCATGGCCGGTGACAGCCAGGAACACGTCGTCGAGCGATGGCCGGTGCAGCGCCAGATTCTCGGTCACGACCCCGGCGGCGTCGAGGCGACGCACGGCATCGATGAGCGCGGTCGATCCACCGCTCCCGACTGGAACCTTGATGCGCTTCGCGTCGGTCTCGACAGTGGGTGCCGATGCGGATAATCCCGCGACGGCGCGCAGCGCGTCGTCGAGCCGGGTGCGATCCGGGACGGTGAATTCGAGGAGGTCACCGCCGACCTGATCCTTGAGCTCATTCGGCGTCCCAGAGGCGATGACTTCTCCGTGGTCCACCACGACGATCGTGTTGGCCAGCTCGTCGGCTTCCTCGAGGTACTGTGTGGTCAGCAAGAGTGTGGTGCCACGGCCCACGAGCTCGCGGATGATGGCCCACATCCCGAGGCGCCCGTACGGATCGAGGCCGGTGGTCGGCTCGTCGAGAAAGAGCACCGACGGCTCGGCGACCAGGCTTGCCGCCAGGTCGAGGCGTCGCTGCATACCGCCGGAGTACGTCTTTGCCGGCCGATCGGCCGCATCGGCGATTTCGAAGCGTTCGAGCAACTCGGTAGCGCGGCCTTTGACGCTCGAACGCGGCATGTGATTGAGGCGCCCCATGATCTCGAGGTTCTCGCGCCCGGTGAGCTCGAGCTGGATCGCTGTTGCCTGACCGGCGAGGCCGATCCGGCGCCGTACCGCCGCGGCATCTTTCGTGACGTCATAACCCTCGATGACCACGCGACCCGAATCGGGGTGGAGCAGCGTGGTCAGGACGCGCACCGCGGTGGTCTTGCCGGCGCCGTTGGGCCCGAGCATGCCCAGCACGCTCCCGCGGGGGACCGTGAAGTCGATCCCACGCAGTGCGTGCACCTTGCCGAAGGACTTGTGCAGCCCCGAGACCTCGATGGCGGAGTCGGTGGGAGGCATGGACGCACGAGGATAAGGCAAGCGGGCGGAATGACCACCTCGCCGCTGCTGTCCGCGGAGTCGACGGCCATTGCGAATGGGCGACGACGACTGACCCTATCGTCGACGCGGCGTCGAGCCGCTCAGGTGAGAGAGCACGTCCACCGGATCGTTCCGCTCAACATCTTCGGACCGGTTCCTGTACTTGTCTGGTTGGGCCAGTTGGTGAAGGCGAAGGTACCGCCGCCGTTAGCCGCCGTTGTGAGCGTGAACTGGTCTGGCCCGTTGGAGCCGATCGGTGCCTGAAACGTGTTGTCGCTTGATGCGCCAATCGAGACTTGCATGGGGAGGCTTGTGGAAGTCGAGTAGGTCCCCGGGCCTGTGTAGGGGATGACTGCGATGTTCCAGCCGAGATTCTGGCCGGCGACGGTTCCCTGGATGTCCGTGGAGAACTGGGAGGCTGCGGCCGTGAAGTTCGAGCAGGGAGCTGATGTGCCGTTTGCAAAGGCAGCGAACTGAAAGCTGCCGGATTCCGTGAACGATCCCGTCGTTGAGACGGCGATATTGAGCACGGTGGCACCACCCGAGGAGGTCGGCGCGCCAGTGGGTCGACCCGTGGCCGTCGGGGCCGGCGGCGTACTCGTGCTGCCGCATGCATAGAGCCCTACGGAGAGCACTGCGGCTACAACCATCCCTCGATGCATCCCATTCCCTTCAGTGGTAAGGATCAGTGGAGGAGCGGACCATACGGCGTTCAGGAAAGCATCGTCAACAGGAGTCCATTCATCCGCTCAATCGACGCAGGCTGTCGGCCGAAGGAACGACGTAGTACGCGCCGGTGACAGGGCGCGCGTACTGGGTCAACGCATCGCGCTCGCCGTCGAGCACGCCGGCCATGCTCTCGAGCATCGCCGACAGCCGGCGCCGCTCGGCACTGAAGCCGACGAACATCGTGCCGTGATCCGTGACGCTCCCATACGGCATGTTGCGCCGGAAGACGTGTCCGAAACGATCCTGGTCGGTGCTGCTGACATGCGAGTGCGCCGGCTTGTCGTCGAGCTCGACGCTGTCAAGCTTGGTACGACCCATCACCTGCTCCTGCTGCTCGTCAGACAACGCCTCCCAGGCGAGACGGTCGTGCGGCCACTTCTGCAACAGCAGAACGGTGCTACCGGCCGCGGGATGGCCGTCCGGGAAGAGCGCAACCTCCGCAGCATCGATGAGGTCGGGATTTTCGGAGCCGTCAATGAAGCCGGTGAGGTCGCGATCGCGCTCGTACGGCCAGCTCACCGTCTCGTCGGCGACGGACGCGAGTGCAGCGAGCGCGCCGACAACGGCCTTCGCGGTGTTGAAGATGACGTCGTACTCCATGCCGGAAAGCCAGACCACGACGTCGTGCTGGGTGGCCGGCATGACGAACCCATCGGGGCCGACGATGTCGGCGTTGAAACCGTCGACATCCGCAGGTGCATCGTCAGGCGCGCAGGCGCGCCACACCTCCGGTCGGAATCCGACGACCAGGTTCACGCCGCCGACCGTGGTGCGCGGCTCCCGGAGGGCCGCAGCTTTCGCGACGAGCGCACTCGCATCAGCCCCCGGGAGCAGGTCGAACTCGAGGTAGCTGTGCGACGCCGTTCCGAGCGCGAATATCCCGACCTGCGGGTTGCTCACCGCCGTGGCCATTGCATGGTCGCGATGTTAGTGAGGGACGCCCGCGTCGCGCGAGTGCGATTCCGCCTTTCCCACCCGCCAATCACCGAGGTGAGGCTCGAACTCGCGACACCCAGCGGAACACTTCAGCCATGCCGTGTCGGTCGGTAGATGAGCTCCTGCGTGTTGCGGTCGAGCGTCCGGCTTTCGAGCAGCTCAAGGTCGAAGTCGTCGGCACCGCCAAAGATCGCGCCCAGCCCGGTCTTGCCGGTGATCACAGGAAAGAGCGTTACCTGGACACGATCGACGAGGCCGGCGGCCATCAGCGCGCGGTTCATCAACAGGCTGCCGTGGGAGCGCAACGGCACATCTAACTCCTTCTTGATGCCAGTGACGACATCGATCGCGTCGCCGCTGACGACGGTTGCGTCCGGCCAGTCCAGCGGTGCCTGCAATGTCGTCGACACCACCGTCAGCGGCAAGCTCCGCATCCGTGTGACCCACGGGTCATACACCTCGGAACTCGTCGGTTGCCGCGGCAAACATCTCCGCAAATTCGCGATAGGTGTTGGCTCCGAGGATCATCCGTTGCGCACCGCCGTAGACGGCGAGGCGGCGGTCCAGCAACTCGGGACCTTGCTTCCCCCAGTAGCCGTCCCAGTCGCCGCTGTTCGAGCCGAAGCCATCGAGGGTGCAGAAGACGTCGAAGGTGTACGCAGCGCTCATGGTGTCCTCCTCAAGTCCCAGTTGCTCGTATACGAGGATACGCACCGATGACCGTCAGGTCACCTACGGCGCCGCTTCGCGAGGATGCGGGTCAGGAGCGAACATTCAGTCGGATCGTGACGTCGGCTCAGATCTCTCGTCCTTCTTGCTCGCGCCCGAGTCGAGGCGGTCCCGCTGTCGTTTTCACCAGCAGGTGTCGCCACTGCTCGCGCCGGACTATAGCCCCGATATTGGTATGACTCACACCGAATATCGATCCCAGGGCCCGGTGCGTGATACCAATCGCCGCAAGTTCGCGGATCGCTACTACATCAGACACCGTCAGCTTCGCGCTCCCGTGCAACTCGCCGGCACTCGGTGGCCGGTTTCGCGTCTGCTGCTCGCAAGTCGCCCATCGACAATTGCCCGGTTCGTAATTGCCGTCGTTGTCGATTCGGTCTAGTGAGAGATCAGGTGGGCACGTCCCCATGTCCGCTAGGAAGTTCTCGAAGCGGCGCCAGCGCGCGCAGACGGTAATACCCCGACCGCCGTAGCGCGGCCACTCGCGACGCGTCGGTTTGCTGCATCGCTGCAGCATGCTTTTCCATGCGTGGTAGGTTTTCGAGCCACCGCGTGCGGCATGTCCATGACTCCAGACCATCCACACATCAAAGTGGTTCCGGACGGTCAAGTCCCGGACGATGCTACGCCCGCACGCGACAGCGAGACGCCTCTCGCTATCTGCGAGGGCGTGCCGTCAACGTGGGTGGAGCGGGAGACGAGATTCGAACTCGCGACAACCTGCTTGGAAGGCAAGGGCTCTACCTCTGAGCTACTCCCGCGTTCCTGTCATGGTACCCGGCTGCGGCAGGAGCGGCGGCGAAGCTGTAGCCTTCACTGCCGCACGGGCAGGTCACGGGAGGACGCGGCGCCATGGTTGAGACTTCGCCCCTGAAGCGCGGCATTCTCGCTGAGCGTGGGTGGGGGCTCGTCGTGAGCCTGCTGCTCATCCCGGCGATCCTCGGGACAAACCTTATCTACGACGGGCTCAACCACGGCCCCAACCGCATCTTCCTCGAGAGCCCGCTTGATCGCGCGCTGCCGGTCGTACCCATCTTCGCGATCCCGTATGTGTCGCTGATTCCGTACATCGGCGTCAGCCTGCTGGCCTTCCTGTTCTTCCGGATCCGGGTCTATCGCTCGACAGCGATCACGATGATCATCGTCTGGTTCATCAGCTACGCCTTCTATTTCTTCCTGCAGTCGTACATCGCGCGTCCCGCAATCACCGGCACCGATCCGTTCTCCGGGATGATCCGAAGCATCTACGCGAGCGACCAGCCGTATAACGACTTCCCGAGCTTGCACACGTCGTTGTCGACGATCATCGCGATCCACTGGTGGCGCGTCGACCGGCGTATCGGCATACCTGCAGCTATCTGGACGACCCTGATCGTCATGTCGACGGTGCTCATCAAGCAGCACTATCTCGCTGACGTCGCCGGCGGCCTGGTGCTCGCCGGCGGCACGTCGTGGGTCGTCATCCGGATGACGCGCGCCTAGAAAGGGCGCGGCTGCGCTACGATTCGCGCGACCGATCAGCACGACACATGGAGGGCACGGACATGGCACCAAAGATTGCGCCGACCGCGCACCTGACCGACGTCGTGCCCGGCGGCTCCGCCGCCTGATCGTTCGGCTCCGCACCAGATGCTGGTGCGCGGTCGTCACCGGGGCTCCGGGCTCTCAGTGCACCATGGAGTTCCCACTTGTCTCACGATCTACGCCGTCTCACCGCGCTTGGGTGGAACGGCACGCTCGAATCGGCGTTCGCTGACGCTGCAACCCGCGACGGCCTCCGAGGTCTCGTTTCGCGTGTCGACGGACGCGTCGTCACGGTCGTCACCGAGGCCGGCGCGGATCGCGTGCAACTCGCGCCGACGCTCTCCGGAGCCCCCGACGACGGGGGAGTCACCACTGGTGACTGGCTTGTCATCGATGACGGTGTTGCCGTCGCGCTCCTGCCGCGGCGCAGCGTCCTCATGCGTCGCGCGGCCGGCATCGCAACCGTCGGGCAGGCCGTTGCCGCCAACATCGACCTCGTCTTCATCACGGTTGCGCTCGGTGGCGCCGTGAAACTCCGTCGCATCGAGCGGGCGCTGGCGATGGCATGGTCGAGCGATGCGATACCTGTCGTGCTGCTCACGAAGTCCGACCTGAGCTCCGACCTGAAGACCGACCTTCGCGATGCTCGATCAGTGGCCGCAGGCACCGAAGTGATTGCGGTCAACGCCTCGGGCGAAGGTGTCGAGCGCGTCCGCGAACTCCTCCAGCCGGGGACGGTTGCGGTGCTTGTCGGGCCGAGCGGTACCGGCAAATCGACGCTCGTGAATCAACTCGCCGGCGCAGACGTACTCGCCACCGGGGAAGTTCGCGCCGACGGCAAAGGCCGTCATACGACAACGCGTCGCGAGCTCATCGAGCTGCCGGGCGGCGGGCTGATCATCGACACGCCCGGCACGCGCGAGTTGGGTCTCTGGGATGCCGGCGCGGGCATCGAGGAAGTCTTCGGCGATCTGACCGATGTTGCGGCGAACTGCCGGTTTCGCAACTGCAGGCACGAGAGCGAGCCCGGCTGCGCTGTGCGTGCGGCGGCGGCTGACGATCCGAGCGTGCTTGCCCGCCTGGAGTCGAAGCGCAAGCTCGAGCGCGAGCAGGAACGTCTCGACGCCGCGCGCGACCTACGGGCGCTTGCTGAACGACATCGAGCGGTCCGCAAGCGGGCGCGGGAGATCAAACAGGAGAACGCATCGAAAGTGCGCAAAACGCCGAGCATCGACTGACCACGAAGGAGACTTCACCATGGACGACCCGACAACAGCCATAGCCGAGGTGCTCCACGATGCCGGGGAGACGCACCACATCGTCTACAAGATCGTCGACGGTGAGGATGCGGATTGGGCGTCGTGGTACGCGGACTGGATGGTCAACCACTCACGCCTTCCGGAGTTGCTCGGAGTTGCGCCGGTGCGCAGTGAACTGGTGTATCTGCTGGTGCGCTGCGACAAAGCGTTCGCAAGCGGCGCGGTCCCGGGCCGGTGGGAGGATTACTACGCGCAGACCCTGGTCGCGGAGTTAAGGAAGCCGATTTAGACGGAGCTACCCGCCGCTGGGCTCGGCTTCGGTGACGCGTTGCCGCGCGGGTGGTTGGGGAAGGTGTGCGGTGTAACGCTCGTGCTCCCCAGCACCTGGACGCCGTCTGCAGTGATGTGTGTCAGGTCCGTCTCGGTCCCTTGCACGACGATGTAGATGCCTGCCTTGACGGAAGCGCTCGTCGCCGTGGCGTTGCGGAGTCCCTGATAGACGGTGGCGCTTGACGTTGTGGCGTACTCGAGCTGGCCGTCGCTGGTGACCAGGGTGATCGTGTTGCCGCTCACCGACTGGACGCGGCCCGTCACCGTGGGAATCTCGATGGTGATTGCCGTGGCGGCGATTGGCGAGGTGGCGGTCTTCGTTGTCGTACTGCGCATGGCACGCACCTGGAGGACTTCACCGTCCTTGATCGCCGCGAAGGTCACCTGCTTGCCTTCGCGGGTGTACTTGGTCGACGAACTGGTGGTGACTGTGACCGTCCCGGCGAGCGTCCGGAGCGTGATCGTCGAGCCGCTGACCTTCGTGACCGTACCGGTCGCCCCGCCGCAGAATCCGCCGCCTGCGAAACCGAAGCCGGCGCCCGCGAATCCGCTTGCGCAGGGGGCCCCGAAGCCACCGCGCCCGAACGACGGCGGGTGCTGCGCTGATCCACTGGGCGACGGTTTGGCCACGGTGGCGCTCGCCAGCGTGATCGAGCTCGCGCGGGTCACGACGAATCCGGCCGCAGCGCCGACGACGGCGATGGCGACGGCGACACCGAGCAGGCGCAACCGACCGCGTGAGCGGACCGGGGGCGGGTCAGCAGGAGTCGGAGGCGGCTCCCAGTTCGGTGGCTCGGGATTCATCAGGAGCACTTACCTTACTGCGCCGACCTGTCAAAAGTGTTACTAACGCGCCAGATACGCCAAACGTCAGGGGCGGCCGCCGAAGCGCGATTCCATCTCGGTGACCCACGCCGCCAGCGTGCTGCGATCGCCGATGCGGGGGAAGAGCGGCTCGCCGGCGTTGAGTTGCCGGCCGGGCGCGAGGCGGCTCAACTCGGCGCTCGCCGGACCGGGCCAGCTCACCTCCGACGCCTCGAGACCGAGGACCGCCACCAGACGCTCGCACGCGAACGGCACAAAGGGGGAGGACACGATCGCTTCGATGCGGGCGATGTTGATCGCCGTCCGCAGGATGCAGGCGACCCGCGCGTTGTCGGTCTCATGCCAGGGCGCGCAGCGGTCGAGGTACTGGTTGCCGAGTGTCCAGAGGCTGCGCAGCGCGAAGGCCGCGGGCCGGAAACGCATCGCGTCCATCTCCTCGGCGTAGGTCGCCAGCGCCGCGTCGAGTGACGCCGCGAGCTCGGCTTCCTCCGGTCCCGGCTCGCCGCCCGCCGGTACCACCATCCCGAACAGCTTCTCGGTGAGCTTGAGCGTGCGCTGGACGAAGTTGCCGAAGATCCCGGCGAGGTCCTTGTTCACGGTCAGGGCGAAGCCCTCCCACGTGAACTCGGCGTCGTCGGACTCGGGTGCCGCGGCGAGCAACGCGTAGCGCCAGTAGTCGGCCGGGACAATGTCGAGTGCTGTATCCATGAAGATGCCGCGCTGCTGGCTCGTCGAGAACTTGCCGCCGTAATACGTCAGGTAGTTGAAGCCCTTGACGTAGTCGACGAGCTTCCAGGCCTCGCCGGTGCCCATGAGGGTGATCGGGAAGTTGATGGTGTGAAAGGGGATGTTGTCCTTCCCGAGGAACTCCGTGTAGCGAACGTCGGGCGCGTCGAACCACCACGATCGCCAGTCGCGTCCGCCGGGCTCGATGTCGGCCCACTCCTTGGTCGCGCCGATGTACTCGATCGGCGCGTCGAACCACACGTAGAACACCTTGTTCTCGAAGCCCGGCCATCCCACGGGAATGCCCCACTTGAGGTCGCGTGTGATGCTCCGGTCCTCGAGACCGACGTTGAGCCAGTTGCGTGCGATCGACGAAACGAGGATCGGCCAGTCGGCATGCGAGTCGATCCACTCGCGAACGCGGTCGGCCATGAGCGATTGCCGGATGAAGAGGTGCCGAGTGGCACGGACCTCGAGGCGCGTGCTGCCCGAGATCGCCGACCGCGGGTTGATGAGATCCGAGGGCTCGAGCAACCGGGCGCAGTTCTCGCACTGGTCGCCGTTGGCGCGTTCGTAGCCGCAATGCGGGCAGGTGCCGATGATGTAGCGGTCGGGAAGGAACCGCTCGTCGTCGAGTGAGTACACCTGGTCCGTGACCCGCTCCTCGACCATGCCGTTCTCACGGAGTTTCTCCGCCATATGCCGCGTCAGCTCCGCGTTCTGCGTCGATGAGCTCCGGCCGAAGTGGTCGAACGAGAGGCCGTAGCGTCGCGCCAGGTCTGCCTGGATCTCGTGCTGCTCGGCGCAGTAGTCGGCGACGCTCAGCCCGGCGGCGGCGGCAGCCAGTTCGGCCGGCGTGCCGTGCTCGTCCGTCGCGCAGATGAACAGGACCTCGTGACCGCGCAGCCGTTGGTGACGCGCGTACACGTCCGCGGGCAGCATCGAACCCACCAGGTTGCCGAGATGTTTGACGCCGTTGATGTACGGCAAGGCGCTCGTGATCAGATGCCGGCCCATCGGGGCATCGTACAAGGGCACCGACGACGCCCCCCCTCTCGGGGCGTCGCCGTGGTGAACAGAGTATTGGGGAATGGGGCGTTTGCCGCAATCGTCGGATGACGCGTTGCAACACCATCAACCGCGGCGGGCGTCTGTGACGATGTCGCCGGGATCGCGTCGCGGGTCGTCGGGGTGACCGGCTGGTACGCTGCCCCGATGCCTGTGACCGGCCCCCGATGAAGGGGCTCATCCTGAGCGGCGGTAAGGGGACGAGGCTCCGGCCCATCACGCACACCGGCGCCAAGCAACTGATCCCAGTGGCGAATCGGCCGATCCTCTTCTACGCGATCGACGCGCTGACCAACGCGGGGATTCACGACATCGGGATCATCGTCGGCGAAACGGGCGACGAGGTTCGCGCGGCCGTCGGCGACGGGTCGAAGTTCGACGCGCGCATCACCTTCATCCCTCAGGAAGCGCCGCTCGGCCTTGCCCACGCGGTCGGCATCGCGCGCGACTTCCTCGCCGGGGACAGCTTTGTCATGTACCTCGGCGACAACCTCATCGCGCAGGGCATCGGCTCGCTCGTCGAGGAGTTCGAGCGCTCGAAAGCCGACACCATGATCCTGCTGGCGCGGGTGCCCGAACCCGAGCGCTTCGGCGTTGCCGAGCTCGAGGACGGACGCGTGATCTCACTCGTCGAGAAGCCCGCGGTGCCGCGCTCGGATCTGGCGTTGGTGGGCGTCTATCTCTTCTCGCCGGTCATCTTCGAGGCCATCAACTCCATCGAGCCGAGCCCTCGCGGCGAGCTCGAGATCACCGACGCGATCCAGCGCCTCATCGACACGGGCAAACGCGTGATGCCACACATCATCGAGGGCTGGTGGAAGGACACCGGCAGGCTCGACGACATCCTCGAGGCGAACCGGATGATCCTCGACACGCTCCAGGCCCGCACCGACGGCACCGTCGGCGAGGACGTGCGCCTGCATGGCAAGGTCGTCATCGAGGCAGGGGCCACACTCCGGAATTGCGTCGTCCGGGGGCCGGCGATCATCGGCAGCGGGACCGTCGTCGACAACGCGTACATCGGCCCGTTCACCTCCATCTACTACGACTGCGTCGTGCGCAACGCCGAGATCGAGAACAGCATCGTGCTCGAGGGCACGCGCATCCACGACATCGCGGGCAAGATCGATGGCTCGCTCATCGGCAAGGAGTGCGAGGTGTGCAAGTCGCCGGCGCGGCCCACCGCCGTCCGTCTCATGCTCGGCGACCACTCGCGCGTCGAACTCTGACGGTGCGACGCTGAAGTACCTCGTCCTCGGCGCGTCCGGCCAGCTCGGCGGCGACGTCGCGGATGCGGCGCGGCGGCGCGGGGACGAGGTGATGGCTGTCAGTCACGCGGAATGCGACATCACGAATCCCGCGGCCGTGCGCTCCGCGCTCGAGACCAGCCGCGCGGAGGTGGTGATCAACTGCGCGGCCTGGACGCGCGTCGACGCCGCCGAAGACCACGAGGCCGACGCCGAGGCGGTGAACGGGACTGGCGCCGGGATCGTGGCCGCCGAGTGCGACGCCGCCGGCGTGCGCCTCTGCCACATCAGTACGGACTACGTGTTCGACGGGACGGCCACCGAACCGATCAATGAGGACGCCGCGACCAACCCACGCTCGGCGTACGGGCGCACGAAGCTCCACGGCGAGGCGGCCGTGCGCGCGGCATGTGAAGACCACCTCATCGTGCGCACAGGATGGTTGTACGGCCGGCGTGGGCCCAACTTCGTCCTGACGATGCTGCGTCTCGGAGCGGAACGGGAGCAGGTCCGGGTTGTCGACGATCAACATGGGGCGCCGACCTGGACCGGTCATCTCGCGCCGGCCGTGCTTCACCTCGCCGACATCGCCCCACCCGGCACGTACCACCTGAGCAACAGCGGCGTCACCACGTGGCACGACCTGGCGCTCTACGCGATCCGGGCGCGGGGTCTCACGACTGACGTCATCCCGATCCCGACTGCCGAATACCCGACGCCGGCGTCACGTCCCGCGTATTCGGCGCTCGACAACCGCCGCTGGCGTGAGCTCGGCGAACCGCCGCTGCCGTCATGGCAGGAGGGGATCACCGCCTACCTGGACGAGCTCGCGGCCGCCAGGTGAGTCAAGTCGGAGTTCTGCTTCCCGCTTCTGCGACCGGCGGTCCGAGGACACGTAGAGCAGCCCACCGAACAGTCCGGCGTTCTTCAGGAAGTGAATGATCTGCGGGCGCCGCTCCTCGGGCTTCTCGATCTTCCAGAAGGCATGACCCACGTAGGAGTTCGTGATCAGCGTGAGCGCGAGGATGCGCGCGGAGAGCTTCGGGAAGATGCCGAGCGCGAACGTCGAGCCGGCGACCAGCATCGTCACGCCGTGTGCCTTGGCGAGCATCGGCTCCTCGGGCAGCATCGGCAGCGCTGCGGACGCCTGCTTGGCGTATTGCTCGGAGTGGTTGACCATGCGGTATCCGGAATACAGAAAGATCCCGGAGAGCATTGAGCGGGCCGCGGTTCGGGTGATGAATCCCATGACGGGAGAGTCTAGGGCAGGCGGACGGAATGACCGGTTGTGCGCCATAGTTCGCGCCATGGCGGACAGTCGCCCAATGCGTGTCGTGCCCTCCTCGTTCACGAGCCGCGGTCACCGGCTTGCGTACACGGAATTCGGAGAGGGCAAGCGCTGGGTGCTGCTCATGCCCGGGCTGCTCATCCCGGCGCTGATGCAGGAACGCCTTGCCCGGGCACTTGCCGCAGCGGGTTCGCACGTTCTGACGCTCGACCCCCTGGGACACGGCGACTCCGACCGACCTCGCGACATGAAGGAGTACTCGATCGAGTCGTTCGCGGCCGACGGGATCGCGCTGCTCGACCACCTCGACATCGACGAAGCAGTCGTCGGCGGGACCTCGCTCGGGGCGAACGTGACGCTCGAGGTGGCGCATCTCGCTCCACATCGGGTGCGAGGAATGATCCTCGAGATGCCCGTGCTCGAGAACGGCCTGGTCGCCTCGGTGATCGCATTCGGGCCACTGCTCGTCGGACTGCATTTCGGCGAGCAGTTGCTTCGCCCCGTGGCAGCGGTGTTCCGCCGCGTCCCACGTTGGGCGCTGCCCTTCTGGGGCAACGTCGCGTTCGACGCCATCCGTCAGGAGCCCGGCCCCAGCGCGGCGCTGCTGCGCGGCCTGTTCTTCAGCCACATCGCGCCGCACAGCGCGCAGCGACGGGAGCTACGGATGCCCGCCCTGGTTGTCGGTCATCACATCGATCCGGTGCATCCGTTCTCGGACGCGGGCATGCTCATGGATGAGCTCCCTGACGCGCGCCTCGTCGAGGCATCGAACATCCTCGAGCTGCGGTTCTGGCCCGACCGGCTCATGGCGGAGATCGCCGCGTTCGTCGCCGCGTGCTGGGCACCACGTGCCGTGGCGAAACCGCGCCGCCCGCGCCGTCGCACCGCCTGACGATCAGGCCGTACGCTGTATCCGACATGTCCGAGACCGTTGCTCCGCGCCCGCGTGTTCTGAGCGGTATTCAGCCTGACTTCGGGCTGCACCTCGGCACGTACCTTGGCGCGCTCCGCAACTGGGTCCGTGACCAGGACCAATACGAGAACTACTTCTGCATCGTTGACCTGCACGCGCTGACCCAGCACCCGGACCCGGATCAGCTGCGCTCGCTGACACTCGAGCTCGCGGCGATGTACCTGGCGTGCGGCCTCGACCCGGCGCGGTGCGAGATCTTCGTCCAGTCCCACGTCCCGGCCCATTCGCAGCTGTGCTGGATCCTCGAGACGCTCACCCCGATGGGGTGGCTCGATCGCATGACCCAGTTCAAGGCGCGCAGCCAGGCGCAGGGACGCGAGCGCATCAACACCGGGGTCTTCACGTATCCCGTGCTGATGGCTGCCGACATCCTCCTGTACGACGCCGACTTCGTTCCCGTCGGCGAGGACCAACGCCAGCACATCGAGCTCTGCCGTGACCTGGCCCAGCGCCTCAACTCACAGCGCGGGGACGTGTTCAAGGTGCCGGAGCCGCTCATCGGCGCCGTTGGTGCGCGCGTGATGGGGCTCGACACGCCCGACGAGAAGATGAGCAAGAGCATCGCGCGTGATCGCCCCGGCCACGCGGTGATGCTCCTCGACCCTCCCGACACGATTCGCAAGAAGATCGCCCGAGCGGTCACCGACACCGAACCGGCGGTGCATGCCCCCGTCGGACCCGGGGTCGCCAATCTCCTCGATATCTACGCAGCACTCACCGGAATCGGCTCCGAGGCGGCGCTGCGCGAGTTCGAGGGCAAGACGTATGGCGCCCTCAAGACTGCAGTCGCAGACGCGATTGTCGACACGCTCGCTCCCATCCAGCACCGCTATGCCGAAGTGCGCGCCGATGAAGCGGGTCTGTATCGCGTGCTCGCCGAGTCCGCAGCCCGGGTGCACCTCGTGGCCGACGCCACCCTGCATCGCGTCCAGGAGGCGGTCGGCCTGCGCTGATCAGGCGGTGACTGCCTCGATCTCGTCGAGCATCGCGCTCATCTCCGGTTGGGCGAAGTGCGCGCGGGCGGGTTCGAGCAAGTCGATGAGGCGTGATGCGAGGCCGGTCTTCGCGTCCATCGGGTGCAGCGACCCGTCGATGTAGGCGGCGGTGACCTCCTCCGGCGTGTCGAAGCTGATGCGCCCGCCATTGGCCTCGGAGCGGTCGATCACGAACGGGCCGCCGGCGATGCCGAAGATCAGCTTGTCGATCCAGTCGAGGATGGGGTTGAACGTCACTTCGCCGGGAGGGCAGAACGCGCGCCGCACCTTGTCCGTGATCTGGTCAGGAGTGTCATGAACAAACACGGCGGAGCCCGGATCGCTCTTGCTCATCTTCATCGCCGAGAAGACATCGCGAACCGAGTCCGCGGGGACGGGCCAGACCGGCGGGCGGCGCAAACCGAGGAGCAGGGGATGGTGCAGCGCGACCGGCTTCATCGGCGCGCCGTCGACGCCGCGGACGGCGTGCACGCGCATCTGCAGTGCGACGTCGCGCGCGATCACGTGCGCCTTGCGCTGGTCGACACCCGCGTGCGCGATGTGGACGCCGAGCGTGAAGATGTCCGCGGCCTGCATCGCCGGGTAGATGAGCTTCGCGAAATCGATGCTCTCACCCTCCTGCCTGCCGAGGATGCTGATGCTCCGCTGCATGCGCGCAAGCGTGGTGTTCTTGCTGACTTCGATGACCGACGCCCAGTAGGTGTCGTCATCGCGGTACAGATCGGAGGCGAGCACGAACTCCACCGCTGCCGGATCGGCGTCGACGCACAGCAGGGACGCGCGCAATGCTTCAGTGAAATATCCGGTGGCGATGCGCCGGATCAGGTCCCGATCACCACCGAGCTTGTCGTTGATCCAGGTATGCCAGTCGGCAAGCAGGACCGAGCAATGCACGCCCGCCGCTGTGAGATCACGGACTTTCGCCATGCTCACCAGCCCGGTACCGAGGTGGGCTTTGCCCGAGATCTCGAAGCCGATGTAGTGGCGGATCTCGACGCCGGCGTCCATCAGCGCAGGCAACTCGTCAGCGCCAAGTACCTCGGCGGTGTTGCGCTCGATGAGCGCCATGCGTTCGGCGGTATTCACGAGCGCTGAGTGTGCCAGACCCGCGCGAGCGGGTGAGGGGTCAGTCGTCGTGCGTGTCGTCGTACGCGACGCGATGCGGTGCGACTTCGTCGAGAAGGTCCGCTTCCCAGTCGAGCAGCGCATCGTGCAGGCGAGCAGTGTTGCGAGCCTGCCAAAGCGCGGGCGGCGCGGGGACTGGGAGCACACCTTCGAGTTCGGCGAGCTGGCGCCACATTGCCGCCGGCACCTGGCGATCACGCTGCAGGTTGTGGTGCTCGACGCTGTCCAGCACGCGCTCGAGGCGCTTCACCTGCTGGATACGCAACTGCCGCCGCGCCTTTTCGTCTTCGGCGCGCGCTTTCGCCGCGTCCATGTCGATGATTGCGCCTTTGAAGCTCATGTCCGTGGTCTCTCGAATCCTTCGCTGTAGAGGTTATCCAGGCTTACATAGATGTAAACGGACCAGGGTTACGTTCGGATTACGGTCTGGACAGCCTCAAGGTTCCGGAGTTCGGCATTTCTTCGATCAGTTCACCTTCGACGTGACGGTTGCGCACGCCACGATGCAGCACCGTCACAGCGCCCGGGCCGAATACCTCCCAGCGGCCGTCGCGCAGCACCGCGGCGGTGCGCTCGTCGATCCCGACCACCTTGGCCGTGTCGTCGAGCCCCTCCTGAGCCCACAGGACCCACGCGTCGCCCAGGACGTCGAAGTGGGGGAGGATCGCGGTTCCCGGGATGAGGCCGAGGGCGTCCACGGAGCGTTCGTCGATCTCGCCGGGCCAGCTGGTCTGGACCAGGCACCACTCGCAGAGCGCCATCGCGCCCGCCGACGACCCTGCGAGCGCCGCGCCGGCCCGCCAGGCTGCGGCGATCGCCTTCCAGACCGCGCTCGAGCGAAGGGTCTCCACGACGAAGCCGGGGTCGCCTCCCGCGATGTAGACGAGGCCCGCGGCAGCCGCGGCGTCGGCCACCTCAGCCGAATTCGCGTCCTCCTTGCTGCGAATGCGGAGCTCCCTCACCTCGAGCCCCAGGCCGCGGAACCAGTTGCGGGCGGTCTCCACCGCGCCGGCGGCATATTCCTGCGCCGCCGTCGCCACGATGTAGGCAGGCCGGCCGGCGCACGCATCGCGAAGGACTTCGTCCTGGCGTTCGTTGCCTGGGTGGAACTCGTCGCCGCCGACGAGGGCGAGAGGCCCGTACATCTGAACCACAGTCTCTGCTCTTTCGGCAAAAGAGCCGTCGCAAGTGCTTCCCCTACACTCTGACCGCGCATGATCGATCCGGAGAAGTACGCCTCGGCAACCGTCGTCTCGCGTCGCGACCCGGCCCCAGATCTCTGGATCCTCCGGATTCGGGCTGACGCCGAGCTGCCGTACCGCCCCGGTCAGTACGTCACGGTCGGCCTCGAGGTGGACGGCAAGATCATCGAGCGGCCGTATTCGATCTGCTCGTCACCGATCGAGGATGAGATAGAGCTCTTCATCGAGCGGGTTCCCGGCGGTGAGCTCTCGGATCCGCTGTTCGCGCTCGGTGTCGGGGGCGAGCTGATCGTCCGCCGGCGGACGAAGGGGCTCTTCCTCAAGGAGGCGCCGATTCTCGATCAGCCGCACCTCTTCGTCGCGACGGTCACCGGGATCGCGCCGTTCGTCAGCCTCCTGCGCACTCTCGTCTCACGTGCGAACACCGGCGATTGGTCACCGGTGCCGATCATCACGCTGCAGGGGGCGGCTCGCTCTGAGGAGCTCTCGTACGCCGACGAGTTCATGGCGCTCGACCGCCAGTTCGACTGGTTCACGTACGTCCCGACGGTCAGCCGGCCCTGGGAGGATCCCGCGTGGGCGGGTGAGCACGGGAGGGTCGAGGACGTCATGCGCAAGTACGCGGATGCCGCAGGGATGGTCCCGGGCTACGGCGCCATCTTTCTCTGCGGCCATCCCGGGATGATCAGCGGTGCGCGCGCGATCATGCGCCGGGCGGGCTTCGACGACAAGGCGATCCGCGAAGAGCAGTATTGGCCTGACTGATGCTTGCAGCTCTCGACTGGGTCAACGTCCACGACAAGCTCGGGTTCTTCATCGTGGTCGCGGCGATCGTCGGTGCGATCGTTGCCCTGATCTCGCTGGTTACCCCGTTCGTCGGGGTCGTGCTGAAGCTGTATCTACGACTGCTCCTGCTCGTGGTCGCGGTTCAGATCGTCCTGGGCGCCGGGCTCTATCTCGGCGGGAACCGGCCGCCACACGAGCTCCATTACCTCTACGGAGCTGCGATGGCGGTGACACTCGGCGTCACGTTCGCGGTCAGCCGGCGAACGCCGTGGCCCGTCTCCAAGCTCCCGCTCGTTGTCGGCGCGGTCGTCGCCACGGTGTTCGCGATCCTCGCGCTCATATCGGGCGGAGGCTGAGGTCCCCCGCGTTCGGCTCGGCCACCACGACGCTGAAGCGTGAGCGCATGCGAATCAGCCCCGCGAGCACCGGTGCCCCCAGCACGCTCACGGCGATGACGTTGCCCACAGCGCGGACGCTGTCGTACACGAGCGACGTCGCCACGTAGAACCGACCGAAGCGCGCCAGCGCGGCACCGACGGTCAGCCCGGGTTGCCAGCCGAAGTCCGGGGCTCCGCGATAGAACGTGGTCCAGTCCCAGACGTCGAGGAGGGCGCCGTACGCGAACCCGGTGACCCCACCGACAGCGGCCAGGACGACGACGTCGCGCCACGTGACCGGCCCCGAACGGCGCAGACCGGCGAGTCCGGCCACCAGGCCGACGAACCCGCAGCCGACCATCTCGTAGGGCAACCAGGGCCCGATGCCGCCCGTCGCCACGGCCGAAGCGAGCAGCGCCACCGACCCGGCGAGGAAGCCGTACGACGGCCCGTAAACGTAACCGGCCGCGAGGATCAGGAAGAAGATCGGGCTGAACCCTCCAAGGCCGGTGACGAGCACGAGCCGCAGTCCCGCGTCGATCGCTGCAATGGCGGCCAGGAGCGCAAAACGGCGGGCATCGAGCTTGCGAGTCGATGCTTCCACGAAGACCAGCACCGCCACAACACCGATGCTCAGCGCGACCGCCGCTGCAGCGGGTGGTGTGCCGGACGCGGCGAACGGCCACAGAAAGAGTGCCAGGCCGGCGATCGAGATGGCGGCGACTCTCACGCGACGCCCACCGCGACGAGCTCGCTGGCAGCGCCCGCACCGACGCTCACGATGCGATCCGCGACCGAGCGTGCGAGGTTTATGTCGTGCGTGGCGAGAACAATCGAGCAACCGGCAGCGCGCATGCGCAGGACGACGCGGCAGAGCGAGTCGCGAGCGCCATCATCCATGCCGCGCGTCGGCTCGTCGAGCAGTGCGGTCTGCGGTGAGCCGGCGAGCACGGCGGCGATGGCGGCGCGCTGACGCTCGCCGCTGCTGAGGTCGCGTGGATCGCGTTGGGCAAGGTGCGCAAGGCCGAGTTCGGCCATGAGGTCGGCGGCGTCGCCTGCCTCGGGGTCGCGGCGTACCGTCCATGCGATCTCCGCTGCCACGGAAGCTCGATGGAGGAGTGCCATCGGGTTCTGGGGCAGGAATGCGACGCGACCGGGCGCACGCTCGACGGTGCCGGAGATCGGCGTCAGCAGTCCTGCCAGCGTTCGCAGCAGGGTCGTCTTGCCACCGCCGTTCGGCCCCACCAGGGCCACGACCTCACCCGTTCTGCCCTCGAGCGTCACTCCCTCGAGGACCGGCGTGCGCAACGGGCCGGTCGCCAGCTCGTTCACGCGCCAGACGACGGGTCCGGTGGGTCGCGGATACGCCATCGGCAAGGATGGGCGCGAAGCCGGAGGCATGGCGCTCAGCGCGTCGGCACTGACAGCATGGCCGCCTTCGACCGCGATGCGCCGTCCCTGTACCGCGCCAAGCTTCTCGAAGCGATGCTCGGCCACGACAACGGCGGTGCCCTGGTGCCCGAGGTCGACAAGCGTCGCCACGAGTGCGGCGGCGCCCTCGTCGTCGAGCTGCGAGAGCGGCTCGTCGAGCACCAGCAAGCGAGGCTGCATGGCAAGAACGCCTGCGATCGCAAGGCGTTGACGCTCGCCGCCGGAAAGCGTCGCAACCGCGCGCCCACGGAGATGCGCGATACCAGCCCGTTCGAGCGCCTCGCCAACGCGACGCACCATCAGGGCAGGTGGGGTTCCGATGTTCTCGAGGCCGAATGCGGCATCGCGCTCGACGGTGGGGTACACCGCCTGCAACTCGGGATCCTGGAAGACGAATCCGACTTGCGTGGCAAGCGCCCGCGTCGGCGTGGTGATCACGTTGCGTCCGCAGACCTCGGCGCGCCCGGAGACGGTGCCGCCGTGGAAGTGGGGGACAAGTCCGTTGAAGACGCGCAGCAGCGACGACTTCCCGCTGCCCGACCTCCCGGCGACGACCATGAGGCCGTCTTCCACGTCGAGATCGACATCGTCGAGCGCCGGCTCAATCGCGTTCGGATAGCGATAGGTGAAGCCCCGCAACGAAGCGACGGTCATCGCCGCCACACGACGAGCGGCGCGGCGAGCGCGAGGCAGCACGCCACACCCGCGATGCTGACGGGAGGTGCGCTGACGTCGGGAAACGGGTACCAATCGCTCACGACACCGGAGATGCGCAACGCCACGAAGAGCATCGCGGCAGCAACCGCAACCAACGCCACCACGACATCGGCGCGGTGCCACGTCTCCTCGGAGTAGTGGGTTCGCGTCCCGGACCCGTAGCCGCGAGCCTCCATCGCTTCAGCGAGCGAGATCGAGCCCTCGAGCGCGGTGAGCACGACGGGCACAGCGAGATCCGGCCACTCACGAACACGTCGCGGACGCCACCCGCGCATCCGTTGCGCGTCGCGAATTTCGGTCGCGCTCCGCGCGATGCCCGGGATGAGGTTGAGCGCCGTACCGATGGCGGCGCCGGTGCGCGCGAGCGCCGACGGGAGTGCGTCGACGAGCGCATGCGGTTCGAGGACGAGTGACAAGGGCGCGGCCGCGAGAACGGCCGCGGCGATGCCAATCCCGGTGGACAGACCGAACAGCGCAGCCTCCAGCGTCAGCGGACCGCCGATCACCGGGATTCCCGACGGCAACACCAGGAACGCGTGATCTCCCGTATGGCTGGCCAGCGTCGTGGTCGCGACGGCGATCGCGGTAGCGACGAGCAGTGCCACAACCAGACCCCGGATCGAGACCCCCGGCCGCCGCAACGCGATGAGGACGTTGAGCGCGCAGAGCAGCACGAGCACCCGATAGACCGGGTTCCCGGTTGCGAGCGCGATGGTCACGCCCGACACTGCCCACACGCCAAGCGCTCTCGGATTCATTGGCGTCGTCGGCGCAGCCCCTGGATACCGACCAGCGCGATCAACGCGGCGATCGCGATGACCGCGATGACGAGTGCTGGGTTGACGGGACTGTCGATGACCGCCTTGGTCGCGACACCGACTGCCGGCGCCAGCGACGCTTGCGGGGTGCTCACCCCGAGCACGCCGTCGACCGGCGTTGCGCTACTGGACGCTGTCGGTGTCGAACTTCCAGTCACACCCGCAGCAACTACCGGGCCGGTGGGTTTGGGCCGGGTCGGGTCCGCTGTCCCGGATGGCGGTGACGTCCCGACAGGAGTCGGGCGTGCGCTCGCAGTCGGCGCTGCCGTCGGGCTTGGCGATGATGGTGTGGCTGGGCAGACATTGGCCGGAGAGGGTGGGGGTGGATCGCCTCCCGTGAGTGCGTCGTAGCGGAAGCCGACGTCGCCGCCATTGCTCACGGTCGTCGTCGAGATGCCGTGCGCGGCGCTCATCCACGACCCGCCTGAGGTTGCGGTGAAAAAGACCCAGTACGAGCCCGACGACGGCAGACACTGGGTGTAGTGCATGGGCTCGTCGCCGATTTGACAGACAGCATCGCCGAGACCGGGGTACGACTCGGTCGCGTATGCGAAGCTGCTGTCCTGCGAGGCCGCAGCTTGCAGCACCGCAAGTGCAGTGGTTGTCGGCGTGTCGAAGCCGATGCACTAAGTCACGACGGTCTCGTTCCCGTGCTCAACAACGATCCCCACGTGATTCGTATCCGCCGCCTGAGCGCACAGCGGCTTAGCCGGTCCTGTATGCGCCACCGCAGACGCCGCGCCGAGCCCGATGGTGAGCAGCGGCACAACGAATGCGATGCGCAAGGCCGCCTTCACGGCAACGTCGCTCCACTCTTGAAGCACGGCGCCGGTCCGCACGTCAGTGGAAATGCCGCGCGCTCCAGCGCGGGTGGAACCTGCGCGGTGGTAAAGGGATCGGGTCCGGAACCGCCCGGGAACGTATAGCCACCGTTGGCGTCCTGGGTGGCGAGCAGCGAGCTCAGCGCAGTGTTGCCGCCGACCGCCCAGTTCGAGGCGACCGGGTTCTGAGCGCCGGCGATCAGCGCCTGGAGGACCAGAGCGGTGGAGTCGGGGTCCGTCCCGGCGCCCGCCTGGTAGGGGAAGCCCCCGTCACTGTCCTGCTGCGTGTGCAGCCAGGCCAGCGCGCTCGCATTCCGTGCACGCGTGCCGGCGGCGTTGAGTGCCATCAGCACCATCGCCGTGGAGTTGGTGTCGCTGGTGTCGAAGTTGCTGGCGCCGTTGGGATCGTCCTTGATGAGCAGGAAATCCCAGCCACCGTCGCTGTCCTGCGCGGCAGCGAGGTGGTGGACGGCGGCGGCGGGCACGGTCTGTCCGGCGGCGACCAGGCCCTGGACGGCGAGCAACTCGCTGAAGGCCTCGCCGTCCCCGTAGACGCCGGTCTTGCTGTGGTACATGGCGTTGAGCGTGGTGATCAGGTTGACGCCGCCGAAGGACTTGGGACTGAGATGCGCGGCGACGACCGCCTGGATGAGCCAGCCGCAATCACCGGCGGTGGCACAGCCAGCCGCCGAGTGCGCAGCGAGATAGGTCATCACGGACGGACCCGACCCATGGCGGAGCACGGTCGGGTCGTACCCCGCGGCGGCCGCGCCAATGGCGTACTGAGCGCTGACCGCATAGGTGCTCCCTCCGTCGGGGATCGACCCGTCCGTCGCCGATTGCTGCGTCTGCAGATACGCGATCGCAGCCGTTCCCGCCTTCGCCTCGGACGCAAGCGTCACCTTGCTCCCGGCCACGCTTGCAATCGGGAACGCCTCCAGGTCGAGAGCCGGCGGCACCTGCGCGGTGGTGAAGGGATCGGGTCCGGAACCGCCCGGGAACGTATAGCCACCGTTGGCGTCCTGGGTGGCGAGCAGCGAGCTCAGCGCAGTGTTGCCGCCGACCGCCCAGTTCGAGGCGACCGGGTTCTGAGCGCCGGCGATCAGCGCCTGGAGGACGAGAGCGGTGGAGTCGGGGTCCGTCCCGGCGCCCGCCTGGTAGGGGAAGCCCCCGTCACTGTCCTGCTGCGTGTGCAGCCAGGCGAGCGCGCTCGCATTCCTCCCACGCGTGCCGGCGGCGTTGAGCGCCATCAGCACCATCGCGGTGGAGTTGGTGTCGCTGGTGTCGAAGTTGGTGGCGCCGTTGGGATCGTCCTTGATGAGCAGGAAATCCCAGCCACCGTCGCTGTCCTGCGCGGCAGCGAGGTGGTGGACGGCGGCGGCGGGCACGGTCTGTCCGGCGGCGACCAGGCCCTGGACGGCGAGCAACTCGCTGAAGGCCTCGCCGTCCCCGTAGACGCCGGTCTTGCTGTGGTACATGGCGTTGAGCGTGGTGATCAGGTTGATCCCGCCGAAGGAGCTGGGACTCATGCGTGCGGCGACCACAGCCTGGATGAGCAGGCCGCAGCCACCGGCGGTCGTACAGGCCGCGGGTGCGTGCGCCGCGAGGTAACTCATCACGGACGGACCCGACCCGTTGCGGAGCACCTTGGGGTCGTACCCCGCGGCGGCAGCGCCGATCGCGTACTGCTCGGTGACGGCATCGGTGCTCCCTCCGTCCGGGATCGACCCATCCGTCGCCGATTGCTGCGACTGCAGATACGCGATCGCGTGCGATGCAGGATCAACCTGTGCGACCGCCGTTCTGCTGCCGATCGTGGCGGCGATCATCGCCGCGCCCATTCCCGCGGTGGTCGCCAAGGCGACCACTCTGCTGGTCCTGCCCATGTCGGGTACCCCACGCGGCGAGGGACTCCACCCTGCTGGAGTCGTCCTCGCCGCATGAGGCTTCCTCCCGTCTTGCGCGGGGATGGAGGTCGACGCTTCGGGTCGGTCTCCTGACTTGCGGATCAACGCCGACGACGGCCGCCTTCCCGGGAAACGCCCCCGGTGGCACGATGGCCGCTGGCTCCCCGCTCACAGTTGCGCGACAGCGCCGGATTCCCACCGGCTTCCCGTCACCCGGAGCGTTATTCAGTTGTGCGCGACGAGTATGCGCGACCTCCGCCGGGATTCGTCAAGGGGGCACTGGGTACACTGGGTGACATGCGCCAAGCCGGCTCACGGGCGGTCGCCGTCATCTCTGTGCACGCGTCGCCCCTGTCGGATCTGGGCAGCGGCGAGAACGGCGGCATGAACCTTGCCATCCGCCGCCTTTGCGAAGGCCTTTCGCTTCGCGGCGTCCCAACTGACGTTTTCGTGCGTCGCGATGGACCAGGCCCCGATGAGGCGCTGATCGCTCCACTGAGCAGGCTCGTCCGGTTGCCCGTCGGACCCGCGACCCCGCTGCGCAAGGAAGAGGTCCGGGAGCTGCTCGACAACTTCACCACCGCGACGATTCGCCATGCCTCCTCCGAGCGTCGTTCCTATCGAGCCATCCACGGCCACTACTGGCACGGCGGGCTCGTCGGTCGGCTGTTGCGCGACGAATGGGACGTCGCGTGGGTGCAGTCCTTCCACACGCTCGCGCTCACCAAAGCCCGTGCAGGGCTCCCGCTCGACGCGCTTCGAGCACAGGCCGAAGGGGAGCTCGCGGCCCAGGCGGACCGCCTCGTCGCGGGCAGCGTCGCCGAGGCCAAAGACCTCATCCGCCTTTATCACGCATCGCGCGATCGGATCTGCGTGGCCCAGCCCGGTGTCGACCCCAGGCTGTTCGCGCACCACGACGGCCCCGGGCTCCGGCAGGCGCTCGGCATCAGCCCTACAGCTCGCGTCGCGTTGTTCGCCGGCAGGCTGGAGCCACTCAAGGGCGCACAGATCCTCCTCGACGCGGCCGCACGCCTTCGTGTTCGGGACGAGTTCGACGACCTTGCGATTGTCGTTGCGGGCGACGACAGCGGTGACGGTGCTCCCGACGACAGCGGCAGTGAGCGCCGCCGCCTCGAGCGCCACGCGGCCCGCCTCGGTCTCGGTGATCATGTTCACTTCGTCGGCGCGATCCCCCACGCCCAGCTTGCCGCCTATTACGCGATGGCCGACGTCTGCGTCGTCCCCTCGCTGACCGAGAGCTTCGGCCTGGTCGCGCTCGAAGCGCAGGCGCTCGGTACCCCCGTCGTCGCGGCGGCTGTGGGCGGCCTCCGCGAGATCGTGGAAGACGGCGTCACCGGCTTCCTGGTCGAAGGTCACGAGCCGGCTGACTACGCCCACGCCATGGCGGCGGTCCTCCAGGACCGGCTTCGCAGGGCGGAGATGGGCGAGGAGGCACGGCGCCGCGCCGCACGTTTCACGTGGCACCGGGCCGTCGATCGACTGGCCGCCATCTACGACCGGCTCAGCACTGAGGGATCACCGTCGGGCAGCCCGTGCGGCTACGACGACGAAGACGCCCGCGCGCTGATGAGCGTCGCCGCGGGCTAGCCCTCGGCCAGCGATCCGGCCATCCCACCGGCCCGGAGCAGCGACCAGAAATCGCCGACCGGCCCGAGGTGCGTGAGCTTGTCGGGATTGACGATCGACTTGACACCGGTGATCTCATCGCTTCCGATCTCGAGGGCCAGCACGCCGATCAAGCCCTGCTGCGCGTCGCGAATGACGGCTCCGGGACCCCCGTTGACCTCCGCGCGCTGCAACGAGGCGCCAGGAAGGCGGGTGCTGAGACGGAACCAGCTCATCAAGGTGCGCGCGACGTGCTCGCGCCCGTGGATCGAATGCCCGAGCGCTGGAACCTTGCCGCCGCCATCGCCGGTGAGTGTGACGTCGTGAGCGAGCAACGCCTCGAGCCCGGCCAGGTCTCCCTGCTGGGTCGCTGCGAAGAACTGACGCGCGAGTGCGTCACGTTGCGCACGCGTCGCCCGGTACCGGGGCCGGCGCTCCTCGATATGGTGTCTCGCACGAGCGGCGAGCTGGCGCACGTTGTCCTCGCTCTTGCCGACGATCTCCGCCACCTCCGGGTATCCGTAGTCGAAAACGTCATGCAGGAGCAGCACCGCTCGCTGCTCCGGTGAGAGCGTCTCGAGCAGCACCAGCATCGCCAGCGAGAGTGACTCAGCCATCTCGGCGTGCTCGGCGGGGTCGTCGCCCCCGTCGGTGAGAATCGGCTCGGGGAGCCATTCGCCGTAGTAGCGCTCGCGACGAACGCGAGCGGAGCGCAACTCGTTGATCGCCAGACGCGTCGTCACGGTCGCCACGAACGCGCGCGGCGACGCGATCCGCTCGCCGGCATCGAGCGCCTGGTGCACGCGCAGCAACGCCTCCTGCACTACGTCTTCGGCCTCGGACACACTGCTGAGCATCCGGTACGCGATCGCGAACGCGACCGGACGGAGCTCATCAAGCAAGCGCTCGCGATCGGTCACGCGGCCGCAAACCCCTGGCGCCAGCTGGGGTGAGCCGGGGTCCACGCCAGCTCACGCTTGGCCTTCGCGTTCGACGCGCCGCGGACCTCGGTCATCATCCGCGCGCCGGCTTCCCCGGCGAACACGCGCCCGACGAATCGCGGCACGTGCATCGGCCGTTTGGCGCCAAGCTCCTCAGCGAGTGCGGGCAACCACGCTGAAACGGGCGCCGGGTCATCGTCGACGACGTTGTATGCCCCGCGCGTGCCGCGCTCAACTGCCGCCGCGGTCGCTTCCGCAGCGTCCGCGATGTGGATGAACGACCAGACGCCGGCGCCGTCGCCCACGAGCGGGAGCTTGCGTTTGCGCACGAGGTCGAACTGGCCCGCACCAGGCGCCAGCGACGTTCCCGGACCGTAGAAGGCGCCGTAGCGCAGCACGATCCCCTCGGTCCAGTCGGCGCCGAGGACCGCATCCTCGAGGTGACGGATCGCGGCGAGGGTTTCGCGCATCTCGCGCGCCGGTGTCGTCTCGAGTGGATCGTCCTCACTCTTCACGAGGCCTCCGACGCGCGCATACGCACCGAAAGCCGAGATGCTCTGGGCCACGAACCGGCGCACTCCCATGGCGTGTCCGGCCGAAAGAAGGTGGTCGGTGCCCTCGACACGCAGACGGTTCGTCGCCGCGAAATCGCGGTCGAAATGACGCGTGTCCAGCGCGCCGATTGCCGTCAGCTCATGGACGATGACATCGGGCTTCGCGTGCGCCACGGCCTCGGCAACCTGGTCCGGGTCGAGCGCATCGGCGACCACCGGGATCGCGCCCATCGTCTGCAGCATTGCCTGCTTCGACGCCGTGCGGGTCATGCCGTGCACCTCATGCCCCGCGGCAACCAGGCGCGGCACCAGTTGCACGCCGATAGCCCCACTCGCTCCTGCCACGAACACTCTCATCATCGCCTCCTTCATTGAGGGTGATTGCGAGGATCTCCTTCATTGAGGATCACCTGTACCCATAAGACAAGGCGACGCGCCTGTCTGTGACAGCCTGCGAGCGTCGAAAGGAAGCCGACCACGCCAACCCGAAGAGTGGGCTACGCGGCTCCTGCTGCGGCGTCGAGGTCCCGTGCGCGCTGTGCGCGAAGCGTGCCGTCACGACCTTCGCGAAGGATCCGCACCGCGGGCCCGGGAAGCTCGCCGCCCTCGAGCACGAGGTCCACCGCCATGACGACCGAGTCATCCACGAGATGGCTCGGATAGAGGCACTCGGTGAACATCTCGGCCTCGTCGATCGTCCGCTCCGCCCATACCCCAGGCAGAGCGTCGAGATAGCGCTTCACGTACGGCCGCAGCAACTCGGGGTCGGGACCGTGGGCCATCATCCCGCCGACGCCGACGGAGCCGATGTAGAAGCCTCGGAGAATCGCCGCCATCGACGCCACCGAAAGCTCGCCGTCGGTCGCGCCCTTCCACGCCTTGGGCATGGGCTTGCTGGGGTCGGCGATGCGCTGCCACGCCTCTTCCTTGGCGGCAGCCGTGGGTCGGGCCGCAAGACATGCGGTACCGCGCCGGCGCCCGATATCCGACGGATCGGAAGCCATCGTCGCGTGGATCATCGCCACGTCGGCGTGACCCTCCTCGGCGAGCTGACCGACGATCAACCACCGGAGGTCCGTGTCCAGGGGCATGCCCGGGATCGTGTCGCCGCCCGTGAGCATCGCGGCGACCTTGTCGAGTGAAGCCTTCGACGCCGCCGTCGCGACCAGGATCCTGGCCCAGATGAGGCGCAGGTCGGCGGCCAGCTCAGAGCTGTTGACCTGCTCGACTGCAACGAGGTGGAGGCGCTCGCGCGCCGTCTTGCGGTTCTGCGGATCGCCGTAGAGATCGATGGCGGCACGGGCCTGACTCGTCACCCGTTCGACGAGGAGCGCGTCCTTCTCCGCAGGCGCATGGCGAGCGACCAGTTCCACGAACTCGCGTGCCGGCATCTCGGCGTCACGGGTGAGGTCCCACATCGCCGCCCAGCAGAGCGCGCGCGACAGCGGGTCCGCGATGCGAGACATGTCGGCCTTGAGCGTCTCGAGTGAGCGTTCGTCGAAGCGGAGCTTCGCGAACGTGAGGTCGCCATCGTTGAGCAGCACGAAGTCGCTGACGCGCTCACCGACCAACTCGTTGATCGGCGTCAGCTCGCCGGTGAGGTCGGTCTCCACGCGGCGACGCAGGCGGATGACGCCTTTGGCATCGCGGTCGTAGAGGCCCACACCGGCGCGATGCGCGCGCAGCGTTGGGTGCGCCGGAATCGCCGACTGCTCGATCGCGAAGGATGTGTACCGGCCGTTCGCCTCGGTGAGCTTGACGCGGAACGTGTTGAGGCCGGTGGTCTGCAGCCAGTCCTGGCCCCAGCGCGTGAGGTCACGGCCCGACGCGCGGCGCAGGCAGTCGAGGAATTCCTGGAGGTCGGCGTTGCCCCACCGGTAACGCTTGAAGTAGTCCTGCACACCGCGCTTGAACGCGTCGTCGCCGACCCACGCAACGAGCTGACGCATCACCGAGGCGCCCTTGTGATACGTGATGCCGTCGAAGTTCTGACGCACCGAGACGGTGTCGGGGACGTGGTCCGCGATGCGGTGCGTCGTGACGAGCTGGTCCTGCCGCGCGGCGATCGACTTCACGCTGTTCGCGAAGTCCACCCACGCGTTGGTGAACCGGGTGGATTTCTCCAGCGCAAGGTTTGCCATGTACGTCGCGAACGTCTCGTTCAGCCAGAGATCGCCCCACCAGCGCATCGTCGTGACGTCGCCAAAACCGTGCACGTGCGCCATCTCGTGGAGGATCGTCTCCGCGCGGCGCTGCAGCTGCGCTTCGCTGGCCTGCCCGCGATGGATGTACGCCTCGTTGAAGGTCACGCATCCGGGATTCTCCATCGCGCCCATGTTGAATTCGGGCACGAAGAGCTGGTTGTACTCGTCGAACGGGTATGTCAAGCCGAAATATTTCTCGAAGAAATCGAGGCCGGCGCCGGTGATCTGGAAGATCTCGTCAGCCTGCAGATCGAGCCACGAAGCCAGAGATTCGCGGCACCACAACGCCATCGGGATGTCGTGGTGCTTGCGCTCGACGGTGTGGTACTTGCCGGCGACCACCGCAATCAGATAGGGCGGCAGTGGCGGCGTCGTCTTGAAGTGCCATACCTTCGAGTCGGCGCGTGCCTCGGTGCGGATCACCGAGCCGTTGCCGCAGACGCGCCACGCCTTGGGTGCGGTGACGGTCATGGTGACGCCGGCCTTGAGATCGGGCTGATCGAAGCAGGCAAGGACCTTGTGCGCGTCGAACGGCTCGAAATGCGTGTAGACGTACACCTCGCCGTCGACCGGGTCGCGCAGACGGTGGAGCCCGACGCCGGTGTGCTGGTACTCGCACTGCGCGGTCACCGAGAGGCGGTTGGAGCCGGCGCGCAGGCCGCGGAGCCACAGGAGGGTGCCGTCGAACCCGTGCTGCGCAGCGGTGAGACGCTTGCCGTTCAGCGTGCACTCGTCGATCGAGCGTGCCGCGATGTTGATAAAGGTTTCCGAGCCCTCGTGCGCGGCATCGAAGACGACCGTTGTGGCGCTCTGGAACGTCTCGGCTTCGGGGTCGTCACTGAGCACCAGCGACACTTCGTACGAGAGGTTGGAGAGCAGTACGGCGCGGGCACGGGCGTCCGTCTCGGTGAGATTGTCCTGAAGAGGCGCCTTGTCGAGAGTGGTCACAGTCACCAGCCGAAGCGTACTAGAACTCGACGCCGTGCCCACGCGCATTCGCAGCTTTGCGAAAGCGGCGATCCGCGGGTCACTGACGGCGCCCCAGAACGCTCCCCGCCATGCGCCGCACGGCGAATCGGGGCGTGATCCTCACCCCCTGGGCCATCGTGGCGTTGAGGATCCCGGGGATGCAGACGGTGGAACCGCGGTCGAACGCCCGTAGCGCGATGGCGACGCAGCGGTCGGGATCCATGGTCATCGGGGCAGCGAGGCGCGTGTAGTCCTGGGTCCCGGCGACCGAGTTCGAACTCGGTATGCACAGGCCCTGGGCACAGCGCCATGACCCTCACACCGGAACCGCGAACCTCCTCGGCCACCGCCTCGGTGAAATGGAGGACGAACGCCTTCGTTGCCGCGTACGTCGCCATGTAGGGGATCGGCTGGAACGAGGACGTGCTGGCGAGGTTGATGATCCCGCCGGTTCCGGCGGCGATCAGCCCGGGCAGGACTGCGGCGGTGAGCTGCTGGACGGTGAGGACGTTCACCTCCACCTCGGAGCGCTCGCGGGCGGAGTCGAGGTTCGCGAGTGCTCCCCGGGTCGCGAACCCGGCGTTGTTGACGAGGATCCATGGCGATCGCTTGCGCAGGAGCGACGTCATCGCCCGCCTGCCTGCCTGCGTCGCCAGGTCGGCCGCAAGAACGTCGACGGTCACGGCGTGCTTCGCGAGGATCTCCGTGCGCAACGCCTCGAGGCGATCGACGCGCCGGGCCACGATGGTCAGGTCGTGACCTCGGGCCGCCAGGCGCCGCGCGAACTCGGCGCCGATGCCCGACGACGCGCCCGTGACCAGGGCTGGGATCGAGGGCGGCAAGGCTCTGGCGATGGGGCTCACCTCCTGAGGGCTGGCGACCGCGGCGCATCAAGCGTATGCGACAGGGACTACCTCGTCCGTCGCGGACCGTTTGTTACGATCGCCCGCGATGCTGTCGGACTACGCGCCGATTCTCTTCTTCTTCGGTATCTGCGCGGCGTTTGCTGTCTTTGCACAGTTGCTGAACGCGGTGCTCGGTCCGAAGCGACCGTCGCCCACCAAAGACCTCCCCTACGAGTTCGGGATGGTGCCTCGGGAAAGCGCTCGGCGCCGGTTCTCGGTCAGCTTCTACGTGACCGCGATGCTCTTCATCATCTTCGACGTTGAATCGATCTTCCTCTTCCCCTGGGCGACGATCGTCCGCGAGTTGAAGGTCTTCGGCATCGTCGAGATGGGCGTCTTCATCGCGACGCTCCTGGTCGGGCTCCTTTATGTATGGCGCAAGGGGGCGCTGCGGTGGGACTGAGCAACGAGTTGATCGTGCCGGGTCCGGCAGCCGGACGCATCCTCTACGCGGACGCCGACGCGGGCACCATCGCGCTGCCGCGCACCGGTGCCGCGGAGCGCACGGCGGTGCAGAGCGGCATCGTCACCACGACGTTCGGCAAGCTCATCCAGTGGGGGAGGTACAGCTCGCTCTGGCCCGCCCTTTTCGGGCTTGCGTGTTGCGCTATCGAGATGATGAGCTCCACCGCCTCGCGCTACGACATGTCCCGGTTCGGCGCCGAGGTCTTCCGGGCATCGCCACGCCAGGCCGACCTCATGATCGTCGCCGGCCGGGTGTCGCAGAAGATGGCCCCGGTCCTTCGCCACATCTACGACCAGATGCCGGAGCCGAAGTGGGTCATCAGCATGGGTGCCTGCGCCTCGAGCGGCGGCATGTTCAACAACTACGCGATCGTTCAGGGCGTCGACAAGGTCGTGCCCGTCGACGTCTACATCCCGGGGTGCCCGCCGCGGCCGGAGGGCTTGATCGACGCGGTGATGAAGCTGCAGAAAAAGATCGCCGGGGAACTCCCCGGCACGCTGCTCGGGTAGCGCGATGACCGCCGTGGGATCGCCCATGAGCGGCGCGCGCGCAGCGGACCTCCTCGAGCGGGAGCTTCCGGCCGCGGTGCGCCGGCGCGAAGCCGGTTTCGGCGAGGAGACCGTATGGGTCGGTCGCGAAGATCTCGTGGCGGCGTGCACGCTCTTGCGCGACCATCCAGACGCCGCGTACACCACTCCGGTCTTCGTCACCGCAGTGGACTGGCCCGATCGAGAGCCCGCGCAGCCGCGATTCGACGTCGTCTACATGCTGCGCTCGCTCCAGTACAACGACACGTGCCGGCTCATCGTCCAGGTCACCGAGGACGACCCGAGCGTGCCGAGCCTCGAACTGGTCTTCGCCGGGATGGACTGGCACGAGCGCGAGTGCTACGACCTGCTCGGCATCAACTTCACCGGTCACCACGATCTGAAGCGGATCCTGCTCCCGACCGACTGGGACGGGCATCCGCTGCGCAAGGACTACGCGTCGTTCGGCGAACCCATCGCGTTCACCCACAACCTCGAGTGGGCGCTCCCCGCGCAAGAGCGACCACGCGACATGCCGGGAGCATCGCGATGACAGCGCTGCCGCCGCCCGGTACGCCGACTGCGGACCTCGATCCGCTCTCCGAGCAGTACGAGGCGAGTCGCGAACGGCTCGGCATCGAGCGCGGGCTCGACTCCATCGACCTCGTCGAGATCGGCGACAGCACGATGGAATTGAACATGGGCCCGATGCACCCGTCGACTCACGGGGTGCTGCGACTCGTGCTCAACCTCGACGGCGAGGTCGTGCGCGAATGCCGGCCCGACATCGGGTACCTGCACACGGGTTTCGAGAAGGACTTCGAGCGCCACACGTACCAGCAGTGCATCCCGTACACGGACCGGATGGACTACCTCGCGCCGCTGTTCAACAACCTCGGATTCTCACTCGCGGCGGAGCGATTGCTCGGCATCGAGGTGCCGCCCCGCGGCCAGTACCTTCGCGTGATCATGTGCGAGCTCACCAGGCTCGCGAGTCATCTGCTCTGGTACGGCACCGGCGGCCTCGACCTCGGCGCGACGTCCGCCTTCATGTACGCCTGGCGCGACCGGGAGAAGCTCCTCGACATCAACGAGCTCGTCAGCGGCGTGCGTATGCACACGTCGTTCATCCGCGTCGGCGGTCTCATGGCCGATGTGCCCGACGAGTTCTACGGGCTCGTCGGCGAAGTCATCAAGACATTCCCAAAGCTCATCGACGAGCACGAGCTGCTGATCACTCGCAACCCGATCTTCCGGCAGCGCACCATCGGTCTTGGTACGCTCAATGCCGAAGACGCGATGGCGTATGGCGCCACCGGCCCTGTGCTGCGCGGGAGCGGAGTCCCGTATGACCTGCGCAAGGCTGCGCCGTACAGCTCATACGACCACTTCGACTTCGATGTCCCGATCGGGCGCACCGGCGATGTGTACGACCGATACCTGGTGCGCATGCAGGAGATGCGGGAGTCGTTGAAGATCATCGAGCAGGCATTCACGAATCTCCCCGGCGGTCCCGTCAACACCAGCGACCGCCGAGTCGCGCTCCCCCCGCGCAACGAGTTGAACACCAGCATGGAGTCGCTCATCCATCACTTCAAGCTCGTCACCGAGGGCATGCGCGTTCCCGAGGGCCAGGTGTACCAGGCGGTCGAGTCGCCGCGCGGCGAGCTCGGCTTCTACCTGGTGAGCGACGGCAGCACGCGGCCCTATCGATGCAAGGTGCGCGCGCCATCCTTCAGCAATCTCAGTGCGCTGCCACACATGGTTCGCGGCGAGCTGATCGCCGACGTCGTTGCCGTCATCGGCTCCATCGACATCACCCTCGGGGACGTCGACAGATGACTCACCCCACGAAATCCGCACCCGGCCACCGCTATTTCGTGGGGCCCCCCTCATGACGTTGGCAGCAGCGACGCGGACCGTGATCGAGCAGGCCCGCGACCGGTACCCGCGTCCGCGCAGCGCAATCCTGCCGGCGCTCTGGGCGGTGCAGCACGAGCTGGGCGAGATCACGCCGGACGCCATGGGCGAGGTTGCGGGCATCCTGAAGGTCGCGCCGAGCGAGGTCGAGGCGGTGTCGACCTTCTACTCCATGTACTTCCAGCATCCGCACGGGCGCCACGAGGTCATCGTCTGCATCAACGTCTCCTGCGCGCTGCGGGGAGCCGAGGAGATCGTCGATCACCTCCAAACCTCGCTCGGTTGCGCCTCCGGGGAGACGACCGCGGACGGTGAGTTCACGTGGTCCAGCACCGTTGAGTGTCTCGGAGGGTGCGGCGGTGCGCCCACCATGCAAGTGGATCACCATTTCGTCGAGAACCTGACGCCTGATCGGGTGGACGCAGTGCTCGAGGGAGTGCGCTCCGGCCCGTCCGGCGGTTCGCTGCACAACGCGGGTCCTGTCGTCGCGGGGACCCCTCCCCGTCGCGCCCCTCGAGGCGCGCCGGCGCGTCCCCCCGCGACGCCACCCGCTGCGCAGTCTGACCCGGCCGTCGGTCCTTCTGAGGCACCGCCCGTTGTCGCGTCGCCCGATCAGGCTCCCGTCGCGAAACGGCGGTCTGCACGGAAGTCGGTACCGCTTGGGCGCGGTCTGCCGTCTGAGGGGGCGGTGCCCCACCTGATGACGGATCCGGCGGTTTCCGAGGCGCCTTCTGGGGCGGCACCAGATGCTTCTTCGCCCGCGGCTTTGCCGCTGACTTCGCCGAAGGAGCCGGATCCGGCTGCGACGACGGCGCCGCAGCCGAAGGGCCGGGGGCGACGGCCGAGTAAGGGCGCTCAGTAGGATGCAGCACCCAATGGCATGCGGATGCGCGGAGAGCGATCGCTGATGGGCGAGTACAAGCTCCTGACCAAGGATTTCGGGGCGGATTCGCTGCAGACCCTGAAGGGATACGAGAAAACCGGCGGGTATCAGAGCCTTCGCGACGCCTTCAAGAAGTTCACCCCGGAGACCCTCATCGCCGAGGTGAAGACGAGCAACATCCGCGGCCGGGGAGGGGCAGGGTTCCCGACCGGGATGAAGTGGTCCTTCCTCCCCAAGGACGTGTTCCCGCGCTATCTCTGCTGCAACGCGGACGAGTCCGAGCCCGGGTGCTTCAAGGACCGCTATCTCATCGATGAGAGCCCGCATCAGCTCATCGAGGGGTTGCTGATCGCGTCCTACGCGCTTCAGGTGAACACGTCGTTCATCTATATCCGCGGCGAGTACCACGATCAGCGCCTGTTGCTCGAGCGCGCCGTTGAAGAGGCGCGCACTGCGGGGTACATCGGCAAGAACATCTTCGGCAGCGGGTTCGACTGCGACGTCATCGTCCATGGCGGTGCAGGCGCGTACATCTGCGGCGAGGAGACGGCGCTGATCGAGTTGCTCGAGGGATTGCGTGGTCAGCCGCGGCTCAAGCCGCCGTTTCCCGCGGTCAAGGGCCTCTACGGTCAACCGACCGTCGTCAACAACGTCGAGACGCTGTGCAACATGCCGCACATCGTGGCTCGCGGTGGCGAGTGGTTCAAGGCGCTCGGCACCGAGAAGAGTGCGGGCACGCGGGTGTTCTGTGCAAGCGGACACATCAACCGCCCCGGGAACTACGAGATGCTCCTCGGCACGCCGATTCGCGAACTGCTCGAAGAGGAGTGCGGCGGTATGTGGAAGGGGCGGTCGCTGAAAGCGTTCCAACCAGGCGGGGGATCGATGCAGGTGCTCCTCCCGCAACATCTCGATCTGCCGCTCGACATGAACGAGGTGCAGGCTGCCGGGTCGTCCCTGGGAGCCGGCGCGATGATCTTCATGGACGAGACCACCTGCCTCGTCGACGTCTCGATGCGGCTCGTCGATTTCTACCGGCACGAATCGTGCGGCAAGTGCGTCCCTTGTCGCGAGGGCACGTACTTCGAATCAGAGTTGATGCATCGACTCGAAGCGGGCCGGGCGACACTCGCTGAACTGTCCAGCCTTTCGGACATCTGCTCGAACATGGACGGGCGCTGCTTCTGCCCGCTCGGCGACACGGCGACGTGGTTCGTCATGTCGGCATACAAGTACTTTCGCGAAGAGTTCGAAGCGCACTGCGGTGCCGGTCGGTGCCCGGTGAGGGCGCAGGCAGCGGCACTGGTGGCGTGACCACGGTGGCGGACACGGCAAGCACAGCCCCCGAGCAGCCGGACGACGGCCGCGTCGGCATCAGCATCGACGGGCGCGAGACCCGTGTCCCGAAAGGAACTTTGGTCCTCGACGCCGCCACCGAGCTGGGCATCCACATCCCGATCTACTGCGCGCATCCGAAGATGGATCCCGTCGCTGTCTGCCGCATGTGCCTGGTGAACATCGAGAAGTTCCCCAAGCCGCAACCGGCGTGCGCGACGGTTGCAAACGAGGGAATGGTCGTGCGCACCAACCTCCCGGAAGTCACCAAGCTGCGCGAGGGGATGCTCGAGTTCCTGCTCCTCAATCACCCGCTTGACTGCCCAGTGTGCGATCGCGGCGGCGAGTGCGACCTGCAGGACTTCACGTTCCGCTACGGGCCAGGAATCTCGCGGTTTCCGATCACCGAGAAAGTGCATTTCCGCAAGGCGGTTCCGCTTTCGCAGCACATCGAGCTCGACCAGGAGCGGTGCATCCTCTGCTGGCGTTGCGTTCGTTATTACGACGAGATCACTGGCGAGAAGGAGATCGTGCTGCAGCAGCGCGGCGTCGACACGCTGGTCTCGACCTTCAACGACCAGCAGCTGCAGTCGAAGTTCCAGGGCAACCTTCCTGAGGTCTGCCCCGTCGGTGCGCTGACTTACCGCGAGTACCGCTTCGTCTCGCGTCCGTGGGACCTGCAGCGCACCGCGAGCGTCTGCCCGGAGTGCTCGTACGGCTGCAACATCAACGTCGACAGCCGCGACTTCGAGGTGCGCCGCTTCGCATCGCGGGACAACCCGCACGTCGACGACATGTGGCTGTGCGACCGCGGTCGCTACAGCTTCCCGAAATGGAACACCTCGGAGCGGATCCGCCGCCCGATCCTCACCACCGACGACGAGTTGCGCTGACGTCTCCGTCCTCGACGCGATCAACCAATCGGCACGCCGCTTGCGTGAGATTGCGGACGAGTACGGTGCGGAGTTGATCGGCGTGCTCGGTTCGGCGTCGAGCACCAACGAGGAGCTCTTCCTGCTCGAGCGCCTTGCTCGCCAGGTGATCGGCACACCGCACATCGACCATCAACTCGAATCGTTCGACGGCCTCTCCGCGCAGGAGCACGAGCTCGGGATCGCGGAGATCGAGGAGTGCGACATCGTCATCGTCCTGGGCGCCGAGCCCGAGGAGCAGGCGCCAGTGCTGACGCTGCGGCTGTACAAGGCAGAGCGCAAGCACGGTGCGAAAGTCGTGCGGCTCGCGAACGACGTTGCAGTCGCGGACGCCGTTGCCGCGGCCAAGGGTGGCGCGCGCGTCGGGCTCATTGCTGATGAGACCAATCGCGCGCACGCTGCCGCAGTCGCTCACGCGTTGGGTTCAGCGCGCAGGCTGACGATCACCCGTGGTGTCAACGGACGCGGAGCGAAGGATCTGGGCCTGTTGCCGAACATGGGTCCGGGCTACGCACCGGTGGCGAAGCCGGGGAAGAACGGCCGCCAGATCCTCGAAGGCCTTGCATCCGGCGAGCTTCGCGGTCTCCTCATGCTTGGTCCGAACGCCGCGCTCGAGGCCGAGGCCGACCTGCTCGAGCGCGCGCTGCGCAAGGCCGCGTGCGTCATCGCCATCGACACCCGGCCTGGCATCGTCTCTCGCGCGGCGACAGTCGTCATCCCCGGGCACGCCATCTTCGAGAAGGCCGGGAGCATGACCAACGTCGAAGGTCGAGTGCAGCGGATCCGCACAGCGCTGCCGCCCGCAAGTTCGACACCCACGGAGACGCGCATCCTCACCAGCATTGCGGCCGAGATGGGTGCCGAGGGATGGGGCAAGGGCGACGTGCTCGAGGTGAACCGAGTCATGCGTGATGAGCACGCTGCGTACGCGGCGGCCGGCAACGGTGGGCGCGCACTCTTCGGCGCGGAGGTGGTCGCGTGATCGGCCCCGACGATCTCTGGTGGGTACTCCTCATCAAGTGCGGCGTCCTTGTCGTCTTCCTGCTCACCGCATTCGCGTACCTGACGCTTGCCGAACGCAAGATCTCGGCCCGTATCCAGCTGCGCTACGGCCCGAACCGCGTCGGCCCGTTCGGGATGCTGCAGCCTGCCGCTGACGGGCTGAAGCTCTTCTTCAAGGAGAACGTCGCACCCGCCGAGCGCGACAAGCTCCTCTATCTCGTCGGCCCGAGCCTCGCGGGCGGCGCTGCGCTGCTTGCCTACGCGGTGATCCCGTGGGGCACCAACAACTGGTTCGGGCACGAGTTCCACTGGGACATCGCGCACATCAACGTCGGGCTGCTGTTCATCCTCGGGATCACGTCGCTCGGTGTGTACTCGCTCTTCCTCGGCGGTTTTGCCTCGAACAGCAAGTACTCGCTGCTCGGTGGTCTGCGCTCGTCAGCGCAGCTCATCTCGTACGAGATGGCGGTGTCGTTCGCCCTGATCGGAGTGGTGATCCTCTCCGGCTCGCTGGATCTGGAGAACATCGTCGGATCGCAGCACGGTCTCTGGTTCATCGTGCTGCAACCGCTCGCGTTCATCCTCTATTTCACGGCCGCGTTCGCGGAGACGAACCGTTTGCCGTTCGACCTGCCTGAAGCGGAAACCGAGCTCATCGCCGGCTACCACACCGAATATTCCGCGATGCGGTTCGGCCTGTACTTCCTTGGTGAGTACATCAACATGGTCACGGTCTGCTCGATCGCGACCGCGCTCTTCCTGGGTGGCTGGCTCCCGCTGCTCCCATGGCATCCGTTCGACTGGATCCCGGGACCGATCTGGTTCCTGGGGAAGGTGTTCGTGCTGCTCTTCATCATGATCTGGGTGCGCTGGACGCTCCCCCGGCTGCGCTACGACAGGCTCATGAACTTCGGCTGGAAGGTGCTCCTTCCGCTCGGGCTCATCAACATCGTCGTCACCGGCGCGATCGTCGCGCTGCGGGCCTAGGGGTGGAGGCGATGCGCTCGTGATCAAAGAACTGGTGCAGGGCTTGACGTTCACCTTGAAGAAGATGGGCACGAAGCCGATCACCGTCCAGTACCCGGAGGAGCAGAAGCCCGTCGCGCCGCGCCACCGCGGGCGCCACATCCTGCACCGCTACGACAACGGTCTCGAACGCTGCATCGGCTGCGAGCTCTGCGCCGCTGCATGTCCCGTCGGGTGCATCTACGTGCTCGCGGCGGAGAACGATCCGGCGCATCCGGTCTCTCCCGGTGAGCGCTACGCGGAGCGGTACGAGATCAACCTCATGCGTTGCATCTACTGCGGGTACTGCGCGGAGGCGTGCCCGACGGAGGCGATCACGCTTGGTCCGCGCTTCGAGCTGGCCGAGTACCGGCGCGAGCGCACGGTCGTCACCAAGGCCGAGTTGCTCGAGTCGTGGCCCGGGCTCGCGCAGGCGCGCGGTCCCGCGAGCCCTGTCGGAGCCGGCGCCGACCAGACCGGACGCGAGGAGATGGACCCGGGGGTCAAGCCGCGCGTCGCGTGGGGCGCCGAGGAACGCAAAATCGACCACGAGACGGCGCCGCTTCCCGGTGAGCTCGGCGTGCCGGTGGACGTGCCGACCGTCATCGAACCCCGCGCGGGGAAGAAGCAGCGATGACGGTCATCTTCGGGGTCGTCATCGCGCTTGCCGCGATCAGCGCACTGGGCGTCGTGTTCTCGCGCCGGACGATCTACTCGGCGCTCAGCCTCGTCGTCACGGTGATGATGCTGTCGGTCATCTTCCTGCTGCTCAATGCGCAGTTCCTCTTTGCGGCGCAACTCATCATCTACGCCGGCGCGGTGATGGTGCTGTTCGTGTTCATCGTCGCGCTGCTGAGTCCTGATGCGGAGGACCGCCCCGTCTTCGACATTCGCGCCCTGATCGGAGGTCTGGGCGTGGTGGTCGTCACCGTGCTCGTCTTCATCGAGGCTCGCAACGGCATCACATACAGCCCCAAGGGATTCCATGCGATCGGTGTGGGCACCGCCAACAACCCGTACCACACGTTCTCGTTTCCCGCCGACGCGGTGAACAATGCCGGCAACGTGCAGACGGTGGCGGGACAGCTCTTCACCAACTATCTGTTGCCATTCGAGATCACGTCGATGCTGCTGCTCGTGGCCGCGATCGGCGCCGTGTACCTGACCAGGCGCTCGAGTCCGTGACCGGAAAAGCGACGTGCTGACTCCGGATCTGTTCCCGTTCCTGATCGGACTGGCAGCGTTCCTCTTCACCGTCGGCGCGGCCGGTGTGCTGATCCGGCGCAACCCCATCGTGGTCTTCATGTGCATCGAGCTGATGCTCAACGCCGCGAACGTTGCGCTCGTGGCCTACGGGCGGTTCCTCAACAGCGAGGAGGGCCAGATCTTCGCCTTCATGGTCATCGTCGTCGCGGCGGCCGAGGTCGTCGTGGGGCTGGCGCTGATCACCCAGATCTTCCGTCTCGGGCGCGAGCTCGACGTCGACGATCTCAGTGAGATGAAAGAGTGAACGTCGGTACGTCGTCGGCGCTGGTCATCCTCGTTCTGCTTTTCCCATTGCTTGGATCCGCATTGAACGGTTTGCTCGGGCCAGTGCTGGGCAGGAGCTTCGTCAACATCATCGGCACCGCGATGATCTTTGGCGCATTCGTCGTGGCGTGCCTCGTGCTCATCAGCGTTATCGGCGCACCTGCGGGTCACGCCGCTATCACGGTCCGTCTCTGGCAATGGATCAACCTCGGTGGCGGCACGAACCTCTCCGTCGGGATGGATTTCACGCTCGATGCGCTGAGCGCGCTGATGCTCATGGTGATCACGGGCGTCGGGTTCCTCATCCATGTGTACAGCGTCGGTTACATGGACCACGACCCCGGGTTCGCTCGCTTCTTCAGCTACATGAACTTCTTCATCTTCTCGATGTTGACGTTGGTGCTGGCCGCGGACCTCGTCATCCTCATCATCGGATGGGCGCTGGTCGCGCTGAGCAGCTACCTGCTGATCGGATTCTGGCACGACCGTCCGAGCGCTGTGCTGGCGGCTCGCAAGGCGTTCATCACCCAGGTGATCGGCGACGTCGCGCTCGTCATCGCTGCGTTCCTCATCGTCCTGCACACCCACACGCTCAGCCTGCCGAACATCTTCGCGCGCACGCAGGCGTTCCCCGAGGGCGGTCTGCTCATCACCGGCATCTGCGTGCTGCTCGCCATCGGCGCCTTTGCCAAGAGCGCGCAGTTCCCGCTGCACACGTGGCTTCCGGACGCGATGGAAGGTCCGACACCGGTGTCGGCGCTCATCCACGCCGCCACGATGGTCACGGCCGGCGTCTATCTCATCGCTCGCTTCCACGTGCTCTTCAACCTCGCGCCGGTCGCCGAGGGCATGGTCGCGTGCGTCGGCATGGGCACCGCCGTGATGGCGGGCATCATCGCGCTCTCCCAGATCGACATCAAACGTGTCATCGCGTATTCGACGATGTCGCAGATCGGGCTCATGATCTATGCGGTGGGCATCGGCGCGTACAGCGCCGGGATGTTCCACTTCATGACCCACGCCGTCTTCAAGGCGCTCCTCTTCATGGCGGCGGGCAACGTCATCCATGCGCTCCACGACGAGCAGGACATCCGCCTCATGGGCGGGTTGCACGCGCGCATGAAATGGACGCATCTCGCGTTCGGTGCTGGATCACTTGCGCTCGGTGGGTTCTTCCTCTTCTCGGGGTGGTTCAGCAAGGAGGATCTGCTCGGGTTCGGTACCGTGTCCGGCCCGGGAATGTTCCCGTGGGTGCTGTACGTCGTCGGTGCCGGTGTGAACATCCTCACCGGGCTGTATGCGTTCCGCCTCTATTTCACCGTCTTCCAGGGCGAGCCCCAAACAGCTCGCGTCTTCGCGGTGAAGGAAGCAGGGAAAGCGATGCTCATCCCCGTCGTCATCCTCGGAGTCCTGGCGGTGGTCGTCGCGTGGCCGCTCGAGTTCCCATTGCCGAATACGCTGCACGTGTTCAGCGATTTCCTGGGTCCGGTCTTCGCAGGGCCGCAGTCCCAACTATTCCACACGCCCGGCCTCGGCCTCGCCGCCATCGGGCTGACGATCGGTACGGTCACGAGTTTCATCGGCATCGGGCTCGCGGCGCGGTTCTGGTACGAGCACAAACCCGACGCGCAGGTGGTGCTCGCGGAGTTCCCGCGCTGGATCCCGCTGCTCTCGTACAACAAGTTCTACTTCGACGAGATCTATGACCGCGCGCTGGTGCGGCCGATGAAAGCAGTCGCGCGAACTGCTCGCCGGGTCGTCGAGCCGGACGTCATGGATGGATGGGTCGGTGGGATCGGCGACCTGCTCAAAGGCTTCAGCGTCGATCTGCGCTCGATTCAGACAGGTTTGATCCGCGACTACGCGTCGCTCTTCACCGTGTTCGCCGTCATCCTCGTCGTGGTCTGGGTGTTCATCGCGAAATGACCACACACATCCCCTGGCTGACGCTCCTCATCGTCATCCCTGCGGGGGCGGCGATCCTGCTGCAACTCGTGCCGCGCCGGCTCACGGCTGTGGTCAAGGGCGTGACGCTGCTCGCGACGGCCGCGGGTGCCGTGATCGTCGGGCTGCTCCTCGCATGGATGCCGGGCAACAAGGCGAGCACCGGACCGATTCCTCTGCACTTCGAGGAGACGCACGCCTGGCTGCCGGCGATCAACGCCAGCTATCACCTCGGCATCGACGGGGTGTCCGGTTGGTTGCTCGCGCTCAACGCCGGCGTTTTCCTGCTGGGAGCGCTCGCCGTCTCGCGCAAGTCGACCGATCGGCTCCGCTTCTACTGCACGCTCATGTTGCTCACCGAAGCGGCGACGAGCGGCGTGCTCCTGTCGATCGACCTGCTGCTCTTCTACATGTTCTGGGAGGGGATGCTCGTCCCGCTCTACGTGCTCCTGAGCAACTGGGGTGGCGCGAAGCGGGGCCCCGCAACGCTGAAGTTCATCATCTACACGGTCGCCGGCAGCCTGCTGATGCTCGTCGCGATCATCTATCTCTACGTCCAGTCGCCGTCGGGTTCATTCGACCTCGAGCAGATCCTCGCGCAACCGCTCAGCGCAGGTTCGCCACTCGTCATCCCGCTCATCCACCTGTCGACCTTCACGCCGAAACAGCTGGCCTTCATCTGTTTCGCGCTTGCGTTCGCGATCAAGATCCCGATCGTCCCGTTCCACACGTGGCTCCCTGATCTGTACGAGAGCTGCCCGCCCGCAGTGCTGGTGTTCTTCGCCGGCGTGGTGAGCAAGCTTGGCGCGTACGGGTTCATTCGCTTCTGCTTGACGCTGTTCCCCGGCGAGATGAACCGCTACCGGTACATCCTCGCCGCGCTCGCGATCCTCAGCATCATCTATGGAGCGCTCATGGCGCTCTCGGAACGCGACCTGAAACGCATCGTCGCGTACGCGAGCATCAGCCACCTCGGATTCATCGGGCTCGGCATCTTCTCGTTGACGACCAACGGGCTCAACGGAGCAGTGATCCAGATCGTCAACCACGGCATCATCATCAGCGCGCTCTTCCTCATCGTCGGCTTCATCGAGTCGCGCACCGGGACGCGCGATCTCGGCGAGCTGTCCGGCCTCGAACGCCGAATGCCGTGGCTGTATTTCTTCTTCCTGGTGGCGACGCTGGCCAGTCTCGGGATGCCTGGCATGAACAGCTTCGTCGGCGAGTTCGCGATCATGCTCGGCGCATTCCAGCTCAACTGGATCTTTGCGGTGCTTGCCGGTGGGGGAGTCATCCTCGCGAGCTGGTACATGCTTCGCCTCCATCAGGGACTGATGCACGACCCGCCCAAGCCGCGGACCGAGGGCGTCCGTGATTTGCACATCGGTGAGGCGCTCCTGCTCGTTCCGCTCGTCGCGTTGATGATCTTCATCGGCCTCTATCCGAAGCCGATCACCGACATCTCGAAAGGTGCGGTGAGCAACTACGTCGCGCAGGTGCAGACGGTGGCCCCGGACACGGTCCCGAGCGGTCAGTGATGTTCGTCGCAGCAAGCCCGGTTCCGTTGACGTTTCCGGGTGGACACGACCTGATCGGGATCCTTCCCGAGCTCGCGCTCGGCGGCGCGTTCCTGATCCTCATGCTGCTCGACCTGGTCATCCCGCCGTCGCGACGCACGTGGCTCGCCGGCTTCGCGCTGTTCGGCATCGCCGCCGCGTTCGTGGTGACGATCTTCTGCTGGTACAACGCGACCCCCGGCCGGCTCGTCTATTCCGGTTCCTTCGCGTACGACCGCTTCGCGCTGTTCATCGACGCGATCCTGCTCGTCAGCGCGGGCCTGGTCATCATGATCAGCCCCCACTACCTCAACCGACGTGGCATTCACTACGGCGAGTACTACGCGCTGATCCTCGCTGCGACCGTCGGCATGATGCTGCTCGCCGGCGCGACGAGCCTGATGGTCATTTTCCTCGCGATCGAGTTGCTCTCACTCGCGCTGTACGTGCTCAGCGGGTTCTCGCGGCACGAGGAGCGCTCCCAGGAGGCGGCGCTGAAGTACCTGCTCCTCGGTGGGTTCGCGTCGGGCTTCCTCCTCTTCGGGATGGCGCTCATCTACGGCGAGACCGGACACACGCAGCTCGCGCAGATAGCAGCGGCGATCCAGGCGGAGAAGGCGATCGATCCGCTGTTGCTTGGCGGCGTGATCCTGCTGTTCATCGGCTTCGCCTTCAAAGTGAGCGCCGCGCCGTTCCACTCGTGGACGCCGGACGTGTACCAGGGCGCGCCGACATCGGTCACGACGTTCATGAGCGTCACTACGAAGGTCGCCGCCTTTGCCGCGCTCGTGCGTGTCTTCACGTACACGTTCGACGGCGGAGCGACGAACTTCTACACCAACTGGGAGCCGGTCGTGGCACTGGTAGCCATCACCTCGATGGTGGTCGGCAACGTTGCGGCGCTGACGCAGACCAGCGTCAAACGGATGCTCGCCTACTCCGGCATCGCGCAGGCCGGATACATCCTCATCGGCGTCGCCGTCGGTGCGGTCGTGCTGCCGTCCGGACAGTCGAGCTCGCTCGGGACGATCTCGGTCCTCTACTACCTGGCCGCCTACGCTGTGAGCAACATCGGCGCGTTCGCCGTCATCACGGTGATGGCCGGCCGCGGTGAGGATCTCGACAGCTACGACGGGCTGCGCGGTCTCGCGCATCGCCGCCCATTCGTGGCCGCGAGCATGGCGCTGTTCCTCTTCTCGCTCGGAGGCTTCCCGCCAACCGCGGGGTTCTTCGCGAAGTTCCTCGTGTTCACGGCCGCAATCAACGCCAACCAGACTCCGCTGGCGCTCTGGGGAATCGCGACGAGTGCCGTCTCGGCCTTCTACTACCTTCGCGTCGGCTTGATCATGTACCAGAAGCCGGCCGCCGGAGCCGAGGAGTACCGTTGGTCGCGCACCGGTTTCGCAGGGACGTCGGTGCTCGTCGCAACCACCGCCGGAACTCTCATCCTCGGGGTGTTGATCGTGCTTGTCTACACGGCGGCGACCGCATCGCTCAAGGGCCTCATCGTGTGAACGAGGACCTGCTCAAGCGCTTCTCCGAGATCGTCAGCGCAGGCGGGATCAGTGGCGAAGTGGTGAGCCCGCCAGACCTCGGGTCGCTCGCGGTCGTGGCCCACCTCTGCAGCGAGAACGACATCCCGATCAGCATCACGAGCGGAGCGCCTTCCACGCACCAGAACGCGCATCGCGGCGGCGTCGTGATCAGCGTCCACCGCCTCAACGAGATCGTCGTCGCAGGCCCCGGGCTCACCGTCCGGGCCGGTCCCGGCGCCACCGTCGCCCACCTGCGTGACGAGGTGACCAAGGAGCGCCTGGCGGTGGTCGGTCTTGGGGCCGACACGGGTTCCGGACACGTCGGCACGCTCATCGCACGCGGGGAGCTCCCACGCCGCTCGCTTGCCGGCGTCGAGGCCGTCCTGAGCACGGGCGAGACGGTGAAGGCCGGTGGCGCGATGCTCAAGGACGTCGTCGGCTACGACCTGCTGGCAGCGATCCTCGGCAGCGCGGGCCGTCTGGCGATCATCGCGGCGGTCACCTTCAGGCTCGAGCCGGCCGCCGCGCGCACGCCGACCGCGAAGCCGCCCGGCGCGCGGACCTGGGAGCCTGCACTCGCAGACGCATTCGACCCGAAGCGCCTCCTGCGCTCGGGCACCGCACGGTGAAGGCGAAGCTCGCTGCGCGCATCGGGAGGGCCTGGCACGAATACACGCGGATGCGCACCGCGATCTTCCTGCTGCTCGGCATCCTCGTCATCGTCCTCATCGGCTCGTTCGTTCCCCAGCAGAACACGTCGGACCCGACCAAGGTCGAAGCGTTCCTGACGTCATGGCCGAACCTCAACATCCTCTTCTCGGACCTGCAACTGCCGCTCACGCAGGTGTTCGTCTCGCCGGTGTTCTACGTCCTGCTCGGGCTGTTGTACGTGTCGCTCGGCTGGTGCGTCATCCGGCGCGCTCGCGCGCTGATCATGCGCACCGTGCGCGGCTACAAGCGCACGCCGCAGTACTGGGGGGAATGGGGATCCTGGCTGTTCCACAGCTCGTTCTTCCTGCTCCTCATCGCCGTCGTGTGGGGCAAAGCGACGGGATACCAAGGGCTTGTCACGCTCACCGAAGGCCAGAGCTTCACGAACACCCCCGCGGGATACGACACCCTCCAGCAGGGGCTCTTCTTCAACGGCAACTACGCGCCGTTCACCTTACGGCTCAACAACTTCGAGGCAACGTACGCAGCCAACGGTGAGGCAAGTGACTACGTCAGCAACGTGAGCGTCCTCGATCACGGCAAGCTGATGCAGACGCAGAACATCAGGGTCAACGATTTCCTGAGCGTCGACAACGTCAACGTCTACCAGCAGGACTACGGATGGGCGCCCACGGTCGTCGTGACCAATCCCGCAGGGCAGACGGTGTTCGACGGGCCGATCCAGTTCTTCGACGATCCGAACAACGTCGGTGACAAAGCGCTCGGCGACGGCGTGCTCAAGGTGCCCGACTTCAACTACACGATCAAGGGAGCGTCACAGCCGATCCAGATCGGCGCCAAGATGTCGTTCTTCCCCGACGCGACGCTACTGCCGTCGGTGGGCAGCAACGGCACCATCGATCCGACAGCGACCACGTACGGACCGGGCGGAGTCGCAACGCGCAACCCGGTGATCGAGATGCAGCTCTACGTCGGCAACCTGGGTCTCAACAGCGGTGCGCCGCAGAACGTCAACCAGCTCGACACGTCGAACATGCAGGCGTATTTCAACGATGGTCACGTCATCCCGATCCTGCTCGGGCAGTCCATCCAACTCCCGATCGACACCGTCAACGGCAAGTCGGTGGACTTCACCATCTCCTTCCCGGCGATCCATCAGTACTCGCTCTTCCAGGTGAACGATGACCAGGGCGTGCTGCTGGTCTACACGTCGTTCATCCTGATCATGACCGGCTTGCTGACCAAGCTCTACCTGCGTCCCTTCCTCGAGCGACGTCAGCGCAAGCGACGCAAGCCCATCACGCTCGACCGCCGCTGGTCAGCGGAGTCGAGCGGAGAACCTCAGCCGGATCCGGATCCGGACCGAGAACCCGCGGCCGTCTGACCGGCCTCGGGCGCGAGCTCGGCGATTCTGGCAGGGGAGAGGTACGTCAGCCGCTCCAGCGCAGTGCCCAGATAGTCGAGTTCGAGCACGCCTCCCTTGGCGCACTGCAGGCGGTGCAGCGCGTAGGGCGGACGCCGGTCTGCGCTGACCCAGAATCCCTGAATCGGATCGCCGTGGCTCACACAGATCCCGCCGGTCCCGGGGTGGTCGACGAGCAGCCGCGCCAGTGGCCTGCGCACACGCGCAGCCAGCTTGGCCACGGACTCATCGTTCGGCAGCAAGCCAGGCCACGCCATATGAACGAGCCAGAGCGGACGGCGCCACGGCACCTGCTTCGGCGGGATGCCCTGTAGGTACAGGCCGAACTTCGTCTCGATGAGGTCGTCGGTATAGGTGATCGGCACCGAGTCGAGGTATGACGCGATGATCTCCGCGGTCTGCCGGGCGCGTTCGAGCGGGCTCGAGTAGATCTGCGGGATCGACTTGCCGGCGAAGTACCTGCCGAGTGCGTGCGCCTGCCGCACGCCCTTCTCGCTGAGCGGGAAGTCGGGGAGGTGCCCGTAAAGGACGCCGTTGGGGTTGCGGACGTCGCAATGCCGAACCAGGTGGAGGCGGGTCGTGGTCGCTGCCGCAGCCTGGTTCACTGCAGGCGATGCTACGGGATGGTGCGCCGACGGCGAATTTCACGATCGCGACTAGACTTCGGCGCCGTTGTGTTCTCCAACATTCCGCTCGCCGATCCGGGGGTGCCTGATCTCCGCTCGCCCGTACGCTTTCTGTTCTGGATAGCCAAGGGTCAGCGTCGAACGGTGATCAGCGGCGCCTTCTTCGGCGCCGTCTGGATGGGGACGCAAGGTGTCATCCCGGCGGCACTCGGGGCAGCAGTGAACGCGATCATCCAGCGCAACACGACGATGCTGCTCGTCTGGACGTCGGTGGTGTTCGCGCTCGGCTTGCTGCAAGCCGCAGCGGGCGTGCTCCGGCACCGGCGCGCGGTGAGCAACTTCCTCGAAGCGACGGTCCGCGTGCGGCAGCTCGTACTCCGCCACGCGGTCGACCTCGGCGGCGCGTTGCCGCGCCAGGTCGGTGCGGGCGAGGTCGGCAGCATTGCGTCGACCGACGTATTGCGGATTGGACGCCTGCTGGACATCAGCGCGCGCGGTACTGGCGCCGTGGTGTCGCTCGCGATCGTTGCGGCGATCCTGCTGCTGACCTCCCCGCAACTTGGTTTCGCGCTGCTTGCCGGTGTTCCGGTTGCCGCGCTGCTCGTGCTCCCGGTGATGCGTCCACTCGAGCGCCGCCAGCGAGCCGAACGACGGCAGCGTGGTGCAGCGTCAGCCGTTGCGGCCGATACCGTCGCCGGCCTGCGCGTCCTTCGCGGCCTCGGTGGCGAGGCGGACTTCGCTGCTCGCTACGTGGTTGCATCACAGTCTGTTCGGGCAGCGGCGGTGCGCACCGCGCTCGCGCAGTCATTGCTCGACGGGCTGCAGATCCTTTTGCCGGGCGCGATCCTCGTCGCCATCACATTTCTCGGTGCGCATCTCGTCGCGGCCGGCACCATTCCGCCGGGCGAGCTGGTCGCCGATTACGCATACGCGGCGTTTCTCGTGCTTCCCATCCAGACGCTCGTGCAGGCCGCGAGCGTCTGGTCCGCTTCGACTGTCGCTGCAGGTCGCGTGATCAACGTTCTGCAGCTCAAGCCCGACCTTATCTCCCCGGAGAACCCTGTCGCGGAGCCTCCGGACGGGGATCTCGTCGACGAGGAGTCCGGGCTGGTGGCCGAACACGGATGTACGACGGCGGTGGTCGTCGCCAACCCCGATGCCGCCAGCGCGATCGCGGCACGACTTGGCCGCCATGCGGAGACGAGTGACGGGAAGCACGTACGTCTCGCCGGCGTGCCGCTCGACCGTCTGCCGCTTGCGACGGTTCGGAGGCGGATCCTCGTTCTTGACCGAGACCCGCAGCTGCTGGCGGGCACGCTCGGCGATGCGGTCGACACGCCGAGCGCGCGTCCGAACGCCGCGGATCCCCGCACGAGTGTCGAGAACGCGCTCACCGGGGCCGCGGCCGGCGACATCGTCAGCGGACTGGACGAGGGTCTGGCGTCGCTCGTGTCGGAGCGCGGTCGCTCACTCTCGGGCGGTCAGCGACAGCGCATCGCGCTTGCGGCCGCCCTGCGCGCCGACCCGGACGTGCTGGTGCTCGACGAACCGACGAGCGCTGTCGACGCGCATACCGAAGCGGTCGTCGGCGAACGCGTGGCGTCGCTACGCAGAGGCCGCACCACGGTCGTGCTCACGACGAGCCCGTTGCTGCTCGCACATGCGGACCGCGTCGTGTTCATCTCCGAGAACGGACCGCGCGCTGGAACGCACGCGGAACTGCTGAACAGCAGCGACGAGTATCGCCAGGTCGTCACGCGAGGTTCGGAATGAGCCGCCCGCTCTCGCCGATCCTTCCGATTGCGACCGGGCGCTCCGCGTGGCGCCATCTCCGGCCACTTCTTGGCGAGCGGCGGGGGCTCATCGTTGCGGCGATCGCGCTGCAGATGGTCGCGAGCACGGCCGCGCTCGTCGGCCCGCAACTGCTCGAGGGGATCATCAACGCGACACGCGGATTGTCGGACGCGCGCATCGAGGGGATCGTGCTCCTCTTTGCGGCCGCTCTCGCGGTGCAGACGATCTGTACTGCCGCGGCGCGTGCGTTCGGCGCTCTCACGGGCGAGCACGCGCTTGCCCGTTTGCGCGAGCAGTTCATCGCCACCGTCCTGGCGATCCCGATCGGCATCGTTGAACGAGCCGGGACCGGCGATCTGATGACACGCGCATCGAGTGATGTCGACCAGCTCTCGCAGGTGGTCCGTGCGGGGCTGCCACAGTTGCTCGTCGCCGGCGTCACGGCGATCCTCGCAATCGTTGCGCTGGTGTTCACGGCTCCGATCCTCGGATTGGTCGTCGTGCCGAGCATCCCGTCGCTGGTGCTCATGACGCGCTGGTACCTCCGGCACGCTGGGCCGATGTATCAGCGCGAGGAGGCCGCTGCCGCGCTCGTCAACTCGGACATCCAGGAAACCGTCACGGCGGCGCGCACCATCGAGGCACTCCGCCTTGGCCCGCGCCGCATCGTGCAGACGGATGACGACATCCGCGACTGGATCGGCTGGGAGCGGCGGACGCTGCGGCTGCGCACGTTCTTCTTCGGCGGCTGCGAAGTCGGATACATCGTGCCGCTGGTGCTGTGCCTGCTCTTCGGCGGTCTGCTCGTCATCCACGGGCAGCTCACCGTCGGGGCGGTGACCGCTGCCGCCCTCTATACCCAGCAGTTGGTGTCGCCGGTCGACACGTTGCTCGCGTGGCAGGACGAAGCGCAGCTCGCGGGCGCGTCGCTCTCGCGCGTCGTTGGCGTCTCCGACATCCCCGGCCAGGAAGTGACCGACGGGGCCCCCGTGGGGCAACAGCTCGCCGCGCGCGATGTGCACTTTGCCTACGACGGTCACGAGGAGGTGCTGCATGGGATCGACCTCGTCCCCGCTCCGGGTTCGCGGATCGCGGTTGTCGGTCCGAGTGGCGCTGGGAAGAGCACGCTCGCGCTCCTGCTCGCCGGTATCTACGCGCCCGGCTCAGGTGAGGTCAGCATCGGCGGCGTGCCACCGCACGAGCTGCCGCCGGAGCGGCTGCGCCGCGAGATCGCGCTCGTGACTCAGGAGCACTACCTCTTCGCGTGCTCGCTGCGCGACAACCTGCGCCTTGCGCGGCCGCTCGCGAGTGACGGCGAGCTCATGGCCGTGCTCGAGAACGTGGACGCTGCCGCTGCGATCCGGTCACTGCCCCATGGACTCGACGCCATGCTCGGATCCGGCGGCGTCTCGATCAGCCCGGGGCTGGCCCAGCAGATCGCCATCGCCCGCCTCCTCCTCGCCGACCCGCACACCCTGGTCCTGGATGAGGCGACATCCCTCCTCGATTCGCGAGCTGCCCGGCACCTCGAGCGATCGGTGGCGACACTCCTCGAAGGCCGGACCGTGATCGCCATCTCGCATCGGCTCAACGCCGCACACGACGCCGAACTGGTCGCCGTGGTTGAGGCCGGGCGCATCTCGGAGTTCGGCACCCATGCCGCGCTGCTCAGCGCCGGAGGGGCCTACGCCGAACTCTGGAACACCTGGCGGCAGGAGCAGACGCTCGCGTCGTCCGGGCCGCCGCACGCCTCCTGAGGCCCACCAGACATGAAAGTGACCCACCGGCCAAAGGCCGATGGGTCACCGGGGGGCAATGCCCGATGTCGCGTCAGGCGACGTTTGCGCTGCGAAGGGAGGGAACGGTCAGATGGGTCGTCCTCTCCTTGCTGACAGAGCGCCGCCAGCTGACGATCTCGAAGAGGAAGGCACCGAGCACCGCGAGGGTGGCGATGGCAAGGCCGATGGCCGCGTAGCCTGCGATGGTCCCGATCTCGCCCCAGCCGTAGGCGTTGAGCAGCATGCCGCGAAGCGTGGTGCCCTTGAAGATGGTCGCCACTTCTCCGGCGAGCTTGGTGTTGGTGGGATCAGCCTGCGCTGCGGCGCTCAGCTGCGAGTAGGTCTGGCCACCACCGATCTCATTGAGATGCACGGCGATGAAGTGATCCGCGTAGGTCTCGGCCTGTGCGCCGGTGGTCAGCTGCTGGCCGGCATAGACCCGCATGGCCGCAGCATCCGCTTTGGGCAGGGAGGTGATGGCGGCGTCGTTGGCCGCGGGGAAGGAGATCTTCTGAGCGGCGAGCTGGCTCTGGACCTGGTTGGTCGCGAAGTTGCCGCCCCAGAAGGCAAATCCTGCGACGAAGGCGAGGATGCCGATGAGGCCGATCTGGAGGACGAAGATCCGCCAGCGCATTCCTGTGGTCATGGGGTTGCTCCTTGGTGTTGTCTTTGCGGCCATCTGACCGTGCCCCCATCGTCATCCCTGACCACTCCTCGCCAACAGAGGCGCATGCCACAACCTTTGTGACCGCAAAGGCAATCTCAGCGGGTCATGAGCCCCGCCTTGACGGGGACCTTTGACCTATGAGGGCGAGCGCAGCCGGCGCACTTCCGTTTCGACGTGCCGGTGCCACGGCGCAAGGCGAACCCTGACGTCGACAGCCCACGCGCCGTGGGGCGTCGCCACGAGCGGATTGACGTCCATCTCGACGATCTGAGGGATCTCCTCGGCCATTCGGGCGATCCGAAGGAGCACATCCTCGATCGAGGCGACGTCGCTCGGAGGTGTTCCCCGATGTCCGAAGAGGAGCGGTGCGCCGCGAATCGCGCGTACCATCTCGCCCGCATCGCGGTCCGTCAGCGGCAGGATCCGGAGCACGCGGTCAGCGAAGAGTTCGACCGCTGTGCCGCCGCTGCCGAACATCGCCACCGGTCCGAACAGCGGGTCGGACACAAGGCCTGCAATGAGTTCGAACTCCGTGCAGCATCGGCTGCACGATCGCGCCCTCCATCGTTTCGCCGAGGTCGCGTGCCATGTCGCTCCACGCCCGGGCGGCGGCGTCGGGTGTCGCAAGGTCGACGCTGACACCACCCACGTCGGACTTGTGCAGGATGTGTGCGCCGGTGGCCTTGAGCACCACTGGGCACCCGAGCGTCGTCGCGGCGGCGCGTGCTTCGTCGGCCGATGCGACTGCGACCTCCTGAACGCAGGGGACGCCGAAGGCCTGCATGAGCCCCACCGCCTGGGCAGCCGGCAACCAACCGCCGTCGGGCCGTGACACGAGCGCCGCGGTCACAATCGATTTACCAGTGGCCAGATCAATTCGGTCGAGCGCTGGGACTTGTCCTGCGGGCCGCCGCTTCCAGTCGGCGTGCCCGGCGATGCGACCGAGCGCACGCACGGCGCGCTCGGGAAAGGCATACCGTGGGATCACGCGTTCTCCAGCGGCTGCGATCTGCGGCGCCGCGGGGTCGCCCAGATGGACGAACACGATTGGCCGCCCAGCCGTGTCCACCGCAGCAATCGCACGCATGACGTCGTTGACGGGCGCTGAGGCGACAGGGGCGAGAATCACCAACATCCCGGCGATTGACGGAGCGCTCGCGCACGTCTCGAGTGCGCTTCCGAAGAGTCCAGGCGTGGCTCCGGCGCCGAGGTCAACGGGATTGCTCACGCCTGCATTCGGACCCGCCAGCGTCCGGAGCGAATGCTGCGTCATCTCGTCGAACGCCGGAACGCGCAGGCCGGCAGCATCGCAGGCATCTGCCGCGAGCACCGCGGCCCCGCCGGCGTTGCCGATGATCGCGAGATCACGCCCGTCCATTGCCGGCTGGTGGGCGAGCAGCACACCGCAGTCGATGAGTTCCTCGAGCGTGTCAACGCGAATCACCCCTGCCTGCCCGCAGAGCGCGTCGACGACGTCATCCGGGCTCGCCAGCGCTGCCGTGTGCGATGCCGCAGCTCGAGTCCCGGCTGTGCTGCGCCCGGATTTGACGACAACGATCGGCGTCGTCCTGGAGACAGCTGGAGCCACACGCGCGAAAGCTCGGGGATTCCCAAATGATTCGAGGTAGAGCAGGACCCCGGTCGTCTGGCCGTCCTGCTCCCAGAACCGCAGCAGGTCATTGCTGCTGACGTCGCACTTGTTGCCCATGCTCACGAAGCTCGAGACGCCAAGCCCCGCGGTCTTCGACTGCTCCAGGATCGCGATCCCGAGTGCTCCGGACTGCGACGCGAATGCAATGTTGCCGCGTATCGGGACCTGACTTGCGAACGTGGCGTTGAGGCGCACATCGGGCGCTGTGTTGATCACGCCGAAACAATTCGGTCCCACGACCCGCATGCCTCCGCGATGCGCGCGCAGCAGCAACTCACGCTGGAGCTCGATCCCGTCGCCACCGACTTCCGCGAAACCGGACGTGATGACGACGAGGCCATGCACTCCTTTGCGCGCGCAGGCATCAACGGCATCGAGACACTGCGCTGCGGGGATCGCAATGACGGCGAGGTCAACCGGACCTGACACAGCCTCGACATTTGGGGCGCAGGGAAGTCCAAGGAGCGTCTCGACGTTGGGATTGATCGGATGGATCGCACCCTCGAACCGACCGTCGATGAGATTGCGAACGACGGCATGGCCGATCCCGTTCGGACCGCGTCCCGCGCCGATGACTGCCACGGATCGCGGCCGAAGAATCCTTGCAATGCTCTGAACGCCCGCGGCCCACGCTCGCCGTTCGATCGCCGCAAGGGATGCGCCTGTCGGCTCGATGTCGAAGGCGAGATGGACCACGCCGTATCGAATCGATTGGCTCTCGCGCCGAAAGCCGGCCGCATTGAACACCTCCAGCATTCGCCGGTTTTCCACCAGGGCATCAGCGACGAAGCGCGTGACGCCTTCGTTCGCGGCGTATGCGGCGAGATATTCGAGGAGCAGGCTCGCCAGGCCGCGGCCCTGGTGGTTGTCGGCAACCGCGAACGCAACCTCGGCTTCGGAACCCCCAGGCAGGCGATCGTAGCGGCCGATCGCGATGATGTCGGCGTTGAGGATCGCGACGAAGGCCATCCTGTCGTGGTAGTCGACGGTGGTGAAGCGAGTGACTTCTTTCTCACTGAGTTCCGTCCGCGCGCTGAAAAAACGGAAGTGCACGCTCTCCGGCGATTGCCGGCTGAAGAAGTCCCGGTGCGCCTCCGAGTCGTCAGGCCGGATCGGGCGGATGTGCACGGTCCCTCCGTCGGCCAGGACCGCGTCAAGCACCCAGCCCGTGGGGAAGTCGTTGCTGCGCTCGTTCGTCATCTGCTGATTCAAGCACGCCCGTGGCTGACGCACTGAATAATGTATTTGCGGACGAACAAGGTCCTTCGGAAGGGCCGAGCAGGTGTGAAAGTCCTGAACGATTTATGCCGTCGTGCTCTCGACTGCAATTCGCACGTACCATAGCCTCGGTTGGTGCGAATGAACTATTCAGAGCGATCGACCCGAATGCTCGCCGTTGCCTTTGCCGCGGCGGCTTTCTTCGTTGTCGTGCTTGCCGCCCTGCTCGGCTCGAGAGTCACCGGCGCTGCGAACACGAAGCTCATCGACGATTTCGGGCAACTCGTCGCAAGCGCGGTCGCAGCGGGGTGCTGCCTTGTCATCGCGCTTCGTGCCGCGGGGCTCCGGCGGGCCGCCTGGGCCCTCATCGGTGCCTATGCGGGGATCTGGGCCGGCAGCGAACTCGTCTGGTTGCTCTTCGATCTCTCGTCCGACACGCAAAAGCCCTTTCCATCGATCGCCGCGATCGGCTTCGTCGCCGCCGTTCCGCTGGCCGTCGCAGGAAGCCTTGCCTTCGGCCTGCGCGGCGGTGCGCACCTGTCAGCGGTGGTGCGCGCACTCGATGCAGTGACAGTCGGCGTTGCGCTGATGTTGATCTGCTGGTTTCCCGTGCTCGAGCGGGTCTTCCAGACGAGTCAGTTCGGGGTCGGCTCCGAGCTGATGAGCCTGAGCATCCCGATCGGCGACATTCTCGTCGTGACTCTTTTGTGGAGCGCCATCGCGAGCTCCGCGTTTCGCCTACGGCCTTCGCTGGTCGTTGTGGCGGTGGGGTTCGTCTCGATCTCGATTGCTGACCTGTACCTTGCGTACGCCTCGGCCAACGGCAACTACGCGTCGGGGACACTGTTCGACCTCTTCTGGACCGCTGGATTCCTTGTCCTTGGCGCAGGAGCCGCTCTCGAGACTGGGGCGATGCCAAGTGTGAGTGCGCGCAGTCGCTCAATCGGCCCTCGGAGGCTTGCAATATGGGTGCCCTTCAGCTGCACAATGCTTGCCCTCGGCGTCGCGGTCATCGACTACAAGGGCGACCGCGTCATCGATCCCGTGACCGTCACCGGCGTCCTGGTGATCGTGGTGCTCGCGTCGGTTCGCCAGGTTATCGAGGCGATGGCCAACCGCCGTTTGATCTCCCGGCTCGGGATGCGAGCACGAACCGATTCACTGACTGGGCTTGCGAACCGGGAGACATTCCGGCTCGAGCTCGAACGAGCGATGTCTGCCGATCGACTCGGTTCAGGGGTGCTGTATATCGACATCGACAACTTCAAGTCCGTCAACGATCGTTTCGGTCACGCGGCCGGTGACCGCGTGCTCACCGTCGTGGCTGGACGCTTCGTCGGTGCCTTGCGCCCCACCGACTCCGTGGCGCGTGTCGGTGGGGATGAGTTCGCGATCCTGTGCAGGTCAGCGACCACGCGCGACGAAATCGCTGAGATTGCCCGACGCGTGCAGGAGTGCTTCCAGGAGCCTGTCGCGTTCGGTGCTGACGAGATTGCGATTTCGGGAACTGTCGGCGCAGCCGCTATGGCACCCGAGGATGACGCGGAGGCCGCGTTGCGCCAGGCCGATGTCGCGCTGTACGCGGCGAAGGAGCGCGGCCGCGGATCCATCGAGATCTACGACGACGTGATCCACGGCGGCGCGCTGTCTCGCATGTGGCTCGAAGCTGACATGGCAGACAGCCTGGAGCGCGGCGACTTCACGTTGCTGTACCAGCCGACGGTGCGTTCGGCCACAAGCAAGATTGGCGGGGCGGAGGCGTTGATTCGTTGGGATCACCCGGTGCGAGGACGAATCTCGCCCCTGGACTTCATCCCCGTTGCGGAGGCAAGCGGCTTCATCGTGGAACTCGGCAGCTGGATCCTGCATCGCGCGCTCCACGACGCAGCTTCGTGGCGGAAGGACGGCAGCACGGCAACCGTGAGCGTCAACGTGACCGTGCAGCAGCTCCGCAGTGCAGGGTTTGTTGACGATGTCTCGCGCGCGCTGGAAGAGTCGAAGATGGCGGCACGGGACCTCATCCTCGAGTTGACGGAAAGTGCCTACGTGCAGGACTCGGCATCAATCGCATCCGTTATCCACGCGCTCCGCCAGCGCGGGATCCGGATTGCGATCGACGATTTCGGGACTGGGTATTCGTCGCTCGCACTGCTCACGAAACTGGACGCGGACATCCTGAAGATCGACCGTTCCTTCGTCGTCAATGCCTCCACGCCCGCCGGGCGGTTGGTGCTGAAGACGGTGATTGACCTGGCGCGAACGCTGCGTCTTTCGACGACGGTCGAAGGGGTGGAAACCGCGGAGGAGGCGTTACTGGTTCGGGCTCTTGGAGCTGATACGATCCAGGGATATCACTACGACCGCCCGCTCACCCTCGAGGTGTTTCGTCGGCGAGTCGATCCCTTCGCGACACTCGTTGCGATTGAACCGCCCAAGATCGAGTTGCTCGGCGCGTCCGCGTAGCGTGGCTCAGAGCGGAACTGTGAGTCGAATCACCGTTCCCTGACCGGGTTTTGAGTTCGATCTGCAGCGTCCCGTTGATGGACTCGGCGCGTTCCGCGAGATTGCCGAGACCCATCCCATGACGGGCATCGCCCAAGTCGAAGCCCTGGCCATCGTCATCGATTTCGATGACGGCCGATTGATCGTCGCGTCTGATGCTGATGCGACACGTTGCCGCCTCCGCATGACGTCCGACGTTCGAGAGCGCCTCACGAATGATGTGCGCGATCTGTGCGGATGCGTTCGCCAGATCCGGCTCGAGCGAGATGTCGACGTCGACGACCACTGTCACGCCCGTCCGCTCCTGCATCTCGTGCGCGAGTTGCTCGATGGTGTTGGTGAGATTTCCCGGCATGAGCACGCTGGGACGCAGCCCGAAGATGTAGCTGCGCACGTCGCCGATGACACGATCGATTTCCGTGACGTACTGCTGCATGCGGTCCGCGAGACGCGTATCACTCACCAGTGCAGCCATCCCCTGGAGCCCGAGCCCCACCGCGAACAGCGATTGAATGACTCCGTCATGGAGGTCGCGCGCGATTCGCTCGCGATCCTCGACCATGCCAAGACGCGAAACCTCAGAAAGCGCACGGGCATATTCGAGCGCCAGGCTCGCCTGTTCCGAGAAGCTCTCGAGCAGCGGGATATCGGCAGGCCCGAACCCGGGCCGTCCTGCGAGCCGCCCCACTGCGAGCACGCCGGCCGCGCTCGTGCGGAGTGCCAGCGGCACAAGGATCATCGGGCCGACGCCGGCGACGCTCACCATCGGTTGCGTCAGTGTCGATCGACGCGCATCGTCGACGACCATCGTTCGCTCGGTGCGGATGACCTCCGCCGAGAGCGATCCGGCAAGCGGAACCTCGACGTTCAGCAATTCGTCTGCGCCCACCCCGTCCGCGATCGCGATGCGAAGGCCGCCCGCGTCCGGGACGCTGATGGTCGCCATATCGGCGTCACCCAGTTCCCGTGCGTATTGGGCGATCAGCTGGAGCGCTGACCGGGATGTGTCTCCAGCGAGGAGCGTGGTCGTCACGCCACGCACTGAATCCAGCCAGCGCTCACGCAGGTGGACCTCGGCGTAGAGCTGTGCGTTGGCGATAGCGACACCGGCCTGCGTCGCCAGAACGAGCACCGCAGCCTCATCGTCCCTGGTGAACTCCGCCGACTCGCGCTTGTCGGTGAGGTAGATGTTCCCGAACACGCGGCCATGCGCTCGGATCGGTGCGCCGAGAAAGGAACGCATCGGCGGATGGTGCGGCGGAAACCCGAACGAGCGTGGGTGCGCCGCGATCGATGCGAGCCGCAGCAGTTCGGGTTCGCGAATCAACACGCCGAGGATCCCCTCTCCGCGTGGAAGATCGCCGATGGCGGAACGTTCCGCCTGGCTCAGGCCGGTCGTGATGAAGTCACTCAAGCCCGATCCGTCAGCCGAGAGAACCCCGAGCGCTCCGTATCGAGCGCCTGTCAACTCAACGGCGAGATCGATGATTCGTTGCAACAATGCAGGCAGGGAGAGTTCCGCGGCCAGGGCCAACCCGGTCTCGAGCAGCCGCTCGGACCTGGCCCCACTCACTTCCATTCACGCCGATCATAGTCGCGTCCGGCGTTTGCGGCTGCCGGGGATCGGGGCGTGCGGCGGATCGCTCAGGTGGTCAGGTGCCGGCGAGCGTCGCCGACAATCTGGATTCGGCGCCGCCGTCCGCAGCTAACCGGTCGACCAGCCGACCCAGGAAGGCGCGGACACTCGCCTCGGCGACGCGATGCATCAGGAGGCGGTCGATGCGCCGCCCGATCGCGCCGAGCGGTGGGTCGTATCGACCGTGGAGCGTCAACTGTGTGAGGTCGGTTCCAAGGCTGGCGATCTCGAGATCCGCGCTCAGCACGGGGAAGAGGCCGGGAGTGCTCGTTGCCTGCCAGACCAGCGGAACGACGGTGACCTCACCTCGGGAGATCGCTTGTCCGACGAGGACGGTCACCGTCTTGCCGAGCATGGGGAGTGCCTCGACCGGTCCGATCCGGAGCCGCAGCGCCTCGCCGTCACTGGCGGCGGCAGCAGCCAGCGGGCCAAGCCATTCGCCGTCGTTTGCGAGGAGGCGATCGCAGACCTTCCCCGCCGGGACAGGGACGTACGCAAAATCGTGAAGCAGCATTGTGTTCATGGGTTCTGTCCTTGATCTTCGCCCTCAACCCGCCACCGCAGCCAGAGCAATAGGTCCCGTTTTTCGAAGCCGATGGTCCGGGCTTCCTCGCTTTCCGCTGATAGAGTGCAGGCGTGCCCGATGACCCTGTGATCCGGGTGCTGCTGTGTGATGACCACGAGTTGGTCCGCCGCGGACTCAGCAGCATTCTCGAAGGCGTTGGCGGAATTCGGATCATCGCCGAGGCAGGCGATGCCGACGCCGCTCTGAAGGCGGTCAGAGCGGATCCACCCGACGTCGTGATCATGGACGTCCGCCTCCCGGGGCGCTCCGGTATCGAGGCCTGCAGGGAGATCCGCTCGGCCTTTCCAGACACGAAGGTTCTGATGCTCACGGCCCATTCCGACGACGAAGCGCTCTTCAGTTCGATCATGGCCGGCGCCGCGGGGTTTGTCCTGAAGCAGGTTCGCGGGGGCGACCTCGTCGGAGCCATACAGCAGGTTGCGCGAGGGGACTCGCTCCTTGATCCGATCGTCACTGCCCGCGTGCTCGCCAGGCTTCGCGGCGAGGGAGCCGAGGCCAATGACGGCATCAGCGATCTGAACTCCGCAAGAGCGAAAGATCCTCGACCTGGTCGCGGAGGGGATGACCAACCGGCAGATCGCCGAGAAGGTGTTCCTCGCGGAGAAGACGGTGAAGAACTACGTGTCGAACATCCTGCTCAAGCTCGGCCTGTCGCGCCGGGCTGAAGCCGCCGCGTTCATGGCCCGGCGCAACTACAAAAACCACGAGCGAAACGACTGGTCCTGAGGCTCAGGCGTCTTCGCGGTCTGGTCCGTGCGAGCCGGGCTGCGGCGTCCCGCGCATGCTCGCGTAGTGGCGCCGCCAGATCAGTTTGTGGATGGGAACCCATCGCGGGATGTCGCGCAGCCCGGGAACGAACGGGACGAACACGAGCAGGAGACTCAGGACGAGCATCACCCCGACCACGGCAAGGTCGGCATTTGCGTCGCTGACGCCGAGGAAACCGTTGTCGGAGCTGAACGGCGGGATCTGGTACCACATGGTGTACAGCCACAGCCACGCCTGTCCGGGGTAGCGCCCGGTCTCGTTCATCATGCCCCACTGACTCCCGGTCAGCTGCTGCCGCTGCGCCAGGTTGCTGATGTACGCGCCATCGTCGAGGAAGAGCAACGCCCTGCTGAAATCGGTCTGATAGAAGTGGTTGCTGCTCAGCAGCAACGCGTCGAGGCCACCCGAGCGGGCGAGCTTGAGCATGCGGTCCATCAACACCGGCAACGGACCGTAGTCGCCGGCCGCGACCACGATGGCGCCGTCACTGTCGACCGTCGCTGCTCCAAGCGCCGTGCCGTAGTTCGTCAACCACGCGGACTGCCGGCTGTTCGACGCGCCGTTGTAGGCGGCGAGCGCGGCGGCGAGCGAGCTGTCGCCCAGCGTGGACTGCGTGAGTGGATCGAGGACGAAGTCGTTCGCGGCATCCGTCGCAACATGTATGCCCGCCCACTCCTGGGGATCGAGGAACCAGAGCGTCTGCACGGAGCCTGTGCCGTTGTTGTACGGCGGTCCGTAACTGGCGACGTCGGTCGTTCCCGCAAGCTCTCCGGTTGCGGTCGTCACGAAATCAACCGGATCCGCCTTGGCCCAACTCTGAATCGTCAGGGACGGCACGTCCGGTGATGACAGCACCACAGCCAGCGCCAGAACGAAGAGGAGAACGCCGACCATGGCGATCGCGAGTTCCTTGACCAGGTCGTACGGCATCATTGCGACGCCACGGTAGTACGTGGCTCTATCGACCCTCTGGCGACCGGGTGTCGACTTCATCGGACTGTATCGACGCTGCCATCCAGGATCACCGGATCGCCGATCGGACGGACGACGCCTCGGCTCCTCACCTGGATGATGTGGATGACGACGAGCAGCGTCACTCCGACAGGGAAGAGCATCACGTGGAGTCCGTACTGCTGTCCGAAGTTGAGCACGTTGAAGAGGCCACCGAGCCCGGTCGAGTTGATGCCATCCTTGGCGTTGAGCGCGATCCACTGCGAGTCGAAGTTCTGCTGGATGAGATAGCCCGTGAAGGCCGTAACCACGCTCACCAGGAAGATGACGACGCCGACCATCCACGTCGCAGCGCGGCCGTCGCGTCAGCCCGCGCCCCAGAACTGACCCCAGAGATGCAGCACCATGAAGATGAAGAACATCTGCACGGACCAGAAGTGGATGCTGTTGAAGAACTTGCCCACCGGTGAGATGTGCCACCACTCCGAACCGAAGAAGGCGAGCACGACACCGCTGAGGATGACCCAGAACAGCGCTGCGATCGTGACCACGCCAAACGCGTACACCCACGACCCGACGTATGCGGGTTGGCGCGTGGGCAGGAGCTCTGTCAGGGGAATCGCTCTCCCGATGCGACTACGGACGCTCGCGGTCCAGCCACCTTCGTTCGACGGCGTGTCCGGGCCTTTCTCAGTGGTCGTCACGGTGATCTCCGGCGTGGCGGTGTCCCGGAAACGGAGCAACGAGCGCTGCAATGAAGATCAGCACCATCACACCGATGAGGACGAGATTCGGCAGTGATATGAGGATGAAACCCCAGTGGACATATGGGGCTGGCGCATTCATTCGACCGCTCCTCGGTTGACTGGCTGATGGGACGCAGAGTCCCACCGCACAGCGAGGTTGCCCAGAGCCGACGGTCGCCAACCGCACCTGACGTCGGACCTGCCCCGGTGTGACAAAAGCCCCTGGCAGAAGCAGGGCGTGAGGACCATGATCGTCGCGTGGGACAAGATCGAGATCGGCGCCTAACGCGTTCGGTGTCGACTACGGACGTGGAACCCGCGGTCGCCGGGCATCCATGTCCGTACGGGTCTGATTCGATCGAGGGCTGCGCGCGCTACGAACCGGTGTCGGCGCACAGCACGCGGCCTGGTTCGGAGGCGTGCAAGCACTTGACGTGTACGGCAATCACCGCCCATCACGCGCGTCGGTGGTGCGTGCTCGAGCCACCCACTCATGTGCTGCCGGCGAGGCGTCGCTAACCGGTCAGCGGGCGATGAGTTCACGCATCTCGCGCGCGATCTCCAGATCCTCACGCGCGTGAACGATCAGGACGGGGACGGCAGCAGACGTGCCGCTGATCACACCGTCGGCGTCGAGCACGATCGTGGGATCAGGCTTCGTCACGCCGAGAAGGCGGAGGCCGTCGCAGATCCCATCCCTGATCTCGGTGGCGTTCTCGCCGACACCGCCTGTGAACACGATTGCATCGAGGCGATCGAGCGACGCGACAACACCCGACAGCAGTGCTCGAGCTCGATGGACGTAGACGTCACGCGCGAGCGCAGCAGGCGCGTTGCCCGCCGCGGCGGCGGAGAGGATCTCGCGCATATCGGCGCTCCCTCCTAGCGCCAATATGCCGGAGCCGCGCTCGAGGGTATCGCTCATCGCCTCGGCTCCGACACCGGCGGTTGTCTGCAGGTAGAGCAACGCTCCCGGATCGACCGTGCCGCTTCGCGTTTCCATGACGAGCCCTTCCAGCGGCGTGAATCCCATCGAGGTGTCAACGCTCCGCCCGTTGCGGATGGCTGTCACGGATGCGCCGCCACCGAGATGTGCCACGACGATCTGGAGCGTTGCGGGATCGCGATCGAGGATCGACGCGCATCGACGCAATGCCCAGGCGCACGACAGGCCGTGGAAGCCGTATCGACGAATGCCGTACTCGTCGCGCCAGCGCTCCGGGATCGCATATGTGGTTGCGGCAACCGGCAGCGACGAATGGAACGCTGTATCGAAGCATGCGATCTGCATGAGCCCGGATCGCTCTCTGAGCGCGTCGAGGATGGCGAGCGCTGGGGGCACGTGGAGCGGGGCCATGGCGGCTGCGATGTCGAGTTGCGCTCTGACCGCGTCATCCACGACGACCGTGTGCGTGAGTGCGGGGCCACCATGCACGATGCGGTGCCCGATCGCCGTGACGTCGTCCTGCTTCGCGAGGAATCCGAAAATCGAATCGCGCATCGACGCATCGGGTGGGCGCGAGAACTCCGTCGCGGCGAGGGTGGCGTCGCCGTCACCGATGACACTCAGCTTGAGACTATTCGACCCTGCGTTGACGACGAGAACGGGCACCCAGACCCCTCAGAAAGGCCATACCCAGTCACGAATTTCGGGCATGTCCTCAAAGTTGGCGCGGACGTACACATGGTGTCGCGCGAGCATCTCGTGACAGTGCTCCGCCAGCTCGGTCGCCTTCGTCGGCGCGGTCTGCAGGCATTCGAGCGCGTGGAGCGTGAGGTGGTACCGGCTCATCTCGTTGAGGACGACCATGTCGAATGGGGTTGTCGTGGTGCCCTGCTCGATGAACCCATGGACATGGAAGCGCTGGTCGTTGGGACGGCCGTGGACGACCTGGTGGAGCGCGCGGGCGTATCCGTGGAACGCGAAGATGACGTGCGTGGTGTCCGTGAAGAGCGCACGGAACTGCTCCTCGCTCAACCCGTGAGGGTGGTAGAGCTGGGGGACCATCGTCATCAGGTCGACGACGTTCACGAACCGTACGCGAAGCTCCGGAAGCCACTCGCGCAGCAGCGCCGTCGCGGCGAGTGCCTCCAGTGTCGGGATGTCACCGGCGCACGCGATGATGATGTCCGGTTCGTAGTCGAGCGACGTGCTCGCCCACTCCCAGATCCCCGCACCCTGCGCGCAGTGCGCTCGCGCCTCGTCGATCCCGAGATACTGCAGCTCCGGCTGCTTGTCGATGACGATGAGGTTGACGTAGTCGCGGCTGCGTAGGCAGTGGTCCGCGACCGACAGCAAGCAGTTGGCGTCGGGCGGGAGGTAGAGCCGGACGACGTGGCCACTCATCGAAACCATCGTGTCGATCAGACCCGGCCCCTGATGGCTGAACCCGTTGTGGTCGTTGCGCCAGCACGTCGACGTGAGCAGGATGTTGAGTGACGAGATCGGCGCGCGCCACTGCAGATCACGTGACGCCTCGAGCCATTTCGTGTGCTGCACGGCCATCGATGCGGACACCATCGCGAACGCCTCGTAGGTCGCGAACAGCCCGTGCCGGCCGGTCAACAGATACCCCTCGCACCATCCCTCGCAGAGGTGCTCGGACAGGACTTCCATGACGCGGCCGTCCTGGCGCACATTCACGTCGTTCTCGGTGGTCGGATCCATGAGGCAGCGGTTCTCCACCTCGAAGACCGCGCCGAGACGATTGGAATTGGTCTCATCGGGGCAGAAGAGGCGGAAGTTGGCGGCCTCACGGTTGTCGGTGAAGACGTCGCGGAGCAGCACACCGAGCTGACGCGTCGACTCTGCCTTGGTCGTCGCGTGGTGCGGCACCTCGACCGCGTATGTCGCGTAGTCCCTCAGCACGAGGTCGGAGAGCATCAGGCCGCCGTTGGCATTCGGGTTTGCGCCCATGCGTCGCGCGCCCGCCGGCGCGAGCTGCCGCAGCTCGTCGATCAGCCGTCCCTGCGCGTCGAACAGCGCTTCAGGGTGGTAGGAGCGCATCCACGTCTCCAACAGCTCAAGGTGCGCCGGACTGGTCTTGGGGTCGGTGATCGGAACCTGGTGCGCGCGCCACGTCCCCTCGACCTGCAGGCCGTCGACTTGCTTGGGCCCCGTCCATCCCTTCGGTGTTCGCAGGATGATCGCCGGCCAGCGAGGGCGAGCGGTCACGCCGTCGGAGCGCGCGGCACGCTGGATCTCGCGAATACGGGTGTACGAGTCGACGAGTGCTGCGTCGAAGGCCCGATGGACCGCGATCGGATCGCTGCCGGCGACTTCGCGGACGTCGTAGCCATGCGCGTGGAGGAGACCGGTCACGTCACTGTCGGGTGCGCGGCCCAGCACCGTCGGTCCCGAGATCTTGTTCTCGTTGAGGTGCAGGATCGGCAGCACCGCGCCATCGCGCGCCGGATTGAGAAAGCGCACGCCCTTCCACGAGCCTTCGAGCGGTCCCGTCTCCGCTTCACCATCGCCGACGACGCACGCGACCAGGAGATCCGGGTTGTCGAACGCGGCGCCGAAGGCGTGCACGAGCGCGTAGCCGAGCTCGCCGCCCTCGTGGATCGATCCCGGCGTGGGCACGCTCACGTGGCTCGGGATGCCCCCTGGCGTCGAGAACTGGCGGACCAGTCGCAGCAACCCCGCTTCGTCAGACGACACCTCCGGGTACACCTCGCTGTACGTGCCTTCGAGGTAGACGTTTGCGACAAGCGCCGGACCGCCGTGCCCAGGCCCGGTCACGTACAGAGCGTTCACGTCGTGACGCTGGATCAACCGGTTCATGTGCGCGTAGACGAGGCTCAAGCCGGGGGAGGTGCCCCAGTGCCCGAGCAGTCGAGGTTTGATGTCCTCGGGTCGCAGCGGCTCGCGCAGGAGCGCGTTCGACATGAGGTAGATCTGCGCCACCGTCAGGTAGTTGGCGGCGCTCCAGTAGCGGATGAGGCCGTCGAGCTCTTCGTCGGTGATCAGGCTCAGGGGCTGGGTCGCCGTCACATCGGTCACCTCCTGATCATCGTTCCTGACACCGATCCAGTGTCGCCAAGTGTTAAGAGCCCTTGACGGCGGTTGCGATTGTCCTACCAGACCGATTGGCGCCCCCGGTAGGAGTTGAACCCACGACCATCGAGTTAGAAGCTCGCCGCTCTATCCGCTGAGCTACGGGGGCGCGCGTTCGCGAGTCTACCTGCGTGAATTCGTCCGGGCCGCCACGCGGCGGGCCATATAATCGCCAGGCCTCCCTTTCGGCTTCTCATGGTGGCCATAGCTCAGTTGGTTAGAGTGCCAGGTTGTGGCCCTGGAGGTCGCGGGTTCGACCCCCGCTGGCCACCCCAATCCCGCCGGGCGGGTACAGTCGCCCGCGATGGCTGCCGCACCCCCGCCTGACGATCACGTCGCCCGCAACCGGGCGGCCTGGAACGTGTCCGCGGCCGAGTACGCGGAACCGGGACGGCAGAACTGGGCATCGGAGCCGTCGTGGGGCGTCTGGGGGATCCCCGAAACCGACGTGCACCTCCTGCCCGACGTCGACGGCCTGGATGTCATAGAGCTCGGCTGTGGGACGGGCTACGTGTCGGCGTGGCTGGCCCGGCGCGGGGCTCGTCCCGTCGGCATCGACATGTCCGAAAACCAGCTCGCCACCGCCCGTGTGCTCCAGGACGAGCACGACCTGCACTTTCCGCTCGATCCACGGCAACGCCGAAGCGGTGCCGCTCGCCGACGCCAGCTTCGACCTCGCGATCAGCGAGTACGGCGCCGCCATCTGGTGCGACCCGTACCGATGGATCCCCGAGGCCGCGCGATTGCTTCGCCCAGGTGGACGGCTGATCTTTCTCGGCAACGCCGCGCTGCTCGTCCTGACCACCCCGGAGACCGACGCCGAGGGGCCCGCCGGCCCGACGCTGCGTCGCGACTACTTCGGCATGCACCGCTTCGAGTGGCCCGACGACGAGAGCGTCGAGTTCCACCTCACCCATGGGGACTGGATCCGCCTGCTCCGGGGCAACGGCTTCGAGATCGAGGACCTCATCGAGTTGCAACCGCCGATCGACGCGACGACCCGATATCCGTGGGTAACGCTGGAGTGGGCCCGACGCTGGCCTTGCGAGGAGGTCTGGGTGGCACGCCGGACTAGACTCTGCGGGCGATGAATGACGAACGCTGGGATTCCGTCGACGCGTACACCACCGGCCTGCTGCAGCCATCCGATCCGGTGCTCGAAGCCGCGATTCGGGACAGCGCAGTGCTGCCGAACATCGCCGTCGCTCCTGCGCAGGGACAGTTCCTGCACCTCATGGCGCGCGCGGTCAACGCGCGCCGGATCCTCGAGATCGGCACGCTCGGCGGGTACAGCGCCATCTGGCTCGGGCGCGCGCTTCCGGACGGTGGGCGCCTGATCAGCCTCGAGATCAGCGAGGAGCACGCGACGGTTGCTCGCCGCAACATCGCGCGCGCTGGACTCGACAGCAAGGTCGAGGTGCGCGTCGCCCCCGCGCTCGACACGCTCGCGCAGCTGAAAGCGGATCACGAGGAGCCGTTCGACCTCGTCTTCATCGACGCCGACAAGCGCAACACGCCCGGATACTTCGCCGCCGCGGTCGACCTCGCCCACATCGGGAGCCTGATCATCGTCGACAACGTGGTGCGCCAAGGCAAGCTCATCGACCTCGAGAGTGACGACCCGGACGCTGCCGGCATGCGCACGCTCATCGAGCAGATGGCAGCCGAGCGCCGCATCACGCCGGCGGTGATTCAGACCGTCGGCGTCAAGGGATGGGACGGGTTCGCGTTCGCGCTGGTGGTGGGTTAGGCGCTACCACAGCCCACGCCGCTCGAACACCTCCTTGAGGAGCCGGGGGCGGTCAGCTCATGAGCCCGTCGACGCCGAGATCGAGGAGAAAGTCCATGTCCGCCTCGTCGTCGATGGTCCATACGTGCACCCGCAGCCCGGCGCGATGCGCGGCTTGCACGAAGCGGCGATCGATGCGGAGGATGCCCCAGCGCTGCGGTACCTGCACGCAGTCCGCGTGAAACGCTGGCATGCGGCCCGAGCGCGAGACCAGGAACGCCGTGCCCGGTGGCCACCTGTCCCATCGATGAGCAGATTCGTCCGCATGCGAGTGCGCGGATGCGCGCGACCCGGCGATCCGAGAAGGAGCCGATGCAGACGCGCCGAAGGCGTTCAGCCGGCGGATGAGTTCCACGAGCGGCGCCACGGTCTCATCGGTCTTGGCGTCGATGTTCAGGTAGAACGTGGTCCCAGCGCGTCAGCAGATCCTCGAGCTTCGGAATGACGACGCCGCGTCCCGCGAACGGGAAGGACGCCCGCCGTCGGGGCTGAACGAGTAGCCGGCATCCGCTTCCTGGACCTCGGCGTGGGTGAGCTCGAGGATCGCTCCCGAGACGATCGGTGAGGCGATCCAGCCGGTTGTCATGGAAGGCGAGCAGCACCCCGTCGCGCGTCACCTGCACGTCCGTCTCTAGGTAGCGGTACCCGAGCGCGACGGCCGCCTCGAACGCCGGCAATGTGTTTTCCGGCGCGTCGCCACCTCCACCCCGATGCGCGAAGGCAAGTGTCGTCGTTCCCGAGGAAGGATCGCTGGACCATGGGTCGGTCAGGGTAGCCGGACAGTCCCCATGAGGTACGCGTCACAGCTCCGCGCAGCGGCTCTCCCGTCAGCGATGGCCCAGACGATGAGCGACGCCCCGCGCACGGCATCTCCAGCCGCAAACACTCCCGGCGTCGCGCACGCGAAGGAGGCGTCGACAGCGAGATTCCCGGCGCCGTCGAGGTCGACGGACAGTGTCTTCGAGCAGGGTCGAGTGCTGCGGCCCGTCATAGCCGATCGCGATGAGGACGAGGTCCGCGTCGAGCGTCACCTCTCCATCGGCGAGCGGCGCGAAGCTGCGCGTGCCGTTCTCCCGGCGAGCCTCGACGCGCATGGCTCGTACGCGACGGACGGTGCCACCGTCTCCCTCGAACCGCGTGACCATCAGCCCGAACTCGCGCGACCCGCCCTCGTCATGCGCCGGATACGTCCGCAGGATGAGCGGCCACTGCGGCCAGGGATTGCCGTCGGGTCGTGTGTCCGGCGGCTGTGGGTAGAGATAGAGCTGCTGCACGTCCGAGCACCGCTGGCGGATGACGTTGCCGAGGCAGTCGGCGCCCGTGTCGCCACCGCCGATGATGACCACGCTCCGGTCGCGCGCGGTGATCTCAGGGAGCGCGAGTGTCCGCTCACCGGCGACGCGCCGGTTCTGCTGCACGAGGTAGTCCATCGCGACGTGGATCCCGCCGAGCCCACGGCCGGGGACGTCGATGTCGCGGGGTCGGTCCGCGCCGACGCAGAGCACAACGGCATCGAACCGCTCCCGAAGCTGCTCCGCGGTGATGTCGATGCCGATGTCGTATCCCGTCTCGAAGGTGATCCCTTCGGCCTCGAGGAGGCTGATGCGACGATCCAGCACCCACTTCTCCATCTTGAAATCAGGGATCCCGTACCGCAGCAGCCCGCCGATCCGGTCCGAACGCTCGAACACGGTCACGTGGTGACCGGCTCGGTTCAGCTGCTGCGCGGCTGCCAGGCCGGCCGGTCCGGATCCGACGACCGCGACACGCTTCCCGGTGCGATGTGCAGGCGGCTCCGCGTGGATCCAGCCCTCGTGGAACGCGCGATCGATGATCGACTGCTCGATCTGCTTGATGGCGACCGGGTCGTCGTTGATGGCGAGCACACACGACGGCTCGCAGGGTGCGGGGCACAACCTGCCGGTGAACTCCGGGAAGTTGTTCGTCGCGTGCAACCGGTCGATTGCGGCTTGCCAGTCGTCGCGCGACACGAGGTCGTTCCACTCGGGAATAAGGTTGCCGAGCGGACATCCCTGGTGACAGAACGCGACACCGCAGTCCATGCAGCGCGATCCCTGCTCGCGGAGCACCTGGATCGGCAGCGGGAGGTACACCTCGCGGTAGTCGCCGACGCGTTCCGTGACAGGGCGTTTCTGTGCGGTGTGTCGCGCGTGTTCGAGGAAGCCCGTGCGCGCGACCATCAGCCAACAAGCTCGAACTGGGCGCGCAGCGCGCGGCGATATTCCTCGGGGAGCACCTTGACGAAGCGTTCGCGCGCCTGACGCCAGTTCCGGAGCAGACGCTTCGCGACTTCGCTCCCGGTGAGAAGCTCGTGGCGCTCGAGCAGGGTACGGACGACGACGAGGTCCTCGAGGTGCGGCACCTCGAGAGCGACGGACGCGGGATTGCACCGTTGCGCGAAGTCAGCGTCCTCATCGAGCACGAACGCGATGCCACCGCTCATTCCCGCGGCGAAGTTGCGTCCGGTCGAACCGATGACCAGCACCGTGCCCCCGGTCATGTACTCGCACGCGTGATCGCCGACACCTTCCACCACAGCGACCGCACCGGAGTTGCGCACGGCGAAACGCTCCCCCGCGACGCCACGGATGAACGCCTCGCCACTGGTCGCCCCATACAGCGCAACGTTGCCGACGATGATGTTGTCCTCGGCGCGCCGCCGTGCCGCCCGCGGCGGCCGGACGATGAGCCTGCCGCCGGACAGGCCCTTGCCCACGTAGTCGTTGGCCTCGCCGCGCAGCGTCAGGGTGATCCCGCTCGCCAGCCATGCGCCGAACGACTGCCCTGCCGCGCCGTCAAGGTCGATCTCGATGCTGCCGTCGGGGAGACCGTCGGTACCGTGACGGCGCGCAACTTCGCCGCTGAGCATCGCGCCGACGCTCCGGTGCACGTTGCGTATCGAAGTCCGGATACGTACCGGGCGCGTGCCCTCGAGTGCCGGCTCACAGTCGCTCATCAGCGTGACGTCGAGCATCTCGCCGAGATCCGCAATCTGCGCGCGGCTCTGTCGACGGTCTTCGCCCGACGTGACTGCGGAGGTCGCGAGCAGTTGGCGAAGGTCCAGACCCCGCGCCTTCCAGTGCTCCGCTGCATGTCGCGCCTCGATGCGGTCAACGCGCCCGATCATGTCCTCGAAGCGCCGGAAACCGAGGCGCGCCATCCAGCGGCGGACATCCTCGGCAAGGAAGAGCATGAACGCGACGACGTGCTCGGCACGGCCGGTGAACCTGCTGCGCAGCACGGGGTCCTGCGTCGCGATCCCGACCGGGCAAGTATTGAGGTGGCAGACGCGCATCATCACGCAGCCGGCCGCGATGAGCGGTGCCGTCGCAAAGGCAAACTCATCGGCGCCGAGCAGCGCGCCGACGATGACATCGCGTCCGGTCTTCATCTGACCGTCGGTCTGCAGCGTCACACGGCTGCGCAACCGCTGACGGATGAGCACCTGCTGTGTCTCGGCGAGCCCGAGTTCCCACGGCACGCCGGCGTGCTTGATTGCCGTGAGCGGTGAGGCGCCGGTTCCTCCTTCGTAGCCGGCGATGACGATGTGATCTGCGCGCGCCTTCGCTACACCGGCCGCGACGGTGCCGACGCCGGCTTCGGCAACGAGCTTCACGCTGATGCGCGCGCTGGGATTCACGCTGCGAAGGTCCCAGATGAGCTGCGCCAGATCCTCGATCGAGTAGATGTCGTGATGCGGCGGCGGTGAGATGAGGCCGACGCCCGGCGTCGAATGGCGCAGGCGCGCGATCGTCTCGTCCACCTTGAAGCCGGGGATCTGGCCGCCCTCGCCGGGCTTTGCCCCTTGCGCGATCTTGATCTGCAACTCGTCGGCGTTGACGAGATAGTGGGCGGTGACGCCGAATCGCGCTGACGCAACCTGCTTGATGGCGCTGCGCCGCGAATCGCCGTTGTCATCCGGGATGTATCGGGAAGCATCCTCGCCGCCCTCACCGGTGTTCGAGCGTCCGCCGATGCGGTTCATCGCGATCGCGAGCAGCTCGTGCACTTCCTTGCTGAGCGAGCCGTACGACATGCCGCCAGTGGAGAAGCGGCGGACGATGTCCGCTGCCGGCTCGACCTCATCGAGCGGCACCGGCTCAGCAGCTGGGCGAAGCTCGAACAGACCGCGGAGGTTCTTCAGCCGGCACGACTCGTCGTCGGCGAGCGCGACGTACTCGCGGAACGCCGATTCGTCACCGGACTTGACCGCGTGTTGCAGCGCACCGATGACCTCCGGGTTCCACTGATGCAGCTCCCCCTCGCGCCGCCACCGATATTCGCCCCGCTCCTCGAGGCTCGGCGGCGTGATGCGCACGTCCGGAAATGCGCGCTCGTGGCGAGCGAGCGCCTCGGCCGCGATGACATCGATGCCGATGCCCCCGATGCGTGACGCTGTGTTGGGGAAGAAGCGATCGACGACGCTGCGGTCGATGCCGAGGCATTCGAAGATCTGCGCCCCGCAGTACGACTGGATCGTGGAGATGCCCATGCGGGCGATGGTCTTGCGCAGACCCTTCGTGAGCGCCTGGATGTACAGATCCTCGGCGCGCGCGGGGTCGGCCGGAGCGGATGTGAGTCCGCGGCGTGCCATGTCGGCGATCGTCTCGAACGCGAGATACGGGTTGACGGCCTCAGCGCCGTAGCCGATCAGCAGCGCGAGATGCATGACCTCGCGCGCCTCGCCGGTCTCGATGACCAGCCCGACCCCCGTGCGCGTCTGCTCGCGGACGAGGTGGTGATGTACGGCCGCTGTGGCGAGGAGCGACGGGATCGGCACGTGCGATGCGTCGATGTGCCGGTCGCTGAGGATGAGGACGGTCGCCCCGGCCTCGATCTGCTCTGACGCGAGCCGGCAGATGCGCTCGATGCCCTCGATCAGCCCCGCCGCACCGCCATCGCGGTGGAAGACCATCGAGATCGTCTCGGCAGGGAATTGGCGCTGCGTGACGTGCCGGAGCTTCTCCAGGTCGAGGTTGGTGAGGACCGGATGCGCCATCTCGAGGCGCAACGCCTGCGACGGACCCTGCTCGAGCAGATTCCCGCCGGCGCCGAGCGACGTCACCAGCGACATGACAGCCTGCTCACGAATCGGATCGATCGGGGGGTTGGTGACCTGCGCGAACAGCTGCTTGAAGTAGTTGAAGAGGGGGAGAGGCCGCTCGCTCAGCACCGCCAGTGGGGTGTCGTTCCCCATCGAGCCGACGGCCTCTTCGCCAGATTGGCCCATGGGTCCGAGCAGCAGTGCGATGTCCTCGACGCTGTAACCGAAGGCTTGCTGCCGCACCAGCAGTGTTCCGGGGTCCGGCGCCGGCACCTGTTCCGGCGGATCAAGCTCGTCGAGATGCACGGTCCCGGCATGGATCCATTCCCGGTATGGATGCATGGCGGCCAGTTGCGTCTTGACTTCGGCGTCGTCGAGCACGCGCCCGCCCGCGGTATCGACGAGCAGCAGCCGGCCCGGCTCCAGGCGCCATTTGCGGACGATTCGCTCTTCGGGAATGTCGAGCACGCCCGCCTCCGACGCCATGACGACAAGACCGTCGTCGGTGATCAGATACCGGGCGGGCCGAAGGCCGTTGCGATCCAGCGTTGCGCCGATGACCCGGCCGTCGGTGAACGCGATCGCCGCGGGTCCGTCCCAGGGCTCGAGCAGTGCGCTATGAAACTCATAGAACGCGCGGCGCTCCTCGTCCATCATCGAGTTCTGATGCCACGCCTCGGGGATCATCATCATCACGGCATGCTCGATAGAGCGGCCCGTCATCGCGAGCAGCTCCAGCGCATTGTCGAACTGCGATGAGTCCGATCCGCTCTCGTCGAGCACCGGGACGAGCTTCGCGATGTCATCGCCGAAATGCGGACTGCGGAACTTGCTCTGCCGCGCGCGCATCCAGTTGACGTTGCCGCGCAACGTGTTGATCTCGCCGTTGTGCGCCGACATGCGGAATGGCTGCGCGAGGTCCCAGCGCGGCAGCACGTTGGTGGAGAAGCGCGCATGCACGAGCGCCAGCGCCGACGTGACACGCGCATCGATGAGGTCGGGATAGAACCCCGCGAGCTGCGCCGCCGTGAGCATTCCCTTGTAGATGAGGGTGCGACTCGAGAGGCTCGCGAAATGGAACTGGTCGCGCCCGATCCCCGCGGTCAGCGCAGCGCGCTCGATGACGCGGCGGAGGACGAGCAACCGCGTTTCCAGCGCAGCTCCGTCGAGACCGATCGCGGCGACGAACAGCTGGCGGATGACCGGCAGCCCCGCCCGGGCGCTCTGTCCCAGCGCGTCAGCGACGACCGGCACGTCGCGCCAGCCAAGGACGCGCAGGCCCTCGGCGCGGCATGACTCCAGCGTGATCGCCTCGCAGCGCTCGCGCTCCGACGCGTCCTGGGGGAGCATCACCATGCCGACGCCATACGCGCCCGGCGCCGGCAACGACACGCCGCAGGCGTCGCGGAGGAAGTCGTCCGGTACCTGGATGAGGATGCCGGCCCCGTCACCGCTGTCGGGTTCGGCACCGGACGCCCCGCGGTGGCCGAGGTTGACGAGTGCTTCGACGCCCGATTCGACCACGGCGTGGGTCGGGCCGCCGGCGATCCGGGCGACGAACGCGACCCCGCAGGCATCGTGCTCCAGCGCAGGGTCCATCAGACCCGGTTGCGGGAGTGGTGCGTTCAGAGACTCGCCGATGCGGGACAACCCTATCGCACTCCCGCGCGCGAGCGGCCGGGCGGTCTCCGCAACCCGCAACGCTAGGATGGGCAGCGCTTGTCCACCCAGGTAACGCAGGTCTCACCCGCATCGCTCGCATCCGCCCCGCACGGCGGCCCCGGGCCGCTGGAGCGCATCCTCAATGGGCTGCCGTGGTGGGCGCTTCCGGCCACCGTCGTGACCGTCCTGGGGCTCTTCGGGCTCTACTCGATATGGACGGCGTTCCTCACCGGAGGCATCAACCAGAGTGGCTCGTATCTCTCACCGTTCTACTCGCCGACCATCTGGAAGACCGGGCCTGTCAGCCCGGCGCTCTGGGTGCTCGGCTCACCCTTGCTCTTCCGCGCCACCTGCTACTACTACCGCAAGGCGTACTACCGCTCGTTCTTCTGGGATCCGCCGTCGTGTGCTGTCGGCGAGTTGCGCCATCGCAAGTACCGCGGTGAGACGGCATTCCCGCTCTTTCTCAACAACCTGCACCGATTCCTGTTCTACCTGGTGCTCATCGTCACCGGGTTCCTCTGGTACGACGTCTACCTCGCGTTCTGGGCACCCAACGGGCATGTCCAGCTCGGTCTCGGCACCGGGATCATGCTCGTGAACGTCATCCTCCTCAGCGGGTACACGTTCGGCTGCCACTCGTGGCGCCACCTGGTCGGCGGGGGACTCGACTGCTACTCGAAGGCCAAGCTTGGTCAGGCTCGCTACCGCGCGTGGCAGTGGGTGACCGTGCTCAACCAGCGCCACCCCGTCTGGGCGTGGTGCAGCATGTTCAGCGTCGTCATCACCGACGTGTACATCCACCTGCTACGGGCCGGTATCATCATCGATCCGCACATCGTTTTCTGAGATGGCAGCGACTCCCGAGCCGTACGACACTATTGAATGCGACGTGCTCGTCGTCGGCGCAGGCGGTGCGGGAATGCGCGCCGCGATCGCCGCGGCGGATGCGGGGTGCACGGTCACGGTCGTGACGAAGTCGCTGCTCGGCAAGGCACACACGGTGATGGCGGAGGGTGGCATCGCCGCCGGCATGGGCAACGTCGACGCCCAGGACAGCTGGGAGGTGCACTTCGCCGACACGATGCTCGGTGGTCAGCTCCTCAACAACTGGCGGATGGTCGAGCTCTACGCGCATGAGGTCATCGATCGTGTCCTCGAGCTCGAGCGATGGGGCGGCATCTTCGACCGCACGCCGGACGGACTGATCATGCAGCGCGCGTTCGGCGCGCATTCCTGGAAGCGTCTCGCACACGTCGGCGACCGGACGGGGCTCGAGCTCATTCGCACGTGCCAGGACAAGATGGTGCACACGGCGGGTATCGACGTCTGCATGGAGTACACGCTGTCGGCGCTGCTGAAGTCCGGGGATCGCGTCTCTGGTGCCTTCGGGTACGACCGCAACACCGGACGGTTCGTCGTCTTCAAAGCCGGCGCGGTCGTCCTGGCGAGTGGGGGATGGGGCCGGATGTATCGCTTCACGTCCAACTCGTGGGAATGCTCCGGCGACGGTGCCGCGATGGCGTATCAGGCGGGCGCGGACCTCCTCGACATGGAGTTCGTGCAGTTCCACCCGACGGGGATGATCTGGCCGCCCGGCGCGCGCGGCATCCTGGTCACAGAAGCTGTCCGCGGCGAGGGCGGCCTGCTCTTCAACGCCGAAGGCTCGCGGTTCATGCTCGATTACGACCCCGTGAAGAAGGAGCTTTCGTCGCGCGATGTCGTGGCGCGATCCATCTACAAAGAGGTGCAGGCTGGTCGCGGCACCCCGCACGGTGGCGCGTATCTCGACGTCCGCCACCTCGGTGCCGACTATGTCAAGCGCAAGCTGCCCTCGATGTACGAGCAGTTCCATGCGCTCGCATCGATCGACATCACGAGCCAGCCCATGGAAGTCGGCCCCACCATCCATTACACGATGGGTGGCGTGCGCGTCGATCCCGAGACCGCCGCGACGACGGTTGCGGGGCTGTACGCGGCCGGCGAGGTCGCGGGCGGTCTGCACGGAGCCAACCGCCTCGGTGGCAACTCGCTCGGCGACATCCTCGTCTTCGGACGCCGCGCCGGCGAGGCGGCAGCCGTCTTCTCGAAAGGCGCGGGCGCGACACGCACGATCGACGACGCGCAGGTGGCCGTGGAACAGGCCGACCTACTCCGACCGCTGGCATCCGACGCGAACGGCTCGTCGGCAGGCGAGAACCCGTACAAGCTTCACGAGGACCTGCAGCTCGCGATGCAGGACGACGCCGGGATCGGCCGCAGCGAGGAATCGCTGCAGCGCGCGCTCGCGAACGTGCTGGAGTTGCGCGAGCGCAGCACGCACATCCGCGTCAGCGGTGGACGCGCGCTCAACCCGGGCTGGCACACGTGCCGCGACGTCACCAACATGCTCATCCTCTCGGAGGCGATCGTGCGCGGGGCCATCGAGCGCCGCGAGAGCCGCGGATCGCAATGGCGGTTCGATCACCTCGACCAGGAGATCGAGTACGGCAAGGTCAACTTCGTGACGCGTCGCGGCGACGACGGGATGAAGGTCGTCAGCGTCCCGCTCGACCCGCTGCCCGAACGCCTGCGGCCGTTGCTGGAGCGGAGCCGCTTCTACGACGCCGCGAAGTTGCCCAAGGGATATCTCACCGACGCCGCTCCGGCGGCGGCGGTCGTGAAGCAACCGGCTGCAGCGCGCAAGTCCCGTAAGGCGAAGTCATGACAGTCGTCGATCACACCGGCACCGCGGTGTCCACCACGCCCGAGGCGGCGCTCACGGCGAGCGGCCTGACCGGCGAGACGCTCACGATGCAGGTGTTCAAGGGCGTGCCCGGCGGGGAGCAGACCGAGGTCACGTACGAGGTTCCCGTGGTGACGGGCATGGTGATGCTCGACGCGGTGCATTACGTGCAGCACAACCTCGACACCGACCTCGCGTGCCGGTGGAACTGCAAAGCCGCAAAGTGCGGATCGTGCAGTGCCGAGGTCAACGGCAAGCCGGTGCTCCTCTGCAAGACGCGCGTCGACGACCTGCCGCCCGGCCCGGTGAAGGTCCATCCCATGAAGTCGTTCCCACTCATCAAGGACCTCGTCACCGACGTCTCGCACAACTACGAGGTGAACAAGGCGATCCCGCCGTTCACCGCCGCGCCGGATGACGGGACGCCGTGGCGCATCCAGCAGCAGGACATCGATCGCATCTACGAGTTCCGCAAATGCATCGAGTGCTTCCTGTGCCAGGACGTGTGCCACATCATCAGGACGCACGACTACGCCGACCAGTTCTACGGTCCGCGCTTCTTCGTGCGCGTCGCCTCACTCGAGATGCATCCCAAGGACATCCTCGATCGTCGCGATCAGACGCGCGATGAGGGTGGTCTGGGCTACTGCAACATCACGAAGTGCTGCACTGAGGTGTGCCCCGAGCACATCCACATCACCGACAACGCGATCATCCCCCTCAAGGAGCGGGTCGCCGACGTGCACTGGGATCCGGTGCGCTTTGTCGGCCGCATGCTCTTCGGCCAGCGGAAAGATTGATCGGCGTCATCGTTCTCAGCGCCATCGTGGTGGTGATGCTCGGTGTCTTCTTCTGGTTCTACATGTACTCACGGACGCCGGCGTGGGGACAGTCCGATACGCGTAAGTCGTTGCTCAACATGATGATCGTGGTGGGGCCGATCTTCGGGATGCACTACAAGAAAGAGCCGCCGGAGCCCACGAGCATCTCCGCGCCGGCGCAGGATGACGAGGACGACAAACCCGCCGTCATCATGCCGCCGAGCGAGAGCGAGTAGCATCGCTCCGATGGGGAGGACGTTCAAGGCCTGTGTCTTTGACATGGACGGCGTGCTCATCGATACCGAGCCCGTCTGGCGTCAGGTGGAACGCGATGTCTTTGCGCGCGTTGGTGTGAACCTCACCGACGATCAGCTCCGCGACACCTGGGGCATGCGCATCGAGGAGGTGGTCGATCACTGGTACCAGGTGCGTCCGTGGAATGGGATCCGGCCGCACGCGGTCCAGCGAGAGATCGTCCGTGAGATGGTCGAGCACGTTCGTCAGGACGGCGTGCCCATGGACGGCGCGCTCGAGGCAATCAACACGGCGCGGTCGATCGGCTTTCGTATCGCCATCGCATCGTCGTCGAGCCGCGAGCTCATCGATGCGGTTGTCGAACGCCTCGGCATCGGCTCGTATATCGATGCGGTCTGCACCGCGGATGATGAAGACCGCGGCAAGCCCGACCCCGGCGTCTACCTGAGTGCCGCGCAGGCGCTGGACGTCATGCCGTCACTCTGCGTCGCGATCGAGGACTCGCCCGTCGGTGTTACTTCAGCCGTTGCCGCAGGGATGCGATGCATCGGTGTGGTCTCACACGGCGACCTCAGCGGTGACATCAGCCATGCACATGTGGTGATCGACTCGTTGCTCGAGATCACCCCAGCGATGCTGCTCTCAGCCGATGCTGATCCCATCCGTGAGTGAGCCGAGGCTCGGGTCGATCTCCTCGCGGCGCGCATCCATCACCTGAACCACCTGGTGCACGGCCTCCGCACTGCGATGCAATGACGCCCGCTCGTCATCGGTGAGCGAAACGTCGATGACTTCCAGGAGGCCACCGGCCCCGAGCCGGCACGGAACGCCGGTGAAGAGGCCGTTGATCCCGTATTCGCCCTCGAGATGCACGGTGCAGGGCAGCACCTGGCGGGTGTCGAGCACGATGGCGTCGATCATCTGGGCGACAGCCGCGCTCGGCGCATAGAAGGCGCTGCCGGTCTTGAGCAGGTTGACGATCTCTGCACCGCCATCGCGGGCGCGCTGCACGATGGTCTCGAGACGATCGGCTGGGATGAGGTCGGTGGCGGGAATGCCCGCGACGGTCGTGAGCCTGGTGAGCGGCACCATCGTGTCGCCGTGCCCGCCGAGGACGTACGCCTGCACGTCACGGACCGACGCGTCGAGCTCCTGAGCGATGAACGTGCGATACCGGGCGGTGTCGAGCACGCCTGCCATGCCGATGACCCGCGCACGCGGGAAACGCGACACCGCCATGGACAGCTGCGTCATGCCGTCGACCGGATTGGCCACCACGATGAGAATGCAATCCGGCGATTGGGCGACCACCTGCCGGACGACGCCCGACACGATCTTCGCGTTGGTCATGACCAGGTCGTCGCGAGACATCCCGGGCTTCCGCGGGATGCCGCTGGTGATGACGACGATCTCCGACCCCGCGGTCTCCTCGTACCCGTTGGTCCCCGTGACGAGCGAGTCGTACCCGACGATCGGTCCCGACTCCAGCATGTCGAGCGCCTTTCCCTGCGGAAGGCCTTCGACGATGTCCACGAGCACGACATCCGCGTAATCGCGCTCCGCGACACGCTGCGCCAGTGTCGCTCCCACATTCCCCGCGCCGACGACAGTGATTTTCGTTCTCATATCCGAGGGATATTACGCAGCGTTCTCCCCCGTATGACGACGGGTGCCTCCGTTGTGGCGCGGGTCCTGTCATCGCGGGGCCCCTCGCACGCTCCGCCCCCGGTCTCCTTGAGCGTGTCGTCTTTGCTGGTGGGCGACGCATCCTCGTCGCCGGGGGCTCCGCAGGCGCAACCCCCCGCGATGCCACCCGCTCGTGCTCAGGCTGGCGGTTCCGCCGGCGGGGCTCCATCGGCGCTCCATGCGGCGGGGCGGCATGCGGTGTCGGCCGAGCAACGCTGTGCGCGGCAAACGTTCGCCCAACGCACCCCCTTGCCCGAACCATGGACGCCTTGGCGTTGGCACGCGTGCTGCATGCTCGTGAGCGCGAACGTCGCCGTCATGCGCTGGTAGGTGCGTACGATCCGCGGTGCGATGAAAGTACGTAAGCGGCGATTGCCGGCGGGTGCGCGGGAACGGGCGCCACAGGTTGTCGAGCTGTTGCGCCTCGAGTATCCCATGGCGCGCACGGAGCTCACGTTTGCGACGCCGTGGCAGTTGCTTGTGTCAGTGATCCTCAGCGCGCAGACGACCGACGTGACCGTCAATGCGGTGACGCCTGTCCTATTCGCGCAGTTCGCGACGCCGGAGGCGCTGGCATCGGCACCTCAGGCGGAGGTCGAGGAGATCATCCATCGGACCGGGTTCTTCCACTCGAAGGCGCGCGCGATCATCGAGATGAGTCAGGACCTGATCCTGCGTCACGGTGGTGAGGTGCCTGCGCGGATGGAGGAGCTCGTCACGCTTCGGGGTGTCGGGCGCAAGACCGCGAACGTCGTGCTCGGCGTGGCGTTCGGGGTGCCGGGGCTGGCGGTCGATACCCACGTCGCACGTCTCACCGGCCTGCTCCGCCTCACGAGCGCCACCGACCCTGTGAAGATCGAGGAGGACGTCTGCAGCATCGTCCCGGCGCCCGAATGGACGAACTTCGGACTTCGCCTGATCCTGCACGGGCGGCGCATCTGTGTGGCCCGCAAACCACGCTGCCATGAGTGTGTCCTCGCAAACATCTGTCCTTCCGCAAACATCGGCCTGAAAGCGACGCCGGCGGGCAAACGACGCCCAACCAAGGCCGGTCGCTAAACTCATGGGGGATGGCCAGGGTCGGAACGATGAGTTAATTGACACACGGGGAAGTCGCGACACCCGTGCGGCCGGGTACGATGCTGGTATCGCAGTGATCCAGACGAGGGCCCGCAGCCAGCACCAGGCGCCCCTCACGACCGCTTTCCCGGCCATCGTCCGCCCAGTGGGCGCGCCGCGCGCGACCAATCCGGCGCCGGTGCCCGAGCCAACGCACCATCACCTACCCGCGTGGGTGAAACGAGCCTATGCCCAGGCGCGCCCGATTCTGGCCGACCTGCTGGGTTCGCTCGAGGGTGCGCCGCGCGAGGAATTCCAACGCGCGATCGATGACATCACCGAGCGCATCAACACCGGAAAGTTCAGTCAGGCATTCCAGTATCCGCAGTTGATCGCCACCGGCATGGAGCTGTACACACAGCAGCGCGCGACCAGCGCTGAGCGTGCTCGCGCCGCCCACGCACTCGATCTGCTCCGTCGCAAGGGCAGCGACCTGCTCCGCGATGCCGGACCGCAACTCGCGCCCGACGCGACGTCGCGTCTCGGCAGAGCCTTGCGTTCCGCAGCCACGGCCGAGGAGATCGCGGAAGTTGAGACCGAGATTCGCCAGGCTGTCGAGTTGGCCCGCTCATCGCAGGACCGCAAGCGTGATCGTGAGATCACGAAGACACGTACGAAGATCCAGCGCGCCGCTCCGCGTGCGCAGTCCCGGCCGATGGAGACCACTGAGACGTGGCAGGACGTCCTGCGTCGCTTGCAGGAGCAGATGGCCCAAGAGGCCGGCGCGTGACCTCGGCGCCGGTCTCGGCCTCCCTGGATCCCGACCGGCTCGCTCCGGAGGCGGATGACCCGGAGGTTGGGACCGTCATGCGCGACGAGGTCGTCTTCTGTCTCCCGAGCACCCCGGCTGATGCCATCGCCAAGCTCCTGAACGACAACATCCTCAGTGAGCTCGTCGTGCTCGTCGATCGCCGACCAGTCGGCTACGTCGCCAAGGAGGACGTCATCAACCACCTCGTGGAAGGCGACATCATGGTCGCCGGCAGTGACTTCGCGGTTCGGCCTCCGTCCACGGCGGTGCAGGCGCGCGACATGCTCCGTCAGTCACCGCTGCTCGTCGACGAGCACCAGCGACTCAGCGAGGTTGTTGCGCTCATGGGCCAACACGAGCGCCGGCTCGCGGTCGTCACGCACGAGGACGAGACCGTCGTCGGCATGATCACGCCGCGAGAGCTCGCCGATTTCAGGCTTGCGCGCCGCCAGGTGGTCCATGCCTGAGCTGGCGACTATCGCGTCTCCGCTCGGCGCGGAGTGCGATCCGGACGACACGCTCGGCGACATCCTTGCGGTGCTGCGTCTGCAGGATCCGGTGCCACTGCTCGTCGTCCGTGGCGACGAGGTGCTCGGCACTGTCGGGCTCGAATCGATCGTGTCGTCGTTCGACGTGCTCGACGAGACGAGTGTCCGCGATGTGATGCGGCCGGCGCCTCGCATCGACCTTGGCGAACGTATCGAGGCGGGCGCCGAGGCGATGCGCGAGTTGTCTGCAGAAGCGGCGATCGTCACGCAGGTCGAGGGCGGGATCTTCTCGAAGCGCAGTGAGCCCGTCGGCATGATCAGTGCTGCGCATGTGCTCGGCGCGATCGCGAAGAACGTCGTCGACAAGGCGCCGATGAAGATCATGAGCGGGCACCGCGACCTGGGCTTCAACGTCCCGATCACGCCGTGTCAGCGCAACTGCCCGATCCGGCAGGACATTGCCACGTACATCGACTATGTGAGCCAGGGTCGATACGTCGACTCGTGGTCGGTCATTCACGAGACGAATCCCTTCCCGAGCATGCTCGGCCGGCTCTGCAACCATCCGTGCGAGACCGACTGCAAGCGCGGGTGGGATCCCGGCGAGGATCCGGTGACGATCAAGTCCATCAAGCGCTTTTCGACGGACTTCGCGTTTCAGCAGGGCCTGTGGATCGACTACAAGATCGCTCCGGCGAAGGGCAAGCGAGTCGCTGTGGTCGGAGCCGGACCCGCGGGACTCACGTGCGCGCTCGATCTGCGCGTCCAGGGATACGAGGTGGTGCTGTACGAGCGCGAGGCCAAGGTGGGTGGTCTGCTCAGCACGTCGATTCCGCCCTTCCGCTTCGACCACCGCCAGCTCCAGTGGGAGCTCGACATGATCCTGTCGACCGGCATCGACGTTCGCCTCAACAGCAACATCGGTCCCGGCCCCGACGACATCAAGACGAAGGATCTGCTCGACGAGTACGACGCCGTGTTCTTCTCGATCGGGATGATGAAAGGCCGGATCCTCCCCATCCCGGGAAGCGATCTGCCCCAGGTCACCGACGCGATGACCTTCCTGCGCACCGTCTCGTACGACAAGATCCCGGACAACTTCCCGATCGGCGGCAGCGTCGTGGTCGTCGGTGGTGGTGCCGTCGCGACCGATGCGTGCCAGTCGTCGATCAAGCTCGGCGCCAAGGATGTGTGGATGGTCGCCATCGAGCCCGAGGACCGCCTGCCGGCGTTCGGCAACGAGCTGCACGAGGCCAAGGAGATCGGCCTGCACATCCAGTGCGGTGTGATCGTGAAGCAGGTCGAGGCCGACGAGCACGGCAACGTGAAGGCGGTCTCGTTCGCGCCACTCAAGGATCTCGATTTCGACCCGTTGAGCGGGAAGCTCATCTTCTCGTCGGTGAAGGAGGTCGAAGGCGCGCCGTTCTGGACGGTTGCCGCGGACTACTGCATCTTTGCGTCGGGCCAGATCATGGAACGCCCCGACGAGCTGGTCCCCGTCACGCAGCGCGGGCTGCTCTCCGCTGATCGCGGCGGCCACACGGGAGTGCCGAAGCTCTTCTGCGGTGGGGACTGTGTGCAGGGTCCGTCGTTCATCGTCGATGCCGCCGGGTGGGGCCACCGCACTGCTCGCTCGATCCGCGAGTTCCTCGGTGAAGACATGCAGGCGGCCGGCGACCGCATCTACCAGACCGTGGTGGAGCGGACCGACGACCACCGCCAGTCCGAAGTGTTCGCGCGCGTCGAGCCGGGCATCCTCGCGGCCGCCAAGCGGTACGACATGTCCGAGGTCGAGCAGTCCTGGAGCGATCAGACCGCGATCGTCCAGGCCATCCGCTGCTTCCAGTGCGACTCGGTGCACCACTACGACCAGACGGTGTGCGTGCTCTGCGGGGCATGCGACGACGTCTGTCCCGAGAAGGCCATCGACGTTGTGGTCTTCGGCGAGGATCGCGAACGCTCCTCAGGCGGGGAGACGCGCGTCTGCGTGACGTCCGGCGGTGATCCCGAAGCCGGTGGCTACGAAGGCGAGATCTTCATCAACTACGACCGCTGCACCAACTGCAGGATCTGCGAGGACCACTGTCCGGTGAACTGCATCACGTTCGAGCGGGTGCGCTTTGTCGACGACACGATGCGCGTTGTCGAGCGGCCGGGTCTGAAGGTCGAGCTCCCGCTCGTCGCAGTCGGCTAGGGCTCCCGATCGACGCCGACGAGCGCTGCATGCGTCGTGCGCTTCGCGCGGCGCGCGCGGCCGGAGAACGCGGTGAGGTGCCGGTCGGCGCAGTCGCGGTGCAGAACGGGGTTGTGATCGCGTCTGCCGGCAATGCGATTGAGCGCCGCGGTGACGCGACGGCGCACGCCGAGATGATCGTGCTGCGCCGCGCCGCGCATCTGCATGGCGGATGGCGTCTCGACGGCATCACCGTGTACGCGACGCTCGAACCATGCCCGATGTGCGCCGGCGCGATGGTCCAGGCGCGCATCGTGCGTTGCGTGTATGCCACTCGCGATCCGAAGAAGGGCGCAGACGGCAGCGCGTACGACGTGCTGCGCCACGCGAAGAACAACCACCGGATCGAGGTCGTGACCGGGATCTGCGCCGACGAATCGGCGGCGCTGCTGCAGGACTTCTTTCGCGCGCGGCGCGGCGCTTAGGCGGTCGCCGCTTTCGGGGCCATCAAGTCGGTCTCGTGACGGCGGATGACCTCGGTGACCGTCACCGAGAACCACGAGTACAACTCCTCGCGCGCCCAGCGCTGTGTCTCGCGATGCTCGGGGTTCGCGCGCCACGCCTTTACCGAGTCATCGTTCTCGAAGATTTCCAGCGAGAGTTCCTCACCATCGGCACTTTCGAAGTTCTCGATGGAGATGAACCCCGGATGTTGTTCCACCAACTCGCGCATTCGCTTGCCGCGTTTCGCGTACTCGTCGAGGTCGGCGTCGGGTCGGTTACGGGAGCGGAAGAGCACCACGATCATGCCGTCATCTTCACACAGCGCAACTTCACACGGCGATCGCCGGGAGGCGGCGCAGCACGGTGCGGGCCGCGTGGTACCCGCACATGCCGTGCACACCGCCCCCCGGTGGCGTCGACGCCGAGCAGATGAAGACGCGCGGGTTTGGCGTGGCATACGGATTCACCCGCACGACGGGACGCGTGTACAGCTGCCCGAAGTCGGTGACTCCACCGGTGATCGCTCCGCCGACGTTGTTCGGGTTGTATCGCTCGAGATCCGCGGTGCCCATGACGTGCCTGCCGAGAATCCGGTCGCGGAAGCCCGGCGCGAAGCGCTCCATCTGACGCTCGATCGCGTCGGTGCGATCGACACCCGAGCCGGATGGGACGTGGCAGTACGCCCACGCGGTGTGCTTGCCTGCCGGCGCACGCGACGGATCGACGAGCGTCGGCTGCACGACGATCACGTAGGGCCGGTCGGAATGTTCACCGCGCCACACCGCGGCCTCCGAGGCGGCGATCTCGTCGAGCGTCCCACCGATATGCACGGTCGACGCGTCAAGGCATGCGGCGTCGCGCCACGGGATGGGTCCGTCCAGTGCCCAGTCCACCTTGAACACGCCCGGGCCGTAGCGAAACCGGCGGAGGTGGTGCACGTACCGGCTCGGGAGCATCGACGACGCGATGTCCGCCACGTGCGCTGGGCTGGTGTCGTAGAGGTGGACGCGCGCAGCTGGCAGGTCGTTGAGCGATCGCACTCGCCGGCCGGTCTCGATACGGCCGCCGATCGACTCCAGGTAGCCGGCAAGCGCCGATGTGATCGCGGCGGAACCGCCCTGGGCGATGGGCCAGGTCTCGACATGGGCAGACAGCAGGAAGAGGATTCCGGCGGCAGCGCTGACCGGGCGCGAGAAGGGGAGGGCGGCGTGGGCGGCGCACCCGGCGAACAGTGCCCGCGCGCGTTCGCCGCGGAACAGTGTGTGCCCGAGCGTGGCTGCCGGGAGCAGGGCGGGCACGCCAAACCGAGCCAGGAGGAACGGGTGCCGGGGGATGTGTGCCGGCGCGAGGACCTCGGCGAGGACGTCGCGCGGATGCTCGAGCAGCGGCCCCAGGAGCCGGCGATATGCGGTCGCGTCCTGCCCGAGCCCGTCAGTCGTCCGGCGGAGTGAGGGTCCAAGCATCACCGGGGGTTCGCCGTCCAATGGATGGGCGACCGACGCCGCGCTCTGCACCCAGGTCAGGCCGTGCTCGGCGAGCGGCAGTGTCTCGAAGAACGGGGACAGGATCCCGAGCGGATGTGCCGATGAGCAGACGTCGTGGTGGAAGCCCGGGAGTGTGAGGTCCGCGGTGCGCGTGCCCCCGCCGATGGTCTCCGATGCCTCGAGCACCAGCACCGACGCCCCGTTGCGGGCGAGCTCCACCGCGGCGGAGAGTCCGTTCGGGCCGCTCCCGATGACGACGGCGTCCAGCGCGGCCGCCACGTCAGGCCTTGCTGCCGGCAACCACCTCGCCACTGGCGAGCACCATCCCGTCCTCGCAGACGGCCTCGACCCGCCCGCCCTGGAACTGTTGCTCGTAGACACGCGCGTACGCGCCGCCACGCTGGAGGAGCTCGGCGTGCGTGCCCTGCTCGATCAGTTGCCCGCGGTCGATGACGAAGATGACGTCGGCCGCCAGGATCGTCGAGAGCCGGTGGGCGATGGCGATCGTCGTCCGCCCGGACAGCAGCGGCTCGAGCGCCGCCTGGACGAGACGCTCGCTCGTGGTGTCCAGTGCGGAGGTCGCCTCGTCGAGGATGAGCACGCGAGGTGCCTTGAGGACGACTCGAGCGATCGCCAGACGCTGCTTCTCTCCGCCCGACATGCGATAGCCGCGCTCGCCGACCAGCGTGTCGTAGCCGTCGTCGAGCGCCATGATCCGGTCGTGGATGAACGCCGCCTTGGCCGCGGCCTCCAACTCCTCCTGCGTCGCGTCCGGCTTCGCATACATCAGGTTGCGCCGGACCGAGGCGTGGAACAGGTAAGTCTCCTGCGTCACCATCGCGATCGCGCCGGCAAGTGAGTTGAGCGTGAGGTCGCGCACGTCCATGCCGTCGAGGCGCACAGCGCCCTCGGTGACGTCATACAGGCGCGGGATCAAGTACGAGATCGTGGTCTTGCCCGCACCGCTCGGGCCGACGATGGCGGCGAGCTGACCCGGGCGCACCTTGAAACTCACATCCTCGATCGCCCAGGGCCGCCGCACCTCGTTCGGGACTGGATCGAGCGCATCGGCCCCATCGGCGCCGTTTTCCGGCACATGGCCGTTCGGTCCCGGCGGCGTGGTTTCGGGTGGTGAGTTCGAGCATCGGTCCGAAGGTGCCGCGGTCGTAGCGGAAGAAGACGTGGTCGAGCTCCACGTCGCCCCGGATATCGGCCGGGATCACGACGCGCGCGTCCGGCTTGTCGACGATGTCGTGCGGCATCTTCAGGTAGTCGAAGATCCGCTCGAACAGCGCGAGGCTCGCCTGGATCTCAATGGAGACCGAGAGCATGCTGCCGATCGGGAAGAAGAGCCGGCTCTGGAGGGTCGTGAAGGCAACGATCGTTCCGTACTGGATCGGGGCATGGTTGCCGTGGCTGCCCGCAAGGACAAACCCGGCGATGAGATAGACGAGCGCGGGCGCGCTGCTGAAGAAGGCGCCGATGACCGCGAAGAGGGATCTGCCGATCATCTCCTGGCGGATGGCAAGGTTGGCGAGCCGGTGATTCTCCTTGCGGAAGCGCACGACCTCGTCGTGGCCGCGGCCGAAGACCTTGGCGAGGAGCATGCCCGAGACGGACAGCGTTTCCTCGGTGATCGCGCTCATCTCGGCCTTCGAGTCCTGCGCCTGCATCGTGATCTGACGCCGGACCCTGCCGGCGCGGTACGTGTAGAAAACGAAGATCGGCGTAATCGCCAGCGAGAGCACCGTGAGCTGCCAGGAGAGCACCAGCATCGCGACCAGCGTGCTCAGCAGCGTGACGATGTTCGAGAGCAGCGACGTCGCTGTGTCGGTGACCACGGACTGGATCCCGCCGACGTCGTTGCTGAGGCGGGACTGGATCTCGCCGGTCCGGGTCCCGGTGAAGAATCGGAGCGACATGCCCTGCAGGTGCTCGTACAGGCGGTTGCGGAGCTCCTCCATCACCCGTTGCCCGACGCGATTGGTGACGTACGTCTGGAGCACACCGATCGCGCCGGTCACGATCGTGATCGCGATCATGATCCCGACCAGCACCTCGAGCAGCGTCAAGTTGACCGGCAGCAGGACCGTGTGCCCGTTGACGATGTGGGTCGGGAACAGGGCGGTGTCGAAGACGACGGCGATGAGCACCGGGTTCACGACACCGGCGCCGGCGGTGATGATCACCAGGAAGGCGATGGCGGCCACTCCGGCGCGGTGCGCTTTGAAGAGGCCTGCCGTCTGGCGCACCAGCTGGCTATTCGGAACCCGGCCCGATGGTTTGTCCCGTTTGCGGCCACCCATGAAGCCGCCGCCGTGCATCACGGGCGTTCTCCGGGACGCGCGAAGGCGGTGGGGGTCATCAATTTCGACTGTAGCAAGGTGAACTCAATTTCCCGATCTGGTCACGCGATTGGAATGGGCTTTCTCCCGCTATCATCTGCGGCGATTCAGCGCGGAAGGAGCGCTGGCGCACAACAGCGAGGATCGTCATGTCTGTGAAGCCGGTCATTCTCGGAGTCATCTCCATTGCCGCGGTTGCCGCCGTTGCGGGTTGCGGCGGTTCAGCCACAGCCACGCCGACGCCGTCATCGTCGGGACTCACTCTTCCCGTCATCCCGGGTCTTCCAACCCTGCCGGGGACAACAGGCGGTAGTGGCGGCAGCGGTTCGGCCGCGGCGAACACCCTGCTCAGTGCCTCGGACGTGGCGACGATCAGCGGCGATCCGAACGTCGCGGAGGTCGGCGGGACCTGCAGCGCGGCGACCTGCGTCTACGCAGACACGGCCAGCACTGGTGGCGGGGGCGGCGTGATCGTCGTCGAACCATTCCCAGGTGGGTTGGGACAGGCCGCGCTCCAGGCCGCGTTGGACGGCGCGTTGAGCGCCGGCGGGTCCGACTCGAATGGCGGCACCACCACGGCTGTCTCCGGGCTCGGCTCGGCTGCGATCAAGGAGATCGACGCCAACTCCGCGACCTACGCATTCTCGAAGGACAACTACCTGGTCGTGATCAACGTCACGTCGACGACCAACACCGGCGCGGCGATGGACTCGCAGGTGCTGGCCGCGGCCCAGACGGCGGCGGGAAAGATCTAACGGCTCAGGAACTGTTCGAGCTGGGTCACCACGAAACGGTGATCCTCGAGTTGCGGAAGCCCTGATACGGCGACGGTGCCGATGCAGCCGCTCGTCCCGACCATCAGCGGAAACGCGCCGCCGTGTGCGGCGTACTGGCTCACATCCAGACGGGAATCCGTGTCGAAGTCGCGGCCGTCCGCGCGGAACTTGCAGCCGACGTAGTACGACGAGTGGCCGTAGCGTTCGACGACTGCTGCCTTGCGCAGCAGCCACGCGTCGTTGTCCGCCGACGAGCCGGGGAGCGCGGCGTGGAAGAGACACTGGCCGTTGCGGCGGATCGAGATCGCGATCGGGATGCTCGCCGCAGATGCTTCGGCACGCATCGCCGAGCCGAGCTCCCACGCCGTGTCGTCGTTGAAGTGCGTGAAGACGAGACGCTCCTCGTCGGCGAGCAGTGCTGCAAGCTCATGCGCTTGGGTCTCGGTCATCGCGGTGGCACCGGGACGACCACGCCCCTCGTTGCGCTGAGCCGCGCCGCATCCAGCACGGTCGCACTGGCAACCGCATCGCGCATGGCAACCGGCGGCGCGTTGCGGCCGCGAACCGCGCCAGCGAATGCCGGGTAGAACGTGTCCCATCGCCCGCGCTCGGTGGGGTGGGGGGCGGACGTCATTCCGCGGTACAGCGTGCCATGACTTTCCGCGGGTTCGACGCCCCATTTGTCTCCGAGCGTCGCGGGCGTTTCGCCGGCGAGCAGTGCAGCCTCCTGGGAGTTGCTCGGCTGCAGCACGTACGTGGCCTCGGTACCCGTCACGCGGAAGCGAGGACCCGGAGCGGACTGGCTCCAGTTGCCCCAGAGCTGCGAGCGCGCGCCGCCGGCGTGTGTCAACGCGACGAAGACGTCGTCGTCGAGGCCGTTCTCACGAAGCCGGAATTCTGCGTACACCGCAGTTGCGGGGCCGAGCAGCACGAGCGCCTGGTCGACGAGATGGCTGCCGAAGTCCAGCAACGAACCGGCGCCCGACGGGCCGGGTCCCGCCTGCGGTGCGAAGCGCTCGAAGCGCGACTCCATGCGCGTCATCGTCCCCAGCGCGCCGTCGGCGACGAGCTTCTGCACGGTGCGGAAGTCGGAGTCCCAGCGCCGGTTCTGATACGGGCTGAGCACCAGCCCGCGGGCGTCGGCGAGGTCGACGGTATGCAGCGCAGCGCCGGCGGTGAGCGCGAACGCCTTGTCGCAGACGACGGCGAGACCGAGACGCAGTGCAGCCTCGGTCACCTCGGTATGGGTTGGGGTTGGCGTGGAGATGGCGACGGCCTCGACGCCGGCATCGACCAGTGCCTGCAGCGACTCGAAGGTCGGTGTGCCGGCTTTGTCGTGCTCCACGAGTGCTTTGCGCTCCGCCGACGTGGTGACGACCCCGACCAACTCGCACTCGGGCGACGACCTGATGAGCGGTGTGTGGAAGTAGCGCGCGCCGAATCCGTAGCCGACGACGCCGAACCGTACGGGCGCGCTGCTCGTGTCGCTCACCGCTCGTCCGGGTAGACGACGCCGACCACCGCTCTGGCAGCGTCAAGCATTTCGAGGATGGCCACGGTGTCGGCGTGTTTGACGAACGGACTCTCCGTGAGCCCGGCGCGAAGGCAGCGCTCGACCTCCTCGATCTCCGGCTGGTAACCGTAGCCGTTGCCGGCAAGCGGGTCGTCAATGCGGTACTCGCCGTCGTCGTTGTGGATGATCAGCCCCGAAGGGCGATACGCGTCCGCGAGCACAACGATCCACCCTTTTGTACCGTAGATCGCGGCAGTGTTGGGCGCGGAGACAGACGCCGACGTGAACAGCTGTGCCCGTGGGACCCCGCCGTAGAGCCACTGCATGGCCACTGTCTCGTCGGATCCCGTGGGTGAAAGCGTGCCCACCGTCTGCACTTCGTCTGGTGGACCGAGAAACATGTAGGCGAAGGTGACCGGGTACACACCGAGATCGAGCAGCGCACCGCCGCCGTTGGCCAGCTCGTACAGACGGTCCTTCGGATCGAAGGGTCGCCCGAGCCCGAACTCGTTGCGCAGGCCCACCACTTCGCCGATGGTTCCGTCGGCGATCAACTGCTGCGTCTGCCGGATCAGCGGGTTGAGGCGGGTCCACATCGCCTCCATCGAGAACACGTCCGCGGAGTCGGCTGCTGCGAACACCTCGCGCGCGTGCGCGGCGTTGAGGCAAACCGGCTTCTCGATGAGGACGGCCTTGCCGGCGGCGATCGCCATCAGCGCGTGCTTGCGATGGTGCGGATGCGTGCTGCCGACGTACACGACATCGACCTCATCGTCATCGACGAGCGCCTGATAGTCGCCGTAGCTTCTCGCGGCGCCGTGTTTGGCGGCGAAGCGCGCGGCACGGTCAGCATCGCGAGCAGCCACTGCGGTCACCACATTGCCCGCAGTCAGGTTGATGTCGGTGCTGACCTTCTCGGCGATGCCGCCGGCAGTGACGATGCCCCAGCGGATTGGACGGGCGTCGGTGATGGGTGCGGGCATGTGCTGTGTTCCTTCTGTCAGTGGGATTCGCGTGAGACTTGGTCGCCGGAGGATCCGAGCAGGAAGTCTAGGTCGGCGCCGGTGTTGGCCTGCTGCACGGTCTGGACGTAGAGCAACTCCCAACCGCGTCTCGGCTTCGCGTAGGCGTCGACGGTGGCCGTGTCGGGGGCTCGCGCTGCGAACTCGTCCGCTGGGACATCGACGTCGAGACGTCGCGCGTCCACGTCGAGGATCACGTAGTCGCCGGTGCGCACGCGCGCGAGGGGTCCGCCGGCGGCGGCTTCCGGCGCGACGTGCAGCACGACGGTGCCGTACGCGGTGCCGCTCATCCGGCCGTCGCAGATACGGACCATGTCGCGGATGCCCTCCTTCAGGAGCTTCGTCGGCAACGGGAGGTTGGCCACCTCGGGCATGCCGGGATACCCCTTCGGGCCGCAGCCGCGGAGGATGAGCACCGAGTTGGCGTCGACGTCGAGATCGGGATCGTCGATGCGCGCGTGCATGTCCTCGATCGAGTCGAAGACGACTGCGCGGCCGCGATGTTTCGTCAGATGCGCTGACGCTGCGGCGGGTTTGATGACGGCGCCGTCAGGTGCGAGGTTGCCGTAGAGCACCGCGATACCCGCGTGCTCCTGCAACGGTTTCGCGCGGCTGCGGATGACCTCGTGGTCGAAGATCTCGGCGCCTTCCAGGTGGTCGACGAGCGGTTTCCCGGTGACCGTGAGCGCAGTGGGATCGAGCAGGTCCTGTACCTCGTTCAGGACCGCGCGCAGGCCGCCGGCACGGAAGAAGTCCTCCATGAGGAATCTGCCCGCAGGTTGCAGGTCGACAAGCAGCGGGACCTGCGCACCGGTCGTGTCGAAGTCGTCCTGGGTCAAGGTGACACCGAGGCGTCCTGCGATGGCGAGGAGGTGCACCACGGCATTGGTCGACCCGCCGAGCGCCGCGAGCGCAACGATGGCGTTGAGAAATGAGCCGCGCGTCATCAGGCTCGACGGCGTGCGATGCGCGGCGACCATCTCCACAGCGAGCTTCCCGGACGCATGGGCGCTCTCGAGGAGGCGGCTGTCCGCGGCCGGTGTCCCGGCAAGCCCGGGAAGCACCATGCCGAGCGCTTCGGTGAGTAACCCCATGGTCGATGCCGTGCCCATCGTGTTGCAGTGGCCGCGGCTGCGAATCATCGAAGACTCCGAGGCGTTGAACTGTTCCTGCGACAGCTTCCCGGCGCGGACCTCCTCCGAGAGACGCCAGACACCCGTCCCGCAACCGAGCAGCTCCCCACGAAACGTTCCGGAGAGCATCGGTCCGCCGGGCACGACCACCGCCGGCAGGTCGACGGACGCGGCCGCCATGAGCAACGCCGGGATGGTCTTGTCGCAGCCACCGAGGAGGACAACGCCGTCGATCGGATTGGCGCGGAGCATCTCCTCGATCGCCATCGCCGCCATGTTTCGCCAGAGCATCGCCGTTGGACGGACCTGCGTCTCGCCGAGCGACACCACCGGGAGGTTCAGTGGGATGCCCCCTGCTTCGTAGACGCCCGCTTTGACGCTCTCGGCGACCTCGTTCAGATGGGAGTTGCATGGAGTCAGGTCTGAGGCAGTGTTGGCGATGGCGATGTGCGGACGGCCGTCAAAGGCGTTCGCCGGGAGCCCGCGGCGCATCCATGCCCGATGGATGTACGCGTTGCGGTCGGTACCGCCGTACCACTGCTGGCTTCGCTGCTCCGTCACTGGTGACCCCTTCGCGCTTGCCGGAACGACGTCTTCTGAGGGAGGCCCTATATTGTCGAGCGCACATGGCATTGCGTCGGTTTCGGGCCGCCCCCGCTTCCGAGCAACGGTACGGACTGGCCGAGGGGCCGGTCTGGGACGCTCCCCGCAATCGCGTGTTGTGGGTCGACATCAACGCCGGGTCCGTCCACGCCGGGGTGCTCGGCGCTGAGCGATTGTCTGAAGCGACCGTGCTGCGGATGCCTGAGACCGTTGGCGCGGTGCTGTGTTCGACGGCGGGCGAGCTCGTGGTCGCCGGTTCGCGCCGGCTGTATGGCGTCGGGGCCGACGGGCTCGTCAGCGACGGACCGCGGATCATTCCCGACGGGACGGCGAGCCGCCTGAACGATGCCGGCCCCGATCCAGCAGGGCGCTGCCTTGTCGGTAGCCTCGCGCTTGACGACCGCGAGCGCGAGGAGGTCCTGGTGCGTGTGGAGGCGGATGGGCGGGTCACGGTGCTCGACGACGACCTCACCCTGTCGAACGGCCTCGCGTTCACGCCCGACGGGGCGCACCTCTACAGCATCGACACGACTCCGGCGATCGTCTGGATCCGCGCGTACGACGTGGAGACTGGTGCGGTAGGGCCACGCAGCGAGGTGCTCCGTGTGGTCGACGGCAGTCCGGACGGCATGTGCCTCGACAGCCTCGGGAACCTCTGGATCGCGATCTTCGGAGCGGGGGAGGTGCGCTGCTACTCTCCGGCCGGTGAGCAGCTTGCGACCGTCGACGTGAGCGCGCCGAACACGACGAGTGTTGCCTTTGTCGGGCCACGACTTGAGACGTTGCTGATCACCACCGCCTCTGAGCAGCTGACGCCGGAGCAGCTGGCGTCATACCCGGACTCGGGCCGGTTGTTCATCGCGGACGTCGGCGTCGGCGGCCTGCCCGTCGCTCCCTGGGCCGGCGTGCGATGAAGGCCTACGTCGTCACCGCGCCGCACGAAGGCGGGGTGCAGGAGGTTCCCGATGCCGTCGCGGCCGAGGGCCAGGTCGTCGTCGACATCCACCGAGTCGGCGTGTGCGGGACGGACATGGAGTTCTGGACCGGCGAGATGGCGTACCTGCACCAGGGGACGTCGCACTACCCGATGCGCCTCGGTCACGAATGGTGCGGCGTGGTCGCCGAGCTCGGGCCGGGCGTCGACGCATCGTGGCTTGGCCGACGGGTGATTGGGGACACGATGATCGGCTGCGGCCAGTGCGACCGCTGCCGCTCGGGACGACATCACGTCTGCGCGGAGCGAAGCGAGCTCGGTGTCCGCGGCACGTTTCCCGGTGCACTCGCGGAACGTCTCGCCGCACCCGTGAGCGCAGTTGTCGCGTTGCCGGACAGCGTTGACGACGCCGCAGGAGCGATGGTCGAGCCCGGCGGCAACGCGCTGCGGTCCGTCTGGGGCGCCGGGCTGTCAGGGGGTGACCGTGTGCTCATCCTCGGCACCGGGACGATGGGGCTGCTTGCCGCGGAATTTGCCCGGGCCGCAGGCGTGGAGGTACACCTCATGGGGCGCTCGCACGAGACTCTCGAATTCACGCGCGGTCGCGGGCACGCGGGGATGTGGCTCGAGAGCGAGCTGCCGTCGCTGCCATGGGATGCGGTGATCGACGCCTCAACCGCGGCATCACTCCCCGCACTTGCGCTCGACCTCGTCGAACCCGGCAAGCGTGTTGTATACATCGGGTTGTCCGGGACGCCGAGTCTCATCGACACGCGCACGATGGCGTTGAAGGACGTCACCGCCGTCGGCATCCTCGGCGCATCGCAAGCCCTTGCAGGGACGATCGAGCACTACGCGAGCGGCCTCGTCGACCCCCATTCGCTCATAGCGGCGACTGTTGCGCTGGAGCGCGTCGGCGATGTGCTCTCCGGCTGGCGACCCGACAACGCGCTTGCGGGTCCGAAGATCCACATCGACCCCCGGGTGTAGACGGAGAACATCGAACGGTGCATCGACATGAATGACTTCGACGGCCTGGTTGCGATCGTCACCGGTGGTGCGGGTGGCATCGGTGCGGCCACGGCCGCGCAGCTTCGCGACCGCGGCGCGCGCGTTGCCGTTCTCGACCGCTCGTACGACGCGGTTGCGGGAACGGCGATGCTCCAGGTTCCTTGTGACGTCTCGGATTCGGCGAGTGTCGATGCGGCAGTCGCGGCTGTTGCGGAGCGGCTCGGGGCGCTCGATATCCTCATCAACAACGCCGGCATCGGCGCGGTGGGCGATGCGACGCAGAACGATGATGCGGAATGGCATCGCGTGCTCGATGTCAATGTGGTTGGCATTGCGCGGATGACGCGTGCGTCACTGCCGTTGCTCCTGCGATCCAGCTACGCGGCGATCGTCAACACGTGCTCCGCCGTCGCGAGCGTCGGTGTGCCGCAGCGCGCGCTCTACTCCGCGAGCAAGGGCGCGGTGCACGCACTGACGCTCGCAATGGCGGCGGACCACGTCAAGCAGGGCATCCGGGTCAATGCCGTCACTCCGGGAACCGCGGACACACCGTGGGTGGGACGGTTGCTCGATCAGGCACCCGATCCTGCCGTCGCGGCCGCGGCGCTGCGGGCTCGACAGCCGATGGGCCGGCTCGTCACCGCCGAGGAGATCGCGTTCGCGATCGCCTATCTGGCGAGCCCGCTCTCCGGGTCGACGACCGGGACGATTCTCGCGGTCGATGGCGGCATGGCCAGCATCCGGGTGGGGTAGCAGCCGCTCAGCGTCGGCCGCCGAACTCCCAGTCGTGGACCTCGAGCTCGTCGAACCGGCCAAGCTCAGTGCGGTGGTCCTCCATAAGCGTGCCGACAGCTCCGCGATCCGGCGCCTGAATGGCGAGCGCGACTCCGACTGGCTCTCCAGCATCGAGTGTCGAAAGCGCTCCATAAAGAACGAGCCGGGCAAGCAACGCTGCCGGCAGGCGCTCCGCCATCGCGGGCTGACCAAGTTGCGAACGACCGATGATCAGAAAGAGCGGCTCTCCAGGTTGACCCGAGAATTCCCACATGGAGCGCCCGAGTAGGTTCTCGAACCGCCAGATCGAGTGCTCCCCGTACAGGCCTGCGCGATTGTTCGGCTCCAGCGCAACGAATTCGCGCGCTGCATCGACACTGGGCAACGCAAGAACGTGGAGGCTGCCGGTCGCAGACTCGCGGTCGGCGCCGAGCGTCGGCCCGCGGGCGATCATCGACGCCGCGAACGCGTCCATGTACGACCAGTGTTTCTCCAGCAGATCCTCGTCGTCACGAAGCCCTGCCGCGTCGGCCGCATCTCGGCTGTACACGAAGAAGTCCAACTGGAGCGCCAGTCTACGTGGGGTCGGCCGATCGCCTAGCAACCCTGCTCAGGTCGGTGAGTCCCGTGGCGGAGAGGGTGGGATTCGAACCCACGGTGGCTATTAACCACACCGCTTTTCGAGAGCGGCACCTTCAACCACTCGGACACCTCTCCGGGAGCGTCGAGTATACGGGCGAGCCTGGCGGCCGCCCGCCCTCCGCGGCGTCTACCAGTAGTACCAGCGACCGCCCCGCGGCCGGAAGGCAAGGCCGATCAGCCAGAAGATGAGAAAGATCAGCGCGATCCACCAGAGAACGTGCAGAGCGAAGCCGAAGCCGAAGAGCAAGGCCGTGAACAGGAGAAAGGCGAGCAGGACGCACATGGCGTGGGACACCCCCTGAGGCGATTACTAGCTGGAAGACTAGATACCCGGTGGGTCGCGGCGTCGAAACCCTCCGCGCCCCGGGACGAGGGGCAGCCGTCCGGGCGCGGATACAATCGCCGAGGAGCGATCGCCTAGTTGGCCGAGGGCGCCGCATTGGAAATGCGGTAGGTGGTGCAAGCTGCCTCGAGGGTTCGAATCCCTCTCGCTCCGCCAAACGCCTTATCGCATAAGCGATTTCCCAATCGGTCCGAGTTCAGATGACCCGCGGACTGCAGTCGCGCCGCGCGGGAGGCCCACCCGCAGATGCAAGGGTTCGCCGCCCCTTAGTATCAGAGGGGATGACTCAGCGCGCGTTCGTCGCCCACGCGGGCCATGGCGACATTCGCGGAGTGGAGGACGGTAGCGGCTTTCCGCTGGTCCTCCTGCACGGAGGGCCAGGGCTCACCGACTACATGTCGCTGCTTGACGCCGAGACTCGCGGATATCGCAGGATCCGATATCAGCAGTGCGGCACCGCCCCTTCGTCGCTCGAAGGACCCTTTACCGTGGCACGCCATGTGGTGGACGCCGTCGCGGTGCTTGACGCGCTCGGCATCGAACGCGCAATCGTGGCTGGACATTCCTGGGGCGGCCATCTGGCCGAGCAGCTCGCAATTGCGCGTCCCGACCGGGTCGCCGCGCTTCTCCTCATCGACCCGCCGGGGAGCGATGGCGACGGGGGCCTCATCGCCGCCGCAGGCGAGCTCGAAGCGCGCATCCTCCCGTCGAATCGAGCGAGGGCCGATGAGCTGACCGAATATCTCGCAACCCACATCCCGACCGACGACGATGTAACGGAGTTGCTCGCGTTGCGCTGGGCGGGGTACTACGGCGATCCGCATACCGCACCTCCGTTTCCGCCGGCGATGAGGCTCTCGTTGCTCGCGAACGCGGAGACGACGGCTTCGCTCTTCGACGAGCTTGCCAACGGAAGCTTCGCGAGCGCGCTGACAACGCTCGCGATACCAACCACCTTCGTTCTGGGCACGAAGAGTCCTATACCGAATCGCTGCGGTAAGGGGACGGCCGAGACGATGCCGGATGCCGAGGTGACTCTCATTGCTGATGCTGGTCACTTGCCCTGGCACGAGCAGCCGGGTTGCATTGCAGCCGCACTCGAGCGGCTTCGCGGCCGCATCACGTGACTGCTCAACTCTCCACTGCACGGCGCCTTTAGCGGTTCTTTCGCCGACGCGGTCAGAGTGAGGACCTCAACCGGTCCGCCGGTACCGGACGTGGGTAGCGAGCGGCGAGTGCAGCACCTCGACGGGCTCGAAACCTAGGGATTCGACGCCGTCGAAGAGTTGCTCGCCGGACCCGAACAGGACAGGAACCACGTCGAGTATGAGTTCGTCGATGACGCCGGCAGCAAGCGCCTGGCGAACGGTCGAGGCGCCGCCTGCAATGTCGACGCCGTCCTTGCCGGCTGTTTCACGCGCCTGTGCGTAGGCCGCCTCGAAACCTTGGGTGACGAAGTGGAAGCTCGTGCCGCCCTCCATATCGATCGAATCGCGGGCGTGGTGGGTGAGGACGAAGACCGGCGCGTGGTACGGCGGATTCGGGCCCCACCACCCATCCCAATCGTCGACCCACTCGCCGCGGATCGGTCCAAACATGTTGCGTCCCATGACGTAGGCCCCGCGCGGTCGCATGAGCCATCCCTCTGCCGTCGCGTCGGCCTCGTTGGCGCGCTCATCGCCGAGATGCCAGCTGTGCAGCTCCCCGCCGCGCTTCCCGATTGGATTATCCAGGCTCTGGTCCGGCCCGGCGACGAAACCGTCGAGCGAGATCGACATGTGGCAGGTGGTGTCTGGCATCGGCGTACTCCACGGAAGTGTGATTGCATGTGCAAGGAACGTAGACGAGCTACTCGCGAGTCTAAGGTCACATGAGCGTTGGCGATGGATTCACCATCGCCCGCTCGAGCCGGCGGGCTCAGGGCTGAGCTTTGCCGGCAGACCCGAACAGGTCGATGCGGTTTTCGACGACATCCTGCACGGCGCGGATCACCGGCTCGATAAGCTTCACGATCGCGTACTCGTCAGGTTGAGCGCGCAATTGCTGCTCGAGCGTGGTGCGATACGCGTAGCGCATGTCAGAGTTGATGTTGACTTTGCTGACGCCGATTACGGCCGCGCGCTGAAAGTAGTGGCCGGGCGTGCCGCTGCCACCGTGCAGGCTGATGTTGACGTCGATTGTGTCTCGGATCCGTTGCAGCAGATCGAGGTCTAGCTGCTTCGGGACTGGATACCGCCCGTGCAGGTTTCCCACGGCCGCAGCAAACGTGTCGATGCCGGTTGCTTCGACAAAGTGTCGCGCGCCTTCGGGAGTCGAGAAGGTGCTCTTGATCGCCTCGTAGTCGATGGCTTCGTTGTGCACGTTTGAGCTGCCGCTGAAGTAGTGCGGCTCGCTCTCCACCAGCGCTCCGGTCGTGTGCGCCGCATAGTCAACGACTGCGCGCGTCGCCTCGATGATCTCGGCGTCGGACGCGTCCCGTTTTGCCTGGCTGTAATCGATGTGGACAAACTCGAAGCCGGCGTCAATGCCCGCTTTGGCAGCCTCGACGCTTGGAGAGTGGTCGAGGTTGATGTACATCTCCGCCCCAAGCTCTGCGCGATAGTTGTCGACGAGGGAACGGAGGTTGCGCAAGCCGATGACGGCCACCTCCCCGTGGCTGACCTCTACCAAGACCGGCGCTCGCTTGGCCTGCGCTGCGCGGGCGATGGCGATCAGTGTTTCCTGGTTGTCGACATTGAACGCACCGACGGCGTAGTGCTCTGCGCGCGAGCGCCGCATGAGTTCGCGCGCGCCAGGAATGTCCCCAGCTGCGCTGCCCTTGCTGATAGAGGAGGTCATCTGATCTCGGCAAGGATGATGCATCTGGGTCTGCCGTCGGGTAGGCAGCTTTTGACGAGGTACTGCTAATCTCGTAGCTCCAACAGAAGTACGAGCCCGGCACCGGCGACCAGGGCTCAGCGGAGATCTTCATGAACCAGACGGCGGAGCGATTCACGACCGCGGCGTCCGAGCACACGCTCCAGAGCGTTGCCACGGCGCTCAGGGAGCGCAACATGACACCGCTCATCGTCGACACGCCGGCAGACGCCCGCCGAGTCGTTCTGGAAATGATCCCAGACGGTGCCGAGGTCCACTCCGGCAAGTCGAAGACGCTCGAGGACGCCGGTCTCTTCAGCGAGTTTCAGGACTCCGGCCGCTACGACTTTCTGCGCACCCGGATGTTCGCAATGGATCGGGCCACGCAGGGACGTGAGATTCGCAAGCTCATCGCTGCTCCGGACTACATGGTCAACAGCGCGCAGGCGATCACCGAGGACGGCGTGATCGTGGTGGCTTCGGCGAGTGCCAGCCAGATCGGCCCGCTCGCGTCTGGCGCCGGACGGGTGATCTACGTCATCGGCAGCCAGAAGATCGTGCCGGACGTCGCCACCGCCTACACGCGAATCCTCGACCACGTGTTTCCGTACGAGGACGCACGTGTTCTCGAGGCCTTGGGCGCGCATACGATCCTCGCCCGGGTGCTCCTCGTGGAGCGAGAATGGCAGGCGGATCGAACCACGGTCGTGCTCGTTCGCGAGCCGGTCGGGGTTTAGGTTTTCGCGATACCGTCCGTTCGCTGGTGCAACACGACAGCCCGACCGGCGCCGGGTGGCATTACCGGTAGCCGGTTGTACACATAGCCACTTGTCGAATCGTCGACTGCCCTGGTTGTCGCACTTTCGAAGCAGTGCAACGCGCTCCTCAGTTCGCGTCATCGACCGCGTCGCATCACACCCTAATCCCGGCGGCCTTGAAAGGATCTCGCCAGCCGTGCAAGCATCCTATGATTCCGTGGTTTTGGTTGAGACAGCAATGCTGGCGGCGCTCGCACGCAGGAGGCAGTGATGCAAACCGCCGTTTCTCCGGGGAGCGAGCCGGGAGCTTCGATGGTTCCGGGCTCCGAGGCCAAGGCTACGAGCCATTTGGCCGTTGATATCGCGCATCTGCGCAAAACCTACGGTCCCCTGGTCGCAGTCGACGACGTCTCGTTCTCGGTGAAAGAAGGCGAGATCTTCGGGATCCTCGGCCCGAACGGAGCCGGCAAGACAACCACCGTCGAGTGCGCCATCGGCCTCCGGTCTCCCGATTCCGGGACGATCCGGCTGATGGGGCTCGATCCCCAGGTCGACAAAGCTCGTGTCCACGCGATCACCGGAGTACAGCTTCAGTCGGGCGCCTTTCCCGCCAAGCTCCGGGTCGGCGAGATCATCGACATGTACCGATCGTTCTACGCCCATCCAGCCGATGTGAGTGAACTGGCCGGTGCGCTGGGGCTCGCCGACAAGCGCAAGTCCTATTACCGATCCCTGTCCGGGGGCCAGCAGCAACGCTTGTCCGTCGTCCTCGCGCTGATCGGCGCGCCCAAGATCGCCGTCCTCGATGAGATGACAACGGGGCTCGACCCGCAGGCGCGCCGCGACGCCTGGGAGCTCATCGAGCACGTTCGTGATCGCGGAGCCACCATCCTGCTCGTCACGCATTTCATGGAAGAGGCCGAGCGACTCTGCGACCGCGTCGCGCTGATCGACGCAGGCCGCATTGTCGCGTTGGATACCCCGGCCGGTCTGGCTGCGCGAGCCATGGGCGCGAAGACCGTCCGGTTCGTGCCGTCGGCCCCGTTTGACGAGAGCCTGCTGACCGGCCTCCCGGAAGTGACTGCGGTCGAGCACGACGGCCACCACATCGTGGTCAGCGGGACCGGTGAGCTTGCCACCGCGGTGATCGTTGCGATGCATGCGGCGGGCGTTGAGACGCAGGACGTTCGGATCGACGCGTCGACGTTGGAGGACGCCTTCGTGCGACTCACCGGACGACACATGCACGACACAGAAGAAGGTGCGGAGTCATGAGCGCACTCCCGCTCAGCCCGCCGCGGTCTCGGCGCGGCGCATTCGGCAACATGGTCCTCAACGAGGCACGATTGGCCTGGCGGCAGCCGGCCGGGATGATCGCCGGTACGGGAATCGCCTTGCTGCTGTTGGTCATCTTCGGCGAGATCCCGGCGTTCCGGCAGCCGTCGGCCGGTCTCGGTGGCTACTCGCCGTTCGAAATCTACATCCCGATCCTGATGTCCTTCTCGATCGCGATCATCGCCTTCACCTACCTGCCGGGACCGCTGGTTTCCTACCGCGAGCTCGGCATCCTGCGCCGCCTGTCGACGACCCCGGTGCCCGCGTACTGGGTCCTTGCCGCGCAGATTGTTGTTCAGACGTGCGCGATGGTGGTCACCTTGGCGCTCGTCATCATCGTGAGCATCGTTTTCTTCGGGATCCCTGCCCCAAAGAGTCCGGCGGCGATGGTGCTGTCGATCGCACTCTGCGTGGCTGCACTGTTCGCGATCGGTCTGACGATCGCGGCGCTGGCCCGGACGTCAGGCGCCGCACGGGGCCTCATGGCCGCGGTGCTCTACCCGATGTTGTTCTTCTCCGGGCTGTACTACCCAGTCCAGCTCATGCCGGTATTCATTCAGGACATCAGCAACTACTCGCCGCTCGGGGCGGCCGTGAAGGCGATCAGTGACTCGTGGGTGGGGCAGTTCCCACCCGCTCAACCACTGCTCGTCCTTCTTGGGTATGCAATCGTGTTCGGATTTCTCGCCAAGCGCTTCTTCAGGTGGGAATAGCTTCCCGACGTCGAGCAACTCCGCGAGGGTGTCCCGTCCGATGCTACTGGTACGACGGGCGTCACGCCCGAACTCATGAGCACCAGGAGACGTCATGCCCGACACGACAGACCGCACGCCTGGCCGGCATTCTGCGGCGCCCGTACCTGAACGCATCTCACTGTTTCAGCGCATCGCCGACAGGGTGAGCTACGGGATGGGGACGCCGACGAATATCGCCATCTGGATCGTCCTCGTCGTCGGCTGGACACTGCTCTTCGCGGTCGGTGGGCCAAAGATCGCCAGTGGCACGTGGCTGCCCGCCTGGTTCACTTCAACGGGCTTCAACTTCCCGCTCAACCTCGTGACCACGGTCGCAGAGTTGTACATCGGCTTCCTGGTTGGAGCGTCGTCGAATCGCTCAGAGCGGAATCTCGAGGCGACGCTTGCCCGACTCGGCGCGCAGGAGGAGCAGATCAGCGTCGTCGAACAGAAACTCTCCAAGACGCTGGCGTTGAACACGTCGCTCACGCGGGAAGTCCACGAGTTGACGAAATTGATTCACGCGGCGGTCACGGCACCGAAGTAACGGGCGTCACAGCCGGAGGCACGCCGCGGCCGCCAGCCAGAACAGCGACTCTCGACTGTCATGGTGCTGCCAGTCGCGACGGTCCCACGCTTCCCCAGCCAGTGAATCGCCTGCGTACAGCAGGTAAGCGAGCGGGACCCTCCGAAAACGCGCGACCGCGAACAGTGCAGCCGCCTCCATCTCGACCACCAGACAGCCTTCTTCACGACGTCGGGCGGTGCGGGCCCGGGTCTCGCGGTAGATGGCGTCCGTGCTCCACGTCTTGCCCGTGATGAAGGGCACATCGCGCTCGCGCAGCATGGTCGTCACGGCGTCCACGGAAGCAGGCGCCGGCTCGACCTCACGCGACGGCGCCAGGTAGTGGTACGAGGTGCCTTCGTCACGGACGGCCGCCGTCGGCACGATCACGTGGCCGAGCGCGAGTTCGGGCACCAGTGCGCCCGCGCCACCGCAGACCGCGAATCGCCGGCAACCGCGTGCGATCGCCTGCTCGAGGAAGGCGGCCGCCAACGGCGCCCCGACGCCGGGCTGGAAGAAAGCAACTCGTTTCCCCTCGAACTCGATCTCGCGGACGACGTGGGTGCCGTGCTCGGCGCGCATCTTGAAGCACTCACGGGCACCGTCAGCGAGCTTGTCGACCACCTCGCTGAAGAAGCAAAGAACGGCGTGTTCGGGCACATCACGCGGCGACACCATCGTGGGATCGATGATCCCCAACGGATCCGAAGTCGTACTCCAGGATCGGGTAGTCGGCCACTTCGGTCAAACGGGGGCCGTGCTGCAGAGTTGCAGCGCGCTGTCCAGGACCAGGGCGGCCGCCCTTCCGGTCGTGAGGCGGCCGGCGGCGACCTGCTCGGAGGCGGCGCGGAACAGCCCGATGACGGCCGCGGTGAGCCACGTGGCCGGCGGCGACGGGTCGAAGTCTCCGCTGTGCTGGCCTCGGCGAATGATCTGTTCGAGCCGAGCGGTCCCTGCGTCATGGGACTCGCCCCTGCCGGGCGGATTCCCGCTGAGCGCGGGAAGCAAGAGGTGAGGATTACGACGAATGAGCTCCCAGCCGACGTCGAGGAACTGACGCAGGGCGTCGGCTGGGGCAACGGTATCGAGCCGAGCGGCGTCGATTGCGACAAGCGCCTCGTCGCCCGCGGCCTGAACAAGGGCCTTGATCAATGCCTCGCGTGAGGGGAAGTGCGCGTAGACCGTCTGGCGGCTGACGCCCGCGGCGATGGCGATCTCCTCCACGCTGGCGTCCGGCCGTTCGCCGAGCACGATACGTGCGGCGCTGAGGATCGCGCCGATGCTGCGCCGAGCATCGGCACGGCGGCGGGTCGTCGCCACGATTTCGAGTGGATCACCCATGACGGTAAAGATACTGGTCGACGGTAACATTGACAAGGTGTACGAGTTGCTGTAATCTGTACACTGTGTCAAAGAACAGCGCCGTCATGCCGCGCCTCGAGCCGATGCCGATCCTCGCTCCTTCCAGAACCGCTGTTGACGGGTTCGTCCGGCTCGACGACGGGGATATGCACGTCGTGGAGAACGGCGTGCCAGATGGGCCGGCCGTACTGTTGGTCAGCAATGCCGCCGCCCCGATGACCGTGTGGGATCCGGTCATCGGATCACTGGCGGGCTCCTTTCGGGTCATCCGGGTCGACGTGCTCGGTTCGGGGAAGTCGACGCGGCCGGCCGGCGGGTACGACATCCTTGCTCAGGCTCGTCGGATCGGTGACGCGCTGGACCGGCTCGGTGTGAGCCGGGTGACGGCGATCGGGCATTCCTCGGGGTGCATGCTCGTGACAGCCTTGGCGGAGGAGCGGCCCGGGGTGGTGGAGGCGCTGGCGCTCATCGACATGGGCCCCAACGTGGACGCGAAAATCCCTGAAAGCCCGCTCCTGCGTCTGCTGCTCGCCCCGTTGATCGGCCCATTGCTGTGGCGGCTGAAGACGGGGGACACCATCCGGAAGGGCGCGCGTACCAGCTTCTCGCGCCCGGTCGAGATCCCCAACTCGTTCGTCGAACACACGCAGGGAATGACGCATCGGGCATTCGTCGGAGCGATGCGCGGACCGCTGCACTATCTCGCGCGCAGAAGCCTCCCGGATCGGCTGAGCGCGCTTGGTCCGCCCGTGCTGGTGATTTTCGGGACCGCCGATCAGCGATGGCGCGCTTCGTCGGCCGCCGAGTACCGCGCTGTCCCCGGCGCACGCATTGAACTACTCGCGGGAGTCGGACACACGCCGATGATGGAGGACCCGGAGGCGACCGGCAGACTGCTCTGCGATTTTGCGTCGAGCGTCGAGCGCAGCAGCTGAAGCGCACGCGCCCGCGACCTCAGCTGTTCAGCAGCTTCGCCTTTTCCGCTGCGAATTCCTCGTCGGTCACGACGCCGGCGTCACGGAGCTCGGCGAGCTTCTTGAGCCGATCCAGGGGGTCGGGCGTCGTGGAAGCCCCGGGAAACCCGCTCACCACCTGGCCGCCGACGATGACCGTTCCCGACGTCTGCCCTTGCGCGATCGCTTGGCGCTGCAGCTCCGACACCCTCGCGATGTCGATGCCGGCTCCCTTCATCGCCGCAGCCATCAACGGGTTGGCCGCGGCCATCTGCTCGACAGTGCCCTGCTGAAAGGTGCCGTTCCAGTCGATCGCCACCCGGTCGGGCTTGTTCGGATCCACCAGCACCTCACACACGCTGCCACCGGTCATGTATCGAATCTTCGGGCCGGGAACGGGGAGGGTCACGCCGGCGAGGTACGGCTCGCGATCGGGCAGTTCGACCTGCAACTGCAGCTTGTACTTGACCATCGTCCGGTCGCCGGTGAGCAGGCTTTCGCTGGTCTTCTCACTCATGTAGCCCGAGTACTCCATCCCTCCGGCCATATCGGCCTTCTCGACCGTCGCCTTCCCGCGAATGCCATGCTGGAGCAGATCGTCAGAGACCTCGGTCTTGTGGGTGAAGAAACCCATGGACATCTTCCTCGACTGTGATGGGCCGCGTCGTGGCGGCACCTGTCCGCAAGTATTGCGCGCCGACCCGCTCGGGGAGGGAGCGTCGGCACCGAGGTCGAGCTGCTACTGCAGCGGGAAGTTCTCGACGTAGAGCGTGAACGGCTGGCCAGCCTGAGGTGACTGGGTGAAGACCCGAAACGCGTTCTGCGTCCCGATGAGGAGCGGCGGCGCATCGGCTTCGAGGCTTGACGTCCCGAGCGTCGTGCCCGAGCCACCAGTCGCCGGATGTTCCGCAACCTGGTGCGTCGTCGGGTCCTCGCTGAAGATGTTGGTCTGGTCTGCGCCAATCGGGGTGCCGCCGATCGTGATCGGTGCCGAAGGCCCAGTGTCGGCGTTGTCGACGAAAAATGCGGTGCCGCCGCCGCCCTGCTCCCAGACGCCGTCACCGGATGGGAGGAGCACCTCGCCGACATCGACCCCTCCGTCGATCTGGTTCAGCGACGACGTCGAAGCGTCTACTTGAGAGACGCCCACTTCGTTCATCCAGAACACCGTTGTGGCCGACGCGATCAGGCTGCCGAAAATGACGCTTCCGGTCGGGATGCGCTGGCTGAAGGTCTTGCCGGCCATGTCCACCTGCAGGAGATCGGGCCCGTCGCAGACCCACACCTCGTCACCTGCGGCGGCAATCGCAAGCCCACTCGGCTCCGCTGTCGTTGCTCCTCCGATGAGCGTCGGGCACTGTGGCATCGCAAGTGTCGCCGTCACCGACAAGCTCGTGGGGTCAACCTCCGCGACGGAGCACTGCTGTCCCTGCGTACTGATGAACCACAACGATCCCGATGAGAAGGCGAGGCCGTTAGGAACGGGGTTCGTGCTGACCGCTGCCTGCCGGAGGATCGTGGTGGTCGTCGGGTCGACCGCGATGATCGACGCCTTGTTTGCTGTCGCTTGATAGATAAGGATGTAGAGCGTTCCGTCAGGGCCGACGGCCATGCCGTTGAGGTGGCTGACGTTCGGCAGCAACGCGTGTAGCAGCGCACCGGTCGGGGGAGGAGCCGTGGTGCCACTCGCGGGCGTGCCGCTCTTGGTGGCGAACGCGTCCGTCTGAGCGTACTGCGTCGCGAACCCAGTGTCCCCGGTGGCGGTCACGTCGTAGATGCAGTCGTCGTGCAGCTCGACATCGCCGACCGCCGAACATGTCGTGTTCGCAGCAGCGAGCGCTAGAGCATCAAGGAGCATCGGTGGCGGGCCACCCTCGGGTACGAATCCCGGGTAGTTGTACGAGGCAGTTGTCTTTCCGGCGTCGTACACGAAAAGCGAGTCGCTGGGCGTCACGCGCCAGGCCGGCGCGAACGTCTGATATTCGTACGTGTACGCCGCTTGCGGGGTCGTCGTTGCGGGCAGGGCCATACCGTTGGGAAGCGCCGGCAGCATGTCGCCCATCGGGATCACGCCGAGTAACCCGACTGCGTCGGCGCGCAGGGCCGGCGTCGGCGCGATTTCGATGTTGATCCCGTATTTCTCGCCGGCCTCCGTGTACAGCGCCCAGAGCTTTGTCCCATCAGGGAAATCCACTTCGATGCCAAGCGGCGATCCTTGCAGTGTCTCGCGCGAAACCTTGCCGCCGCCACTGAGTGACATTGGCGTCGTCAATGAAACCGGCGCGCCGTCAACCTCCACCACGAAGTTCTGGCTGCCGCCGTTTGCGTAGACGCCGACGTGGTGCGTGCCGACAACCGCCGCCACCGCCGTGTTGTCGGAAGCAGTCGTCGTGGTCTTTTGCCCCCACGGCTCCTGGCGCTCCTGGATCTGGATATCACCGGTCGGGGAGCGCAGCAACACGTACTCGCCGGCCGCTTGAAACGTGTACCCCGCGCGGCTCACGGTCATGACGTGCGGGTCGCCGTTGCTCCCCGCGCAACTCCACGAACACGGAGGCTGATTGGAATTAGGGGTCGGTGTCTGCTTGCAGAACTGGTCAGTGCTGACCTCCGCCAACTGGGCGGTGCCGCCATCGTCGAGCGCGGTCAGTGCCCAGTCCACCTCGCCCGTGACGTTCGTCACGTCGGGCCGCGGATTGCCGGCGTCGCTCGGACACTTGCTCGTGTCGCACGTGCCCCAGCACAGCGCGACGGTGTCGTCGCCGATTGCCTGCTGACCCGCGGAGTCGATGTATCGCGGCGTGCCGCTGGAGGTAAGGATGACCACCAGGTCGCCCGAGCTCTGCGCGGGAATGGTGACCTGATACGTCGAGTAGGGGCTTGCACTGACACCGAGCGATCCCGAGAACAATGAGGCCACACCCTGATAGTTCGTCGTCTGATTCGACGCGGTTTCCGCCCAGTCGTGCCCCAAACCGGCTTGCTCGAAGTAGCTCGACCCCCAGGCGTCGGTGAGCGCGGTCATCTGATCGCCGGCCACCGCGTCGAACCAGTCGGTGGTCGTCCAGCCGCCAGAGTCCGCGCTCGTGAAGATGCCCCACCACTGCGGCCAGAGCGGGCGACCAAGGTACTCGACTTCATAGAAGAGACCGAAGGCCTCGTGCGCTTTGGACGCCAAGGATGTTCGAGGGTTGTTCAGATACCCGTATGCCGTGTTGTCTGAAAGCGTCGTGGCCCACGTGGGATCGTCGTAGGCGCTCATCGAGTCCCCGGCCCATTCGGCACTCCCTTCGATCAGCCACTCGGGAGCGGCATACGCGACGCTGAGATCTTGCTGGCCGAGGACGAAGAACTGATAGCAGTGAAAGACCTCGTGATAAAGGGCGTCGTACTCGATAACTGCCGGGCACCCAGCTGAGGTTCTTCGTGAACGACGGAGGAAAGTAGATGTAGCAGGCAGTGGGCTTCCCGGTGAGCGCCCCAGGCGCATTGTGCCGAGTTCGGGTCGATGGTGACCGGCCCGCTCGTCACCCATGTCCATGCCCCCGCCGAAAGGCCGTGCGGCGCCGGCGCTCTCGACGTTCGCAACCACGGCCTGCACCTGCGTATTGGGGTTGGTGACGCCCACCTCCGACAGCGAGTGCCCGAGCCGCCCGGCCTCGTCCAGCAGCGCCTGTTGCACCTTCACTTGCAGCTGTTGCTGCAGCGACGCATCCAGCAACTCCGTATTGCCGCTCCCGTCCGCGCGATCTTCAGTGGCGGTGCCGATGCTCGATGCGGACGTGCCGGCAGCCGGTGGGATGGTGAGGTACGACAGCACGACCTGGCGCTGGGCGACCGTGAGCTCCGAGTAGTTGTTGAGGATCGCGACGAGAGCAGGGTCGGTCCAGTCCGCCGGGTTGTCCGGGAGGCCGGTTGGCAGCGTGACCCCGGGAAGTGGCGCGAACGCGTACGAGAAGAGCTCGAGCGCCCCCTCCAGGTCGAGCCGGCCGTTTCGATCCGCGTGGTGGAGCATGACCTCCTCGGGAACGGTCGGCTGCGACTGCCGCTGTAGCCGTGTCGAAGGAGTCGACTTCGCGCGTGCTGCGGGTGTGTCGCTGTGCCCGGCGACCAGGACGACGGCTGTCGTTGCGGCTGCGATCACCGCGACGATCGCCACGATGGCAATGACGATCCGTCGGCGACCCCGACCAGTCCCCTGCACCGCCGGCGGTGCGGGCGGAGGCGGCGGCGAAGTCGGTGGCGGCGGGGGAGGCGGGTCGATCATCAGATCTCGGCGAATGTGACGTCTCAGGACATCGTGGACACCTGTCGCACGAAGCCGAGGTAAGTGTAGGTCGCCCGGAGCGGTCGCTCAGAGCCCGCGCGAAATAGACATGGCGGGCGCCGCCTGATACGCTTTTAGCGTCGATAGGGGTGATCGACGCGTTTCAGGAGGGGCTGTTGTGAGCAATGTGCTCAGAACCCGATTGCTGGTGGTCGTTTGTCTTGGGCTCGTCGCTGACCTCGCCGTTCAGCCGATCCGAGCACTGCGCGGCCTCCCATCGACCGACTTCGTGAACTTCATCGCTGCTGCCCGCATCCTGCGGACGGGCTCGTGCCTGTATTGCCTGGCGCCACAGGAGGCCGCGAGCCAGAGCGTCTTGGGCGGGCCGCTCACGAGCCATTTCGTCGTCTTCATCAGCCCGCCGGTGGTCGCGGCGGCGTTTACGCCACTCTCCTCGATGGACCCGCATGTCGCCCTGGCGATCTTTCTGGTCTTCTCGCTCGCAGCGATGGGCGTCGCCGCGTGGCTCATCGCGTCACGCTGGCTTCCCAACCTCGGCACGCTGCAGCGAGCGATTGTGGTGACGGCCGCAGTGGCGTCCGCGCCCGCGGCTTGGGGCCTTGGCATCGGACAGCTCGACCCGCTGCTCTTCTGCGCTGTCGTTGCCGGCATGACGATCTCGCGCCGCCACCCGTTGGTCGGCGGGATGCTGATCGGCGTGCTGTGCATCAAGCCGCAGCTGTTCGTGCTGATCCCGGTTGCGTTGATCCTCGGTCGGAATTGGCGCGTGCTCGCCGGCAGCGCGATCTGCATGGCGGGTCTCGCACTCACCACGGTCACGATGATGGGCTGGACCCACGTGCTCGACTGGCCGCGCTTTGTGGTCTCGCAATACGGCGCCGTGCCGTCGCAGTCGATCTCTGTGGCGTTGAGCATCGGGCGCCTCGTGGGTTCAGGGGCGCTCACGACAATCCTGACGGTCGCGCTGTTCGCGATCGCAATCGCCGTGCTCTGGCGTCGGCGTCATCAGCTGACCGACGTCGGCACGGCGGTCGCGCTTGGAGTCACGCTCACCATCCTCGCCTCGCCCCACCTGCTCGCATATGACGTGCTCTTACTCGCCATCCCGCTGGCGTGGATGGCGCGACAGGATTGGGCGCGAGCCGCGGCGTTGGCGCTCGCACTGTCGCCAGCGTACCTCTTCGATGCGCTCGTTGCTCCGGCAGCATCGCTTGGCGCGGGCGCAACGGTCACGTCCGTGTTCGAACCACTCGTGGTTGTGGCCATAGCGGTGGCGGTGGTCCGTCACGACGGGCGAGCGCGGGTCCCCATGCCGACCGGCGTCCGCCACCTGCGGGGCGTCCCGGTGTCTCGAACCAGGCGGCCGGTCGACGCACTCTCCCGGTAGCGTCCGGACCGTCGCCGGGCCTCGCTCAGATTCGGCGGTAGAACAACTCGTCGCGCAGCGCAGCGGCAATTGCCGTTTCGATTGACTGTTTGAACGTCTGACGCTGCGCGACGTCGACGCTTGCCTCGGGTGTGCCTCCCCGCGACCGGTTGGCGATCCACGGCGGTGTGCCGCTTGCGATGATGACCTCACCAAGGCGGATGTAGACGACGAAGTCGTCCGAGTTCGTTCACGAAGAGCGTTACCTTGAGGACGAGGCCCGTGTGGTCAACGATGCGCCAGCCTCGCTCCCAGCGGGCTTCACGCGTCTGGTCGCGCACGAGATGGACGAAGTCGTCGGCGAGCACCGTCTCGCCGGCCCGGGCGGCCTGCGTCAAGGATGCGCGGATGGAGGCGTCGAGGTCGCGGGCGATCCAGTTCACCAGTGACGCGGCGCGGTCGCTGACATCAGGAACCGTCACCGGTTGACCGGACCTTGTATCGAGTGCCTGCAGCGTTCCCGCGTGACGGCGACAGTAGCGAGTGCCGTTGACGGCAAGTCCATGCGAACGGCACGACGCGGTACGACAGGTTCGCCCGCGCCGATCGCGATATGCGCACAGCTGCGCGTCTTCGTCTGAGCATTCGCGTGCGGAGCACGGGATACCCGTCGCCGCCACTGGTGCTGCCCGTTCATTGGGTTTGCGACGGAAGGCGCTGATCATGATGCGGTCCTCGATATGGTCTCCGACATGCTCTCGGGTGGCGCGCGGAGTGCGCGAATGGCGTTCAGTATCTGGATGGGGACACCACGGAGCTGAACGGGTAATCCCGCTGTCGTCACGCCGTCGACGGTCTCCTCCAGAACATTTGGCCCGTTTGCACGACAGTTCGTCCGGCAGTGGATGTCATTCTGACCGGCGCAGTAGTCGAGACACGAGAAATCGTCGTTGCCGAAGCAGTGCGACGTGCAGGCCCAGTTGTTGTTGCCGAGGCAATACGTTGTGCACCGCATGAGGTCGTTGTTGTTGCAGTGGTCCGTGCAAGCCGGCGATTTGTTGGTGCAGGTCGTGCAACTCCAGGGATCGACGGGTGGCGGAGTTGGTATGGGCGTGGGCTTGGCGGTGGGCCGTGGCGTCGGTGCACTGCGAGGGGTCGCGGTGGGGTGGGGCGTTGGGGCGGCAGTCGGTCGCGGCGTGGCGATGACCGGCGGCGACGTCGGGACGACGGGTCGACGATTGGAGAACGCCGGCGTCGGTGCCACAGCACCAGTGAAGGCGCGGGCTCTCAGGAGATTGGTCGCGTTCGGTGCTGGAGCTGGTCCCGCGAGTGCGCCGACGGTCACCACCGTGGCCGTGGCCGCACTGATCGCACCCGATCCAATCCACGAGCTGAGACGACCAAGTTCGGTCCAGAGTCGCGCGAGTGCTGGAATCTGTCCGAGCCATGCGCTGAAACCGATCGTTCGCCAGAGACGGCCGACGGAGATGTTGAGAAACGCACGGACGATTGCCGGGTCGAGCTGCGTCCCGGCGACCCGCGTGAGCTCTTGGCGAGCGGCTGCGATGCTCACGGCGCGCCTGTACGGCCGCGGTGCGGTCAGGACCTCGTACACGTCGGCGACTGCGACGATGCGCGCAGCGAGGGAGATGTCCGTTCCCTTCAAGCCGAGCGGATATCCGGTGCCGTCGTAGCGTTCGTGATGCTCGACGACCGCGCGGCCCCATTCACCGAGCCACGGCAGCAATGGCGCGACGAGGCGTGCTCCCTCTGCAGGGTGGCGATGGAGGATCTCCCATTCCTTTTCGTCCGGAGCTCCCGGCTTGTTCAGGAGGGAGACCGGTACCTCGAGCTTGCCGACATCGTGAAGGAGGGCCGCCCAGCGCAGTCGGGCTTGACCGTCCTCGTCGATGTTCAACTCGTCAGCGATGAGATCGGCGAACACGCGAACGCGCTCTGAATGGCCTCGCGTTGCCTTGTCATGCACGCTGAGAGAGAGGACTAACTCGATCACTGATTGCATCCCCTGTGCGTCGTCGCTGTTCCCCGATGCGCGGGCAGCGAGCAACTGCTCCTGGAGGTGGCGCGGTGATCCGGTCCGGCGGGCGACCGCGAATCGCGCCGGAGCCTTGTCCGGGAAGAGGAGCGACACGTTGAGCAGGGCGGCCAGCGGGAGCAGACGGCGCGCGCTGCGTTCGAAGAGGACGAGCGTGACGAACGAGCCGGCAGCGACGATGAGGATCCAGAGAGCGGCGCTCCACGGTCCGCTGGCGCGTGGCAACAGTGCGCTGATCAGAACGGCAATCGCGAACGAGGCCAGGATGGGACCGAAGAAGATGGCCAAGCGCAGGGCGCGAACTCAGCGCGGGCCGTCGCTCCCACCGGTCGTCCGCGACTGAGGGATTTGCGTGCTGTCGCCGTGGCAGCTGCATCCCGGGCTCTCCCTTGACTGACGAATGGACTACTACATCGGAGTAGAGCCTCTCAGTCGTGTACTCGCGGGGCGTCGCATAGAGCGTGACGATCTTGTCCCGAAGATTAGGTCTCCGCAAATACGTGGAGGCGTGGCTGGACTGAGTCCAGTATTAGATCTATACTAGGTGGCGTGCCGAGCGAGACATCCGGTGAGAACGCTGCGCTCTTGCGCAGTCACGACATGCAGGTCACAGCGCAACGGCTGGCGGTGTTGCAGGCCATCTCGGATCGACCGCACAGCACGGCAGACGAGATCGACAAGGTCGTTCGGGCCGCCATCGGTTCCATCTCGCCGCAGTCGGTGTACAACGCCGTCGGCACGCTCTCCGATAAGGGCCTCATCCGCCGCATCCAGCCCGCCGGATCGCCGGCGCGCTTCGAGGATCGTGTCGGCGACAACCATCACCATCTCATCTGCCGCGACTGCGGCCGGGTGACCGACGTCGAATGTGCTGTCGGCCACGCCCCGTGTCTGACGGCGGCCGACGACGCGGGCTACGTGATCGATGAAGCCGAGGTCGTCTACTGGGGTAGGTGCCCGGAGTGCGTCGCGACGGACCGAACAACCGAATGACAACTGAAGAGCGGAAGTAAAAGTGCGACAGACGGAGGATCGAAATGACTGATCTCGCAACAGCAAATACTCCAGGCCCACAGATCGAGCGCATTCGGTCGAACCGCGATTGGTGGCCGGATGCACTGAACCTCAGGGTGCTCGACCAGCCTTCGTCGCGCGCGAACCCGATGGGCGAGGATTTCAACTACGCGGCGGAGTTCAACACGGTCGACCTCGACGCCTTGAAGCAGGACGTCATGGCCGTCATGACGACCTCGCAGCCGTGGTGGCCGGCCGACTATGGCCACTACGGGCCGCTCTTCATCCGCATGGCATGGCACAGCGCGGGGACATACCGGATCGCCGACGGTCGCGGTGGTGGCGGCTCCGGCGCGCAGCGCTTTGCGCCGCTCAACAGCTGGCCCGACAACGCGAACCTCGACAAGGCACGCAGGTTGCTCTGGCCCGTCAAGCAGAAGTACGGCCGAAGCGTCTCCTGGGCCGACCTGATGATCTTCGCCGGCAACTGCGCGTTGGAATCGATGGGCTTCACAACGTTCGGCTTCGGCGGCGGCCGCGAGGACATCTGGGAGCCTGACGACGACATCAACTGGGGCGGCGAAGCAACATGGCTCGCCGCCGAGCGTTACTCGGGCGACCGGCAACTCCATGCGCCCTTCGGCGCCGTGCAGATGGGCCTGATCTACGTGAATCCCGAAGGCCCGAACAGCATCCCGGACCCGCTTTCCGCGGCCCGCGACATTCGCGAGACGTTCGCGCGCATGGCGATGAACGACGAGGAGACGGTTGCGCTGATTGCCGGCGGGCACACGTTCGGCAAGACGCATGGCGCGGTCAAGGGCGAGTTCGTCGGAGCGGAGCCCGAGGGCGCAGGTCTCGACCAGCAGGGCCTCGGCTGGCGAAACTCCTTCGGTACCGGCGTCGGTGACGACGCGCACACCAGCGGGTTGGAGGGTGCCTGGGCCAACAACCCTGTGCAGTGGGACAACGGCTTCTTTGACAACCTGTTCGCTTACGAGTGGGAGCTGACCACAAGTCCTGCTGGTGCGCAGCAGTGGATTCCCAAGGACTCAGCCGCTCAGGGCAACGTGCCCGACGCGCACGACCCGTCGAAGCGACACGCGCCGGTGATGCTGACGACGGATCTCGCGCTGAAGCTGGATCCGATCTATGCGCCGATTTCGACGCGTTTCCATGAGCATCCGGACGAGTTCGCGCTCGCGTTTGCGAAGGCCTGGTACAAGCTGACGCACCGCGACATGGGACCCGTGACGCGCTACGTCGGCACGCTCGTGCCGACGGAGCAGCAGATCTGGCAGGACCCGGTCCCCGCGGTGGACCACGCGCTGATCGACGCGGGCGACATCGCCGCACTCAAGAGCACGATCCTCGCTTCGGGACTCCCCATTCCCCAGCTGGTTGCAACCGCGTGGGCGTCGGCAGCGACGTTCCGAGGCACTGACAAGCGGGGCGGAGCGAACGGAGCGCGCATTCGCCTTGCACCGCAAAGGGATTGGGAAGTCAACAACCCGGCCGAGCTGGCGACCGTCCTGCAGACGCTCGACGGCATTCGGCAGGAATTCAACGGCGTGCAGTCGGGCGGCAAGCAGGTCTCGCTCGCGGATCTCATCGTTCTCGCCGGGTGCGCCGCCGTGGAGCAGGCTGCCAAGGACGCCGAACAGGACGCCACGGTGCCGTTCAATCCCGGGCGAAGCGACGCATCGCAGGACCAGACCGACGTGGAGTCGTTTGCCGTCCTCGAGCCGACCTTCGACGGGTTCCGCAACTACCTCAAAGACGGGCACACCCTGCCGGCAGAGCACCTGCTTGTGGAGCGCGCCAACCTCTTGACGTTGACCGCGCCGGAGATGACGGTGCTCGTCGGTGGTCTGCGCGGTCTCGGCGCCAACTTCGGAGGATCCGTGCACGGCGTGTTCACCAACCGGCCGGGGACATTGACCAACGACTTCTTCGTCAACCTCCTGGACATGAACACGGTCTGGACGACGACCGACTCCTCCGACGCGTACGAGGGCCGCGATCGCACAACGGGCACGCTCAAGTGGACCGGTACCGCTGTTGATCTTGTCTTTGGTTCGAACTCGCAGCTCCGTGCCGTCGCAGAGGTATACGCGTCTGACGACGGAGCGGCAGCGTTCGTGCGTGACTTCGTCGCCGCCTGGAACAAGGTCATGAATCTCGATCGCTTCGACCTCGGCTGAGTTCGCGTTTCGTGTGCGGGGCGCCCGGCGCACGCGTCGAGGGCCCTGCTACGACGCGAACGCCGGGAGCGGCGCCCACAGACCCGTGAAGAGCGCGGCGATCTGAGGCGAACGGATTAGGGTTCAGACAGCGCCGTCAGGCAGACGGTTTCATCAGGGAAGCACCATGACCGCACAGCTCGAAGCATCCGTCCGTGAGGCGCTCGCCAAAGGCGGACGGATCGACATCACCACGACCGGCCGCACGACCGGGCAGGACCGCCGTATCGAGATCGTCTTCCACAACGTCGGTGGGCGCCTGTACATCAGCGGGATGCCGGGATTCAAGCGCAGCTACATCGCGAACCTGTCCGCCAATCCCCACTTCATCTTCCACCTCAAGGACGGCGTGACCGCCGACCTGCCGGCGACGGCACGGATCATCACGGACGAAGCCGAGCGTCGCGAGGTCATGCCGCACATCGCGCGTGCCTGGAAGCGCGACGATATCGACGTCATGGTGGCCGACAGTCCGCTGTTCGAGGTGACGATCGACGCTCTCGCGGCGTGACGACGGTCAGCAGAGGAGGAGACCCGTGGCGCGAGTGAAGCTCCCCGTTGACGAACTGCTGACCGTCGTGACCGAGACCCCGCAGCGCATTGCCGCGCTCACCGCAGGTGTGTCCGAGACCATCCTGCACGCCGCGCCGGTCGACGAGTGGTCGGCGAACGATGTGCTCGCACATCTCCGTGCGTGTGCCGATGTATGGGGCGACAACATCGCCGTGATGCTCGCCGAGGACAAGCCGACCATCCGGGCCGTCAACCCTCGCACGTGGATCAAGCGTACCGACTACAACGAGCTGAAATTCCAACCGTCGCTGCGCGCGTTCGCCGCCCAGCGGGTCGAGCTCCTCGCGATGCTGCAGGTGCTCACGCCTCGTGAGTGGTCACGCACGGCGCTGTTGCTGGGTGGGGGCAGTCCGCTCGAACCGACGGTCCTGGACTACGCACAGCGTCTGGCACGCCATGAGCGACCGCATGTGAAGCAGATCGCGCGCGTCGTCCAGGCGATGCAACGCTGATCTGACCCGGTCGCTCGAGTGACTTGCCATTCAGGCCGGTCTGCGATATGATACTTGCCAGCAAGCAAGTATTCTGGAGCCAGCACTGAGCACCAACAGCCAGCCGCACGGGGACACGAAGGGCGAACTCAACGCCGCGCGCCTGCGGAGCGCCGTCACCCGCATGTCCCGGCGGCTTCGCCCGACGGCCGCGGCAGGCTCGCTGACGACGACGGAAGTCGATGTGCTCGTGGCCGCGGAAAAGCAGGGACCGATCCGCCTGTCCGACCTCGCCAGCTTTGCGGGTCTGAATCCGACGATGCTCTCCCGTCTCATCCCCAGGCTGGAGGAAGCCGGGCTCATCCGCCGGATGGACGATGACGTGGACCGGCGTGTGTGTCGGGTCATCGCGACGGACAGAGGCAGCCGGCTCCTCGAGCGGATCCGCTCGGAGCGGAACGACGCGTTGTCGCGGCGCCTGCGTGACCTTGACGCCAACGAGCGCGAAGCGCTCGCAGTCGCGCTGCCCGTTCTCGAGGAGCTGGCAGAGCGGTTGCGCGAGCCCGTGCCGCTCACCACGAGCCGGAGCCGCTGAGATGAGTTCGCGTCGTCGCCATCACCAAGCGGACGTTCTCCGCGCTCGCCATTCCGAACTTCCGGCTGTTCTTCCTCGGTCAGAGCACATCGCTCGTCGGGACGTGGATGCAGTCGGTCGCGCAGTCGTGGCTGGTCTTCACCGTCACGCATTCGGCCACGGCGATCGGATTCGTCCTTGCGCTGCAGACGTTGCCCGTGCTCGTCCTGGCTCCGTATGGCGGGGTCATCGCCGACCGCGTCAACAAGCGCCGGCTCCTCATCGTTCTGCAATCCCTGATGGGTGTCCAGGCCCTCGTCCTCGGTGTCCTCGCAGTGACGCATGTCGTCGTCTTCTGGGAGATCTGCGTCCTCGCAATGGTCCTGGGACTCAACAACTGCTTCGAGACACCGGCCCGCCAGGCATTCATGCTCGAGATGGTCGGGCCGGAGCACGTTCGCAACGCCGTGAGCCTCAACTCGACCATGGTGAATGCGGCGCGTGCGGTCGGACCGGCGATCGCCGGGTTGCTGATTGCCACGCTCGGCGTCGGCGTGTGCTTCCTGGTGAACGCCGCTAGCTTCATCGCGGTCGTCTACTCGCTGACAGCGATGAATCCCAAGGCGTTGCAGCCGAGTCCGCCGGCGCAACGTGCAAAAGGACAGCTGCGCGAGGGGCTCCGCTACGTGGCAAAGGAGCCGCGCCTCTGGGTGCCGCTGCTGATGGCCGCCATCGTTGGGCTGTTCGCGTACGAGTTTCAGGTGACCCTGCCGGTTCTTGCCAAGCAGACCTTCGGCGGCAACGCCGCCACGTACGGTTTCCTCACGGCCGCAATGGGTTTCGGCGCCGTCTTCGGGGGCCTCATGACCGCCGCACGCGGCCGCCCGGGGCTCAAGACGATGACCATCGCCGGCACCGGGTTCGGTGTGGCGATGTTGTGCGTTGCGCTCGCGCCGTCACTTGCCATCGGGTTCGTCGCCATGGGGATCACCGGATTCGCCGCCATCACGTTCATGGCGACCGGCAACTCGACGCTGCAGCTCGAGGCCAGGCCGTCGATGCGGGGCCGCGTCATGGCGCTCTGGGCAGTGGGCTTCATGGGATCGACTCCCATCGGCGGCCCGCTGATCGGCTGGGTCGTGGAGATCGCCGGCGCGCGCACCGGTATCGCCGTCGGTGGGGTGTCGTGCCTCGTCGCGGCCGGAATCGGGCTGTTTGCGTGGCGCAGGCTGGGCATCGGCGAGATCCCCCGTTCCGTCCTTCCCGTTGCCGATGACAAGCCCGTCGCGCAGATCCCGATTCCCCTGGTCGCCGCGGAGGCCGACTGACCCCACTCAGATTCGGCTGGCATCCGATGGAGGCGGCTTGGCATACTTGACCATCCCACTCACCTTTCAGATACCGGTCGCGCCAGACGTGGCGCAACTCTCGCACCCAGGAGGACTCCGATGACCATCTCGCTCGGCAGCACCGCGCCGGATTTCGAGGCCGAGACGACCCAGGGCAAGATCAACTTCCACGACTGGATGGGCAACTCCTGGACCGTGCTCTTCTCGCATCCCAAGGATTTCACGCCCGTCTGCACCACCGAGCTCGGCTACATGGCGAACATCCAGCCCGAGTTCGATCGCCGCAACGTCAAGGTCATCGGCCTCTCTGTCGACCCGCTCGACAAGCACGAGCGCTGGGCGGACGACATCGAGGAGACCCAGGGCGCCCGGCCCACCTATCCCATCATTGCCGACCGCGATTTCAACGTTGCGAAGCTCTACGAGATGCTCCCCGAGAGCGTCTCCGGCGATCCCGCAACGCGGACGCCCGCCGACAACCAGACGGTTCGCAACGTCTTCGTGATCGGGCCGGACAAGAAGGTCAAGCTGATCCTCGTCTACCCGATGACGACGGGACGCAATTTCGACGAGGTCCTGCGCGTGATCAACTCGCTGCAGCTCACCGCGAAACACCGCGTCTCAACTCCGGCCAACTGGAAGCAGGGCGACGATGTGATCATCGCGGGCTCCGTCTCGGACGACGAGGCCAAGGAGATCTTCCCCGGGTACAAGGCCCCCAAGCCATACCTGCGGATCACCCCGCAACCGAAATAGGCGGAGAAGAGACGGCCGAATCGCCTGAGACACCCGGCGTCGAGCAGCTGCTCAAGCGCGTCGGCGGGATTTCGTATCTGCACATTCCCGCCGTCGATGTCCACGAGGCCGCGCGTTTCTACGAAGCGGTGTTTGGATGGGCCGTTCGCGACCACGACGGCGACCGGCCCACCTTCGATGACGGCAGCGGCCACGTCAGCGGCGCGTGGATGACCGATCAGGCGGTTGTGCGCGAGCCCGGTCTGCTGCTCTTCATCTACGTCGACGCCATCGACGATGTCGTCGCGCGCATCAGCGCCCACGGGGGCGAGGTCGTGCGGGCGCCGTACGCCGAGGGCAACCTTCGGGTCGCGACGTTCAGAGACCCGGCGGGCAATATCCTCGGGCTCTGGCGGGAGGTGGTCGCGGGATAACCCGCTCACCAACGCGACGCGCGGGCTTCGTCCTACGACAGACGGCGCCGGCGGCGAGTGCACGCCAGCAGGACGAACCCGTTCATCAGGAGCGCCAGCGCGGCGATGCCTGCCCAGCGCGACCCGACGGCACCGGTCAGCGGCACCAGTGGTGGTCGCACCACGCTCTGGGAGTCAGCCGTGACCGCTGCGACGCTGCTGAGGTAGCCGGCCGCCCCGGTGTACACGGCAGTGATGGCGTGTATTCCGACGGTGAGATTCGATGTGATGAACACGGCGCGACTGTCGACGCTGCTGTCCAGCGGCACGGTCGCGATCTCCTTGCCGTCAGCAAAGATGACGACACTGCCGTTCGGATTCCCGGATCCTGGCGCCGCCGCTTCGACGGTGACCGTTATCGTGACCGCCGCACCCAACGTCGAAGGGTTCGGGTCGGACGTGACGGTGGTGACGGTGCCGTCGGGCACGACCTGCTGGCTCAGTGCCGTCGCCGTGCTGCCACTGTCGTCAGCGTCGCCGCTGTAGCTCGCGCCGACATCGTGGGCACCGAGCGTCTCCACGACGGTGCACGTGGCGACGCCGTCGACGGCAACGACGGCCTCGCACCCGATGATGGGAGTCCCGCCATCAAGGAATGTGACGGTGCCGCCGGCTGCGCCGGTCGCCGGCGCGCTGCGCGAGATGGTGACGGTGTACGTGACGCTCTCGCCCGTGACTGCCGGGTTCGCGGACGAGGCGGTCGTGACAGTGGTGGTCGCCACCCCGACGGATTGACCCAGCATCGCGGATGTGCTCGTGCCGAAGTTGGCGTCGCCGCTGTAGACGGCGGTGAGGATGTGCGTCGACGCGCCGGTGAACGCCGTGACGCACGTCGCAGTGCCCGAGACCACTGCCTGGCTCGTGCAATTGGTGATGGCGTCGCTGCCGTCAACAAAGTCAACGGTCCCTGTTGCCGAGCCGGAGCTCGGCGCGGTCACCGCCACGGTCGCGATGAGGGTGACGGACTGGCCAACGGCAGATGGGTTGGTTGGTGAGGTGAGCACCGTCGTGGTGGCTGCGGCAACAACGTAGAGGGTGAATGCCTGCGTGTCGCCGGACCCGATGCCGTTGGTGACGGTGATCGTGAAGGCATAGGTGCCGATCGTTCCGACTGCCGGCGTGCCGGCCAGCGTGGCGGTGCCGTTCGCGTTGTCAACGAACTGGACGCCCGTTGGCAGCGTCGCACTTCCGTCCGAGAAGCTTGCGGCGCCGCCGGATGGGAAGCCCTCCATCGTCACGGTGAAGCTGCCGGCAGCGCCGAGACCGAAGGTCACGCTGTCAGCGGATGTGACGGTCGGGGCTTCGTCGACAAGTAGCGTGAAGGTCTGGGTGGCGTCCGGCGCCACACCGTTGGCTGCGGTGATGGTGAAGCCATAGCTGCCCCCGGAGCCCACGGCCGGTGTGCCGGACAGCGTCGCAGTCTCATCGCCGTTGTCGACAAACGTCACGCCCGAAGGCAGGGCGGCCCCGCCGTCATCAACGGTCATCGTGCCGGGGCCGGGAAACCCGTCCGAGCCAACCGTGAACGATCCGGCGACGCCGACGGTGAAGGTTGTCGTGGCGATCGTCGTGATGGCGGGTGCGAGGTCCACCGTCAGCGTGAAACTCTGGCTGGCCGCAGTCGGCACGCCGTTCGCGGCGGCGATGGTGAACGTGTATATGCCGCTCGCTCCGGTCGCCGGTGTCCCGGCGAGCGTTGCCGTGCCGTCGCCGTTGTCCACGAAGGTGACGCCCGTCGGAAGCGAGGCACCCCCGTCGTCGAGCATCATCGAAGCGCCACCCGGATACCCTGTGGTCGTCACGGTGAAGGAGCCCGGGTCTGTGATCGCGAACGTTGCCTGGTCGGCGCTGGTGATCACGGGCGGTGCGAGCACCGCGAACGGTTCGCACGCGGAGGCGTTCGCCACATAGTTGGCGTCACCCGAGTAGCTCGCGCTGAATGCGTGTGGGCCCGAGCCGAGGGCGCCGGTGGGGGAAGCGTCGGGCACCGTGCCCGCGGTCAGAGTCACAGAACCGGTCGCCGCTGGGCTTCCCATGCAGGTCCCGTTGGTGAACGACGAGTACGTCACGGTGCCCGTCGGAGCGAACCCGCCTACTGTCGCGACGGTTGCGGTGTCGTACGCGGACGCGCCGGTCGTCTCGGTCCCGGCCCACGTTGTGTCTGTCGTCGCATCATCAACGACGGAGCCGACCGTAGCGGCGCTCTGCGCCACATGGAAGGGTTCACAGGACCCGGCTGCGGCGAGGTAGTTGCTGTCGCCGGAGTAGCTGCCGAGATAGCTGAACCAACCTGCGGTGAGCGGGCTCGACGTGGCCGAGTTGGGGACGGCCCCCGCGGCGAGTGTTTTGATGCTCGTCGTCGATGCGGTGCCGTTGCACGTCTGGTTGGGATACAGCGTGTACGTCATGGTTCCCGTCGGCGCGATCCCCGCGACCGTCGTGACCGTCGATGTGTCGTCTGCAGTCGCTCCGATGGTCTCGGTGCCGTTCCACGTCCCGTGCGTCGTTGCGTTGTCCACTACCGTGCCCACGCCGCTCTGGACGGGCACGACGGAGAACGGCTCGCATGCGGGAGATGCGGCGAGGTAGTCGGCGTCACCGGAGTACGCGGCCTTGTAGCTGTACGCGCCGGCAGGCAGCGCGCTCGTGGTCAAGGAGTTCGGCACTGCGCCACCGCTGAGGGTCACGCTGTGGGTCGTTGATGCCGTGCCGTTGCACGTCCCGTTGGTGTAGAAGCTGTACAGCGTGGTACCGGTCGGCGTGAATCCACCGACGGCAGTCACACTCGCCGTGTCGATCGCAGTTGCTCCGGTGGTCTCATTGCCGTTCCACGCCGATCCAAGCGCGGGGTCATGGACGATGGATCCCGGCGACGCGGAGGCTTTCGCGACGGTGAACGGCTCGCACGAACCGGTTGTTGCCGCGTTGTGCGAATCGCCGGAGTATGCCGCGTTGTAGCTGTATGAGCCGGCGCCGAGCGCTCCGGTTGCTGCCGAGTTCGGGAGTCGCCCCGGCCGCGATCGTCACGGACTGCGTGGTTGCGGCGGCGCTCGCGCACGTCCCGTTGGCGAAGAAGCTGTAGAGGACGGTGCCTGTGGGTGTGAACCCTGAGGTTGCGGTCACGGAGGCGGTGTCACGCGCGCTCGCAGCCGTGACCTCGGCGCCATTCCATGTCGAGGCGGTCCCCGCATCATCGACGATGGTCGCCACCGTCACCGGGGGGATGACCACCGACTCCACTTCGGAACACCCGGCATCCGACGCATCGTCAAGGGCGTCGCCCGAGTACGACGCGTTCCAGTAGTACGTGCCGACGCCGGAGACGGTGACGGGGTTCGAGTCGGGGACGACGCCATTGGTGACGGTCACATTGCCGCCGGAGGCGAGCAGTGTCGTGCACGTGTTGTCCGTATACACGCCATACGTGAGCGTGCCGCCTGCAGTTGGCGAGTTCGGTCCCGAGAGTGTGGCCGAGTCCGTCACGGCGACGTTGGGCGCAACCGATACGGTCGTCCCGCTCGTGCCGCCGCCGGTCAGCGAGGTCGCGACCGTGGTGGGCGCGACCGGCACGCCACCGGTGACGTTGAAGATGTATCGCCCGAGCACCGGTGTCCCGGAGGGCGGCACGCTCGTTGCGGTGTCGCTGTTGAGCTCGTTGTAAATCAGACCCGTCGTGACATTCGAATCCATCAACCCGCCGCTTACTTGCGAGCCAGGAAGCTGATAGTAGTGGCCGGCAGTCTGGGTACCATCTGAGTAGCCCGCTGCCGCCGCATCGTCGTCAGGTGAATTGGTGCAGTTGACGTCGCCGTTGCTCGCGCCGCCGGCATCCCACTGAATGGAGTCGTAGTTGAACTCGATCTGGAAGTCGTCACCGTGGGAGCTCGTGCCGAGGTCCGATCGATCGATGAGGATGACCTGAAAGGTGTCGAGCACCGCGGCGTTTTGCGCGGGGTAGCACTCGACGCCCGGCCATGTGACCACGAATACCTTGTGCCCATTGAGCGTTCCGGTGCCGAAGTCGACGACGTTGCCGACATTCGTGTCGACGTCGCCGAAGAACGGCGCGATGATCGCGGTGTCCGCACCGGGGAGGCCGAACGGCGTGAATCCCCCGTTCGGAGAGTCGAAGGTCAAGTTGCCGTTGTTGTTGACCCAGGCCGCGGAATCCTCGGTGCCGAAGTAGTTCATGCTGAAGCCGAACGCGATCGTGGTGTTGGAGCTGCCGTCGTCGGTTGGGCCGAGGGACGTGTCGGTGAAGCCCGCAAAGGCGGAGTTCGGCAGCACGGCGGTGCCTGCCGCGAGCGCTCGCGCGGGCGCGACTGCAAAGGTGAACGACGCAGCAACGATGCCGAGCGCCGCAATGATGATGCCGGCACGGCTTCGCACCGGTTTGCGCGCCGAAACGACACGATCTGACCGCATGTGTTGTCCTTCCAGAAGTCTCGTCGGCCAGGATCGACCCACCAGAGAACCTCATCGTGGCAGCGGTTCCCACGAAGACAGTCGCGGCCGGGTGACAGTCAACCCCCGGAGATCGCATACGACACCCCCAAACTCGGGCGGGCGTGACAGCCGGTCTCGTTCGATCTGATCTCCGGTAGAATCAGGGTCGCGCATCGGCGGCACTCAGGTCCAGTGAGTTCCGACGGCTGCGGGTGCGCGATCGACGCCCTGGTACCGACCGACCGGGCACACCGCCGCCGTCCCATCGAGAGGCAGCTGCATGACGAACGTGAACGGTCAGGAAGGTCGTCGCCCACCGGTCCCTGCCCGGCATCCGGTCGTGCGCTCGGCACATGGAGACGAGCGCATCGACGACTACGCCTGGCTGCGCAACCGCGACGATCCCGCGGTCATCGCGTACCTCGAGGCGGAGAACGCGTGGACCGAGTCCGCGCTATCGCATGTCCGCCCGCTGCGCGAGCGGCTGTACACGGAGATGGTGGGCCGCGTGCAGCAGACGGACGTCGGTGCTCCGGTACGCCATGGACCGTACGTCTACTATCGGCGCACCGTCGACGGCAGTCAGTACCCAGTGCACTGCCGGCGGCTGCGTGACGGCGGTGACGAGCAGGTCCTGCTCGACGAGAATGTCGTTGCAGGCGACAGCGGCTACTTCCATCTCGGTGACGCGGAGATCAGCCCCGACCACGCGATCCTCGCGTACACCGTCGACTTCAACGGCTCGGAGCGCTACACGCTGCGCTTCCGAACCGTCGACACCGGCTTGGATCTCCCGGACGTGCTGGAGGAGGTCTCGTATTCGCTGGCGTGGTCCAGCGACTCGACGAACGTGTTCTATACGCGTCCCGACGCGGCGATGCGGCCGTGGCAGATATGGCGACACCGCATCGGCGCCGCGAACGACAGCGACGTGCTCGTGTACCAGGAGGACGATCAGCGTTTCTACGCATCGGTCTCGCGAACTCGGAGCGGTGCATACATCCTCGTTTCGGTGAACAGTCAGATGACCAGCGAGGTGCATCTGCTCCGCGCCGACCAACCTACGGACGCAGTCGCAGTCGTCGAGCCGCGCCGTCACGGCATCGAGTACGCGGTCGATCATCACGACGACCGGCTGTTCATCGTCACCAACGACGACGCGCTCAACTTCCGGCTGGTCAGTGCTCCGGTCGCCACACCGGGGCGCGGCCACTGGGCCGAAGTGATGCCGCACCGAGCGGACGTCAAGCTCGAGGGCGCCGATCTCTTTGCCCGTCACGCCGTGCTCTTCGAGCGCGCAGACGGACTGCGCAGGATCAACGTCATGCGGTTGAGCGATGGGGAATGCCATGTCATCGATCAGCCCGAGGTCGTGTACGCCGCATCACCGGGCGCGAATCCAGAGTGGGAGACCGACACCCTCCGCTTCGAGTACACATCGCTCGTCACGCCGCGCTCGGCGGTCGACTACGGGATGGAGTTCTCACGAGCGCGTGCTCGTCAAACAGGAGCCAGTCCTTGGCGGATACGACCCGGCCGACTATGTGACGGGGAGGCTGTGGGCCACCGCGACCGATGGCACGCGGGTCCCGATCTCCTATGTGCACCGTCGCGATACCCCGCTCGATGGCACGGCGCCTGCGCTGCTGTACGGCTACGGTTCGTACGAGATCTGCATCGACCCCAGGTTCAACTCGGACCGGCTCAGTCTCCTCGACCGGGGTTTCGTCTATGCGATTGCGCACATTCGCGGTGGCGGGGAATTGGGTCGTCGATGGTATGAGGATGGCAAGCTGCTCCACAAACGGAACACGTTCACCGACTTCTGTGCGTGTGCTGATCACCTCGTCGAGCAGCAGTTCACGAGTTCACGCTCACCTCGCTATTCGCGGGGGGAGCGCCGGTGGATTGCTCATGGGTGCGGTGGTAAATCTGCGCCCGGATGTGGCGGCCGCGGTGGTCGCTGAAGTGCCGTTCGTCGATTGTCTGACGACCATGTTCGACCCGGATCTGCCGCTCACCATCGGCGAGTACGAGGAGTGGGGGAACCCCGAGGACGCGACGGCCTACGCCTACATGCGCTCGTACTCTCCGTACGACAACGTGCAGCCCGGGATACACCCCGCGTTGCTCGTCACGGGCGGCCTCAACGACCCGAGGGTGGGGTTCTGGGAGCCGGCGAAATGGGTTGCTCGCCTCCGTGATGGCGTCGAAGGCGCCTCACCGATACTCTTGAAAACAGAGCTCGGTGCCGGCCATGGCGGGGCGTCGGGACGATATGACTCGTGGCGCGACGAAGCGCTGGTCCTGGCGTTCGTCATCGATACCGTGGCTCCCGACGGCAGCGCATCCGCACCCGTAACCAGCAGCGAGGTGGCGTCATGAATCCCGAGGATCCATTCGATACGCATCTGGACATCCGCTTTGCGCCGCTCGATCTCATCGACGTCCAGGCGCTTGCCGACGCCGCGACACATCCCTGGTACAACCAGACGCTCTGCCGCGTCAACGACTGCGTCATGCGCGTCGGTGTCGTGCAGGGTGAGTACATCTGGCACAAACACGACGACGAGGACGAGTTCTTCTTTGTTGTCGAAGGGGCGCTGTCGATGGATCTCGAGGATCGGACCGTTGAACTTGGGCAACGGCAGGGATTCTGCGTGCCGAAAGGTGTGCGTCATCGCCCGCGCGCCGCGGAGCGGACCATCATCCTGATGGTGGAAGGGGCAGGCATCGTTCCGACGGGCGACGCCTGACGAGCGTCAACTCCCGAGCGCGCCCGCGATGATCTCGCCGATCTCCTCATCCGAAAGCGCCGCCGCATCGTCAGGAGTGAGCCGGATGGTCCCGGTGCTCGTGAGGAGCTTGGGGTGCTGCGACAGGACGGCGGACGGGCGGTTCTTCATCCAACCGTAGATCGACACGCCGTGCTTCCAGACTCCGACGTTGAGGCGGCCCTTGCCCACTCGATACGTCGGCATGGAATAGGACATCCCCACGCTGGCATCGGGGTGCAGCGCCCGAGCCAGTTTGTCGATACGGTCAAACATGGGACGGTACTCCCGCGGGATACCGTCGACATACGTCTGCCAGGCGTCTGACTGAACGCTGTCGTCGGTCACGGCGACGATTGTCCAGGAAACGGCTCCGGAATGCCATTGACCACTGTTCCCGAACGGAAGTGATGGCTGCCGTCGCCACCGGGATACACGGTGATGCCGCCCGAGCCGAGGCATCGCCACGTACCGGCTTGCCAGAGCGCGCACGTCCGCTCGTCGATTCCGATAAGGATTGCTTCTGGTAGGGCCGCGCGCGCTGACGGCAACCAACGTGATCCGAAGGTGTTGTGATGCGGAAGCACCGCCGCGTTCGGGACGACAGCCAGCCCCGGAACCGGGCGCCGGTCCGCACTCCCAGGGAGGGTCTGCCGGACGAGCACGTGCTCACAGAGCGCCATCGCGCCGGCGGACGATCCGGCGAGGACGGCACCACTCCGCCACGCTGCGATGAGTGCGTCGCCGACCGGCGTTGCGCGGAGCACGGATGCGACGAGCCCCGGGTCGCCTCCCGTGATGTAGACGAATGCCGCGTTGCTCGCTGCCGCGGCCGTTGCGTCTGACCGTGCCTGAGCCCTGGTGTAGGCGCGAAGTTCGACGACGTCCAGGTCAAACTGCTTGAACCATGCAGCCGCATGCCGTACGGCGGCCTCTGGATGCGATCGCGCGGCGGCCGTCGCCACGATATATGCCGGACCTCTCCGCCGAGCTGCCGCAGCAAGGAGTGCGTCGTGCGGCTCGTTGCCCCGATGGAATTCATCCCCGCCGATGAGCGCGAGCAGGCCGGGACCGTTCATCGCGTCATGCATCGGTCCCGGCCCGTCGGTATCGCCTTAGTGAGCCGGCAGCTCGCCAGGATCGATCGGGGGACTCTGGAGATCCTCGTGCTGGTGCTCCGCCGGGGTGCCGGCATCGCCCTCATCAGAGTTGGTGTCGTCGTCGTCGTCCGCATCCGGATCCACAACGCTCTCGTCGTTCAGTGTTTCCAATGCCATCGCGCACATCCTCCTAGTCCTTTCTATACATACCGCGCGCTGCGTTCAGTGCAGCGCGCGGTACGAGTAACGACGTTACGGAGCCGGTTTCAGTAGTAGTGGGCGCGACCACCGACCGCGTGGCCGGCCATGCCCATAACCGCGAGCACCAGTCCAATGATCAACAGGACCACACCAATGGTCCAGAGCACCGGAATCCCGACGAGGAGTCCGATGAGCGCCAGGATGATTCCCAGAACGATCATGTGCCGCTCCTTTGTGAGGTCGATTGACGAATCAAGAGCAACCATATCAGCTATCGCATCTAATGACAACCGCAGTATCACGTTGATCTCAGGCCGAGACCGACAATCATCCCAACTGCGTCGCACGCGCCGAGAGCCGTATGCGCACCGACGGCCTGCCGCCACCCGAGGCGCTGGATCCGCGACTACTGCTGCTGTTGCTCCGCCTGCTGATTCCAGAGCATCGACGGCATCCGTTCGGCGAGCTCTGACGGGTCGCTCTGCACGCGCGTGACGCGCACAGTGACCTCGGGCGGCGCGGCGAGCGCCGTGCCGTAGAAGACACCATGATGCGGCGCTACGCTGCCGTAGTCACGCCCGACCGCGAGGCGCACGTGCTGCTGACCGACCAGCACTCCGTACGTCGGATCGATGCCGAGCCAGCGTCCGTTGGCACCACAGACCTCCGCCCAGGCATGTGATTGCCCCTCGAGGGTGTCCTCGTCGTTCTTCGGCCCGACATACCCGCTCACATAACGAGCGGGCCAACCGGCGTGACGTGCCACCGCAAGAAAGAGATGCGTGAAGTCCTGGCACACCCCCGCTCCCGCGCCGAGCAGGTCGTCGATGCTGCTCCGCACCGTGGTCGCTTCCCTGTCGTACCGGTACTCAGCGCGGATACGCGCTGCAACGTGGACCAGAGCATCGAACGAACGATCATCGCCACACCACTCGCGCAGCAACGTTCGCGTCGAGGAGCTGAGTGGCACGCGCGGGCTCGGCAGCGCATAGTCGAGACGAGGGTCCAGTTGCAGCATTTCGGTCGCCCACGGCGACGGCGGACGAGTGTGCACAGGCTCGTTCTGCACAACGCAGTTCGCGCGAAGACCGAGCGCACGATGCCGCGTGCTCACGTCAACGCGATGCACGATGTTGCCGTAGTAGTCAACGCGGCTTGCGGACACCGTCATTGGATCGCTGCTGAGCGCGAACGACAGCGTGCGCTGCTTGCCGCGGTCCGGAGGCCGAAGGCGCACCTCGTTGTAGGACCGCATCACCGTGTCTGAATACCGGAGGACGGTGTCGTGCTGGACGGAATAGGTCAGCGTGTCAGAACCCATGTGTCCTTGCTCCCGCCGCCCTGCGATGAGTTGACCACGAGGGTCTCCGGATCCGCCGCCACGCGTGTCAGCGCACCGGGGACAATCCACGGCCGCTCGTCAATGAGAATGAACGGGCGCAGGTCCACCGCGCGTGCCTCGAATTGCCCGTCCTCTGTCAGGCAGATGGCTTTGCTCAACTGGACCATTTCCTGGGCGAGCCAGGATCGTGGCTCGGCAGTGATCCGAGCCCGGAGGTCGTCGCGTTGTGCGGTGCTCAACAGATGCCCGAATTCGATGCCATAGCCCCCGCTTGCATCCACCGGTTTGAGGACCATGCGATCGAGCGCCGACAGGACGTGGCGAAGTTGGATGGGATTCTCGAGGTCGTACGTAGGAACGTTGTCGATGAGCGGTTCCTCACCGAGGTAGTAACGCACCATCGCGGGCACGTATGGGTAGATCCCCTTGTCGTCCGCGACCCCCGTTCCCGGAGCGTTTGCAATGGCAACGTTTCCCCGCCGCCACGCGTCGATGATGCCCGGTGCGCCAAGCAGCGAATCCGGCCGGAAGACCAGCGGGTCCAGCCACTCGGCATTCACGCGTGAGTAGATGACGTCGACACGAGCCAGCTCGCCGCCCTCGGTGCGACGCCAGACCTCATCTTCGTGGACGATGAGCTCGTTGCCGGTCGCGATCGAGGCCCCGATGTGTTTCGCAAGGAGCCTGTGCTCGTAGTACGCAGCGTTATACGGCCCCGGGGTGAGGACCACGATCGACATGTCCCACGGTCGCGGAGCGATGCGCTCGAGGATTCGCCTCAGACGCCGTGGATACTCGTCGAGCGGACACACACCAGCCGCAGCGAGGAGGTCCGGCGCAGCCTTGGCCATCGCCGCTCGCGCCTCGAGTGCGTAGACGATTCCCGACGGGCAGCGAACGTTGTCCTCGAGAATATGGAACGTCCCGTCCACTCGCACGACGTCGATACCGGCGATGTGGCACCAGGTGGCTCGTGGCGGCCGGACGCCGACAAGATCGCGCAGATAGCCGGTGCTGCTGTAGACGAGTTCGAGCCGGCACGACGCCATCTCGGAGCGCACGCTGCGACGTATAGCAGTCGCTGACGAACGCATCGAGGGCCATCGCCCGCTGCGCAAGCCCACGCTCGAGCTGGATCCATTCATCGGACTCGATGACTCGCGGGATCGGATCGAACGGGAAGATCGCGGCGGGCTCGCCGCCTGGCGCTCCAAACGTGATGCCGCGCTCCGTGAAATGTTGGCGCGCCGTCGTCCGCGCGAGCTCCAGCTCGCGCGTCGATGCGGCCCACTTTTCGAGGACATCGCGGTATGCCGGCCGTACATCACCTGCGCCATCGACGCATTCGTCGGCGTCCGATGCCAGCGCCGGGGCAATCGCGAGGGTGGTCACTGCAATGCATCGTAGAGATGCCCGTCGGTCGATCTCTACGTGGTGCCATACAGGATCGAGCGCTCGTCGCTTGTGCAATCCGTCCCGATCAAGCCGTACGTCTGTGCGTGGCGTACAGCCAGGCACCTGCGAATTGGTGCACAGAGGCTGAAGATCGCCATTCGCGCTTCTGAGAGGATTCGTATGCAAAAGCGCGGGTCGCGCGCCTTCTATCGACAGAGGTGAGACATCGCAATGCTCGCAGCCCTGAATCGGGATCCAAGCTGGCTGGGTGTGCCTCGGTTCGCTCCCATGGTCGACGCAACGTTACGCAAGCGCATCTCGGTCGCGGGCAGGATCCTGGCGTTGCGCGGCAAGACCGACGATGAAGCCTCGAACCTCGAATGCGAGATCACCGACGAGACCGGCACCCTGCTCCTCGTCTTTCAGGGGCGGCGCCGGATCCCCGGGATTGCGGTCGGCGCACGGCTCGTTGCCGAAGGCATGGTGGGCTCATGGCGACGCCGTCTCGCGATCCTCAACCCGGACTACGAGCTGGTCTGAATCCTCAGCGCAGCCAGGTCCCGGCCCCGGCCATCGCGTTGAAGAGCGGCCGTGCGACCCTCCCGTCGGCGACGCAGGTCTGCGCAACACCGCGAAGTCGTGCTTCGGCAACGGCCCGCAGCTTCACACGGGCACGGCCGCCGATGCTCGGCAGCAGGCACTCGGCTTCGTCAACCGTCATGCGCCCGATGAGGCTTGCCTCATCGTCCGGGTCGCGCAACAACCCCGGTGTGTTCGCGAAGATCATCAGACGTGAGGCGCCGAGCGCGACAGCGATCTCGGCGGCGAGCCGATCGCCGTCGACATTGATTGCGGTCCCGTCGTCGGCGGCAATCGGTGGACAGAGGACGGGTGTGACCCCGCACGCGAGGAGCGTGTGCAACAGCCCCGTGTGCACTGCGTCGATACTGCCGACGTGGTTGTTGTGGAGCACCATCGTCCGTCCCTGCTCGCGGATACGCAGGTCGGGCCGACGAGTGCCGCGAACAACCCCGCCGTCGAGACCGCAGAGACCGAAGGCGTCGACGCCGAGTTGCCGGAGTTGCTCGACGATGCGCTTGTTCGCCTTGCCCGCGTATGCCATGAGGAAGTGGTCCATCGTCGTTGCGTCGGTGAAGCGACTCACGTCGCCGCGCGCGGATTCGACCATCCGTGGCGGCGTTCCGAGCCGCGTCGAGAGATCGTCGAGGTCACGGCTTGCGCCGTGGACGACAACGACGCGCTCAGTGGTCGTCGCGATGTCCTGGAGCAGCGGATCCAGGTGACGGACGCTGCCGCCGATCTTCACGACGATCATCAGATGGGGTACAGCCCGGCGAACTCGAGGCCGAGCGTCTCGGGAAACCCGTGACGGATGTTGAACGCCTGCAGCGCCTGACCTGCGGCGCCCTTCACCAGGTTGTCGAGCGCCGCGGTGACGACGACGCGCCGTGAGTGCGGATCGCGCTCGAAACCGACGTCGCAGTAGTTCGTGCCGGTGAGCACCTTCGGATTTGGCGATCGATGGAGTCCGGTGCGTGACTTCACGATGCGCACGAACGGCTCGTTCGTGTAGTGCGATCGGTAGAGCTGCCAGAGGTCGCGATCGTCAAGGTCGCGATTGATAAACGCGTGCGCGGTGATCAGCGCCCCGCGAACGGCCTCCACGGCGGTCGCGGAGAAGGCAACGTATGGAGCGTCGATACCGAGATGCAATTCCTGCACGATCTCCGCGGTGTGTCGATGGCCTGTCGGCGCGTACGACCGCAGCTCGCCGCTTCGGTGCGCGTGATGCGTTGCCTCGCCGGGTTGCGCGCCCGCCGCAGAGGATCCGACCTTCGCCTCGACGACGAGCGGCGGTATCGCATCCAGGACTCCCGCGCATGCGAGCGGACCGAGGCCGAGGATCGATGCCGTCGCGAGGCAGCCGCCGACGGCGATCAGTGACGCATCGGCGATCTCAGCGCGATGCAACTCGGCGAGGCCGTAGACAGCGCCGGGCAGCAGTTCGGGGACCGGGTGTGTCCACCCATACCAGCGCGGGTAGTCCGCAGGGTCGCGGAGCCGGAAGTCGGCGCCGAGGTCGATTGTGACCGGCGCTGCCGCGCGCAATTGATCGATGCCGGCGCTCGACTCCCCATGATGCAAAGTGGCGAAGATGACGTCAGCTGGCAGCAGCTCAGCCCGCGAGGAGAAGCGGAGGTCGGTACGGCCGCGAAGTGGAGGATGCACTGCGGCAACAGGCTTGCCCGACAGACGATCGGACGTCACCTGCACGATGTCGATCTCGGGGTGGCCGGCCAGCAGACGGAGCACTTCGCCGCCCGCGTAGCCGGCGCCGCCGATGACGGCTGCGCGGATCATCGGTCGCCCAGCGCCATCTCGAGCACGTCGACCGCGCGCTCGAGCTCGGCGACCGAGATGCGTTCTTCCGGGGTGTGATCGAGTTGCGAATCGCCGGGTCCGTACGCGACCGCCGGACATCCCCAGGCGGGGACCAGGATGTTGAGATCCGATGTCCCGGTCTTGAGCTTGAAGCGCGGTGAGCCGCCGGCTGCGCGGATCGCCCTGATGCATGCACGAGCAAGCGGACTGCCACGGTTGGTGCGGACCGCCGGCTCCTGACCAGCGATGCTCACCTCGCCGTCGCCCGCGGCGCGATGCGCGACGTCGAGCAGCGAATCGATGTTGCAGCCCGTCGGAGTTCGGATGCCGACATCGACCGTTGCCCGCTCGACAAGCCCATCGCTCGTCGAGCCGAATCGCAGGATGCGGACGACGATGCGCTCGAAGACGCCGGCCGTGCCGTTGACGACCTCCGCGTAGTCCAGCAGCGCGCGAACGACATCGAAGCACCGGTCGGGCGCGCCGGCTACAGGCCCCGCGCTGTGCGCAAGCGGCTGCTCGATGCTGACGTGGAGGCGAACGCTTCCCTTGTAACCGATCGTGACCGCATCCCATCCACTCGGCTCGAGGATGATCAGAGCGGACGGTGCGGCCATCGACGTTGTCAGGTACCGTGCCCCGCGCGATCCGGCCTCCTCTTCGACCGCACCGATGACAACGAAGCGGCGAGAGCTGCTCCTCGGTTGGCGGCTCACGGCGGCGATCGCGGTGGCAAGCGGCCCCTTGGCATCGACGGTGCCCCGCCCGTAGAGGATGTCGCCGTCTCGGCGGACTTCGATCTCGCCTGCGACAGTGTCGAGGTGACCGATGAGCGCGATCGTCTCCGGACCGTCGCCCCAGGCCGCAACCACATTGCCGGCTGCGTCGACGTGAGCGTCGAACCCCGCGCCGCCCAGACGCGGCACCAGCATCGCCGCGAGCGCGGCCTCCTCACCGCTGGCGCTCGGTACCGCGACCATCGCGGTGAGCAGCTCGGCGACGTCGACTCCGATGCCGATCACGCTAGGCACCGACGCCGACCAGTGATCCACGAGCAACTTCGCGCACGTGATCAGCGACACGCCCCGGAATGTCGACACCCGTGACGTCGATGGAGTTGCGGAACTCCATGGTTGCGTTGACCTCGCTGACCAGCAGGTGGTCGTCGTCCTCGAGCAGGTCGACGGCGAGCACACCGCCACCGACGGCGGCCGCAGCCCGCAATGACAGATCGCGGAGGGTGCTGTCGACGACACAGTTCCGTGTGGTCGCGCCGCGCGCGGTGTTGGTCACCCAGTGCGGTGACTCCCGGTAGATGGCGCACACGACCTCATCGCCGACGACGAACGAGCGGATGTCCCTGCCCGGCTTGTCGATGTGGCGCTGCAGGTAGAAGACAGAGTGCTCCGGTCCGCCCAGCAGCGCCTTGTGTTCGAACAGCGCCTCAGCGGCATCGCGGTCGTTGACCCGTGCGAGCAGGCGTCCCCATGAGCCGGCGACCGGCTTCATCACCACGGGATAGCCGATTGCCTCTGCAGCGCGCAACGCGCCTTCGGGACTGAAGGCGACCACGGTCTCGGGCGTGGGCAGGCCGGCTGCCTCCAGGAGCGCCGAGGTGTCGAGCTTGCTCGCGCATGCCGCGGCGACGGCGAGGCGATTGATGGTGGGAACACCCCATGACTCGAACACCCGCAACAAGGCGAGACCGCGTGTCTGGGAAAGACTACGTTCGAGCACGGCGTCCCAATGGCGGACTGAACGTGCGAGCGGGAGCGTCAGCTCGCGATCGTCGACGACCTCAACGTCCAGCCCTCGATACGTGAGGGCGTCGCGCAGCAACTTCTCCTCAACCCGTACACGCGAGCAGAGCAGTCCGATACGCACTGGATCACTCACCCCAGTCCACTTCCTCTGGTGGAGCGAGGACGAAGCGCGCCGGATCGAGCCCGATCACCTCGAGCTCGGCGTTGCATTCCACGCAGGTGATCACCTCACCGCGTTCGACACCGTCGTTGAGCACGACCTGTGCGTTGCACTCAGGGCACATGTTGCCTCTCCTCGAGGGCGGCCCAGCCGCCGTTGCGAATCAGATCCAGAAGCGAGCCGGCTTCGATGATCCGCAGCGCCACTCCGGACGGCGGCTCGCCCTGCAGCACCCCATACCGTCCGACGATCTCGCCGGTCAGCGTGTCGACGGTGACGCGATCACCCTCGCGGAGCACCCGGTGCGCTTCGACACAGCGGATCACCGGCAGGCCGATGTTCACCGCGTTGCGATAGAAGATTCGCGAGAACCCGGCCGCGATGACCGCCGCGACACCGTTCTGCTTGATGGAGAGCGGCGCATGCTCGCGTGAGCTGCCGCATCCGAAATTGCGTCCTGCGACGATGACGTCACCGGGCTGGACCTCCCCGACGAAATCGGGGCGTGCCTCGATCAGGCATGCCTTTCTCAACCCATCCGGATCGGTGGTGACGTTGTAGCGGCCGGGCATGATCGCGTCGGTGCTGATGCCGTCCCCGAGCAGGAACACGCGTCCGCTCATGGCGCCGACACCAGGTTCGCGGGATCGGTGATCACGCCCGCGACCGCCGATGCTGCTGCAACGGCCGGTGAGGCCAGGAAGATCTGAGCGTCAGGGCTCCCCATCCGTCCCGGGTAGTTGCGATTGCTCGTCGACAGCACCCGCTCGCCCGGTCCGACCACGCCATGCTGGCGGCCGAGACAGGGACCGCATCCCGGGTTGAGCACGAGAGCGCCGGCGAGCGCGAACGTCTCGATGTAGCCCGCCGCAAGTGCGTCGATGTACACGCCGCGCGATGCCGGCACGACGATCGTGCGTGTGCGTGGGCTCACCGTCCTCCCCGCCAGGATCCCCGCGGCGAGCGCGAGATCGCTGAGGCGGCCGTTGGTGCAACTGCCGATGAACACCTCGTCGAGCGGTGTGCCGGACAGCTCGTCGATGTCATGCACGTTGTCGATGCTCGGGTGCATCGCGATCTGCGGACGCAGGCGTTCAGCGTCGACGACAAGCGTGCGTGCGTAGACCGGTCGCTCGGCGCGGAGATCAATGGCGTCACTCCCTGCGTGGCGGAATGTGACCTCATCGGGTGCGACGAGACCGGTCTTCGCGCCGAAGTCGGTGCTCAAGTTGCACAGTGTCAGGCGCTCGTCGACGCTCATTGCCGTAACGACCTCACCGGTCCACTCGACCGCGCAGTAGTCGGCGCCGTCGGCGCCGAGCTGCTTGATGACGTGCAGCGCGAGGTCCTTCGCATACACCCCGATCGGGAGCGCGCCGCGAACCTCGATGCAGATCGTCTCCGGAATACGGAACCAGGTCTTCCCGGTGGCGAACACGACTCCGATGTCGGTGGAGCCGAGACCGGTCGCGAAGCAGCCCAGCGCGCCGTACGTGGTGCTGTGCGAGTTGGCGCCGACGACGACCCCGCCCGGCTGCGCCAGGTGCCGATCGACCATGACCTGGTGGCAGATCCCTTCCGCAAAGAGGTTGGTGATGGTGTGCTCGACGCAGAACTCGCGAATCACTCGATGCAGCTCGGCGGCGGCAACGGTATTGGCAGGCATGACGTGGTCGAAGCTGAAGACGATGCGGCTCGCGTCCCACAGCGGCGACTGCAACTGCCGGAACGCCTCGATCGCGAGCGGACCGGTGACGTCGTGCGCCATGGCGACATCGACTGAGGCGACAACGGTGTCACCGGCATGCACCGCGCGGCCGAGCCGGCGGCTGAAGATTTCCTCGGTGAGTGTTCCCATCTCGATCTCCTAAGGCCGTGCCCAGCTGACGATCAACGCGTCGAGGGCTTCGTTGTCCAGTGGACCGACATCGCCGCGGCGCTTTACCTCGGCGGTGAGTTCCCGCAGGCGTTCGTCATCGAGCTCGACACCGAGCGTTGACGCTCGATCGCCGATGGCGTGGCGGCCTGTGAGCCGGTGGCCGCTGAGGATGCTGCGTTCGCGGCCGAAGCGCGCCGGGTCGAGGACCTCGTACGAGCCCGGGTCGGCAATCACCGCCTTGGTGTGCATCCCCGCCTTGTGGTGGAACGCAGTCGGCGCGGTCACCGCCGCGTTGAACGGGATCGTAATGCCGAGCATCCCGGCAAGCAGCGCGTCGAGCTCCGGCAGCATCTCGAGCCGGTATTGCTCGACGAGCTCGGGTTGGAGCGTGTGCAGCCGGGCCATCATCGACGAGAGCGGCACGATGCCGTTGCGCTCACCGATGCCGAGCACGGTGGTGTCGATATGCGTCGCGCCCGCCTGCAGCGCGGCAAGCGCATTCGCCACCGCGCACCCGGTGTCGTCGTGGGCGTGGAACTCGATGTCGCATCCGACGTTGCGGCGAACGAGCGAGACGAGATCGTGGACCTGCGATGGCGTGGCGACGCCGACGGTGTCCGCAAGCCCCACGCGGTCGACGCCGGCGCGATCGATGGCGCGGTAGATGCGAATGAGATCGTCGGGGTCCGAGCGGAAGGAGTTCCTCCGTGCTGAAGCGCGCCTCACGGCCGGCCGCACGGATCTCCCCAACGACCGCGCTGCCCATCTCGATGATCTCGTCGATGCTGAACCCGTGCGACACCGGGCGGAGTTGTGACGATGTGGCGATGAGCACGTCGACGCCGTCGACACCGGTGTCGAGCGCGAGGCGCGCGTCATCGAGGTTGCACCGAACGTGGGTGAGCAGGCGGAAATGCCGCTCGGTCTGCGCGATTCGCCGGAGATCCGCCTCCGATTGCGGCGATGCGACAGGCGAGGTGAGCTCCATGTAGTCGACGCCGAAGCGGTCGAGCGCGGCCGCGATCGCGAGCTTCTGCTCGATCGTGAAATGGGCGAGCGCGAACTGCTCGCCCTCACGAAGCGTGCTGTCGATGATCCGGAAGGAGGTGATGTTCATGTGATCCGTTTGTGCTGGTGGACAAAAAGAAAGAGCCCCTTCGAGGAAGGGGCTCTTTGCGGAAACTGATCCGGAGTTATGCGGACGCGGCTACCGTTTGCGTGCGCGAGAGAACCCACTCCTCGAGTGCGAGTGGGCTTTTTTGGCGAGGCGCACGGAAAGCTGCACGGCCAGCGCAGCGTAGCAGCGCCCGGTGGTTCGCGTCAACCAAGCCGCGCGACGGTGCGTCGTGGTACTCGTATGCGCATGTCGAGATTCCGGCGCGCGACGCTCGGTCCTGGGTTCGGATACACGCCAGGGGAGCAGCCTGCGGATGATGACGGCTGGCTGAAGCTGAACAGCAACGAGTTGCCGCTGCCTCCGTCGCCGCGCATCGCGGAGGCTGTCGCGGCTGCTGCGGCCGGACTTGCGCGTTATCCCGACCCGCTCGCGGAGCCACTGAGGAGTGCGCTGGCCCGGTATCACGAGGTCGAGCCGGACCACGTCTTCGTTGCCAACGGCGCGGACCAGGTGCTCGATTGCCTGTTCCGTGCTTTCGTCGGTCCGGGGGACACGCTCGTGCGCACCGACCCCGGCTATTCGCTGCTCCCGGTGCTCGCGGCGCTCTTCTCGGCGTGCGACGTCGCGGTCCCTGTCGAGCCCGATGGGTCTCTGCCGTTGCAGTTCGCAACGCAGGAAGCCGTTCTCCGTATCGTGGTCAACCCCAATTCGCCGACCGGCCACTGGATGGAGCCGGCAGACCTGGAGCGATCCGTCGACGGTGCGTCGGGAGTGGTTGCGATCGACGAGGCGTACTGCGATTTCGCTCCGACCTCGTGCGTCGGAGGACTGCCCTCGCATCCCAACTGGGTCGTCGTTCGCACCCTGTCGAAGTCACATGCGCTGGCAGGTCTTCGTGTTGGCTACGCGCTCGGCGATCCCGAGATCATCGACGACCTCAACGCAGTGCGGGACTCCTATCCCGTCGACCGCTGTGCCATCGCAGGCGCGCTCGCAGCGCTCGCCGACGAGCCGCACCACCGCGAGATCGTCGAGACCGTGGTGCGAGAGCGCCAGCGCCTCTCGGACGGATTGCGTGGGCTGCACTGGGATGTCGCTCCATCGGGAGCCAACTTCATCCTCGGCACACCGCCAGGCTGGACGACTGCCGCGGAGGTCGCCGCGCACTTGCGTGACGAGCGGATCCTCGTGCGCCACTTCGCCGCTCCCGGCCTGCAGGACAAGGTTCGTATCAGTGTTGGCGACGGCCCCGCGGTCGACCGAGTCCTCGCCGCTGTCGCGAGCATGCAGCCGCGCTGAGGTTCGGCACAGGACGGGAAATCCTTGGGTGGCACGTAGAATCCCCGCATGAGAGGCCTTGATGCGCTGCCATCCGGCGCGGGAGCGCGCGGGCGGGCGGACGGGTTCACCGACTGGCTGGTGGGCGCTGCGGCGAGCCGTCGCCTGCTTGCAGATCGGTTCATTGAGACGTTCGAGTCATGGGGATACGGCTTCATCGTCACCCCGTTGATCGAGCCCCTCGACACGGTCGCCGCCGGTGTGGGCGCAGTTCAGCAATCGGGGCTTTTCCGATTCATGGACTCCGACGGCGCGCTGCTCGCATTGGTCGGCGAGCGCACGGTGAGCGTCGCTCGTGTGGTTGCAACCCAGCTGCATGCAGGGCCGTTTCCGCTGCGCCTCTGCTACGCGGGACCAGTGCTGCGTAATCAGTCCCTCAACGCCGGGAGACGGCGGGAAACCCTGCAGGCAGGATGCGAGCTCGTCGGCGCGACAGGCCTCGAGGCGGATGCTGAGTGCATCGCGCTTGCTGCCGCCGCGCTCGAGCGTGGTGGAGTGCACGACGTGCAGGTGGACGTCGGGCACGCGGATTTCATTCCGGGCCTGCTCGAGTCCGCAGGCCTCGACGGGACTGCGCGCGACGCCGTGCTCGCCGCGCTGGCAAGCCGCGACCTGGTGTCCGTCGAGGCGTCGCTGGAGGGCACGGACGTCGCGGATGCCGAGCGCCGTCTCCTCCTCGCGTTTCCAACCCTTCGGGGCGGACGGGAGATTCTTGACATGGCTGCAGGCGGCCTCCGCGGAGAACGGCCGCTCCGCGCGCTCCGCGAGCTCGCCCGACTCTGGGATCTGCTCGAGGCACATGCCATCACCGACCGCGTGCATCTCGACCTTGGCGCGGTGCGCGACTGGGACTACTACACAGGGCCGACCTTCGAAGTGTTCAGCGAGGACTCCGGATTCCCGCTTGGCAGCGGCGGCCGGTACGACGCGTTGCTCGCGCGCTTCGGCGAAGCGCTGCCCGCGACGGGGTTCGTGCTGCATGTCGATCGGTGCCACGACAGCATCGGCCGCCGTGATGGTGTTGCTGCAGCGTCAGCTGTGCTTCGGGTCAGCTGGGACACGAATGCCGAGTCGATCGCGCTGGATCTCGCTCGCAGGCTCCGCGCCGCGGGCGTTGCATGCACCTGCGATCTCACTGCTGACGGCAGCGGCGATGTGACCGTGGACCAGACCGGTGCGCAGTGGACGGATGGCGGCAGCGAGGTACAGGGCAGCATCGATGCCGCGCTCGACGCTCTGTCGCGGGGCGGCCGATGACGGGATTGCGGGTCGCGCTCCCTGGAGGCACGTTGCTGGACGGCGCCTGCGACATCCTGGGCACAGCAGGCATCGTGCGTCTCGATCCGGGCCGCTTCGACCGCGAGTTGAGCGTCACCGAAGCCGGCTCCGTGTATGTGAAGGTTCGTCCAACCGACGTGCCGGTCTACGTCGAGATGGGCGCGTGCGACTGCGGCATCGTGGGCAAGGACGTTCTCTGGGAAAGTGCGAGAGAGTGCTACGAGCTCGCGAATCTGCGCTTCGGACTCTGCAGGCTTGTCCTCGCCGCTCCGCGCGACTCGGCACTCGTCCGCGGTGTGTGGCCGGCATCGCTTCGCGTCGCAACCAAGTACCCGGAGTCCGCCCGACGGTTTTTCGCCGCGCGTGCACTGAATGTCGTGATCATCCGTCTCCATGGATCCGTGGAGCTCGCGCCCGCCACCGGGCTTGCTGATTGCGTGCTCGACATCACCGCGACCGGGCGGACGATGGCCGCCAACGGGCTCGTGGAAGTCGCCGAGGCTGGGGTTTCGACGGCACGATTGATCGCCAACCAGGCAGCGCTCAAGACTCGCAACGAGACGGTGGGCGCGCTCGCGGCGTCCCTGCGACGGGCAGCCGCTGCGCACAGCAACCAAGGTGCCGCGTGAGCATTGAGCTTGCGCTGCTCGACACCGCGCAGTTCCGGGCAATGGTCATCGAGCGTGAGCGCGAGGGATTCACCGCGCCGACTCTCGACGAGGGCAGCGCACGCAGGCTCGAGGTGGTATTCGGCCGGCAGATCAGCGCGCAGGATGCCGTGCGTGAGATCGTCGCCGATGTCCGAGCGCGGGGCGATGTCGCGGTTCGCGACTGGACGCAGCGCATCGACGGCATCGACATCGCCGATGCCCGCGTCAGCGGCGCGGCGCTCGCGCACGCATGGGATGCGCTGGAGCAGCCGGTGCGCAACGCGCTTGCTGCGGCGGCGGAGCGGATTCGCGAATTTCACATGCCACAGATGGAGACAGCCGACCGCGGATTCGGCGGCGCATGGCTTCGACCGGTCGCGCTCGGTCGCACGGGCTGCTACGTCCCGGGCGGGCGCGCCGCGTACCCGAGCACGGTGCTCATGTCGGTGATCCCCGCCCAGGTTGCGGGTGTGGAACGAATCGTCGTCGCCAGTCCTCCCGGCCCCGACGGTGGTGTCCATCCACTCGTCGCGGCCGCGGCGCACCTGCTCGGTATCAGCGAGGTCATCGCCGCGGGTGGGGCGCAGGCGATTGCCGCGATGGCCTATGGCACTGACTCGATCGACCGCGTTGACAAGATCGTCGGTCCCGGCAACGCGTTCGTCACCCTGGCAAAGCACGAGGTCTTCGGGGCTGTCGGGATCGACCAGCTCGCGGGCCCGAGCGAGATTCTCGTCATCGCGTCCGCGGGCGCCGATGCCGAGTTCATTGCAGCCGACCTCGTCTCGCAACTCGAACACGATCCGCTCGCCTGGGCCGTCTGCGTGACCGACGACGCCGACCTGGCAATGAACGTCATCACGCAGTTCAACGCGGCAGCAAGTGAGGCAGCGCGCAGCGAGGTCATTGGGATGGCCGCCGGCCGCCACGCAGCGGTCGTACTGTGCGGGTCGCTGCGCGACGGCATGACGCTCGCGGCCGGATTCGCGCCGGAGCATCTGTCATTGCAGGGAGCCGCGGCTGAAGCGCTTCGGGATGAGGTGCGTAATGCCGGCGCGGTCTTCGTCGGGCCGATGTCACCGGTGAGCATCGGCGATTACGTTGCGGGTCCGAACCACACACTCCCCACGCAGGGAGCGGCCCGCTATCGCGGCCCGCTCGCAGTGATGGACTTCCTCCGGTGGCCGAGCTTCGTGCAGTTGACCGATACGGACTTCGAAACAGTAGCCCCCGTCGCCATCGCACTGGCCCATGCCGAGGGTCTCCAGGCGCATGAAGCGGCGATTCGAGCGCGGATGCGTTTGGGAGAGCGCGCATGACGGCAGTTCGGTCCGCGTCGAGACGGCGCGACACGCGTGAGACGAAGATCAGCGCGGAGGTGGTCATCGACGGCACCGGTGTGAGTTCCATCACGCTGCCGCTGCCCTTCTTCCGCCACATGATCGAGGCGTTCACGAAATACAGCGGCATGGATATCACGCTGGACGGCAGCGGTGACATCGATGTTGACGCGCATCACCTCGTCGAGGATGTCGGGCTCGTCCTCGGCGGCACGATCAGTGACGCGCTCGGCGATCGCGACGGCATCCGGCGCTTCGGGGAGGCGCACGCGCCGCTCGACGAGTCCTTGGTGCGCTGCATCGTCGACTACGGCCGCCGCCCGAATGTTGTGTACGCGATGGACCAGTTGCAGGGGCGGATCAACGACTTCGACGTGGAGGTCATCGGCGAATTCGTCAAGGGATACGCGCAGGCAGCCGGCGCGACCATCCACATGGACTGCATCCGCGGCGACAACCCCCATCACATCGCCGAGGCGGCTTTCAAAGCGCTCGGGCTGGCAACGCGAGAAGCGTTTCGGGTCATCGGTGGAGGCGTCCCCTCGACCAAAGGGACGCTGTGATTCCCGTGATCGGAGTCTGCGACTACGGGGTCGGCAACCTGCGAAGCGTTGAGCGGGCCCTCCGTGCCTCCGGCGCCGAACCGGTGGTCAGCGACGAGCCCGACCGGATCGCCGCGTGCGACGGTGTGGTGCTCCCCGGCGTTGGAGCGTTCGCGATCGCGGCTCGCGCGCTCCACGATGGCGGCCTCGCCGAGGTCGTCCGGACGATGGCGTCGGCCAGGAGGCCCGTGCTCGGCATCTGCCTGGGCCATCAGTTGCTGTTCGGGTCGAGCGACGAGGGTCCAGACGCTGCGGGACTTGCTTTGCTCGATGGGCATGTGGCCAGGCTTGCCGCTCGGGACGGACGCAAGGTGCCGCACGTGGGCTGGAACACGCTCACCACCGTGGCGTCGAGCTCAGCGCTCCTTGCCGGCGTCGGTGCTGGCTCCTACATGTACTTCGTGCACTCATACGCCGCGATGCCGGTGGATGCCGATGTCGCCGCCACGACCGACTACGGCGATTCCATCGCGGCTGCCGTTGAGCACGACAACATCATGGGGACACAGTTCCACCCCGAGAAGAGTGGCTCCGTGGGGCTGCGCGTCTACGCGAACTTTGTCGCGATGTGCGCCGCGTGATCGTCATCCCCGCGATCGACGTGCTCGGTGGCCGGTGCGTCCGGCTGCGTCAGGGCGCATACACGCAGAGCACCGTGTACGACGAGCATCCAGCGGATGTCGCACGGCGATTCATCGACGCGGGCGCCACGCGGATCCACGTCGTCGATCTCGATGCCGCGCGCGGTCGTGGGACAGCGGAAAGCGCTGATGCCGTCAGGTCAATCATCGCCGCGTGCGCCGTCGTACGGTGCAACGTGGAAGTCGGTGGCGGCGTTCGCGACGTCGACACCGCTCGCGCGTTGCTGGATGCGGGCGCGTCGTTCGTGGTCCTCGGCAGTGTCGCGGTCCGCGACGCGGAGACGGCTCTGGCGATCTGCGATGTGGCACAGGGGCGCGTCCTCCTGGGACTCGACGTGCGCGACGGCATCGCGCGTGTGCAGGGATGGACCGAGGACGGCGAGCCGGCGCCGGACGTCCTGCAGTCGTGGGGCGAGTGGCACGCGTCGGGAGTGATCTACACCGACACCGCGCGTGACGGCGTCCAAGCCGGCCCCGATCTCGACGGTCTGCGGTGGTGTCGTGACAGCTATTCGGGTCCGGTCTACCTGTCGGGCGGCGTGAGCAGCCTTGAGGACATCGCCGCGTGCGCTGCGGGAGGTGCTGCCGGAGTCATCATCGGCACGGCGCTGTACGAAGGTCGCGTCGACCTCGCGGCAGCGCTGCGTGCTGTTGGGAGCCCGGTCGCATGACGCTGACCAAGCGCGTGATCCCGTGTCTTGACGTGACGGCCGGACGCGTCGTCAAGGGTGTCGCGTTCGTCGACCTCCGCGACGCCGGCGATCCGGCCGAGCTCGCGGCACGATACGACGAGGACGGCGCGGACGAGCTCGTCTTTCTCGATATCACCGCATCCAGCGATGAGCGCGCCATCCTCCTCGATGTGGTGCGGCGTACCGCGGATCGCGTGTTCATCCCCCTGACCGTCGGTGGCGGCGTGCGCACGCTCGCGGACATCGACGCGCTGCTCCGCGCCGGCGCGGACAAGGTGTCATTGAACACCGCAGCGATCGACCGGCCGTCGCTCATCGATGAAGCCGCGAACACGTTCGGCTCGCAGTGCGTCGTCGTCGCGGTGGATTCCAAACGCTCGAACGGGCGGCACGCCGTGCACGTTCGGGGTGGACGTGTCGACACGGGGCGTGATGCGGTCGAGTGGGCCGCCGAGGCGGCCGGCCGCGGCGCCGGAGAGATTCTCATCACGTCGATGGACCGGGACGGGACCGCGTCCGGGTACGACCTGGAGCTGACGGCTGCAGTCGGGGCCGCGGTGCCGGTGCCGGTGATCGCCAGCGGGGGAGCGGGCGAGCCCGAGCACCTCCGGCAGGCGCTGACCGACGGTCGCGCGGACGCAGCCCTTGCGGCGACGATCTTCCATTTCGACTCGTACCCCGTCCACGAGACCAAGCGCTACCTTCGCGACCACAACGTCGAGGTGCGTCCGTGAGCGATCACACCCAGCCCCGATTCAACGGCGACGGGCTGATCACGGCGGTCGTCCAGGATGCCGCGACGTCGGAGGTGCTGATGGTCGCGCACATGAACCGCGCCGCCTGGGACGCAACGCGACGCACCGGCAGGGCAACGTTCTTCAGCCGTTCTCGACAACGCCTCTGGGAGAAAGGGGAGACGAGCGGCAACACGATGCACGTCCACGAGATCCGCCTGGACTGCGACGCCAACTCCGTTCTCCTGCGGGTGGCACCCGACGGTCCGGCCTGTCACACCGGCGAGCGATCCTGCTTCTTCACGGTGGTGGAGCCGGGGCAAGCGGAGGCGTAGGGCAACCCCAAGCCACCGCAACGGCCCGCCGGGCAGTACCATCGAACGCATGTTCGCATGGCTGGAGGATCTGACCGACGCCCAGCGGAACGTCGTCACCCATGACGGAGGCGCCCTCCGCGTCCTGGCCGGCGCCGGGACGGGCAAGACCACCACCCTGTCGGCGCGCGTCGCCTGGTTGCTCGCAACCGGCACGCCGCCCGAGCGACTCCTCCTCCTCACGTTCACCCGGCGCGCGGCCCGCCAGATGATCACGCGCACGTCCACGCTGCTGACCGCAATCGGGATGGACCGATCTGCCGGGTACCCGGCGGGACGCGTCGTCGGCGGCACCTTCCACGCAATCGCGCATCGCACGCTTCGGCGGTTCGCCTCGACGCTCGGGATTCCCGAGGGCTTCTCCATCCTCGATGCCGCTGACGCCGCCGATGTGATCGACCTTGTGCGTGACGAGCAGGGCCATGCCGAGGCGACGCGGCGGCGCTTTCCGCGCAAAACGCTGCTCGTGGATCTGTACTCCGCAGCGGTGAACACCGGGCGGCCCCTGTCGTCTGTCGTCCCCGAGATCGCCCCGTGGGCGGACGATTTCATCGAGTCCATCGCGGAGATCTGTCGCGGTTACGTGCGCCGCAAGCGCGCGGCCGGACTGGTGGACCTCGACGATCTGCTCCTGCTCTGGCGCGCGGCGGTGCAGGACGAACGTCTCGGGCCACGCTTGGCGAAGGCCTTCGATCACATCCTCGTCGACGAGTACCAGGACGTGAACGAGCTCCAGGTCGACGTGCTGCGCGGATTGCGCAATGGCGATCCGCGCATCACGGTGGTCGGTGACGACGCGCAGGCGCTGTACTCGTTTCGCGCCGCGGAGCCCCGGCACATCCTCGAGTTCGACAAGGTTTTTCCTGGCGCCAGGACCATCGTGCTCGAGACGAACTACCGCTCGAGTCAGCAGATTCTCGACGTGGCGAATGCCGTCGGCGCTGAAGCCACCGTCGGGTTCTCGGCCGTCCTGCAAGCGGCGCGACGCGCACCCGGAGCGGCACCACAACTGGTGCGCTGTGTTGATGAGGACGCGCAGACCGAGGCGATCTGTGAGCGCATCCTCGCCCATCGTGAGGCGGGGATCGCCTTGCATGAACAGGCCGTCCTGGTGCGTGCGGCGCATCACTCGGCGCTGCTCGAGCTCGAGCTCGGGGCTCGGCGCATTCCGTACGTCAAATACGGCGGCCTCCGGTTCGTCGAAGCTGCGCACGTCAAGGATCTGCTTGCCGCGTTCCGCCTCGCTGACAATCCCAACGACGTCATCGCGTGGTTTCGATTGCTGCAACTGCTGCCGGGCGTTGGTCCAGCGAGCGCTCGACGCGTCGCCACGACGCTCGGGCTGATCGGTGCCGGCCGCGACCAGGTCACGGACGGCGATGTCATGCGTCGCTGGCCGCTTGCGGCGCTCGAGCTGCCGGTCGTGGCACAACCAGCGGCCGCGCTGCTCGTGGAGGCGCTCGTTGCACGAGCCGAAGAGTCGGTAGCGACCCATGCGGAGCGCCTGCGCGTCGCCGTGGCACCACTCATCGAGGCGGCGTATCCGGAACCCGGCGCGCGGCTGGCAGACCTCGACACGCTTGTGGCCGCGGGCACGAAAGCGGCACGGCTCTCCGATGTGGCAGCAGACAACGTCCTCGAACCGCCGCGATCGACGTCGGCGCTTGCAGGACCGCCGAGCGTTGACGAGGACTGGCTCGTTGTTTCCACGGTGCACTCGGCGAAGGGTCTCGAGTGGGAGGTCGTGCATGTGCTGCATGTGACCGACGGCAACATCCCGTCGGACATGGCGCTGGGGTCGGATGCCGGCCTCGAGGAGGAGCGGCGCGTGTTCTACGTGGCGCTCACGCGTGCTCGCACGTCACTGCATCTGTACGTCCCCGAGCGCTATCACCATCACCCGCGTGGCCATGATGATCGCCATGGGTGGGCGCAGCCCTCGCGATTCCTCAGCGCCAGCGTTCGCGGCCTTTGTGAGGAGGTGTCTGATCCCGCGAATCGATCGGACCCGGCCGATCAGGACGCCGGCGAGGCATTCGAGCGGGTCGGCGTCGTCCTTGACGCGTTGTGGTCATAGAGGCCGGCGGAACCTGAATACGAAAGTTGACTTGCGAAGTAGGGTTTCGGTAGGATGCCGCAGAACATGAACTGCGCGTCCGTCCACATGCTGACCCGGCGCTTCTGGCTGGATTGGGGACGTATTCGCGCGGGTGTTCCGGACTGTAGCTAGTCCGCTGCGCTGAGGCACGTTGGTGCCTCGCCGTGAGTGCCGCATCGCATCGCGGCACCGAGCAGGAACAAGCCGGCTCGCGCGATCGCGCGTGAGTTATCAAAAAGTCGAGAACAGCATTCATGTCCCTTCCGGAGTTTGACCGTGTGTGATTCGTGCGGCTGCAATGGCGACATCGCGCAGATGTCAGCAGCCGAACGTGTCAAGGCGCATGGCAACGACCTTCGCGGCAGCATCGGGGAGGAGTTGCTCGAGGCCACGGCCGTCTTCAGCGACGACGCCGGTGTGCTCCTGAAGTTCCACGGCGTGTATCAGCAGGATGACCGTGACCGGCGCAAGGAGGCCCGTCGCCTCGGCCTCGACAAGCACCACATGATGATGATCCGCACGCGAATCCCCGGCGGCATCGTCAGCCCCGAGGCCTACCTCGCGCACGACCGCATCGCCAGTGAGTGGGGCAACGGAACGCTGCGAATCACCACCCGCCAGGACTTCCAGCTGCACGGAGTTCCTCAAGGGTGATCTGAAGTCCGCGATCCGCGCGATCAACGACGGCCTGCTCACGACGCTCGGGGGATGCGGCGATATCGAGCGCAACATCATGTGCTGCCCCGCGCCGTGGCGTGATCGCCTGCATGACGAGATCCATGCCCACCTGGCGGATCTCGTCGACGGCCTGGCCCCGGTGACGCGCGCGTACAGCGAGATCTGGCTCGACGGTGAGCTTGCCACGTCGACTGAAGCGACAACACCCGATCCCCTCTATGGCGAACGCTATCTGCCGCGAAAGTTCAAGACGGCGCTTGCCGTCGAGGGCGACAACTGCGTCGACGTCTACGCCAACGACCTGGGCCTTGTCGCTCATGCGAGTGATGACGGCACGCTCGACGGCTTCGACGTCCTGGTCGGCGGCGGGTTGGGCCGTACCGCGAACAAGCCGAACACGTGGCCCGCGGTAGCGCAGCCGCTCGGGTACATCGCAGCGCACCACGCGGTGGAGGTGGCCCGCGCCGTCGTCAGCGTGCAGCGTGATTTCGGCAACCGGGCGGACCGGCGTCACGCGCGGCTCAAGTACCTGCTGGCCGACCGCGGCATCGCGTGGTTCCGCACCGAGGTCGGCAAGCGACTGTCTTTTTCGATGGCGCCCCCCCGGCAACTGCATTGGAACTCGGTCGAGGACCATCTCGGCTGGCACGATCAGGGATACGGCCTGCACTGCTACGGATTGTTCGTCGAGAACGGCCGTATCTCGGACACCGAGGATGCCGGACTCCGTTCGGCACTGCGCGAGCTTGTCCAGACATTGCGTCCGCAGCTCCGTCTCACACCGCAGCAGAACGTGCTCATCGCAAATGTCGCGGCTGTGGACCGGGCGGTGGTGAACGAGGTCCTGGCCCGCTGGAACGTCACACCATCCGAGTCGGTGCCCAATGCGATTCGGGATTCGATGGCGTGCCCGGCGTGGCCGACATGCGGGCTTGCGGTCGCGGAGTTGGAGCGCGTCATGCCCACGCTCATCCGCGAGATCACGGTGCTGCAGCGCGATGCGGGCCTGCAGGACTCGCGCATCAGCTATCGCATGACCGGATGCCCCAACGGATGCGCGCGCCCATATCTCGGCGATGTCGGGTTCGTCGGCACGACGCTCGGCAAGTACGACGTGTTCCTCGGCGGTGACACCGAGGGCACACGACTCAACGAGCTGTACGCGCGCAACGTGAAGCTGGATGACATCCCGGGTGTGCTCCGCGGACCGCTGTTCGACTACGCGCGGACGCGTCGCGCTCGGGAAGGCTTCGGCGATTGGTGCACGCGTCAGGGGATTGCGCATCTCGCCGATCGCCACGCGGCCGAGGAGGCGAGCGCATGACGGGCGTCACGGCGCCGGACGGGACGGCGGAGGAGATCCTGACCTGGACGTACAAGCGGTTTCGGCGAGTGGCGCTGGTGGCGAGCTTCCAGGCGGAGTCGCTGGTGCTGATCGACCTGGCGTGCCGGATCACGGCGGAGCCGGAGGTGCTGACGCTGGACACGGGCCGCCTCCACGAGGAGACGCTCGAGTACATCGAGCAGGTGCGGGCGCGCTATCCGATCCGGCTGCGCATCCTCTCGCCGGACGCGGAGGAGCTGGAGACGATGACCGCCGAGCACGGGACGATGCAGTTCCGGCGCTCGATGGCGCTGCGCAACGAGTGCTGCGCGGTGCGCAAGGTGAACCCGCTGGCGCGAGCGTTGGAGGACTACGACGCCTGGATCACGGGGTTGCGCCGGGAGCAGACGCCGACCCGGGCGGCGACGCCGGTGGTGGCATCGGACCGCGGCCACGGGGACATCACCAAGGTGGTGCCGCTGGCGGGCTGGTCACGGGAGGAGGTCTGGGACTACCTGGCGGCGCAGGGGATCGAGGCGCACCCGTTCTACGAGCGAGGCTACACGTCGATCGGCTGTGCCCCGTGCACGCGGGCGACGGCCCCCGGGGAGAACGAGCGGGCCGGACGCTGGTGGTGGGAAGGGAACTCCGACAAGGAGTGCCTCCTGCACCCACCGCTCACGCCCGAGGCGATCGCGAATCTGCGTGCCGCTCAGGCGCAGAACGCGGGTCGATGACGGAGACCCCCTACTACCCGGTCGTCCTTGACCTGAGCGGACGGCGGTGCGTCGTGCTCGGCGATACCGACATCGCGACGGAGAAGGTTGCGACGCTGCGCGCCATCGGGGCGAGCGTCGAGCACCTCCCGCGCCCCTATCGTCCCGGAGATCTCGCGGGAGCCTTCCTCGCCATCGACGCGAGTGGCGAGACGTCGATGCACGAGGCTGTGCGATCCGAGGCTGACCGCGAACACGTGCTGCTCAATGTCGTGGACGTGGCGCCACAGTGCGATTGGATCGCGCCCGCAGTGGTTCGCCGCGGGCCACTGCAGGTGGCGATCTCCACGTCTGGTGAGAGCCCGTACATCGCGCGCGCGCTGCGCGAGCGAATCGCGGGACTGCTCGGCGAGGAGTGGGCGCCCTTCACGCAACTTGTTGGGCGCACGCGCCGCCGGCTCCGGCGCGCAGGAGTTTCGGGCACGGTCCAGCGGCGGATCTATCAGCGGCTGCTGCATTCGGACGCGCTTGCGCTCTTGCGAGCCGGTGATGCTGCCGCTGCGGGCTCGGTCGCGCTCGCGATCGAACAGACCGCTCGGGATTCGGACGGCGATTCACCAATGGGCGAGGTGGTGCTCGCGGGCGCCGGCCCCGGAGACGCCGACCTCGTCACCATTGCGACGCATGCCGTACTCGCCGATGCGGACATCGTGCTCCACGACGCACTCATCGATCCTCAGGTGCTCCATCTGTGCGGCAGCAACGCCCGGCTCGTCGATGTCGGCAAGCGCGCGGGCCGGCCGTCGATGCATCAGACGGCGATCAACGCGTTGATGATCGACGCAGCGCGCGCAGGGGATCTCGTCGTTCGCTTGAAGGGGGGTGATCCATTCCTCTTCGGGCGCGGTGGTGAGGAGGTGGAAGCGTTGCGCGCGGCGGGGATTCCGGTTCGCGTGATCCCCGGCGTCAGTGCCGGGCTGGCCGCTCCGGCGGCGGCAGACATTCCGCTGACGCATCGTGGTGTGGCCGGTTCGGTCGCGTTCGTGACCGGCCACCGAGCGGACGGAGCGATCGCCGATCTCGAACGCCTTGCCGGCAGCGTCGACACGCTCGTCGTGCTGATGCCGCGCCACCTCGACGTGATCGCGCGACGGTTGGCCGGTGCGCTTGGACCCGACCGGCCGGCTGCGGTGATCTCCCGGGCGACCACCGCACAGCAACGTGTCGTCCGGGCGCCGCTTGGGCGCATCGCCGCAGCCGCTCGAGCGGCACGTGCGGAGGCGCCGTCGACGCTGGTGGTCGGTTCGGTCGTCAACCTTTTGGTGACCACCGAAACCGCGTCTGTGAGTTCCGCGAACCTATACGTACGCTGACGGGCAGACGCGCGCAGAGCAGCCGGCGCACCGTCAACAGACCGGATCCATTCGCCACCCCGGGTGGCTCCGGACCTCCATTGCGACCCCCCCACCCTCGCGGCGGCGTCCCCAGCTCGCGCTGCACTTGGCAGCGTTCGGGGCGCCGCCGTCATCTTGTCAGCGCGAAAGGTCTTCGATCGGTATCCACACGTTCATGGATCCCTTCTCGCGATTGCCCCACAGGAAGTACGGGACCGCGGTAACGTCGATCGGCTGACCGTCGCTCGACACGTCATCGAGCGGCCGGTACAACCCGTTCCACACAGCGTTCGCGTGGGCATGGCCGAATCCCACGAGTGTGGTCGCCCCACCCATGAGGTCGGGCTGCCAAATGCTCTGCAGCCCCGCGTGCGGATCGATCGTGACCATCACATCGGCGAGGGTCAGGTCACACGCCTCGACGCAGTACACGATCGGTCCGCGCGTGATGGCAACAGACGAGCGTGTTGACTCGATGAAGGGATGGGCGGCCATAAAGCGCGGGGGCATCGGCAGGGTGAGCACCACGATGTCACCCGTCGTCCAGTGACGGGTCAGGAGTGCGTACCCATTGCGATGCTGGATCTCGAGGGACGTGCCGTTCAGCGACACGGTGGCGTCGTGGCACCACGCTGGGAGTCGCAGCGAGAGCTCCCAGTCTCGTTCAGGTGCCTCCCGGACTGCAACGGTGACGGTTTCCGTCCACGGGTAGCCGGTTGTGACGTCAAGGACGACATCGCGAAGCGTCAGCGACCCTGACGCGAATTGGTGCACCTGGATGCCGTGATCGTCACCAGTCGCAACGTAGTGGGGGAGTGATGCGAGAAGGCGCATGAGGTTTGGCGGACAACACGCACATGAGAACCATGGTTCGCGTGCGCGCTCACCGCGACTCGACAGCGGGTTCTCGTAGAAGAACGACGTCCCGTCCAGCCCGATTCCGGGCAGCACCGCGTTGAAGAGCGTCCACTCGATCTGGTCCGCAAATCGCGCCTCCCCGGTTGCGAGCAACATCCGCCAGTTCCAGAACACATTGCCGATGGCGGCACACGTCTCCGCGTATGCGGTCGCGGCGGGAAGCTCATACGGCTCACCGAGGCTCTCGCTGAACGCCCGTGACCCCAGTGCTCCGGTGATGTACTGCTTGTGTCCGACCATGTCGTCCCACTGGCGCTGCGCGGCGTCGAGCAGCGCCGTCTCACCTGTTTCCAGGTAGACGTCGACAATCCCGCTCAGCAGGTAGACGGCGCGGACCGCGTGCCCTTCGATCGCCGATGACTCTCGGATCGGCACGCGATCCTGGTAGTACGCGGGTTCGTAGAAGCGCCCCGTGCGGATGAGGCAGTGGCCCCGATGGTCGAGGAAGAAGCTCGCAAGCTCCAGGTGGGCGACGTCCCCGGTGTGGCGGTAGAGCTCGACGAGCGCGCTCTCGATCTCCGGATGGCCGGGAACGCCGACCCGGCGCCCTGCACCGAAGACGGCGTTCGCGCACGCGACTGCGCGTTCCGCGACGCGCAGCAGCGTGTTGTCCTCGGTCGCGCGCGACATCGCGATCCCCGCCTGCACAAGGTGGCCGATGCAGTAGAGTTCGTGACCGTGCGCGACGTCCGCCCACCGCGCTGCAGGGTCGGTGACCTGAATGTGCGAGTTGATGTAGCCGTCCGGCGATTGCGCAGCAGCCACGAGCGCGATGACGTCGTCAACGCGTCGCCGGAGGTCGGCGTCGGGTGCGCGTCCCAGCTCCCACGCAGCCGCCTCGAGCCACTTGTACACGTCGGAGTCCATGAACACGGGACCGCGGAAGGTGCCGCCGCCCTTCGCGGCGTTCCGGAGGTTGTCGAGGTTGCCGGCGGTCTCGAGCATCTGCAACCCATGCCGCAGCGATCGCTCGCTGCTGAGCCGCTGGTGGTGCGACCAGAAACCGTCGCCGAACTCGAATGCTCCTATCGCCAATGGACGCAACATCCCGTGCTTGCTCGACGAAGCGTCAACTGGGCCGGATCGGCTCATCGCATGTCGTCAGATCGGTGCGTCGGGCAGGTCGGCGCCGACGATCCGCGTCCCGGTGAAGAAGCGGATGAGGTCCGCGTTGCCGTGCCCGCCGATACCGCTGCCCGCCCAGAAGCTCTGCGTCGAATCCGGGCTCAGGTCCAGCACGCTCGTGCCGTTGATCTTCACCTCACCGGCATCCATGTGCCGCCCCAGCTCGACCGCGGCGGCGGCATCGGTGCTGAACACGTACCCTGCGAGCCCGCCGTGCAGACGATTCGCCTGATCGAGTGCACGGTGATCCTCAGCCACGGCGTGCAACACCAGCACCGGGCCGAAAATCTCGTCCAGGGTGTCGGCGGGAGCCGCTCCGGTGATCACTGCAGGAGAGCGGAAACAACCTCCTGATCCGCGGTCGCTGAAGACCGTGTGGACATTCGCGCCCCGCGCGTGGAGGCGATGGATCGCGTCATCCACGGCCTGGGCTTGCACGGTGTTCGCCTGAGGTCCAAAGGTGGTGGCAGCGTCGAGGCACGATCCGGGCCGCAGTGAGTCGAGGTGGCCGAGGAGGTCTGTCAGGAGCCGATCATGCAGCGCCTCCGCGACGAAGACGGTGCCGGGACGTTCGCACCACTGCCCGTTGAGCTTTGTAAAGCCGCTGACCAGCGAGGCGGCGGTTGCGTCCACGTCCGCATCGGCACGCACGATCGCTGGGTTGTTGCTCCCGCACTCGAGCTGCAGCGCCTTGAGCCCATCGGCTGCGGCACCCGCGACTGCTCTCCCGCCGGCGCGACTCCCGGTGAACGCGAGACAGCGGACGCGATCGTCGGCGGCGAGCCGTTCGCCGACTCGCGCGTCACCGTGCAGGAGCTGGAACAGACCTCGTGGCGCGCTGTGTTCTTCGATCGTCGCGGCGATGGCAGCGGCGAGCAGGTTCGCTGCGTGCGGCGCATGTGGGGAGGGTTTGAGCAGCACCGGGCAACCCGCTGCAAGCGCGTACGCGGTCTTCTTGACTGCGGTGAAAGCCGGTGCGTTGAAGGGCATCAGCACCGCCGCCGGACCCCACGGCACATGCAGCAGGTGCGCGTCACCACCGGGCGAGGGGAGCACGCGCTCACCGAGCGCCGCTCGAGCATGCGACACCGCGTCGCGGACGATGTCCGGGAGCGCGCCCGCAAACATGGCAGTCACCGTGATCGGCACACCGCTGTCGATGGCGTCGGCATACGCGAAGTGCTCGGCGAGCCCTTCGAGACGTTCGGCCAGCTTCAGCAATAACGCGGCGCGGTCGTCGATCGATCGATCGGCCCACGCGCCGCCCGCATGATCACGGGCTGCCGCCGCGATGGCGCGATCGACGACCTCCATCGTCGACGTCGCTGACCGGGCGAACGCCGCGCCGGTGTCGGGGTGCACGAGCGCAACGCCGTCGAGTGGGGGATCGACCCAGGCACCGTCGACGAAGTCGCGCTGCGGCGGAAGCATGTCGCTGCCGCTCACGTCAGATGCTGTCCAGGTACCGCTCGCGCTCCCAGTCGGTCACCGAACGCATGAACGCGTGCCACTCGTAGTCCGCAAGCGCGTGATAGTGCTTGACGACTTCGCTCCCGAACGCCTTGGCGGCGAATTCGCTGTGGAGCAAGGACTCTGCGGCTTCGAGCAGTGTCGAAGGAAGCGTGGTGTTGCCGCTCGCGTATGCGTCGCCGGCGCTCGGTGGTCCCGGATCCCGGCTCGCATCGATGCCGTCGGTTACCGATGCGAGCACGCCCGCGAGCGCCAGGTATGGGTTCACGTCCGCCCCGGGGAGACGGAACTCGAATCGAGTTGCCGACGGGGCGGCCCCGCTGAGCACTCGCGTGCTGACGGTGCGATTGTCGAATCCCCAGGTCAATCCGTTGCCGGCGAAATCCTGGCTACTGGTTCGCCTGTATGAGTTGATGCTTGGTGCGTACCAGCACATCAACTCCGCGGCATGCGCGAGAACGCCGCCGACCGCATGACGCAGCGTGCTGCTGATGCCGCGATCGTCGGTGGCGTCGTGGAAAATCAGCGCACCCGAGTCGTCGCGAAGGGAGGTGTGGATGTGACATGACGACCCGAGGTCGTCGGTCATCGGACGGGGCATGAACGTCGCCGTGTAGCCGTGCTGCGTCGAGTAGTCCTTCACCGCCTGCTTATAGAGCACGTGCCGGTCGGCCATTTCGAGGGCGCCGGCGTACTCGAGATTGATCTCCCACTGCCCGAGCCCGTACTCCACCTGAGCGACGTCGACCGGCACGCCACTGGCGTCGAGCGCGCGCCGCAGACCGCGGAAGAACGGCTCCATAGCGTTGCCTTCGGTGATGTTGTAGTCGGCGTGCACGTCGGTGGTGGGCGTCATGGAGCGATAGCCGGCGGCCCGCAGCTCGCTCGGCGTTCCACGAAACAGGTAGAACTCCAGCTCGGTGGCGGTGAACGCCTTGAGCCCGCGGCCGGCGAGCTTGTCGATCTGCCGACGCAGGATCGTGCGCGGTGCCACGGCCAGCGGCGAGCCGTCGCGCTCGTCGACGCAGTCCGCAAGGCAGATCGCCGTGTTCTCGAGCCATGCAGCGGGACGCAGCGTGTCCAGGTCCGGGACCAGCGCGAAGTCGTGCCAGCCGGTGTGCGCTCCCGCGAAATCGACGTGCAGTCCTTCGAGCGCCTGCGCCATGTCCCACGCGTAGACGCACGTGCAGATGTGCAGCCCTTCCTCGAGCTTCGTCGCGAAGACGCGAGGGCTCATCCGCTTGCCGAACATCCGGCCCTGGATATCGGTGCCCGCGATGATCACCGTGTCGATGCCGAGGCGATCGAGATCCCCGATCTCGAGCCCGTCCGTCATCGCGCGAGCCATCCGCCGTCAACGACGAGCTGCGTTCCGGTGATGAACGACGCATCATCCGAGAGGAGAAAGGACACTGCGGCGGCGATGTCCTCAGGCTGGCCCATGCGTTTGACCAGTAGACGGTCGAGGACGATCTGCGGCGTCTCGAAATGCTCGGGATCGACGCCCGGGATGAAGCCGGTCTGCACCGGCCCCGGCGCGACGGCGTTCACGCGCGTTCCCTGGCTCGCGAGCTCGACGGCGCACGCCTTGGTGAGCATCTTCACGCCACCTTTGCTTGCGTTGTAGTGCGGTTGGGCGAAACCGCTCGACGAGACCACGACCTCGGCCTCGACGGTCGACAGGTTCACGATCGCACTCGGAGTGCTCTGCGCGAGCAACGGCGCGGCCTCCTGCGTGACGATGAACTGCCCCTTGAGGTTGATGTCGACAACGATGTCCCACTCGTCGTCGGTGACGTTCGCGAGCGAGCTCATGGTCACGATGCCCGCGTTGTTCACCACGTAATGCAGGCCGCCCCAGCGCGTCACGGTCTGCTCCAGCGCCGCGTGGACCGCCGCTCGATCGCGCACATCGGCCTCGAGTGCCAGCGCGCCACCGCCGCTCGTGGCGATGCTGTCTGCGGTTGCACGTGCGCTGCTGAGCCGGACGTCGCTGCACGCAACCGCGCAGCCCTCGGCGGCGAGACGTTGGGCAATCGCGCGGCCGATGCCCGACCCGGCGCCGGTGACGAAGGCGAAGCGCCCGCTGTGACGATCCGTCACCGACTCGCCTGGTCGACATCGGTGATGAAATCGATGAGACCGCGGAAGTACGTTGGCTGGTCGTCATACATCGACATGTGACCGGCGTTCTGACACAGCAGGTAATGCCCCTTCGGGAACCGGCCCGCCATCATCTCCAGGAACGCCGGATCCATGGTGTCGTGCGTGCCGGCGATGACGAGCGCAGGCACCTCGATGTCCATGAGCGATTCGGTGCGGTCCCAGTTGACGAGCGTGCCGCTCGCGCCCAGCTCGCTCGGACCCTGCATCGGCACGTAGATGGAACGGTTGGTCCTTGCGAACGAGCGATTCACGGGCTCAGGCCATCGATCGGCCGGCAGACGGAGCACGTGCTCCTGGTAGTGGCCTTCCAGCAACCCCATGTACTCGGGCGTCTCGGTGTCGCCGCTTGCCTCGAGGCGCTTGATTTTCGCGAGAACGTCCTGATCCATCGCGGGCATGAGCACCGTGTGTGCGTACTCGTTGTATGCCGGGATGCTCGACATCATGTTCGAGACGATGAGGCCCTTCAGATGCCGCTGGTACTTCAGTGCGTACTCGATGCCGAGGATGCCGCCCCACGAATGCCCCAGCAGAAAGAAGTTGCCCGCGTCGAGCCCGAGCGCGATGCGCACCTGCTCGACCTCGTCGACGAAACGGTCGATCTGCCACAGCTCCGGTTCGTCGGGCTGGTCGCTGTACGCGGAGCCGAGCTGGTCGTAGTAGTAGTACTCAATTCCTGCGGCGGGGAGGAAGCTGTCGCATGCCTCGAAGTACTCGTGCGTCGCGGCCGGGCCGCCGTGCAGGAGCAGGAGCTTTGCCGTGGGATTGTTGCCGACCCGCTTGGTCCAGACGTGAAAGTCGCCTTTCGGCGTCGTGATCGGGATCATCCTGGCGCCGCCGCTGAGGATGTCGTCGCGGCCTGAGTTGTCGAGATATGTCTCAGCGCTCACCGGCACTCCTCTGACTGGACGCATGGATGTCGTTGCAGCCACAAGGGTAGCCATGGCGGCGCGGGCGCCGCAAATCCGCCGGCTGACCCCTTGGCAAGCCTCCCGGCAAGCCTGCATACTGCGAGCGGTCCGCGCTGGCGCCTGGGAATGAGTCCACCGATTCGGTTTGTTGCACACCCGGCGACCGCTGCCGCTCCGGGTCTTTGGCTCACATGCAGGGGAGATCAAGGATGAGCACTAACGATCCCGGTCACGCACTCGTTCGCGATGCGGTGACCACCCGTGGGGTCCTGTTCCAGTCGGTGACGACGATGGGCCCCGGGGTCGGGCTCGCCTTCTCGATCGGAGTGGGCGCCGGATTCGCCGGCGGGGGTTTGACCCTCTCCGTCGTCATCGCGCTGGTCGCCTGCCTGCTCGTGGCCTTCAGCATCGGTCAGCTGGCCCAGCACCTCCCGTCGGCCGGCGGCCCTGCCGCGTATGCCGCCCGCGGACTGCATCCCATCATCGGGGCGATCGTCGCCTGGGGATACAGCTTCACCTACCTCCTGGCGCTGCCGTTCCTCGCGCTGCTCATGGGATTCTTCCCAGCAGGCATTCTGGTCACGCAGTTCAACTGGGACTTCGGCGTGTGCTGGGTGGTCTGCGCGATGCTCGGCCTCGCGATCAGCTTCGTGATCAACTACGGCGGCATCAAGGAGAACACTCGGGTCGGGGTGGTGCTTGGCGCCTTCGAGATCGCAGCCTTCACCGCGCTTGCGATCACCCTCATCGTCGTCGGCAAGCACAACGGCATCGACAATCTCAGCACCAAGTACGCCAACGTTCCGGGATTCGTCGGCATCTCGGGTGTGTTCGCCGGATCGGTCTACGCGATCCTCGCCTTCATCGGGTTCGACGCCGCGGCGCCGCTCGGTGAGGAGGCGAAGAACCCGAAGCGCGCGGTCAAGTTCGCGGTCATCGGCTCGGCACTTATGGTCGGCATCTACTACCTGTTCGCGATGTACGGCGCTGAGGCGTACCTCGGCCCGCAGGGCTTCTCCACCTTCGGAACGCTGAACGCCAACGACCCGTGGATCCTGCTGGCAAAGGACGTGTGGGGCATCGGGTGGCTGATCATCCTGCTCGCGCTGCTCAACAGCGCGGTGGCGAATACCAACGGCATCGCGAACGCGTCGACGCGCGTGTTCTGGGCGCTCGGCCGGGCACGCATCCTGCCCAAGGCACTCTCCGATACGCATCCCCGACTCGGCACCCCGCGCGTCGCGACCATCGGGATCTTCGTGCTCGCGGCGATCCTCACGCTCTGGCTTGGTGAGGCGTACACGCCGTCCGTCGCGTATGGACTGCTCGGCACCATGGTCGTGGGCCTCGTCATTCCGATCTACATGATCCTGAACATCGCGAGCTTCGGCTACTACTGGCGCTTCGCTCGCAAGGAGTTCAACGTGCTCAAGCACGTGATCATCCCGATCCTCGGTGTGGCCGCCTTCGTGTTCCCGTTCCTCGCAGGATTGGGGTTGGCGGTGGTCTCGTTCATCGCGCCGCTCACGCCGCCGATCAGCTACGCGGGCCCGACAGTGATCGCGCTCTACGTCATCGGGATCATCGTGGTCATCTACCACTGGCAGGCACATCCCGATCGCGTCATCGCGATGGGCAACACGCTCGGCGACGACGGAACACTCGGTGGCGAGGCGCCGCCGCCCGTCGCCATTCCTGGTGTGGTCGCGGGCTGACGTGGGCCGGCTCGACGGCAAGGTCGCCGTCGTGACGGGTGCCGGAAGCGGCATCGGCCGGGGCATTGCCTCGGTCTTTGCCGCTGAAGGCGCCCAGGTGCTGGCGGCCGACCGTGATGCGCAAGGTCTCGCTGAGACCCTGCGTCGTGTCGAGGCGGCCGGGTCCACCGGATCCGGCTTGCTGCAGACGGTGGTGGCGGACATTTCCGACGAAGCCCAAGTGCAGGGGCTGGTCGATCGCGCAGAGTCCACGTGGGGCAAGCTCACGACGTGGTGCTCGAACGCGGGCATCTCGATGGCCGGGACGCTCGAGGAGACCAGCGTCGAGGATCTGGAGCGCATCTTCGCGGTGAACGTCCGCGGCCCGTTCCTAGGGGCGAAGTGCGCGATCCCTGCGCTGCGACGCGCGGGCGGCGGCAGCATCATCAACACCGGGTCGGTGAACAGCTTTCTTGCGGAGCACGCGCTCTGCGCGTACACCACCAGCAAGGGTGCGGTGCTGATGCTCACGAAGAGCATCGCGCTCGACTACGCGGCTGAAGGCATCCGCTGCAACTGCCTGTGTCCCGGATTCGTCGACACGCCGATCAACGTGCCGCACTACAACCGCCTCGGCGGTATCGACAAGATTCGCGCCTCGCTCCCGGACTGGATTCCCGCCGGTCGCGGCGGCGAGCCGGAGGAGATGGCGTACATGGCGGTGTTTCTCGCCAGCGATGACAGCCGCTACGTCAACGGGACCGCCATGGTGGTCGACGGCGGCCTCAGCGCCGGCGCCTGAGCCGGCCCATCAAAGGAGATCTCATGATGGAACAACGACTTTCCAGCGATGTGACACTGCACGTCGTCGACGAGGGCGACGGCCCGACGATCGTATTCGTGCACGGCGTGATGATGAGCGGACGCTTCTTCGAGCAGCAGGTCAGCGGGCTGAGCGGTTCGCACCGTGTCGTCGTCCCGGACCTGCGCGGTCATGGCCAGTCCGAGAAGGTGCTCTCGGGCCACACCGTCGCGAACTACGCGCAGGACCTGCATCTGCTCTTTGCAGCGAGGTCGATCGAGCGCCCGCTGCTGGTGGGCTGGTCGATGGGCGCGATGGTGGTGTACGAGTATCTCAAGGCGTTCGGATCCGACTTCGTCGCCGGCGTGATGATCGTCGATCAGCCGCCGTCGGACTTCGCATGGGAGGGCTACCCGTTCGGTGTCCTCACCGTCGAAGCGCTCGCAGAGATGGTGGAGGGGTTGCAACTCGACCAGCGCGCTGTCGCAGAGGAGTTCGCCGGCCTGATGCAGCACGAACCAAAGCCCGAGACGAGCGCCTGGATGGTGGAGGAGATCATGCGAGTGCCGTCGGCAGTGGCCTCGACGATCCTCGTCAACCAGACGTTGCGCGACTACCGCCCGTTCCTGCCGGAAATCTCGTGCCGTGCGCTCGTCGCATTCGGGAAGGATCCGAAGCTCACGCCACCCGAGGCGGGGGAGTACATCGCGAGCCAGATCCCCGGAGCCCGGTTCGAGCTGTTCGAGCACTCGAGCCATGTGCCCTTCATCGAGGAGACGGAGCGCTTCAACGCGATGGTGTCGGAGTTCGCGACTGCCATATCCTGAGGGCGCGATGGCAAGTCGAACACTCAGCGAGGCGGACTTCACGCACGCCGATCGACGACCGCTACTTCGAGGACTACACACCTGGCGCGGTCTACGAGTACGGCTACGCCACGGTCACCGAAGACCGAGATCCGGGAGTTCGCGGAGCGATTCGATCCGCAACGCATCCACACCGACCCCGAGTACGCGGCGACGGGACCGTTCGGCGGGCTCATCGCGAGTGGCTGGCACACGGCGGGCATCATGATGCGGCTCTTCGCCGATCACTACGTTTCAAGGTCGCGAGCCTTGCTTCGCCTGGTGTCGATGAGCTGCGGTGGCCGAATCCGCTGCGACCGGGGGACAGCCTGTACTTGCGCACGACGATCGTCGAGAGCCGCGCGTCGCGAATCGAAACCCGACCGCGGTATCGTTCGCACCCGAGCGGAGCTGATCAACCAGGACGGCCTCGTGGCGCTGCGCCTCCTCGCCGTCAGTATTCTTGCCAGGCGCTCCCAAGACTGACCCAGGATCTTGTCCGGAGGCGGAGGAAACCGCGTTTACGAGGCTTGGAGTCAAGATAAAGAGGAAGTCGCTACGAATTAACACGGCAGGGACGTCATGAGAATGCGCACGCTCGGCCAGGGGCTGGTTGTCTCTGCGGAAGGGCTCGGCTGTATGAGTATGGCCGACGCCTACGGCGTCGCCGATGAGACCGAGTCCATCGCCACCATTCACCGAGCGCTTGATCTCGGTGTCACATTCCTCGACACCGCGGATGTGTACGGTCCGTGGAAGAACGAGATTCTGGTTGGGAGGGCGATCGGCCGTCGGCGAGATGAGGTTGTCCTTGCGACGAAGTTCGGCAACGTCCGAAACGCGCAGCGTGAGTTCCTAGGCGTGCGCGGTGACCCGGAGTACGTCCGCCAGTGCTGTGAAGCGTCGTTGGAGCGGCTCGGGGTGGAAGTCATCGACCTGTACTACCAGCACCGAGTCGACAAGACGGTGCCCATCGAGGAGACCGTCGGCGCGATGGCCGAGCTTGTGCACCAGGGAAAGGTTCGTTACTTGGGACTGTCGGAAGCTTCTGCCGCGACGATCCGCCGCGCGCACGCGACACACCCGATTAGCGCCTTACAAAGCGAATACTCGCTCTGGACCCGCGACCCCGAAGCCGAGATCCTGCCCACCTGCCGCGAGTTGGGGATTGGCTTCGTCCCGTACAGCCCGCTCGGTCGCGGATTCCTCACGGGTCGGTTTCGCTCGGCGGAGTTCACACCCGACGATGGACGCAGCCGTCACCCACGATTCCATGCAGACAACTTCGCGCGCAACCTTCCGATCGTCGATGCGGTCGAGGTGGTGGCACGACGGAAAGGGATCACGGCAGCGCAGGTCGCGCTTGCATGGGTCCTGCACCAGGGCGAGGACATCGTGCCGATCCCGGGGACGAAACGTGTGCGCTACCTGGAGGAGAATGTCGCGGCGATCGATGTCACATTGGACCGCAGCGATCTCGATGAGCTGGCCACTGCGATCCCGGTTGGTGCCACCGCCGGCAACCGCAGCTTCGACATGGCGACCATCGACGTCTGAGTTGACGGGCAGAGGAGAGAAAGATATGCCGACTTTCGCGAATATCGACGCACTGCGCGCGCAGCTCAAGAACGACCTGGGCCATGGGGACTGGGTCACGGTCTCGCAGGAGCGTATCGCGACGTTCGCCGACGCCACAGAAGATCATCAGTGGATTCACCTCGACGCGGAGCGCGCTAAGTCAGGACCGTTCGGCGTCACCATCGCGCATGGTTACCTCACGCTCTCGCTCCTCACCCGTCTGTGCGAGGGCATGCTCGAAGTCGACGCTACGAAGATGGCGATCAACTACGGTCTCAATCGCGTCCGCTTCCCTGCGCCGGTGCCGTCGGGCTCGCGGATTCGCGCAAGCGCGCAACTCGCCGGCGTTGAGGACATCGACGGCGGCGTGCAGGTGCTCCTCGACGTCACCGTGGAATGCGAAGGGAGCGCGAAACCGGTGTGCGTTGCGCAGACGGTAAGCCGCTTCTACGTCTGAGCGGCGACCAGGGGTCAGAACCAGGACTTGTTCGTGTCAAGCGCCGTACGGTCGAGAGTCTCGACAAGATCGAGCAGGTGCGCCGTCCGAGGCAGCTCACAGCGCACGAAGTAGCGGGCTGCCTGACGTTTTCCGTCGTAGAAATCGCCGACGCGGCCCTCGGCGGCGAGCCACTGTTCGATCCAGATCCACGCGACGACCGCGTGACCCATCGCCTCGAGGTAACCGCTCGCCTGAGCGAGCACTGCCTCCGCGTCGCCGGTGGCCCACACCCGCCTCGTCATGTCGGCGATACGCTCGACACACGCTGCGACGGCGGCGGCAAGTTCGGCGCACTCGCCGCCGACCGCCTTCGCACGGGCAAACGTCGCGCTCGCGACGTCCACCCAGAGGTGAAGCCCTTCGCCGTCCTGCATGACGACCTTACGTCCGAGCAGGTCGAGCGCCTGGATGCCGTGCGTGCCTTCGTGGATCGGGTTGAGCCGGTTGTCGCGGTAGTGCTGCTCGACGTCGTAGTCGCGGGTGTAGCCGTAGCCGCCGTGGACCTGGATGGCGAGATTGTTGGCCTCCAGGCACCACTGCGACGGCCAGCTCTTGGCGATCGGCGTGAGCACATCGAGCAGCAGATTGCGCGTCGCGCGCATCCTGCTCAGTCGCAGCGGTGCTTCTCGTCGTCCACGCAGCCGGCGCAGTAGAGGACCAGCGCCAGCGCGCCTTCGACGTAGGACTTCTGCGCCAGCAGCATGCGCCGGACATCGGCGTGCTCGATGATCGGCACCTGCGGCGCGGACGGGTCCTTGCGACCGCGGGCGGCCCTGTGTGCGTTCGCGGGCGTACTCGAGCGACTTGAGGTAGCCGGTGTAGCCGAGCGCCGCGGCGCCGAGACCGACGCCGATGCGGGCCTCGTTCATCATGTGGAACATGTAGGCCAGGCCCTGGTGCGGCTCGCCGACGAGGTAGCCGACGGCTCCGGCCTTGCCGCCGGGCGGTGTATGTGCCTTCGCCGAAGTTCAGCAGCGTGTTGACGGTGCCGCGGTAGCCCATCTTGTGGTTGAGGCCGGCCAGCACGACGTCGTTGCGCTCGACCAGCGTTGCCGTCGTCGTCGAGAGGAACTTCGGGACGATGAACAGCGAGATGCCCTTGACGCCTGGCGGGCCGCCCGGGATCTTGGCCAGCACCAGGTGCACGATGTTCTCGCTGAGCTCGTGGTCGCCGCCGGAGATCCACATCTTGTTGCCCGATCAGGCGGTAGGTGCCGTCGCGCTGCGGTTCGGCCCGGGTGGTGATGTCGGCCAGCGACGAGCCGGCCTGCGGCTCGGAGAGGCACATGGTGCCGAAGAAACGGCCCTCGACCATGGGGAGCACATAGCTCTCAATTTGCGCCGGAGTGCCGTATGTCAGCAATAGGTTCGCGTTAGCGACTGTGAGGAACGGGTACGCCGACGTTGCGATGTTTGCTGCTTGAAACCACGCGAAACACGCAGAGGTGACGACGTGGGGCAGCTGCATGCCGCCAACGCTCTCGTCCATGCTCGCCCCGATGAGCCCGGTGCGAGCGAAGACTTCGAGGGCCACCTTGATCTCGGGGATCAATCGCACCGTGCCGTCTTGGAGGATGGGCTCGTGCGAGTCGCTCAGACGATTGTGCGTTGCGAACTGGTCCGTGGCGATGCGTTCTGACAGTTCAAGGACAGCGTCGAATGTGGGGCGCGCGTGCTGAGCGTAGCGATCCCGCGTGGTCAGTGACTCGACGTCGAGCCACTCGTACAGCATGAAGTTGAGATCTGCTCGCGACAGCAGCACTGAAGCCACGGTGACATCTTAGTCAGAGACTCGGGCGCGGTCGAGTGCGCGCCGACCGGTCACGCCGCACGAGCGCGCGGAGACGCGTGGTAGATTTTCGGACCGATGGACGGACGACGATGGGCCCTGATCACCGGCGCCGCGAATGGCATCGGGCGGGCGTGCGCGTTGCGTTTTGCTCGCGACGGGTTCTCGTTGATCCTCGCGGACATTGTCGACGAGGCACTCGAGTTGGCTGCCGCTGAGGTCGGCGATCTTGGTGCAGCGTGCCTCACGTGCCACGTCGATGTCGCCTCGTCGGCGCAGATCAGCGAGATGTTCGCGACAGTCCGCAACGCAGCCGGCCGCGTTGACGTGCTCATCAACAGCGCGGGGATCCGGCAGATTGGCTCGATTGTCAGCGTCACTGAAGAGGAGTGGGACCATGTGCTCGCGGTGAATGTGCGCGGCGCATTCATGTGCATTCAACACGTCATTCCTTTGATGCGCGACCAGGGTGGCGGACGCATCATCAATATCGGCTCGGTTTCCGGTATCAAAGGGTTCGGCAATCGCGCACCCTATTGCGCGTCCAAAGCCGCGCTGCACGGGCTAACAAAACAGGCGGCGATCGAGCTGTCTCCGATGAACATTCAGGTGAACGCAGTCGCCCCGGGCTACACATCCGAGACTGCGATGACGGATCTGTATTCCACTGACGCCGTCGCTGCAATGATCCGGACCCTTCCGGAGGGCGGCCGCCGCACGCGTCCCGACGAGGTGGCGCACGCGGTCGCATTCCTCGCATCAGAAGGTGCGCAGCCGATCACCGGATCCGTCGTCGTCCTCGATTGGGGCCTCACCGAGAGCATTGCCATCGACGCGCCTCCGTGGCGAACGGATCCCAGCATGATTCACGGCACACCGGCACAATGAGTGCGTCCCCTCCGGCCGCTGAGCCTCGACACGTGATAGTCGGACTGGGGGGCGTCGGTGGTCTCATCGCCGCACTCCTCGCGCGTTCGGGCGCAGACGTCGCTGGGGTAGTTCGTCCGGAATCCGCGAATCTCTACCCCGGCCGGATCACCGTCACGAGCGCCGGTTTCGGGGATTTCGATGTTTCCGTCCCGGCGAGTGCGGCGCTCACTGGTCCCTGCGATGTCCTGTGGGTCACGGTCAAGGCGACGGAGCTGGTGGCCGCGACCGAGGCGATCTCGCCGGATCTGGTCGGCAGCGCGCTGATCATCCCGTTGCTCAACGGAATCGATCATGTGGACTTCCTGCGATCACGATTCGTCGGGGCGCGGGTGATCGCCGCAAGCATTCGCGTTGCCTCAGAACGGACGGCGCCCGGCGCCATCACGCATCGATCCGGTTTCGCGGAATTGACCCTGGCTATCGATCCGGCGTCCGCAGACGAGGAAGCGTTGGTAGCCAGGCTCCGCAAGGCGGGGCTCGGTGTCCGTCTTGTTCCGAACGACGCGACGGTGCTCTGGGGGAAGCTCTACCTGCTCGCGCCCATGGCTCTGGCAACGTCGATCGTGATGGGACCGATCGGCGTGGCTCGTCAAGACCCACGGCTGGCCCCACTGATCTCAGCCGCGCTGCGCGAGACGTGGACGGTCGCGCAAGCCGAAGGCGCCGGCATCGAAGATGGCGATCTCGACGAACGCTTCCAGGCCGCAATGCCGGACGCGATGTCCAGTTCGCTCGAGCGTGACATTCGGCTCGGGAACAAGAACGAGTTCACAGCTATCACGGAACCGGTCCTCCGTTGCGGCCGCACGCACGGGATCCCAACTCCGGCGTTCGCTGCCCTCGCCGATCAGGTCCAACGCAGGATCGACTCCGAGTAGTCCGCCCGATAGCAATGGCTGGCGTAGCGAGATGGCTCGGGGATGGTTGGGAAAGGACGCCGCACGAGCCAGCGCCATCTCTGCGCCAGAATCAGCTATGAAGACCACAAATGGCGAGAAGTTGGAAGGCATTTTCGGAAAAGATGAATCAGGCATCGCGTATTTGGATCCATGAGCCAATGTTCTACGAATATGCCCTTGACAGTTCGATGCCCAGTCCCTAACCTACCCGAAATCGAGGCTCCGGGGCTCCGTTGAAGAAGCCCATTTGATTGATTGACAGTCGGGGGGGCGTCGCTCCGAGGAGGTGCGTAGTCATGGGGAATCAGCCACTCACGATGTTCTGCATGTCCGCGACGATCTTCAACGAGGACGGATCGCTCGATGACGACGGGCTGCGCAAGCACCTCCAGCGCCTCGTAGACGCACGGAACGGCATCTATCTTGGGAGCGGTGGGGAAGGCGAAGGCCATGTTCTCACGCCGAAAGAGCTGCGTCAGGTCTACGACGTGGGTGTCAACGTTGCCAAGGGCAAGGTTCCGCTTTACGCCAACCCCCGCAAGTCGCGCTCAGCGGCCGCGATGTATGAAGTGGCAAAGGAGGCCGTCGCCGCGGGCGTCGACGTCGTGCAGTGTATCAGCTCGACGGCGGCCACGGCATGATCCCCACCCAGCGCGAGCAGGAGGCGTACTGGAAGGAGCTGCTCGACAAGATCAACCACCCGGTTGCGATCTCGATCCACCTCTACGCCGGCTACATGGCAACGCCGGCCTTCCTCAAGGAGCTGTGTGGACGGTACGAGCAGATCTGCGCGATCGATGCATGGGGGCGAAAACGGCAACTTCATCCAGTTGCGAGACACGCTTCCCAAGTCAGTGGAGCTCTACACGGGTGTCGCCCAGCTGGTTGAGGTGGCCACGCTTGGCGCGGCCGGCGCGCTTCTCGCCGAGAACAACATCATTCCGAATCTCTGCCAGCAGATCGCAGACGGCTACGAAGCCGGCGATCTCGCAAAGGTGTCGGAAGCGACGAAGAACGTCCAGCGTTTCAGCAACATCGTTTCGCGGTCGGCCCGTCGACAGCACGCTGGGTGAAGATGGCGATCAAGGTCCTGGGCCTCGGCAGCGGCGCAATCGCCCGCCGTATCTCATGCCGACGGAAGAGGACAGCGGCGTATGTCCGCGAGTTTCGACGCACTGAACGTCCGCGCACTCGAAGGTCTGAATTAGCCCAATAACAAGGGCCAGAGGTGGACGGTATGACTACTCGTGGCCGCTCGGGAGGATTCGCACGGGACGTGTCCGTGCGAATGGGTGGCCGGCAGGGGGCAAACGGCACGGCCAAGTGCCGCGAAGCCCCACGATCATGAGGATCGGGCTGGGGCTCATCACCTGTCAGACGGTTGCCGGCGATCGCCGGACCTGGACTGACCTCTACAGCGAAGCGCTCCGACTTTGCCGGCTTGCCGAGGATCTCGGATTGACTCCGTTTGGACGCCGGAACACCACTTCTTTCCGGACGGGTACATGAGCGCACCGCTCACCTTCGCAGCCGCGGCGGTTGCGGTGACGACGCGGCTCGAGGTCGGACAGGAGATCATGCTCGCGCCGCTGTACGACCCGGTGCACCTCGCCGAAGAGGCGGCCACAATCGACCAAATCTCCGGCGGACGGCTCATTCTGGGCGTCGGCACGGGATGGCGACGGGAGGAGTTCGACGTGTTCGCCCCCTCGTGGGATACCCGCGCGCATCAGCTCTCCGAATGCGTCCGGGTGTGCGGGGTGCGTTCGGTGACGAGCCCTTCACTTTCGAGGGCGAGTTCCACACGTATAAGGATCTGTACGTCACACCCAAGCCGGTGCAGCGGCCGAGTGTCCAGATACTCATGGGCGCGTATACGGATCCGGGCATCCGGCGAGCTGCGCGACTGGGCGACGGCTATATCGTTCCGTTCCCGGGGTACGAAGAAGCCGATCGGCGGAAGGAGCTGGCGCTAGCGACTGTGCGGTCAGCTGGACGTGACCCCGACAAGTTCAGCTTCACGTTTCACCAGGCGTTCCACATTACTGATGATCGCGATGCGTTCGAGGAAGCACTCCCGCATCTCCATTCATGTCCGCGCAGCTGGCGCAGATGGGCGATGCGAAAGGTCAGACCGCGCCGGCAGTGCCAGGCGTCGCGACGCGCGAACAGATCGATCGCTATCGCAGCTCCATCATCGCCGGCGATCCCGCGCGCGCGGCCGAGTGGGTCGATGCCTTCAGAGACCATTTCGGCGATGACACGACCCTCATCGCGCGTCTCTATCTTCCCGGCCTCGCGTTTGAGCGCCAGGTTCGGGCCATTGAGCTATTTGCGAAGAGTGTGCTGACAGCACCGCTATCGCCTGTTGCCATCGGAGGTGCCTGACGTGACAACGGTTCTGACCAGCCAGTTGCATTGCCCCCTCGTACCCGCAAAGGAGAAGACAAGGTGGAAGCTCTCGCGTAGTGATGCCGGTAGCTCTCGCCACCTCGTCGGGGCGTGCTGGCGGGGGGCTCAACCGGAGGAGGAAACGGGGCGTCGGGCACCCGGCGTCACCACAACGGGCATCAACATCGGGATGGAGGCCGACCTGACCGTCAACACCACCGTCGGATTGGGCGGACGGTTGGGTGTCCGTATGGCCATCTCGGAGATCAATGCGCACGGAGGCATCAACGGGCGCAAGCTCGTGCTGACCACCGAGGACTCGATGGGCTCAGCGGACGGCGGTGTCTCGGCGATGCGCAAGCTTCTTGACGAGGACAATCCGTTCGTGCTGATCGAGTGCTCGACCTCGGACGCCACCATCCCGGTGCTTCCCGAAGTTAAGTCAACCGGGATCCCGTTCATGGTCACCGCAGCGGCTGACCCGCGGATTCTCGCCCCGTTCAACAAGTGGGTCTACCTCGGCACCGGCGTGCCGGTCCCATCGCTGGTGTCGGAGTACGTCAACCTCGTGAAGTATCTGAACGCGAGCAATGTCGGCTTTCTCGTGACAAACGGGGCGTTCCCGACGTCGGAATACGCCTTGCTAAAGCCCGCAATGGAGACTGCCGGCATCAACGTTGTCGGTGAGACGACCGCGTCCACAACGGCGACAGACTTCACCAGCCAGGTTCAGGCGATCAAACAGATGAGCCCGACGCCTGACCTCATCTTCACGATCGGTGGCGGCGGTACCTTCGTTAAGCAACTCCGCCAGGCAGGGATCACCGTCCCGCTGATCGCCGATGCATCGCAGACGACGCCGCAGCTGATCTCGCTCGCCGGCGGATTCGCAAACGGCGTGTACTCCTTCTGGGAATATGCGACGCAGCTCCTCTCGGCGACAACTCCCCCGATGAGCAACTTCCTCGCTGAGTTTGGTTCGGAGTTCAACCCGGCCCCCGCGGGGATGCCAAACTACTTCGTGCTCGAGGGTTACGAGGACATGTACGCGCTGGCTTACGCGATCGAGAAGGACGGCAAGAACCCGACCCGTGACGGGGTGGACCAGCAGCTCGATCAGCTCAACAAGTTCGTCGCCGGTGTCAATGGGGCGTTCCCCTACGCGTTCCCGGTCGGCGTACCGCTGAGCTTCACTGCGACACAGCACCAGGGCAATACAACTGTGCTCCCGCTCCAGGTCCAGAACGGACAGTACGTCGTGTTGCAAGGGGCACCATCGACCACGACCCTGACCCCGAACGTCGTGACTGCAACGCCGACACCATCTCCTGCGGCGACACCCACTCCTGCCGCGTGATGATCATGGCGGCGACGCATCATCGCCACCTGCGAGTCCGGGGGCTCGCAGGGTGATGGTGGCGAGCTTTCCGGCGATTGCCCCATTGCTCGTGGGTGGCATCGGGACCGGTGCTATCTACGGGTTGGTGGCAGTCGGCATCGTCGTCATCATGCGCACGACCGGCGCAGTGAACTTCGCGCAGGGCGAGTTCATGACCGTCGCGGGCTATGCGTATGTCGAGCTCGTGGCGCGGCATGCCAACTCGGTGATCCTGCTCCTGGCGGCGCTGGTCGCCGGGGCGGCTCTGGGGATCGTGTTCTTCGCGATCACCCGGTATCTGCTCCGAGGGGCATCGGAGCTGATCGTGGTGATGTCGACCTTCGCGCTGAGCATCATCATTCAGAACCTCGCGCTGCTCCACTACACCGACATCGCGTATGCCGTGCCGGTGTGGGTCGTGGGCAACAACGTCGTCAACTTCCTCGGCGGCACGGTGGCCGACAACCTGCTTGTCGCGCTGCTCGTGCTCCTGGTGTCTACGGCGGCGCTCTCGTACTGGTTGCGCCGGACCATGATGGGCCGGGCGATTCGCGCCGTGGCGGAGAATGCGGAGTTCGCGGCACTTTCCGGCATTCGCGTGCCGCGGACGCTCGCCTTGAGCTGGTGCGTGGCCGGCGCGTTCACCGCGCTGGGTGGGATCTTCCTTGCGCCGCTGGCCGGCGTCACGCCGACGATGGGTGCGAACGTGCTCTTCACCGGCTTCGTCGCGGCCGCGCTCGGAGGCTTTGGCAGCGAGATCGGGGCGATGCTCGGGGGGCTGTTCCTCGGCGTGCTCGAGGTGTTCGCGACCACGATTGCCGGCGCGGCGTGGAGCGACATCGCCTCCTTTGCGGTGCTGCTCGTCGTGCTGCTCGCGAAGCCCACCGGCCTGTTCGGCTCGAGCCAGCTCCGGACGCTTGTGAGCAGGGCATCGTGCGTCGACTGATCCTTTCGCTGGTGGTCGGCATCGCGGTGGCGCTTCATCGTCATCGCGGCCTTCCCGCCGTATCCGCAGTTCGTCCTCTCCGCGGATCGCGGTCGCGATCGTGGTCGCCGTCGGTCTCAATCTGTTGATGGGGAACGCGCGGCTCTTCGCGCTGTCGACTCCGGCGTTCCTGGCCGTCGGCGCGTACGGCGTGACGATCATGCTCAACAACAACGTGCCGCTGCTGGTCGCGATACCGGTGATCATCGCCGTGAGCTGGGCGATCGGATGGGTCCTCGGAACGCTCGCGCTGCGTCTCGCCGGGTTCTATCTCGCGCTCGTCACGCTTGGTCTGCTTGCTCGCGATCGTCGCCGTCCTCGAGAGCGGCGGCAGCTTATTCGGTTCGGGCTATGGGTTCGCCGTCCCCATTCCGGATGTGTTCGGGATTCAGCTCACGCTGACGCTCTGGACCGTTATCGCCATCGTCACCGCGTCCGTGGTGGTCATCCTCGTCCAGAGCCTGACACGCTCACGCGTGGGGCGCGCCTGGCGCGCTATGGGCCACAGCGAGATGCTCGCCGAGACGAACGGCATCGATCTGCTCCGTCTCAAGACCTCGACCTTCGCCCTCGGATCCGCGCTCGGTGCGACCGGCGGCATCCTATACGCGTTCGTCGAAGGCGCGATCAGCCCCGATCAGTTCACCACCGCGACGATGGTCTCTCAACTCGCATACGTAGCCATCGGCGGGCTCGGCAGTGTGCTCGGATCGGTGCTCGGACCGCTCGTCCTGATTGCGCTTGCCGAGTTTCTCCGTGGGCTCGCCAACGAGTTGCAGATCGTCTACGGGGTGCTGCTGCTTGCAGTGCTGTCGTTTGCGCCGCGAGGTCTCGCGGGACTGTTCACGGACCTTGCGTCGTGGTTCGGACGTCGCGTCGGCTCGGTCGCTCCGCCATGGGTGACCGGTTCGGCGCGGGTCGCGCGGGTGGCCGGCGGTCTGATCACCGATGGACGCGAGCCGGCACAACAGATGCGGCAGCCCGTCGCGCGAACTGCGGCGATGCTCCCCAAGGCGAGCGTGCACGAACGGGCATGTCCTTGGACGCGCAGTGCGCGGTCGTGTTCGACCAGGTGGTGGTGAAATACGGCGGCCTCGCCGCGCTCGACGGGCTCAGTTTCAAGGTCTCGAGCGGCAACCTGCACGGGCTCATCGGGGCAAACGGCGCCGGCAAGACGACGGCGCTCAACGCGATGACCGGCGTGACCACGCTCTTCTCGGGAAACCTCAAGGTCGGCGACCTGCAGGTGCTGGGGAAGGGACGCATCGGCACGTACCTCTCTCACGGCCGCCGGGATCGCTGCGCACCTTCCAGAATCCGCTGGTCGTCCCATCGCTTTCCGCGACCGAGAACGTCATGCCTCGGCCTGCATTCGTTCACGCGTGGCCGGACCGCTGAGTGCCGCGCTGCGCCTGCCAAGCGTGAGCCGCTCGGAGCGCTGGGCGCGCGATCAGAGCCTCGCCGCGCTGGAGCGCGCGGGGTACACGGCGAACCCACGGACCAAAGCGGAGCGCACTGGCGCTTCGCCGACCTCCGCAAGGTGGAGCTGGCTCGCGCGTTGGTGATGGATCCCGCCATCATCCTGCTCGATGAACCGACGTCGGGTCTTGGAGCTGTCGGCCGCCGAGGCGATGATGGGTCAGCTGCGCAGCCTGCAGTCCGCCTCCGCCTCGCCGATCACGATCATCCTCGTCGAGCACAACGTGCCGATCGTGTTCGGCTGGTGCGACACTTGGTGACGGCGATGGACACCGGGCGCTGCATCGTCACGGGCAAGCCGGACGAGGTCCGCGACCACGCCGGCGTGCAGAGTGCGTACCTGGGTCAAGCGGCCCAGGAGGTATGAGCCCGCATGCTGGAGATCGCCGGGACTGTCCGCGGGCTACGGAAAGCTGCGTCGCTATCGAGAATCTCGACCTGTCGATCCCAACGGGTCGCAGGGTCGCGATCTTCGGCAGGAATGGTGCCGGCAAGTCGACGCTGGTCAACACCATTCTCCGCACCGTCGACACGTACGGTGGCGAGTTGCGCTGGAACGGGCAGTCACTGAAGCGCATGCGCACCGAGAAGGTCGTGCGGCTCGGAGTCGGCCTCGTGCCGCAGTCGCGGGGCCTCTTCTACCACCAGACCGTCGAGGAGAATCTGCGTCTGGGCGCATACCACGCGGGGGTCTCGCGCCAGGTCGTGTACGAGCGTATCGACCAGAATGTTCACACGGTTTCCGGCACTGGCGGCGCGGCGAGCGCTGCTGTCATCGAGTTTCTTCTCCGGCGGTGAGCAGCAGATGCTCGCGATCGCGAAGGTGCTGATGCGGACGCCGAAGCTGTTGCTGCTGGACGAGCCGTCGATTGGCCTTGCTCCGCGGATGATTCAGCAAGTTGCCGAGGCGGATCAGGAGGTCTGGAGGACGATCTCACGCTCCTCATCACCGAGCAGAACGTCGAATATGTGCTGCCGCTGGTTGATGAGGCGCACATTCGAGCAGGGAAGGATCGTCAAGACATTTTCGAGTGCCGACGGTGGGATTGACAAGACAACGATCCTGCACGAGTACCTCGGGGGTGGTTCCCTCAAAACGCCGGTAAACGGCACCGGTCCTAGGACATAAGCATGACGAGAGTGGTAACACGGAGGAACCTCGACTGTGAGTGATGCGAAATCGCGCGCACTGTTGGTCGCACTGATAGAAACGCCGCCCGAGGAGGAGGAGGAGTTCAATGAGTGGAGCGACAACGAACACGTTCCGGAGCGTCTCGTTATTCCGGGCTTCGTTGCCTGCCGTCGGTACACCGCTGTCAAGGGCGAGCCCAAATACCTGACGATGTACGAGATGGAGACGCCGGCCGCGCTGGAGCGTCCTGAGTACAAGGCGTTTGCGACCAACAACGACGAACGCGGTCGGCGTCTGCACAACAATTGGCTGAAGCTGGTGCGCAATTCTCACCGAGATCTCCACCCCCTACTCCCCGACCGAGCCGGGCTCCGACCGCCCGAACTTGAGCCCGAGGTCGCACGCGCTGCTGTTCGCGATGATGGGTATGGCGCCCGAGGAGGAGGCGGAGTTCAACGACTGGTGTGACACCGATCACGTTCCGAAGCGCCTTGCGTGCCCAGGCTTCATCTCCTGCCGCCGCTTCACTGCAGTGGTCGGTGAGCCGAAGTACCTGACCATCTATGAGATGACCAACCCCGACGCGCTGGACACTCCGGAGTACAAGGCGCTCGGTGCCGCCAATAGCGAGCGGTCAAAGCGTATACACGCCACGTGGACCGGCTTTGTGCGCAACGTGTACTCGGAGATCCCAACGCCGTACTCGCCGACCACGCCGAGCGGGGTCACCGCCGCCGTCTAAGCGATCGCGTTCCTTCGCGTCCTCGCGAGCTGATCCCGGCGAGACCACTGACTCCCGGGGTCAGATCGCCTCCTGGCCGGCGCGGGCGCCTTCAACGGTCGCGTGCATGATCCTTCGTGGTGCCAGGCTATCTCCGATGACGTGCACCGTGGCGACCTTGCCGCGCAATTCCCGCTCGAGCTGATCGTTCGGCACCAGACCGCAGGCGAGCACCACCGTGGCGCCCTCAACTCGACGTTCAGCGCGGGTGAAGGTGTTGAGCAGGACGGCAGTGTCGCCTTCCACGCGCTCCAGCCTGTGGAGTGCCGAGAACGTGATGCCCTTGTTCAGCATGCGATGCATCAGCGGCAATCGGGTGCCGTCCTCTGCGCCGTGCGCGAAATCGAGATGCTCGCTGACGTACTCGACGTTGCTGCCTTTGTCGGCGAGGAACTCGGCGATCGTCGGCGCGGCAATGTGACGGTCAGACCGCCGACCACGATGACGCGTGGCCCGACACTGGCGGTGCCGCGCAGGACGTCGAGCCCGGTGACGACCGACAGCTGGTCAATCCCGGGCACGTCAGGGATCAGTGGTGTGCCGCCGGTCGCGATGACCACGGCGTCGGGAGCGAACTCGAGTACCACCTCTGCGTTGACCTCGTGGCCGAGGAGCATCTCGACGTCGAGCTTCTTCAGTTCAGTCTCGAAGAACACGGCGTCGTCCTCGGAGGTTGCGCCGATTCGGATCCATGGCGAGGATGCGTACCGTGCCGCCGATGGCGCGTTCACGATCACAGAGGAAGACCTTGTGGCCGCGCAACGCCGCGACGCGGGCGGCCTCAAGTCCGGCCGGGCCCGCCCCGACGACGAGCACGGTCTTGGGGGTCTCGGTGCGAACGATGTCCATCTCCGCCTCGCGCGCCGCCGCCGCGTTGACAGCGCAGGTCATGGGGACCCAGAGCCGGCGCCGGCCGATGTAGTGACATTCAGACAATCCGAGACACATGCGAACTTCGCCGGCGCGACCCTCGAGCGCCTTGCGCGGCAGCTCGGGATCGGCCACGAGTGCGCGGACCATGCCGATCATGCACCTCGGCCGCGCCATCGGCGAGAATTCCCTCGGCAATGGACAGGTCCGCGATCCGACCGGTCACGATGACGGGGCATGCGACCTTCTGTTTCATCGCGGCGGCCATCGGCACACTGAAGCCGGAGTTCTCTTGGCACACCAGGGGTCCGAACGGACGCGGGGGTCCTCGAGCCCGCCACCGAATCCCGAAGTAGCTGCCGCCGTCTCACGCTGATGTATGCGACGTGGTCGGAGAGCAGCGCGCCGATCTCCGCGAGCTCATCGATCGTGAGACCGTTGTGGTGCCCATCGCCGTCAAGCCCCACCCGGATGCCGATAGGGAAGTCAGGACCGACAAGCTTGCGTGCTTCGGCGATCACCGTCAGGACGAAGCGCACGCGATTCTCGCGGCTGCCGCCCCACTGGTCGGAGCGTCGATTGAAGTACGAGAGAAGAACTCGTGAACGAGATACCCATGCGCGCCATGGATCTCAGCAGCGTCGAGCCCAGCTTCCTTGATCCTTCGAACCCCCTGCGCAAACGCAAACACAAGCTCGTCGATCTGGCCGCTCGTCAGGGGATGCGGCATGAGCGAGTCGTACGGGTCGGCAACTGCAGACGGCGCGAGCGCTGGATACAGACGCTGCGCATGCGGAGCGGCACCAAGGTGATACATCTGCGCGTAACAGGCTGCGCCTTCTGCATGTATCACTTCTGCGCGTTTGCGCAGATAGGGGATGACGCGGTTGTCATAGAAGGCAACCCCTTCGGCTGTCACCGGCGACGGTGCCTTGCCATCCCAGTCCGGCGTTGCGGCGTGACCGCCGGGCCCAACCGCGCACCCGAAGATCCCATCGGATCCATGCAGTCCCATGAAGCCAACGCCGCCGCGAGCGCGCTCTTGCAAATAGCGAAGATTCGCGCTTCCCCCAGCGCAGTGCCCGTGTGTCGTGTTCACGAGTTGGTTGCGTATCGTGAAATTTCCTATCTGCAGCGGTGAGAACAAGCGAGGGAATTCGGTCTGGGTCATGGAATCACGGCACCTCCGGAATCGTCACCGCCTCGGCTGCGTCACGTGCGGACTACGCGACGCGGTCGAGCTACGGCCGCGCGACCAGGACGCCGCTGCGGCAATGAGCAGACGGCCGCTGAGAACGTGAAAGCGACGTGCAGACCCGAGCTGAACGGCACGGATAGCAGGTTCGGGAACAACTAACTACCGGTGAGCACCGAGGCGTTCGCAGCGCTGAGATGTCCGATGACTGCAGGACCGAGGAGCGACTGGACCGGGTTGTAGCCAAGGAATGCGGCAAAGAGGATGGAAACCGGAAGGGTTGGCGCCCGCGCGGCATCGGCCGCGGGCACGCCGTGCTCAGCAGGCCTGAGTTGAGCGTCCCGGGAAGCGTAGCCGACAACCCGATGATCATGAGCGTGAAGAAGACGCCGATGGACAGGACTTGCGCCGAATTCGGAAAGGTCATCTGCATGCCCGCGCCGGCGCCGCGGTGCTGGGTCGGCAGGCTGTTCATGACGCCCGCGCGGTTGGGCGAGGCGAAGGCTCCCATGGAGAGCCCGTTGAGCAGGAGCAGCACGCCATGCCGAGTAGGGAAAGTTGATCGGCAGCACCTGCAGCAGCCCGAAGCTCACAGCAGAGCCGATCATCCCGCCGGTTGCAGACGGTCGTGACCCGAGCGGTCCGACAGGATGCCGGACGCCGGCCCTGCGGCCAGGAACCCGACGCTGAGCGGGAGCATGTAGATCCCTGCCCACAAGGGCGTGTTCGCATAGTCGTACCCGTGCTGTGGTAACCAGATTCCCTGCAGCCAGATGATGAGCATGAACATCAGGCCACCCCGTGCCAGCGCTGAGAGAAAGCTCGACAGCACTCCCGCGGTGTACGCGCGCATACGGAACAGCTCCAGCCTGAACATCGGGTTCGGGATACGCAGCTCGACGATCGCGAAGACGATCAGGAGAGCGACACCCCGGATGATCTCGTCAGGACATAGGGACTTGCCCATCCCGTGTCGTGCCCGTCATACGGCTGGATGCCATAGGTGATCCCGATCATCACGAGCACAAGGCCGGCGGCGAATGTCACGTTGCCGAGCAGTCGATGCCGACACTGGTGCGGACACCCGACTCCCGCAGCCGGTAGCAGGCCGACAGCGTGCCGGCAATGCCGAAGGGCACGGAGACGAGAAACATGAGGCGCCAGTTGATCGGCGCGAGGACGCCGCCGAGCACGAGGCCGAGGAACGTTCCCCGGATGCCGGCGACGTTGTTGCAGCCAAGCGCAAGTCCGCGCTGATGCGGTGGGAAGGCGTCAGTCAGGATCGCGGCCGAGTTGGCCATGATGAACGCAGCACCGATACCCTGCACCATGCGCATGACCACGAGAAACAGCGCTCCCTCGGTCCCAGTGAGCCATGTCACGGAGAGGATGAGCGAGGCAATGGTGTAGACGGCAAACCCCAACGTATACATGCGGACTTGACCGAAGAGATCGCCGAGCCTGCCGAAACTGACGACGAGCACGCTGCTGACGACGAGATATCCCAGGATCATCCAGAGCAGGTAGAAACTGTTGCTCGGGAGCAATGGATCCAGGCCGATGCCCCGGAAAATGTCCGGCATTGCGATCAGCATGATCGAGGCGTCGATCGTCGCCAGTAACGCGCCCATCGTCGTGTTTGTCAGCGCGATCCATGTAGTTTATTTTTCCTGAAGGCGTACCGGCTGGCGACTGTTTGGTGTCGACGCGTGACGAGGTGTGCGTTGTCATGGCGTCAGATCGCCGTCCATCCGCCGTTGACGACGACGACTTGGCCGGTGACGTACGAGCTTGCGTCGCTGGCGAGGAACAGCAGCGCACTGTCGAGCTCGTGCGGCTCACCCCCGCGGCGCATCGGGGTTCGCCGGCGCAGATACGCGGCACCACGCTCGGTGTCGAACATGTCCGTTGTCAGATCGGTCGGAAAGAAGCCCGGCGCGAGAGCATTCACAAGAATGCCATCGGCGGCCCACTGTGCCGCGAGCTCGCGCGTGAGGTTGACGAGTTCCCCTTTGGATGCGGCATACCCGGCCTCGGGGACGCTGCCGATACCGACGACGCCGAGGATCGACGCGATGTTCACGATCGATCCCTGAACGCCCTCGCGCAGCATCCAGCGCGCAGCTGCGCACGCGACGACAAAGGGGGCGACAAGGTTGAGCGTCACCACGCTCTGAAAGAGCTCAACCGATTCTGTCAACGGCGGTCCGAGATCGTCTAACCCAGCGTTGTTGACAACGATGTCGACACGACCGCACGTCTGATGACCTGCTCAACGAGACGATCGCCCTGGTGTGGATCCGAGAGATCGCACATTACCGGATGGACGTGCGCGTCGTCCGCTGCAAGCTCCCGGAGACGTCCAGCCTTCGCGCACTGACGACCACGTCGGCGCCGGCAGCTCGAAGCACCTGTGCGAATCGTCGCCCCAGACCACTGCTGGCGCCGGTGACCAGCGCAACGTGACCGTCGAGGCGGAACTGCGCCACGGGATCGAGTTGCCGGTCGATTGCCGCCACCACTGCGATGCCTAGGTGACCCGGTAGCCGCGCTCGAGGTCGACCTGATTGACATCTCCTCACCGGCGCGAAACTGATCCAGGAGCGTGAGGAACAGCTGAGCGCTGCGGCGGTCGAAGTGGGGCGACGTCCACGAGGAGTGCGGTGTGATGATCACGTTGTCGAGCTCCCAGAGCTCGTCCTCCTTCGGGAGCGGCTCCGGCTCGGTGACGTCCAGATATGCACCGCCGATCGCACCGCTTTTCAGTGCGTCAGTCAACGCGCTCTGGTCGATGTTTCGCCGGCGAGATGTTGAAGACCCAGGCAGACGGACGCATGCGCGCAAGCTCGGCGGCTCCGATCATGTGCCGGGTTTCGCTGTTGAGGATGACGGAGAGGACGATCCAATCAAACGACGCAAGGCGCGGGCGCCACTCGTCGGCGCCTATCACCCCGGGTTCGCCTGCCGGACGCCGCGCACCGCGGTGACATTCACGCCAAGGGAAGCAGCCGGGCGCCGATCGCCTTGCCGATCGCCCCGTACCCGATGATCAACGCCTCGCTGCCAAAGAGCTCGCCGGAGCCGGCGGCGTTGCGTCGCCACTCCCGCTGCTCCTGTGCCTTCACCAATTCCGGCAGCCCCTTGGCTGCCGAAGCATCGCGAGCACGACGTACTCGGCAATCGGTATTGCCCCGATGCCGGAGCCGTTCGTGAAGATCACTCCGCGCTCGCGATACAGGGCAAGCGGGTGGCGTTCGGTGCCCGCGCCGTGCGTATGAATCCAGCGAAGGCGAGGACCCGCGTGCAGTGCGTCGGCAATCACGTCGTCCCACATGCCCATGCCGACCCAGAGGATATCGGCGTCGGCCACGGCGGTCATGCAATCAGTCGCGTCCGCGAACCACGCTACCGTCACGTCTCGGGGAAGCAGTCCCTCGAGCTGCCCGCGGAAGTGGGCGGGTATCGCGAGTTGCAGCGGTTCGCTCATGGCGCGGGCTCCGTTTCGGCCTTGAAACCGACGAGGCGCGAGCCGCCGCAGTGTAGAAATGGACCTCCACCGGCATGCCAGCTGTCACGTCGCCGCTGTCGATGAACAACCGACCGAACATCCTCGCGCCGTCGGCGAGATCCACGGTCGCGATCACGTAGGGCACATCAGCCACGAACGCGGGGTGCAACGCGCGATTGACGGTGATCCATGAGTAGACAACACCCTGGCGCCGAGCCGGCGCGAGGCTGACCGCCCGGGAGCCGTCGTACGGACACGTCGGCATCGGCGGAAAGAAGCGTCGCCCGCACGCGTCGCATATGGGGATCGTGAAACGATCGGCCGCGATCTCCGCCCACCAGGCTTCACTATCGGCATCCACGCGAGGGGGATGAAGCCGATCGGTTCTGCCGGCACGTCAACCCGCAACCAACACCATCGCGGATCCATCCATCAGCGCACCGGACGTGACGACACAACGCCGTGCACGTGGGACCTGTCGCGCCTCACCGCGACCCTGGATTTGCAGCGTCGCTTCAGCGACGGTGTTCATGCCATGGAGGTATCCCTCACAGAGAAGTCCCCCATGTGTGTTGACCGGCAGCGATCCGTCGAGTGCAGTCGCGCCGGAGCGCACCATCGCACCCGCCGCGCCGCGTTCGGCCAGGCGAAGCCCTTCCAGACCGATCAAAACAACACTACTGAAACAGTCGTAAATCTCCGCGAAGTCGATCTCGGACGGCGTCACACCCGAGGAGTGCCACAGGTCTTCGGCAAGGAGGCTTGTGTAGTTGCGTGAGTAGCTCCACATCAGAGCATCGCCCATGTCCAGGCCGGACTGGGCGCCGCACGTGTACGCCCCGCCTTGAATAACCGCGGGGCGGTGGTTGAGCGTCCGCGCGGTCTCAACCGATGTGACGAGAATCGCGCATGCACCATCCACTTCCACCGTGCAGTCGGCAGCGCGGAAGGGATCTGCGAAAACGGCGAGGCGTGGTATTCGTCAAGCGTGAGAGGGTCACGGATGATGGCGCGCTCATTCAGCGCTGCATACTTGCGTTGCGCGAGCACGACCGCGCCCAGGTCGTCGTACCCGGCCCCGGTCTCGATCATGTAACGCCGGGCCCACATCGCGATGTACTGCGGATATGCCGTGAAACCGATCGGAAAGCGAATGGCTCGCCGCCCCCTGGAGCTCGCTGGAGCCGACACGGAGGCCACTGCGCCCGTTGAGCGCGCGGAAGACGAGCACGTTCTTCGCCATGCCCGACGCTACCGCCATCGCGGCGTTGAGTGTCAGGAAACAGGGAGCCTGACCACCAAGATTCAGGTCGAGGGCGTATCGGAGCCGCGGAAGCGCCATCGCCGTTGCGACCGCTTGGCATGTGACCGAATCGTTGAAGAGGCTGAAGCTCGCGACGCCATCGACGTCGGCCGGGTTGAGGCCCGCGTCTTCCAAGGCTGCTGTACACGCCTCAACCGCCAGTGAAAGGACGCTCTGCTCCGAGTTGCGGGTAAGTGGTGTGTGCATCCCACGCCGGCAATCGCGGGTACGCCCCAAATATGTCATCCGTTCAGGCCGGGCGACTTACTGCGCGTCGTTGCCGCGGAACACCGGACGGCGCTTGTCGCGGAAGGCACTCAGACCTCGTGGGAGTTGGGTGCCGTGGAGCGAGTAGTAGGCGGTCCGCTCGCGTTCGAGACGCAGCGCCGACTCCATGCCCGTTCCATCGGACCATGCCGTGTTGAGCACGAATTCGGCGTTGGCGACGGCGAGCGGACTACGGGTCGCGACACCGCGGCTGAAATCGAGGCCAGCCTCGAGGTAGGTCCGCATCCGGTACAACGGATGGCACAAAGCCCCAATCGCACGCCTCATCGGCGGTAAGGAAGCGCCCGGAGAAGATGAGCTGGCGCGCTCGGCTCGGGCCGATCATGCGTGGCAGCATCGTCAGAACACCGCCGCCGCCCATCTGCCCGTACTGCAGGTGAGCGTCGCCGATTCGCGAGCTCTGCGCCGCGATCGCAAAGTCGCACGACAGCAGTAGCTCGAGGCCGCCAGCGGCTGTGACGCCGTTCACGAGCGCAACGACTGGTTTGCGGAGGAATTGGATGTGCGAGCAGGTGCGGTGAAAGTCTTCCAGGAAGCGCGGAAATGCGACGGGATCTTGTTGCAGCGTCAGGTAACTCTTGAGGTCCCCGCCCGCGCTGAACGCGCGTCCTTCCCCGATCAGCAGCACGCAGCGGATTGATGCGTCTTCGTCCGCCGCTTTGAGCGCCTCGTCGAGTTCCAGGACGGTGGGCCAGTCGATGGCGTTCAGCTGGTTCGGGCGATTGAGGCGGAGGAGGAGGGCGTTGCTTCCGTCATCGCCGATCGACTGCAACTCACGGATAACGTTGGGCTCCTCGTCTTCGCTCGTAGGCAGCTGATTACGCACCGTCACTGGCGTGTTCTCCGATCGCGGCCTTCGGCGACGTGAGTGTCGCGACGATGAGGTGCTTTCTGAACCTTGCCGGTGGGTGTCGTGGGTAGTTCTGGAACGATTTCGAGCCGTTCGGGCCACTTGTACGTGGCCAACCCGCTCGCTCGCAGGTGGTCGATCATCTCCTCGGTGGTCAGCGTTGTCGCCGGAGCGAGCACCACGCAGGCCGAAGCAATCTCGCCGAGACGTTCATCCGGGAGATCCGACGACCGCAACCGCCGAAACTGCGGGCAGGCGGAGCAACACTTCTTCGATCTCACGCCTGGCGCGCAACGTTCAGCCCACCGCGAATGATGATCTCCTTCCTTCGGCCAACCATCGTCAAATATCCTTCCTTATCGAGCACGGCCAGATCGCCGGACTTTACCCAGCCGCCCTCACCAAATGTCGCAGAAGTTCGCACCGGATCGTCAAAGAACCCGACACTCGTGTTCGGGCCACGGACGTACAGCTGGCCGGGTTCCTCGGCGACCATCTTCCCGTCGTCGTCCCTGACCGCTACCTCGACATTGTCGACGGCGCGGCCATCGGTGTTGATGTGCTTTTCCAAGGGCGACTTGCGTCGGTTCCAGGTTCCCACAAGCACCTCGGTCGAGCCGTAAAGACGGAGCACCGAAATGCCGACCTCGCCGGCCGCGCGCACAAGGTCCGCCGGGACAGGCGCACCGCCGGACCCGAACAGCCGCATCGAGTCGAGTTGAATATTGCTCGCTCGGCATGCCTGCACCAGATCGCGCAGGAATGTGGTGGCGGCTAGCGTGTACGAACAGTGTTCCCGTCCAATAAGTTCCATGGCCGGCCCGGTCGCCATCCCATCGATCCTGAAGTAAGGACGAGCTTCAGTCCGGGTACAGGGCCATTCGAACGCCGTAGTTGAATCCCGTCGAGTGGCCGATCGGTGACGGCATCCAGACAACGTCGCCGGACGTCATACCGAGTGACGAGAAAGCGGTTCTGACGCTGAAGTTGGTGGTTTGCTCGGTATGCATCACGGCCTTGGGCTCCGCCTCGGTGCCGGACGTGAAGATCAGCTCTGACACCTCGTCAGCGACCTGGAGATCCGGGTGCGACGTCGCGTCATCTACTGCGATCGCTTCAGCGTACGTCGTCGCGCGCCCGCCGATGCCATCGACAACCACATGCGCGACAAGGGAAGGCAACTCGTCGCGCATCTCCTCGACCATTGCCAGATGATCGAAACCGCGGTAGGTAGCCGGCGTGAACACGACTTTCGTCTCGCCGACCCGCAACACGTACCGCATGTCCTCCGCCGCGATAGACCGGCAGCATTGGATTGAATGACGGCCCCGGCTTTGAAGATGCCGATCGCAATTGCGACCATCTCGTACCAGTTGGGGAGTTGCACGGCGACGACGTCACCAGGGCGAACACCGTGGCGACGGAGAAACCCGGAGATCCGAGAGGAGTCGCGGCGAAGGTCGGAATACGTGTGCTGACGCTCGCCGAGTTGGTCGACCACTGCAACGTCACTGCCCCGCGAGACGGCGTGACCGGAGACGGAGGCAGCGAGGGCGTCGTCCCATCCCAGAACCCGGCGGCGAGGTATGCCTTCCGCTGTTCTGGCGTCGTGACGACGTTTTCGAGACCACGCTTCATAATGCGCCCAGATATCTCCGTAAAACCCGCCAATTGTACGCATTCATGCGGATTTTGTGCGTGCCTTAAACCAAATTCCGGCAGCGCATTCGGAAAAGCTAGAGTATTGGGTCTTGAGTGTCAGGGATCGCCCCAGACGGACGGACACACCGAATGAGCCCTGAGATAGACCAGAATTCGGCCCCAATTCGCGACCACAGGGAGGTGCCTTCGTGGCGAGCGCTCTAAACAAGGCTTTTCGGGTCATCCGGCTCCTTCGACGGGGCCAGCCGCTATCGCTCACTGAGATCGCTCGGGCTCTCAAGATCGCTCCAAGCTCGGCGCACTCGATCGTGGCCGAGTTGGTGGCGGAAGGAGCAGTGATTCAGGAAGCCGAGAAGCGGTACCGCCTTGGGCCTGCCACCTTCTATCTAGGCGCTGCATACGCTCGTAGCCTCCCGGTCTACCGTGCCACTTGGACCGAGCTGGTCGAGGCTGCCCGGGAGCTCTCGCTGACCGGCGTTCTGGCGGTGCCGTGGGAAGACCACCACCTGATGCTGGCCGTTCACGAGGGGGGAGGACCTGACGTCGAAGTGGCCTTCGGTGGCCGCGTCCCGATCGATGCGGGCTCGTTTGGCAAGGCCTACTTCGCCTGGTCATCAGTCAATCCGGAAGGACGCCTCTCCGCCTACACGTCGCGCAGCATCACCGATCCAAAGAAGTATCTCGACGATCTCGCACAGTCGCGGGACCGCGGCTACGCGACGGACGACGAGGAATTTACGACGGGTGTGGGCGCTGTCACGAGTGGCATCACGTCAGAGCGTGGATTCGAGGGCATCATGTCGCTGATCGGTCCGATCACCCACGTGAAGCAGATCGGGTTCGACGTCGCCGGCCGGCGGGTTGCCGCTACGGCAGCGCGCGCGTCGTTTGCGCTCGGCGACCCGGGTCGGGTGAAGGTGGTCGGAGGCGATTAGCTCTGCCAAATGCCGGCTGACGCGTTCGCATCTCCGTATGTCGATGTCGACGAGTGGCGCGATACGCCACATGCGCACCATTACGTCCACGGCGGATTCGCCGGCACTGACACCAGGTTTTCGGTGTACTTTCCGTCGCCTGCCGAGTACGAGGATCGTTTCATCACGGTCGTCGAGGGTGGTCAGGGCGGCCATGAGGTGCGGGCGGCCCACCTAAAGGGAGACGCCATGCCGGGTATCGCGTGGGCGTTCTCGTGCGGTGCGTACCTGGTGGAGTTGAATGGCGGGCACATCGCCACGTCCGCGGTCGCGCTGACGCAGGCGCGGAATGACATCGGTGTGACCGCGTACGAAGCCACCGCCGCGGCAACACGCTACGCCCGTGAACTGGCGACGGCGCGATATGGCCGGCGTCCGAAGCACGGTTACGTCATCGGTGGCAGTGGGGGAGGCCGTGCGCTGGTCGCTCTGGAGAACACGCGTGGAATCTGGGACGGCGTCGTTCAGTACATCAACGCCGCCGGGCACGGAGTCAGCATGCCGTCGGTGCTGTCAAATGCAGTGCGACTGCTCGGTGCCGATATCGACCTCGTCGCCGCGGCGTGTGAACCGGGAGGGGATGGCGACCCCTTCCGCGGTCTCAGCACCCGACAAAGGGAGGCCCTCGCAACTCTGTACCGCTCCGGATTCCAGCCAGGCGGTGAGTTCCAACTCGTGCATCCTGAGCCTGAACTCTCGGTGATGCTCATATTGTCGACGCTGGCGCGTGACTTCGATCCGCGCTACTTCGAGGACTTCTGGTCGGTGCCCGGATACGAGGGCGCCGACGGTGCGGTCGACGGCGACGTCGTTGACGAGGCGATGACGGTCGACGCGGTCGTCACTGCGAACGCATTTCACGGCGCCGACCGCATGACGCTCAACCGGATGGCGCGACGTGTCGGACTTGCCGACGACACTCCCGTGGGCTTCCGTGCTCAGGGCGTCTCCCTACGTCACCGCGGCGCTGCGATCACGATGCTTAGTGGCGATGCCGCAGGGCGTCCCCTGGTTTGCCTGGGCGTGCTCGATGACGCGCTGATCCTCGACTTCGCGAACAGCAGCGACCTCACTGGGATTCAGCCCGGCGACTCGCTGCACATCGACAACCGGCACTTCCTTGCGTACTGCTACTCGTATCGGCATCAGATCGATGTCGAGGCGCCGGAGTCACGGCAGTTCATGCTCGACGGCGTGCCCGTGTACCCGCAGAGCGACATCGGCGTACAGGACGTTCTGGTCGGCGTGCGCTTGAAGGGAGAGTACGACGGCAAGGCGATTTACGTTGGCAGTGTCAACGACTCGATGTCGTCGCCGATCGGGTGGCCAGTCACGTATGCGGGACAAGTGCGCGCGAAGCTTGGGGACGCATCGAATGACCGCATCCGAGTTTGGCTCAACGAACATGCGACCCACAGTCAGGCGTCGGATCGGCCACCGGGCGAGCCTCCGGTGGCGACCACTCGTCTCGTCGACTGGATCGGGTCGGTCGAGCAGGCGATGCGTGATTTGATCGACTGGGTGGAACATGGGAAAGCCCCGCCGGCCGATACGCATTTCACATACGAGGATGGGAGGATCACTCTTCCGCAGGATCCCAGGGAACGCGCGGGCATCCAGCCAGTGGTCAGGGCCACCGCAAATGGGAGCACCGCGACGTCGGTGATCGTCGGCGAACCGGTCACGCTTGCCGTGTACGCAGAGGTGCCGCCCGGCGCGGGATCCATCGTTCGGGTCCAGTGGGACTTCGACGGCAAAGGCACGTGGCCATATGAAGCTCCCGACGTTGACGGGTTGCGTACCAGAGTCGACAATGAGGTGGTCCACGCGTTCACGAGTGCAGGCACGTTTTTCCCATCCGTACTTGCGACGTCGCATCGCGACGGTATGGTGCAAGCGACGAATGGTGCGATACCGAATCTCGCACGAGTGCGGGTGGATGTTCGCACTGCGGCCACCTTGACGACGGCAGTCCCGCAGGGGTAGCGTCGCTGCTCTGCAACCGTCGGCGCCTCAACACGAGGGGGTGGACATGCTTCCGCTACGAGTGGCACAACGCAGTCGGAGGACGATTGCGAAGCTGAGCGTCATTGCGCTCGCTGCTGGGTTCGCTGCGGTCGGGCTCGGCCCGGCGCAGGTCCTCGCAGGCGGTCCGGAGACGCTGACCGGCACCTTTGGTGACGGCGCGACCTATCTCATCCAGGTCCCGGCAGGCTGGAACGGCACGCTCGTCCTGTACAGCCACGGGTATGTCACCCCGGGAAGCGCGAACCCGGCGACCGATGTCGGCGATCCCGTCACTGGCCAGTGGCTCCTCGACAACGGATATGCGCTTGCCGGATCGTCGTACGCCTCTACCGGTTGGGCTGTCCAGCAGGCGATCCCGGACCAGCTCGCGACGCTGAACACCTTTGATCAGCTCGTCGGCAAGCCGCACCGCACTATCGCCTGGGGCCACTCGCTCGGCGGCATGATCACCGCCGGCCTCATTCAGGTGGCGCCGCAGGATTTCACGGCCGCGCTGCCCATGTGCGGCGTCGTCGCGGGCGGCGTCCAGACGTGGAACCTGGCGCTTGACTCGGAGCTCGCCGTGCAGCAGCTCCTCGGGCCGACCTCCGGGCTCCAGATCGTCAACATCACTGACCCGACGGCCAACCTGACCCTCGCCGAGGAGCTGTACGCCGGTGCGCAGGCGACACCACAGGGCCAGGCACGCATCGCGCTCGCGGCCGCGCTCGGTGACATCCCGGGGTGGTTCGATCCGTCGAGCCCGGAGCCGGCGCCCACCGACTACACGGCGCAGGAAGCGAATCAGTACCTGTGGGCGACCGAGGTCGACGGGCCGTTCGCATTCGCATTCCGAGCAGAGCTCGAGGCGCGTGCCGGCGGCAACCCGTCCTGGACCGGCGGCGTCAACTTCTGGCAGCAGCTCCAGGAGTTGCCCGACTACAACGAGGTGAAGGCGCTGTACCACGCTGCCGGGCTCAGCTTGAGCGATGACATGGCGACGCTGACCGCGGCACCGCGAATTACCCCCGATCCGAGCGCCGTCGCGTACCTCAAGCACAACATCGTCTACAACGGCGACATCTCGATGCCCGTGCTGACGCTGCACACGACCGGAGACGGACTCGTCGTGAACGAGGATGAGTTGCAGTACAAGAACACCGTTGACGCCGCAGGCAAGGGATATCTCCTGCGGCAGGTATTCGTCAGCCGCGCGGGGCACTGCACGTTCACACCCGCCGAGACCATCGCGGCGTTCAAGGCGTTGATCCACCGCGTGAACACGGGCCACTGGGGGAACCTCAGCCCTGGCGCGCTCAACGCGGTCGCGACATCGCTCGGACCAACGGCCAACACCGCTCCCGCGGCCTACGTGCGTTTCACCCCGCTGCGGTTCCAGCGCCCGGCGAGCTGACGTTCGACCCCCCACTGATCCAGGACGGTCTCGCCTCGGCGGGGCCGTCCTGGGCGTGTGTGTGTCAGCCCTCCTGGACCTGGACTTCTCCGCGGGACATGGCCGCCAATACAGCTCGGCCCCGTTCACGCAACCGCTCGTGCGTTCCGTCCATCCACGGAATGTCGCGCGGCAGGTAGCGCTTGGGCGCTTTGGCGACGATCGTGTAATTCGCATCGACAACATTGGCAATGCGAGAGCGCGACGCCTGGGACAGCAGTTGATATGCGTCCATCACGCTCAGGCCGGTCGCGTCCGAGATCCACGTGACCATCTGCGTGTGGGCAATGCGAAACGCATCTTCGAGCGGTCGGTACGAGCCGGCGACCATGATCGCCTCGTCGCTCTCGAGGCGAGGCCATTCGCAATACACGCCTTTGATGACATCGACCGTCAGCGTGGTGGTCATCGCGCCCTCGACAGCGACGCCGCAGGCCTCGCCCTCTCCCATGGTGTAGTGACCGTCGCCGAGGGAGAACAGCGCGCCCGGGACATTGACACCCAAATACAGGGTGGCCCCCGCGCATGCCTCAGGCGTGTCCATGTTGCCGCCGAATGCCTCCGGAACGAGCACATTGCGCACCTCGGATGCCGCAGGCGCGACACCGATCGTGCCGTGGAACGGTTCCAATGGCAGACGGATCTCGCAATCGGAATCCAACGCGTTGTAGAGCACTTCGTTGCTCGCGCTGTCGACGCGATACATCCAGGTACGCTCGGGCAGGGGCGGCTGGAGGGTGGCTGTGTATCTCGTTCCTGTGAGTGCGCCGAACAGCGACACAGTCGTGCTGACCGCCCACTCTCGCGCCGGCTGCACATCGATGATGTGGATCGCGAGGGTGTCTCCAGGCTCAGCGCCTTCGACATAGAACGGCCCCGTCTGCGGATTCACATAGGGATATTCGATGCACTTACTGGGGAGATCGTCGATGCTGCGAATGTTGCCCGCAAAACAGTCCTCGGTGAAGAGGCGGAGCACTTCTCCAGGACGCACACGCCACAGCGGATTGACACCGCCAAACGTCCAGGTGTACTGGTCCGGCCGCGGAATGATCGACCGAATGACGTCGAGATCAGCCATGCAGCAAAGATACCGAAGTGGTCAGTCGCTCGACCAGATCCTGGCGCACCTCCACGCCGATACCCGGACCCTGTGGAACTGCCAGGCAACCGTCCTCGAGCACGAACGGCTCGGTGATGTCCTCCGCGAAATATCGATCCGATGCCGACGTGTCGCCGGGCAGTTTGAAGTTGGGCAGCGCCGCGAGCGCAAGGTTCGCCGCGCGTCCGACGCCCGTCTCGAGCATCCCCCCGCACCACACGGGCGCGCCGAGCGCAGCGCAGACGTCATGAATCCGGACCGCCTCGATGTAGCCACCGACGCGCCCCGCCTTGATGTTGACGATGCTGCACGCTCCGCGACTCACGGCGTCGGCTGCGACCGCGGCTGACACGATCGACTCGTCGAGGCAGATGGGTGTGGACATGGTCGCGGCGAGTGCCGCGTGCCCTGCGATGTCCTCGTCGACGAAGGGTTGCTCGATAAGCAGCAGGTTGAACTCGTCGAGGCGGCGCAACCGTGGCGCGCTGGCAGCGTCGTACGCGGTGTTCGCATCGACCTGGAGCAGCAGGTCATCGCCGAAGGCATCACGGACGGCGTGCACCGGTTCCCAGTCCCAGCCGGGCTCGATCTTGAGCTTGATGCGCCGGTATCCCTGGTCGAGGTAGCCCCCGACCTCCTCGAGCAGCGCGTCGAGGGTGGGGGCGATGCCGACCGACACGCCGCACTCGACTCGGTCGCGCACCGCACCGAGATAGCGCGCAAACGAGACGCCGTAGCCCCGCAACTCCGCATCGAGCACAGCGGCTTCGACCGCTGCTTTTGCCATGCGATGCCCAATGACGCCCGCCAGCGCCTGCTGCACGCCGCGCCCCGACACGTCGTCGACCGCAAAGAGGCGCGGCGCGAGGTGGTCGGTGATCACCGCCTGCGCTGCAGCCACGTACTCACTGCTGTAGACCGGATCGGCAAGTGCGACGCATTCGCCGACGCCGTCGCCGGCGTCGGTCATCACCTTGACGAGCAGCACGTCGCGATCGGTCTGGGTGCCGAACGACGTGCGGAACGGACGCACCAGAGGAACGCCGATGCGGCGCAGCTCGATTGCCTGGATCTTCATCCCGCAGCCTCCGATGTGTCGCCGTCTCCTGTGACGTCCGCGCCCGCGAGGATGCGCTCGATCAGCGCCCGAAGCAGCGCGGCGCGGCCGGGCATCATCGCGACCTCCACGTACTCGCCTTCGGCATGCGCACCGTCGCCGACAGCGCCGAGCCCGTCAAGCGTGGGCACGCCGATCGCGCCGGTGAAGTTGCCGTCGGAGGCACCACCGACGCGCGCTGTCCCGAGCGGCTCGTTGCCGAGCGCTGCGGCACACTGCTCGACGAGCTGCACGAGCGCGGTGGAACGCCGTTCCTCGAGCGGTGGCCGGTTGATACCGCCGCTGATGGACAGCACCGCACCGGTGAGCGTGGGGGTGAGCGCGCGAATCGCGGTGTCAACCCGCTGTTGCTCGTCGATGCTCCAGGCGCGCACGTCGATGTCGACCTCGGCCGCCGCGGGGACCGTGTTGATGACAGTGCCGGCATGCGACCGTGTCGGCGTCACCGTCGTACCAACGGCCGTGTTGCTGATCGCCGCGATGACCGGGACCTGTGCCGCGAGCTCGACGAGCGCATTGATCCCACGCTCGGGTTCGAGCCCGGCGTGGGCCGCACGCCCGGTGATGCTCAGCTTGTACATCGAGATGCCCTTGCGGGCGACCTTGACCCGTGCGCCGAGCCCTGGCTCCAGGACCAACACGCACCGCGCCCGCCGCGCCTCGTCCTCGATGAACGCCTGCGACGCCGGCGAGCCGATCTCCTCGTCGGATGTCACCACCAATGTGACCCCCGCGAGGTCGGTGAGCCCGCTCATCGCGAACAGCGCTTGCGCGAGTCCCGCCTTCATGTCGAACGCGCCAGGGCCGGTCGCACGCCCGTCGGTCACCGTGAAAGGCCACCGCGCGATCGTCCCAGCCGGCCAGACCGTGTCGAAGTGGCAGAGCACCAGTACGCCGCCGTCGCGGCCGCGGACACGCAGCAGCGGCCGACCGTTGACGTCGAGCGACTCCGGAACGATGCCGATGATCTCCTCGATGACCTGCGCTGCCACGCGCATGCCCGTGGCGATCAGGCCGGCGTCGTTGCTCGGCGTTTCGGCCGTCACGAGACGCTCGAGCACGGCGACCATGTCCGCTTGCGTCGCCTCAGCCATCAGTGGACTCCCCGGTCGCTCGTGCGCGTGAATCTGTAGGCCCCGCCTTGCCACTCAATCGAGAGCCCGTCGCGTTGCGCTGCAAGCACCGCGTCGCGCGCGGCCGTGCGTGCGGCCCGCGCCGCGTCGGGGTCCGTGCGCGAGAGCGTGGTGTAGTCCGGCGGGATGGCATGTGACCGCACGACGTCGGTCGGTTGCAGCGGGTGGGCGCCGACCGCCGCGAGTACTCGCGGCGAGTCGAGGCGCCACGAGACCTCGAAGCGGTCGCTCTCCTCTCCGGCGTTCACGATGTCATCCATCGCGCCGTAGAAGTTCGGATGCATCGCCATCACGACGGCGCCGAGTTTGACCAGGTTGAACTGTGCATTGCGTGCCACCAGTGGGTCGTATGTCCAGCGAATCTCGCCGATGCCGTGGCGGAGGCAGACCGCGCGCTGCCACAGTTTGAGCGCATAGCCCACTCCGCCCGAATGACGGGTCGGGATCACCGCGGTCATATGCGAGTGCAGATGCAGGCCGCCCTCCCACCCAAGGAATCCCAGCGTCGTTCCGACCGGACGACCGCCGGCCTGGGCACCGAGCAGCGTGCTCCCGGCATGCGCGAACGCCCGAAGGAGGTTCGACTGCGGAATCTGCTGCGGACCCCAGACGGCGCCGATGACCTCCTGGGCAACGGCGATCTCGCTGGTCTGCAACTCGTGGACCTCGACGCCGGCGCGTGACGCTGCTTCGCGCGCGACGGACCACGCGGCGTTGAGCGCGGTGCCGTCACTGAGAGGGATCACAGGGCCGATTCTAGGTTGAAGGAGTCGCGGCGCTCTCGGGAGGGCATCATCCGTGGAGTTCGAGGCGATGAGCAGAAGCGATCTGTGCTGTCTGCCGTTCATCGACACCAGCTTCGCCGGCGAACGAGCGCCACTTGGCTACAACATTGATGACGTCCTCGACGATCCCGACTGCTTGGCCACGTTTCATCGAAACTGTCTGCCCAAACTCGCGAAAGTCCGCGATGCCGAAGCCGTCTCGCTTTCCGTTCATGGACATTTGATGTTGGTTCGTCCAATCGCCGGAAGGGTTGTAGGCGTATGTCACGTCGAACGCGGGCGACAGCGACCACCCACCGGCCCTGTTCATGAGAAAGGCGATGTTCTTTACGTGATCGTCCTGATTGCGGGCGATGATGTTGAACGCCATTCGGCGGAACTGCTGCTCGAGCGCGTCGGCTCCGACACCGAGCTGACGCATGACGAGGAATGCCTGTTCGTATGAGTGAGCGCCTGCGAGATTGAAGTCGTAGTGCGCCAAGGCCGCCAACGACTGCATATGAACCTTGGCTCCATTCTCGAGACGGTCGAATCGCCGAACCATGAAATGCCGGCGTCCGTTCTCCTTGAGTAGCCGGGTCTCGGGCATGACAATCCCGGCCTTTCGCGCCATCAAGGAGTAGGCATATTCCACGACGCAAAATCCCAGGGGGTCGTCGAGTTCCCTGTCTTTGTTCCCCGTTACACCGTCGAACTTCAACAACCAGTACCCGAAACCCGGCGGAGCCGTGACCTGGCCCGAACGAACCTCCTGCGTCGTTGGATCGAAAGCAATAAGTGCTTTTGCGCGCGCGCCGCCCGCCGACGTGCCGACCAAAAGGATGTCTCGCATGACCTTCGCTTGGTTCGGGTCGGCCAACGAGCGCACAAACTCGGCACGGTTTGAGAGGACCTCGGAGGCAAACTCGACCAGCGCATCGACATGCATTCGTTTGCTGGTCGTGGCTCTGGGACCGATGACGGGGTGGAACTCGAGCGCACCCATGCCGCGAGTTCCGATGTAGCACAGCCTGTCCACCGAGTTGTAGCCCTCGGGTGGCCTTCCTTGGGAGGCCAGCCAGGCGTCGATCAGAGCATTGCCGAATCGGTCCGGGAGCGAGTCAGCCAGCATCCCGGGCAGCCGCTCGAAAGGTCTGCGGTCGGAGGCTCGGGAAACGGAAGCGCCCGGCGCCGAAAGGCATCATGATCGGGGCGACTTGGATGCGACTTCGGACGAATCCCGGCTCGTACTCAAACTCGGCGTATTCCGAATCGTCTTCCTGAGACACCGCACCAATCCGGCTGCCCCAGAGATTTACCGCGGCCGTCGTCGTCAAGATTCAGTCCGAGTTGTCTCGTCGCCCCACGTCCAAGGCTGAGACGAGTTGTCTGTTTCGAACTGCGCGCCATCGTGAGACGCGCGCTTCCTCTGCCGGCCCGCCAAATCGAGAAGTTCCAGCGGGCTCAACGTTGGCTCGGGGAGGAAGCGTTCGAGGTCTTCGAGCAGGCCGAGCGCCCGGATCGCCCTGATGAACACTGTCAGGGAAACAGACTGCCCAGCCTCGAGCTTTTCGAGGGTGCTTTTGCCTAGGCCGGCTTCTTTGGCCAGCTGCGCTTGGGTGCGGTTTCGTTCAAGGCGAATCCTGGCCAAGCGGTGGCCTATCTCGTGGCGAACCAAATCGTCGGTATTCGTGGACGTTATCTTCATACTCCTACAATCATAGGAGTTAGGTGCTATAAGGTCAAGAATTCCTACATATGTAGGATTTGATCGGTGTGAGCAGAGGAGAGCGAAGCAGACGATCGCTCACGACAGCCGGCTCATGCCGAGCACGAAGCGCGACGACTATGGTGGGTGGCGATGAGCGAGATCGACCACCGCAAGGACGCGGCCGACCAGCCCTGGACCTGGGACGAGTCGCGCTGGCGCGGTTCGGTGGAGCGTGTCCGCGCCGGACAACGGCTTGCACCGCAGGCGTGGCCCGACGGCGCCGGCGTCGCGGTCGCGCTCTCCTTCGATTCGGACCACGAGACGATTCCGCTCCGCAACGCCGAGACGCATCCGGGGAAGCTGTCGGTGGGGGAGTACGGCGCTCGCGTCGGAGTGCCGCGCATCCTGCGCCTGCTCGATCACCACCGTGTCCCGGTCACGTTCTTCGTCCCCGCGGTCTCGGCACTGCTGCATCCCGAGGAGACGGCGACGTGCGTCGCTGCCGGCCACGAGATCGCGTTGCACGGCTGGATCCACGAATGGAACACCGTGCTCGACCGCGCCACCGAGCGTGACCTGCTGCAGCGCAGCATCGACACGCTCGAGCGCTTGAGTGGCTCGCGCCCGACAGGGATTCGCACGCCGTCGTGGGACTTCAGCGAGCACACGCTCGACCTCATTCGTGAGGCACAGCTCACCTACGACTCGTCGCTCATGGCGGACGACGATCCGTACGAGCTGCTTGCGGCGGGCGAGGCGACCGGCATCGTCGAGATCCCGGTGGAGTGGATCCGCGACGACGCCCCGTACCTGACCATGGAGCGATACACGGGCATTCGCCCGTACACCGCCCCTCGGCAACTCCTGCAGATCTGGATCGACGAGTTCGATCAGGCGAAGCAGCAGCGCGGACTCTTCCAGCTCACGATGCACCCACACCTCATCGGGCACCGGTCTCGGATCATCGTTCTTGAGCAGTTGCTCGAGCACATCGTCGCCGAAGGCGGCGTGTGGTTCGCCCGCCACGACGAGGTCGCGAAGTTGGTTGCTGAGCCCCTGGAGCGTCAGAACTCCGCCGTCATGAGCTATGAGGCGACGCTTGCCGGCTGGCACGACTTCTATCAGCTCACCGGTACTGCGGCAGGCAGCCTGGTCGGGCTGCTGTTCGTTGGTCTGTCGTTGCACCTGTCAGTCGTGATCAAGCATGCGGAGGTGCGCGCGCTCGCGCGGATGACCTTGTCGTGCTTCGGGATCACCCTGGTCCTCGCGCTCTTCCTGATGATCCCCGAGACCCTGCCCGCCAACACCGGTTGGGAGCTGCTCATCCTTGGTCTGGTCGGCATGCTGCTGATCAGCCGGAGCCTCACGTCCGGCCTGCACACCGAGGATCACGCGATCCCCTTCTGGCGCCTGATGCTTCGGTTCGGGCTTACCGCCTTGACCTTTATCGCCATCAGCGGTTCGGGCATCGCGCTCATCGCCGGCGACTACCAGGACGCGCTCGACTGGCTCGTCGTCATCGCAGTCTTCCTGGTGGTGCTCTCACTGAGGAACGCTTGGGATTTGCTCGTCAGCGTCGGGGAAGCAGTCGCTCAACGTCCCTGAACGCGTGTGCGCGGCCGTTTGATCAGAGGACGCGGGTAGGGAGTGGCGTTTCGCGTGCCGTGTCGCCCTCGCGCGTTATTTCGTAGGCGAGCGCGCCCGGTTTCTCGGTGATCGCCTCATAGAGCTCGGTGCCGTGGTAGATGAGCCCTGCGCCGTTGTCGGTGGCGTAGGCGTCGGGGAGCGTCCCGTCAGCAACGAGCTTGTGGATGAGCGGTCGCCGCTCCGGTTCCGCGTCGTGGTGCGGGCTGTTGCTGTACGGCAGCCAGCCCAGTGCGTTCGTCACCGGCTGCAGTGGGAGACCGAACGAGTTCGGTCGTCCCGCCAATGTGCCAGCACAGTGATCCGGCGGACACTCCCATCAGCACAACACCCGCCTGCCAGGCCGCGTGGAGCACGGTATCGAGTCCGTGCAAGCGCCAGAGCGCCAGCAGGTTCGCCGTGCTGCCGCCACTCACCCAGATGATGTCCTGCTGCAGCAGGTGGCCGGCGACATCGTCGAAGTTGGGCATCGGATACAGGTCCAGATGCGAGACGAGCATGTCCAGCTTGGAGAATGCGTGGTGCATGGCGGCGAGCCACGTGGGGTTGTCGCCGACGGCAGTGGCGATGATGCAGAGGCGCGGGTGCGCACCCGCTCGCGCGATCTGTGCAGCGAGCGAATACGCAGGCCCCGGGCGGAAATTCAGCTGGTCAGGGCCATCCGGCTGGAAGCCGATGCTGGTCGCGACGATCGTTGGTTGCTGTGCCGTCACGCGACGGATTCTGCCTTACCGTGGCGTCAGACGGCGGTGCCCCAGTTGTCGCCCCAGTTATCGCCCAGGCCCTTGGCCGGGTGCAGGGTCACGTTGCTGGTCAGGACGGCGGTGGTGGTCGGTGCCGTCCAGTTGTCGCCCCAGTTGTCGCCCCAGTTATCGCCCAAGCCCTTGGCTGGGTGCAGGGTCACGTTGCTGGTCAAGACCGCGGTCGTGGTCGTCGCGCTGCTGTGGAAGCTCGCGCCCGAGTGGGTCGACGAGGCGGCTCCGGGTGCGACGACTGCGAGGACGGCGGTGGTGACGACGAGCGGTAGCAGGAGCGCGAGTTTTTTGATCATGAGTTCATCTGAACACCAGCCTCCCGTCCACGCGCGTGAGCCTCAGTCTTGCGACGCGTCCCGCGTTGTTACGTTGCAGCGAAGTCGGTGGAGAAGCGTCACTTGGATGAGATCCATGCCTCGGCGAAGCCCAAACCGCCCGCGCTCAGCGCGCCCGGCTGCGCGCGGCGTCCATGAGCACCGGTCATCGTGACGCGAATGGTGGTGAACGCGGCAATGCTCGAGGTCACTGCGGGGTTGACCGACACGCTCGCGACCGTATGGGTGAAGCCGGCCTGGTTCCAGCGGGCGAGGTCGGCTCCGTGACCGCCATACGCCGGCGCCTCGACGATCCACTCAGCGGACGAGCGACGGCACGTCGCGGTTGCCTTGCACGGCTGCGCGATCGTCAGCACCTTGCCGGTGGAGAGGTCGTGCACGACGATCCTGAACACACGGTTCGCGTAGGTGACGGAGGCAGTGATGACGTTACCGGGGCGTACCGCGAACACCTGCGTGATCTGGTTGCTGGGATACATCTCCCACCACGCTGAATACACCGGCGTGGTCCCCGAACAGTAGGCCTCAGTACCGCCCTGCTCGACGGTCTTGTCAGACCAGCCGTCGAAACCGACCCACTGGACGGCTGCCTGAGTCGATGTCGACTTGACGCAGCTCACCGTCGCGACCGTCCATTGCGCGGCAACGCTCGTGAAGGCGTAGTGGGAGGTCACGACGTAGCCCGCCCAACTGGCTGAGTTCTGCGCCGCACCGGCGGTGCCGCCGATCTGGCTCAGCCACGTCGGCGCTGCCGCCGCAGTCGAGACCATCGCAACGCTGGCGACCGACAGCGAGACACCGACAACGCCGGCGACGCGCGATCGGGTCAGCCGAGGTGGGGTGTGATGAATTGCGACCGGAGGACCGGTGCTCTCACTCAACGAGTGCGACGTGCGCGCCGGCGTCCAATCTCGATCATGACGCCGCCGAAAAGCAGGAGGATAGCGGGGACCGCGACCGCCATCCCGATTCCGGTGTCAGGAACGCCCGGAGTGCTGCCAGGTCCACCAGGGCCGCCCGAGCCACCGGTTCCACCCGAGCCGCCGGAACCCGAGCCGCCGGAACCCGATCCGCCCGTGCCACCGCCGCCGGATCCGCCGGTGCCAACCGTGCACGCGCCGACTGGCGGCGTGATGTGATTGCTGTCGAGCGTGAGCGCGCCGTTGCGCGCAAGCGCCCTACCGGTGAGGATGTTCGCGCCGGTCACCATCGTGATGCTGGTGAGCGCCATCAGGTTTCCCTGAAAGTGCGTGGCCGATCCCAGCGTCGCTGAGCTGCCGACCTGCCAGTACACCGCGCACGCCTGTGCGCCGTTGGTGAGCAGGACTGTGGAGTTGCTCGCCGTCGTCAGCGTGCTGGAGATCTGAAAGATGAAGACGCCGTTGCCGCTGAGCGTGAGCGGTCCGGTCAGCTGCGCGGACGAGTTCGAACTTGTAGACGCCGGGGGTCAGGTTCATGCCACCGAGGTCGAGCCCGGTGAGATCAGACGTCGTCGGCGCGTTCATCGCTTCCGTGTATGCGGTGACAAGGTCGTTCTTCGCCTGCAGCGCAACCGCATCGCTCACGTGTTTGACGCCGGTCACGATTCCCGGAGGAAAGCCGGTCACGGCCGATCCCGGATCGAGCCCGAGGTTGCCCGTGATGACGGTTGGCCCGGTGTTGGTGATCGTCGAGCCCGCCAGCACCGTGAAATTCAGTGCCGTTCCGAGGCTCGGACTGGTGGCGGCGAACGCAACGGCGGGAAAGACGCCCGCGAGCGCGGCCGTGCAGACGACGATGGGGAACAAGAGAGGAAGACGTTTGATCATCGGCTCACCTTGGGCCGATATCCGGTGGAACCCCGGGGGATTACGGCTTGCGACCCTCCCCGCGTTGAACCGTTGCATGTTGCGAGGGTCACCGGGCCGTTACCGAAGGGGGTCCCGGCTTGGCATGATCGCGCCCATGCATCGCCGGGCGTGGATGGCGGTCTCAGGAGTGGTGTTCGCCGGGATTGCCGTCGGAATGAGTTCGTATGACGCCAGTGCGGCGGGGCTGACGAGCCTGCTGACGAAGCGGTTCGTGTCGGTTCCCGCGGCGATGCTTCCGCCGGCAGGAACCGTCTACAACGATGCCACCTGTCCAACCGATTCGCGTTGTTTTCTTGTCGGAGCCGGGCCGGGCGGTGGGATCTTCACGACCACCGATGACGGCGGCCGCTCCTGGGTCACGTCGCGGTTACCGTTCACCCGCGGGCTCACGGACTTCGCCATTTCCTGCCCCTCGGCATCGACGTGCTACGTCAGTGGCACCGATCTCCATAGCTCGACCACGATTCTGGCCACACACAATGGCGGTTCCACCTGGACCAGAGGTGCGGTGCCGGCAGACGCGATCATCGCTTCGATCGGGTGTGGCTCGGTCACTGCGTGCGTGGCGGTCGGCAGTGCGGACCCAGAATTGTTCTCGCCGAGCTCGGTGGTGGCCACGGCGGACGGCGGTGCAACATGGGTGGCACAACCCACCGCCCCACATGGCCTGGCGACGGTCCGATGTCTCGATGTCATGCACTGCTGGGTTGCGGGCCCGGGCGCGTGGTTCACCTCGGATCTCGGGGCGACCTGGACGAACATGTCACCGCCCGCGGCTGACAACTGCCCAAAGGGGGGTTTCATCTGCGACAACGTCTGGATGCGCACGATCGATATCGAATTCCAGTCACTCGAGGATGGCTGGACCGTCGGCGCGCAAACCTGCGGCAAAGGCGGGTGTGCGGCAGTCGCGTTGCACACGGTTGACGGCGGAGTGACGTGGACGTCGTCGCAAGCCGTCAACCAGTATCCGCTTGGATATCAGATTGCGTGCCAGGGTGATGCATGTCTCTTCGTCGGGCAGAGCGATACCGGCTCGGTCGTCGCCGATACTGTCGACGCCGGAGGCAGCTGGTCGACGATGCAGTCCGTACCAAGCTTCATCAATGCTCTGGCATGCACCCCGGATCGCACGATGTGCCTCGCCGCCGGCGGGCGAGCGAACGCTCCCGCGCTGCTCACGCTCGGCGCCCCGCCGCCGTTGTCGACGGGGCCGTCCCTCCTGTCGACGGTCGGCGGATCGCTTGCGTCGCCGTCGGCATTGCTGGGAGCGCCGCTCAACGCGCTCGTCAACGCGCTGATCACGTTGGGATTGATCCTGCTCATCACGTTCCCGTCGCAGCTGTTCAATCACACGTACGAGGAGAACCACGTGCGCATTCGCGCGTGGTGGCAGCGTCGATTCAGCTGGGTGGGAGGCGTCCGCGTGTTGCGTGGCCGACTGCACCCGTCGACGCGCGCATCGTTGAGCGTCACCGCAGTGGTCCTCGTCGGAGGCGTGTTTGCAGCCATGCTCGATCCCGGCTTCGGACTCAACGTGCGCTCACTGGCATTGTTTCTCGGCGCGGTGCTCGCGCTCGTCGCGGGCGCGACGGTCACCGCAATGGCCTCGGGCGTGTACCGCGTGACGCGTCATCGTGTCGGCGTCTGGCACGTCCGCGCGCTGCCCGGCGCTCTCGTCGTCGCCGCTGGATGTGTGCTGGTGTCGCGCATCACGGACTTCCAGCCGGGATACCTGTACGGATTGATCGGTGGAGTCATCTTCTCCGGACCGTTGACAGGCAGGCAGGAAGGGCACGAGGTAGCTATTGCCTCGACATGCACGCTCGTGGTGAGTGTTGCGGCGTGGCTGATCTGGGTACCGGTCGCCGCCGCGGCGACTGCAGAGCCGTCGAGCTTCCCGCTTGCGATGTTGGAGAACTTCCTTGCGGCGCTGTTCCTGACCGGGATGGTCGGGCTCGTCATCGGCCTGATCCCGCTCCGATTCCTTCCGGGCGAGCGTCTCGCGCAGTGGCGATGGGGCGCGTGGGCACTCCTCTTCGGGCTCGCGATGGTCACGGTGATCGAAGTGGTCATCCGTCCGCAGACGAGCGCTGCTCGAGGCAGGAGCGAGCCGTTCTGGACGACGCTCGGGCTGTTCCTCGGGTTCGGGGTGGCCTCGGTCCTCTTCTGGCTGTACTTCCAGATGCGGCGCGACCCGGAGCGGTCGCCGGCAACCTGAGGCTCGATTTCGGGGCGGGGCTCTAAGCTGCTCGGTCGTGACACCACAGATACGGATGACGGCTGCGCTGCGCCATCGCGACTTCGCGCTGCTCTGGTCGGGTCAGAGCATCTCGCTCGTGGGTGACGGCGTGTACACAGTTGCGCTCGCGCTCGAGACGCTGCACATCGATCCAAACCCGGCCGCGCTCTCGTTCGTCCTTGCGGCTCGATTGCTGCCGACCGTGCTGCTCCTGGTCGCCGGCGGTGTCATTGTTGACCGCGTTCCGCGACGCGTCGCGATGCTGGTCTCCGACGTCACGCGCGGTCTTGCCGTGACCGCCATCGCACTCCTGGTTGCGCTCGGCGGCATCCAGATCTGGGAGTTGGTGGTGATATCGATTTTCTTCGGCGCTGCCGACGCGCTCTTCTACCCCGCATCGACCGCGGTGGTTCCTGAGATCCTTCCGGCAGAGCTGCTCGTGCAGGGCAGTGCGCTCAACGCCACGAGCCACACAGCTGCACAGGTGCTGATCGGCCCCGCGCTCGGTGGTGTCATCGTGGCGTCGCTTGGGTTCGGGTGGGCGTTCGCGGTTGACGCGGCGAGTTTCGCCGTCAGCGGCGGCTGCCTGCTCGCGATGGCACGCCTGCCGCGGCCTCATCCGTCAGGGCGATCGCCGCTGTCGGAAGCGCGCGAGGGACTCCGGTACTGCCGATCGCAACCGTGGTTATGGGGGACGATCGTCGCGGGCGGGATCGCAAACTTCGTCTGCTTCTCGCCGCTTGCGATTCTCATCCCCCTGCTGGTGAACAACGTCCTGCATGGCAGCGCCGTCGCGCTCGGGCTCGTCTTCGCCGCGGGCGGAGTTGGCGGGATCGCGGTGTCACTGCTTGTCGTTCGCCGCGGGGCGCCACGTCGGCGCATCACTGCGATGTGGGTTGGATGGGCGATTGCCGCCGCCGGTGTCGTCGGTCTGGCCGTGTCTCCGGACGTCTGGCTGGCCGGCGCATCCGTCCTTGTCGTGCTGGGGATGCTGCAGTACGGCAACCTTCTCTGGAACCCGATCATGCAGGAACTCGTTCCCGAGGACCTCATCGGGCGCGCGTCGTCGGTGGACTGGACGATTTCGCTGAGCCTGAGCCCACTCGGTGTCGTCACGGCGGGCGCGCTCGCCGGCGCCATCGGTGTCCGGACGACGATCCTCATCGGTGGTGTCATTTCGCTGCTGATGACTGGTGTCCTCTTCCTGCCAGGTGTTCGCGATCCCGAACGCCGCTTCATCGATACGGCCAGCACTCAGTGACGTGCTTGCCGAGTACGTTGCTGACCCGGACTCAATTCAGGGCTGTGTGATCACCGTTCCGTCGCGCGTCACGATCAAGGTCATGGTGACGCTGCGTGCACCGATGGAGAAGGGGAGTGGTGAGACGTGAGCGCGCACGACGTAATGCAGCGTCCCGGCGGCGTCGATGTCTGCCGTACATGTCTCCGTGACACTTGCGAAATCTGCGTTCGTGTCGCCACCGCAGTCGGTCTGGTCGGGATCGGCTGGGTTTACGTCGTGTTCCGAGATCGACCCCGGGGGGCCGAAGGCGGCAAGGGCACTCGCCGGAAGGGGATCGCTCGGATCTCCGAAGACGAACGCGTCGACTCCGTTCCAGCACACCTGAACTCGAATCCCGACGGTGGCACCGAACGGGCCACCGACGACGTTCCCTTTCACGAACTCGGTGCAGCGCGCCCCTGGCGGACCCCCGCCGCTGGAACTGAAATTCGTGCTCTGAGGTGCTGCTTGCACCGGTACCACGGTGACGTCCAGCAGCCAGAGAGCGACTATTGCCGGAAGTGTCAGCCACATGAATCGCATGCCACGAGCTCGCGTCGCCCGCGGTTGCGCGAAAGCGTCACGTTGATTCCAGGCGATGACCATAGTGGGGACGATGCAGATCAGCTCGACGACGGCGAACAGCACGCGTCCCGTCATCCCGGCATCGAGCTCGCCGAACACGGGTATCGTCTGGGAGGCGTTGCTGAGAGCAGCAGACACCGCCTCGCTGACGACGAGCACGATGTACAGGAGCATGACAAGGAGCCCCAGCCAGCGGAAGCCGACACGATATGCCCTGTCGCGGAGCGCACGCTCGCGTTCGTCGATCGTTACACCGCGCGCGAAAGCGAGCCCGCGAGTCGAACGGATCAACAATAGGTCGAGGGCGGTGAGTGCCAGCACGGCGACGAGTCCGAAGCCGGACAGCGATGGCGGGAAGGACGAAGCCAGAAGTGCGGTGCCGACCAACGTTGCGATCACGAGCAGGCGCCTGGACCGGGGAGTCTCGAAGACAATAGCGGGACGCTGCGGAGATAACATCATGGGAAGTCCAGCACGTGGCCGTTCTTGTCAATGACGACTTCCACCGTGACGGTGCGGTCCAGGAACGGAATCACCGACGACGCGACAAGTGCTCGGTAGGCGAACGTGAAGGTTCCATTGGGGGCCGTCGTTGACGTGCACGCGAGCGTGGTCACCGAGACGGCGATGGAGTCGCCTGGGTGACAGTCGGGCGTCCCCAGTCCGTATAACTCGGTCGCACGCGCCCCGTTCCAGCACGCGACCGCGTTGATGGGAATCTCTGTCTGAATCCCCCGGCCGACCTGCACATTCGCCTGGAAGTAGCGGCACGTTTTGACTGGTGGTTGTCCGCCAGTCGCCGAGGTGGTGGTCGCAACGATGCTGCCGCTGCTTGCATTGGTGGTGTATGGCGGGACAACCGCGAGCAACACGGACAGGACGATGGGAATTGCGAACGACATCGCAAGGAGCCCTGCGGCAAATCGGCCCCGCGTCCCGGGAGCGGTGGGAACTCTCGCCCGGCTCGGGCCGCAAGCGGTCAGGCTCGATGAACGCCAGCACCATCGCCGGCAACACGAAGAGCAACTCGAGGAAAACGATCCAGCCGCCCCAACTGAGCGTCGCGTCAAGCCACACTCGGGTCTGCGACGTTGCGAGGTCACTGACGACCAGGACGCCGCCAACAAGGACCACGAGCACGACATACGCAATGTGATGTGCTCGGTTGCGAAGCGCTTCCTGGCGTTCGTCGAATGACGAGTCAGGAAGGTCGGCAACGAGTTGCGTGGCACCGCCAAGGATCACGTTCAGCAGGAGCATGAGCATCACAGAGTCCGACGTACGCTCCGGTTCCCGGCACGGGAGTCGTCGCGCTGAAGATCGGGCGTGGTGTGACCAGGAGGCCGATGCAAACAGCGAAAAGCGCGGCCACGACACAGCGCCGAACGGGGCGGCGGCCCACCCATGAGCCCGGCTCTTGTCGTACGCCACGGACAACGACGACCGTGATCACAACGAGGACCAAGTAGATGAGCAGGCCGAACGTCGCCGCGCGGCCTGGGAGCGCGAGCGTCAGCGCCATGAGGGCGAGGAGGAGGCCGATGGCGATCTCCGTCTGGCTCACGCCGCGCCGACGACGCGGATCGGCGCTCACCCGACCGCCTCCGCCGGCGGCTGACCGCCATACAGCTCTTCGCTCATCGGCCGCATTGGTCGCCTGGAGAAGATTGCTTCGATCGGCACGCCGAAGACCTCACTGAGCCGGAAGGCGAGCTCCAGGCTCGGGTTGTAGTCCCCTCGCTCCAGGTACCCGATGGTCTGGTAGTTCACGCCGACGGTATCGGCGAGCGTCTGGCGCGATAGCCCGCGGTCGGCACGGAGTGCGGCGAGCCGGTTGTAGAGGCGCGGAGTCGCCTCCGATGATCGAGATCCATCCCCTTCCGTCGCAGGCATGGACCGTATTGTTGTCTAACTACAACACTTTGTCAAGCATGTCCATATGCCAAATTCGGTAGTGAGTCGCGCCGTGACCTAGCTCGAGACGTGCAGCACGATCCGTCCGCGGCCGTGGCCGGTCTCCGATGCGGCCTGGGCCTGGGCGGCCTCCTCGAGCGGGAACGCCGCGCCGATGTGCGGCACGAGCGCGCCCGACGCCACGAGCCGAGCGAGCTCCTCGAGGACGGGAGTGGTGACCTGCGGCGGCCGGACGTTCGAGACCCGAACATCGTGTGCGGCAGCAGCTTCGGCGTCGGGCGCTCCGGCCACGACAACCATGATGCCTCCGGGCTTGAGTGTCCCCCACGAGCGCGCGGTGATCTCACCGCCGACGGTGTCTATGACGGCGTCCACGTCGTGGACGGCATCCTCGAATTTGATCGCCGTGTAGTCCACCACCTCGTCGGCGCCGATCGATTGCACGTACGCGACGTTGTCTGCCGACGTCGTGGCGATGACGTGCGCACCCTTCCAGTGCGCGAGCTGCACCGCGAGTGAACCGACGCCTCCGGCGCCGCCCTGGATCAGCACGCGCTGACCCGCCGCGAGTTCTGCCATGTCAAACAGCGCGACCCATGCAGTCACGCCACCAACGTGCAAGGTCGCGGCCTGATCGAAGCTGACTGCGTCGGGCTTGCGCGCGAGCGTCGCGACAGGACCCACCGCGTACTCGGCGTACGTGCTGACGCCACGTCCGAAGACGTCATCGCCGGCAGAGAACTCGGTGCCGCCGGGGCCAACCGCGTCGACGGTTCCGGCGACATCAAGCCCGGGAGTCGCGGGAAGCTCGACCGGCATATACGTCTTGAGATAGCCCGCTCGCAGCTTCAAGTCAATGGGGTTCACGCCGGCGCTCCGCACGCGAATCAGGACTTCGCCTTCCTTCGGGACTGGCCTCGGCACGAGGTCCACCACGAGCATCGACGGGGGTCCGTAGTCGTGAAAGCGCGCTGCGCGCATTTCGGGTGCAGTGGTCTCTGCCGCCATGTTCGCCCTGCCTATGTTGTGAGCTATTGTTTCAATAGGAACAATAGATTCGCACACTCAGGTGACTGTGGGCTTTCCCGGTGCTTTGGGCTTTCCTGCGTGGCCGGTCATGAGCGCCCACGCTCTCGCGAGTGCGATGGCGAATGCGGCCACGGTCAGGTACGCGAGCTTGTAGACGAGATCGGCGTCTCCCGGGACGACGAGCAACGCAATGCCGATGCCGAGCTGACCAAGGTAGATCACGACGGCGAACGCCAGCGTCCCGATGTCCGACGCGTCGGGAGCGTGGATGCGACGCGCGAATGTCGAGTATAGGCTCAGGATCGCCATGATGCAGGCGACCCAACCGAGATTCGTTCGCGGGACGATCGCGACCAGCGACACGAAGAACGCGTTGACAAGGGCCGTGAATGAGCTCTCCGCGAGACGGCGCGGCGTCGCCTGCGCGCTCTCGCCGAAGATGTCCTCGGGCTTGAGGCTGATGGCGACGAAGAGCAATCCGATGAGGGCTCCAGCTGCCGCCGTCGCTGCGGCGAAGTAGCCGACGATCGCGTCGGGGACCACCGCTTAGAGGACCTTGGAAAGGAACGCCTTGGTGCGCTCGTGCTGCGGGTTGGCCAGCACTTCACGTGGTGGGCCGGCCTCGACGATGACGCCGCCGTCCATGAAGACGAGCGCGTCGCCGACCTCGCGCGCGAAGCCCATCTCGTGCGTCACGACGATCATGGTCATCCCGTCCTGAGCGAGCCCGCGCATGACGTCGAGCACCTCACCGACGAGCTCCGGGTCGAGGGCTGATGTCGGCTCGTCGAACAGCATCAGCTTCGGTTGCATCGCCAGGGCGCGTGCGATGGCGACGCGCTGCTGCTGCCCGCCGGAGAGCTGGTTCGGATACACGTCGACCTTGTCGCCGAGTCCCACGCGGTCGAGGAGCGCGCGTCCGCGCTCCTCAGCTGCGCGCTGTTTCTCGCCCTTGACGCGCACCGGTGCTTCGCGAACGTTCTCCAGCGCGGTCATGTGCGGGAAGAGGTTGAAGCGCTGGAAGACCATGCCGATCTCCGCACGCTTGCGGCACACCTCACGCTCCGGGAGTTCGTAGATCTTGCCTCCGCGCTCGCGATAGCCGACAAGCTCGCCGTCGACCGACAGTCGACCGGCGTCGATCTTCTCCAGGTGGTTGATGCAGCGTAGGAAGGTGCTCTTGCCCGAGCCGGACGGTCCGACGATGCACAGCACCTCTCTCGGCGCCACCTCGAGGTCGATGCCTCGAAGCACCTCGAGCTTCCCATAGCATTTATGGACATTTTCGGCACGAACCATCGGAGTCGGCATCAGCGCGTCACTGCCGGTGCGGAGGGAACATCATCGGAGGCTCGACTGCTGTCACAACCGGCGCTGGGTCATGCGCGTGAAAGAGCAGCCGGCGGAAGCGTTGAATCGGAGTCATCGGCAGCTGACGGGCCGCGCCTCGTGCGAAATATCGCTCGAGATAGTACTGGCCGAAAGTGAGGATTGACGTCATCGCGAGATACCAGATGCTTGCGACGATGGCGAGCTCGATGATGTCGTAGTTGAAGTCCGAAATCTCCTTCTGCACGAAGAAGAGTTCTGCGACGGTTGCCTGGTACGCCAGAGACGACGTCTTCAGCATCGAGATGGTCTCATTGCCGGTCGGCGGGATGATGACGCGCATCGCCTGGGGAAGGACGATCCTGCGCATGACGAGAACGCGGACCATGCCGAGTGCTTGCGCTGCCTCGGTCTGTCCCGTATCCACGGAAATGATCCCTGCCCGCACGATCTCGGACATGTATGCGGCCTCGTTGAGTCCGAGGCCGAGGATCGCCGCGAGAAATGGGGTGACGATCTTGTTGGTGGTACCCACCCAGACGAGGTGTGTGAACGGTATGCCGATGTGCAGGTACGGCAGGATCGAGCCGATGTTGAACCAGAAGAAGATCTGGACAAGAACCGGTGTTCCGCGGAAGAACCAGATGTAGAACCAGCTCACCGATGAGACCACCGGGTTCACCGAGAGCCGCATCACCGCGAGGATGACCCCAAGCGTGATGCCGACGATCATGGCGATCGCGGTCAAGGCGAGCGTTACGAGCACGGCGTGCATGATCTGGGGGTAGAACAGGAAGTTCCCGACGACTCTCCAGTCCAGGCCCGGCGCGGTGGCGAACGTGTAGATGACGGCCGTCGCAAACGCAAGCACAGCAACCGCGGCGACCCAACGCCACGGATGGCGCACCGGAATCGCCTGGATCGTCGGCGGCCTACCCTGCGCCGCGGGCGCGGGGAGCGGGGTGCCGAGGATGTCGGTGCCGGTGGTCACTGGCGCCGTTGTCTCCCGTCAGACGGAGCGTGTGGTTCGGGCGATCTCAGTACGCCGGCACGCAGGTGGAGCCGACCGCATTGTTGTCGTTGACACCCACCGCAGAGCTGGTGATCGCACCGTCCTGGACACCCCATTGCGCGAGGATCTGCGTGTAGAAGTTGTTGTCGATCAGGTACTTGATCGCATCCCCGACGGCCTGGTCGAGCCCCAGAGTCTTGACGATCGCGACGCCGTAGGGATACACGCTGCATGGGCTGCCGCCGATCTTCAGCTTGCCCGCCTCGAGCTTCACCTGATAGTCGGCAACCGGCTGGTCGGCCCAGCCGAAATCAGCCCGTCCGGAGAGCAGCGCGGCGTTCGCCTCTGTCTGCGTGTCGAAGCTGTCGACCGTGATGTCCGACTTGCCCGCAGCGGTGCAGTTGTCCTTGTCGCCGGGGATCTTGACGCCGCCCGGCTGCATGCCCATGTAACCCCAGGCGTCCGCCTCCTCGGTCGTCCCAGCCTCAACCGCCACCGCGTGCCCGCACATGTCGGACGCCTGCGAGATCGTTGGTCCGCCGGTCTTGATCAACCACGCCTCACCGGCCTGGTAGTACGTGACGAAATCAATGCCCTTGGCCTCGCGGGCCATCGTGGGCGTGTAGCTCGAGAAGCTCATCTGATACTTGGACGGGCTCTCGAGCAGGGACGGGATGATGTCCGAGAAGGTGACGTTGTTGATCGTGCAGGCGATGCCGAGCACCTTGCAGACGTCCTTCGCGAGGTCGAGATCCCAGCCGACCAGGTTGCCGTTGAGATCGACGAACTCGTTCGGTGCGTAGGACGCGTCGGTCGCGATCTGCAGCGGTGCATCGGCCTTGACGGCGGCAGGCACCTCGGCGGCGATGGTGGGTTGCATGGTTGGGCCGGCAGCGGCGGGAGTGCTCGTGGGCGTGCCGGCCCCGCCGCCCGTGCTCGCGCCGCCGCACGCGGCGAGCAGTGCGGCCGGGAAGAGCAGTGCGATGCCGGTACGACGCGAGAAACTGACCCTGCGACCCATGTGTCTACCCCGATTTGCGTGCGGATTGAAGAGGTTTGCCATTGTGGACCCCGGTGAGTTGTGGTGTCCACCCGCCGAACGCACCATGCAGCAGGCGACAATGGCGGCTTGAAGCAGATCAGCCACTGGATCGCTGGCCAGGTAGTAGCGGGCACGTCGGGGAAGCAGGGGCCCGTGTACAACCCGGCGACAGGTGAGCAGACCGCAGCCGTCGACCTTGCTTCGTCTGCGGAAGTCGACGCTGCAGTCGAGACGGCCGCAGGCGCATTCCGCGAATGGCGCGCCAGTTCGCTCTCCCAGCGGACCACGATCCTGTTCGCATTCCGCGACCTCCTTGACGAGCACCGCAAGGACATCGCGGCGCTCATCACCGCCGAGCACGGCAAGGTCGCGTCCGACGCGCAGGGAGAGGTGGCGCGGGGTATTGAGAACGTCGAGTTCGCATGTGGCGTGCCGCACCTCCTCAAGGGAGGGTTCTCGGAGCAGCCGTCACGAGGTGTCGACGTCTACTCGATCCGCCAGCCACTCGGGGTTGTCGCCGGCATCACGCCGTTCAACTTCCCGGCGATGGTGCCGATGTGGATGTTTGCCAACGCAATTGCATGCGGCAATACCTTCATCCTCAAGCCGAGCGAAAAGGATCCGTCGCCGTCGCTGTTCTTCGCGGACCTCTGGAAGCAGGCGGGACTGCCCGACGGCGTCTTCACCGTGGTCCAGGGGGCGCGCGACGCCGTCGATCGACTGCTCGAGCACCCGGATGTCGCCGCGCTCTCGTTCGTTGGCTCGACGCCGGTTGCGCGCCACATCTACGAAACGGGGACGCGGAACGGCAAGCGCGTTCAGGCACTCGGCGGTGCCAAGAACCACATGGTCGTTCTCCCCGACGCGGACATCGAGGCTGCCGCAGACGCAGCCGTGTCAGCGGGGTACGGATCGGCGGGGGAGCGCTGCATGGCCATCTCCACCGTTGTCGCCGTCGGCGGTATTGGCCAGCAGCTTGTCGACGCGATCGCCAAGCGCATCCCTGCTGTCAAGGTTGGTCCGGGCAGTGACCCCACGTCGGAGATGGGACCGCTCGTGACCCGCGAGCACCGCGACAAGGTCGCGTCGTACCTCGACGACCAGGCGCTCGGCGGTGCAGACCTCATCGTCGACGGTCGCGGCAACACGCCTGATGGCGACGGGTTCTTTCTCGGACCATCGCTCGTTGACCGCGTGCGCCCCGGCTCCAAGGTCTACGACGACGAGATCTTCGGTCCGGTGCTGTCGGTGGTTCGCGTCGACACGTACGACGAGGCCATTCGCATGGTTAATGACAACCTCTACGGAAACGGCGTGGCCATCTTCACACGCGATGGGGGAGCGGCGCGGAAGTTTCAGTTCGAGGTGCAAGTTGGTATGGTCGGGGTCAACGTTCCGATCCCGGTGCCGGTCGCGTATTACAGCTTCGGCGGCTGGAAGGCGTCGCTGTTCGGCGACACGCACATGTACGGACCCGATGGCATCCACTTCTACACGCGGACCAAGGTGGTCACCTCGCGCTGGCCCGAGCCGGGTCCCGGCCGAGTGGATCTCGCGTTCCCCAGCAACGTCTAAGACGCGTAGTGGGTGCCTGCTAGGCTAGATCCACGATGACGGAATGGACCGGCGTACGCGACAAGCGCGTGCTCATCACCGGCGGGACCCGGGGCATCGGCCTGGCAGCGGCGGAGGGCCTCGCGCGTCGCGGCGCACGGGTCGCGATCGTGGCTCGCGACGACGCGCGAGCAGCCGAAGCAGTGCGGCGCATCGAGGGCGCAGGCGGGTCCAAGGTGGACGTTCTGCACGCGGAATTGACGTCGCAGGCGTCGGTGCGTGCGCTAGCGGCTGAGGCGCTCGAGCGCTACCCGACGATCGAGGTCCTGGTCAACAACGCAGGGGCGTTGTTCTCAACGCGCGAGATCACCGCCGAAGGCATCGAGAAGACGTGGGCGCTCAACCACCTCGCGCCCTTTCTGCTGACGACGCTGCTGCTCGACCGGCTGAAGGCGTCTGCTCCAGCGCGGATCATCACCACGACGTCCGACGCGCACAAGGGCAAGCTCATTCCCTTCGACGATATGCAGGCGGAGCGGTCGTACAGGGGACGCGGGTTCACCCGCTACGGCGAGACGAAGCTTGCCAACATCCTCTTCACGGTGGAGCTCGCGCGACGCCTCGAGGGCACCGGGGTCACCACCTATTGCTTCCATCCCGGCTTCGTCGCCACCGGCTTCAACCGCAACAACGGGGCGATGATGAACACCGCGATGATGATCCTCGCGCCCTTCTCGCGGAAGCCGAAGAAGGCGGCGCAGACACTCATCTGGCTCGCCGACTCACAGGATGTGTCAAAGCAGAGCGGCGGTTATTACGTCAACAAAGCGCGCGCTGTCGTCAGCCGGCCCGCCATGGACCCCGGTGTCGCTCGCCGGCTCTGGGACGTCAGCGAGGCGCAGGTTTCCTGACCGCTCGCCTCAGCGGTGTCCGAGGCGCTTGAACCAGGGCTTGCGCCGCCATGCGAGCTCGCCGGAGAGCGTCTCGTTGCGGATCAGCTCGCTGTGCAGGACGGTGACCAGCTCGCGTTCGCGATGCACGTACTCGCGCTGTTCGACAGAGCGGTTGGCGTGCTCTTCGAGCGCCCTTGTGCGCCAGAGGTCGACCTCGCCGGTCAGCGCAGCCACCTGCGCTTCCCGCTCCTGGACGAGCTCGCGCAGCTGAATGATGTCGACGAGATTGTCCATCGCCAGCAGGCGAAGGGCTCGCACGGTATCGGCGCTGTACGGCGCATCGACAGACTCGGTCTCGAAAAGCGCTTCGGCGAGCCGCTGCTCGCTGCGTCCGACCAGGTGGAGCGTCGGCTCCTCGTCGTCGAGCTCCAGCGGGGGCGGTTGAGGGACGGGCGGTGGGCTCAGCGGGATCCCGATTGTCCCGGTGGGCAGGACACGAACGGCCATGACGGCGACCTCCTGGAAAGACGTGGGGTGAGATGACGTGAGTTCGCTTCGGGAAAGGCTACAACGGATGCAGTCGGAGTGGCCGCAGCTTTAGGCTGTCGAAATGTCATATACGGACCTGGACGCCTACTGCGCCGACAATCAGCAGCGTCACGTCGACGAGTTGATTGCCGCCCTGCGAATCCCCAGCATCTCTGCCGATCCGGCGCACGCCGCCGACGTCCGGCGCAACGCCGAGTATTTCGCTGCCGAGGCCCGCAAGGTCGGGTTCCATCGCGCTGAGCTCATCGAAACGGCCGGCCACCCGGCGGTCTATGCCGAGCGGCTCGTGGATCCGTCGCTACCGACGGCACTCATCTACGGCCATCACGATGTCCAGCCGGTCGACCCGCTCGACGAGTGGCGAACGTCGCCCTTCGAGCCCGAGGTGCGCGACGGCAACCTCTACGCGCGCGGCGCGGTGGACGACAAGGGCCAGGTCTGGATGCACCTCAAGGCGGTCGAGGCGGTCCTCGCCGTCAGCGGCGAGCTTCCGCTCAACCTCAAGCTCATCGTCGAGGGCGAGGAGGAGTCCGGCTCGGTCCACTTCGAGGACATCGTCGCGAGCGAACAGGAACGCCTCCGGGCGGACGTGCTCGTGGTGTCCGACACCTCCGTCGTCTCCGCGAGCCTGCCGTCGCTCTGCACCGGCCTGCGCGGACTTGCCGGGGTCGAGGTACACGTCCAGGGCGCGGCGCTCGACCTCCACTCGGGACGCTTCGGCGGCGCGGTGGCGAACCCGATCGCGGCCCTTGCCGAGATTCTTGCCTCGCTGCACGACCCGGTGACCCGGCGGGTCACCGTGCCCGGCTTCTACGACGACGTTCATGAGCCATCCGCCGCCGAGCGCGAGTTGTTCGCCCGGGTGCCGTACGACGTCGACGAGTTCCGGGCAGAGGCAGGCGGCGTGCCCGCGACGGTCGGTGAAGCCGGCTGGAGCGACCCCGAACGGCTCTGGGCGCGGCCGACACTCGAGTTCAACGGCATCTGGGGCGGCTACTCCGGCCCGGGCAGCAAGACGATCATTCCCGCGAGCGCGAGCGCGAAGATCACGTGCCGCCTCGTGCCCAACCAGGATCCGGAACGCATCGCCAACCTGGTTCGCGATGCAGTGCTCGCGGCCGCGCCGATCGGCGTGACCGTCACCGCGGAGCCCAAGGCGGGAGGCCGGCCCGTGGTCACCTCGATCGACCACCCCGCAGTGCTTGCCGCGTCGCGTGCGATGGAGGACGTCTTCGGGGTCGCGCCGGCGATGACGCGCGACGGTGGCTCGATCCCGCCCGTGGAGTTGTTCGCCCGCCTGATGGGATTGCCCGCGGTGCTCGTCGGTCTCGGCCTGCCGGACGATCAGATCCACGCTCCGAACGAGAAGTTCACGCTCGACATGTATTTCAAAGGCATCCGCGTCCTTGCCCGTCTCTGGGATGAGCTCGCCGTCGCACTGCGCAAGCCATGAGCACCATCCAGGGGATCGCGGCGCTCGAGATCCTCGACTCGCGCGGCAATCCCACGCTCGAGGCTGTGGTGACGCTCGCCGGCGGGATCGAAGGCCGAGCGCGAGTCCCGAGCGGCGCCAGCACCGGTATCCACGAAGCCGTCGAGCTTCGCGACGGTGACCCGCATCGCTACGGCGGCAAGGGTGTGCGCAATGCCCTCGCCAACATCGTCACCGTCATCGGTCCCGAGCTCGTGGGGCTCGATGTCATGGACCAGGCCGCGCTCGACGCGCGAATGATCGCGCTCGACGGCACGCCGAACAAGGCGCACCTCGGCGCCAATGCCATCCTCGCCGTGAGCCTTGCGTGCAGTCACGCCGCCGCAATGGTCGAGGGTGTGCCGCTGTATCGCCGCCTCGGCGGCGAGCGCGCGGTGGTGCTGCCGGTGCCACAGCTCAACGTGTTGAACGGCGGCGCACATGCGCAGACGCGCGTCGACTTCCAGGAGTTCATGCTCCTGCCGATCGGCATGCCGACGTTCGCCGAAGCGCTGCGCGCCGGTGCGGAGTGCTTCCACGCGTTGCGGTCGATCCTCCACACGCGGGGGCTCGGCACGGGTCAGGGCGACGAGGGCGGATACGCTCCGGACCTCGCGCACAACGAAGCGGCGGTGGAGCTGCTGCTCGAGGCGATTGGCGCCGCGGGATACACGCCCGGCCGCGACGTCGCCATCGGTCTGGACCCCGCGGCGTCGGAGCTGTTCGAGGACGGTCACTACGTGCTCAAGGGCGAGGGCCGGACCCTCGAGTTGGCGGAGCTGGTGGACCTGTGGGAGGCATGGGTCGACAAGTACCCGATCGTCTCGATCGAGGACGGCATGGCCGAGGACGACTGGGACGGATGGCGTTTGCTCACCGATCGGCTCGGCGCGCGGATACAGCTGGTCGGTGACGACATCTTCGTGACGAACAGCGAGCGTCTCCAGCTCGGCTTCGATCGCGGCGTCGCCAACGCGATCCTCATCAAGCTCAATCAGATCGGCACGGTCACGGAGACGCTCGACACGATCGCACTTGCAGCGACGCACAACTACCGCTCGGTCATCAGCCATCGGAGCGGCGAGACCGAGGACACGAGCATCGCCGACCTGGCAGTTGCGGTCAATGCCGGCCAGATCAAGACCGGCGCGCCGTCGCGCTCCGAGCGTGTCGCGAAATACAACCGGCTCCTGCGCATCGAGCACGAGCTCGGTGAGCGCGCTGTGTACGCAGGCGCGACCGCGTTGCAGCGGTCGCGTCCCGCCGACCAGGGTGAGACCATCCAGCCGTGACACGGCGCGTCGACCCATCGACCTCGACGGCTCGCGCTGGTCTCGGTCGCGGCGACGCAGACGGTGTCGACCTCGTGGCGCCGATCAGCCTTGCCGCGGTCCGCGCCTACGCCGACCTCCCCGCGGTCGACGAGGCGATGGAAGGGCGGCACTCGTACCGCCGCTACGGCGGGGCGAACCCGGAGTTGCTCGAGGCCGCGCTCGTCGAGCTCGAGACTGTCCCCGGTCAGCCGGCGCCGGTTGCGCGGGTGACCTCGAGCGGGCAGGCGGCGTTGCTGATGGCGACGACTCTGTTGCTCACCCCGACGCGGCGCCGTGTCGTCGTGCTCCGTCCCTGCTACGGGGGGACCGAGTCACTGCTGGCGGGTCCGCTGGGCAATCTTGGGCTGCAGCTCACCACGGTCGATGTCCCAGCCGACGGCGGCGGCGATCATGGCGCGCTCGTGGCTCCCGCGCTCGGCCCTGACGTCGCAGCGGTGGTCACCGAGGTGATCACGAATCCGCTCGTCGGCCTCATCGACGTCCCAGCGATCGCCGCCGCGGCGCATCACGCGGGGGCCGCGTGCATCGTCGATGCCACGTTTGCGCCGCCGATGCTGTTCCAGGCATTTGCGCACGGCGCAGACCTCGTGATTCACAGCCTCACCAAGCACTTGTCCGGGCATAGCGACGTCCTTGGCGGCGCCCTCCTCGTGAGCACCGATCACCCCTGTTCGGACTGGCTCGATGCTCATGCGCGCCTTCTCGGGTGCAACCTTTCGCCGTTCGACGCATGGCTCGCGTTGCGGGGGTTGCGCACTGCCGGTCTCCGAATAGAGCGCTCCACCGAGAACGCGGCGGCGCTCGCGACCTTCCTCGCCGGACGATCCGAACTGGCGGCGGTCCACTACCCGGGCCGGCACAGCGCCGAGGACGCGGCGCTGGCCCGAAAGTTGCTGCCTCGGGGCTGCGGCGCAGTGCTCAGCATCGATCTCCGCGGCGGAAGCACCGCTGCGGACGCCTTCATCCGCGCGCTCGACGGCGTGCGCCTGGCGCCGAGCCTCGGTGACGTCGCGACGACGATCAGCCATCCCGCGAGCACCTCGCACCGCGCACTCAGCCCGCAGCAGCGTTCGGCTCTGGGGATCGGGGACGGCGTAATCCGGGTCAGCACCGGTATCGAGCACATCGACGACCTGACGGCCGAATTCGACGCTGCGCTCGTCGCCGCGTCCGCCGGTTGACCGTTGACACCGTCCCGCTGAGCCCCGACCCGGTACTCTAGAGGGGTTATGGCAGTCGTACGTCTGGCCAATGGAGACGACCTGACGGTGAAGCTCACTGTCCGCGAGGTCATTGCCAAGCTCAACGTCCCGGAGGGAGGCCCGACCTTCATCGAGCTCCCCGGCGAGGACGGTCCGTTCCTCGTCCGTCCCGAAGCCGTGCTCGCGGTCATCGCCGACCAGCGTCGCGGTGTCTCCGGATTCAGGGTCGCGCAGGGAGCCGAGGCGAGCTGATCGGCGTGACCACGCCGCAGCATCCGGCGCAGCCGGCGTTGACGCTCGTCCCCAGACCGATCGGGGAGACGATCACCGAACGGATCGGCAACACGCCGTTGCTCCGCATCCGCTTGTTCGAACGCGATGCCCCTGATGTCGCGCTCTACGCCAAAGCCGAGTTCATGAACCCGGGTGGGTCCGTCAAGGATCGGCCCGCGTTGCGCATGATCGAGGACGGCGAGCGGTCGGGACGGCTCACGCGCGATCGCGTGATCATCGACAGCACGAGCGGCAACACGGGGATCGCCTACGCGATGATCGGCGCAGCCAAGGGGTATCGCGTGCGCCTCGTGATGCCCGCCAACGTCAGTGACGAACGCCGCCGGCTGGTGACCGCGTTTGGCGCCGAGGTCCAGTACAGTGATCCGCTCGAGGGCAGTGACGGTGCGATTCGCATGGTTCGTGCCATGTATGACGAGAACCCGGATGCGTACTTCATGCCCGACCAGTACAACAACGACGCCAACTGGCGCGCGCACTACGACGGTACGGGCATGGAGATCTGGGAACAGACCCGCGGCACGGTCTCGCATTTCGTCGCGGCGCTCGGCACCAGCGGGACCTTCGTCGGCGTCACCCGGCGTCTCAAGGAGATGAACCCGGACATCCAGTGCATCAGCGTGCAGCCAGCCGAGCCGTGGCACGGCCTCGAGGGGCTCAAGCACATGGAAACGTCGATCGTGCCCGGCATCTACGACCCGTCCCTCGCGGACGAGGACATCGGCGTCGAGACCGAGCCCGCATACGACGTCGCCCGTGAGCTCGCCCGTACCGAGGGGATCCTCGCCGGGCATTCGAGTGGCGCAGCGCTCTGGGCCAGCGGAGAGATCGCGAAACGGATCGGTACGGGCGTGGTCGTCACTGTGCTGCCGGACGGCGGTGATCGATATCTCTCGACTGGGCTGTACGGTCGGAGCGGACGGTGAATCTGCGCACCGCGACGATCGCGCCGGCAGCCGAACGGCGCATCCGTGAGCTCGCGGAAGCCGCGTATCCGAACGAGGGATGCGGCGTGCTGCTCGGGCGGCGCGACGGCACGCACATGGTCATCGTCGATGCGACGTCCGCGCGAAACATGTGGACGGAGCGCAGCGCGGACCGCTACGACCTCGACCCGGTCGACTTTCTCAAGGCGGATCGCGATGCACGCTTTCGCGGCCTCGACGTCACCGGGATCTGGCACAGCCACCCCGACCATCCGGCGCGTCCGTCGCAGTTCGACACCGACCGTGCCTGGCTCGACTACGTGTACATCATCTGCCGCACCACCGAGGCTGGATCGGAAGATATGAATGCGTTCGCGCTCGACACTGAAAGCGGGCCGATGCCGCAGATCGGTCTGGACATCACCCCGGTCCCAGGCGGAGGGAAATGAGCCCCGCCGGCGCGACGCACCGGCGCCGGCGCGAGGAGGCGGATCCGATTGCGCCCGCCGTCGGAGTTGTCGCCATCGTCGGTCGGCCGAACGTCGGCAAGTCGACGCTCTTCAATCGCCTGACCGGCACGCGACGCGCAATCGTCGATGAATTCGCCGGACTCACGCGCGATCGTCTCTACGGCGTGGTGGAGTGGGGCGGCAAGCGGTTCACGCTGGTCGACACTGCCGGGCTCGATGTCCCGCTGCCGAAGGAACTCCGCGCCGGATATCACCGCACTGACCCGCGCGACACAGGAGCACGCACGAATGGCCATTGCCGAGGCCGACATCTGCGTGTTCATGGTTGACGTCAGAGACGGGCTCACCGCGCTCGACGAGGAGATCGCTCAGACCCTGCGTCGCGGTGGGCGGCCGGTGCTCCTGGTCGGCAACAAGGCGGAAAGTCGCGTCGACAGCTATCACGCCAATGAGTTGCATCACCTCGGACTTGGCGAGCCGCTGCTGATCTCGGCTCTGCAGGGAACCGACACCGGCGACCTGCTCGACAGGATCGTCGCGACGCTCCCCGACGACGCCGGACCCGGCACCGAGATCTCGGTGGGTGAGGTGAGCGTCGCCATCATCGGTCGCCCCAACACCGGCAAGTCGTCGTTGCTCAACGGGCTCGTTGGGCAGGAGCGCGCACTCGTGTCACCGGTCGCGGGAACGACACGTGACGTCGTCGACACCATTGTGCAGCTCGACGGCCGTGTGATCCGGCTGGTCGATACCGCCGGCATCCGGCGGCGCGGTGTCGTGACCGAGAATGTCGAGCGCTACAGCCTGCTTCGCTCGTTGCGGGCGTTGCAGCGCAGCGATGTCGGTGTGCTCGTCATCGATGCATCCGAAGGTGCGGGCTCGCAGGATCGGCACATCGCTGGGTACGCGATCGAGGCAGGGTGTGGGCTCGTCATCGCCGCCAACAAGTGGGACCTTGTCCGGCACGAGGACCGTGTCGACGCGGCGTTCCTCAAGAAGCTGCAGGAACTCGTTCGACTTCATCCCGGGTGTGCCGGTGCTCACCATCTCGGCCACCGAGCATCGCAACCTCCGCAGGGTGATGCCCGCTGTGCTCGCGGTGGCGGACGCGCGCGCCATACACATCCCGACGCCGGCACTCAACACGTTGATTCGCAACGCGCTCGACGAGCATCCGCCGCGGACGCACAAGGGGCGCCGTCTCAAGATTCTGTACGCGACCCAGGCGCGGAGCCCAGTGCCGACCATCGTGCTGTTCGTCAACGATCCGGAGCTGATGCACTTCTCGTATCAGCGCTATCTCGAGAACCGCATCCGCGCCGTGTTCGGGTTTGCCGGCGTGCGCCTGCGCATCGTCACCCGGCGACGCGACGAATCCGACGACTGAGCCATGAAGATCGCGATCGTCGGCGCCGGCTCGTGGGGCACGGCTCTTGCGCACGCGTTGGCGACAGATGGCACTCGTGCCGTCGCACTGTGGGCTCGGGATGCGGGTGTCGCCGAGGTCATCTCGAGGACGCGGCACAATCCCGCATACCTGACCGATCTGTCGCTCGACGAACGCGTGTCTGTGAGTGCCGATCTGGCAACCACTGTTGATGCAGCGGACGTTGTCATCCTGGCAGTGCCGACGGACGCGATGAGTTAGGTGGTCAGCCGGCTGATACACCCGTTGCCGCGAACGGCGATCGTGGTCAGCGCGGCCAAGGGATTCGACGCCGAGCACGATCTGACGATGACGGCCATGCTTCGCGAGATGCTCGGCCCGGACTCTGCGGGACGTATTGCCGCGTTGAGCGGTCCGAATATCGCCGTGGAGATCGGGCGTGGTCTCCCGGCTGCAACGGTCGTGGCCGGCGAGGAGGCGTGCGCGAATGCGGTCCGTGACGCATGCACCGGCCCTCGTCTCCGCGTGTACAGCACCACCGACTGCATTGGAGTCGAGTACGCCGGGGCACTGAAGAACATTGTCGGGATCGCCGCCGGCGCGTGCGACGGCATGGGCGCAGGCGACAACGGCAAGGCGGCGATCATGACGCGTGGACTTGCGGAGATGGCGCGACTCGGCCTTGCAGCTGGCGCGCGCGTCCTCACCTTCGCAGGATTAGCGGGACTGGGGGACTGCGTGGTCACCTGCATGAGCCCGTACTCGCGGAACCGGCGCTTCGGCGAGTTGATCGCACGCGGAGCGTCGCTGGACGGCGCGATCGCCGAGATCGCCATGGCCGTCGAGGGTGTCAACGCAACTCGCGTTGCGGCACGGCTCGCGCTCCGCTATGACGTGGACATGCCGATCACGCGCGAAGTGCATGCGGTGCTGTTCGAGGGGAAGCCGATCAGCGAAGCGATGACCGACTTGATGAGCCGTGATCCCGCCGACGAAGTGCACTAGGAGCGGCTGCATGCTCGCCTGGATGGACCTGGAGATGACCGGACTCGAGCCGGAGCGGCACGTGATCGTGGAGATCGCGACGCTGCTCACGGACGACGACCTCAACCTCATCGCCGAGGGGCCGGACATCGTCGTGCATGCTGAGGCGGATCAACTCGCGCAGATGGATGACTTCGTGCGATCGATGCACGAGCATTCGGAATTGCTGCCGGCGATACAGGCGTCGGTGACTTCGCTGGCCGACGCGGGACGCGAGACACTCGCCTTTCTCAGCGCGCACATCGCCGAGCCTCGAACCGTGCCTCTGTGTGGCAATTCCATTGGAACGGACCGCCGCTTCCTCGCGACGTATCTGCCCGAGGTGGAGAGCTTTCTGCATTACAGATCGATCGATGTCTCGAGCGTGAAGGAGCTGTGCAGGCGCTGGTACCCCGACGTCCTCGCAGGTGCGCCGGCCAAGACGGGAACGCATCGAGCACTCGATGACATCCGCGAGTCGATCGCCGAGCTTGCGTACTACCGTTCGACGATCTTCATTGACCGCAATCCCGTCTCGGAACTGCCCTGAGCGTCGACCCCCGCCCCGCGGGTTAGAGTCGTCAGGCGCACCTCGGGGAGTAGCTCAGATGGTTAGAGTACTGGTCTGGGGGACCAGGGGTCGCAGGTTCGAGTCCTGTCTCCCCGACGGACGCGCAAGTTCAGATCGTGTGTGAGGTTGCGAGTGCGTTTAGGCGCCTGGGCGCCACGGGGTGTTGTGGTCTAACCCCGAATAATGACTTTGCCTGCAAAAGGCATCAATCCCCACGGTTGAGGGTGGATGCCGCTGGTCATAGCAGGAGATTGCGGCGGTCAAGTCCCATGGGGTGGTGTGAATTCGGTGGAGTTCTCACAACGTCGGTGAGCTACGCGACCAATCCCTCCGTGAGCGGGTTGGTGAGCAGCGGCGGACCGTCAGGGTGCATCACGCGAGCCATCGATTGCTGACTGAAATGGCGACGTCCGTCCTGCCACTCGTCGTGCTGGTCCTGGAGCACGGCGGTGAAGAGGCGCAGCAGTGAGGCGGTGTTGGGGAAGATGCCGACCACCTTGGCGCGGCGGTCGAGCTCGGCGTTGACCCGCTCGATGGCGTTGGTCGAGGAGATCGACCGCCAGTGGTCAACGGGGAAATCCAGGTAGGCGAGCACGTCGGCTTCAGCGGCACGCAGCTTGGCTGCCACGCCGGGAAAGCGTGGCTCCAACACGTTGAGTGCCTGGTTGACGGCGTCACGGGCGGTCTCACGGGTCGGCTGCAGGAAGATCGACTTCACCACCGCGAGCACGGCCGGCGCGTGCAGCTTGGGCACCGCGCTCGCCACGTTGCGCAGGAAGTGCACCTTGCAGCGCTGCCAGGTCGCACCGGCGAACACCTGCGACAACGCACTGCGCAGGCCCTCGTGAGCGTCGGAGATGACCAGCTGCACACCGCTCAGCCCACGTCGCGCCAGGCTGCGGCAGAACTCCAACCAGAACGCCTCGGTCTCACTGGCGCCGATGGCGAGACCGAGCACGCTCTTCTCGCCGCTCTCACGCACGCCCACCGCCACGACCGCGGCCTGGCTGACGATGCGCGCGCCCTGACGCACCTTCTCGTAGGTGGCGTCGAACCAGACGTACGGATACGGCTCGTCGAGAGGGCGCTCACGGAACTCGGCCAGCTCTTCGTCGAGGAGCGCGCAGATCCGGCTCACCTCGCTGCGACTGATGCTGCAGCCACCCAGTGCGGCCATGAGGTCATCGACCTTGCGCGTGCTGATGCCGTGCACATAGGCCTCCTGGACCACCGCCAGGAGCGCCCGATCGATGCGTCGGCGCGGCTCGAGCAAGGTCGGAAAGAAGCTGCCGGTGCGCAGCTTGGGGATCTGCAGTTCGAGGCGTCCCGATCCGGTGTCGAGGATCCGATCGCGGTAGCCGTTGCGGTACGTGGTCCGCGTCGCCGATCGCTCGTGCGGGCCGGCGCCGATCTGCGTGGCCGCCTCGGCTTCGATGAGCTGCTGCATCGCCTGTTCGAGAACGCGTCGCAACACGTCCGTGTCGGCGCCCTGGAGTTGATCGAGCAGCGCCTGGTACGTCATCCTGTTCTGGGCCATCGTGGGTCTCCTGGTTTGGGTTAGAGCTTCCAAGAGAACTCCGCGGTGGCCTGCTTTGTCTACCTCGTCGGCAGCGCTGGGGTCACCCCGGATTTACACCACGATAGGGGACATCACTATTGCGGCAGGCAAGCGCCTATACAGTACTTACAGTTTTGACGGCGATCGATATTGGCGGGCGGTGTGTGAAGCGCACGAACCACCGAAGAACGGCTCACCCACTCGGGTGAATTCTCGGCGTCGGTTCGTCTCCGAAAGTGCGCCGTGCCCGAAGCTCGCCCAAGTACACGCGGTAAGCTCGCCCCGAGTATGAGGGAGGATTTGGAGGTACAAGCGATGAACCCGATCGAGCGCGGTGAGGGGCTCCACTACGAAGCTCGTGGAAGCGACATGTGGTTCAAGGCCACCTCAGCCGATACTCAGGGGCGATTCTCACTCATGGAGCGAATTTTGCCACCTGGTGGGCGCATGCCTCCGGCGCATCGCCATGTGGGCAACGACGAGGCGTATTTCGTTCTCGATGGTGTGGTCGAGTTCCATGTTGGCGACGACCTTTGCACCGGCAGCAATGGCATGTTCTTGTTGGTGAGTGCGGGTGAGGCCCATACCTTCGGCAACACGAGCGCCAAGTCCGCCAGGCTTCTTGTGATCCACACTCCTGCCTTGGATGCCTATTTCGCCGATTTGGAGCGCCTGTGGTCGGCCGCAGAGATTCCGGATCGCGACACGGAGATCGCGCTCATGAAGCAGTACGGTATGGAGCCGGCCTAAAACGCTAAGTCGTGCGACAGCGAGGCTTGACATCAACCCACCACGGCGGCATGAGTCCAAGAACCTGACTCCACCAAAGTCAGGACACCCCAGAGTCTCCAGGATTCCCGGGGCGGTTCAACTCGTGCTAAGACACTGGGCTAGGCGAGCATGTTGTCGCCAGAGATTCGGGTGACTGAGTGATCTACCGGGCTGACGCCAAACGTGTCCAGGAAAACTGTGGGAGCCGTGTCCAGATTGGGTTGCTCTGGAACCGGTAGCGGCCACTCCAGAAGGAACTCGCTCGGCGTCGGCCACGCCGTGCCGAGATGCGCCTACTGTTGTCATCCTGCACCCAATATGGATCGGACAGTCAGGACAACTCGCTCTTGACGACGAAGTGAATACGATACGCAGCCACTCCCACGACCACTGGTCTGGGGGACCAGGCGTCGCCGGTTCGAAGTCCTGTCTCTCCGGCGCCTACTACCTCGTTTGACGGGAGGTCCGATGCCGAGCGCCGATGAGATCCGAGACCTTCAGCGAGCGGCGTGGGCCGGGCTCTCTGCGGGCTGGGAGAAGTGGGACTCAATCATCATGGATCAGCTTGCGCCGGTCGGCGCAGCCATGATCGATTCTCTCGACATCGCTGAAGATCAGCAGCACCTTGACATTGCCGCAGGCACGGGTGAGCCGGGTCTGAGCATCGCGAGACTGTCGCCGAATGGACGCGTCGTGCTGACCGACCTCGTAGCGGAGATGCTGGACATAGCCGCGAGACGAGCCAGGGCGCAAGGGATCGCCAACATCGAGACGAAGGTGTGCAGTGCCGATGATCTGCCGTTCAACGACGCCACATTCGATAGCGTCTCGGTGCGTTTTGGGTACATGTTTTTCCCGGACATGGTCGAGGCGACGGCGGAGTTCGCGCGCGTACTCAAGCCGGGTGGACGTCTCTGCGCGTCGGTATGGGTCAAGCCCGACGAAAATCCGTGGACGACGATCGCCATGCAGGCCATTGCGACCGAAGCGGTGGTGGCGCCACAGGACCGAGACGGACCGAACATGTTTCGATGCGCACCTCCGGGATATGTCAGTGCCCTGTACGAAGGCGCCGGGCTGCGCGACGTTGTCGAGTGGGATGTCGATGTCGAACTCGTGACGCGGTCGCCCAAGCAGTACTGGGAGATGATCAGCGAGCACGTCTCGCCCGTAGTTGCGGCGCTTCAACAGATCGACGAGGTGGCGCGGGAGCGGATTCGCGTAAACGCGATTACGAAGGTGAGCGCATTCGAGAAGGACGGCAACGTCCGCGTTCCCGGCGTGGCGCGGTGCATCGTGGGAACGAAGAAGGAAGCGATCAACACGCCCCACGCGACGGCGCGCGATTAGTACCAGCCACGTGCTGCCTCGTCGGAAACGCATCGCCCCAGAACGCACAGGGAGGTCCCGAAAACCGGGACCTCCCTGTGTTGCCCCTGTCGAGGTGGTGTACGACCCTACGCGCTGACCTTCAACCCGAGGCTAGGATGCAGGGTGGACGGCCTGGGCCGATTAGGCCCCAAGACGACGCCGAGGCTGTATGCATAGACGTTGTCGTCGGCCGAGCCGGCATAGACAGCCCCGTTGGCTACAGTCGGTGACGAGATCACTGATCCGCCGGTGGTCGCGCTCCAGAGGATCGCTCCGGTTGCAGCGTCAAGCGCGTCGAGGTTTGCCTGATGGGTGCCGATGTAGACCACGCCGTCGGCGACCGCCGGCGAGGATTCGATATAAGTGCCGACGGTCTGGCTCCACTTGAGAGTTCCGCTCGAGGCATTGAAGGCGTTGACGGTACCGTCATTTGCGCCGATGTAGACAACTCCATGAACCACCGCCGCCGATGATTCGGAGTCGACGGCAACGGGCGCGCTCCACGCGATCGCCCCTACCGCGGCATTGAGCGCATACATGTAACCGTCAAGGGACTCGACGTAGACCAACCCGTTGGCCACCGCTGGCGAGGAGTAAACCGGACCTAGGGTCTGGTCGCTCCACTTCAACGCCCCGGTTGAGGCGTTGAGTGCGTACATGCCGCCGTCCGAGCCGGTGTAGAGCACCCCGTTGACGACCGCGGGAGAGGAAAAGATGCCGCCGCCGGTCGCATACGTCCACATGACAGCTCCGGTCGTGGCGTTGAGCGCATACACGTTGTTGTCCTCGGAGCCGACGTACAGGACATCGCCGACCACGACGGGCGAGGAATCGACTCGGCCGCCGGTGGCGGTGCTCCACAGCTTGGCCCCGGTGCTCGCATTGATCGCATAGACGCTGTCGTCCAAGGAGCCGACGTAGACGACACCGCCCGCCACAGTCGGCGATGAGTAGACCGGACCGCCCGTGATGTACGTCCAAACCACCGCCCCTGTGGTGGCATTCAGCTTGTAGACGTTGTAATCGAAGGAGCCCACGTAGAGATACCCGCTGCTATAGGCGGCCGAGGAGAATACCGAGTCGCCGGTGGTCGTCGCCCACTGCTCGTTCAGGTCGCCCACCGTGCTCGGGTTGAGCACATTCTCGTAGGGGTTGGCCCCCGAGCGGCTGGGCCCGTCGCGGAAGCTCAACCAGTTGGTACCCACCGTGAACGCGGCCTGGGCGGAGAGACGGGTCGCCCGAGCGTCGGCGGTGATCCAGTGCCTTCCCGGGGCCGCCGCCGCCGGAACGGTTAGCTTGATGCTGAACCCGCCCGTCGCGGTGGTGCTGGCCAGCACCATGTCGGTGGTGTCGAAGTAGACGTCGATGGTTTCTCTGGCGCCGAAGCCAGCGCCCTTCACCGTGGTCATTGTGGTGGGCGGCCCGTTGTTAGGCGTGAGGGTGACAGTTGGACTCGCTGCCGCGGCGCCGACAGGCGTCAGCAACCGGCTCGCAGGCAGACTGAACACCACGAGCAGCAAACCGATGAGCACTCGGGTCATACGACGCCCCCTGCGTCGCTGTCCCGGGATCGATGGCGCGGCCATGGCGGACCCGCTGCTGCGTGCAACGCCCGTTGCGGTACGAGGGGAGCCGCCAGAGGCGACCGCGGTTGCGGCGCGTGGGCTTGGCGCCGCCGCGAGACGGAATGGCCTGCGAATCATCATCGGAGTCTCCTCGTTGCGGGCTCGGCGAGCCGCGGGAGTCCAGTACGCGCGTCTGCGATCGCAGGTCGATCGCAGATCCCGAGACCGAGTCCACCTTGGCTCGCTGTCTCGTGCCCGCTGGGATCGGTCGCCGCGACCGCCCGCCCGCTTCGGGATATGGCAGGCGGTGGTTACCGCTCGCTTGGTTCAGCGGCTCTGCTGAGCGTGCCGTCGAAAACGGTGACCGCGCGGCCCGTGATGGTCACCCGGTCGCCGTTCAACGCAACGCCGACCAATCCTGACCGGGGAGACACCTGGAGCCCGACGAGCGAGGTCCGCCCGAGCCGATCGGCCCAATATGGCGCGAGGACCGTATGCGCGCTGCCAGTGACGGGATCTTCCGGAATGCCTGCCTGCGGGGCGAACACGCGCGACACGAAGTCGTACCCGCGTCCCGGCGTGGCGGGTCCAGTGGGGATCAAACCCACCGAGGAATCAAGTCTGCTCACCGCAGAAAGGTCGGGTCTCAGATTCCGCACTGAATCCTCGTCGGCCATGAGCGCAAGAAGGAACGCCCCGTTCGTCGTCCGGCCCGTCCACTCCACGGGCGCACCGAGTGCGTCCGACACCGCACTTCGGGCCTCGACCTCGGTGGAGGACCATGCCGGAAAGTCCATCGCCAGCGAGCCGTCCGGCTGGCGTTCCACCGTCAGAACCCCGCTCCGGGTGGCGAAGCGAATCGGCCCGCGTGCACCGTCCTCGAACAGGCACTGAGCTGAGGCGAGGGTCGCGTGGCCGCAAAGATTGATCTCGACCGTCGGTGTGAACCAGCGGAGTCGAAAGTCGGCGTCTGGCAAATCCTCACGGATCACGAACCCCGTGTCGGACAGATTGGTCTCACGCGCGACCGCCGCCATCCACTCATCCGACGGGGCTTCATCGAGCACGAGCACGGCCGCCGGATTACCGGTGAATGCCCTCTCGGTAAAGGCGTCCACCGTCCTCAATCGCAGCATGGCTCCAGTTGAACCTACTCGCTCGACAACTCGAACGCAACTTCGAGAAAGCGGGACGGTGACGAAGGGGTTTGCCTCTAGTGGTGGTTTCTTTTGCGGTGCCCGTTGGTCTCGAGACGTTCTGTCGACGATGCTTCTGTGAGCTCCCGCCACCGGGTCGGCGTCAGTCCATAGGTCCGCTTGAACTGTCGCGACATGTGGCTCTGGTCAGCGAAACCCGTCTCGACAGCGACCCGGGCGAGTGATTGCCCGCTCTCGATCGCGGCTTGCGCGAGGGCGAGTCGGCGCAGCGTCCGGTAGCGGTCGGGGCTTGTTCCGAACGCCCATCGGAAGTGGCGGGTAATCGTGAAACGGTCGGTGCCCGCGATCTTTTCCAGGGTCGACGCAGGCGTCTGTTCCCGCGCGTGCGCTGCGAGATACTCGCGTACCTGCTCGACTGCCCTGATGTCGACCGTGCTTCGGCGGACGTCGTGGCTCTCGCTGAACGAGATGAGGCAGTCGGCAACCGCAACCGCGATCTCGGCGCAACTCAGCTCGCTGACCGGGTCGTCCATGTCGGCGAGCAAGGCAACGATTGGTCGCGCCTTCGGCTTTGCGTCCTGGACGGGATCGGCGACGAACGGCAGCGCGCGACCACCGAGGGCGCCCCGGATGAGCTCGGGCGGGATGTACAGGATCCGGTAACCGAAGCCATCCTCGGTTCCCGGGCCGCCGTCGTGCATCTCGTCAGGATGCAGGACCTGGAGCTGGCCGGGCAGGCAGACTCGTTGCGAGCCGCGGTAACGAAAGGTGGCCACCCCGGCCGTCGAGACGCCGATACCGTAGACATCGTGCCGGTGCGGATCGAAGCCGCGCGTGGAGATGTAGACCTCCGCGCGCTCGACGCCGTACGCGCTCGGTCCGAACCTGATCGAGTCCGAGCGCCGGCCGCAGGATCGTTCAAGACCGCCAGCAAAGTCGCCTCGTACCGTCGGCAGCATGAGTCAACGGTATCGCGGCGGCAATGCCTGAGGCGCTTGGCGTCGCGGCGATTCCATTAGGCGGAGGCGGATGAGCCGCCGCGTCTTACACCTCATCGGGGGTTGGCGCACCGGGCTCTCTCGCCCCGTGCTCATCCTGCAAGCCGGAAACGCCCTCAACTACTTCGGTTACGGGCTCATTCTTCCCTTCGAGATCATCTATCTCCACCAGATACGTGGCTTCTCAACGTCGATAGCCGGACTGGTTCTCGCTGCGACCATGGGGACCGCCGCAATTGTCACCCTGCCGACGGGAGCGTTCCTCGACCGTCACTCCGCCAAAGCGACGGTGGTCGCAGGAAGCCTCGCGAGCGCTGTCGGCTACGCCGGCTTCGCGTACGTCCACCATCCCTGGCAGGCCTTTGTCTGCTCGATTGTCAGCGGAGCAGGAATCGGCGCGGCAGGGACGGCCAACCGGCAATTGACGATCAGGTTGGTGAGGCGCGAGCAGCGAGCCTCAGCCTTTGCGCTCAACCGGGTCGCGGGCAACTTCGGTCTCGGCGCCGGCGCGACCGTTGCAGGCTTCGTCATCGCGTCCGCACAGCAGCTCAGCTCGTTCCAAACGCTGTATATCTTCGACGCCGCCACCTACGCCGGATTCGCGCTCGTCGTGCTCGCCGCGGTACCGAACCCGCGAGCCGAGGGCGTCACTGCGGCGGCCGCCAACGGAACCGGCTTTCGCGCCGTCGCTCGAGATCGACTCTTCCTCACTGTGATCGCAGCCAACATCGTGCTCGTCGTCGTCGGCCACACGTTCTTCTCCAACATCCTGCCGCCATTTGCAAAGGCCCACACAGCGCTCGGCCCCGCCGCGATCGGGATCCTCGTCCTCGTCAATACGTGCTTCGTCGTCATCGCGCAGATCCCGGCGGTGCGCGTCGTTGCACGGATGCGACGCACACACGCTTTCGCGGCGGCCAGCGCGCTGTTTGCGTTCAGCCTGCTCGCGGTGCTGCCCGCGACGCTCATCCACTCGGAACTCGCAGCGACCTGCCTCCTCGCCGGCGTTGCGATCGTCTTCGCAATCGGCGAATGCGTACACGTTGTCGTTCTCGGACCGCTGGTCGCGGACATGGCTCCGGCCCATCTGCTCGGCCGCTACCTGTCGCTGTATAGCCTGACCTTCAGCATCTCTCTCGCCCTCGGCCCGGCGATTGGTGGTCTGCTCCTCCAGACCTCGCCAGACGCCGTCTGGTGGGGTGGCGCGCTTGCCGCGGTGCTGGCCGGAGCCGTCCTGCTTCGGCTCGGCGGCCGCATTCCCGACCCGCTCCGCGACTTCTAATGGGCCATCCCGATCGCTCCAACCACCTCGGCGAGGTAAACCCGCCCCGACGTTCTCTCTCCCACGGTCGCGCACGTTCTGGCGAGATCAGAACGCCGCACACATGCCGTTACGAGGCGCTGACGGTGTACGCGAGGATGCGGTCGTTATAGGTGTCAGCGATGTAGAGGTTCCCGTTGGGCCCGAAGGCAACATTCTCAGGATCGAGCAGGGACTTCGGACCGCCGCCGGTGACGTCACTTCCGTTGATGATCGCTGCAACCGTCCCATCGGAACTCGTTGAGAACGACCACGCGGTCGTTGGTGCGATCCGCAACGGCGAGCAATCCAGCGCCGTTCGAGGCCACGCCGTACGGCTTGTTGAATCCAGCCGTGAAGGTCGCGACCTGCGAGACGACACTGCCGTTGCTCACTTTGAGCTCGACGACACGATTGTTCAGGCTATCTGCAACAAAGAGGTTGCCTGTTGTCGGGTCAACGGCAACACCTGTGGGCGTCGAGAACTGGCCGGTGCCGGAACCCTTTGCGCCATAGGTTGTCACCGCCGTCTCGGTTGAGACCTTCCACGATTCAACGCGGTTGTTCTTGGTGTCAGCGATCCAGGCGTAGCCGCCACCGATGGCGATCGAGTATGGGTAATTGTCGTCGCCGAGCGCCGTACCCACGGCCCCGAACTCCGCGAGTCCGTTGCAGCCGCTTGCGGTGGGCTGCAGGACCTGCAGGTCACTCTGCTTGGTGTCGGCGATCCAATAGTTGCCAGTGGCTGGATCGACGGCCACCCCACGTGGCCAGTTGAAGTCACCGGTGCTCGTGAAACCTCTCTGGCCGCACATGTTGATGATGTGGCCGGAGGAGTTGAATGCGACAACGCGCTGATTGATCGTGTCCATCGCGATCACATCGCCCGATGAGTCGAAGGCGATGCCACGCACCTGATTGAACACCGACGTGTCGGTATCTCCCGGCGGAACAATCGGGTTCGGGACGGTCTGGTTGTAGGTATAGCCACTGGAGGAGCGTGTGAACTCAACGAGGCGGTTGCCCCAGAGGTCCGCGCCCCAAACATTGCCATGGCTGTCGACGGCCACACGGCGAAGCTGCGTGAATGTGCCCGTCTGTGAGTCGCTCCCTGGCGATCCGAAATCCGCGACGAAGGCGCCTGTCGGTGTGAACTCCTGGATACAGTCGTCGTTGGAGTCAGCGATGTAGATGGCCTCACCCGGCTTGCCTTTGTTGAGGAAAGGATCGGTGCCGATGGCGACGCCATAGGGGTTCTTGAATGTGCCGCCGGCATTCCCACCGCACACGCCTGTCGTTGCCTTTTTACCTTTCGTCCCCCAGCTCCGGACACACGTGCCACTCGAGTTGAACTCCAACACGTTGTTGCTCTCGTAGTTGGCGACGTAGACATTCCCCGACGAGTCGGCAGCAGCGTCGCGCATCCGGTTGAGCGTGCAGGCGCCCTGTGAAGAGATGGTTCGCACGACCGCGCCGGCGGTGCTGAACACCACGATCTGGCTCTTCGTGCCATTGGCAACGTAGACGAGTTGGCCGGCTGGCGTTGTGCTGACGGTCACTCCGATGGGTGCTCCGCCGCCGGGCAACTTGAAGGGCTTGATCATGCACTTCCCGGTCGTGCCGCTGAGCTTGAGAACGCGGCCATTTCCGTTGTCCGCGACGTAGACGTTGCCGGCCGAGTCGACCCCCACGTCACGGGGCTGCTCGAACTGTGGGAACGTCGCTGGATTCGCACCACAGGCGGCGCCGCTCCCTTCTGAACCAACACGCCAGACGAGCGCGCCCGTCGGAGTGTATTCAGCGACCTGGTTGTTGCCGGTGTCGGCAACGACGAGATTGCCGTTGGGAGCGATCTCCATGCCCGATGGATACATTGCGGCGTGCCCAGGGCCACCGATGGTGGCCGCATAGGCGGCCGTGACCGTGGGGTCGGGCGCTGGCGCCGCACTGACTGGCAGCGCTGCGATGAGGCCCGGGATAATCACGGCCGCGCCGAGCACCATCCCTGTACGCGAGCGCAGTCCAAATCTATGGCCAGACGGCCTTCCCTGAATCATCTGTCCCCCTCGAGCCACGGCTCATGTCCAGCTGATTCTCCCCGACGACAGATCGTAACAGCCAGAGAGTATTCGCCGCAAACGCGCGGCCTTTCCACCGCCCTGCCCGGCTTCGCCTGACGTTTATGTCAAACGATGCCGCAACCCCGAACTACTCACGGACACGAAGCGTCAGGGGGATCCGGACGGGGTCCATATGCGATCGCAGACATGACCCCGTACCGGTTGGATGGCAAGGAGCAACTACGGGCGGCGGAGCGGTCAGGAGACGGAGTACTCGAGGACGCGGTCGTTGTATGTATCGGCAATGTAGAGATTGCCATTGGGGCCGAACGCAACGCTCTCGGGATGGTAGAGGGCCGTCGGGCCGCCGCCGGTGACATCGCTGCCGGTGATGATGGTGACGACGCTTCCACTCGATTCGTTCAGAACGACCACGCGATTGTTGTCGCGATCCGCGACAGCGAGGTAGGTGCCGTTGGCCGCCACCCCGAAGGGCGCGTCGAATCCGTCCGTGAATGTTCGGACGATACCGGTCACGCTGCCATCGTTGACGCTCAATTCGAGCACTTGGTTGTTGGCGCTGTCAGCGACGAACGCGTTGCCAGTTGTGGGGTCGACGGTGATGCCGGCGGGCGTTGACGCGAGGCCTCCGGAAATCGTGTAGGTACTCACGGCTGCCCGGGTGCTGACGTTCCAGGACTCGATCCGATGGTTCTTCGTATCGGCGATCCACGCGTACCCTGCACCGATGGCGATCGAGTCCGGGTAGTTGTCGTCACCAAGTGCCGTTCCCACTTTGCCGAACCTGGCCACGACGGAGCAGGGGCTGCTCGCGTTGTAGGGCTGGATCACCTGCACATCGCTCTGCTTCGTATCGGCCACCCAGTAGTCACCGGTCGCCGGATCGACGGCCACGCCCCGTGGCCAGTTGAATCCTGGTTGTCCGCTCGAGCTCGTATTGAAGCCGCGGGCGCCGCACTCGCCGAGCACCTTACCCGTTGAACTCGTCACGACCAACCGCTGATTGACGGTGTCCACGGAGACCAGATCATCCGCTGCGTCGAAGCCCATGCCGCGTACCTGGTTGTAGAGGGATGTCGAGGTGTCTCCGGATCCGACGAACGGGTTGGGCAATGTCGCGGCATACGTGTATCCGGACGAAGACCGCGTCCACTCCTCAACTCGCTCACCCCAAAGGTCAGCGCCCCAGATGTCACCATTCGCATCGACGGCAACTCGACGGAGTTGCGTGAAGGTGCCTGTCTGCGTGTTCGAGCCCGACGAGCCGATGCTCGCCACCCAGGTGCCTGCGGGGGTGAACTCCTGGATCCGCTCGTTGTTGGAGTCGGCTACGTAGATCGCCTCGCCGGGGGATCCGCTCTTGATGTACGGGTCGGTGCCGATCGCGACGCCGTACGGGTTCATGAACTGGCCGTTGGCGCTTCCCTTGGCGCCGAACGTCGTGATGCAATTGCCGGTCGGTCCGAACTCGAGGATGTTGTTGCTCTCGTAGTTGGCGACGTAGACATTGCCCGACAAGTCGGCCGCGGCATCACGCGCGCGGTTGATGACACACGCACCGCTCGAGGTGAGCGTCTGCTCCAACGTGCCAGCAGTGTTGAAGACCATGACGTCGTTCTTGGGGGCATTCGCCACGTAGACCAGGTCGCCTGAGGCGGTCGCGCTCACTGTGACTCCGATTGCGGCTCCGCCGTGCAGTTTTATCGGCGGGATCAGGCACTTGCCGTTGGCGCCGTTCAACACGACGATGCGACCGTTGCCGTTGTCCGCGACATAGACGTTGCCGGACGCATCGACACCGACATCACGCGGTTGCTCGAATTGGGGGTATCCGGGGTTGGCGCCACACGCTGCGAGGCTGCCCTCGTTGGCCACCTGGGATGGATTCGTCTGCCAGACCAGGTTCCCGCCCGGGGTGTATTCGGCGACGCGATCATTGCCGGTGTCGGCAACCACGATGTCGCCGGCATTGGGGGCACCGCTCGGCACGACCTCTGCACCCGACGGGTACATGCCGGCATGCCCGGGTCCGCCGACGGTCGCCACGTACGACGCGGCGCTGACCGGCGCCGGCGGCACCGACCACTGACTCACCCGGTTGTTGTTTTCCTCGACGACGTAGAGGTTTCCGTCAGGCCCAAAAGCGAGGCCCTGGGGCGTCCGCATCTGGCCCACCTTGGTGCCGGCGCCGCCGAAGGTGCCGACCAGAGTGCCGCTGCGAGTGTATTCGGCGACCTGGTTGGCGCTGGAAAGTGCGATGTACAGGTAGCCGCTGTTGCCGGTGATCCCGAACACTCCGGCGCTCGGTATCGATGCGTTGACATTGAAGGATCCGAGGAACCCGCCACCATCTGACCACTGTGCGAAGTGATAGACCTCACCGGTGGCACTGGTGTCCACCCAGACCGAGCCGTCCGTGCTGTCCACCCAGATGCCGCGGACGAAGCCCATGTGCTGAGCGCTCCCCATCGTGCCGAGCAGGCTTCCCGCGCTGGTGAGTGCGACGACATCACTGTCGTTGCTGTCGGCAACATAGATCGTGCCGGTAGGGGAGCAGGCCAGACCATACGGGGACTTCAGCGCGCCGTAGGCCCAGACCGCCTTGGGTGGGTTCGCGCCGACGTTCCACGCCACTGCGGTACTCGAATCAGTGTTGGCCACGATCAAGTTGCCGGTCTGGGGATCGATGCAGAGCAATCGCGGGTAGTTCATCGTGCTCGCCGTATCGCCGCGCAAACCCCATTCGCGGTCGTAGACGTACCCGCCGCTGCCGTTGGGGGTGAACTCCTCGATCCGTTCGTTGAACATATCGCTGACGTACATGTCGCCGGAGCTGTCAAACGCCACCCCGCGCGGGCCGTTGAAGCCCCCGGTGGGCGGGAGATCCGGGTTCGGCGTGGCCGGTGCGACGAACTGGTAGTTGCCGAACTCGTCGAATACCTGATCGCGGAAGTAGCCGAGATCACCAACCCAAACCTGATGGTCGCCGCTGACCGCGATGTCCCGGGCTCCGTCCTCGAACTGGCCATTCCCGGTGCCGCAATCGCTGCCCCCGGACGAAACACCGTTGAAGTTCGCCACGAAGGCCCCGAAGTTCGGACTGGTCGGATTTGCGTTGAATTCCTGCACGAGGCAGTTCTGCCCGTTGGCGACGAACGCCAGGTTCGTGCTCGTGTCAATGGCGAGACCGCGCATGTCGAAGGTGCTCGACACGCCACCGGGTGGCGTGATCTCCTTGATCGGAAGGCAGCCCGTCGTCGGCCAGGGGCTCTGCAGGCAACTGGGGTTGTACACGTCGATGCGGTGGTGGCCCTGGTTGGCGATCCAGATGTCACCCGCGCTGTCGAACGCCATGCTCCGCGTGGCCTTGAACGCGTATTGAGAACTCGTCGGCGACACGAAGATGGCCTTGTTGGTAACCGGATTGAGGACGACGAGGTCGGGCTCGGGCGGGTTGTGCTTGTCGCCCCACTGGTTCGCGATGTAGACGAGTCCGTTCGGGCCGACGACGCACTGCGAGGGATAGTCGAAGGCCACCGAGTGCGTGGCTTTGTTGGTACCCCAGCTCGTGACCCAATTGCCGTTGGGGTCGTATTGATTGACGTTGTACAGGCTGCCTTCGGTCATGTACACGTAGCCCTGGAACGGGCCGCCGCTGTTGTCGACACAGATGCCGAAGGGAGCCTGGTTGGTGTCAGGTCCGAACCCGAACTTGCTTTGGCTGAAGACGAACGGGGTAGCCGGCGTGCCGTCGGCGTTGTAGTGGACGATCCGGTAGTTCCAGTAGTCACCGACCAGGATGGAACCGTCCGGCATGGTTGCGGCGCCCCAACCGTACAGGGTCGCTGCGGCAGGGATGGGCTTGCCCTGGCTGGTCAGTCCAACGGTTGCTCCGGGCGTGCATGCGGTTGGCTGGCAGCCGGTCGGAGGAGGGGCGCTCGCCTGTGCAACCGATGCCCCGAGCCCGGTCATGGCGAACGCGACAGCGATGGCACATGCGACAACCCGTCGGCGCACCCTTGTTCCTCGTTGGATTGGCGCCGTCAACACCACTCTCCGGGCAAAAGAAAGCGGGTGGCAGGTGCCACCCGCTCGGGGAGAATTACCACCTGATCGACCGCCTGCCGACGCCAGCCGACACATCCACGACCCAACGACACCTTCCCCATCTGCTTGGCCCCCGGTCTCGCGCGTTCCCAGAGCCGATCCAAAGCGCCCGGGCCGTGGTTGCCATCGGCTCGTCGCACGAAGCGACTGGAACATATGATCGGACCCCAACCTGAACGTCACATTAAGCGTGTGTAACAACTGCTCCGGTCAGGGGAGATCGAGCGTGAACCTCGTGACATGGAGCGACGGCTGATCGAGGCGAACGACGCCGCCGTGCAGACGGGCGATCGTCTGGCACAGCGCCAGGCCAAGTCCCGCGCCGCCGGTTTCGCGCGTCCTCGATGGGTCACCTCGCCTGAAGCGTTCGAAGATCTCGTCGCGTAACTCCGGAGCGATGCCGGCGCCTGTGTTCGACACACTCAGGTGCCAGCCGGATTCATCTGGTTCAGCCGCCAGCCAGATCGAGCCCCTGGCTGGTGTGTACCGACACGCGTTGTCCATGAGGTTGTCGAGGAGCCGAGCGAGCAGCATCGGATCGCCCTGGACCACCCCTTGGTCAGGAAGTTCCATCTCGAGGTTGACGTTTCGCGTTTCGACGACCGCCTGCCATCGGGCGGCAACATCGGCAAGAAGGTCCGCGACGTCCACGGCCTCCGCCTGAATGGCGAGGTGTCCCTCGTCGGCGCGTGCGAGGATGAGCAACGCATTCGCCAGCTCGCTGAGGCGAATAACCTCTCGCTGCAGAATCGTCAGACTTTCGTGGTACTCAGCCGCGCGGCGCGGTCGGTCCAGGGCTCGATCTGCGACAGTGCGCATGATCGCCAGCGGGGCACGCAACTCGTGCGCGGCGTCGGCGGTGAAGTCCACCAGACGCGAGTTGAGGCGGCGGAGCTCGGCCGCCTGGGCTCCGAGCGCATCGACAGCCTCACGGAGCTCGGCACTCAACTGTTGGTTCTGAGCGAGCTGCACCGCGGTCTCGTTGGCCCTCTGCCGCTCGATGTCGAGCAACTGTCGATGGAGTCCGCTACGCCTGCGCTCTGAGCGTTGCAGCGCAATAACGGCGAGGCGCCCAACCACCGCAACGATCACAACCGCCGTGAACTGGAATCCCCCGGTCACGCGATCCACGGCGCCATCCGCGACCGCCGCGACGATCACGACCAGCGCCGTTGCGGCCACGGTCGTCGCCCACGGAGTCGGGAGTGTCCACGTTCCGACGAGCACCGCAAGCAGTGCGTAGCTCCCGAGCGTCACACCCGGCAGCACGGCCGTCTCTCCGATGAGCACCAAGGCGAGTCCCGCGATGCAGACAGTGAAGACAGCCGCGATCTGACCAGCCCCGGTGAGCTGCTGCGGTCGAACTCAGCAGCCGCCGCGCCCAGCGTCTGGTCCGGTGTGGGGGAGCAGTCGACCTTGGCGCGGTCGTCGATGCTTCATCCATCGAGATGGATCGGCTCCAGACGGTACCCGCTGCCGCGCGTGGTCACGATGTTGTGGTCGGCGCCTGCCGCCTCCAACTTGCGCCGCAGTCGTGCGATGTACACCTGCACGAGATTCGATCGCGACGAGTAGTCGTAGCTCCAGGTGTGGTCATGGACCTGAACCGAGCTCATGAGCTGCCCGTTGTGATGCACGAACAGTTCCAGGATGGCGTGCTCCTTGCTCGTCAGGGAGAGCTGCCGCTCGGTCACCGTCACGACGTGCGCGCGAGTGTCGATCGCGATGTTTCCGGCGCGGAGTATTGCGCCGCGATCCGGCAGGTTTCGCCTGACGAGCGCGCGAATGCGAGCCACCAGCTCCTGGAATGCGAACGGCTTGACGAGGTAGTCGTCAGCGCCCGCCTCGAGCCCGGTGACGCGGTCTCGGACGGCGTCGCGCCCGGTCAGCATCATGATGCCGGCGCCAATCCTCCGATGCCGGAGCTCGCGGCAGACCGCGAACCCATCCATAGTCGGCGGGAGCATCACATCAACGATCACGACGTCGAAAGCAGTCGTCGTCGCCGCAGCGATGGCATCGGGACCGTTCTCGACGGTGTCGACGCCAATTCCGTATTCGACCAAGGCACGGCTGACCTCCTTGGCCAGGATCACATCGTCCTCCACCATGAGTACCCGCATAACCGGAAGGTACCGCGTCCGGGTCTCTGGTGGCGACGGGGCTCGTGCGTTCTCGGAGACCGAACAGGTTCCGCGTCACGTTGTTGTCACCCCGCCGCCGACGAACGTGAGAGCGACTGTGTCGTCCTGTTCAGGTGGGGTTAATGTGCGCCGCGCATCCTGTGGCGAGTTAGTCAACTCCCCGGAGACGATCATGCAGTGCGGCTACCTTCGTTGTCGTGAGTTTGCTCTCAATCAACTCAAGGCACTTCTCCAACGTCCTGCCGAGAACCGCGAGAGCGGGCAGGGGATGGTCGAATACGCGCTCGTCCTTGTCCTGATCGCCGTTGTCGTCATCGTCATACTCACCACCGTCGGGAAGCGGGTCAACAATGTCTTCTCGAACATCAGCAAGGGTCTGGGTTCCTGAGCGTTCTCGTCTGCGATGACCCAGGTCATCCAAGATTCACGCTCTTCCTATAAGGCGGCGCCACCGGCTACGGCTGTTTCCCCACCGGGTGCGCGGGGCGCCGCCACTCCGTCCTGCGGCAACGAGGACGTTCGGCCGCCGGTCTCGGCCAAGTCCGTTGCAGCCGTTACTCTGGGGGTTGGCAGAAACTCACCAGCAACGATGGAATCGATGTGATGTGGCTTCGAGATGATTCCGCGCGACGTCTTGGGTTGCGCCGCGACATACCCGAGCGCGACTTAGGCGGCTTCTTCGGACTCGCTCGCGCGCTGCATATCCACGCCAACGTTCCTTGACGAGAAGTCGAGCGCCTCGTGGTGAACTCGTCCTCGCAGACGCACAACGACCCACGCACCGAACAGACCGATCACGCTGATCACCAGGACGAGGCCGAGGACGGGGGTGGGCACGGTCAACAGCTTCAATCCGGAGACGAGCAACACCGCGCCCAACACGACCCTCAGGAACAGCGTCGGCGCATATGAGGAGACGGTGGCGCCGATCAGGACGCCCGGAATGCTCCCAATCAGGATCGACGCCGTGAGCCCGAGGGCAAAGTCACCAAACAGGATGTGGGCGAGCGCGGCAGATCCCACCATCGGGATTGCCTGCGCAAGGTCGGTGCCAACCATCTGTGATCCGCGCAGGCGTGGGTACAGAAAGAGCAACAAGATGATCACCAAGGTTCCGGAGCCGACCGAGGTGATTCCGACGATGAACCCGATCGACGCTCCGATCGCCAGGGTTGGTGCTTTCTTTAGCCGCAGTGTGGCGTCAGCACTAGGCGTTTGCGGGCTACGGCGGTCGAGGACCATCTTCACCCCCAATGCTGCGACAGCGACGAGCAGAACACCGCCGAGCGTGAGGCTGACGATGCTCTGAATGCGAGTGCCGTCCCCAACCCATTTGAGAAAGATCACTCCGAGGAAGGCGGACGGCACCGAGCCCAGTGCGAGCCATGCAACGAGCCCCCACTGGACCGTGCCCCGTCCTGCGTGCACAGCCGCACCAACAGGTTTCATGACCAGTGAGGCGACCAGGTCGCTGGCCACCGCCGCCACCGGCTGCACGTGAAACAAAAGGACGAGCACCGGGGTCATCAGCGCCCCACCTCCCATGCCGGTGAGGCCGACGGCGCAGCCCACGATGACGCCGGCCAGCGCTATGTACAGATCGATGTGCACCCGGAATCCCCTTCAGCCGTCCCCATCTCCGCGTCACGTTTGACGCTCTCGGACCATTTTCCAGAGTTCTTCATCTGAAAGCAATGAGAACTCAGGCGATCGAACGCATCTGATCGCACTATGGATCGGGCTGGCAGTCGACGCTGCCGGCAACATCGAAGTCAGCGACTGAGGCAATGATCGGATCGGGGTTTTTCAGTCCGGAGCGACTTTGTCCGTTCATGCGAGCCTCGTCGCATCGGACGAAAGATGATTCTCGCCGTCAGGGGTCCCGTCTCCGCGTCTGTCCCGGTGCAGCGCCGGTTGCCGAGGTGGATTCGCGGGCTCGTTGTTCAGCCCGTCAAAGCGTGAGGTCTCGGCCTCGACCGCGGCGCGCGCCACGTTGCGATCGCGCGTGCCAGGGTGCGAACCGGTCGGTGTTCCGATGGGCGGTCGGGCCGTGCGCTTAGCGGAACCCGAACCGACCCTCATGGAAGTCGCCGGTCTCCGTCCAACGTCTGATGGTGTCGTCCAGTACGTCGTCATCGACCACGGGCTTCCCGAGCCGAAGCGCCCCGCCCTCGACGGCATCAATCACCTGACCACGGACGAAATCAGGGACGCGATCGAGGCGCGCGAGCGCGGTAGCTGACCACGGGACCCGCTCACCGCCACGAGCCTCGATGCGGTGAGACACCTCCCCCCACAGCTCGTATTTCGTCTCCATAGCCTCCGGCGTGATCACGGATCCGAGCCCTTTCTTGTGCGCAGTCCATTCCACACGCCAGCGTGTCAACTCACGGCAGAACTCGGGAACCTCCTTCAGACGGTCCTCGGCCTCCGGGGTCCATGTGAAGGAGAGGGTGCCGGTGCGCCCGCTGAGCGGATGCCCGTAGCCGAGCTTGCCGCCTATCAGCGCGATGAACCGCTCGTTGATCTCATCGACGCCACGATCGCCGGCGCGCTGATCCGCGGCCGCGCGAGCCATGGATGTTGCGCGCTCGGCGGCGAGATCGACTCGCGGCCGCGTGCGTCTCGGCTGTGGTCGTCGCCATCTCGCGTCCGTCGTCGGTCCATCGCGGCCCATGCGGGACGGGGCATCCGTCAGTCGTTTCGCCGGACATCCGATCGTGGGGGACCGGGCAGCGATTGGCCCGATCCGCAGGTTGTTGAGTGTCGCCCATTCGTGTGACCTCAGGTATCCCCTAAAGCGCCAGTCGCACAGGCATCACATGGTACTCACTCTGTATCATCCTGGAGCGAGGGTGGCTTGTGTGTCGGTGGCGGTATGGGGCACAGGGTCATGTACGAAAGCATCTACGTGGCGCTCGACAACTCGGAGCACTCCGACGCTGGAACCACCGTCGCTCTGGCGCTCGCGAGGGCGTTCTCGTCGCGGTGCGTCGGCATGCACGTCTATGCGGCACGCATGCATGACTACCGCTTCAAACAAATGGAGTACACCCTCCCGGACGAGTACCAGGATGAGGCGGAACTGCTCCGGCAGCGACGCATTCACGACTCATTGATCACCACCGGGCTCCAGCTGATCAGCGAGAGCTACACCGATGTGATGCGCTACCGGTGCCTCGAGGAGGGGATCCCGTTCGAGGCGCGCGCCCGCGACGGCCGCAACTGGGAGGAGCTCGTCGCTGACATCAACGAGACCCGGCCCGGTCTCCTCGTCATGGGAGCGCTGGGCACGGGCGCGGTCAAGGACTCGCGGCTCGGCAGCGTCGCCGACCGCGTGGTCCGGCGCATCAGGACGGACTCGTTGATCGTGCGACGCACAGGCGACAGCGCGATGGACGGCGACATCATCGTCGCGATCGACGGGTCGCCGCAGTCGTTCGGCGGCCTCGAGGTCGCGCTCAGTCTTGGCAAGGCATTGGGCAAACGCGTCGAGGCCGTGGCGGTCTACGACCCGTACCTCCATTACAGCGTCTTCAATGGCATCGTCGACGTGCTCTCGGAGAAGGCCTCAAAGGTGTTCCGCTTCAAGGAGCAGGAGGCGCTGCACGAGGAGATCATCGACAGTGGCCTCGCGCAGATCTACGAATCGCATCTGCGAGTCGGCCAGGCACAAGCAGCGGAAGCGGGCGTCGACCTTCCGATCACGCTACTTGACGGGAAGGCATTTCAGCGTGTCTCGCGTTACGCCGAGGAACGGGAGGCGTGGTTGCTGATCTGCGGTCGCGTCGGCGTCCACTCGCCTCCCGAGATGGATCTCGGCAGCAACACCGATCACTTGGTGCGCAACGCCACGTGCAATGTTCTCGTCTGCAATCGGACTCACGTTCCCCCGATCGACCTTCGGGCCGAGGCAGGAGTGGTGTGGACGCCCGAAGCGGAGTCGCGAATGGACGGCGTGCCGGCGGCAGCACGCGGCATGGCGCGCACGGCGGTGTTGCGTTGGTGCACCGAGCGCGGACACAGTGTCGTCTCGTCGGGAGATGTCGATCTTGCACTCGACGATCTCATGCCGTATCGACGCACGATGCGACGCATCGAGGAAGTCAGCGCCGCGCTCGAACTCGGCGACGGCGGCGATGATCGACGAGGCGCCTCCGGCCAGCGCGCGGGCGATCTGCCGCGTCTGTGGTTATGCGGCCCGAACTGACGCACCGGAACGCTGCCCGGTCTGCGGTGGCGACGCCGAGGTCTTCGACCAGATCGATGCCGACGCCGTCGCACGCGCCGCCGCGGCCGAGGGCGAGATGCCGAGCGACACGTTCGACGGCCACAAGCTTGGTTGGACACTCGAAGCGCGCACGCTCCTGCAACAGTTGCCGGCCGGCTACCTGCGACGGCGCGTCAAGGCGATCGTCGAGAAGACCGCGCGAACCCGGCGTCTCCCGGCGATCACTGCGGAGATCGCTGCGCCGTATGTTCTGCCTGAAATCGAGGCACTCGACGCTGGTGCCGGACCGCATCGCGCGCCGCTCGGCACCGATCAGAACGGGAGTCGGGTTCAGGGCAGCGTGAACCTGCCCTGGAGCCCGGAGGCGCAAGAACGGATCGAACGCATCCCGGGCGGCTTCCTACGGAGCCTCGCGGTGGAACAGGTGGAACGCCTTGCGCTTGCCCTCAAGGCGAGTGAGGTGACCATCCTCCACGTCGAGGCCGGGATTGCGGAAGCGCGAGCGCGTATGCGCGCGCAGGACAATACTCCGAAGCTGGCCGCACCGGGGGTATGCCCGGTCCACCACGGCGCCGTGGAAGACGCCGAGGGCACCCCGGCCGAGCGGCACGTGCTCAACGAGGTCACGGCACCGGTCGTGGACTTTCTCGGACGACGGCAAGTGGCCAACGGCGAGCTTGTGCGCGCCGGTGACGTCAGCCTTCCGTAGCGGTGAGCGGCGGCATGCCTGTCGACCGGATCCTCGCGCTCCAGGTAACGCCGCCCCAATTCCCCTGGCTGGGGAACAGCCTTCCGGTCGGCATCCTCTTTCTCCTTCACGTCGCAGTCGCGGAGTTCTCTGTCGGCGCGATCACGCTGGCGGTGATCATGGAATGGCGCGCGCTGGCGACGGCGGACGTCCGGCCGTGGCGCTACGCGCACTCGGCCGTCAACAGCTTCTATTTCGTCTTCAGCGTCGGCGCGACGCTCGCGGTCTTCGCGGTCGTGCTGCTCTTCGGTCTCTGGGGTAACGCTTTCGGTCAACTGGCAAACGTCCTGCTGCCGCTGCTCGCGGTCGCGTTCGGCTTGTTCTTCCTGATCGCGCCATTGCTCACCGTGTATCGAAACAGCTGGCAGCGATTCAGCCCGAGGACGCACGCAATCCTCGGCACCGTCGTTGCCGCGCTCATGACGCTCTTCGTCTTCCTCATCGTCGGTCTTGACGCCTACCTCATCACGCCGTTCAACGGTGGTTTATGGGATGCAACGCTCAACGCTGCCTACTGGCCGTTGCTCGTGCATCGGCTGATCGGCAACGTCTCGTGGACGGCACTGTTTCTTGCGGCATACGCCGCCGTTCGGTTGCGTCGCACCGCGGACCCCGGCGAGCGTGCCTTTCAAGGATGGGCCGCGCATCTCAACCTGCGGATCGGCCTCGGGCTCGCACTGCTGATGCCGATTGAGGGGCTGATCCTCAGCTACGTGCTCCAGAACGCGCAACCCGGGTTCTTCACCAACCTCGTCAGCGGCGACTCAGCGTGGCTCATGGTGGTGCAGGAAGTTTTCGTCGGTGTGATTCTCGTCGGCGGCAATATCGCGCTCTGGCTCGAGCGTCCCGCGAATGAGCGTCGCAACCGCTTCGCGGCGGTGGCCACGCTGCTCTCGCTCGTGGGCATGGTCGTAGCCTCGCTCCCGGATGCGGTGCTCCCGGCGGCGTGGGAGAGCGCGCGATTCATCGGTATCGGTATTGGGATCGTTGCGACCGCCTTGCATCTCTGGCGACGTTGGCGCCCACCGGTGTGGGAGGCGACTGCGAGCGCTCGATCGCAACCGCGGCCCTCGCGGATGCTGCGCCCAGTGCTCGTCCTGGTTGGATCGTTCGCGTTGCTGACGTCGCTGCTCATGGGAGTCATCAAGGAGAGTGCCCGCGGCGACTATGCCGTGTATGGCGTGCTCACGCAGGCGCAGGCGCATGAGCGTTTCACGCCGTCGCCCGAGCTGTACCCATGAATGAGGGACGTCGGTGATCGGCGAGATTCGCGAAGCGCAGTTTCAAGCCGCTTGGTACTACTCGATCATCGCCCTTGCGATGCTGGTCATGCTGCTGGCGGGGTTTGGGTGGGCCTGGGTCGGCGCTCTCCGGGTCTGGCGCGCCGGGGAGCACGGCCCCGCCGCGTTGATCCTGGTCGCGAGCTCGGTGGGTCTGCTCGTACTGATCGGACTCGGCGTGGCCGCGTTCGTCGGCCTGGTTGCTACAGGAGGACACGGCTGATGCGCAAGCACACACGCCGGGAATTCATGGTGCTTGGAACGGGGATGGGCATGGGGCTCATCGGAGCGATGCTGTCGATACCCGCCATCGGCTTCGTGCTCAGCCCGCTCTTTGCGAAGCGGCGTGTCGCGTGGGTCACCATCGGTCCGATCGACGACATCCCACTGAACACGCCGACAGTACGCCTGGCGTCGATGCCGAGCGATCAAGGCTTCCCGACGCCACCGACGAACCGTGTTGTCTTCATCGTTCGCAAGGCCGATGGCAGCGTGCTCACGCTGAGCAACATCTGTACGCACATGCAGTGCGATGTGCACTGGGACACGCAGATCGACCAGTTCCTCTGCCCGTGTCACGGCGGCCTCTACAACATGGACGGCGTCAATATCGGCGGCCCGCCTCCGCAGCCACTCGCGCAATGGGTGCATCGCGTGAGGGTCGATCCGCTCACGGGGCAACACCTCCTCGACGTGCAGAACCAGCTGAATGAATCGATCTAAGCCCGCCTCGCGACCGCGCGCCGCCTATCGCTGGGTCGACGAGCGCACCGGACTCACGGAGCTTGTACACAAGGGTCTCTACGAAGCCGTTCCCGAGCAGGGCGGATGGGCGTACACACTCGGGAGTGCGACGCTCGTCCTGATCCTGTTGCAATTGTTCACCGGCATCTTCCTGCTCCTCGACTACGTCCCGTCGGTGACTTAGGCTTGGTCGAGTCTCGACTATCTCCGTATAGATGATCCCTTCGGCTCGTGGGTCCGCGGTCTGCACCTCTGGGGCGCGTACACGCTCATTCTCGTCATCGGACTGCACGCGTTGCGCACGTTTCTCAGTGCGAGCTACAAGCGACCGCGCGAACTGAATTGGATGAGCGGCGTCATCCTGTTCTTCCTCGTACTGGGGCTTGCAGCGACCGGCGCGATGCTCCCGTGGGACAACGCGGCCTACTGGACTGCCACGGTCATCACGAACATCCTGCACTACGTGCCGTTCATCGGCGATGGCCTTCGCGAACTCTGGCGTGGGGGATCGTTCGTCGGGCCGATCACGCTGACCCGGACGTTCGCCATCCATATCTGGGTGCTCCCGTTCCTGCTCTTCGCCTTCATCGGCGGTCATATCTATCTGCTGCGACGCCACGGAGAGTTCGGCGCGTGGGTCAACTACGACACGAGCAGCGACAACCCCAGCAGGGAGGTGGCGGAACGCATCCGCTCAGCGGAACCACCCTATCCGACAAAACGAATCGAGCGGCGTTATGCCGCGCCGAACAGAACGGTCGACTTCTTCCCGAACCAGCTGTTCAAGGACACGCTGGTGAGCGCCGTGCTCATCCTGTTCATCTTCATCATGGGCGGACTTGGCGGTGCGCCGCTGGACACCGCTGCCAATCCTGCAACCCTCACCTACGTCCCAACGCCAGAGTGGTTCTACCTGCCGCTCGATCAGTTCCTTGTGCTGACCCCGCAGGACCCATTAATCGCGATCGGGGTGATCGTCATCGTCGGTGGGGGAGCGGCAGCGATGTTTCTGCTTCCCGTCCTCGACAGATCGCCGGAACGACGGCCCACCCGACGACCCGAGATCCTCGTGCCGGCGATCTTCGTGATCTTCGCTGTGATCTTCCTTGCGACCCTTGGCGTAAATCGGCTGTACAGCCTGTGAGATTCGAGCCATGCCGCTGAACCCAGTCCCCGGCGACCTCCTGACCAACGGCCTGCTGGTAGCGATCGTCATCCTGCTGCACGTCCAGATCGCGGCGTTCCTTATCGGCGCGACAACTCTCGCTATCGTCAGTGAGGCGATCGGCATGGCTCGTCGGAGCGGAGACGAACGCCACGATCAACTCGGTCACGGGTTGCTGAAGGCCGAGATCTATCTCTTCAGCACCGGCGCAGCCGTGGCCATCTTCTTCATGGTGATCATCCTCGGAGCCATCTGGGGGCGGTTCTTCGTTGCCCTGCAACAAATCACGTTCTGGGTCTTTTTTGCGGAGGCGCTGACCTTCCTTGCCGAGGTGGTGCTCATCTACACCCTGTACGCGAACTGGGACCGGCTCCGCGTACACCGACCTGCCCGCCTCGGCATGCTCTTCATGCTCAACCTTGCGCAGTGGTGGCAGATGTTTTTCATCGACGCTGTTGCATCCTTCATGCTCACGCCGAACGGCGGCGACGCGAATTTCCTCGACCAGATCCTGAACCCGACAGAGATCCCGCTCACCATCCACCGCACCGTGGGCAACATCGCGTGGGCGGGTGCGGCCGTGGCGTTTGTGGCGGCATTCCGCTACTGGCGCCTGACGCGCAATGTCGAGCACGTGACGGGTCCACGGCCCTCGCTCAAGCCGGCGCGATCGGTGGGGGCGCTGGCTGTCGGTGGCGTGGTTGCGGAGCCCGTGGAGATGCGTGAGGCCCGCTACTGGGACTGGGTCGCGCAGTGGGGAGCGATGTGGGCCGTCGGCGTGACGCTGCTCCAGCCATGGCTCGGGTACTCGTACGCCAAAGAGATCCAGCTCCACGAGTACCCGGCGTGGTTCACGATGATGTTCGGCGACCTCAGCAATGTCTTCCTGGTGCAGATCACGTTGCTCGGAGCGATCTTCACCATCGGCAGCACATATTTCTGGCGCCGCATGCGCGCGTCCGGTGCGACCCATTATCGCCGTCAAGGGTTCCTTGCATTGCTGTTGCTCCTCGTGACGATCTTTGCGGCACAGCCCGCGTGGTTCGCGTTCACGTATGCAGACGTCGTTTCGTCGCACCTTGCACGACCGTTCTGGGATGGCGGACTCCTCAATCCGTTCGGCGACTTCATCCCCTATAAGGTGAGCGCGCTCATCGCGATGGTCTTTCTCGGTCTCTGGTCGCTCACGATCTATCTGCGTTCGGTCAGCCGTGAGCAGATGCGTCCGGGCGTCATCGGGCGGCGCAGCCAGGCGCTGCTGCTCGGCCTCGGTGTCGTGGTCAGCGTGATGATGATCGTCATGGGGGTCATCCGCGAAAACTCACGCCAGCCGTATCTCATCAGTGGCGAGCTGACGATCCACAACCAGCAGATCATCAACGCACAGCCCTCGCAGGTCGGCGGGACGACGGGATGATGACGGCTCCCGACGAGAGTCAGTGACTCCGAAGCCCGGACACGTCGCCGTCCGTCTCCGTCTCTTTATCCGCAGGTGATGAGCTGCGTGACGTCATGACGCCGCCGTGGCCGCAATGGATCCAGCGGCTGTACGCGATCGAAGAGCACCAGGATCCCGGCATTGACGTCGACGTGCCCGTGATCACGCCCTCCGCGGCGGTGAGTGCGCTGAGCGAGCGCTTGCGCAACCGTCTCGTGCTGGTGAGCTGGGCCCTCGGTGTGCTCCAGGAGCTGGGATGGGACATCACCCAGGAGGGTGATTCGCTGATCGCGTCCTTCGAGACGACCCCGGATGCGGCGCGAGCATCGCTCGAGCGCGCCGGAGTCGCGGGTGCGATGTGCCGTGTCTGCGACATCGACGAAGAGGGCTGGCCGTTGCTCTGGTGGAACAGCGAGGGTGATCACGATGCACGGTGAGACCGTTCTCGAACGACGGCGCGTTGCCATAGCCACCGGCGAGCCGGCGATAGCGCGGATCCTCGCTCACAAGCTCGGCCGCGAAGGCCACAAAGTGACAGTCGTCACGAGTTCGCTGGCCCTGGACGAGGTGCTCGCCGACGGAGACATCGACGTGGCGCTGGTTGACCTGCTGCTGGTAGGTCCTGATGCCGACCGCATCGCAGCCCGTGTGGCTGCCGGCTGGCTGGCGATTGTCGACAGCCGCCAGCCACAGCTTGCGACCCGCGCGATGCATGCGGGGGCTGCTGGACTCGTGTGCACGCCGTTCAAGCCGACCGCCGTCGCCGGGCAAGTTGCAACCCTGCTCACATTGGTCGCGCGATGATCGGTCGCCAGCCTCGAACGGTATCGCCGTCGCGCGAGATCCCACTCGTCGAGGTAGCTCCGATGCTCGAGGCCTCACGGGTCGAGCATCGCTTCCGCAACGGACGCGGCGTCGGCCCGGTCGATCTGCGCCTGATGGCCGGTGAGCGGACGGCGCTCATGGGGGCCAACGGCGCCGGCAAGACGACGCTGCTCCGGATTCTCGCGACGGTGACGCGACCGCGTCGCGGCGAAGTCGAGTGGTGCGGCACCACGATCCCGCGCGCCGCGCGACGATTGATCGGTTTTGCCGGGGACGCAGCGCCTGACGATCCCGGGCTGACGGGCCGGCAGAGCACGTATTTCTGGTGCCGCCAATGGGCGTCAGGACCCGCCGTCCACGATGCGGTTGCGAACACGCTGCAGCAACTCGGCCTTGCTCATGTCGCCGACGAGCCGATCGCCGGATACTCGTTCGGTATGCGCCGACGGCTCGCGCTCGCGCAAGCGCTGGCGCACGAGCCTCGGGTAGCGCTCCTCGACGAACCGACGGCGGGTCTCGACGCCGAGGGACTGGAGGCACTGCATGCCGAACTCGTGACCCGTGCGCATCGCGGCGACGCCACCCTGGTCGCGAGCAATGACTGCACCTTCGTTGCGTCGTCGTGCGGGAGGGTGATCTTCCTCAACGACGGTCAAGTGGTCGCCGATGCCGCACCAGCGGCATTGCTCGCGTCGCTCGGGGACGCGCGCCGTGTCGAGATGACCATCGCAGAGGACACGCACGCGCTTGCCGGCGACCTGCAGGCGATCGCGGGTGTCGCAAACGTCGCGATCTCCGCCGGCCTTGTGACCCTCGATCTGGAGGAGGACTCGGCCCTCGGTGCTGTCGTGCGCGTCGTTGATGCCTGGCCCGGAGGCCTTCGCGCGCTGCGCATCCAGCGCCCGGACCTCAGCGACGTCTTTCGCCACCTCACCGGTGCCGACCTCGACAACGAGGGTGCCGCGTGATGCTGCGCGCAACCGTTGCTGTCCCGCAGCGCACTCCGGTGCTCCGACGTGTGATGCCGGGGAGCCTTTTCGCGCGCGAGTTGCTCGTCACCGCGTCGCGCCCGCGGGCGCTTGCCCTGAAGGTCGCGATTCCGCTCGTGCTGACGCTGCCGTTGCTCGCCGGGCACGCGCCAACTTTCTGGGCTGGGATGCTGCTCACTGCGCTCACCGCGATCACGGGAACCGTCGGCGCCGCGATGAGCGTTGCCCGGGCTCGAGAGAGCGGTCTTCTGACGAGGCTCGCGATCACGCCACGGTCACCGGGCGGCGCGATGTTGCGCTGGGTCGCCGCGTCGTCGCTCGTGGATGCCATACAGCTGACGCCCGTGCTGCTCGCCGTCTTCGTGCTTGCGCCGGTGACGGCCCCGGCCGCCTTCTCGCTCGTCCTGATCGACGTCGCAGTGCTGTTCGTGGCCAACATGCTCGGTTCGGTGGTGGCGGCGGCGAGCGGCGGAGCGGGGGAGGTGCTCATCGACGTGCTCGTGCTGCTCGCGCCACTGATGTTCTTCGGTGGTCTCTTCACCGGGGTCCCTCACGACGGATGGCGCTGGATCGCCGCGCAGGTCGACCCGTTCTCGTACCTTGACTCCGCGTTCATTCGTGCCCTGGGTGGCGTCGCGACATTCGATGAGCGCAGCGTGCTGGCGGCGGCGACGCTGACGGCACTCGCGGGCGTCGTTCTCATGCTCTGCCTCGGTCGCATGGTGTTGCGCCGGCGATGAGGGCTCGTCATCAGGCAGCGATCGCACTGGGCTGTGCTGCCATGCTGGTCGCGTGTGCGGGACCGACTCCGATGCTGAGTTTGACGTCACTCGGTCTGCCTCAAGGGGGCAAGCCGCTGGCCGATGTCACCATCGATACGAGCCCCGACGGCGGTATCTATCAGAACCCCGATCCGATGACGGTGGTGATGATCACGCGTGCTCCGGGCACCGCGCTCATCAAGCAAAGCGGCTCAGCGGCGAGCGACTGGGCGGCGCTGCAGCGCTATGGCGATTTCACGTTTGTTGGAATCGCGGTGCGCAACAACGGCGCTGCCGGGTCCGATCCGCAACTCAACGCGATGCAGATCGCTGCCGACTACGCCCCGGCGGGAACGGCGTCGGGTCCCCTCAGCCACTTCTACCACCCGATGTTTCCCCTTGCCCTCCTGAGCCTGGAGCCGAGCGATCAGAACTGCACGCTGCATGTCGATCCTGGGGAGACGCAACTGGCGGTGCTCGCGTACCCCCCGATCAGCGCCACACCGAGCATCGTCTGGGGCGTCTTCGATGTCTTCGCGATTCGCGCCCCATTCGGTGGGGGGCTTCCGGGCGCATCGCCCGACTGGCGGTTGACGCTCTGTTCCGCGCCGCAGCCGCCTCCGACGTGATGCTCAACGATTCGCGTGGATGGTCGGTGCATCTCGGCACCGCCGGCTGCACGTGCATCCGGTTCAGGTGCGAGCGTACGCGCGACGGTGACCCGTGGTTGCTCTCCCGTGTTGTCAGCGAACTGGTCGCGACCGGCTCGGCGATGGCAGAGCGGCCGCGCGCGCTCGGCCGCGGGCGGGGGATGCCGCTCGTCCACTCGCAGACGATGACCTGGTGCGGGACGAGCCTCGAGCTCGAGGCACATCACCTTCGTGATGCAGGCGACGATGAGGTCTCCGTCACGGTGCCCGCATGGGATGAGCTCATCGACGTCGTCCCCGATGAGGATTCGGTATGGGACATGCTCGACCTCGTGGCGTCGGCGATCTCCCCGCGGTTTGGGATCGTCGGTGATGGAGACGCGATAGGTTCCACGCGGTGTGAGACGGCTGCGGACCTGCGTGCGTTGCTGCGCCGGCACATTGGCGTGCTCACCCATGCGTACTCGCCGCGGCTCGCGCCGACGGAAGCGAGTGTGTACCGGGAGCTTCCACGCAGTGGCCTGGTCGCGATGATTCGCTGATCATTCGTATGTTCATCCACGACCGGCTCGGCTTCGTCGTGACGATCCTCGCGGCCGGAGGTGCCATGGCGACGATCATCAGCCTCTTCCGTCCACAGATCCTGGCGACCGTTCGCGTCTACCTGATCCTCGCCTCGGGTGTGGTGGGCCTGCAGGCAGTCGTCGGACTCGTCCTGGTCCTGGCGGGATCGCGACCGGCGCAACTCATCCACTGGTTCTACGGGGGCGCAACGCTGGTCGCGCTGCCCCTGTGCGCGTGGATCGGCAGGAGGCGTCCGGAGCACCAGGAGCGTCTGTGGCTCGTCGGCGGCGCCGTGGCCACGCTCCTGTTTGCGGTGCGTGCTCTGACCACTGGGTAGACGAGCCTTCTCCAAGCCGCCTCAAAGGTGATAGTAAGCGTTGCATGCTTAGGTACAACCAGAGCATCATTTAATACGATAAAAGCACTGACTGGTCGGTTTCGGGTCTTCGGTGAAGCCCACCGCACCGGCAATCGGAGAACACGATGGCGGATACCGTTGGCGACGACCTCGTAAGACGGCTTGGAGCATGGGGAGTGAGCCGCATCTATGGGTACCCAGGGGACGGCATCAACGGCATTCTCGGCGCACTTCAAAGAGCAGGGGACAAACCGGAATTCATTCAAACTCGTCACGAGGAGATGGCTGCCTTCATGGCGTGCGCCCACGCCAAGTTCACAGGTGAGGTCGGCGTCTGCATGGCCACGTCAGGCCCGGGCGCGATCCACCTGTTGAATGGGCTGTATGACGCCAAGCTGGACCATCAGCCAGTCGTAGCGATCATGGGTCAGACCTACGCGAGTGTGATGGGCGGCGATCAGCAACAGGAGGTCGACCTTCTCAGCCTGTACAAGGACGTTGCAAGCGCATACGTACAGCAGGTCAACGTGCCATCAGCCCTGCGTCATTGCATCGATCGCGCATTTCGTATCGCGGCCGCGGAGAGGACGGTGACGGCGGTGATCATCCCCGGCGACGTCCAGGACATGACAGCGGTCGCGCAGCCACAATCGATCAAGTCGGTGCATACCGGCGTGGGGTACGTTCGCGATCGTGGATTACCCGCCGAGGAGGACCTCCACAAGGCAGCGGAGGTGCTGAGCTCGGGCAGGAAGGTCGCCATGCTGGTGGGGGCCGGCGCGCTCGAGGCAACGGACGAGGTGCTGGCAGTTGCCGATCTTCTGGGCGCGGGGATAGCCAAAGCGCTCCTCGGCAAGGCTGCCGTCCCTGACGACATCCCGTATTGCACCAATTCGATCGGCCTCCTGGGGACGAAGCCGAGCTGGGAGATGATGCGCGATGCAGACACCCTGCTTGTCGTGGGGAGTTCGTTCCCCTACTCCAATTTCCTGCCTCCGATCGGCCAAGCCCGCGGAGTGCAGATAGACCGCTCGGCTCGCATGCTCAGCCTGCGCTACCCCATGGAAGTCAACCTGGTGGGCGACAGCAAGGCAACGCTCAAGGAGCTGCTGCCGCACTTGCGCCGCAACGAGGATCGATCATTTCAGGACACGGTCGTCAAGAACGTTGCCGACTGGTGGCACTTGATGGACGATCGAGGCCAACCCGAGGACCGTGACGGTCCGCGTGTGCGCCCCCAGGCGCTCTTCGCAGCGCTCTCACGCCACCTTCCTGACAACGCGGTCATCACGAGCAACTCCGGCTCGGCGGCAAATTGGTATGCACGCTACGTTCGCATCCGGCGAGGGATGAAGGCAACCTTGTCAGGAAATCTCGCCACGATGGTGCCGGGAGTGCCTTACACGATCGCCGCGAAGTTCGCGTACCCGGATCGAGTGGCCGTGGGGACCATCGGCGACGGTGCGATGCAGATGGGTGGCATGGCTGAGTTGCTCACGGCCGCAAAGTACTTTCACACATGGGCGGATCCGCGCATGGTGATCCTGGTCCTCAACAACGAGGACCTCAATCAGGTCACCTGGGAGCAGCGCGTGATGGAGGGGGACCCGCGCTTCAATGCCTCGCAGCAGCTGCCGTACATGCCGTTTCACGAATATGCGCGGCTTATCGGCCTCGGTAGCGTCAAGGTCGAGCACTCCTCGCAGATTGAGGGCGCGATGCAGCAGGCCTTCGCGGCGGACCGGCCATTTGTCATCGATGCCATGACCGATCCAGAGGAGCCTCCGCTGCCGCCTCATATCACCTTCAAGCAGGCCCAGGACTTCACCAAGTCCTTCGTCGCTGAACCGTCCGCCGGGCTCGCGGGGGTCGTCAACGCCTTTCGCGAAAAGGTCGACGAGTTCGTTCCCGGGAGATAGCCGTGAGGCACATCATCCGCGAAGGCAACGCTCCCCGGTCAACACATCTCATCGACCGCGTGGCGCGCAATGTCGAGCACGGTCGTTTCGAGCGCTCGCTGTGTGCGTTGACGGCGGTCGGAGCCCTGGTCACGACCGCTGAGGTGTACTTCGAGCACTACAAAGCCAGCTTCGGGAACAAGATGATGTGGAGCCCGATCGTGGTAACGCCGCCCGTGGTGATAGCAGGGATCGGCGGGGTCTTCAGCGAGAGATGGGCGAAGACGTGGCTGCCGCTCGCCGCTGGAATCTACACGCTCAACGGGGCGCTCGGCGAGTATTACCACGCGCGCGGGGTCGCACGGAAACCTGGCGGATGGCGGCTCGCGTCATACAACGTCCCGATGGGACCGCCGATCATGGCCCCCGGCCTGATGACCATCGTCGGTGGCATGGGCCTGCTCGCCGCCCTGCTTCGTCGCGAACGCTGACGATGCCCGACCTCTCACGTCCGGATCACCTTCCCAACCATCGTCCTAATCGACAGCCACCCGACGCTTCATGGTTGCCGAAGCAGCGGCGCGGAGCAACGCCACAGATGGTCGGCCGCTATCCGGACTACGACGTTTTCGACTCGGTCAAAACGTGGGATGCGGCGACGCGAAGAGTCGTGGATGAGCGCATGCGCGCCGGCATCCGGTCACTCCGTTTCTTCACCCCACACGAAGAGGCGACGCTGCGAGCCTTCTGTGACGCGGTGACAGCCCAGGACCGTAATCCTCGCGTTCCGGTCGCCGAGCTCGTCGACCAGAAGCTCGAGGATGCGCGCCTCGACGGCTACCAGTATGCCGACATGCCGGACGATCGCGAGACCTGGCGCCGAGTGCTCCGCGGGCTCGATGAGAGCGCCGACCGACGCTACGCTCGCTCGAGTTTCGCGCATCTCGATGGTGCGGCCCGCGAAGCGGTGATCGACGAATTCGCGAAAGGCCTGCTCCAGGGCGGCACCTGGAACTCGGTCAACGTGCAGCGGGCGTTCTCCGTCTGCATGCGGGCCATCCTCTCGGCGTTCTACTCACATCCGTGGGCGTGGAACGAGATCGGCTACGGCGGTCCCGCGTATCCCCGGTGGGTACATGCGGCTTGGCCCCCTGGGTGTACGAGAACCCTACGAACGACCGGGGGCGACTGACGGGGACCCGGTCCTGGTCGCGGGCGAAGAGCCTTGATCGACGCCAACGTCATGAAGGGATCACGTGGCCCCGCGGCGAATGACTCTGCGCTTGCTTCTAGATGTTCACCGCCGCGATCTTCCGGGTGAGGCAACCATGCGGCATTACCGAGACGACGACGAGGTCGATCTCTGCATCGTCGGCGCAGGCGCGGGTGGATCGGTCCTCGCCCAGCGTCTGGCCTGCCACGGGTGGCGCGTCGTCATCCTCGAGGCCGGACCCTTCTGGCATCCCGACGAGGACTGGGTCAGCGACGAAGCCGGCTCGCACGATCTCTACTGGACGCAGAAAAGGATCATCGGCGGCGACGACCCGATCGAACTGGGCAAGAACAACAGCGGGCGCGGTGTCGGTGGGTCGATGGTGCATTACGCCGGGTACACACCCCGTTTCCATCCATCCGACTTCGAGACCAAGCGACGCGATGGAGTTGGCGTGGACTGGCCGATCACGTATCTTGACCTGCGAGACCACTACGCGCAGGTTGAGCGTGAGCTCCCCGTCGCCGGTCAGAACTGGCCGTGGGGTGATCCGCACAGCTATCCCTTCTCACCGCATCCTGTCAGCGGCGCTGCTGCGCTTATATGGAAGGGTGCCCTCTCGTGCGGCGTCGAGATGCGCGTCGGTCCGGTTGGCATCGTCAATGGCACGTTCGGCAATCGCCCCCACTGCATCTATCGCGGCTTCTGTCTGCAGGGATGCAAGGTGAACGCGAAGGCGAGTCCCTTTTGTCACACACCTGCCCGACGCGCTCGCACACGGCGTGGAAGTGCGCGCGAACAGCATGGCGGCTCGCGTCGAAGTGGATGTGTCTGGGCAGCGCGCGCTGGGCGTGAGGTACGTGCACGAGCGGCACCTTGTGGAACGGATGCAGCGGGCTCGGGTGGTCGCGGTCTGTGGGTACTCGATCGAGTCGCCTCGCCTGCTCCTGAACTCGCCCGCCGCCGGCTCTTCCGCACGGGCTGTGCAACAACGAGGATCAGGTGGGTCGATACGTGATGGTGCAGGGAGCCACGCAGACCGCGGGTCGCTATCCCGACGAAGTGCGCATGTACAAGGCTCCGCCACCCGAGGTGTCATCGGAGGCTTTCTACGAGACTGACGCCGCGCGCGGCTTTGCGCGTGGCTTCAGCATCCAGACGGTATCGCCGCTCCCGATCGGATGGGCTGAGCATGTCCTCGCCGAGGGTCATTGGGGACGCGCACTGCGTGAGTACATGCCGACTACAACCACTGGAACGGTGGGTGTCCTCAACGAGTTGCTCGCTCACCCTGACAACCGCGTGACGCTAGCCGACGAACGCGACCAGTACGGGCTGCCGGTCGCGAGGTTCGACTACACGCTCTGCGAGAACGACAAGGCCAATATGGCGTTCTCAGCTCGAGTGATTCGTGAGATCGTGCAGGCGTCCGGGCGCAGGACATCCTCACCATTCAACGCTTCGCCCACCTCATCGGTGGCTGCCGGATGGGTTTAGAGCCAGGTACCAGTGTTGTCTCGCGCGATCAGCAGTCCTGGGCGCTGCCGAATCTTTTCATTTGTGATGGCAGCGTGTGTCCAACGCAGGGGAGCGCCAACCCTGCTTTGACCATCATGGCGCTGGCGTCGCGTCTTGCGGAGAGACTTGCCACGCGCCAGGTCGACCATCGTGGCGCCAGCGTTCAGTCCGAACATTCATTCTCAGGAAGGAGTCGATGATGGCGAAGCAGAACCAGGACATTGTGGTGGTGACCGGCGCGTCAGCGGGCGTTGGGCGCGCGGTGGCCCACGCGTTCGCGCGTCGCGGAGCGCGAGTGGCGTTGCTGGCTCGTGGCGACGCGAGTTTCAAAGACGTGGCGGGCGAGGTGGAGCGGATGGGGGGCGACCGCTAGTGATTCCCACCGATGTTGCTGATGCCGAAGCCGTCGAGGCCGCGGCGGAGGAAGTGGAAACGACATTCGGACCCATTGATGTCTGGGTCAACGACGCGATGGCTACCGTCTTCGCCGAGTTCGCAAACGTCAGCCCCGACGAGTATCGCCGTGCCACTGAGGTGACCTATCTCGGCACGGTGCACGGCACGATGTCCGCCTTGCATCGGATGTTGCCTCGCAACCGCGGGACCGTCGTGCAGGTTGGTTCGGCGCTGGCCTACCGGGCTATCCCATTGCAGTCGGCATACTGTGGCGCCAAGTTCGCCATCCGCGGATTCACCGACAGCGTGCGCACCGAGCTGCTGCACAACCAAAGCCGAGTGTGGATCACCATGGTGCAGCTGCCGGCCGTCAACACTCCGCAGTTTGGATGGTGCCGCACCAAGCTGCCGAAGCATCCGATGCCGGTGCCGCCGATCTATCAGCCCGAAGTTCCCGCAGAAGCCGTCTACTGGGCCGCTCATCACCGCCGGCGCGAGGTCTTCTGCGGAGGCAGCGCCGCTGCGGTCATCCTCGCCAACAAGTTGGCCCCAGGCATTGCCGACCGCTACCTGGCACGGACTGGATACAAGTCGCAGCAGATGGCGGATCTTCCGGTGCCACCGAATCGGCCGGACAATCTCTATACGCCACTGCCGCGGCTCGCCGCCACGCACGGCGTCTTTGATGACCGGTCGAAGACGCGGAGTGTGCAGCTCTGGCTGACTACCCACCGCAGGCTGGCCGTGGGAACCGCCGTTGGCACTGCAGCCGCGGTCCTGGGCGCGTGCCGTCTCGCCGTCTCATGACTGCGTGCACGAGCGATGGCTTGCGCGTCACGTCGGTCGACGTGCGCGTCTACACGGTGCCAACCGAAACGCCCGAAGCCGACGGCACCCTTGAGTGGGACCGAACATCGCTGGTTGTCGTCCAGCCCTTGCTGGACAACGGGGTTCGAGGCCTCGGGTACGCGGTCGGTGATCTGTCGACGGGTATTCTCGCTCGCGACACACTCGTCGACGCGGTCATCGGGCTGGATATCCGCGACACCGGAGCGGCCTGGGAGGCGATGGTCCGGAGGATACGGAACCTTGGGCGCCCGGGCATTGCCTCGATGGCGATCGCCGCCATGGATATTGCGCTGTGGGACACGAAGGCGCGTGCCCTCGATCTTCCGTTGCATCAGCTGCTCGGCCCAGTCCGAGACACGGTCCCCATCTACGGCAGTGGTGGGTTCACGAGCTACAGCGAGCGTGCGTTGTGCGCGCAGCTTTCCGGCTGGGCCGAGCAGGGGATCCCGCGGGTCAAGATGAAGATCGGAAAGGATCGTGGGAGTTCTTGGGAAGAAGACATCCGGCGCGTCCGTGCTGCTCGCAATGCAATCGGTGGTGGCGTCGAGCTGTTCGTGGACGCCAACGGTGCCTACGATCGGAAGCAGGCACGGCGTCTCGGATGTCTGTATGCGGAGGAGTTCGGCGTCACCTGGTTCGAGGAGCCGGTCACATCGGACGATCGCGTGGGTCTCGCGGACATCCGCTCTCAGCTCCCGCTCGAGGTCAGTGCAGGGGAGTACGGCTACGATCTTGAGTACTTTCAGACACTGCTGAGTTGTCACGCGGTCGACGTCCTTCAGGCTGACGCGGGGCGTTGCGCGGGCATCACGGAATGGCTTCGTGTCGCGGCAACGAGCGCAGCGTTCAAGATCCCGTTCTCGGCGCACTGCGGTCCCTCGATCCACGCGCACGTCGCGACGGTACCTCCCAATCTTTGCCACATCGAGTATTTCCACGACCACGTTCGCGTGGATCACCTCCTCTTCGACGGCGTGCTGAATCCCCACAACGGGGTGCTCCGGCCCGACGACCACCGTCCCGGCCTCGGTCTCGACCTCAAGGATCAGGACGCAGAATGCTTCCGGGTGCAGTGACGTGGCCAACCATGGCTCCCGTCCTGCACCGGCTCGGCGCGGCGAGATACCGCGCGCTCCCGTCAATCCCGCGGCTGCCCCGGTCGTACTGCGCGAGTATGCGCTGCTGGCGGACGGCGAGCGAGGTGTCGTGGTTGGTCCCCACGGAGACTTCGTCTGGATGTGCTTTCCGCGTTGGCATGATCCTGCCCTGTTCAGCGCGTTGATTGGCGGTGACGGATCGTATTCGGTAACGCCGATCGAGTCCCATGTGTGGGGAGGCTATTACGAGCCGGACTTGCTGATCTGGCGGAGTCGTTGGGTCACCACAGGGGCGACCATCGAGTGTCGCGAGGCACTCGCGCTGCCGAGCAGCCCTGATCGAGCCGTTCTCCTGCGCAGGATTGTCGCGTGCAAGGGCACGGCCCGCATTCGCTGCTCACTTCGAAGCATGGCGAACTTTGGATCCGAGGTTCCGACGGCCATTTATCGCCGTGGGACGACGTGGGTCATCGAGCATGATGACCTGCAACTGCGCTGGGCCGGGGCTGCCGACGCCCATCGACGCCGTGGAGCCAGCGGCGCACTCGAGATCGACCTCGTCATCAAGGAAGGGTGTTTCCACGATCTCGTTCTGGTAGTCGGACCCAGCGGGGCGGGAGTCGGTATGCCCGATGCCGAACGGGCTTGGGCCGCGACAAAGTCGACATGGCACGAGCGCATCCCGCCGCTCGAAGTCTCGGTTGCCACGCGCGATGCGCGCCTGGCCTACGCGGTGATGTCCGGCCTGACCAGTCGCTCGGGCGGAATGGTCGCGGCGGCGACGACGTCGCTTCCCGAGCGAGCGCGACAGGGCACCAGCTACGACTATCGCTTTGCGTGGATACGCGATCAGTGCTATGCCGGCGAGGCCGCGCTCCGCGCCGGCGCGTATGCCCTCGCCGACAACGCGGTCGCCTTCGTGAGCCAGCGAATCCTCGCGGATGGGAGCCAGCTGAAACCGGCGTATACGGTCACGGGAGAGCGCGTCCCCGGGGAGCATCATGTGCCGCTGCCCGGCTATCCAGGCGGGACCGACATCATCGGCAACCACGTCAACCAGCAGTTTCAGCTCGACGCCGTCGGCGAAGCACTGATGCTGCTTGCGGCGGCCGCAAAGCTGGAGCGACTTGACGATGACGGTTGGAGGGCAATCGAGGTGGCCGCTTCTGTCGTCGAGCAGCGGTGGACCCAGCCCGATGCGGGGATCTGGGAGCTCGAGCCCCGCCGCTGGACCCACAGCCGGCTTGCGTGTGTCGCCGGCCTTCGCGCTGCAGCCGGAATCGCTCCACCGACGGGAGACGGAGCTCGGTGGGCGGCGCTTGCGGACTGCATTCTTGCGGACGTCGGAAAGACCGCTGTGAGAGCAGATGGTGCGTGGCGGCGGGCCGACGATGATCCGCGCATCGATGCCGCCCTGCTGATGGCAACCGTTCGTGGGGCGATCCCCCTGGATGATCCGCGAGGCGACGCCACCCTGCACGCCATCGCCGAGGAACTGGTCGAAGACGGTTACCTCTACCGCTTCCGCCACCACGCGCGTCCCCTCGGGGAGGCCGAGGGCGCGTTCCTCCTGTGCGGTTTCATGATGTCCCTGCGACTTCACGTTGCGGGACGACGTCTTGACGCATTGCGCTGGTTCGAGCGCACACGATCGGCGTGTGGTCCCGCTGGGTTGTTCACCGAGGAATATGACGTGCGACAACGCCAGTTGCGTGGCAACCTGCCGCAGGCGTTCGTCCATGCTCTCCTCCTCGAGTGTGCCGTGGGGCTGGACGGGTGACGGTGCGCCGCGGGATGAGGGCGACATGCGGGCGGCAGCTACGGTCTCGACTGCGAGATGGTGCTGTCGCCGGCGTGCTCGCCACTGTCGTGGAGAGCGCTTCGGTGCGCCTGCTGACGAGGGATGGACGGAAGCCGGTTTTCCTCCCCGAGGTGATGGTGCAGAGGATAGCCGCGCGCGTCGGCTACCTCGTGGCTGACAAGTCCGCAAGCCTCATCGGCACTGTGCTGCGCGCCGGCTACGGACCGACGTGGGGTATCGCCTGGGCAGTGGTGCATCACGAGCGCGCGCCGCGTCATCTGTTGGACGCCGTCGCGCTTGCCTCCGTGATCTGGGCGTTCGAGCTGGTCGTGCTTCCGCGCGTTCGCGCCACCCCGCCCTTGCGCATGTGGCCGCGGGCCGATATCGCTTCGGATCTGGTCAATTGCCTGACATTCGCCGGCACGTATACATGCGTCATTGCGCTGATGGACGGGAAGCTGCCAACCGGCAACACCACACCGGTGTGACCTTGGGTGCTACCATATAGAAACCGACGCGTTGGTTTGAGAACAGTCAAGACGAACGGGGGTGACAGCCATCACTACCGTTGTCGATCACCCGGTACGCGGCGATGCCGATCACGAATGGTCGGCGAAGCCAGGGCGGCGACAGGCGGCCCGAGAGCGTCTTAGCGTGCTCATCGTCGATGACGATGCATGCGTCGCCGACATGTATCGGCTGTGTCTGGAGGTCGCCGGGTACGACGTCGTCGTTGCCCATGACGGCCAGGAGGGGCTCAACGCGGCCACAGCATCCACCCCAGACTTCATTTGCCTGGACTATCGTCTGCCTGGAATCGATGGTCTCGAGGCCCTGAGGCGGCTCCGCGCGCAGCCGGCCACGCGGTCCGTTCCGGTTCTTATGTTGAGCAATGATGCCGATCCGGCGATTCGCGAGCGCGGCCTCCGCCTCGGAGCACTCAACGTCGGCGTCAAAGCAGACATGACGCCCAGGCAGCTTGCGGAGTTCATCGAGCAACAACTGGGCCCGTGCACGGCAGCACGGAAACCGAGCAGAGACCGGCGACGACCGAACCGCGCGAGAGCGCGGGGCTGTCCGTTCATGACGCCATGATGTCAATGAGAGTTCCACGCAACGTCTCTCCAATCGATGTCTGCGTTTGCGGCCGTCCCTCGACCGGCGTATCCCAGCCGTCACGTGAGGAGGACACACCATCCGAGTAGCTGTGACACGGCATTTCACCGACTTTCAAGTCGGTTTTGCATCGTGATCACATCAGTTACCGCCTACAAGGAGAGGTCATGCAGTCGCAGGTTATTCGGTGGCGTGAGTTCGCGTTGGAACGTTTCCAGGAGCTTCGGGATCGATCCGCTAAGTCTGGACAGGGCATGGTGGAGTACGCCCTTATCCTCGTCCTCATCGCAGTCGTCGTGATCGTGGTCCTCACAACGGTGGGACATCGGGTGAACAACGTGTTCTCCAACATCAGCCACGGCCTGAGCACCTAAGCGCTCCTCCGCGGATGTGGTCGGATCAGTGAAGATCGAGCCGGCGGAATCCGGCGACGGCGGCCACCGCCAGGACAATCCCGACGGACACGAGCACGATCGCCGATCCGATGCTGAGGCCGTTCGCAAGCTGCTGATCTCCAACTGACCAGTAGAAGAGCGACACGTACCGCGCCGGTCGAATCCAGTCCACCACCGGTGCAAGTGAGCTGACGAGGTACGACACTGCCGCGAGCGCAGCGGTGACGCCGAGCGCCATCCCGCGTCTGCCGGTGATCGATCCGACGGCGAGTGCGCACAATCCGAAGTCAACTCCGAGCAACGCCACGCCGACGCTCAATCCGGCAAGATTCATGAGTGGGATCGCGAGGTCGAAACTTCTGCCGATGACGACGCAGACCATGGTCGCAACCGCCAGCAGAATCGCCTGGACGCTCAGCGCGGCGACCTTTTGCAAAACGACAGAGCGACGCGAGATCGGAAGGATTGCCGCGAGTGACAGCGTGCCATCCTCATCCTGCCCCGCAATGCATGACGCGCCATAACCCACGGTAACGAGCAGCATGATCAGGGGAAGCAGATTCTCGTAGATGTTGGCGTCGAGCCATCCGGTTGGTGACGTCAGCGACCCTGTTGCCCCGAAGAGTGCTGCGATCGTCGATCCGTTCTTCGTGAGCTGATCCAGACCGGCGGAGTCTTTGAACTCCGGGTACAGCGCAACGACGGCCAGCGTATACAGCACCACTCCGGCGACGTAGCTGAGCAACGCTCGCCGGCGCAGTTGGAGGTCGAGGGCGGCGACTTCAGCGCGCATCGACAGCCTTCTCCTCAGGTTGCTCACGGTAGTAGGTGAGGAAGAGTTCGTCGAGGTCGGCTGGACGAGCGACCACGTCGAGAGGATCGAGTTCGGCAGCGACCCGAAGGACGGGGGCAACATCACCGCGAAGCGCCAGTGTGATGCGCTGTCCAGTCGTCGCAATGACGCGGACTCCCTCGATCGACGCGAAGCGATGCGGATCGACACTGTGCCGAAACGCGAACTCGATGGTGCGCGGTGCGTTTCGTCGCAGCGCGTCCACCGTATCGGTCACCACGAGCCGACCCTCTTTGATGATCGCCACGCGGGTGGCCACTCGCTGCACTTCGTCGAGTTCGTGGGACGAGAGGAAGACCGTCGCCCCGTCGCTCACCAGCTCGTGCATCAGCTGTTCGAACTCGTGCTGCATCAGAGGGTCGAGCCCCGATGTGGGCTCGTCGAGGACGACGAGATCCGGTCGATGCATGACGGCGAGCAGGATGCCGATCTTCTGGCGGTTGCCTTTGGACAGGGTCCGGGCGGGACGCTCGAGTTCGACCTGAAAGCAACTCACCAGGTCATCCAGAAATCCCCGGTCCTGCATACCGCGGACCTTCGCGGCAAAGTCGACGTGCTGCCGCCCCGTCAAACGAGGATGCAGGGCGAGTTCGCCAGGGAGATATCCAATGCGTCGATGGACATCGACCGCGGCGTCGAAGGGGTCGAGCCCGAACAGTTTGGCTGCACCCGAGGTCGGGCGTGAGAGGCCGGTCAGAAGGCGGATCGTCGTGGACTTGCCGGCCCCATTCGGTCCTAGGAACCCGAAGATTTCTCCCTCCACCACGCTGAGGTCCAGGCCCGAAACGCCGCGGTGAGGTCCAAACGTCTTGGTGAGGTTCGCTGCGGACACCACAACCGTCATGAGACGGTTCCTCGAGGGTGAGCCGCCTCCGGCTCCATGACCACGCTGCTCAAGGGATTTCGTTCGAGTCCACTGGCGAAGGCTCCCGGCAGGTCCGCGGTCGGCCAACCAGCCATGACGTCGTGCTCCTCCGTGTGTTCCGTCGATCCGGGTGAGGCGATGGTGGTATGATATACAAACTGACGGGTTGGTTTTATTGCGAGATGGTTGTTTTGACCGGCATGCAGACACCGTGCTGAAGCGCAACGCGCGGCTCCTGCTCTTGGGAGCCGCTCTCCTCGCGACGTTGACCCTCGTGGCATGCGACAACGGCGCAGCGACGAGTCCGTCGAGTGGTCCGCCGGTGGGAACCGCCGGCGTAAACCTGGGAACGCCGTCCGTCCATGTGGCCGCCACTGATCAGCTGGTGTTTTCGCCAGCGAAAGTGACGCTCCAGGCTGGCCAGATCGTGCAGTGGACCAACACGGGGTCGGTGACGCACACGGTCACGTTCACGAACTATCCGTATCTCAGTGATCCGACGCTGGCACCGGGTGGGACCTGGGAGGTGAAGATCAACAAAGCCGGGACGTATCCATACCAATGCACCATCCACGCCGGCATGACGGGGACGGTGGCCGTGAGCGGTGGCTGACGTGATGGCTACGCCGTCCCAATCCACCCAGCCGTTTATCCCGCACCGCACCGAGGCTCGTCTCGCTGCGGTGGACGCCCGTGCGATGGCGGCGCAGGCCGCAGCGCGCTGCAGAGTCGCTGCCCCGGATGCGGAGTGGCTTCAGGCTGTACCGCTTCGTCTCCCACCGGTGCCCGGAGGCGTGCCGCCCCGTCCCTTGATCCTTGGCGTGGCGGCGTTGGCGACTGCCAATGCTGCGGTGGCGCTCGCGCTCGACCTGGTCACGGCGCATGGCGATGCCGCCGCAATCGGTCTCACCCTCACCACAGCAAGCCGGCTTGGGATCGCAGCCCGGGAAGGGATGTACGTGATGGAGTCCGGGGGTGGTCCCAGGCATCGCCAACGGCTCGCGCACAGCACGGCCCTGGCCACGCACGCCGCGGCTGATGCGCTGGCAACGTACGCGCTGGCCGCGAGCCCGCGGGGGTTCGATCACATGTCGAGTCCCGAGTACGCGTTTCCTCCTGCCTGGGGCCGAGTTGTCGACGCCCTGAAGATGCGGCTCTTTGGCGAGAGCCCGTCAGCTCGCGACCGTGAAAGCATCGCGGCCGCCGAGGCCGCGTACGACGCGGTCGCGCACGGGCTGCAGGTGTGCGCCCTGCCTTTTCCTCGCCTCGGCGCTTGCGCAGCCGAACATCGCGTGGCTCGCGCTGTCTGCCTCGCATCGACCTTCGTCGGCTGGGCGGCGCTCGGATCAGGGGCGGCGTAGGAGCAAGCCAAGCCGGGCAAATTTCGAGCGATCACCCGGCATCTGCGATGCCGAAGTACTGCTGCAAACGCATCTCCAGCGCCGCTTCGCCGAGTGCGCCTGGCGCTACCGCGATGAGTGTTCCTTTCGAGCTGTAGAACGCGGTGATCGGCATGCCGATCCCGCCGAGTGCGTCGTGGAGGCCGCTCGCCTCAGCACCACCGACGTCGCGAGCGATCGGCCACCAGGCGATGCCGTCCTGACGTGCCATCGCCATTCCGTTTCCGGTCTCGAATGAGTTCACTCCTACGAAGGTGACCTTGCCGACGAGGGCTCGGCTCACAGCCGCGAAAACCGGGAGTTCACCCTGGCACGCGGTGCACCACGAGGCGAAAAACGTGACGACAATGGGGCTGCCCCTGAAACTCGCCAGCCGGACGTCACCAGGGCCGCTGATGCTGGGCAGGACGAAGTTGGTTGGATTCGTCGAGACGGCAGTCGAGTCGGACCCGCCACTCCCACTCACCTGATTGACGATGAGCAGGGCAGCGAACACGGCGGTCACGAAGAGCGCGACCAACACGCCGGCGACGCTTCGGCGGCCTCGATCCTGTGGATCTGTCATCACAGGTTCACCGGTGACGCGGTTCCAAAGTGCGTGAGCCAAACGAGGTTGCCGGACACGAGCAGCAATCCGAAGAGGAGGAGCAGCGCCCCGCCGGCAAGATTGATGACGTGCAGATGTCGGTTGATGCGTTGGATCACCGCGCGGAAATGACCCGTGAAGGCGGCCGCGATGACAAACGGGAGGCCGAGACCGGCGCAATACAGCAGCATCGCGGGGAGGCCGGCGAAGTCGTGCAGCGAGGCGATGCTGAGGATGGCGGTGAGCTGTGGTCCGACACACGGCGTCCAACCGGCCGCGAAGGCTACGCCGAGGATGAATGACGGCAGCACGCCGGCCCGGGCTGGCGCTGCGCCAACCCGATAGTTGCGCATCAGCACTCCGAGTTGGAGGACACCAAGCACCTGCAGCGCAAACGCGATGACGATGACGCCGGCAACGATGTCCACGACACGGTGATCGCTCTGGAGCAGCGACACATCGAGTGCGCTGAGCACGTAGAAGAACAGCACGAAGACCGTGCTGAAGCCGACCACGAAGCTGACCCCGTTGGCCACGGTGACGCCGCGATGCCCATCGGGGAGGTCCGTCGTCGCGGCGGCGGATTGATGCTCGACGACGCCGACTTGTGCGCCGAGGTATCCGAGATACACCGGGAGAAGCGGAAACACGCACGGAGAGAGAAACGACGCCAGTCCGGCGGCAAACGAAAGCGGGTAGCTGAGGTTGACCGCGTCGGCTGTCATGACGCGGCGGGTGTTCGGCTCAGCGTGCGCCGTCCGGGTCAGTCACCAGTCCAGCCATGGGCGACCAGACGATCGAGATCGCGGGCGACTCCGCTCGCCGGCATTCCCTCAAAGAACTCGAGGTGCGCGATGTTGTCGGGCGTGTAGACGATGATCTGGGCCGCGTGATCGACGAGGTATCCGGCTCCAGTCGACGCGGGTACGGGGGACGCAAGCGAGACGCGCGCGAACCCTTGGGCAACGTCAACCTGTGCCTTGGTCCCCGTCAGGCCGATGAAGCTCGCGTTGAACTTGTCAAGCCACGTTGCGAGAACGCTCGGCGTGTCGCGCGCAGGATCGGTGGTGACGAATACCACGGCGATCCTTTCGCGCACAGCAGCCGGCACATCCTTGAGCGCAAAGGCGAGCATTGCCATGTTCTCGGGGCACAGGTTGGGACAATTGGTGTAGCCGAAGTACAGCAACGTCACCTTGCCTGCGGTGGCGGTCTGGAAATCGAACGGTCCGCCGTGATCGTCGGTGAGCGTGAATGCCGGCTTTGTCAGCGGCGGATTCAGGGGTGCGCCCGTCCATTGATAGCCGGCGGCGGTCGGTTGGGCGGCAGCGCCGATGAGGTCGCATCCGGCGAGTGCACAACAGGCAACGAAGACGATGCATATCCGAGCGATCACTGGCGTACCCCTTCTGCTCACTCCTGTGGCACCGCCTCCAGTTCCGTGGGGCGAGTGCCTGCTCGATTGAGGTCAATACGCGCTTGATAGGCAACGAGAATGTCGCGATGAGTGAGCCATCCGAGGATGGTGGAGCCACCGGAGTTCGTGACTGGAAGAGCCGACGTTCCCTGCTGGACGAACTGTGTGAGGACGGTGTCCAGGGGCGCATCCGGCGCCACGGTCGCTGCCAGGTTGGCCAGATCGCCCGCGGTGAGGTCGAACGTGTCATTCTCCAACGCGGTTTCGACATCCTCAGCGGTCACAACGCCGCGGTATCTCCCATCGGCATCCACCACCGGGAGTGCTGAGACGTCACGGCGCGCGAAGCGGCCGACCATGTCATCCAGGGATGTCGTGACCACGACGGGCTCGGGTACCGGCTGCATGGCATCGCGGACACGAAGCTCGTGCATGAGGTTGCCGCTCCGCGAGCGAAGAATATCGATCCCGCGCCGGCGCAGCTTGAGGGTGTAGATGGTGTCTCTGGACAAGAGACTGCTGAGCCCGGCGGCCGCGACAATCGCGACCATCAACGGCAGGATGATCGTGTAGTCGCCGGTGAGCTCGAAGATGATGATCACGGCTGTGATCGGCGCTCGGGCCGCACCGGCGAAGACCGCGCCCATGCCGACGAGGCCGTATGCCCCGGCTGGGGCCACTGCACCGTGGAACAGGGTGTTCGCGACAAGGCCGAAGGCGGTCCCCAGCATCGCGCCCATGAACAGCGACGGTGCGAAGACGCCGCCGGATCCGCCGATGCCGATCGTCAGGCTGGTCGCGAGCATCTTGCCAACGAGCAACAGGAGCAGCAGTCCGAGAACGAGTTGTCCGGCGACGGCGTTCTGGAGCACCGGATAGCCGACGCCATACAGTTCGGGAAGTGCCAGCAGCAGCAGGCCGAGCAGGACGCCACCGGCGACGGGGCGCAACCAGTCGGGGCCATGCCAGATGCGATCCAGGAGGTCCTCGGTCCCGTAGAGCACCCGGATGAACGCCAGGCCGGCGAGACCACCCAGGACTCCAAGGATCGCGTACAGGCCGAACTCCCACGTCGAGACGATGTGGAACGCCGGAAGCGTGAGGAACGCCTGGCTGCCAAAGGCTGCACGGCCGATGACGTCCGCGACGACCGAGGCAAGGACGACGGCGCCGAAGGCATCGACCGCGAAGTCCTGAAGGATGAGCTCGAGCGCAAAGAACACCCCCGCAATGGGCGCGTTGAATGTTGCCGAGATCCCCGCGGCAGTCCCGCACGCGACGAGCAGACGCAACCGGCTCTCGGAGACGTGCAGCGCCTGCCCGATCGAGGATCCCAGTGCCGAACCAATCTGCACGATTGGCCCCTCGCGTCCGACCGACCCGCCGGCTCCGATACAGATCGCTGACGCGAGCGACTTGACCACGGCCACCTGGGGGCGGATCCTGCCGCCCCGCTCGGCAACCGCGAGCATGACCTCGGGCACGCCATGGCCACGCGCCTCAGGGGCAAAGAGCTGGATCAGGGGGCCGTAGATGAGGCCCCCGACAACGGGAGCGAGGATGACGAAGTAGATGCCGAGCCATGGCACATTGGGATTGATCGCATGGCCTGCTGCGCTGTAATCGTTGTGCCCGGTGAAGAGGATGGTGAACCAGCGGATGAGGTCGCGAAAGAGGATCGCGCCGAGGCCGCCACCAGCACCCACCACCAGCGCGGTCACGATGATCCCGCCCTGGGACCCCCTCACCCAGTCGAATGTTCGCCTTCGAACATCCGAGGGAAGGTGGATCCGGCGTTCGGTTGAGGTCACTCCTCGTCGCCGCTGAGCCCGGCAAAGATCGCTGCCAGGACACGAGCGATGTTGTTCCAGCGGAATCCCGAGGGATCGAGCGAGCCGTGCAGGGTGAGTCCGTCGCCGAGCGCAAGCAGGACCGAGGCGAAGGCGTTGGCAGGGATATCGGCGATCTCCTCGTCGGCGACAGCCCCTTCGATCCAACCCCGCAACATCGCCCTGCGACGCCCGACCGCCGACACCATCCGCTCACGGATCGCCGGCTCCGTGAGGATCAGCGCCCACAGGTCCGAGCGCACTTGGACCCGGGCCTGGTCACCGCCGCGCTCGCACATCTCGCGGGCAAAGCTGCGCAGCCGGTCGACATTGGAGAGATTCCGCTGCGCGAGGCTGACGAGCCGTTCGTCGAGTTCAGACGCGTCCTCCTCGAGCAGCGAGATCAGCAGCTCCTGTTTGGAGGAGAAGTAGCCGTAGAAGGCGCCTTTGCTCACGTCAGCCTCGGCGCAGATGTCATCGACGGTCAGCTCGCTGTACCCCATACGCCCCGCACATCGCCACGCAGCATCGATGAGCTGTTGGCGGCGCTCGAGGCGGGCGTCGTCCGAGATACGAGGCACGTCGATATGCTACCATGCATAAAACCGACGCGTTGGTTTTTCTTAGGCGAACTGGCCTCCCTCCCAAGAGCGGGTGGCGACGTGTCACCCGCTCCCCGAAGGGATCCACCGTTTACGATATGCACCAACGAGGGCGATGAGGCTCGCCTGAACCACCCCAGTTGGGTTGATGGCCTCTGCGACGACCACCAGGTATCGCGGAGGCTGACATGTACTCGAACTCATGGGGTGGAACGCGGGGATGCGGGGGGCATCTGCCGTGACCGGCGTGATCCTCCAGATCTGCCAGGTGGCGGTTGTGGCCGGCCTGAGTCCACTGCTCACGGGATTCATCGCCAAGACGGAGGCACTGCTGCAGTCGCGGCGGGGCCCGTCCGTCATCCAGCCGTACCGCGACCTCCTCAAGCTGAGCCGCAAGGGGATGACCGTCCCGCAGACGGCCAACTGGCCGTACTTCATCGGCCCGGTCATCGCGGTTGCCGCCTACTTGACGGTCCCACTGCTGATCCCGGTATTGACGGCATTCCCGCTGCCGCTTGCAACGATGGGCGACGTCCTTGGGGGCGCGTTCATCCTCACGCTCGCCGCAGTTGCTATCGCGATTGCGGCAACGGACTCAGGCGGCGTCTATCCGGGGCTTGGCAGCAGCCGTGCGATGACGTTCGGTGCGCTCGCGGAACCGACTCTGGTGTTCGTCTTCTTCACGATCGCCCTGCTGACGTCCACCGATAATCCCTTCGTCCTCAACCACTCGTTGCAGGCGGCCATCGGCCAGGAATTCCGAGGCAGTCACCTGCTCGTGTGTGCGGCCTTCTTCATGATGCTGCTCCTCGAAACCGGGCGCATCCCGATCGAGAGCGCCTCCAGCACGTTGGAGTTCGGAATGATCGACGACGCAAGGACGCTCGAGCACTCCGGACCCCTCTTTGCGCTCATGCGCTGGGGAGGCATGCTCAAGCAAGCCATCCTGTACGTCGTCTTCCTGAACGTCCTGTTGCTTCCGTGGGGCGTTGCAACGACCTCGAGTCCCGCAGCAGTGGCTTTGGCGCTGCTCTTCCTGAGCGCGAAGGCCGCAGGCCTGGCGATCGTGATCGTGATCATCGAGTCGTCGTTCGCCAAGTTGCGCTTGTTCCGCATCACCGAGTTCATGGGTGCGGGGTTCATCCTTTCGGTGCTGGCGATTCTCGTCTTCTATTTCGGAGGCGATTGAGCATGCCCACTCCGTCGATTTCCATTGCCATACCCGGCGCGCTCGCCATCGCCGTGCTCCTGACACAATTCGCGCTGCTGCGAACGCTCTCCATCGAAGGCGTCGTGCGCATCTACGCCATTCAGTCGCTCGGCGTGGGCCTTTTCACCATCTCCCTTGCATCGTTTACTGGGAACAACGACCTCTATCTCCTCGGCGGACTGACGCTCCTCATCAAGGTACTGATCATCCCCGTGGTCACCCATGCGATCGTGCGGCGTCTCGGTATCGAAGACCGAATTCGCATCAGCGTGCCGGTGCCGCAGTCGTTCCTGCTTGGGGCTGCCTTTGCCGCATTAGGCTTTGTCGCCGCTGCACGGATCCATGCCGTGACGGCGGGCACGCCGGCCGACAGTCTCGGCGCTGGAGTGGCCGTTGTCCTCATGGGCTTCTTCCTGATGACGGCGCGTCCGAACGCCGTCGCGCAGCTCATCGGCTTTCTGACTCTCGAGAACGGCGTCTTCATCGCCAGCCTCTCGCTTGCACCGTCGTTGCCCCTCCTCGTCGCGGTTCTCCTCCTCTTTGATGTCCTGATTCCCGCAGCCGCGTTCACGGCTGTGATCCGAGTACTCGCCGTTCGTGTCCGCTCGGCGCATACCGACGAACTCACGGAATTGAGGGGCTAGCGATGGTGCCGGCGCTGATCTGCATCGGTCTCCCGATCGCGGCGGGCCTTGGCGGCTTGCTGTCGATGCCGGTGCGCGTGCGCGAGGCGCTCACGGTGGTGGCTGCCTGTGGGTGCACGGCGATGGTGGTCATCCTGGTGCTCGGCGACGGCCTGCCCATCCGTGGATTCTCGGATTACGTCTACGTGGACGGCCTCAGCATCGTCCTGGCAGTCACCGTGGCGCTCGTGTATCTGTGTGCGAGCGTCTTCGCAGTCGGGTACTTCAAGTACGAGCGTGGCCATCGGGATTTCCACATCTACAACCGCCGCTTCCACGCACTCTTCAATGTGTTTGCCGCGTGTCTTTTCCTGGTCCCGTTCTCCGGGAACCTCATGGTCCTGTGGATTGCAGTGGAGCTGACGACGGTCACGTCCGCGCTTCTCGTCGGTCTCGAGAAGTCCACCGGTGCTGCGGAGGCGGCCTGGAAGTACATCCTGATCGCGTCATCGGAACTCGTGCTCGGCCTGCTCGGTCTCACGCTATTGTATTTCGCCGCCGTCGGGCCGCTCGGGTCGAACTTCAACCCGACCTTTCCGATCTTTCTCGGCGCCGCGGCGCATCTCGCTCCGGACGCGACTCGCCTCGCGTTCGCGCTCATCGTTCTCGGCTTCGGTGCCAAGGCCGGTCTCGTACCGATGCACACGTGGCTTCCCGACGCACACAGTGAGGGCGCAACGCCGGTGAGTGCGCTGTTGTCCGGTGCGCTGCTCGCTGACGCGATGTATGCGATCTTTCGTGTGTACCCGATCGTCGCCCGCGCCGTGGGGACCGCGTATCCCACGACGCTGCTGCTGCTGTTCGGAGGTGCGTCGCTCCTGGTCGCGGCCTTCTTCGCGCTCCGGCAGACGAATCTCAAACGCCTCTATGCGTACTCGAGCATCGAGCACATGGGCATCCTTGCTCTCGGCGTGGGTGTTGGTGGCCCGGTCGCGCTGTACGGGGTCATGCTCCACGTCGTTGCACATGGCGTGACCAAGGCACTCGGCTTCTTCAGCGCCGGCAGCGTCCTGCAACGCTTTGCCACAAAAGACAGCCGCCGCGTGCGCGGGTTGTCGGCCGTGATGCCATGGACGGCGCTGTTCGTCATCGCCGGCGCCTTCGGCATCAGCGGTCTTCCACCCTCGGGACTCTTCCGAAGCGAGATCCTTGTGGCGCTCGGCGCGTTCGAGCGCAACGCGTTTGCGGCCGGCGCTGTGCTGTTGTTCTGCGTCTCACTCGTCTTCATCGGGATCCTGCGCCTCGTCAATCCCATGGTGTTCACTCCCGCTCCGACGGGTGCCGAGCGCGGCGAGAGCAGCCGCGTCATGGTCGTGGCGATGGGACTCGCGGCGATTCCAGCCTTCGTCCTCGGAGTCGTCATCCCTGGCCCGCTCGACCACATCCTTCAGGCGGCCGCGAGTGTGGTCGGAGGCGGTCGATGAACGCAACGCCGGGCGCGCCCTCTGCGTCCGCACGACCTTCCCTCGCGATGATCGTCGAGACGCTGCGCGATGCGGGGGGTTTCATTGCGCAGGACGATCGGCATCTCACGGTGACCGTCGGAGACCTCAGCTCCGTGACTGCGCTTGCAGCGGCGATCGGGGAGTCTGGCGTTGATCTGCTCGATCTGTGGGAGGACGCGCCGGCCGGCGGCGACGGAGCACGTCGCCACAATGTGCTCTGCGCGTCTGGACCACGTTTTCTGCTGCATCGAACGCGCCTCGAACCCGGCGAGTGTGCGCCGGAGATCGGCAGCGTGGTCGCGGCTGCGCTGCCGTTTGAGGCCGATCTCCGTAACGCGGACGACGGGTCGAGCGGCACCGGTCTGGAGCGCGGGGCGACCACCGGGACCGGCGTGTTCACGATCCCGTTCGGACCGGTGCGTTCCGGAGTCGTCGAGGCGATGCTGTACGAGATCGACACCGCAGGCGAGGACATGCTCCTCGTTCGACCCAGACCTGGCTTCAAACGGCGCGGGCTTGAACGCCGGTTGTGCAGCGTTCCGCTCGACCAGGTCGTGCTGGTGGCGGAGCGGATCGCGGGGACATATTCGGTGGCCGGAGCATTGGCCGTGTGTCGTGCAGTCGAGAACATGGCGGGCGTCGCAGTGACGCCGGAAGCCGCCGCGGTGCGCCTCGTCATCGCCGAGCTCGAGCGGATCCACAACCACTGCGATTCCATTCTCAAACTGACTGACGATGCGTCCCTGGTTGTCGGGACCGCGCAGATGGGCATGCTGAAGGAGCGCATTCTTCGAATCCTGGCCGGGCTGACCGGGCATCGCTATGCCCGCGGTATCGCGGCCCTGGGCGGCGTGTACCGCGGACTCGACGCCGAGCACCTCGGTGATGAGTTGCGCGCCTTCGAGGGAGACAGTTCGCGTGTTCGGCGCCTGCTCCTGCGCACGGATTCATTCCTCGACCGGCTCGAGCGTACCGGAGGCCTGCCGCCGGACATCGCCGCTACCCTGGGCAGTGCGGGGCCCGTCGCGCGCGGTTCGCACGTCGCTCGTGATGCGCGCGTGCAACGACCATACGACGCGTACAGCGCCCGTGCTTTCGAGCCGGTGGTCATGTCCGATTGCGACGCGATGGCGCGGACCGAGGTCCGCATGGCCGAGATCACCGCCTCCTTGCGGCTGATCGCCGAAACGTTGGAGGACACGGGCGCCAACCTTTCAGCGCCGCCGGCGGTTCTTCACGTGCTCCCTCCGGATACGGTCGGGGTAGGTTGGGTGGAAAGCCCGGAGGGTGAGTGGATCGCAACCCTCGAGACCGATGAGCACGGTCAACTCGTGAACGCTCGCGTGCGACCCGCATCCATCCCGAACTTCGCTTGCTTTCAACGAGCATGCGAGCGCTGGGTGCTCACCGACTTCGCCTTCATAGAGCACAGCTTCGGTCTGTCCATCGCCGGGAGGGACCGCTGATGCTCGGCTGGATTCTGCAGGGCCTTCGCACCGGTCGCGTGACAACGAGGTATCCGAACCGACCCGAAGCGCAGCCGGCCGGGGTCCGCAACCGTCTTTCGGTTGATGGGTCTCGCTGTGATCCCACTGCGTACGGTGAGTGCGCAGCAGCGTGTCCCACTGCAGCGGTCACGACAGAGGAGGGGCGGTTGCGCCTCGACCTCGGACGCTGTATCCAGTGCGGCTACTGTGTCGCAGTCTGCCCACCTGCAGCGCTGGCGTTCACGGCTGAGTACGAACTGGCGGTCCTGCATCGCGGGGACCTGATCACCGAGGTGGAGCGCTGATGGTCGGGAGGAGCGGCGAAGAGCGACTCGTTCGGCGCGAGCTGCTGCGGCAGAGCCGTGTCTTCCGGCGTTCGCTGTACATCCGGCATGTGGACGCCGGGTCTGATGGAAGCCCGGAGTCGGAGATCCTCGCGCTGAGCAATCCCTATTACGACCTCCAGCGCCTGGGGTTCTTCTTCACGGCGTCTCCGCGTCACGCCGATATCGTGATGGTGACGGGCGCTGTGACCACCGCCATGGCGGCACCGCTGCGAGCCACTGTGCAAGCGACGCCGGAACCGTACGCCGTCATCGCAGTCGGCAGCAGTGCGTGCGGAGGCGGAATCGAGGATGGACCGGAGATCCTCGGTGGAGTCGACACAGTCGTCCCGGTCGATGTGTACGTCCCTGGCGATCCGCCCACGCCGCTCATGATCCTGCACGGTCTGCTCCTCGCCGTCGGGCGGGTGGAGCAGCACCTGCGCGGAATTCGGGTCGCCGGCCCAGCGACGGCGGGAGCGGACGATGGCTGACGCGATCTTTGCGCTCCTGATCAGCGCGGTCGTGCTGTGGGTCGCGGCGCCTGTCGCCGTCATCTGCCTCCCACGAGGCACGCTCCGTCTTACGCTGGCAGCGGTGGCAGGGGCCGCAGGTGGCGCAGCGAGTTGCTGTGCGGGGATCCTCGCATTGTCGTCGAGCTCCGCCAGCGTCGGATCACTCGGCACGTGGTTCGGCATCGGCGATCTGGCGCTGCGAGTCGACGCCCTGAGCGGGTTCTTCCTCACGCTCACGGGGGGGACGGCGGCGATGCTGTTCGTGGCGCGTGCGGCCACGTTGCCGCGTATGCGGGGCAAGTTGCACATCGTGGCCCTCGCCGGACTGCTCATCTCGCTGCAGTTGCTTTTCGTCGCGGACAACACGTTTCTCTTCATGTTCGGTTGGGAGGGCGTTGCCGTCTGCTTCTACCTGCTTGTGGCGAGCGGCTTCCCGTACCACAGTGCGGCGACCGATGCCGCGCAGTGGACGATGATCATGACGAGGATCGGCGGAGCGGCAGTGCTCGCGGCATTCCTGTGTCTTGCAGCTGCGACGCACAGTGTCGCTTTCAGCTCGTTTCGAACCGACGCACCCGGCGTCGCGCTCGGTCTGGGGACCGCCGCGTTCGTTCTCGCACTCATCGGCTTCGGGGTGAAGATGGCGCTGCTCCCGCTGCAGTCATGGCTGCCTCGTGCGTACCCCGCTGCGCCCCTTGGCGCGCCGGCCTTCCTTGCCGCAGTTGCGCTGAACGCCGGTTTCTACGGATTCATCCGATTCATCGGGCTGCTCGGCCCGCTCCAGCTGTGGTGGGGCCTCACGGTGCTGCTCGTCGGCGCCGTCACCGCGTTCGGCGGGATTCTCTATGCCGCGGTCCAGACGAATCTCAAAGCGCTCATCGCCTATTCCAGCGTGGAGAACGTCGGGATCATCCTCTGCGGCATCGGCGCATCGATGACGGGACGTGCGGCGCATGTGCCGCTGTTGGCGGGACTTGGCCTCACCGCCGCGTTGGCACAGATCGCCGTCCACACCGTTGCGAAAGCGGGGCTGTTCGTGAGCGCCGACGCCGTCGAACGGCATGCGGGGACAACGGATATGGAGCGACTTGGTGGCCTGGCCCGCAGCATGCCAGCTGTCGCGGGCGTGTTCCTCGTCGGCGCGCTGACGCTCATCGGACTCCCTCCGCTCGGCGGCTTCGTCAGCGAGTGGCTGACGCTCGAGACCTTGATGCAGGGTTTCCGGGTCGGGAGCCTGGCAGCCGGCGTCTCGATGGCCGTCTCCGGTGCGTTGCTCGCGCTGACAGCCGCGATTGCCGGCATCGCATTCGTGAAGGCATTCTTTGCCACGTTTCTCGGGATGCCGAGGACCTCCCGACCCACCGTCCGTGTGCACCCCCTCATTGCCGTGGCGGGTGGCGGTCTCGTGGCATGTGGTGTGGCGTTCGGCGTCGCGGCGCCGTGGCTCGTCAACGTCCTTGGCTCGGTGCAGTCCGCGGCGGGTGTGCAGGACGTATCCCACCAGGTTTCGACCGGCGGGTTGCTCATCGAGCCGGCGTTTCCCAACTTCTCGAGCATCGCTCCCACCGAGCTGGCGATTGTCATTCCTGGCTTCGCGGTCCTCATCCTCATCGTGGGCGCGCTGACGCGAAACCGTCGTACCCGCGTCGTTCGGACGCCCGTATGGAACTCCGGGCTCGTTCGACCGCAGGGGACAACTCAGTACACGCCGACGGGGTGGAGCAATCCCATCAGGGTCGTGTTCGAACTCGTTGCTCCACACCCGTCGTGACCTGACCGCGATGGGACCTACGTTGCTTCCAACACGGGCGCGCTACGCGTCGGAAGTTCCCGCGCTCATAGATCGTTTGCTGATCCTTCCAGTGGCACACGCAGCGCTGGCACTATCAGGATTCGCGCAACGGCTCCAGTCAGGGTCGCTCGCGCGCTATCTGCTCTATGTCCTCGCGGTGCTTGCGGCGATCCTCATCCTTGTGCCGCTCATCCACTGATCGCCCGTACCACATTCCAGCGGACCCGCCAGGGGGCGACACCTATAATCGGGACACTTGGTCCGGGGGACCAGCGGTCGCAGGTGAGTCCTGTCTCCCCGACAAACGCCCCGGTTCCGGAGATCATCACATGGCACTCGGACGACAAGTCCTTCTGACCGCGGAGGGCCAAGCCGCGCTCATCGCCGAAATGCGCGAGCTCGTTGATACCAAACGTCCTGAAATCGTTCAGCGGGTCGCTACCGCGCGCGCCGAAGGTGATCTGCGCGAGAACTTCGCCTACCACGATGCCAGGCGCGAGTTGGGTCTCCTCGATGGCCGCGTACAGACCATCGAAGGGATGCTCCGACATGCAGTGATCGTCGAGCCCGCTGCGTATGACGGTACCGTGGCCTTGGGCTCGACTGTCGTCGTGCGAGATGATTTCGGCAACTCCGAGTACATCATCGTTGTACCGGCGGAGGCAGACATCGCCCGTCAGCGGATCTCGCTGGATTCGCCCTTGGGAATTGCGATCTCCGGTCGCCGCGCCGGCGACGAGGTGACTGTCGACAGTCCTGGAGGGATCCGCCGAGTCGCCATCGTCCACGTGCGCTGACAGTCTAGGCGGAGACGTCGATATCGCAGCACAGCATGCGAAGTGCGGCCGGAACGCAGCGCACGGTCACATCAGATTGCGGCGCAATGTCGATCGTCTCGCCATCCAACTGCGCGACGCCGCCCTGCTCCCAGAAGAGAGTCGTCCTCGCGCTTTGCGATGGTCTATGCGGCCATACCAGCGCGCGAAGCCCGAACCAGCTCATTCGCAGGGCCGTCGGCAACCGGCCATGTGGTATCAGGACGACCTCCATCAGCCCGTCTGAGCGACGCGAGTTCGCGCTGGCGCGAAAGACCTTCGCAATTGTCGGGATGATGTGCCAGCTCAGGCTGTCGGCGCAGGTTGGTTTGCCGTCGACCACCACGGATACTGGCTGCGCTCGCAGCAATGTCTGAGGGATCAGGCGAATATCGGCGAGCATGCCCCGCCGGCGACCGTTGACCACGGACGCACCCGTTGCCAGAGAACCGATCGCTGCATATGACAATGCGTACTGCTGTGCGGCTTGCCGATCATTCTTGGCGATGTGTGAAAGCTCGAGGACATCCACCGCAACGGGCTCCGTCGACAGCACTCCGTCGAGGCGCACCCTTTGCGACGGTGGCCAGCTCCGGTACTGATCATTGGCGTTACCGCCGGCACAGACAACGAGGACGACGCGGCTTCCGGACGCGACCGTCGCGGCGAGTATGCCGTTGCCGATCTCGTTGAGGGTTCCGTCCCCGCCGATTCCGATGATCGTCCCATCGAGATGCTCGGACGCCCACGTTTCCGCCACCTCGCGAGCGTGCCCGGCGTAGTCGGTGGTCACGAGCTGCACCTGGCCTTCGAACGCCACGTTCATCTGTCCAAGAGCAGCGTGCGCCATGCTGTCGGCTCGCCGAGAGAGGGGGTTGCCGTTGGCGACGATGAGCACGGGATCTCCCGTTCGAGATCGATGAGCGGAAGTCCCCGGGGCAGCCACCGTATTAGCCTGAGGATTCGGGGAGAGGACGGCAAGTCCGATTGAGGCGATCAAGGCGGCGGTACACGCCGTCGGCCTCGACCGGCCAGGCGCCGAAGTTGAGCAACTCTGATAGTCGGCATATCATGTAAGATGATGCTCATTATCACGGCGGGGGCGCTGACCATGTTGCGGACATGGCCGGCGCCGTTTGCGGTCAGCATCGCTTGCAAGTCCTTGGAGGCAGCCGACATGACGCAAGACGATCCGAACCCCTTTCAAGAACTCTTCGATTCCGAGCCCACTGACGCCTCGGCATCCGAGGCGACGGAGTGGGTGCGGGTCTACGAGCGCCTGATCGCGATGATGGAGCGCCAACTGGAGGAGACGCGTGCCTTTGCAGACGACGTCCATGCGCCGATGCAGCGCTATCTCAGCCGCGAGAACATGACCATTCTCGAGGAGGAAATCAGCGCGTTCAAGGAGCGCCTCACGCACTGGAATGAGCGCAGCGAGGTCCATTCGTGACGGGGCTCACCAGATGACCGAGCCAACTCACGACGACAGTCACACCGATGATGTCGAGGCTGCTCTCGACAGCGTCGAGCCTGACCGCCTGCTTCCTGGTGAAGCGGCAGACACCCCGTATCCCGACGACGCTCGTCATTGGATCAAGGTGTACTCCGAGCTTGTGGCGTTCAAGGTCGACATCCTGGGCATCACCGAAGAACGTATGCACGGGATGGATCCTGATAGTGGCGCCGAGGTGGCGGCGACCGACTTCAAAGTGTTGCGTGCTGAGGAACAGCGTCTGAGGCGACGGCTCGCGTTTTGGCGCGCCCGTGCTGCGGCACTCGAGCACCCTTGATTGTTGATGTTGCGATACCTCAGTTCGAGCCGTGCATAGGAATCCGAGACGGGATGCTCAAGGTGCTGCTGGTCGAGGACGACGAGGCTGTGATCGAGATGTACCGCCTGCAACTGTCGGCAGACGGGTACGTCGTCCTCGTCGCGTTGGATGGCGAGCAAGGTCTTGCAACAGCGCTTGCCGAAACGCCGGACTTCATTTTCCTCGATCTTCGCCTCCCGAAAATCAGTGGCTTCGAACTGCTCGCACGCCTCCGCGCCAACGCAAGCACGCGGGAGATCCCGGTCATCGTGCTCAGCAATCTCACCGATCCAGAGCTGTCACACCGAGGAAGTCAGTTGGGCGTGGTCGAGTTCATGATCAAGGCGGAAACCACGCCGATGCAGCTCTCGCAGCGGCTCGCCGAGCACGAGCGCCGGCGGCTCAACGATACCCACCTCCCCTGACAGTTCACAATGCCTTTGGTGACGGTTCACTGGGGCATTGCCCCGCTCGACGGAGCGTTTTCGAATGTCCGGTCGCGACGAGCGTCAGGCGAGTACGCGGTGTTGGTGGGAAGGCGATGACGACCGGGAGCAGCCGAAATGACTGGACGGTCGTGGACGAAGGGTGGGGTCGGGAAGCGGTCGACTTCGCCACGCTGAGCGAACCAGGAAACTGCCGTGAGTACGTGGCCATCCACCAGCGCCTCGAGGTGGGCGACGGTGACCGGCTCGTTGACGTGGCTTGCGGCTCCGGCCTTGCTATCGAGCTGGCGCGTGCGCGGGGTGCCATCTGCGCCGGCATCGACGCGTCGTCACGCCTCGTGGACATCGCAAGCGACAGGAGCCCCGATGCCGATATTCGGGTGGGCGACATGCACGCGATGCCGTGGGCCAATGCGAGCTTTGATGTCGCCACCAGCTTCCGCGGCATCTGGGGAACGACCACGAAGGCCCTCGGTGAGGTTCATCGTGTCCTCGCGCCCGGGGGCCGACTCGGGCTCACGGTGTGGGGTCACATCAAGGCGTCATCAGGAGCGTGGGCACTCGCTCCGTTTCGGCTGGCAGAGTCCACGAAGGTCGAGCATCAGGCGGCGATGGTGGCACTGGGGCGCCCCGGCGTCGGCGAGGATCTGCTCCGCCGCTATGGCTTCGTCGATGTGGCACGCGTGGACATCCCGTTCGCCTGGGAGTTCGCAGACCCGGAGACGTACGCTCGAGCGCGTCGCATCGACCGGTCCGGCGTACGAAGCGATGCAGAACATCGGCGAAGCTGCCTTCATCGCAGCTGCCGTGGAGGAGGCGCGGTCGCACGTCCGTGACGGCCTACCCTTGCGCGCGGAGATCAACGTCGTGGGATACCTTGCGCGCAAGCCCGCGGCCGTCACGACGGGAACGTCATGAGCACATGAGGGATTTCTTGCAGCATGCGCGCCTGATGACGAGGCACAGCGCATCTTCGACGAAGACATCGCCGAGCTCGGATACGTGATGAACGTGACAAGGCTTTGGGCGTACCAGCCGGCAACCCTCAGCCATCTCTTCGACCTCATGGGTGAGACCTACGCGGCCGAGCATCTCAGTTTCCGCCAGCGCGGGATCCTCGTCACCGCGTGCGCATCGACGTTGGGTGACTCCTACTGTTCGCTCGCCTGGGGGACGAAGCTCGCCAGCAAATCCGACGCGGAAACAGCCGCCGGTGTTCTCCGCGGTGTCGATGATCGTCTCAGTCCCGAGGAGCACGCGATGGCGCACTGGGCTCGCAAAGTCGCGCGTGACCCGAATCACACCAGTGCAGCGGATGTGCAGGACCTTCGCGATGCCGGTTACAGCGACGCGCAGATCTTCGCAATAACCGCGTACGTGGCACTGCGCATCGCCTTTTCGACGGTCAACGATGCGCTTGGTGCCCGACCCGACTCCGCGTTTCGCACGAGCGCGCCGGAAGCGGTACGCGGTGCTGTGAGCTACGGCCGCCCCATCGACGAGTAGACGCCAACGGCGCCTTACGGAACCACAGCGATCGCCTCGATAGAGATGAGCAAATTGCGCGGCAGTCTAACGATGGGCGACGAACGCGCCGGCGGGTTGGTCGGGAAGTACTCCGCGTAGAGGCGGTTCGCCGCCTCTCCGTTCGCCACATCAGTGATGAACGTCGTGGTCTTTATCACGTGTTCCAGTCCACTGCCCGCGGCGTGCAGGACTGCCTCGAGGTTCCGTAACGCCTGACGCCACTCTGCCTCGAATCCCCCCGGTACGGCCGTGGCAGTCGCCGGATCGCTCGATGCTCCCAGGTCGATGCCCGGCTGACCGGCGACGAACACCAGGTCGCCGGCGCGGACGGCCTGCGAGTAGTGCCCCATCGGCTGAGGCATTGCTGACCCGTGGATGACCTCGTGATGCATAGGTTGTGTCCTCCCTATTGTTGAGACAAGGTTCGGTGAGCGTTGCCCTATCGATAGGGCCGAAAGAAAAGCCGGATGTCGTCGATCAGCAGATCTGGGGCCTCCATCTCGGCGAAGTGCCCACCGCGATCGAACTCTGACCAATGCGCGATATTCAGCAAGCGCTCTACCCTGGGGGATCGCTATCACGAATGGGTCGATGCGTCTCGATGTATAAGTCATCCGTCCGCAACACCCTGCGCGCGCTTGGAGCGGTCAGTCCTCGATGTCGGAGAGGAGAAAGCGAATCCCGCCCGTGGCTGCCGTGATCTTTCCTGTCATGGCAGGTATTATCGCGAGCCGAGACGATGGAACCGTCAGACGTCCAACGAGCACTCGAGGCGGGGATGTCGACGGCCTCCGCTCTCGGCCTTCAAGTCGATGACGGACTGGTCGTCCACACCTCGAACCGCATCGCCGTGCGCCTGACTCCATGTGACGTTCTCGCTCGCGTGACAACTCTCGCGCATCAGGCAGGCGCTGCGTTCGAAGTCGAAGTCGGTCGGCGGCTCGCCGAGGCAGACTGCCCGGTGGAAGCGCTGGAACCGCGGGTGGAGCCGCGCGTCTACGCGCAAGACGGCTTCGCGGTCACGCTCTGGACCTACTACGAGGCGGTACCGCCTCATGACGTCGCTCCAGCCGCATTTGCGCAGACGCTGGAGCGACTCCACGCCAGCATGCGCCACGCCGATTTGATTGCGCCTCACTTCACTGATCGAGTGGCGGAAGCACAGCGGCTGGTCGACTGACCACGCGCAGACACCGGAACTCGATGACGACGGGACGGGCGCTGCTCAGCAACACACTGCGAGGCCTGAAACGCTCGATCGTCGATCGCGGAGCACCGGAGCAACTGCTGCACGGCGAGCCGCACCCGGGCAACCTGCTGAACACCACGCGAGGGCCGCTGTTCATCGACCTCGAGACATGTTGCCGCGGACCTGTCGAGTTCGACATCGCCCACGCACCCGAGGCCGTCAGCGACCACTATCCGGCCGTTGATCAAGACCTGCTTCGCGAGTGCCGGATCCTCACGCGTGCGATGGTCACGGCATGGCGCTGGGATCGCGACGACCAGCTTCCCGACGGCCGTTCTTGGGGAATCGAGGGGCTCATTCAGGTTCGGCAGGCACTCGATCGCTTCGGACCGGATACCGCTGAGAAGGATTGACGAGCTCCGGGACTAGCGCGGTCGGTGTCGGACGAGGATCAGTCGGCCGCCAGCTCGTCGACGGCGGTGCGACCGGCGTCCGCAGCGAGGCTGAGGAAGTCCACGAGGCGTTCCAGTTCGGCATCGTCATATCGGTTGCAGATCTGACTGAGCGCGGAGTTCATACCGGAGTACAGGCGCAGGAGCTCGGCGCTGCGATCTCGCAGGGATCGCACGAGGACGCCGCGGCGGTCGGCCGGATCGCGATCGCGGGCAACCCAACCATCGCGCTCGAGCCGGTCAAGGATGCCGGTCAGCGTCGCTGGGTGCACGCCGACCTGCTTCGCGAGGTCCTTCGGACTGAGTGACCCACGACGGTCGAGGAGATTGAGGCAGTCCAGGTCGACGTCGCGGAGCTCGAGGTGCGCTCCGACCTGGCGGTTGAGCATGGCCAGCTGGATGGTGAGCTCGCGCAGCGAATCCCGGATGCCGGCCTTCAGGCGGCCGCGGCTTCGCTGAGCCTCGGCGTCCTGCGCAGGTTTGGGAGTCATATTATTCCGATTCCGTACGATATGATATCCTGACGATGATACGACAGAACAAAGGCACTGAGGGGCGATCGATGAAGTTGACGATCTTCGCAGCAACCGGAGGGATCGGTCGCGAGGCACTCGAGCAGGCTGTCGCCGCCGGCCACGACGTCACCGCGGTGGCGCGCAAACCGCAGAATCTGATCGGCGCGACCCGGATTGTCTCGACAGACTTGAGCGATCCCGATCGGGCAGTGCTCACGTCAGCCGTCGAGGGCGCCGATGCGGTCCTCTCCTGCCTCGGCCCACGCACGAAGTCCGACGCCGGGATCGCGTCGATGGGGACCGCCGCCATCGTCGCGGCGATGCAGGCGTCGGGGGGCGGCCGCATCATCGTCGTCAGCGCCGCACCGGTCGCGACGGTCGCCTTGCCTGGCCGTCCGGCACCACCGAAACACGATCCCGGCGACGGCTTCTTCATGCGATACCTGCTGAACCCGGGGATCAAGGTCGCACTGAAGTCGCACTACGTCGACCTGGCGATCATGGAGGACGAGCTCCGGGAGAGCGGCCTGGCCTGGACCGCGGTGCGACCCCCGCGTCTCACCAGTCAGCCGCTGACGACGGCGTACCGGACGGCGCTCGGCATGAATGTTCGGGGAGGCGTCAGGGTCTCACGCGCTGACGTCGCGCACCTGATGCTGGCGGTCCTTGATCAACCGGAGACGATCGGCCGAACGATCGGCATCGCCAACTAACAACGGGACGCCGGCGCTCCTAGGTCGCGGAGCTCGCTTGCGCCTGCAGCGCCGCCCGAGCCGACGCAACGATGTCGTCGCTGGTGTTGGCGTGGCCGTCGATGCCCCATCCGCCTTCAGGCGATTCGGTGATGAGCACCCAGGTGCGGTCGGTCAGGCTTGGGTCGCCTGCTGCCGCGACGACGATTTCCGTCAGCTCCTTGACGACACCGAGCTGCTTCTCGCGGTCCAGGACGTTGACCGGCGTCAGGACCTGGACGCGGACATAGTTGCTGTCGCCTGCCGCGTTCGAGATTGCGTCGGCCGGCAGGTCATGGACGAACGCCGCCGTGTTGTCGAAGAACAGCGGGAGCGGAGGCACCTTCTCCCAGCGCATGACCGCGTTGGCGAGATCCTTGGCGAGTGTGTGCCTGTCCTTGAACGTGCCCTCTGTGGCGTAGACGTCGATCATCGGCATGGCGGACCTCCTTGCGGTCGAGCGAGCGGCGGGGGACTGGGGGCGGCGCACCCACCGACCCAATATGACCGGTCATCTTAGTCAAACCTGGGATAGTGATGCCGTGCCGCGAGCCAGCGTCCGTGAGCAACTCATCGCGAGCGCCGTGGACGTGTTCCACACGCGCGGCTTCAATGGCTGCAGCGTCCAGGACATCGTCGATGCGGCTCGGGTGCCGAAGGGATCGTTCTACAACCACTTCGCGAGTAAGGAGGCGCTCGCGATCGAGGTTGTGCATGCGTACAGCCGCCTCGTCGGTGCCTACGTGACCGAGGCCGGCGCGGGCGACATCTTCTCCGGCGAGGGGACCCCGCTCGACCGGATCCGGCGCTATTTCGAGGCCGTCATCGATCAGAACGTCAGTTGCGGGGTCCGGAAGGGCTGCCTGCTCGGGAACTTCGCGACCGAGCTCGCGCCACACAGCACGGACATCGCGGACGCAGTCGCCGAGGCGCTCGACAATTGGAGTGCTGCGGTGAGCAAGGCGCTGACGCAGGCGCAGGCGGCCGGGCAGCTCGGCAATGCGGTCGACGTCGATGCGCTCGGGCGGTATCTCGTCGACGGCTACGAGGGCGCGGCGACGCGCGCGAAGTTGATCGGCACCCGCGCTCCGATGGACGAATTCATCCGGACCACGTTCGATTTCCTGCTCGCGCAGCCCGCGTGATGCGCACGCGGGAGCGCGAGAACATGACTCCCAAGCACCCATTGATCCGACGCGGTACGCGCGCTGATGTCGAGTTCCGTCACGGTGTCATGTGGGCGTCAATCGTCGACCTGGGCGTGCGACATGGAACCCGGTTCCGGTGATCCTGTAGCTCGCGCCGGCGGTTTTAGTTGGTCGAGAGTCGTCAGGAGCGCTCGCAGGACGGCATCGAGCTGCCTCTGCTCCGATCGCGTGAGTGCACCGAGGAGACGCTCCTCGTTCGCCACATGCGTCGTCAGAGCGGCGTCGATCGAGGCCTTGCCGCGGCGCGTCAATCGCACGAGCGTCCCGCGCCGGTCGTCGGGATCGTTCCTGCGCTCGAGCAGGCCCGCTTCGACGAGACGGTCGAGGCGTTTGGTGATGCCGCCCGACGACAGCATCGTCGCGCGCCTCAGCTCAGTCGGGTTAAGCTCGTATGGCTTACCGGCGCGGCGCAGCGCCGCCAGCAGGTCGAACCATCCGGGCTGCAGGCCGTGTTGAACGAGACCTTCGCCAAGGCTTGCGTCAGCGAGGTGCGCGGCGAGGAGCAGGCGTCCGAGCAGCCCCAGCGCAGCGACGTCGAGATCGGGGCGCTCACGATGCCACTGCGCGAGGATACGGTCCAGACGGTCGGGCGTGTTCGGCGCCACCTGTCATCACCTCGTGGAGAAGTTGCTTCCTAGTAAGATACTATCCAGTAAGATAGTACACCGTGACGATCGGTCGCGACGGTGATGAGGAGGTCGGTGCGAGACATGACACAGGACAAGTTCCAGCAACAGGCTCCGCTTGCCGTGTCCGGAACGATGCAGGCAGTTCGCCTGCACGCCCCGGGAGGCATCGAGTTGCTGCGGCTCGACACCATCGGCATCCCGCACCCGCAGGCGGGGGAGGCGCTCATCCGCGTCCATGCAGCGGCGATCACGCGCGATGAAGTCGACTGGCCGACCGACCGTCTCCCGGCCATCCCTTCGTACGAGGTCTCCGGTGTTGTCGTGGCGGTCGCGCCCGGTGTGACTTCCGTCGAGGTGGGCGACGCCGTCTACGCGCTCACCGGGTTTGACCGCGACGGTGCCGCCGCCGAGTATGCCGTCGTTCCCGCGGACATCGTCGCCCCGAAGCCGCGTGCCCTCACCGATATGGAAAGCGCTGCTCTTCCACTCGCCGGGCTGAGCGCCTGGCAGGGACTGTTCGATCACGGGGCACTGCAGCCCGGCCAGCGCGTGCTGATCCACGGTGCTGCCGGCGGAGTCGGCCATCTTGCGGTGCAACTCGCGCACCGCCATGGCGCGTACGTCATCGGGACGGCGTCAACCGCAGGCGTAGCAGTGGCCCGCAGCTTCGGAGCCGACGAGGTGCTCGACACCGGCACCGCATGTGCGACGACCCTCCCCCCGGTCGACCTCGTGTTCGACACCGTCGGTGGCGACCGGCTCGCGCGCTCGGCCGCCGTCATCCACCCCGGCGGGAGGCTGGTATCGATCGCCGAAGCAGTGCCGGAGCCTCCCGCCGGAAGCGGGATCCTGACCTCGTACTTCGTCGTTTCGCCGAATCGGGAGCAGCTCGTCGAACTCGCCCGCATCGCCGACGAGGATGGGCTTCGCGTCGACATCGATTCGACGTTCACACTTGCGGAGGCGCGGACCGCGTTCGCACGCACCATGGCAACCGGAAAGCACGGCAAGGTGGTATTCCGCATTCATGAGTAGCCAGGAGCAGAAGGCGGCGGCCTTTCATGCGCTGCATCACAACGGCGCATTCGTCATCCCCAACCCGTGGGACGCCGGATCCGCGCGGGTGATGGGCGCACTTGGCTTCAAGGCACTCGCCACGACGAGCTCCGGGTTCGCGTTCACTCTGGGGCGCCTCGACGGCATGGCCACACTGGACGAGGTGGTCGAGCACGCCGCTGCGATTTGCCGCGTGTCGGATCTGCCGCTGTCGGTGGACCTCGAGAACGGTTACGGGTCCTCCCCGGAGGATGCGGCGCTGGCGATCCAGCGCGTCGCGGACGCGGGGGCGGTCGGTGGTTCCATCGAGGACTACGACCAGTCGGACGGCATCTATCCCCTGGAGCGGGCGGTCGAACGCATCACTGCGGCGGTCGAGGCTGCTCGTGCGATGCACTTCCCCTTCACGCTGACAGCGCGCGCGGAGAATCACATCAGAGGCAATCCGGATCTCAGCGACACCATCGCGCGACTCCAGGCATTCGCGGCAGCCGGCGCGGACGTTGTGTACGCGCCCGGGTTGCAGACGATCGAGGAGATCCGCGCGGTATGTAGCGCCGTCGCGAAGCCAGTCAATGTGCTCGCGACGCCGGCGCTCTCGTTCTCGGAGATCGCCGCTGCGGGTGCGCGCCGCGTGAGCGTCGGCGGCAGCCTGACGTGGGTCGCCATCCGCGCGATGGCGGACGCCGCTGAGGCCATTCGCGACGACGGGAATTTCTCCGCGCTGTCTGCCAGACTGCCGTTGCAGGACTGGTTCCAGGGAGGATCACGGCCATGACGGTGATGCCGGCCGACGCACAGCGATCCGAGGACGGTCAGTGGTGGTGGGACGGTGCGCAGTGGCAGCCCGTCGCCGGCCAGGCCGCGAGCGCATCGCAACCAGCGCAGTCATCACAACCGACGCAAGGCACCGCCGCCGCGGCGCCGTCGGAGCAGGTCGGGCAGCTCTCCGACGACGGTCAGTGGCGCTGGGATGGGACTCAATGGCAGCCCGCAAACGCGGGGAACGCGACCCCGGCATCGGGCGGGCCGCAGGTGACCCTGGGCGTGCCCACCGCGGAGGTGCGCATTGCCCATGACGGTGCGACCGTCGTCATGGTCCACTACACCATCACGAACTCTGGGACGACGCAGATCGCGGAGCGCTCGTTGCTGGTCGGCATCTATGTGATGGCGGCGGGTGGCACCGCCGAAACCGCTGCGTACACCTCGGGCGACGTGGTCTCGGCGCTTGCGCCGGGTGAGGAGCACCAGGGCTACGCACCAGCCCAGGTCGATCCCGGCTCATGGAAGGTGTGGATTGCAGTCACCGACGAAGCCAGAGGTGAAGTGCTGGCTACGAGCGAGGACGTTCCCGTGGAGGTGGCCGGCCAACGCGCCGCGGGGCACGACTTCGATGACACGCGGGCGTACTCGCTCACGGTGAAGATCGGCAGTGTGGAGCACATCGACGGCGTCCTGTTCCGCGTGCACTACACCGTTCAGTCCGATCGCGACGTCCCGGTTGGGTTGAAGGTGACGGGCGGTCTCGAAGCGGAGGGCGGCGGGAGGTCCGGACAGATTTACGAGCTCACGACTGCCATCACAGCGGGGCAGCCGCACGCGCACTACCTGACGCTCGAAGGTGACCTGCCGAAGTTATTCGACCGCCAGGATCGTTGTGGATCCGGGCGGACCGAGCGAGAAGGAGGACACGGTCGTCGTCGACATCGCGGAGGACGGCGCGCCGACGATGCAGCTCTAGGCCGCCCTAGATCGAGACCGCTTCGAGGATCATCGTCTCGGGTGTTCCGGCCAGACCTGGCGAATTCTCGGGGTTCGCCCACACCTGCGTGGTGAGAAACCCGCGGAACGATTGCGCCTCGGCGGCGCTGTCGAAGTCGAGGTCGATGACCACGAACCTCGGGTCGTCGACGGGTCGCAGGACTCGCTGTGCGCGCACACCGGCACCGCGGCGCGCGTCGGCGAAACGGTCGAAGGCGGCGGTCCATACCTCGAAGTCGGTGATGGGATGTTGGATGTGCAGCGTTGCCATGGCGTTCTCCTTTGTTGAGCCTGTGATCCGAGCTTAGGCCGGCGCCTGGGCGGCCGCCATCCCAGGAACATGGGATTCCTGGTGCGCGTAGGATCGGTCGGTGACCGCAACCACCGCAGCAGCACGAGCACTCGAGCGAATCGGACGGATGTGTGCTGCGACTTCGGCGGACACAGTCTCGTTGCGTGCAGCCGTCCTCGATGAGATCCGTCGCGTCGTCGCGTTCGATGCATACGCCTGGCTGCTCACCGATCCGGAGACGGAGGTTGGCTCGGCCCCGCTTGCCGATGTCCCATGCCTTCCGGAGCTGCCTCGGCTCATCCGGCTGAAGTACTTGACGGCGATCAACCGCTGGACGCTGCTCGACGGCCCGGTCGGTGTGCTCTCCGCGTCCACCGAAGGGCACTTGGAGCGGAGCCTGGTCTGGCGCGAGATGCTTGCGGCCTACGGCGTCACGGACGTGGCATCGGTCGTCTTCAGATGTCGCCATGGGTGCTGGGGATTTCTCGATCTCTGGCGACGAGGTGCCGGCACATGCTTCACGTCGTCGGACGCGGCATTCCTCACAGCGCTTGCGAAACCGGTCACCGACGCCCTCAGGCGGTGCGCTGCGAACACGTTCACGTTGACTGCGCCGGCGATGAGTTGTGTCGGGCCTGTCGTGCTCGTACTGTCGCCGGACCTCGACGTCCGAGCCCAGACGCCCGAGACGAGCGAGTACCTGCGAGCCCTCGTCCCACCCGGCGCGGATCAACGTCCCATTCCGGCGGGTGCGTACAACGTTGGCGCGCAACTGCTGGCGGTCGAGACGGGCGTCGATGCGCATCCGCCGACCGCCCGCGTTCACCTCTCGGCGGGTGTGTGGCTGACGTTGCGCGCGGCTCGCATCGGAACGTCGGAGCCGCTCGCGGAGCAGGACATTGCGGTCGCAATCGACATCGCATCGGTAGCCGAGCGCACCAGTCTCTTCGGTCGTGCCTGCGGGCTGAGCGCGCGCGAGCTGGACCTGCTGGCTCACCTGGTCACCGGATCGGACACGCGGCAGATCGCCGCGCTGATGTTCGTATCCGAGAACACTGTGCAGGATCACCTCAAGTCGATCTTCAACAAGACCGGGACGAGCAACAGACGCCTCCTGCTCGCCCGGGCAGGAGGGCATTGACCACGTGACCGCACGCAGTTTCGACTTCTGGGTCGGTGAATGGGATGTGCACTGGAGCGATGCGGACGGCGTTCCCCAGACGGGCACGAACTCGGTGGCTCTGGTGGACGAGACGATCCGAGAGCTGTTCTGCGCCCCGGAACCGGCCGGGCCGTACATCGGCGCCAGCGTGAGCAGGTGGGATGACGCTGCGGAGGGGTGGGTTCAGGACTACTGGGACAATCGCGGATACGCTGCAGTGTTTCGGGGTTCGTACCGTGATGGTGCGATGATGCTCGAGCGCACGTCGCAACCCGCGACCGGAGCGCCGACACGCCTGGTCTGGTCCGACATCACTCCCGACTCGATCATGTGGAATTACGAGCGACGGTCGGAAGCCGGTGTCTGGGAAAGCACATGGCGAATCCTCTATCGCCGACGGGAGACGAAGGACTCAACCCCGCCGATCTGAGCCGGATGCCGAATCCGGTGGGCCATACTGGCCGCCGTGGACGACCCTCAGGCGCCGACCCTGCCGAGAGCGAGGCAGCTAGCCCCTGAACGCGAGGGATCCGTCGTCGGGCGCGAGTATCCCGAGACCCTCGGATACAAGCTCAAGAACCGGATCCTCGGGCCGCCGATGGTGTCCGAGCAGCTCTCGCAGGAGCGCCTGGCGACGCCGGTGGCCATCGGCGTCCTCGCCCCGGACATGATCTCCTCGTCCGCGTACGGCACTGAGGAGATGCTCCTGATCATGGTGCCGATCATCGGCGTCGCCGCGTTCTCGATGGTGATTCCCGTCACCCTGGCGATCCTCGCGGTGATGCTCTTCGTGATGACCTCGTACATGCAGGTCATCGGCGTGTACACGCGCAACGGTGGTTCGTACGTCGTCGCGCGCGACAACTTCGGACCACGCATCGCGCAGATCGCTGCCGTTGCGCTGCTGATCGACTACACGGTGACCGTTGCCGTGCAAACCTCCGCCGGCACAGCGGCGCTCACGTCGGCGCTCCCGAAGCTGGTGCCGTACACCGTGCCGATCACGGTTCTCGTCGTGCTGGTGATGCTCGTCGGCAACCTGCGCGGCATCCGTGAGGCCGGGTCGATCTTCGCGATCCCGACGTACTTCTACGTCGTCTCCCTCTCGCTCGTCGTGATCACCGGGTTGGTGGAAGAGGCATTCGGCGGGTTGCACGCGCACGCGCTGCCGGGCCATGTCGCGCTGGGCTACACGCCCGGCCACCAGACCGGATTTCTGATGGGATTGGGCATCTTCTACTGCCTGCGAGCCTTCGCCAACGGGGGCGCCTCGCTCACCGGTCTCGAGGCCGTCTCCAACGGGATCTCCACATTCCGCAAGCCCGAGGCTCGCAACGGTCGTATCGCGCTGGCGATCATGTGCGCGATCCTGGGATTCCTCGTGCTTGGCACCTCATTGCTTGCCCACTGGACCCATGCGGTGCCGTATCAGATCGGGACGCCGACAGTGGTATCGCAGGAGGTGCGCTACGTCCTGGGATCGACGTGGTTCGGTGGCGCCTTCTTCTACATCGTGCAGACCGCGACAGTGCTCATCCTCTTCACCGGGGGGAACACAAGCTTCAACGGATTCCCATACCTCGCGAGCTTCGTTGCCGGCGACTTATTCCTGCCGCGCCAGCTGACCAAACGCGGGCACCGCCTCGTGTTCTCCAATGGCATCTTCGTCCTCTCCGCAGTCGCGATTCTGCTGATCATCGTGTTCAAGGCTCAGTTGAACGCGCTGGTCGGCCTCTACGCAATCGGCGTCTTCACCGGCTTCGCGTTTGCCGGCTTTGGCATGGTCAAACACCATTTCACGCAGCGGGCACGACGATGGCGGATCGGCACCGTGATCAACGGCTTTGCCGGCACGTTGTCGCTTGCGGTGGTGCTCATCCTGCTGATCACAAAGTTTTTCGAGGGCGCCTGGATCGTGGCCGTCGTGGCGCCGCCGATGTATTTCGGGCTGATCCGGCTGCATCGTCAGTACGTGGAGGAGGAGGAGCAGCTCGAGACCGGCGCCGTCGCGGCAACCGAGGCGCCGGTACTGCGCCGGCACGCTGTTGTTGTCGTGGTCGGCCGCCTCGATATGGCCACCGCCCGTGCTGTTCAGTACGCGCGCACGCTCCGCCCTGATCTCGTGCGGTATGTGCATTTCGACATCGACTCGTCGGCGACGGAAGCGTTGAAAGCGGCGTGGGGAAAGTACGAGCTGGGGAATCTGCAGCTCGACGTCGTTGAATGCCGCGACCGCCGTCTCGAACGCGCGTCCATCGAGTACGTCGCCGACATCGCGGCTGACGGCAAGACCGAGTGCACGGTGCTGATACCCCGCAGGGCGTTCCGCACCCGGTTCGAGCGAGCGCTGCACGATCGAACTCCGGAGCGCATCGCGTCCGCGGTGGCGACGGTGCCGCACGTGGCAGCGACGATCGCGCCCTTCAACGTGCAGACGCACGCTGCCAGTCCCTTCGGATCCGGCGACGCTGCAGCCGTGGCGCCCGCGCGTAAGCCGCTCCGCAGAACAGGCGTGGATCGCGAGCTCGACCGCCGCGCGATCGGGACCGTCCCGATCAGCAGCATCGGATTCCGCAACCGCGTGCGCGTTGCCGGCAGGATCCGTTCCCTGCGCGTACAGACGGCGAAAGGGACGACGAACCTCGAGTGTGTCATCACTGACGACACCGGCTACCTCCTGCTGGTTTTCCAGGGGCGGCCGAAGATCCCCGGCATCGAGCCGGGCGCGCGCCTCATCGTGGAGGGGATGGTCGGCTCGTGGTCACACCGGCTCGCGATCCTCAACCCCGATTACGAGCTGGTGAGCGAGTAAGCGCTCTTGATCTATACCTGTGCCCCGGCCGCATCCGGGTTGTCAGGCGCGGAGGGGTCGCTCATCTCGCCTTCGGCACGCGCCAACTCGGCGAGCACCTCTGCCTCGACTCCAGCCGCGCCGAGCAGCGTGCTCTCGTCAGGGATGGTGTCGGCCGCCTCCGGGTCGGAGTCGGAATCGTCAGGAGACACCGGTGCATCGCTCATCGTTGGCTCACTCCAGGCTGGTGAATCGGACGCCGCTATGGTCTCCAGTCAATCACAGATGACCGACGAGAACGGCTACGCAGGAATGAAGTCGCAAGCATGAAGTTGCAGGAATGAGGTCGGTCGTGGTGCTCTCGGGCGGGATGGACAGCGCGACGGCGCTGTACAAGGTGATCAATGACGCCGCGTCGTCCAATCCCGAGGACGCACACGCGGTGAGCTTCGACTACGCGCAGCGGCACGTTAAAGAACTCACGTTCGCCGCCGCCCTCTGCGCGACCCTCGGCATTAGACATACCGTCATCGATCTCCATATCCCGCTCCCATCTGCACTCACGGACCCGGAGCGCGAGATCCCGCTCGGGCACTACGCGCACGAGACCATGCAGCAAACCGTCGTGCCGAACAGGAACGCGATCATGCTCTCGATCGCGTGGGGCATCGCAGTCGCGGAGGGCGCTCGACAGGTCGTCGCGGGCATGCACGCGGGTGATCATCCGATCTACCCGGATTGCCGCCCGGAGTTCGTGCGTGCACTCGAAGAATCCCTGCGGCTCGGCAACGAGGGGTTCGGCGATCCAGCGCTCGCGTTCTTCACGCCGTTCATTACCGCAACGAAGGCCGACATCGTTCGAGAGGGAAGTGCCTACCCACGACCGGTGCCATACGAGCAGACGTGGAGTTGCTATCAGGGGCGCGATCTGCACTGCGGGCGTTGTGGGACGTGCGTCGAACGCAGGGAGGCGTTCGAACTCGCAGGCATCGCAGATCCGACCCAGTACGAGATCGACGGTCCGTAGCCCCCGCCGCGCCGGAGTTGTCACGCGGCTCGCCTGAGCCGGTTACGCGGTCACGCGGAACGCGCTGTATTCCAGCAATCCTCGGGAGGCCGCGCCCAGGCTGACATGACGTGGCGCGGGTTGCACCGTTGGTGCTGTGCGTCCATGAAGGAGTGCACGGATGACTGAGATGCAATCGCGGGACCAGGCGGTCACCAACGACGGTTCGAACCAGACTGGCGTGAATCGCACGACCCAGTCCTACGCCGATCCCGCGACGGGTGCAAGCACCAGCCGCACGACCACGCGCGTCTGGTCGGGGAGATCGCCTGGCGTTGAGTTTGTCTGGCTGATCGCGGGCATCGTCATCGCGTTCCTTGCCCTGGACTTCGTCTTTCACGCCAGCGGCGCAAACGATGTCGGCTTCGCCGCGTTCGTCTTCTCAGTCGGGAAGGCCCTTGCCGCTCCGTTTGCGGGCATTTTCAAGACGACATATGCGGCACACGGCAATCTCGTCATCTGGGCCGATGTGCTCGCGATGGTCATCTACGCGCTGATCGCCGGTGTGATCGCGAAGGTCGTGACCATGGCGATGGCGCGCAGCGCGACCTCGGGAAACTGACCCCGACCGATCCCTACGGGATCAGCTCGGCGGCGGTCGCCGTCGGTGTTTGCGCGCGGTAGTTCCAGAACTTCGGCAACAGCGCGCTGAGCACGACGGTCCCGGCGACGCAGAGGATGCCGCCGCTCACCACCGAGGCGCGCACGCCGGCGAGTGAACCGACGACTCCGGCTTCGAGGTTGCCCATCGCCGGCCCGGACGAATAGCTGACCATCTCGATGCCGGCCAACCGGCCCCGCATCGCGTCAGGAATCGTCTGATTCCAGAGCGCAGAGCGGAAGAGTCCACTGATCATGTCCGCCGCGCCGGCGGCCGCGAGCGCGAGAAACGCGACCCAGAGGGAAGGCGCGAACCCGAAGGCGATGATGGCCACACCCCAGGCAGCTGCGGCGAACGCGATCGCGCGACCGTGATGGCGAACGTTCCGTGTCCACCCGCTCGTCACCGTGGCCAGCAGTGAGCCGACCGACGGCGCGGTGTAGAGCAGACCGAGCACTGCCGGTCCGCCAAGCCCCGACGCGATCTGTGGAAACAGGGCCATGGGCATGCCGAAGAACATCGCGTTGATGTCGACGGCATACGAGCCGAGCAGGTCCTGACGGCTCGTCGCGTACCTCAACCCAGCGATTGCGGCGCGAAGATTCACACCGGCCGCATCGGGCGCCGGTGGTACCGCCTGCATCAGCGTCAGCGCGACGGCGGAGATGACGAATGTCGCGACATCCACGCCGTACGTGAGGGGGAGGCCCACAGTCGCGATGAGCACCCCGGCCAGTGGCGGGCCGAGGACCTGGCCGAGGTTCCCCTGCAGTGAGTCCAACGCCGCAGCGGAGACGAGGTGCTCGCGCGGAACGATGCGGGGGACGATCGCGTCGAGCGACGGCCGGCGCACGGCGTCGAGCGCAGCCGCAACGATGACGACGACGAAGAGCACCCAGAGTTGCGGGTGGGGGAGCGCCGAGTTGACGACGAGCGCGCCGACGCTGAGGCAGAGCCCGAGCTCCGCCAAACGCACCATGAGCCGGCGGTCCATCGCATCGGCGAGCGCCCCGCCGACGAGCGCCATGAGCAGGATGGCGATGAGCTCAGAGAAACTGATGAGACCGACGACGAGCGATGACCGTGTCAGCTCGTACGTCTGGAAGGGGATTGCAACGTACGTGATCATGGTTCCGGCCGTCGAGATGCCCTGGCCGAAGAACAGCAAACGAAAGTCGCGCGATGCGCGAAACGGCGCTGTGTCGAGCGCCATCGACAGGAACGTGCGACGGATTGCCGACCGACGTGTGCCGGCCTCTCCGACAGTGACGGACGCCTCCGCCTGCGGATCCGGTGTAGCTCGCGTGTGCGGAGGAATCTGGTCGCTCATGACCGAGTCCGGCGCCTCCGCGCCGTGTCAGCCGGCCGTGATGGCGCGACCGCGTTGCCAGCCGTGCCAGCTGATGATCTCGATGATCGCGGTCCAACTCTCGCGCGCGCGGTCCCGATATGGAATGCCGACATAGTGCTGCGACAGACGGTCGATGTCCGCGAGATCCGGGTCGCGACGGAGCTCACGCACATGGCCGACGAGCGAGACGTGGCGATACCAGCTGTCGGCGTCGAGCATCGTCAGCGCGACGCGCGCGTCGCGGCGTAGATGTTCCAGCCGGCGGCGGGTCCCGTCCATGTTCAGCAGCACGGTCCCGTCGTCCAGCCACTCGTACCAGGTCGCCGCGGTGTGGAGCTCGCCCGTCAGCGCGATGCTCGCGACGACGCACGGATTGGCTGCGCGCAGCAGCTCTTGCAGTTCCGGGGGGAGGGGTGGCTTTGCCATGCGGGCAGCCTACACGGGGTCGCGGCCGCGACGATCCCTGGGTTCAGTGACGCAGTCGCGTCTGCCCGATGTCGCGGTGGTTCATGCCGAAGTAGTGCGCGACCTCGTGGAGGACGGTGTCGTTGATCTGCTCCACGAGCTCCGTCCGGCCGGCGCACCAGCGCTCGATGTTCCCCTGGAGCAGCACGATTCGCTTCGGGAACTCGTACGGGGTGAAGGTCGAGCCCGACGTCCCCTGGTAGAAGCCGAAGACTCGTTCATCAATGCCGTTGGCGCGGTCATCGTCACTCGGCCCCGGCTGGACGATGATCATGAGGTTGTCCGCGTCCATCCGCTCGCGGAGCGACGGTTCGACCCCGTCGAGCGTCACCCGGACGATCTCCTCGAATTCCTCGGTCGTGACGTGGTATGCCACGCCCCGAGCATGACACCCCGAGCCCGTGAGCACGACGCTGTCAGCGAGGAGCCGCGTCCGATAATGAGGCGATGAGGGGTGGTCGCCGACAGCGACAGGTCACATGCTGATCCAGGCCTGCCTGAACGGCTCGCGCCAGGCTCGCGAGCATCCCGCCGTCCCGTCGACGCCATCGGAGATCGGCACGGATGCGGCTGCCGTCGTGCGCGCCGGAGCGGGCGCCGTGCACGTGCACCCGCGGCGTGCGGATGGGATGGAGTTGCTTGCCGCGCGCGATGTTGCAGCCGTCTGTGAAGCGGTGTGGCGCATGTGTCCAGGACCGCCGGTCGGCGTCACCACTGCCGCGTGGATCGAACCCGATGTTGCGCATCGCATCGACAGCATCGCCGCGTGGACCGTGCTCCCCGATTTCGCTTCGGTGAACCTCAGCGAGCCTGGAGCAATCGCAGTCATCGACCTCCTCAACGAGCGAGGCATCGGCGTCGAGGCAGGGGTCTGGACGCTCGATGACGCGCGAATGCTGGTGCACGAAGGACTTGACGCGGCATGCCTTCGCATCCTTGTCGAGGTTGATGCGCTGACCGCGCCGGACGATGCGATCGCGCTCGCCGCGGCCATCGATGTCGTGCTCGATGACGGGCTTGCAGAGGCGCCGAGGCTGCATCACGGCGCCGGAGTTGCGACCTGGGGTGTGCTCGCGGCGGCGATGATGCGCGGCCACGACGTGCGCATCGGCCTCGAGGACACGCTCACGTGGGCCGACGGTGATGTCGCGCCGGACAACGCCGCGCTCGTTGCGCGTGTCGCGGAGCTGGCCGTTCGCGCGGGCAGAGTCGCGGAGCGCGTGTCCTAGCGGGGGAAGGACTCGCCGGCGGCAAACGCGGTTCGCCGGCCGTGCGCGCGGACGTCGACCGTCCCGGAGCCGAAGACGCGCCAGTTGTCGCCGTCCGTTGCGATGGCGGTGTTCTCCGCGATACCGATGAACGTGATGCTCGGTGGCAGCCGGCGCGGCGCGAGGTCGCGCAGCCACTTGATCCACCAGCCTGAGAGCGCATCCCAGTGGACTCCCATCGCTGTGCCGGGGACGAGGCCGAGCCCGCAGGCGAATGGAAACGGCAGATGGCCGCGCCGCCCAGACGCCCCGCTTGCGCCCGCGACCATGGCTCCGGCGCTGCAACCGGCGTACACGCCGCCGCGCGCGACGAGCCGTATCACCGCGCCCCAGATGGGCGTTCCGATGACGGTGGCGGCGAGATACGCGGGGCTGCCGCCACTGAAGAAGACCATGCTCGCGCTGTCGATGGCGTCGGCCATCCCCGGTGCCGTCGCGTCGGCGCGATTGCGAACGCGGACCGCTATCGACGGGATATTGAGCGACGCGTAATGCGCCAGGCCCATGGTGGTCCAACGGTCGAAGACCGCCTCGCCTTCGCGACCGCTGGCTGTCGCGAGCACCACCACACTCCCGTCTCCGGAGGCGCCCGTCAGGGCGAATCGCTCGGCGTCACCGGACCACGGCTCGAATTCGCCGGAACCGAGAAGCAGGAAGCGTCCGAGCTCAGACCGCGACGTAGCGAGCTCCGAGGGCGGTCGCCAGCGTCCGGTGCGCTGGACCGGTCCCGATGAGTGTCGACTGCGCCGTGTCGACATCGTGAGCGCGGGCGAACGCGAGCAGGAGACCCGGGAGTGGCGGCCGGCACCAGCAGATCGGAGCCCCGCCAGGGTGCGTGCAGGCGGCTCCCTCGACGCTTCCGCCGACCGTGGCCGCGACACGCGAGACGAGCTCGTCCAAGGCGTGCCTGCTGCCGTCGGGCATCCAGTCGAAGACGAGGTGGGGTGCGCCCGGATGGGCGAGGTCAGCCGTCGATTGCCAGTCCGGGCGCGAAAGGGCGCCGGCGGCGATGAAGACCCCGGCGTTCCGCCGCTCGCCGGGCATGCGTGCAAATGGCACGTGGTCGATCGCGGAAAAGCCCTCGTCGGCAGCCGGCGGCTCCAGCTCGCGGAGCGTCCGCATCTGGGATGTCGGCGTCAGGAGGCCTGCTTCGCGACGCGACAGCGCCTGCAGCTCGGCAGGCGCCGGCAGTGCACCGAAACGATCGAGCAGACGTTCAACCATGTTGACCTGAGCCTGAGCCAGCGGCGTGTCGATCCACACGCACCGAACGGGCACGGCGTGGCTGCGCGCGGTCTCGACCACGTAGCTCCGCGTGGCGCGAGTGAGGTACGTGTTGTCGAGGACGAAGCGACCCGCAGTCGCGGCGAGTTCCATATCGAGCGTTGTCGCGATGTCACGAAGCGTCCCCCCGCGCTCGTCCCGGTTGAGCCGTCGATATCCGTTCGCGACGAACTCCTTGGCAGCTTCGCTCTTCCCGGCGCCGGGGATGCCCATGACCATCACGATCTGGGCGCCGGCGACGGTTCGCGGTGCTCGCGTGGTTGCGCGTGCGTGGCCGAACGCGGTATCCAGCGGCTCGCGGTCGCTCGCGTCGAGCTCGAGTGTCGCGGCATGTGCCGACGAAACCGCAGTCTCGGGGCGGCGCGCGCCGGGAATGGCGACGATCGCCGGGGACAGCGAGAGCAGCCACGCGATCGCGATCTCGGCCGCGGCCACGTTGTGGCGCCCTGCGATCTCACGCAAGAGTGCGTTGCGCTCGAGACCTCCGGCCCGGCGCGGGCCGCCGAGCGGGGAGTGGGCGATGACCGCAATGCCGCGGGTCTCGCAGTGCTCGACGACGCCGCCGCGAAGCGCGGTGCGGTCGAAAACGCTCAACGCGATCTGTACCACCGCAACATCGATGAGATCGAGTGCCTCGTCGAGCTGACGGCGGTTCACGTTGGAGACCCCGACCCGCCGGACCAACCCCTCGTCGAGCAGCCGGCCGAGCGCGCGAAGGGTGGTGCGCCACGGTGTGCGCGGGTCCGGGGCGTGGGCGAGGAGCAGATCGATGCCCAGCCCGTCGAGCGCCTCGAGGCTTGCCTCGCAGTCCGCCCTGATCGTTCGCGATCGGCCGTCAGCGCGCCACCCGCCACCGATGCGGGTCATGCCGCACTTGGTCACGATCCGGGCGGTGCTCTCGACGCCGGCATCGCGCACCGCGCGGGCGAGCAGCCGCTCGTTGTGCCCCGTTTCCGTGGCATCGCGCCCGTAGGCGTGCGCCGTGTCGAAAACGGTGACCCCGGCGGCGACGGCAGCCGCGATCGTAGCGGATCCGGCCGCTGCATCACGCTTGGCGTCGGTTGAGAGGCGCATGCAACCGAGGCCCACGCGAAGTTCCGACGGGCTGAGCCACCTGGGCCGGGATTCCTGCATCAGAACGGTCACGTCCGTGGCACCGTCCATACACGGGCGTGGCGGCGTCGCCGCGCATGCGAAAAATGCCGTATGGGAGCGGTGACGGTCTGCTGCCCGACCTGCTGGACATGGTCGGAGCTCAAGGGTTCGACGGCGTGCAAACGCTGCGGCACGCCGCTCATCCTGCCTGACGGGCGAAGCGTCGAGCAGGTCGCCAACCCATCCCCCGATGCGCCGCCACCTCCTCCCGGGTACGCATTCAACGGACCGGGCGTTGCGTTTGCCTCGTCGACGTCCACGGGCATGGACTGGGTCGCGCTGGCTCGCTGGATCCTCGTGGCGCAGGGCGCACTCGGGCTGCTCGCAGTGTTCGTGATCGGCTTCGCCGACCAGTACATCAACCTGCCGGTGACGGATGCGGCGACGGGCCGGACCGTCCTCGAGACGGTCAATCTTCGACCCATCCTGCTCGGCGCCGCGATCGCCATCATCGTGGTCGTCGCGCTGTTCACGTGGTTGATCGGCTTCGCGATCGCTCGCGTCATTTATCTGATGCTCCTCGCTCTCGGCATCTTCGAGACGCTGACCCGGATCGGCGGAGCACCGACGTCCGTCGTCGCGGTCACGCTCGTGGACCTGCTGTTCGATATCGGGTTCGGCTTCGTGCTCCTCATGTCGCTCATCAACCAACCGAGTCGGAGCCCAAGCCGCTAGGTGCCCTTCGGCTATCCTCGTTGGGAATGCGCACGTTCCTCCTGGCCGGGATCGCCGGCATCGCGTTGATCGGATGCGGAGCAACGACGCCTGCGCCCACAACGAGCGCAACGGCTTCCTCCACCGCCGCGCCGACTGCGACGCCGCTGACGACACCATCCGCAGCTCCAACTGCGACGCCAACGCCGGCGCCGAGCTCCGGTGCGACGGGTGGATTCGGTGACACGGCCACCAATCCCGATTCCCAGTACGTCTGCGCCGCGCAGGCGACCGAGAACAGCCAGGTGATCGCATACACAACGGTCTCCGGTGCAGACACGACTGACGGCCAGGGTGTGTGCACCGCGATGGAGCAGGGGAGTCAGGGTGCGTGGACCGACGTCTCGTCCATCTCGAGCGGGTCATTCGAAACGACGCCGATCTGCTGGGTGACCGCGGCCAATGGTCAGGTGACGCAGCGCGTGTACACGGCGCTCCCGAACGGCGACGATCAGGCCACGATGGTCCTGTGCGACGACCTCTTCACCGGAGCGGGTGTGACCCCACAGGGCACGCAATAAGGGGCAACGAAATGGGTGCTGTGGAACATGTCGTCGATACGGCAGACGGACGTCATCTTGCGGTTGTGGAGGATGGCGACCCGGCAGGGATTCCTGTGCTCGTGCACAACGGCACGCCGAACTCTCGCCTCCTCTACAAACACCACGTCGCCGATGCCGTCACACGGGGCATCCGGCTCATCAGCTACGACCGGCCCGGGTACGGCGGATCGTCGCCGGCCCCCGGCAGGACGGTGGCGGATTGCGCGGTTGACGTTCGCGCGATCTGCTCGGCGTTGAACATCGATCGTCTGCTGACGTGGGGTGTCTCCGGCGGCGGCCCTCACGTGCTGGCTGCCGCAGCGTTGCTGCCGGACCTTGTTGTCGCCGCGGCATCGGTGGCGTCGGTCGCTCCGTACGGTGTCGAAGGGCTCGACTACTTCCAGGGAATGGGCGAGCTCAACGCGGAGGACACCCGCCTGTATTTCCGGGACAAGGAGGCTGCTCGCGCCAAGGTCGACACCGACCGCGAGGAGATGCTGTCCGCAACGCGCGAACAGGTTGCGGCGATGCTCGCGTCGCTCCTCTCGGGACCCGACGCCTCGGTCCTGAACGGCGACCTGGCCGAGTATCTCGAGATGAGCACACAGGACGGGCTCGCTCCGGGTGGCGAGGGCTGGTGGGAAGACGGAGTCGCGCACCTGGACGACTGGGGATTCGACCTCGATGCGATCTCGATTCCGGTCCTCCTGTTGCACGGGCAGCAGGATCAGTTCGTGCCCTTCGGCCACGGGGTGTGGCTTGCGGCGCACATTCCCGGTGTCGAGGCGCGCCTCACCGCTGATGACGGGCATCTGACGCTGTCCGAGCTCCGCATCCCCGCGGTGCACGAATGGCTGCTCTCGAAGTGGGCGGCCTGATCTAGTCCTCGCTGTGCTGGGCCCACTTGCGTGCCGCCGCGGCGAGCAGCGCCGGCGGCGTGTCGACCTTGATGAGGTAGTCCTGCGCACCGAGGCGCTTGCCGCGCTCAACCATGTCGGGCTCGCTGTAGTTGGTGAGGATCACCACCGGGACATCGGCGGTGTCCGGCTTCTTGCGCAGACGTTCGAGCACCTCGAGGCCGCCCATCCCCGGCAGGCCGAGGTCGAGATAGATGAGATCGGGAAGGCTGTCGTTCACGAGCCGCAGCGCTTCAGCACCTGAGTGCGCAGTGGTAACGACGAATCCGCTGGCAGTCAACTGCAGCGCATACATCTCCGCCAGTGCAGCGTCATCGTCGACCAGCAGGAGCCGGGTGGTCGCCGCGTCCTCAGTCACCTGACTGCCCCGCGGGCGGGGCGGGGTGCGCTGGGAGGCGCAGTGTGAATGTGCTGCCCTCACCGGAGGCCGACCGCGCCTCGATATCGCCGCCAAGCTCGAGCGCCAGGTTCCGCGAAAGGTACAGGCCGAGCCCGGTGCCTTCGATGCCCGCCGAGAGCGCGGAGTCAAGGCGTCGGAAGGGCTGAAAGAGCCTGGCCATCTCCTGCTCGGAGATGCCGATGCCACGGTCGATGACGTCCACCATGGCCCATCCGGGTTCTTCACGGACCACCACCGCGATGTCAGTCATTTCTGGCGAGTATTTGAGCGCATTGGAGACGAGGTTCGTGAGGATCGTTTCGATGCTGTCGGGATCCGCGCGAACGAAGAGCGGTCCGGTCGTCTCGACCGAAATCGTGCGCCTGGGATCCTCATCGATCGTCAGCGAAGCGACGACGGCACGGGTGACGTCATCGATTCGGACGTCGACGGTCCCGATGTCCCGCCGGCGAATCTCCAGACGGCTCGCAGCGAGCATGCGCTCCACCAGGTGACTCATCTGCCGCATGCGTGTGGCCATCAGCGGCACCACCTTGGAAGCGGACTCGGGAAGTTGCCCCAGCGAGCCGTCCTCGAGCATGGAGAGGTATCCGCTCACGAGCGTGATCGGGGCCCGAAGCTCGTGCGACGCAAGTTGCAGGAATTCAGACTTCTGCTGATCGAGGTCGGCCATGCGCTGGGCGTGAGCGGCGAGGCGCTCGATCTCGGCCGCTTTCAGCATCTCGGCACGGTGCTCGGCGTCGTATCCCTGCCAGACCAGCGCCGATGCGCGAGCAGCGAGCCGCATGATCCATTCGTCCTGCTCGATGAACGTCGATCGCGAGTTGCACGCCATGAGGATGCCGAGCGGTCCGGCAGCGGTTCGCCATGGCACTGCAAGGAGATCGCGAACGTTGCCCAGTGCGTGCACCGGTTCGGGGAGGGTATCCGTGGGCACCGTCTCGGGGCGGACCATCAGCGCCGTGCCGGAGTACAACACGCCTGCGAAGCCACCCACGCTGGCCGGGTGAGGAACCGGCATGCGCATCATTCCGGCTTTCCCGCGGGCATCGCCGCCCCAGGGATGGAGCGCGACGAGCTCGTCGCCGATGAGCTGCCAGAAGGCGGCGCGCTCTGCGTTGACGAGCACCGCGACCGTTTCGCTCATCTTTTCGAAGAAGGCGGCCGGCTCCATGCTCGAAGCGATGTGACGGGACATGAGCGTCAAGGCCTCGAGCCCGCGCTGCTGTGCGCTTTGCACCGCCTCCACGAGGCGCGCGTTGCGGAGCGCGAGCACCGCGAGCATGCCGACCTGTTGCAGGCCCTCGAGGTCGCGCACAGCGAATGGCCGGTCGACCTTGCGGCTGAGAATCAGAACGGCACCGACGGAGTCCCCGACCGGAAGCGGCACGATGCCCGTGTGCTTGACCTCGAGTAGGGCGGGCGCGAGATCCGGCTCGATGTCAGAGCGCTCGCCGAGGCTGCCACCGAGGACGATCGAGCCGCTTGTCACCGCCTGTTGCAGCAGCGGCTGGCGTGCGAGCCAGTCGATCGGGTACTCGTGCCCGACGAAGTCCGGTGGTCCACCGAGCTCGTAGCTCGCTTCGACACGGAAAACGTTCTGATCGAGGCTCGTGAGCGTGCAGCGGTCAGCGCCCGTGTTGGCCGCTGCCATGGTCACGAGGCGACTCATGATCTGGTACGGATTCCCCCCGGAGACCAAATCGAGGGCGAGGGTGTCGTCCATCGAAGTCACCGACCGATTCTAGGGTCCGAAGAGGCCGTGTCCTCGATGATTTCAGCCGTGTCGGACGCCGCTGGGGACGCTGCGGTCTCCTGAAGGAGTGTCCGGCGCGTTCGGAAGAGCGCGAGCCGGCGCTGTCGCACGGGCCGCTTCGAGTAATGGAGCGAGATCGACCAGGTCGCGACGAGATGCGCTCCTCCGTACGGTCGGGAACAACTCGTGCTCCTCTTCCTTGACGTGGTGGCGGACGTTCTCGATGAGGACCGTCACCTTCGCTTCGTATCGCTCATGCGACGGCTCCATGACCTGGAGCTCCGCAAGTGTCGCTTTGGCGCCGTGGTGTTCCTCGAGTGCCTCGAGGACCTCGTCGTTGAGCTCCTTGCTCAGCGAGCGAACGAAGGGGTAGAAAACCTCTTCTTCAATATGCGTATGCGTGACCAATTCCCGCAGGATCCTCGTTACGAGTGATTGGCGTTTCTTGAGCGCACGATCTCCGGTCTTCTCGAATTGCTTGAAGAGGCCCTCCACCGTTCGATGGTCCGCCTTCAGCAGCGCAATAGCGTCAGTCGCGGCCATCACGAGCCTGGCGCGCTGCAGCATGAATGTTGTCAGCGGCCTTCTCGGGATCGACGCCTGCGTTGGCTGCAGCCTGCTCGAGATCTGTGTAGGTGATATCGCCCTCGTGGTGGCGCTCTTCGGGTTCTCCGCAACCGCAACTGATACACATGACCGCAGCCTCCTCTTCGCGCTCGCAAATAATGATAGAGAATCTATCTGAAACAATGATAGCAGAACTGTAGGCTTCGGGGGGGTGACGAGACCGCCGCCGTCGCGAGTTTCGTCAGCGGCAGCGCCAGACCGACACCGAATCTGGCGCGAGCGCAGCGATTTCGCCGGATGCAGGCGTCGCTGCTGCGAGGATCAGCGACGCATCGGACGCCTCGCCAACGCTGACCTCGTTGTCGCCGAGATTGCACGCGACAAGCAATCCGGCGTGCGAGTAGAGCAGCAGGTTTCGCGTTGCGTCATACGTGGCCATCGCTGCGGCAGCATCACTTTCGACGAGGCCCGGCGTCTCGCGCCGGATCGTGATCAACGCCCTGTACCAGTCGAGCATCGCCGCGTGGGCGCCCTCGAGCCGTTCGTCCCAGTTGAGTCGTGAACGCTCGAAGGTCGCGACGTCCTGCGGATCGGGCACAGACTCGGGCGGCCAGCCAAAGGAACGGAACTCCTGGCGGCGACCGTTGGTGACGGCCTTGCCGAGACCTTCGTCGCCCAGGTCGGTGAAGTACTGGAACGGCGAGCTCGCGGCCCACTCCTCGCCTTGAAAGAGCAGTGGGATCATCGGGGAGAGCAGCGTCAGTGCAGCCGCCATCCGTACGCGGCCGTCGCTGACGAGATGACAGAGTCGCTCACCTGCAGCGCGGTTCCCGACCTGATCGTGGTTCTGTGAGTAGACGATGAAACGGCTGAGCGGGAGATCGCCGATCGCGCGGCCGACGGTGTGCCGGCGGTGGAACGAGTAGCGTCCTGCGTAGACGAATGCCTGCTGGATCGCGGTGCACAGATCCGTCGGCCCATCGAAGTCTTCGTAGTAGCCGAACCCCTCCCCGGTCAGCAGCGTATGCAGAGCGTGGTGGAAATCGTCGTTCCATTGCGCGTCGAGACCATACCCGCCGGACTCGCGATCGCGAACGAGGCGCGGGTTGTTGCTGTCGCTCTCGGCGATAACCCAGAGATGACGACCGGTTTCGAGCGCAAGCTCGCCAACACGGCTCGAGATCGTCTCCAGGATGTGCGTCGGCGACATGTCGATGATGGCGTGCACCGCGTCGAGACGCAGCCCGTCGCACCCGTAGTCACTGAGCCACATTTCAGCGTTCTCGACGACGAACCGTCGCACATCGTCGGAGTCCTCGCCGTCGTAGTTGAACGCGGTCCCCCAGGGTGTTGCGTATCGCTCCGTGAAATACGGCGCGAAGTCGGGGAGGTAGTCGCCCTCTGGTCCGAGGTGGTTGTAGACCACGTCGACGATGACCGCGATACCGCGCTCGTGACACGCGGCCGCGAGACGACGCAGTCCGTCAGGGCCGCCATACGTGCTGTGCGGCGCGAAGAGATCGACGCCGTCGTATCCCCAGCCGCGACTGCCCGGGTACTGCGCGAGCGGCATGAGCTCGATCGCGTTGATGCCGAGTGTCTGCAAGTGGTCCAGGCGGCTGATGCAACCGTCGAAGGTTCCCTCGGGCGTGAACGTGCCGACGTGCAGCTCATAGATCACCGCCTCGTGGAGTGGAAAGCCCTTCCAGGTGTGCGCTGCAGCAGGTTGCTCCGGCTCGTCAACGCGCGAGGGTCCGTGAACGCCCGCCGGCTGCGATCGGGAGCGCGGGTCGGGTACCGGGTCACCGCCGTCGAGCGAAAACGCGTAGTCGGTTCCGGCGGCTGCGGTTTCGACGTCACACGCGAACCATCCGACGCCCGCCGGAGTCATCGCGTGCCACGCCTCTCCGATCACGAGTTGCATGACGCTCACGCGCGGCGCCCAGACGCGGAACGTCCGGCTCATATGCGCTCGAGTAATGCAACCGGCACGCGCGCGAGCACGTCGGCGAGTGGCTGCTCGCCGCCGCTCATCTCCTGTCCTGTGAAGGCATTTCGCCACGAACCCGCCGGCAACGTCAACGTGGTGTCGTGCCAGGCCCCGCCGAGGAGCAGCGGCCAGCGGAATGCCACGGTCACCGTCGCCGGCTCGTTGTCCTGGCGCGTCCGACTGAAGCAGATTGCGTGCGCTGAACGTGAGCCGTGCGCCGGCAGCGGAACGTATCCGGAGCCGGGGCCGAAGGCTGCGGCCTGGCGGGCTCGCACCGCGAGCGATGTCGCGATGAGGCGGAGCTTGGGAACGCCCTCGGCGAGCCCGGACATGAAGTCTTCAGCCGTCTCGGCATCGATGCCACGCAGCAGGTCGTGTCGCAACGCGTAGTCGACCGGCGCGCGATTGTCGGGGTCGACGAGACGGAGATCCCACAGCTCGCATCCCTGATAGATGTCGGGGACGCCTGGTGCGGTCACCTTCATCAGCGTCTGCGAGAGGGACAGCTCCTGCCAGTGCGGCGTCAGCGCGGCGACGATGTGACTGATCTCCGATCCCACGTCGGGATCGACGAGCATGTCACGGACAAACCGCTCGAGATCGGCCTCGTATGCCTCGTCGGGCTCGAGCCAGTTGGTGTCCTCCTTGCCCTCACGCGACGCCTTGCGCATGTACGCCCACATGCGGTCGGCGTCGATCGGAGACGCGGCGACGAACGTCTGATAGAGAAGGTACTCGGCCTTGGGCGACGGGGCTCGCCCATGCCGATGACGCTCGGCGATCGCACGCAGCCGTTCCACGAGCGCGGACCATTCCTGCGGGATCTCGGCCAGCAGCAGGAGGCGGAGTTGCGCGTCCTCGCCGCGCTTGGTGTCATGCGTTGCGGTGGCGAGCAGTGATTGCGGATGTTCGACTGCCGCCAGCTGGCAGAAAGCGTGGAAGCCGTCGACCGTCGTCGTTCGCTGCGGGTCCGTCCCCACCTCGTTGAGTGCGACGAGCGGCAGGTAGCGATAGAAGGCGGTGTCCTCGACACCCTTGGCCATGACTGCGCCTGCGACCTGCTGAAAGCGCGCGCGGAACGCTCCGGTGTCTGGCGCCGAAGCTGCGTCAGCGCCGGACAGTGCACTGACCAACGCGGAGAGTCGCGCCTCGTCGCAGCGACCTGCCGCACGCGCGGCGTCCGCCGCCATACGCAGCCATGCCTCGTCGGCCTGACCCAGCGGTTCGCCCGCCTGCGGGTAGAGCCGGTACACGGGCATCGCGCTCAACAGCTCGGTGAGCTCGGTATCAGACGTTGCGATCCGGGCCGATACTGCCGCGCGCGTCAAACGCCCAAGCTCCGCCCGCAGCAGCGAGCCGAGGACGTCACGACGCGCAACACGCGTGTGCTCCGCGAAGTCCAGGTGATCGCCGCTGAAGTCTCGATAACAGGTGATGAGCTCGCTCAACCCCTGCGGATCGACAAGCATCGTGGTCAACGCAGCACCGAAGTCGTAGCCCGTGGTGCCATCGAGCGGCCACGCAGGAAGCTGCTCGTCCATCGCGAGGATCTTCTCCGCGAGGATCCACGCGTCGGGCGCCTCCTGACGCAGGCGCTGCGCGAACGTCGCGGGAGCGGCGAGTCCATCGATGTGATCCACACGAAGGCCGTCCACGACGCCGTTGTCCACAAGCTCGAGCGCTCGCCCGAGCACTGCGCTGAACACTGCCGGGTTCTCCACCCGCAGTCCTGCCAATGACGACACATCGAAGAATCGCCGGTAGTTGATCAACGCTGCGGCTGTCAGCCAGTGTTCGAGCACGTAATGTTGTGCGCCGAGGAGCGCGACCGTTGCCGGACCGATCGTCGTCGCAGTCCCCAACGCAAGTGGGTAGCGACTCCCGCCGTAATCGAGCTCGAAGTCGTCCGCCCCTTCCACGACAATGAGTTCGCCCCGCTCCAGCACGTCCATGAGCGGGTCGCGCAACACCGGCAGGAGCACGCGATTGCCCAGCGCAGGCGCCTCCCAGTCGATGTCGAACATCGCCGCATACGGGCTGGCGCTCCCGGTGCGCAGGACGTCCCACCACCACCGGTTTGCGGGATCGGCGATGCACATGTGGTTGGGAACAACATCGAGCAGGTGACCCATGCGCACGCTGCTCAGCGCGGCGTCGAGCGACGCAAGCCCGCGCTCGCCACCGAGCTCGGTGCTGATCCGCGTCGGATCAACGATGTCGTATCCGTGCGTGCTGTGCGGCGCCGCCTGCATGTACGGCGAGCAATACAGGTGACTGATCCCGAGCCGCTCCAGGTACGGGACGGTGGCCGCTGCAGCGTCGAAGTCGAACTCTTCGCGCATCTGGACGCGGTAGGTCGCGCGTGGCAATGCCCTCACGCGTCATGCACTTTTCGGGCCGCGCGGGGGCCGAGTGATATAGTCACTATCACCTAGTATGGTTACCTTGGGGTTGGATTCGTAGTGTCTGTCGTCAGCGACACGCGGTTGGAGAGCGCCGCCGCGGAACCGGCGAGCGCCGAAGCAAGCAGGCTGTCGGGTGACGAGGTCGGCCGGATCCATGAGGCGATCGGTCGCATCGTCGCGCGGCTCATCGACCAGGCCGCGCCGGGGCAGCAGTCCACCGAGCGGTTCGAGGACATCCTGCGCTCGATGGCCGTTGAGGGCACGGGGGTCGTGCCCGAGACGGAGTGCATCATCTCGCTCGTTCCCGCCGGCAGACCCGACGTCTTTCGCGTCGTCGCCGCCTCCGGGACCTGGGCGGAGGCGCTGATCGGGCGTGAATGGCCGCTCAACGACGGTATGCTGCACGGCCGGGCGATGCTCACCGGCAAGACGGTCGAGACTACTGACGCGCCGAGCCAGAGTGCGGCGCCCGAAGTGTTCGGCAATGACATCCGGATCGGCCGGTTGGTGCCGATGACGACCGGCCCAGCCCTGCCGGATGCGCGCATCGGCATGGGCGTCGTCGGATTCTGGCGAGCGACGCAGCGTCCGTTCAGTGATGTCGAGCGGGCGATCATGGATCGATTCACGCAGCTCGTGAGCATCGTGCTCATCGGAGATGAAGCCCGGGCATCGACCGAGCGTCTCGTACATCGCCTGCGGCTCACCGCCGACGCCACCCGCGAGCTCTCGTCGTCGCTCGAGCCATCCCAGGTCGTCCAGTCGATCGTCGAGCGGGTCGCGGACCTCGTCGAGGTCGACCGCATCACCCTCACGACATTCCAGGCCGACGAGATCGAGGTGATCGCGGGCTATGACCGCACGAGGGTCAGCGCCCAGGTCGGGGCGGTATGGCGCCTCACCCCCGAGCTGCAGGCGGCCATCGACCGGGGCGAATCAGCGATCGACGGCTTCCCCGACGCCGCCGGGATGTCTCCGGACATGCGAGAGCAACTGTCCGATGTGCGACGGCGATTGATCGTTCCTCTGACAACCGGCGGGCGGGTCCGCGGGATGCTTGCCGTCTGCCGGCGGACCGATCTGGCGTTCAGCCCGCTCGACGTCGAGAACCTCGAACAGATCGCGCTCTCCGCTGCGCTCGCATTGCAGAACGCAAGGCTGTTCGCGGATTCCAAGGAGGCGCAGGCGAAAGCACTGCGTGCACTGCTCACGGTCTCCGAACACCTCGACGTTTCCGAGTCCGAGGACGAGCTCTACGCTCGATTCGCGAGCACTGTCGCCGATCTCGTCTCAGCACGCCGCGTCACGTTCTGGCGCCTGAGCGCCGACCAGAAGCGCTGCATCCTCGCCGCCGGCGCGCACGGACTACAGACAAAGGAGCTTGGCGGCATCCGTCCGATCCCGTGCGACGCCGAAGGTGGCTCGATCGCTGCCAGCGTGGTGTTCGGCGATGGGTTCTACCTCGGTTCAGCGCGAGCGTTGGGCATGGCGGTTCCCGTTCGGGAACGCTCGGGCGCCCATTCGGCACCGGATGCGATGGCCGTCGCGTGGCGGGCGGGTGCAACCAGGCTCGGCGCACTGGCGGCGCACGAACCGGTCGGCTCGATGGGGTTCACGGAGGAGGACGCCTGGATTCTCCGGCTTGCGGCGGTCGCCGCCGGACTCGTCTGGCAGATCAAGACGGCGGAACGGCACATCCGCGCGCTCGGCGACTCGGAGGCCGACCGCCTTCGCGAGCACATCGAGCGCATGGAGTCCATGGAGAAGATGAAGGGGGACTTTCTCAAGCTTGCCTCCCACGAGCTCCGCGGGCCGATCGGCATCGTTCGCGGCTACTACTCGATGATGTCCGACGGCTCGCTCGACCAGGACGGCACCGCCCGAGCGCTGCCGGTGATCGGACGCAAGCTCGATGAGATGAATGCGCTCGTCACAGAGATGCTCGAGGCGGCTCGGCTCGACGAGGGGCTCACTCGCCTCGATCGAGGTCCGCACGACCTCCGTTCGATCGTCGAGGCGGCCACGGCCGCCATCCAGCCGCAGGTCTCGGTGGCCCACCGCCTCGTCACGCGCCTGCCTCGTGATCCCGTCATGGTCGACGTCGATGCCGGTCGGGTTGTGACCATCCTCCGGAATCTCCTCGACAATGCCTTGAAGTTCTCGCCGCGTGGAGGCGCGATCCGTTGCTCAGTCACCGTCAGTGGGGATACCGCCCGGGTGCACGTCAGCGATCACGGGCTCGGTATGCCGCCCGAGCAGATGCATCGTCTTTTCACGCGATTCAGCCGTCTCGTGACTCCCGACAACAGTCATATCTCGGGCACCGGCCTCGGTCTCTACCTCTCTCGAGAGCTGGCCCGCCTCCATGGCGGTGACATCACGGTGAGCTCGAAGCTCGGTGCCGGAACCCATTTCACGCTCTCGCTCCCGGTTCTGGCGGAGCCGGCATGAGCGTGCTCGATGTCGCGATCGGTGCGCTACCGTACGGACGGCACTGGCGAGGAATAAAATCTGGGCAGGAGCCAGCCTGGCGCCAGGGAGCCGGCACCTACGCCGGTCAGTGAGGTCGGAAGGAGGACGTTCGGTGGAGGATGACGTCAAGGTCCTGCTGATCGAGGACGACGAGTTTGCCGCGGAGATGTATCGCGTGCGCCTGGTCGCCGACGGCTATACCGTCGTGATCGGGGCGACCGGCGAGGAGGGCCTGCGAATCGCGACCGAGGAGAGCCCGGACTTCATCTATCTCGACCTCCGCCTCCCGGGGCTCGACGGGTTCGAGGTCCTCGAGCGGCTGCGGGCGAACGCGGCAACATCGAACATCCCCGTGATCATCCTGAGCAACTACGGCGAGCCGGACTTGCGGCAGCGAGGCCTCAAGCTCGGCGCGCTCGAGTTCCTGGTGAAAGCCGACACGACTCCCGCGCAGCTGTCCACGAGGGTGGAGCAGGGAACCGGCGGGCGCCAGCGCGAATCCGCCTGAGGGCAGGTTCCGACCGCGTCAGAGACGCACGTGCTCCACGTGGATGTTCGCGAGCTCGAGCGGCCGGGGCATGTGCTGCGCGTCCAGGAGCTGCAGATACCGGATCACGTAGCGTGCTCCGGTGATGTTCAGCCCATGGCGTCGCGTGAGGCGCCGCAGGGCCGTAAGCCCAAGGATGTCCCGCGACGTGTATCGCCGGCGGGCTGAGCCGGAAGGGGTCGCGAGACCGAGACCCTCGTAGACCAGCAGCGTGCCCGGATTGCTCTCCAGGATCTCGCTCGCGACGTTCACCGAGTAGATCGGCTTGTCGAGGTCGCCTGCCTGGACACGCTTCGCATCTGCTGTCATCACCGGCACCTCCTGTGACCGAGGGGCCTCGCATCGGCGACCCGGTCGCGCGCCTACACTGCTATGTTGTAGGTATCATAACATATGATAGTGCCACTGTGGGCTTAGGCGATAATGTTTCCCACAGAATCCACACGTTATACACAAGGCGATCCTGGAGTGGATCGCTATCCACGAAGAGCGGTCCTGGAGTGGATCGCTATCCACGAAGAGCGGTCCTGGAGTGGATCGCTATCCACGAAGAGCGATCCTGGAGTGGATCGCTCGCCACAAAGGAGGATGTCGCGGATGCGGATCGAGGTTCTTCCTGAACAGGCCCCCCTCGAGGCCCGGTTGCACTACTTGCGCCGGCGCCGGAAGGAGGTTGATCCGCGCCGGGCACTCACGACCGCCGCGGTGATCATCGCGGTCGCCTGGGCGTTGATGATCGGGCTCGGTCTCTTCCTGCGCTGAACCGGCGTCATGGCTCTGGCGCCGTCGCGAGGATCGCGACCCACAGGATCTTGTCTCCCTTCTGGAGCTCCGCGAGCGCGGGGAGACCGTCGGTGACCTGCCCGAAGATGTCGTAGCGGCGTGCGACGTGGGAGCTGTCGCCTGTGCTCACGAAGAACTGGCTGCCAATCAGTCGCGGGGTTCGTGCTCAGCATGGCGACCGAGCCGAAGAGGTAGTCGCCGACGACCGGATCCGCTTTCAGCGTGAAGCCAGGGCCTCCCGCCCCTGTTGCGGTTGGATCGCCGGCGACTGCCGCAGTCGCATGGGCGGGACACGCTGCGCCCGTGGCGTCGGGACACAGCTGATAGAACGTGAGCCCGTCGTAGAAGCCATGTTGCGCGAGGTACACGAAGTCATTCACTGCGATGGGTGCGTACTCGGGACGCAGGCGTATCGAGATGAGTCCGCGGCTCGTCGCGAGGTACGCGCAGTAGCCGACGTTCTTTTCGATGACTCGCGCTGGTGCAGCGCTGTACGTTCGTGACGGATCAGTAACGGCTGCATGCACCGGTGGTGCGGGGCACGTCACCGCGGACTGTATGGACGCGAGATGCGGCGACGTCGTCGAGGCCGCAGGCGATCCACAACTTGTTAACAATGTGACAATGCTCGCAGCGCACACAGCCAATATGCGATGACGCGTCGCCGCTGTGATGGTGCTTGGTTTCGGCATTGGCGACCCAGTGTACGCAGTCGCGCCGATGAGCCGATATCGTTGGTACGCAACGCGACATAGCCCAAGAGTGCATTTGACTTTGATGTAGGAACCTGTGAGGATCCAGCACAGAGGGGTCTCGACGCTACGGCGGAGGCCAACAATGGGTCCATTCAGGAATCGAGACCAGGTAACTCACTATCGACGGTGGTCCGTCGCCGCTGGATTGCTTGTACCACTCGGCCTTGCGCTGTCGCAGACGGTTTCTGCCGGCGCATCTTTCGGTGTAGCAAGCGCATTTACCCCGATGACGCCGATACGCGTGCTCGACAGCCGAAATACTCCGGCCATGCATCTCACGCCGGGCAAGACGGAACAGTGGACGGTCGGCGGACTGAACGGGATCCCCGGCGGTGCCACCGCGATCGTCATGAACATCACGGTGGTCAACGTGACCGCAAACACGTATCTGACGCTGTGGCCTGTGGGTCAAGCGGTCACGGGAACGTCGAACATCAACCCGGCGAAGGGCCAGAACAGCACGAACGTTGTCGTGGTCCAGCTCGGAACTGCCGGCGCCATCAACATCTATAACAATCTCGGCAGCGCCGACATCATCCTCGACTACTTCGGTTACTACGCTGCCACGCCGACCGCTGGGCCGACAGGTGCGACCGGAGCAACAGGGAGCACCGGAGCAACCGGGGCCACTGGCGCGACCGGCACGACGGGCACTGGTGCAACCGGGGCGACGGGCGCAACGGGCAACACTGGGCCGTCTGGCGGCGTCACTGGTTCCACCGGAGCGACTGGCGCCACGGGAGCGACTGGGCCGACCGGTAGCACGGGACCAACCGGAGTCACCGGCCCCACAGGGACGACGGGTGTGACAGGGCCAACCGGCACGACGGGTGCAACGGGAACGATCGCGACTACCGGGCTGACCGGCACCGCGATCACCGGTGTTCACGAAGTGATCGGCACAGGCACGGCAGGAGCGGCGGTAACGCTGTCGGGCGGCGGCGCATTCACCGAGTGCAGCGAGCGTACACCTGCTACGGATCTGACACGGCCGCTGGGGACGCAGGGCTGCTCGTCAGCTTCGTTTACACCTCAGCCACGTCGATTTACCCCCAACACGTCGACGCCGACTGACGCCGTCAAGTTCGTCTGCATCGGCAGCTGACAATCGCTAGCTCCGATGCACTTGGTTGATTCACTGGCATGAACGCCATCGGCCGGGTTGGTCCCGTGCCAGGCGCAGTGCCGCTGTGTCGGACCGGCGCAGGCCACCTCGCGGTGGTCTCGCCGGCGCCGGCATGGAACGCATGAGCGGTCGCGTGCAGTCGATCCGCGCCGGCGTGGGACTGGGCTTGTTGGCCGTCGTGCTCGCCGCGTGCGGGACGCCTCAGTCCGCAACGACGCTCGTCGCTCTCGGCTTGAAGGCGCAACTGTCAGGTGACCTCACCACGGCCGAGGACAACTACCAGCAGGCGATCAAGTTGGACGCGAACAACATGGTCGCTCACTACGACCTGGGCACCATCTACGACCGGCACGGCAACACGTCGCTGGCAGTGGGGGAGTACACGGCCGCTTTGACCATCGATCCGACGTTCACGGACGCGCTGTTCAACCTCGCCGTCGACACGGCTGCGACGGATCCCGCCAGCGCGAAGACCCTGTATCTGAAGGTGGTGGCCGGGCAACCGAGTTTTGCGGCAGCGTGGCTCAACCTCGGATTCATCCTTGAGGACGAAGGCGACGCGAGCGCGGCACACGCGGATTGGTCCAAGGCCGTTGTGCTTGACCCGTCGCTCGCAACACGCATCCCACGCACGCCGACCACGGCCACGCCGAAGCCGTGAGTCGCTGCTGAATATCCCTTGATCGCACCTCCGCGGCCTCGCACACTTCCGGCGCAAACAGTCGAGTTAGCGCCAGTCGCACGGCCAACGCCGCAACCGTCTTCCTGGCGATTTGCCCCGTGGCTGTTCGTCGCCGGCGCATGCATGTTCAGCTTGCTCACGCTCTCTGGTGAGCTCACGACCGTGCAGCCCGTCAACGATGAGGCTGTCCATTTCGAGATGGTTTCGTGGGCCGTGCAGCAGATGCACCACGGCAACCTCCTTCCGCTCGACGGCTGGTTTCCGTTTCTCAGTCTCGGTGATGCGCAGTTCTCCCACTACCAGAGCCTTCCGCATCTGATCACAGCGTATTTCTCGCTCATCTTCGGCACGGCGTCGACGGAGCGTTGGATGGGCTACCTGCTGTTTGCACTCTTTCCGATCAGCGTATATGCCGGAAGCAGGTTGCTCGGCTGGTCTGCATGGGCTGCGGGCGGCGCCGCACTGCTGACGCCGCTGCTCGTGAGCGTCACCGGCTATGGGTACGAATCCTTCAGCTACACGTGGCTCGGCAATGGCCTGTGGTCTCAGGAGTGGGGGATGTTCCTCCTCCCTCTGGCGTGGGGGCTCAGTTGGCGGGCGGTCAACGGGACGGGGCGAGGAAAGTACGCGCTCGCAGCACTGGTCGTCGGTCTCACCATCGCGATGCACTTCCTCACGGGGTATTTCGCGCTGCTGTCGATCGGCGTCTTTGTCATCGTCATCTGGCGCGGCTTGCTCCCGCGCATCGGTCGCGCCGCGATCGTCTTCGGTGGGGCAGCGCTCGTGGCGTCATGGGTCGTGGTGCCGCTGCTCACGGGCGCGGCGTATTTCAATTTGAGCGAGTTCAACCAGAACACGTTCTGGCTCAACTCATGGGGAGCACCCAAGATCCTCGGCTGGCTGTTCACCGGTCAGGTCTTCGACTCCGGTCGTTTCCCGATCGTCAGCCTGCTGGTCGCCGTCGGCACAGTGGTCTGCGCCTGCCGGTTCCGCACCGATCCTCGGGCGCGTGCGCTCCTCGGGCTCATGGCACTCAGCCTGGTGCTGTTCTCCGGGCGTCCGACGTTCGGACTTGTCCTCAATCTGCTTCCGGGCAGCAGCGATCTGCTGCTGCATCGCTACCTGATGGGCGTGCAGCTCGCGGGCCTGATGCTTGCCGGAGTTGGGCTTGCCTGGGCGGGAGAAACCGCGCTCACGTTCGTCAAGGCGCGGCGCCCCCGGATTCGCCTCGTTCCGACCGTGGCCGGGTTGATGGCAGCGGCCGTGCTGCTCACGCTACCTGCCTGGCTCGATCGAGTCGCCTACGCGGCGAGCAACTCCGGCAGCATTGCTGTTCAGGTCGAAAGCGATCAAACCGACGGCGCTGCACTCGACGTGCTGCTGAACATCATCAAGACGCAGGGTGGCGGGCGAACGTATGCGGGATTGCCAGGGAACTGGGGCGCGCAGTATGAGATCGGACAGGTGCCGGTCTTCGAGTACCTGGCAGACAACAGCGTGGACGAGGTCGGCTTCCTGCTGCGGACACCGTCACTCGTTGCCGACAACGAGGCGTATTTCAACCAGAGCGACCCTGCGCAGTACCAGCTCTACAACGTTCGCTACATCCTCATGCCTGAAGGCATGCAACCCCCGGTGCCGGCGACGCTGATCGCATCGAGCGGCAGGCACCGGCTGTGGACCGTGGCGACGAGTGGCTACCTGCAAGTCGTCGACACGTCGGCGATCGTCGAAGCCAACCGCGCTGATATGGCGACACAGATGCAGCCATTTCTGCGCTCCGCGGAATTCGAACATGGTGACCTCGCGACCGTCGCCTTCAATGGCGGCGCTGCTGCAACACCGACGCTGCCAGTGACCGCGTCACCGACGACTCCGCCTGGGTCGAGCACCGACACCATTGTCGACGATCAGGACGGTACCTACGCGGGGGTCGTCACTGCGAACCGCACCGCGGCGGTGGTTCTCAAGGCCACGTACGACCCCGGCTGGCAGGTGACCGTCGATGGGAGGAAGGCGACGCCATACATGGTCGTACCGGGGTTTGTCGCGGTCACAGTCGGACCGGGCCGGCACACCGTCGTCTTTCAGTACGTCGCATATGGGCACTACCCGCTGCTGTTGGGGATCGGCGTGTTGACGCTGCTGGGGCTTGCATTGGCGCCACTGGTCTGGCGCCGGTTTGGTTCGCCACGCATCGTGCGGCGAAAGGCCATTTCGCTTCGAGGGCAACGCACTACCGGAGCCGCACCGCAATGACGATGTACCGATCAAGTCCCGGAGAAGGCACGAGCGACGTCCTCGTCGTGATCCCCGCGTTCAACGAAGAGTCCAACGTGGCGTCCGTCGTCACCGAGGTGCGGCGTGAAGGATTCGCTGCGCTCGTCGTCGACGACGGTTCCACGGACCGCACGGCCGAAGTTGCAGAACTGGCGGGTGCCGTCGTCTTGCATCTTCCCGTCAACCTCGGCGTGGGCGGCGCGCTCCGTTGCGCCTTCCGTTTTGCTGTGGTCAACGGATTCGTGACGGTCGTACAGTGCGACGCCGACGGGCAACACGATCCCGGCGAGATCCCGCGACTGCTGCAGACGATGGCCGACAGTCATGCGGAGTTGGTGATCGGCTCACGCTTCACCGACGGACGTCCCCGCGATGTCGGTTTTGGGCGCAGGTTGGCCATGGCACAACTCGCGCACACAGCGTCGCGTGAGACCGGCGCGCACATCACCGATGCGACATCGGGATTCCGCGCCATCGGCGGCAGCTTGCTCGGGTCTTTCGCGGCGAGCTACCCGACGGAATATTTGAGTGACACTGTCGAGGCACTCGCTCGAGCGGGTCGTGGCGGTCACAAGGTTGCCGAGGTCGGTGTGCGGATGCGTCCTCGTTCGTCGGGCTTGTCATCCGCATCGATGGTCAGTTCGATGTGGTACGTCGTGCGTGTCATGACTGCGCTGCGCGTGCAGAGTTGGCGTCCGAGTGGGCGGCGCGCGGTCCGGCAGACGCACTGGGAAAACTGGTCCGCATGGAACACGCTGGAGCGGACTGGCGAATGAGCAACGTTGCAGTCCAGGCGCTCCTCGTTGCGCTGGGTGGCCTCGGGCTGCTCGTCGTGGTCTTCCTACTCGCGCGCCGCGGGCTCCTCTCCTTGCGCTATGCCCTCGGTTGGATGGCGGTGTCGATGCTGCTCCTCGGAGCCGCACTGCTTTTGGTGCTCATCGGCGGCATCTCCCATTCGCTGCCGATCACGCCGACCGGGCTCCTCGCCGGCGTCGGGCTCGCATTTCTCCTCGCGGTCTGTCTGCAACTCTCCATCTCACTCTCGGGTCAGCAGGAGGCGATTCGTGAGCTCAGCGAGTCGAACGCGCTGCTCGGGGAACGCCTGCAGCGTCTCGAGACGCACACTCACCCCGTCGAACCCGACGTGAGTTCGGCGTTGCGTGGATATCCCGAACTCGCCGCGACCCCGAACCCGATGCAACGCATCTGAGCGGAGCTTGTTGCGACGTCGCTGATCGGGGGGTGCCGTCCTGGAATCGGGGTCAGGGTAGAGCCATGACTGGTCGCCAGACGACGCCTCGGCAGCAGCCCCTCGGGCCCGATGTCGGCTTCAGCGAACTCGTCACGCGCATGATCACCGCCAATCGTGTCGAGCGGGCGCAGCGCAAGAAGCCGTCCGCGGAGCGGCCGGAGCAGGATGACACCACCCTGCGGGAGATGCCCGAAAGCCCGCTCCGGTGAGCGCCGTCGCGAACCGGGCGCCGTCGGGCGGCGCACTCTTCGCCACCTTTCTCGAGGCGGTCCCTGACGCGCTCATCGCCGTGGATGGCAAGGGCAGCATCGTCGTCGTCAACACACAGGCCGAGCTGCTCTTCGGGTACCAGCGCGAGGAGTTGATCGGCCTGCCGGTGGAACTCCTGGTGCCGACGTCGGTGCCCGATCATTCGCAGCAGCGCATCGCCTATTTCCGCGATCCGGTCAGCCGCCCGATGGGTGCCGGCATGGAGCTTGCGGGCCGGCGCAAGGATGGAACGGAGTTCCCCGCAGAGATATCGCTCGCGTCAATCGACCTTGATGGCCAGATTCTCGTTGCGGCTGCGGTGCGCGACATGACCGAGCGCAATCGCGCCGACGCAAAGTTTCGGAGTTTGCTCGAGGCTGCTCCCGATGCCATCGTCGGCGTGAACCCCGACGGGCTCATCGCGCTGGTCAACACGCAGGCGGAGGCGCTGTTCGGGTATCTGCGCAACCAGCTCATCGGGCGTCCTGTTGAGCTGCTCGTGCCCGAGGCTGCGCTCACCTTGCAGGCGCCGCATCCCACATCAGCATTCCGCGACCCGGGGTCGCATCCCGCGGAAGCCTGGATGGCACTCGCGGGGCGGCGCGCCGATGGATCCGAGTTTCCGGCCGAGGTGAGCCTGTCGTCCATCGAGACGGAGGAGGAACTCATGGTCTGCGCCGCGATCCGCGACGTGACCGAGCGCGTGGAGGCACAACGCGAACGCGACCGGCTGGAGGCGCAGCTCGAACGCGATCGAACTCGAGCGCCAGCTGCATCAGTCGCAGCGGCTCGAGAGTCTCGGCCAGCTTGCGGGTGGCGTCGCGCACGATTTCAACAATCTGCTGGCCGCGATCCTCAACTACGTCAGCTTCGTCTCCGAGGAGATCGAGAAGGAGATCGAGCTCCGTCCGCCCGACGAGTCCGTGCGGCTCCACGAGGTGTTGAGCGATGTCAGTCAGATCGGTGCCGCTGCCGAGCGCGCCGCGCGCCTCACGCATCAGCTGCTGGCGTTTGGCCGTCGCGAAGTGATCAAGCCGAAAGTCCTCGACTTCAATGCCGTGGTGAGCGAGGTCGAGGATCTGTTGCGGCGCACGATCGGCGAGCACGTGGCGTTGGTGACGCGCTGTGCATCCGACCTCGAGCACGTGCGTGCTGACAGAGGACAGCTGGAGCAGGTCCTGCTCAACCTCGCCGTCAACGCGCGTGACGCGATGCCGGCCGGCGGCACGCTCAGCATCGACACCGACAACTACGCCGTCGATGACGAATACGCGGCGCGCGATCCGCGGCTCATGCCCGGACCGCACGTGCGTCTGCGCGTCACTGACACCGGGACGGGGATGGATCGAGCAACCATCGACCGCGCGTTCGAGCCGTTCTTCAGCACCAAGTCGAAGGACAAGGGGACAGGACTTGGACTCGCGACCGTGTACGGAATCGTGAGCCAGGCCGGCGGGATGGTCGACATCGCCTCAGACGTTGGGAAAGGCACGACGATCACCATCCTGCTTCCGAGCATCTCGTCGCCACTCCCCACCGCCGCAGAGGCGCCGCGCGCGATGAACAGGCGCCATGGCGGTGAGACGGTGCTCGTTGTCGAGGATGAGGACCTCGTGCTCGATGTGGCCACCCGCATCCTCAGCCGGCACGGCTATCACGTGCTCGGCGCGCGCGGTGGGGCACAGGCGCTCGAGCAGATCCGCACGCATCGCGGCGTCATCCACCTGCTCCTCACCGACGTCGTGATGCCGGGCCTCACCGGCGCAGAGGTTGCGGCGATGGTGACGAAGATACGGCCGAAGATCCGGGTGCTCTATATGTCCGGGTATCCGGAGGCGGTGGTCACCTCCAACGGCGTCATTCAACCGGGGATCCGGCTCGTCTCGAAGCCGTTTGTCGCGGCCGACCTGCTCGACCTCGTGCGCTCGACTCTCGACGCCTGAGGCGTCAGAGCGACTCGGCCCACGCGACGACGACACCCCAGACGATCGCCCAGATCGCAAGCACCGCAACCCATTTCCAGCCGGACGTGAGCGGCGCGCGCCGGCCTGTTCCCGGGAGCGCGAACCACGCCGCCGTCTCGGGATCGAGCAGTCGCCAGATCAACCACGGCGGATAGCTCAACTCGATCGCGGTGGTGAACACGAGGCTGCCGCTGCGTGGTCCGACGATGAGCTCGACAAGCGAGACGATGCCGATGAGCGTGATCAACGCCATGAGGCCCACCTGGACGAGCCGCAACGCCTGGACGCCGCGACGCAGTCCCTCGCCCAGCGCGAAGAGCAGGGCCGCGCCGGCCATCGCGCCGGCGATCATCAGCGGGTCCGGCGTGAAGCCGAGATTCCGGGTCGCCGACGCCAGTGCCTGCGTTGTCAGTTGGGCGGTGAGCGCCCAGTCGAAGACGACGGCGATGCCGAGCCCATGCGGCCGTGGATCCGCGCTCGCCACGACGATATCCCGACCCGTGGCCGCAGATTCAGTCACGGGTCAAGGTACCGGCACGGGTTACAGAGAGCCGCCTCAGGCAGCGCCGATCGGGACCTTCGGCAGCTCGGCGAGCGCTGTGTCGAGGCGTTCCTGCGGGAGCTCGATGTCCTTGAGCTGCCCGGCGAAGTACGCGTCGTACGCACCGAGATCGAAATGGCCGTGCCCCGAGAGGTTGAACAGGATCACGCGCTCGTCGCCGGCCTCACGCGCGGCGGCAGCCTCCTCGGCGACGGCGCGGAGCGCATGCGACGGCTCGGGCGCCGGCAGGATGCCCTCGCTGCGCGCGAACCGGACAGCCTCCGCGAAGCACTCATTCTGCTTGTAGGCGCGGGCTTCGATCAGCCCGTCCTTGACAAGGAGGCAGAGCGACGGCGCGTCGCCGTGGTAGCGGAGGCCGCCCGCGTGGATGCTGTCCGGGATGAAGTTGTGCCCGAGCGTGTACATCGGGACGACCGGACCCATGCCGGCGGTGTCGCCGAAGTCGTACGCGTAGAGGCCGCGCGTCAGCGTTGGGCACGCCGCGGGCTCTGCCGCGATGAATCGCGTCTTCGTCTTGCCTGACAGGCGATCAGCGAGGAAGGGGTAGGCGACCCCGGCAAAGTTCGAGCCACCGCCCACACAGCCGATGACCACGTCCGGGTAGGCGTCGGCCATCTCCATCTGGCGCTGGGCCTCCTGGCCGATGACCGTCTGGTGGAGCAGTACGTGATTCACGACGGACCCGAGCGAGTAATGGCTGTCGTCGCGCGTCGCCGCGTCCTCGACCGCCTCGGAGATGGCGATGCCGAGGCTCCCGGGCGAGTCCGCGTCCTTGGCGAGGACGCTCCGGCCGAACTCCGTCTGATCGGTGGGCGAGGGGAGGACCTTCGCGCCCCAGCTCTCCATGAGCGCCCGCCGGTACGGCTTCTGCTGGTACGAGACCTTGACCATGTAGACCATCACCTCGAGGCCGAACAGACCCCCGGCGAAGGCCAGCGCCGAGCCCCACTGACCGGCGCCGGTCTCGGTGGTGAGGCGCTTGATGCCTGCCTCCGCGTTGTAGTAGGCCTGCGCCACCGCGGTGTTCGGCTTGTGCGAGCCCGCCGGGGAGACGCCCTCGTACTTGTAGAAGATCTTTGCCGGGGTGTCGAGCGCCTTCTCGAGGCGCCTGGCGCGGTAGAGCGGGGTAGGGCGCCAGAGCTTGTAGATCTCGCGCACCCGATCGGGGATCTCGATCCAGCGTTCGGTCGAGACCTCCTGCCCGATGATCGCCATCGGGAAGATCGGCGTGAGGTCCGGCGGGGTCAGTGGTTCGAGCGTGCGCGGGCTGAGAAAGGCGCCCATCGGCTCGGGAATGTCCGCAAGGATGTTGTACCAGTGCGACGGCAGTTCACTCTCCGACAGCAGGTACTTGGTCGTCGTCTCATCCATGTCATCCACCTCTGCCCATGCCGCTCCGATGCGTGCAGCGGAGGATACGCCGCGCCGCGGGGCCAGGTCAGCGCGTCGCTGCCGCGGTGGCGCCTGCAGCGAAGGCTCATGAGTGTTACCATCATATGGAGGCTACATTCAGAAAGAGGGAACTGTCATGACGACACAGGGAGTACAGCGGTGGTGGGCGCTGGCGGCGGTCAGCCTCGGCGTTCTCGCCGTCGGCCTCGACGGCACGGTGCTGACTGTGGCGCTGCCGACACTTGCCAAGGCGTTGCACGCGTCCGAGTCCGATCTGCAGTGGTTCACGTCCGCGTACTTCCTGGTGCTCGCTGCGGCGATGCTCCCGGCCGGACTGCTCGGCGATCGCTACGGGCACAAGCGGGTGCTCGTGATCGCCCTCGGGCTCTTCGGCATCGGGTCGGTCGCCTGCGCGTTCTCGACCTCGGTCGGCGAGTTTCTTGCCGCTCGCGTGCTGCTCGGCGTCGCCGGGGCGGGCGTGGTCGTCATGGCGATCTCGGCGTTGACCGTGCTCTTCACGAAGGAGGAGCGTCCCAAGGCGGTTGGTATCTGGGCGGCTGCCAACTTCCTCTCGCTCCCGATCGGGCCGATCCTCGGCGGCTGGCTCCTGACCAACTTCTGGTGGGGGTGGGTCTTCCTGATCAACGCGCCCGTCGCGGTGATCGGCATCATCGCCATGGTGGCGCTGGTGCCGGAATCGCGATCCTCGGAGCGTCCCGGCATCGATCTCGCCGGTATCGCGCTCTCGATGGCCGGCCTGGTGGCACTCACGTACGGCCTGATCACGGCGGGGCAGGACGGATGGACGGATGCACGCTCGCTCGTCGCGATGATCGGAGGACTCGCCCTGCTGGGCACCTTCTTCGCCTGGGAGCGGTACCTGAGCCGCCGCCCGGGAGGTCAGCCGCTGCTGGATCTTGGGCTGTTCGGGTCGGCGTCGTTCACCTGGGGCGTGCTGCTCGCCGCCTTCGCGGTGCTGTCGATGATCGGTGTCCTGTTCACGATGCCGCAGTACTTTCAGGGCGTTGCCGGTGCGGACGCCATGGGCTCGGGACTCCGCCTCCTGCCGATCATCGGTGGGCTGGTCGTTGGTGCGGTTCCCGCCGAGCGTGTGGTGCGGCGCATCGGCGCCAAGCTGACCGCAGCCGCGGGCTTTGTCCTGCTGGCCGCCGGCCTGGCGCTCGGGGCGACCACCGGTGTCGGTTCGAGCGCGCTCTTCGTCGCGATCTGGATGGCGGTCGTCGGGTTGGGCATGGGCCTTGCACTCTCGACATCGACGTCGGCGGCACTCGTCGAGCTCTCCGAGGAGCGAAGCGGTGTCGGCTCAGCAGTGCTGCAAGCCGTCAACAAGGTCGGTGGGCCATTCGGCACCGCGATCCTGGGGAGCGTGTTGAGTTCGATCTACCTCTCGCGCCTCGTCCTGACCGGCCTGTCCGGGCCTGCTGCCGCGGCGGTGCGGCAGAGCATCTTCGGCGGCGTTGCAGTCGCCCAACAGCTCGGCTCGACAGCATTGCTGCACTCGGTTCGCTCGGCATTCGTCGTCGGGATGGACACCGCGCTGCTTGTCTCCGCAGGCATCGCGCTGATCGGGCTCGTGCTCACGCTGCTCTTCCTGCCACGGAGCAACCAATTGCAGGAGACTCTGCCTGTGGATGGCGTCGAGGAGCGGCCGCTTGTTGGAATCAGGTAGCCGCGCGCCTGCCGGTCTTCGCGAGCGCAAGAAGGAGCGCACGCGCGAGACGATCCGCAAGCGCGCGCTCCACCTCTTCATCACGCAGGGATACGACGCGACAACGGTCCAGCAGATCATCGATGACGTCGAGATCTCGGAGAGCACGTTCTTTCGGTACTTCCCGAGCAAGGCCGACGTCGTGCTCGCGGACGATTTCGACCCGATCATCGTTGCCGCATTCCAGCGGCAGCCGAAAGCGCTCACGCCGATTCAGGCACTGCGCGCGGCATTTCACGAAGCGTTCGCCGAGCTCACGAGTGACGAGATCGCCGAGCAGGGGGAGCGGATGCAGCTCGTTCTCGCGGTCCCCGAGCTCCGTGCCGCGATGCTTGATCAATTCGGTCAGGCGATGAGCCTGCTTGCGAGCGTGCTTGCGGAGCGGACCGGTCGCCGCGCGGAGGACATGGCGGTGCGGACGCTTGCGGGGGCCGTCGTCGGAGCGTCGATGGCCGTGCTTTTCGCAATGCTCGAAGACCCGTCGGCAGAGCTTTCGGTGCTCTTCGATCAGGCCATGGGGCACCTCGAGGATGGCCTGCGGCTCTGACACGAGCGCCGACTATCCTTGCACCGTGCGCTTGGCCACCTGGAACGTCAATTCCGTCGTTGCGCGGCTGCCGCGCCTCGTCGACTGGCTGGAGACGACACGCCCCGATGTGCTCTGTCTGCAGGAGACGAAGATTGCCGACGCCGCGTTTCCGCGAGCAGAGGTGGAGGCGCTCGGGTACGAGCTCGCGTTGCACGGCGACGGTCGATGGAACGGCGTCGCCATCCTCTCGAGGGTTGGACTCGCCGACATCGAGCGCGGCTTTGCAGGTGAGCCTGGTTTCCCGGAGCCCGAAGCGAGAGCGCTCAGCGCAACGTGTGCGGGTGTGCGCGTCTGGTCCGTGTACATCCCCAACGGTCGCACGCTCGACAACGAGCACTACCAGTACAAGTTGCGCTGGCTGGCGGCGATCAAGATCTCGCTCGGCGCGGCGCACGACGCGGGCCAGTCACTCGCAGTCTGTGGCGACTTCAACATTGCGCCGACCGATGCCGATGTCTGGGACCCGACTCAGTTCATCGGGTCGACGCATGTCAGCACCGCCGAACGCGACGCGCTGTCGGCTCTCGTGGGGCTCGGACTTCATGACGTGCAGCCGCGCGCGTTCAAGGGGCTGCCGTTCACGTACTGGGACTATCGCGCCGGGATGTTCCACACCGGCAAGGGCATGCGCATCGACCTGGTGCTCCTCGACGAGGCGGTGGCCGCGACGGTCACCGATGCGTACATCGATCGCGATGCGCGCAAGGGCACGGGACCGTCGGACCACGCGCCTGTCGTGGTCGACTTCAGCTGGACGCCGTGAGCGTCCGGTAGGTCAGCTCGTCGGCGCTTTGGGTCCCTTGGCGCCGTCCGCAACGGCGAAAGCGTCGCCCTTCGTGCTCAGCAACGACGGTGTCGCCTCGGGCTTGTTGGCCGAGGTGATCATCTGGATCTCGCTCACGGTGCCGCCGTTGGCAAGCTTTGTCGAGCCGTTCAGCGTGCAGGCGGTGAACGTGATGTTGTTGGTCAACGCGAGCACCGACTGCGAGCCGTTGACAAACGGTGCCTCATGAATCCACTCGGCGCTGAGTTCCGATGATGCGTACGTGAATCCCTTGGTGAATGTCTCGCCTGCCGTCGAGTTCTTAACGGTGATCGACCACTTGTTCACGCCGGCAACCTTCTTGACAGTCACCGTCATGGAGTCTCCGGGATGGACGGTGAATCCGGGGATCGCGACCTCGGAAGCGGGGAGGATCTCGGTCCAGGCGTTGTACGTGATCACGCCATTGACAGACTGCTCGGTTGTCCCCGCCTGAATGAGCGTCTGATCTGGGTACTGGAAGCCACCGATCCCGACCCAGTCGGACGCATATTTCTGGCCGCTCTGGGTCTTGACGGTCGGCACCTTCCACGTGCCCTTCACCTGCGTGTAGGTCCCGCCAGAATCGGCGTAGCCCGACCAGTTGTATGACTGGAGCAGCGCCTCTTTCGCCATGGCGCCCCCAGGCTGAAACACACTCTGACTCGCGGCGGCGACGCCGTTGGTCGTGCTGGCCAGGGCCATGGGAATGGCGAGCCATCCGACCGCCAGGGCAAGAGTCAAACGACGCATGCGAAGTCCCCTCTCGAATGCCGATTGTCAACCGTTGATGGTCAACGGTTGATGATTGACGGAAAGAGTAGCAAACCTGCATGCGCCGATCCGCGCTCTATCCTGGCCTCGTGGCCATTCGCGGCGAGGGCTGATCACGGTGCGGCCCGGCGTCATCCTCGCGGCGTTCGTCGCCGTCGCCGCGCTGGCGGGGATCTCTGTTTCCCTGATCCAGCGTCCGCCCCCGTCGCATCCGGTGCCGCGCGTCACGCCGGTGCCGGCCGGGCCGACGCCGGTGCCCCGCCAGCCGTCGGTGGCGTTTGCGTTCAGCGTCACCGCTGACCCTTCGACTGGCCAGGTGATCCTCTTCGGAGGCGTCTCGAATTTCGCCAACACCTGGGACTGGAACGGCGCCACGTGGTCGCTCCTGCACCCGCTGAACAGCCCGCAGGGCCGCTACGACACGTCGGCGGCGTTCGACCCGCAGAGCGGGCAGATCATGCTCTTCGGCGGCCATCTCCAGTCCGGGTCGCCGGTCAACGACACCTGGGGTTGGGACGGCACGACCTGGCAGGTGTTGAGCAGAGGCGGCGCGTCGGAGCCGCCGCCGGGTGGTGGGTCGCAGATGGCATGGGACCCGGCGACGAACCAGATGCTCCTGGTCACGAGGCCGGGCATCGCAGCCGCGGGGGGCCAGACGTGGATCTGGACCGGCACCCACTGGTTGCGGCAACCTGCAGGGGTGCTCGGCGGGAACAACTCGAGCATCATCCTGGCCTACGACCCTGTGACCCGCACGACGCTTGGAGAGGGGTGCTGCGCGGTGGACTCATCGAACCTTGTCGACGAGCCGTCGTCGACCTGGCGATGGGACGGCTCGGCGTGGCTCCTCATTGCCGGAGCGGAGAGCCCGTCCAACGCAACCGCCATGGCGGTCGATCCCGCGCTCGGGAATCTCGTGCTGTGCAACTGCAATCTGGTCGGTGGCATCGTGCCGGCCCTGTACACATGGGACGGGACGCGATGGGCCGTGCTCGACACCGAGCGCGTTCCGCCCCAGCCGCAGGCCGAGGTGGATGACGTCACGCACTCGCAGTTGCTGCTGCTCGGCTTTGCCTTCGCCGGCGCCGAGTCCATCGCGCAGCCTGTGCAGATGTGGGAGCTCAGTGGGTCCGCCTGGCGCCTACTCGATGCTGGACCGATCTCGCCCTGAACCCGCGCTACAGCTCGAGTGTTGCTTCCGCCGTGATGCTGGGAACGGCCGCGAGCGCCTTTGACACCGGGCACCCCGCCTTGGCCGCGTCAACCGCCGCCGAGAACGCCGCGGGCTCGATGCCGGGGACCTTGCCCTTGATGGTCAGGTGGATGGCCGAGATGCCCTCGGGCAGACCGACCGTGACGCGTGCGGTCACATCAAGCTGCTTCGGCGGGAATCCCGCGGTGGCCAGACCGTGGGCGAGCGCCATCGACAGGCACGAGGCGTGTGCCGCCGCGATCAACTCCTCCGGGCTCGAGCCGGTGTCGCGGGTCTGGAAGCGCCGGGCCGAGGTCATCGTGAGCTCGGGGAATGCGCCGCTGGCCGGGCGGACGGTGCCCTGCCCGGTGGCGAGATCGCCCACCCAAGTCGCCGAAGCGCTGCTGTCGACAGTCATGCACGTACTCCTCACTGACTCCAAACTGGACGGTCTTCAGAGTACCGGCTTGTTCCGCCGCGACGTCGCGACGCGTCCGATCAGCGCGATGTGCGGCTGTAGCGCCGAACGCAGAGCGGCACGAAGATGGCGATGATGATGACCGCGAGCCCGATGGTGGTTATCTCCGGATGCTCGAGCGACCAGACCCCGGCCGGCGGTGGGCCGATCGTGTTGCCGAACAGGTTTCGTCCTGCCGCGACCACCGACGAGACGGGGTTCCAGTTGGCGAAGACACGCAACCAGACCGGCATCTTCGACGTGTCGACGAAGACATTGGAGATGAAGCCGAGCAGGAAGACGGGGATGTTGATGAGCACGTCGGCCGACTGCGACGACTTGGCGATCAAGCCCACGAGGATTCCGAGCCAGCAGAGCGCAAACGCGAAGAGCTCGATGAGGAGAAAGCCGAGGAACGCATCGAAGATGCCGTTCTCCGGGCGCCATCCAACCGCGAGCGCGCAGACGATCATCACCGCCAGCGCGGGCAGTCCAAGGATCATCGTCGAGACACCACGACCGATGAGGATCGAGGAGCGTGCGATCGGCAGCGTCTTGAAGCGGTCGATGACTCCTTCGTTCATGTCAGTTGCGACAGCAACTGCCACGTTCGCCGACGCGAAGAGCGTCGATTGCGCGAACAGCCCGGACATCAGATACGAGTGGTAGTTGCCACCCGGAACCGTGATCGAGCTCCCGAAAACGTAGCCGAAGAGCACGACGAACACAACGGGGAAGAGGACGCTGCCGAAGATGATGTCGGGCTGGCGCTTGCCCCGAATCAGGTAGCGGCGCGTCGCGTTGTACGCGTCGACCGCGCCGCTGAGGAACGAGTTCTGCGCAGGGATCGTCGCGACGGTCACGGTGTGGCTCCCGCCGTTGCATCCGCAGGATGGCCGCCCGGCAGCGGGTCGCCGGCGCGGTGGGTCACGGCGCTGAAGACCTCGTCGAGGCTGGGGTGCTCGAGGCCGACCTCGTGGATCGGGACGCCGATGCCCTCGAGCAGGGTCACCACCTCACCGAGACTCACCAGTCCGTCCGGGGCCGGCGCGCTGACGGATCGGCCGCGGATGGTCGCATCCTGGCCCAGCGCAGCGCGCACCTTCTCGAGCGCTGCTGGCTCGGCATCGGCGAGGGTCACCACGACGCTCGGCCGCCCGATGGACGCCTTGAGCTGCTCCGGGGTTCCCTCGGCGACGACGAGCCCGCGGTCGACGACCACGATCGTGTCGGCGAGCTGGTCGGCCTCGTCGAGGTACTGCGTCGTCAGGAGAACCGTCGTGCCCCGGGACACGAGGGTGCGGATCGCTGCCCACATCTCGCTGCGGCTCACGGGGTCGAGCCCGGTCGTCGGCTCGTCGAGGAAGAGCACCTCGGGGTTGGCGATCAGGCTGGCGGCGAGATCGAGGCGCCGGCGCATGCCGCCGGAGTAGCGCTTGACGAGCTGGCCACCGGCGTCGACGAGGTCGAACTGCTGGAGCAGCTCATCGGCCCGCCGGCGCGAGACCGCGGCGCCGAGGTGGGAGAAGCGCCCGATGATCTCGAGGTTCTCGTGCCCGGTGAGGAGCTCATCCATGGTCGCGGTCTGTCCGGTCACGCCGATCTTGCCGCGCACCTTGTCGGCCTGGGTGGCAATGTCGAAGCCCGCAACCTGCGCGTGGCCGCCGTCCGGGTCGAGCAGCGTCGTGAGGATGCGAACGGTCGTCGTCTTGCCGGCCCCGTTGCGCCCGAGCAGCGCGCAGACACTGCCCGCCGGCACGTCGAGGCTCACGTCGACGAGCGCATGCGTGGTGCCGAAGGAGCGCGCAAGGTGTTGCGCTGAGATGGCGAAGCTGGTCATCGACCGTCCCGTGCTGATCGAGCCGTCGGCGGATGCTGTGGCAGCTCGCGTGGGCTGCCGGGAACGCCGTGACCCGACTCTAACGCAGGCCTTTCGAACGAGGGTTCACCCGGAGGGGAGATGCGCTCCTGCCCCAGCCCGGTGCTGCGTGCCGGGAGCCACTGCCTTGGGGACAGCGACTCCCGGCCAGACGCAGGCTCAGCCGATCGCGGCGATCTCCGGAACGAATCGCCACGCGTCCACGGTCCCGACCCCGCTTGCGAGGTCGTAGCCGTTCAGCGCCTGGAAGCCGTGCACGGTATCGATCTTCCCGTTCTGGGGGAAGGTCACCGTGTTGTTCCCGCTGGTGACATCAACGATGCCGGGGTCGCCGTCGGCCGACATCTCGTACAGCGCTGGGTTGATGAGACCGAGGTCGTGTCCGGCGTACTGGTCCGCGATCGCCACGATGCCCGCGAACTCAGGCGTGGATTCGCTCGTCCCGCACGTGTCGTAGTAGCCGGGAGGGCTGCCCGCGAAGCTCTGGTACACGAGGACGCCGCCGTCGCAGGCGCCGCTCATGCTGATGTCCGGCACGCCACGGTGCTGTCCGACGACTGACGCGACGCTGTTCTGGTAGCCCGGGCGGGAGAAGATGATCGACTTGCCGCCGCCACCCGCAAGGGGGTTCGGGCCGGCGTCGCCGAAGATGTACTCGTTCGTCGCCACGCTGTACGTGTCATTCCAGACACTGTCGGGAGCCGTCTTGGAGCCCGACGCCGTGAGGTGCAACTGGGTACCGCCGACGCCGGTGACGAGCGGATCCGAATCGGGCCACGACGTCACGGGGTGCAGGTAGTAGTCGACCTCACCGAAGTTGACGTCGGCGGCACCCAAGTCGCCCGACGCCGCAAGGACGGTGATGTTGTGCTTGTCCGCATTGATGTACGCGGAGCGCAGGCGGAGGAGCGACTGCGCGGTGGGGAACGTCTCCTCGGTGGCGCTGAAACTCTGGCTGATGACGTCGCCGAGGTGATGGTTGATGACGTAGTTCTCCGCTTCGACGATCTGCGGGAACCCGACGGTGCCCTCCTCCTCGGAGACCGGGGTCTCGACGAGCAGGATGTTCGCGCCGGGCGCGATCGCGTGCGAGTACTCGACGTCGAGGGAGACCTCGCCGGCCCATGAATTGTTGTGCGGGACCGGGCCATCCGGGGTGATGATCTTGAACGACGGCGGCGCCGGAAGGTTGAAGTCGTGATCGAACTTCGCGAGGTCGTGGACGATCGTCGGCGACCCGAACGAGTCGACGATCACGATCGTCTTGCCCTGACCCGCGTAGCCGCGGTTGTACAGGGGCTTGAGGTCGTATGCGGCCTGGATCTGCGCCGGGTCATAGCACGCGACCTTGAACTGGGCCTCGCATTGCGCGAGCGTCGGCGGAGCGCTCGTCGACACCAGTCGCGAAGCTGCGATGTCGGGGTGGATCGCGATCGAGGCGACCGCCGGCGCTGCAGCTGCCGATCCGAGCCCCATCCACGCCAGTCCCAGCGTCGCGGTTGCCACGGTCAATCTCAGAACACGCATGTCCACCCCTTTGCTATCTCCACCCCCGCTGCTTCGTCGGCGTCATGACACCACTTTCGGCGGGCGGGGGTCAAATTGGCATGCCCGAACTGGCATGCCCGCTCGAGGTCAGGCGTTGACCCGTTGCATGTATCCCTCGGAGCCGCGAGCACCGGCGACGGCGGCCGGCGACACCAGCGCGCTCACCTCATCGACCTCCTCGTCGTTGAGCGTGACATCCGCCGCTGCCGCGTTCGCCTCGAGATTCTCGCGCTTGCGGGTCCCGGGGATCGGAACGATGTCGCTGCCCTGGTGGAGCAGCCACGCCAGCGCGAGTTGTGCGGTGCTGATGTTGTGGCGCTGCGCGATCGCCTCGAGCGCGCCGACCAGCCTGACGTTGCGTTCGAAGTTCTCCTCCTGCCAGCGCGGGACGTTGCGTCTCCAGTCGTCCGCCGGCAGATCCTCGAGGCGCTGGAAGTGCCCGGTGAGCATGCCGCGCCCGAGCGGGCTGTAGGCGACGAACCCGATGCCGAGCTCGCGAGTCGTGGGCAGGATCGCCGCCTCGGGCTCGCGACTGAACAGCGAGTACTCGGTCTGGAGCGCGGTGATCGGATGGGTTGCGTGGGCGCGCCGGATCGTCTCGGGCGCGGCCTCGGACAGCCCGAGGTAGCGGACGAGTCCCGCCGCAACCAGGTCTGCCATCGCCCCGACCGTTTCCTCGATCGGCGTGGACGGATCCACACGGTGCAGGTAGTAGAGGTCGACGTAGTCCGTCCCAAGCCGCGCGAGGCTCTGCTCGAGCGCGGGCCGAACCGTGTCGCGTTTGCCGAGACCGATGCCGCCGCCACCACCGAACTTGGTTGCGAGCACCACGTCGGATCTGCGGGTCGCGATCGCCCGGCCGACGACCTCCTCACTGTGACCCGCACCGTAGATGTTGGCCGTGTCGATGAAGGTCACGCCGAGGTCGATGGCGCGCGCAAGCGTTGCCGCGGACTCCGTGTCCGCCACGTCGCCGTACACGCCGGCAAAGCTCATGGCCCCGAGACCGACGGCCGACACCATCGGCCCTTCCTTGCCCAGACGTCGTTGCTGCATGGCGATGCCTCCGTGTGCCTGTCGCCACTCAGGCTAGCCCACATGTCCTGTCGTTAGGATCACGCATCGGGCGGGCGAACGTACACGAGGTGGCGGCGATGACTGCACGCGAGATCAACACCGACCCAGGGGAGCCGGCGCGTCCTCGCTGGTGGCGGCAGAACCTGTCCGGGGGCGTTGTCGAACACGTGCTCGAGTCCGAGGCGCTTGCGGGCAACGTGCTCGGCGATCCGACGGAACGGCCCTTGTGGGTGTACCTTCCGCCCGGCTACGACACGTCGGACGCGCGATATCCGTCGGTGTATGTGATCCAGGGGTACATGGGGCAGGCCGCGATGTGGTGGAATCGCGCAGCGTTTCGCGAGTCGTTCCCGGCGGCTGCGGACCGCATCTTCGCGAGTGGCGAGGCGCCGCCGGCCATCGTCGTCTACGTCGACGCCTGGACCTCGTACGGTGGCTCGCAGTACGTCGATTCGCCGGGCACCGGGCGCTATCACACGTATCTGTGCGACGAGATCGTGCCCTGGGTCGATGCGCACTATCGGACGATGGCCGCGCCCGAGCATCGCGGCATCCAGGGAAAGTCGAGTGGCGGTTTCGGCGCGATGATCACGCCGATGTGGCGCCCCGACCTGTTCGGTGGGATGGCAACGCACGCGGGCGACAACCTCTATGAGTACTGCTACATCCCGGAGTTCGCGAAGGTCGTCCGTGCGCTGCGCGAGTTTGACGGCGACGTGTTCGCGTGGTGGTCGGACTTCAAGTCACGCACGCCGATGACGAAGGACACCGACGGCAGCGTGGTCATGACGCTCGGCGTCGCGGCGTGTTTCTCGGCGCGCGACGACGGGACGCCGGAGCTGCCGTTCGACTCTCGCTCCGGACGGATCCGCGATGACATCTGGGCCAAGTGGCTGGCGCTGGATCCGGTCCGAATGGTGCCGCACTATGTCGAGGCATTGCGTTCGTTGCGCGCGGTATGGATCGATGCGGGCACGCGCGATGACTGGTATCTCGATCTTGGTGCCACCGCGTTTCGCGACGAGCTGGCGACGATCGGCGTCACCGACGTGCACTTCGAGCTGTTCGACGCGACGCACATGGGCATCGACTACCGCTACTCGAAGTCGCTTGCGTACCTGGCGGAACGCCTGCGCTGACGTCAGTCCTGCTTGAAGACGACCACCGAACGCAGGACTTCGCTGTTGATGATCTTCGTGAACGCGTCCTCGACATCGTTGACGGTGATGAGCTCGGACACGAAACCGTCGAGGTCGAGCCGGCCTTTGCGGAAGAGGTCGATGAGCACCGGGAAGTCGCGTGTCGGCAGGCAATCGCCGTACCACGATGAGCGCAACGACCCGCCGCGTCCGAACACCTCGGACATCGGCAGCTCGACGGTCATGCCCTGCTCCGGCGGCACGCCGACGTTGACGAGGCGGCCCGCATGGTCGCGCGCCAGGAATGCCTGCAGGTAGGTCTCCGGCCGTCCCACCGCGTCGACGACGAGGTCCGCGCCGAACCCACCGGTGAGCGCACGGATCGCCTCGACCGGGTCCTGCGTGCGCGCGTCGATCGTGTGCGTCGCGCCGAATCGCTTCGCCCACTCCAGCTTGCGTTCGACGACATCGACGCCAATGACCATGCGCGCTCCGGCAATTGCCGCACCGGCGATCGCGGCGTTGCCGACGCCGCCGCAACCGATCACCGCGACCGTCTCGCCGGCGGCGGTGGCGCCGGTGTTGACGGCCGCGCCGAAGCCGGCCATCACGCCGCAGCCGATCAACGATGCGGCCTCCAGCCGCGTGCTGGGATCGATCTTCACCGCCTGACCGGCGTCGACGAGGCACAGCTCAGCGAACGCACCGATGCCCAGCGCCGCAGTCAGCGCCGTGCCGTCGTCGAGGGTCATGCGCTGTCGCGCGTTACGGCTGTCGAAGCAGTACCAGGGCCGGCCGCGGAGACAGCTGCGGCACGTGCCGCATGGCGCTCGCCACGCGATGACGACGACGTCACCCGGTGTGACGTTGGTCACGCCGTCGCCGACGGACTCGACGCGACCCGCAGCTTCATGGCCGAGCAGGAATGGGAAGTCGTCGCCGATGCCGCCCTCGCGATAGTGCAGATCGGTGTGGCAGACGCCGCACGCCTCGACCCGGATGAGCGCCTCACCAGGCCCGGGGTCGGGCACGTTCACGGTGACAACTTCGACAGGAGCGCCGCGACGGCGTGCGATGACGCCGGGCACCTTGTGTGGCATCGCGAGATCTTAGCCCGGCCAGGTCACCCAACTGCGCATCGTCGCGGCGATGTTCTCCTCCTCGAACGCGAGATGTTCGAGCAGGCGAGTCGCAAGGTCACGCAACGCGATCACCAGGGTGTCACGCTCATCGCTCGTGGTTGCATCGTCGAGCTTGCGTGCAAGCGACTCGACGTTGTCGAGCAGCACCGAGATGGCGCGGTGATCGGATTCGAGCCGGTCGACGACGACACCGAGCTCTGGATTGGAGCGCCGGAGCGCAGGAAACATATCCCTGTCTTCGAGGCCGTGGTGCATGTGCACGATCCGGCAGTGGTAGAGGCAGTTGACCTGGAGGTTCCAGATGGGGCTGTTGGCCTGCAGCTCAGCGAGCCGATCCACGACGTCCGCCGCTGCGGCGCCGGCCGCGACCTCGGTCGCGAGCTCCCGGCACACCGTGAGGTCGTTGCGCAGCATCTGATGGATGAGTTTCAGCTGCCGGTGCACGGCCACCCCGAACGGCGCCTCGTTGCGCTCGCGCGCCGTCACTCAGAGCACGCCGGCGCGGCGGAGGGCACCTTCGACACCGCTCAGGTCGTCGACGAGATACGTCGGCTCCTGCTGCTCGAGAATCTCGCGCTCGCGAAAGCCGGAGCACACTGCGATGGACGGATACCCGAGCGAGCTGGCGGCCATGACGTCGGCTTCGGTGTCGCCGATCACGATGGCCGGCGTCTCTGCGGGCACCATGCTGCGGATCAGGCCGGCCCTCACCTTGAACGCCGGCTCCCCGTGGCCGGATGCGGTTTCGGTCGCCTCGAAGAACGGCCGCAGGCTGAGCACGCCGAGCTCTGCTCTGAGTGCTGGCGCCGAGGCCCGCATCGCGACCAGGACGCAGACGTGATGGGCGGCGACCTTTGTGAGCAGTGGCAGCGTGGCCGGGAACAGGACGTCGAAGCCGAGATTCTCAGGAAGCTCGATCTGCGCGTCGAACGCAGCCTCGAAGGCCTCGAAACGATCAGGCAACACGCCGCTCGCGGCAAGGATCTGCGGCCACCCGGCTCGGAGTTGCTTCAGCCGCCAGTAGGTCGCCTGGTCAAGCGGATCGCCGTCGAACGACGTGCAGAGCGTGCTGTAGACGTGGTGGTGGCGCACGGAGACGTCGAGCAATGTCCCGTCGAGATCGAAGACGAGCGTCGTCGGTGGCGAACCCATGCGCCAAAGATATCCGCAAGGATGAACGAGGCGTTCACACGAAAAGGGACCGATCCTGTGATCGATCCCCTTCAGGCTCGTTTCCCGGCGACGGCGCTCGCCCTACTCGTCCGCGTCCTTCCAGCCGAAGTGCTTCCACTTGAAGATACCCCGCACGCCGAGGCGCTCGACATGCAGCTGCTGGAACTCCTCGTACTGGCCGGCCTTCTCGCTGTCCACGGAGAGGTGCACTGCAGCCTCGGTGATGTGATCGATGTCGGCAGCCGGAGCCAGGTAGCTCTTGTGGTGGTGGGCGTGCTCGAAGACGATCCCGTGAAAGATGTCCTCGCGCGCGAGCGCCGCAACCTCGACTACCTTGCCGATATCGGTCCCGTCGCTCGCCACCACGGCTTCACCCGTCTTGACTGCGGTCCATGCAACTTGCTCGACGTCGTCTGCCATCAATTCATCATAGATGGCCAAGGCGATCGAGCTGCGCAGTCTTGATCGCCGCCGTCTGGCCGAAGACGAGCAGGAACAGCGCCTCTCGCGCCAGACGCTGTGCGTGGTGCTCCATGGTGATCGAACGCCCTCCGCCCGTCACCACCAGCGTCGTGGCCGCGTGCAGGGCGAGCGCTGAGGCCTTCGCGCGCGCCGCCGGCATCGCGTCGGGAGACGCCCCGTCGAGCAAGGCACGACACTCGGCGACCGCCTCGTGGAGTGACCCACTCTCGAGCAGCGACGCGCATCTGCCCGCGACCCCAAGGGCCAGGGAGCCGTTGAGCCGCAAGCTGGCACGGTCGCCCGCCTGCCACTCGTCGAAGGGCTGGATCGTGATCACGCGATCGTCGCCGACGAAGTGATGCTGAAAAGTGAGTGTGACCGTCGCGCTCGCGTTGACCGCAGCCAGATGCAACCGCTCCGCGCGCAGCGTGGCGCTGTCGCGGGCGTCGACGAGTGCCCACACGATGTCGCCGTCCTCGCGTCGGGCAGCTGCGCGGATCACGTCGATGCGCCCCCATCCCGTGACCCACGGCGCCTGTCCGTCGAAGCGCCAGCCACCGGGGACCGGGGCGGCGGTGAGCATCGGTGGTCCGGGTCGGCGCAGGCCGGAGAAGGCGACGCCGGCGCGAACCGCGCCGCGACACATCGGCTCGAGGAACCCGTCGCTGAGTTCGCGTGGTGCCCGCTTCCGTCAGCGCACGGACCGCGCCGTGATGCTGGATCCAGACGAACGCGGTTGTCAGGCAGCCTCCGGCGAGCGCCTCGATGACCTCGAGGCCGGTCGCCATGTCGGTGAGTCCCATCCCGTGAGCGCTCGCTGGACCCGCAAGACCGTACAGGCCGGCGTCCGCGAGCCGGTCGAGACGTTCGACGGGGACGACGTCACAGCCGTCGACTTCGAGCGCCCCCGGAAAGAGCACGTCATCGCTGATCGTGCGGGCCAGTGCAACCGGATCCACGGTGCCTACGCGGGGCGTGGCGCCGTGGTTCGTGTCCGGCGACGGCGGGGGCGCGCGCGCGTCGCGACCTCGAATGTTCCGTTGGTGACCATCAGCGCGGCCAGTTCGTCCTTCAACGACTGGATCATGGTGCCGACATCGGGGATGACGTCGCGATCGGCCACGATCCCGATGTTGAGGTCGCCGTTGTAGCTCATCACCGTGATGTTGAGGCCGAGGCCGTCGGTGATCACGGACACCGGGTAGATCGCGTCCAGGCGCGCCCCCGCGCAGTAGATGGCGAACTGGGGCCCGGGGACGTTGGACACGACGAGGTTCCACGTCGGCCGCAGACGCGGGTTGCTCGCGAACGCGAACGTGAGTCGCGCGGCGCGCGAGAAGAGCGCTGGCGGGATGAAGTTGTTGGCGTCCTGGAGGAGTGTCGCGGGCAACGCCTGGTTGCGCTCCTTCATCTCCGCGAGCGACTCGTGTGTCGCGCGCAGACGGCCGGTGGGATCGGCGATCTCGGTGTGCAGCGGCACGCCGGTCAGGAGAATGCGGTTGCCGAACGTGCCCTGCTGTTCGGGGCTGCGCACCGATACCGGTATCTGCGCGACGAGCGGTTTCTTCCCGAGCTCGTGATGTTTCAGCAGCCAGCGCCGGACGGCCCCTGCACAGATCGACACGACGACGTCGTTGACGGTGACGCCATAGATGTTCTTGACATCTTTGACTGCATCAAGTGGGATCTGGCCGAACACGATGCGGCGGTGCGCGGAGACGCGTCCGTTGAACGACGTGTGCGGGGGAGTGCCGAGCCGGCGGCCGCTCACGGTGTCGTCACGCCGGAGGATGCCCTCGAGGCGGCGGCTTGCGGCACCGACGATGCTCGCTCCGGGAAGCATGCTGAAGATGCCCACCTCCTCGAAGTTGGGCAGCGTTGTCGGCAGCGAGCGCAGGAGACGGAGCGGATACTGCGGGAGCCCGAAGAGGCCGCGCATGAGCATCTCGAGCTGCGACGGCATGCGTGCGTCGATGTCCTCGTCGACCGGCTCCGGCGCCGGACGTCCCTCCGGGGTGAGGTCGAGCAGCGACCCGAGGATCTCGGCCCCGGACATGCCGTCGATGACCGCGTGATGGACCTTGGTCATGAGCGCGACGCGCCCGTGCTCGAGCCCGTGGATGAGGTAGATCTCCCAGAGCGGGCGGCTGCGGTCGAGCGAGCGCGCGAAGACGCGCGCGACCTGCTCCTCGAGCTGCGCGGCGTCCCCCGGCGGGACCAGGGCGAGCTCGCGGACATGGAAGTCGATGTCGAAGTCCGGGTCGTCCACCCAGTACGCGTGGTCGAGCCCGAAGGGGACCTCGGCGAGACGCCAGCGGAAGACGGGGATGAGTGGAAGACGCTCGAGGATGAGCTGCTGCAACGAGGCGAGCGTCATGACGCCTCCGGGGGCGGTCGACGGGTCGAGGATCAGGACGGCCGAGACGTGGCCGTAGATCCGTGGTGTCTCGAGCGCGAGAAACTGCGCGTCGAGGCTCGTGAGCTGGCGCATGGTGCCTTGACACACTGGCAGAACCCGCGAAGAACGGTCAACTCCGCTCGTTCGCATGTGCATGTGGGATCGTTCGGGGATGCCCTTCGACATACGCACCATCGAGACCCCCGAGTTGGGCGACAGGAGCTACGCGATCCTCGCCGGCGACCAGGCCGTGGTGGTGGATCCGCAGCGCGACATCGATCGAGTCCTCGCCGTGCTGGCCGAACACGGCAACCGGCTCAGCCACGTGCTGGAGACCCATATCCATAACGACTACGTCTCCGGCGGGCCCGAGCTCTGCCGTGTCACCGGCGCCACGCACGTGATTCCGGCGGGGGAGGCCGTGAGCTATGACCGCCAGTCGATCTCGGACGGGGAGACCCTCGCCATTGGCCCGCTGACGCTTCGCGCTCGTCACACGCCCGGGCACACCGCGACGCACACGAGCTACATCCTCGAGGAGGACAGCACGCCGGTCGCCGCGTTCACCGGCGGGTCGATGCTCCTCGGCTCGGTCGGTCGCACCGATCTCGCCGGGCCCTGGGTCACCGATCGGCTCAGCCACCTCCAGCACCGGTCGGCGCACACCCTCTCTGCAGCGCTGCCCGACGAGGCAGCGATCCTGCCGACGCATGGCTTCGGCAGTCTGTGCTCGGCCGGGTTTCCGGTCGGTGCCGCCGACACGGCCGACGCCCGTCACCAGCGTGCTGAGAACCCCGCGCTGCTGATGGAGGAGAACGCGTTCGTCAAGCGGCTCGTGTCCGGCCTCGACGCGTACCCCCGCTACTACGCCTACATCGCACCGCGCAATCGGGAGGGGGCTGTTGCCATCGACCTCGACCTGCCACCGCTTGCCGATGCTCGCGAGCTCGCCGCCCGGGCACGGGCCGGTGAATGGGTGGTCGATCTTCGCGAGCGTGGAGCGTTCGCCGCGCGGCACCTCGTCGGCACACTCGGCTTCGAGCTGAGCGATCCGCTGACCACGTATCTCGGATGGCTGATGCCGTGGGGCAGCCCGCTCAGCCTCATCGGCGGATCGCAGACCGATCTCGCCAAAGCCCGGCGCGCGCTTGCCCGGATCGGCGTCGAGCGGATCGCGGCGTGCGGGATCAGCGACCCGATCAACGGCGGCGGCGATCCGTGGGCCGGGCTCGAGACCGCGTCGTATCCCCTGGTCGGGTTCAAGGAGCTGAAGGAGTTCTTCGGCCGCGACGGCGAGGTGATCGTCGATGTCCGCCTCCGCAACGAGCACGCCGACGGCCACATCGCCAACTCCCTGAGCATCCCGCTCCACGAGCTCCCCGACCGTCTCGATGAAATTCCGGCCGGCCGCGTGTGGGTCCATTGCGCCGCCGGGTATCGCGCGGCCGTGGCGGGCTCGCTGCTGGCTCGCGCGGGACGCGACGTCATGGTGGTCAGCGATCAGATCGGCAACGCGATCGCCTGTGGCTTCGAGCTCGTCACTGCCTGATCCAGGCCGCGCGCGGCGATGACGCTCGTCAGCCGCGTGTTCGAACGAGTTGCACACCTGCCGCCGCCGCTGACGCGGGAGGTCTCGGTGCGGCGGAATCTCGAGATCCCCATGCGCGACGGGGTCGTCCTGCTCGCTGATCGATACCGCGCCCGCCACGACGGCACCCAGCCCGTCATCGTCATGCGCAGTCCGTACGGGCGGGGGAACGTCTGGGGCCTCGCGGCGCGAGCGTTCGCGGAACGCGGATTCCAGGTCGTCGTGCAGAGCTGCCGCGGGACGTTCGGGTCGGGAGGCACGTTCAACGCCTATCGGGACGAGGCGGGCGACGGACTGGCGACTCTCGAGTGGCTCGAGGCGCAGCCCTGGAGCAAGGGTGGCGTGGCGATGTTCGGGCCGAGCTATCTCGGCATCGTGCAATGGGCAGTGGCTGCCGACCCGCACGCCACGCTCCGCGCCCTGGCACCCGCCATCACCTCATCGAGGACCCGAACGTTCACGTACCCGGCCGGCTCGTTCTCGCTGGCGAGCACGCTGGCATGGCTGGACATCCTCGCCGGCCAGAGCCATACCGGCCTCCGCCAGCTGACCGACCGTTTCACCAGCGCCCGGCGACTTGCCCGGGGCTTCGCCTCGGCGCCGCTCGCCGACGCAGACGTTGCTGTGACGGGTGAGCGGGTGCAGTTCTATCAGGACTGGCTCGCTCGCAAGGGCGACGATGCGTTCTGGGCGCCGGTGGAGTTCGACCGGCATCTCGATGCCGTCTCGGTCCCGGTCACCATGGTCACCGGCTGGTACGACATGTTCCTGCCCGTGCAGCTCGCCGACTATCGCGCGCTTCGCGAGGCCGGGCGCGAGGCGCGGCTCACCATCGGACCCTGGAAGCACGTCGATCCCGGCGTGCTCGCGGAGAGCGTCCGCGATGCCATCGAGTGGTTCGGCGTGCAGTTGCAGGGGCGTCCGACGAGCCGGGCATCGCGGGTGCGGATCTTCGTCGGCGGCTCGCGGCGATGGCTCGATCTCGACGAGTGGCCGCCGCCGTCGCGCCCCGTGCGCTGGCACCTGCACCCGAACGGCGGGCTCGAGGTCAGAGCGCCGGAGGCTTCGGCGCCGGACCGCTATCGATATGACCCCGCCGATCCCACGCCGACGGTGGGGGGCACCGTCCTGGCACGCTCGGGCGGCCCTCAGGACAACCGCGCGCTCGAGCGCCGGCCGGATGTCCTCGTCTACACGTCACCGGTGCTCGTCCGGGACGTCGAGATCGTCGGCGACGTCTCGGCGCAGCTGCACGTCCGGTCCTCGCTCGAGCACACCGACTTCTTCGTCCGCCTCTGCGACGTCGAGCCTTCCGGGACGTCACGCAACATCTGCGACGGACTGGTGCGCGTCACGCCGGACGCGTGGCATCGGGATGCACAGGGCGTCGCGACGGTGACGGTGGATCTCTGGCCGGCGGGGCATGTGTTCCGGCGCGACCATCGGATCCGCGTTCAGGTGTCGAGCGGAGCGCATCCTCGATTCGCGCGCAACCTCGGCGGTGGGGAGCCGTTCGGGTCGGCGACGATGATGCGTGTGGCCGACCAGGAGGTGTGGCACGACCCCGATCACCCCTCGGCGATCGTGCTTCCCGTCCGCGAGGCTGCGGGCTAGCGGTCCGCTCCGGAGGCGGCCGGGACCCGCGGGCGCTGCTCCTCGGCCTCGCGCTCGCGCCGCTCGTGGTCGGGCTCGGGAGTGGTCTTGAGACTGTGAATCCACGCCGGAGGCGGCGGACCGGACGGCGCGGGTGGCGCCTCGGGTCCGCGATTGTCACCACGGGTCTGTTCGGGGCCGTCGACCGGAGCCTGCTGGTTGTGGTCGTTGTCGAAGGAGATGAGATAGATCGACGTGATCGCGGTCATGGTGAAGAAGCCGAAGATCGACAGCGTGATCCGGTAGATGAGGCCCATCGAATCGGGAAGACCGGGCATGAAGGGCACCGCGCACGCGGTGATGAGACCGATCGCCGGGGGCATCAGCCACACCCAGACGGTTCGTCCTTCGCGATCGATGCCGATCTTGCGCTCGAACCGCCGCAGATCGGCTGCGATTCGGGCTTTCATGGAACTCATCGTTTCTCCTGCCTCGAGTCTATCGTGCGCGCGAGGCAAGCAAACGTAAAGCACGGCGCGATCGAACCGGGATCTGCGTCATGGGTGTGATATAGCTCGTGGCGATGAGTGAAGTGCCGCGGCCGTACGTGCACCCCTTGGCCCGCGTCGAGGATGACGTCGAGATCGGCGCCGGCACCTTCGTCTGGGCCAACGCGCATCTCCGTCGCGGCGCACGGATCGGCTCGGGTTGCGTCATCGGCTCGGATGTGACGATCGACCTCGGCGTCGTCATCGGTGATCACTGCAAAGTGCAGAACGCGGCACTGCTGTACAGCGGCCTGCGCATCGGCAACGGGGTCTTCGTCGGCCCCGCGGTGGTGTTCACCAATGACCGGTCACCGCGAGCGGTCATGCCCGACATGCAGCTCCGCAGCGAGGCGCAGTGGTCGCATGGCAAAACCGTCGTCGGCGACGGTGCGTCGATCGGCGCCAGCTCGACGATCGTCACCGGTATCACCATCGGCGACTGGGCGATGATCGGCGCGGGAGCGGTGGTGACACGCGACGTGCCCGCCTTTGCGCTCATCCTCGGTGTCCCGGCGCGCCAGAGTGGGTGGGTCTGTGCGTGCGGCGCGCGTGCCGAGCAGCCCGGTGTCATGCACTGCGCCTCGTGTCCTGAGAGCGCGGGATGACGAGCGCCGCCTCTGCCCTGGACGTCCTCGACACACCCAACCTGCGCCGCCTGTCGCCTCGCTTCTGGCTGGCGCGGCAGTGCCAGATCGCTCTCTTCTGGGTACCGGTCTTCATCGCGGCGCTCGTGGTGGCGCTCGTCACCGGCGTGCCGGCGTCACCGTTGCTGCCTGTCGTCATCGGGGTGATGGCAGTCGTCGCGTGGCTCGTCGAGCGCGGCCGGTATCGCTCCTGGGGCTACGCCGAACGTGACGACGATCTGATCGTGACCCGCGGACTGCTCTTCCGGCGAGTCTCGGTCGTCCCATACGGGCGCATGCAGTTCATCGATGTCACTGCCGGACCGATCGATCGCGCCTTCGGGCTGGCGACCGTGCAGCTCCACACCGCCGCCGCCGCATCGGACGCGCGCATTCCCGGTCTCGTCCGCGTCGACGCCGACGCGCTCCGGGACCGGCTCGCCACGGTAGGGGAGGCCAAGGCGACCGGGCTGTGATGGTCCCACCGCCTCCCATTACCGGAGCAGGGCCGAACCTGACCACGGCGATCCTCCCCGAGGTGGGCGAGACGTGGCGCCGCCTGCACCCACTGTCTCCAGTGGTGCGCTTCGGCAGGGTGGTGATCGGCGTCCTTGTCATCGCCGTGCCGTCGATCGCCGACTCGCAAGGGCGCCATGATCCGCACGGCTTCCCGTTCTCGCTGGTCGCCTACGTGGTGCTCCTGGCGCTGGGCGGCATCAGCGGGTTCATCTCCTGGCTCGTGACGCGGTGGAGGATTGCCGACGGCGCGCTCCAGATCGAGACCGGTCTCATCCGGCGGCAGTCGCTGCGCATCCCGCTCGCCCGAATACAGGCGGTGGATGTGATCGCCCCACTCGCCGGACGGTTCCTCGGCCTGGCGGAAGTCCGCGTCGTGTCGGCCGGACGCGGCGCCGAGCACGGACGGCTTGCCTACCTCACGGCGACGCAAGCGCCCATCGTTCGGGCGCGGCTCCTCGCACTGGCGCATGGGCTCGAGGCGGGCACACCGGAGCCACCCTCGCTGCCGTTGCTGCACATTCAGAACGGCCTGCTCCTGCCCGCCTTGCTGATGCGCGCGCAGGTGATCATGCCGGTGCTCATCGCCATCGGCGCGATCGCGGCGATCGCCGCCGCCCCGGTGGTTGGCGCCGGAGCGCTCGGCAGCGCGATCACCGTGCTCGCGATCAGCGCCCTCGGCGTCGCGCGTGCATTCAACGAGGATTTCGACTTCACGATCAGCGAGGCGGGGGATGGGGTCCGCCTCGATCGCGGGCTCCTCCAGCGCCGTCACGAGACGATCCCGTACGGCCGGATCCAGGCGGTGCGTGTCGTCGAACCGCTCTTCTGGCGCCTCCTCGGCTGGTCGCGCCTCGAGGTGGACGTCGCGCGGCAGAGCGTCTCGCGTGAAGCCGATCGTGATGCGCAGCAGGTGGCGCGCACGTTGATCCCCGTGGCATCTCGCGATCAGGCGCTCTGGTTGCTCGCCCGGGTCATGCCGGACGCGCACCCGAATCCGCCGCCGGACGCTGGGCCGCCGCGACGGGCGCGCCTCAAGGCGCCGCTCTCCTTCCACTTTCTCGCCGCCTGGTTCGGGGAGCGATACGTCTACGCGCGGACGGGAAGGGTGCAGAGTTCGACGATCATCGTCCCGCTCGTCAAGGTCCAGAGCGTTCACTTGAAATCCGGCCCGCTGCAGCGCGCGTTTCGTGTCGCCACCGTCGACGTCGACACCGCCGGCCGGCGCTGGCAGGCGTCGGCCCGATGCCGCGATGAGACCGAGGCGCTCGAGATGCTCCGGCGCATCAGCGAACGGGCGCGGCTCTCGCGCAGGGTGCCGCCACCGCAGCCGGCGCCGGTTCCCGCAGCGGGCTGAGCCCACGTCCGTGGCAATATCGCACTACTGATGGCGGTAACTGCGAAGTGCGACTGCGACGGAGAGGACACTCCGATCTACCGGCTTTCCGCGGTGATCCTCGACGGCCATATCGCGCGCGTCTGCCCGCACTGCGCTGCCAAGTACAAGGATCGCATCGAGATGCCGTACTGGCCGCGATCGGACCAGGGCGCGATTCAGCCGAGCACGTCGAGGGAGGCCTGGTAGCGCCGTGACGTTCGCCGCACGCCTGGACGCGTGCGTCGATGCGACCGGGTCGCTCCTCTGCGCCGGGCTGGACCCGGACGGGTTCTCCAGCGCTGCCGAAGCTGAGCGCAGCTGTCTCGAGATCGTCGAGGCGACCATCGATCACGTCTGCGCCTACAAGCCGAACCTGGCCTTCTTCGAGCAGTTCGGGTCCGCCGGATACGCGGTGCTCGAACGTCTGCGTACGCACATCCCGGAGGACCGCATCCTCATCCTCGACGCCAAACGCGGGGACATGGCGAACACCGCTGCGGCATACGCTCGCGCGCTGTTCGATGTCCTGGGCGCGGACTGCGTCACCGTCAATCCGCTGCTCGGGCGTGACTCACTGCAGCCCTTCCTCGCACACGAGGGGCGCGGCATCCTCGTCCTTGCCCGCACCAGCAACCCCGGCGCCGCAGACCTCCTCGACGCGCGCCTCGAGTCCGGCACGCCGGTCAGCGTGCGCATCGTCGAGCTCGGCCTCGCATCCGACCCGGGCGGCGCCGTCGGGTTCGTGGTCGGCGCCACGGCTCCGGAGGCGGTCGAGGCGATTCGCCGGGCAGCGCCGGAGGCGCCGCTCCTGCTCCCGGGCGTCGGCGCGCAGGGAGGGTCGCTCGAGGACGCTGTCGGCGCCGGCCTCGACAGCCGCGGCCGGGGCGTCATCGTCGCGGTCAGCCGGGGTATCGCCGCTGCGCCGGAGGGTCCCGGTCCGGCGGCACGTCAACTTCGCGAGCGTATCGAGGTGGTGCGGGCGGCAGTTTCACCGGCGTGACGGTTCCACTGGCGCTCATTCGCAACGACGACCAGGCAGAACACGGCCGCGACGGGCATCCGGAGCGGCCGGATCGCGTCATCGCGATCCTCGACGGCATCGCCGCGGACCCCGCCCTTGCCGCGTTGCCGTGGCTCGATGCACCCGTTGGCGGGCGCGCGCTGCCGCTGCTCGTGCACTCCGAGGACGAGGTTCGTCGTGTGGAGGGGATGTCGGTGCGGGGTGGCGGCTGGTTCGATGCCGACACGTACGCCACCGAGCGCTCGTACACCGTTGCGCTCAACGCCGCGGCGTGCGCGTCGCATGCCGCGACTGCGCTCATGGATGGCGAGGCTCACGCTGCATTCGCAGTGGTGCGCCCTCCCGGACACCACGCAACGCCATACCTGCCAATGGGATTCTGCCTCTTCAACAACGCGGCGATCGCCGTCCGCGCCGCTCAGGCGGCCGGGGCGCAGCGAATCGCGATCGTCGACATCGATGTCCATCACGGCAACGGCACGCAGGACATCTTTTATGCCGACCCGACGGTGCTGTACACGTCACTGCACCAGTTTCCCTGGTATCCCGGCACCGGAAACGCGGAGGAGCGGGGCGACCCCGGTGCGTCCGGAACCACCATCAACGTTCCCGTTTCGGCCGGAACCGATGGGCGACGGTGGCTGGAATTGTTCGACGATGTCGTTGTCCCCGCCGTTGCCGCGCACGAGCCCGATCTCATCATCGTGAGTGCGGGGTTCGATGCGCATCGCGACGATCCGCTCGCCGAACTGATGCTTGACGATGACACCTACTCCGCGGTTGCCACGCGGATCCGCACGCTTGCGCAAGCGCACGCTGAGGGAAGAAATCTGTGGCTCCTCGAAGGTGGCTACGACCTGCGCGCCATCACTGCGTCAGTGGCCGGTTGTCTGCACGTGCTCGCCGCCTGATCGCTGCTGGGTTGCCGGCCGTGACCGCCGCGCTGGTCGCGGCATGTGGCGGCGCGCCGTCCACGACATCGCCGACGCCGACACCGGTTCCGACCACCGCGACGAGCCCGACACCAAGCCCGACACCCGCGATCGTCGGCAGCTCGCGGACCGTCCTCAGCCCGCTCGGGCTGCGCATCCACTCCGCGCCGGCGCTCGGATCAGCGAACGTGGTGGGCGATTTCGGGCAAGGGGCGTTCTTCACCGTGCTCGACTATCAGAGCGGCGGTGGCGGATGGATGAAGGTGCAGGGGCGCTCCACGACGGGCTGGATCGTCGCGGATCCGACGCTCACCGCCCCGGGGAGCTTCAACCAGTACGCGGAGGCAAACGGGTTCTCCGCGCTGTATCCGGAGGCATGGGGGTTTCAGCAGGAGAGCTACGGCACGATCTTTCTGCCGGAGCAGGGGACGCAGAGCGTTCTCCTCGAGACCGGCGCGACGCCGGGCACCTTCGGCCCGCGAGGGCTCCCCGGGTATGCACAGTCCAGTTCGGGACCAGTCCAGGTGTGCGGCTACACCGGGACGCTCAGCTATTACATGAAGGAGGCGGCGTCCACCGCCGCGACCCCGACGGCGCTGCCGGTGCCGCGGTTGCCACTCTATGCGGAGATCCGTTTGACGATCGACAAGACCAACGCGGTGCTCATCGGATTCAACTATCAGAGCAGCGATCAGCTCGACGTCTTCGCCGACATCTACAACTCGCTCGCGTTTCCCTTCCCACTGTGCGAGGCGCCCGCTGCGCCGACGCCGACGCCAGGTCGCTAGCTCGAGTTGGTCAGAGCACCTGGGTCCCGGTGCTCTGGTTGACGCCCGGGACGAAGTTGCTGTTGACGATCGCGGTGTTGGCGATGCTCATCCCGCCCGCGGCAACAAGCAGGATCGCGATGTAAGCGGCGCCGAGTCCGAGCCGCTTCGACGCCGCGAGCTGCGCCGGGTTCGCATCGCGATTGGAGCGGCGGAATCTCCCGAACGTGTGATAGATGCCGAGGATCAGGAAGATGATGCCGATGGGGTTGCCGAACAACAGCACCACCGCGGCGACCACGAGCAGGCCGACGACGTTCATCCACGCGGGGATGGCGTCCGCAACCTTGGCGCCGTCGAGAAAGCCAACCGGGACGAGGTTGATGAGGTTGAGGAAGCAGCCGAAGAACGCGAGCGCGAGCAGCAGATAGCGCGCGTATCCCTCGGGCGCCGTTGACGCGAGGAGAAAGCACCCAAGCGCGGCGATGGTGCCGAGTGCCGGTCCGGCGAGCGCGATGATCCCGGACTTCTCCGCATCGGCGGGGGAGCGGCGCAGCGCCGTGAATGCGCCGAGCGGACCGACGAAGATCGGCAGGCGGGCGGGGATGCCCATCCAGCGCGCGACGATGAAGTGACCGAGCTCGTGCACGAGGATGAGCACCACGATGCCGACGGCGAACGCCGGACCGAAGAACAGCGTGTAGAACCAGATCGCGATGATCATCGTGATCAACGTCGGCCCGAACGTGCCGAACTTGACCAAAACGAGCCCCCATTTCAGGAAGGCCGCGATGGCCGCCAGGATGCCGCCACCGGCGCCCTCGATTCGCCTGCGTTGCTGGCGCGGCGCCGTCGGGCTGTGCTGCTGCGGTGACACGGGCCGGCTCGGCCCCTGCGGCGGCAACCAGGAACTGTGGTCGGCAGGAGGCGTCGCCGATGCGTCAGGCAGCCACTGATAGACGGGTCGGTCGTCGCTGCCGGGGGTTGTGAGCTGGCTCATCGCTCCAACGATCATGGCACGGGTTGCAGAGCCCACAGGAGAAAGGTGGCGCTAATGTGTGACGTCTGATGAGCGCAGAAAGTCTTCGCGGCACACGGCTGGGCATCGTCGGCACCGGGGTGATGGCCGAGGCGATGCTGGCCGGCCTGCTCGAGCGCGACCTCATGTCACCCGCTGATGTCGTGTGCACGCACCCTCGCTCCGAGCGCCGGGACACCCTGCTCGCGTCGCACGGGGTGCGGACGAGCGCCGACAATCGCGAGGCGACGCAGGGCACGGACATCGTGCTCCTCGCCGTCAAACCCCAGATGCTCGCAGGGGTGATGGCGGAGATGCGTGGCTTGCTCCGCCCCGAACAGCTGGTCATCAGCGTCATCGCGGGTGCGAGCACGACCGCGCTCGGTCAGGGTCTCGATCACGCGGCGGTGGTCCGCTCCATGCCGAACACGCCGGCGCAGATCGGTCGTGGCGTCACCGTGTGGTTCGCAACCGAGCAGGTCGACGAGCAGGGCAAGGCCCGTACACGCGCGATGCTCGCCGCGCTCGGGCGGGAGTTCGAGGTGCATGACGAGCGTCAGGTGGCGATGGCGACGGCCGTCAGCGGCACCGGCCCGACGTACATCTTTTTGTTCATCGAGGCGCTGACAGACGCCGCCGTCCATCTCGGCTTTCCCCGTCACGTCGCCCGCGAGCTCGTCCTGGACACCATGCAGGGCAGCGCTGAGTTCGCGTTGCAGAGTGGCAAACACGTGGCGGAGCTGCGCGACATGGTCACCTCGCCGGGCGGCACGTCGGCGGAAGCGCTCTACCAACTCGAGCGCGGCGGCCTGCGCACCGTGGTGAGCGACGCGGTATGGGCCGCGTTCGAACGGACCCTTCGCCTCGAAGCGACCCTGGAGAATCGCGCGGCCGAAGCGCCGTCCAATACGTCCCGTGGGAGCCGCAACCCCCGCACCTGAGGTTCGGCAGGGGTCTGCACTTCGCGCGTGGGGGATCGCATACTCCCATGCACGATGCCAAAGACCCATCTCATCGGGATGCTGCTCGGGGTCGAGGAGGACTGGCCGGCCGCGTTCGAGGCACTCCTCGGACGCGCCGATCTCTCGGTGCGCGAAGGCGGGGAGACCCATCGCTTCACCACGGAGCGGATGACCATCGAGCCCTTCGACCTGCGGATGCGGCCGCGTCAGTCGCTCGTCATCGACCGGCTGGGGTGGTGGTATCCGATGCCGCGCGAGTGGCTGAAGAAGGTCACGCTCATGGACCGGGTGCATCTGCTGAACAACCCGTTCACCTTCCAGGCGATGGAGAAGCACGCGGCGTACTGCGCGATGATCCGGCTCGGTCTCAAGGTGCCCGAGACGTGGATGCTGCCCAACAAGACCCCTCCGGACAATCCCCGATTCGCGGGCACGGCCCAGCGATATCTCCGGTATTTCGACCTCGAGGCGGTTGCCGGGGCAGTCGGCATGCCGTTGTACATGAAGCCGTTCGACGGCGGCGCGTGGGTCGGGGTCTCGCGCATCGAGGACTCGGCGACGCTCTACCGCGCGTACGACGAGTCCGAGCAACGGCTCATGCATCTGCAGGCTGCCGTGGACGGATACGACGCGTTCGCGCGAAGCCTCGGCATCGGCGCCGAGGTGATGGTGCTCAATTTCCACCCGGAGCGTCCGATGCACGAGCGCTACTCCGTCGAGCACAACTTCCTCGAGCCGCGTGCCGGCAACGAAGTGGTGAGCATTCTGCGCACTGTCAATGCTTTCTTCCGCTGGGAGTTGAACAGTTGCGAGACGCTCATCCGCGGCGATGAGGTGTATCCCATCGACTACGCGAACGCGACGCCGGACCTCGCGCTCACGAGCCTGCACTACTACTTCCCGTGGGCGATCCGCACGCTGCTGAAATGGGTCGTCTTCTGCTGCGTCACTGGGCGACATCAGACCGTCGATCTCGACACCGAGGAATATTTCGCGATCGCGGACCGGGCCGACCTGAGCTACGAGGAGAAGCTCGCCGGGTACCGGCGGATCGCCGACCGGCAGCTCGAGGTCGACCGGTATCGCGAGTTCTGTGACCGCCACCTCGCGCATATCGACGAGCTGTCGGTGGCATGGGTCGAGAGCCCGGAATTCGACCGCATCATCGTGGAGACCGTGCGCACGACGTTTCCGGAGCACGAGCACGAGCAGTTCATCGCGCATTTCCGTGGGTTGCTCGCCGCGTGGGCTCACGATCAACGCGCGGCGGCGGCGTAGAGTTCGATCTCCCCATGACCCTGATCGAATTCGTCTCCAGCCCGCGGCCGACCATCGGCGTGGAGATGGAGCTCGAGCTCATCGATCACGACTCCCGCGAGCTCGTCAAAGGCGCGCACGAGATCCTCACGGAGATGGGCGAGCCGTTTGGCGAGGCGGGTCACCCCAAGGCCAAGAAAGAGCTCCTGCAGTCGACCGTCGAGATCATCACCGGCATCTGCGACAACGCCGGCGCCGCCGTGGCGGACCTGGCCGGAACCATGGCCGAGCTGCGGCAGTACACCGAGCCGCGCAACCTCGACCTCATCTGCTCAGGGACGCATCCGTTCAGCGACCCGGCGTTGCAGGAGATCAGCCCTGACCCGCGCTATCAGCGGCTCGTCAACGACATGCAGTGGCCCGCCAAGCAGATGCAGATCTTTGGGATCCACGTCCACGTCGGCGTGCGCAGCGGGGAGAAGGCCATCGCCATGGTGAACGCGCTCTCCACATACATCCCGCATTTCCTTGCGCTGTCGGCGTCGAGCCCATACTGGATGGGGCATGACACCGGCATGGCGTCGTGGCGTTCCAAGGTGTTCGAGAGCCTGCCAACCGCGGGACCGCCGTGGCAGCTGAGTGGATGGCCGCAGTTCGAGCAGCTCATGGACACGCTCATCTCCTCGCACACGATCAAGACCATTCGCGAGGTGTGGTGGGACATCCGGCCGCATCCGAGTTTCGGCACCGTCGAGATCCGTGTGTGCGACGGCATTCCGACGTTGCGTGAGGTCGGAGTTGTTGCCGCGCTGAGCCAGTGCCTCGTGCACCAGTTCGACACCATGATCGACCGCGGCTACACGCTGCCGACACCACGAGCGTGGCTCGTCCGTGAGAACAAGTGGCGCGCGGCCCGTCATGGTCTTGACGCGTCGATCATCGTCGACGAAGGCGGGACGACTGTCCCGCTGCGCCAGGCCATCCGCGAGCTCGTCGAGGATCTGACGCCGGTGGCCGCGCGGCTCGGCTGCACCGCTGAGCTGCGTGGTGCGATGGACATCATGGAGCGGGGATCGAGCTACATCCGCCAGCGCGAAGTGGTGGATGCGGGTGGGTCGCTTCGCGACGTCGTTGACAGCCTCATCGAGGAGCTGCGCACCGACACCCCGGGGGCGCGCTCGCAGACCCTGCAGGCCGTGGGTACTCGCGCCGTTGCCGCATCTGACTGAGCCACCGGTGGTGATGCGGTGAATCTTCCGGACGGCGTTCGCGGCGAGACCCTGCAGACCGATCGTCTGCGCATCCGCTACATCGAGTTCGGGGCCAGCCGACGGCATTCCCGTCGTGATGATTCACGGCAACCTCGCGACCAGCCGTTTCTACGAGCACGTCATGGTCCGCGCGCCGGAACGCTATCGCTGCATCGCACCGGACATGCGTGGATTTGGTGACACCGAGCGGGTGCCCATCGACGCAACGCGTGGCTTGCGCGACTGGGCCGACGACACGTTCTCCGTTGTTCGCGCACTCGGCATCACGCAACCGGTGCACCTCGTCGGGTGGTCGACCGGTGGTGCGGCGATCGCGAATTACGCGCAGGACCGGCCGGTCGCCTCACTGACATTCGTCGATCCCGTGTCGCCGTACGGGTTCGGCGGGGTGCGTCTTGACGGGACGCCGTGTTTCCCGGACTACGCGGGATCGGGCGGTGGTACCGGTAACGCGGAGTTCGCGCAGAACATCGCGGCGCACGACACGTCGTCGGACTCCCCGCTGTCGCCGCGCAATGTGATGAACAGCTCGTACTGGACGCCGACGCATCGCGAGCCGGCCGACCGCGAGGACATGCTCGTCGACGAGATCAACAAATCCGAGACTGGTGATGACGGGTATCCCGGCGACACGACCACGTCTCCGAACTGGCCGGGCATCGCCCCGGGAACGCGCGGCATCCTCAACGCGCTCTCCGGCAAGTACTGCAACTGGGCGAGCATCGTCGATATCGACCCCAAACCACCCGTGCTCTGGACGCATGGCAGCGCAGACATCGTCGTGTCGGACAACTCGGCTTGGGAGATGGGCACGCTCGGCAAGATGGGGGTCATTCCCGGCTGGCCCGGTGACGAGGTCTTCGCCCCGCAACCGATGGTGACGCAGATCCGTGCCGTTCTCGAGCGCTATCGAGACGCCGGTGGTCGCGTGACGATGGAGATGTTCGAGGGCTCCGGGCACGCGCCGCTGTTCGACGCCGCCGAGCGTTGGAACGCGCTCTTCTTCGACTTCCTGGCGTCGGCGGCACCCTGACTCCAGGTCACCTGGCTCCGGTGCTCGTCACCGGGGCGACCGGCCGGGTGGGGCGCGCCGTGGTCGACCTGCTCGTCGAGGCCGGCGTCCCGGTGCGTGCTTTGGCGCATCGCTCCGAAAGCTCGCCGTCCCTGCCGGCGAGCGTCGAGGTCTTCATCGGCGACCTCACCGTGCCCGAATCGCTCGACGCAGCACTGCAAGGCGCCGGTGCCGTATTCCTCGTCTGGACGGCACCGCCCGACAGTGCGGCAGCCGTGATCGAGGCGGCACCGGTGGATGATCGTGATGTCGCTGCTGTCGCGGCGCGAACCCTGTACGAGGACGGACACACCGGAGGCGACTACGTCCTCACCGGCGCCGAGTCGCTGAGCCAGGCGGAGCAGGTGCGGATCATCGGCGAGGTCCTTGGGCGCCCGATCCCCTTTGAAGAGCTCTCACCGGACGAGTTCCGACGCGAGGCGGAGGCGAGCTGGCCGCCAGCGGCGCTGAACATGCTGCTTGCAGCGTGGGCGGCGACCATGGGCATGTCCGCGTACATCACCTCAGCGGTATTCGACATTCTCGGCTCGCCGCCGCACTCCTTCCGCGAGTGGGTGACGGACAATGCCGGAGCGTTCGCCAGCTACGGGCCGGTGATCACGTCCCCGCCGTAATCCACGGCGACACAGATGCTCGCGCTCGGGCATGCGACAGCGGTCATATCCGCCGTCCCCGCGGCATCGCTCGTCGACCACGCTGACGCCCCGCCGGTTGGGTTGGTGGTCGTGACGACGTTGCCGCTGTCATCGACCACGACACACTGGGCGGAGCTGCCGCAGAACACGCCGCCGATGTGCGCGGGCACCTGACTCGCTTCCACGTTGGTGGTCACGGTCCATGCCGAGGCACCGCCCGTCGGGTTGCTCGAGGTGACGACGTTGCCTTGACTGTCGATGCCGGCGCAGAAGCTCGCGGTGGGGCAGGACATGCCGGAGACGCTCGCCGTCCCATCGATGTTCGCAGCCGACCATGCCGAAGCACCGCCGGATGGGTTGCTGGACGTCACCACATTGCCTTTCGCGTCACCGGCGACGCACAGGGTGGTGCTGGGGCACGAGATCGTGTTGATCGGCGTTCCGCTGTCCACGGCCGTCACCGTCCACGCCGACTTGCCACCCGTCGGATTGGTCGATGTCACAGCATTGCCCGATGCGTCGACGGCGACGCAGAGCGTTGCGCTCGCGCACGAGAGGCCCGACACGATGTTCGAGTCCACGTTGGTCACGGTCCAGGCCGATGCGCCGCCCGCGGGATTCGTCGAGATGATGACGTTGCCACTCCCGTCGACACCGACGCACAGCGTCGTGCTCGGGCATGACATGCCAAGGATCTCCTCAGCACCGCCGGAGTTGGTGTCGACCGTCGTGACCGTCCACGCCGACGTGCCACCGGTCGGGTTCGTCGACGTCACGACATCGCCGCCACTGTCGCCCGCGACGCAGAGTGTTGCTGACGGGCACGAGATATCGACTATCTGCTTGGATCCGTCGACGTTCGCCGTCGTCCACGCCCCCGCGGCGGGTGCGCTGGTTGGAGCGGCGGCACCCGTCGATGAGGAGCTCGGCGTTTTGGTCGGGATGACGACGGCAGGGGAGGCCGATCCGCACCCGGCGATGAACACCAGCGCGATCGAGCCGACAACAACTGGTCCGAGGCTGCGGCGGCGAAGTGTGGGCATGGGGTGCTCCCTATGACTTCCGCAAGCAGAGAAACGCCCTCCAGCCCGGCGCAAGCGTACCCGATGCAAGGCCCGCGCGAATGGTGCAGACGGTCAGTACGTGTAGAGCTGCAATTCGGTGGCGAACCGATCAGCGATCTCGATGCAGGAATCGAGCTCGGGGTGGCGCACGATCACCATGCCGTCGGAGATCAAGGTCATCAGCCAGTCGCGTCGCGGTGCGCCGATGGGGAGGAGGTCGACGGCGCAGATCCACTCGCCATACTCGCCAAGGAGGTTCGAGAGGCCCTCGATGCGCACGATTCGTCCCTGTCCCTGCGCGCGCTTGAAGATCGACGCGGCGTTGTAGCGGCGCTCGATCGGCTCCGAGAGGCGCCCATTGACGACCGCTTCCGCCCACTGCTGGAACAGGTCCACGTCGTTCGCGAAATTCATGACGTCCACGGTCCGAGCGCCTGCCGGACGTGCACCGATCTCTCCGAACACGACTTCGCCGCTTGGGGTGCGGAACCACTCCATGTGCGTGAAGCCGTCGCGGAATCCGAGTGCTCGCAACACGTCGCGTCCCATCGTGCGTCCATTGGCAAGGTCCGCGGCGTCGATGTCGCGCATGACCATGGTAACGGGGCTCACCCACTCCAGTTGGCGTGCGATCAAAGGGCGAGGCCGGTACCAGCAGATGTTGTCGAAGAGCACCTCGCCGTTTGCGCAGATGGTGTCGTACGTGTACTCGGAACCGTCGATGAACTCCTCAACGCTGACCTCGGCAACGCCACGCAGCAACGGGAGCACGCGCTCCAGATCGTCACTGCCGTCGACGCGGTACGTGCTCGCGGATCCGGCCCCGGCGATCGGCTTGACGATGATGGGATAGCCGATGCGCTCGGTCGCCTCGCGAACGCCGGCAGCCGTCGTCGAGCGGTAGTGATGCGGCGTGCGAATCCCGGCCGCGTCGAGCACCTGCTTCATCGTTTCCTTGTCGCGGAAGGGGAGGGTCTGCTCGACCGTCATGCCCGGGATGCCGAGGCGCTCCCGGATACGCGCCGCGAGCAGCATGGTGGGTTCCCACAACGATTCGACCGCATCGATGCGAAGCCCCGACGCACGCTGCACGACCTCGTAGACGATCGCGTCCTCGTTGGCAAACGTGGGGATCTGCCAGTAGGCAGTGAGATGGTCACGTGCCATCTCCGGCAGGGCGACGATCGGCTGGTCGCCGGCGCCGATGACGCGTGCACCGGCACGCGCGAGCCCGCGCGTGAAGAACGGCATCTCCGCGGGATACCCGGGCGAGATCATGAGCACGGTCGCGGTCACGACGGCTCTCCGAGTTCCACCCGGGCCACCTCGACCACGCGGCGCAACCCCGCTTCAACCACCGCTGTGTCGGGATGGCGCAGCACGACGTGTCCCTCACCTTCATACGTTCCGGCTGACCGCTGCCCGTGGCGCGGGATCACCGCTTCGACGACGATGTTGCCGAGCTCGCGCTGGAGGATGTCGAGCCCACGCACCGCAAGGACCGTCCCAGTGCCCTGACCGCGGAGATATGCGGCGCCGACGGAGTAGCGCCGCTCGGGAGGCTCGAAGGTGCCGAAGATCTCGAGCCGCGCCCACGCCGCGTACATGTCGATGTCGTGCGCGTACGAGAGCAGCGACGTGAACTGCGCGCCAGGGGGCCGGGCGGCGACCTCGCTGATCGCGATGTCGTCGCCGGCGCGACGAAACCACTCCATGTGCGTGAGCCCTGTGCGCAGGCCGAGGGCGCGCAGGCCGTGCACACCTTCGCGGCGGATCACGTCGTACTCCGGTGTATCGATGGTGCGGGGCAGCAAGACGGCCCACTGGATCCAGGGATTCTCGAGCACCTCGAGCGGTGTCGGCAGATATCGAGAAATCGAGTGCCAGACGGGCTCGCCGTCGATGAGCACGCTGTCGAAGCTGTGCTCGGCGCCGACGACCAACTGCTCGAGCAGCACTGGAATCTGATCGCTCGGCGGGTCTGCACGCAGCCACTCCGCCAGTCGTGCGTCGTCGTCGATGCGGAACGTCGAGCGCGCGCCGGCGCCCGCCGGCGGCTTTGCGACGAGCGGGTAGCCGAGATCGTCGGCGGCTGCGCGCGCCTCATCAACTGAGTGCGTGAGGCGGTGCCGGGCGCACGGAACGCCGTTTGCCTCGAACACGGTCTTCATCCGCGCCTTGTCGCGGAAATTGTGCGCAACCTCCGCGCCCATACCGGGGATGTTCAGGGCGTCGCGCACCTCACCGAGCGGGACCTGCAACTGCTCGAGCATGCCGATGACGCGGTCGACGCCGCCGAGGTGCCGGGAGAGCGCGCGCGTCGCGTCGGCGATCTGCTGCGGGTTGGTGCCGTCGTTCACGCGGTAGTGGCCGGCAAGCGCGGCGCGGAGCTCATCGTCGAGCCGGTTCTCGGGGTCCTGGCTGATCAGCCCCAGCTGCACGTCGGGCAGCGACGCGGCGGCGGCGATGAAGCGCACGGTCGCCGGGAGGAGGAACGGGGCAACAAAGACGGCGTTCGGCATGTGACGCCGCGAGTGTAGGCAGCCAGGGCTCGGGAAGGTGGTCCGGGGCGGGTAGGATCTCCGCGTGAACATCATCTTCATCGAGCCGGCGTTTCCCCCGAACCAGCGCGAGTTCGTGCGAGGGCTTGCGGCCACGGGTGCCAACGTGATCGGCATCGGCGAGCGGCCGATCGAATTCCTCGATCAGGAGCTGCGGGACTGGATGTTCCACTACCAGCAGATCGGCAACGTCACAGACATCGATGCTCTGGTGGAGGCGGTGCGCTTCGCCCAGAGCAAGATCTGGATCGACGCGCTGGAGTCGACCATCGAGGCGCATACGATGGCGGCGGCCCACGCGCGCGAGTCGTGCGGCATTCCCGGAACGTCGGTGCGCACCGCATATCTCTGCCGCGACAAGCCGTCGATGAAAGAGGTGCTCCGCGATGCCGGCATCGCGACGGCGCAGTCGACCGGCGCCAGTTCCTCGGCGGAGGTGCGAGCGTTCGCCGCACAGGTCGGGTACCCGCTCATCCTCAAGCCTCGCGCGGCCGCAGGCGCATCCGGGACCAGCCGTGTCGACTCCGATGCCGAGCTCGACCGGGCCCTCGCTGCGCTCGGCGCCTCGGGCGCGCAGGACGTGGCGGTGGAGGAGTTTGTCGAGGGCCACGAAGGCTTTTACGACACGATCAGCATCGACGGCCATCCCGCCTACGACTTCATCTCGCACTACTACCCGAACGTGCTCGAGGCGATGCGCGAGCGCTGGATCAGCCCTCAGTTCATCTCGACGAACCAGGTCGACACCAACCCCGACTACGAGCAGGTGCGCGAGCTCGGGCTGCGTGCCATCGAGGCGCTCGGCATCGGGACGTCGGCAACGCACATGGAGTGGTTCTTCGGCCCGAAGGGGCTCCGCTTCAGCGAGATCGGTTGCCGTCCCCCGGGCGTGCGCGCCTGGGATCTCTATGCGGCCGGCAACGACATCGACATCTACCGCGAGTGGGCGAACACCATAGCCCACCACAGTGTTGAGCGTCCCTTGTCACGCCGGCTGTCCGCCGGGATCGTCGCCCTCCGACCGGACCACGACGGCACGATCACGCACTACGACGGACTCGAGGAGGTACAGCGCCAGTTCGGGCAGTGGATCCTCGACACGTACCTTCCCGGCGACGGAACGGCGACCCAGCCGGTCGAGGCGGGCTACATGGCAAACGCCTGGATTCGCATGGTCCACCCAGATTTCGACACCGTGCATCACATGCTCAACGTCGTCGGTGAGACGGTCCACGTGCGCGCCTCGTGAGGCGTGTGACGCTGCTCGGGCCACTCAACGACGCCATCGACCTTGCGGCGGAGATCGAGGCCTTCGGTGTTGACGGTCCGGTCGCGCTGATCACCGCCGGGTGGGAGGAGGGCGAGCGTAACGACGCTGAGCTCGACCGGCGGCTCGGGGGCGGGACGCGCAACCTCGGCCTCTACGGACGCCGCCTCGATGTGCTCAGCAGCAACTCCGAGTACGCCGACGCCGAGCGCCTGCTGCGAACGCAGCTCGACGAGCTTCGCGAGCAGTACCAACGCAGATTGCCCGCGGCGCTCGATGGTGTCGATGTTGTCCGTCGACGCTTCGCCGACGCACCCGGCGGCGCGGGCGAGCAGCTCACCCCCGCAATCGATGCGGTGCGAGCGCTCGACGAGGCACATGCGGCAGCGATCTCTGCGGCGTACGAACGCTTCTACGCCGCGCATCCGCCCCACGACCGCGAGATGATCCGCTCGCATCGCGAAGAGGTGGCGTCGATCGTTGCCGATTGCGCGGCGATCGCGATTGCGGGCGGTCATGTTGGCGTGTTGAACGATTGCCTGCATCTCTGCAACCTCGCGTCGCTCATCGATGCGCAGCCGCTGCTGGCGTGGTCGTCCGGCTGCATGGCGATCTCCGAGCGCATCGTCGTGATCGATGACGACGATCCGGCGGCGCGACCGGCCGAGCTGTTTGACATTGGGATCGGCGTCGCTCGCGGCCTGGTCGCGCTGCCGGTGTCGAACCGGCTTCACAACCACGACACCCACGGACGCGCGCTGCTCGCGGCTAGATTCGCGCCGAGCGTCTGCGTTGTGCTCGACCCCGGCGACCGTCTCGAGTTGAGCTCGGGCCTGCCGGCGGACCTCAGCGCTGTGGGGATCGTCGCCCCTGACGGCCGCCTGGTGCGGGGGGCGGAAGCCGCCTGATCGTGAGCCCGGCACCATCGCAACCGCAGCACGCCCTCGCCCGACTCCGCGGCGAGGGCGCCTCACCCGAGGCGATCGATCAACTCCTGCGTGAGCATTCGATCCCGCTCGTCGAGGGGTCGACGTGCACGTTCCTCTGGCGCGGTGAGGCCGACTGGGTCGGCGTCGAACACCGGGTCATGGGAGTGCCGATCCCGCTCCCGCTTCGGCGCATGAAGAACACCGACCTCTGGTACGCCAGCGTCGAGCTGCCGCGCGGCGCGCGGATCCAGTACCGGATCCTCGTGCGCCGCGGCGAGCACGCGGAGAGCATGAACGACCCGCTGAACCCGAACGTGGTGTCCGACGCCATCGGCTCGCAGTCAGTGCTCGAAGCGGACGGCTACGCGCGACCGGACTGGACCTATCCGGATCCGGCAGCGGTACCGGGCGAGCTGGTGGATCTTCGCATCGCGAGCAAGGCACTGCGTCGCGAGGCGCACGTCACGGTGTACGTCCCAGCCCGCATGCGCCGCGACCGGCGCATGCCGTTGCTCGTTGTGCACGACGGCGGCGACTTCCTCAACCACTCATCGATGGGGACGGTGCTGGACAACCTGATGCACCGCAGGCTCATCGCCGATTGTCTCGTCGCCTTCGTCCATCCCGGCGACCGCCTGCGCGAGTACGCGGCGAGCCTCGCGCACAGCCGGTATCTCACCAACGAGCTGGTACCGCAGCTCGAGGGCACGTTCCAGCTGCGCGGCGCCCCGGGCGGCCGCGTGCTCATGGGCGCAAGCTTCGGTGGCGTCGCGTCGCTGGCCGCAGCCGTACGAGCGCCGGGGTTTTACGGTGGCCTCCTGCTCGAGTCGCCATCGCTGCGGTTCTCGGGGGAGACCGGCGATCACAGCTACGGGCGCGTGTTCGAGCCCGTGGTGCGTTTCGTCAACAAGGTGCGCGAGCGACCGGAGATGGTCACTGAGCGCATCTTCCTGACCTACGGCGTCTTCGAACCGCTCGTCGAACCGGATCGCGCCATGGTCGGCGTGCTCGAGCAGATGACCGAGCACATGAAGGTCGTCGAGGCGCTTGACGGGCACAACTGGATCAACTGGCGTGACCGCCTCCTCGACGGCCTTGGCTGGTTGTTCCCGGGGGAGGCGCGCCTCATTTATCCCTGAGGCAACGCGGGCCTGTACCGATGCGCGAGACTTCCCGCCCATGAAGCGGCGAGAGCGCTGGTATTCGGGGCGAGTCGGGTCGGACGTGACCGTGGCGCGCTGGGGCCACTTCGGCACGCCGGTCATCGTGTTTCCGACCGCCGGCGGCGACGCCGAGGAGATCGAGCGCATGTGGCTCGTCGACGCGGTGGGGGAGTACCTCGAGGCAGGGCGGGTGAAGATCTACTCCTGCGACAGCGTTTCCGGAGCGGCGATGCTGCGCGGTGACGGCGACCCGCGCTACCGGGCCGCGATGTTGCGCGGCTTCCTCGAGTTCGTCCGCCACGAGCTGATTCCGATGATCCGGCTCGACTGCGACAGCCCCGACATCACCGTGATGACGGCCGGCGCATCCATCGGTGCCTTCAACGCGGTGGCGCTGATGTGCCACTACCCGGACGTGGTGACGAATGCGATCGGCATGAGCGGGACGTATGACATCTCGCGCTTCGTCGGCGAGGATGCAGGCGACGACCTGTACTTCGCGACTCCGTCGTACTTTCTGCCCGGACTCAACGGCGAGCATCTCGCGCTGCTGCGCAGCCGCAAGGCGATCCTCGCGTCCGGCGAAGGGCGCTGGGAGAACATCGGTGAGTCGTGGCGTCTTGCGCATGTGCTGGGGAGCAAGGGCGTTCCCAACCGTGTCGATCCGTGGGGGAGTGACTACGATCACGATTGGTCGACGTGGCGCGAGATGTTGCCGAAATATCTCGGCGAGCTGACCTAAGCCGTCAGGCAGGGGTCACTGGTATCGCCTGCACCCCGGACTCGATTGCCTCGATCGTCGGCGCCGCGCTCACCGATGCCGGCACATTGCCGAGCGCGAGGCATATCGCGGCAGTGAGGATGTTCGCGTTGCCGACGATTGCTTTGCAGACCGGGTCGGTCGGGTCTTTCAGCTTGGTGCAGATCTGGTTCCAGGTCAGATTCTTGAGAATCGCAGGGTCGTAGCTCGTGTTGAGCAGGATGTATCGACCGGCGATGTCGAGGAACGGGAACCCACCGCTGAGTGTCGTGTATGGCGGCGTGTCGTACTTGCTGAAGATGCTCGAGACCTCAGGGGTGAGCGCCTGCAACGGGTTCTGGCTGCGGTCGTATGCCTCGGTAGCACTGAAGTCGATGACCGAGCTCGTGTACGTCGACTTGTAGAAGCTGAGCGTATCGGTATTCGCATCAACGTCCGTGGCGGACGACTGGATTTCGGTCAGGCCCTTGAACGTGCCGAACTGCGAGAGGGCATAGGCCAGGCTCCAGCGTTCAGCTGCGCAGAACGGGCAGTACTCGCCACCGACATAGACGATCAGCGGTTTGCCGCCGGCGTCCTTCATCACGCTCGTGCCGGCGACGTGTGTGAGCTCGCCGGGTTGCTTGCCGGATCCGACCGTCTTGATCACCGCGGGGTCCGGGTGGAGGATGACGCTGGCGACGAACGCGGGAAGCGATGAACTGACTTCCGCGTTGCCGGCGCCGAGCTGGTTGATCACGACGATCACGACGAGAACGAGCGCCACGACGCCGGCGCTCAGCGACGTGATCAGGGTCGGCGATTGCCAGAGCGGCCGGCGGCGCCGACCGTTAGGGCGGTTGCTACGGTTGCCGCGATTCCCTTCCGGTGTCCTCGCCACGCGATGAGCCTAGCCGAGGATTCCTTTCGGGAGTGTGTCGTGTCAGGCGGTCGCCGGAAGCGTCGCGTCGTTCGGTGCAGCGCCCTCGTCGTCGTCCTCGTATTCCTCGTCCTTCGCTGCGTGCGCCCGAGCCAGCAGCAAGGACGTGATGAAGGAGGAACGCTGCCAGCGAGAGGAAGGGGACGGAGATGAATCCGAAGATGTTGAACGCCGCGATATCGCACGGGACCGCTGTCCCGCACACCGTCGGCTCATTGGCGACGTGCTCCAGTTGGTAGTGATACGTCGCGAGCGCCGCGCCGACGATGGACAATGTCAGGAAGTACTTCTTGGCGATCCCCGTGTCTCCGCGGAACGCCGCGATGCCGAGAAGGAGGGTGAGCGGGTACATGCAGATGCGCTGGAACCAGCAGAACTCACACGGTGTCAGTTTTGCGATCTGCGAGAGATAGAGGCTCCCGAGCGTCGCGAGCATCGCGACCACCCACGCGAAGTGCAGCGCAAACGGCGTCACCCCATCGCGAAAGCGCGTCCATTGCGCACGGCCTGCGTCAGAGGTGCGGCTCAGCAGGAATCCCACGACGACCACGAGCACCATCGCGTCGGCGACGAGCGCGAGCACGGCGTAGCCCGTGGTGATGACCGAGAACGAGGTGACGACGGCCAACGCTCAGCCTCCGCTCAGCTCGTGGAAGTTTTGAGTGCCTTGAGGCTCGGCTCGATCGCCTGGATGGTCGGCGTGGTGCACACCGCCGCCGGGAGATCGCCGGTCGCGATGCACGTTGCCGCGGTCATGATATTTGCGTTGCCGACGATCGCCTGAGTCACGGGATCGGTGGGGTCCTTGAGCTTGGTCGCGATCTGCTGCCATGTGAGGTTGGCGAGTATCTGCGGCGAATAGCTCGTGTTGTACAGCGTGTAGAGACCGGCGATATCGATGAACGGGAAACCTCCGGTCGTGGATGTGTACGGCGGTGTGCCGTACTTGGTGAAGAGGGCGGTCACTTGGGCCGACGGGGTCTCCAGCTGGTTCTGGTCGCGATCCAGAACCTCGTTGTGGTTGAAGTCCACGTAGGAGCTCGTGTACGTGACCTTGTGGAAGGTGAACGTGTTCGTGTCCGGATAGACGTCGGTCGACGAGGACTCGATTTGTGTCAAGCCCTTGAACGTCCCGAACTGCGACAGCCAGTAGATCATCACCCAGCGCTCCGCGGCGCAGAACGGGCAGTACTCAGCGCCGACGTACACGATCATCGGCTTCCCGCTCGCATCCTTGAGCACGGTGTCGCCGGGCAGCTTGACCATCTCGCCGGGCTGGCCACCCGAGCCGACCGTTGAGATAACCGACGGGCTCGGATTCAGGAGAATGCTGGCGACCTGCGCGGAGATTGGCGTCGATGTGCCGGCCGCTGGGCCTCCGACCGAGTTGATGATGACGATGACGACGAGAACCACAGCCACGATGGCGACGCTCACTGATGTGATGACGGTGGGGGACTGCCACGGCGGGCGGCGGCTCAGCGCGACCGAACGAACGGCGGCCTGATTCCGGCGCTGCTTCTTGGTGAGCGGCTTGCCACTCGGCCGCGCGCCCGGAGGCGGCGTTTTTCCCGACGGCTTGCGCTGCGGCGTGTCCACGGAACTGAGAGTAACGGAGACAACCTTTCACGTGACTGTCTCCTAGGCAACTGTGTCATGAACCGGGAGGGGAGGGGCTCCGCAGGAAGCGCAGATGAAGATACGGTGACGAAACCCGAGACTGCTACATCCGTGTCTATCCTCAGGGCAATGGTGGGTCTCTTCTCGGAGGTGGCATGAGGTCGCGGATCGCCGCTACCGCCACGGTCCTGGTCGTCCTGGCTGCAGCCTCCGGCGGGCTGGCGCGGTCGATTGACGCCCAGGCTTCCGCCACAAAGGAGGGGATCGACGTCAGTTCGTTCCAGGGCACCATCGCCTGGCATTCGGTTGCTGCTGCGGGGATCTCGTTTGCGTATATCCGCGCGGCTGACGGCGACGGCGGCGGCGACCAGCAGTTCGCGACGAACTGGCGAGGAGCGACGGGAGCGGGGGTGACCCCGGGCGCGTATCTGTTCTTCGAGCCGTCGGAGAGCCCGGTCGCACAGGCGAACGTGCTGATCTCGCAGCTGCGATCCGTCGGGTTCAGCCACGGCGATCTCATGCCGGCGATCGATGTCGAGACAATGGGCGGCGAGCCGCAGTCGGTCGTCGTCGCAAACCTGAAGACGGTGGTGGACACGGTCAGCGCGGCAATCGGATCACTCCCCGCAATCTATGCGTCGCCCTCGTGGTGGAACGGCAACATCAACTCCTCGGCGTTCACGCTCGACCCGCTCTGGGTGGCGAACTGGTTCGTATCGACGCCCCAGCTCCCGGCGAACAACTGGGGCGGCACCGGCTGGCAGGTCTGGCAGTTCAGCGACGACGGCTCGATCCCCGGGATCTCCGGACGCGTCGACCTCGACCAGGGCGGCACCCGGTCGCTCCCGTATTACGGCTGGCCCGATCCTGTCGCGCTCGCGGCGACCAACGTGGCGGGTAACCCGCAGACCGTCTCCGACCAGCCTGGCGATATCGATGTGCTCTGGCGCGGAACGAATGACCACGTCTGGACCCTGGGATACCGGAACGGTGTGTGGGGGACAGCGCCGACCGACATCAGCGCCGCCGCGGGATCGTCTGCCGCGCTGACGACCGATCCATCGGTGGTGTCGTGGGGGCCTGGACGGATTGATGCGTTCTGGGAGGGAGCGGACGGCAACGCCTGGCAATCGACGTATACGGCGGGGTGGTACGGCAGCGGCACCTGGTCGATCCCGGCGTCACTCGGGCTGGGTCCGCTCGGATCCGTACCGGAAGCAGTCTCCCCGGGGCCGGGCCTCATCGACGTCTTCTGGGTCGGCACCGGCTCCGCCCTCTGGGTCGACCGGTTCAACGGCAGTTGGAGTGGCGCCGCGCCACTGAACAGCGGCACTGTCACCGGCACCCCGGTGGCCATCAGCTCGGGCGTGGGGTCGGACACCGTCTTCTGGCGGGACGCCTCAGGTGACCTCTGGCAGGACACCGGCGCCTCCTGGGGCTGGACCGGCGCCCAGCGGCTCACGACGAACGCGCTCGCCGCCAATCCGTCGGTGAGCGCCTCGGGCGGCGACATCGACGTCTTCTGGGACAGCGCCGGCCAGCTCTTTCACGGGTCTTTGAACGCCGGCGCCTGGAGTGCCGCCACGGCGCTCGGGACCGTGGCGGTCATGGGCAATCCGGCGGCAGTGACCCTGGCGCCCGGCGCGGTCATCGTCGACGCCCGCGAGTCCGGCTCCGGGACGCTCGCGTCGGCGCTGTACACGTCTTCGAGCGGGCTGATCGGCCCTGAGGGCCTCGGTGCGGTCGCCGGCTCGGACCCGTCGTCGGTGGCATTCGCCGGCAACGGCGCCATCGATGTCCTGTGGCGGTCGACGACCGGTGGGCTCTGGTACGCGCCGGCGTGTCCGGGGTGCGCGGCACCGGCGGTCCCGGTCGTCAATCCAGCCGGCTAGCTGGACTGGTCTCGGCTCTTGCGCTCGTTCGGAGGATGCAGGCCCGAACGGTGGTGAGGTCAGCGGGAGACCGCTCTCGTGCTTACGGGGGCGATCTCGCGGGACGGCAGTCGCGCGGCCACGACCGACAGTAGAAGAACGACGACGGCTCCAACTCCGCCGAGCAGGGCGCATTGCCACGCTATGAACGTGGGCAGGAACTCGAGGCCATAGGGAGTTGGGCACCGAGCGAAGGAACGGCATTGTTGAAACGACCCCAGTTGCGCCGTCCAGAGACCGACGCCGACGCCTGCCGCCACAGCCGCCGCCCGAAACGCGTTGCGTCCCCTTGCCGAAGGGAGTTGCGCGACCGCCAGGGAAAGGAGCAGCAAGACGCGCTGCGGCACCAGCGCCAAACAAGACGCATTGCCAGGTCGCAAAAGTAGGTTGCGCATGCAGTGCGATGAGAAGGCACGCGCCCTTCGGCGGGCACGTGTTTTGCGGCGGCGTGACCTGCGCGGTCCCGAAACCAACGCCAACGCCGGCCGGCACAGACGCCACCCGAAGGATCAGCGCGAGGGTGCGCTTCATTCAGTGATGCTATCGCGCCACTTCGTGGCTTGACCGACTGCTCGGTCAGCCCTCTGAGAGGGTGTGGCGGCGGCGGCAGATCCACCAATAAAGCTCCTGATAATGCATATTCTCACGAACTAGACGTTTGGACCCGTAAGGCTGCCGGCCTTGGGCCTCCCCCCGGCCGGATCTCGGAATCGATCTCGATGATCACGGGAACACGAGTTCACCCCTCATTGCTCCCGGGGGCACGCACCGAGCGCTAACGTCGTGTCGCGATGCCCGCAACGCACCCCGTCGAACTCATCGACCTAGCGCGTTCGCAGCTCGAGCATCCCGGTGACTGGTCGCTGGCGACGACTGCCTCCTGGCTCCAGCAGATGTACCTCGGACCGGACGTCCGGTCGCAGTTCTGGCGCGAGCCGGACGGCACCCTTCGCGCCAGCGCCGCCGTCCGTGAGCCCTCGGGCGCGCCTGCCGTGATCGCCGTGACGTCGATGCACCGCCCTGGCGCCGACGCGCTGTGGGACGAGCAACGCGCCTGGATCGACGCGACCCTCCAGGACGTGCCAAGAGACGTCACGGTGCAGGCCGTCTGCGAATCGCTGACCGACGTCGAGGCGGCGCGGTGGCAGTCGGCCGGGTACGGCCTCACCTTCGAGGAGCTCGTCATGGAGCATGCCCGGACGGCCGGCAGCCCAGACGAAACACCGCGCTGGCCGGTCGGCACGACGCTCACCGAGTGGAGCCCGGCAGCCGCCGTCACCAGCTTCGAGGTGTATGAGAACGCCTTCCGCAACCGCCCGGGCTTCCCCGGCCTGACGCCGGCCGAGTGGATCGAGCATCAGACCGACAACGACCTCTTTCTCCCTGAGGCATCGTTCCTCGTCCGCATCGACGGTGCGCCCGCGGGATTCGTCATCAGCGGTCGCGGCTGGATCGGACAGGTCGGCGTCGCCCCCGCGTTTCGGCGACACGGGCTCGCAGGCGCAATGGTCACCGAGTCACTCGCTCGTCTGCGGGCGGGCGGCCATGATCTCGTCCACCTCCACGTCAATACCAACAACCCGGGCGCTATGGCTACGTGGCGTGGACTGGGGTTCGAGCCTGTCGGGCGGCGCGGACGCTTCGAGCGAGGCGCCATTCCTCGGTAGGCTTCACCCATGGAGCCAAACGCGCGCGTGACGAAGGCCGGCGGTCCCCACGTCAGCTCGTTCCTCGCGACGGCGGCAGCGGCATGGCGGAGCGTGCTCGGCCGCAACCTCGCCGGCGTCTATGTCTACGGGTCGCTCTCGACGGGCGCCTTCAACCCGCGGACAAGCGACATCGACGTCCTCGTTGCGACTCGCACGCTCACCGACGAGGCCGCCAACGAAAGGATCGCCGAGCTCCAGCACGCGATGCTGGGTTGGGGCGGTGAGCGTTGCGCGGACCGGCTCGAGGTGGAGTTCATCCCCGTGAAGGCACTGGCGTCAGAAGGGGTCCCGGATCTTTCCATCCTCGAGCTCCACCCGGACGAGGGCTTCAAGGTGCAGCCGCTTGGTCCCGACTTCATCATCCAGAAGCACCTGCTCCGGACCCACGGGATCACGCTGATCGGCCGCGACATCACCAGGATCGTTGCGCCGGTCACGACGGGCGAGCTTCGGGACGCCGCGATCGCGAATCTCCGGACGTGGTGGCTGCCGCAGCTGGAGTTTCGCGGGCGATTCCTCGATCGCGCCTATCAGTCCTATGCGGTCCTGACCATGTGCCGCACGCTCTGCCTGCTGGTGACCGGCGAGCTCGTCACCAAGCCGCAGGCGGCTGCATGGGCGCTGCGCGGGCCGTATCTCGAGCCGTGGTGGGACCTGATCCGCGCCGCAGCGGCATACCCCGCTGCCGAGACGGACGACCAGCGCGCGGCGACCCTCGACTTTATCCGCTTCGCCCTCGACGAGGCCGGTATCGGTCACGACGCTCCAAGCTCCTGATAATACGGAGCATGGCTGCTCGCATCCTCCCCTCCCGGCGTCCCACCGCGCCGCACGCACGGCGTGGCCCTGCCTGGGCGGCGAACGTTCCGGGACCGTCCGAACTCGCTCCCGGATCAGATCGAGCAGTTCCTCGACTGGCTGCGCGTCCAGCGCAACCGGCCGGCGACCACGGTGCGCGCGTACCGGCAGGACCTCGCGAAGTTCGTTGCGTTTCTGCGCACGCGGCCGCTCGGCGACGACCTCCTGACGGACGTGGATCGACCGGTCCTGCGGCGGTATCAGATCGAGCTCGCCGACGTGCTGCCCAACCCGCGCTCGCGCGCCCGGGCGCTCGTCGCGCTGCGCCGCTTTCTTGGGTACGCATACGACGAGGGATGGGTCACGGCGGAGCTGAGCAGGCAGGTCACCGTGCCGCGCTACGTCGTCGGCGACCCGCATCCGGTGCCGACGGACAACGTGCCGCGCCTGCTGGCGGCGCTCCCGAAGGAGACGCTGCGTGACCGTCGCGACCGGGCGCTCATCCATCTGCTGCTGAGTACCGGCTGCCGGATCGCCGAGGCATGCGGACTCGATCGCGGCGATATCCACCGCGAAGGGTTCCGTGTTCTTGGCAAGGGTGGCAAATACAGAACTGTGTATTGCACCGACGATGCGTTTGCGGCAGTCGAGGAATATCTGCGCATGCGCGGCCCCGATCCCTCCCCTGCTCTCTTCATCAGTGTCGCGCGCGCCGATGTGCCCCACGGCAAGGCGCTGCCGCACAACCGGCTGACGACCGACGGCGCGCGGCGCGCGCTCACGGCACTCCGCCGGCGCATGGGTGCGGACCCCGAGATGTTCGAGCTCTTCAGCGACCTGCGCAGCCCGCACGCCGCGCGGCACACGGCGGCGACGACGCTGCTGGAGGCGACCGACGGTGATGTGCGTCTCGTCCAGGAGGTGCTCGGCCATGCGACGCTCGAAACGCTCAAGGTCTATACCGAGATCACCGACCGGCGCAAGCGCGCGGCATATCGCCGGCTTGGCGACTACCTCAACGAGGTCGCGGCGCGGTCCTGAGGAACAGCGCGATGCCGGGGCGTCACGCTTGCTCGGCCTCCGGCCAGGCGCGCCAGGTGTTGCCGAGCACCCGCACAGCCCCCTGACCGTTCTCTGCGATCACCTCGCGCAGGTCGGGGCCGATTGGGGGATACATCAACATCGTGGTGAGCTCGTCCACCGGCAGCCACTTCGCCTCGCGCAGCGCCTTGTCGACACCGACCGCCAGCGTGCCACCACAGATGACGCCCGAGTACACCGCGTTGACGATGTGCCGGCCCCCGGGATTCGGGTCGATCGCCTCGCAGAGGAGCACGAGCCGGCTGACCTCGACGTCGTAGCCGGTCTCCTCACGAAGCTCGCGCGCTCCGGCCTCGACCATCGTCTCGCCTGGGTCGACACCACCGCCGGGGACGAGCCAGTACGAGTGGCCGCCTTTCTCGTGGCGGACGAGCAGCACCTCACCGTCGCGCCAGATGAGCACGGCGGCGCGGATCCGAAGAGTGCGTTGCGCCACTCGGGGATTATCCGGCGCGCCGCGTGCGTAGGATGCGGAGATGCCCGATCCACAGCACTATCTGGCGACCGTGTCGGAGCGACTGACCCAGGACGAGTTCGAAGTCATTCCGAACGTCTCGATCGTCGGTGAGGTGGCGGGGCTGTGGGCCGAGCGCCGAAATTTCCAACCCGGCCTGTTCAGCACGGTGTCGACGTTTGTGGTCATCCGCCTCGCCGCCTCGATCGACGCGGCGCACGTGGCCGCGTTTTCGTCGGCGTGTTTCCAGGCCGCAGCGGACCGCACCGGCGGAGGCCGCGGTCTCGGATCCTCGGGGGTGTGCTTTGCGGTGAGCGTGATCCCACATGCGGACCCAAGCCTGGTCGCGACAGTGGCGAGCACGGCGCCAACGAAACACTGGTCGTCGTTCGAGTTCCCGGTGCTGGTTGATCTCGGCGCAAGCACGGTGACCTTCTACCGGCAGCGGGTGCTGTGGGGCGCCGGCTATGTCGGCAAGTTTCGACGCGACGCCGAGCGCTGGCTGCAGCCCACCCCATAGCGTTCGCTGGGCCTGGGCCTGGCACCAGAGCGGGCTGGGTCGCTCGGGGTCGCCGAATCGATGCGCCGCCACCTGCAGATTAGTCCTTGACTCGAACATCCGTTCCCTGGTACGGTGACCGCATGGAACATCCGTTCGGTGCAGGAACATGATCCAGGACACACTTGGCCCTCATCGCTACTCCCGCCACCCACAGCGTCACAGCCTCCCGGCGCGGCTCGCCCTGATCATTGCCACAGTGGCTGGCGGGCTCGTCGTCGTCGGTGGCGTGGCGTATGCGGGGGCTCCGAACACCCCTGATCGCGTGGTCGTTCACGCCGGGCAGACCCTCTGGGGCATCGCCGAAGCCCACTATCCCGGCACCAGCGTCGAGCAGGCGGTCTCGGAGATCGAGTCAGCGAACCACCTCGCGAGCGCTGATATCAGGCCGGGCGAGACCCTGACCCTACCGGCACCCTGATCGGTCGGGGGATGACGGCCGGTTCCTCGGTCGTCCGCCCGTCGCCGACGTCCTCGAGCCAGCGCGGGATGCCGGACGGCCTCGGCGTAGGGGCGTCGACCCGCGGGTTCGAACCGCCTCCTCCTCCACCACCACCGCCGTCTTCTTCACGGCCATCACTGTCGGCGTTGAGCAGGTTCATGAAGACGATGAAGAACGCGAACAGCAGAGCGATCTTGCTGACCAGCGCGATGCTCGCTCCGGCGATCTGCTGATCGGTCATCGGATCGAGCCCCAGGAGGCGCGGTCCGTCGCCGTAGCCTGTGTAGAGCACGTGGCCGGCGAGTGCGACGAGGAGCCCGCCGAACGTCTGCGGGATCGTCGCCAGCACGATGTACCCGAGCTTGCCGAAGCCGGAGATGCGTTTCGCCGACGCGGAGCACGGGCTCACGATGGGCCACCAGAACAGCAGCGAGACGAGTAGCAGGCTCGCCTGCATCACGTCGTAGAGCCACCAGTTGGCCAGGGCTGCGTTGTACGCCGGAGTCACGTGCCACGCGATGAACGCGGCGTTGAGGGCGACGATTGCCACCACGGGGTGCACAGCGAGGCGGAACGGCAGCGGGATCGAGCTCGGCTTGAGCCGGACCTCTGGCGGCAACGAGAGCAACACGAGCGCCGGAACCGGTCCCATGAGGATGAGCACCTGGATGAGGTGGGCCGCGAGCAGGTAGTGCTGGGCGAGTGTGGCGAGCGGCGTGAACCACACCCCGACGATCAGCACGAGCGCCCCGGCGAAGGCGGATCGTCGTCCCCGGCTGAGCGGTTCCGTCCCGCGCCGGTCGATCCACAGCCAGCCCGCTACCAGCAGGGCCACGACACCCAGCAGCAGGGGATCGATGTTCAACGACGATGCCGGCGGGCGTGTCATCACTGCTCCAACGCTATCGCACGTCGCGCGCCGCTGTCGCGACGCGGTACAAATGGGAAACCTCATGCGCCCATCGCTCACCCGTCTGCGGACTCGCGCCTATCAGTTCTCGTTGCGGACGGGTAAGCCACCCGATGACGTGCTCGGTGAGTTCGCTGCCCGGCGCATGCCCGGCATCGCTGTCGCGGAGCGTGGTCCGAACTACCTGGTGCTCCGGCCCCAGCAGCGGCGAAGGTACGGAGGCGACGTCGCAGTCCTGCTCGGGCTGGCGATCGTGCTCGCCGTGCTCATCCTCACAGCGGTTACCCCGGTGCTCGTGATCCTGCTCCCGCTGGCGCTGCTGCCGGCCGTGCCATTGCTCCTCGACAACCGGCCCGATCTCGCGATCAGCGCCGTCGCCGACGACCTTGGCGGTACACGCGTCACGGTGCACGGCCAGGCGACGTCCGAGCTCGCCGCAGCACTGGATGCCTACCTCGGGTCGCTCCCTCGTCTCACGCTCGAGAATCTCGGGGCGGGGCCGCAAGGCTGACCGAAGATCGCCGCGGAGTGGCTACTTCAGGAGGCGGATGACCGCGACGACTACACCTTCAAGGGTGACGTCGTGCGCGTAGATCGGCTCCATCGTCGAGTTCTCCGGCTGCAGGCGCACGCGGCCTGACTTCGCGGAAGAACCGCTTGACGGTGACCTCGCTCTCGCCGGTGTCCTCGTTCTCGATGCGCGCGACCACGATCGTGCCGTTGGGGGCATCGCGGCGTGGACGCACGACGACGATGTCGCCATCGCGGATGCCGGCGTCGATCATGCTCTCGCCGTGGACGGTGAGCGCGTAGGAGTCATCGCCTCCGGCGATCTCCGTGCCCACGTTGAGGTGCTCCTCGACGTTCTCCACTGCAAGCACCGGCGTGCCCGCCGCAACGCGGCCGACGAGCGGCAGGTTGACGATGTTGCTGTGCCCGCGCGACTCCTGGGCGTCAACGATCTCGACAGTGCGGGACTTGGCTGGGTCCCGGGTGATGTACCCGCGGGTCTCCAGCGTGTTCAGGTGGTTCTGCACAGTCGATGACGAGCTGAGACCGACCGCGCGCCCGATCTCTCGGACGGTCGGCGGGTAGGAGTGATCGCGGCTGTGATCTCGTAGAAAGTCGAGGATTTGGCGCTGCCGCGGATTCAGGGAGTCAGGCATTGGTTTGAAACTTCCTCCAGCCAGCTTGGGCCACCGGAATGTAGCACGGGATTCCCAAAAATGCAAACGGATGTTCTGTGCCATCCTCAGTTCGCAGCGGCAGTGACCATCCCGAGCGTCATCGCGAGGAGCTCGTCAGAGCTCAGAAGGTCGGGCCGGAGCCACGACAGGCGCGTTTCGCGGCGAAACCAGGTCCTCTGGGCACGTGCATATCGCAGGGTCCTCAGCACCGTCGCCTGCTTGGCAACCTCGACGTCGACGCGCCCCTCGACGACGTCCAGGGCCTCGGCGTAGCCGATGCCGCACCCGGTGACCACCCGGGCGTCGTGGCCGCGCTGGAGCAGCCGGCGGACCTCGTCCTGAATGCCGCCGGTGTCGAACATGGCTGCAGTTCGGCGCTCGATCCACTCGGCGTGGACCGACCGGGCGACGTCCAGCCCAATCATCACCGCGTCGCGGGGTGCGATGCGGCGCTGCGCCGTCCGCAGTGAGCCGCCGCGGGTGTCGAGAATCTCGAGGGCGCGAATCACCCGTCGCGGGTTCTTCTGATCGATGGCTACTGCACCGTCGGGGTCGCGGGTGCGCAGCTCCGCCACAAGGGCATCGAGCCCCTCGGACGTCCGCGCTCGACTCGGTGCGATCCAAGCGTCGCGCCGGGTCGGGTGGCGCTCCGGCGAGGTCGAAGCCGTCGACGAGCGCCGTGACGTAGAGACCCGTTCCGCCGGAGACGATGCCGCGAGCTCCCGAGCGGTCGAGCCGGTCCAGGCAGAGTCGTGCGGCAGCAAGCCAGTCGGCGACGGTGAACGGCTCACCGGGGTCACAGAGATCGATCAACTCGCACTCCACGCCCCGCAGTTCCTCGGGGGTCGGCGTGCACGTCCCGACGCGGAGCCCGCGCCGGACCTGTCGCGAGTCGGCGTTGAGGATCTCGGCTGGGGCAAGCGCCTGCGCCGCCGCCACTGCGAGCGCCGTCTTCCCGGTGCACGTCGGGCCGACGACAACCAGCAGCGGGGTGCTCAACGCGCGGGGCGTCGAAATGCGCTGCGCAGCACCGCGTCGCCGAGGATCACCACCGACGGGCGCCCGTGCGGGCACGTGGTACCACCCGGTGTCGTCACCAGGCGGTCGAGGATCCGCTGCTGCGCGGCGATGTCGAGCCGATCGCCGAATCGCACCGCTGAATGGCACGCGACCAGTGCCGCGAGCCGGTGGCGACGCTCGTCGCTGCCGGCATCGGGTTCGTCGAGGCGATCGATCAGCTCCGAGACGAGGCGTTCGGGGTCGGCGCCCGCTGCCGTGACCGGGACGGCGGTGCAACGCACCGTCGCGGGGCCGAACGGCTCGATGCTGAAGCCGCATCGCGTGAAAAAGTCATGTTCGTCTGCAACTCGCGCGACCGCAGCGGCGCCGCACTCCACAACGACGGGCATGAGCAGCATCTGTGCATCGGCCGGCCCGGCAACCCGGCCGCTCCATCGCTCGCGGAGCTCCGTGTAGAGGATCTTCTCGTGCGCCGCATGAGGGTCGACGAGCACGACGCTGTCGCCGGCCGTCGCCACGAGGAATCCGCTCCCGGCCTGACCCAGCGCGGTCATGGTGGGCACCGTCTCGAGCGCCCCCGCACCGGGCTCCGCCGGTCTGCCGCCGATGGTCGCCACTTCGGCGGTGCCAGACGGAGCGCCCGGCGCATGCTGCGCGTACGCAGTCCGGCCGGTCACCTCCAGGACGCCATCGCCGTCCCGAAGCTCGAGCGCGTGCATCCCGAGCACCGGAGCGCTTGGCGCGACACGCGACGCGAACGCGTTCGGGATCTCACCGCCGGTGCCGAGCGCCGGCGCAGCGCGCAGCGCGGCCCAGCAGGCGCGCTGCACGGCGCTGAAGACGGAGCGCTCGTCGCTGAACCGCACCTCCCGTTTGGCGGGGTGCACGTTGACATCGAGCGTCTCGGGCGCGACGTCGACGCACACCACGCCATAGCCATGCCGTCCACCGGGGATGAGCCCGCGGTAGGACTCGTCGATCGCCGCGAGCAGCGCTCGGTTGTGCACGCGGCGCCGGTTGACGATGAGGATCAGCCCGCTCCGTGATGCGCGATGCGCGTGCGGTGATGAGATGGCGCCGCTGACGGCGATCGCCCCCGGGGCGTCGATGGTGAGCAACTCGCGCTCCGCACGCGTGCCGAGCGTCGCGCGGATCGCGTCGCGCAGCGAACCGCCGGGAGTGCGCACGACGACGCGTCCGTCAGCTCTGCACATGAACGAGACTTCAGGATGCGTCACCGCGAGGTCCGCCGCTACGCGCACCGCGGCGGCCGCCTCGGTGCCCACCGATTTGAGGAAACGGAGCCGGGCCGGGGCGCTCGCGAAGAGCTCGTGGACCTCGACCTGCGTTCCCACCGCTCCCGCTGCAACACCACGTTCGAGCAGCACGCCGTCGTGGACTTGCAGCGTTGCCGCACCGGACGACCCAGCGGTTCGGGTCGTCAGACGCAGGTCGGAGATTGCGGCGATGCTCGCCAGGGCCTCACCGCGAAACCCGAGCGTGCCGATGCGAGCGATGTCCGATGCGTCGGCGATCTTTGAGGTCGCGTGTCGCTCGACCGCCAAGTCCAGGTCCGCGGCCGCGATGCCCGAACCATCGTCGACGACAGCGATGCGGACGAGGCCGCCGCCCTCGATGCTGATGTCGATGCGCGACGCGCCCGCATCAAGCGCGTTCTCCACCAGCTCCTTGACCACCGAAGCCGGTCGCTCCACGACCTCCCCCGCCGCGATCGCGTCGGCGACCACCTGCGGCAGCCGGCGAATCGGCGCGCTGGCGATCATCGGACGGCGCGTCCGTGCAGCTCGACGAGCTTGTTCAATGCCGCGATCGGCGTCATCGCGTCGAGGTCCAGCGACGCGAGCTCGGTCATCACGGGATGCGGACCGGGCGCCGCGATGGGCAGCGTGAGCTGATCGGAGCCCTGCTCACCTCCACCGCCGAGCGGACGCGCGCGCTCCTGCTCGGCGAGCAGCTGTCGCGCGCGGACCAGCACGCCACCGGGGATGCCCGCGAGGCGGGCGACATGGACCCCGTACGAGCGATCCGCGCCTCCGGGAACGATGCGGTGCAGAAACGTGATGTCGGCGCCGTCCTCGACGACCTCGACGCGCGCGTTCCGCACCCGCGGAAGCTGCCCCGCCAGGACGGTGAGCTCGTGAAAGTGCGTGGCGAAGAGCGTCCGGCAGTTCAACTGCGGCGCGTCGTGCAGATACTCGACGACGGCCTGCGCGATGCTGACGCCGTCGTACGTCGACGTCCCACGGCCGATCTCATCGAGGATGACGAGGCTGCGTGCGGTCGCCTGACGCAGGATCGCGGCAGTTTCTGCCATCTCCACCATGAACGTCGAGAGCCCGCCGCTGAGGTCGTCGTGCGCGCCGATACGCGTGAAGATGCGATCGCACACGCCGATCGTCGCCGCCTCGGCCGGAACGTACGAGCCGATCTGGGCCAGGAGCACGATGCTCGCGGTCTGACGCAGGTAGGTCGACTTGCCGGCCATGTTCGGGCCGGTGAGCACGACGATGCGAGCTTCGTCGTCGAGACTCAGGTCGTTGGGCACGAACCGCCCGGGCCCGAGCGTGCGCTCGACGAGCGGATGACGGCCGCCGATGATCTGAAGCGTCGTCGACGTGTCGACCATCGGCCGCACCCAGCGCTGCTCCTCCGCGACGGTGGCGAGCGACTGCGCGACGTCCAGGATCGCCACGGCAGTCGAGGCGTCGGCGAGCGCTCGTGCTGCACCGGCGACCAGTGCCGCTGCCTCGTTGAGGAGCTCCATCTCACGTGCGATGGCGCGTTCGCGCGCATGCAGGACGATCGCCTCGTGCTCCTTGAGATCCGGGGTGACGAAGCGTTCGGCACCGGCGAGCGTCTGCTTGCGCGAGTAGTCCTCGGGGACGCGATCGCGCTGCGCGTTGGGGACCTCGATGTAGTACCCGAAGACACGGTTGTAGCCGACACGAAGCGAGCGGATGCCGGTGCGCTCCCGCTCGGTCGCCTCCAGCGCCGCGAGGTACGTCCGCGCCGAGCTTCCCGCTCCGCGAAGCGTCTCGAGCTCGGCATCCGCACCCGGCCGGATCGCCCCACCGTCCGCGGCGGTCGCGGGGAGGTCCTCGGCGAGCAGCACCTCGAGATGCTCACGGAGACCCTGCGGCGCGACGCAGCGCGCGACCGCGTCGGCGAGTTCGGGTGCGCCCGTCACCTCCCGTCCGACGGCGCCGGTGGCGTCGAGCGCTGCGCACGTGTCGCGAATCGCACCAAGGTCGCGTGGCGTTGCGATGCCCTGCACGCAGCGGGCGAGCAGACGTTCCAGGTCGCGGACACCCGCGAGCGCATCGCGGAGCCGTCGCCGGACGTCGCGCGCCCCGAGGAGCGCGTCAACGGAGTCGAGCCGTCGCGTGATGTGCGCCACATCGATGAGCGGTTCGTGCAGGCGCGCGCGCAGCAACCGCACGCCCATCGGCGTGCGCGTCGCATCGAGCAGCTGCAGGAGTGAGGTCCCGGTGCCGCCGAGGCGAGTGAACAGCTCCAGATTCATGCGCGTGTGCGCGTCGAGTCGCATCGCGCCGTCCGCAGTGTTGACCTGGATGCGCAACAGCTCGGGGCTGATCACGATGCGCGCTCGCTCGCAGTACGCAAGGACGGCGCCGGCAGCACGGAGCGCCGCTGGGACGGTGTCGACGCCCAGTCCATCCAGGGCGATCGCTCCGGTGGCTCCACGCATGCGGTCCGCCGCTCGCGAGAGGTCGAAGAGCGCCGCCGCAAGCGGCGTGACGCGGACGCCGCCTGCGAAGGCGGCGGGCACGGGCGTGCCGTCCGGGACGAGCACCTCGGTCGCGTCAAGGCGTGCCAGCTCGTCCGTGAGCGCGACCCCGCTCATGTCGCCGGGGACCTCCAGCAACTCCAGGTGCTGGGTGTTGGGATCGAAGGCCGCGATGCCGGTCGTGCCGTTGAGCGCGAACACGCCGACGCACCGCGAAACCGATGCCGCCTCCAGCAGTTCCGCCTCGACGACCATGCCCGGACTGAGGACACGCGTCACCGCTCGCTGGACGAGCCGTCCCGCGACCACCTCGCCGACCTGGTCCCAGATCGCCGCTGAGTGACCCGAGTCCAGCAGCTTGCGGACGTGTTGCGCGAGTGCCTGGTGCGGGAACCCGCACATCGGCAGGCGCCCGGCGGCACCGAAGCCGCGCCCGGTGAGCGCAAGTCCCAGGATGGGTGCGGCCTTCTCCGCGTCAGGCCCGAACATCTCGAAGAAGTCGCCGAGGCGGGCAAGCACGATCGCGTCCGGGAAGTCGGCTTTGATAGCCCGGTACTCGCGCAGGATGGGTGTGTCGCCCGCAGTCGCGAGGTCGAGTGTCTGTCGAGGCGCCTCAGGTGTCGTTGTGACGAGGTGCGGAGCCCGAGCTTTCGAGCTCGTTCTCACGCCGCCGTGCCGACCGGCTCGACCTGCAGCTGCCACGCGCTGGACTCCGCCACGCGAGCAGCCTGCAACTCGCCCACTCTCGCCGCGCCGACGGGCAGCCACGCCACCTTGTTCTCACGCGTCCGCCCGTATGGGCGCCCGTCGGCCGCAACGCCCTCGACGAGCAGCTCGACCTCCTGGCCGACGTATGCGGCGTTGCGCTCGGCGGCAACCTCTCGCTGCAACGCGAGCAGGTGGTTGAGCCGCGCGCGCTTCTCCTCACGAGGGACATCATCGACGCGTCGTGCCGCTGCTGTTCCCGGGCGCACGGAGTACGCAGCAAGGTGCACGGTGTCGAAGCGCAGCTCGCGCATGAGCGATTCGGTCCCGGCGAACTCTTCGTCGGTCTCGCCGCAGAAGCCGACGATGATGTCCGTGCTCAGCGCAAGACGCGGGCCGACGGTGCCGACGGCGGCGGCGATCTTCACGCGATATTCGTCCACCGTGTACAGGCGTCGCATCCGCCGAAGCAAGTCGTTGTCCCCGGCCTGGACCGGAAGGTGCAACTGCTCGCACACGGTGGGCAGATCACGCATCGCCGACCAGAGATCCGGGACGGCGTTGCGCGGATGCGACGTCAGGAAGCGCAGCCGCCAGAGGCCTGGTACCGCATCGACCGCGGCGAGCAACTCGGGCAGGCGAGCCCGGTGCGCCTGGTCGTGGTACGAGTTGACGTTCTGACCGAGCAGCGTCACCTCGCGCACCCCTTGCGCGACGAGCCGCTCCACATGCTCGACGATCTCCGGCAGCGGCCGGCTCAGCTCACGCCCGCGCACGAACGGCACGATGCAGTAGGTGCACATCTCGTTACAGCCACCCATGACCGAAACATAGGCGCTCAGGCGATCGGATGCCGGCACGATCACCGGCCCGTCCAGGTTCGGCGCGTGCAGTGCCTGGAGCTTGGCGAGGAACCCGTCGGGCTCGCGCACGTCGAAAACGTAGTCGAGCTCCGGGAGACGCCCGAGGAGTGCCTCGCCATGCTCCACCGCCATGCATCCCGTCAGCGCGATCGCGCGGCCCGGACGCGCCCGCTTCCAGGGGATCAGCTCGCGAAACTTGCCGAACACCTTCTGCTCTGCGTTGGCTCGCACCGTGCAGGTGATGAGCACCGCGATGTCGGAATCGTCGAGCGCGGTCTCCGGGATGCAGCCGATGTCGGCGAGCTCCGCCGCCAGCTCCTCACGGTCGGCGTCGTTCATCTGGCAGCCGATGTGCCAGAGGTGGACGCGCGGCGCTCGTCCCAGCACCGGGATCTGCGGCTCGCGTCGCGGCGCACGCGCGATCAGCGGCAGCGGTCTGAATCCGCGAGCGGAGTCGCTCAGGATCGGAATCGGACTCGGCATCGTCGAAGCCTAGCAGTGTGCCGGCACCCGATCGGGTGCCCGGCAGTGGCTAGCGGACTTCGACGACCAGGCGGATCCCCGTGCGCTCTTCCCCGTCGATCGAGATGTCGATGAACGAGGGGATGCACACGAGGTCGAGACCGCCGGGCGCGACATAGCCGCGCGAGATGGCGATCGCCTTGATTGCCTGGTTGATGGCACCGGCGCCGATGGCCTGAACCTCGACGCGCTTCTGTGTACGCACCACCCCGGCAATCGCGCCGGCGACTGCGACTGGCTTGCTCGTTGCTGAGACTTTGAGAATTTCCAATGGGGGGTTTACCCCGGCACTGTCATGTGAAGTCGGTAGGTAGGACGTGGACATTATCGGGCGCGATTGTCGCCTCTCGCTGTGCAGAGCACCGGAAAGCGCGATGCAATCGTTACTTCGCGTACTCGACGCTGCGGGTTTCGCGGAGGACGACGACCTTGACCCGGCCGCTGTAGCTCCCCTCGCCATGGAGGCGCTTGGCGATCTGCCGGGCCATGATCTGGGCCTCGTCGTCACTGATCTCGTCCGGCTTGACGAGCACCCGCAACTCCTTGCCGGCCAGCACAGCGAAGCTTCGCTCGACACCGTGGAACTCGTTGGAGATCGCCTCGATGCGTTCGAGACGCTTGATCGTCGACGCCAGTGACTCCCGGCGAGCTCCGGGCCGCGCCGCGCTGATCGCGTCCGCGGTCATCAGGATCGCTGCGGCAAAGGAGCGCGGCTCCTCGTCGTAGTGGTGCGAACGCACCGCCTGCACGACCGCTGCCGGACGTCCGAGGCGGGCAAGGATCTCGCCGCCGATGATCGCGTGCGGGCCGTCGACGTCGTGCTCCACCGCCTTGCCGATGTCGTGGAACAGCGCTGCTTCCTTGACCACCTGCTCGTCGAAGCCGATCTCGGCGGCGATCATGCCGGCAAGCGCGGCGGTGTCCTGGCTGTGAGCGAGGACGTTGTGCCCGTACGAGTTGCGGAAGCGGAGCGTGCCGAGGAGTTGGGCGAGCTCCGGGTGCACGTTGGTGAGGCCGATGTCCTGGCAGGCCTGCTCGCCGTCGCGCTTGATCTGCTGCGCGAGCTCGTTGCGAGCCTTGACCACCATCTCCTCGATGCGGGCGGGGTGGATGCGCCCGTCCGTGAAGAGACGCTCAAGCGTGGCGCGAGCGACCTCGCGGCGCACCGGGTCGAACGAGCTGAGCACGATGGCCTCGGGCGTGTCGTCGACGATGACGTCGACACCCGTGGCGGCCTCCAGCGCGCGGATGTTGCGGCCTTCACGGCCGATGATGCGGCCCTTGAGGTCGTCCGACGGGAGATGGACGACGCTGACCGACGCCTCGCCGCTCTGCTCCGACGCCTGGCGCTGCATCGCGGCGATGAGGATCTCGCGGCTCTGCGCCGCAGCCTCCTCGCGGACCTGGAGGCCGGCCTGACGGATCCGCTCGGCGATCTCCGGGACGAGCTCGCCCTCGACGCTGCGCACCACCTCTGCGCGGGCTTCCTCCTCGGAAAGGGCGGCGACGCGTTGCAGCTCGGCGGTGATGAGCGCCCGTTCGTCCTCGACGGTCTGGCGGAGCGTCTCGATCTCGGCTTCGCGCCGGGTGAGGCGTTGCTCGTTCGAGTCCATCTCACGGAGACGGCGCTCGAGCCCCTCCTCGCGCTGATTGGTGCGCTGTTCGAGTCGAGCGATCTCCGCCCGGCGTTCGCGAACCTCCGCCTCGGCCTCGTCACGCCGCCGAGCCGCCTCCTCCTTCGCGGCGAGCAGGACGGACTTCGCTTCCTGCTCGATGGCGCGGACCTGATCGAGGCGTCGTTCGGCGTCCGCGTCGTGCGTGCTCTGCACCTGGGCGACGCTTCGACGCGCATAAACGAGAGCGGCAGCCGCGAACACGGCTGCGACAATCACCAGCCCGATAAGGGCGACGATCTCGACTGAGATGGGATTGGAACCTCGGAAGTCGGGCGCGGTGCGCCCTGCTGGGAATGCCCTGTGTGGGGAAAGGGACCGGGACGAGACCCACATCGTCTCGTTGCTCCGGTCGGGGCCGGCCCGCGATTGGCCGGTCGTTCACCACAGAAGACCATTCACATTGTACGAGCAAGGGCCATGCCTGGCATGTTTCGATGAATCGTCCGGCGGCAGGCTACCCTTGACGGGTGACGGATCGGGAGGTCGCCCGGGTGCTTGACATCCCAGGTGATGACGAGTTGCGAAACACGGGTCCGCGCGCCATCGGAGCCCTGCTGGTGGCGAGCGCCATGCTTCGCGTTGGTGCTGTCGGCGTGGGCGTCGCCGTCCAGTTTCGTCTCAGCGACCTTGCCGGTGGCCGGCCGAACGGGCTGGACATCGGACTCGTCGGCGCTGCCCAGGCCGTGACGGAGATGATCTTCGCGCCGATCCTCGCGCGCAATGCCGACCGCTTCGGACGCCGGCGCTTCCTGGTTGCCGGACCGCTGATCTGCGCGGTGGCCGTGCTTCTTGTCTTTCTCGGCGTACGTCCTGCGCAGCTCGGCGGCGCGCGGCTGCTCGAAGGGATCGGTGCCGCCGCGTTCGTCCCAGTCGCGCTCGGGACCGTCGCCGCTGCAACCACGGGAAACCGGCGCGGACGGGCTCGTGCGAGCGGAGCGTTCGAGGCCGCAACGCTCATCGGCTACGCGGGCGGATTCGGGCTCGGGTCGGTGGCGTACTTCGGCCTCCATCGCGGGGCGTTCGTGCTCCTCGCGGGGCTGTACGCGCTCGCAGCGGTCGTCTGCTTCGTCTTCGTCCCGCGGGTGCCGCCGCTGCCCGTCCACTCGCTGCGATCGGTGTTCAAGGCGGTGATCGGACCCGGCCCGATGCGGACGTTCCTCCCGGGATGGATCATGTCGTTTGCGCTCATCGGCGCCTTCGTGGCCAACCTGCCCGCGTTGCTCCGCCACAAGGACGTCGCCGGGCAGTCGTTGATGCACCACTTCGACGTCCGCATCATCGGTCTCTTCCTGATCGGGTGGATCATCGTGTTCCTGATCGGCATCGCGCTATGGACGCCCTTGGTGACGCGGTTCGGATCAGCCGTCGTGATGCGCAGGGCGGTGCCCGGCGCGTGGCTCACGATGGCCGCCCTGTTCGCCATCAACCATCTGCCGGTCGTGGGGATGCTCCTGCTCGTGCCGTTCCTCATCGTCGGGATTCTCTGGCTGGCGGGATTCGGTCCGGCCGCAGTGACGTACCTGGCGGATTGCTCGGAGACGTTCGTCGCCGACCGGTCCGCGCTGATGTCCTTCTATACGGTCGCGCTCGCCGGAGGCGGTGCCGTCGGGGCTGTCGTCGGCGGCCTCGCGGCGCGCTGGCTCGGCATCGATGGGCTCGTCCTGCTCGGGCTGGTGCTCTCCGCGGCGACGTTTCTCACGCTGGGGCCGGTGGTGCGCTACGACCGCGCTCACCCGTCGGCCACCGCCGCGGGCGTCTGACCGCTACCAGGCCCAGGCTTCGGGAGCGGGGCCCGGTCCCGGGAAGATCGCGTCGAGCTCCGCGAGTGTCTCGGTCTCGAGTGCGACGTCCACCGCATGCAGATTGCTCTGGAATTGCTCCGGCGTCCGCGGTCCGACGATCGGCGCTGTGACGCCGGGTTGCTGGAGCAGCCACGCGAGGCCGACGGCCGACGGGTGCTCGCCGAGCTTCGCGCAGAGCGCCTCGTAGCGCTCCACCTTCGAGCGATTTGCGTCGAGCAGCTTCTGCGTCTGCTCCGATGCCGATCGGCCCTCGTTGGCCTGCTTGGCGAGGATGCCGCCCAGCATGCCGCGGAACAGCGGGCTCCAGGCGATGATCCCGACGCCGTAGTGCATCGCCGCCGGGATGACCTCCTCCTCGGCGTGACGCTCGGCCAGGTTGTACAGGCACTGCTCGCTGGCGAGGCCGAGGAAGTGGCGCGCCCGCGCAGCCTCCTGCGCTTGCGCGATCGTCCAGCCGGCGAAGTTCGACGAGCCGACGTAGATGATCTTGCCCTGCTGGACGAGCACCTCCATCGCTTCCCAGATCTCGTCGAACGGCGTGCTCCGGTCGACGTGGTGCATCTGGTAGAGGTCGATGTGGTCGGTCTGCAGGCGCCGCAACGATCCCTCGCACGCGCGCCGGATGTTGCGAGCGGACAGGAACGTATCGTTGGGCCAGTCGCTCATCGAGCCGTACAGCTTGGTCGCGATCACGACCTTGTCCCGGCGTCCGCCACCCTGCGCGAACCACCGGCCGACGATCTGCTCGGTGATCCCCTCCCCCTTCTTCCAGCCGTACACATTGGCCGTGTCGAAGAAGTTGAGACCGGCATCGAGCGCCGAATCCATGATCGCGTGTGAGGTGGGCTCGTCGGTCAGCGGACCGAAGTTCATGGTGCCGAGGCAGAGCCTGCTGACGGAGAGCCCGGAGCGTCCGAGGTGGGTGTAGTCCATGAGGGAAAAGTCTGGCAGCCGCGTCCGTTCTAACGTCCTGGCCTTACTCCAGGCCGCGCATCACCCGGATCACGAGTGCTGACGAGAAACCGCGTCGCTGCAATGCCCCCGCGACACGCATGCGCGCCTTCTGATCGCGGCGGTCCGGTGAACCGGCGCGACTCCAGAGTTGTTGTGCAACGCCGAGGGCCGCTGCCTCCTCGCTGTCGCTCTGCGCGTCGAGCGCCTCGGTGATCAGCTCGCCCGAGACGCCGCGAGCCTGGAGGTCCGCGGCGACCCTTGCACGACCGTGGCCTGAACGGCGGTGCCGTGCGGCGACCGATGCCGCCAGCGCGGCGTCGTTGATGTAGCCGGCGTCGCGACAACGACGGACCGCCTCGGTCGCGGCGTCAGCGGTGTATCCGCGCCGCTCCAACTTGCGCTGGAGCGACGCGGACGACTGACCCGCGCCTCGCAGGATGCGCAGCGCGGTGTCCTCGGCGGCGTTCGCGTTGTCCGGTTCGGTCGGCGCGGCCGGCGAGCCCATCACCCGCGTCAGTGCCGAGCTGTCAGGCGACGGACGTCGGAATGGCAGGTGCTTCGCCGTTCAGCTCGACGACCGCATCCGCGAGCACGACCGGGGCCGGCATGAGCGAGAGCCGGACCTTTCCAGCAACCTCCTCGAGCAGCTCCGGATTCCCGCGCAGGAAGTCGCGAACGTTCTCACGACCCTGTCCGAGACGCATGTCCCCGTAGGAGAACCAGGCGCCGGCCTTGTCGATCACATGGGCGTCGATGGCCATGTCGAGCACGCTGCCCGCGTACGAGATGCCCTCGTTGAAGAGGATGTCGAACTCCGCCGCACGGAACGGTGGCGCGACCTTGTTCTTGACAACCTTGACTTTGACGCGGCTGCCGACGACGTCGAGCCCCTGCTTGATGGAGTCGATCTTGCGGATGTCCATGCGCACGGACGCGTAGAACTTCAGCGCGCGGCCACCGCTCGTGACCTCGGGATTGCCGAACATCACGCCGATCTTCTCGCGGAGCTGGTTGATGAAAATGACCGAGGTGTTGGAACGGCTGATGGCAGCGGTGAGCTTGCGCATCGCCTGCGACATGAGCCGTGCCTGGAGACCGACGTGGCTGTCGCCCATCTCGCCGTCGATCTCTGCCTTCGGCACCAGTGCTGCGACCGAGTCGATGACCACGACGTCGACCGCGCCGCTGCGGACGAGGACCTCGACGATCTCGAGCGCCTGCTCGCCAGTGTCCGGCTGCGAGATGAGCAATTCCTCGGTGCGCACACCGATGCGTGAGGCGTACTGCGGGTCGAGCGCATGCTCGGCGTCGATGAACGCGGCGACGCCGCCGCGCTTCTGTGCCTCGGCGATGATGTGCAGCGTGAGGGTGGTCTTGCCCGACAACTCCGGGCCGTAGACCTCGATGATCCGTCCGCGCGGGACGCCCCCGACACCGAGCGCGATGTCCAACGTGAGTGCGCCGGTCGGAATGACGTCGATGGGTTGAGCCTGCACCTCGCCGAGACGCATGATCGCTCCCTTCCCGTGAGCCCGCTCGATCTGTCCGAGCGCTGTCTCCAGTGCCCGATCCCGCTCCGTCGCCACCGGCACACTCCTCTCGTCTTGGGGCGCCCGAGAACGCCTTCCGCTTACTTCAACAGTGGGCTCGATGCTACGACTTGCCGTGAGTGTGTTCGTCAACGCTGTACTCCAAGGGTGGTCGGAATGGTTGGAGATGCGGCTGAAAAAGCCAGAGGGGCGCCGCGACGGGCGGCGGTCCGGGCTCGTCCGGTGGGGCGAACATTTGTACTGTACAGCGTTCGGGCGGACCTGGCAAGCCCGAAGTTTCGATCTCCACAACCGGCGATCGACACGACGATCACGCCCCCGGCAATCCTTCCGGGGGACCGTCGAGGAGGTCCGGCCCGCCGTCGACGTCCGCTCGTCCCACGAACTCGAGGCACAACCGCAGCGCGGCGTGGACGGCACTGGCGCGATTGGCCTCGCGGCCGAGGTCCTTGCTCAGTCGCACCACCTCCCCGGATCCCGGTCCGGCGACGGCGACGAACACCAGTCCCGCCGGTTTCTGCTCGCTCGCGTCAGGCCCGGCGACCCCGGTGATGCCGACGCCGATCGTCGCCTTGAACCGTTCGCTCGCGCCCTGCGCCATCGCCATGGCAACTTCCGCGCTGACCGCGCCGTGCGTGACGAGCAGATGCCGGCCGACACCGAGATGGTCGGCCTTGACATCGTTTGCGTAGGCGATGATCCCGCCCCGCACGTAGGTCGATGATCCCGCCGTCGCGGTGAGCACCGCGCCGAGCAGGCCGCCCGTGCAGGACTCGGCCAGGGCGATCGTCATATGGTTCTCGACGAGGCGCGCACCGAGTGCCGCGGCCTCCGGAAACGCCGCCGCGAGCATCGGTGCCGCATCGATGCCCGGCTGTGGTGCCCTGCCCTCGCCCATCGCGTCAGATGACGAAGCGGCGATAGCGCCAGAGGTAATCGAGGCCGCTCAACACGGTGGCGACGACCGCGAGGACGACGAACACCTCGGCGACGAGGTGCAGCGCCGAATAGGGCTGCTCGAGGATGAGCAGCACGATCATCACGTTCTGCGTGACCGTCTTCGACTTGCCCCAGGGTGTCGCGCCGACGACGACGCCCTGGCCGGCGGCGACGAACCGCAGCCCGGTGATCACGAACTCGCGCGTGAAGATCACGACGACGACCCAGAACGGCACGACACTCTGGCTCACCATGATCGCCAGGACGGTGATCACGAGGATCTTGTCAGCCAGCGGGTCGAGGAACTTGCCGAGCTCGGTCACCATCCCTCGGGCCCTCGCGATCCTGCCGTCGAGCGTGTCGGTCGCAGCGGCGCCGGCGTACACCGCAACGCTCACCTGGTCGTGATATGCCCACGTCGCCGTCAGCGTGTAGCCGATCACCGGGACGAGCAGCAGCCGGAGAATGGTCAGCTGAGTCGGCAGGGTCAGATGCCGCGTCACCGGTAATTGGTGAACTGCAGCGGGACGTCGAGGTCCGTGTCCCTGAGCTGCTGGATCACTGCCTGCAACTCGTCCTTGTCCTTGCTCGACACGCGCAGCTGATCGCCCTGTGTGCGCACCTGCGCTTTGGGGTGTTGCGCGCGGATGCGTTTGGTGAGGTCGCGTGCGAGCTCCTCGCCGATCCCCTTGCGCAGTTTGATGACCTGGCGCACGTTGCCCTTCGCCGCCGGCTCGGCCTTCTGCGGGTCGAGGACCTTGAGGTCGATGCCGCGGCGATGCAGCTTGCTCTGCATGACGTCGATGATCGATTTGAGCTGCGCCTCGGTCCCGGTCAGCAGCGTGATCGTCTCGTCCTCGAGCGTGATCTCGACTGTGATGCCCTTGAAGTCGTACCGCGTGGTGATCTCGCGGCGGGCCTGGTCGACGGCGTTCACCAGCTCCTGGCGGTCGAACTCGCTGACGACGTCGAAGCTGTGGTCCTGGGGCATGACGTGATGAGGATAGCGACACACGACGAAGCCGAGTGCGACCGGCCCTCACGCCGAGTGCGCGACGCCGAGACTCCGGTGCCTACTCCTCGCCGAGATCGGCGAGCAGCTCGTCCACCTGGAACACGTCCATGAGCACCTCGCGAGACTTGCTGCCCTCGAACGGCCCGACCACGCCGTGCTCCGCGAGCTGGTCGACAAGGCGCGCGGCCCGGGTGTAGCCGATGCTCATCTTGCGCTGCAGGAGCGACGCTGCTGCGCGCCCCTCGGCGGCAACCGTGTGCGCGGCCTTGGCGAAGAGCGGGTCACGCTTGGCGGCGTCGCGAGCCCACGACACCGTCGCCTCCACGGTGAAGATCTCCTCCTGGTAGTCGGGCTTGCCCTGTTGCTTCCAGTGCGCGATGAGTGTGTCGAGCTCGCGGTCGCTCACGAACGCTCCCTGCAGCCGGCGCGGCTTGCCTTCGTCGATGGGCAGGTACAGCATGTCGCCGCGTCCGAGCAACTTCTCGGCACCCATCTCGTCGAGGATCACGCGCGAATCGACGCCGCTTGACACCGCGAACGCAACACGGCTCGGGATGTTGGCCTTGATCAATCCGGTGATGATGTCCGCCGACGGCCGCTGCGTGGCGACGATGAGATGCAGGCCGACAGCACGTGCGAGCTGCGCGATCCGGCAGATCAGATCCTCGATCTCCCCGGCCGCCACCATCATGAGGTCCGCGAGCTCGTCGATCACGATGACGACGTACGGCAGCGGTGCGACACCGAGGCTGGGCGCCTTCTCGTTGAACGCGACGATGTTGCGCGCGCCGTGCGAGGCAAAGAGCTTGTAGCGCTCCTCCATCTCCTTGACGGCCCAGCGCAACGCCGCAACCGCTGACTCTGGCTCGACGACGACCGGCACCAGGAGATGGGGCAGGTCGCCGAAGTTCGAGAGCTCGACACGCTTGGGGTCGATGAGGATCATCTTCAACTGCGCCGGCGTCGCCTGCAGCAGGAAGCCGCCGAGCACAGCGTTGATGCACACGGACTTGCCGCTGCCGGTTGCGCCGGCGATCAGCAGGTGCGGCATGCGCGTGAGGTCGCCGATCACCGGATGCCCGCTCACGTCGGCGCCGAGCGCGACGCTCAACTTGTTGCGTTTGTCGGTGAACGCGGGCGACTCGACCGTCTCCTTGAGACTGACGAGCTGCGCGGCCTTGTTCGGCACCTCGACGCCGATTGCGGACTTCCCCGGGATGAAGGGCTGGATGCGGATCGGGGCGGCCAGCGCCAGCGCAAGGTCGGTCTGGTAGCCGATGATCCGCCGCACCGGCACGCCGACCGCCGGCTGCAGCTCGTACTGCGTCACTGTCGGACCGCTGTTGGCGCCGACGATCCTCGTCTCGATCCCGAATGACTGCAGCGTGCTGACGATCTTGTCACCTGTGGCACGAACTTCAGCCGCGAGGCGCTCGCGCTTGCCGGTGATCGTGTCGAGCAGCTCAGGTGTGGGCAGCACCCACACCTTCTCCGGTTCGTCGTTGATGAGCGAGGCGTGCCCGACGCCGACCTCCGGCACCGGTCCGATCACCGGGACGAGCGCATCGCCCGGGACGGCGGGGACGCCTTCGAACTCACGGGTGAAGCCGTGCTCGCCGAGGTCCTCGCCGGTCGCCTGGGGTACCTCGGGATCGAGGAACGCCGTCGCCGGAGGCGGGAGCGGAGCCGGCTTTCGGGTCTCGAACGGCAGGGTCATCGGTGTCCCGGTCAGCTCGGTGGAGGCTTCGACGGGTGGTGCCGGGAAGGCGCGAGGCCGGTCGGGTGCCGATTGCGTCGAGTGGTCCCGGCGCATGCCCCCGCTCTCGGCGGCGAACCAGCGGCCGATCGCCCGCAGTGCCGCCCCGGTGCGGAGATCGGTGGCCAGGATCACCCCCAGGAAGGCAACGACGACGAGCGCCACGCCGGCTCCCGCACCGCCGAGGACGCGCTCGATGCCGGTACCGATCCAGCGGCCGAGGTCGCCCGCGTTCGCGGGCCCGATCATTCCGGTGAGCCCGAGGAGCGCGACCATCGCGATGGCGCTCCCCAGCGCGGCAAGAGTCCCCGCCCGCCACTCCGGGGTCAGGCAGAGGCGAACTCCCGTGACGATGAGCCCGGCGACCCCGATCCAGGCGCCGATCCCGAACGCGGTGAACAGGCCGTCGTGCACCGGTCCGGCCACTGCCCCGCCGCCGGGCAGGAAGAGGACCGCGGCGAGGATGACACCGGCTCCGATCGATCCGATCCCGGTGAGCTCGCGTCGGAGGTCGCGATGCAGGAGCGGACCGCGCGAAGGCGCGGCAGCGCGAGCGCGTGGACGTGCGGCAGGACGCCTGGATCCTGTGCTGCGCTGACGCTTGCGCGGTGGCCGGGTTGGGGCGGAGCGAGCCATTACATGAACTCGATGTGAGACGCGTGGAAGACGGGCTACCGGGGCCCCTTGATCGGGTCGGATGCTATCAGCAAATCGGCCTCCACAAGAGCGCCGGCGCGCGCGTCGTCCCCTCGTTCGGGGCAGCTGGGCAATACGAACATCCGTGCCCATACTACACGTATGTGTTGTCGCGGTGACCTTTTCTCGCCAGGCCCAGCAGCACCGGCCGACGCTCCGTCGCCATCATTCGGCGCATGGACATCGGCATCGCGCTCTTCCCTGACGCCGAGGAACTGGACTTCGCCGGGCCCTGGGAGGTCCTCTCCTTCTGGGCGCGCGAGTGGCCGGACGACGGCGTGACCGTGTTCACCGTTGCCGATGACCTCGCGCCGGTGGCGTGCGCCAAAGGACTGCGTGTCCTTCCAGATCGCGTCTGGCAGGACACCCCGAGCCTCGATGTGCTCGTCTACCCGGGGGGCAGAGGCACCCGGTCCCAGCTCGAGCCCGACGATCCCATCCACGAGCGCCTGCGCGGGCTTGCGTCTGCCGGAACACTGATGACGAGCGTCTGCACCGGCTCACTCGTCTTCGCCGCAGCCGGGCTGCTCCGGGACCGTCCGGCGACATCGCACTGGGGGTCGCTCGACCGCCTCGCGCAGCTCGATCCGACCATCGAGGTCCGGCCGGAGGATCGCTTCGTCGATACCGGGGCGATCATCACGGCCGCCGGGGTCTCAGCTGGGATCGACATGGCGCTCCACCTGGTCGCCCGCCTCCACTCCCCCGAGCGCGCCAGGTCCGTCCGTCGCGGCATCCAGTACGACCCGCAGCCTCCCGTCTGATCGGGCGCTATTTGGTCATCGTTGTCAGCAGCGAGGTCTCCAGCTGCTGCGTCGTGCTCAGGCTCGTGGACTTGTAGTCGACGAACAGCCCGAACGCGTCGGCGTTGTACCAGTCACAGGCGTTGAGCGGCACGTTGGTGCCGGTCGTGTCTGTCACCGTCGCGCACTCCAGGTTGATGCCGTTGAAATTCGACGTCGTCGACGGCGACACCGTGGTCCCCTCGACTCCTCCGAAGAGCGAGGCCATGTTCACGCCCGGCCGCGCTGAATCGCTGTTTGCGTTGTCCTGCGCCAGCACGAACAGGTAGTCGAGGTCGCCCTGAGCATCGGTGTAGCCCGCGCCCTCGGTGTGCCCACCCTGGAGCGCCGGCAGCTGGATGCCGTCCTTGAGCTGGTTGACCGTGGCGACGATCGACGAGTTGGAGCTCTGCGCGTCGCCGGAGATCGTCGTCGGCTCGTGATAGGTCTGCGTTGTGGCGACCGAGATGATCCGCGCCGCCCCGGAGAACAGGAACACCTTGATGGCGATGACAACGATCGCGATCCCGATCGCGGCAATACCACCCTTGAGTCCGCCCCGGCGCCCGCGCCGCGGTGCCGCCGTCGGTGTGGCGGATGCCGGCGCAACTCCTGAGGGCAGCGCGAACCCGGCGCCCGCGGGCTCCGCGGACGGCGGTGGCGGTGGCAATGCCGAGGCCGGCGCGGCGCCTGGTGGCGGCAGCGTCGAGTCGGGCGTGGTGCCTGGTGGCGGCGGCGTCGAGCCGGGCGTGATGCCTGTCACCGGTATGGCGTCAGGTGCCGGATCGAGGTCCGCGACCCAGTTGCCGTCGGCGTCTTTGTGCATGGGTGCTGACAGTACGAAAACGGCGGCGCCGAGCGGCCCCGCGTTGTCGGTTTGTGACCGGAGCCGGTCCCGTCAGACCTCGGACACGAGCGGCAGGATGAGCGGGCGGCGCTTCGTCTTCTTGTAGAGAAAACGCGAGAGGCCCTCGTGGATCGCACCCTGCCATGCGGTGTAGCCCGCATCGGGGGTCAGCCGCGCGACCAGCGACAGCACGTGCTCTCGCGCCTCGTCGAAGAGTGCGTCAGCGTCGTCCGCGACGAATCCTCGCGACACGAGATCCGGTCCGGCGACGACTGCCCCGCTCGAGCGCTCGACCGTGACGACGACGAGGATGACGCCGTCCTGGGCGAGCTGCTGGCGGTCGCGGAACACGACGTCTCCCGCCTCCTCGATGCTCAGCCCGTCGACGTAGACATACCCGCAGCGAACCTTCTCCCCCGTCTGATGGGCACCATGCTCGTCGAACGTGACGACGGTGCCGTTGTCGATCGGCATGACGCGGTCCGCGGGAATGCCGACCGAGCGCGCGAGCGCTGCGTGCAACGCGAGATGGCGGTACTCACCGTGCACGGGAATGAAATACCGCGGGCGTGTCAACGTCAGCAGGATCTTCAATTCCTCGCGGCTCGCGTGTCCGGATGCATGCACCTTGTGGCGCGAGGAGTTGAAGACGCGCACGCCCCGCCGGTAGAGGTTGTTGATGGTGCGGTGCACCGATTCCTCGTTGCCGGGAATGGGATTTGCGCTGATGATCACCGTGTCGCGCTCGTGCAGGCTCACCATTCGATGCTCCCCGGCTGCGATCCGAACGAGCGCGGACAGCGGCTCACCCTGAGCGCCGGTGCAGAGGATCGCGAGCTCCTTGTCGGGGATGGTCTCGTGCTCTTTCGGGGTCACGAACATGCCCGGCGGCACATGGAGATAGCCGAGTTCCTCCGCCACCTTGGTGTTCTTGAGCATCGAGCGACCGACGATGAAACAGCGGCGCCCACTTGCCTGTGCGGCGCCGATCGCCTGCTGCAGGCGCGAGATGTTCGATGCGAACGTCGCCATCACGATGCGCCCTTCGGCGCCGTCGAAAATCGGCGCGAGTCCCTCGCCGACGGTGCGCTCGCTCGGCGTCGTTCCCTCCTGCTCCACGTTGGTGCTGTCGCTCAGCAGGAGCAGGACGCCCTCGTCGCCGATGCGCGCGAGCCGCGCGAGATCCGGCGGCTCGCCCTGCACGGGCGTGCTGTCGATCTTGAAATCTCCGGTGTGGACGACGACGCCCGCGGGTGTCCTGATGATCAGCGCGCACGCGTCCGGGATCGAGTGCGTCGCGTGCACCCACTCGACCTCGAAGCAGCCGAGAGTCCGCGAGTCGCCGGGACGCACGGTGTGCAACTCGGTCGTCTCGATGAGCCCGTGCTCTTTGAGCTTGTTGCGCAGGAACCCGAGGGTCAGGCCAGTGCCGTAGACGGGCACGGGGAGCCGTGGGAGCACGTACGGCAGCGCGCCGATGTGGTCCTCGTGGCCGTGGGTCAGGACGATGCCACGGATCTGCCCGACTCGGTCGAGCAACCACTGGATGTCGGGGATCACCAGGTCGATGCCGAGCATCTCCTGCTCCGGAAACATCAGCCCGGTGTCGACGATCACGATGTCGTCGCCCCAGCAGAGCGCGAGCATGTTGCGACCGATCTCGCCGAGTCCGCCGAGCGGGACCAGCGTCAGCTGTCCCGGCCCGACTGTATCGCTCAAAAGAGGTCCATCTGATCGCCACCGGCCGCGGCCGCGACTGCGCGCATCTCCGATCCCGTCGCACCGCCCGCTCGGCGCGCGCGAGCCGCCTCGGCATCGTTGAGGTAGCCGCGCACGCGGCGCATGTCGGCCTCGAGGGTGTCCTTGAGCGACCCGTTGTAGAGAGCGGCCGCAGGGTGGTACAGCGGCACGTATACGCGGTCGTCACGTTGCACCCGCTCACCGTGCAGGCGGGAGATCCCGCCCGCATCCGGGAGCAGACGCATCAGCGCATGCCGTCCCAGCAGCAGGATCACGTCCGGCTGGAGCAAGGCGATCTGCTCATCAAGAAAGTGGCTGCACGCCTCGACTTCAAGCGGTTCGGGGTCGCGATTGCGCGGCGGGCGGCACTTGATGATGTTGGTGATGTAGATGTCGCGACGGTCGAGACCGACCGACTCGAGAAGCGATGTGAGCAGGCGTCCGGCCGCGCCGACGAAGGGTTTCCCTTCACGGTCCTCGTTTTCTCCCGGTGCCTCGCCGATGGCCATCACCCGCGCGGTCACCGGCCCGTAGCCCGGGACTGCAAGCGTGCGGGTGAGATGCAGCGGGCACGCCGTGCACTCGCGAACACGCCCGTGGAGCTCGAGGACCTCTTCGGTCGTCGCCGCCATTGCAGGATTCTAGTGCGCCGCACCGAGGCGTCGTGGCGCCCCGCCAGCGGTCGTGTGTGCGGTGGTGATCATCGGCTGGCGAGCACCAGCTCGGCGACCTGGACGGCGTTGGTCGCCGCACCCTTGCGCAGGTTGTCGGCGCTGAAGAACAACGCGATCCCGTTGTCGCGTCCGGTATCGCGGCGTATGCGCCCGACGTGCACGTCGTCGGTGCCGGCAGCATCGCGTGGAGTGGGATAGCGCTGCGCGGCCGGATCGTCGACGACGAGGATGCCCGGGGAGCTCGCCAGCAGCGCGCGAACCGCGTCGGGTGGAGCGGCACCGTCCAGCTCCACCCAGACGGCGGCGCTGTGGCCGACCGCGACCGGAACGCGCACGGTGGTCACGCTCATCCGGAGGTCGGGACGATCGAGGACACGGCGGGTCTCGGCGATGACCTTGACCTCCTCCTCGGTGTCGGCACCTTCCATCGCCCATCCACCCGGGACGACATTGCCGTGCAGGACGTGGGGGTACACCTCGGCGACCAGCTCCGTTCCGGCAGCCGCATCGCGAGTTTGAGTCTCGAGCTCGCGGGCGAGGCCCTTGCCGGCGCCTGTTGCGGCCTGGTACGTCGCGACCGTGACCTGGCGCAGCCCGTACTCGCGGTCGATCGGCGCCAGCACGATGCTCAGTGGGATCGCGACGCAGTTGGGGTTGGCGACGATGCCGCGATGGTTCGCCAGCGTCGCGGGGTTGACTTCGGGGACGACCAGCGGGACTGCCGGGTCCATGCGGAACGCGCTCGACTTGTCGACGGCCACACCGCCCGCGCCCGCGACACGCGGAGCCTGCCGCCGCGAGGTCGCCGCCCCCGCCGCGAAGAACACGATGTCGTTGCCCCGCAAGGCGTCGTCGCTCAAGGCGCGCACCTCGAGATCGCCGAGGTGCGTCGTCACGTGCCGGCCCGCGCTCTTTGCGCTCGCGAACAGGTGCAGCTCGGCGGCCGGGAAAGCCCGCTCAGCGAGCACGCGCACGAGCGTGCCGCCGGCGGCTCCCGTCGCCCCGACGATGGCGACCGACGGTCGGTCGGCCCGCATCGTTGTGCCCGCTACGCCGGCCCGCCGGCGCCGTTGCCCGCGGCTTCCTGCTGCTGACGGGAGAGGTCACGGATCGCCTCGCGCCGCGAGAGGTTGACCCGCCCGCGATCATCGACCTCGATCACCTTGACCATGATCTCGTCGCCGACGTTGACGACGTCCTCGACCTTGTCGACATGGTGCTCGGCAAGCTGACCGATGCGGACGAGCCCTTCCTTCTTCGGCATGATCTCGACGAACGCGCCGAAGCCCATGAGGCGGGAGACCTTGCCCTTGTAGATCCGGCCGATCTCGATGTCGTCGGTGAGGTCGTGGATCATCGCCATCGCCTGCTCGCGCGCCGCGGCGTTGGCGGACGCGATGAACACGCGCCCGTCATCCTCGACGTCGATCTGGCAGCCGGTCTCCTCGACGATCTTGCGGATCATCTTGCCGCCCGGGCCGATGATGTCGCGGATCTTGTCGGGGTTGATGTTGATCACCTCGATACGAGGCGCCCACTGGCTCAGCTCGGTACGCGGCGACGCCAGCGCCTCGCGCATCTTGCCGAGGATGTGGAGGCGTCCCTGGCGAGCCTGCTCGAGCGCGCGCTCCATCAGGTCCCAGCTGAGGCCCTTGATCTTGCAGTCCATCTGCATGGCGGTGATGCCTGCTTCCGAGCCGGCGACCTTGAAGTCCATGTCGCCGAGCGCGTCCTCCATGCCCTGGATGTCACTGAGGATCGCGGCGTGCTCGGCGCCTTCGTCGGTGATGAGCCCCATCGCGATACCGGCAACCGGCGCGACCAGCGGGACGCCGGCGTCCATGAGCGCGAGGCACGAACCGCACACCGAGGCCATCGACGTCGAGCCGTTGCTCGAGAGGATTTCGGTGACGATGCGGACGACGTACGGGAACGCCTCATCCTCCGGCATGACGTTGTGCACCGCGCGCTCCGCGAGCGCACCGTGACCGATCTCGCGACGCCCGGGGGTACGGAGCGGGCGCGCCTCGCCGACCGAGTACGGCGGGAAGTTGTACTGGTGCATGAACCGCTTGAAGTTCTCGAGGCCGAGACCGTCGATTTTCTGCTGATCCTGACCAGAACCGATCGTCACCACGGACAGCGCCTGTGTCTGACCGCGGGTGAAGAGCGCCGATCCGTGCGCACGCGGCAACACGCCGACCTCGCACCAGATGGGCCGGATCTCGTCGGTGCGGCGGCCGTCCGGACGGATGCCCTCATTGAGGATCGCGTTGCGCACGGCCTTCTTGACCTCGGACTCGTACGCCTTGCCGATGTCCGAGCGCCCGTCGGGGAAGCGCGCCTCGAGCGCTGATGCGGTCTCCGCCTGGAGCTCGTCGAGGGCCGCCTCGCGAGATGCCTTGTGCGGATTGCGTGCCGCGTCGCCGACGCGGGATGCAACGTGCTCGTGCACGGCATCGACGATCTCCTGGGAGACCTTGGTCGACGGATAGCTCATGGTGGGCTTGCCGATCGCGTCGTGCAGGCCGCGCTGGAACTCGACGAGCTTGCGGATCTCGTCATGCGCGAGACGCAGTGCCTCGAGCATCTTCTGCTCGGTGATCTGATGCGCGCCCGCCTCGACCATGACGATGGCGTCGTACGTGCCCGCAACGATCAGGTCGAGCGCGGACTCGTGGATCTGCGTGAGTGTCGGATTGAGCAGCAGCTCGCCATCGAGCATGCCGACGCGCACGCACGCGACCGGGCCGCCGTGCGGGATGCCGCTGATCTGCAACGCGCACGACGCGCCGGTGACCGCGAGCGTCGCCGGGTCCTGCTCCTGGTCGGAGCTGAGCACCGTTGCGACGATCTGCACGTCGTTGCGGAAGTCCTTGGGGAAGAGCGGCCGCATCGGGCGGTCGATCATCCGGCTCGTGATGACCGCGGCCTCACTCGGCCTGCCCTCGCGGCGGGGGAACGATCCGGGGATGCGCCCGACCGCGTAGAGCTTCTCCTCGTAGTCGCACGTCAGCGGGAAGAAGTCGATGCCCTCGCGCGGTGCCTTTGATGCAACCGCGGTGACGAGGATCACCGTGTCACCGCAGCGCAGCATCACTGCGCCGTTCGCCTGCTCGGCGATGTATCCGGTCTCGACGATCAGCGGCCGGCCGCAGAAGTCCGTTTCAAATGTTTTCTTGAGATTGTCGGGGATGGCCACGCGTGTCTCCTGTGGGTGACCCGCGCCGAAACGTCTCCACGTCGCCGCGCTCTGCAGAGATGAGGTGTTGGAGGCTGGGCATCAGATATGTCGGCTCGCGCTGCAGCTGCGGCACCGCTTCCTGATGCACGGACCCCAACGTCTCACCTGTGAGTGCGACGTCGCCGAACGATGCCGGCTCCGGGTCGGTTGATGGTGTGTGTTGTTGGTGTCTGATATGTCCGCGCGACTGACACTACCGGCGCAGACCGAGGCGCGCGATCAGCGCGCGGTAGCGCTCGACGTCATTGCGCGACAGATAATCGAGCAACCGGCGGCGCTGTCCGACGAGCTTCAGCAGCCCACGGCGCGACGCATGGTCTTTGGGGTGACCGCGGAGGTGTTCGGTGAGCGAGCTGACACGCTCACTCAGCACGGCTACCTGGACCTCGGTGGAGCCGGTGTCCGTTTCGTGGCGCCGATGCTCCGCGATGATCTCGGATTTGGATCTGACGATTGGCACGATTGTTCGCCGCAAGTCTAACAGGAGATCGACGGCGAGCGGCCTCCGCGCGATTCGGGCACGCAGAGGGTGATCGCGTCGGGCAGACAGGTGAGCGTCGCCGGCGTGGTGCCGACCTGCTCGCCGTCGGTGTCGAAGAGCATCGGATCGCCGTCGCAGGAGACCCGTACTGTCCGCGCGCGGAACACCTCGACCTCGCGCCGGTTGAGGTGCCGGCCCCGATAGAGCGACGCGATCCCCGACAGCGCGCGCGTGCGCCCGGTCTCGGCGATGATCACGATGTCGAACTGGCCGTCGTCGAGCACCGCGTTCGGCGCAACGTGCATGCCGCCCCCAAAATACCGGCCGTTGGCGATCACGACGCTGCGCACGTCGCGCTCGATCAGCGTGCCGTCGATCTCGATGCGCGCGTTGCGTGAGGTGAAGCTGAGCAGCGTCGTCAGTGCCGTGCCGAGAAACATCGCGGAGCCACGGGCGCCACCCGCCTTGTAGGTGTTGCGATTCACGCGCGCCACGACCTCGCCGCCCATGCCGCAGTCGGCGATGTTGATGAAGAAACGCTGCACGCCGCCGGCGAACTCGATGCGGCCGGCATCGATGTGGCGCACCGAGGCGACGGCGATGAGCCGCGCTGCGGCCTCGATGTCGCTCGGGATCCCGACCGCCTTGCGGAAGTCCCCGCCGGTGCCGCTCGGGAGCAGCGCGAGCATCGCGTCGCCGCCGATCGGTGCGCCATCGGCACCGAAGAACCCGTTGACCACCTCGTTGAGCGTCCCGTCGCCGCCGACGGCGACGATCGTCCGGCGGCCTTGTTCCAGCGCGGTCCGAACCGCGTGGGTGGCGTCGCCTGGGCCTGCCGTACGGTGCACCTCGAAGCTGACGCCCGCGGCCTGGAGCGCACGCATCGTCGCCGGCCAGCGGCGCAGGGTCCGGCCACCCGCGCTTGCCGGGTTCAGGACGACGAACGCGTCGCGGGTCACCTCGGGGGCTGCGAGTGCGCCAGAACGTGGCGGGTCCGGGCGACATCACGTGCCATGGCTGTCACGAGTGCGGCGACCGATTCGAACGCGAGCTCCGGACGCAGCCGGCGGACCAGCGCCAGGCGCACCGTGCGGTCGTAGAGATCACCGTCGAAGTCGAGCACGTGGGCCTCGACGGTGACCGATCCTCCGCCGAACGTCGGCCGCGTCCCGATGCCGGTGGCCGCCGGCCGCCAGCCGTCCCCGGCATCGAGCCATCCCGCGTACACGCCGGCTGCCGGGATGCACCGACCGGGGTCGACGCGGAGGTTCGCGGTCGGCACGCCGAGGCCGGCGCCGCGACCGTCACCTCGGGCCACCGGACCCTCGAGGACATATGGCCTGCCGAGCATCGCGATCGCCTCGCCGAACCTTCCCGAGGCGATCGAATCGCGGATCCGCCCGGACGACACCACGGCGCCGCCGCGCAGCGAGGGGGCGACGCTGGTCACGACGAAGCCACGCTCGCGGCCCAGATCACGCAGGAACTCGACGGTCCCCTCGCGGCCGCGCCCGAGCGCGAAGCCCGGGCCGACGAGGAGACGGCGCATCCCGAGTCGCTCGACGAGTGCATCGGCGAAGCGCGCTGCGCTCCACGTCCGGAGCTCCTTCGTGAAGGCGAGCACGACGACCCGCTGGGCGCCGGCGAGCTCGAGGAGGTCCACCCGCTCAGCGAGGCTCGAGAGCATCGGCGGGCAGCCCGAGGGGTCGACCACGCAGCGTGGGTGGGGGTCGAAGGTGACCACGGTGGATCGCAGTCCGGCGCGATCCGCGGCCTCGCGCACCCGACGGATCAGGCGGCGGTGCCCGATGTGCACGCCGTCGAAGCTGCCGATCGTGACCACCGACCCATCGCCGCCCGCCTCCCGTACGGGGAGCTCGTGGAAGAGTTCCATCGTGACGTCAGGCGGTGAGCACCTTGGTCGGCCGCAGCAACCCGCCGTTGAGCTCGCCGATCCCGACGAGCTCGCCGCTCGGATCGTGGATCCGGCACTCCCCCGCCACATCCGGCAGGACGGTGCGCGGGAGCCACACGGATTGGCCACGGCGCACCTGCTGCACCTGCGCAGGCCCGAGGTTCACCTGGGGCAGGTGGGCGACCGCGACCTCGGGAGGCAGCAGCGCCGGCCATGGGTCGTCCATGGCACCGAGCGCGTCGAGCGAGATCGACGCGGCGAGCTGCAGCGTGCCGTAGCTCGTGCGTGAGAGCCAGCCGAGGAGGCCGCCGGTGCCCAGCGCATCGCCGAGGTCGGATGCGAGCACCCGCATGTACGCGCCCTTCCCGCTGACCACCATGATCTCGATCTCGGCGACGGCTCCGGGCCGGAAGTCGACCAGCTCGGCCGAGTGGATGGTCACGCGTCGCGGTTCGCGGACGACCTCCTCACCCGCCCGGGCAAGCTCGTAGAGGTGGCGCCCCTCGTGGCGCACCGCGGAGTGCATCGGCGGAATCTGGTCGATCTCGCCGGTCAGGCGCTCCAGCTGGGTTTTGATCTCGGACGCTTCGAGGGCGCTCGCGTCGCCGCCGGGGGTGACGACGCCCTCGGTGTCGCCGGTATCGCTTCGCTCGCCGAGGCGGACGACGCAGTGATAGGTCTTCGGCTGAGCGTGGAAGTAGTCGACGAAGCGTGTCGTGCGCCCCACGCATATGGGCAGCAGCCCGGTCGCCGTCGGGTCGAGCGTGCCGGCGTGGCCGACGCGGCGCTCGCCGAGAATCCGGCGCACCTGGCGGACGGCGTCGAACGAGGTGATGCCGGCCGGCTTGTCGAGCGGGAGGACCCCGCCCCTGCGCGCGAGCGCAGATCCGGGCCGCGGTCCGGCACCGGCGGTGGCGACGCCGGTCACCGCGTGCTTTCGATCAGCCGGCGCGCAACCTCGAGCACCCTGCGGCGCGCGTCAGGCAGGGAGCTCGCGAGCTCTGCGCCCGCGGCGCGCCGATGACCTCCGCCTCCGAACGGTGTGCAGACGTCGGTCGCGTCAAATGGCTCGCGCGTCCGCACGCTGATCTTGATGCGGTCGGGGGCGGTCTCTTTGATGAGGACGGCGATCTCCATGGTGCCGATGCTCTGGAGCGCGTCGATGATGCCCTCGGAATCCTGCATGTCGGCACCGGCCTGGTCAAGCATCGCGCCGGTGACCTCGGACCAGAGCAGACGCCCGTCCATCTCGGAGTGCATGCCGGCGATGCTCAGGCCCTCGAGCTGGACCTGCGCGAGAGAGCGCGACTTGTAGCTCTTCAAGGCCACCCAGCCCGGATCCGCACCGGCGGCGACAAGCGATGCGCCAAGGCGCAGCGCGGCCTCAGTCGTGTTCTCGTGGCGGAAGCCGCCTGTATCGGTGAGCAGTGCCGCATAGAGGTTCGTTGCCGTGTCGGCGCTGATCGGCGCACCGAGCATGGTGAGCAGCTTGTAGACGACCTGGCCGGTCGCGCTCGCGGACGCGTCGACGAGATTGATCGTCCCGAACGCGGTGTTGCTGAGGTGGTGGTCGATGTTGACCACCGTCGTCGCCTGCTCCACCTCGGCGCGGCGCTCGCCGAAGCGCGTGAGGGTTGCGCAATCGAAGGTGAAGACGGTGTCGCCAAGCGGGGCGCCGCCGGTCTCGACCGTCTCGAACCCGGGGAGATGCTCGAGCAGTCGCGGAATCGGCTCGGGGACGACGACACGGACCTTCCGTCCCGACGCCCGCAGCGCGAGCGCGAACCCCAGCGCCGAACCAAGGCTGTCGGCGTCGGCGTCCTTGTGGGCGAGGCACGTGATCTGATCGGTGCCCTCGACGATCGTGCGGATGGGATCGATGACGTCTTCGATGCTCGGCCAGACAGCGGGTGCGGCGACGCTCATTCGGGGACCTCCACGGCTGCCTCGACCGGACGTTCCGCCTCGAGGTCTCTCAGGAGCGTGCTCACCCTCACGCCGTACGCGATCAACTCGTCGAGCTCGAAGTGGAGTCGGGGGATACTCCGCAGGTTCTCGAGGCGGCGGCCGAGCTGGCCGCGCAGGAATCCCTCAGCGCGCGTGAGGGTTTCGACGACGTTCTGGCGTTCCGCATCATCGCCGAGCGCGCTCACCGACAGCCACGCCTCGCGGAGATCAGGGCTGCAGCGGACGCGCGAGATGGACGCGAGCCGGACGCGTGGGTCCTTCATCTCGGTGAGGATCATCGCCGAGAGTTCCTCCCGTAGCTGTTCCCCCACTCGTTCGCGGCGCGGGCTGCGAGCGCCCGACCGCAGGGTCATGCGTTCTGCTGCTCCATCGTGAAGGCCTCGAGGATGTCGCCTTCGTGGAAGTCGCTGAAGTCCGCCAGCGTGATGCCGCAGTCGTACCCGTGCTGCACCTCGCGGACGTCGTCCTTGAAGCGCTTGAGCGCGTCGATGCGGCTTTGCGCGATCTCCTTGTTGTCGCGCAGGACCCGGCAGGTTGCGTTGCGGGTGATCCGGCCGTCGAGGACGTGCGAGCCGGCGATCGCCGGTTTGCCGTCGACCTGGTAGACCTTGCGGACTTCGGCACGGCCCTGCGTGACCTCGATCATGGTCGGCTGGTACAGGCCCTTGACCGCCTTCTCGATGTCGTCGGTCACCTGGTAGACGACGTCGTAGTAGCGGACATCGACGCCCTGATCCTCGGCGGCGGCCTTGGCATGGTCGTCGGGGCGGACGTTGAAACCGATGACGATCGCGTCGGTGACGGCAGCGAGGTTGACGTCGGACTCGCTCACCGCGCCGACGCCCTCGCCGACCACCGTGATCTTGACGGTAGGGTCCTGGATCTGCGTGATCTGGCTGCGCAGGGCCTCCAGCGAGCCGTTTGCCTCGGCCTTGAGCACGAGGTTGAGGCTCTTCATGTCGCTCTCGGAGAGGTTCTGGGCGAGATCGGCCAGTGTGATGCGCCGCACTGGTTGCGCCAGGCGCTGCTTCTCGGCGAAGCCGCGCTGCTCGGCCTTGGATCGCGCGCCCTTCTCGGTCTCGACGACCTCGAAGATCTCGCCGGCCATCAACACCTCGGAGAGACCGGTGACCACGACGGGCGTGCTCGGCCCGGCTTCCTTGATGCGCTTGCCGGTGTCGTCGATCAGCGCGCGCACCTTGCCGAACGCGGAGCCGGCGACGATGTTGTCGCCGATGCGAAGCGTGCCGTTCTGAACCACGAGCGTGGCAATCGCCCCGCGACCACGCTCGAGGTGCGAGTCGATGACCGTTCCCACGGCGCGGCCGCTCGGGTCTGCCTTCGGCTCGACCAGGATGTCGGAGACGGTCAGCACGCTTTCGAGCAGGTCGTCGATGCCCACGCCGGTACGGGCGCTGGTCCGCACGACCGGCACATCGCCGCCGTAGGGCTGCTCGGCAACGACGCCGCGGTCGGCGAGTTGCTGGAGCGCGCGATCCGGGTTGACACCGTCCTTGTCCATCTTGTTCATCGCCACGACGATGGGGACACCCGCGGCGTGGATGTGCTGGATGGCCTCCTCGGTCTGGGGCATGACTCCGTCATCGGCGGCCACGACCAGAATCGCCACGTCAGTCACGTCTGCTCCGCGGGCGCGCATCGCCGTGAAGGCGGCATGGCCCGGGGTGTCGATGAACGTGATCAGGCGGTGGTTGCGCTCGACCTGGTACGCGCTGATCACCTGGGTGATCCCGCCCGCCTCGCCTGCGGCAACCTTCGTCTTGCGCACAGCGTCAAGCAGCGAGGTCTTGCCGTGGTCGACGTGGCCGAGCACCGCGACGATCGGCGGCCGGGAGACGAGCGTCCCCGGTGCGGCACCGGAGAGATCGATCAAGGGGTGCTTGCGCCTGCCCCCGGCAGCCGAGCCGTCCTTGGCCTGCTCGGCGACCGCTTCCTCGGATTCCGCCTCGAAGCCGAAGTGATCGGCGGCGAGCGCCGCGGTGTCGAAGTCCACCGACTGGTTGAGCGCGGCCATGACACCGTTGCTCATCAGGTACTTGATGAGCTGGGCGCCCGAGACGCCGAGGCGTTCGGCGAGTTCGGCGACCGTGAGCCCTGCCGGCAGGGTGACCTTCTTTACCGTGGCTATGTCGATTCCTCCATGCCGAGCTCCCGCAGCGCTGATGCGAGGCTGGGCTCGTCGATTACATCATCCCCGACCCGAAGCGAGCGCGCGAGAGATCGGTGCCGCCGTGACTGGCGTAGACAGGTGATACCCGTTTCGCGGCAGAGATACGCGCCGCGGCCGGGGTAGCGTCCGGTCGGGTCAAGGGTAACCTGCCCGGTCGAGGCGGCGACCGCCAGGCGGATCAGCTCAGCTCGCGGGCGAACCCGCCGGCAGCCGGTGCAGGTGCGAAGCGGCGTGTGTTCGGGCATCGGCGTTCACTGGTCCATGGGCTGGGCGTCGGACTCATCGTCGGACTGACCTGTGGGCCGGTCGTCGGGCCGATCGTCTCCGGGTCGCTCGCTCTCGGAGCCGCCGCTGCTGCGGATGTCGATCCGCCAGCCGGTCAGCTTGGCCGCGAGGCGTGCGTTCTCGCCGCCGCGGCCGATCGCCAGGGAGAGCTGATCGGCGGCGACCGCGATATGCGCGGTTCGGGTCTCCAGGTCCAGCTCGACCCCCTCCGCGACCGCGGGGATGAGCGAGTTCATGACGAAGGTCGCCGGGTCGGAGGACCAGGCGACGATCTGGACCTGCTCCTCACCAAGCTCGGACGTGACCGCCCGCTGGCGGACCCCGTTGCGGCCGATGCACGCTCCCTGGGGGTCGACGTCACCGTCGGGCGCATCGACTGCCACCTTGGTGCGCCGTCCGGGGTCGCGGGCGATCGCCCGGATCACCACCTGGCCGCTGGTCAGCTCGGGCACCTCCTGCTCCATCAGCCGCTGCACGAGCTGCGGGTGCGAGCGTGAGACGACGACCAGGGCATCGGGCCCACGTCTGCGTCCTTCGACGATCACCACCTTGACGTGGTCGCGAATCGCCAGCCGCTCGCCCGGGATCTGCTCCTCCGGCGGCAGCATTCCCGGGACACCGGCGGCGTCGAGGTACCAGATGCTGCCGAGACGGCGCTCGATGATGGCGTCGCGCAGGACGCCGCGCTGGTTCGACGCCTCGCCGAGGATGCGCCGGCGCTCGATGCCGGTCAGGCGTTCGGCGACCGCGGTGCGCGCGGCTGCCGCGGCCTGGCGGGCGAAGTCGGGGACGGTGACCTCGATCGCCTCCTCGACGCCATCGTCGCCGATGCGATAGACGGCGAACGTTCCGGAGTCGAGGCTAACGCGAGCGCGGACGCGTGGGTCGTCGTCCACGAGGCGGCGGTACGTGGCGACGACGCCATCCTCGACCGCGCCCGTGATGTCGGCCTCTGTCAGCGGCGTCGCTGCGGCAAGGTCCCGAAGCGCGCTCAGGGTCACGGTCGGCGCGGCCATCAGATGTCGACGACGATCCGCGCCGCGAGCACGGCGCCGAGGTCGAACGCAGTCACGCGAGTGGTCTGGCGGTTGCGGATCTGGATCTCCGCCTGCGTTCCTGCGACCGACACGAGCTTGCCCTCGAGCACGAGCTCGGCATCACCCTCGCGCAGGCGGACGTTGACGCGTCGTCCGACTGCCGCGACCCATCCCTCCGGAGTGCGGATCGGACGCTCGGCACCCGGGGAACTGACCTCGAGCCGGTAGGCGTGATCGATCGGGTCGTACACGTCGAGCACCGCCGACGCGGCGTTGGACGCGCGCTCGCAGTCGTCGAGGGTGACACCGCCGTCGTCGCGGTCGATGACCAGCCGGAGCACCGCACCGCGACCGTGGCCGGCCCATTGCACGTCGACGAGTTCGAGCCCCAGATGGGACAGCGAGGGGCGGATCGCGTCGGCGATGCCCGAAACGCTGGCGTTGTCGTTGTTCATATGTAAGGACGCTGCACCGTAAGGCGCTTACGCGATCACGCAGTCCGTGTGGTCACCCGTCTCCGGCCGGTCGGTGGTGCAGTTGCGCGCGAGGCCCGCGCCTTGTCCCACGCGACGAGCAGGGTGCTCGCATTGAAGATCGAGCTGTACGTTCCGGAGACGATCCCGATGAGCAGTGCGAGCACGAAACCGCGGATGGAATCGCCGCCGAAGATGACCAGGGAGAGCAGCACGAACACGACAGTGAGCGACGTGTTCAGCGAACGCGTCATGGTCTGCACCGTCGAGAGGTTGATGACCTGGTCGAACGTCAATCGAGGCCCGACGCGCAGGTTCTCGCGGACGCGATCGAAGACCACGATGGTGTCGTGAATGGAAAACGCGACCGACGTGAGCACAGCCGTGACAAAGAGTGAGTCGACCTGGCCTAAGTCGGTGAAGTGTCCCAGGATCGCCCAGATGCCGGCCAGGACGAAGACATCGTGCAGGAGTTTGAAGAACGCGCACACGGAGAAGCGCCACGGGGAGATCGCGCGCTGGCGGCGGAACGCGAACGCCAGATAGATGGCGATTGCCGCGGCCGAGACGAGGATCATGATGATCGCGCCCGTCACGAGGCTCGCGGCGATGGTCGGCCCGACCTGTTGGAAGCTGACGTCGGGATTCCCCTTGGAGTCGGTAGCGATCGTGAACTTGGCGTTCAACGCGTTGTCGATCTCGAGCAGCCGCTCGGTGTCCGACGGCAGCGTCGAGATGGCGAAGTTGCTGACGCCGTCGTTGGGTGCGCCCTGCGTCTGCACTCCCGGCCGGAGATCCGACGCGACGCTGTCGACGACGTTCTGCACTTGCGCCTGAGTGACCGTGCCCTTCAGCCCGACATCGATGACGTTGCCGCCACGGAAGTCGATGCCGAGGTTGAAGCCCCAGAAGATGATCGCCAGGATGCCCGGGATGATGACCGCCAGCGATCCGAGGAAGAACCAGTTGCGGTTCTTGACGATATCGAACCGACCCCGCGGTGGATGCTCGATGAACTCCTCGTGGATCTCCGTGTACAGACGAGGGTTGCGTCCCATCTTCCAGCTCAGCACCCATGCGAACAACGACCGCGTGATGGTGATCGCCGTGAAGAACGACACGATGACGCCGATGGCCAGCGTGATGGCGAATCCGCGAATGACGTCGGTGCCGAAGAACGCCAGGATCGCGCACGTGATCAGGGTCGAGATGTTGCTGTCACGAATGGCAGGAAATGCCCGCCGGAAGCCGGTCTCGACGGCGACGGGCACACTTCTCCCATGGCGTAACTCGTCACGGGTGCGTTCGAATATGAGCACGTTGGCATCGACCGCCATTCCCACACTGAGCACGAAGCCCGCCAGTCCGGCGAGGCTGAGCGTCACCGGGATGAGCTTGAAGAGCGCCAGCACGATCGCTGCGTAGATGAACAGGGCGGCGGTCGCGAGCACGCCCGGGAATCGGTAGTAGCCGATCATGAAGATGACCACGATCAGCAACCCGATGGCACCGGCGATGAGGCTGAGCGTGATCGACTGCTGGCCGAGGGTTGCGCTGACGGTGGTGCTCGCCACCGTGGTGATGTCCGCCGGCAGCGCACCGGCGCTGATCAGGCTGGCGAGCTGGGTTGCCGAGTCCGACGTGAAATTGCCGGTGATCTCGGTCTGGTTGCTCTGACCGCCACCCGTGACCTGCGGCGCCGTGAGCACCTCGTTGTCGAGGAAGATCGCGATCTGCGCGTTCGGACTGGTCGGGTCGGTCTGATAGACCGCGTACGCCGCGTTGGTGATCTTCGCCCACTCGGTCGCGCCGGTCGAGTTGAAGTTGATGTCGACTGCGATGGCGCCGCTGGTGGCGTCCTGGCCGACGGTTGCCGAGTTGACGTCGGTCGCCTGGAGGTTGTTGTCGATCTTCCAGTGCGATCCCGTCGGGTACAGCGTCGGGTTGCTGAACTGTGAGGTGTCATACAGGCCCTGCTGGTCGGCGATGAACGACGCGCTCGTTGGATCGGGCGCACCCGCAACGGCGGTGGCGAAGTAGAGCTTCTGCGTGGTGCCGATCGTCTGGACCGCCTGCTTGAGGCTGACGCCCGGCAACTGCACGAGGATCTGGTCATCGCCCTGGGCCTGCACCGACGCCTCGGAGACGCCGAGTGAGTTGACGCGGAGGTCGAGGATCGGGATCGTCGCCTGCTGCGCCTCCTGGAGCGTGGATCCCTTCGGAGGCCCGCTCCGGCAGTCACTCCCCGGTGGGTCGTTGAACCCGTGGCAGATCTCGATCGTGAGCTCAGTTCCGCCCTGGAGGTCGAGACCCTTGTGGATGAAGAGGTCGCGCCCGAGGAAGGACGGCGTCGAGGTCAGCGTCTGACCGAGCGGCTGATGGGCGACGAAATACCGATAGATGAGGCTGTAGCCGTCGATGAAGAACGCGCCGACCACCACGAGGAGGACGACGGCGAGACGGAATCGCGTGATCCTGAACACCGACCGTCCAGTCTACCGGGGCTCAAGGCTGAGTCGGCCGTCTCGGTCGGCGCGGAACGCCGCGAAGGCGTGGCCCCGGATCGCGGCGCGGGCCTCCTCCATCAAGCGGGCGAGGTGCGTGACGTTGTGGAGGCTGACCAACCGGTGCGCCAGGATCTCGTTGGACTGGAAGAGGTGGCGCAGGTACGAGCGCGAGAAACGCGCGCATGCCGCGCACGGACACTCGGGATCGATCGGCCGGAGGTCGTCCTTCGCCGCGGCGTTGCGCAGCGAGAGGCGGCCGTCCGGCGTCAGCGCCGTGCCGTTGCGCGCCAGGCGCGTCGGCACCACGCAGTCGAACATGTCGATCCCCAGACCGATCGACGCGAGCAACTCGGCATCGGTGCCGAGTCCCATGAAGTAGCGCGGCCGGTCGGACGGGAGCTCGGAGACGCTCGCCTCCGCCATGGTCAGCATCGTGTCCACCGGTTCACCGACCGAGAGACCGCCGACGGCGATGCCATCGAAGTCCAGCCCTGCCGTGATCCGTGCGGACTCGCGCCGTGCCGCTGCGTCGAATCCGCCCTGCGCGATGCCGAACAGCAGCTGTCCGTTGCCCGGGTGCGCTTCGCGGCACCGCTCGGCCCAGCGATGCGTGCGGGCGGTCGCGTCGCGCGCGGTTTCGTGGGCAGTCCCGTGCGCGACCGGATGGTCGAGGCACATGAGGATGTCCGCGCCGAGCCGCGCCTGGTTGGTGACCGCGTCCTCCGGCGTCACGCGCAGACGCGACCCGTCGTACGGCGAGACGAACGTCGCCCCGTCGTCGTCGACGGCGGCGACCTCCGCGAGGCTCACGAGTTGATAGCCGCCGCTGTCGGTGAGGATCGGATGGTCCCAGCCCATGAATTTGTGCAACCCGCCTGCCCGCTCGATGAGATCGATCCCCGGTCGCAGGGCCAGGTGATACGCGTTGCACAGGAGGATGTCGACGCCTGCCGCGCGCACCTCGTCGGGATGCAGCGCCTTGACGGTCGCGTGCGTCCCCACGGGCATGAAAGCCGGTGTGCGAACGCTGCCGTGTCCGGTGCGCAACTCACCGGTTCGCGCCGCCCCGTCAGCGGCGAGCGTCGTGAACGCCTGCGTCACGCAGCGCGCCAGCAGAGCATGCAATCGCCGAGGGAGAGGAACCGATATTCGCCCTGCAGCGCATGCGAATATGCCGCGCGCCGGCGCTCCTCTCCAACGAACGAGTTGAGCAGGACGAGCAGCGATGAGCGGGGCTGATGGAAGTTGGTGACCAAACCGTCGACCACGCGAAACTGATGCCCCGGGCGGATGAACAGGCGTGTACGTCCCGTCCCTGCATGTGGCACACCGTTATCGGACGCGCACGTCTCGAGGACACGCACCACGGTGGTGCCGACGGCGATGACGCGTCCGTTTGCGCGGCGTGTCGTGGCGATCGCCTCGACGGTGGCGGCCGAAAGCGCGTACTGCTCCTCGTGCATCTCGTGGTCCTCGATGCTCTCGGAGCGGATGGGAGCAAAGGTGCCGAGGCCGACATCGAGGCGCAACGTCGCCCAGCCGATGCCTCGCTCGCGCAGGCGTTCCATGACCCGCGTGGTGAAGTGCAGCCCGGCCGTCGGCGCGGCCGCGGAGTCCGGCGCCCCTGTGGCATACAGCGTCTGGTACCGGCTCGGGTCGGCGAGCGCCTCGTGGATGTACGGCGGCAGCGGCGCGTCGCCCGCAGCCTCGATGGCCGCGTCGGCGTCCTCGGCATCGAACGTCACCCAGCGGCCGCCGGGATGCGCACCTGACGGGCCGATCACCGTCGCGTGCAGGTGTTCGCCGATGCGGATGACCGCGCCCGGCGCAGCGAGGCGAGCCGGCCCCGCAAGGCAGAGATACGAACCCTCCGACCGGCGCTCGAGCACGAGGAGCTCGACCTCGCGTCCGTGAGCATCGACGCCGCGAAGGCGCGCATTTCGCACCCGCGTCTCGTTGGCGACCAGCAGGTCGCCCGGTCGCAGCAGGTCGGGCAGCTCGATGAACCACCGATCCTCGAGCTCGCCGTTCTCGCGGATGAGCAGCAGACGCGACGCATCGCGCTCGGCGAGCGGCTCCTGCGCGATCCGCTCGGGCGGGAGCGCGTAGTCGAAGTCGGCAGTCCTCAACGCTCGAAGAGCGCTGTCTGCGCCTCCGCCGCCCCGTACGCGCCTGCGGGGACGGGCAGTCCGAGATGCTGATATGCGGCAGCGGTGGGGAGGCGACCGCGCAAGGTCCGGGCGAGCAGGCCGCTGCGGATGAGGAACGGCTCGACCACGTCCTCGATGGTGTCCGGGTCTTCCTGGACGCTGACGGCGATGGTCTGGACGCCAACCGCATGACCGCCGAGCGTGCCGCAGAGCACGCCGAGCACGCGACGATCGAGCTCGTCGAGTCCGATCGAGTCGATGCCCAGGACGTCGAGCGCTGCCGCTGCGACCTCGACATCGATGTGTCCCGCGGCGCGCACCTGCGCGTAGTCGCGGGCGCGCCGGAGCAGGCGGTTGACGATACGCGGCGTCCCGCGCGAGCGTCGCGCGATCATCGCCGCGCCCTCGGGGTCGAGCGTAATACCGAGCAGAGTCGCGGAGCGGTTCGCGATGGCGACGAGGTCGTCCGTGTCGTAGAAGTCGAGACGGAAGGTGACGCCGAAACGATCCCGCAGCGGGGCGCCGAGCGCACCTGCGCGCGTGGTCGCGCCGATGACGGTGAATCGGTTGAGCGTGAGACGCAGCGTCTGCGCGCCTGCTCCCTTGCCCGCCACGAAGTCGAACGCGAGATCCTCCATCGCCGGGATAGAGCGCCTCCTCCACCGCGCGGTTGAGACGGTGCACCTCGTCGATGAAGAAGACGTCGCGCTCCTCGAGGCTCGTCAGGATCGACGCGAGCATGCCCTGGTGCTCGAGCGCCGGACCGCTCGTCAGGCGGACGTTCACGCCCATCTCCACGGCGATGATCTGCGCAAGCGTTGTCTTGCCGAGGCCCGGCGGGCCGTACAGCAGCACGTGATCGAGCGCGTCGCCGCGATGCTTTGCTGCCTCGACGAGGATGCGCACCTGGTCCTTGATGGTTGCCTGGCCGACGAAATCATCGAGGTGGCGCGGCCGCAGTGCTGTGTCGGAGACGCGCTCCGCCTCGATCTCCTCCGGGCTGACGAGGCGCTCCTCGGTCATCGCGTCGACCCTGCCTTGTCGAGCCGGCGCAATGCGGCCCCGACGAGGTCCGCGACATCGTGCGCGTCGCCGTCACCCGCGATCGTCGTCACCGCGTCGCGTGCCTCGTTCTCGCGAAAGCCGAGGCCCATCAACCCTGCGATGGCCGCCGATACCGCGTCGCCCTTGCTGCTCGATGTGTGATGGGGCGTTCCGGGAGGCTCGAGCGAGCCGACCTTGTCGCGCAGTTCGAGGATGACTCGCTCGGCAGTCTTGCGCCCGATTCCCGGGACGGTGGCGACGAGCGCGATGTCGCCCTCGGCGATCGCCTTGACCAGCACCGGCAGCTCGGCGCGACCGAGGATGCCCAGCGCGGCCTTCGGCCCGATCCGCTCGACGCCGATCAAGAGGCGGAAGAGGCGGAACTCGTCATGCGTCGCGAAACCGTAGAGACGGATCGCGTCAGCGCTGACGCTCGTGTGCACGTACAGCGAGATCTCCGGCTCGTGCGATGCGTGCAGCGTGGTGATGGTGCGCAGATGACAGAACACCTCGTAGCCGACCCCACCGGTGTCGATCACGACATGGTCGTCGCCGACGCTGAACAGCGTGCCGCGGAGGAGTGCGATCACCGCGTGGCACGCACGAGCGCCGCGCGAGCATTGCTCACCGCGCGATCAAGTGGCAACTCCTTGTGCTGCACCACGCGTCCGGTCAGCGCGCCGAGGCTGCCACGATGGTGATGGCAGACCGCGACTGCGCACGCGTCGGCGACATCGTCATGCCCGGGAATCTCGGCGACGCCGAGCAGGCTCGCCACCATGCGAGAGACCTGCGGTTTCCGCGCACCACCGTAGCCACACACCGCCTCCTTCACCTGATTCGGCGTGTACTCGGCGATCGCGACACCCTCGCGAGCGAGCGCGCAGAGGATGACGCCGCGCGCTTCGCTGACGCGCATCGCTGTGCGTCGGTTCGTCGAGAAGAACAGCTCCTCGACGGCGGCGACGTCGGGACGCAGCGACGTGCACGCATCGACGACCAGGTCGAACAACGTCGCGAGGCGCGCCGCCTCGTTGGTCTGCGGCACGGTCTCGATGCACGACGCGTAGACGAGCACGAGGTGTCCGGGCGAGCCTTCGACGACCGCGACGCCGGTGCGCGCGAGACCGGGATCGACGCCGAGCACCCTCACCGGTGTGCGCCGGCGCGATCGTCAGCCGACGCTCTCAAGACTCTCAAGGACGTCGTCCGGTATCTCGGCGTTGGCGTAGACCTGCTGCACGTCATCGTGGTCCTCGAGACCGTCGAGCAGACGGATGACCTGGCGGGCCTGGCTCGCGTCGAGGACGATCGACGTGGTCGGATTCATCGTCACCTCGGCGTTGTCGACGACGTACTTGCGTTCCTCGAGGGTTCTGCGCACCTCCTCGAACCGCGACGGCGCCACGGTGACGACGACCTCGTCGCCGTCGACGCCGACATCACCGTCATCACCGACATCCACCGCGTCGAGCAGTTCGAGCGCGAGCTCCTCGGGGTCACGCTTGCCGGCCTCGATGCTGATCAGTCCTTGCTGGTTGAACATCCACGCGACGCTGTTCGCCTCGCCGAGCGCGCCACCCGAGCGCGTGAACGCGTTGCGGATCCCGGCGACTGTGCGGTTGCGGTTGTCCGTGAGCGTGTCGACCATCACCGCAACGCCGTGGGGTCCATAACCCTCGTACCGGACCTCCTCGAGCTGCACCCCGTCCTTGCCACCCGCGCCCCGTTGGATGGCGCGCTCGATGTTGTCGGCGGGCATGTTCACCTCGCGCGCCTTCTGCATCGCAAGGCGCAGCCGGAAGTTGCCCTCGACGTCGGGACCGCCCTCACGCGCAGCGACGGTCAACTCGCGGGTGACCTTCGTGAAGACCTGGCCGCGCTTCGCGTCGACGATGGCCTTCTTGTGCTTGATGCCAGCCCACTTGCTGTGACCGGACATGGATCCTCCGAGACGAACAGACGTTCCGATTCTAGCGCAGCCCTGGGCTCAGTCTAGGGCTCACGAGGGTTGTGGTAAGGCGGCAACTGGACTATGGTGGAGAGACCATCGACCATTCAGACGGAGGTAGTCATCCCGATGTTCACTACCGTCTGGCAACGCTTCCGGCACGGCCGAGCGGAGGGTTGAGGCCCGGCTGACGGGCCCTCTGATCACGTAGCGGTGGCGCCCCCGTAGAAGTCGCTGGGCAATCGGCGACCCCGGGTGTCCTGAACTGGATGGGCGCGCGTTACGCGACTGGGAGCTTGGGACCGGGCCTTTCCGAACCCTGGCACCGGTTGAGGTGCCGCAAGAACGCCCGGGAATTTTTACCGGGCTGCCGTATCAGAAACGGTGCATACACGAGGGGCCGGCTCAGTCCGGCCCCTTTCTTTTGCCGGGCGTCGCGGCTGCCGTGTCGCTTGCCGGCCGGGGTCGTGAGACTGCGGGATCACCCACGGCACTGAAGCGCAGCAACCGGTCAGCCGCGACGTTCAGTCCAATGCGTGTGCTCACGGCGATCGCGGGGTTACCAACGCGCACGTCGATCCCAACGCGCGCGGCCGGGTCGAGCAAGTCGATGCCGGTGTCGGCGCGGCTGATCCCGAGCCCGCGACAGAGATTGCCCGGACCCTGGAGGAGTGCGGTTGGCGCGACGCGCTCGCCGCGTCGGGCGATCACCGTGTTGAGCCCCTCCTCGACGGCGGCGGCCCGCAGGAGCACCGCGCCGGCGACGCCGTCAACTTCGGTGACCACGTTCGCGCAGTGGTGCATGCCGTACGTGAAATACACATAGAGATGGGCCGGAGGCCCGAACATCACCGCCGACCGAGGCGTCGGCCCGCGGAACGCGTGCGATGCGGGATCCTCGAGCCCCAGGTACGCCTCCGTCTCGACGATGCGGGCCACCACCGAGTCCGGCTTGCCGGCGTCGACGATGAGCGCGCAGCCGATGAGGTCTCGGGCGACTTCGATGGTCGGCCGGGCGAACCAGTGGCGCGATGCCGTGCCTACTGACGGATCTCCGCGTCGCACCGTTGTGCCAGGGCCGCCGCGATCGCCTGCTGCGCGGCCTGCGCCTCCTCCCCCGTCAGGGTTCGGTCAGCTGCTCGGAACGTGAGCCGGAACGTCCAGCCCTTCCTCCCGGCGCCAAGGCTGCCGCCCCGGTACTCGTCGTACAGCTCCGCGTTTTCGAGCAGTGGCTGATCTGCTTCCCGGATGGCGTCCATCGCGTCCCCTGCCGGTCGATCGGCGCTCACCGTGACGGCGAGGTCCTGGACGATTGCGGGGAACCGCGGTGGCGGTGCGTAGCGACGACGGCGTTGCGTTGACGGCACGATCGCATCGATGCGCAGCTCGCCGACCGCAACGCGACCGCGAATCTCGAACGCCGAGGCGGTCTCGTACGACAGCTCGCCGATGACGCCGACCGTGGCGCCGTCGATGCTGAGCGATGCGCTGCGGGCTGCGTGCAGCCCGTGCTCCGATGACGGTTCCACGCGGGGGCGAGCGCCGATCAGGTCTTCGACCACTCGGTCGAAGAGCGACTGCACGCGGCGCAGCGCAATTGCACCATCGTCGGGTGTCCCGCTCGCAACGTGGATCGCGACCGACAGCAACAGTGGCTCGAGCGGCAGGGGCGGCAGGCCGGCGTCCGCGCCGTCCGGGGTGGAACCGGCCGGGAGCCCCTCGCGCTCGCCCTCCCAGAACGCCCGGCCCAGCTCGAAGAGCATCACGTCGGGGTTGCCGCGATTGACATTGCCCGCGAGCGCTGCGCACAGGCGCGGCAGCTGCGATGTGCGCATCACGCCCCACTCGTCGCTCAGCGGATTGCGAACAGGAATCGGTGCGCGCCCACGGCCGAGACCGGGCAGCAGCGTCGCGTCGAGCGGACCGACGAAGGAGAAGGTGATGGCCTCATCGAAGCCGGCCCCGAGACACGTCTCGCGAACCCCATCCTCGACCGGCGGCACCGGTGCCGTGGTGGTGACCTCGGCGCGCCGTCCGGGCAGCGTGCTCGGCACTCGGGCGTAGCCGATCATCCTGCCGACCTCCTCGACAAGGTCCTCAGGCAGCGACACGTCGCGCCGGAAGTACGGCGGCATCACCGACAGGGTCGCGCCGTCCTGCTCCACCGCGAACCCCAGCTGGGCCAGCGTGGTCGCCATCTCGGTCGCATCGATCGGAATGCCGAGGAGTCTGCCCGTGAACGTCGCCGTCAAGGCGATGGGACCCAGCTCAGGGAGCGGCCGTGGCCACTGGTCGATGACCCCGCGGAGCACGTGCCCGCCGGAAAGCTCGGCGATCAGCGCCGCAGCGCGGTCGAGCGCGACCGGCGGGAGGCGGTCGCTCAGTCCCTTCTCGAACAGGGTCGACGCATCGGTCCGTAATCCGAGCCGCTTCGATGTCGCGCGGATCGTCGGGCCGTCCCACGTCGCCGCTTCGAGGAGGACGGACCTGGTGGAGTCGGTGACCGCGGTCGTGCTTCCACCGATCACGCCGGCGATGCTCGCCGGACTGGGTCCGCTGCACACGACGAGGTCCTCGCCCGAGAGCTCTCGGTCCGTGCCGAGGAGGTCCACCACGTGTTCGCCCGCAGTCGCGCGCCGCACCACCACCTCGGCTGCTGCGGTGCCACCGACCTCGACGAAGCGGTCGAGGTCGAAGGCGTGCATCGGTTGCCCGAGCTCATGGGTCATGAAGTTGGTGATGTCGACGACGTTGTTGATCGACCGCAGCCCGACGGACCGGAGCCGGTCGCGCAACCACGGCGGAGACGGGCCGACTCCGATGCCCTCGATCACTCGAACGGCGAACCGGGGGCAGCCCTGCGGGTCGTCGACGCGAACGCTCGCGCGAAGCTCGGCCGAGGTCGCCGAGAGCAACTCGTCGGGCACGTCGGTGGGTGGTTCGTTGAGCGTCTCGCCGAGCGCCGCGGCGAGCTCGCGCGCGATGCCGACATGGCAGAGGCAGTCCGGTCTGTTCGTGGTCACGTCGAGGTCGAGGACGGTGTCGAGGTCCAGCACCTCGCCGATCGCCTGACCGGGCGTGCCCTCCTCGAGGATGAGAATTCCATCAGCGTTCTCGCCGACCCCGAGCTCGACGGCCGAGCAGAGCATCCCCGGCGACTTGTGTCCGCGGATCGTTTTGACCCCGAGGCGGTCGTCCATCGCCGGCGGCCGTGTTCCCGGCGGTGCGTAGGGCACGAGCTGGCCGTCCTTGACGTTGGCCGCACCGGTCATGACCCGGACCGTTCCGGGTGTCTCGGTGAACGCCGCAAGCGCGGCCGGCACCGGCGAGCCGAGATCGATGTCGGCGAACTGCAGGTGCGACGAACCCGGAACCGGCGAGACCGCGGTGATCCGGGCGACGACGATCCCATCGCCCGCGATCTCGACGGTGCCGACCTCGGTGCCGGTGTCCGTCAGCGCCCGGGCGATCGTGGCCACGGGGGCGTCGAGCGACGCGTAGTCACGCAGCCAGCGCAGCGAGACCTTCACGACGGTGCCGGGCGCAGGAAGCGGACGTCGTTGTCGTACAGGAGGCGCATGTCGGGGATGCCCCAGGCGAGCATCGCTGCCCGCTCGATGCCCATGCCGAAGGCGAAGCCCGAGTACCGCTCCGGGTCGATGCCGCCGTTGCGGAGCACCTGCGGGTGCACCATGCCGCTGCCGAGCAACTCGAGCCAGCCGCTGTACCCGCACAGCGAACATCCCGCCCCCGCGCACACGACGCACGCAAGCTCGAGCTCGAGCGACGGCTCGGTGAACGGGAAGTGATGCGGACGCCACTGCAGCGCCGAATCAGGTCCGAAGAACGACCGCGCGAAGAACTCAAGGGTGCCCTTGAGGTCACTCACCGCGATGCCCTCGTCGATGCAGAGGCCCTCCACCTGGTGGAACATCGGCAAGTGCGTCGCGTCGTGATCGCGGCGGAAGGTCTTGCCCGGAACGATCACCCGTTGCGGCGCGCCACGGATGAGCATGCTGCGGATCTGCACCGGGGAGGTGTGGGTGCGCAGCAGCCGCGAGTCGTCGATATAGAAGGTGTCCTGGGAGTCCCGCGCCGGATGCCCGGGCGGCTGATTGACCAGGGTGAAGTTGTAGCGGTCGTATTCCACCTCCGGACCGTCGACAGCGGCGAAGCCGAGCTGGCCGAAGATGCGCCGTATCTCGATCGAAGCGAGGGTCACCGGGTTGAGGCGACCGCGACGCAGTGGCGGGGCCGGACGTGTGAGATCCAATCCCTCGGTCTCGAGGCTCCGGGTGCGGGCCGCGGTCTCCAGGGCGCGTTGGCGTTCGTCGGCCGCATCGGTCACGCGCTCGACGAGCTCGTTGACCATCTGACCCATCTGTCGCCGGCCGTCGGCGTCAGCGATCTTGCCGAGGCCGCGCCGGAACGCGGTCAGCTCGCCGTCACCACGCGCCAGGTACTTGACGCGGACCACGTCGAGCTCGGCAAGGTCCTGCGCAGCTGCGATCGCCTCCAGCGCCGCCGCCGCCACGCTGTGGACGTCGGTGGTCACGCCTTGGTGAGAGCGCCCCGCGCGACTTCGACAAGCTGCTGGAACGACCCCGAGTCCGTGACAGCGATATCGGCGAGCATCTTGCGGTTCACATCGACGCCGGCCTCCTTCAGCCCGTGCATGAACTGGCTGTAGGCAAGACCGTTCTGGCGCGCCGCCGCGTTGATGCGCGCGATCCAGAGGGTGCGCATGTCGCCCTTACGTTGCTTGCGGTCGCGGTACGCATACGACAGCGAGTGCATGACCGCCTCGTTGGCGTTCTTGTACAGCCGGTGGCGGGCACCCTGCATGCCCTCCGCAAGCTCGAGGATCTTCCGGTGGCGCGCCTTGGCCGTCACCCCACGTTTCACTCTGGCCATGTCGCTCTCCTAAAGATAGGGTGCAAGTCGGATGATCTTGCGGCGATCCGACGCGGACACCTCGTGTTGCGTCCGGTATTGACGCTTTCGCTTCTCGCTCTTGTGCTCGAGCAGGTGCGAGCGAAACGCCTTGCGCCGCATCACCTTTCCCGTCGAGGTGACGTGGATCCGCTTGGCGGTTCCCTTATGCGTTCGTATCTTCGGCATTGTCGGTGCTCCCTGATTCGGCGCCGGCGGCGTCCACCGGAACGGTGACGCTCATCTCCACTGCCTGGGTCTTGGGTTGTTCCTGGGTCTGGAATGGTTCAGTCGGTGATTCCTGAGTCGGGGTTTCGGTGTCGGACGTCTCCGACGCTGGCCGCCGGTCGTTGCTGTGCTGATCGCCCTTGGCATGTTTCTTGTTGAGCGGGCTCATGATCATGATCATGTTGCGGCCCTCGACGAGTGGGTTCCGCTCGATGATGGCGATCTCCTTGAGCTCGTCTGCCATCCGGTCGAGCAGTTTGCGTCCGTACTCCTGATGCACCATCTCACGCCCACGAAACATGATCGTGAGCTTGACCTTGTCGCCGTCAGCGAGAAAGTGACGAACCGAACCGAATTTGGTCTGGAAGTCGTGCTCCGAGATTTTCGGACGGAGCTTCATCTCCTTGACGTTGATGGTGTTGTGCTCTTTCCGGCTTTCCTTCTCTTTCTTCAGCGCTTCGAACTTGAAGCGTCCGTAGTCCATGAGACGGCAAACCGGTGGTTGGGCCAGAGGGGCGACTTCGACCAAGTCCACCTCACGCTGGGCGGCGAGCTCCCGCGCCCGCTCGATGGGGACGATCCCCAGTTGTTCACCTGTGGTGTCGTCGAAGAGACGGACGGTGGGAATTCGGATCTGGTCGTTGACCCTCAACTCTCGGAATGCGATCGGCGCGGCCTCCTTATGGACAAAAAAACTGGACAGCGGTTCCGCTATCCAGGGATCGGGTGCTGGACCTTCAAGGCGGACCCGGAAGGTGAGGCCGCCATTGACGGACCTGCTTTGCGGCGCCTGTTCTAGGCGTCGGGCGCTGAATATAGCACGCGCGCCCGAGCGCTAAACCTTGGTGTGACAGGGCCCCCACGCACCGTTGGCACTCATCCCGGCTTGCGGGCGTGAAGGAGCGCCTCGACGGCGCCGCGGCCGCCGAGGACGGGTGACGGCATCGTGCCGAGCACCTGCCAGCCGGCGGCCTCGACGCCCGCGACCGCCTGCTCCGTCGCGTGGTCGACGGTGGCCGGATCGGTCGGCGCAGTCGCCATGCGGAGCTCGAACATCGGCTTCACGAGACCGACGAGGTCGGCGCCCGAAGCGATATCGATGCTGTCGAGCTGTGCGACGGCGGATGCCAGCGCGAGGTACGACACATCGATCGTGACGATCGCCACGGGCTCGGGGATCAAGCGCATGTCGAGCTTCGACACGTTCGTCGCCTCGAGGTTCAGCACCCTGGGGTCCTGTCGCAGAGAGCCAAGCAGTTGGCCGAAACCGACGTCGACGGCATACACGCGGAGCGCGCCCGCCTCAAGCAGCACGCGTGTGAAACCGCCGGCCGCGGCGCCGAGGTCGAGACAGACGCGGTCGCGTACGTCGATGCCGAACGTGTCCAGCGCGGCCTGCAGCTTCGCCTCACCGCGGAGCGGCGCCCGCGCCGGAGGGTCGTTCGACGCCGGCTGACGCCGGCCTCGCTTTACTCGGGCCGCCGCTCGCTCACTTCGGCGACCAGGGCGTCGATGAGCGCACCGGTCGCGACATCGTCCTGGCTGTTGCGGCGCACATCGCGCACGCGCACAACTCCGTCAGCGCGCTCGACATCGCGCTTGCCGATGACCACGACGTAGGGAACCTTCTTCAGCTCGGCGTCGCGGACGCGAGCCTGCATCCGCTCGCCATGGCGGTCGTCGAGCGACACGCGCAGTCCGCGCGTGCGCATCTCCGCCGCAAGCCCGTGGATGTACGACATCACCTCCTCGCTATCGTCCTGCACCGGGACCAGCGCGACCTGTACCGGGGCGAGCCACAGCGGGAAGTGCCCGGCGTAGTGCTCGAGGAGAATGCCGAAGAAGCGCTCGATGGAACCGAAGAGCGCGCGGTGGATCATGATCGGGCGCTGCTCCGTCCCGGAGTTGTCGACGAAGTGCAGGTCGAATCGCTGCGGGAACTGGAAGTCGACCTGGATAGTCGACATCTGCCAGGTGCGGCCGATGGCGTCGCGCGCCTGCACCGAGATCTTGGGGCCGTAGAACGCTCCCCCACCCTCGTCGAGTACGAGCTCGAGGTTTCGTCCCTCAGCCGCGAGGCGCAGCGCCTGCGTTGCTTCCTCCCACTCATCCGTGGTGCCGACCGCCTTGGCCTCGGGACGCGTGGAGAGCTCCAGGTAGAAGTCCGTGAGCCCGAAGTCGCGCAGCAAGCCGAGCGTGAAGTCGAGCAGGGAGATGAGCTCACCCATCATCTGCTCGCGCGCGCAGAAGATGTGCGCGTCGTCCATGGTGAGGCCGCGCACGCGAGTCAGTCCGTGCACCACGCCGGACTTCTCATACCGGTACACGCTGCCGAACTCGAAGAGTCGCAGTGGCAGCTCACGGTACGAGCGCATCCTGCTGCGGTAGATGAGGATGTGCATCGGGCAGTTCATGGGCTTGAGGTAGTACTTCGTCCCCTCGTCGAGCTCCATGGGTGGGAACATCCCCTCGGCGAACCACTCGAGGTGTCCCGACGTCTTGAAAAGATCTTCCTTGGTGATGTGGGGCGTGTTGACGAACGAGTAGCCGGCTTCCGCATGTCGCTTGCGCGAGTACTCCTCCATCAGTGAGCGCACCAGGCCGCCATTGGGATGGAAGACCGGAAGCCCGGAACCGATCTCGTCGGGGAACGAGAAGAGGTCGAGGTCGGCACCGAGGCGCCGGTGGTCGCGCTTGCGTGCCTCCTCGAGCCGGAGCATGTACGCGTCGAGCTCGTTCTTCGTGAACCAGGCGGTTCCGTAGAGGCGTTGCAGTTGCTCGTTTCGCGCATCGCCGCGCCAGTACACGCCGGCGGTGCGGAGGACGCGGATCGCCTTGAGCCAACCGGCGTCGGGCACGTGCGGTCCGCGACAGAGATCGACGAACGTCCCGGTGCGGTAGATGCTGACGTCGGTCACGTCGTCCGGGAGCCGGTTGATGATGTCGACCTTGAAGGGCTGGTGCAGCTCAGTGAACAGCGCAACAGCCTGCGCACGCGGCATCGCGTCCGCCTCGAAAGCGATCTTCTTCGCTGCGAGCTCCCCCATCCGTGCCTCGATGCGCGGCAGGTCGTCGTCGGTGAAATGCGCGCCGTCGAGGAGCCGGAAGTTGTAGAAGAAGCCGTCCTCGATCGCAGGCCCGACGTCGTACTGCGCTCCCGCGAACAAATCCACCACCGCCGCGGCCATCAGGTGCGCGGCGCTATGGCGAAGGATGTCAAGGGTTGGCGCGGCCGGTGCTGGAAGTGGCGCGCCCGCTTCGGCGGCGTCGTCGACGATCTCGTCAGGCATTGGAAGCCGATTCTACGCAGTCCGCCTGCTTCGACCCCGAGGTCGCGGCGACTGAGCTCAGCCGGTGAGGCGGGACATTCCCGCTGGAACGTCCTCGCGCGCCTGGCACAGCTGTGTCAGCTGTGCTTCGGGATCAAAGCCGGTGGACGGAAAGTCAAAGCGCAGCTGGCGCAGCATCGGTATGGGACGCTGCGCCGCTTTGCGCGCCTGATTGCGCAGGCGTTCGTGTCGCGCGGGATCTATCGAACAGCACTTGATGCTGCAGTACTTCGCAGTCGGCTTGTGTACCGGCTCGCCGCATCCAACGCGTGCGCAGATTCTGCGCGGCATGGTTGCTCGACCTGAATGCTTCGACATGCCCGCCTCCGATGCCACCGCAGGAGTGTACGCCGCGGCACTGACCCCCTGTCAACCGTCGCAACCAACTTGCTGACATGTTGCGTCGCGACGCGTTTGACACACCGCAGCCTGTAGACAGTGTGGACAACTGCGCACTTCGTTTGTGCTGTATGGCACATGCCTGTGCGCAACCCGGTGCGTGCGTCTGGCGAACGTCGAGCGTCTGATCTTGCGGACGTTCTGCGCAGTTCGGCGGCAGGTGGTGTAACAGTCGTGTCACTCCTTCAGTCCGCCCTGTTTGGAGGCGCTCCGTCGTGTGCCGGAGCGTCGTGCGCGGACGCACGCTCACCATCGTGCGCCCGCGCGTTGACGCAATGTGCGCTAGCGAACACCCTCTGCGGCGGCGGTTGAGCCCTTGAGCTCGAGGTCGCCCGCTGTCACTTCATTCAGCTTGCCGGTCGCGACGTCGTACACGAAGCCGCGAACGCTGTCGCGGTTCGGGATGAACGGACTGGCCTTGATGCGCGCGATGGACTGACGCACGTCATCCGCGGAGTCGGGGAACGCTTCGAGCGCGAACGGCGGACGGATGCCCGTGTCCTCTTTGATCTGTGCCTTCACGGCATCATCACTGAACGTCACCATCCCGCAGTCGCTGTGATGGATGAGGATGATCTCCTTGGTCCCGAGCAGACGCTGCGAGATGACCAGCGAACGGATGGCGTCGTCGGTGACCACACCGCCGGCGTTGCGAATGATGTGCGCGTCACCGATCTCGAGGCCGAGGATCGCGTTGACGTGCAGACGAGCGTCCATGCACGCGACAACCGCGACACCGCGCGCCGGCGGGAGCGGCGTGCCGCCCTTGTTGAAGTTCGCTGCGTAGCGCTCATTGTTTTTGAGCAACTCATCAGTGGCAGACATGACAGACCCTCATTGAGACGTTGTTGATACAGGCGTTGATACGAAAGCACGTGCGGTGCCGCCCGAATGCGGGCGGTCGCGTCAGTGGTGCGCCGTCAGCGACAACAGATGGCGGAGCCGCAGCAACCGTGGTCGAGCCAGCGGCGGCGCGTCAGGCCGAAGCACCCGCTTCCCATCTCGACGGTGACGGTATCAAAACCTGACTAGGTTGGTCAAGTTTTACTACGGTCAGGCGCGTGCGGTCCCTCGCGTCTCAAACGTCATCGCGCGCTGCAGCGCCGCTGCGCGCAACGCTTCAGGAATCTCCACCGGTCCGCCGATGCCGGCAGCGTTGATGCCGGCCTGAGCCGCCTCTTCGACGACGCCGCCAACCGTGATGGCGAGCTCAGGGGTTCGATGGAATACCAGCACGCCGTGATTGGCGAGCAGAACCGCCGGCACGCCCGGTGTGATTGCGGTTCGAATGTTGGCGACAGCGAGGTCGGATCCACGTGGCCCGTACTCCGTCACCGGCACGCCGCTCGCGAGACCGAACATTGCAAGCGCCTCCACCCAACACCCGATGGGACGATGCGCCACCGCGAAGGCAGTGGCGTACGGCGAGTGCGTGTGGATGACGCAGTTGACATCCGGACTGTCTGCGTACATGGCTGTGTGCATTGCGACGACCGCACCCTGGATCGGCGGCAACTCACCCTCGCGCAGGGCGCCGTCCAGGCCGATGCGCACGACGGCCGAGGCCGCGTGATTGCGGAGCGATGGCCCGGCGGTGAAGTACATCTCGTGCGTCCCGGGGATACGGATGCTGACGTTGCCATGACCGTTCGCGGAGATGGCTCCTCCGGCGACGACACGATTCGCGATATCGATCACTCGCGCTACCAGGTCGTTGTCCATGACAACTCCATTCGGTTGCAAAAGCTCATGCCGCGTTGCTTCTGCTGGGTCAGAGGGTCTCTCCCCTTCTGCCAACGTCGAGAACGTCCCACTCGATCGCTGCGGTCACGGGAACACGCGCGGTCGACCAGGCCACGACGATGCTGTCGAGTTGCACATCGGAGCGCCAAGGGTCGTGGTGAAACAACACGAGCTCTTTCGCATGTGCATGCTCCGCGAGGCCGACCGCGTAATCGATGCTCGAGTGCCCGAAGTGGGCGCGTGCTGGGAACTCTTCGCTCGTGTACTGCGAGTCATGCAGCACCAGGTCCACGCCGTCGGTGAGGCGAACTGCAGCCTCGTGATAAGGGCCGAACCCTTCCGGTCCGGGGCCGAAGGATATGGGTGCGTGGTCGGGCATGTACGCGATGGCCACGCGACCGTCCGACACACGATACCCGAAGGTGCGTCCTCCCTTATGCGGAATCTCGAGCGCCAGGACGTCGAAATCCTCTATGTGATGGTCGCCGGGTGCGAGATGTTGGAACTGCCACGAACCTCGCATCTCGCGCGGACGTATCGGGAAGTGTGGGGGTGACATCGCTCGCGCGAGTATCTCCTCCGCATCGCCGCCGGGCTGCTCGGGGATGTACAGCGTGGTCCGCGCGTCGGGGTTGTCTACGGCCGGGCAGAACGGCAGCCCGTGCGTGTGATCCCAGTGCAGATGAGTCAGCAGCATGCTGCCCGAGAACGGCGCGCCGTCCAGCGCCGCGGGAAGACGGCGCAACCCGGTGCCCGCGTCCAGAACGAGCCGGCATTCGCCATCGTCCGCGAAGACTGCAATGCACGAGGTCTGTCCGCCATACCGGGCATAGTCGACGCCGGGCGCCGGCGTGGAGCCGCGTGTGCCGCAGAGACGCAACTTCACGGCTCTGCGTGAACTCATCGGGCGGGGATCGGGTTTCGGCGGGACCACGGTGGCAAGGGTACGTTCCGATGGGAGAGGGTCGTGCTGTCTCGTGCCGAAGGTCAGGGCCGGGTGATGAACCCGTTGTCGTTGGAATCGACGGTTGCGGGCTACCCGTGCCTGGCCCTGTCGCAGCGTGACGGACCCCGCACGTATCCGTGACGTGCAGGCCGTCGCCTTCGTGCGAGGGTCTTTTCGTGCGTACCCGCCACCTGATCGCGATGCTTGGCGGTGGTCAGGTGCCCGGCCGGGCCGCCCTCGTCCTTACAGGTATTGCATCGATCGCTCTCGTCGCGTGTGGAGGCACCACCCACGTCAGCGTGGTTTCTCCGGTACGAACCAGAGAAGCCACTGCGGCGCCTACGACGACACCGCCCCTCGCGATCGACCCATGCGCACTCCTGACGCAGCAACAGGCGTCGGCCATGGGCATGGTCGCGCTGAGCAGCGGGCGACTCACCTCGGGGGACTGCTACTTCAGCGGTTACACGCCTGAAGCGTCACTGACGTTGCAGGTCACCCAAAGTCCGGACGCAGTCGACGCACTGACCGTCTTCAAGACGATAAAAGAGCAACTGTCGTCATCGTGGACGGTGACGGACGTTGCTGCGATTGAGGATGCCGCGGCAATCGCTCACGTGGACAGCGGCGGCACGTCGCTCAGCGGAATCCTCGTACTCGATGGGTCGGTGGTCTTTACCGTCGTCTGCGAACAACTGGCGTGCTCAGACGCGGCCCTGGAGGCTGGCGCGAAGACGATCGCTGGGCAACTCGGAACGTTCAGCCCAACGGCGTAACCCGCCCACTCTCCCGAATGCGCCGCTTGCGCTCAGACCGCGGTGCTCACGGTGGCGGCTCGACGACGGCAACCCCATCGGTGATGTGGATGCGCCATCCCTCCTCGTGCACCTTGCGATGGTGGGTCCGACACAGCAGGACGAGGTTGTCGAGCTCGGTCGGACCGTCGTCGCGCCAGTAGATGATGTGGTGGCCGTCGGTCCACCGCGGGGGTTTGTCGCAGCCCGGATAGCGACAGCCCTGGTCGCGAAGGGCGAGCGCCGTGCGGAGGTGGGCCGGGATGGTGCGTGTGGCCCGGTCAACCGAGAGCGGCACCACCGGCGCGTTCACGCGCATCCAGGCCGGATCATCGGACGGGGCAGGGGGCGCAACCGTGACCACGGTGCGTACCGCATCGCAGGCGATCCGCCGCGCGGTCGCCGGATGGATCGGCCCCACCCCACTCAACACCGCCGGCGCCGCATCGGCACCCGCGTCAGCGCGCAACGTCTCCGCACTGACTGTGAGCGTGAGATGCGGCCGCTGCCCGTGCACATCCCGGTGGTCACCACTGCGCAGCTGGAGCGCCGCGAGCTCGACGAGCGCATCGGCCCGGCGCTGCGACGGCGAACGCGTCTCGCCTCGCGCCATGCCGTGACTGAGCGCATCGATCGCGGTCTTGAGGAGCGCCCCGGCCTCGGCGTCGAGCTCGCCCCGCAGGGCGAAGACGCTGCCGTAGGTCTGCTCACACTCGAACCAGCGACGCTCGTGGGCGTGCTGGTCGTCGGCGAGCACCCCGTCGGGATCGAGGCGGAGCCGGGTGGCCTCGGTGAGCATGCGCATGGCCCCGGGCTCATATGTCTCCGCCGCCTCCACGAGGACGCGCTCGACCGGGGCCACCAGCTCGAGGCCGACGTCCCCGGCGAGGTGGCCGATCATCGCCACGTTGCCGAAGGAGGCGCGCCCGTGCCGGGCGCTGTCCAGCGCCGCCGGCAACTCGCCAAGGGTGTGTGCCAGGTGTTGCCGATACGAGGCTGCCTTGGCGGTCATCCCACAGCTTCGGCGCAACCAGGACACCGTGCTCCCGCCGCCATCGCTCTGGGCACCGCGCTCGTTGTGGAAGCGGGACAGGCGCCGCAGGAACTCGGCCTCGAGGCGGTCGATCGAGCGCCGGATGTCGACCAGGTCAGCCCCCAAAGCCTGGGACGAGAACGTCTCGATCGAACTCGGCGACGAGCGCATCGACGGACGCCTGGAGCCGTGTCGGCACCTCCGGCATTGCGACCGCTGTCATACGAACGAGTATCGCAACACATGTTCACCAGCGTACGGACAAAGGGGCGCTCAGCACGGACAAGGTCGTCGCGAGCGCCGCGGTTACCGCCATGACTGGCTATAACAGCGCATCGGATCTGCCCCCGCCTGGACACCCGCCCCCACCAACCCGCCAACTCTGCTACCCGTTCGTCATGAGCCCGAGGCGGCCCACGTCCTAGGCTCGGTCAGTGGTCGGAGTTGGCGTACTCGCTCTGGTGCTCGTGGCACTCGTCACGTTCAGCCGATTGCGGTACTTCAGGTACCTGATCTGGGTGATTCGCGATCGCCCGGCTGCCCTGCGAAAAGGTTGCAAAGTCTGCGGTGGTGAGGCCGTGCACGCGACATGGCACGCACGGTCCAAACGTCAGCTGTGGCCGTTCGGACCGACAACCACGGTCGCGTGGTGCCAGACCCACTACGACGAAGCCCGAGCGCGGAAGCAGGCCTCCTCCCCCACGTCCGTCCGATAAGGACGCAATCGCCTACGCGGGCACCGCCGGCCCGCCTAACCGTTGGCAGACAGCAGAAACCTCCGGGTCAAATCCGCGATCGTGTCGGGCTCCTCGTCGAGCGCGAAATGGCCGGCATCAAGGATGTGAATCTCGGCAGCGGGCGCGTCGCGCTTGTACGCATCAGCTTCGTCGACCTGGAACGACGGGTCGAAGCGACCCCACACCACGAGCAGTGGCGGCTGGTGGCGGCGGAGCCACTCCTGCCATGCAGAGTAGCTCGCGACGTTGGTCCGGTAGTCATAGAACAGGTCCATCTGGATGTCGCCCTGGCCTGGACGGCTCAGGAAAGCGAACTCGTCGGTCCACAGGTCCGGGTCGTCCTGGGAGACATTCGGGCTGGATCCCAGGTGACGCTGGCGGGTAGCGGCCAGGGACAGGAAGTTCGCCCGGAGAGCGGCTTCGTTGCCGGCGCGGTCAGCCCAGAAATCACGACGGGTCTGCCAGAGCGGCCCCAAACCGTCCTCGTGAGCGACCGCGTTCTGGATCACCAGCGCAGCCAGTCGATCGGGATGGGCCACCGCGAGGCGGAACCCGACGGGTCCGCCGTAGTCCTGCAGAAACAGGCTGTACCGACTGATACCGATAAGCTCCATAAAGCGATCGATGATGCGGGCAAGGTTGTCGAAGGTGTAGTCGAATGCCGTCGCGTCCGGAGCATCGCTATGGCCGAATCCGGGGTAGTCGGGAGCCACCAGATGGAAGGCGTCTGCAAGACGGGTGAAGAGCGGTTCGTACATCCGAGAGGACGACGGAAATCCATGCAGGAGCAGCAAGGTCGGCGCGTCCGGGCTGCCCGCCTCCCGGTAAAAGATCGAGAGCCCATCAACATCGATCGATTTGTAGGTTGTCGCGTGCTTGTTGCTCCCCATCGCTGAGACCTCCACACAGGCTCGTCCCCGAATGCCTCCGCGGCCGGTTATGTAACCACGTCCGCCAGGCCCGGGCGGGTGTGACCAGTGCCTTCACCGCCGGCTTGCCGGGCTATCCTGACCTTGGGATGCGCTCGATCGCAGTGTGTGGGACCGTCGGAGTGCTCGCGCTTTCCCTCACGTCGACAAGTGGCGGCGCCGCCATCGCCGCAAACACCGGTGTTGTTCTCGGCACCCTCGATGCAGTCGGCGGGCCCGGCCCAGGAGCGGCGCGTCCTCTCGATGGATCCATCACATTCCGGGACTTGCACGCAACGGTGTTCACGGCACCGGCGGGAGCAAACGGCGTCTTCCTGATCGCATCCCGACTGGCACCTACGCGATCACTGGCCGCAGCCCGGAGTACGAAAACGGCGATGTGGATTGCCTTTCGAGTGGGCCGCTGGCCCTGCCGGTCGGCACGACGATCCATGTGGTCGTCCTGTGCCAGGAGAGGTAACCACGGTTCTGTCGCCGATGACCGGCAATCACGCCGCAAGGCGTGGCGGGCGGTTGAGGAGTCACCCGGCAGCCATCAGGATGGTGGGCGCAATAGGGATCGAACCTATGACCTCTGCGATGTCAACGCAGCGCTCGTACCAACTGAGCTATGCGCCCCTGGCTCGCACCTGGCAAGCGTGAGCGCCGTCGATGATACCAGCGGTTCGGGGCGACCCCCGGGAAACGTCAGACCCAGGCGACGGGCTGGGTCTTCTTTCCCGTCGAGTGCTGCGCGGCCTCGAGGTCGTTCGTCGTCACGTCGATGCGAAGCACACCCTCGCAGCTGTGGCAGATCAGGTTGAACGACTCCGGCCGGACGATCTGGCGGGCAATGGCCTGCCGGTGCCCGCAGCACTCGCATGTAACAACCGCTCGCATCTCTTCTCCACGCCCGGCCCGCAGTTCGGGCCACCGGGCTGCGAGCTTGCCACCGGCCCCCACCGGCCCCGGGGATTCCACGGCTTCGCGACACCGCCGTTGCAGCGTCGTTATTCAGGACGGATCGAGGGCCGTGGTTCCGTGCGTCGGCGTCTCGGGTTCGAGGACGCGCAGACGATTCCATCCGAGCCAGCGGACGGCGACGGCGACGAGGATCAGCAACGCTCCGAGCGCCGCAACCACGCGAGCCACGCCGATCAAGTCGGAGACGACCCCGGCGAGCAGCAGTGGGATCGCGACGGCCGCGTTAATAACGGTGAAGATGCCACCGAAGATGCGGCCGCGGCTGTCGGCATCGGTTCGCTCCTGCAGCAGCGTGAACGCCGGGATGAGGAGCGCGCCGAGCGCGCACCCGAACACAACGCCGACGACGACGGCGAGTGGCACCATCAGATTGGCGAATCCATGCGTCCGCAGGAGGTCCGGCACGATGCCCATGATCAGCAGCGAGACGCCAGCGAGTGCGATCCCCGCCACCAGCGTCGTTGCCCGTGAGAACGTCGGTCGCTGCCCGAGCAATCCGCCGGTGATGATGAGGCCGACCATCGCCGGCACGAGCACGATGTAGGTCTCGTCGTCCGACCGCTTCAATACCTCGACGAGGTACACCGGACCGAGCGCGAAGATCGTGAACACGACGACGATCGCCAGCGCAAGCTGGTACAGGCCGAGCCGGAGCGCCGGACTGCCGCGCAGGATGTCGATCCCGTCGCGCAACTCACGCAGGATGTTCTGCGGCGGCGCACTGCTCACCTTTTCCGCCTGCAGTTTCACGCTCACTCTCCACACCGACAGCGCCGCAACTCCGAAGAGCACGCTGGCGATGTAGAACGGCGCCTGGTTGCCGAACAACCCGATCGCGATCGTTGCCGCCGGCACGCCGAGCACCAGTGTGAGGATCACCGTCGTCATGAACAGCGACGTTGCTTCGGTGATCTGTCTGCGCGTGACGAGCGATGGAATGCTCGCCGCTTCCGCCGGCGCGAAGATCTGGCCGGCCGAGCTGAAGAGGAGCGTGATCACGACGAGTGGCCATGCCTGACCGCGCAGCCCTGGAACCAGCTGCGCCAGCGGGATCAGGAGGACGAGACCACCGCGAACGACGTTGCACAGGATCATGAGCGTGCGTTTGTCGTGCCGGTCGGCATACACACCGGACGGCGCGCTGAGCAGGACGCTCGGCAGCGTGTACGCGATCATCAGCACTGACTGCAGCGACGCCAGCTTCGTCAGCGTGTACATGAAGACGAGCAGCGTGAACATGAGGAACTTGTCGGCGAGCTGCGAGGTGAGCTGCGCGCCCCAGAGGTAGCGGAAGTCGCGCCGGCGCAGCACGGCGATGAAGCCCCCGGTCTGCTCCTGGCGCGGTGGGACCGCCGGCCGGGTGGCGTGCAGCGGCGAGACGGCAGTCTCGTCTGCCGGCTCTGCGCTCGGGCGCTTCAGCGATTGCCTCATTGCGTGACCGACCTCACCTCCGCGGCCGCACGAGCGAGGAGCTCCCACTCATCGAGCGCAAGCGTACCCGGCCGGCGGCCAGGATCGATGCCTGCGGCCGAAAGAGCCGTCAACGCAGCGCCGATGTCGTTGCCCAGCGCACGGCTCAGTCCGTTGCGCAGGGTCTTGCGTCGCGACTGGAAGAGAGGCTTGGCAAGCGCCAGGACAGCAGTGCGCATCTCCGGCGCCATCAGACGCGCCGGGACGAGCCGGAGGATCGAGGAGTGCACCGCCGGCGGCGGGTCGAAAGCATGTGGCGGCACGTCCAGCAGGCGCTCGACGGCCGCGTGCGAACGGACCGCGACGGTCGCGAGGCTCCAGTCCCCCGCCTCGGCCGCCAGCCGCGCGGCCACCTCACGCTGCACGAGCACGACCGCGCGCGCCGGCGGGTCCGGGGCGTCCAGGAGCCGCGTGAGCACGAGCCCGGTCAACTGATACGGGAGGTTGCCGGTGGCCAGCCATCCCGGCGTGAATCCCAGGGCGACCGGGTTCACGACGCGCGCATCGACCTCGAGCACGGTCACGTTCGCGTTTGCCCGTTGCGTGATCTCCGTCCCCGCGACGCACGCGGGGTCGATGTCGATCGCGACGACACGGCCGGCGCGCGCGGCGAGCTCGCCGGTGAGCGTCCCGAGACCGCAGCCGATCTCGAGGACCTCGTCATCCGGACCGGGGTTCAGCGCATCGACGATGGCCTCGAGCACCTGACGGTCGACGAGGAAGTGCTGGCCGAGGTGCGGATCGCGACGCAGGCCAACTCGACGCGCCACGGCGGTGACGGTCGCGGGGTCGGTGAGGTCGAGTGAGCGCTCAGGCACGCGGCGCAGCTGCCGCTGACCCGAGCCCGAGCACACGGCGTGCAGTGCGTGTTGTCGCGGCCCGCACCTCCTCCACCGCGACGCCGCGGAGCCGCGCGACGGCTGCCGCTGTGATGGCGACACGCTCCGGCAGGTTCGGCTTGCCTCGCTCGGGCGCCGGGCTGAGAAACGGCGAGTCGGTTTCGACGACGAAACCGTCGTCCGTGACGGTGCGCGCAGCATCCTGAATCGGATCGCTGCGCGGGAAGGTGACGATGCCGGAGAACGATGCGATGAATCCAAGCTCCGCGCACCGCTTCGCGTGCGCGGCGCCGCCGCTGAAGCAGTGCATCACGCCGTGCGATCCCGCGACGCGCTGCACCGCGGCGAGCACCTCGTCATGCGCATCGCGGTCGTGGATGAGCACCGGTTTGGCCGCATCCTGCGCGAGCTCGAGCATGGCGCGGAACGACTGCTCCTGCACCTCGAGCGGTACCTCGTGATATCCCGGGCGGAAGAACAGATCAAGCCCGACCTCCCCCACCGCGACGGCTTTCGGGTGGCGCAACAGCGCAGCGAGCGCTTCGAGCTGGCGCGCGTCAGGCGGTGCCTTCTCGTGAGGATGCCAGCCCGCGGTGAAGTACACGTCCGGTTGCGACTCGGCGATGACGCGGTTGCGGTCCGAGTCATCGAGGTTGAGGCCGACCGAGATGATCTGATCGACGCCCGCCGCCGCGGCGCCTTCAAGCGCCTGCGCGAGGAGCCCGCGTTCATCGAGGAGCACGAGATGGCAGTGCGTGTCGACGAGCGACGGCAGCGTCTCGCTCATTCGCGGGCTCCGATGAGCACCGTGCATTCACCGCGCGGCGGGCGGGCGGTGAACTCCTCCACCAGCGACGCCGCAGTGCCCCGGTGCATGGTCTCGTGCACTTTGCTCAGCTCACGGGCGACGATGACGGGACGCTCGCCGAGCACCGGCGTCGCGATGCGCAACGTCTTGACGAGGCGCATCGGCGACTCGAAGAATGCGAGGGTCCGGTCTTCCTGCAGCGCCTGCTCGAGGAGGCGTACCAGCTTGCCGGGGGTGCGCGGCAGGAAGCCGAGGAAACAGAACGCGTTGCCCGGCAGCCCGCTGGCAGCGAGGGCCGCGGTCAAAGCCGACGCGCCGGGGATCGGCGTCACGCGGTGACCGGCCTCGACGGCGGCGCTGACGAGCAGCGAGCCGGGGTCGCTCACCGCGGGTGTCCCGGCATCGGTGCAGAGCGCAAGCGTCTCGCCGCGATCGAGCCGTTCGATGAGCTGCGGGATGCGCCGCCGCTCGTCGAACGCCGGCAGGGAGAGCACCGGTTTCTGCACGCCGTGAGCTGTCAGGAGTGCCTTGGTGCGTCGCGAGTTCCTCCGCCACCACGGCATCGCATTCGCGCAGCACGCGCAACGCGCGCAGCGTGATGTCCTCGAGGTTGCCGATCGGCGTCGCGACGACCGCGAGAGTCCCGGTGGGTCCGTTCACCGTCCCCAATCCCGCGGATAGCGGAACTCGCGGCCGATGGTGCGGTTGCTCAACTTCGCGATGATCGGAGGCCGGCGCTTGTACTGACTCCCGTGCACGCGCCGGACGACCGTGTCGACGTCCGCGGCGTCGAACCCGAGGGCGACGACCTCGGCGCGGCTGCGCCGCTGATCGACGAGCAGATGCAGGATCTCGTCGACTACCGCATAGCGAATGCCAAGCTCCTCCTCATCCGATTGGCCGACCCAGAGATCGGCGCTCGGCGCCTTGGTGAGCACGCTGTGGGGCAGCTCGAGGAACCGCGCCAGCTCATAGAGCTGTGTCTTGTAGAGGTCACCGATCGGGTTGAGCGCACTCGCCATATCGCCGAAGAGCGTGCCGTAGCCGAGCAGCAGCTCCGTCTTGTTCGAGGTGCCGAGCACCAGCGCCCGCTCCGCCATCGAGTGGTCGTAGAGGATCGACATGCGTTCGCGCGCCATCTTGTTGCCCCGCCGCGTGCGGTCGGCGTCCGGGTACTGCTCGAAATACGCGTCGACCTGCGCGCTGATGTCGATCGTGTGCGCCGCGATGCCAAGGCTGGCGCAGACCGCGTGCGCGTCGATTGCGGACTGCGGATCGCTCGTCCGGTACGGCATGAAGATGGCGACAACGTTCTCGGCACCGAGCGATGAGACCGCCAGTGCGGTCACCAGGGACGAGTTGACGCCTCCCGAGAGCCCGATGACGGCGCGCTCGAAACCGACCTTGCGCACTCCGTCGGCGATGAAGCCGCGAAGCAGGCCGGCGACGAAGCCGGGGTCAATCGCGAGCGTGTCGGCGGCGGAGTTTGTCGGTCTCTGCGTCGTTGACATCGTTTCGTTCGTCGCGCAGCAGCGGGTACGCAACCCGCGCGCGCCGGAGTGCGCTCCGCTCGAGGGTGTGGAAGAGCACGGTTTCGTCCGCGCCGGGCACGGATCCGACGATGGTGCCATCGGGGCCGACCACGCGCGATCCACCCCAGAAACCGACGCCGTCCTCGAACCCGCTGCGGTTGCAGTAGATGACGTAGCTCGTGAAGAGTTGCGCGTACGTGCGTGTCATCACGTCATAGCTGCGCGCGGTCCCGAGCGCCTCACCCTGGAGCACACCGCTTCCCGGCGAGGCCGACGGGCAGATGATCACGTCGACTCCCTGGCGTGCGAGCAGCGCGGCCGCCGACGGGTGCCAGAGGTCCTCGCAGATGAGCACCCCCGCGCGCCAGCGATGCCCGGTCCTGCCGCCGAGCGGTGCATCGAACGCGCGGAAGCGGTTTCCGGCCGCGACGTAGCGCTGCTCGTCGAAGAGCCCGTAGGTCGGCAGATACACCTTGCGGTGCACATGCACCACCTCACCGGCGCTGATGTAGACCGACGCGTTGTAGAAGCGGTGCTGATCACTTTCGAGGACCAGTCCGGCCACGACGTCGACGCGTCCGTCGAGTGAGGCCGCGCGCAGCGACGCAATCTCCGGCGAGTCCAGGCTCAGCGCGACGTCGGGCACCTGGTCCTTGAGGAAGTAGCCGGTGATCGACAGTTCCGGGAAGACGACCAGGCCGGCCCCGCGGGCGGCCGCATCGCTGATCACCGCGAGGTGCATCGCGACGTTGGCAGCCACGTCGCCGAGCTTCGGGTAGCACTGGGCGAGCGCCACGATGAGCGACCCCGCCGGGTCGCCGGACGTCGCCGGGCGCACGTGCGGCTCCGCGGCGGGCGCTTCGAGCGACACCGGTATCACGCCGGGTCGAGATCGTTCGAGGACCATTGCTCTGATTCTCCCATGGTCTCGGGCAACGTCCCGCTGTTCACGAAAGCGTCGACCATGGCTGGAACCGCGCCGAGCCCGGTCACCGCCCGCGCTGCAGGCGGGAGCGCGGCCAGGAATCCCATGCCGTACTGGCGGGTGCGGAGACGGGGATCGCAGAGCACCACCGCCCCCCGGTCGGACGCGCTCCGGATGAGGCGCCCGAAGCCCTGACGGAGCCGGATGATCGCCACCGGCAGGATGTACTCGCCGAACGGGTCGCGAAGCTGCTCGGAGCGTGCCCGCACCAGCGGATCGGTGGGTACCGGGAACGGCAGCTTGTCGATGACCACGCAGCGCAGGCGGTCACCGGGGATGTCCACGCCCTCCCAGAAGCTGCTCGTTGCCAGGAGCACCGTGCGCGGATCCGCGAGGAAGCTCTGGAGGATCTGGCGCCGCGTACCGTCGAGCCCCTGCGCGAGGCTGGCGATGCCGCGTGCATCGAGGCGATCCTGGAGCAGGCTCCAGACCCGCTTGAGCGGCCCGTAGCTCGTGAAGAGCACGAGCGTGTGACCGTCGAGCCTGCCGGCGATGCCGTCGATGAGATCGGCCATCTGCGTGTCATGGACGGGGTCGTCATACGCAGTGGCGTTCTCGGGCAGGATGCAGATCGCCTGGCGCAGATAGTCGAACGGCGACGGCAGGGTCAATTCGTCCGCCGCGGCGCCGATGCCGACGCGCGTCCGGACGAAATCGAACCCGCCGGCCACCGACAGCGTCGCCGAGGTGAGCACGACAGACTCCGCAGGGTCGAACACGCTCTCGGCCAGCGGAATCGACACATCGATCGGCGCCTCGTGGAGCTCTGCCTGCTCACGGCGCATCTCGATCCATGCGACCGTTCCCGCTCGGGGTCGGACGGTGACGTAGTCGATCGCCGCGGCCAGCCCCGCAAGCGCTGCAGACGCGTGCTCGAGCTCATCGCCGACGCGATCGGGCTGCGGCAGCAACTCGACCTGAACGCCTCCCGGGGCGGACGCGAGCGCCGAGGCAGCGCGCTGGAGGACGCCGATCGCGTGCATCGCGGAGCGCTCGATGAGCGCAAAGCCGGGGTCCTTGCGGATGGCGTCGGAGAGCCCGACTTTGCCGTTGGCTGCGTGTTCGCCGCCGAGCCGCGCGGCCATGAATCCCTTGGCATCACCGAATAACCGCTGGCCCGCCTCCCGGCAGCGCTCGAGCTCGATCCCGAGTGGCGTGCCGGGCATCGACGGGAGCCGGTCCAGCACCAGGGTGATGTCCGACAGGCGGACCGCGAGCCCCAGCTGTTCGGTCGCGACCGCCTCGAGGTGGTGCGCCTCATCGATGACCAGCGCTTCGTAGGGTCCGAGAATCTGACCCTGACTCTCGTTGGCTGCCAGCAGCAGCGCGTGGTTGGTGACAACGATGGCAGCATCTGCGGCGCCGCGACGCGCGCTCACCATGTGGCAGTGCGCGTTCGCCCAGTTGGCGCAGGCAGGTCCGAGACAGTCGGTGACCTCGGACGCGATGCGCCGCCAGAGCTGCTCCTCCTCTCCCGATAGATACACCTCGGACCGGTCGCCGGTCGTGGTCGACGCGAGCCACGCGAGGATCTTCAGCTTGAAGCGAATTGCCGCCTGGTCCGGGCCTTGAGCGCTCACGTCCGGTGTGTCGAGGAAGCGCTGCCATCGACGCAGGCTGATGTAGTGGTTGCGTCCCTTCAGCACCGCCACCGGTACCGGATGGTCCAGCAGTCCGGCGACCGTCGGCAGGTCACGATCGGCCAGCTGCTCCTGCAGGTTCACAGTGTGGGTCGCAACGACCGCGCGCTTTCCAGTGCGCGCTGCCCAGATGGCGAGCGGCGTCAGGTAGGCAAGCGATTTGCCGACGCCCGTCCCGGCCTCGACCATGAGACGGCGTTTGCGTTCGAGGGTCTGCCCCACCGCGACGGCCATCTGGTGCTGTGCCTCGCGGTACTCGTAGCCGTCACGCCTCGCAAGCGGACCATCGGGGCCAAGGAGCGCGGCCGCGGCATCGCCGACGTTGCGTGCGGCCAGCGTCGCGCGTGACTCCCTGGTGGGGACGGCAGCCGGCGTCACCTCGGCCGGTGCCGCCGGCGCACTCGGTCCTTCGACGACCACGCCCCGACGGCGCATGACGTCGTCGAGGAACTCGGCAAGTGGACCTGGCGCCTGGGCTGCGACCCGGCGCATCTCGTCCTGCGTGGGTTGCGGCAGCGCGCGACCGGCACCGACCAGCATCCGGAAAAGGTCTCCGGTGGCCAGCGCATCGCTGAGCGCGCGATGTGGTCGCTCGTGGGCGATCCCGAGCCGGCGGCTGAGGAGCGGCAGGCTGTGGCTCTCGAACGTCGGCAGCAGGATCCTGGCCAGATCGAGCGTGTCGAAAACGAGGCGGGCTCCGAACGACTCCGTGAGCAGCGCGCGGAGGAACAGGAGATCGAACGTCCCGCCGTGCGCGATGAGCGCCGCGTCGCCGCAGAAGCCGGCGAGCTGCGTGGCCGCCTCCAGGGGTGGCGGCGCTCCCTGGACATCGGCGTCCGTGAGTCCCACCAATCGCTGGATTGCCAGCGGGATCGGGATCTGCGGATCGACGATGAGCTGCAGCTGATCGATGCGGTGGAGGTTCTCGTCATAGCGCACTGCCCCGATCTCCAGGATGCGATCGCTCCGGGGTGAGAGTCCGGTGGTCTCGAGGTCGAACGCGACCAGATGGTCCGGATGGGCCATTCCCATGGTCACGCCGCGGTGGAGCTCCCGATGGGGCGGCGCTCCTCGGGGAGCAATGCGATCACGCGCTCCATCATGGCCGCAGCGGCTTGGCGGTTGGAGAGCCGCGTGCCATCCGGTCCCTTGTCCGGCAGACGGAACGGGGCGCCGATGCGCAGCTCGACGTCAGCCCGGCGCGGCAACCAGGACCCGCGCGGGATGACGCGCTCCGATCCCCAGCTGGCGACCGGAACGACCATCGCTCGGGAGTGACGCGCGATGAAACCCGCCCCGCCGTGCGTGTCGCCGAGGACCTGACCGTCCCAGGACCGCGTCCCTTCCGGGTACACGAGCAGCACGTGACCGCCGGCCAGGATGTTGAGCGCGACCCGGAGCGCCGATCGGTCAGGGGTATCGCGGACGACGGGGAACGCGTGGCTCTTGCGGAAGAGCCATCCCAGCAACGGCGTGCGAAACAGCTCGCTCTTCGCGAGATAGAAGACGTCGAGCCGGGGGATGAAAACGCCGGTCAGCGCGGGCTCGACGGTGCCGACGTGGTTGCCGACGACGAGGACTGCTCCCCGCCGCGGGATGTGCTCCATGCCGACGATGCGCAGCCGTCGCCCGAGCACGATCCACGCGAGCAGCCGCACGCCCACGCGGAGGGTCGCGTAGATCACCGATCGCCCGCGCCGTTGGCTGCTTCCCAGAGCCCGAGCGCTTCCTGGTACACCTCTGCGATATCGAGCACGCCGGTGTCGATGTGATGGGCATCGGGTGCGGCGCGCATCGGGGCAGCCGAGCGCGAGGCATCCTGCCGGTCGCGGGCGCCAACTTCGCCGCGCATCAGTGCACTGTCTGCGTCGCCGCCGCCCAGTTGTTGCGCGCGACGCAGCGCGCGGACGTCCTCGGACGCGTCGAGGTACAGCTTCAGCTTCGCGTCGGGGAACACCACGGTGCCGCAGTCGCGACCGACGGCGACGGCGCCATGTGTGGCAAGACTTCGCTGAGCGTCCAGGAGCGCCGCGCGCACCTCCTGGATGCTGCTCATCGCGGCAAGCAGCGGCGCGTTCGCGGGATCCCGCAGCGCCGGACCGGCTTCGACGCCGTTGACCGATGCGGTGCTGTCGGCGTCGTTGTGGGTCGGATCAGTGTCGATGACGATCTCTGCGGTGCGCGCGCAGTCGATCAGTGCCTGGCGGTCCTCGGGATCGATGCGCGCACGCGCCGCCGCAACCATCACGCCGCGATAGAAGAGTCCCGTGTCCACGAGCGGCAGGCTCAGCGCGACAGCGAGATGCCTGCCGAGCGTGGTCTTGCCACTCCCGGCCGGGCCGTCGATGGTCACGATCGGCGGGCTCACCTCGACCGTCGCGGTCGTGATGTCGACGCTGCGCGCCGTGGTCGTGGCGCCGACGGCGCGCGCGCCGGCTCGGGAAGCCCGGCCGCCGCGCGCAGCGAGGTCAGCTCGGCGGGGCGGAGTTCGCGCGCTGCTCCTTCGGGGAGGTCGCCGAGCAGCAGTGGTCCGACGGCGATGCGGACGAGGTCTCGAACTTCGAGCCCAACCGCGGCGAAGAGCCGGCGCACCTCGCGCTTGCGGCCCTCGGCCATGACGACCTCGATGGTCGTGTCCGATCCCGCGCGCTTCGCGGCCAGAGCGCGTGCCGGTCCATCCTCGAGCTCCACGCCGGCAACGATCTGCGCCATCTGCTCGGCGGAAACGGGCGCGTCCAGCGTCGCGACATAACGCTTCGTGACCCCGTGGCGCGGATGCGAGACCGCGTGCGCGAGATCGCCGTCGGTTGTCATCACCAGCAGTCCGCGGCTGTCCGCATCGAGCCTGCCGACAGGCACGAGTCCGGGCACCGGCTCGATGAGGTCCATGACTGTGCGACGCTGATACGGGTCACTGCGCGTCGTGACGACACCGACCGGCTTGTTGAGGACGATCGTGACAGCAACTGCTTTGGCGGGGATGCGATATCCGTCGACGCAGACCTGATCGAGCGACGGGTCCACGACGACGCCGAGCGTGCTGGTCTCGCCATTGACCGTGACGCGACCGGAAGCGATCAGCGCATCAGCGCCGCGCCGTGACGCGACGCCACGCCGGGCGAGGAACCGATTGAGCCGCTCCGGCGGATACGCGCTCACTCGAAGTTCGGGAGCACCACGTTGTCGGATACCGGCGGCAGATCCTCGATGCGCTCGAGCCCGACGAGTTGCAGGAAGCGGAGTGTCGTGCCGAACAACCGCGGATGGCCGGGAGTGTCCTGACGCGCGATCTCGTCGATCAGGCCTCGCTCGGTGAGATGTTCGAGGACGGCTTCGCAATCCACACCGCGGATCGACTCGATGACGGCCTTGGTGGCCGGCTGCCGGTACGCGATGATCGCGAGCGTCTCCATGGCCGCGCGACTGAGACGCGACGGGCGCTCAGGGTGCAGGCCGCGTTGCACGGCCCACGCCATCTCCGGGCGCGTGACCAGTTGCATCGAATCCGCGGACCGCTGGAGCATGAGGCCGCGACCGCGCAGCTCCATCGCGAGCACGCCGGCCGCGCGAGTGATTGCGGCAGGGCTTCGATCGAGTGTCGAAGCGGCCTCGGCGACCGTCACCTCCCTACCCAGCGCGAAGCAGAGCGCTTCGAGCGCGGGAGCGAGGTCCTCGGGCTCGGCGTCCGCGGTGCCCTCCGGCACCGTCGCCCTCCCGAAGACGTCGAGGACCAGGACGTCATCCACGAGCGGTCACCGTGATCGGGCCATATGCGTCGCGTTGCTCGACCGTCGCCTCGCCGCGTTTGAGCAGCTCGAGCAGTGCAAGGAAGCAGGCGACGGCTTCGAGCCTGCTGCTGACGCCCGCGAACACCTCCTCGAAATCCAGTGTCCCTCGGGACAGCCGGTCTCGGAGCATCGCCACCTTGTCCTCGACCGAGAACGTGACGGCGACCGGGAGGGGGTCGGCGTCACGGATGCGCTCCAACACCGCGCGGAAGGCAGCGGCGAGACGCTCCGGCGGGATGCGCAGATGCTCGACAGGGATCACCTCGCTGGAGACGAGGCCCAGGAAGCTTCGTGCGCCTTCAGTTGCCGCCTCGGCGAGCAGTGCTTCGGCCGCGGCCTTGAACAAGCGGTACTCGGCGAGTCGCCGTCCGGCGTCGGTGGAACCGTCGTCCTCGTCCTCGACGATGTCCACCGTCTGATCGGGCAGCACGGCCGCAGCCTTGAGCGCGACCAACCGCGCGAGCAACGTGAGCGTGTCCGCGACGCCCCGGAGGTCGGCGCTCCGCTCGGGTGCCTCGAGCGCCGTGCGCGCCTCGGCGACCACCGCGCTCACCGACATCGCCGTGAGGTCGACGTCTCCTCGGTTTGCTCGGGCGACCAGCTCCTCGAGGCTTCCGTGGAATCCAGGGGCGTCCACCATGATCGCGGTGGCTGCCGCGTCCTCCCGTTGCATCGCTACATGGTACGGAGGCCGGGGGTGGCCCTATCGTGGCCCGCTCCCTCCTCCAGCAGCTCGGCGGCTCTCGCGAGCGCGGCATCGGTGGTCCGACCCGACATCAGCCGCGCGATTTCGCGAACGCGCTCTTCGCCGGCAACCGTCGCGGCGCGCGCCGCCGCTCCACCCGCGCGATCGTGCTTGGTGATCGTGAGGTGCGACCGGGCTCGCGCCGCGATCTCGGGACGGTGCGTGATCGCGATCACCTGACGTGAGCCGCCGATCCGCGCGAGGACATCGCCGACGCGGGCGGCGGTCTCGCCGCCGATACCGGTGTCGACCTCGTCGAGCACGAGCACCGGCGCGTCGTCCTCGCTGATCACTGCGCTCAACGCAAGAGCGAGACGGCCCAGCTCGCCGCCAGACGGCCCCTCATCCAGCGGCATCGGGACGGAGTCGCGGTTGGGAGCGAGCCGGAAATCGATCTCGTCGACACCGGCGGCGCTGCCGCGGACCGGTGTGCCGTCGCCCGTGTCCACTCCGTCGACGTCGAGGCTCCGGCTCAGCACGACCCGGAAGCGCGCATGGGGCAGCTCGAGCGATCGGAGCTCAGCGGTGACCGCGCGCTCGAGCCGTCGTGCCGCGGCCGTTCTCGCCGCGCTCAACACGGCGGCCGCCGATCCGGCGTCAGCCCGCTGTGCTGCTGCGGACACCTCGAGCGTGCCGATCGCTCCGCCTTCGCCGTCAACGCTCTCCACCAGCGCCTGGGCTCGCATCAGGTCGGCGAGCGCAGCCTCCAGGGATCCATGGCGGCGGATGACTCTCGTGAGGCTGTCGAGCCGTTCCTCGACTGCAGTCAAGCGGGCTTCATCCACTGTCACCGAGTCCGCGTGGCGGCGTGCGTCGAGCGCGAGCTCGCGGAGGCGGTCGACCAGCTCGTCGGCGTTCTCGAGGAGCGCCCCGAGCTTGGGATCCACAGCCGCGAGGTCTGCTCCCCCGCCGATGGCTGCGGCGAGACGATCGGCGGCAGACCGATCGTCGCCACCGCTCGCATCGGCGACGGCGAGCGACGATTCCGCGATTCGGGCCGCGTGACGAAGGCGAAGCCGCTCGCCGTGGAGCTCGGCGTCCTCACCCGGACGGAGCCCGAGCATCTCGAGGTCGTCGACGAGATCGCGAGCTCGCTGGAGCTCGGCCGCCCCGGTGCTCGCGGCGCGATGGGCCGCAGCGAGCGCGTCGACGGCGGATCGCCAGGCGCGGAACGCCGCGCTCGCGGCAGTCCGCGCTCGCGCGAGCTCCGCCCCGCCAAACGCGTCGAGCAGGTCGCGCTGCCACGTCCGGCGGAGCAACCGCTGGCTGGTTCCCTGGGCGGTGACGTCCACGCAGAGATCGCCGATCTCGCGCAGGACAGCCTGCGACACGAGCGCTCCATCGATCCTGCACGTGGCACGTCCGCTGGCCGGGACGTCGCGCGAGAGCGTGACCAGGTCGTCGTCCGGAATGCCGAGCTCGGCACGGCGAGCGCGCAGTTGCGGCGTGGGGTTGTCGAACACCGCCGCCACCCGTGCGCCGGCGGTGCCTGCGCGTACCTGCTCGGGCTCGAGACGACCACCAAGCGCAGCGCGCAGCGCATTGACGCACATCGACTTGCCCGAGCCGGTCTCACCGGTCAGAACGCTGAAGCCGTCCTCGAACGAGAGCCGGGCTTCCTCGATGACGGCGAGGTTGCTGATGCGCAGCTCACGAAGGGCCACTGATCTCTCCCGGCGTGTCGTCATCGACCGGCTCGAGCAGCAGGTCCTTGTGAGGGATGCCGTAGCGGAACTTCTGGCGCAGGCGTGACTGAAACGAAGGCGAATCCTTGAAGCGGACCACCTCGAGATCGGGGCCCGGGCGGACCAGCGCGCTCTCGCCGTCGCCGAGCCAGGCGACCGACCGGCCGTCCGCGGCGACGAACACCTGGCCGCGCTCGACCGTCACCCGTACGTCGAGCAATTCCGGGATGACGACCGGCCTGCTGATCACCGCATGGGCTGCCAGCGGCACGACGACCACTGCTCGCACGCGCGGGTCGACCGGCGGCCCTCCGGCGCTCAGCGCATATGCCGTGGACCCGGTTGCGGTCGCGACGACCACACCATCAGCGTCGAACGCGCCGAGCAGGTCGCCGTCGACGTCGACCCGGAGCCGCACGACGTTGACGTCGCGCGCGCGAACCACGATCTCGTTGACGGCAAGCACCGGCGCGGGCGCGCCGCCGACGCTTGTCTCCAGCAGCGAGCGACGTTGCGTGGTGTAGTCGCCGGCGGCGAAGCGACTGATCGCCTCCGGCAGCGCGTCGATCTCGACATCGTTGAGGAACCCGAGCCGACCGCGGTTGACTCCCACCACTGGGATGCCACGGGGCGCCGCGAGGCGGGCGCCGTAGAGGAAGGTGCCGTCACCCCCGAGCGTCACGAGCAACGCGGTGTTCGCGCCGTGCTCGACGATCGCAGCCTCCGGGTCGTCGAGCGCGGTCCACGCCGCGAACCCGCAGGCCTGAGCCCGAGCGATCGCGTCCTGAACGGTCGCCCGCTCACCCGGATGGAGCAGAAAGCCGATGCTGCGTCGCGAGCTCATGCCGGCCCCGCCGCATGCGGGAGATGGGCGCCGACGAGCCACTCCTGGTTGCCCTTGGCGCCGCGCACGGCAGAGGGAATCGGAGCCTGGCTCACCGCACCGAAGGCCGAACTCGAGCCACTCGCCGAACGCGACCGCAGCGGCTTCGGCGGCGGCGGGGTCGCGCACGATGCCTCCTTTCCCGATCGCCTCACGTCCGAGCTCGAACTGCGGCTTGAACAGGGCGACGAGATCTGCTCCCTGCGGTGCGACGAGGCGGGTGACCGCCGGCATGACCAGCCGGAGTGAGATGAAGGAAAGGTCGAGCGTCACGAGCTCCGTGGCGGGACCGGGGAGTGCTTCGAGTAGGCGCAGGTTGGTGCGATCCATGACACGCACCCGCGGGTCCGTCGCCAGGCGTGGGTCCAGCTGGCCGCGACCGACGTCGACGGCATAGACCAGCGACGCGCCACGGCTGAGGAGCACATCCGTGAATCCGCCGGTCGATGCCCCCGAATCCAGGCAGACACGTCCCTCACAGGAGATGCCGAAGGCGTCAAGCGCGGGAGCAAGCTTGAGGCCTCCCCTGCTGGCCCATGGGTGGTCGCGGCCGACGACCTGGATGGCCGCGTCAGCGGTGACCCGCTGATCGGCGCTGGTTGCCGTCGCGCCGTCGACCTCGACGAGGCCCGCGGATATCAGCGCCTGGGCGCGCTCACGGCTGGGCGCCAGGCGACGGGCAACCAACTCGAGATCGACCCTGCGAACTGCTGACGAGGCTGTCATGGCTCCCATTATGACCACAACTCTGTGTATTCGCGGCGTCAGAAGGGAACGTCGTCCGGATCGATCCGGGACGTTGAGACGCGGGCCGGCGATTCCGGGACGAGTGTTGGCCGGGCTTCTGAAACGGCGGTGAAGGCTTCCAGCGGGCGCTCGCTCATGGCACCGCTGGCGCTGACCACGAGCTGCTGGACGCGCTGCTCTGTGCGCTCGAGCAGCTCGGAACAATGCTGCGCAAGCCTGGCCCCACGCTCGTACGCGCCGATAGCCTCCTCCAGGGCGATGCTGCCGCCCTCGAGCTTGGTGATGAGCGTGTCGAGCTCCGCGAGCGCCGCCTCGTACGTGAGCGTGCTGATGTCGTCCTCCGTCGGTGTCATTGCGCCGTGGATCCGTCATCGGGATCGTACATCCGTTCGTCCCTGTTCGTGTCGGCCGGTCGCACCGCATCCACGGTGCTCTCGAGCACGCCGTGCTGGAGGACGGTCCGCAGCCGGGTCCCCACCGGTGCGCTGGCCGCATCCGTGAGGACGCGTCCGTCGTGATCCGAGGTGATCGAGTAGCCGCGTTCGAGCGTGCGCCGCGGCGAGAGCGCCGCCAGGCGTGCGGAGCGGGTGTCCAGCGCGGCCCGCTGGGCGACCGTGATGCGGACGGTCGCTGCCTGTAGGCGTTCCGTCGCCCGGCTGACGAGCAGGCGCTCGATCTCGACGCGCCGCGACGGATGGACGACCGCGAGGCGCGAGCGATGCCGGTCGAGTGCGCGGCGCTTGAGCTGCACCTCCTGGACGAGCCCCGTGTGCAGGCTCGTCGACGCGATGCGCACGCGGTTGCGGCGCACCTCCACCGTCGCGGTGATGGCTCTCGCGAGATGAGCCGCATGCGCGGCGATGTCATCACGTAGCATCGCAACGCTCGGCGCGACCAATTCGGCGGCGGCAGACGGCGTCGCGGCACGACGGTCGCTCGCGAGGTCCGCGACGGTGGTGTCCGTCTCGTGCCCGACCCCCGCGACCACCGGGAGCCGCGTGGCGCGGATCGCACGCGCCAGGGCCTCGCTGTTGAAGGCCATGAGGTCCTCGAGAGACCCCCCGCCACGGACGAGCAGGATCACGTCGGCGTCACGCACGCGGTCCGCTCGTTGCAACGCGCGAACAAGGGTCTCGACGGCGCCCTCCCCCTGGACGGTCGCCGGCGACAGCACAACGCCGACGCACGGCGCGCGTCGCGCGATCACCGTGCACACATCACGCAGCGCGGCACCGTTGCGCGACGTCACCACGACGACGCGGCGCGGCAGCAGCGGCAGCCGGCGCTTGCGGCGCTCGTCGAACAATCCCTCTGCGCTGAGCCGTCGCTTGAGCTGTTCAACGCCGAGCGCGAGCGCGCCGACACCGCTCGGCTCGAGACGGTCCACATAGAGTTGATAGCGACCCTGCTGCTCGTAGAGCTGGACGGATCCGTGCGCCACAACGGTCATGCCATCCTCGGGGCGAAAGGGAATCAGCTGCGCGTTGGCCCGGAAGCACACGCACGCGATCGATGAGCGCGCGTCCTTCAACGTGAAATACAGGTGCCCGGACACGTGCGCTTTGAGGTTGCTCACCTCACCTTCCACGAACAGGTCCTCGAGCTCCGGACGCGCCGCGAGCGCGTCGCGGACCATCGCCGTCAGGTCGGTGACGGTGCAGGTTGCCGGCATCAGACGTGTTCGCGCGCGACGTGGCCGAGCACGCCGTTGACGAACTGCGCGGCCTCGTCGCCGGCATATGCCTTGGCGAGCTCGATCAACTCGTCGATCACAACAGGCACCGGCGTCTTCTCCGTGTACAGCAGCTCGAACGTGCCGAGCCGGAGCACTGCGCGCTCGACCTTGCCAAGGTCGACGAGCGTCCAGTTGTCCATGCCCGCAACGATGGCGGTGTCGATGGCGTCGAGGTGATCGACGCACCCCACCACGATGGTGCGTGCGAACGCGACCACGTCAGCGGTTGCGCGCAGATCGGCGCCCTGGTAGCGCAGCGCGAACTCAGGGTCCTTGGCCGTCCCCTCGATCTCGAAGAGCACGCGGAGCGCAAGCTCCCGTCCGCGCCGCCGCCGCCCGGTGCTCGGCGCAGCCGGCGTCACGCGAAGGCGACCTCGCTGACGAAGACGTTGACCTCCTCGACGCGCAGCGCGAGCATCCGGTCGATTGCATCCGCGACCCGTTGCTGCACCTCTGCGCCGACCGCCGGCACGTTGCCTCCCGACTCCATCACGACGTAGAGGTTCAGGTGGAGCGCGTCGTCGAGGAGCTCGACTCGCACGCCGCGATGCGCATGCGATCGCCGCACGATGCGGTCGAAATTCTGGCCGCTCGGGTGGTACATCGCGTGAACACCGGGTACCTGCAATGCGGCGAACGCCGCGATGGACGCGACGACCTCGTTGGCGACTTCGCGTCGTGCCGAGCTGCCGGCGACCGTTCATCGCCGGGCGAAGCTGGAAGTCCTTCCGGTGCGTCGCCGTCCATCAGGCCCGCTCCACGTAGCGGCCGGTCCGCGTGTCGACACGGATCTTGTCGCCCTGGTTGACGAAGAGCGGCACGTCGACCGCGAGCCCCGTCTCGACTCGCGCGGGCTTGAACGACGCGTTCGCCGTGTCGCCCTTGAAGCCCGGCTCGCTCTCGGTCACCTCGAGGACGACGGACGTGGGCAGGTCGATCCCGAGCACGCGGTCGTCGAAGCGCAGGAGGAAGAGCGTGTCGTTCTCGCGCAGGTAGTCGACGGCACTGCCGAGCTGCTCGGGGCTCAGCGTGATCTGGTCATACGTGGTGCTGTCCATCACCACGTAATTCTCACCGTCCTTGTAGGAGAACTGAGCCTCGCTGCGCTCGATGCGGACCTTGCCGAACTTCTCCTCCGGCCGGAACGTCTCATCGGTCACCGCACCGGTGGTGACGTTGCGCAGCTTGGCGCGAATGACCGCGGTCCCGCGTCCCTGCTTCATGTGCGAGAAATCGATCACCTCGAAGAGGTCGCCGTCACGTTCGACGGTTGCGCCGGGGCGCAGGTCAGAGGCGGTGATCATGCGGTGCTCCCATTGGTCGTTCGATCCTTCAGCAGCTTAGCCAGTCCTTCCACAGCGAGGACGTAGCCCTGCAGGCCGAGCCCGGAGATCACCGCAACCGCTGCCTCGGCCGAGAGGGAGATGCGGCGATAGGGCTCACGAGCAAGGATATTCGACAGATGGACCTCGACGACGGGGCCCCCGAAGCTGCGCAGCGCGTCGGCGAGGACGACGCTCGTATGCGTGAGACCGCCGGGATTCACGATGCAGCCCGCGCTCACGCCGCGCTCCGCCTCGAGGAGGTCGACCATGACGCCCTCGTGGTTGGTCTGCTCGCAGCGCACGTCGAGCCCGAGCGCGGCCGCCCGATCGCGGACGGACGCCTCGATGTCGGGCAGCGTCACCGACCCGTAGATGTCGGGCTCGCGTTCGCCGAGGCTCGCGAGATTGGGCCCGTTGAGCAGCAGGATCCTGGTCATCGCGCGCGCACGGCCTCGAGCGCCTCGCGAACGTCGTGTTCGGGCACATGCTGGCCGGAACGCGGCACACCGCGACTCTCGAGCAGGACCCAGCCGAGTTCGCCGCCGATATTCTTCTTGTCCGCGCTCATGTGCTCGAGGACACGCTCGGGGTCAAACACCAGCGACGTGGCGAGCCCGCATCGGGAGATCATCGCATCCTGCCAGGCGATGTCCCCGGCGGGGCAACCGAGCTCGCGGACGCTGAGCAGTCCGGCGACGCGCATGCCGACGGCCACCGCCTCGCCGTGCAGCAGTCCGTCGCCAAGGCCCGCCGCGGCCTCGAGCGCGTGGCCGGCGGTGTGGCCGTAGTTGAGGATGGCGCGCATTCCGCTCTCGCGCTCGTCGAAGGACACGAAGCGGGCCTTGATCGCGCAGGACTGGCGGATCGTTCGCGTCAGCACCTCCCGATCGCGCCTCAGCACCCCCTCGAGAGCGGTGTCCAGATCAGGAACGAGGCGCGGGTCCGCGATCATCGCGTACTTGATGATCTCCGCAAGCGCCGATCGATACGATCGATCGTCCTGGCTCGCGAGAAGATCCGGGTCGCATACCACGGCCTGCGGCTGCCAGAAGGCGCCGGCGAGGTTCTTGCCGCGCGCGAGGTTGACGCCGGTCTTGCCTCCGATGGCGCTGTCCACCATCGCCAGCAACGTCGTGGGGACATTGACCCAGGCGATCCCGCGAAGGTACGTGGCCGCCGCGAATCCGGCGACGTCGCCGACGGTGCCGCCGCCGATCGCCACGATGCAGTCGTTGCGCGCGACGCCAGCCGATCCGAGGCGCTCGAGCAACTCGCCGGCGGCTGCCCACGTTTTCAGGCTCTCGCCGCCGGACACCTCGATGACCGACGTTGAGACGCCCGCGCTTCGGAGCGATGCCACCACGCGGTCCGTCGCGGCGGCAACGGTTCGGTCCGCGACAACGGCCACGGTCGTCGCTCCGCCCGGTACGTACATGACCAGGTCGTCGAGCGCTCCGGGGCGGACCTCAATGCAGTAGCGACGTTCGGTCGCGTCCACCGTGATGGCTCCGTCAAGGGCGGTGGCGATGCGCTCCGCGACGTCACCGGGGGCCGCATCGGAGCGCACGCGGGCGTGCGCCGTCTGGTGTGCGCCGGCCCGCAGCGCTCGCAACCGCGGGATACCGGTCGCCGCGGAGCCCTGGAGCAGCGGGCGGTCAGAGGCATCGCCGAGCCGTCCAACGAGGACATCGTCCGGAGCGTCGAGCCACACGACCAGGCACATGTCCGTGAGCAGCCTCCCGGCAAGGCGCCAGTTGATGAGGCCGCCGCCGCACGCGATCACCAGCGGCCCCCGCCTGCGCAGCGCGTCCTGCAGCGCGACGACTTCCATCTCGCGGAATGTGTCCTCGCCGTCTGCTTCGATGATCGCAGCAGGAGTGCGGGCCTCCGACGCCGTGATCTCGGCGTCGAGGTCCACGCAGGTCCATCCGAGGCGCTCGGCGAGGAGCGGCGCGATGGTGCTCTTTCCCGATCCCGGCAGCCCGACGAGCGCGATGCGATCGACCATGGTCATCGGAGCTTGAGGACTGCGCGGCGATGCGCGGCGGCAGCCCGACGCAGCTCGACCATCGAGTCGCCACCGAACTTCTCCGCCGCTGCAGCGGCGAGCACCCATGCGAGCATCGCCTCGGCGACCACCGCTCCTGCGGGGACGACACAGATGTCGCTGCGCTCGTAATGCGCGTTGATCTCCTCACCGCTGCCGATGTCCACGCTGCGGAGCGGATGCAGCAACGTCGAGATGGGTTTGAAATGGACGAGCGCCCACACCGGCTCGCCGTCGCTGACGCCTCCGGCAAGCCCGCCCTGACGGTTCGTCAGATGGTGAAAGCCCTGCTCCGCGTCCCAGCGCGGCTCGTCGTGGACGGACGATCCCGGCGATTGCGCGGCGAGCACCGCGGCGCCGAGCTCGACGCCCTTGACGGACGGAATGCTGCACATCGCCTGCGCGATCAGACCATCCAGGCGGCGATCCCAGTGCACGTAACTGCCAAGTCCGGCAGGAACATTCGAGGCGACGACGTACGCCGTGCCACCGAGCGTGTCGCCGTTCTCGCGCGCTGCATCGATGGCCGCGACCATGCGCTCCGACGCCGCGCTGTCCGCGCAACGGACCGGTGAACGCTCGACGGCGTCCCAGTCCACCTCATGCTCGGGGACTGGGACGTCGACACCCCCGACGCGGAGGACGCACGAGTGGACGTTGATCCCCAGGGTTCCCAGCAGCGTGCGTCCCACCGCGCCGGCCGCCACGCGCGCGGCGGTCTCGCGGGCGCTGGCCCGCTCGAGGACGTCTCGCGCGTCGGTGAACCCGAACTTGAGCACGCCCGCGAGGTCCGCATGCCCTGGACGGACGCGCGTCACCGGCTTGGACTTGAACCCGCGGGACTCGACCTGCATCGGCCCTTTCCAGTTCTGCCAGTCGCGGTTCTCGATGACGAGCGTTACAGGGGATCCGAGCGTCTTGCCGCCCCGTACCCCGCTGACGATCCGCGCCGCATCCTGTTCGATCTGCTGCCGCTTGCCCCGGCCGTGACCACCCTGGCGGCGGCGCAGATCGGGATCGATATCGCGCGCTGCGTCGAGCGACAGCCCGGCGGGCACGCCCTCGACGATGACGGTCAATTGGGGGCCGTGGAACTCGCCGGCGGTGAGAAATCGAAGCATCTGCAAGCGATTGTATTGGCGGGCGGCCGATTTCCCCTGCCGACGGTCCACGCCCTCCCGCCGCGATTGTCCCGGTCGCGTCCTGACACAGACGTGACACTGGTCCCGATGCGCGAGCCAGCGACTGCGACGACGGCGGCCGAGCAGCTGCGGGTCGCGCGCCTGCTCGAGGCGCACGGGGACGCCATCGGTGCTGTCCTCGCGTATCGCGAGGTCATCTGCGCGGGCATCGAGCCGGCGGCGACGGAGGCTCGGCGTTCGGTCGCGACCCTCGCCCGGCGTGCCTCCGCTGCGCCTGCTCCGTAAGGGCGAACCCGGGCTCAGATACCGCCGGGCGGCCGTCCGGGAGCGCCGGTCTGCGGCGGTGCGTTCATCGCGGTCAGCAGCTCGTTGTAGAACTGCTCGGCCTTCGGAATCCGGTGCAGCACCTCGACGCCGTCGCGCCCCGCGGAACTCGATCTCGATGTCGCCGGCACCGATGAGGCGGTCGCCGATCGGGCGATGGATCACGGTGTTCTGGATGCGGTCGAGCGGGATCGTCTCGGCGGTCCGTGACAGGATGCCGCCCTCCATGACGATGCGCTTGTCAGTGAGGTGGTAGGTCGCGAAGCGCCAGCGCAGCAGGCGCAGCCCGGCCCAGAGCACCGACGCCACGATGAGGATCAGGGCGATCACGGTCTTGACGGTGGTGATCGACAGGCTGCCGATATGCGAGGGCAGCACGGCGTTCAGCACGATCGCCACGACGATGACGACCAGCGCCCCCAGGACGTGACCGGCAACGACAGACCAGTGTTGGCGGACCAGTGCGATCGATCGCTCCCCGGGCATCAGCGGTGTCGGCATCTCTTACCTCAACAAACCCGTGGCCTCGTGCGGGTCACGGACCGAGGAACAGGATGAGCGCTGCGCCCGCACAGAGGAACGGACCATAGGGTATCGGGTCTTTGAGCCGACGGATGCGAGTGACCAGGAGCACGATCGCCGTCGCGCCGCCGATGAAGACTCCCGCCACCACCGCGTAGACGGCGCCGAGGTGGGCACCGGTCGGGCCGGCGCCGGTGACCGCACCGACGAGCGCGCCGAGCTTGGCGTCGCCGAGCCCGATGCTGCCCCGCGAGACGATGTTCTGCACGAAGAAGAATGCCGCGACGCCGACGGCGCCGATGATCGCGCTCGTCACGGTCAGCCCCGGCGACCACTCGCTGAGCACGACAGCCGCAAGCACGCTTGGATACGTGATGACGTTGAGGATCAGGCGATGCTTGAGGTCGAAGTTGACGATCTGCACGAAGATCGCGATCCAGAGCAGGTGGATGACCAGTCCCCAGCCGAATGCCTCGTGTGCGGCGAACGCACCGAACCCGATCGCGCCGAGGGCAGGCGACAACCAACGTTCCAGCCAGGTCCAGCCATAACGCTCGCCCGACCAGGGCTTCGCCTCAACGGGTTCCTCTCCAGCCGCGGTGGCGCGCTCGTGCTCCTCGGCGATGTCACGCTCGTACTCCAGGCGTTCCTGGTGCTCCTCGTCCTCGAGCTTCTCGCGTTGCTCGAGGGTGACCGCGAGCCAGCCCGATCCCAGGCCGATGACGCCGCCGGCCACTGTGAGACCGGCGACGACAAGGGGCGTCATGCCTCGACGGCTCGCAGGAGCGCGCTGCGCACGCCACTTGCCGGGGCCGACGCGCCAGTCCAGATCCTGAAGCTCAACAACCCCTGCTGGAGGAGCATCTCGAGCCCGTCCTCCGCCCGGTGTCCCGACTCGATCGCAGCACTGATGACGTCGACCGGCCGGGGCCGGTAACGGATGTCGACAACCGTGCAAGCGGCCGGCACCGCGCGGGGGTCGAAGGGAAGCGCTGCCAGCCCGACCGGCGTGGCATTGACGACGATCGCCGAGTGAGCGCTCTCGCGCGCGATCGCCGCCGCATCCCAGGGAATGGTTTGGGTGTCGCCGGAGCCGCGCAGGCGGCGTGTCAGGTGCTCGGCCGCATCGGGATTCCGCGCCGCGATGCGCAGACGAAGCAGCGGGACCCGCGTCAGCGCGAGCGCGACCGACGCTGCAGCACCGCCGGCGCCCAGGACGAGCGCGGTTGCGCCCTGGCGTGGCCACATGCTCGCCTCGCTCAGCGCCAGCTCGAACCCGTCAGCGTCTGTGGTCGTCCCGATGAGACGTCCGGCGCGAACGCTGATGGTGTTGACGACGCCGAGCACCTCGGAATCGCCCTCGAGGCGGTCGCACGCCGCGGCCATCGCCGCCTTGTACGGTGCGGTCACGTTGCAGCCGTTGTATCGCCCTGCACGAAGTTCGGCGATGAACTGCTCGAGGTCGGCGGCGGCGATGTCACGGAGCACGTAGGTGCCCTCGACGCCGGTCGACTGCATCGCAGCCTGGTGCAGCACGGCGCTCGGGGAGTGCGAGATGCCCGCTCCGACGAGGCACAACCGCAGTGGGGTGGTTTTCACGTGGGCGCTCGCGATGGTGCGCGACGCCGCGCGTCGAGCCAGCTCTGGAGCAGGACTGCGGCCGCGACCGCGTCGATCACCTCGCGCCGCCGTCGACGCCGGACGCCGCTCTCGATCAGCGACCGCTCGGCGATCGTCGTGGTGAATCGCTCATCCCAGAATTCCACGGGCGCGGACACGTGACGCTGCAATTCGACGACGAAGCTGCGCGCGCTCTCCGCGGCGTCGCCCTCGCTGCCGTCGAGCTTTCGGGGCAGACCGACCACCACTCGTTCCACCTGGCGATCTTCCATCTCCCGCGCGATGCGTGTCCAAATGGTGCGCGGGTCGTTCGGCACTGTCGCAAGCGGTGATGCCAGCGTGCATGTTTCGTCGGAGACTGCCAGACCGACGCGCACCGAGCCGACGTCGATGCCAAGAACCCGCGTGCGGCCGGTACCTTCCCCGGCCGGCGTCACGGTGAGGGTTTCGGCGTTGCGGTCGGAGACGGGCTGGGCGATGAAGCCGCGACGAAGTTCTCCGTGATCTCGATGCGCGATGCGAAGAGCGGCATGTAGAACAGCTGGAACGGCGAGACCGACACGTGCACGCTCTGCACAGCCGGTAGCTTGCTTTCGATGATCTTCTGGGCGCTCCCCGGATTCCGACCGGTGAGCTGCGATTTCAACGCGTTGAGGTCGACGCTCGGCTGGCTGAAATCCGTCGCGGAGCATGCGAGCACGACGGTCCCCGTGGTGCTTGCCTGCGTCACCGTGCATGGCGGCGTGGCGAGCTTCCCCGGCGCCAGCTCGTCCCCATTCTTCACGAGCTTGTTGAGGTCGGCAAGGACGTCACTGCGCACCGCGACCGGGTCGTACGTGACCGCTTCGGCGTTCGCGCTCACCGTGATCGTCGTCGGCGTGTACGGCGCGTTGACTGCGGGGAGTGGCGGCGTCACTGCGAACACGACGGTCTTGCCGTTGCCGGACGGGTCGACCGCGAATGCCTTGCCGCCGGACTTGCCCTGGAGGTCGCTGTTGAGTTGGTCCGTGAGCGAAGCCTCGAGCGTCGTCACCTGCTGGGTCCAGTTGGCGACGTCGGTCGCGCTCGCCGACGGCACCGTCTTGGCGTCAACGCCGCCGGAGGGCGCGCTCGGATTGGTCACGTTGATCGAGTGGTAGTGGCCCTGAGTGTCAACGCATGACAGATTCCTTTGGAGCGGTGGAGGCTCCGGCGAAGGGCAGGGGTCGCTTGGCCAGTTCGTCAGGGCGTTGGCGCCGACCGAGTTTCCAGCGCTGCCGGGCGTACTGTCTTGCACCGCGGCAAGGGCGTTGGGTTGTACTCCCGCGCCACACGAGCCGGCAGCAGCCGGGCTCCCGTTGGGCCCGATGCAGATGAATGTTGCTTTTGTCACCACGAACGTCGTCGAGCCGTCCCCTGTCTCGATCTCATTGCCCTGAGGGATCAAGAATGAATACCCGTTCGGGTAGTCGGTCGTGAATGACACCTTGGTCGACGCCGCTACAGCGGCGACCGGCAGCGTTCCCGTCGGACTTGCCTGAAACGTCGAGCTTGCCGTGCTGGTCAACACGGTGGTGAGCACATGGTCGGCCGTGCCCGACAGTGCGGCGTTGGTAGTGCCCTGAATCGTGGAGCTCACCGACACCGGCGTCGCTGCGATGGTGACGGTGACCTTCGCGGACGGGCTCAACGTCATGAAGAGCACCAGCCCGATGATCAGCACAGCCGCTCCGCCCCATGAGAGCAGGCGACGACGGTCCCAGCCGCGCTTCGGATGCGCCGGCGGGATCTGCGTGAGCACCCGACGGGGTTCGAGGCGCGCTGCCGTTGGTGCCGTGGCCGGCGGAACGAATGCCGGCGGTGCGGGCGGTGGTGCCGGCGGCGGCTCGAGGACAGCCGATGCCGCTGCGCCGGTCGCCCCGGCGGCGGCGATGTTCCGCGATTGCCCAACTCCGCCGACCCGGGGCGCGGCAAGCTCGATACCGCGCTCGAATGCCGGCACGGAGCCGTAGACCTGGAGCCCGCTGGCGCGGGAGAGCTGCTGGACCCGAGGATCCTCGCTGACGACGGCCGTTCGGCGTCCCGACTGGTTGCTGAACTGCGCCAGCAGGCGGACATTCAGCGGCGTCTGGAGCGCGCGGCTCGAGCTCGGGACAACCAGGCCGACATCGAGGTCCCCGGCGGATCGGACCCGGTCGATGAGATCCGCGATCTCGTCGTCAGGTCGGGCAACGACAACAGCAGGCATCAGGCGCCTCTATACCTTCATCGTCTTCAAAACTCGGCGCATGAGCCCGCCCAGGGGCTCGTCCGCGTCATCTTCCAGCGTCACGGCGTGACGCGCAAGCCCCATCGGGGTGACGTCCTGGCTGCCGACGAGGAGTCCGGTGGTGTCGTAGACGCCCGTCACGTCCCCCGGACCGAGCACTTTCACGGTTGGCGGACGGGTGAATGGGACGGTGTCCGCCCAGTCGAGGACGCGCAACTGCTCGGCGACTTCAGGAAGCGACGCGCCGCCGCCGGCGAGGCAGATCGACCCCGGCAGCGGATCCGGTCCGGCAAGTTCCTCGAGCGTCAGCGCGACCCCCTGGGCGAGCACTTCGGCGGTCGGGGTGAGCGCGCGCCGGGCCATGGCGCTCTGCTCGGCCGCGAGATGCCCTTCCGAATGGGCGACCTTGAAACGTTCCGCCTCGTCGAGGTCCATGGAGAGGTCGGTGGCGAGCCGCTTCGTGAACGAGCGGCCGCCGAGCGCGAACATGCGGGTGGCCTCGATTCCGCCCCGGCGGACGACGGCGATGTCAGTCGTGCCGCCGCCGACGTCGACGAAGATCGCGCCGAGCTCGTGCGACTCGGCCGATGAGCAGCCGCGGGCCAGCGCGTAGGGCTCGGCGACCGTCGCCACCAGCTCGAGATCGAGCTCCTGCGCGATCGCCTGCAACGCCCCGATATGCGTGAGTGGCGCGAACGTGTTGAAGACGGTGATCTCCACGACGTGGCCCTGGAAGTCGACCGGGTTGCTCACCGCGTAGCCGTCGATGCGCACCGACGTGATCGTGCTGTGCACGAGCTTGACGTTCACCTCCTGGACGCCGAGGTCGTGCGACATCTGACGCACCGCCTCGCGGAGCGCCCGGCGCTGCACGGCCTGCAGCGCGGTGGCGAGATCGGCCTGCGTGATCCGCGCCTGCGGCTGGGGCCTCGGCACGGTCATGGTGGTGCTGAAGCCGCGGACCTGCTCACCGGCGATCCCGATGACGGCCTGGCCCGGGATTGTCTCGCACATGTCCTCGGCTTCGGTCAGCGCTCGGTCGCAGTTGTCGATCACCGCCTGGAGGTCGGCCACGGCGCCTGCCTGCATGTGGTTCTGCGCCTGGCGGACCTTGCCGACTCCGAGCACGATCCCCTTATCGCCTTCGCGCTTGACGATGAGCGCCTTGACGAACTCGGTGCCGATGTCGAGCACCGTGTAGTGACTCTGGAATTCCTCGCGCCGCTTGAGCAGTGCGAACTTGCGCTTCGACATCAGGCGGCGCTCCCCATGACTTCTGCGATGGCGGTCCGCAGCAGCGAGACAGCGGCCTCACGCTTGGCGGGGTCGCCGATCTTGCCACGACCCAGCTCGGGCCGGCCGCCGCCCTTGCCACCGGTCGCATCGGCAGCTCCCTTGACGAGTGACCCGGCGTCGACCCCGGCCAGGAGCGCGCGGCCGCCGACCTTGATGACGAGTGTCTCAGGTCCCAGGACGGCGACGACGCCGTCGCCGTGCAGGCTCTCGGCGAGCAGCCGGTCGCCCGCCTGGGCGATGCCGTCGGCATCGACGTCGCCGTCGAGCACGAGGTGGGCGAAGCGGATGCCGCCGGCCTCCTCCACAACCGCGGCGTCGGTCTGCACGCTCGATGGACCGGCCTGGCGGGCCTGGCTCACGTCGCGGGTCAGGCGCTTGACCTGCTCCTGGAGCGCGAGGACACGTTCCGGCACTTCCTCCGGCCGCGTCTTCAGCGCCCGCGCCGTCGACAGCAGGGCCGACCCGTTGCGCTGCCAGCGCTCTTCGGCGCTTTCACCTGCGACGAGCTCGATACGCCGGATGCCCTGGCCGATGCTCGTCTCGGAGACGATCATCGCGGCGCCGAGATCACCGCTGCGGGTGACGTGCGTGCCGCCGCAGAGCTCGCGCGACCATCCCCCGAAATCCACGACACGGACATCCGGCGAGTACGCCTCATCGATGAGCGCGATCGCGCCACTCGCGCGAGCGTCGGCCAGCGGCATGAGCGCCACGGTCCGCTCGAGGTTGTGGCGGATCCCCTCATTGACGCGGTGCTCGATGTCGGCGATCTCGGCGGGGGTCAGCGCTCGCGAGAACGAGAAGTCGAACGTCGTGTGGTCGGGTCCGACGAAGGACCCGCGCTGGACCACGCCGGCGCCGAGCACCTCTCGGAGCGCCCGGTTGAGCAGATGCGTCGCGCTGTGATGGCGCGCGATGCGGCCGCGCCGGCGGGCGTCCACCCGGGCGTGAACGTGCTGCCCGACGCGAAGCTCACCGGAGATGACGAGCACGTCGTGCGCCCGGGTATCGCTGCCGGCGATGGGCTGGGTGTCGCGTACCTCGGCGCTGCCACCCGGCCACTCGAGCATCCCGGTGTCGCCCACCTGTCCGCCGGCTTCCGCGTAAAAGGGCGAGATATCGAGGAGGACCGCTGCATCCTCACCCGTCGTCAAGGCAGGAAGCTCGGTCTCGACGCCGATGCGCGTCACGATGGCCTCGGTCTCGAGCGAGTCGTAGCCGATGAATCGGGTCGCGGGCAGCGCTTCGGCCCCCGCGAAGCCGACACGGCGCGCTGACGCCTGACCACGCTCGCGCTGCTCGCGCATGGCCAATTCGAATCCCTCGAGGTCAACGGTGGCCCCTCGCTCGGCTGCCATCTCGACCGTTAACTCGACGGGGAGGCCGAAGGTGTCATAGAGGCGAAAGGCGTCCGCCCCGTCGATGTGCTTTCCGCTTCGATCGAGGAGTGCGGCAAGGCGCTCGGTGCCCGCGTCGAGCGTTCGCGCGAACGCCTCCTCCTCGACGCCGAGCGTCTCCTCGATGAGGCCCCGGTGCTCGACGAGCTCGGGATACACCGGGCCCATCACCTCGACGAGGTCCGGTGTTCCGGCAGCGAGCCCTCCAGCCACCCCGACGCGGCGGGCATGGACGGCCGCGCGCCGGACCAGCCGGCGCAGGACGTAGCCGCGTCCCTCGTTAGCGGGAAGCACCCCGGCGGCGATCAGGAAGCCGGCACCGCGGAGATGGTCGGCGAGCACGTAGAGCGAGCGCACTGCAGTGTCCGGGACGGCCGTCGCGGCCCGCGATCGGAAGCCCTCGACCAAGGGCGCGAAATGGTCTGTGGCGTAGCCGGTGCGGTCGTTCTGGACGATGGCGACGATGCGGTCGAAGCCGAGCCCAGTGTCGACCGTGGGGTTCGGCAGCAGCGGCCGCGAGCCGTCGGGCTGCTGGTCGAACTCCATGAAGACCAGGTTCCAGAACTCCGTCCAGCGGTCACCCTCACAGTCGTCCTGTGGCGTGCAGTCCGTCCGGCCGCACGAACACGGTCCGCCCCAGTCGTAGTAGATCTCGCTGTCGTAGCCGCACGGGCCCGTCGGTCCGGCCGCCCACCAGTTGTCGGTGAGACGCGCGATCCGCTCCACCGGGATGCCGATCTTCTCCACCCACAGCCGCTCCGACACGGCGTCATCCGGATAGATGCTCGGCCAGAGACGTTGTGGATCGAGCCCGAGCACGTTGGTGGTGAAATCCCACGCGTAGTCGATCGCCTCTTCCTTGAAGTAGTGACCGATCGACCAGTTGCCGAGCATCTCGAAAAACGTGTGATGGGTTGGATCACCAACCGATGAGATGTCGTCGTATTTCAGTCCCGCGCCGCGAAAGCATTTCTGGCACGAGACGAGGTCGCGCGACGGTGGTGTGCGCTGTCCGGTGATCCACGGTTTGAGCGGCACCATCCCGGCCACGGTGAAGAGAAGCGACGGATCGTCGTGGGGAATGAGCGAGAAACTCGCGAGCCGGTGATGCCCGCGCTCCTCGAAGAAGCGAAGAAATCGCTCCCGGATCTCAGCGCTGCGCATGGGGAAATAAATGTGACCGCAAGTCGTCGAATTCTACACGGGCGCCTCGGTACCGAACTCCTTGCGCAGATGGTCGACCGCCGCACGCTGCAACCGCGACACGTGCATCTGCGAAATCCCAAGCCGTTTCGCGACCTCGGTCTGCGGCAACTGCTCGACGAAACGGAGTGCCAGGATCTTGCGCTCGCGCGGGGTGAGGTGCGCCATCACCTGCTCGAGCACCTCCTGCATCTCCACACGGTCGAGGTTGTCGTCCGCAAGCCCGATCCGGTCGCCAAGCGTCAGCGGCTCGTCGCCACCGCCGACGGGTCCGTCGAGCGAGACGGTGTGCTGCGCCGGTGCCACCTCCATGGCGGCGAGCACCTGGTCGGGCTCGAGCCCAACCCGCTCGCCGATTTCGGCGACTGACGGGGAGCGACCCAGCTCGTTCTGGAGCTGCTGTGTCGCGGCATTCACCTTGGCGAGGTTCTCCTGGAGGCGGCGCGGTACCCGTACCGCCCACGAGCGATCGCGGAAATGGCGGCGGATCTCACCGGCGATCGTCGGCGTCGCGAAGGTGCTGAACTCGTTCTCGAGGGAGGGATCGAAGCGTTCGATCGCCTGGATCAGGCCGAGAAAGCCGACCTGCTCGACATCCTCCAGCGGCTCGCCGCGATTGGCGAAGCGCCGCGCGATGTAATGGACGAGGTCGCTGTTGAGCTCGACGAGTTGCTCACGGATCTTCGGGTCGCGCGTCTCGTGGAACTCGCGCAGCAGCCGGCGCATCTCCGCCCGCTCGGGAGTCTCCGCAGGCTTCGCAATCGTCCGCTCGCGGGTCGCAACGCCGTCGCCGCTCCGCGGCGATGGGGTCACGACGCCTTGTATTTGGTCAGCCGGACGCGCAGGTTCCCGGTTCGTTCGTCGACGCGGTAGGTGCTGTCGTCGACAAAGAGACCCATGAGCCTCAGCGCGAGATCGGTTGCCGCCACGAGATCGGCGCCACCTGCGAGCCCGGCCTCCTCGGCGCGCGCCCTGAGCTCCGCCTCACGGTTGACCTGGCTGCGCACGACCACCTCCAGGCCCTTCTCGCCGAGCTTGAACACGATCCGGACCTGGCCCGCGATCGACCCGGACGTCTCGAGGCAGCGGATGGCGTTCTCGCAGGCCTGCGCCACGGCGATGGTGAGGTCGTCGATCGCGTCCATGTCGAAACCGGCGAGCGATCCGATCGCTGCAGCGGCTCGCTTGGCGACGAGGATGTGTTCGCGGTCAGCGGGAAGTCGGAGCTCGGATACGGTTCCCATTGCGTAGGTCACATACCCCGCGGGCAGACCGCCGAAACAGTCAGGTCAGACCGCGCTATGCCGTGGAGGGCTCGGATGTCGACGCAGCGCCGGTCGACGAGGCAGCGCGACCCTCATCAACGGCTCCGGCGATCTCGGCCTCCCACTCACGGGCCTCGGCCTCTTCACGACGGCGTGCACGCACGCGCCAGAAGAAGACAGCGCCGGTGATCGCCGCGCCCGCAGCGACCAGTCCTTTCTTTCCAAACGGTACGCGCATCTGAGGAGCCTCCCGAATTGCCGATCGGCTGATTATGGCGCTCGGCGTCGGGCCGGCGCGAGGACCGCGCCTGCGACCTCGAACAGCACGACGCCGATGGCGTCGGCGACGGGATGGAGCACGCCGAGCTCGGGGCCACCGATGTGCGTCGCAATGGCCACGAGCTCGCCGGCCAGCACGCCGGCTGCGGCAAGCAGGAGGGTGAGCAGGAACGAGCCGCGCCGGGGCCGCACCAGGCCCGAGACGGTGGCGCCGATGAGCACGAAGAGGATCGCGAGGACGAGCCCAGGGCTCACGGCGTGCGCGCTGGCAGGATCCCCAGTCCGAGCTCGCGGAGTTGCGCGGGATCGACCGGTGCAGGCGCATCGGTCATCGGCTCCTGTGCCTGCTGGTTCTTCGGAAAGGCGATCACGTCACGGATGTTCTCGGTGCCGAGCCCTTCCATCACCATGCGATCGATACCACCGGCCCACCCACCGTGGGGCGGCACGCCGTACTCGAACGCCTCGAGCAGGAACCCGAACTTGCGGCGGGCCTCGTCGGCGTCGATGCCGAGTGCGGCGAGCACGCGCTGCAGAATCGCCGGATCCGTCGTGCGGATGCTGCCGCTGCCGATCTCACGCCCGTTGACGACGAGGTCGTACGCGCGGGAGCGGACCGCGAGCGGGTCGGACTCGAGGAGGTCCAGGTCGTCGATGTGCACCATCGTGAAAGCGTGGTGCGCGGCGCCGATCTCCCCCGTCTCCTCGCTGCGCTCGAACATGGGGAACTCGGTGACCCAGAGCATGTCGATCCGATCGTCGTCGTAGAGCTTGCGGACGCGTCCGAGGTGGTTGCGCAGCGCGCCAAGCGCCGCATGCACTACCGGCGCACGGTCCGCGACCATCAGGACGCAGTCCCCCACCGCTGCGCCAGTCTCCGAACCGATGGCGTCGAGCTCCTCGGCGCTGAAGAATTTCGCGATGCCACCCTGCCATCCGTCGGCGCGCTTCCAGAGGTACGCGAGCCCCTTGGCCTTCCCGGTTCGCGCGACCTCCGTCAGCTGACCCTCGATATCACCGCGGGTGAGGTCGTCGCCGCCCTGCACGCAGATGCCTTTGACGATACCGCCCGACGCGACCGCGTCAGCGAACACGCGAAAGCCCGAAGCTTTCACGGCAAGGGTGAGGTCGCACAACAACATCTCGAAACGCGTGTCCGGCTTGTCGACGCCGTAGTAGTCCATTGCGTGCCGCCACGTCATGCGCGGAAACGGCACGGGCAGCTGTCCGCCGCGGAACTCGCACGCGTGCCATGCGCTCGGAATCGCATGTTCGAGAGCGGCGAAGACGTCGTCCTCATCGACGAATGACAGCTCGATGTCGAGTTGCGTGAACTCCGGCTGGCGGTCCGCGCGGAGGTCCTCGTCACGCATGCAGTGGGCCAGCTGGAAGTAGCGGTCGAAGCCCGCGACCATGCAGAGCTGCTTGTAGAGCTGCGGCGACTGCGGGAGCGCGTAGAAGCTGCCCGGCGACAGGCGGCTCGGCACGAGGTAGTCGCGGGCTCCTTCCGGAGTCGCCCGGATCATCTGCGGAGTCTCGATCTCGAGGAAGCCGATCTCCCCCATCGCGCGGCGGAGCTCGGTGCAGAAGCGTGCACGGAGCCGGAGGTTCTTCTGGAGATGGACACGACGGAGGTCGAGGTACCGATGGCGCAGACGCAACTGCTCGTCGACATCGGTGTCCTCGTTGACCGGGAACGGCGGCGTCTTGGCGACTGCGAGCACGGTGCACGACGCCGCGCGCAACTCGACCTCGCCGGTGCCGCGCTTGGGATTCACGTTCTCGGGCGCGCGCAGGCGAAGCTCACCTTCGAAACGCAGTACCCATTCCAGTCGCGCTTCGCGGGCGGCGCGATGCGCTTCCGGCGCCTCGTTGGGATCGATGATCACCTGGAGGATGCCGCTCGTATCGCGGAGATCGATGAAGATCAGGCCGCCATGGTCGCGGCGCCGGTCGACCCAGCCGAACACGGTGGCGCGTGTGCCCGCGGCATCGGCGCGAGGGGTCCCGCAATATGTGCGCTCGGTGGTCACGTCTCTCCTCTGACGATGCGATCCACGGTGGCCACAAGCTCCGCCGCCGGCACAGTTTGCTGACTGCGGCCGTCGAGGTCACGCACCACCACGCTGTCGCCGGCGACTTCGTTCTCGCCAATGATGACAGCAACGCGGGCGCCGATGCGGCCCGCCGCGCGCAGCTTGCGGTCGAGGCGGCGATCGGCCACGTCGAGCACGACCCGATTCTGCCGGCCACGAAGCAGCCGTGCCACGCCGGCGGCGTGCTCTGCCTGCGCCGGTTCGACGGAGCAGACGAGCACGTCGGCGACCGCTCCCACGGGGGGGACGGTGCCCAGCGCCCGAGCGACCATGAGGATCCGCTCCACGCCGAGCGCGTATCCGGTTGCCTGGGCCGCGGGGAACCCGAGAAGCTCGGCGAGGCCGTCGTACCGGCCTCCCCCGCCGAGCGAGCTCTGCGCGCCCTGCAAGGTGTCGTGCCAGAACTCGAAGACGGTGTCGCTGTAATAGTCGAGGCCCCGCACCAGCCGGTCGTTGCGGGCCGCATCGATGCCGGCCGCCTCCAGGTCGCGCATCACCGCAGTGAGATACGTGCGGCTCTCAGGCTCGAGCGAGTCCCAGAGCAGGGGGGCCTGCGCCACGAGGCCGGCGTCGCGCTTGCAGTCCAGCAGGCGGAGCGGGTTGGTGTGCAGCCGGCGCTTGCAGTCATCGCAGAGCGAGGCCTCGAGCGGCGTGTAGTACGCGACCAGTGCCGTGCGGTAGCGAGCCCGATCGTCCGAGCGACCGAGTGAGTTGAGCTGCAACCGGATACCCGTGATGCCGAGTGCCTCGAAGAACCGCCACGCCACCTCGATGATCTCGACGTCCAGCTCCGGCGAGCGATCACCGATGCACTCGATGCCCACCTGTGTGAACTGATGCTGGCGCCCCGCCTGCGGCCGCTCAGCGCGGAAGAACGGCCCTGCGTAGTGCACGCGCACCGGGCGGATCTCCTGATCGAGGTGCGCGCTCAGGACGGCCCGGAGCGCGCCGGCCGTGCCCTCGGGACGGAGCGTCAGCGACCTGCCGCCGCGATCCTCGAACGTGAACATCTGCTTGTCCACCACGTCGGTGTCAACGCCCACGCCACGGCTGAAGAGCTCCGTCGACTCGATGACCGGGGTCTCGATCGGCCGGTAGCCGAAGGACTCCACCACCGTCCGATGGGTGTCGAGCAACCACTGACGAGCGGCGAACTCGTCGGGCAGGATGTCGCGCGTTCCGCGCGGCGCCGCGATCTCAGGCATTGGCGTCCGAGTGTACGGGCTCGCGGCTGCAATGCCCCCTGAGCCCTGCGTTCAGGGAAGCCGGTCGAGAAACCCGGAGGCGTTCGCCGCCACGTCGAACGACAGGCTGACGGCGAAGTCCGCGGGCAGATGATTGATCGCTCGCAGCGTGCGCTCGCACTCCTCGGCCAGCGCTCTCGGTCCGCCGACCCCGCGTGGCCGCAATGCGGCGATCGACATGAGGACCGGGCTGCGATGCCCAACGGCGACAAGCACGCTGCATCCGGCGGCCGTGACCACGAGCGACTCGACGGCATCCCCGCCGGCGCCGATGACCATCGACCCATTGGTCTCGGATTCGAGCAACTCGCGCGCGGCGAGTTCCAGCAGGCGGAGGCGTGCGTGCGGTTCGATGCACGGAGCCTGGCCCCGTGGCGCGACACGTGGCTGTCGCGCACACCTGGCCCGCTTAGCCCGAGTCGCGCGCCACCGTGTGCACGTCGCGCACCGCCTCGAGCCGCTCGAGCAGCCGGCTGAGCTGGGACAGGTTCTGGATCTCGACGATGGTGCTGATCACCGCTGTCTTGTCGTCGTATACCTGCACGTCGGCGCCGCTCAAATTGATCTTCGACTCGGCGATGACGGCAGCGATGTCGCGGAGCAGACCGGTTCGGTCCCAGGCCTCGATCTTGATGCTCACCGGGTACACCTGACGTGCGCCCGTCTCCCACTCGACGTCGACGATGCGTTCGACGTCCGTGGCGTTGCGGACGTTGACGCAGTCCGCGCGGTGGACGGTGACGCCCTTGCCGCGCGTGACGTAGCCACGGATGACGTCGCCGGCAACGGGCTTGCAGCAGTGCGCCAGGGTCGTGAGCATGTCGACGTGGCCGTGCACGCGCACGTGCCCCGTCGGAGCGGGCGTGCTCGTCAGCGGGATGCCGAGAATGCGGTCGTCGTCGGTCTGCTGCTCGTCGGCGCCGAACCGGAGCACGGCACTGCGCGCGCTGATGTCGCCGTACCCGATGGCGGCAACGAAGTCGTCGACGGTCGCGACCTTGAACTCCTGCGCGAGCTCGAGCAGCTGGTCGTCCTTGACGCTGTTCAACGCCATCTGACGGAGACGCCGGAACTCCTTGTCCAGCATCTCGCGGCCTTTCTGGATGTTCTCGTCGCGGCGCTCACGCTTGAACCACTGCCGGATCTTTTCGCGTGCGCTCGACGTCTTCACGAAGTTCAGCCAGTCGCGTGACGGGCCATGCGCGCCTTTGGTCGTGAGCACCTCGACGATCTCGCCGTTCTCGAGGCGGTGGTCGAGCGGCACCATGCGCCCGTTCACTTTCGCGCCGATGCAGGCGTGTCCGACGTCCGTGTGGATGCGGTACGCAAAGTCCACGGGCGTCGACCCCTGCGGCAGCGAGCGCACGTCACCGCGCGGCGTGAACACGAAGACCTCGTCCTGGAAGATGTCGACCTTGACGGTGTTGACGAAGGCCTCGGCATCGAGGACCTCCTTCTGCCAGTCCATGAGGAGTTGCAGCCACGTGAAGCGCTCGTCGATGCGTCCGCCGTCCTGCGGTCCCTTGTAGCGCCAGTGGGCGGCGACCCCGTACTCCGAAGTCTCGTGCATCTCCTGTGTCCGGATCTGCACCTCCATCGGCTCGCCGGTGTGGGAGAGCACGGTCGTGTGCAACGACTGATACCCGTTGCCTTTCGGCATCGCGATGTAATCCTTGAATCGCCCGGGCAACGGTTTCCAGAGCGAGTGCACGATGCCGAGCGCGCCGTAGCAATCCTTGATGGAGTCAACGAGCACGCGGATGGCGATGATGTCGTAGATCTCGCCGAATTCCTTCTGCCCGCGCACCATTTTTTCGTGGATGCTGTACATGTGCTTGGTGCGCCCGGAGATCTCGGCGTGCACACCGAGCGGTGCGAACTCTCTCGCGAGAATCTCGGTGACGTCACGCACGAATTCGTCGCGTTGCTCGCGTGTGCTCGCGAGGCGTGCCTCGATCAGCTGATAGTTGTCCGGGTCGAGTTGCACGAATGCAAGATCCTCGAGCTCGCCCTTGATCTCCCAGATACCGAGCCGGTGCGCGAGCGGCGCGTAGATGTCGAGTGTCTCGCGGCTGATCCGCAGGCGTCGCTCCGATGTGTGCGCGCCGACGGTGCGCATGTTGTGGAGGCGGTCGCCGAGCTTGATGAGGACGACGCGAATATCCTCGGCCATAGCGACGAGCATCTTGCGGATGTTCTCGGCCTGATGCTCCTCGGCGCTGCGCACGTGGATCTTGCCGAGCTTGGTGACTCCGTCGACGAGCTTCGCGACCTGCTCGCCGAATTGCTCACGGACCTCCTCGCGGGTGACCGTCGTGTCCTCGACCGTGTCGTGCAGCAACGCTGCCATGACCGTCTCGGGGTCGAGGCGAAGGTCGGCGAGGATGCCCGCCACCGCGAGCGGATGCTCGATGTAGGGCTCACCGGTCAGCCGGGACTGCCCCGCGTGCGCGCGATCGGCGACGTCGAAGGCACGGCGAATTGCAGTCCGATCCTCCTCCGGGAGGTAGTCGATGCGCTCCATGAGCTCGGTGATGGGCACTGCCTTAACGAGTGTAGGGCCGGACCCGCTCGATCAAACGCCCCGACATCGCCTCGCGCGCACGCGACCCACTCGAGTAGTTTCCAAAACGTGGCCAAACTGTTGATCGACCCCACTGTTCGCTGCGCGCGCTGTGACGGCAGGCGGTCTGGAGGCACCTTCCCGGTAAACTGGCCAAAATGACCTCGGAATCACGCGCGCCCCAGGCGGCTGAGACGGACCTCGTTTCACCGCTCGGTGGAACGCTCGTCGATCTGCTGATGAGCGCTGAAGAGCTTGCTGACTTCGATGCGCGCGCAGCGCAATTGACCTCGTTGCGCATCTCCGCAACTGCCGCCGCGGATGCCGCGTTGCTCGGCAACGGGGCGTATTCACCGCTTGCCGGGTTCCAGCGACGCAGCGATTACGAGAGCGTCGTTGAACGAGCCGAGCTCGCCGACGGCACCCCATGGACTCTCCCGATCACCCTGCCCGTTGGCGACCAAGGACGCGACCTGAAGGCAGGGTCGGTGGTCGCGCTTCGCGACGACGACAACCGCCTCGTGGGCGTCCTCACCGTCGACGAGGTCTTCGATCGCGACCTCGAGAAAGAAGCGAGCGAGGTCTATCGCACGACGGATCAGGCCCATCCCGGGGTCGCGGCGATGTTCGCGCAGGGACCAACCGTGGTCGCCGGCGCCATCCGGGTCGCACCGCAACCGGCCGGTGATGTGCCCTCAGCCCCCGCCGAGACACGCGCGGCGTTCAAGGAGCGCGGCTGGTCGACGGTGGTGGGGTTCCAGACCCGAAACCCGGTGCACCGCGCGCACGAGTACCTCACCAAGGTGGCCCTCGAGCAGGTCGATGGTCTGCTCCTCCATCCGCTCTCCGGCGCGACCAAGGGAGACGACGTCCCCTTCGAGGTCCGCATGGACTGCTATCGGGTGCTGCTCGACGACTACTACCCCGCCAATCGCGTCGTGCTGGGCATCTTTCCCGGCGCCATGCGCTATGCCGGACCGCGCGAGGCGATCTACCACGGCCAGGTGCGCCGGAACTACGGCTGCTCGCACTTCATCATCGGTCGCGATGCGGCCGGTGTCGGCAATTACTACGGCACCTACGACGCGCAGACGCTGTTCGACGAACTCGGCGGTGCCGAGCGTCTCGGCTTCGAGGCGTACAAGTTCGAACACACCTTTTACTGCAAGGCCTGCGAGAGCATGGCCAGCACCAAGACCTGCCCGCACGGCGCCGACGACCGCGTGATCCTGAGCGGGACCCGCGTTCGCGAGATGCTCACCCGAGGAGATGACATCCCCCACGAGTTCACCCGCCCTGAAGTCGCGGAGATCCTCCGCGCCGCGTACGCGCAGGCCGCCACGGTGGCGTCATGAGCGGCCTCACCATCTGGTTCACCGGACTGTCCGGTGCCGGCAAGTCGACGATCGGGCAGCGAGTTGCCACGGCGCTGCGCGAGCAGGGCCTTCGCGTCGAGGTCCTCGACGGTGACGAGGTCCGCCAGACCCTGAGCGCCGGGCTCGGGTTCAGCAAGGAAGACCGCGACATCAACATCCGCCGCATCGGCTTCGTCGCCGAGTTGCTCACCCGCAACGGCGTCGTCGCGATCACCGCGGCCATCTCCCCGTACGCCGATACGCGGGCCGAGGTTCGCAGGAAGATCGGCCGCTTCATCGAGGTCTACGTGCGCTGCTCCATCGACGTGCTCTCCGAGCGCGACGTGAAGGGCCTGTACAAGAAGGCACTCGCGGGCGAGATCGATCACTTCACCGGCGTCTCGGACCCGTACGAGGCTCCGGATGCCCCGGACGTCATCGTCGACAGCGGTACGCAGACGGTCGACGAATCGGTGGCAGACGTCCTGGCGGCCATCAAGGCGAGCGGGCTCCTCCCCGAACCGGCGTCTCGCGGCTAACGCCGCAATGCGAACGCCGCAAGGTCGGCCGAGGCACCCTCGGCCTCGGGTCACGCTCGACCAGTTGCACACCTTTCTTGCGGTCGCCGAACGCGAGCACGTGACCGCTGCTGCTGAAGCACTCGGTCTCTCCCAGGGATCGGTCAGCGGCGTCGTCCGCCGCCTCGAGGCAACACTCGGACTGCCGCTCCTCCAGCGCGTGGGCCGCAACGTCCAGCTCACCGATGTCGGCCGGGCGCTGCGCCAGCTGGCGGTCAAGGTGCTCGAGGACGTCGGTCAGATCGAGGAGCTCCGCGTCGGCTATCTCGCGTTCGAGCGTGGGGAGCTGACCGTCGCCGCCGGGCGCGTCATGGGAGCGCACAGGCTCTCCGGCTGGCTCGCGCCGTTCGTCGCCGACCATCCCGAGATCAACGTCCGCCTCGCCCTGGCGCCGATGCGGTCGCTCGTGAACATGCTCATCGAGGGCCGGGCCGACATCATCCTGGCTGGGTCATCGGTGCGCGTCCCGGGCGTCGAGACGGTCGTCCTCGAGCACACGCAGCTGGTCACCGTGGTGGCCGCCCACCATCCCCTGGCCTCGAGCAAGACCGCCGTCCGCGATCTCGTCACCCACCGCCACCTGGCGCACGAACGAGGCAGTGCGACGGAGGCACTCGCCGCCCATGCGCTCGGCTCGCATGTCGACCCCGAGAACACGCTCGAGCTCGAGGAGGGCGCGCTCCACGCCGCGCTCCTGGCCGGCCTGGGCTTCGCGGCCATGCCACGCTCGGTCGTGGAGCAGGACATCGTGGCCGGGCGGCTCGTGATCATCCCGCTGCCGGGCCGGAGCGTCTCGCAGTCGTTCGCGGCGGCGCGCCGGCGCGACCTGCACACCCCCGCCGTCGAGGCGTTCTGGGGCCACCTCAAGCGGATCGCGGTCGATCAGTCCTGACGCGTTGCGTCAGTAGGAGCGGGCCAGCAGCGCGGTGAACTCCGCCGGCTCGCCACAGCCAATGCAGGGCGCGCCGTCGCCGGGACGGTCGGCGCGGATCACCCGGACGGTGAGGGCGTGCACCGCCCCCTTGACGACGTCCTCGCACGCAGGGGTATTGCAGAACGGCGCGGTGGCGAACACCGGCCGCTCGGCGAACGCGGCCTGGAGCTCCTCGATGGTGGCCACGTCGACACTGCGCTCCGAGAGACGCTGCTTGGCGCGCTCATAGATCGCGTGCTGCGTGGTCGCGAGGAGCTCCGGAAAGACTGCGGCGAGCCCGGCGATCGGTCGCACCTCCTGCATCCCGTCGACGCGATGCACCACGGTCACGTTGCCTTCGGCGAGATCCTTCGCACCGACGATGACCCGAAGCGGCACCCCGCGCAGCTCCCAGTGCGCGTACTTCTCCCCGGGGCGCATCCCCTCGCGGCGATCGACGCGCAGCCGGACACCGGGAGGGCATTCCTGCTCGATCCGGGTCACGGCCTCCTCCACCACCGCCGCGCCGGCTTCGTCGTTGCTGCGCGTGATCGGCACGACGATCACCTGGATGGGCGCGACCTTCGGTGGGAGGATGAGGCCCATGTCGTCGCCGTGCGCCATGATCACCGCGCCGACGGTTCGCGCCGACAGACCCCATGACGTCTGAAAGGGATGCTGGCGCTGGTTGTCCTTGTCGCTGTACGCGATGCCGTATGCCTTCGTGAAATTCTGACCGAGGTGATGCGACGTGCCTGACTGCAGCGCCCAACCGTCGGACATCATTGCCTCGATGCTCACGGTGTAGCGCGCGCCCGGGAATTTCTCCGACTCCGTCTTGCGTCCCTTGATCACGGGGATGGCGAGCCAGTCCTCGGTGAGCTCGCGATAGCAGTCGAGCATGGTGTCGACCTCGTCAGCGGCTTCGCTGTCGAGCTGATGAAACGTGTGCCCTTCCTGCCACAGGAATTCGGTGGTCCGCAGGAACAACCGCGTACGGTGCTCCCAGCGCACGACGTTGCACCACTGGTTGATCTTCACCGGCAGATCGCGCCACGAGTGGATCCAGTCCGCGTACATCGAGCAGATGATCGTCTCGCTTGTCGGGCGCACCGCAAGACGTTCCTCGAGGTCCTTGCCGCCGCCGCGCGTCACCCACGCCACCTGCGGGTCGAAGCCCTCGACGTGGTCCGCCTCCTTCTGGAGATACAACTCCGGGATGAAGAGGGGGAAGTACATGTTCTCGTGGCCGGTGCGCTTGATCATGTCGTCGAGCGCGCGCTGGATGTTCTCCCACAACGCGAACCCGTACGGCCGGATGACCATGCAACCGCGCACCGGCGAATAGTCGGCAAGCTCGGCACGACGGACGACGTCCGTGTACCAGCGGTCGAAATCCTCGCTCTGCGCCGTGATCCGTTTTTCGTCGGCCATGGCGGAGCAGTCTACGTGAGGACGCCCTCGCGCTCGCTCAATCCCACCGGCAGCGGCTTCCCCTCGGCGATGAATCGCGCGTCTTCCTCGGCGATCTCGTGCAATTCGGTGAGAAGAGTCGAGAGCAGCTCGCCCTCGGGGAGTGTCGAAACCACTTTGCCGTTGCGATAGAGAATGCCCTTCTGCTTGCCGCCGGCGATGCCGATGTCGGCGTGCATCCCTTCGCCCGGGCCGTTGACGACGCAGCCCATGACCGACACCGTGATGGTCCGCTTCACGCCCTCGAGCGCTTTCGCGACCTGCGCGACCATCGGGACCATGTCGATCTCGAGACGGCCGCACGTGGGGCAGGCAACCAGGTTGGGGCCGTCGCCGCGCTCCTGCAGGTTGGCGAGGATCTGGCGCGCCACGCGCACCTCCTCCTCCGGCGAGCCCACCAGTGACACGCGAATCGTGTCGCCGATGCCCTCGGCCAGCAGCAACCCGATGCCGAGCGCGCTCTTGATACTGCCGGTGTCGACCGGCCCCGCCTCGGTGAGCCCGAGATGCAGCGGATAGCGGTTGCCGAGCGCGACGAACGCGCGGTTGGCGGCGACATTCGTCAGCACGTCACTCGCTTTCAGCGACACCTTGATATCGCGGAAGTCGAGCTCCTCGAGCACCCGAATATGGCTCAGTGCGGCGGCAACCATGTTGGCGGCGATCTCGTCGATCGTGCCCCCGCGGCCGCGAGTGAGGTCCTTGCGCTGCGGGATGCTGCCGGCGTTCACGCCGATGCGGATCGGGACGTTGCGCGCTTTCGCCTCGCGCGCGATATCCGCGACCTTGGCTTTGTCGGTGATGTTGCCCGGGTTGAGGCGGAGGCACTGCACGCCGGCCTCGAGCGCGAGCAACGCAAGCGGCGCGTCGTAGTGGATGTCCGCGACGACGGGAATCGGGAACTCGCGAACGATCTCGTGCAAGGACGCCGCGGCATCGCGCGTATCGCAGGTGACGCGGATGATGTCGGCTCCCGCCTGCGCCGCGCGCTGGATCTGCGCAATCGTCGCCTTCGCATCCTCGGTCTGCGTCTTGGTCATCGTCTGCACCGCGATCGGCGCGGCTCCGCCGATGACCACGTTGCCGACGCGCACCGGGACCGTCTTACGCCGCTGCGGTGTCGACGAACTCGAGTCGGTCATAGTCTGGTCACATCTCCGATGGTGACATACACCGCGAAAACCACGATGACCGCGAGTCCCACTGCGGTGATGGCCGCCTCGACCTTCGGATTGAGCCTGCGCCTGCGCACCAACTCGATGAGGATGAAGAGCAGTTTGCCGCCGTCAAGGAACGGGATCGGCAGCATGTTCACGAATCCGAGATTCATGCTGATGAAGCCGATCCACCACAGCAGGCCGTTGGGTCCGAGGAAGCCGTTGTTGGTCGCGGTCGCGGTTTCCTGGGCGATACCGACCGGCCCGGTGAACCCCTCAGGCCCGTTGACCCCGCCGGGCGGCGGATGGACGATCAGGCTGTAGATGCCGGAGAACTCGGCGCCGATGAAGCCGGGGATCGCGGTGAAACCGCTGGCCACCGCCGCGGGGAAGGTCATGCCGCTGAACCCCGGGATGACACCCATGATCCACGAGACCTTGATCGCGTTCTCCGTGGGATAGCCGTCCGTGATGCCCGAGACGGTGAGGTTCGAGAAGCGGACGTTCACGGAGCCGTCCGAGTTCTGACGGTAGCCCGAGATCGTCACCGGGCTCCCACTGCCCAGTAGCTGCGCGGGATCGCCGGTGCCGACGGGCTGGCCGTTGATCGCGGTGACGACGAGGCTTCCCTGGGGCAGCTTGCCGCCGGCGATCGTCGCCTGATTGGTGAGGATGTTCGAGATGGTCAGGCGTGGCGTCAGCGTCGTGGTGTGCACTGCGCCGTCGGAGGTCTGATAGGCGACGGTGATCGGGTTGCCTGCGCTCTCGGTCGTCGCCTTGTGCAGGTCGTTGGTGACATCGGTGAGGTTGTCCTGACGGATGACATGGCCGTTGAGCGCGAGGATGACGTCGCCGTTGCGCAGCCCCGCAACACCCGACGCCGCGTGCGAGTCGTACTGGTACGGCGTCGCCTGCATGTCGATGATCGCGAAGCAGATGCCGCCGAAGATGAAGTTGGCGCAGATGCCTGCGGCCACGGTCGCGAAGCGCCGCGGTTTGCTCGCGCGATAGAAGTTCCGCTCGCCCGCGTCCGCCTCGCCGACGAGCCCGAGCATGCCGGCCATGCGCACGAACCCACCGGCGGGAATGGCCCGCACCGCGTACAGGGTCTCGCCGATGGTCTTCGAGTAGATCTTGGGGCCGAAGCCGACCGAGAACTCCTCGACCTTGATGCCGGAGAGCTTGCCGACAAGAAAGTGACCGCCCTCGTGGATGGTGATCACCGAGACGAGCACGAGGATGAACGCGCCGGCGTAGATGAGGAACTGCGTCACGACACACCCGCCGCAGCCGCGGCGCCGGCACGGACATGCTCGCGGGCCCAGGCGTCGGCCGCGAGCACGTCGTCGAGGTTCAGCAGCCCGCGGTCCTCGAAGGCCGCAAGCGCATTGCTCACCAGGGTCACGATCTCATCGAAGCGGCAGCGTCCCTCGGTGAATGCGGTGACGGCCTCCTCGTTGGCAGCGTTGAGCACGCAGGGCGCGAGCCCACCCCGCTCCCCCGCCGCGCGGGCCAGCGCCACGGCCGGGAATCGGACCGCGTCAACGGGCAGGAACTCGAGCGGGGAAACATCGCGAAGATCGAGGTGTGGTCCGACGCCGGGGAGGCGCACGCCGTCCGCGAGCGCGAGCGCGATTGGGACACGCATGTCCGGAACTCCCAGCTGCGCGACGACCGCGCCGTCACGGAACTCCACCCAGCTGTGCACGATGCTCGTCGGATGGATCGCCACGTCGATCATGTCGTACGGCGTGTCGAACAGGAAATGGGCCTCGATGACCTCGAGTCCCTTGTTCATCATGGTCGCGGAGTTGATCGTCACCTTCGGGCCCATGTTCCACGTGGGGTGGGCGAGGGCCTCCTTCGCGGTGATCGACGCAAAGGTGTCGAGCGGACGGCGCAGGAACGGCCCGCCGCTCGCGGTCAGGACGAGACGGGCGACCGAGTCACGGTCCTCGCCGCGCAGGCACTGCCACAGCGCCGAGTGCTCGCTGTCGATGGGCACGATGTGCGCGGCGGACTCGGATGCGCGGGCTCGCACCAGTTCGCCTGCCATGACGAGGACTTCCTTGGTCGCGGTCGCGACGGTCGCGCCCGCGTCGATCGCGGCAAGCGTCGGGCGCAGCGCCGCTGCCCCTGTGATCGCAACGCACACGACGTCGGCGTCCATCGCCGCGATCTCGCACGCGGCGTCCATGCCGGCTGCGCAACCGGCCGGCAGCGCCGCCCCCGCGACGGGGTTGACCAGCGCCACACGATCCACGCCGAAGCGCGACGCGACTGCGGCGAGCGCATCCGCGTCGCTCCCGCCGACGATCCCGACCAGCTCGAACCGATCAGGGAAGCGGGCGATGACGTCGCAGGCCTGTCTGCCGATCGATCCGGTCGCGCCCAGGAGGACGAACTCGGCGGCGGGACGTGGGGTGGGTCACTTGTGCGCAGATGCCTCGATGGTGAGTAGATCAGAGCACGCGGCCACTTTCGCCGCAGTTACGGGAACGCGATCAGCTTCAAGTAGCAATATACGACTGGGGCCAGGAGGACGAGGCTATCGGCGCGATCGAGCAGTCCGCCGTGTCCGGGGATCAGCGTTCCGGAGTCTTTGACGCCGGCCTGACGCTTGATCGCGGATTCCACCAGGTCGCCACCCTGGGCGGCGATGGCCATGAGGACGCCGAGGAGGGCGCCGCGCGGCACGTCGATCCCGATCAGCCACGGCCCCGCCAGAGCCCCGACGAGCACGGACGCCAGCGCCCCGGCGACGGCCCCTTCGACGGACTTCTTCGGTGAGATCGAAGGGAAGAACCGATGGCGGCCAATTGCCGAACCGACGAAATACGCCGCGGTGTCACCGAGCACGGAGCCGGCGAGGACCAGCACGACCAGCCGGAGCCCGAAGTGCGTGGAGTCGGTCGCGTGCCAGCGGTACAGCGCGATCCAGAACCCGAGGCAGAGACCGATATACGCAGCGCCCCCAACTGCCGCTGCCCAGCCCGCGAAGGACTCGCGCGTCACGACACCGGCGAGGAGGCCCACGACGGCGGCTGCGGCGAACGCCCAGTCCGTCGCCATGTCCGATGCGGGGAGCACGAAACGGATGGCCAGGAAGACGGTCAGCGGGAGGATGAGCCACGCCGGCGGCCGGGTCCCGATGCGCCCGAGGAGGTCACGCAGCTCCCACGCGCCGAGGAGTGCCCCGGCGCCGACGAAGACGGCGAGCGCGGCCGTGCCGATCCAGAGCGCCGCACCCAGCACCGCGAGCAGGACGAGCCCGGAGATCACCCGCAGTGCGAGGTTCATCGCGCCGGCGTGGGGTGCCCCGAGTCGATGCTGCCCGCGGGAACCGTGCCGAACTTCCGCTCGCGGCACGAGAAGTCGTACAGCGCGTCGTGGATGGCGCTCTCGCCGAAATCGGGCCAGAGGGTGTCGGTCACGTACAGCTCGGCATACGCGGCCTGCCAGAGCAGGAAGTTGCTGATGCGGAGCTCGCCTGCGGTCCGGACGATCAGGTCGGGATCGGGCAGGCCCCCGGTGTACAGGGCCTGACTCAGCGTCGGCTCGTCGAGTGCGCCGAGGTCGACCCCCGAGTTCGCCAGCTGGTGGATGGCAGCGACGATCTCAGCGCGTCCTCCGTAGTTGATGGCGACATTGAGGATTGCCGACGTATCGTTGGCGGTGAGCGCCTCGGCCTGCGCGACCTTGGCCTGCAGCGACGGGCTGAGCCGCGACCGGTCGCCGAACACGCGGATCTGCACGCCGTTCTCGTGGAGCTCGCCGACCTCGCGATCGATGGTGTCGCCGAAGAGCTTCATGAGCGCGCTGACCTCGGCCCGCGGCCGCTGCCAGTTCTCGGTGCTGAACGCGTACAGCGTGAGGATGTGCACGCCCGCCTGGTGACAGGCTTCCATCACCGGGCGGATGGCGCGGACGCCTGCGCGATGCCCGGCGACGCGCGGGAGGTGGCGCTGCCGAGCCCACCGTCCGTTGCCATCCATGATGATGCCGATATGCCGTGGCAGATCTGCCCGTGCCGGAAGCGGGATTGCGGCGGGAGCGGGTGGGTGCTGCATGGTGGCGCGGCGTTTCGGGTTGGCCTGCGTCAGACCTCGAGGATCTCCGTCTCCTTGCGCTGCGCGGCGTCGTCGATGCGCGCGATGAACTGGTCGGTGATCTTCTGAACCTCGATGAGCTTTGTGGCGACCTCGTCCTTGCTCACGTGCCCGTCCTTCTCGACGCGGCGAAGGTGGTCGACCTCGTCGCGGCGGATGTTGCGCACCGCGACGCGCGACTCCTCGGCCTTGCGGTGGATGACCTTGACGAGATCCTTGCGGCGCTCCTCGGTCAGTTGCGGGATGGCGACCCGGATGACCTGGCCGTCGTTGCTCGGGTTGAGCCCGAGGTCGCTTTTCTGGATTGCCTTCTCGATCGCGCCGAGCGAGCTGCGGTCGTACGGTGCGATGACGAGCAGGCTCGCTTCGGGCACGCTGATCCCAGCAAGGCTCTGCAGCGGGGTCTGCGCGCCGTAGTAGTCGACGTGGAGGCGCTCGAGCAGTGCCGGCGACGCGCGCCCTGTGCGGATCGTCATCAGGTCGCGGTGCAGCGCCTCGACGCTCTTCTCCATGCGCTCATGTGCGTCGGCAAGGCGGGCTGCGATCTGTTCGGACGGGTCCTCGCTTTTCTCGCGATCGCTCATGTGCCGGTCCCCTCGGCATCAACGCGCGTGCCGATCTGATCGCCCAGTATGACGCGCTCGACGTTGCCTTCGGTGAAGAGGTCGAACACGATGATGGGCATGCGGTTGTCCATGCAGAGGGTCACCGCGGTGCTGTCCATGATGGCGAGGCCGCGGTTGAGGACGTCCATGTACGTGAGCGTCGTCAGTCGCGTCGCATCACTCACCTTGTTCGGGTCCGCGCTGTAGATCCCGTCCACCTTGGTGGCCTTGAGGAGCACGTCCGCGCCGATCTCGACGGCGCGCAGTGCGGCGGTGGTGTCGGTCGTGAAGAACGGGTTGCCGGTGCCCGCCGCGAGGATGACGAGGCGACCCTTCTCGAGGTGGCGGATCGCGCGCCGGGGGATGAACGGCTCGGCGACCTGCGACATCGCGATCGCGCTCTGCAGGCGGACCTCGATGCCGAAATGCTCGATGGCGTCACGCAATGCCAGTGCGTTGATCACGGTCGCGAGCATGCCCATGTAGTCGGCGGTGACGCGATCGATGCCGTGCTGGCTGGCTTCCATCCCGCGCACGATGTTGCCGCCGCCCACGACGATGGCGACCTGGACGCCGCGTTCGACGATGTGCGTGATCTGCTCGGCGATGTGCTGCGCCGCCGCATAGTCGATGCCGTATCCCGCGGTCCCGAGCAGTGCTTCACCGCCGAGCTTGAGGATGACTCGGCCGAACACGGGACGGCGACCATCGCTGGCGCGGCCCGGCAGTTCGGCGAGTTCCACCTTCGTGACTCCGAGGCTCACTCTTGCGCGGACGCGTTCGCGCTGTCTTCATCGACGCCGTCGGCGCCGACCGCAAATCGTGCGAAGCGCGCGACGGAGATGTTCTCGCCGACCTTCGCGATCGCCTCGGTCACGAGGTCACCAACCTTCTTCTTGTCGTCCTTGATCCACGGCTGCTCGAGCAGGCAGATCTGAGCATAGAAGGCATCGAGCTTGCCCACCAGGATCTTCTCGACGATGTTCTCCGGCTTGCCCTTGACCTGCTCGCGATACACGGCGCGTTCGCGTTCGACGACGTCGGCGGGGACGTCCTCGCGACGGACGTACGTCGGCGTTGCGCCGACCACCTGGAGCGCGAGCGTGTGCGCAAGGTGCTTGAAGTCGTCGGTCTTCGCCACGAAGTCCGTCTCGCAGTTGAGCTCGATGAGCGCACCCTGCTTGGCGATGCCGCCGGCGCTGTGAATGTAGGCGTCGACGATGCCCTCGTTGGTGCCGCGTCCCGCCTTCGCCTGGGCGCGTGAGATGCCCTTGGCGCGCAACCAGTCCTCGGCCTTGTCCATGTCGCCGTCGCTCTCGACGAGCGCGCGTTTGCAGTCCATCATCCCCGCGCCGGTTCGTTCGCGGAGCGCCTTGACCATCGCTGCAGTGACCTCGGCCATCAGGCCTTCTCCTCCGCAGCGGGTGCGGCGGCCGCAGCAGCGACTGGTGCTTCGGTGATTTCCTCGGCGGGTTCTGCCGCCGCAGCCTCGGCTGCGATCGCGTCGGCGTGCGCGGCATCGGCGGCGGCCGCTTCAGCTGCTGCCGCTGCGGCGACCTCGGCCGCTGCCGCCGCCTCGCGCTCGCGCTTCTCGGCTTCCTGCCGTTCCAGCAACTCGCGCTCGCTCAACTGCTGGAGACCCTCGGTGATTGCCTGCCCGATCGCGGTGACGATCAACCGGCAGCTGCGCATCGCGTCGTCGTTTCCGGGGATGACCACCTGGATGTCGTCGGGGTCGCAGTTGGTGTCAACGATGGCAACGATGGGGATCCCGAGCTTGTTCGCCTCGTTGACAGCGATGTGCTCCTTCTTGCAGTCGATGACGAAGACCGCTCCGGGGACGCGCTTCATGTCGGCCATGCCCGCGAAGTTGTTCTCGAGGCGCTCGAGGTCGTCCTTGGCGTCGTTGGCCTCCTTGCCGCTCATGCGCTCGAAGTCGCCCTTGGACTGCATCACGCGCAGCTCCGCGAGCCTGCGCAGGCGGCGCTGGATGACAGTGAAGTTGGTGAGCATGCCGCCCATCCAGCGATGGGTGACGTAAGCCTGTCCGGTGTTGCGACAGACCTCCTCGATGACGTCCTGGGCCTGCTTCTTGGTGCCGACGAAGAGCACCTTCTGGCCGTCGGCGACGACCTTCCTCAGATAGTCGCAGGCGACGTCGAGCTGCTTCTGGGTCTGCTCGAGGTCGATGATGTGGATGCCGTTGCGCGCCGTGAAGATGTACGGGCGCATCCGGGGATTCCACCGGCTGGTCTGGTGGCCGAAGTGAACTCCGGCCTCCAGCAGCTGGCGCAGTGTTGCTGCCGGCATGGGCGGTCGCTCCTGTTGGGGTGGTGTGGTGCCTCCGCTCGGGGTGAACCGCGGCGGCGACCTGGGGACACCAGGCACCCGCCGGCCGCGTGAAACCGAACGTGTGAGATGTCCCGAGTGTACCAGCCCCGGCCGGCGGCCAATCGCCGCGCCTGTGGACGGTCAGAGAACGTAGCGGCGCAAGTCCTGGTTGCCGACGAGATCGCCGAGGCGCTTCCCCACGTAGGCCGCGTCGATGACGACCGTCGTCCCGGCGAGATCCTCGGCGTCGAACGAGACGTCCTCGAGGACCTTCTCCATGATCGTGAAGAGGCGGCGAGCGCCGAGGTTCTCGTCCTCCTCGTTGACCCGGAACGCCTGCGCGGCAAGCTCGCGAATCCCGTCCGGGGTGAAGTCGAGCGTCACCCGTTCGGTGCCGAGCAGCGCTGCGTACTGTCGGGTCAGCGCGTTGCCCGGCTCGGTGAGGATGCGCACGAGGTCGTCCTCGCTGAGCGGCTTCAACTCGACACGAATCGGGAACCGCCCCTGGAACTCGGGGATGAGATCTGACGGGCGGGCGGCGGTGAACGCGCCCGCCGCGATGAAGAGCACGTGGTCGGTGCGCACGGGTCCGTAGCGGGTGTGCACCGTCGATCCCTCGAGGATGGGGAGCAGGTCGCGTTGCACCCCCTCCCCGCTCACATCAGGACCGCGATCCGATGCCGGGCCGCAAATCTTGTCGACCTCGTCGATGAAGACCACGCCGGAGTCCTCGACGAGGCGGATCGAGTCGTCGTACACGCGGTCCATGTCGATGAGACGGTCGGTCTCCTCGTCGACGAGCACGTCGCGCGCGTCGGCGACGGACATGAGTTTCTTGCGCTTGCGCGGCGGTGCGAGCTGTGAGAAGAAATCGGAGAGCGAGACGCCGACCTCCTCGAGCCCGGTACCGGTGAAGCCCTCGAACGCGGGCTGGAACGGCTCCTCCACCTCGATCTCCACCGTCGCGTTCTCGAGCGAACCGGCCGCGAGCCGGCGTGCGAGTCGCCGGCGCCGGTCGCGGCTTCGCCGAGCTTCAGCAGCAACCTCCGCGGCCTCCGCCGGCGGGGCGTCCTCGGGCTTGCGCGCCGCGCGTTGCCGCTCATCGGTGTCGTGCATCGTGTCGAGGAGGCGTGCGTCGGCAAGGCCGCGTGCGCGTGGCTCGACTTCGGCGATGCGCTCCTCGTGCAGCTCGGTGATCGTCTGCTCGAGCAGGTCGCGGACGATGGACTCGACGTCACGGCCGACGTAGCCGACCTCGGTGAACTTCGTCGCCTCGACTTTGATGAACGGCGACTCGGTGAGGCGCGCGACGCGTCGCGCGATCTCCGTCTTGCCGACGCCTGTCGGGCCGATCATGAGGATGTTCTTGGGCAGCACCTCGTTGCGCATGTCCTCGGAGAGCATCCGTCGACGGACTCGGTTGCGCAGCGCGATCGCGACGGATCGCTTGGCCTCGTGCTGACCGATGATGTACTCGTCGAGGCGGCGCACCACTTCGGCGGGACGGAGGGTCTCGCCGGCGACCGCTTCGATGAGGTCGTGCGGTGCGTGCGCTTCCGGGGTTTCCTCGGGCACCGGTTCGAGCGCCATCGCAGTGCTCACTCCGGTGCTGCGGCTGGTGCGGGCGTCGCGGTGTCCAGGGTCTCCACCGTGATGTTCTCGTTCGTGTAGATGCAGAGTCGCGCAGCGATCAGGAGCGCGCGGCGCGCGATCTGTTCCGCGTCGAGGTCCGTGCTCTCCAGGAGCGCGGCAGCCGCCGCCTGCGCATATGGTCCGCCGCTGCCGATGGCGACGACGCCCGCATCATCGTCCGGTTCGATGACCTCGCCGTCACCGCTCAGCAGGAGGATGCGGTTGGCATCCGCGACGATGAGCATCGCCTCGAGGCGGCGCAGGTATTTGTCGGTACGCCACTCCTTGCTGAGGCCGATCGCCGCGCGCACGAGGTTGCCCTGGTGCTTGTCGAGGTGCTGCTCGAACTTGTCGAAGAGCGTCAGCGCGTCAGCGACAGCGCCGGCGAATCCGCAGACGACCTGACCGTGATGGAGGCGGCGCACCTTCGATGCGCGCTGCTTCATGACGATGTCGCCGACGGTGACCTGACCGTCGCCGGCGACGGCGACGCGTCCGTTGCGTTGCACCGCCACGACCGTTGTCGCGTGTGCGGGGCTCATGCGATCGCGGTCTTCGGCGGCCGGTACTTGCAGGCCGGATATCCCGAGCAGCTGACGAACGGACCGTATCGGCCTTGACGAGTCACGAGCGGCTTCGAGCAATCGGGGCATGCCTCGCCGGTCGGCTCGGGTGCCGGACCGGCCGGTCGTGCGCCCGCCGCTCCCGGCTGGATGTACTTGCATTCGGGGTATCCCGAGCAGCCGACAAAGGATCCGCGTCGCCCGCTCCGGCGCCGGAGCGGCTTGCCGCATGTGGGGCAGTTGCCGAGCACCTCCGGTTCTCCGCTCTCCCCTTCGCTGGGCGCAGGCGGGCTGTCTCCTTTTATGTAGGTGCAACTCGGATAGCCCGAGCAGCCGACGAACGGCCCGCGCCTGCCCTGGCGGGTGACGAGTGGCTTCTCGCAGATCGGACAGAGCTCGCCGGTCGCCACCGCCTCACTCTTCTTCCGGTCCTTGATGTACGTGCACTCGGGGAAGCGCGAGCAGCCGACGAATTCGCCGAACTTGCCCTCGCGGACGACGAGGCGGCCGATCTCGCACTCCGGGCATTCCTCGCCCGTCTCGCGCGCCGGAACACGGACGCGCTCCATCGAGCGCTCGGCGCGCTCGACTGTCTCCGCGAACGGCTCGTACCACTCGCGAACCGTGGGCTCGTACTCGCGCGTCCCCTCCTCAATGGAGTCGAGGCGCTTCTCGAGGTCGGCCGTGAAGGCCACATCGACGATGCTCGGGAAGTTCTGGCGCAACACCGTGTCCACGGTCTTGCCAAGCTCCGTCGGGTGGAGGCGGCGCTCCACCTGCTTGACGTACTGACGTTCCTGGATGACCTCGATCGTCGCCGCGTATGTCGACGGGCGGCCGATGCCGCGCTCCTCGAGTTCCTTGATGAGCGTCGCTTCGGTGAAGCGTGGGGGCGGCTGCGTGAAATGCTGCTCCGACGTGATCTCGGTGCAGCGAAGCGCGTCGTTCTCCTCGAGGCGCGGCAGCGTCATGTCCTTGTCCTTGTCGTCGTCGCGCTTCCAGACCTTCTGGAATCCCTCGAACGTCACGAGCGATCCCGAGGCGCGGAACACGTAATCGGCCGCGTCGATCATGGCGCTGGTGTTGAGGATTTTCGCGGGGCTCATCTGACTCGCCACAAAGCGCCGCCAGATCAGGTCGTACAGCTTCTGCTGGTCGCGGGTGAGGTGCTCGCTGATGGAGTCCGGCGTGCGCGTCACATCCGTGGGACGGATGGCCTCGTGCGCGTCCTGCACGTTGAGCGCCGCCTTCTTGCCGCGCACCGCGCCGCTGCCGACGTAGTCCTTGCCGTACATCGTGGTGATCTGCGCTCTCGCCGCGTCTTTGGCCGCGTCGCTGATGCGGATCGAGTCGGTACGCATATAGGTGATGAGTCCGGTGGATCCCGCGCTCCCGAGATCGACACCTTCGTAGAGCTGCTGCGCGACGCTCATCGCTCGCTTCGGCGGCATCCCGAGACGTGAGCTCGCATCCTGCTGCAGGGTGCTCGTCGTGTGCGGCGCCTGCGGCAGGCTGGAGCGCTCCTTGACGTCGATCGAGCGAACGACGAACGGCGGGGTGAGTGCCGTGACCGCGCCTTTGGCGTCAAGGTTGAGTGCCGCGATAACCTCGTTGGCCTCGGCCTCGGTGCCGAGCTCGAGCTTCTCCCGATCCGCCGCGTCCTTGTCGCCACGTCTTCCGACCAACCGCGCAGTGAACGGGTTGCTGCCATCTTTGACAAGAAGCGCGTCGATTGTCCACGAACTCGACCGGCACAAATGCGTCGATCTCCGTCTCGCGGTCGACGACGAGGCGGACCGCCACGGACTGGACTCGTCCAGCGGAGAGACCCTTGCGCACCTTCCGCCAGAGCAGTGGCGAGATCTCGTATCCGACGAGCCGGTCGATGACGCGCCGCGCCTCCTGCGCGGCAACGAGCGATCGGTCGATCTTGCGCGGACTGGCCAGCGCGGCCTCAACAGCCAGCTTGGTGATCTCGTGAAAGACGATGCGATCGGGATCGCGAAGTCCCAACGCCTCGGCCAGATGCCATGCGATCGCTTCCCCCTCGCGATCAGGGTCGGCGGCAAGCAGCGTGGAGGTTGCTTTCTTTGCTGCTGCGCGGAGCTCCTTGATCTGCTTCTCCTTGCCCGGGATCAACTCGTAGACGGGCACGAAGCCACCTTCGATGTCGACGCCCGTTTTCGATTTGGGCAGATCGCGAATGTGCCCCATCGACGCGCGGACGACGTACTCGCTCCCGAGAAAGCGCTCGAGCGTTCTCGCCTTGCTGGGCAACTCGACGATGATCAGACGTGACACGTTGTTGGTTTCCTCTGAGGCTCAGGCGCCGGGTTATACGGTACGGGCCACGAGGCCTCCGGGCAGGGACATTACGGCTCCGGCAAGCTCCAGCGCCCCGAGCCGGGTCGCGACGACCGATGGCGAGAGGGCAAGAGCGACCCCTATCTGGTCGGGGTGGACGGGCTGGGTTCCCATGCGTGCCAGTATCTCCCGCAAAGGTGGGCTGAAACGCTCGAGCCCTCCCCTTCGGGGGTTCGGCGCGCCGTCCGGAGCCGCCTCCGGCACAGCGATGCCGAGCGTGGCGACCGCGTCGAAGAGATCGCCGATGCCGAGAAACGGCCGGGCGCCGTCACGGATCAGCAGGTTGGTCCCGCTGCTCTGCCGGGCGCGGATCGAGCCAGGGACCGCGAGCACATCGCGCCCGAGGTCGGCCGCCCAGCGGGCTGTGCTGAGCGCGCCACTCCGCTCCGTCGCCTCGACCACCACGACCGCGTATGCGAGCGCGGCGATGATCCGGTTGCGTTTCGGAAAGTTGTATTGCAGCGGCGGCGTGCCGGCCGGCTCCTCGGTGATGACCGAGCCCGAGTCCGCGATGCGCGATCGGAGCGCGACGTGTCGCTGCGGGTAGCAGACATCGATGCCGCAGCCGAGGACGGCAATGGTCGTGCCGCCGGCGTCGAGGGCGCCCTCGTGCGCGGCAGCGTCGATGCCGAGTGCCATGCCGCTCACCACCTGGATCCCGGCAGCACCCAGTTCTCGGCCGATCGTTCGGGCGATGTCCACGCCACCGAAGGTCGCCTGTCGGGACCCGACGACGGCGACCGACGGCGACGCGGGCCCGACGGTACCGAGTTGCCAGAAGCCGGCGGGCGGCCGGTCGAGATGATCGAGTCGGTCGGGCCAGTCCGGCGACGTCGGTGTGATCCAGCGGGGTTCCATCATCAGCCGGCCATCTCGATCCGGTAGTGGAGGGCCTCGGCCAACGCATCCTCGCCGACGCGATCGTCACCGGCGAGGTCGGCGATGGTCCGCGCGACGCGAAGCACGCGAAAGAACGCTCGCGCGCTCAGGTGGAGGCGTTCGCCTGAGAGCGCGAGCAGACGCCGGGCCGGTGCGGTTGAGCGCGCAGCGGCGAGAATCTCGCGACCGGTGAGAGCGCCGTTGGCGGTACCAGGGCGCGCGCTTCGCCGTTCGCGCGCCGCGTCGACTCGGAGCCGGACGGCCGCGGACGATTCCTCCTCGATGCCATCGAAGATCTCGCGATATTCCTGACGTGGCACCGAGACAACGAGGTCGATGCGGTCCTTGATCGGCCCGCTCAGGCGTGCGTGATACGCATTCAGTTGGCGTGGCTCACAGGTGCAACCTCGCGCGTCGCCGAGGTGCCCGCACGGACAGGGATTCGACGCTGCGATCAGCATGAAATCCGCTGGATACGTCACAGCTGCACGAGCGCGGGCGATGGTGACCGTGTGCTCCTCCAATGGCTGCCGCAGCGCTTCGAGATGCTGGCGCGAGAACTCACACATTTCGTCCATGAACAGGACGCCTCGATGCGCGAGGCTGATTTCTCCGGGTTGCGCGAGCCCGGTGCCACCACCGACCAGTCCGGCGCGCGAGATGCTGTGATGTGGCGCGCGAAATGGCGGCCGGAGCGTGGTCGGCGGACGTTCGCGCAGGGTGCCCCGAAGCGAGTAGATCGCCGCGACCTCGAGGGCTGCGTCATACGCGAGGTCCGGAAGCAGCGATGGAAACGTCCGCGCGAGCATGGTTTTGCCCGCTCCAGGCGGTCCTGTCATCAAGAGGTTGTGTCCGCCGGCGGCAGCGATCTCGAGCGCGCGCTTTGCCTGCCCCTGACCCCGCACCGCGCCAAGGTCGGGCTCGGGTGACCCCGGTTCGGGCGATGCGTCGCGAACAGCGCGCACGAGCGGCCGCTCTCCACGGAGATACTCGATGCAGGCCTGCAGCGATGGGGCTCCGAGCACCTCGAGCCCATCGGCGAGCGCCGCCTCCGGCGCGTTGTCGACGGCGACGATCAGCCGTTTGATTCCCGCGCCTGCAAGGCATCGTGCCATCGGGAGGACACCGGTGACCGGCCGAACGCTGGCGTCGAGCGCAAGCTCACCGATGAAGCCGATACCGTCGAGGAGGAGGGACTGATCCTCCGCGCGAAGAATCGCGACGGCGATAGCGAGATCGAACCCGGTCCCTTCCTTCTGGACTTCGGCCGGAGCGAGGTTGACGGTGACGCGGCGCTGGGGAAACGAGAAACCTGCATTGCGAATGGCCGGTTTGACGCGCTCGCGCGCCTCCTGGATCGCGCGATCGGTGAGGCCGACAATCGTCACGCCTGGGAGACCGTTCGACACGTCGACTTCGACCAGCACCGGCACCCCGGCGAGACCTCTGGTCGCGCAACTGATTGCACACGCAAGCACACAGCGCAGTGTAGCACTCTGTTGTGCTCGGATGAACGTTTCATCGCCCTCATGGGTAGTACGTGCATGACCGACGCGGAAGCCATGGCCGCGCTCTCCCGCGGGGACATCGCCGCACTCGATGCCCTGGTGGTACGGCACAACGATCGCGCCCAGCGACTTGCCTTCGGCGTTCTGCGGGACTCCTCGGTCACGCACGACGTGGTCGCCGACTCCTTCCTGGCGGCGGCCGCTTCAGCGCGGACGTACGATCCGGCCCGGCCGTTCCAGCCGTGGTTCGATCGCATCGTGGTGAACCGTGCGATCAAGGAGTTCAGCGGAGGCGCCGACACCAGCGGCTCACTGCGCTGTGGCGGCCGGACCGGACCGACGACCCGTCGCGTCTCGCCGAACTCGGGGAACTCCGCGTGATTTTGACGGCGGCGTTTGCACGACTTGAGCCACGTGACCGTGCCGTCGTCACGATGCGGTTGGTGCTCGGTGTCAGCGAAAACGAGACTGCCGAAACGCTTGGTTGCCCGGTCGGTACCGTCAAGTCGAGGCTGGCGCGGGCACGCAGTCAACTGCATCGTCACCTTGAGCGAGCCGGTGTCGTCGGCGCGTTCACGACACCCCTAGGAGAGAGCCAATGATTGATGACGTCTTCGACAGGCGCATTTCGGATGCGCTCGCGCCGATGCCCGGTGAGCTCAGTGCTGCTGTAGACATCATGGCGACGATTCAGCGGCGTCGGCAGCGAAAGCCTCACGGCCACGTGGCACTTGCTGCGGTTGTGGTGGTGGTTATCGCAGTCGTCGGTGGTGCAGGCCTCGCGCTGGCCTCGGCGCTCGGGCTCTTCGGCACCGAGCCGACCCATGTCCATGTCACGCAACCCGGTGGCAGTTCCCAGCCAGCCAACGGCAACCGCGTGGGACAGCCGTACACCACGTCTCTGCAAAACGCTGAGGCAATCGCGGGGTATCCGCTGCTCACGCTCGACGCCGGGACCGTACAGCTGGTGACCGTCGTGCCACCGACCACCACCGCCGACGGGCAACCAGTTTCCCCAACCGAGGTGATGAAGCCGTCATTCCAGATCGACTACATCGTCAACGGCACATCGGTGCAACTCGTGGAAGACCCCGTCATCCCGGGATCGCCGTTCCAGTTGTCGGTCAAAGGCTATGCAGCGTCGAGCGTCCATCAGACAACAGTCGACGGATACCACGTGATCTGGGAGGGTACTGACGCGAACAGCGTCGACACGGTTGCATTCGAGACCACGTCAGGCACGATTGTCTACCTGACCAGCGGTCCGGCCGCGTGGCCGGGTCCCGGCCCCGGTCTCGGGAAGCAGCTTTCGTTGAGCGGCTACGTCTCGTTGATGCACGGGATGTCGTAGGTCGCGAGCAAGGACTCCACCGTCTCGTGCAAAAGCAAATACGCCTCGGCCCCATGACGTGGCAGCCCCGGCGGCCTGCGGATGGTGCGGACACCCGTGACCGTCTCGCCCTCCACGAACTGCGCTCTCGTCAAATCGAGAATCTCGCCGTTCTCCAGCCGGTTCCAGTAATGCACGCCGAGACGCTCCGACCCGACAAACACCTCGCCCACAACGAGATCGCCGCCGAGCAGGTCCTGCACGACCAGGGCGGTCGCCCCGCACTGCCCGCGAGCAGGATCTCCCGGACGGCCATGCGCCATGTATCGCTCGGAGGCGTAGCGCGTGTCGGGACTCCAACTGGCAGCAATCGCCGCCTCGATCGCCTGCCGGCGACGGCTCGGAGTACGGCTGCGATCACTCACGACGCCGCCATTCCAGCACGTAGCGAAGGTCAGATGGAGACCCGCGAGAGGCGGGCGCGCCGCCAGTCGGGAATCCCTGCGTTGCTGCGTAGCTTTTTGCTTGCCCACTGCGTACCACTGGTCGCGGAACAGGCCTTTCAGGGAAGAGGGAGTCATGAGCAGATGTCGCGTCGCCGGGAACCGGCCGGGGGCGCGATGTGCGGCCCTCGGGTTGCCGGTGCTACTGCTCGCCGCGTGCAGCCCGCGGTCGCTGCCGTCCGTGTCGTCAAGTCCCCCCGCGTCTGCCCCGGCTGCCGTCGCCGCCGCAACGCCGACGGCGTCCGCGCCGCTGCCAACCCCGTTTCGGACGCCTCCCCCTCCGTCGAATTCTCTGAACAGGTTGACCATGCTCAGCGCTGAGACCGGCTGGGCACAGCGGTCCCTCGACGGAGCCGTGCTGCACACAACTCGTGGCGTCCAACACTGGTCGATCGCCACCCCGCAGTTACCGAGCGGACAGCAGCTGGTTGACGTCGCGTTCGTCAGCGTCGAGAGCGCGCGGGCGCTCAGCGCAAGTGCCCTCTCAGACGATCCGGACGCTGCACCGGTGAGCGTCGCATTCACGTCGTGGGCGACCGACGACGGAGGTGCGCAGTGGTCCCGCGGCGGCAGCTTCAGCGCCGTGCAGGATCCAGGTTCCTCGTGGCCGACCTCGCTCGACTTCGTCAACGTCGACGACGGCTGGTTCTCGGCGAGCGAGGACGATGTGGATCCGAGTCTGGGGATGACCCTCTTTCGCACCGTCGACGGCGGAGCGCACTGGGACCAGGTCGCGAAGATCGAACCCGCCCCGACTGCGTCGGGTTCGGTCCCGTGCTACTCGCAGCCGACGGCGCATTTCGTCAGCCCGACCACGGGGTGGCTCACCGGCGGCGGCTGTGCCACCGCTCAGTTCGACATCACCCACAACGGTGGTGTCACATGGTCTCCGCAGTCGATCGCGCTCCTCGGCACGCCGTACCTGCTGCTGGACAACCCGACGTTCCCGACGAAGTCAGGACGGCGTGATGCTGGGGATCGAGACCGGCGGATTTGGCGGCTTCGTCTACGTGACACTCGACGGCGGACGAACCTGGACATCGCACGACATACCGGAGCTCTGGCCGCACGCGGTTGACTTCCTCAACGCGAATGATGGCTGGCTGCTGAGCACGAACACGATGAATGCCGGCTTTCCCGCCGGCCTGTATGTCACGGACGACGGCGGCCAGCGTTGGAGCACGCTGCAATCGATCAATACCGTGTTGCCAACCAACATCGTCCTCAACGGATCCATCCTGGATTTCGTCAGCCCAACGCTGGGATGGACCGATACGTTCACGGGCAACGGCAACGACCTGCTGCAGACGACCGACGGCGGACGTACCTGGCAGCGCGTGTCAGTGCAGGTTGGGTAACGCCTGCGTCAGTGCGAACCGGGCGGTCGCCGGCTGCCTCTGGTCCCGACGAGCGCCATGAGACTCGCGAAGAAGAGCAGAAACAACACCACGGCTGCCGGGAACGCGCCGAGAAACGCCTTGCTCAGCAACAGATCGAGTAGCACGACCACGACGGCGGCCGTGAGCGTCCACCAGCGGTGGTTGGCAAGCCAGACCACGGTCCGAAGCCTACGACGGTCCGGAAATGACGACAGGCGGGCCGACGCCTTCGATGATCTTCCAGACGATGACGCCGATGCAAAGCAGCATCGCGAGCACCGCGATGATCCGTCCCGACATGCCCGGGAGGCGCTGCGCGCGAATCAATCCGATGGCCCCGAGGATGATCCCGATGCCGGCGAAGCCCAAGGCAAAGAGGTAACCGATCACGGGAATCCAGCCGAGCGGGATGGCGAGGACACCGAAGCTCAGCCCGGACTTGGCGAAGCTGTTCGAACCGACCTTCCAGAGGCCGTCCGGTGCGACGTTGGGGCCGGCGGGGCCTGCCGGGAACTGCCCTCCCCCGCCCAGATAGCCTCTCGATTGCGCCACCGGATCCAGGTGGCTCCCCGCTGTCAGCGGACCGGAATCTACCTGTTGGCTCATCGCATTCGCTCCCTGTACTTGCACCAACTCTACGCCGTTTTTGGGGCAATTTCCTCAGTCGTCGAGGACTCCAAGCTCGAGCTGCGCAAGGCGCTCCGGGTCGGCAATGAGCTCCATGACAGTGATGCGACCGTCGCGAATCGCGAGGCGGCCGACACCGACCATGTGGCCGCCTGGAGCCATCACCACGCCGACGGTTCCGTCGACGAGCAATGGCCGCGTAAAGCGTGAACGTTCGGAGAAGGCCATCGCGTTTTTCGCGACCACCCCGGCACCACGGAACTCCATCGCTGCCGCGCCCCCGGAGGCGGTGCGGTCGACGCGGAACACGACATCCGGGTCCAGCACTGCGAGCAACGCCTCGAAGTCACCGCCCCGAGCGGCCGCGAGGAAGGCGTCGACGACCACTCGCTGCCCGGCGAGGTCGGCGCCCGACACCGCCGCACCGCCACGAACACGGCGGCGGGCGCGGCTCGCGAGCTGTCTCGCGGCCGCCGGTGAACGGCCGACGATCGGGGCGATCTCGTCAAATGGGACGGCGAAGGTGTCGTGGAGCACGAACGCGAGTCGCTCGGCGGGAGTCAGCGTCTCGAGAACGACGAGAAGCGCGAGACCCACGGAGTCGGCCAGGAGCACCTCCTCCTCCGGAGCGGCGGTAGTCAAGTCGACGAGCTCACGGTTGATCGATTCCTCGCGCCGAACCGATCGCGAACGCAGTGCGTTGAGACACACGCGCGCGACGATCGTGGTCATCCAACCGCCGATGTTCTCGACGCCGTCGGCTCCCGATCTGCTGACGCGGAGCCAGGTGTCCTGGACAGCGTCGTCGGCCTCGGCGAGCGAGCCGAGCATTCGGAACGCCACCGCGCGCAGATGGGGTCGCTGTTCCTCGAAGCGATCCGCAAGCCACTCCTGTTCGCCGGCCATTCGTCACGTGCTCCCGGTTGCTGGTCTCACGACGTTGACCCGCGGCGGCGTCCGAATGTGACCGACAGGCGTGGGGCTAACCTCCGACCTGCTCCCGGATCCAGGATCCGATGAGCTCGAGCGCTGCAGGCGCGATCGTCTCCTCGATCGTGCCGTACTCCGACGGGTGACCGGTCGTGCTCGTCTGAAAGAGATGGTTGAGCCCAGGGAGCAGCCGGGTCGTCAGCCGGTCGTTGCCGCCGGCACGCAACGCGTCCCGAATGGCGGCGAGATTCTCTTCGGCCGGGACCTGGAGGTCGTGGTCACCGTCGAGCGCCAACACCGGGCAGCGGACCTTCGCAAGCACCGGGCGAGGGTCATAGGTGAGGAAGAACCGGAACCACGGCGAGTTCACCGCCTGCACCTGCGCCTCGACGAGGTGCTCGGTGTCCGGAACCTTGCCGGGATCGGTTGCGGACATACGAGCGAGCTTGGCGAGCCCGTCGCGTACTACCGTGCGAAGGAGCGGCTCCGCGACCTCCGGATCCCGCTCGCTTCGAAGGACGGCGAAGATCTGACGCTGGAGGTCGGCGTTCGCGGCGATCTGCGCTTCGCTGGTGTTCGCTGCCCGGGCGATCAATTCGCCTTGCGCAAGCAGGATGTCCTCCCCCGGGAGCCCGGGGCCGGCCATCAGGACGATGTAGGCGATCGCCGCCGACCGGGCCGCAACGATCGGCGCGATCAGGCCCCCCTCACTGTGGCCGATGAGCCCGATCCGGTTGGCGTCGATCTCGGGACGTTGGAGCAGAAAGCCAATCCCGGTCTCGACATCGCCTGCGAGGTCCTCGGTCGTCGCGCTCCGCGTGTCGCCGCCCGATCCTCCGACGCCACGGTCATCCACGCGCAGCACGGCGATTCCGGCCCGAGTCAGCCGGTCCGCCAGGACGAGAAAGGGCTTGTGCCCGAACAGCTCTTCGTTGCGATCCTGGGCACCCGACCCGGTGATCAGGAGTGCGGCCGGGAACGGTCCGTCCCCCGCAGGCATCGTCAGAGTGCCGGCCAGCGTCACGCCACCGGCGTGGTTCTCGTAGGAGACGTCCTCGGATCCGTACGGAAAGGGCGGGTGCGGCTCCTGCGGGCGGATCAGCTGCGTCGCGGTCTCTCGCCAGGAGAGGACGAGCGGCAGCGTGGTGCCCGCCTGGGTCCAGGCGCCCGCGACGCTGGCTCCGCTCGCGTCTCTGGTGCCCGCAAAGCTGCCGGCGAACGCCTTCATCTCGAAGCGAAGCCCAGTGCCGTCGAACACGAATCCCTCGACGGGAAGCCCCTTGGCACCTTGGGCCGGAACGTCGACAGTCGCCGTTGGAGCTCCATCGCTGTCACGCACGACCTGCAGCGCCATGTCGAGTTTGGTTGCGCCGACCTGCAGCGTTCCCTCCCAGACGCCGTCGATGGGCGGATCAGTCGCGCTCACGACGTCCATCTTGACCGTGCGGACGGCGTCAGTCGATTCTCGAGCGGTACCGATCGTGCCGATGCCGAGAGGCGTCCTCGGCGAATTTGATGCCCTGCTTCGAGCCGCGCAGCGCGACGACCACGTTCTGGCCGAGGAGGCTCGCCGCCAGCGCGAGCTCGAGCCCGGCGACACTCACGTTGCCGACGCCCGCGTTCGAGGCGAAGAACCCGATCACGATCCTGATGCCGATCGCGGCGACCCACAGCAGGATCGTCGTGACATTCCCCTGCCGCCACATCACACCATCGCGCTCGAAAACACGCATGAAGCAACCGCGTAAAACGCCGAGCGCAAGCGACGAGCCGACATCGATCGCCAGGTACGCCACTGCCGTGTAGCTGAGAACACCGTGGTCGACATTCGAGATCGCGGCCAGCGCGACGATGATCAGAATCGCCGGAAGGAGCCAGATACCGCGTGCTGTCAGCGGTCTCGCGATCGTCTGCCGGTACAGGATGAAGACGACCAAGGCGCCGACAAGCGCGACGTTCAGGACCGCCGAAACGTTGATCACGCGGGGAACTCTAGAGCAGTCGCTTGACGCCGGAGCGTTGTTCTGCAGGGACTCGCGTGAACTCACTACGCTGTGCGCCGTGGATTGGGATTGGCACCTCATCGTCGAGGTCGCGACGTTGGCGGTCGCCACGATAGGAACGCTCCTGGTGTTGACGGAACGGGTCGAACGCCGGCGTCTGCGCGGCCTCGCGACGCAGCCGGTCCCGCGATGGCGGGTCGTTGAGACGCCGACCGGCGGAACACTCAACATCGAGTTATCGAACCACGGAGGTGCCGCGCCGTCCTGCTGTGTGATCGTGCAGGTCGGCGACGGGCTGTACGCCGGCGCCTTCCCTCTCGGCGATCGACAGGATTGGGGACCGCAAACGCTCACGCAGTTCGACACGGTTCAGGATCCGTCAGCGGCTCCGTACGCACTGGTCTGCGCCTACTCCGACGCGCTCGGCTACTGGTCGGCGTCCGGACCGAACATCTTGCTTGAAGGCATGGTGGTCGATGCGGTCCCGGCCGCCGTGTCGAAGCTCCTGTTGCGGACCACCGGCCGGCGGTACGTCTGCGCCTTGACAGCGGAGGGACGCCTCGAGATCCGCTCCGCACGCGCCACTGCGCCCGCGCGCTGACCTACGGAGGGCAAAAAAGAGGAGCGCGGCACGGTGCCGCACTCCTCCGATTGCGAATGAGCCTCGCGTTTGCGAATCAGCCCTGGTGGCCGCCGCTCGGGTCGAGCAACTCGCCGGTCTCGAGCAGCGTCTTCAGGCTGCTGAGCACCCAGTTCCAGCCACCGCCGGCACCCTGATCCTCCATCGCGCCCGAAAGCAGGAGCTGCTGGCTCGGCGCGCCTTCGAGCTCGTGGACGACGGTCAGCCGGGTGACACCTTCCTTGCGGGGCTCGATTTCGTACGTCAGCCTCGTGAAGCCTTCAGCCTTCATCCCCTCGTCCATGAGCATCCGCCAGGTCTGGACGAGCTTGCGCGGCGGGTCGGCTTCGAGCACCTCGCCATCGACGGCGAGCTCGGGAGCACCCATCGTGCGCATTGCCTCGGTCGAGTAGCCACGGTATGCCCCGCCGGCGCGGAGCTCGTATTCGCCCCGGCCGCCGTAGCCGTAGCGCGCCGTCCACTCCGGCTTGGTGATCGCGTCCCAGATCGCCTCGGGTGTCGCCTTGATGTACACCCGGTAGACCTGCGTGGCGGTTGTCGCAACAGTCGTGGTCATGCCATCTCCTCCAGGTTGTCTTTGAGGTCGAGGAGCGCCGACGCCCGGCGCTCGCGGTACTTGCCGATCCACCGTTCGTGGAGCAGCTGGATCGGGACCGGGTTGAGGAAGTGCAACTTCTCCCGGCCTGAGCGGCGCGTGACGACGAGGCCCGCATCTTCAAGGACGCGCAGGTGCTTCATCACGCCGAAGCGCGTCATGTCCAGCTCCGATTCGAGCTCCGTCAGCGTGCGGCCGTCACGCTGGAAGAGCAGGTCGAGCAGGTACCGACGCGTTCGGTCGGACAGCGCCTTGAACACCAGGTCATCGTCAGCCATGCCAGGAGCATACGTGACCGTTTAGTCACATGTCAAGCCGTCCAACCCGGACTCAGCGGACAACCTCGCGCCAGGCGGTGTGCCTGTAGCGCTACTCGTCCTGGACGGCGTTCTTGATGTGCTCGGTCTTCGTCACCGTCAACGCGCCGTCCATGAGCAACCCGATCACATCGATCCGGCAGGGCTGCTTCGTGCGATGCGTCTGCGTGCGATACAGCTCGAGCAGCATGCGCAACTTGCGTTGCTTGCGCTCGTCAACTGCTTCCTGCGGCGTGCCGAAGCCCGTGCCGCGGCGCGCCTTCACCTCGATGAGCACGAGCGTCTCGCCATCCTCGGCCACGATGTCGATCTGACCGATGCGGCAGCGCCAGTCGCGCGCGAGGATGCGGTATCCCTGTTCTTTGAGGTAGGCGAGCGCAGCGGCTTCCCCTGCGTGCCCGACCCGGTCCTTGAGGGGACGGGCCGGCGGCAGTTGCTCCGGCGAACGCGACCCGCGACTACGCTCCGCCGTCGCTCTCCGCCGGGGCTGTCTCGTCCTCGGCGACGTCCGCCTCCGCCGCGACGGACCCCTCAGCGGCCGCTTCGTTCGGGGTCTCAGCCTCGACCTCGGCGACGGACTCCGCCGTCTCGGGCAGCTCCTCGGGCTCGATCTCGTCCTCGACCACCGGATCGGGCTGGGCGCGCGTGAGCGTCATCTCGGGCCCGCCGACGGGCTGCCGGCGCTCGCGGATGCGGGCATGCTTGCCGACCTTCTCGCGGAGATAGAAGAGCTTCGCGCGGCGAACCTGGCCGTGACGCAGGACCTCGATCTTGTCGATGCGCGGTGCGTGCACGAGGAACGTGCGCTCGACGCCGACACCGTGTGCAAGACGGCGCACCGTGAAGCTCGTCGAAAGTCCGACCTTGCCGTTGACGGCGATCACGACTCCCTCGAACACCTGGATGCGTTCGCGCGTTCCCTCGACGACCTTGACGTGCACGCGCACGGTGTCGCCTGAACGCAGGATGGGGACTTCTTGTTTTTCCTGCTCGCGCTTGAGCAGATCGATGACATTCACGTTGTTCCTCCGGGCCTTGGGCCAGACCGTATCAGATCAGGGCGACGCAGCCTTGTGCTGTACATGCTTTGGTCGCGTCGCCACGCGGCGATGGCGGCATGGTTGCCTTCGCGGAGGACTGCGGGGACGGATTGCCCCTCGAAGTCCGCCGGACGGGTGTACAGGGGCGCTTCGAAGCCGCCGCTTGTGCCGTCAGAGAAGGTTTCGTCACCGAGTGATTCGGGCGAGCCGACCACGCCAGGGACGAGTCGCGACGTCGCCTCGATAACGGCCATCGCGGCGACCTCGCCGCCGCTGAGGACGTAATCGCCGACGGAGAGCTCCTCCCCGATCTCGTCGCGTGCACGCTGATCCACGCCCTGATACCGTCCGCAGACCAGCAGGATCGACGCCTCCGCCGCGAGCTCGCGAGCGACGCTCTGATCGAACCGCCGTCCCTGCGGGGACAGCAGGATGCAGTGCACGGACGGATCGGTCTCCCGAACGGCGCGCACTGCTCGAACCAGGGGCTCGGGCTTGAGCACCATGCCGGCACCACCGCCGAACGGCTCGTCGTCCACCTGCCGGTGTTTCCCTTCGCTGTGCGCGCGGAGGTCGTGCACGTGCAACTCGACGTCACCCGCACTGATCGCCCGTCCGACAACGCCGATGCCGAGCGGTCCGGGAAAGACCTCGGGAAAGATCGTGATGACGTGGAAGCGGATCACACGCTCTCCTCCTGCCACGGCGTCACGGTCAATGTGCCGGCGGCGATGTCGATGCCGGTCACGTACTCGCGTGCCATTGGGAGGCGGTGCACATCGGTATCGGTCTTGATGACGAGCACGTCATTGCCGACGCCCGCTTCGACATCCTCGACAACGCCGACGTCAGCGCCGTCGGTGTCGCGCACGCGCAGCCCGACGAGCTGCCACACGAACCACTCGCCTTCCGCCAGCGGTCGCGCCGCGTCGACGTCGACGCAGAGATACACGGTGCGCAATCGGTCCGCATCGGCCGGCGCAGTGATCTCATCGAAACCGAGGAGCACCGCGTTACCTGGGCCCTGGCGCGACGTGCGCACGGTGAGCACACGCGAGCCATCCTCGACCTCGACCCGCGTGCCCGGCTTGAACCGCGTCCAGTCGCCACCGCACGGTTCGACACGCACCTCGCCGCGCACGCCATGCGAGCGCAACACCTGCGCGACACGCAGCTTGGCGGGTGCGACCGGTTGTCCGCCCGATGTCACCGCAGGTCCTTCAACTCCACCTGCACACGCTGGTGATGACGCAGTCCTGCAGCGCGTACGACCGCGCGCACGGCCTCGATGTTGCGGCCGGTCTTGCCGATGAGCTTGCCCATGTCCGCTTCGGCAACGTGTAGCGTGACGATGGTGCTGCGGCCGCGCGGGCGCGCTTCCACGGTAACCTCGGACGGGTTGGCCACGATGCGCTCCGCGATGAACCGCGTCAGGTCCGCATAGTCAGTCATTCGGCTGCCTCGGTCTCCGCGGGCGTTGACTCCGCAGCATCGTCAGCCACCGCTTCGGCGTCCTCGCTGGCCTCTGCGGACGGACCCGCATCCTCGGCGTCAGCCTCGGGCGTCTCTTCTGCGGCAGGCTCTTCGGCCGGCGCGTCGGCAACCTCGGCGACTTCGGCTTCAAGCTCGGTCTCGGGAGCTTCTTCTGCTGCTACCGCCGCGGCTTCCGCAGGACCCGCAGCTGCTGCAGCCTTCGCTGCACCGTTGGCCTTGGCCTTCACCGGTTCAGCCGCGGGTTCGCGGACAGTGACGGTGAACGCACGAGCGGCGAGAATCCCTTCCTTCACAAGGAGTTGACGCGCGCTGTCACTCGGACGCGCACCGCGCTTCAGCCAGAGCTGCACGCGCTCGGTATCGATACGCACCACCGCGGGGTTCGGCAGTGGATCGTAGAAGCCGATCGAACTCGATGAATCTGCCGTCGCGCGGGCTGCGCGAATCTGCGACCACCAGCCGGTACACCGGCCGCTTGGTGGTGCCCATTCGCTTCAACCTGATCTTGACCAATGTCGTGCTCCTTTCTTTTGCCTGATCACAGGCCTGCTTGTCCGAGTTGTGTCGGATCGATGTTCTTCAGCTGTCGAAGCATGCGAGCCTTGCCGCGGATTCCCTTGGTGCCCTTGCCGCCGAGGCTCTTGAACATGCCCTGCATCTGCTCGAATCCCTTGAGCAGACGGTTGACATCGGCAATGGTCGTTCCACTGCCGGCGGCGATGCGCTTGCGGCGCGCGCCCTTGATGAGCTCGGGATGACTGCGCTCCTGCATCGTCATCGACAGCACGATCGCTTCCATGCGTCCGAGGTCCTGCTCGGACGGCATTGCGGAGCCCGCCTGCTGGATCATCTTGCGTCCCCCCGGCAGCATGCCGAGGACACTCTCGAGCGAACCCATGTTGCGCAGCTGACGGAGCTGCGTGAGCCAGTCGTCCATGGTGAGCCGGCCCGCGAACGAGCGCTCGACCATCTCTTCGGACTTCTTCTGGTCGAACTGCGATTGCGCGCGCTCGACGAGCGAGAGCACGTCCCCCATGCCGAGGATGCGCGATGCCATGCGGTCCGGTGCGAACGGCTCCAGATCGGAGACTTTCTCGCCGACGCCGCAGAACATGATCGGCTTGCCGATCGTCTCTCGCATCGAGAGCGCAGCACCACCGCGCGCGTCACCATCGAGCTTGGTGAGGATGACGCCGTCAACCGAGACCGCATCGTCGAATCCCTTGGCGACGTTGACGGCTTCCTGACCGGTCATCGCGTCGACGCACAGAATCGTCTCGTGCACCGTGACGGTCTTGCGGATGTCGCGCAACTCATCGAGCAACGCCTCGTCGATCTGCAGGCGACCGGCAGTGTCGAGAATAACGACGTCGCAGTTGAGACGCTCGGCCTCGGCGACGCCGCGCTTGCAGAGTTGCGGCACCTTGAGCTTGCCGTCGGGGATCGTCACCGGGATCTGGTTGTCGGCGCCGAGCTTCTGGAGCTGCTGCACCGCGGCGGGACGGCGGATGTCCGCCGCGACGAGCATCGGACGGTGTCCGTCGCGCCGGATCGCGAGCGCGAGCTTCGCCGCGGTGGTCGTCTTGCCCGAGCCCTGCAGGCCGACGAGCATGAGCACTGTTGGCGGATGCAACTCGTAGTGGATCTTGCGTTGCTCGCCGCCGAGGAGCGCGACCAGCTCCTCGTTGACGATCTTCACGATCTGCTGGCCGGGCGTCAGCGATTCAAGCACGTCACTGCCGATCGCGCGCTCGCGAATCTTGTCGACGAACGCGCGCGCGACGCGGAAGTTGACGTCGGCCTCGAGCAGCGCAACGCGCACCTCGCGCAGCCCGACCTCGACGTCCTCCTTGGACAGGCGTCCACGGCCGGAGAAGCGCCGGAGCGCAGCGGTCAGGCGGTCGCTGAGTGCGTCAAAGACCATCAGGCGGTCACCGTCGCGATCCGGGCGCGGAGCTCGGCCTCGACGCGGTCCCGCCGCTCCATCTCGGCCGCGTGGCCGAGGCGCTCCTCGAAGTGCTCGAGCTGCGCAACCGCGCGGCGCACCAGGTCGTGCGCGCCGCTCCGCGTGCACTGCAGGGACTCGGCGAGCTCGGTGAACGACCAGTCCTCGTGGAGGTGAAGCCGGCAGGCCTCACGCTGGTGCTCGGTGAGCAGCGCGCCGTAGACGTCGAGCAGCCGCTCCTGCGCGGCGCGCGAGGAGAGGGCTCGGGGGGTGGCTCGTTCTGTCAAGGGCAAGGCCTTGACATCCTACAACAGGTGAGCCGGTGACCCGATCCTGCCAACCCGTGACAGCCCCCGGGCCACCGGCTCCCTGTGAATCGATATGGCTTACGCCGCGACTGCGGATCCCTCGATCGCGGCCTCGGTCTCCGCGCTCTGGACCCGCCGCCGCGCGGGGATCAGGGCTGCGGTCACCGCTCCGACGAGCACCACCGCCCCACCGACCGTGATGGCGGGCGTCAGGCCGGCGACGAACGTGGCGCCGGAGGTGTACCCGCCCCAGTGGGCGAAGATCGAGGCGAGCACCGTCACGCCGAGGACGCCGCCGAGCTCGCGGATCGCGTTGTTCGCACCGGATGCCTTGCCTTCCTCACGTGCGCTCACGGAGCTGAGCACGACATTGGCCACCGGGGCGAAGAACATGCCCATGCCGATGCCGCTGAGGATGAACGGGAGGATGAACGCCGAGTACGGCGCGGTCGGTGTGATGACGTGGCCGATCCAGAGCAGACCGATGCCCTGCAGCGCGAGTCCGATCGCCATGAGCGTGCGGCCGTTGATCCGGTCCGACAGTGCGCCCGCGGTCGGCGCCACGATGATCGGCATCGCGGTCCACGGGAGGATGCGCAGGCCGGCCGACAGCGGCGAAAGCCCTTGCACGGTCTGGAAGAACTGAGCGAGCAGGAAGACGCTGCCGAACATCCCGAAGAACATGAACAGCGACGCGGCGTTGGCGCCGCTGAAGGTGCGGTTGCGGAAGTAGCGGATCGGCAGCATCGGAGCCTTCGAGCGCAGCTCGTACGCGACGAACCCCACCATCAGCGCGACGCCGACGGCGAGCGTTCCGAGGATCTCGGGGCTGGTCCAGCCCTGCTCGTTGGCCCGGACGAGGCCCCAGACGATCGCGAAGAGCCCAGCGCTCGCGATCACCAGGCCACCGAGGTCGAGGTGACCATCCGCGCCGCGCGTCTCGACGAGCCGGATGCGCGCGAGTGGCGCCAGGGCGAGGCCGATCGGCACGTTGACCCAGAAGATCCAGTGCCACGAGATGCCCTGGACGATTGCGCCACCGACGATCGGTCCGACGGCGACGGCGAGGCCGCCGATGCCTCCCCATGCCCCGAGCGCGACGCCGCGGCGCTCACGAGACACTGCCGCACTCAGGATGGTTAGTGTCAATGGTGTCACCATCGCTGCGCCGCCTCCCTGCACAGCACGCGCGACGATCAACATCGTCGGGCTCGTTGCCAGCGCAGAGCCTGCGGAACCGAGCGTGAACAGCGCGAGGCCTATCGAGAAGACGCGGCGCCGGCCGAAGCGATCGCCCAGCGCGGCACCGGTGAGCAGCAACACCGCGAATGTGAGCGTGTAGGCGTTCACCGTCCACTCCAGCTGCTGGAGGTTGGCGTTCAGGTCGTGCCTGATTACCGGCAAAGCAGTGGTCACGACAAGGTTGTCGAGCGTGACCATGAACAGGGCGATCGAGGTGATCGCAAATGTCCAGATGACCTGAGACCGTCGAACCATGATGCCGCTCCTCCTTGTGCTGCCTTGACTTTTAGCGTTGCCCTAGTGATTACTCACTTACTTCGTCGGGCAAAAAAAACCGCCATTATTTCGCGTCCAATTTCTCGGTCATGTCGCTGCCCTCGATGAGTCGCATCGCCCACGCCTGGGGCTCGTCGACCTGACCCATCATCGCGAGGACGTTGAGGAGCATTCCCTGGGCGAAGAACTTGCTCAAGTTCTCCGAGTCCATGCCGGTGAGCCGGCCGACCAGCCGCACGAGACCACCAAAACCCTCCGCCACGACCGTCCTGATCGCGGGGTCGTCGCATGCGGCATACGACTGCAGTTGCGCGCGCAACTTGAGCGGGCTCCTGCGGATCTCCTCGACATAAGCATCGCCGATCGCCTTCATCGCCTCCTCCCCCTCGAGGCCGTTCGCCGCGCGGGTGAACAGTCCCTCGGTATCGAGGAAGCACCGCTGCACCGTCGCGACGATGAGGTCGCGCTTGGTGCCGAAGAGCCGGAACAGGTACGGCTGCGAGATGCCGGCCATACGCGCGATGACGTCGGTCGAGGCGCCTTCATAGCCGCGCTCCGCAAACACCGTGACCGCGGCTTCGAGAATCTGCTCGCGGCGCTCGGGTGCGGTGAGGCGCTCAGCGGCGGCCGTGGGGGTCATGGGTCCGTATGGTAGTGAGTACTCACCACCTTGTCAAGGGGTGGCCCCAAAGATCGCGTCGAGGTAGGCGCCGGGATCGAACAGGTTGAGATCGTCGAGGCCCTCGCCGAGGCCGATGAGCTTTACCGGCACGCGGAGCTGCTCCTCTACCGCCAGCAGTGTCCCACCGCGTGCCGAGCCGTCGAGCTTGGTGATCACCAGACCGGTGAGGGTCGTCACCTCGTGGAACGCGAGCGCCTGCCGCATCGCGTTCATGCCGGTCGTCGCGTCGACGACGAGGAGCACCTCCTGCGGCGCTTCCGGGATGAGGCGCTCGATGACGCGCCGGATCTTGCCGAGCTCGGCCATGAGATTGACCTTGGTGTGGAGCCGCCCGGCGGTGTCCACGAGCACGACGTCGATACGCCGCGCCTGCGCCGCCTGGATGGCGTCGAACACCACGGCCCCGGGATCGGCGCCGGGCTGGTGCGCGACGATGTCCGTCCCGGCACGGTCGGCCCAGACCCGCATCTGATCGATCGCGGCGGCCCGATAGGTGTCGGCGGCTGCGATCAGCGCCGATCGGCCCTCCTCGCGCAGACGATGGGCCAGCTTGCCGAGCGTCGTCGTCTTGCCGCTGCCGTTGACGCCGACGACGAGGATGACGCTCGGCACCTCGTTGAGGTGGAGGCTCCGGTCGTACGTGCTCATGACGGCGAGGATCTCCGCCTTGAGCGCCGCGATCGCCGCGGCGGCATCGCCGATCCGCTCGCGGCGCACCCGGTCGCGCAGCGCGGCCACGAGGCGCTCGGAGAGCTCCACACCGCAGTCGGCGCTGATCAACACTTCGAGCAGGTCGTCGAAGAACGCGTCATCGGCCTTGCGTCCCGGCGCCGCGATGCCCTGCATCCCCGATGAGAACGCGGCCGACGCGCCGTCCATCCGCCCCGACATGCGCCGCCACCAGGCGCTGCGGCGCACTGGAGCAACGATCTCGTCGGACGCCATCAGCTCATCCAGCCACGCGATGCAGGGTCGCCGTCGGCGCTCCGGTCAGCTCGGCCTCGTCAAAGCGGACGCCGAGGACGGAGCTCACTCCCTCGCCGTCGATGGTCACACCCCAGAGCGCGTCGGCCGCCGCCATGGTGATGTGGTTGTGGGTGACCACGAGGAACTGCTGCTCCGTGCCGAGACGGCGGAGCAGGCGCGTGAAGCGCAGGACGTTGCTGTCGTCGAGCGACGCGTCGACCTCGTCGAACACGTAGAACGGGCTGGGATTCACCTGCTGCAGGGCGAGCACGACCGCGAGCGCGGTAAGCGCGCGCTCGCCGCCGGAGAGCAGGCGCAGCGGCGTCAACCGCTTGCCTGCAGGCTGCGCGAGGATCTCGACGCCCGGGCGGCGAGACGCCGCCGGTTGCTCGTTCCCGTCGAGGTCGAGAGTCGCCGGCTCGGGATCCTCCAGGCGGAGCGTCGCCTTGCCGCCGGGGAACAGCTCCGCATACAGCTCCTGGAAGTGGAAGGACACCGCGCCGAAGACCGTGTCGAACCGTTGCTCGATCTCGCGCTCGAGTGACCGTGCCATCGCCCGGAGCTCGGCTCCACTGCGGACGAGGTCCTCGTGGTGCGTGCCGAAAATCGATACCCGCGCCTCGAGCGCCTCGTGCTGCTCCGGTGCCAGCGCGTTGACGGGGCCGAGGGCTGAGATCCGTCGCTCGAGACGGACGATCTCTCGCTCTGCACGCTCCGCCGCGGCCGGGTCGAGTTCCGTCGGGTCGTCGTCCGCCTGGTCGCGAACAGCTCCGGCGAGCTCGGCGACTGCAGCCTCGCACTCGACGACCTCGCGTTCGGCCGCGTCGCGCTCGTCGGTAGCGCGAGCCACTGCCACGGCGACCTCGGCGTGCTCGGCCTCGAGCGCGAGCACCGCGTGCTCCATCTCGGCGATAGGCGCAGTGGCCACCGCATGCGCGTCCTGCGCGGACGCCAGTTCCATGACGCTGCCGGATGCTGCGGCCCTGCCGCGCATGGCGTGCACGATCGCCGTGAGGGAATCGCCCTCGGCGACAAGCCGCCGCGTCTCGGCGGCGGTGAGCCTCGAACGGGCGGCGTCGAGCGCGCGGCGCGCCGCCTCGCGACGCTCCTCGATGTGGGCGCCCTCCGCCTTCGCCCGCGACAGGAGGAGCTGGGCTTCGTCGGCCGCTGCCTTCGACGTGCCGGCGGCTGATCGCGCCTCGGTGCTGTGGGCCTGCGCAACGCGGAGCGCGCTCTCAACCGTTGCGCGCTGTGCATCGATCGAGACGAGCCGGCGTTCCGCCGCGCCCTGCGCATCGGTGGCGGCGGCGGCCTCGGCCTGCCGCGCGGCAAGGAGCCGTCCTGCCCGATCCTCCTGGGCCCGAGCGGCGTCGAGCGCCTGCTCGGCTCCGACGACGACTGCGGCGGCCCCCGCCTCGGCGGCACGTGCGGCCCGATCGGTCTCGACCGCGACCGAGAGTGCCTGGTCGAGGTCGCTCAAGCGCTCGCGCGCGTTGGCCGCCGCCGTGACCGCCGCAGCCTCGACGCGCACTGCGCGCTCCGACTCCGCAGCCGCGGCGCGCTCCTCCTGGGCGAGTTCGAGTGTTTCGACGCGCCGACCACCGCGGAGTCCCGACGGTGTGACCACCGTGCCGTTGCGAAGCACGGCGGCGCTCGCGCCTTCGCTCAGTGCGCGCTGGGCGGCGTCGATGTCGGGGGCGAGCCACACGCCGGCCAGCAAACGGCCGATGGCACCGCGCGCTTCGGGCTCCACGACGATCGCGCTCGACAAGAGCGCATACGGCTGCGGTGGGGACGCTTCCGCGATCGGTTCGAGGTCGGCGCTGATGAGGCGTTCACGCGGCCCGTCGGCGTCGAGGTGCGCGGCAGCCGCCTTGAGATCGTCGACGACCCAGGCGCCGAGGTCGGCCTCGAGTGCGGCGGCAATCGCATCAGCCATCGAGTGGTCGGTGACGTGGAGGCAGTCGACGAGACGGCGCGCACGCAGCGTTCCCGCGGCGACCGCTCGGGCGACGCCGCCCTCGCCTGCCGTCCCGCTGAGCCGGCCGCGCGCGGAGGCGAGTGTCGCCAGCGCCAATCGCGCCTCGGCGGCGGCGTTCGCGACGGCGTGATCGGTGGCGTTGACTGCGTCCCACGCGGTGTCCACCGCCGCGCGCGCCTGTGCCACGTGCTCCGCGGTGCCGAGCGTCCGCGCCGATGCCGCAGCGGCCTCGGCGACCTGGGTCTCGAGCGAGGCGGTCAGCTCGACGATGCGCGTTGCAGCGGCCTCGGCTTCGAGTGTCAGCGCATGCACAGCCGACAGGGCAAGCTCGGCGCGCGCCGCGGCCGCGCGCACGTCGGCGCCCGCCGACCCGCGCTCGGTCTCGACGGCCGCAAACGCTGCGGTCGCGTCTGCGAGATGCTGTTCCGCGATCGAGGCCTCGGCCGCCGCCTCGACTGCAATGCCGCGCAGGCGCCCGAACTCGTCCTCGAGCACGCTCCAGCTCTGCTCCTCCGCGCCGGCCTCGACCGCTGCGAGTGCGCCGGCGGCGGCGTCCACCTCCGGCACGATCGTGGCGAGGTCGGCGACGGCGAGGCCCCGTTGGGCAACCGCCGAGCGAAGGCGGTCGGCGAAGCGGCGCTGACTGCCCTCTCCCCGCTCGACCTCGAGCCGGGCGGCTTCGAGCCGCCGCGCCGCGTCGTCGCGAGCGGAGCGGGCTTCCTCGAGGCGGGCACGGGCCAGCTCCGATCGGTGGCCGAAGGCTGCATCCGCCTGGGAGGCGGCCTCGCAGCGGTTCAGTGCCTGATCGAGTCGCTTGCGTGCCTGCTTGAGGCTCGCCCGCGCGGCGCGCCACTCCTCGTGCGCGAGACTGCCGCGAAGCTCCGTCAGGCGCTCGCTCATGGTCCGCAGCTCGAGCGCCGCCACCGACTGCTCGCTGAGCTCCGTCAGGCGTGGCGTTGCGTCCTCGAGGAGGTCAGCAAGGCGTCGAACCACCGCATCTGCACTGTCGAGCCGGTGCGAGGCGTCCTCGCAGGCAGCGCGCAGCGCGCGCACCCCGGCGGCCTGCTCGACGAGCGTCCGGCGCTGTGCGGGGGTCGCCTCGATGATCCCATCGATGTCGTTCTGGACGACGACGGCGTATCCGTTCTGGGTCAGGCCCGTCCCGCCGAGGAGCCGCTCCAGATCGCGCAGGCGCGCGTGCTCGCCATTGATGCGGAACTCGGTGTCGCGATCCCCCCGCGAGACGCGGCGGCTCACCGACACCTCGGGATCCTCGGACGGCAGCGTGCCCTCCTCGTTGTCCATGACGAGCTCCACCTGGGCGAGGCTCATGCGCTGCCGCCCGCCTCCGCCCGCGTAGATGACCTCGTCCATCCGCTGCCCACGGAGCTCGCGAGCGTTGGTCTCCCCCAGCGCCCAGCGCAGCGCGTCGACGAGATTGCTCTTGCCGCTGCCGTTCGGCCCGACGATGGCCGTGATCCCCCGGTCGAAGATCACCTCACTGCGCGCGGCGAACGTCTTGAACCCGGACAGGGTGATCCGCCGGAGTCTCATCGCGGCGATTGTCCACGCGCGGGGCGCGCGCCGTCAACATGTTGGGCTCGGGCCGCGCGTTGCCCCCAAGATCTGGTGCTCACTGCTGGACCGGCGTCGTGGTCCCGCCGCCGCGCCCACGACCGCCGCGCCGGCCACGGCGGCGTTTCGGCGCCGGCCCCTCCGGCTGCTTTGGTGGCGGGGGCGCCGGCTGGCGCCCGACGAGTGCCTCGGCGGCATGGCGCAGCGCCGACAGGAGACTGCGGCGAGGGCGTCCGGCTTCGGCGGCCGCCGTGGCATCGCCGGTCCGCGCGCCGCCCCTGCTCCTGCGGCGTCTCGGCGTCGCGCCCCGGTCCGCAGCCACCTCGGCGACGCGGCGGCGAACCCGGGCCGGCTCCGATGCGACCGTCTTGGCGGCGTCCCGCGCGGCGCCCGCGGCAGCTGCCGCGCCGCCCCTGCCGATCTTCGACAGCTTGTCGAGCGCATCGTGTGCAGCCGCCTGCTCGGCGGCTTGCTTGGTCGGGCCACGCCCGGTGCCCCCGACGCGCTCGCCGAGGAGCACCTCGGCGGTGTACTCGCGCTTGTGCCCGGGTCCACCGGTGGCGACGACCCGGTAGTGCGGCGTGTCCCCGGTGCGATCCTGGGACGCCTGCTGGAGCTGACCTTTGAAGTTTTCGTCGCTCCACTCGGCGAGGTCACCGATGTTCTGGAGGAAGACGCGCGTGGCGGCCCGATATCCCTGGTCGAGGAAGATCGCGCCGATCATCGCCTCGAACGCGTTGGCGAGCAGTGACGGGAGCTTGCGGGCGCCCGTCTTGACGGCGCCACGGCCCATGAGGAGCGTCTCACCGAGCTCGAGGCGCTCGCCGAGACGAGCCAGCGACGTGGTGTTGACGAGTGCGGCGCGGAGCTGCGTCAGCTGACCCTCGTCGTACGTGGGGAATCGCCGGAAGAGGTACTCGCCGACGACCAGCTCGAGCACCGCGTCGCCGAGGTACTCGAGGCGCTCGTTGTCGTGCCCCGGACCCGAAGGCTCGCCGTGCTCGTTGTTCCACGAGGCATGGGTCATCGCCTCGCGAAGCAACTCCTGTTTGCGGAACTGGATCCCGATCCGCTTCTGGAGGTCGCGAAGACGCTCCAGCTCGGGCTCGCCGAGCGCCATGGGGGCTTTCTGCGCCGCGGGTGGCGCAGGCGCCGGATCGGGCGGAGTGGCTAGGACGCCGCTTCCACCTTCTCCTGGATGTACGACCAAGCCTGGCCCACCGTTCCGATCTTCTCCGCGTCCTCGTCGGAGATCTCCATCTGGTACTCCTCCTCGAACGCCATGATCAGTTCCACCAGGTCGAGGGAGTCCGCGTTCAGGTCCTCCACGAACGACGCCTCCGGCGTCACCTGTTCGGTTTCCACGCCGAGCTGATCGGCGACGATCGCCTTGAACCGGTCGAAGGTCAGGTCTGGCATCAGGATTTCCTTGTGTGGTTGCGGCAGGCGCCGCATCAGTTTGAGGCGAAACGATAGCGTCAGAGGTCGGGGGTCGCCATGCGAACGGTCCCGACGCTCCGTCGATGACCACCTCGCGCTTGACGTCACCAGAAGCCGTCTGCTCCGGTTCGGTCACGCCGCCAGGCCCCCGTCGACATGGAGCACGTGTCCCGTGATGTAGCCGGACTCTGGCATGACGAGGAACGCTATCGCCGAGGCGACTTCCTCTGCGGTGCCCATGCGGGCCTTGGGGATCGCGGCGACGGCCGATGCGCGTATCAACTCGCTCAGCACCGTCGTCATTTCGGTGTCGATGAATCCCGGCGCCACGGCGTTGACCGTGATGTCGCGACTCGCAACCTCACGGGCGAGCGATTTCGTGAGCCCGATGAGCCCGGCCTTCGCTGCGGAGTAGTTCGCCTGACCCGCGTTGCCGATCACCCCGGCGATGCTGGAGACGTTCACGATGCGTCCGAAGCGCTGCCGCAGCATTGGCCGGAGCGCGGCGCGGCAGATGTGGAACGCCGCGGTCAGGTCGATGGCGATGACCGCATCCCAGTCGTCGTCCGTCAGCCGCATGGCCAGGTTGTCGCGATTGATGCCCGCGTTGTTGACAACGATGTCAAGACCACCGAGCGCCGCGACGGTTTGCTCGACGAGGCGTGCAGCGGCCGCGGGATCCGCAAGGTCGGCTCCGAGCGCGACCGCGGTGGCACCGTGGTCGGCGCGCAAGGTCTCGACGAGCGCCTCCGCGTTCTCGGGGTGCGCCGAGTAGCCGACCGCGACCGACGCGCCGGCTCGAGCGAGCGCAATCGCCGTGGCTTTCCCGATGCCTCGCGAGGCGCCGGTGACCAGCGCGCGACGTCCTTCGAGCGGCGTGCTGTTGCTCATCCGGCAACCAACGCGACGTCGAGTCGCGACGCGGCGTCAAGCGAGCTGACCGACACCGCGCGCACGCCGGGTGCGATGCGTTTCGCAAGTCCCGTGAGGACACTGCCGGGGCCGACCTCGATCAACGTCTCCGCGCCGAGCTCGACGAGACGTTCGACGCACGCGATCCAGCGCACCGGGGAGGTGAGCTGCTCGTGGAGACGGTCGCGCAGTGCTGGTGCGGACTCCACCGCGTTCGCGTCGACGTTGCACACGACGGGCGGACTGGGGTCTGCGAGCGCGACGGCGTCGAGCGCGGCGCCGAACCGCGATGCCGCAGCGGCCATCAACGGCGAGTGGAACGCGCCACTGACGTTCAACGGGATGGCGCGGCGTGCGCCGCGCGTCAGCGCACGCTGCGCCGCAGCGTCAACACCTGCGCGCGATCCGCTGATCACCAGCTGCCCGGGTGCGTTGTAGTTGGCAACGACGACGACCTCGCCGGTTTCGCTCGCCGTCTCCTCGCACACCGCAGTTGCGGCGCTCAAGTCGATGCCGATGAGCGCGCACATCGTTCCCTCGTGCATTGCCGCCATCGCCCTCCCCCGCTCGATGACGAGACGCATCGCATCAGCCGGTTGGAGCGCATTGGCCGCAACAGCGGCCGCGTACTCGCCGACGCTGTGGCCGGCAACCGCGACGACGTCGAGGGACGTGGGCAGCGTGCTGCGCAATGCGCACTCGACGAGGAGCAGCGCCGGCTGGGCGATCTCTGTCGGCCGCAGTTGCTCATCGTCGCCGGACAGTGCCGCGCCCAGGTCGAGGCCGCTGCTCGTCGCGGCGGCAAGCATCTCCTGAGCGATGGGGAGGTCGGTCAACCCGTCCGCCATGCCGGCGGTCTGACTGCCCTGTCCGGGAAAGCAGAGTGCGACGCTGGCCACTGGCCGCGTGCTACTCGGTGACGACCACTTCGCGGCCGCGATAGTGACCGCAGTTCGGACAGACGCGGTGCGGGATACGCGGCTGACGGCAGCGCGGGCACGGCGAAAGTGTCGGCATCGTCAGCGCGTGGTGCGAGCGTCGAAAGTCGCGGCGGCGCTTTGAGATTTTTTGCTTGGGAAGCGGCATGCTCGGTTTCTCCGGGTAGGGCGCGCACGCAGAGCAGCGCGGCCCATGACTGCGCCCAGTATAGCGGTGGGTCGGATGGACGCGGCCGAGAGCGGCTATTCGCGCTCCCGCCGTCTCCGCTTTGACCCGGGTTCGACGGGGAGGGCCTCGATGCCCTTGCGGACCGTCGTCGCCGCGCGCATCAGCTGATCCTCGAGACGCGTCATGACCTCGCGGGCGTACGCGTCCGCCTCGGCGCAGGTCTTCGCGGCCCGCTCCTCTGCCTCGGCCAGGAGCGTTGCAGCGTGAAGCCGGGCCTGCTCGGCGATCTCGTGGTCGCCGACCATGACGCTCACTCTGGCATGTGCCTCGTCGACGAGACGCGCAGCCTCGGTCTCGGCGCGCGAAAGGATGCGCTCAGCTTCCTGCTGGGCCTCGTCGAGCACGCGGCGCTGATCCTCGAGGAGGTGCCGCGCTTGCGTCAACTCGTCAGGCAGCGCGAGGCGCGTTCGGTCGACGAGCTCGAGCACCTCGTCCTCATTCACCACGACGCCGGCGGTGAACGGCACACGGCGTCCGGTGCTCACGAGTTCCTCGAGCTGGTCGACGAGGTCGATCACGGTCGGGTCGAGGCGGGTGGGGTCGTCACTCACCGCGGTCACGCTGCTCGGCGAATCGTCGCTGCATCGCTTCGACGCTCACGGGCGGCGCCATCTCGCTGACGTTCCCGCCGAGGTGGCACACCTCTTTGATCAGTGAGGAGGAGACGAATACGTTGGTGAACGAGGTCATGAGGAAGACGGTGTTCACGGCCGGGTTCAGCCGCCGGTTCATGAGCGCCATCTGGAACTCGGTCTCGAAGTCGCTCACCGCGCGCAGACCGCGCACGATCGCGATCGCGCCGCTGTTGGCGGCGAAATCGACGGTGAGTCCTCGGAAGGTCGTGACCTCGATGCGCGGACGGCTCTCGAGGCAGGCATGGATGAGCTCCACGCGCTCCTCCACCGTGAAGAGCGGCGTCTTGCCGGGGTTCTCGAGGACACCGACGAGCACTCGATCGAAGATCGCCGCCGAACGATCCAGGATGTCGAGATGCCCGAACGTCACCGGGTCGAAGCTCCCCGGGTACACCGCGATGCGTTCGCTCACGCTGTTCCGTCCGTGGGTGCAGCATCCGGCTGCAGAAAGCTGATGGTGGTGAGGCCGTACCGCGCCTCGCGTGTCCGTGTGAGGGAGCCGATGCGTTCGGCGATCACGCGGGCGCGGTGATGTTCGCACACGACCAGTCGCGGTGGGGATGCTCCGAGGAGTTCGAGCACCGCTTCCAGCTCGGGGTCCTGATACGGCGCGTCGACGTAGCAGATGTCGGCTGCGGCGGTTTCGGCCGGCACGGTGCGCAGCCACCGCCGGACCTCGGCGCCGACGATGGCGCAGCGGTCGCGGCACCCGAACCGGTCCGCTGTTTTGGCGATCAGCTGCAGTGCATCCCGGTGGCGCTCGACGAAGGTGACCGACGCTGCACCCCGTGACAGCGCCTCGAAGCCGACGGTACCGGCGCCCGCGTAGAGGTCGAGCATCCTCGCTCCGACGACGCGCTGCCCAAGGATGTCGAACAGCGACTGCCGTACCAGCGATCGCGTCGGGCGCACCTCGAGCCCGGGTGGCGTGCTCACCATGCGACCGCGCCACTCACCAGCGGTGATCCGCGTCTCGGCCACGTGCTTGACCTCGCGTCGCACTAGTCGATGTCGAAGACGGCGCGGTAGCCGTTCAGCGCGGCCGACAGCGGTGGCCAGGCGGTGAGGTCGGGGTCCTTGTCGAGCCAGGCGATCGCCGCGGCTTTCGAGCGGCGGCCGAGCGCGACATCGAGGAGATCGGCAACGCGCATCTCCGGCAGCCCGTGCTGCCGCAGGCCGACGACCTGGCCGGGACCGCGCAGTTGGAGGTCGCGCTCGGCGAGGTCGAAACCGCTCTCGGTAGTCGCGACGGCTTCGAGCCGCTGGCTCCCCTCCTCGTCGATCCCACCTTCGAAGAGCAGGCAGTACGACTGATGCTGGTCGCGTCCGACACGCCCGCGAAACTGGTGCAGCTGCGCAAGCCCGAAACGTTCGGCCCCCTCGATGAGCATGATCGTCGCGTTGGGGACATCGACACCCACCTCCACCACGCTGGTGGCGACGAGGATGTCGGCATCGCCGCGGACGAATCGGTCCATACGCTCGGCTTTCTCGCGCGATGGCATGCGGCCGTGCAACAGCTCGACGCGCAGGTCCGGAAACACGACGGTGCTCAAGCGCTCGAACTCGGCGGTCGCGCTGCGCGCGCCGAGCTTGTCGGACTCCTCGATGAGCGGGCAGATGACGAACGCCTGGCGGCCCTTCACCACTTCCGCTCTGACGAACTCGTATGCGCTCGCGCGCTCGAGCGGCGGCACGACTCGCGTCTCGACCCGCTGCCGTCCGGGGGGCATCTCGCGGAGCTCACTGAGGTCGACATCGCCGTACAGGGTGTTCGACAGCGACCGCGGTATCGGTGTCGCGGTCATGGCGAGGTAGTTCGGCATCGCCCCCGATGTCTGGCGGAGCCGCTGGCGTTGCGCCACACCGAATCGATGCTGTTCGTCGACGATCGCGAGACCGAGGTTGCGCAACACGACGTCGTCCTCGATGAGTGCATGGGTGCCGACGATGAGCGAGTCGTGTCCGGCGGCCAGGCCGGCGAGAATCTCGCGGCGTGCCCCCGCCGATGTGCTCCCCACGAGCAGCCGCGGCGGGAGGCCGTGTGGCGTGAGCAGTTGGTCAAGCGTCGCGTAGTGCTGGCGCGCGAGGATCTCGGTCGGAGCCATGACCGCGGTCTGCATGCCGGCGTGGTGGGTCATGAGCGCTGCCAGGGCCGCAACGACCGTCTTGCCGCTGCCGACATCGCCCTGGAGCAGCCGGTTCATCGGTCCGGCGGCCGCGAGGTCGGTGAGAATCTCGTGTGCGGCAACGCGCTGTCCGTCAGTGAGCTTGAACGGCAAGGACGCCGCGAAGCGACGTGCGACGTCGATGTCGTACGGGATGACGACTCCGGTACCGCGCAGACGGCGGCGGCGAGCGCGCTCCGCGGCAATCTGGAGCAGGAACATCTCCTCGAATCCGATGCGGTCGCGCGCGCGGCTCGCGGTTTCGAGGCTGCTCGGGACGTGCACCTGATAGAGCGCTTCGGCAATGGGCATCAGGTGTTCCGCCTCACGCACTGCGGGTGGGAGATGGTCGGGCACCTGCGTGACGAGGCCGAGGAGCGGTTCGATCTTGCCGCGCAGGAAGCGCGAGCTGATCCCCTGGGTCTCCGGGTAGATCGGCGCGATCGTGCCGACGTGATGCTGGTCGGGTCCCGCGTGCTCGAACGTGGGATTGCGAAAGCTGAGCCCGGTCCGGGCGCGTTCGACCTTGCCGCTGACAAGGAGTTCGTCCCCAGGATGGAGTTGCTTGAGGAGAAACGGTTGGTTGAACCAGACGGCGGTCGCCACAGCGCCGTCGTCCTCGAGGGTTGCTTCGACGAGCACCATCTTCTTGTACGGGGTTTTCCGTGCGCTGATGTTGCGGATGCGCACGTGCGCCGTCTGCACGTATCCGGGTTGCAGCGCGCGAAGTGGCACCGTCTCACGCGTGTCCTCGTACCGGCGCGGCAGGTGAAAGAGCAGGTCCTGCACGGTGGACAGGCCGAGCTTCTCGAGGCGCTGCGCCTGGACTTTGCCGATGCCGACGATCCGGAACAGCGGCAGGTCGAGGTCGAGCGGCACGAACACCGGCGTCACGAGTTCGGGGGACACAGTCATTCCATCGTGGCAGCCTTGTCCGCTCAGTCGACGCCCAGGCAGGCCACCCCGACGCAGCCCGGTCCGGAATAGGAGCCGACGACCGGTCCGATCCGCCCATGGAGAGCGGTGAGTCCCGGCGCCGCCACGGCGACCCCCGCCTCCACCTCGCGCATCGAGTCCGGTGCGTCGGCGTGGAACGCGGCGAGGCTGTGCAGCGGCGCTCGCCGACGAACCTCGTCGACGATCATCGCGATGCCCTTGCTTCGACTGCGCACCCTCGCGAGCGGGTGCACTTCGCCGCCGGTCACCGTGAGCAGGGGTTTGACGTTGAGCAGCCCGCCGACGAACGCCTGGGCGCGACCGATGCGTCCGCCGCGATGCAGATACGTGAGCGTGTCGAGCAGGAAGAGGATCGTCATCCGGCCGCGCCGGCTGAGCGTATTTGCCACGACGGTCGCCGCATCGGCGCCCGCATTGATGTCGTCGAGCGCTGCGTGAACGAGCAGCTGCAGACCACCGCTGACGCTCTCCGTGTCGACGAGATGCACGCGCGTGCTGTCGAACTCCTGCGCGGCGAGATGCGCGGATTGCAGCGTGCCACTCAACTTCGACGAGATGTGCAGCCCGACGACATGGTCGGCGGGGTCCGCGAGAAGCGTGCGGAATAACGTGGCGAACACCTCCGGCGACGGCTGTGATGTCGTCGGTTGCACCTCGGTGTGCTCGAGCTTTCTGTAGAACGCATCCGGGTCGATGTCCACACCGTCGCGGAACTGCTCGTTGCCGAAACGCACGGTGAGCGGCACCACGCTGATGCCGAGAGTCAGCGCGTCCGCAGGGGAGATATCAGAGGTGCTGTCGGTGACGAGGTGGATCGTCACTCGAGGGAGAGCACGTATGGATAGTGCTCCTGCCCACCAGTCTGGATTTCGAATTCGGTATCCGGGTGCGTGCCGCGTAGCGTGTCGACGAGCTCGTCCGCGTCGGCGGCGCTGACCTCGTCGCCGCGGTACACCGTGACGAGCTCAGGGGTGTTCTCCTCCGACCGGAGGACTGCGTCGATGACGCCGAGGTAGTCATCGCCGACTTCGGTGATCTCGTCGTCGACAACGGCGATGACGTCGCCGACCTTGATGTCGTGCCCGTTGACCGTCGTGTCGCGGACGGCATGCGTGACCTCGACCGCGCGGACTGTGGCGATTGCGGCGAGCATCCGCTCGGCGTTTTCGTCGAGGCTCGCTGTCGAGTTCGAACGCCAGCAACGCGCTGATGCCCTGAGGCAGGTTGCGCGTCGGCACCACGCGGACCTCGCATCCCTCGGCGAGCGGGTCGACCTGCTCCGCGGTGAGGATGACGTTGCCGTTGTTGGGCAGCAGGATCACGCGTTCCGCGTTGGCGGCGCGCACCCCGTTGAGGAGGTCTTCGATCGACGGGTTCATGGTCTGTCCGCCGCTCACGATGCTGTCGGCCCCGAGGCTGCGGAGGATCTCGCGGAATCCGTCGCCGGGCGCAACGCTGACGACGCCGATCGCTTTGGGCGGAGCCTCCGGCTGCTCTGCGGGCGCGGGCGGCGCGGCAGCTGCGGCCGCATCGTCCTCGGCCGCGTCCGCACGCGCGAGCACTTCGTGGTGCTGGGCGGACATGTCCTCCACCTTGAGCTTGCTCATACGCCCGCGCGATGACGCCGCCGCGATGAGGCTCGCCGGGTCGCCGGTGTGGATGTGGACACGCACCAGGTCCGCGTCCCCGACGACGAGCGCCGACTCGCCGAGCGCGCCCAGCTCGGTGCGGATCGCCTCGACGTCGAGACCGGGTCCGTTGATGAGGAACTCCGTGCAGTAGCCCCAGCCCTGCTCGCGGGGAGCGACGGCCGCGGCACCCCGGCGCGGCACGGCCGATCCGGTCGCCTCCATCTCGCCGGGCTTCGGTGGGAGCCGCAGCGCGGGCTCGCCGGTGCGGTGAACGGGCGTCGGCGACGAGATCACCGACGCCGTTGACGCGATCGCCCGGGCAAAGCCCTCGAGGATCACGGCCAGCCCGAAGCCGCCTGCGTCGACGACGTTGGCGTCGCGCAGCACCTGGAGTTGATCGATCGTGCGCTCCACCGCAGCGTGGGCTTCGGCCACGACCCGATCGAGGACGACGCGGATGTCATCCGTCTCGGCGGCGGCGGCGTTGCCGGCGGCGGCGGCGTCGCGAACCACGGTCAGGATGGTCCCCTCGGTCGGCTTCATGACCGCGCGATAGGCCACGGCCGCGGCCTCGTTGAGCGCCTGGGCCACGCCGCGCGCGTCGATGCGCTGCCGCTGCGCCACGCCCTGCGCGAAACCCCGGAGGATCTGCGAGAGGATCACGCCGCTGTTGCCGCGGGCGCCCATGAGCGATCCATGCGCCGCGGCGGCCAGGACCGAGTTCGACCGCGGTCGGCGCCGGCGCATCGCCGGCCTCCTCCACCGCTGAGCGCAGCGTCAGATACATGTTCGACCCGGTGTCGCCGTCGGGGACCGGGAAGACGTTGAGGTCGTTGATCTCCTGCTGGTTGGCCTCGAGCCAGGAGAGCGCTGCAGTCAGGCCGCTGAGGACCTGCTCGCCGCCGACCTCGCGGAGTGGCTCGCGGAGCACCGACAGCTCGGGCGCCGGCTTAGTGGCGGACACCGTCATTCTCCGCGTGGATGCCCTGGACGTTCACGTTCACCGCGACCACGGGCAGGCCGAGGGTCTTCTCCACCGAGTAGCTCACCGCGCTCATCAGGTTATGGGCGACCTCGCTGATGCGGGTGCCGTACTCGGTGATGACGTAGAGCTCGATCACGAGCCCGTCGGGCGTGACCTGGATCTCGACCCCGCGGTGGACGTTCTCACGGTTGAGGCGCTCGGCGATGCCGTCGCGGAGCCCCCGGGCGGCCATCCCGACGATGCCGTAGCACTCGTTGGCGGCATGACCCACGATCGAGGCGACCACCCGCGGCGATACCTCGATTCTTCCCAGCGACGCAGTACGAGACAGTGCGTCGGACGCGCGGACCTTGCCTTTCACGTGTCTCCGTAAGCCAGGTGGGGGCCTGTGGTAACCTCAGCGACCGGCCACCGGTTGATTCCGGAGGCCACCGGGCGCCGCCGCCGGGGCTGCGGCCGAATTCTAGTACGCCAGAGCGGGCGCGTCTCAGATGCGCGTCCCACCCAATCGAGAGACATCATGTCCCAGCGCTGCGACATCTGCGGAAAAGGCCCGATGATCGGGAACAACGTGAGCCACTCAAAAGTGCACACGAAGCGCCGGTTCCTGCCCAATCTGCACGCGACACACCTTGTGCTCAAGGGTCGCGAGGTCAAGGCTCGGGTCTGCACCCGTTGCCTGCGCACCCAGGCGAAGGCAGCCCGAAGCTAACTTTCGCGGGCCCTGCTGCTAGGATCGCTGCGAGAGCGGCGGTTGGAGGCAAGGATGATCAGAGCCAGAGGGCTCGCATTTGTAGGGGCCTGCTTTGCCCTGCTTGCCGCGTATCCGGGCGGCGGGGCTGTTGCTTCGACTGCAACTGCGTCGGCTTCCGCGTCCAAGTCCGCGCCGTCGGCCGCGTCTCTTGCATCCGTCAGCCCGAGAGCGGCGGCCGCCGTGAGCGAGGCGACGGTACCGGTGACCGCCTTCGAGGCCGCGGCGTCGGATGTGGCGGCGGCTCGGCCCGGGCACCGGTCGATCGATCTGCAGCGGCGGAACGGCCCACTCGACGCGACAGCGACCGTCAGCGAGGTTTCGCCGAACGTCGGGCCGTTCTCCGGCGGGACCACGATCGACATCACTGGCACCGACTTCACGACTGCCACTGACGTCTTGTTCGGCAGCACCGACATCACGGCGTCATGCCCGTCGGCAGGTGGCTGCTTTGACATCACCGACGATACCGACATCACCGCCGTGACCCCGCCCGAGACCGCCGGCGCGCAGGACATCACGGTGACGAATGACATGGGGCCTGGTTCCCCGAATCCTCCCGACGATCAATTCACCTGGTTCGACCAGCCGACCGTCACGAACGTCGACAGCCCACAGAACGAAGGCGCGACCGGCATCGCGGTGACAGGCAACAACTTCTCCGACCCTGCTGTCGGGGGCGATGCAGTCACGGACGTGGCACTGAATCCGACAGGTGCTGGATCGACCGTCAATCTCACGACTGCGTGCGCCACCGGCACGTCGCCTGACTGCTTCGCGTTCGCCGACGACAACGACCTGACGATCAATCTCCCGGCCTCGGTCGCGCCGGGCCAGTACGACGTCGAGGTGACCACCCCTGGTGGGACGTCCAACCAATCCTCAAACGATTTCCTGGTTGTGCAGCAGGCTGATCCGACGGTCACCTCTGTCACTCCGGACGCCGGCCCATCTGCCGGCGGAACGACCGGCGTTGCAATCGTCGGCACTGGTTTCGAGGGGTCAGGGTTCGCGACGTCTGACGTTTTCGTCGGCGGTACGGACCTTTCTCCCTGCCCACATGCCGGCGGTTGCTTCACGTTGAACAGCGCGACGTCGATAACGTTGACCACACCTCCGGGGAGTGGCCAGCAGGACGTCACGGTGGAAACGCAATCCACCGACGGCACAGCAATCCAGACGAGCAACACGAATGCGGCGGACACGTTTGCCTACGCGCCCGTCCCCGCGATCAGCGGCGTTGTCCAACCGAACGGCCCGACGCTTGGCGGGAACAACGTCACGCTCAACGGCACCGGTTTCGAATCGACCAACGGGACCGGAGCCAACTTCACCACGACGCGCGTGTCCGTCGGCACGACGAACATCACCAGCACCCCCTGTCCCGGGACACCGGTCGCGGCGTGCTACACGATCAACAGTGCGACTCAGATCGTCGTAAAGGATTTCCCCGCACACGCCGCAGGTCCGGTGTTGATCACCGTGACGACTGCGGGTGGCACCAGTTCCGGTGCGTCCTACATGTACGTCGCGTTGCCTACAGTCACGAGCGTCTCGCCGTCTTCAGGACCAACGGCTGGCGGCGGCCTGGTGACCGTTACGGGTACAGCTTTTGCCAACGCCACCGATGTGTTTGTTGGGGGCAATGACATCCCCAGTAGCGACTTCACGGTCAACGGTGCGGGCACCCAGATATCGGTCCCGAACTGGCCTTCGCACGCAGCGGGCGGCCCATTCGACGTCACTGTCGAAACCCCGGCCCCGGGTGGCACGAGCGCGCCTTCAAGCGGCGATCAATACACCTACATTCCTCCACCCACAGTCACGGGTGTTGCGCCGCAAGCTGGTCCCACCGGGGGCGGCAATACAGTCACGGTCGTCGGCACAGCATTCGCTGGGACCACCGACGTGCAGGTTGGGACCAATGACGTCACCGCATCGCCTTGTTCGGGGTCACCGTCCAGCCCGTGCTTCACCGTCAACGGCGCGGGCACGCAGATCACGATCGAGGATATGCCGGGTGCGTCCGCAGGCTCGCCCGTTGACATCACAGTAAACACGCCTGACGGCTCGAACAATCCCACGCCCGCGGACACCTACGTTTATGCACCGGAGCCGACAGTAACCGCTGTGGCACCATCGGCCGGTACGCTCGCCGGCGGTAACTCGATCACAGTCACCGGAACCGGATTCAGCTCGAGCAACGGCGGCAGCGCGGACTTCACTGTGACGGCGGTGACGATTGGCGGAACCGCGGTGTCGACGACGTGTGGCAGCTCGCCGTGCTTCACGGTCGTCGATTCAACCCATGTCACCGTTCAGGTGCCGGCAGAGTCGGCAGGCACTGTCAACGTGACCGTCACAACACAGGGTGGCACGAGTGGCCCCGGCTCATATACATACGCGCCAGTTCCGACCATCAGCAGCATCAGCCCGCTGGCGGGACCGGTTGCCGGCGGCACCGCGGTGACCATCAACGGCACGGGCTTCGAGTCCGGCTCGGCATTCACAACGACGCAGGTGACCGTCGGTGGCACACCGGTGACCACCACGTGCGGAAGCTCGCCGTGCTTCACGGTGGTCAGCGCGAGTCAGATCACGGTCGATGTTCCGCCCAATGCCGGAGGCACGGTGCCAATCACCGTGACAACCATCGGTGGAACAAGCACCGCCGCTCAGTACGCCTACGCACCGGCCCCGACCGTGACCGGCGTTTCGCCAAACGCCGGTGCTCTTAGCGGAGGTACGCCGGTCGTCATCACCGGCACTGCCTTCGAGTTCGACAAACGGGCCCGGCACCAACTATGCGGCCACATCCGTCATGGTCGGAACCGCGACTTGTTCGACCTCGTGTTTCGTCGTGAACAGCCCGACCCAGATCACGATTACGAGTATTCCTGCCGATCTCGCCGGCGGTATTGTCGATATCACGGTGACGACTCTGGCCGGCACCAGCGCGACGACATCGAATGACCACTACACGTATGTCTCTAATTTTCCCACCGTGACCTCACTCACCCCGTCGTTTGGCGCCGAAGCGGGCGGGGCGATTCTCACCATCACCGGTTCGAACTTTGGCACCCAGACCGCGGGTTTTCACGCGACGAGAGTGTCATTCGGATCCACAAACGTGAATACGACGCCCTGTCCTGCGAACCCGTCTGCGGCGTGCTTCAATGTCCTGCAGGACTCAACGATCAGAGTCTTCACTCCTTCGGCAAGCGTTGCTGGAGCCGTCGTCGTTCTGGTTACGAATCCGGCGGGCACGTCCACGGATTCGGTCACCTACACATACGTTGCGCCAGGCACATACAGGCCGTTGGCAGCCCCGATCCGTGTCTGCGATACGCGGTCGGCAGGGACCAAGGTCGGATGCGCAACCGGACACACGCTCGGTACCAATCAGAGCATCGGTGTGCAGATAAGCCCGATCACTGTCAGCGGTGAGACCATACCGTCGGGCGCCCAGGCAGTGGTCATCAATCTCAGCGCCATAGACCACAGCACGATCGCCAGTTTCGTGACGGCATACCCGGCAGCGCGGCCGACCGCTTCGAACGTGAACGTCGACGGCGGGCGGGTGCAAGCCAATCTCGCGATTGTCGACCTCAGCCCGAGCGGGACCATCACCATCTACAACTCCATCGGAAGCGTTGACGTGTTCGTTGATGTTGAGGGCTACTTTGTCGCATCCACCGGCGGAGCCGGCACGTTCCATGCGCTCTCACCCGTCCGTATCTGCAACACCCGCGCGACGCCCACCCAGACCAATTGCATGACGGGAGCACTCCCCGCGCATACGTGGCGGAAGGTCACGGTGTCGGGACTTCCACCAGGTGGTACCGGCGTCGGGATACCCGCCAACGCGACGGCAGCCGCCGCGGTATTCAACCTGACAGCGGTCCTGCCCTCAGCTGCGACGTTTCTCGCAGTGACGGCACCCAACAGCGTCACTGATGCCTGCCCGACCGCCGGTGCCGGATCGTCGAACCTCAATCCGAACGCCGGCGAGACCGAGCCGAACCGCGTCATCTCGACGCTCGGCCCGCACCAGGACATCTGTGTCTACAACAGCGTCGGGAGCGTCAATTTCATCGTCGACGTCAGCGGCTGGTTCGGCAGCGGCGGTGAATCGCCGCTCGGCGCGGATTTCTACGCCGTACCCCCCACCCGCATTTGCGACACCCGGTCGACCGCGGGCACCTTGCGGTGCATCGGGACGCCGGCGCCTGCCTCAGTGAACCTGATTGCCGTCTCCGGCATCAAGGTCACGCCGGCGGTCGGCGGGGCGGCCGCGCCCCTCGCCGTGGTGGCGAATCTCACCGGCATCTCGGGGACGGCCAACACGTTCCTCGAGCTCTACCCGGCGGACGCGACGAGTCGGCCGGGTTCGTCGGACCTCAACCCGGCGGCGCATGACGTCATCGCCAATCTCGACATCGTGGCCCTTGCAACATCGACCGTCGGCCTCAACATCGATGGCAACGTCGATCTGTTCAACAGCGTCGGCAGCATCAACATCGTCATCGATATTTCGGGCTGGTTCCAGTAGCCGACGCGCCCCCGCTATCGCGTGCTTGAACGGGCCCGGAGCGTGGTTGCGAGGATCTCGAGCCCTTCGGTGATTCGCGGTCCAGGGCGGTTGAAATAGGCCGACCCGTCCACTGCGACCACGCCGCCACCCGCGGCGCACGGGAGATCGTCGAACCCCTCGCGTGACGTCATCGCCGGGACGAGCGCCCGGGAGTGTTCGAGGTCATACCCGCAGGGCATGAGCACCATGACGTCCGGACGCGAGCCGGCGACATCCGACCACGAGGCGTACCGCGAGGGCTCCCCCGGGACGCCGAGCGGGTCGATCCCGCCTGCGATGCGCACCATCTCGGGCACCCAGTGGCCGCCCACCATGATCGGATCGGTCCATTCGATGCACGCGACGCGCGGTTGGGGATTCGGTACCGGCAGTGCCGCGACGCGGGCAATGGTCGCGCGCATCTCAGCCGCGCAACGCGCTGCGCCGACCTCCGAGCCCGTCGCAATGCCCACCTCCTCCACCGATGCGCAGATGTCGTCCAGGGAACGCGGCTCGAGGGACAGGACCGGGACGTCACCCGGGAGGCGGCGGACCGCTCGCTGCACCTCGCCATAGGCGACAGCGCAGACGTCGCACAACTCCTGCGTGACGATGAGGTCAGGCTCCAGCGCGGCGAGCAGCGCCTCGTCGAGCCGGTAGATGCTCGACCCCGCGTGACGCGCGGCGTGGATGTGACGATCGATGTCCGCCGGCGACTCGCCCTCTCCGACGACAGCGTTGGCCGTCACCTTGGGCAGTTCGCGCGCCGCAGCGGGGAAATCGCACTCGTGCGTGACGCCGACCACGCGGTCGCCGGCGCCGATCGCGAAGAGGATCTCGGTGGCGCTGGGCAGCAGCGAGACGATGCGCGCCGGCGCGCTCACGAAGGTGGGCGCTGCTCTAGGCGGGGCGACGCCCGGAGCGCTCGCAACAGCACGACCATCTCGACGGCGGCGGCCGCGGCCTCCGCTCCCTTGTTGCCGTGCTTGCCGCCGGCCCGGTCCAGGGCCTGCTCCAGTGTGTCGACGGTGAGGACACCGAACGTCGCCGGCACGCCCGTGGTCAGGTGCACCGACGCGATGCCGCGAGCGGCCTCGCCCGCAACGTAATCGAAATGCGCTGTATCGCCGCGGATCACGGCACCGAGGCACACGACCGCATGCACGTCACCGCGCGCGGCGAGCTCACGCGCGGCGATGGGGATCTCGAATGCTCCGGGCACCCATGCGACCTGAACGTCGCCCGTGTCGGCGCCGAGGTGCTCGAGCTCCTCGAGTGCGCCCTCGAGCAGTGGCACGGAGACCACGTCGTTGTAGCGGGAGACGACGATCCCGATCCGCAACCCACTCGCATCCGGCGCTCCGGCGTGCACCGTGGCTCGGTCGAGTCGTTTCGAGGCCGGCCCCGTGTACCCCTCAGGACGGGTCGCGGGCACCGTCGAGGTCCAGGCTGTGACCGAGCTTGTCCTGCTTGGCGCGGAGATAGCGCTCGTTGTGTGCGTTGGACGGCACCACCAGCGGGATCTGGTCGGTGACCTCGAGGCCGTAGCCGCTGAGTCCGTAGTACTTCCGCGGGTTGTTGGTGAGCACCACCATCCGCTTGACGCCGATGTCGGACAGGATCTGGGTGCCGATCCCGTAGTCGCGTTTGTCAACCGGGAGACCGAGGCTGAGATTCGCCTCAACCGTGTCGAGGCCGCGGTCCTGGAGGGCGTACGCGCGCAGCTTGTCCATGAGGCCGATACCGCGCCCTTCCTGGCGCAGATAGACGAGCACGCCTTTGCCTGCCTCCGCGATCATGGCCATCGCCTTGTGCAACTGCGCCTGGCAATCGCATCGTTGCGATCCGAAGACGTCCCCCGTCAGACACTCGCTGTGGACGCGCACGAGCACCGGCTCACCGTCGCGGACGTTACCCCAGACGAGCGCAACGTGCGTCGCATGCGTGATGACGTCCTCGTACGCCATTGCGGTCACGGTGCCGTACTCGGTGGGCAGCGTCGTCGTCGCCCCGCGCACGACGAGGCGCTCGTTGCGCCGCCGGTACGCGATCAGATCGGCGACCGACACAATCTTGATGCCGTGCTCTGCGCCGAAGGTGTCCAGGTCGGGACGGCGCGCCATGCGTCCGTCATCGCGCATCACCTCGCAGATGACGCCCGCCGGAAAGCGTCCGGCGAGCTTGCAGAGGTCGACGATCGCCTCGGTCTGCCCGGCCCGTTCGAGCACGCCGCCCGCCGCCGCGCGAAGCGGAAACGTGTGCCCCGGCTTGGCGAAGTCGCTCGGCTTGGCGTGTTCGTCGCAGAGCAGGCGGATGGTGGTGGCGCGGTCGTACGCGCTGATCCCGGTGGTCACGCCGTGGCCGATCGCCTCGATGGTCACGGTGAACGCGGTGCCGAAGCGCGACGTGTTCTCGTCAACCATGGCGCCAACACCGAGCTCGTCGAGGCGCCATCCTTCGCAGGGCACGCAGATGAGACCGCGTCCATACGTCGCCATGAAGTTGACAGCCTCGGGCGTGATGCGATCGGCGGCGACGGCCAGATCACCCTCGTTCTCACGGTCCTCGTCGTCGACGATGATCACGAACTTCCCGGCGCGGATATCGGCGATCGCCTCCTCGACGCTCGCGAGTGTCATCGATGTGCCTCCAGCAGCGACAGTGCGGGGGTGTGCGCCTCGAGCGCCCGTGCGACGTAGCGCGCGATCAGGTCGACCTCGAGGTTCACCCGCGTCCCGATGGTCCACTCTCCCGCCGTGGTGTTCAGCAATGTGTGCGGGATGAGTGAAACGGTGAAGGCATCGTCGAAGACGTCGACGACAGTGAGGCTGATGCCGTCGACGGCGATGCAGCCCTTCTCGGCGATGAGGTCGATCAGGTCCTCGGGCGCTGCGATGGTCACCCATCGGGCGTTGCCGTCGTCGCGCAATGCGGTCGCGATACCCGTGGCGTCGACATGGCCGGTGATCATGTGGCCACCAACCCGGTCGCCCAGTTGCAACGCTCGCTCGATGTTCACCGCCGCGCCGGACGCGAGACCGCCGAGGATCGTGCGGTGGAAGGTCTCGGGCATGACGTCAGCCGTGAAGGCGCGGTGGTCCGAGGCGGCAACGGTGAGGCAGGCGCCGTCAACCGCGATGCTCTCGCCGACCTGCAGGCCGGGGAACGGTGTCCGGGGCGCTATCTCGATGCGCTGGGCACCCCGCGACAGGACGTCGCCGAGCGTCTCCACGATGCCGCTGAACAATCTCGTCCTCCTCGACCTTCAGCGTACACAGTATCCGGTGACCACGAGATCCGGGCCGGCGCGGTCAACGCTCACGTCGGTGAGCAGGTTCGCGGCCGCGAGGCTCGGCACGCCGGCGCCGCCCACTGCCCCGGTGGCCGAGGAGCCGCCGATGATTCGTGGTGCGAGCATGGCCACCACCTTGTCGACGACCCCCGCGTCGAAAGCTGAACCCAGCACCGACGCCCCACCCTCGATGAGGACGCTGAGCTTGCCCAGCGCGCCGATGAGGGTCAACGCTGCCGCCAGGTCCACGCCTGCGGCTGACGCGGGCACGACCTCGATACCGACGCCTCGTTCGCGCAGGCGCCGGATACGGTCGGCGTCCGCGCGAGCCGTGGTGATCACCAGCGTCGGCGCCGCTTCGATCTCGAGGACACGCGCGGTCTCGGGGCTGCGCAGCGTGCTGTCGAGCACCACGCGGAGCGGGGTTCGTCCGCCGTCGGTCCTGGTCGTGAGCTCGGGATCATCCGCCACGACCGTGCCTGCGCCGACCATCACGGCGTCGTTGACGTGGCGAAGGCGATGCGCAGCGTCGCGAGCCTGCTCCGACGTTATCCAGCGCGACTCTCCGCCCACCGTCGCGATTCTGCCGTCCAGCGATGCGGCGAATTTCGCGGTGACGAATGGGAGCCCGGTCGTGATGTGCTTGACATACGCCTCGTTGAGCCGTCGCGCCTGTGCTTCGCGGACACCGACCTCGACGCTGACCCCCGCGGCGCGCAACGCCGCGATGCCGCGGCCGGCCACCTTCGGGTTGGGGTCGCTCATGGCCACAACCACCCGGCGCGGCGCCGCTGCGATCAAGGCGTCGGTGCAGGGCGGCGTGCGTCCCGTGTGCGCGCAGGGCTCGAGCGTGACGAAGACATCCGCGCCGCGCGCCCGCGTTCCCGCGATCGTGAGCGCGTCGATCTCGGCGTGCGGGCCGCCCGCGACGCGATGGTGTCCGGTCGCGACGACTGCCCCCCCGACGGCGATGACACAGCCCACCATCGGGTTCGGGCTGGTGGCATAGTCCGCGAGCGCCGCGGCCTGCAGCGCTCTGTCCATGAGCGCCTCGTCAGCGGCGGTCACACTCGGGCCGGCACCCGTGGCGGCGACAGCGTGCCGTCGGGACGCAGGATCCGCCGCGCCTCGAGGTCGGCGCGCAGTTGTCCGCATGCCGCATCGGCGTCCCCGCCGCGCGTGTCGCGGACGGTGACCCTCGCGCCGCGCAGCGCACCGAGAAACCGGCGAGCGACTGCGGGGTCCGGCGGTCCCCAGGGACTGCCGTCGATGCGGTTCATGGGGATCACATTGATGTGCGCCTGGGCTTGCCGTGCGAGGTCACGCAGGCCCGTCGCCTGCTCGACGGAGTCGTTGACGCCGCCGATGAGGCACCACTCGAAGCTGAGGCGGCGGCCACTCTGCTCCGCGTAACGGGATGCGGCGCCGAGCACCTTGGCGAGCGGGTATGTCCTGTTGATCGGGACGAGGCGGTCGCGCAGTTCGTCCGTCGCGGCGTGGAGCGAGAGCGCGAGCGTGACGGGGATCTTCGCGGCCGAGAGCTGCTCGATCCCGGGAACGACGCCGCTCGTGGAGACGGTGATGCGCCGTGGGCTGATGCCGCCGTCGTGCGTGATGACCCTGAGCGACTCGAGTGTCGCCGTCACGTTCGCGAGCGGCTCTCCCATCCCCATGTAGACGATGTGCGTGACCGGACCGAGGCCGCGGCGGTGCAGCGAGCCCGCGGCCGCGCGCACCTGATCGACGATTTCCGCGGGAGTGCAGTTGCGCCGCAGTCCCATGTGCCCGGTGGCGCAGAAGGGGCAGCCGACGGCACACCCCACCTGGCTGCTGACGCAGACCGTCGAGCGTCTCCGCGATTCGTCGGTGGCCGGCGTTTCCATGGCGACCGTCTCGACGGTCTGGCCGTCAGCAAGACGGCAGAGCAACTTGATGGTGTTGCCGGCGTCGGCCATCGCCTCGACTGCGACGGTCACCGTCGAGAACTGCAATTCCGATGCGAGCGCCTGCCGGAGCCGAGCCGGCAGTTGCTGGATCGCCTCGAAGCTGTCGACGAACGGCTGCCACACCGCACCCCGGACCTGGCGCGCGCGCCAGGCGGGTTCGCCGAGGCCGGCGAGAGTTTCCACCACTGACGCGGTGTCGGCGGTGCTCAATGCGGGAATGGGCATGAGTCCATGGTACGGGCGAGCGCGTCAGGCGCCGTGAACCTCGTAGGCTGCCCGAGTGCAAGGTGTTCTCGCCGCGTTGATCGGTGTCCCCGCGACCATCCTCGTGGCCGGCGGGCTCGGCATCATCGGTGTGTCCGTCTACCTGCGCTTCATCGGAAACCGCAAGGGCAAGGAGCCGATCCACTGGGGGCACATCGCGCTCGGTCTGTTCCTCTTCGTGATCGGAGTCCTGTTGCTCTGGGTCGAGGTCGCCACGATCGGGGCCACCTCGTAGTCGCTAGCGGCGGCCGATCAGGCTGAGAAATTCGTTGCGGGACTTGTCGTCGTCGCGGAGACAGCCGGTCATCGACGACGTCACCGCGGAGCTGTTCTGTTTCTCGACGCCGCGCATCGCCATGCAGAGGTGGGTCGCTTCGATGACAACTCCTACGCCTTCCGGCTGGAGCACCGTCTGCAGTGCCCCGGCGATCTCGGTCGTCAGGCGCTCCTGCACCTGGAGGCGGCGCGCGAACATGTCGACGATCCGTGGGATCTTGCTCAAGCCGATGATGCGTCCGTTGGGGATGTACGCGACGTGCGCCTTGCCGAAGAACGGCAGTAGGTGGTGCTCACAGAGGCTGTACACCTCGATGTCGCGCACCACCACCATCTCCGAGTACGGCTCTTCGAAGATGGCTCCGTTGACCAGCTTCTCGAGGCTGGCCGCGTAGCCGCTCAACAGGAAGCGAAGGCTCCCGGCAACCCGCGCCGGAGTTTGTGTGAGGCCCTCGCGATCGGGGTTCTCGCCCACCTCGGCAAGAAGTGCGCGCACGAGCGGCTCGAGCTGGTCGGAGTTACCTGTCGTCGTCGCCATGGAAACGATGATGACGTTCGCACGTCCGCTCGTGACCGGCGGCGAGCGCATGTGGTTCTGCTAGATTCCGCGCCGATGCCACTCTTCGGTGGGGGCGCGGACAAGGCCGCGCAGCAGGCTGCCGCGCAGGCCGAGTTCGAACGGCTCTCCACGATCCCCCGACCGCAGCTGGCGGCGGAGGTCCTTCAGGTGTTCGCGCCCGGTCAGCCCGGTTCCAGGAACCCCGGGCGGGGCCTCAACATCCTGCAGATCATGATGTGGCTGATGTCGGCGTATCCGCGAGCCACAGGGTTCTTCACGCAGCTCGAGATGCCGGTCCGCGAAGGGCTGCAGTTGCTCGAGAACGCCGGCCTGGTCCTCCGATTGGGGGACCGGACTGGCGGCTCGCACCTCGTCGCCACGACCCTGGGCCTGCAGGTGTTGGCCCAGGGCACCGCAGCGGAGTACCTCCCCCACTAGCAGTCAGAGCTTGGGCTGCAGGTCCCGGATCAAGGTCTCTGACGCTGAGTTCGACTGCAGATCGGAGACGGTGATGGACACGTTCCCGAAGAGCGCTTCGACACCGCCGATGGCGGAGAACGCCTTGTCGCCGAGGCCGCTGATCGGTGTGTACGGCGCGCCGCTCACTGCCTTGTTGGCATCGATGTCGCCCTGAAAGCCGGCGGCGGCATCCATTGCCAGGACGCTCACGGTGAGTCCTGACGTACCGTCAGCGCTCGTGTAGTCACACGTGTAGATCTTGTAGCTGAGCGTGTCCTGCTCCTGGGCAACGGTGAGGGGTTCACCGCTGACGGACGCCACCGTGGCGACGGGCAGGAGCGAGCAGATATTGACCGGGTGGCCGATGCCGTCGAGCACGCCGTTGCCCGACCTCGAACCCGAGCCGGAACCGCCGGACGCCGGCTGCGATCCGCTGCCGAGCGTCGACGTGCTGGTTGATCCGCAGGCGGTGATCAGGATGCCGGTGAGGGCCAGGGGCAGGAGACCGGCGAGCCGGATCGACGTACGGGTGTTCATGACTTCCTCCATAGGGCTCGGCGAGCCCGATGCCGTCAGTAGACGGCGTCGCGATCGCAGACCGATCGCAAGACGAGGAGGAAGCCGGTCAGTTCGAGGAGGCGGCGGCCCAGTCGGATTGCGGCCGGTCGCGTTCGAGATCCTCGCTGCGCAGGCGCCGCCGGCAGCCGAGGCACTTGTACACGGGACGGCCCGGCGGTACGGGCGAGCCATCGTCCGTCTCGTGGCGGTAGGGAATGGTGAAGGTCAGGGGGAGCAGACGCTCGGACCCGCAGTGTCCGCAAGAGAGCAAAGCGTGGATTATTTTGCCACGGTCTGAAACCGGCGGCGCACTTCTTGCCCGACGGGCACACTGAGGGGCGCATCCGTCAGGATCCACCGGTGACCACGCGGGGAAAGCTGTTGATCATCGGGATGGCGCTCTTTGTCCTCGCGTTGCTCGTCATTGGCGGGATCCTCGCCATCGAAACCCCGCCGAGCTGCTGCTGACCGCGGGGGAAGCTCGGTGACTGCGGGCGAGCCAGGCGCGAGTGCGGCGGGCACCTGGGTGCTCGGTGATCTCACGGTGAACCGCATCGGATTCGGCGCGATGCGCCTGACCGGCACCGGCGTCTTCGACCGAGGCAGTCCGAGCGATCGGAACCGTTCGATCGCGGCGCTGCGCCGGGCGATCGAGCTTGGCGTCAACCACATCGACACCGCCGCCTTCTACTTCTCCCGCCTCCGCTCCGCAAACGAGCTGATCAACCGCGCCCTTGCCCCCTACCCCGACGACCTGGTGATCACGACCAAGGTCGGCCCGGGACGCGACCCGTCGGGCGAGTGGCTCCCGTGGGCGACGCCGGACCAATTGCGGGGCCAGGTCGAGGAGAACCTGCGCATGCTCGGCCTCGATGTGCTCGCCGTCGTGAATCTGCGTGTGTCTGGCTCCGGCTCGATCGCGGAGCATTTCGGCGTGTTGGAGCAGTTGCGCGCTGCGGGGCTGATCCGCCATCTCGGTGTGTCCGGGATAACGCTCGAACAGCTCGCCGAGGCGCAGGCGATCGCGCCCATCGTCTGCGTGCAGAACCGGTTCGCCGTGGACGCGCAACTCGCCGATTCGGACGCCGTGCTCCGAACGTGCGCGGATCAGGGCATAGCGTTCGTGCCGTTCTTCGCTGTTGCCGGCGCGGGCCGTCATCGTGGCTGGGATGCAGGTGACCTGCCCGAGGTGATGGCGATTGCGTCGGCTCACGGTGTTTCGGCCGCGCAGGTACGCCTGGCATGGACGCTGCAGCAAGGGCGACACGTGCTCGCGATTCCCGGTTCGAGCAACCCGGAGCACGTTGCTGACAACGTTGGCGCTGGCTCGTTGCGCCTCACGGACGAGGAGATGGCAACGCTCGCGTCTATCCACGCCGGCGGTGCTGCGCACGGCTGAGGTGGATAGACGCGAGGCGTTGCTGCGCGCGCTCCGGATCACCCAACTGGACCTCGACGCGAACCGCCTGGGCCACCTCGGGCCGACGCAGCGCCGACGCACCCTTGGAGTCCTTGCTCTCAGCGTTGTCATCGGTCTCGGGCTGAGCGTCTGGATCCTCATCCCAACCTTCAACCAGGCACGCACGGTGAGATTTGAGGCCCATAACTGGATCATCCCCGGGGTTGCCGAACTCGCTGTTGCGGTGCTCACGCTGGTTGGTGCCTGGACGACGCTGCGGAGGATGCAGCGCCGGGTTGAGTGCGCCACCGGCACGGTCACGCTGCAGGTGGGAAGTTCCGGTCGCGGCGGCAGCACAGAGCGGCTGCAGGTCGCCGGGCACGTGTTCCCGCTCCCGAGGTCGCCGCTCGCCACCTCCGGGGTCAGCCCTGTGTACCGCGCCATCCTCACTGACGGTGCGTATCACGTGTATTTCCAGGGGCTTCGTCTGCTGGCCATCGAGCCCGTGCCAGCGTCACTCCTCGACGCCGCGGGCGACGCCGGCTCCGTTGCCGTCCTCGGGACTGCACGGCCGCGGCAGCTGCACATGACGTGGTTTCTCACGGCATGTTTCGTGCTCCTGCTGCTCGGGACCATCGGCATCGGTGCCGGCGGCGTGTACCTCACGGTGATTCAGTTCACCGGCGTTCCAGCGCAAGCGACGGTGACCGATTGCGTCCAGGACACCGACAGCCGCTATCCGGGTGTCACCTATGACTGCACCGGCACGTGGATCGTCGGGGGCGACCTGGTCGGTGGCAACGGCCACGTCGTCGTCGGCACGGTTGACGGCGCCGACATCACCGACGTCGGCAGGACGCTCGATGTCAGGCTGGCGGGCGGCGAGGCCTACGTGCAGTCGCTGCTGCTGCCGCTGCTCCTGATGGGCCTCGGATTTCCGTCGGCGGCGCTGATTGGTGTTCTCCTGGTGCGGGCGCGAAAGAAGCCCGAACCCTCAACGGCTCCGGGCCTCTGAAAAGGCTTCAGCCCCCTCGCGCACCTCGGTGGTGTCGTCGGCAACCAGGCCGGGCGCTTGGCGGTGCACCGCGGCGGCGGCTTCTTTCGGGGGGGCCTCAACCAGGCAGAACGCTGCCCCGGCGCCTTCGTCGACCCAGTACTTCCGGTAGTGCGCCTGGTGCTTGTCCTGCACGTCGGCCCATGCCCGGGACGGCTCCGCGCGACCGGTTGACATATGCTGATAACGGAATATAGAGTCAGTCCTCGTGGCCAGATCCTCCACGACGTCCGACGTCTTCAACGCACTGGGCGACGCGAACCGTCGCGACGTCCTGGATACCTTGATCACCGGCGAGCAGTCGGTGGGTGCCATCGTGCAACGCCTGTCGATGTCGCAGCCCCAGGTGTCGAAACACCTGCGGGTGTTGCGTGCGGTGGGGCTTGTCGGGTGCCATGCCGACGGACGTCGCCGGCTGTACCGCCTGGAGTCAGCGCGGCTTTCGCCATTGCGCGATTGGTTGGCGAAGTACGAACAAGCGGTGAATGATCGAACTCGATCGAGTGGACGACTACCTCAAAGAGCTACAACAACAAGGAGAAGGGCAGTGACGACTCGTCAACGCGGTTCCGCAGCCATCGAATTTCCCAACGACCTCGAGATCTTGATTCATCGAGATTTCGCCGCTCCGATCGAACTCGTCTTCGATGTCTTCACCAAGCCGGAGCACGTCCGCAAACATTTCGCTCCGTTTGAGGAAGAGGTGACGGTGTGCTCGATCGACCTGCGTGTCGGAGGCGATTACCACATCGTCATGGTCACGAAGGAAGGAATCGAGTGCTCGTTCCGGGGAACCTACCTGGAGGTCGAGCCACCAACTCGCACCGTCGAGACGTGGATTTTCGATGGGTGGCCAGGGACGGAGGCAGTCGAGACGATGGAGTTGCAGGCCGTGGATGGCGTGACGAAGATGACGTATCGCCTCGTGTTCCCCGACAAGGCCGGCCGTGACCACATGGAGAAGTACGACGGTCTGCTGTCGAGTTTTGACAAGGTCGAGGACTACGTGATGTCACTCATCGGTGAGCAGGGAGGCGTCACCGCCTAGACGAGCGTCTCTCCAGACCTCACCGTGGCGGATTTCTGCGCGGACGAAGCGTGTAACCAGCCACGGTGAGGCAGGCACCGAAGCCGACCACAAAGGGTGCCCATGGCACGCCCGTGCCTCCGGTGTCCGGAACTGAAGGATCGCTCGTGGTCCTTCCTGCGGTGCCGGACGATGGTGGCGTTGGGGATGGGGATCCACCCGTGGTCGCGCCCTGAGCAGGTTGGCCAAGCGGTCCTTGCGCCAGGAGTTGCGAGCCCGTAAAGCTTTCACCCCCCGCAATGCAGAACGTCGGCCCGCACGCGACGCCGCTGAAGGTATCCCCGGAGAGCCCGGGATCCGGATTGGTGACTGCCGCCCAGCCGCCCGTTCCTGTGTATTCCGCGATGAGCGATTGCCCCGGGTAGTAAAGACCCTGGACTCCTTCGCTCTGACCAACAGCCCAACAAACGCCGGTGCTGTCGCAACTGACGCCGCTGAGGAAGTTCGTGCCCCATTCGCCGCCGATCGGGTTTGGACTCGAGACCCTGCTCCAGCTGCTGCCGTCGAATCCCTCGATCACCGTCTGCGTGTAGGAGTTGGTCGAGTTGCCCTGGTAGCCGACGGCCCAGCAGTCTGCACTGCTGACGCACGTCACGCCACCCATCACGGTGCCCGGGCCGACATCGGCGAGCTGGGTATCGATCGTCCACGCCGTCCCGTCGTAGTGCTCGGTGAACGGCGCACTGGTGTCGTCACCTCCGACCGCCCAGCAATCGTTCGAAGCCGGGCACGCCACGCTCTGGAGGTAACTGTCCTGGGACACGTTCGGGCTGCTCGAGACGGCCCAGTCGGTACCGTCATAGTGCTCGACCAGGGTCTGCGTCGTGTCGCCGGGGATCTCTTCATTGCCGACCGCCCAGCAGTCCGTCAGGCTGTCACAGGAGACGCCTTCGAGTGCCGATTCGCGGTGTGGGTCTGGCGGCAACAGTGCCGGACTGGGCACAAACGACCAGACGCCGTTCAGATACCGCTCGATCAGCACCTGAGCGGGAGAGCCGCTGCCGACCGCCCAGCAGTCACTGGCATCGATGCAGGTGACTCCGTCCAGGGAGTTCTCAAAATCGGGGCTCGGATCGGGGGCAATGAACCAGCCATTGCCCGTGTTGCCCTCGAGCAGCGCCGGCGCTGGGAGGGCGACGTTGACGTCGCTCTGACCGCCCACCGCCCAGCACGTCGTGCCCGCGCACGACACGCCGCTGATCGAACCGTTGGCTCCGGCGTCGATACTGCCGGCGACGATCGACCATTGGCTGGTATCGGCCAGTGCGGCACCGCTCAACGCGAGCGCGGCCGCCATAGCAAGACCTCCAGCTACAGCGACCCTGCCCGATCTCCCTCCCATCGTTCTTGCAGTTTACGCCGCAAAACGTCGACGCAATGCGGAGAAAAGGGAAGCCCCGGTCGTACGGTGTCGAGGACCCGGTTGCGCATGCCCGATCAAGTCGGCGCTGCCGACAAACGTCTGGGCCAGCGCATGGTCGGCTTGGATGGCAGCAACCGGCTTCGCTGACAACATCGCCTCCGGCCGCCTCGCGGCGACGACGACGACGATCACGGTGACGCACAAGAGCGCAACCGCCTCGAGGTGTCCCCTGGAGTGCAAGAGCGGCGTCTCAAGCACGTACGCCACGTTGAGTATCAAAGCCCCGACGACCGCGACCGCCAGGTTGCGCCGTGCCAGGTCGATCAGCACCGCGCCCATGAGGAGGAGATCGGCGCCGAATACATGGGGTGAGAACAGGAGCGAAAGCGCAATGCCGATGTCCAGCGCCAGCAGTGGGTCTCGACGCAACTGCTGACGCAGCGGAGACATCGCGACTGCGAACCCGATGCCGGCGGCCGCAACCACAATCCCCCATTCCGAGCCCGCAATGGCCGTCGCGATGCCGGGCAGCCCGTCAGTGAACGGAATCTGCGACTGATTCTGGCCGAGCGTGGCCGCGAGATGTGCGAGTGTGCCACCGCTGACGACGACGAATGACGTCAGCAACCATACCCCGGCCCCCGCGGCAAACCCAAGCAACGTCGGCCACGCGCGGGCAACGATCAACACGATCGGGACGAGCCAGATGTCCTGCGGCTTGACCAGAAGGACCGACAGCGCGAGCCCCGCTGCGAATCCGTGCTCGGCCTTCATGAGGAGATACGCACCAAGGAGTGCGACCAGCATCAGCCCGACCCATTGTGCGAACAGCAGCGTCTCGAGCCCGGGTAGGGGCGCGACCAGTGCTATCGCCACAACAACGAGGCGCAGGCGCATGTCGATGGACCCGGCAAGCAATCGTTGCGCCATCCAGATTCCCACGACCAGCGCGGCCGCTTCGACCACAACGCTGAGCAATGTGTACGCCGAGAGACCCAGGCCCGCAACAGGCTGGACCAGCCACGCCATCAGTGGCGGATTGTTGAATGCCTCAATGCCGTTTGCCTGCAGATGGCCGCCGAGCAGCGCCATCTGGGTCGAGCCCTCGGCGGCGAGGCAGTACACGCAGCCGTGCGCTGCGATGATTCGTCCCGCCGTCTGGAAGACAAGAGCGTCAGTAAAGTCAAGGGCCTGAGCCCCCCGGATCAGTTGCACGATCGCAGCTGCAGCCGCGACGACTGCCAGCAGGACGATCACGCCGACAAGGATCACTCTCCTTTCTGCACCGACTGCCGCGCGCCCGACGCGCGCGTCGGCGCCGTCAGCAACGACTCGTTTCTCTGCGAGCGGAATGCTCGGCATATATCCCCCTGATCCCCGTCAGTCCCTACCTGTCCTCTACCATGACGCGTTTGGCGCGCTGTGTCAACATCGGGAATTACGTGTTGACGGCTTGCGTCTCCGAGACGCCAGGCCCTGCGTCGCTTCCGTTTCCACCGGCGGGCTCGGGACTCGCCACTGCTTTTTGCGGCGGCTGACGCCTCACGCGCCCGTCAGCTGTTGCCGGTGCTGTCCGTGAACAGGTAGTCCGGCGCACCGGCGCAGAGTCCGGCGAATTCCACCGTGTCGTCGGCAGGATCCGCGGTGGCGAAATACGAGACGGTGAACGCATCCCCGTCATGCGTGAACGAATTGGTGCAGGTCCTCATTCCGGAAGGATGGCTGCCGCTCACCTTGCTGGTCGCGGGATCGCCATCAAGCGCTGTCGACCACGCGACGAGGTTCAACCCAGCCGGATTGCTGCTCGTGACCACGACGTAGAGCGTGAGCGTCCCCTCTGACGCGCTCCCCGTGATCGTGTCTCCGGTCGGAAGCGGTGCCGTTGTTGGGGTGGGCGCGGTAGTCGGGGCCGCCGTTGGGTTCGGGGTCGTTGTGGGGTTCGTCGTGGGTGACGGGGTGGACCCACACCCGGCCATGAGCATCGCTCCAACCAGTGACGCGCCAGTGATCGCGATGTGCGGCCCGTGCGGCTTTCGGACATGAAGCCGGTTGGCGGCAGACATGGCAAGCGTTCCCTCTGATTCCTGAGCGACGCCCGGACTCTACCGCCCGTACCGAGCTCTGTCGCGCGCGGCAGTGTGCAGCAACTCCAGATCTTGCGCAGCGTCAGGGCGACAGCCATGCAGGCATTGCACGTGAAACTTGCGATCGGGCTGCGATCGGGCGCGCGTCAAATGGTTTCCGAAGGGCTCGCCGAGCCCGACATGAGGTTCGTACCATGCGCACGCCACTTCGTCTCGCGGCGATCGTACCGCTCGCATTTGCCGCAACGCTGGTGGCATGTGGGGGCTCCACTACCGCGTCCAGCTCGTCGCCCACCTCGGCGCCCTCGACGGCCAGTCCGAGCGGGGCGCCGTCAGCCAGCCCGAGCGTCGCGCCGACGGCCACCCCAACCTCTGCGCTGACGAGCCTCACCTGCCCAAGCGAGGCCACCGTCAATGCAGATCTTGGACTGAGTCTGCCTGCGCCGATGTCGCAACCTGCTGAGGATCTGCCGGCTGGGGCCTCCGGGATCGTTTGCACGTACTCCGGCGGCGCCACGTCGCAGGTGGCCGTTATCGACATCGCCACGGGCGCTATCACGACGTCGTTCGTCTCGATGGTGGAGGCTGGCGAGCGGAATGCGGCAGAGGCGCAGGGCAGCACTTTCACTGCGACCGACGCCTCGGGCGTTGGTAGCCAGGCTGCCATCGTGACGGTCTCAGCGGCCGCCAGTAGTCCAGCTGAAAACGGGATTGTGGCGGTCTCGGGAAGTACCGGACTCGTGATCACGGTCCTGCCGCCGCTGAGCCAATCGCAACTCGAGTCGTTCGCGTCGCAACTGCTCGGCTAGAGATCACGCTGATGACGCTGTTGAACTCCGGCCGTCCGCTGGGCGGCATCCGCCCCCACGTCGCACATGTGGTGCCGAGGAAGGGACTCGAACCCTTACAAGGTTGCCCTCACCAGCCCCTCAAGCTGGCGTGTCTACCAATTCCACCACCTCGGCTTGGCGGGCCCTGAACTCGAGAGCACCGGGGACCGCTCGGTCATTCTACAGGCGCCGGGCTCGACCCCAACCATGGCGGTGTGGCATGCTCGACGCATCGGCCTTCGGAGGACCAAGGGTGGCGCGTCACATCCGAACGATCAGGTGCCTGTTTGCTCGACAGGCTCGTCGGGCTGATCACGTGCTGCGGACGTCGGCGAGGCGTCGCCACCTGTGGCGCTGGGCGGTCCCATGTGGCGGGTTTGCGCTCTGTGCGGCGGTCCTGCTCGTGGCAGGCATCGTGAGCGGGGTCTCGGCGCTCGAGTACATCCCGATAGCTCTCTTTGAGGCGCTCGTGATCGGCGGGTTGTTCGTCGTCTGCATGTCGCCGGTGACGGACCCGCCGGAGAGCGACGATGGGGGCCGGGGCCCGGACGACGACCCCACGTCCGCTCCACCGCCGTTCGATCCCACGGTCTGGGTCGCTTTGTTCAACGAGAGCGATTCGACCCCGAGCGCCGAGACGAGCCATCGCGATGCCGTTGGAGCGCGTCGCTGACAGGTGTCGCCGATGGACGACGATGAGAGGGACGGCATGCTACTCTCGCCGCTCGCCATGCCAAGGGCCTTACGCCGTCTGGTTTTCTCGCTGATCGGCGTCACCGCGCTCGTTCTGCTGGTGAGCGTTGCGATCGCGAAGGCCATCAGCATCATCGACACGCCCCACGACGGTGCGGCGTTCCTCGAGTCGGTCCTCGGGACCTACTGGCCGGTCATCGTCGTCGCCGACGCGCTGATCTCCGTCGGGATCGCCGTCTACCCGCAACGACGAGCGTAGACCCTCAACTCCCCGCGACGATCGCTTCGGCCTCGATCTCGACCTTCCATCGCGGGTCGAGCAGCGCCGCGACGACGACCATCGTGGCGGCAGGCCGGATGGTGCCGAAGAGCTCGCCGTGCACGGCGCTGACGCTGTCCGCGTCATCAGTGGACGTGAGCAACATCCGGGTGCGCACGACATCCGAAAGCTGAGCTCCCGCCTCGATCAGGGCGCGCTCGATGATCTCGAAACAGCGCCGAGCCTGGAGCCCGGCGTCATCGGGGCAGGATCCGTCCGGCCACACCGGACCCGTCCCGGACACGAGGACCCGATCCCCGAGCCGGACGGCCCGACTGAAGCCGATCGTGGGCTCGTACGGCGACCCGGACGAGATCAGCGTTCGGTCGGCCACCTTGCGTCAGTCGGTGGACTTGTTCTTGTTGCGACGGCGGCGAAAGACGACGAGAAGGGCGCCGGCGGCGACGGCGACAAGCAGGCCGCGGAATCTGGTCATGGCGACGAGGCTACCACGCTGATCGGATGCGATCGGAACGCTGCGCGCTGTCTCTCACCGAAGAGTCGGCATCGTTGCATCCCGCCGGCGCCAGACGCTGAGCGTTGCGACGGCGTCGGGCGCCGGATCGATTGCCTGGACCGAATGCACTGAGACGCGGCTGAAATCGGCGTTCAGCGATTGCAGGCGTGTCGTGCGATGCCCGCCATCGCCGATGCAGGCAATGGTGCTGCCGCCGTAGTACGTCAGGCAATCCCCCAGCGACGAGAAGAGCGGCGCCCAGCAGAGGAACAGTGTCCTGTCGGAGTAATCGCGAAGCACCGTCTGGTCGCCGTGTCTCACCGCGGTCCACGTTGGTGTCGGCGCGTGGTAGCGATTCGGTAGGTCCCCATCCGGTGGCGCTTGATCGAAGGCAACGATATCGACGCCCACTCCAATGAGCCTGGACGCCCAATACCCGGTGCCGGCGCCGATCTCGACGATCGGATCGAGTGAGCGCAGCACCTCGAGAGAGTGCGCGTCGGGGACGACATACGAATACCGCTCCGCGAGTGCAAGGCGCGCGACGTCGGCGTCCGGCGCGTCGCCGAGCGCATCAAGAGCATCGCTCAATGGATCGCTCACCGCTCCGATCGTCGCACTGACAGCGATCGCTCAGGCGATCATGCGCAGCGCGGTTTCTGGTGCGGCGTGGTCGTCAGTTCTTGTCCGCGATGGACATCGACCGGACACGGCGGGCCCGCGCGACTGCCACGACCCCGCCCGCAATAAGGAGCGGTGCCCACGGCGTGCCGGCACCACCGGTATCTGGAACGCCAGGTCCGGCACTGCCCGTTGACCCCGTGGCGCCCGACGCCGGAGGTCCCGAGGTGCCTGACGATCCACCGCCGCCCACCGATGCCATGGTGACCGGGCTTTGTGCGATGGCCGGTTCGATATCGACCGAGTTCCCGCCAACTGCCGTGCACTCGAGAGCAGCGCAGGCGACGCCAAAGAACTGCTCCCCCGATAGCGCGGGATCGGGACCATCTGTCGTCCATCCCGTCGACGCCGTATATCGCTCTATCAGCGACCATCCGTAGTCGGCGCCGAGGTAGTAGTCGCTGTGACCGACAGCCCAGCACTCGTTGCCCGTGTCGCAGGTCACGCTGTACAAGTCGTTCTGCCCGTCGGCACCGCCGATTGGGTTCGGACTCGAGACCGGCTCCCACGCTGTGCCGTCATAGCGCTCGATGAGGCTCTGTGTCTCAAGGTCATCTGTCGTGTTGTGCGTGCCGACGGCCCAGCAATCACCACTGCTACAGGTGATCCCGAGCAACTCGCTCGCAGGTCCCGAAGCCGCGATGCTCGTGTCGACGACCCAGGCGGTTCCGGTGTACTGCTCGACGAGCGGGCTCGTTGCCTGCGCACCACCGACGGCCCAGCACTCACTCGCCGTGACACATGCGATCCCGTTGAGGAGGTTGGAGTTTGCCTCGCTTCCGTTGGGACTCGCGACGATGGTCCACGCTGATCCCGTGTAGTGCTCGATGAGCGTCTGATACGCGCCAACGGTCGACGTCTGCCCCCACCCCACGGCCCAGCAATCATCGAGGCTCACGCAACTGACACTTGTCAGCTCGGGTTGAATGACCGAGGGTGGGTTGGGACTTGAGACATACGACCAGGCGCCGCCGGCGTACTGCTCGATGAGCGTGCCATCGCCCGTATGCCCAACCGCCCAGCAATCACCGGCGTCCACGCACGTGATCGCCAGCAACACGTTGACCGGCTCTGGGCTCGGAGCGGTCGCCACGGACCACCCGGTACCCGAGTTTGTCTCGATGAGCGGCGGGTTCGGATAGGCCGGCGAGGTGCCGACGGCCCAGCACGTGGTTCCAGCACACGCCGTGCTGTAGAGGACGCCGCTGATGCCGCTGTCGGTCCCGACCGCGCCCTGCACGATCGTCCATTGGCCCGAAGCGGCCGCCGCAGTGGTGATTGCGAGGGCGAACGCGATCGCAAGAGTACTGGCAATCGCGACCCTTCCTGGCCCTCCCCTCATCGTCAATTAAGTGTAGAGGTCGCGAGCGGCGTTGTCGAGGACTTCGACGGTCGCATATCGCGCCGCGAACTGGCGCCTCGAGCGTTCTGGCGACCTTCAGCCGTGAACGGCCAGCACCGAAATGCGACGGCCGGCCGGGCCGTCCGTCACCAGGTACGTTGCGGTGAGCCGGTTGATCTCGCTGCCGTCGCTCCTCTGCCGCGAGAACGTCCCTTGGTAGAGGGCGGACTTGGCGTTCAGGACAGTGACTTCGGACGCGACGGTCTCGCTGTGGTCATAGGATGACGCGCGCATCCCATCAACCTGCTGTTGCAGCACGGCCACCACCTGGTCGTCGCTCGTCAGGGTGAAGAACCCATCGCCGGTCGTGACCAGCAGCGGAACGCCGTAATACGCGAGCAGCGATGCAGTCTCACGCTCGCCTCGTCCGCACGCCGCGAAGGCGTCGAGATACTCATTGAACCAGAGGTTTACGTCGTTGCTGTCCATAGCTGCTCCGCCGCTACCGGGCAGACATCAGGGGCGGGAAAAAGACGTTGACGCCACGCGAACCCGGCGGCATGTTGGACATCATTTCACTGACGAGTTGCTCGAGCTCCTGCTGCTGCTCTTCCTTGCTGCGCCAGCGCGAAACACTGCGGTGCATGTGATGTCCTCCCAAGGCGTGGCGTGCGGGCGCAGTATGCGCCGCAAAGGGGCGTGGTCCGGGCTTGGAGGGACCCGCTGGTAAGGCGATGTAGTCAGACACGCCGGATCGCGCGAACGACGACGTCATGCAACTCGGCGGTCTCACCGGCGCGATTCGTGAGAGTGCGGATGGGCTCATCGGCAGTGACGATTTGCCATTCGGTGGCATTGAGTTCCGCCGTGATGCTCGCGGCTGTTGCCGCTGCTTCATCGGGATGTTCGTGTCCGTGCGCGCCCTGCTGGTGGCTGTCGCCGTGGGCTGATTTCTCTGTATTCCGCAGGTGCCCGACGATGAGGAGTGTTCCGCCGCGTGCAACCCAACTGGCGACGCGCTGGTAGAAGGCGAGTTGCGGCATCGCGGGATGTGCATAGTGCGTGGTGACCAGGTCGAACGGCGTGTCGGGTTCCCAGACGCTCAGATCCGCCTCGATCCATTGCACGCGATCGAGCGCCAGAGCCTCCTTTGTCGCCCGAACTGACGCACGCGCGAGGGCTTCGGCAGAGATATCGGCTCCGGTGACACGCCAGCCCTCGCCCGCAAGCCACATCGCCTCTGCGCCTTCACCACAACCTGCATCCAACGCCGTGCCCGGCGTAAGCCCACCGAGCTCTCGTGCGAGATACGGATTCGCTGCGACGCCGCGTCCATCAGCCTCCGCTTGCTGCCAGTGTGATTCCCAGTAGCCCTTATCGAAGTCCGTTGTCATCGCCCCTGCGTGTGGATGTGTGACGGTGAGCGGCAATGAGCTTATCGGCTTTCTTTCTGGAAGCGAAGCCTTGTGCGAGGGCGCGCTGCTGAAGCCGGAACCGCGTCATTCCGCGCTGCGTACCATCGACCGGAACAGGTCACCACCCATGAACTGCCAACGACCTCTGAAATTGATCCCGATGCTCGGCGTCCTCGCTGCGGTGGCGACTTCGTGCGCGAGTCAGCCAGTAGTCGCGACCCCCAAGCAAGCGCCAGTGCACGTTCTGGTGTCGAGTGGCTGCCGACCGGTGCTCGGCTCTAGCAAGGACGTGGTCAACTCGTATACCGGAGATAAGCTTGTTCCGCTGAGCCCTGTGGGCGGCCTGATCTGCCGCTATTCGCCCAATGGATCCCTTTACGCGAGCGTTGACGTTGTGACGAATGAGGCCGTTGATCTGGCAGTCGTCATCGACGCGATCAGCACGGCGCTGCCTCAAGGGACGTATCACTGCCCCGCAGCAGACGACTCGGCGTCGATCCTCGCGTTCGCCTATGCTGGCCAACCTGACGTGGATCTCTGGTTCAGCGACAGCGGTTGTGAGACTCTCGACAACGGAAGAATCAAAGCCTACGAGAACGGGAATCCGAGCTTCTTCAACGCCTTCCTGCCGCTCGTGAACGAGTGCGCACCACCACAGAACCCTTAGTTCGCAGCAACCGCCCTCGCGGTATCTCGTCCCATTGCCCTGTGGGCTGAGTCGGAGGAGAGGGCCGTCGTTTACGACTCCGGATCGCCGCCGGGAATGCTGTCGACGGGTTCCGCTTCACCTGACTGCGGGTTTTGCCGGAATCGCTGGACGGTCCAGTCGGGACGCGTCACGATGAAATACCGATGGCCGGCGCGCGAAATCTCTCGCGACCTGAGGTAGGTGTCACGCAGTTTGAAGTTGGGTGTCCTGTCCCGCGGGGCTGACGACGCGAGGCTGCCGTATGACGTCCAGCTGACCTGGATCTCCTCCTCAGAGGTGCCGCTCGCCGCTGAATCGTAGCTCTCGGCGCCGGCGGGGGCAGTCCTGAGCGCTCCGCCGCGAAGGCGCCGGTCAAAGTCAAACAGCACAACGCCAGCGGAATCAGAGTCCACGCGTTGAGGCCCCTCATGACCGCCAGGCCCAGAATCCCGAGTTCGCACAGCGACGCCATCAAACGGGCTATCGGGTGTCGAAAACGCAAGGCGCAAACGCCGATGACCAGGCCGACGCCGAGGACTACCAAGCCCAGGTACAGCACGAGGCCGCCGTATCCGCTCGGGCAGTCGATCGAACGCTCAGGGCACGGTCGCTGCGCCACCACCGAAAGGCCTCCAGCAACTGCCACGAAGGCACCCGCAGCGACAAACAAGATCGCCTGCGCTCCCAGGACCCAGCGAGAAACGGCCATCCACACGGCACTTCGGACTTCCATCTCGCTGAAGCAAAGCACGGTTCGTCGGTACGCTCAAGAGGGTCGGGCCCGAATGCGACTCGACGCGTCGCCGGGCTTACCTACTCTCCGGGAGCTCAGGCGTCGAGGCCCGGCGGTCATCGGCCACGTTCTTGAGTACAAAAAAGCCCCTCGCGGGGCTAGAAACAAAAGAGAGATACCCGGCAACGACCTACTCTCCCACCCCGTTGCCAGGGCAGTACCATCGGCGCTGGTGGGCTTAACTGCTGTGTTCGGGATGGGAACAGGTGTTTCCCCACCGCTATGATCACCGGATATCTCTCTCATGACGAGTGAGAATGCGAGTCTGGTCCACGGAAGCTCTTGCGCTCTCCGTCGGAGAATCCTAATGCGCTACTCGAGCGCTCTGCCAGGCTATGCACGGTCCTGCGGCGCCACCATTGGCGCCATCCCACTCGTCGCTGAAAAGTGGGATAGGAGGTCAAGCCCTCGACCGATTAGTACCGCTCAGCTCAAAGAGTCACCTCTCTTACACCCGCGGCCTATCAACCAGATGGTCTCTCTGGGGTCTTACCCGGTTTTCCGGTGGGAGATCTTATCTTGGAGTGGGCTTCGCACTTAGATGCTTTCAGCGCTTATCCCATCCGGACATGGCTACCCAGCGATGCTCTTGGCAGAACAACTGGTGCACTAGCGGTCCGTCCAACCCGGTCCTCTCGTACTAAGGTCAGCTCTCCTCAAATCTCCTGCGCCCACAGCGGATACGATCCGAACTGTCTCACGACGTTCTAAACCCAGCTCGCGTACCGCTTTAATGGGCGAACAGCCCAACCCTTGGGACCTACTCCAGCCCCAGGATGCGACGAGCCGACATCGAGGTGCCAAACCTTGCCGTCGATGTGACGCTCTGCAATTCCTTGCAGTGCAGACTATACCTTTGTCTCTTTCGAGACAGTGGCGTGTTATGGAGGACGTAGATTTACCGTTGCCGGCAGTGCCCTCCATCTCTCGCTCGTGCGAGAAGTCGTTACAGGGGATGCTCGCGTTGCGTATTCGGAATCACGTCCGAACGTAGCATGCAGAACAACGTCAGTCCTACAGCTCGCATCCTTCCCTCGGTATTACCCACCAGACTGGTCTGGTTCGGGCTTCACCGATATGAGCCACAGTTTACCGCTCGATCACTCGAGCGGGGAGCCACAAATTGACTCTTGGGCAAGATCAGCCTGTTATCCCCGGGGTAGCTTTTATCCGTTGAGCGACGGCCTTTCCATTCAGAGCCGTCGGATCACTATGCCCGACTTTCGTCCCTGCTCGGCTTGTCGGCCTCACAGTCAAGCTCCCTTACGCCATTACACGCCAAGGCCTGATTTCCATCCAGGCTGAGGGAACCTTTGGGCGCCTCCGTTACCGTTTGGGAGGCGACCGCCCCAGTCAAACTACCCGCCTGCCACGGTCCCGACACCGGATAACGGCGCCGGTTAGAAATAAAATCCAGCAAGGCTGGTATTCCAAGGTTGACTCCACCGAACCTAGCGGCCCGACTTCACAGTCTCCCAGCTATCCTCTACATGCTGGACCCCATTTCAGTGGCAAGTTATAGTAAAGCTCCACGGGGTCTTTCCGTCCTGCTGCGGGTAACCTGTATCTTCACAGGTACTTCAGTTTCGCCGAGTACGTGGCCGAGACAGCGCCCATCTCGTTACGCCATTCGTGCGGGTCGGAACTTACCCGACAAGGAATTTCGCTTAAATCCTTGACCCAGACTTGTTGCCTGAGCGGAGGTTGTTCCACGACCTCCCTGCATGTCGCCATGCAGATGGGACCATATCTTCAGCTCGCGTTGAGATGTCTGGCGTATGGTCTCTGAGGATTCTGCTCAACGGAGCAGTCTTTCCTGCTGATTGTCCGCACCCATCGCATTGTCACTGCACGATGCAGTAGCGCGGGATTCTCGGGTTTTCCAGCATATAGCCAGATTTTACTAAGGCAGCTACTGTCCTACCTTAGGACCGTTCATTGTTGTTGCTCCTCCAGGCGCCGGCCTGGAGTGGCTGGATTGGGTACCAGCTCTCATGGTCGCCCATGAGATCGGACCATCTCATCCCTCTTGCCTTGTACAAGAGAGCCCGGCGTATGGCCTCTGAGGATTCTGCTCGCACTGAGCAGTCTTTCCTGCTGATTGTCCGCACCCGTCGCATTGTCACTGCGCACTGCAGTAGCGCGGGATTCTCGGATATTCCAGCAAATAGCCGGGTTTTATAACTACCACGGTCATTGTTGATAGTTACGGCCGCCGTTTACCGGGGCTTCATTTCAGAGCTTGCACCCCTCCACTTAACCTTCCGGCACCGGGCAGGCGTCAGCCCCTATACGTCAGCTTACGCTTTAGCAGAGACCTGTGTTTTTAGTAAACAGTCGGATGGGCCTTTTCTCTGCGGCCCTCGTCAGCTCACCGAGTAAATCGGATCACCGCCAAGGGCTCCCCTTCTCCCGAAGTTACGGGGACATTTTGCCGAGTTCCTTAGCCACGTTTCCCTCGATCGCCTTGGAATCCTCTTCCCACCTACCTGTGTCGGTCTGCGGTACGGGCGCCGTGGTTCTCGCTAGAGGCTTTTCTTGGAGGCATGGAATCGGCCCCATCGACACTAGGTGTCTTGGGATCCTTCTCGGGGTTAGTGCCATGCGGATTTGCCTACATGACCCCCTAAGAGGCTCCGTCGGGGACAACCGTCGCCCCGTCAGGCCTATCCTTCCCCGTTCCCCCATTGCTGATAACGAACCAGCGGCGGTGTTGGAATGTTGACCAACTGTCCATCGCCTACGCCTTTCGGCCTCGGCTTAGGTCCCGACTGACCCTGGGTCGATTAACGTAGCCCAGGAAACCTTAGGTTTACGGCGAACACGTTTCTCACGCGTTTCTCGCTACTTGTGCCGGCATTCTCACTTCTGTCCGCTCCACCCGTCCTTACGGTCAGGCTTCGCAGCAAACAGAACGCTCCTCTACCACGACCTTCCAGTGAAGGAAGGCCATCCACGGCTTCGGTTGCAAGCTTGAGCCCCGATCATTGTCGGCGCCACGACATTCGACCAGTGAGCTGTTACGCACTCTTTAAATGGTGGCTGCCTCTAAGCCCACATCCTGGTTGTCTGGACACCGTGACATCCTTTTCCACTTAGCTTGCGATTTGGGACCTTAGCCGGTGGTCTGGGCTGTTTCCCTTTCGACGATGAAGCTTAGCCCCCACCGTCTCACTGCCGCCGGAAAGTTTGTTGCCATTCGGAGTTTGGTTGGGTTTGGTAACGAGGTAATCGCCCCTAGCCCATTCAGTGCTCTACCGGCCACAAACCCATCGACGACGCTGCACCTAAATGCATTTCGAGGAGAACCAGCTATATCCGAGTTCGATTGGCATTTCACCGCTATCCACAGTTCATCCGCCGCGTTTTCAACCGGGGTCGGTTCGGGCTTCCACGCGGTCTTACCCGCGCTTCACCCTGACCATGGATAGGTCACTCGGTTTCGGGTCTACTCCATGCGACTACCATCACCATTACGGTGATCACGCCCTATTCAGACTCGCTTTCGCTACGGCTCCGGGTGTCAACCCCTTAACCTCGCCACATGGAAGTAACTCGCCGGCTCATTCTACAAAAGGCACGCAATCAGGCATTCCCACTAGGGGCATAGCCCTCTCACGGCTTGTAAGCACACGGTTTCAGGTACTTTTAACTCCCCGTCTGGGGTGCTTTTCACCTTTCCCTCACGGTACTTGTTCACTATCGGTCACCAAGAGTATTCAGGCTTGGACGATGGTCCGCCCAGATTCCCACAGAATTCCACGTGTTCCGTGGTACTTGGGAACTCTCAAAGGAGGTCGATTGCCTTTCGCGTACGGGGCTGTCACCCTCTGCGGCCGGCTTTTCCAATGCCGTTCGGCTAGACATCGACTTTGTAACTCCTTGCTTCCTCGGCAGAGGAAACGATGAGGTCCCGCGACCCCGAGACGGAAACGCCTGCCGGCTATCACGCCGTCTCGGTTTAGCCTCACCCCTTTTCGCTCGCCACTACTCAGGGGATAACATCTTTTCCTGCGGATACTTAGATGTTTCAGTTCTCCGCGTGCCCTCTACCCGGTCTATATATTCAACCGGGAGTACCTGGACATTCCTCCAGGTGGGTTGCCCCATTCGGAAATCCCCGGATCGAATGCTTGCTAGCAGCTACCCGAGGCTTATCGCAACAACGCTACGTCCTTCATCGGCTCTTGGTGCCAAGGCATCCACCGTGTGCCCTTAGTAGCTTGACCTTTCCTATCGTCACTGTTCAATGACTGCAGGAGGCCTGGTGACGTCAATGCGTCACCTCGACACGACACGTGTATTCGCCTGGCTTGTTGATTTGTTTGAGGATTCTCACTTGAACTCTGGACGACGGAAGCGTCCAGTGTTCTCGCAGAACTCGCTATTCTCGTGTCAACGTACAAAAGGCCGGCCACTGCGGTCGGCGGAACAAAGCGGAAGGGAGTGTTGCCCGTGGAGATGGCCGGGCTCGAACCGGCGACCCCCTGCTTGCAAAGCAGGTGCTCTTCCAGCTGAGCTACATCCCCGATCGGATACGAGCGTGGGCCTTTGTGGATTCGAACCACAGACCTCACGGTTATCAGCCGTGCGCTCTCACCAACTGAGCTAAAGGCCCGAGTGGGCCCGGCGCAGCCGGTCCCCTTGACCGCTGAAGCGTGGAGCGATTTCCGCGAGGCGACATAGTAGCCTCGACGCCTGGAGCACCGTGCTCCTGACGCGGTATTTTTTCTGCAGATTCCCACTGCCTGCTGGCCGGCCTCCCCACACGCTTTGGCATGTGGACCACGTCGCATTACATCCCGTTACTCTTCGCGATTGCTCGCTACTCTTGGCGGTTCTGCACGACGCGTTACTGCGCGACTTGAGTTGACTGGTCCGTGCCGTGACGCGCATTGCTGCACGTACGCACTCGGGCCACTCCCTAAAAGGAGGTGATCCAGCCGCACCTTCCGGTACGGCTACCTTGTTCATGGTGTTCCCCATGTCGCCACAGGGCATGGACTATATCTTCATCCTCGCATCCTGGCGTTGAAGCCATAGTTCCAGTCTCCGCCGCTTTTGCGGGTGCCAGGAGCTCACGCGCTCCACGAATGTTCGGTGCGACCTGGCAGCCACATAGAACCGCCAGAGCTCGTCATCGATGCCGGCGCTTGGATTGTGTAGCTTGCCGCACGCGATGCCGAGTTGTTCGAGCATCACCTTGAGCTTGCTGATGTCAGCTGCGTTCTTCTGCACCAGTTGAATGTAGAACCTCGCTGCCGGATTGTGAGGCACCCCGCCCTCGGTATCGAAGTAACCTCGCGTATATGCAAGGCACTCTTCTGTTGAGGTGAGGGATGTCTCGGACGCGAGCCAGCGGGCTGACGTCTCGAGGATCCACAGGTTGCGCGTCTTGCCCTCTCGGTATATCCATGACTTCTGACCGATTGCTCGGCACAGAGTTGCGACACCGTTCAACCACTCCGGATCGGACTGTCCAAATCGGACTGTCCGGTGAAGCGTGCTGATCGTCGCATCATGCATAGCGCCCAAGAGGTACGCGCGGGAGACTGAAACGTTTGCTGCGAGGAGTTCGGCGTGTAGTCTCTGAGGGGTCAACTCGGTGTTCAAAACCGAGCGACTTCCCTGCTGATTGTCCGCATCACCCAACACATTTTCACTGCACATTTCTGTGCGAGTAGTGTGGGATACAGGCGGGGTTTCCAGCATACAGCCAAATTTTACCAACGCCGTTGCCGGCGTGGGTCGCAACATTTACGACTTCACCCCCCTCACCGGGCACACCTTCGGCACCTCCGTCCCTTGCGGGTTCGGCCAGCGACTTCGGGTGCACCAAACTCGGGTGGTGTGACGGGCGGTGTGTACAAGGCCCGGGAACATATTCACCGCGGTGTGCTGACCCACGGTTACTAGCAACTCCGACTTCATGCAGGCGAGTTGCAGCCTGCAATCCGAACTGGGCCCAGCTTTAAGGGATTGGCTTCACCTCGCGGTGTCGCAGCCCGTTGTACTGGGCATTGTAGCATGTGTGTAGCCCCAGGTATAAAGGGCATGATGACTTGACGTCATCCCCACCTTCCTCTGGGTTTCTCCCAGCAGTCTGGCTAGAAAATACAACTAACCACAGGGGTTGCGCTCGTTGCGGGACTTAACCCAACACCTCACGGCACGAGCTGACGACAGCCATGCACCACCTGTGCATCCACCTTTCGGGGACCGTGTTTCCACGGTTTTCGAATGCATGTCAAACCTGGGTAAGGTTCTTCGCGTTGCCTCGAATTAAACCACATGCTCCGCTGCTTGTGCGGGCCCCCGTCAATTCCTTTGAGTTTTAATCTTGCGACCGTACTCCCCAGGCGGTGCACTTAATGCGTTAGCTGCGGCACTGAGCGCGTCAATACGCCCAACACCTAGTGCACATCGTTTAGGGCGTGGACTACCGGGGTATCTAATCCCGTTCGCTCCCCACGCTTTCGCGCTACAGCGTCAGTTGCGAGCCAGAAGGCCGCCTTCGCCACTGGTGTTCCTCCCGATATCTACGCATTTCACTACTACACCGGGAATTCCACCTTCCTCTCTCGCACTCAAGCCAACCAGTATTGGAGGCAGTTTCAGAGTTGAGCCCTGAAATTTCACCACCAACTTTGTCGGCCGCCTTAACGCGCTTTACGCCCAGTAAATCCGGATAACGCTCGCCCCCTACGTATTACCGCGGCTGCTGGCACGTAGTTAGCCGGGGCTTTCTTGGAGGGTACCGTCATTGTGTTCTTCCCCTCCGACAGAGCTTTACAACCCGAAGGTCTTCATCACTCACGCGGCGTTGCTCCGTCAGGCTTTCGCCCATTGCGGAAAATTCCTAACTGCTGCCTCCCGTAGGAGTCTGGGCCGTGTCTCAGTCCCAGTGTGGCTGATCGTCCTCTCAGACCAGCTACCCATCATCGCCTTGGTAGGCCGTTACCCCACCAACAAGCTAATAGGCCGCGAGCCCGTCATTGAGCGGCTTGCGCCTTTACTCACATCAGGATGTCCTGTTGTGACCACATCGGGTATTAATCCTGCTTTCGCAGGGCTATCCCCAACTCAAAGGTAGGTTGCTCACGTGTTACTCACCCGTTCGCCGCTAGATGTGAATTGGGTTACCCCGCATCACACCGCGCTCGACTTGCATGTTTCATGCACGCCGCCAGCGTTAATCCTGAGCCAGGATCAAACTCTCCATGAATACGTCTGTGTCCCGGTATAACCGGGTCGTAGACATGCTTTGACGAGGCCTACGCCGGTCCGTGCTTATCGCACGAGACCCAAGGCCTTCGCGGAAAGTCGTCTCCACTCTTCAAGTGTCAAGGTTCATGGCGCGCCAAGTCCACAATGGAATCCCTGGCAACGCGGCCGTCGGGAGCACCCCCGAGCGGGCAACCCCCGGAGTTTACCGATCTGGAGGGCCCAGGTCAAGTCGAGATGCCGGCCGCGATGCGGATCGGGGACTCTGACCGCCTCGAGAGTTCCAGGGATTCCGTCCACATGAAGCACCATCACGTTCAGACGGCTCCGTACTTGCGGCACTCGGAGCACAGCCGTCGCCCACCCTTCCCGGTCGTCTGCGTGTGGTCCGCGAGGATCTTCTGACCGCGCAAACACTCGCTCCGGTCGTGGTAGACCTCCGTGGCGTCAGACCCGTAACGAACGTCGTCGAGTCCTGTGTGGAAGGCCGGCAGAACTGACACGCAGGCATCGTGTCGGGGGTCGCATGGCCCGTCTGTCCGGTGTCCGGCATTGAAGGCGACTCGCGCTACTTGCAGTCCAGGTAGACGAGGTTCTGCGGAATGATCGTGCCCCGGGACACAGTCACCCGCGCCACCGGCGGTGCCAGGAGGCTGCCGGCCCAGTGACCCACCAGCTCGTACGGACCGGGCGGAAGATCGAGTCTGTACTCGCCAGTGGTTGGAACGATCTCGTCCGGCAGACCGGGAAGCGGGCCACGGAAGACGTCCACCGTCCCGGCGACGCGTGCCGGTGGCCCGGACAGCGCGGGCGGTACAGCGAAGCAGCGGTACAGCCCGCCAACGACCACCCCATCACCGCTGGGAATAGGGGTGACAGGACCACGCGTGGCCGAAGCAGGCGTGGCCAACGGAGGCCCACCCACGATTGGATACCGCAGGGTGGCGCTCGGAGCTGGACCGGTCGATGCGCACCCGGCCATCGCCAAGGCGATGACAAGCGGAATCAGAAGCGGAAGGCGGCGATACACGGCTGGAAGAGCTACGCACACGGCCGTCGATCCGTTCCACGGGCTCTGATGGCGTCTTGGCACAAGAGCGTCCGGCGTGACGGCGCGGTCCAGGTGCCGGAAAGGTGGTCACCGGCGCGGTCCAGGTGCCAGAAAGATGGTCACCGGCTCGGATAAACCGCCGATAGCTTGGTAAGTTCCGGCCCCCGACGACCCGAAGACGCCGGCTCAGATCGCCCGGCGCCCCGCGAAAGCACGCGCCATGGTGAGCTCGTCCGCGTATTCCAGATCGGATCCCGCGGGCAGTCCGTGCGCGGGCCGGGACACGGTCACGCCGAGCCCCGCGAGTCGTTCGGCGACGTAGTACGCGGTCGCTTCCCCTTCGACATCAGGGTCGGTGGCGATGACGACCTCGTGTATCTCACCCTCCCCGACCCGGCTCTCCAGTTCGCGGATCCGCAGTTCGTCCGGTCCGATGCCGTCCATGGGAGACAGGGCTCCGCCGAGCACGTGGTAGAGCCCGTGGAACTCCCCGCTGCGCTCCACCGCCAGGACATCGAGCGCCTCCTCAACAACACACAACAACGATGCATCGCGCTTCGCATCACTACATATCGCGCAGAGCGGCCCATCGGCGATGAAGAAGCACCGCGAACAAGGCCGCACTGCGGCATGGAGGTTGTTCAGCGCCCCGGCGAGACGCTGAGACATATCAGCCGACGCACGCAGGCAGAAGAACGTCAGTCGCTGCGCGGTTTTCGGCCCGATGCCGGGCAATCGTCCGAACTCCGCAGCGAGTCGCTCGACGGCCTCAGGGACGAGCGCCATGCGCCGGCTCCCTCATCACGCGCAGCGGATCCCGGTCAGAGCAACCCGGGAGGAAGACCCAACCCCGCGGTGAGCTGCGACATATTCGCCGCCGCGGCCGCGCGCGACTTGTCGAGCGCGTCATTGCAGGCGGCCAGGATCAGGTCGGAGAGCATCTCAGCGCCCTCCTCGAGAGCCTCAGGCTCGATCGCCACCGCGAGGAGCTTCTGGTGCCCGTCAGCCGTGACCGTGACCACGCCGCCTCCGGCTGTCCCGGTGACGGTGACGTCGTTGAGCTCCTCCTGCATCTTGGCCATGCGTGCCTGCACCTGCTGGAGCTGCTTCATCATCTGCTGCTGGTTCTTCATAGGGGACCTCGATTGGGCAGTCTACGCACCGTCGACCGATCGCGGCGCGCCAAGGCGCCGCGTGTCGCTCTCGTCGTGCAGTCGCGTGGCGGTGACCCGGCTCCCCGCAAAGGTGTCGAGCACCGCCTGTGTGACATCGCTCACCGTCCCGGTCGCTCCGCGGGGACGCTCCTCGCCGGTGAACTGCGTCAGCACCTCGATAGCGCGTCCACCGATGCTCGTCAGCGCAGTCGCGATGATCGCGCGCTTCTCCTTGTCGCTGATCTGCTCGAGGTGGAAGCGTCCCTGGGTGCCGATGGTCACGCTCGTCGCGTCGGCGGCCACCGGTTTGCAATCGCGGAGTACGCCCGCAAGGCCCTTGTTGGCCCGGGCGACAGCCTCGATCACCACCGGCCACTCGGCGGCCCAGCCGCCCACGCTGGAAAGATCCCGACGACCGGTGACCTCCACCGCGTCGGAAGGTTCGGGCTCGACAGGCTCGGCGCTGCCCGCGTCCGGCGCAGGAGCTGCCGGTTCAGCGGAAGCAGGCACCGCGGCCGGTGTGCGGACATTTCCCGCCGCCTCTGTGACCACTCGTTCGACCGGCGCGGTCGCCACGACCCGATCCGCCCGCACTGACCCGGTAACCGGCGCAGGCGCCACGGCAGGCGAAGACTCCACCCCAGGCTCCGTCCCGCCGCTCCGCCTCCCGGCAGGCGCGGCCACGCCCCCACCGCCGCGCTCGAGCGCCACGACGCGTGCCTCGAGCGCAGCCATGCCGGCCAACTCCCCGTCGGCAGCGGGCGGCCGCAGCGCACGCAGCAGGCACACCTCGACGAGCATCCGAGCGTCGATAGACTGGCGCAGGTTCATCTCCGCCTCGGCGACGAGCTCGAGCAGGCGGAGCCAGAGGCCGGCCGGGGCGATGGCTCCCAGGTCGGCGACCAGGGCCACCTCGTCGGGTCCCACCGAGGCTCCCTCCGGATAGCCGAGCGCCACGAGTTCCGCCGCCCGCGCCAGGCGCGCGACGTCGCGGAAGAGCTGGCGAGGATCCGCGCCGGCGTCGAACGCCGCAGCAGCCGCACGCAAAGTCCCTGCAGGGTCGGCACCGGCGAGCGACGTGACCAGTGCATGGAGGATCGACGGGTCCGTCAGACCGAGCGAACGCCGGGCCACCGCGACCGTGACCGGACGCTCGCCCGCGCCGAGCGCCTGCTCGAGCAGCACGAGCGCGTCGCGGAGGCTGCCCTGCGCTGCGGTCGCGAGGAGCAGCACCGCATCGGGGTCGATCTCCTCGAACTCCTTGGCCGCGACATCCGTCAACAGCTTTTCGATGGCCGGCCCCGGCACGCGCCGGAAGTCGAAGCGCTGTACCCGGGAACGGATGGTCTCCGGCACCTTGTGCGGCTCGGTGGTCGCGAGGATGAACAGCACGTGCGGCGGCGGCTCCTCGAGCGTCTTGAGGAAGGCGTTCCACGCGTCCGTGGTGAGCATGTGCGCCTCGTCGATGATGTAGACCTTGCGGCGCAACGACGCCGGCAGGTAGCCAACTCGCTCGCGCAGTTCGCGCATGTCATCGATGCTGCGGTTGCTCGCCGCGTCGATCTCGAGGACATCCACGGCCGCGCCCGACAGGATCTCGAGGCACGAGGCGCACGTGTTGTCCGGCTCACCGTCGACCAGCGCCTCGCAGTTGACCGCGCGAGCGAGGATCCGCGCGGTCGACGTCTTGCCGGTCCCGCGCACCCCGGCGAAGAGATAGCCATGCGCGAGGCCTCCGGAGCGCACCTCGTTGAGGAGCGTCTGCGCGACGACCTCCTGGCCGACGAGGTCGGCGAAGCGCTGCGGACGGTAGCGGCGATAGAGAGCGAGGCTCACGTCGCGGCGGCCGCCTCCGGCGGCGCGAGCGGTGGCGGCGAGGGCTGCGTACGCACTGCGCCAATGATGCTGTCCGGAAGCAGGAGGCTGAAGACGATCAGGGAAATCAGCGTCGACACCACGATCGGGCGCACGAAGCCGTCGGCGCCGAAGACGCCGACAACGACCACGGCGAGCACCACGCTGATCAGCGCGCCTGCGACGAGCCTCGGCAGGACCGGCAGTCGGAGCACCACGACCAGCTGCGTCTCGATCTTTCGAAGCGCGGGCTCACGGAGCACCAGCAGGGCCGTCATGGCGATCGCCACCAGGAGCGCGTCGATCCAGGAGTCCATCAGCCCCGCGAGCAGGAAGACCGCAAAGGCGACGCGCAATGCCAGCGAGATCGGCGGCGGGAGCGGTGCGCGCGCCGAGCGCAGCTGCCCTGCCGGCCGCGCGACCGCGACGGGTATCAGGCGCGTCTCGAGGACGGCTCGGACCGCCATCGCCACCGCCGCAATCGTCGGCAGCAGAACGGCCGCGAGCTGCAGCGCCTGCACCTCGGCGGTCGGGATCGCAAGACCGTGCCACGTGAAGAACGGCCGCGTCAGGACGAGCGCGCCCTGCGCCCAGGCAAAGGCGAGGGCCGCCACGGCACCCACTGCGATCGCATGGGTCGGCAGATCCCCGCGCTTGGGAAACCACCGAGCGCTGACTTCGGCAGCGAGTGCCCGCGCGGTGATCGGGATGATCACGACGAGCATCGCGAAGACGATGTCGCAGAGCAGGAGCGCCGCGTACGTCTTGACGTCGCTCGTCGTGCCGCCACCGAACGGGGCACCTCGCGCGGCGAACAGCTCCCCCACCGCATAGCCGGCGAAGAGCCACGCGCCAATACCGGCACTGAGCGTCCCGACGGCCAGCGCGAGCGCCATGAGCACAGGCGATGTTGTGAAGGGATCCTGCGCCAGCGGGTGCAGCCACCCCACCAGCAGCCCGATGAGCAGCGCGACTGGAGGCGCATAAGCGGCAGCGGGCGGAACCGCCTCGAGATACTCGCCGTCGCGGAGCACAAACCCGAGCGCTCCGACGAGGCGCGCCGCACGTGCCGGCACGTCACCCCACCACAGCTCGATCAGCCGACGGTCGATGGTGGGACCCCTCCGCATGGTCACTGAAGGTAGGCGGCATTGTCGCAGTGACGGCTGCTCCCACGAGGCGGGAGCACCGTCGGGGTGTGAGGTAGTCGCGCACCCCACGTCGTTGGCTCGCCGCCGGCGCTCACCCGTACGACCGGCTCAGACCAGGTTGCCCCACGGCACCCCCGGGGAACCGCTTACCGCTGCTTCCTTCCGGACCTGACGGGGTTCACGGGCCCGAGCTGCGCGGGACCCAGTCGTCAACGCCGGCGCGTCCGGAGCAGACCCGACAACGCGCCCCCTCGGTGGGGAATTCAGCCCCGCTATAGCGGATTGCGGGTACAGGGCACCGCTAACGCCCCGCCTAGCGCGACCGCCGTTATTGTACCGGCACGGAGGAGGCACTCGGCGCCGCGCGCTCCGGCCAGCGCAGCACGACACGCGTGCCCTCACCCACCCGGCTGTCGATCTCGATCGTCGCACCGTGCGCGTCGACGACGCGCTTCACGAGTGCAAGGCCCATGCCAGTCCCGCCGAAACGCCGTGTCGCGGTGTTGTCCACCTGGAAGAACCGGTCGAAGACACGCTCGGCGTCCGCATCGGGAATGCCGATGCCGTGGTCGATGACCTCCACCAGCACGACACCCTCGCCGGCACGCGTCCCGCGCACGAGGACGCTCCCCTCGCCGTCGCTGAATTTCACGGCGTTGTCGATGAGCGCGCGCAACACCTGCCCAAGCCGGTCGGGATCCGCGGCAAGCCTGATGTCGTCGGCAACGTCGACGCTCGCGGGAATGGGCAATCCGCCTTTGTGGCGCTCGCCAATCGTCTCGATCGCGGCGTGAGCCGCGACGGCCAGCGAGACGTCGCCGAGCGCCAGCGCCAGCACCGGTCCGTCGTCGGCCGAGAAGTCGATGATCGTCTCGACGATCCCGTCCAGGTTCTTTGCGGCAACCTGGATGTCGCGCAGCGCGTCGAGCTTCGAGGGGTCGTTCCACGTGTCCCAGCACATGTCGATGAGGTCGCTGAGCCCGAGGATCGCGGTCAGCGGTGTCCGCATCTCGTGCTGCACCGTCGAGAGAAAGTTCGACTTCATGGCGTCGAGCTGGCGAAGACGTCGCACCGTCTCGCGCTCCTGCTCGTAGAGACGCGCGTTCTCCATGGCTATCGCCGCGTTACCGGCAAGACTGGCCAGAACGTCCTCGGTATCGTAGCTGCGACGCGGCGCCTGCTGTGGCGACAGCACCGCAAGCGCGCCCATCACGTCGCCGCCGTAGAACATCGGCAGCACCAGCAGCGATCCCTCGCCTGGGACGAGCCGGTGAAGGCGCTTTCCCGACAGCAGCTCCGGCGAACGCTCCCAGCCTCCCGTGAAGACCGTCTCCGCCGGCAGATCGAGGTTCGCAAGCACGAAGCGGTCGTCGTCGCGCAGCGCGAGCGCGGCGGTGGCGCCGTCGCCGGCGAGCGTCGCGGCCGTCCGGACCACTTCGCGTTGGAGGGCGACGACACCACCCGTTGTCGTGGTCAATGCCCGCGCGACAGCGCTGACGCGGTCAACGACGCTGAGGGCACGCGAGACCGCTGGGCCGGCGTTGCTCACGCGGCCGTCAGGAGCCGCCGAGAAGACGGCTCGACAGCTTGGGCTCCTCGCCTCGCCCGAGGCGGCGGATGTTCGGGATGTGGCGTACCACGACGAGCGTCGCGGCAAGCGACGCAAACGCCACGGGGATCGGGTCGTGCGCGCGCAACGACGCGAGCGCTCCACCGACCGTCCCGACACCGGCTGCGGCCAGCGACCCAACCGACACCGTGCGTGTCAGGACGAGACCGCCCACACCACCCGCCGCCGCGAACACGAACGCCTGCGGTGACACGACGATCAGCGCGCCTGCCGCCGTCGCGACCGCCTTCCCGCCACGAAAACGGGCGAAGACGGGCCAGGCATGTCCGATGCAGGCGGCGAGACCGGCGGCTGCCTGTGCGGTCGGGTCGGCACCGAGGCGGCGGGCGATCCCGACCGCTGCCGCGCCCTTGGCGACATCGAGCCCGAACGTCAACGCGCCGGCACGCGCGCCGATCGTTCGCACCACGTTGGTGGCGCCGATGTTGCCGCTGCCGAAGTCGCGAACATCGCGCCCGCCGACAGCTTTGCCGACGATCAGACCAAAGGGCACCGAACCGATCAGATACCCGGCGGCGCACCCCGCCGCAGCGGCGATATTGCCAGCCATGCGCAGTCGAGTTTAGTCCCGGACAGCGTCTTGAGCCAGAGTCCCGGCGCCGTCGTCGTCGGCGTACACGTGGTGGAAGGGATACCACTGGTCGGGATGAGCCCGGATCGCGGGCTCCACCTGCGCTGCCACACGGGCCATCACCGTCGCGTCGTCACCATCGAGCGACACTGCGGGATGGATCTCGAGCGCCCATCCCCCGCCCTCGCGCCGGCACGTCACGGGGATGATCGCCGCCCCGGTCGCCGCGGCGAGCCGCGCGGGTACCGCGCTACAGCGCACCGGGCCGCCACAGAACGGCACGACGACGGTCGGCCCCGCCTCGGGGACGTCCAGCATCAGCGCGACCGTCCGCCCACGGCGGAGCGCTCGAAACAGACCGCGCGCAGCCTGGCGCACGGTGAAGATCTCGAGTCCCTTGCGTTGCCGAGACAGCGCCACCATCTCCGTGATCCCCGGCGACACCACGGGCGCCATCACCGTGCTGAGGTGCAGGCCCATGCCGAGCGACGCGCTCGCCGCCATGTCCCAGTTGCCGAAATGGGGCAGGACGACCATCTTCGCGCGGTCCCCGACCTCGAGGTTCTCGGCGCCCTGCACTTGGAACCTCGCGAGGGTCTCGGCCGATGTGAGCGGCTCTGCCCACATCGAGTCGACGATCATCCCGACGTACGCCTGGTAGGAGCGGCGCGCCAGCGTCGCGGCCTCCGCGTAGCGAAGGTGCGGTTGCAGGCGGTGATGATTGGCCGCCGCGCGGACCCGTTCGGCAGGCGTGAGACGCGCGTACCAGCGCGCGCCAACCGCGGATGCGATGGGCCCTCGCGCCGGTCCAAGCACGCGGACCACCCGGGTGAGGGCGGCGAGCGCCACCGCGGGACCGTCCCGCCTCGAGGAACCCTGTCGAGGCTCGGGTTCGATCAGCGCAGTGGCCCGGCTCCCGCGGTCGCCACCGCGAGCAGCGGCTGAATGAGCACCGCGAGCACGAGCCCCGCAAAGCACGCTGCACCGGCGACCACCCGGGACACGGGGGGCGTCGCGCCGAGGGTGAACGGCACCTCGTCGCCCGCATCGTCATACAGCAGGCCGATGAAGCGCGCCGCCGCAATGATGGTGAGCAGTGTTGCAGCGCTGGCAACGATGGCCAGCCAGCCGTATCCCGCATCGGCAGCGCTCGTCACGAGCAGCAGTCGCGAGAGGAATCCGGCGAGCGGTGGGACCCCGGCGAGCGTCGCGACGGCGACCGACAGCATCAGAGCCGCGGGTGCGGAGCGGTGCGCGAGGCCGCGCACGTCGCTGATCCCGTCCTCGATACCCGCCCCCTGGATCATCGCGAGGACGCCATACGCCGCCAACGTTGCCACTGCCGTGATCCCGAGGCCGGCGAGGAACGCGGTCATGCCGTAGGCGGGGACGTCAAGCGATCCGGTGGAGAAGGCGAGCAGCCCGAGCAGCAGCATCGCCGCCTGGGCGCTGACGAGCTGCCCGAGCAGCCGCGAGACCGAGGTCTCGCGCAACGCGCTGAGCGAAGCATGCGCGAGCGCGATCGTCGCGATGACGGACACGAGCCACATCCACGGCCGCACACCGGCTCCGAATCCCGAGACGGTCACGCGAGCGATCGCCGCTCCCCCGCCGATGACGCTCATCGCGATGATGAATCCGGCAGCACCGGCGGGCACGTTGGTACCGACGCGTCCGACCCACTGGCGCAACGGAAAGACGCCGAATGTCGCGCACAGCCCGAGGAGCACGAGCGCGATGGACAGCGCCACCACGCCCGGGGCGCTGTGCACGGAGCCGACGACCGCTGAGAGATCCGTGCTGCCGGTGACGCCGTACAGCAGGACGAGGCCGTAGAGCACGCACGCGGTGCCGATCATCCCCTCGATCAGGTGCTCGAACGACGACACACCGCCGCGCGGATCGGTCTTGACGAGCGCTCCGATGCCGACGAGACAGACGAGCAACAGCGCGAGCGTGATGAAGAACGTGACCATGTCGCGCTCAGCGGCGATTGCGTCGACGGCCGCGGTCGCGACCAGCACGAGCCCGTAGAAGGCGCTGGACCGCGCCGGAATCCGACGCACCGGTGTGTCGCTGATGAGGCAGGAGATCAGCGCGGTGACGCCGGCGAGGATCGCGATGAACACGGAGAAGCTGTCGACGGAGAGGCCGCCGTTCCAGACGGTGATCGCAACCCCGGACTGGACGCCGCGGAGCCCGAGCAGGATGAGCCCGCATGCGGCGAGCGAGCCGACGATGCCGATGCACGCGATCCAGCGGTGAATGTCAGGGCGGAGACCCGGGCGCGCCACGGCAACGATGACCGATAGCGCGGCGGCGCCGGCGAGCATGAGCTCGGGGAGCAGAGCGAGGGTCAGGGCGTGCGAGAAGCTCACCGGCGCATCACCCTCCGGTGATCCGTGTGGTGATCTCGAGCACGCCGTTGCTGATGACCGGGATGATGGCGCCGGGGCGGATGCCGAACAACAGCACAGCGCCGACCAGCGGGATGAGCACGGTGAGGTCGAGCAACGTCACGTCACGGACGCGGGCGAACTGCTCGCGAACCGGTCCGAAGAACACGCGGTTTGCGACCCACAGCAGCCCGCCCGTCGTGATGATCACGCTCGCCATGACGAGCAGCGTCGCGATGCGGTGTTCGGGGAACGAGCCGGTGAACACCATGAAGTCCGCGGTGAATCCCGCGAGCGCGGGAATCCCAATGACACTGAGCGCGGCGAAGAGCCAGAACCCCGCAAGTCGTGGCGCCTGCGCCACGAGACCGCCCATCGCCCGGATGCTCGTGGTTCGCGTCCGTTCCTCAACGGCGCCGCTGATGAGCGTGAGCATCGCGGAGGCGAAGCCTTGCGCAGCCAGCAGAAGAATCGCACCGACGAGCGCCACCGATGTCTCCGCGCCGATGGCGAGCAGGACCATCGACATCTGGGCGACGTTCATGTACGCGACGAAGCGCCGCAACTCGTCCTGTCGCAGCGCGCCGATGCTGCCCCAGAACGCTCCGACAACCGCAAGGCCCGTGATCGCGAACGAGTAATAGTGCGCTGGGACGGGGAACACCACGAGGCTGATCCGCATCATGCCGTAGGCGCCGAGCAGCAGCATCGTGCCGGAGAGAATCGCGGCCACGCCCGGGCTTGCCTTGCTCTGCGCCTCCACCATCCAGGTGTGCACCGGGAAGATGGCCATGGCGATTGCGAACGCCGCGAAGCTCATCCAGAAACCGATCGTCTCCGCCGGCACAGAGAACGTCTTGAGGTCCTGCACCATGTCCGATGACTGGTTGCCCGCCTCGATGATGATGATCGCGACTGTCGCGACGATCATCACGAACGCAAGCGCCTGGAATCCCGCGAACCATGCCGCCGCGCGCCGTGCACCCGGCCCACCCCAGACACGGATGAGCACGTACATCGGCACGAGCATGAGTCCCCAGAACGCAACGAACAGGGCGAAGTCGGCGGAGCACAGCACGCCGTTGACGGCCGTCTCGAGCACGAGGATCAGGATCACGTAGAGGCGAACCCGCTCGTGGATCTTCCAGGAGTGGAAGATGGCGCACCCGAACACCGTCGTCGTCACCACCAGCAGCGGGAGCGTCATGCCGTCCGCGGTGAGGTCGTAGTAGGCGTGGAACAGGAACGTCCAGAACCACGCGTGGAACTCCTGATATGCCGAGGAGAGCCCGCCGCCCTCGCCGAGCCCGATCTGTCCGAGGATCGCGAAGAACGCCGTGACGAAGAAGCTCAGTCCCGCCCCGGCGAGCGCGACCGTCCGCACGCGTCCGCGCTGCTCCTCGTCACGCTCGGGAAGGAAGAGCGCGATCGCAGCGAAGAGCAGCGGCGTCCAGATGATCGACGAGAGGATCACGTTCATGCCGTGTGCACCCAGAGGTTCCCCGTTGCTGCCAGCACCGACAGGAACACGAGGACCGCGATGATCACCAGCGCACCTGCGAGGTAGCGTCCGAGCCGCGCGTTGCGGAACCAGCCGAGCCCGCTCGCGGCAAGGTCAACGCTCTCCCCCACCGAAACGGAGATCGGTGCCGTCACCTGCGTGTCGAAGTCCGACACGCGCCCCGCGACGGCGAGCATCGGTGCTGCAGCCGCCTGCGTCAGCCACTCGACGTAGAAACCCGCTTCGAGCACGCGCATCGGCCACGACGTTGGGTCGGTGCGGGCTGCGCGCCGGGCCGGCGAGTACAGGAAGACCGCGGCGGCGATGCCGGCCGCGAGCGCGAGCAGCGCGACGAGCAGCGCAAGGGCGTTGAAGTCGATTGTCTGGTGCTGGTGGCCGTAGAAGACGAAGCGCGTGAACGTCAGCCCCGCGATGCGGCGCCCGAGGTCGAAAGGCTGCAGGCCCGGGAGGCCGACGAGCACCGCGACGACCGCGGCGACGAGCGCGAGCCAGAGCGGCCTGCGCATGCCGGTCTCGACATCGGCGACACGGTCGTGCTGGAACCCGCGACGCCGCGTGACCGCGCCGCCGACAACGGTGATGAGCACCCGCCCCGCGAGCAGCGCGCCTGCGGCCGCGGCAAGGATCACGAGGATGGTCATGACCGTGCGTTCACTGCTGCTGAACACGCCACCGGCGGGATCAGCACCGCTGAAGGCTGACGAGAGCGCGTAGTACGAGCTGAGGCCGAGGCCGCCCGCAAGCAGCGCCCACGCGCCCAGCGCGGTGCTCGTGGTGCGCAGTTTCCCCCACGCTCCGCCCATCTCCATGATGTCGTCGGTCCTGTAGACCCGGACGATGTTGCCGACGGCGAGCAGGAGCAGCGTCGATGTGAAGATCGACGTGAAAGCAATGAACACGCCCGGGCTGAACCCGCCCATGCCGAGCGCTGCCAGCCCGAGCCCCAGCTCTGATGACACCGCGCAGAGGGCGATGCGCCGGATGTTGCGCTGCGCGACGCCGATGACCGCGGTGAGCACCGCGCTCACGCCGCCGACGAGCGCGACCGCGGCGAGCACGCGCGGCGAGTGCGCCAGCACGGGATAGATCCGTGCGAGCAGGAACAGGCCGAGTGGCGCGACCGTGGCCGCGGCGAGCGCAAGCACGGGGATTGCCGACTCGGCGGTGTCGGTGAGCCAGACGTGGAACGGGAACTGCGCGGCGCGCAGCACGGCAGCGACGACGAACACGATGCCCATCACAGCCAGCGCTCGCGGACCCGCGTTCGCGATGGCGTGGTGCACGATCCCGATCGCGCCCTGCCCGATGATGTTCCAGGAGAAGGGATCGGCAAGATCCTGCCCTGCCGGTGCCGCGAGCAGCGACGAGAACACGCCGAACTTGATCCACGTGAAGACCACGCCGAGCGTGAGCGCGATGTCGCCTGCGGTCAGGACGATCATGATGCGCAGTGCGTGGATCGCACTGTCGGCGCGGTGCCATGCGAGCGACGCGAGCAGGTACAGGCTCGCCGTCGCGGCGACCCACATGACCAGCGAGTCGAAGAGGTTCGGGCTCAGCACGAATCCCGTCGTTGCGAATCCCAGCAGCGACGACGCCCAGAAGAACCGCCGGAAGCCCGCCTCGCCGCGCATCGCGGTCAGCGCGTACGTTTGAATCATCAACGTCGCGAACGTGATCGCGGCGGCAAAGCTCACCGACAGCGCATCGATCTGGATGCCGACCTGCGCCTGGAACTGTGTCGCGAAAATGGTCCCTTCAGGCGGCGTCATCGTGAAGAACGTCAGCAGCGAGATGAACGGCGCTTGCGGCGCGTGCGTGAGGCGCACGCCGAGCACGACGGCGGCGACGATGAAGGACAGGCCGGTGAACACCGCGCACGCCTGTGCCGCTCGTCGCGGTGTCTCGACGCCGAACGACAGACCGGCGCCCAGCAGGAAGAGGAGCGGAATTCCCCAGGCAGCGTTGTAGATGGACATGCTGCCTATTCCTCGACGTCGCCGAGGGCGTCGACGTCAGCGCGGCCGCTGCGACGCCAGAGCAGGAGCACCAACCCGAAGCCGAGGCTGCAGAGGCAGGTTGCGGCGATGATCGCCATGGTCGCGAAGGCACCGCCGAGCGGAGCGCGGAAGACAGCACCGGTCTCGCTGCTGAAACCTGCAAGCGCGATCAAGGGTGCTGCGAACAGGAGTCCGAGCGCCATGACGACTGCGAGCGGGTGGCGCCGCGCGAACACACCGTAGAGGCCGATCGCGAACACCACAGCGCTCAAAACGGCGTACGGACCGCCGCCGATGTTCACGAATCCTCCTTCGCCGGCCGGCGGCGCCCTGCCTGGCGATCGTCGCGACGCCTGCGAGCGCGTTCCTCGCGCTCCCGGCGGGCTTGCAGATGCTGGTCGAGTGTCTGCTCATCGCCACTGCGGCGGCCGATCACGAGTCCGCCCGCGACCGTCGCTGCAATCAGCACGACCGCGATCACGAACGCATACGGCGCGTCGTAATGAAGCACGGTGATCAGTGCGCCGGGGCTGCCGAGGAGACCGGTAGGACCAACGCTCGGGAACCAGACGGACCCCGCGACCGCCAGGGTCACCACGAGCACGAGTCCGACAGCCAGCGCGGCTGGGCCCCCGAGCCACCAGCGCGAGCCTGCGTCCGCTGCGGCGCCGAGCCCCCGGGACTGCTCGCGCCGAAGCACAAGGACCGCCACACCCACGGCGATCCCGGGCACGACGATCTCGATTGCGGCCAGCAGATATGCATGAGAGACGACGTCGAGAATTGCGAGCAGCACAACCGTCGCTGCTCCCCCATAGCTCGCAAAACGCAGTGACGGCAGCCCCACCGCGGCCGCCGCAGCGAGCACGATGAGGACCGCGACGGCGTAGAAAGCGAATGCGTTGACGTTCATGAGGTGGCGGGCGGCATTGTAGTCAGCGCAGCCTCAGATCGAATCTTCGTCTTCAAGCCGCGACGGCCGCAGTGCCAGCGGCGCACGCGCAATCCCGGGGATGCGTTCGAAGAGCAGCACGAGGCTAAGGCCCACCGCCCCGAAGAGCAGACCCCCGATCGCGACCGGGGTCACGCGAACACCGATGAGCGGGAGGGACACGCCTGCGTCCCACGGCCCCGGGGTCGAGACTGCCGCTGCGGCAGCGCCCAGATGGGCCACGGCGGACGCGCTCGGGAAGACCCGCTGACCGACCACACCGGCGACGAACGCGACAGCGCCGGCGGCGCAGATGAAGTACAGCCAGTTCCCGGTCTGCCGCCCGGCATAGACGGCTGAGGTGGTCGCGAGACACCCGGCGAGGACGGCGAAGATCCCGAGGAGGATCTGACCGGGCGTCGGCGGCATCTCCCGCCCTCTCAGGCCGCGCGGCGGATGACGCCGCCTCCGAGCACCTCGTCGTCGCGGTACAGCACCACTGACTGACCGGGTGAGGCCTGGTCGACCGGGGCGTCGAAGCGCACGACCACCGTCTCGGCGTGAGACGCGTCCACCCGCGCAGGGTGAGGGTCGCCATGAGCGCGCAGCTGTGCCTGACACGGTGATCCGGCTGCGGGCGCGGATCCGGCGACCCAGCGGAAGGACCCTGCCTCGAGAGACGAGCGACGGAGCGCCTCGCGCGGTCCGACCACGACGGCGTTCGCCGCCGGCCGCAGCTCGATCACGTAGCGAGGCGCGGCATCAGGGCGATCCGGCGCAAGTCCAAGGCCCGCGCGCTGGCCGACCGTGAAGAATGGCAGTCCTTCGTGCTCTCCGATGACGGCGCCTGCGGCATCGGTGATCGGTCCAGGCGTGAAGCGCCCGGCGAGCCGCCTGCTCAGCTCCGAGCGCATGTCGACGTCGACGAAGCAGAGGTCCTGCGACTCGGGCTTGGCCGCGGTGACGAGGCCGAGTGCCGCCGCTTCGGCGCGCACGTCCGCCTTGGATTCGTCGCCACCCAGCGCGAAGACGGCACGGCTGAGCTGGTCCTGATCCAGGCGGTGCAACACGTACGCCTGGTCACGGCTCCGGTCCCGCGCCCGATGAAGCGTCATCAGCGATCCGCGCCGGCCGGTGCGAGCGTAGTGCCCGGTCGCGAGATGGGTGGCGCCGGCCGCCCGCGAGCGCTCGAGCAGGACACCGAACTTGATCCGCTGATTGCAGCGGACGCACGGGTTTGGTGTCGTGCCGGCGGCGTAGCCGTCCTCGAAATCGGCGATCACATTCGCCTCGAAATCCTGCTCGAGATTCCAGACGTAGTGCGGCAGTTCGACCGTGTTGGCGACGCGGCGCGCATCGTCCACGGAGTTGATCGAGCAGCAGCCGCGGTCGCGAACGATCGCACGATCCCGCGGCCAGAGCGCCAGCGTGACGCCGAAGGCGCGAAGCCCGGACGCCGCGACACGCGCGGCAACGACGCTGGAGTCCACCCCACCCGACATCGCCACGGCGATCACTGCCGAGCGCGGCAGATGATCGAGCGGACGGTCAGTGACGAACGCGACCTCCTGCGACGGCAGGGACGATCGAGACCTCGTCGCGCTCTGCGATGGGGGTGTCGAGTCCCTGGGCGAAGCGTATGTCGGAGTCATTGACATAGATGTTGATGAACTGCCTCAAGCTTCCGGCGTCATCGTAGAGGCGATCGCGGAAGCCAGGATAGGTCGCGTCGAGATTCGTGAGCACCGCGGCGACGGTGGCCCCCTCGACGCTCACCTCGGCGTTGCCGTTGGTCAGCCTGCGGAGCGGTCCGGGAACGCGAACAGTGGTGGCCATTGCCGCCCGAGTATACGGAGGGTCAGCGCTCAGGCCGCTCGGCCACGCTCCGCGCGGCGGCGGCACGCTCGCCTCCCGCTCGAAGCCGCCCCAGTGCGCGGAGCTCGTCGACGCGCCGGAGGTTGGCCTCGGTCCAGTTGCTGCGAGCGCGGCGCGGCGTGAAACGCACCATGTAGCTGGCTTCGTCGACGCGCCGGACGACGCTGTCGATCCATCCCTCGCAGAGTGCCTCGTCGACCGCCTCGGGATACGTGATGCCCGGGCGCTCATGGCCCTTCTTCCAGATGCCGATCCAGACCTCGGTCGCCGACGGGTTTGCCGCGAACCATGCCGCTAGGTCAGTGGACGACAGGAAGTACTCCGGCCGGGATGGGACCGTCGAGGTCACGGGGCCGGGGCGAGGTCGACCACGAGCGGGCTTCTGGCGACGCGCGTCTGCGCACCGGCGACGAGATCGTCGAAGACGAGCTGCGACCACGACTCCATGCTCAGGTAGTGGCGCCGCATGGCCTCGAGCGAGAGGGTCTCGCCTTCGAGCTTCTCGATCTCGCGAACGTCCACCGCGGCGTCCTCGGGCTCGACCAGAAACACGAGGCCGAGGTGGACTCGTGAGACCGGGCTCGAATCGTCGTTGAGCAGCGCCACCAGGCTGGCCCGTGCCGGCGACAGGCAGCGGATCTCCTCGGCCCACTCGCGGCGCAAGCCGCCGACGACCGGGTCCTCGCGCTCGCCGTCACCCGGATTCACGTGGCCGCCGATGCCCAGCGAGTACAGGTGGTGCAGGCGCTTCTCGCTCGAGCGTCGAAGACGGCGTGTCAGCAGATAGGTGTCGTCGAGCGGGTGGTGGACGACGCAGTACGGGATGATCTGCTGAAGCTCGGCGTCGTCCTCGATCTCCGCCCGCGGCCGGTACTCCGCAGTCGCGTGGACGGTGCGGAGAACGCGCTCGAGACCGCGGGCGATCAGACCGTGCCACGCCCCGTCGGGAAAGATCGTCGATCGGGGCACACAGAGGACGTCTTCCGGCGCATGCGGTCGGCTTCGCCGCGGCCGGACGGCTTGCGTAACGGCCACGCTCTTCGGCACCGAGCGCATTCTTTCACTCGCGATGCCTGAGTTGCCCGAGGTCGAAGCCCTCTGCCGGTCGTTCGCCCCCCGCCTGCGTGGCCGCGTGGTCGCGCGCGTGACCGTCCGGTCCGTGGCCGTGCTCAAGACCTTCGACCCGAAGATCACCGCGCTCGAAGGGCTGGCGTTCGACGGCTGCGAGCGCCGCGGGAAATTCATCGACCTGACGCTCGCGCCGCTGCACCTCGTCGTGCACCTGGCTCGAGGCGGGTGGATGACGTTGCGCGACAAGCCCACCAACGCGCGGCCCGCGCTACACGGGCCGCTTGCAGTGATGGTCTCCCTCGAGGATGGCGGCAGCCTGGAGATCACCGAACACGGGAAGGACAAACGCCTCGCGGTCTACGTGGTGCGCGATCCGATGACGGTCCCTGGCGTCGAACGGCTGGGCATCGACGCGCTCGACCCGAGGCTCACCGCCGCGGCGCTTGCGATACTCCTCCGAGAGCAGAAGGGCACGCTCAAGAGCCTCATCGCCGACCAGGCGGTCATCGCCGGGATCGGCAACGCGTACTCGGACGAGATCCTGCACGCGGCGCGACTCTCGCCGCTTCGTCATGCCAACGCGCTGACCGACGATGAGGTGGAGCGGCTCGCCGGGGCGATCCACGAGGTCCTCAGCGAGGCGCTGGCGCACGCGCTCGAGACCGACCCCAAGGGGCTGAAGGACGGCAAGCGGCAGTCGATGCGCGTGCATGGGCGCGCCGGTGAGCCCTGCCCGGTGTGCGCCGACACTGTTCGCGAGGTGTCGCTTGCCACCCGCTCGTTTCAGTACTGCCCGACCTGCCAGTCGGGTGGCAGGGTCTTCGCCGACCGGCGTCTCAGCCGGCTGCTGCGATGACCGTCGAGTCCGGCAGCGATGCCGAGGTGGAGCGCGCGCTCTGGGCGTTGCGCGCCTACGACACGCTTGCGCTCGCGACCTCCAGTGAAGCCGGGCCGCACGTCGCGGGCGTGTTCTTCGCGCCAGAGCGAACCGCGTCCGGGATCACGCTGGTCATCGCGACCCGCGCCGCCTCCCGCCTGCAACGTGAGCTCGAGGCCGATCCGCGTGTCGCCTTCATGTGCTCGCCGGGCAATGCGTCGCGGTGGATTCAGGGCGGTGGCATCGCGTCGGCGGTGGATGATCCGGTCGCTCGGACGCACATCTCGCAACGTTTGATCGAGCACGCGGCCGGTGCGCAGGCGTACGTCGAAGGCCCGGAGGTGCTGCCGGTCACCATCAACGTGCGCTGGCTCAAGGTCGTCGAAGCGCGCGACGGCGCCCATCAGGTGCTCCGATTCGATTCCTGACTGCGAAGGCGCTGCGTCAGGCCGAGACGAGGCGCCCGAGGTCCGCGAAGAACGACGGATAGGACACCGCTGCAGCCTCCGCCCCGTCGATGACGGACTCGCCTCCTCCAACCGGAACCAGCGACGCGCCGACCGCCCAGGCCATCGCGAGCCGGTGATCGCCTGCGGCGTCGAGCCGAGCCGCGTGCAGCGGTGCCGGCCCGTGGATGACGAGGCTGTCCGCCGTGCTGTCGCAGGCCACACCGAGCAGGCGCAGCCCCGTCTCGAGCAGCGCGATGCGGTCGACCTCCTTGGTGCGCAGCTCGGCGGCGTCGCGAATCTCGGTGTCGCCGTCCGCCTGGCTGGCGAGCACGGCGATCACCGGCAGCTCGTCGATGCAGCGCACGGTCAACGGCCCCGCGATCGTCACGGCTCGAAGCGCTCCGCCGCGCACCTCGATATCGGCGACGGGCTCGACGCCCCCTGCGGCATCCCGCTCTTCGACGTGCACCGTCGCGCCCATCAACTCGAGCACCTCGAGGACGCCGGTCCTCCCCGGATTGACCCCGACGCCGGGGCATCGGACCGTCCAGCCCGTGTGCGACGCGGCCAGCGCCAGGAAGAACGCCGCCGAGCTGATGTCGCCGGGGACCCGGAAACCGAACGGCTGGATGGGACCTGGATGCACCGTCACCGCGAGGCCATCGCTGTCGACGTCGACGCCGCACATGCGCAGCATTCGCTCGGTGTGATCGCGTGTCGGCAGCGCTTCGATGACCGTGGTCGGACCATCGGCGGCAAGCCCGGCGAGCAGGATCGCCGATTTCACCTGCGCGCTGGCCATGGGCGTGCGCCAGGTGACGCCGCGGAGAGAGCGGGTCCCGCGCACGCGAAGCGGTGCAGTGTCCGATGGCGTTGTGTCCACGAGTGCGCCCATCGCACGCAGCGGATCCGCGATGCGGCTCATCGGCCGCCGGCGCAGCAACTCGTCGCCGTCGAGCGTGACGTCGATGTCGGTCCCCGCAAGCACGCCGGCGAGGAGTTGCATCGTTGTTCCGGAATTCCCGCAGTCGAGCGCGCCATCGGGGGTCTGCAGGCTGATGCCGACGCCGGCGGCGTCCAGCGCGTACCGGTCGGGCGGAAAATCGCGCACCCAGATGCCGCAGGCGCGCAGCGCTCTCGCGGTGCTGAGCACGTCCTCGGCGGAGGATGCGTTGCCGATGTACGTGCGTCCCTTTGCCTGCGCTGCAAGGATGAGCGCCCGGTGGCTCATCGACTTGTCGCCGGGAACGAGCACCTCGCCGTCGACGTGTGCCGCCGGCGACACGCGCTCCTCGGTCACGCGGACAGCGCCGGCTCGCTGCCGTTCATGGCGCGGAGAAAGCGCTCCGCCGTAGCCTCGGCATCGTCCCCGGCGGCAGCGCCGATGCTGTCGAGCAGCGCCGATCCGACCACGGCAGCCTCCACATGCCCTTGGAGCGACGTGAGGTGTTCGTGGGTCGAGAGTCCGAAGCCGAGCGCACGCGGAACCGGTGTCAGCAGGCGCACTGCATCGAGGAGTCGCAGCGCATCGTCGGCGATGTCACGCCGCGCCCCCGTGACGCCGGTCACGCCCACGCAGTACACGAACCCAGCGGCGGTCGAGCAGATGCGCGCCAGACGTTCGGGTGTCGTCGTCGGCGCCACCAGCGGAATGACCGCGACGCCCGCCGCGTGCATCGTCGCTCGCATGTCCGCGGCCTCATCGAGCGGGAGGTCAGGGAGGATGACGCCGTCGACACCAGCGCCAGCCGCAGAGCGCGCGAACTCCTCGACGCCGAAACTGAGCACAGGGTTGACATATGTCATCACGGCCAGGGGGATGGTCACCCCCCGCTCGCGGGCGTCGCGGACTTGATCGACGGCGATCGCCAGCGTCATGCCGTTGCCGATGGCCACCTGCCCCGTGCGCTGGATGGTGGGTCCGTCGGCGAGCGGATCACTGAACGGGATCCCGACCTCGGCGGCGATGCACCCGGCGCGCTGGGCCGCGAGCAGGAGCCCTGCGACGCTCTCGAGATGCGGGTATCCCGCCGTGAAATACGGAATCAGCCCTGGCGGCGAGGTTTCGGGTCGCGCGCCGAACGCCGCGTCAAAACGCGTGACCGGCACCTGCAAGTCGTTCACCGCGCGTCGTACTCGCGCACGGTGTCGACATCCTTGTCGCCGCGACCGCTGAGACAGACCAGCACCACGTGGTCGGCATCCTCGGCTGCGGCGATGCGCGCCGCGACATGGAGCGCGTGCGACAACTCGAGCGCTGGAATGATTCCCTCGAGCAGGCAGAGTTCGTGGAACGCGGCCAGCGCCTCGGCGTCGGTGGCTGCTTGGTACTCGACACGCCCGCTGTCGCGGAACGCGCTGTGCTCCGGGCCGACGCCGGGATAGTCGAGGCCCGCACTGATGGAATGGGTCGCGAGGACCTGACCGGCCGGGTCCTGCATGAGATAGCTGCGCGCGCCGTGCAGGACGCCCGGCCTGCCGCGCGACAACGGCGCCGCATGCTCGCCGGAATCGAGGCCGCGGCCGGCCGCCTCGACGCCGACAAGCCGCACGTCATCGTCGAGAAACGCGGCGAAGATGCCGATGGCGTTGCTGCCACCACCGACGCACGCGACGACCGACGACGGCAGCCGGCCGAGCCGCGCCTGCAGTTGCGCACGAGCCTCGTCGCCGATCACACGCTGCAGCCGGCGGACGAGCGACGGGTACGGGTGCGGCCCCACAGCGCTGCCGATGACGTAATGCGTGTCGCGAACGTTCGCCACCCAGTCGCGGATCGCCTCGTTGGTGGCGTCCTTCAAGGTCGCCGAGCCACTGTCGACCGGTCGCACCTCGGCGCCGAGCAGCCCCATCTTGTACACGTTGAGTGCCTGACGGCGCATGTCCTCGCGGCCCATGTAGACGATGCAGCCGAGGCCGAGCGCCGCGCACGCCGTTGCCGTTGCGACACCGTGCTGGCCGGCCCCCGTCTCCGCGATGATCCGGGTCTTGCCCATGCGCTGTGCGAGCAGCACCTGGCCGAGCGCGTTGTTGAGCTTGTGTGCGCCGGTGTGGAGCAGATCCTCGCGTTTGAGCCAGATCTGCGCGCCCGCACAGCGCTCCGTCAACCGCTGTGCGTGCGTGATCGGCGTGGGCCTGCCGGCAAACTCCGCGAGCCGCTGGTCGAGATCGGCAACGAACTCCGCCTCCGCAAAGGCAGCGTCCATCTGGGCCTCGAGCTCCTCGAGCGCGGGGACGAGCGTCTCGGGGACGTATGCGCCGCCGTACCCGTCGAACCGGCCGCGAATCTCGACGCTCATCGCGCGGCCCCCTCGAGTTGTGTGGCGGCCGCTCGCGCGGCGACAACGAAATCGCGCACCCGGGCCTCGTCTTTCTCTCCTGGGGTTCGTTCGAGGCGGCTGGAGGCGTCGACCCCGGCGGGATGCACTGTTGCGATCGCCGTGGCGACGTCGGTCGGGCCGAGCCCGCCGGCAAGAAGGACGCGTCGATGCCGGGCAACGTCAGCGGCCCACTCGAGCGGAACCCGGTGGCCGGTGCCTCCCGGGAGCGCTCCTGTATCGGGGTTCCCGTCGAGCATCATCAGCACGTCCGGCGGCCATTCGAGCGTGTACGCCGACTCGCGCGACGACACGTTGACGACAGGAATGACAGGAACCGACGCCTCCGCGACCAGCGTCGCGTCGAGGCGCCCGTGCACCTGGACCGCGGTGAGCCGATAGCGCGCTGCGGCCTCGTCGCACACGGCGACGGAAGGCTCGATGAAGACCCCGATGAGATCCGCGCGCCCGTCAACCGCACGCATCACCGCGAGCGCCGCAGCGTCGTCAGCCCAGCGCGGGCTCGCGCGCACGAACATGAGGCCGATCCAGTCGGCGCCGGCCTCGATCGCCGCCGCCGCGATGTCAGGAGTTCGCACCCCACACACCTTGACGATCACGATCCCGCCGCCGCCCGCCCGGCAGCGACCATCTCGACGCACGCCGCAATCGGCGACGCCGCCCGCATCAACACCTCCCCCATGAGCACTGCGTCTGCCCCTTCGCCAACCAGGCGGGTGACGTCGGCTGCGGAACGCACACCGGACTCCGCGATGCACAAGATCCCGCTCGGCACCGTCGCGCGAACCCGGGCAAAGGTCGCGATGTCGGTCCGCAACGTGCTGAGATCGCGGTTGTTGATGCCGATGCACGTCGCCCCCGCTGCGACGGCGACGCGTGCTTCGTCGATGTCGTGCACTTCCACGATGGCGTGCGCGCCGCAGCGCGCCGCTCCCGCGAGGCATCTGTCGAGCGTGTCCACGTCGAGGATCGCAACGATGAGCAGCACCCAGTCGGCACCCGCAACCCTCGCCTCGGCGACCTGCACGGGATCGACAGTGAAGTCCTTGCGCAGCAAGGGGATATCGACTGCGCTACGGACAGCGGCGAGGTCGTCGAGCGAGCCGCCGAAGTCGGGTCCGTCGGTCAGCACGGAGATGGCCGCGGCACCGGCGTTCGCGTAGCCGCTGCTGAGAGTCGCGGGATCGAGCTCCGGGCGGAGAATGCCCCCGCTTGGCGACCTGCGCTTCATCTCTGCAATGACCGCGCCGCCCCGGATTACCGCGAAGCCCCGGCCCGGCGGCATCGACTCGGCCTTCGCCCACAGCGCGGCCTCGGCGCAGCGCAACTGCTCCACCTCGCCGCGTTTGCGCACCGCGATCGCGTCCAGCGCGCCGCTCATGCGCTCACCGCAACCGGTGCGACGCCGGCCGTGTCGAGGAAGGTGCGCAGCAGCGCATGCCCCGACGGCGTGCCGATGGACTCCGGGTGGAACTGCACCCCCTCCACGGGAAACTCGCGATGGCGCACACCCATGATGAGGTCGTCGTCACTCCAGGCAGTCACCTCGAGCACGTCCGGTAGCCCGTCCCGGGAGATGACGAGCGAGTGGTATCGCGTTGCGGGAAAAGGATTGTCCAGGCCACGGAGGACTCCATCGCCACGGTGGTGGACGGAACCGACCTTGCCGTGCACCACGTGCGGCGCGCGGACGACGGTCGCCCCGTATGCGACTCCGATCGCCTGATGGCCGAGGCAGACGCCGAGGATCGGGACACGACCGCCGACCACCCTCACCAGTTCCACGCAGATGCCCGCCTCCTCCGGCGTCTTCGGTCCCGGCGAGATGACGATCGCGGCGGGGTCTGACCGCACCACATCGGCAACGGTGATGGTGTCGTTGCGTTCCACCGTGACCTCGGCACCGAGCTCACGAAGGTACTGCACGAGGTTGAACGTGAACAAGTCGTAGTTGTCGATCACGAGCACCTGGCTGCTCATCGCCGCGCCCACTCGTTGGCTTCCTCGACAGCGAGGATCTGGGCTGCGACCTTGTTGTCGATCTCCAGCGCCTCCTCGTCCGCCGACGAATCCGCGACAACACCCGCCGCGGCCTGTACGTAGGCGACGCCCCGGCGGACGACGATGGTCCGCAGCGCGATCGCGGTGTCGAGATCGCCGCTGAAGCCGACATACCCGATGGCGCCCGCGTACGCCCCGCGCCGCTCGGGCTCGAGCTCCGCGATGATCTCCATCGCGCGGATCTTCGGTGCGCCCGTGACCGTTCCGGCGGGGAAGCACGACCGCAGCGCATCGAGTGGCACACGGCCCTCCGCAAGCGTCCCCTCGATGCTGCTCACGAGGTGCATCACATGCGAGTAGCGCTCGACCTCCATGTGTTGCGTGACACGCACCGATCCGGTCGCGCACACGCGCCCGAGATCGTTTCTCCCGAGGTCGATGAGCATGAGGTGCTCCGCGGCTTCCTTCTCACTGCCGCGCAACTCCGCCTCCATGCGCGCGTCGTCCTCCGGCGTCCTGCCTCGACGTCGCGTGCCGGCGATCGGGTGGTACCGGATGGTTGTGCCAAGCACCTGCACGAGCATCTCCGGCGATGCGCCGACCAGCGTGCACTCCGGCGTCGCGATGTAGATCATGTACGGGCTCGGGTTGATCGCCCGGAGCGCGACGTACACGTCGAAGGGATGAGCCTGCAATGGCAAGGCAAATCGCCTCGACACCTGGACCTGGAAAATGTCCCCGGCTGCGATGTATTCGAGCGCCCGCTCGACCCGATCACAGAATGCGTCGCGCGAGATGTTGGACACCAACTCGTAGGCTCTGCTCTCGACGGGCGCGCCCCGAAGCGGCGGCGCCTGCACCTGCGGAGCGTTGGTGATCGCGCTGCGTAGCTCCTCGATGCGCACAAGCGCGCGCGCATATGCAGCTTCCAGGCCGATCACGTCATTGCCGTGGACGCAACTCGACAGCAGCAGGCGCTTGCCGGCATGGTCGAACACGGCGACGGTGTCGAACAGGCCGAACCACTGCCGCGGCAGCCCGAGTGGATCGGCTTCGGCGAGCGGGAGCCGTTCGTATCGGGCAGCAGCCTCATACGTGAGAAACCCGACCGCACCCCCGAGCAATGGCGCGCCCATGCCCGGCGCGCAGGCGGCATGCAGCGACGCCACGTCGCGCTCGACCACATCGAGCGGATCCTCGCCGTCGCCGGTTGTGTCGGTCAGCACGCGCGTCGGCCCGTGGCCGAGCATCGACCAGCGAGCGATGGCGCCGCTCCCCTCGACCGATTCGAGGAGGAAGCAGTCGGCGTCGGTCCCGAGCGCGCGCATCGCGGCGACCGGGGTCATGTCTCCCATCGGGAGCGCGAGCACCACCGCGACGACATCGTGGTCAGCGAGGCGGCGGCGAGTCTCCTCGAGCCCGGGGAGCGGGTCGTTCATCGCGGTCGCGCCATGGAGGTGTCATCCTGCAACGACCGCCTCGCCGACGTATTGCTTGATCCGGCGTGCAGCCTCCTCGAGGTTCTCGATCGAGGCCGCATAGCTCAGGCGGATGTGGCCGGCCCCGTGGGGTCCGAACGAGGTGCCGGGCAGCACTGCGACGCCGACCTCGTCGAGGAGTGACGCCGCCAGCTCGCGCTCGTTGAAGCCCGTCCCCGTGATGTCGGGAAAGACGTAGAACGCGCCGGCGGGGCGGTGACATTTGAAGCCGGGGATCTCGTTGAGCAGATCGACGATGCGGTCGCGCCTGCGCTCGAACTCGGCGACCATGTTCACAACCGCCAGCTCCGATTCCGGAGCCTCGAACGCCTCGACCGCCGCCCACTGCGTGAAGGCCGCGGCGCACGAAGAGCTGTTGATCATCAGCGTGTCCATCTTCCTGGCGATCGGGACTGGCATTGCGCCGAAGCCGAGCCGCCAGCCGCACATGGCCCAGGCCTTGGACAGACCGTCCATATAGATGGTGCGCTCGGCCATCCCCTCGATCCCGTACAGCGAGACGTGCTCGGAGTCGTAGCTCAAGCGGTTGTAGATCTCATCGCTGAGGACGATGAGGTCGTGCTCGATGGCGAGGCGCGCGATCTCCTCGCAGTCCTCGCGCGTCAGGATCCCGCCCGTCGGGTTCTGTGGCGAGTTGACAACGAGCATCCGCGTGCGCGGTGTGATCAGTGACTGCAGCTCTGCAACGTCGATGCGGAAGTCATTCTCCTGGCGGAGCGGCAGTGAGACCGCCTTGGCGCCGATGAACTCGGTGAGCGACCGGTAGATCGGGTAGCCGGGATCGGGGACGATCACCTCATCGCCCTCCTCCACCAGTGACAGCAGCGCGAAAAGCAACAGGTTCTTCGAGCCGGGCGTGATGACGATGTTCTCGTACTCCGTCGGTACGCCCGTGTGGCGCGTGAGGTAAGCGGCGGTGCGCTCACGCACCTCGCGAATGCCGCTTGCCGCGGTGTAATGGGTGGCGCCGTTGCGCATCGCATCGACGGCGGCGTTGATGATGTTTTCCGGCGTGGCGAAATCGGGCTCGCCGATCTCCAGGTGCACGATGCTGCGACCCTCGGCCTCGAGCCGGCGCGCATGCGCGAGCACCTCGAAAGCGCTCTCGGTGCCGAGTTGGTTCAGACGTTCCGCGAATCGAATGGTCATGAGGCCACCATCATCGCCGGTAGCGAGCCCGAGGGGGTTCCGTACTCGACGTCGACGCGCTCGACGCGTGCGTGCGAGGGGCCCTCGTGCAGCAGATCGAGCATGCGCCGCACCGCGGGTGCCGGTCCCTCGAGGACCGTCTCGACAGTCCCGTCGTCGCGGTTGCGCACCGTTCCGGAGAGCCCGCTCTCGCCGGCGTGGCGGAGCACGAACGCGCGAAATCCGACCATCTGGACCCGCCCGTGCACGACCGCGCGGACATGCAGGGTCTCGGGTGCATCCATCGCCGCCCGATTATATGCGGCGATCTGCGATCGCTCGACCCCGGTCAGGCGACAGCGACAGCCTGCTCGGCAGCGGCCGGAGTCAGCTTGCGCACGAGTGGCGGGATGTCGCGCAGCGACTTGAGCTCGACACCGCTCAACTCCGACATCAGCGCGAGGATGCGCCGCTGGACGGGAGCCTCATGGTCGCGACCGGGCAGGTACCAGTTGAGCATCCGCGAGACGTACTCCGGGTCCTCCAGCTGTCCGACGACCGATGGCTCCGTGATCGTGGTGGGATGCTTCGGCGCGTCGTTGGTGCTGCGCATCATCCAGAGCGACATCTTCAGGATGTCGGGCAGCACCTCGGGCTTGTTCGCGACCGCGCGCCGCATGTACTTCGCGTAGCACGCTGCGTGGCGCAGCTCATCGGCGGCCAGGATCTTGAAGATCTGCCGGATGACAGGCTCAGGAGCCTGCTCGCTGAATGCGGTGTACCAGTGCGCGAGGCGCTGCTCGCCGCAGAAATGCATCGTCAGCGTCTCGATGGCCGGCCCAGGTGCGAACGTGAGCCGGAGCTCGGGCAGCTTGGCCTCGTCGAACGTCTCGCCACAGCGCTCCAGGTATTTGCGCAAGGTGAGGTGATGCTTCATCTCCTCGTAGAACCAGATCGAGATGAAGCTGCAGAAGTCGATGTCCGTGTAGAAGTCCCGAAGGAACATCTCGGTCGCATACAGCGCCGACAGCTCGGTGAGGCAGATGTTCCGGAGGTCGCTGATCCATTGGGGGCTCAGCAGGCTCGGATCGATGTCGTCGAACGGGATGTCGGTGCTGAGCGTCCAGCGAGCCCGCTCGAGGCGGATGAACAAATCGTCGTATAGCATTGGAAGCAGCATACTTTCTCTGTCACGCACAAAGCATGGGCAATGTCATGCAGCGTACACGCCAGGATTTGTGCACAGAGGACAATATGGCCCAGTTGACCAAGGCACCTGACCTCAGGTTGTCCGTAGCGGCCACTCTTCCGCCAGCAGTCACGATCCGCCTGCTCGGGGAAGTCGACGAGATCGCACGTCGCATGACCCGGCAGATCGTCTCCGGGATCTCGCTCCCGGACAGCCGCTTTCGCACGCTCGGGTACTTCCGAACGGTCACCGCCGCCTGCCGGGACGCGCTCCGGACCTTCGTCCGCCTGCTCCGCGACGGCCGCGGGCTGCGGGCCGGCGACCTCGAACGCCTCGGCTCGATGGGTGCGCAGCAGGCCGAGCTCGAGGTTCCGCTCGAACTCGTCTTCGGTGCCTACCGGCTCGCGGCGCGCGTCCTCTGGGACGAGGTCATCGGGCAGCCCGCGCTGCTGAACGACGTGTCGCCCAGCACAGTCATCGGCGTCACCAGCACCGTCCTCGAGTATTTCGATGAGATCAGTGCGGCGGTCGGCCGGGCCTACCTCGAGACTCGCGAGCGCCTGCTCCGCCAGCGCGACCGCGACCGCGACCGGATTCTCCAGCGCCTCCTGGGTGGCGACGCCTCGCCGGAGCTCCGCCGGACGGCGGCGTCCGCCGACCTCACCCTCCTGCCCCCGTACCGCGTTGTGGCGTGCGCCGCGCCGACCATGGAAGCCGAGCGGGAGCTCGAGGAGGTCTGGCGCGCCGAGGGTGCGCATCTCATCGGTGACGATCCCGGGCTCTGGATCGCCCTGGTCCCCGAGGGCCGGGATCTCGCGCGGCTCTGCGCGGCCGTCGGGCCGGTGGTCTTCGGAGTCGGTCCGGTCGCGGTCACGCTCGACGAGGTTGCGCCGGCAGCACAGCAGGCTCGGCGCGCGCTCGACGTCGGGCGTCGTCTGTACCCCGAGCGTGGCGTGTACACCGATGCCGAGGTCGGCGTCTTCGCGGCGCTGGCGGGCGACGTCGACGCGATGCGCAGCTTCGTGGATCGAGTGCTCGGACCGCTCGCGGCAGGGACGCCGAACCGCCGCCTCGAACTGGTCGCGACCCTGGAGGCGCTGCTCGACAGCCGCAGCATCGGCGAGGCGGCGGAGCGTCTTGGCGTGCACCGCCACACCGTCGTCTACCGGATCAGCCGCCTGCGCCAGATCGGCATCGACACCGATGATCCCGCCCAGCGCCACCAGCTCTGGCTGGCGCTCCGGTGCATGTGCCTGCTCGACGGATCGACCCCTCAGCTCGGCGCTCCAGTCTCCTGAGATTGGCGCACGCGGCGCCAGTTGATCCATCGTAAAAAGAGATCGTTATCATTGAGTGATCCTCATTGACGCGGTAAATGTCCCCCCGGCAGAATGAACCAATCGCACCAGAGGGGACCAGAGAGGGAGGTTAGACGAGCCGGTCGTCGTGACGCGTGTGACGGGGTTTAGGGGACGCGAAGCACGCTGATGCCGGTACACCCTGAACAATCGTATGAGGGGATGATTCCGATTCAAGCAAGTTGCTTGCTTAATGGTAGCTGTGGGGCGGATAGTCGCTGAAAACCTCAGCGGCGGAACACCTTTGAACACTCGAGGCCAGCCAAGAGAGGGGGCCTCAGGAAGAGAAAAACTCGGAACAGGGGGAAAACACATCATGTTGGGCGAAGCATTACCACGACACTCGGCACGGCGCCGGGGCACACGACGCGTCGCGACGACGCTGGCAGTCGCGACCGCATCCGTCCTCGTCGCCGCGTGCGGCTCGACCTCGACCGGGTCCGGCTCCAAGCCACAGCCCGATCCTTCGACAGTCAACCTCGGCTACCTTGTCAACTTCACCCATGCGCCTGCGCTGATCGGCGTCTCCAAGGGCTACTTCCAGGACGCGATGCCGAGCGGAACGACCGTGAAGACGACGACGTTCACCTCCGGAACTCCCGAGAGCGAAGCGCTGCTGGGAGGCACCCTCGATGCGGCCTTCCTCGGCCCAGGACCGGCCATCAATTCGTTCATCAAGACCAAGGGCAAGGTCCTCATCGTCGCGGGTGCCGCCTCCGGTGGCGCCGGGCTCGTCGTGAGCCCGGCCATCGCCAGCGGGAACTTCCCAGCGGATCTCGCCGGCAAGACCCTCTCGACGCCATCGCTCGGCAACACGCAGGACATCGCGCTCCGCACGTGGCTCTCCAAGAACGGCCTGAGCAGCAACGTCAACGGCGGCGGCCAGGTCAACATCGACACGAGCTCCGGCAACTCCGTCAGCCTCCAGAACTTCGAAGCCGGCAAGATCGCCGGTGGCTGGGTTCCCGAGCCCTACGAGTCGGAGTTCATCCTCCAGGGGCACGGAACGCTCGCGGTTGACGAGGCGTCGCTCTGGCCGGGCGGGCAGTTCCCGACCACCGTGCTGGTGGTAACCCAGAGCCTGCTCCAGAACCATCCAGACATCGTCAACGACCTGCTCAAGGCGCTCGTGCAGTCCGTGAACTGGATCAACGCCAACGAGGCGACTGCGCCGGCGGATGTGAACAACGCGTTGGCAGCAACCACCGGCGGCAAGGCGCTCAAGTCGGACGTCCTTCGACTCGCCTGGACGCATATCTCCTTCGGGCTCGACCCGTTCGCGGCCGACCTGCAGACCAACGCGAACGAAGCCGAGAAGCTCGGATTCAACTCGTCGTCGAACATCAAGGGCATCCTTGACCTCGGACCGCTCAACGCGATCCTCAAGGCAGCCGGCGATCCGACCGTCAGCGCGGGCTCGCTCGGGTCATGAACCTCGCGCTCGCTCGCAGACCCGCACTGGTCACGGTCGAGCCGGACGAAGCCTTTGTGGCCCTGCAAGGGGTCACAAAGGTTTTCGGTCACGGCAAGACCGCGTTCACCGCTCTCCAGGACGTGTCCCTCGAGGTTGCCCGCGGTGAGTTCCTCTGCATCCTCGGCGCCTCCGGGTGCGGCAAGTCGACGCTTCTGTCGATGATCGCCGGGCTCGACAAGCCGACCGAGGGCACCATCGACATCGCCGACGGACGCCCTGCGGTCATGTTCCAGGACCCAGGGCTGCTGCCCTGGCTCACGGTCCGCCGCAACGTCGAGCTCCCGATGCGCATCCACAAGGTGAGCAGCGTCGAGCGCGACAAGACGGTCAACCGGCTGCTCGCGATGGTCGGCTTGCTCGACTTCGCCGAAAGCCGGCCGCATCAGCTCTCAGGTGGCATGCGTCAGCGCTGCGCCCTGGCCCGCGCGCTTGCGCAGGACTCGCAGCTGCTGCTCATGGACGAGCCGTTCGCTGCGCTCGACGCCATCACCCGTGACCAGCTGCACGACGACCTCAACCGGATCTGGCAGGAGACCGGCCGGACCGTCATCTTCGTCACGCACAACGTGCGCGAGGCCGTTCGCCTCGGCGACAAGGTGATGCTCATGACCCCTCGGCCGGGGCGTGTCGCCCAGACCTGGGACGTCGAGATCACGCGGCCCCGTGAGTTGGACTCCTTCGAGGTGTCCGGGCTCGCATCGGAGATCACCAGCGTGTTGCGTGCCGGAGCGACTCCCAATGCAACGCAGTAAGCCTCAGCGGATCTTCCGTGCCGTCTGGCCCAGGGCGCTCGCCATCGGTATCCTCCTGGGCATCTGGCAGATGCTGGTCGTGATCGGCGTGACCACTCCCGCCGGTCTGCCACTGCCCGGTCCGGGGGACACGCTGGCGGAGATCGTCTACCTGACCCAGAACGGCGTGCTCATCCCGGCGCTCGTCAAGACACTCGAGCGCGCCGCCCTCGGCTACGCGCTGGCTCTCGCTGTCGGCACGATCATCGGACTCGGCGTCGCCCGCGTCCCGGTGCTTCGTGCGGGCGTGGGATCGCTCCTCGCGGGGCTGCAGAGCCTCCCGTCGGTCGTCTGGGTGCCATTTGCGGTGCTCTTCCTGTCCTTCGGTGGCCAGGTCGAGTGGGCGATGTATTTCGTCGTGATCATGGGCGCGTTCCCGTCGATCGCGATGGGCGTGATGGCCGCGTACGACAACATTCCACCGCTCACCTTCAGCCTGGCGCGCTCGATGGGAGCTCGCGGTCCACAGTTCTACCGGCACTTCGTCTTCTCGGCCTCGCTGCCGGTCTACGTGGCCGGTATGAAGCAGGGCTGGGCGTTCTCCTGGCGTTCGCTGATGGCCGCCGAGCTGGTGGTCGGGTCGGTCGCCGCGAGCGGGCTTGGTCCCATCCTCGACGACGGGCGGAGCCTTCTCGATCTGCCGGAGATGTTCGCGGCGCTGGTGACGATCATGATCGTTGGCATCGCCATCAATGACCTGATCTTCTCGCCGATGGAGCGCGGGCTCCTCCGGCGTCGCGGGCTCGTTCCCGCCGCTTAGCGTTCTACCGTCAGTCCTCGTGGCGGCGCTGGCCGCCCGAGGCGACGGTGGCGCCCTGCTCGGCCTCACGGGCGAGCATGAAGAGCAGGTCTGAACAGCGGTTCAGGTAGCGCAGCACTTCCGGATTCTCGAGCTCGCCGGCGCGTTGCAGCGTCACGGTCCGTCGCTCGGCGCGGCGGACGAGCGTGCGGGCCACGTCGATCGCGGCGCCCGCCGGTGTGCCACCGGGGATCACGAAGCCTCCCGGCAGCGGCACACGGGCTTCGAGGTCGACGATCTCGCGTTTGAGCGCATCGGCCATCTCAACCGTGACGACGTTGAAGTGGCGTTCCAGGTCGGCGCGATGCCCCGGTCCGGTCGCGAGCTCTGCACCGACAACGAAGAGTTCGCGTTGCAGCCCCAGCAGGCGCGCGGCGCGCTCCGGGTTCTCGGTCAGCGCGCGAGCGAGGCCGAGCGCCGAGATCGCCTCGTCGAGCGACCCGTATGCCTCGGTCCGGACGTCGTCCTTGGGAACGCGTCCGCCGTAGAGAAGGCCGGTCTCGCCCCCGTCACCGTGCCCGGTGGTGATGCTCATGCGGGCGGTGGGTCAGGCGGCGCCGCGTGCGGCGGCATCGACCAGCTCGGCCGAGGTGTCGTCGCGTCCGCGCCGCCACTCCTCCACCCACTTGCTCGCCGCGATCGTCGCGGTCGTCGCGTCGCCGACGGCGGTGGTGATCTGGCGTGTCAGCTGGCTGCGCACATCGCCCGCCGCGAAGATGCCGGGGATGTTCGTCATCATCGTCATCGGGTCCGTCAAGTAATAGCCAGCCTTGTCATGAGCGATGTGCGCATCGACCAACTGGGTGTTCGGGATGAAGCCGACGAAGATGAACACGCCACCGACCTCGAGCTGCGTGCGCCGCCCGGAATCGTTGTTGTGCAGGGACAATCGGGTCACCTTCGCATCGCCGTCGATGCTCTCGATCACCGTGTCGGTGATGAAGTCCACCTTCGGATGCTTGCGTGCTTCGTCGAGCAGAATGGGCTGCGCACGGAACTCTCGACGCCGGTGGATGATCGTCACCTTGCTCGCGTAGCGGGTGAGGAACAACGCCTCCTCCACCGCTGCATCGCCACCGCCGATCACCGCCAGGTGCACGTCCTTGAAGAACGCGCCGTCGCACACGGCGCAGTACGACACGCCGCGACCGGCGAACTCCTCCTCACCGGGAACGCCGAGCTTGCGCGGGTTGCCGCCGGCCGTGATGATCACCGCAGCGGCGAGGTAGTCGCCCTCGTAGGTCTCGATCAGCTTCATACCGTCCGCCTGCACCTTGATCGCGCGAACCTCGGTGCGCACCAACTCGGTGCCGAAGTGAGCCGCCTGCTGCTCCATCACGGTGGCAAGGTCGATGCCGAGAATCGACATGAACCCCGGGTAGTCCTCGATGAGCTCGGTGTTGAGCAGCTGGCCACCCGGCGCCTTCCCCTCGAGCATGACCGCGCGCTCGCGGTTGCGCCCTGCGTAGAGCGCCGCCGTCAGCCCGGCGGGGCCGCCGCCGATGATGGCGATGTCGAATTCGCGTGGTGGCACAGTGATGGAACTCCTGAGGGCGATCGAGGCACGCCCCCGTCAAGCAAGACGATACCCAATGCGCGGCCGAATCAGCCGGATTCCGACCACAGAGTCAGCTCGGCGAGCACGCGGCTGATCGGGATTGCATACGCGTCCGGCGTGCTCGGACTCGCGAGCGTGAGGATGCCGACGACCTGCCCTGCAGCGTCGAGCACGGGCCCTCCGCTGTTGCCCTCGAAGATGCGCTCCCCCTCGAGGTGGAGCATGTCGTCATAGACCTGCGGACCGACCTGTCCCTGGTCCACACCGCTGTTGGGCGCGAGCGGCACGTCGTCGTGCAGCCCGACGAGCGTCTCACTGGTCATGTCGACCTTGCCGGTGGCGGTGCTCGAGGCGAGCGCGATGACGCTCGCCGGCACCTTGACGAGTGCCGAGGCGTCGACCGGCAGCTCCCCACCCGGGAAGGCGCCCTCCGGGCGCAGTAGCGCGATGTCGGCAGTGGCGTCCGTCCCCAGCACCACCGCGACCTCGGTGCTGTCCTCGCGATCCGTCACGCGGATGGCGACGTGGCCGCTGATGACATGGGCGTTGGTGACGATGTCGCCCTTGCTGTCGAAGACCCAGCCGGTTCCGAGGGACTCCTCGTTGGCGAGCTGCACCTCCACCTCGACGGTGACGACACTGCCGAGGTCGGCACGCCCCAGATCGGTGAGCGGCGACGGCACGGGCGTCGGCGCGCTCGCCTTCGGCGGCCGCACGGCCGGGAGTTTGCTCGGATCGACGGTCTCCAGGTGTGCGGTGACCAGGAGCGCCACCAGGCCGGCGGCGATGAGCGCGAAGATTGCGGCCCCGGCACGGAGCACGGCCTCCGGCCGGAACATCCGATCAGGCCGTGGGTCCACGAGGAAGCATTGTGCCCGTCCAGTTCCGGCAAGGAGTCACCGTCGTCGGCGGTGGCGGCGGCGCCCTTGGGAGTGCCGTGGTCGCCCGTCTTGTGGCTTCGGGCACCCGGGTGGTCGTCCCGGCGCGTCACCCCGATCGTGTCACGGCACAGGTCGGCGTCACCGTCGTCGAATGCGATCTCGATGATGCCGAATCCGTCGCTCGGCTGCGAGATGCGGTGGAGGCCATCGGCCCCTGGGATGCCATGGTCAGCGCGTCCGGCGGTTACGCCGGGGGCAAAGCCCACGAGATCGACGATGCGGCGATCCACGCGCAGCTCGGGGCCAACCTGCTCGGACCCTGGCGCCTCGCGCGGGCTGCCGCTGTCTCGATGATCGGCGCTGGCTCCGGCGGACGCATCGTCTTCGTCGCATCGCGGGCGGCGATCGATGTCGCGCGCGGCCAGGCCGCCTACCAGGTGAGCAAGGCAGCGGTCCTCCGTCTCGCCCAGGTCATGGCCGTCGAACTGCATGGCCACGGGATCACCGTGAACGCCATCCTCCCGGGAACCATGGACACGGCAAGCAATCGGGAATCGATGCTGAAGGCCGATCGATCCTCGTGGGTGAGCACGGACTCCGTCGCCGCGCTGATCGAGTGGCTGCTCTCCGACTCGGCGGGCATCGTCACGGGAGCCGCCATTCCGGCTGGCTGACCCGCTTAGACGCGACTCTCGAGGACGCCCAACTCGACAAGGCGGGCGATCGCATGTGCGCGATGCGAGACCCGTGCCTTGGCCTCCTCGGAGGCTTCGCCGAAGGTGATCCCGAGGTCGTTGGACAGGAACGCCGGGTCGTACCCGAAGCCGTTGGTGCCGCGGGGCTCGTCGATGAGCGTCCCCAGGCACTCGCCGCGAGCCGTGACCGGCTCAGCGTTGGGCCGGGCCAGCGCGGCCACGCAGACGTAGCGGACCCGCCGATCCGCCGGCGTCCGGCTCGCCACCTCGGCGATCAGACCGGTCAGGCGGTCGGCATCGCTCTTGCCCTCGCCCATCCAGCGCGCGGAGAACGGCCCGGGCCAGCCGCGCAACGCGTCGACCTCGATGCCGCTGTCGTCGGCAAGCGCCGGCAGCCGGGTGGCCGCGCAGACGACCGTGGCCTTGGCGAGCGCGGACTCCACGTAGCCGGGGCCGGGCTCCTCGAGCTCGTCGTGGAATCCGACGTCATCGAGCGACTGCACGTCCCAGGGAAAGTCAACGAGCATGTCGCGGAGTTCGGCGATCTTGCCGGGGTTGCGCGTCGCGAGGACGAGGACCGGACGGGTCACGCCGCGCCGCGCAGCACCTCGGCCTGGATCGCGAACAGCTGCTGAAGCCCGGCACCGGCCAGGCCGAGGAGGGAATCCAACTCCTCGCGGGAGAACGGCTCCTGCTCGGCCGAGCCCTGCAGCTCGATGAACCGGCCGTCGGAGGACCCGACGCAATTCATGTCGGTGTCCGCGGCCGAGTCCTCGAGGTAGCAGAGGTCGAGGCGGGCCTCGCCGGCGACGATGCCGGCGCTCACCGCCGCAACGGGCCACCGGAGCGGGTCGCTGCGGAGGAGGCGGGCGGCGCGAAGCCGGCCGATCGCAAGGGCGAGCGCGACGTAGCCGCCGGTGATCGACGCGGTGCGCGTCCCGCCATCGGCGACGAGCACGTCGCAGTCGATGAGGATGCTCCGCTCGCCGAGCGCCTCGAAGTCGACTGCAGCGCGGAGGCTGCGCCCGATGAGGCGCTGAATCTCCTGGACCCGTCCATCGACGCGACCCTTGCGTCCATCACGCTCCGTACGGGTCTGCGTGCTGCGCGGCAGCATCGCGTACTCGGCGGTGACCCACCCGCGACCGGTCCCCTTGCGGAACGGCGGCACGCGCTCCTCGACGGTGGCGGCGCAGAGCACGCGGGTCTCGCCCACGGTGATCAGCGCGCTGCCCTCGGCGTACGGGAGCGTGTGGAGTTCGATGGTCGTCGGTCGCAGGTCGCCGGGGGCTCGCTGATCTGGGCGCATGGCCCGGAGTGTATCGACTGTTCTTGTCGCCGCCGAAGAATCAGCGCTTGAAGATGCGCTGGAGCACGATGATCGACGCCTCGTACAGCAGGAGCAGCGGGATCGCCAGCGCCGTCGGTGTGAACGGATCAGCCCCAGGCGTGATCACGAGTGCGACGACGATGATCCCGACGTACGAGATCTTGCGCCAGCCCTTGAGCTTTTTCGACGAGACGAAGCCGAGGAGGCCGAGCAGCACGATCACCACAGGCATCTCGAACGTGAAGCCGAAGACGAAACAGACGATGAGGAAGAACGAGATGTACGAGTTGATGTCGGGGAAATAGACCGCGTGACCGTTCAGGAAGTTGGTCAGAAAGTTGAGCCCGAGCGGCATGATGAAGTAGGCGAAGACGGCACCCGCGGCGAAGAGCAGCAGCGCGCTGGCGATGAACGGGCCGACGAACTTCCGCTCCTTCGGACGGAGCCCCGGCGAGACGAAGTTCCAGGTCTGCCACAGGATGATCGGCAGCGAGATCACGATGCCGACCACCGCTGAGATCTTCAAGGGGACCGTCAGGCCCTCGGTGGGCGTCGTGATGATCGCCTCGTCGTTCGGGATGATGCTATGCGAGTTGGCCAGCACCGAATGCAGCGGGTGCAGCAGGATCGTCAGAAAGAACCCGTTGAAGATGAAGGCAATCGCGGTCCCGATTGCCCACGACGCCATCACCCAGATGAGGACGCGTCGCAACTCCTCGAGGTGCTGGACGATGGTCATCCGCCGCTCGTCGTCGGCCACTCTCTGCACCTTACGTGCCCCTGGTCAGCGTCCGCGCGGGCGGAGCGTTAGCCGGAAACTGTTGGCTGGTGCGGAACCGCTTCGCCCTGCACTGGAGCGCCGAGCGGCGCGGTGACCTGCGCCACGGGCGCCGGCTGCGTCGGCTGCGCGGGCTGCGTGGTCTGTGCCATGGGCGTCGTGGTCGTCCCGACGACCGTGTCGTGCGCTTCGGACGAGGCCTTGCGGAATTCGCGAATGCCTTTCCCCATGGCAGCGCCGACGTCCGGCAATTTCCCCGGTCCCCAGATGATCAGGATCACCACCAGGACGATGATGATTTCCGGCAGATGTCCGCCTATTCCACTGAGCATGACAGCCTCCAATATAGCACTTGTTTGTTAAGCCCCTGAGATCAATTGATTTGGTTGAGGGAGTTGGCGAAGACCTCGACCGTGTGGTCGACGTCGGCCTCGCTGTGCGTTGTCGAGAGGAACGCAGTCTCGAACTGAGACGGCGGCCACAGGACCCCGCCCTCGAGCCAGCGGGCGTGGAGGGTGCCGAAACGCTCACGATCGGCGGCCTTCACCTGGTCGAAGGAATGCGCCTCCTCGATCCCGAGAAACGGCGTGATCATGCTCCCGACCCGGCCGACGGCGCACGGCACTCCGGCATCGGCGGCCGCAGAGCGAAAACCGGTCTCCAGACGGTCGCCGAGACGCTCGAGGTCGTGGTAGAGCGAGGGATTGTCGCGGAGCACATCGAGCGCTGCGCACCCCGCAGCCATCGCCGGCGGGCTGCCGGAGAGCGTGCCGGCCTGGTACACGGGCCCGGCCGGCGCGATCTGCTCCATGAGATCGCGGCGACCCCCATACGCGCCGACGGGCAGGCCGCCGCCGATCACCTTGCCGAAGAGGCTGAGGTCGGGACGAACGTTGTAGAGCGTCTGTGCGCCCCCGTATGCAACGCGGAATCCGGTCATCACTTCATCAAGTACGAGCAAAGCACCGCTTTTGGATGTCAGGTCGCGAAGTCCGTCGAGAAACCCCGGGTCCGGCGGCACGCAGCCCATGTTCCCGGCGACTGGTTCAACGATCACGGCAGCGATCTGCTCGCCATCCGACGCGAAGAGTTGCGCGACGGCGTCCAGGTCGTTGTAGGGCAGCACCGTGGTGCTCGCCACGGCGGCCGCTGGGACGCCCGGAGACCCGGGGATGCCGAGCGTGGCGACGCCGGAGCCCGCTTCGGCGAGGAGCGCGTCGGCGTGGCCGTGATACGCGCCGGCGAACTTCACGATGCGGTCCCGGCCCGTCGCGCCGCGGGCGAGGCGCACGGCCGACATGGCCGCCTCGGTGCCCGAGGTGACGAAACGCACCATCTCGACGGAATCGACCGCGGCGACGATCCGTTCCGCCAGCTCGACCTCGAGCTCGACCGTGTGGCCGTATGCGATCCCGCGATCCAGCTGCTCGCGTACCGCCCTCAGGATCTCGGGCGGCTGGTGACCGAGGATGTGCGGCCCGTACGCCAGGACGTAGTCGATGAAGTCGTTGCCGTCGGCGTCGAAGACGTGTGCACCCGACGCGTGGACGATGTGCGGTGGCACGCCGGGGACGGCGCGATATGCGCGGACCGGGCTGTCAACGCCCCCCGGCAGCACGCGTTCGGCGCGCTCGCGCAGCGCACGGGCGTTGTGATCCCTCATGTAGGCCCCTCGTCCGTGGCTGGCGGTCAGGTCTGCTCTTTTACCGTGATCGATTTCATGAGGTCACCCTGGGCGATCTTCAGGACGACATCCATCCCCGATTCGACCTTGCCGAACAGGTTGTACAGCGGCTGCAGTTGCGTCGTGTCGTCGGCGGAGCAGATGAAGAACTGCGAGCCGTTGGTGTTGGTACCGCTGTTCGCCATCGCGACGCAGCCCTCAACGTATGCCTGGTGCACCGGTTCGTCGTTGAACTGGAACCCAGGGCCGCCCCCGCCGCAGGTCGCTGACGGCGTTGCCGGTGCTGCAGGGACGCCGCCGATGCACGTCGGATCGCCGCCCTGGACGACGAAACCCGCCACGACGCGCTGAAACGGGATGCCGTCATAGAAGTGATTGCGCGCCAGCGTGACAAACACGTTCACGGTGTTCGGCGCGAGATTCGGTTGCAGGCACAGGACAATGTCGCCCTTCGCCGTGACGATCGTCGCCTGGTACAGCTTGCTGGTGTCGATCGTCATCGCAGGCGCCGCAGCATAGGTGTGCACGCTCGCCGGCGGGTTGAGCGGCGCGAGCACCGGACCGAACGTCGCGGTCGTGCAGTCCGCATACGGAATCGTCGGAGCGGCAGTCGGCGACGGTGTCGCGCTCGGCGTGGGAACCACGGCGGTCGGTGTCGGGCTCACCACGGCGGGGAGCGGGGAGCTTGCGTTGGTCACGCCGAACGCGATCGCGACGATGGCGACCACCACGACCACTCCCGACCCGATCACCACCGAAAGACGATTCTGCCTGCCGCCCTGGTCAGCCATCCACTTACTCCTTTCCTTCTTTCAGCCATCGCGCCGCTGCGCGGGCGTGATACGTGATCACCATGTCGGCACCCGCGCGCCGGATGCCGCCGAGCGCTTCCAGCACGGCTGCGCGCTCGTCGAATGCGCCCGCTGCCGCAGCGTGATGCAGCATCGCAAATTCGCCGCTCACGCAGTACGCGGCAAGCGGCAGGTCGGTCGCATCGCGGACACGGGCGACGACATCGAGATAGGTGAGCGCCGGCTTCACCATCACCATGTCGGCGCCTTCCTCGACATCGAGGATCGCCTCACGCACGGCCTCGCGCTGGTTGGCGGAGTCCATCTGATAGGAACGCCGGTCACCTTGCCGAGGCGTGCTTTCGGCGGCCTCGCGGAACGGCCCGTACAGCACGGTCGCGAATTTCGCGCTGTAAGCGAGGATGGCGGTCTCCGTGTAGCCCGACGCGTCCAGCGCGTCGCGAATCGCCGCCACCTGGCCGTCCATCATCCCGCTCGGCGCGATGATGTCGGCGCCAGCTGCGGCCTGCGCAACGGCCGTGCGCGCATAGAGCTCGAGCGTTGCGTCGTTGTCGACGGTGCCATCCTCAAGCAGGAAACCGCAATGACCGTGGTCGGTGTACTCGCAGAGGCAGCAGTCCGCGATGAGCACACACGCATCGCCAAAACGTTGACGCAGCGCGCGGATCGCCTCCTGCACCACACCGTCCTCGGCGAACGCTCCCGAGCCCTGCGCGTCCTTGACGCTTGGCAGACCAAACAGGAGAACGCCGCCGAGTCCGAGCTCGATGCTCTCCTCCACCGTCTCGCACAGCGACCCGATGCTCTCGTGGTTCTGCCCTGGCATGGAGCCGATCGGCGTCGGCGCGCTCAGGCCTTCACGAACGAACGCGGGATGGATCAACTGGCCCGCGCTGAGATGCGTCTCGCGCACGAGGTTGCGCAACGCCGGAGTGCGGCGCAGCCGGCGGGGTCGGTCGAGCGGGAATCCCATAACGCCCGTCAGCGTAGCGGCTGAGGGGCCAGGTGCCCCGTCAGCGCCGCCACCACGCCCTCCGCCGACGCCTCGGTCGCGACTGCGTCGACGCGAAGCCCGGCGGCGCGCGCATCCGCCGCCGTCTGCTCGCCGATGCAGACGATCAACGCACCCGAAGGGAGGGGTGTGCTGCCAAGTGCGGTGACCAGGTTGCGCGCTGTGCTGCCACTCGTCAGCGTGATCGCGTCGATCCCGTTGCTCAGCGCCGCTCGCAGGCGCTCGGGTGCGCCCGCAGGCATGACGCTGCGATAGATGGGCTGCACGGTCACGGTCGCGCCGCCACCACGGAGCGCGCTGGGGAGTGTCGCTGACGCGCCCTCCGCGGACGGGAACCACACGGACGCGCCGTCAACGCCGCGAGCCAGCATCGCCGCCGCGAGTCCCGCTGCGTCGTACTCGGACCCAACCAGCTCCGGTGCGACCCCCGCAGCGTCGAGCGCTTCCGCCGTGGCCGGCCCGACCGCCGCGACCAGCATCCCGTCGAAGGCGTCGACGCCGGCGCCACCGACCACGAGGCGCACAGCGGTCGCGCTCGTGAAGGCCACCCATCGCGGTGCCGCTGCCAAACGGATCGACGTCGCGGTGCGGACGATGTCGTCAGGCGTCGCAATCGGCTGGGTCGCGATCAACGGCACCACGACGACGGTCGCGCCGAGACCATGCAGGCGATCCACCAGACCCTCTGCCTGCTCGCGTGTTCTCGTGACGAGAATCCGCCGACCGGTGAGCGGCAGCTCCATCGTCATCGCAGGCGGTCCGCCACCAGGGCTCCGAGCGCCGGCGGATCGTCGAGGCTGCCCGTCGCTTCGGATCGCAGCACCGTGCCATCGCGGACGAGCGCTGCCACGAGGTGCAGCTCGCCGTTCTCTATCCGAGCCCAGGCTCCGAGCGGCAGCAGGCAGCCGCCTCCCAGGCCCGCGAGCACCGCGCGCTCGGCCTGTACAGCTGCAGTCGTGGCGGCATCAGCAACGGCAGAGCAGCGCTGCGCCGCTGAGGAACCGGTCACCGCCTCGAGCGCGATCGCTCCCTGCGCCGGCGAAGGGACGAACGTGACAGGGTCGAGGCGTTCGCTGCACCTGTCGCCGACACCGAGGCGGTCCAGGCCCGCGCACGCCAGCACCAGCGCGTCGTAGTCCCCCGCCTCGAGCTTGCGGAGGCGGGTGTCGACGTTGCCCCGAATCGCGACCGGAACCAGTGACGGGTACAACGCGGCGAGCAGCCCCGCCCGGCGCGCGCTGCTCGTTCCGATCGTGGAGCCGGCAGGCAGCTCCGCAAGTGTGCGGCCGTCGACGGACACCACACCGTCGCGCGGATCGGCTCGCGGCAGGTAGGCGGCGACGCTAAGTCCCTGCGCGAGCGCCGAAGGCAGGTCCTTGCCGCTGTGCACGGCCACATCCGCACGACCGTCGAGCAGCCGCTGCTCCAGCTCGGCGGTGAACCAGCCCTGACCTTCGAGCTGATCGATGGGTGCAGTGGTCTTGCGGTCGCCCTCGGTGCGCACGATGAGCGTCTCGATCTCGATGCCGCCGGACGCCACCAGTGCCTCTGTGGCAAGCGTCGTCTGGGCACGCGCCAGCGCGCTCCCCCGCGTCGCCAGCCGCAGCAGCGACGTCTCGGCAGCAGGCATCACCGGTCGAGCCGGAACGCCTCGCGGATCGCCAGCGTCGCTGCCGGGTCCCCCGCTGCCTCGCGAAGTCGCGTCACCGGCCCATGGAGGAGCTTGCGCACCATGCTCCGGGTCAGCACGTCGACCCGCGCGCGAGTCTCCGCATCCATGTCGCTCCCCGCGCCGAAGGTCCTGTCGATCTCGCGCGCACGCAGCGCCTCGGCCCACTCGACAAGCTCGGTGATCGCCGGTCCGGCAGTGTCGCGCTGGCTGATCGCCATGACGGTGCGATCGAGCTCGACATCGATGATCTGCTCCACCGCGGGGATCGTCTCGCGGCGCTGGTCGAGGCGTTGCTCGACGCGCCGGCCCAGCTCATCGATATCGATGAGCGTCACGCCCGGGATGCCTGCAGCGGCGGCGTCGATGTCGCGAGGCACGGCCATGTCGACGATGCACAGCGGCCGCTGCGCGCGTTCTCGCTGCAGCGCATCGATGGCCGGGGCGTCGAGCACCACGCTCAGGCTGTCGGTGGACGCGATGATCACGTCAACCTGGTCAGCAACGTCCATGAGGCTGTCGAGCGCCACCGGCTCACCGCCGACGCTTCGCGCCAGGCGCTTGCTGGACTCACCGCGGGAGGTGGTCATGATCCGGGCGCCTTCGTCGCGCAGACGCCGTGCCGCCAGCTTGCTCATCTTTCCGGCGCCGACGAGGAGGACCCCTTTGCCTTCGAGATCCTGCACGGCGGTTCGTGCGCAGTCCACCGCGACCTCGCTCAGGCTTGCCGATCCGCGGCCGAGCGCGGTGTCGGTGCGAACGCGCTTCGCCGTCGAGATCGCGCGTCGCATCACGTAATCAAGGCGCGCGTCCACCGTGCCGGCTTCCGTGGCGACGCGATATGCGTTCTTGAACTGGCCGAGCACCTGCGCTTCGCCGACGACCATGCTCTCGAGGCCGCTGGCCACCCGGAACATGTGCAGCGCGGCGTCGCGGTCGACGCTCGTGATCAGGTGACTCGCGACCCCGCGGACGCCGCCCGGGTCCAGGTAGCGAGCAAGACGTGGCGCGACATCGGCACTGAGCTCGTCAGGGCACACCATGTAGAAATCGGTGCGGTTGCACGTCGAAAGGACTGCGGCTCCCAGCAGACCGGCGTGGCCCACCAGGTAGCGCAGGGTGGTCGCAGCGCGCGCCGCTGGGATGGCCGCTGCCTCCCGTACAGCCAGTGGAGCGGTGCGAAAGCTCAGCCCGGAGGCAACCAGTCGCATCACGAGCGAGTATAGGTTGGGGGGCACTGGGCACCGGTTCCCCCGGTCCCGCGCTCTAGGATGGTGGTGATATGGAAACTCGCCGGCGATATGGTCGCCGCCGAGGGAGGGTCCCCACGGGCGACAAATTCATGCCGCGCCTCGGTCCGGCGGGAGCCGAGCCTTTTGCCACGCTCGACGACACAACCGATTCCTGGGCAGCCGAACGCCCAGGTCCCGAAACGCCGATCGACGCGCTCCACTTCGTTGCGCTCGACTGCGAGACCACGGGACAGTCGCCGCATCATCTCGTCGAGCTCGGCGCCGTGGCCTTCACGCTGCTGGAACATCGCATGAGCTTCGAGACGCTCGTGCACAGCAACGACCGGATCAACCCGTATGCGCGGCGGATCCACGGCATCGACGCTTCGGCGCTCAACGGCGCGCCGCCGGTGTCGCTCGTGGTTGAACGCTTCCAGCGCTTCGCCCAGGGCGCTGTGCTCGTCGAGCACAGCGCCGACGCGTTCGACACGCGCTTGATCAGTCGCGCGATCGGCACGAACCTCGACGCCGACAACGTCGACACGACGCGACTTGCCGCCAAGCTCTTCGATCTTCGCGACACCATCGGCCTGGAGCGGCTCTGCCGCGAGCTCGGCGTCGTGCACCGCAAACCACATCACGCGCTCGCTGATGCAGAGGCGACAGCAGCGTGCTTCGTCGAGCTCGTGCGGCGCGGGCGGGACCGCTTCGGATGGGCGACGCTCGGCGATCTGCTCATCGCGGGGAAGCCGCCGGTCTTCGCTCCGGATCCGGGCACGGCCGCTCCGGGAACACCACCGAAAGGCACCGATCCAGGGACGAGAACGCGCCGGCGCCGTTGACAACTCGCCCAACCCTGCATACGATCCACTCGAACCAACCTCACCCATCCCGGTCATCGCGTCTGCGACCGGGTGTCTCATCACGGTTCGAACTCGAGGACATCACGATGCCCAGCCACATCAACAGGGCCGAGGCTATCGGAGCCGCGTCGGCTGTCGTCGGTCTTCTTGTCGCCTTTCTTCCCTGGTACGGCTACACGGCCGCCGGCTCGCACATCACGTTCAATGCGTTCCGCGCGTCGCTGCTTGGGGATCTCTTCTATCTCGCGATCGCGCTGAGCATCCTGCTGCTGCTCATCGGACGCGGCTTCGTGGACGACGTCATCACGCCGTACGTGCCCGAGTCCACCGCCTACGCCGGCGCTGCCGCTCTTGCGATTGGCAGCGTGCTCATCCAAATGATTGTCGCCACGGCAACCGGTCGCTCACTGGGAGTCGGGATCTTTCTCGGGCTGCTCGCTGCTCTGGGCCTCTGCACCGCGGCGGTGTTCAGACGCCTGCATCCGGACCGTCGCCGGATAGTTCGCGACTCGCTCGCCCATGGGCCCCGAATTACTCCATAATCCACCGATCCGCGCTCGGGGGACGTGGCGCCCCGTTGAATAACCCGTCGGCCACAGCACCAGCAATCTCGGGAGGAACACCAGAACCCATGGCCAACGTACTGACCGATCCGCCGTTTGCTGCAGATCCGCCGATCAAGCTCAACGTCCCCGCAAAGACGCTTGGTTTGGTCATCGGAATCCTCGCGATCATCGGCATCATCATCGATCTGATCGCACTGCCGATCGTGTTCGCACTGACCAGCGTCAGCAGTGACGTCAGCACCGCGTGCCAGGAGCTTGGTGGCACTGACTGCGGCACGTCAGGCATCTTCTTTCTCGCCCTCATCGGCGTGCTGATCGGCCTCGTCGGGTCGGTGCTCTACGCCTTCGGTGGGTTCCGGATGTATCAGCTCAATCGCTCTGGCAAGGATCTGGTCATCTACGGCCTGGTGGTGAACCTTGTGGGCGGGATCTTCTCGATCATCGGGTACGGCGGGGTCGGGAGCTTCATCTTCAGCCTGATCATCGCTGTGGTTGTCTACTACCTCGTGGTTATCAGCCGCTGGCCAGGTGATGCGCCGCTCGTGGCGACCCCGGGTGGCTATGGCAGCCCCCCGCCCCCTGGCGGTTACGGCAGTCCCCCCCGCCGCCACCCAGCGCATAGCGGCTGAAGGGAGAAACCAATATGAACGTCGCGGGCAAGAAACTATCGAACGGTGACCTGGCAGTAGCCGGTGGCCTGATTGTTGCGCTGATCGCCGTGTTCCTTCCGTGGTACAGCTACAGTTATTCGATCTCCGGAGTTTCGGGGGTCACGGGAGGTTTCTCCTCGAGCGCCTCAGTTGGTGGCCTCTCGTACTGGTCGGGGTGGTTCTTCTTCATCTTCACGCTCATCGGGATCGGGCTTTTCGTCATGCGGACATTCGCCCCGACGGTGGCGATGCCCGCGTTGCCCGTCAATGACGCGATGGTGTACTCAGTCATCGGTGCCCTGATGATCGTCATGGCGCTCCTATGGCTCATCGCCGGCGCTCCCGGGTCGTTCTCGGGTGCGGGCTACTCAGCCGGTCTCAGCTTCGGGTTGATCATCGGCATCATCGCTTCAGCCGCGGTGATTGCCGGGGGTTTCCTGAAGAGGACGGACCCGCAGCCGGCGACGAAGCCCATGAGCGCTTATCAGACGCCGACGGCTCCTCCCCCTCCGCCCCCCAGCGCGTAGGGCATTCGTCTCTCTGAGCGCCGTTCGATCACTTGCATGACCGAGGTATGACGTGCCACTGAACGTCGCGGGCAAGCAGGTGTCGGACGGCGCTCTTCTCGTTGCGGGCGGACTCGTCGTCGGCATCGTCGACACGTTCCTCCCCTGGCACAGCACGACCATTCCGACGGCGTTCGGGTCCAACAGCGGCGGCCACGATGCACTCGGATACTGGTCCGGTTGGATCTTCTTCCTCGTGCTGCTCATCGGGGTCGCCCTCTTCGTGATGCGCACGTTCGTTCCGCAGGTCGCGATCCCCCCGCTCCCATTCCCCGACTGGCTGATCTACACGGAGATCGGAGTCGTCGCGCTCCTCTGCGCGCTGCTCTGGCTGGCCACCGGCGGTGGTTACTCAGGCATCTACGCTGCCTACTCCGGGCTCGCGGGCTACTCGTCCGGGCCAAGCTTCGGTCTGTTCATCGGCATCATCGCCGCTGTCACGGTCGCTGGCGGGGGCTATTTGATGAAGGCCGATCCGCAACCGGCGACGAAACCGTTCAGCGCGTATCAGTCTCCTTCCGCATCTCAGTCGACCCCGCCGCCGCCCTCGTCGTCTGCACCTCCGGCGCCCCCTGCACCGAGCGCCTGACCAACCGCAACTCGGGAGTACGTCATGAGTGACGACCCGAACGCTGCACCGCCGCCCGTCTCGCCGTGGGCGTCATCTGACGTTCCTCCGCACGACACGCCGTACGGCTACGGCCCGCCGTCGGCACTGATCTACGGCCACGAGACCAACGGCATCGCCATCGCCGCGGGCGTCTGCGGGATCATCGCGGTCGTCCTCTGCTGGATTCCCTTCGTCGACTACGTCAGCATCATCCTCGGCGTCCTCGCCATCATCTTCGGGATCATCGGCATCCGTCGTGCCGACGCGTACGGCTCAGGCAGGGGCATGGCTGTCACGGGGATCGTGTGCGGCAGCGTTGGCCTGGCGATCGCCTTCCTGTTCCTGCTGCTGATCTACGCGGTCGTCTCGTCGGTGAACATCATCGGCGGCGTCGGACCCTGACCCGGCGTGACCGTCAGACGTTGAACTCGACGACCACTGGGAAATGGTCCGACGCGGCTGCCGCGTCGGGATCGGGCCACGTGCGGCCACCGACGACATCCGCCGTCACCACGGCGGTTGCGACGTCGGGCGTCGCGAACACGTAGTCCACGCGGGCGGCGAGCTGCCACGTCGCGCACGTGAGACCGCGGGCACGCGGATGCACCTGGCGGTAGCAGTCGACGTACCCCTCGCTGAGCAGGCGTTCCACGGTCCAGCGCTCGATGAGACGTCCGAAGAAACGATCCATCGCCCGGGACACGGGAATGCCCACTGTGAGCGGTGACACAACCCGCGGAAGCACGGGAATGCCTCCGAGGAGACGCGGGTCAACTCCCGCGCGTCGCCAGCGGTCCTCGATCTCGGAGGGATCGCCGTCGCCCGCGGTGACGAGCGGTATGAGCGTCCCGTTCGAGCCCGAAACCAGAAGCCCGGCCCGTCGCAGTTCGTTCATCCGCCGGAAGAACGCTGTGGCGAGGATGTCGTCACCAGGGCTCAACGCATTGAAGTCACCCACCAGCACGTGCGGCAGCGCGGGCTCGTTCTGGATATCGGTGAGCACCGCACCGATCTCGCGGATGCGCCTGGCCTCGCCCTTGTTGCGCTCGCCAAAACGCGCCGCGAGATGCAGGCAGTGGACGCCGAGCACCGGCAGGTGCGCTCCGCCCGTCTCGATCTCGCAATGCAGATTCGAGCGCAGCATGCGTCCGTGATGGCGCCGGTTGCGCCAGGTGCGCACTTTCAGACGCGTGAGAATCGCCGTATGCATCACCGAGTCGGGATCGCTCGGTTCGCCGCTCAGCACCTCCATGCCGAGGTCGTCAGCGAGCGCCTGTATACGATCCAGCTCGCGAACCTCCTGGAGCGCAATCACATCCGCGTCGATACGCCGCAGCACAGCGGACACGAGATCGCGCCGTTGTTCGCCTCCCAACAGGATGTTGTACGTGGCGACGCGCAGCGTGCGTTGTGGTGCGGTTCTGGTTCGCGACATCGGCAGCGAACTTACAATGCCACGGTGCAGCCACAGCGCGACGCACACCTCACCGAGCTTGTCTTTCTGGATCGCGGACCGGTTGCGCTGCGCTGCGTCGTGGTGGCGATTGCCGCTGCGGCGTGCGGCGTTGCCGGCACGATGCTCGTGCGCCTGCACCAGACGCTCGCCGCACAGCTCATCGCGCACGACGCGCTGAACCCGCTGCAGACGTTGATCGCGACTGGATCGTCCGCGCGGACGGCGTGGCCGGGGTGGGTGGCGGCGCTCTGCTTCGGCGCTGCAGTGCTCCGGCTCCGCCGCGGCGCACCGGAGCCGCCCGCAGGCCGGGTCTCTCCGGACCAACTCAGCCTCAGCCAGCTCCGAGCCGGCCTCCGCCACGAGTACGCGGTGGTGCGCTGTGCGCTCGTCGCCGTGGTCCTCTTCGCGGCGATCGATGTCGCTCGTACGGCGGCCGGCATCATCGCGGCGCAGTCCGGGGACCACGGCGTCGGCAACGCACTGCCGTGGACGGCGATCGAGGCAGCCGGCTATGCCGTCGCGGCGCTCGTCCTTGCAGTCTGGGCGTCGACGTTCGGCGCCGAGGTCCGCCGCCTTGGAGCACGCTGAGCGCTACCGCGCTCAGATACGCCGCTCGACGACGTAATCGCAGACCCGCTCGAGCGTCGTCAACGCCTCGGACGGCGGAAACCCGTCCAACTCCTGTGCCGCCTGCCGCGCGAACTCCTGCGCGCCACGCTCTGCGTCGGCGATCGCGCTGGAATTGCGCACCAGCGCGACGACCTCGTCGTAGTCGGCGTCGTTCATGTCACGTTTGTCCAGAATCTCGCGAAGGCGAGTGCCGGCGACGGGGTCGTCGCGGGCCAGCATGAGCGGCAGCGTCACCGTTCCCTGGCGCAGATCCGCGCCGACGGGTTTGCCGACCTCGGCACTCGTCGCAACGTAGTCGAGGACGTCGTCGGCGATCTGAAATGCCATGCCGAGGCTGTTGCCGTACCGGCGCAGACGCTCAACGGCGTCGGTGTCCAGCCCCGCGATCACGCCGCCGCCGTAGCAGCAGGTGCTGACGAGAGTGGCCGTCTTGCGGGCGATCTTCCGGTGGTAGTCCTCGAGCGACTGGTCGTACGCGTTCCGGCTGGTCATCTGCAGCAGCTCGCCCATGCAGATGGTCATCACCGCCTGGCTGATCGCCGAGTCGATGGCCGGAACGCCGATTTCGGCGAGCAGATACGCGCCTTTCGCGAAGTAGTAGTCCCCGATGATCACCGCGGGATCCGGCCCGAGCGCCTCGTGGATCGTCTGGATCCCGCGCCGAGTGGGCGCTTTGTCGATGAGATCGTCATGCACCAGCGTTGCCGTGTGGATGAACTCGATCCCCATCGCCAGGTTGAACACGTCGTCCGGGTCGGCGGTGCCGAGCCGCGCCGAAAGGATCACCAGCGCGGGGCGCAGGCGCTTCCCGCCGGCTTTGACGATGTGCGACATGGCGCTCGCCATCGGACCCAGATCGGACGCGATCTCCGAGTCGAGGCGGACCTCGAACTCGCGAAGTTCGGCGGCGATGGGCTCGAGGAGCTCCTCGGCGGCGATGCTCACGACCCCGCTGCCATCTGGACGACCTGAGGCCCAGGGCGCACCAGACGCGGATCCGGCAGCGCCTCGTCGAACAGTCGCGACGCAGTGGCGCTGAAACGGCCGGGGTCGGCGGTGACCATCAGCTCGAGCGGCGCGGTCTCCGGCGCACCCGCGCTCGCGGCTTCGAGGTGATTGACCGCGATGACCCGGCTCACGCGAGCAGCGGTGGTGTCGGCGCTGTCGACCACGCGGAGGCTTCGTCCCCCGATCACCCGATCGAGCGCCGGGCGGAGCAACGGGTAGTGCGTACAACCGAGCACGAGCGTGTCCGCGTCCCAGGCGAACACCCTCTCGAGCACCGGCCCGAGCGCCGCGTCGGCGCGACCCGTGTCCGCATCCCCGTCCTCGACGATCTCGACGAGGTCGGGCGCCGCCTCGCTGAGCACGAGGACGCCGGGGTTGGCCTCCTTGATCGCGTGGACGTACTCGCCACTCGCGCGGGTGCCTTCGGTGCTGAGCACGGCCACGCGTCCGGATCGAGTTCGCGCCGGCGGCTGCCTGCGCTCCTGGAGCGATCACTCCGATGATCGGGATGTCGAACTGCTCTCGTGCCACGTGGAGCGCCGCGGCGGTCGCGGTGTTGCAAGCGATGACGACGAGCTTTGTGTCCATTGCCACCAGCATGGCGATGATGCCCATCGCGAGGTCGCGGACCTGGCGTTGCGAGCGCGGGCCATAGGGGAAATGCTCCAGGTCGGCGACGTAGATCAGTCGCTCAGCGGGCAGCCGGCGACGCAGCTCGCGGAGCACGGTCAGGCCGCCGACACCGGAGTCGAACACGCCGATCGGGCGCGAGTCGCTCATTCGCGGGCAGGATACCAGGGGTCTGCGCTGCGCCCGGTGTCTAGAGCGCCAGGGCCATGAGCAGCACGTCACGATCCCCGCTCGGCATCCGCACCTCCCCCCTCGCGATGCCCTCGTCGCGGAAACCGAGCGACCGATAGAGCGCGACGGCGTGGACATTGTCGGGAAACACCTGCAGGGTGAGCTTGGCGACTCCGACCGCGCGGCACCAGGCGATCGCCATCTCCACGAGCGCGCGCCCGAATCCCTCGCGACGATGCGCGTTGCCGACAAGAATGGCGATTTCAGCGACGTGCGAATAATGGCTGCCCGCCCGGCGGTGGACCATCACGTTCCCGGCGAGCGCGCCGTCCACCTCGAGCGACAGCGAGAGTCCGCCTTCCATCACGATCGAGACGAGGCGGGCGCTCTGTTCGATGGTATCCGGTTCTCCGGGAACCGCGACGATGAATTCACCCTCGGTGGCAACCGCGTCGATGAGCGCCGCCAGCTCGGGGGCGTCAGTGTCGCGGGACGGGCGAATCAGGAATGGTCGCCCGGCTCGGGTCGTGCCTTCACGGCGAAGCTCCGGCCGGACGGCGGTCATACAGCGACGGAGAGGCTGGGCTCGGAGGCCGGCGCCGTCGCCGCGTTCGCGATGCGGCGGGCGATCCCGCTCGCGCTCATGACGGTCATATGCCCGTGGGGGTATGTCCACAACTCTGTCTGCCACGCCTCGGCAAGCTCGGTGACGGGGTCCGGCCCGACGACGAGGTCCTGCATGGCGCGCACCAGCGTGATCCGGTCCCCTCGGGTGCGCGGGGTGAAGTTCCGCGCCACCAGTGGCGCGAGCGTCGCATCGAGGAAGTGACCCGCCGCGGCACGGTCGGGACCCCACGACTGGGAGTCGTCGCCGATCATCCCGAGATGCCGGAGCGACGGAGTTGGCGGGCGCTGCGTCAGCGTGGTCGCCGGGTCGCAGAACGGCGCCACCGCGATCACGCGGTCGAGATCGATCTGCGCAGCGAGCAACGTTGCGATCAGACCGCCGAGGCTGACACCGACGACGGTGACGTGTGGTGAGACCTCGGCCCGCGCCCAGGCGATGATGGCCGCCGCATCCTCGACGGACTCGCGGACCACCGCCCTGATGTGCGCGGGATCGAGGCTGAAGTAGCCGTCGCCGCTGCGCTGTCCGGGCAGCGTGCGGCGGAGGTGATACGGAAGATCGAGACGCGCGGTGTGGGCGCCGCGCAGGCGCATCTGGCGTGCGAGCCAGCGGTCGTACGTGGTTTGCGGCACGGCATAGCCGTGGAGCAGGAGCACGAACGGCGCCGGACCCGAGGTCTGACGGATATGGGCAGTCGACAGGAATCGCTTGCTCCCCCAGTGCCCGCCGGGGCCGTCGCTCTCGCCCTCGAGCTCGAGCTCGCGCCACTTCGGGCCGTCCAGCGAATCCCAGGACCGGCTCACCCGCAGCGGGCGCGGGTCCAGCACGCGGCTCTCCTTCCAGAACGCCACCGGATCGGCGGGAGTGCGGTCGATCGCGCCCGGCCGGCTGATGCCGACCGCGGTGAGACGCACGTGCACGATGCGGTCGAGCACGAGCGAAACGGTGCCGATCAGGCGGTCATGGGTGGTACCGGTGCTCATGGAAAACCCTCACCGCAATCATGCCCCTAATGGCCGATTGCGTAACCCCGACCCGTAGGACATCATCGAACGTGGCCGTGCCCGAATTGACGCCTCCCCTGCGCGTGGTGGGCGCCCCAGATCGCGCGTATGACTGGGAGTCCGTCTACCAGGAGCACGTCGCTCCTCTCTATCGGTACGTCTACTCGCGGACCGGCAACACGCCCGACGCCGAGGACGTGACCTCGACCACCTTTCTCCGTGCGTTGCCCCGGCTCCGTACCGACGTCTCGCCTGCCGAGATCCGATCGTATTTGCGCACCACCGCCCGAAGCGTGCTCGCCGACGTCTGGCGGCAGCGCCACGGCACCGTCCTCATGGAGTTCGATGATGACCGCGACGCCGCCGAAACCCCCGAGCCCGAGCACGAGGTTGACGTGAGCGGCATTCTCGACGGCCTTCCCTCGAACTATCGCAGCGTCCTCGAATATCGCTTTCTCCGCGGCTACTCGATCCGCGAGACCGCGGCTGCAATGGGCGTGAGCGTCGCCAACGCGAAAGTGCTGCAACTGCGCGCGCTGCGCCGCGCGGCCGCAAACGGAGGTGGCGATGTCCAGGGCTGATCGCCGCCTGACTCGCTACGTCAAGGCACTCATCGCGGATCGCCGGCCACCGCGGTCGCCGGCCGACGATGATGCCGGCGCCATGCAGGTCGCGGCGCGCCTGCGTGCAGCCCATCCGGGCGGGGCCGATCCGCCGCCCGCGTTCGTGGACCATCTGGCGAGACAGCTCCGGGAGGCGGGGGAGCACGAGCCGGGGTGGGTCGACAACGGCATCCAGCGGCGCCGATTCCTGGCGGGCGGGATCGCCGCCGTGGCGGCGTCGGTTGCGGTGGGCGTCGGTGCCGAGCGCATCCGCGAGGTGCTCACCGAACCCCAGAGCGGCACGGGTCCGATCGTGCCGTACATCAGCGCGTGGGTCGCCGTGGCAACCCTCGACGACGTCGCGCCGGGGAAGATCAAGCAGTTCTCCGCGGGTGGTATCCAGGGCGTGGTGTTCACGCTCAAGGGAGAGGTGCGCGGCCTCAGCGCTGTCTGCACGCACCAGGGATGCACGCTCGTCCCGGAGCCGGCTGACAGCAAGCTCGTCTGCCCCTGCCACCCGATGAGCTTCTCGCTCGAAGGCGATGCGAATCCCGGTGACTACCGGCTGAACCCGCTGCCGACGATCCAGACGCGGGTCACTGCCGGCAACGTCGAGGTGCTCGTCCCCAACTGGGCCTGAGCCCCTCCTCTCCTCGTCCTGACCGCTGCCCACCGAGGCAGTGATCCGCCGTCCGGACCCGTCCGTACCAAGCGGTGACAGGGCGGTGACACGACGACCACTCGATCGTCGGCGGCCGCTCAGGAGAGGTGAAGCACATGGCCAAGGTGACACGGCGGACGTTTCTGTCCACCACGGTGGGGGCTGCAGGTGGCGTGGCGGCGATGGGGCTCATCGCCGGGCCGAGCACCCTCGTGGAAGCAGCTCAGAACGTCGCTGATGCGAGCGACGGTCCCACGGCGAACGAGCCGATGACCGCATTCGTTCGTGACGCAGCGACCGGCGAGATCGAAGTCATGGTCGGCCACAAGGCCATCGTGACCAAGAACCCGCAGCTCATCCGTCAGCTCCAGCGCGTCACGCGCTGATAGCCGACAGCAACAGCATTCACATCCTCACGAGGGGTACACATGTCTTCGCACCGTGAAGCGCCGGGCATCTCGAACGACCCGGTTGCTGACAGTACTGACCTTTACGCGTTCACGAGCCCGGATCATCCAAATTCGGTGACGCTGATCGCCAACTACATCCCGCTCGAGGGACCGGACGGCGGCCCGAACTTCTACAACTTCGGTGACGACGTTCTCTACGAGATCCACGTCAGCAACGGTGGCGGCGTCGGCGAGAACATCACCTACCAGTTCAAGTTCACGACCGAGTACACCGATCCCAACACGTTCCTCTACAACACGGGCGTGATCACCAGCCTGAACAGCTCGAGCTGGAACGTTCGCCAGTTCTACTCCGTCACCCGGATCCGCAACGGCCACAGCGAAGTGCTCGCGAACAAGCTCGCGTGCCCGCCGGTCAACGTCGGTGTGCGCTCGACACCGAACTACCATGCGCTCGCAGCCGCCGCAGTGCATCCGCTCGACGGTGGCTGGGTCTTCGCCGGTCAGCGCCGTGAAGGCTTCTACGTCGACCTCGGGTCGATCTTCGACCTGGGCGTCCTGCGTCCGTTCCAGAACGACCACCTCATCCCGCTGCCGGCCGTCGGCGGCGTCAACTCCACGAAGCAGCTCAACGTCCACACGATCGCGATCCAGGTCCCCAAGACCCATCTCACGCGCCACGGCGAGCTGCCGACCGATGCCACCAGTGCTGACTCCGTGATCGGTGTCTACACGTCCGCAAGCCGTCGCAAGTCGACCGTGCTCGACAACGGCGGGCGCACCATGGACGTCGGACCGTGGGTCCAGGTGTCCCGCCTCGGCATGCCGCTCGTCAACGAAGTGGTCATCCCGATCGGCAAGAAGGACTTCTGGAACTCCACCGACCCGAGGAATGACGCACAGTTCGTCGCGAACTACGCGCATCCGGAGCTGGCAGGGCTGCTGCCCGTGCTCTATCCGGGCGTCTTCCCGAACCTCGCCGCCTACACCAAGGAGCGCGTCGACCTCGAGGCGATCCTGCTGACCGGGCTCCCTGCGGGCGTCGTCGCAGGCTTCCAGAACAACACCGGCTCGACCCCCGCCGACCTGCTTCGCCTCAACATGGCGATCCCGCCGGCATCGACGCCGAACATCAACGGCATCCTGGGCGGAGACCTCGCCGGGTTCCCGAACGGGCGGCGCGTGTTCGATGACGTGGCAACCATCGAGATTCGCGCCATCGCGGGCGTGACCATCCCGCTGGTCGATCCGAGCTTCACGCCTGACGGCGCCGCGGGCGCGGTCAGCGACTTCTCGGCAGCACAGTTCAGCAGTGGCGCGGTGCCCGGCAACAGCCGGTACATCGATCACTTCCCCTACCTGGGCCTGCCGCTCAACGGTTTCGACACCCCGAGATGACCGAGAGCGAGTCCGCCGGCAGCGCCCTGAGCGGGCCGGCGGTGCTCGACATCGGCGGGGGGGCTGGAGCGCTGCTGGTGGTGGTGCCAGCAGCGCTTCTCGGCACCGAGCCCGAGGTCAGCCCTGTCGACCGGCCCGACGTCCACACGCACACCGGCGTGCACGAGCGGAGCATCGACGGCGCGTCGGTGCCGGTCGCGCTGTTCCCCTCGCTCGAGGCCGGGACGTGGACCCTCTGGGCCGAAGGCCCGTGCGCAACCCGTCATGTCGAGATCATCGACGGTGAGGTCACCCGGGTCGACTGGCGTTAAGCCCCTTCGTCGAGCGTCCCGGACAAACGCTTGACGCTCCCTACGGTTTGCGTCTAACGTTGCGCGGATCCTGCAGGCGTTCAGTAGGATTCTTTGCAACCACGGGGCTGTCTGGAGGGACCAGGACGATATGGGCACGAACTCGGGTGATGTCGCTTCGGAGCGCGTTGCGGCACTGACAGCTCGCGAGGAGGAAGTCTTCCGGTCGAAGCGCGCGCGGTCGCGCGAGCTCTGGAAGGAGGCTCAGGAGTACATCCCGCGCGGAGTGCCGAGTTCCTTCCAGGACACGCCGCCGCAGCCGGTGTTCATCGATCACGGGCTCGGGAGCAAGGTCTGGGACGTCGACGGCAACGAATACGTCGATTTCCACAACGGCTTCGGCGTCATGGTCGTCGGCCACGCGCATCCCACGATCGTCGCCGCGGTTGACGCGCAACTCCATCGGGGCACGCATTTCGCGCAGCCGGTCGAGGAGAACATCGTCGTCGCGCGCGAGCTGGCACGGCGCTTTCATCAGCCGCAGTGGCGGTTCACGAACAGCGGCACCGAGTCGACGCTGGACGCGGTTCGGCTGGCGCGTGGGTTCACCGGTCGCGAGGGGATCATCAAGATCGAGGCCTCGTACCACGGCCATCACGACGCGCTGCTCGTCTCGGTCGAGCCGCCCGTCGATGCAGCCGGCGACGCCGCGTCGCCGAACTCCGTGCCGATGACCGCGGGCATCCCCGCGTCGACTGTGGCGCTGACGATTGTCGTCGGCTTCAACGACCTGGATGCTCTGGAGCGCACCTTCGCGGCGCATCCAGGTGAGATCGCCGGCGTGATCGTCGAGCCGGCGATGATGAACATCGGCTTCGTGCTTCCCGAGGACGGATACCTCGCGGGCGTCGTCGAGACGGCGCATCGCCATGGTGCGGTGGCGATTTTCGACGAGGTGAAGACCGGCGTCACCATCGCCCCGGGCGGGGCGACCGAGCGTTTCGGCGTCGTCCCCGACATCGTCTGCCTCGCCAAGGCGATCGGCGGCGGGCTGCCCTGCGGAGCGGTCGGTGGGCGTGCCGACATCATGGCGAAGATCAGCGACGGCACGGTTGCGCAGCTGGGCACCTTCAACGGAAACCCGCTCACGACCGCTGCGTCGAAGGCCACATTGATCGACGTCCTGACGCCGTCGGCATACTCCCATCTCGACGCACTCACCGAGGAGCTGAGCGGCGGGCTCCGCGACGTGATGTCCGACTACGAGCTCCCCTTCCACGTCGTGTCGATGGGAGCGCGCGGTTGCGTCACGTACCGCAAGGACCCTGTGCGCAACTACCGCGACTACGCGGCGATGAACAAGTCGCTCGCGTACGTCTCGTGGCTCTACCAGACGAACCGCGGCGTGCTCATGGCGCCCGGCGCCGAGGAGAACTGGACGCTCTCCGTGCAGCATCAGTCGGACGACGTCCGCCGCTACGTCGACAACTTCCGCGAGCTGGCGAAGGATCTCCAGGCGTGAGCGCGGTGGCCGTGCTCACGTTGCGCAACTTCGTCGATGGTGAGCATCGCGAGGCAACGTCCGACGCCTCAACTCCATTGATCAACCCCGCGACGGGCGAGGAGTTCGCTCGCGCACCGGTGTCGAGCCCCGCCGATGTTGACGCGGCGCTCAAGGCCGCGCAACGCGCCTTCGGCGGTTGGCGTGACACGACGCCGAAAGATCGCAGCATGGCCCTGCTCCGCATCGCCGATGCGTTCGAGCGGCGCGCCGAGGAGTTCGTCGCCCTCGAGTCCGAGAACACCGGCAAGCCGATCGGGATGAACTCGCAGCGAGGAGATCCCACAATTGATCGACCCGGTGCGCTTCTTCGCCGGGTGCGCGCGCATCCTCGAGGGCAGGAGCGCCGGTGAGTACATGACCGGGCACACCTCGATGATCCGGCGCGAGCCCGTTGGCGTCTGCGCCCAGGTGACCCCTTGGAACTACCCGATGGTGATGGCGATCTGGAAGTGGGCACCGGCTATTGCCGCAGGCAACACGGTGGTCCTCAAGCCGTCGGACACCACTCCGGTCACCACGCTCTTGATGGCCGAGATCATGGCCGAGTTCCTGCCACCCGGCGTCTTCAACGTCGTCTGCGGGGACCCGACGACCGGCGCGGCGCTCGTGACCCACAAGATCCCCGCGATGGCGTCGATCACCGGCAGCGTGCGCGCGGGGCTCGAGGTCGCCAAGGCCGCGGCGAGCGATCTGAAGCGAGTCCATCTCGAGCTTGGTGGCAAGGCGCCGGTGATCGTGTTCGACGATGCTGACATCGCATCCACGGCCGAGACCGTCGCGATGGCAGGCTATTTCAACGCCGGCCAGGACTGCACCGCGGCAACGCGGGTGCTCGCATCAGCCGCGATTCACGATGAGCTGGTGGCCGCGCTCGTCGAGCAGGCCGCCGCGAACAAGACCGGGATGCCCGATGACGACGAGGTCGCGTTCGGGCCGCTCAACAACGCCCGTCAGCTCGAGCGGGTCAGCGAGCTGGTCGAGGGTGCTCCGGGGCACGCCGAAGTTGTCGCCGGCGGGCACCGCGTCGGCTCACGCGGCTACTTCCACGAGGCGACGGTCATCTCCGGCCTGCGCCAGAACGACGATCTCATCCAGCGCGAGATCTTCGGTCCGGTCATCACGGTGCAGCGCTTCGATGACGAGGCCAAGGCACTCGAATGGGCCAACGGTGTCGAATACGGGCTCGCATCGAGCGTCTGGACGAGCGATCACGGCCGCGCGATGCGCATGGCGCGCGCGCTCGACTTCGGCTGCGTCTGGATCAACACGCACATCCCACTCGTGTCGGAGATGCCGCACGGTGGCTACAAGCATTCCGGGTACGGGAAGGATCTCTCGATGTATGGCTTCGAGGATTACACCCGGATCAAACACGTGATGAGCAACATCGAAGCCTGACGATCCAGGCTCGACCGAGGAGGAAGACATGGTGAGGAGGAAGACATGGCGACGTTAGTGGAGCCGATCGTGCACGGGCACCCGGTGGAATCGGAGCTCAAGACCAACACGCTCACGCTGTTCGACACAACGGTTATCGCCACGTCGAGCGTCGCCCCCGCCTACACGCTGGCCGCGACCGCGGCGTTCCTGGTCGCAGCCGTTGGTCTCGCATCGCCTGCCGCGATCCTCGTTGGCTTCGTGCCGGTGCTCTGCATCGCGATCGCGTACTACTACCTGAACCGGCAGGATCCGAACTGCGGCGCTTCATACTCCTGGGTAAGCCGCACCCTCAACCCTTACGTCGGCTGGGTATCGGGCTGGATTCAGCTCGTCGCCAACGTTCTCTTCTGTGCTGCCGCGCCGCTGATTGCCGGTGCGTATACGCTCCAGCTTCTCAACAGCTGGGGATGGATCAGCTCGGACGCCGCAAACGACAACCGGCTGATCGCGGTTGTCGGCGTGCTCTGGCTGCTGCTCGTGACCTTCATGGTTGCGCGCGGCATTCGCGTCACGGCGAACTTCCAGTGGATCCTCGTGTTCATCGAGTACCTGATCGTCCTCGCCTTCGCGATCTGGGCGATCGGCAAGGTCATCGGCGGTCATCCTGCTGCCAACCCGGCCTCGCTCAACTGGTTCAACCCGCTGCAGCTGCACGACCTGAACGGTCTCGCGACCGGTTCGGCACTGGCGGTGTTCTTTTTCTGGGGCTGGGACACCGCGGCCAATGTGAACGAAGAGTCGAAGGACGCTGATACCTCGCCGGGCCTCGCCGGCATCTTCAGCATGTTCATCCTCCTCTTCATCTTCCTTCTGGCGGCAACCGCCATCCAGGTTCTCCTCTCGCTGACTCAGCTCAACGATCCGAACAACCAGAACGACATCCTCTACTTCTTCGCGCAGCAGATCTCCGGCACCCCAGTCGCGTACCTCATGGTGCTCGCAGTGCTGTCTTCGACTGTCGCGACGACACAGACCACGCTGCTGCCTTCCAGCCGGCTCACGTACTCAATGTCACGCGACGGCGTGTTCCCGAAAGCGTTCGGGACTGTCCACAAGAGTTGGAAGACCCCGTGGGTCGGAACGATCATCTCCTCGGGTTTGGCGATCATCGTCATCGCGGCGCAGACGGCGATCGACAGCGTGGGCAGCGTGTTCGCGAACCTCATCCTCGACATCGGCGTGCTCGTCGCCCTGTACTACGGAATCACCGGCATCGCGTGTTTCTGGGCCTTCCGCAAAGTGTTGCTCACGAGCGTTAGCCGATTCATCTTCGCCGGAGTGCTCCCGCTGCTCGGGGGTATCTACCTGCTGCTCATCGGCTACGTGCTGATCGTCCCGACGAGTTTGCCCTTCGGACAGTCCCCTGACTGGGGTACAAGCCTGCCGATGATCATCGCGATCCTGCTCGGCATCCCGCTGGTGATCGTCGCTGCGAAGACCGCGCGCTCCGGCTTCTTCCACGAGAAGACCGTCTCCTACGTCCTCAAGAACGGCCAGCTGATGTCAGCGACCGCGGACGGAACCATGGAACTGGCGGGCGCGAGTGTCGGTGGTCCGCCCGTGACACCTGGCGCGACTGCGGACCCGGCCGCTCAGAACCTGTCGAGCAAGGAGTAATACACACCGACGAGAGGGAGGAACCAGGGGTGCCCCCGGTAGCCCGGCATCCGCGGAAAGCGGAGGCCGGAAAACGCCGGTTGGGCACCCCTGGCCATCCACTCGCCGGCCAGCGTTCCCATCCAGCTGCCCAAAGCCACACCCGAGCCGCAGTACCCCATCGCATAGGTGATGCCGTCGACTCGGGTGAGATGCGGTAGCTGATCGAAGGTGAAGCCCACATTGCCAGTCCACGCGTGGCTCAGCCGCACACCGGCGAGCTGCGGATACATCCCGATCATCGCCTTGTACAGGCGGTCCCGCGCCGTCTGCACGCTCACCGGCGCAAAGCTGGTGCGCCCGCCGAAGACAAGCCGGCCGTCGGGTGAGAGTCGCCAGTAGTGCAGGAAATTGCGGCTGTCACTCATCATTCGCCGATGCGGGCTGACGTCCGCGGCGCGCGCGTCACCGAGCGGCTCGGTCGCGATGATGTAGCTGCCGATCGGAATGATCCGGCGCCGCGCCCAGGGGGCGGCCGCGTCGGTGTAACCATTGGTGGCGACGAGCACTTCACCGGCGGTGATATCGCCGCGCTCGGTTCGCACCAGCGAACCAGCCGGAGCCGAACTCGATCGCGGTCGCCCGCGTGTGCGCATGGATCTCCGCGCTGCTGCCGAGGACGAGGCGCGCGAGGCCCGACAGATAGCGCGCCGGATGGATGCTTGCGCCGTTGTCGGTGAGCATGCCGCCGTGGAAGCCGCGACACGGCGCCTCCGCCTCGAGTGCCGCGGCCTCGAGCATGACGGTCGCCTCGTGGAGATGCTCGCGACGGTCGATTTCCTCAGTACGGAGACGCTTCATGCGCGACGGGCGGTGCGCGAGGTGCAACCAACCGCACTGCGCGTACGCGGCATCCGGCGCCGCGGATGCGGCGGTGCGGGCGACGAATGCGTACGCCTCGACGCTCGCGTCGTGCAGCGCGCGACCGGCTGCGCCGGCCCGCCGTTCCAGCGTGGCGGCGTCGCGACGGACGCCGGCGTGGATCATGCCGGCGTTGCGTCCGCTCGCTCCTTCGCCGAGCGCGCCACTGTCAAGCACCACAACGTGTTTCCCATGCTCGATGAGCTTCGCGGCAGCGCAGAGTCCGGTGAATCCGGCGCCGATGATGACGGCGTCAGCGGTCTTCGGCAGCGGCGTCTCCGGCAGCGGCGGGAATGCCGTGTCATCCCACCACAGTGGTGTTTCGCGATAGTCCTCGGCGAGCGGCGCGACGCGGGAGCCGGGCGGACCGGGTGGAGACCAGAGGCTCATAAACTACTCAACAGTGACAAGTTCGACCAGGCTGGACAGCGTACCTGCTGTCCGCCCCGAGTCGCGGAAAGGAGTCCCCGTGGACGAAATCCGCATCGGTGAGGTCGCACGCCGAGTCGGCGTGAGCCCGTCGACGCTTCGCGCATGGGAGCGCAAAGGACTCGTGCGTCCCGATCGTGCCGGCGGCCGCCATCGTCGCTACACGTCGGATGACGTCGCACGCTTGCGCGACGTGCGCGCGCTGCTCACGCGCGGCTACGCGACGCCCGCGCTGCACTCCCTGATGGCCGGGGAAGCCATTCCCGAGGACCCGGTCGTCGGCAAGCGGCTGCGTGCAGCGAGAACGAAACGCAGCCTCTCCCTTCGCGATGCCGCGGAACGGGCGGGCATCTCCGCGTCGTATCTGAGCCTTGTCGAGCGCGGGCTCGCGGAGCCGTCGGTGTCCCTGCTCCAACGCGTTGCATCGGCGTATGGCGGCACGCTGCTCGAGTTCTTCGGTGCGTCGCCGTCGGGCACCGACGGACCGAAGTTGGTACGCACGAGCGAGCGGCGCCGGCTGCGGGGCTTCGACCGGGTGGAGATCGAGGACCTGGTCACGTTTCCCGACGCCGTCCTCGAGATCGACATCTTCAGCGTCGCGCCCGGCGGCGGCAGTGGCGGCGCATACGCCCACGACGGCGAGGAGGCGATCTATGTGCTGAGCGGCGAGCTCGACGTCTGGCTCGACGAGACCGAGCACTACCACATCGAGCCCGGCGACACCCTGTACTTCCGCAGTGCCCAGCGACATCGCTGGACCAACTACTCCAGCGAAACGACCCGGCTGTTCTGGGTCAACACCCCGCCCACCTTCTGAGAGGAGCGCGCCTTCATGGACACCGTCGAGAAATACCGTCGATACGTCAACACGAGCGCGCTTGCCGGCGTCGAGCCCATCACCATCGAGAGCGCGCGCGGGGCGACGGTGACCGCGACCGACGGTACCGAATACACGGACCTCTACTCGGGCATCGGTGTGGTCAACGCCGGCCATGTCCCTCCGAAGGTCGCCGAGGCCGCGAAGCGGCAGATGGACAAGATCGTGCACTCGTGCTCGTATGTCTATCACGTCCCGGTGGTCGCGGACCTCGCCGAGCGGCTCGCGGAAATCACCCCCGGTCGACTTCAGAAGACGTTCTTCGGGAACAGTGGTGCCGAGGCCGTCGAGGGTGCGTTGCGCCTTGCGCGTGTGTACACGGGCAAGCGCGAGATCATCGCGCTGCAGGGCTCGTTTCACGGTCGCACCGCGGGTGCGCTCGCAGTGACCGGCAACTCGCTGCGCAAGCATCATGGTGGCGCGCAGATCGCAGGCATCGCATTCGCGCCGACGCCCAATCCGTATCGCTGCAGGATGTGCTCGGGGAAGTGCTCGCTGGCGTGCGCTGATGCGGTGGACGACGTGATCCGCTACGACACGAGCGATGACGTCGCCGCGTTCATCGTCGAGCCGATCATCGGCGAGGGCGGCATCATCCCGTTGCCCGAGGGATATCTCACGCGCGTCAAGGAGATCCTCGACGCGAAGGGGATCCTGCTCATCGCCGACGAGGTGCAGAGCGGATTCGCACGCAGTGGCCACATGTTTGCGGTGGAGGCGTACGACGTCGAGCCCGACATCATGACCATGGCCAAAGGCATCGCAAGTGGCTTTCCGCTCGGCGCGTTCATCGCCCGCGAGGATATTGCCGATGCGTTCGAGCCCGGCGACCACATGACGACGTTCGGCGGCAACCCGGTGTCGTGCGCGGCGGGCGTCGCCACCATCGACATGCTCGTCGAGGAGCACCTGCCGGAGCGTGCGGCCCGTCTTGGGACGATGGTCCTGAGCCGTCTCGACGCGTTTGCCGAAGAGAGCGACCTGATCGGCGACGTCCGCGGGACCGGGCTCATGATTGGCGTGGAGTTGGTGCGCAACCGCGAGACCAAGGAGCCTGCGACGACCGAAGCAGCTGCAGTGAAACGTCACTGTCGCGAGCGCGGGGTGCTCATCGGCGTCGGCGGGGCGTTCGGCAACGTCGTGCGGGTGCAGCCACCGCTCGTCATCGGCGAGGAGGACCTCGACCGCGCTTTGCGCGTGATCGAGGAGGCCGTCACCAGCCTGGCTGCGACGGCGGTCGGATAGGCGCCGGCTCAGAACAGCCGGCCCGCGGCCAGCGCGGCCGCGAGCGTCAGCGGCACGAGCACGATTCCGACTGCCGAGTAGCGCAGCGCCGACGGCTTCGCGCCCACCGAGCGAGCGGCCGACCACCAGATGAGAGCTGACAGCGAACCGGTGACCGCGAGGTTCGGGCCGATGTTCAAGCCGAGCAGGAGGCTGCGCGGATCCGCGGGCATTTGGGATCCGAGCAGGACCGCGGCGGGGAGGTTGTTGACAAGGACCGAGCCGACTGCGCCGATCGCCGCGCTCGCCACGTCCCCGGCGCCCGCCATGACGTGTCCCGGATATGACCAGGCGCGTGCCAGCGTTCCGAGCGCCAGCGCAACCAGGAACACACCCGCGAGGCTCGGAACGTCGATGTCGCCAAGGTGCGAGAGCAAGACGCGACGCTGACCCACGCGAAGTGCGGCGAGCAGCAGGCCGATACCGAGCACGGGCAGCGCGGGATTGGTCAGCACGAGGATGAGCACGGCTGCCGCGACCACTGCGCACAAGCTCAACACCGACGGGCGCTGTGCGTCCAGGTCGCGTGCGATCGGGCCCCCTCCCCTGCCCCGAAACGCCACCGCGACGACGACCGCCGTCACCAGAACCGCCGCAGTCCACGGAGCCACCATCTGCGCAAGGAATGCAGACCCCGTCTGATGCTGGTTCGAAAGGATCAGCAGGTTCGTGAGATTGCTCCCCGGCAGGAGCAGGGAGGCGGCATTCGACATGAAGACGCAGCCGTACAGAAAGCGCAGCACGTCGGCACCACGGCTGCGCGCCACGAGAACGAGCACGGGTGTGAGGAACGCGACGCTCGTATCGAGGTTGAGGAAGACGGTGACCACGGCTACCAGCAGCATCGACCCGACATAGAGCAGGAGATCGCCACCTGGCAGACGGCCGAGCGCGCGCGATGCCGCAGCGAAGATGCCGTCCTGGTTGGCCACGGCACCGATGAGGAGCAGTCCCGCGACGAGCGCGAACGGCGACCAGGTGTGTGCAGTCGCATCGCCGAAGGCGGACGGCTCGAGGAGCAGGGCAATGCCCGCGCCGACGACTCCGGCAGACAGCAGGGTCACCTGCAGCCGTGTGCGGGTGACGGTCACCGGAGGCCGCCGGGTGTCACCTCAGTACGTGACGATGACGGGCGTTCCGACCGGCGCCCACGTGTACGCCCACGCCATCACCGATGTCGGCGCGTGCACGCACCCGTGACTCGCGCTGTCCGTGTTCTGACTGCCGGGACCGTACGCCGACGTCGCTTCCCACGGCGCGTCATGCAGGTAGATGCCCGCGCGAACGACGGTGAACTCGAGCGCATAGTTGGCCCGCTCGGGCGCGTACCAGTACGGCGAGCTCCGCGGCGCCCACGAGGTGAAGAGCACCGGCGAGAGCTTGCGGAAGACGTGGAACGTGCCCGTCGGTGTCCGCTCGAGGTTGCGGCCGCTCGTCACCGGCGCTGCCTGCAATGCGCAGCCGTCCTGGTAGAAGACGACCTCCTGCAGGGTGAGATTGATCACGATCGCCTTACCGGTCGGGACGTCGTGCCCACAGGCGTGAGTCCGGAGTGCAGCGCTGACCGTGGTGTTGAGCGATGCGACCGCCACACCAAGCGTTGCGAGATGGATGCCGCTCGGTTTGGTGGCCGCGGCAGTGGCGATCTGGTGGTACGTCGTGAGGAAACCCTTCGATCCCGGGATGGCTTCGGCCGCGGCCTGATCGGTCATGAGCAGGAGCGTGCGGAGGGTCGCGGGCATGTTCGCCACCACCGCCGACTCCTCCTGCGCGCCGGCCTTGGCATCGGCGAGGGTCGTCGCGTTGAGCTGTGCCGTCAGGGTCTGCATCGCCGCAGGAGTCGTCGCTGCGGCGAACTTCGTCTGCCACTGAGCGAAGGCCGCCGTCGAGGTCGCGGGCAGGAACGCCGCCTGATGCTCGGCCATGAGCCCCCATCCGGCAATGGCGGAGACCGCCTGGACCTTCGCACCGCTGACGGCGTCACTCCAGGCTTCGGTTGTCCCCGCCTGGAGACTGTCGATGAGGTTGGATCCCGGGTCGTTCCACCAGGTCGGTGACCACCCCGGCGCCTGGTACGGGGACGACGTCAGGGATGCCTCGAGCGGGTCGAGCGCCGCCCCGGAGACGCCCTCGGCCTGCATCGTGCTCCAGCGCTGCTCGAGCTTCGTCGCGTCGGCTTTGAACGTCGCCTCGCGCCCGGCGCCGACGGCGACCAGCGTGGTGGCCGAGATCGCGACAACCGCAACGAGATTCGCGACGGCAAATGGAAACGAACGCATGAGCCGCCCGATGGTACCGCCGCGTACTGCTCGCTAGCCTCGAAACGTCGCCTCGATGCCTCGCACATCCCCGTCCTCGTCCGCGAGCACGATCACGTCCACGAAGCCGAGGTGCGCGAGATCGCCGGCCAGGAGCTCGGCCTGATCACCCCCGAGCTCGAGGAGTAGGGCCCCGCCGGTCCGGAGCCAGCCCGGGCTCTCCTCGAGCACGCGGCGCAGGATCGCCGCTCCATCGACGCCTCCGTCGTAGGCGAGCGTTCCCTCGAAGGTGAAGGTGTCGCGCTGCAGGAGCGGCAACTCGGGCGTCGGGACGTATGGCACCACGCCGGCGACCACGTCGACCTGTCCCTGCAGGGCTGCCGGGAGCGACGCGAAGAGGTCGCCGCGGTATGCCTCGACGCCGTTGGCGATTGCGCACGCGATTGCGGATTCATCCACATCGCAAGCCACGACGCGTGCGCCGGCGTGAGCCGCCGCCATCGTCATCGCGATCGCGCCGCTCCCCGTGCAGAGGTCCACCGCGATGCCGTTGTCGGGAAGTCGCGCGGCAGCCCGGCGTGCGAGCGGCTCGCTGAGCCAGCGCGGGACGTAGACGCCAGGGTCGACACGGACCGTCAGATCGCAGAAGGCCGTGTGTCCGATGATCCAGGCAAGCGGCTCACCGGTGAGCCTGCGGTCGACCAGCGCCTGCAGGGAGGCGGCGTCGCCACCGGCTCTGGCGACGAGCGCGTCGGCTTCCTCATCGGCCGCGAGGAACCCTTCGCGCGACAGCAGATCGGTCAGCCCCGCCACGTCGCCAGCGTCGTGGTTCATCACGGGATGTCGAGCGCCCCTCCCTGCGCCCACTGGCTCAGGGCGCCGCAAGCGTTCTTGCCCTGCACCTGCTGACCGTCGTCCATGACCGTCCACGAAAGGGCGCCGTTGCGGCCCGTGCAGACCGTCGTGTCCGAGGACGGTGCGGCCCCGCCTGAATGCCAATTCGCATCCGCCGAGTGCCATCCGGCGCACATCGTCGCCGCGCCATTACCGTCAAACGTGGCGCGCGCGTCGCCGGACGCGTAGCCGATGGTGCACGTGCCTGCGGGCGATGGCCCGAGGCTCGACGGCGTATCGAATGTCAGGACGACGAGACCGACCACCGCGCAACTGATCGCCGCGATGGCGATGAGCCAGATGGCGGTTTTCCGCCGGATCCGCGGCCGTGGCGCCTGGGTGTCCATTCGCGACGAATGTACAGCGGCGACTTGCCGCGAAGGCTATCCTTCGAGGGAAGCGAATGACGGCTCTCCTGGCGCTCGGCAGCACGGTGGTCGCGGTCGCCGTGATCGTGCTCTGGGTGCACGCCCTCGTTGAAGTGGCGCATATCCCGGAGTGGCAGTTCGCCGTCGCCGACTCGAACAAGCTCTTCTGGATCGTTGTCATCGTCCTTTTCAACGCGGTCGGCGCGGTGCTCTGGCATCTCACGGCGCGCGCGAGGGTGATCGCAGCCAATGACGGCCGGTACGACGTCGACGACGAGATGGACGATGCGCCCGCCGGCTGGTACAGCCAGCCCGGCGTCGCCGCGCTCCGCTGGTGGGACGGCAGCCGTTGGACGGACCGCTACGACACCTGGTCGGGCGCGCCTTCCTGATCCGGTCCCTCGCACTGGGGTAGGCGTCGGTTCGCTAACGCAAGTACTCGTTCAGGTCGACGAGCCAGAGGTGGAGCGCGAGCGACCCCGAACGGATGACGCCGGCATGCACAACAACTGGTTGGAACTGACTTAACTGAGTGAGCGACTCTGGGAACAGCGTGCCATTGAAGCTCATCAGGAGCACCTGCGCCGGCTTCACCTGCTCGATCCATTGACGTCCCGGCGTGATGAGGACGCCCAGGTCGCTCGGGACCGAGAGGAAGAAGGCGTGGAACATCCCGATCGGTTCGCGCAGCAACTTGATCTCGTCATCCGACCACCACGTGACCAGCAGCTCGTTCTTGTACGCAGGTGGCCCGACGAATGCAGGCAGCTGCGTGGTGATCGTGTACAGATCGATGTCGTCTGTGTCGTTGCCGCCGAGCGTTTGCGCGTAGGCGGGGAACGTGTCATCGACGGTACCGCGGATGTGTCCGTGCTGCGTCGGCGTCACGGTGAGACCAAGCAGTCCGCCGGTGATCGCGGTGAGCGACACGCAGATGAGCGTCAGCCTGCGCGTCGTCGTTGTGCTCGAGCCGAGTCGCAGCGCGTAGATGCCGACCGCGACGAGAAACACTGCCAGCAGGATGCCCCACGGCACCCATCCGAACTGCGGCACTCGTGGGTGGATCTCGAAGACGAGCGGCACCGCGATCAGGAGCACGGGCAGCGCCCAGCGCAGGACTCGATGCGTGGAGAGCGGCCTGCCGAGCTCGACGAAGACGATCGCCAGCGTGATGCATACCGCGGCCCACAACAGCGACGAGAAGTAGTGCACCTCGAGATCCTGGACGCCGCCGAAGAGCTGCAGCAACCCGAAGATCACCAGCTGTGTGAGACACGTCATGCCGATCAACAGCTGCGGTGTCGGTATCGAGCGCAGTGGCCTCGCGAACGCGACGAACCACAACACGACAACCGTTGGGGGCACGAGCAGATACGTGATGTACGGGGCCCACAACGGGCTCGCCGAGTGGTCGACCTTGACCCATGCCGGCTGGGCGAGATAGATCAGCGACGCGATGGTCGTCTGGATGTAGTCGAGCGGTCCGATCACCAGTCCTGATGCGATGACGAGCAGACCGGTGACCGCGACGAAGGCGCCGCCGATGAGCGCGACATCGCGGAGCAGGGTCTTGCGCTCGCGCACCCACATGATTCGCGCGTACACGACAAGGGTCACGATGATGAGCGGGGCTGACGCGGCCAGGGCCCACAACGCCAGTGTGAAGAGCACGGCCGAGCCGAGCACCCACCCCAAGCGATGCCGGACCGACGGCATCGCGAGACAGGCGAGCGCGCCGATGAGATACGAGACGGTGGCCGAGTTCAGGGAAGTCGGTTCCCCAGGCGAGGATGATCACCGGGCAGGTGAGGATCACGATCACGGCGACCGCTCCGGCGATCCGTCCGTAGAGGCGGCGCAGGAGCAGGTACGCGGGCACGAGTGCGATCAGCGCCAGCACGTATCGGAAGACGAGGAACCCCGGGACGGCGCCGAACAGCAGATACGCCAGGCGCGCAGGCACGACGAAGCCCACGCGAGCGCCCTCGCGGAGGCGATCCGACGGCGCCAGGATCGCCGTGTACCGCACGAAGATGTCGCTCGGGTTGATGACGAAGGCGGTGTGCATCGCCGGGTCGTTCAGGTCCGGCGGCGACATCAGCGTGATGCGCAGCCCGAAGACTGCAGCGAGCGGCGAGATGAGGACGGCGATGCCTTCGAGGGCCGCTCGGATCAACCCCGGCGATCGGGAGCGGACGGGTGCGACCTCCGGCTGCTGGGCAGGATCGGACGGCGCGTCGACGTCAGCGCCTGGCAAGGCGTGTCCGGCTCGACGGTCGTGAGGTGCGTCTTCTGGTGGGCAAGGATGCGTAGTGTGAGCGCGGCGCACCCTGTGTGCGCCGGTCTCGCCTTAACGCGGGCTACGACGCGGAGGGCACGTTCGACGCCGCCACGCTGCCGCGCGTGATCAGCTCCGGCGCAGCTCCAGGACGGGGATCGTGCGTATGCCGGCGGTCTTCGTCTCGTACTCACCGAAATTCGGGTACCGCCGCACCTGTTCCGCGTAAATGCGGTCGCGATCGGCCCCGGTGACCTCGCGCACCGACACCGGGAAGGTCTCGGTTCCCACCTCGACTTCAGCAGTGCCGGCGGTCAGGAGATTGCCATACCAGGCGGGGTTGGTCGGTGCGCCCGACTTCGTCGCGAAGATGTACATCACCTTGTCGTCATCGTCGTCGGCCATGTACATCGTGGGGCTGACGTATTCCGTGCCTGTTTTACGCCCGCGATGGTGCACGAGGGTCAGCGGCGCGCCTGCAAATGGCGGCCCGACGCGTCCCTCGTTGGCGCGGAATTGCTCGATGACGTTCTTGTTCCAGTCGCTGACCATGGGTGTTCTCCGCGCGTGATGAGTACCGTTGTCTCAACGATACCAACGACACCATGACGCAGCGCTCACTCTTGCGTGGGCTCCGCAGGCTTTGAGCCCGACCGAATGACATCGCGCATGTAGAGGCTGCGCCCGCAGTCGAGACACTTGAAGATCGGCCGCCCCGGTGGGCGCGGCCACCCTCCGGGGTGTGTGTCATCGCGCTGAACCTCGGTGTGGCTCAGCGGAATCAGTCGGCCTCCCCCACAGTGGCCGCAAAGGATCAAATCGCTCGAGAGTCTCGCATTCTGGTACCTGGTTTTTGTGCGTCAGGAGTCGGGCCAGTGGCGAAGGACGCGAAACTCGCCGTCGATCCGCTGCCAGAGCTCGAGCCCCGGTGCGTTCCTCCATCCTTTGACCAGTTTGCCGATGGCGTGCAGGTTCCGCGCAAGCGTCAGCGCGGGTGACGGAAGGTAGCGCCCCTGACTATCGCGGTTCATGGTCCATGTCTTTAAACGTCGGGTCTCCCCCGGCCAGATCATCGGACCGGGAGGAACCCACCGGGCGCCCAACTTGGGGGTCGAGCGGCGGCAAGCTCGGGGGCCGCCTACACTCTCCTCACGGGGGCTCCGCAACGAGCCCTGCCCCAGGGAGGTGAACCGATGTCGAAGACCGTCATGGTTGGAAACCAGGCATACAAGAGGCGAAACGTTCTCGCTGTGTGGCTCGGGTTGCCCTTCATCACCCTTGGCATCTACACGTATTTCTGGATCTACAACGTCAACGATGAGGCGCGTCGTTTCCTCGGGGACGATTCGATCAAGCCAGCCTTGTCAGTGCTGGCGTTCATCCCAGGGGCCATTTTGATCGTGCCTCCCTTCGTGGCCGTCTATCGACTGGGCAAGCGAATCGCGAGGATGGAGCAGGCCGCCGGCAGCCCGAGCCGCGCGTCAGGCGGCATCGGTGTGTTGCTCGTCTTCGTTCTCGGCCTCTACTCGCTGTACTACCAAGATCACCTCAACGGCATCTGGGATCGCTACACCTGGACAGGGGGAACGCCGGCGCCCCCTCCTCCGCTACCGCCAGCCCCCCCGCCGGTCGCGTGATCTCGACGGCGGCGTCCGGACCGCCGTCATCACATTTTCGGGTCGAACATGATCTCGCGGACCTCTTGAGCGCATCGGCAGGCGACGGCGAACTTGGCGGCCCATTGCAGAGCGTCCTCGCGCGAGGGCACATCGACGATGGCAAATCCTCCGAGGTACTGCCTGCTCGGCGGGAACGGCCCACCGCTGACCGCGCCATCAGTGGCCACCATGCTCGCCTCCTCATGGTCCGTCAGGCCGCCGCCGAGCACCCAGACGCCGGCGTCCATCGCCTCCTGCGACACCGCGTGCGCCGCGGCGTCCACAGCCGGAAGGTCCTCCTCGGGGAAGGTCATCGCGCCGTCATCGAACGAGATCAGGTACCGCGTCATCGCAAACCTCCTTGGCCAACTCACAAGCCGTAGGTGCCTGTGTCAGCTGCCTTGACCGGACGCATTTCACCCCTGCTACGCACGCTACCGGGCCCGGGAATTGAACCCGGACGAGGGTTTCCCCCCAGCGGTTTTTAAGACCGCCGCGTCTGCCATTTCGCCAGCCCGGCCCGCCGATTCTATGGTCTGCGCGGCCGAACCACGTGCATGGCGACCCGATCGGCGACGTCCCCCGACGGTACCCTCGGCGCGTTGGATCTACCAGGAGGTTCGACCATGACCGAAGCCCTCGACCCCGAGAGCCGTCACCGGATCAGCGACGAGGAGCTGGCGTGGGTGAGCGCGCACATGACCGACCTGCGGCGGAGTGTCGACGAGCACCGCATCCGGGAGCACATGTTGTGGATCGGCCTGGTGGTCGGCCTCGTCGCCCATGTCACCGGCTTCCTGCTCGTGGCCTCCGTCACCCGAGAGCCGATCGCGGTGCTGGCGGATCTGCTCTACGCGCTTGGCTGGGCACTGTGGACCGGCGTGGTCATCGTGGCGCTCGTGGAGATCATCCCGGCCGCGAAGGAGCGGCAGATCAGCCGAGCACTCGATGTGTATGAGGCCGCGCTGCGGTCGCGGGGTACGGGCAAGGACGCCGCGCCGCACGCGTAGGACTGAGCGGCGTAGGACGGGCGCCATGTGACGGGCGCCATACGACGAGCGCCAAACAGAGCTCCACAGAACAACACGACACGCACGCTTACCCGGCCCGGCGACCTACCCGACGACGGCCTCAACCGCGGGAGGACGAATCCACGAGCGATACGCCGGCGTCGGCGGAATTGCCAGCACCCTCGTGAACGGACCGTCCTCGGTCTTCACTAACTGCCAGCCTCCCTCGTGGACACGCCAGTGATGGCTGTAGCAGAGCAGCACGAGGTTCTCAAGATCGGTCTCGCCGCCCTGCGCCCAGTGCACGATGTGGTGGGCGTTGGTGTACGCCGTGGGCCGGTCGCAACGCGGCCACGCGCAACCACGCAATTGCGCCATGAGTGCATCACGGCCGGATACCGTCGGCAGCCGTCGAGCGCGACCCACGTCGATGACGACCGACCGCGGACCCAATAGCACGCGTCGGATGATTGCGTCGCATGCAAGGCGCTGCACCGTTGCCGCCGGTACTGGGCCGGCGAACTCGAGGTCGCCGCCTGTCGCGCCCTCGAGGCCCATCACGGTTTCAACCGACGCGGTGAGCTGCAGGTGCGTGCGCTGTCCAGACTTTCCGGGTACCACGCCGAGGTCGAGCGCATGGTTTGCAATCTCAACAAGCGCGTCAGCGAGACGCCGGGGGAGTTCTCGCTCATCGCCGTAGCCGAGAGGCGCGGCCAGTGGCAGAACGGCAGTCTGGACGACAGCGGCGCCGATCGGATCGAGGAACACGCGCATTGCGACGCCACCGCCCTCGCACGGAATGAACTCCAGATGACGCTGCGATACCGACACCACATGCTCCTCGAGCACTGCGGCCGCATCGATTGCATGACGGGCGTGGGTGCAGTCGAAGCCGAACCGGCCAACGGAGTGCTCGAGTGCGAGTGCGAGGAGCGGACGCTCGTCGAACGCCACTGTGGAGTTCGGTTCCCCGTCGAGCGATGCGTTGGGCGGCTCGGAATCAGACCCCGCTCGGGACGAGCCGACAGAATCCGTCTGCGCGCTGCGAGCACGCGCTACCCCGGCAATGAGCGTGAAGTGCGGAAAGCCGATACCGCCGCTCTGGAGTGCCGAAACGCTCTCCGGGAGCAATTCGGCCTGCTGGCCGGCGTTCAACGACCGGCCTGCGGCCTGGCGAGACATGTGGCAGTGGTGGCGCATCCAGTCGACCGGGCTCACGGACCCCTGGACGTCGTATTCGTCGGACGACGCGAAGACTGCGGCGTCCCGGGCGAAGGTCAGTTCCAGCAGGTCGATCCCGCGGCGCAACTGGATGAGATGTTCCCCGAGCTCTTCGGCCGTCATGCGCTCCGAGGGTCGGGCGGCGAAGTTCCGGACCTCATGCAGGAGGACCGCGACCGGGTGGCTCCCGTCGCTCGCCTTACACATTCCTGTATTATAGAACAAATGTTCGATACCGTGAAGAACCGACCGCAGGAGCCGACGCCGAGCAGCCGTATACTCGGGAGCAAATGTTCGGTCGCAAGCCCGACGCCACCTATCGGCGCAGCCAAAGTGCGACAGGTCTGCCCGTCCCGCCGAGCGTCATCGCGCGGGGGCTCGCGCTCGGCATCGTCGACGCATCAGAGGATCACATCGAGCGCAGAAAGCTTGGGCAGATGCTGCTGGACGAGCTCGATGCGCTCGCCCGTCTCCCCTATTGCGAGCTCGTTGTCGCCGATCGCGCTCAGGTCCACGAGCACAACGGCCAGCGACTGCAGAGCAAGACGTACGGCTACTACCGATGCACGTTCACTGAGGGCGGCGTCACGAAGGCGCGCATCCGCATCTACCACCGCACCGCGGTCCGTCAGCAGGTGATCACGCCGAAGGTCTTTCTCAACACGTTGCTGCACGAGTGGACTCATCACTACGACTTCGCAGGTCTGCGCCTCCATCGGTCGCCGCATACCGCCGGCTTTTACACGCGGTTGCGCACGCTCGCCGATGCGCTCGAGGTCAGCTTCGTGATGCCGCCGGAGCCCGGGCAGAACGGCGCTGCGGCTCCCTCCGCGGCATAGCGGAATCCCCAGCGGATGAGCGAGCACATCACATGAGCGACGAACTCATCGCGATCACCGGTGCGACCGGCGGCGTCGGCTCGCGCGTCGCCGCAAGGCTCGCAGCTAAAGGCGGGCGCGAACGATTGATCGTGAAAGATCCAGCTCGCGCACCGGAGATCGACGGCGCGGAGGTACGCATGGCGTCCGGTTACATTGCGGGTGGCGAGATGCGCGCAGCAATGGAAGGCGCGCACACGCTTTTCCTCATTCCGGGACGTGAGTCAGCCATCCGCGTGGCGGAACACATCACCGCGATCAACGCAGCGGTCGCTGCGGATATCGAGCGCATCGTCTATCTCTCGTTCGCTCCCGCCGCTGAGGACGCGGTGTGCACGCTCGCGCACGACCACTACGCGACCGAGCAGCACATCCGGACCACGGGCATCCCGTTCACGTTCCTCCGCATGAATCTATATATGGACGGGATCGTTCGGTACTTCGTCAGTCCGACCGGGGTGATGCAGGGCCCAGCCGGCGGCGGGCGGGTCGCAGCTGTTCTCCGCGACGATGTCGCCGACGCCTGCGCCGCTGTCCTCGCAACCGATGGCCACGACGGGAGGACATACGACCTGACGGGCAGAGAGGCGTTCACGCTCGCGGAGGGGGCTGCACAGATGTCGCGCGCGTCCGGTAAGGCAATCAGCTTTCACGACGAAACAGTCGACGAAGCCTACGCATCACGGGCGGTGTACAACGCACCGGACTGGGAAGTCGCCGGCTGGGTGACGTCCTACACTGGCATCGCGGCCGGCGAGTTCGCGACGATCAGTGACGACGTCAATCGGCTCGCGGGGCATGAGCCGCAGACGCTCGCTGAGTACCTCGCAGCCGACCGGCACGCCCTCGATCACGTCACATCGGGGTAGAGCCAGGCGGGCGACCGCCTAACATGTGGGGCTCGGCGACGTAGCCAAGTGGTAAGGCAGAGGTCTGCAAAACCTTCACCGTGAGTTCGATTCTCACCGTCGCCTCCAATCCCCGCGTATCCTCGACCGGTGTCCGTGACCGACGCCGTCAGCACGCGCGGCGATACCGACCTGCACGATCGCGCCGAGCGCGTGCTCCCCGGTGGCGCGACACACAGAGCCCGGAGCTACGAGCCGCGGATCTACGTGGCGCGCTCGAGCGGCTCCCACAAATGGCTGATCGACGGCACGGAAATCATCGACTACACGATGGGCCACGGGTCGCTGCTCCTTGGCCACGCGCATCCGGCGGTTGTCGAGGCCGTGCGCGAGCAGGTGGCGCGCGGCACGCATTACGGAGCCGCGAACCCGCTCGAGATCGAGTGGGCGGAGTTGATCACCTCGCTCGTGCCCTCCGCGGAGAAGGTGCGGTTCACGGCATCGGGCACCGAGGCGGTGATGCTCGCCATCCGGGTGGCTCGCGTCGCCACCGGCCGCGATCGTGTGGTCAAGCTCGTCGAGCACTTCCACGGATGGTCTGACGTGGTCAGTCCCTTCGTCGACGAAACCGGGGTCACGAGGATGCCGCCCGGTGTCCCCGAAGCCGTCGGTGCGCTCACCATGGTGGTCTCGAGCACTGACGCGGCTGAGCTCGAAGCGGCGCTCGCCGGAGGCGACGTCGCGGCGGTCATCCTCGAACCCTCGGGTGCCCACTACGGCGGGGCAACGCTCGACCCCGCGTACGTGGCCGCGGCGCGCGCTGCCTGCACCGCCACCGGCACTGTGCTCATCTTCGACGAGGTGGTGACCGGCTTTCGCGTCGCTCCCGGCGGCATGCAATCGGTGCTGGGCATCACTCCGGATCTGAGCGTCCTCGGCAAGATCATGGCCGGAGGCCTGCCGGGTGGCGCCGTGGTCGGGCGCGCTGATCTCATGGGGTTGTTCACGAGCGCGATCTCACATGCCGGGACGTACAACGCGAACCCGCTGAGTGCCGTGGCCGGTATCGCGACGCTTCGGCTCGTGGCCGACGGCGCGCCGCAACGGACGGCCGAGAGCTACGCCACCAAGCTGGAAAGCGAGTGGTCAGCGGCGCTGATCGCCGCAGGAATCCCCGGCAGAGTCTGGGCGATGAGCAGCATCGTCCATCTCAAGCTCGATGACCCGGCTGCCCAGGCGCAGATCGCGAACGCCATGCGCGCGGAGCGGATCGACCCGCTCGGGACGAGCGCGTTCTGCTCGTCCGTGCACACGAGCGATGACCTCGAGGAGTTTGCTGCGGCGTTCGCGCGCGCGATCGTCGCGGCGTCAAGCGCTGCGAGCTGATCGCCGCTAGACGATCCCATGGCGCTGAGCCCACAGCGCCGCCTGCACCCGGTCCTCGACCCCGAGCCGATCGAACACCGACCCAAGGTGCGCTTTCACTGTCTTCTCGCTGATCCCGAGCCGCCACGCGATCTGCTTGTTGCTCATCCCCCGCCCCACCAACGTCAGAACATCGGTCTCCCGTTGCGTGAGGTCATCGAGCGGCCGGCGTTTGACCCGATCGCGCAGGAGCTCTTTCGCGGCCTTCGGCGACAGTGGTGTGTCCCCCTTCGCCGCCGAGCGGATGCCGTTGAGCAGCTCCTGAGGTTCGGTGTCCTTGAGCAGAAACCCGACAGCGCCGTTGTCGATCGCCTCGACCACCATGTCGTGCTCGGAGTACGACGTGAGCATTACGACCTTCGTCCCGACCACCGCCTTGAGCATCCGGCGCAGCGCCTCGAAGCCGTTCATGCCCGGCATCGAGATATCCATGAGCACGATATCGGGATGCTCCTCGACCGCATAGGCGATCGCCTCCTCTCCGTCGGATGCCGCACCGACCACTTTGATATCGGTGGTGCCGTTGAGCAGCGAGGTCAATCCACGCCTCACCAACGGATGGTCATCGACGATGAGCACTCGTATCGGGTTGGGATACGTTGCATCCACGTTGTGTCCCAGCCTAACCCAATCCCTGCGTCAGCGAGGGAGAAAATCGGCGGTGGCACCGACCCAGCAGAACCGCGATACACCCGGTGCCGCGGGGAGGGGGAGCCCGCGAGGGTAAACCACTGAACTGGGTCGGCGCCCGCCCGCCTATCAGGGGGACTTGCGTTTCGAAGTAATGAATTCCCGTCCTGCCGATAATCCTGCTGGCCTCCTCCCGGGGTGGTTAGGCCAATAGTCTTAAGACCTGTGCTTGCGGCGCTCGAGGGTCTCGCGGACCGAGATCAGGCGTTCCTGGAGTTCACGCTCGGCGCCGTTGCTCGACGGTTCGAAGTACCGATGCCCCACCAGGGACGCCGGCAGGTGCTCCTGCTCCACCACACCGCCCTCGTGATCGTGCGCGTAGCGATATCCGCTTCCGTATCCCATCGCGCGACCCAGTCCGGTCACCGCATTGCGGAGGTGGAGTGGCACCGGCTGATGCAACGTCTCTGAAACATCTGATGATGCTGCGACATATGCCCGGAGGACGCTGTTGCTCTTCGGTGCCGACGCGAGATACAGAGTGGCCTCCGCCAATGGCAGGAAGCCCTCGGGCATCCCGATGAAATGTGCCGCTTGCTGTGCCGCGACCGCCACGCCGAGCGCATTCGGATCTGCGAGACCGATGTCCTCGCTTGCTGAGATGACGATCCGGCGGGCGACGAACAACGGGTCCTCCCCCGCCTCGAGCATTCTGGCGAGCCAGTAGACGGCGGCATCGGGATCACTGCCCCGGATCGACTTGATGAAGGCCGAGATCAGCCAGTAGTGCTGGTCGCCGGCCCGGTCGTAGAGCAACGCGGGACTCTGGAGCGCACCCTCGATGTCGGCGACGGTCACTTGTACCTCACCGTCGTCGTCCTTCGTCGCGGCCTGCGCCGCCAGCTCCAGGGAGTTGAGCGCGATCCGCGCGTCGCCGCCGCTGAGAGCGACGAGGCGATCGATGGCATCGGGATCGACTGCGATCCGCTGGCCGCCGAGGCCACGCTCGGGATCGTGGAGCGCCCGGCCGAGCAGCGCGCGGAGATCGTCCGGTTCGAGCGCCTCGAGCCGGATCACGCGGCTCCGCGAGAGGAGTGCCGCGTTCACCTCGAACGATGGGTTCTCGGTGGTCGCGCCGAGCAGCGTGATCGTCGCGTTCTCGACGTGCGGGAGCACCGCGTCCTGCTGACCCTTGTTGAAGCGATGGATCTCGTCGATGAACAGGACGGTCCGGCGTCCGGTGCGCAGCCGCTCGCGTGCCCGCTCGACGACCTTGCGGAGATCGGCGACGCCCGCATTGGTGGCACTCACCGCCTCGAAGGCAGCACCGCTGGCACCGGCGATGAGCACAGCCAGCGTCGTCTTGCCGCTGCCGGGTGGCCCCCAGAGGATGAGCGACGGCACTTCGCCGGCATCGACCGCACGCCGCAGGACGGTCCCTGCACCGATCGCGCGATGCTGGCCGACGAACTCATCGAACGTCCGCGGCCGCATGCGCGTCGCCAGAGGCGCGTGTCGCGACGGCTCGCCCGGGCTGCTCGGCGCTGCACCCGCGACGTCCGGGCTCGCAGCCTCCTCGGCATGCCCATCAGGACCGGCGCCGAAGAGCGAGCTCTGCCCTACCACGAGGGGAACGGGCTCAGCTGGTCGACGGAGCGGTGATCACGGTCGGCGGCTCGAGCCCCGGCGCGTCGCCGAGCACGCTGCGCAGGACCTGCGCCGCACCGAGCAGACCCGACGTCTCCGCCGGAACCACCAGCTTGGCGTTCGGGCTCTCCGCGAACTTCGTCAGCGTGTCCAGCTGGAGAATCGCGACCAGGGTGGGATCCGGTTGCGCGGCCTTGATCGACCCGTACACCGTGGAGATCGCCTGGGCGCGGCCTTCGGCTTCGAGGATCGCCGCCTGCCGGTTGCCTTCTGCGCGAAGGATGGCTGCCTGCCGCTCGCCTTCAGCCTGCTTGATGGCTGCCTGTCGATTGCCGTCTGCGATGTTGACGGCAGACTGCTGCTGGCCTTCCGACTGGAGGATGCGGGCACGCTTCTCCTGATCTGCCTGCTTCTGCAACGCCATCGCCTGCAGGATCTGCACCGGCGGGGAGATGTCCACGATCTCGATCCGGTTGATGCGGATGCCCCACTTGTCGGTGACCTGCTCCATCTGCTGCTGCATTGCCGCGTTGATCTGCTCGCGGGAGGACAGCGCCTCGTCGAGACTGACGTTACCGAACGCGTTACGGAGTGTCGTGCGCGCCTGCTGATCGATCGCGACGAGGTAGTCCGACACGTTGAACAGCGCCGAGCGCGGCTCGATCACCTGGCTGAAGATGGTTGCGTTCACCGCCACCGCGACGTTGTCGCGCGTGATGACGTCCTGACGGTCACCGGTGCGTGGCGTCTCGCGCATGTCGACCCGAAGCAGCTTGTCGATGAACGGGGTGATGATCGTCAGCCCCGCGGGGGATTCTTTCCGAAACCGTCCAAAACGGGTGACCACGCCGGCAAACCCCTGCGGCACAACGCGCAGCGCGCCGCCGATGACGATGGCCACGATGATGAGCGCAACGATGACGATGATCGCCGTGACCAGACCGCTGTTGTCCACTGTCTTTCAGACTCCTCTGGGGGGCGCGACAACCAGGGTGGTGCCGCGGACTTCGACTACGGTGACCTCGACGTGCGCCGGCACGCCGCCCGGATTAGCCGTGACTGCAAGCCATTTCTCGTTGAACAGTCGTGCATGTCCGGGGTGGTTCTCATCCCCGACGGGATCGAGCGTGAGTGCCGGCTGACCGACGAGGTTGTCCGACGCACCGGGCATGGTGAGTTTCGGCCCGAGATGCTTCGCCGAAAGCCGGGCCAGGGTTGGACGCACGAGCAATGTGCCGAAAATCGCGACCGCCCCTGCAGCGACAGCCTGTACCCAGACGTCCGTCGGGAACAGCGCGACGATGGTCGCGACGAATGCGCCCAGGGCCAGGAACAGCGAATAGAACGCCTGGGTATGGATTTCGAGGCCCACCAGAACCAGACCAGCCAGGAGCCAGACCACCCACATCCAGGTAACCATGCGGCGAGTGTACCCACCTGAAGATGGGGTTACACAAGGAGGTTCACGGGCAACCAGACCCACCTTCGTGAGGTGCGGCAGTGGGCGCACCGACGGTCGGTGCGCACTCGGTAGACTGAGATCGGCCGCGGACCACTTCCGGTCCACTTTGCGGCTGCGGTCATGCCGATCGTCACGCCGACGGTAATAAGGAGTAGTCAGTGCCTTCCACACCAACCGAGGTCTTCTCCGAGATCAATACCCGCATCGCCGCGGACCCGGCCAAGATCGCCGGCATGAACGCGATCTACGCGTTCGACCTCGGCGGCGCAGCGCCGGGCCAGTACCACATCACCCTCAAGGACGGGACCGCTGATGTCGGCGAGGGCATGCCCGAGAACCCGAACATCACGATCACGATGAAGTCCGAGGATTTCGTCGACCTCGCCACCGGCAAGCTCGACGGGACCATGGCGTTCATGAGCGGCAAGATCAAGATCAAGGGCGACATGGGGCTGGCGATGAAGCTCCAGTCGGTGCTGCGCTAGTCGTTCGACGGAGCGCACCGGTGGCCGACGACCTGCGACCCGTGCGCTTCGATTACGAGGAGCAGCAGCGTTCGCTCCTCATCGAATGGTCGGACGGCGTGACGCACCACATCCCGTTCTCGACCCTGCGAAGGGCATGTCCGTGCGCGGCGTGCAAGGGCGAGCCCGGATATCGCGGACGCTTCAGCTCGGACCCCTCGCTCCATCCCGGTGAGGACGAGCTCGCCGACATCTCCCTGGTCGGCGCGTACGGTCTCAATGCGGTGTGGGCCGACGGCCACAACACCGGGATCTACACCTACCAATGGCTCCGCGAGCTCGGCGGCTTGTCAGCGTAGAGTTCGCCGCGATGTCCTCGGAGCTGCTCCAATCCGTTGACGACGGCGTGCTCACGCTGACGCTGAACCGCCCGGACGTCCTCAACGCGATCACCCCGCCGCTGCTCGACGAGGTGACTGCAGCGCTGCACGAGGCCGCCGGCGGTCACAGCGTTCGCGCCGTGGTCATCACCGGCGCCGGCCGTGGGTTCTGCAGCGGTCAGGATCTGCGTGCGGCATCCGGCGACAGTGGCCTCGACGTCGGCGTCATCCTGCGCGACCACTACGCGCCGGCGATCCGCGTCATCCGATCGATGGACCAGCCGGTGATCGCCGCGGTCAACGGTGTCGCCGCGGGCGCCGGGTTCTCGCTCGCGCTCGCATGCGACCTGCGCATCGCCGCGGAGTCCGCGACGTTCGTGCAGGCCTTCGTTCGCATCGGCCTCATCCCCGATCTGGCAAGCACGTACTTCCTGCCTCGTCTCATCGGTCCGGCGCGTGCCGCGGAGTTGACGATGCTCGGCGAGACGGTCGACTCGGCACGCGCGCTGCAGCTGGGAATCGTCAACCGGATCGTGCCGGACGCAGACCTCGCCGCCGTGAGCCACGAGCTGGCCGCCCGCCTGGCCCGCGGCCCGCGCTCCATCGCGCTCACCAAGCACGCGCTCGACGTCTCGGGACAGAACGACCTCGAGGCGCAGCTCGCCGTCGAGGAGCGTCTCCAGACCGAGGCGACAACGACGTCCGATTTTGTCGAGGGCATCTCGGCCTTTCTCGAGAAGCGCCAAGCAACGTTCACCGGCGCCTGATCAACCGCGATGGAAGGCGCGCTCGACAAGCTGACGACGCTGCTCGGCCCGGCGCGCGTGCTCAGCGGCGCCGACGTCAGCGAGGATGACTGGCACGACGAGTCGCTGAGCGCACCCTGGCACGCACCCGACATCGTCGTGCTCCCGCACTCGGCCACCGAGGTCGCGGACATCATCGGCATCGCTCGCGATGCCCATATGCCGGTGACCGCGCGAGGCGCAGGGACGGGTCTGGCCGGTGCGTGCGTCGCACGTGCCGGCGGCATCCTCATTGCGTTTCGCGAAATGGAATCGATCGTCGAGATCGACGTCGAGAACCAGGTGGCGATCGTGCAGCCCGGCGTGACCCTGCGTCAGCTCGACGAGGCAACCGCGAGACACGGCCTCGTCTATCCGGTGTTCCCGGGCGAGGGCAGCGCCAGCCTCGGCGGCAGCGTCGCCACCAACGCGGGGGGTATGCGCGCGGTCAAGTACGGAGTCACGCGGCACCAGGTCCTCGGGCTCGAGGCCGTGCTCGGAACCGGCGAGATCATCCACACGGGCGGCAAGTTCGTGAAGTCGACGTCCGGTTACGACCTCACCCAGCTGATCGTCGGCTCCGAGGGAACGCTTGCTGTCGTGACCGAGGCGATCCTGCGGCTCTATCCGCGACACACGCACGCGGCCACCGTGCTGGCACCGTTTCGCACGGTTGCTGACATCGCGACGGCCGTCCCGAAAATCGTGCAGAGCGGCCTCGCGCCGCTCATCCTCGAGTACATCGACATGATGACCATGACGGCGATCACGGCGTTGCGCGGTCTCGAGCTCGGCATCGGTCAGGAGGTGAAAGCGGCGGCGCTCGCGTATCTCGTGGTCGTCCTCGAATCACGTGACCAGGGGCGCCTCGACGAGGACATCGAACGCCTTGGCGATCTCATCGCGACACTCGGCGCGCTCGACGTGTATGTCCTCCCGGCGGGTGCGGCCACCGAGCTTATCGAGGCGCGCGAGCGCGCGTTCTTCGCCGCCAAAGCCGCCGGCGCCAACGAGATCATCGACACCGTGGTGCCCCGTGCGCAGATCCCCGAGTTTCTGGCACAGGTGTCAGGAATTGCGCAGACGACCGGCTCGATGATCCTCGGATGCGGTCACGCCGGCGACGGCAACGTGCATCTCTCCGTGTTCCAGCCGGACGCGGAGCGTCTCGATGAGGTGCTGCGCAGCGTGTTCGTCGCCGGCGCGGCGCTCGGTGGCGCCATCTCCGGTGAGCATGGCATCGGTACCGACAAGCTCAGCCATTTCCTCGCGCTGGAGGACCCGGCAAAATTGGCGCTCATGGGGCGCATCAAAGCTGCCTTCGACCCGGATGGGATTCTCAACCCCGGCGTCCTGGTTGCCCCGTCGCCGGCGGTGAGTTCCGCGAGCGCGCGATGATCGGCGGCGAGGCGGTCCTCCGGAGCCTCGTTGCGTCGGGGGTCGACGTCGTCTTCGGGAATCCGGGGACGTCGGAGATGCACTTCGTTGCCACGCTCGACGCTGTCCCGGAGATGCGCGGCGTGCTTGCGCTGTACGAAGGTGTCGCCACCGGTGCAGCCGACGGGTACGCGCGGATGCGCGACGCACCCGCCGCGGTGCTCCTGCATCTCGGACCCGGGCTCGGCAACGGCATCGCCAACCTGCACAACGCACGGCGCAGCCACGCGCCGGTCGTGGTCATCGTCGGCGACCACGCGACATATCACGCCAAGTTCGACGCGCCGCTGCAGTCCGACATCGAGACCGCGGCACGCAACGTGTCGTCCTGGATCCGGCACAGCATGCGTTCGGAGGACGTGGGAGCTGATGCTGCAGCGGCCGTCGCCGCCGCGTACGGGCCTCCCGGCGAGGTGGCGACCCTCATCCTGCCCGCCGACGTGTCCTGGTCCGAAGGCGGCGTGGTCGCCGGGCCCGTGGCGCGACGCCAACCGACGCAGGTTTCCCCCACCACGATCGAGGACGCTGCTCGAGCGCTCCGGTCCGGCGAGAACACCGCGCTGCTGCTGGGTGGCGACGGAATGCGCGAGCGCGGGGTCGGCACGGCCGCACGGATCGCAGCCGCGACTGGTGCCGAGCTCCTCGCCGAGACCTTCGTGGCGCGCGCCGAGCGCGGGGCAGGCATCCCGAACGTCCAGCGCCTCGCCTACCTCGGCGAGATGGCGGCGGGGCAGCTCGACGGTCTGCGCCACCTCATCCTGGTCGGCGCGCGCTCGCCGGTCTCGTTCTTCGCGTATCCCGGCAAGCCGAGCGATCTCGTCCCCGAAGGATGTGACGTGATCACCCTTGCCGATGCCGGCTCCGACGTCGTCGGCGCGCTGGACGCGCTCGCCCTGGCAGTCGACGCCCCAAAGGAGCTTGCCGTCACCGACGTCCCCAGGCCCGAGCGACCGACCGGCGCCTTGGGGGCCGACACGGTGGCGCTCGCGATCGGCGCGCTTCTTCCAGAGGGAGCGATCGTCTCCGACGAGGCCGCCACGAGCGGCACCTTCCTCCCCGGCAGCACGGCGGGGGCGCCGCGCCACGACTGGCTCTCGCTCACTGGCGGGGCCATTGGCCAGGGCCTTCCCGTCGCGGTCGGAGCAGCCATCGCCTGTCCGGACCGCAAGGTGCTGGCGCTCGAGGCCGACGGATCGGCGTTGTACACGGTGCAGTCGCTGTGGACGATGGCCCGCGAGCAGCTCGACGTGACCACGGTGATCTTCAGCAACCGCCGCTACGCCATCCTGCGGATGGAGCTCGCTCGTGTTGGCGCGACGGCGTCCGGTGAGCGCGCCATGCAGATGCTCGACATCGCACCGCCCGAGATCGATTTCGTCGCGCTTGCGAAGGGCTTTGGCGTTCCGGCGTCACGTCCGGAGACTGCAGAGGCCTTCAGTGACGCGCTCGAGCGGGCCTTCGCTGAACCCGGTCCGCATCTCATCGAGGCGGTCGTCCCCTCGATGTTCTGACGCGGCTGCTTACGCCGTCGCCAGCACCGGCCCCTCCCCTTCGCTGCCCTTGGCTCTGTACAGCACGGCATCCGCCCGCTGGAGCACGAGATACGCATCGGCGCCGGCGTCCCCTGCGGCCCAGCCAACGCTGATGCCTGCAGGCCCGGTCACGAGATGTAGCGCAGCGACGGACTCCTTCATGCGGCGCGCGACCGCAATCGGCGTCTCTCCCACCGCATCGGGCATGAGCAGCACGAACTCATCGCCGCCGATGCGAGCCAGCGTGTCGCCCTTGCGCGCGACGCTCGCGAGGGTGTGTGCGATGGCGATGAGCAGGGAATCGCCGGCCGCATGGCCGTACCCGTCATTGATCGTCTTGAGATTGTCGACGTCCATCGCGATGACCGCGAACGCCCGGCGCGTGGTGAGGCTGTCCACCGCATGCTCGAAGCCGCGCCTGTTCATCAGCCCTGTGAGCGCATCGGTAATCGCGTCGGCCTCCGCCTCCTGGTGGCGGAGTGCGTTGGTCAGCGCCAGCGCCGTCAGTGCGCCGAGGCCCGCGAGGCGCTCGACCAGCTCAGCGGGGAACGGCTTGTCGCGCGACGAAACCACCAGCACGCCGTGGATCACCCCTTTGATCCGTACCGGAACATAGGCGCCAAATTTCAGGCCGAACTTTGTGATGATCTGGCGGGCACGCGGACCGGCGTGCTCGAGGTCAAGAGCCCCACCAACCGCGTGCCCGGCTGCGAGCGCCTTCGGGATGAGCGGGTGTTCGGTGACGGGCATCCACGACCCCACCGCGCTCGCGCCGGTGTCATCGCTGTCCGCGATGATGCGCATCGTGTCGCCCGAGATCTCGTAGTACACGCCGCGTCGCGCGCTCGTCCCGGGTGGCGATGCCAGCGTGGCCGCGAGGCCGGTGGCGGTCTGCACGACATGCCCCGGGTCGAGGCTGTAGGTGAGTGCCTGCGTTGCGAATTCGAGGACGGTCATCTGCCGCTGCTGCTCGGCCATCGTCTCGTGACACGCAGCGAGCTCCTCGCGGAGTTGCTGGATCTCGAGCGCCGGATCGATGTTCCCTGCCTCCATCACAACACTGGAGGCTCTCAGAGATCGCGCATCTATGGGCGGGTTTGAGACGACAAGAAGGACAACTGTCGTCGCCTCGTCACAGCGAGCTCCGAGATCAGCCTCGGGAGCGCTCACCGCCGCGAATCGGGATCGTCAGCCAGTTCTCGCGCGGCGGCAGCGGACAGCTCCAACGCGGGTCATAGCTGCAGGAGGGCTGGTACGCGAAATTGAAGTCGAGGATGACCCGTCCGCCGTCGGTCCCGAGGTCGGCCCCCTTCGCCGTGTCGAGGACATAGCGACCGGCGCCGTAGGTCTCGGTTCCGCAGGTGGCGTCACGGAAGGAGACGAAAAACCCGCCCGCGTAGTCGAGCAGCCAGAAGACCGAGAGGCTGAGCTGCTCGCCGCCGAGCGAGAAGCGAGCCGTTCCCGCGCGCTCGGCCACGACGTGGCCGGCGGCCGAATCCGGAAGTTCGAACGCCGCTCCGCCAGCCGGCTCGATAACGGCCGTCGTGCGCAGGTCCGGGTCGTACTCGTAGTACTCGGGAGCCGTTGCGTCGCCGCGCTCTGCTGCTGGCATCGGGCTCTGCGAGTGGGAGCGGTACAGGCGATCGCGTGTCTCCTTCCACAGCGCCCAGGCCGCCACCGGGTCGGCATCGGCACGGATCGCGGCGTACAGCTCGCTGACCTGACGTCGCCAATCGGCGAGCTCGAGGCGTTCCTCGATCATGCGGGTGGCGGTGGTGGCGGAGGAGCGCCGTCCGGTGGCGCGTCGTCCTTGTCTTTGTCCTGCGCGATGCGTGCCGCGCCTGCGATGCCCGCGTCAGCAACGGCAGCCTCGGCCATCGCCTCGAGCGCGGCCCGCTCCTCCACGCTTTGCATGCCGATCTCGAGACCGGTACCGCCCGCCTCGAGGACGCGCGCACCCGTTTCCCCCTGGAGGTGCGAGGCCGGCGCGAGCGGTGGTGGTGGTGGCGCGGCGGCGGCCGACGCGTGGACTGCTTGGAGCGGCACGGGAACGTGAGCGCGAATGACGCCGACGCCACCGATCCCGACGAAGGTCACCAGCGCGGCCCCCCCGACCGCGAGCCCGGCGGCGCCGGCGCCGCTGAAGCACGACGCGAGGTCGAGGCAGCTCCCTGCCGCGCTCACGAGACCATTGCGCACCGAGAACACGAACTGACCCTTGGTCCCGCTGTTGAGCGACGTCCGCGTCAATCCGGTCGTCGGGTTGCTGTCGATCAGCGCGCCGCAGCGTCCCGAGCCCGGGACCTCGTAGTGCTCGCCGGCTTTACCGGTGCCATTCGTGTACCCGGCTCGCGCGCACTGGCCGCCGAGGCCGTCGGCTCCCCCGCTGTCATCGCCGGACTCCCAGCGGATCTGGTTGTAATTGAAGATGAAGTCGAAGTTGTCCTTCCCGGCATCGTTGCGCTCGACGATCAACAGCTGGAAGTCGTTGCGCTTGTCGGTGTGCGAGCTGAAGTAGCCGACCATCGGCCAGAGCACGCAGAACGCGGCGTCACCGTTGTACTGCGTCGTGCCGTACGTCACCAGTCCTGAGCCAGGCCCGCTCGTGTCGACATCGGCCCAGAACGGTGCCAGGGTTGGGAAATGCCCTGGTGCGGAGAGCCCGTCGGGTGTGAACTCGCTCACCGCGTCGCCGAACGATACATTGCCGTTGTTGTTGACATAGAGATGGTTGTAGAGCTTGCCGAAGAAGTTCACGGTGAAGCCCAACGGCAGCAGCCCCGTTGACTCGTCGTCGTTCGCAGCCAGCGTATGCGCGTGACAACCCGTCGAGTTCCGTGATCGCCGACGCGGGTGTCGATGCGGCCATGACATGCGTCGACACAACGCTCAGCGCCGTCAGCGCAAACGTGATGCCGATCACACCACGGAACACTGCTCCGCCCCTGGCCCGCAGCTGCTGCATCCGCCCTCGCCTCGCCCCAGCCCGATTCGACTCCAGCGACTGTACGCTGCGGCGCCTCCGGTGCGGTGACCGTCTCCCCTACGGGCCGTCGCCGTGGACAACTCCGCCGCGCAGCTCGTCGAGCCTGCGCATTCGTGCGTGCGCGCGCTCACCGAGACGCGCGAGCACGCCGGCGATCAACGCCTCGGTCAGCGCCACCGCTGACACCATCGAGTTCGAACGGCGCAACCGTCGTCTGCACATCGGTAACCAGCACGAATTTTGCCGATGCCGCCGCAGGCGACAACCAGGGATCGGTGACGAGCACCACCGTGCTGCCCTGCGCGGCGGCGACACGCGCGCTGTTGATCGTGTCGCTTTGATAGCGGCGATAGTCGAAGACGACAAGGACATCGCGCCGGCCGAGGTCGACGAGGTGATCGGCGGGATTGCTGCGCTCCGGATCGATGAGCTCGACGCCGCCACGCAGCAGGTGCAGCTGGCTCGCGAGGTATCGGGCGAGGAACGCGCTCACCCGCCCGCCGAGCGCGAGCACGCGCCCTCGCGAGAGCGACAGGAGGTCGACGACTGCATTGAAATCGTGCTCGGACACCTTGTCGAGGCTTGCGCCGAGGCTGTGCTCGAACGTTGCGTATGAGTCGCGCAGCACCGACTCGCTCGGATCGCCCGGCGCCGCAAGGGCAAATCGCGTCAACGGTGAGCTGAGGCGTGCCTGCAGTTCCTCACGCAGTGAGTCCTGAAACTCCGGATAGCCACGCAGGCCCAGCTTCGCGATGAAACGCGTCACCGTCGCGGGACTCACGCCTGCTCGCTCCGCGAAACGCGTCAGGCTCTCGAGGCCGGCCACCGGATAGAACGCGAGCAGCACCTGCGCGAGACGCCGCTCCGAGGCGCTCAGCGCCCCCATTCGCTGGCGAACCAGCTCACCGACCAGGAATTCCGGCACGAAACGATTGTTGCAGTTTGTACGGTGCAAGACCAATCCGATAAATCTGTTGACGTTCGTAGCAGGCCGCTGCTACTGTGCGGCCACCAATCCGGATTCATGGGGAGATGAGCCGATGGCAATACAGGCTGTTGACAGCGATACCGAAACCCTCCACAAGCTGGGGTACGCGCAAGAGCTGCTCCGCCGGATGGGCGGCTTCTCCAATTTCGCGGTCTCGTTCACGATCATCTCGATCCTCTCCGGATGCCTGACGGCATACGGCGTCGCGATGTTCAACGGCGGTCCGATCGATATGAACATCGGCTGGCCGCTCGTCGGAGTCATGGTCATCATCGTCGGCCTCGCGATGGCCGAGGTCTGCTCGAGCTACCCGACGGCCGGCGGTCTCTACTACTGGTCGGCGAAGCTGGGCGGCAAGAACGGACCGGCCTGGAGCTGGTTCACCGGTTGGTTCAACCTGGTCGGTCAGGTGGCCGTCACTGCGGGCATCGACGGCGGGCTCGGTCTGTTCGCGTCAGCGTTTCTCAACAACTGGTTCGGCTACCCGCTCGATCCGCCACACATCCTGCTCGTCTTCGCAATCGCGCTCGTCATCCACGGATTGCTGAACACGTTCGGTATCCGGCTGGTCGCGCTACTCAACGACATCTCGGTCTGGTGGCACCTCGTCGGTGTCGTCGTCATCGTTGCCTTCCTGCTGATCGCGCCGAAGCATCATCAGTCGATCTCGTTCATCTTCACCAGCTTCAACAACGGGACAGGGGCGTCATTCCCGGGCAACGTGATCTATGTCTTCCTGATCGGATTGTTGCTCGCGCAGTACACGTTCACAGGATATGACGCGTCGGCGCACATGACCGAGGAAACCAAGAACGCGGCGACGGCCGGCCCACGCGGCATCGTGCTGTCGATCGTGGTCTCCCTCGTGGCGGGATGGATCCTCCTCATCGGCTTGACGTCCGCGATTCAGAACTACGGCGCGGAATCAACGGCCGTCGTGCCGGCAGCGCAGATCTTCATCGACGCCGCCGGCGGCGCGGCCGGCCAGTTCCTGCTGCTCATCGCGATCGGCGCGCAGTTCTACTGCGGCATGTCGTCGGTGACCGCAAACTCCAGGATGATCTATGCCTTCTCCCGCGACGGTGCTGTGCCCGGACACAAGTTCTGGAGCAAGATCAACAAGCGCACGCGCACCCCAACCAACTCGATCTGGCTCGCGGTCGTCGGCGCGTTCATCCTCTTCGTGCCATACCTCTTCAACGCCTACGCGTACGCAGCGGTCATCTCCATCGCGGTCATCGGTCTCTACATCGCGTACGGCATCCCGGTGTTCCTCCGGCTGCGCGCAGGCTCGACGTTCCAGCCTGGGCCGTGGAACCTTGGGAAGTGGAGCCGTCCGATCGGCATGATCGCGGTCACCTGGATCGTGATCATCAGCATCCTGTTCATCCTGCCAACGGCATTTCCCATCACGGGGACCAACTTCAACTACACGATCGTCGCGTTCGCCGTCGTACTTGGAGCGACCAGCATCTGGTGGGTCGTGTCGGCGAAGAACTGGTTCAAAGGCCCCAAGATTCAAGGAACAGCGGAGGAGCTGGCCTCCATCGAGGCCGAGTTCGTCGGCCACTCCGTCGACCGGTCTGCGGTTTCGGCAGGCTGAGCTAGGCTGTTTCAGTAGCTATCACGCGTGCTCGCGGCCAGTGCGCCGCGAGCACGCGAAGGGTTCAGAGATGTCCAAGCCACGGATCGGCGTCACGTGCAGCCCGTTGCGCGGCGCCGCTTATTACGCGCCGTACCTCAGGGCGGTTTCGACCGCCGGCGGCGAACCCGTCACGCTCGACCCGGCGCCGGACGGTCTCGCGCCCGAGACGGCGACGGCGCTCGTACACACTATCGATGGTCTGCTCGTCCCGGGCGGGTGGGACGTCGATCCGCCCGCGTACGGCGAGGCCCGAGAGGAGGAGACACCCGAGGTCGATCCGCCTCTTGACCTCACCGAGATCGCGCTGGTGCGTGCCGCGGTCGATGATGGTGTGCCGGTATTCGGCATCTGCCGCGGTCAGCAGGTCATCAACGTCGCACTCGGCGGGTCACTCCGTCAGCACATCGATGGTCACGACATGCACGGGCATCCGCGCGACCTGCTCGCGCATGCGATCGACATCGTCCCGGGCTCGGAGCTCGCGATGGTCATGTCAAGCGACACCGTGATGGTCAACAGCCTGCATCACCAGTCGGTCAAGGATGTTGCGCCCGGACTGCACGTCACCGCGCACAGCGCCGATGGCGTCGTCGAAGGCCTCGAGTCGGGCGACGGCATGATCGTCGCGGTGCAGTGTCATCCGGAGGAATTGCTCGGTCAGGAGGGTTGGGCGATGGCGCTGTTCCAGCGGTTCGTCGAGCGAGTCGCCACCCACGCGCGGGGGCACGCAATGGCGTCCGAAGCAGTCAAGGACGCGAGCTGACCATGCTCACGCTTGAAGAACTCGGCAACGCCGTCGACGCGGGCGACATCGATACGGTCGTCGTGGCGTTCACCGACATGCAGGGACGCCTCATGGGCAAGCGCCTCGAGGCGCATTTCTTCCTCGAAGAGATGGCTGCCCACAACCCGATCGAGGGGTGCAACTACCTGCTCGCCCTCGACATGGAGATGGATCCCGGCCCCGGCTACGAGATGGCGAGCTGGGAGCGCGGCTACGGGGACTTCTCGATGGTCCCCGACTTCGCGACGATGCGCAGAATCCCGTGGCTCGAGGGCACAGCGCTCGTACTCAGCGATGTTGCGTGGGGCGACCATTCACCGGTCCGCCCATCACCGCGCCAGGTCCTCAAGGCGCAGGTCGAGCGCGCGCAGGCACTCGGGTTCGACGCGATGTTCGGCTCGGAGCTCGAGTTCTATCTCATGAAGGAGACGTACGCGCAGGCGCACGACCAGCACTATCGCGGCCTCACGCCGTCGGTGCCGTACATCCTCGACTACCACATCCTCGCCACCAGCTACGACGAGCCGTTCATCCGTGCGGTGCGCAACGGCATGCAGACCGCCGGTATCAAGGTGGAGAACTCCAAGGGCGAGGCGTGGCCCGGACAGCAGGAGATCAACTTCCGCTACAGCGATGCCGTCACGATGGCCGACAACCACACCATCTACAAGAACGGCATCAAGGAGATCGCGCAGCAGCACGGCTGCTCGGTGACCTTCATGGCCAAGCCCGATCACACCTGGATCGGCAGCTCCTGCCACATCCATTCGAGCCTCTGGCGCGGCAAGGACAGCGCGTTTGCCGGCGAGTCTCCCCTCTTCAAGCAGTACCTCGCCGGCCTCGTCGCGGGCGCCAGCGAGATGGCGGTCTTCCTCGCGCCGAACGTCAACTCCTACAAGCGATATGCGGCGGGAAGCTGGGCGCCGACGACACTCGCCTGGGGCTACGACAACCGGACGTGCGGCTTCCGCGTCGTCGGTCACGGGGATGCCTTGCGCGTCGAGTGCCGCATCCCCGGCGCCGACGCGAACCCATATCTCGCGTTCGCCGCGCTCCTCGCAGCGGGACTGCACGGGATCGAGCAGCAACTCGAGACTCCACCTGCTTTTTCCGGCAACGCGTACGAGTCCGACGTCCAGCGTTTTCCGCACACGCTGAACGAGGCGATCACTGCGCTCGAACACGGCACGATCGCGCGCGCCGCGTTCGGTGATGACGTCGTCGACCACTACCTCAACTACGCACGCACCGAGCAGCAGCTCTTCGACCGCGCGGTCACCTGCTACGAGCGCGAGCGCTTCTACGAACGCGGATGACGCTCCACCTGTTGAATCCCGCCACGGAACACCCTGTGGCAGACCTCGAGACAGCCGGGGTCGCTGAGACCGATCTTGCGGTAGCGGCGGCGAAAGCTGCCTTCCCGGCCTGGCGCGCAGTTGCGCCGTCGGACCGCGGCCGCCTGCTCCGCCGGCTCGCCTCGCTCGTCGAGGACCACCGCGAGGAACTCGCGCTCCTGGAGACGCGCAATGTCGGCAAGCCGATCGCCGACTCCCGCGGTGAGGTGGGCATGGTCGCCGAGGTGTTCAACTTCTACGCGGGTGCGGTCGACAAGCACTACGGGCAGACGATCCCTGTCGGCGGTGGCGTCGACGTCACCTTCTGCGAGCCACTCGGCGTGGTCGGGCTTATCGTGCCCTGGAACTTCCCGCTGAACATCGCAAGCTGGAAGGTGGGGCCGGCGCTCGCCTGCGGGAACACGATTGTCCTCAAGCCCGCAGAGCTGACCCCGATGACCGCGATCCGCCTTGCCGAACTCGCGCTCGAGGCCGGCATCCCCGAAGGCGTCTTCAACGTTGTGGTCGGTCCTGGCCGTATCGTCGGGGAGCGGCTGATCGCGCATCCCGACGTCGCCAAGATCGGCTTCACGGGTTCGACGGAGGTCGGTATCGGCGTGATGCGCGGCGCCGCCGCAACCATCAAGCGCGTCACGCTCGAGCTCGGCGGCAAGTCCGCCAACGTCATCTTTGCCGATGCGGATCTCGAACGCGCGGCGGCGGCGGCGCCGTACGCGGTGTTCGGCAACGCGGGACAGGACTGCTGTGCGCGCTCGCGGATCCTCGTCCAACGCGAGGTGTACGACCGCTTCGTGTCCCTGCTCATCGCCGCGACCGGCGCGCTGCGCGTGGGTGATCCCGAGGATGACGCGACGGAGATGGGGCCGCTCGTGTCGGCGAGCCATCGCGCGACCGTGGCGTCGTTCGTCGAGACCGAGCCGCTGTTCCGCGGCGCCGCGCCCGAGGGACCGGGCTTCTGGTACCCGTGCACGCTCATCGAGGCGACCAACAATGACCGCGTCGCGCGTGAGGAGGTGTTCGGCCCGGTGGCCGCGATCATCCCGTTCACCGACGAGGCAGACGCTGTGCGCATCGCCAACGACACGCCCTACGGGCTCTCCGGATCGATCTGGACCACCAATGGGGCTCGTGCACTGCGTGTCGCGCGCGCGCTGGACACCGGCGTGCTGTCCATCAACAGCAACTCGTCGGTCCGTGTCTCCACCCCGTTCGGCGGTTTCAAGCAGTCCGGGTTCGGCCGCGAGCTTGGCATGAACGGCCTCGACGGCTACTCCGAGGTCAAGAACGTGTTCATCTCCACGGAGGGCTGACAGACATGGGGCGCCTCGACGGCAAGGTTGCGGTGATCACCGGCGCTGCGGGCGGTATCGGTCGCGAAGCGGCCGTGCTGTTCTCCTCGGAGGGTGCGTCCGTGGTGGTCGCCGATGTGGGGAGCTCGGCTGGTGCAGAGGCTGCGGCCTCGTGTCGCAGCGCGACCTTTGTCGAGGTCGACGTCAGCGACCCGGCGAGCGTCGAGGCGCTCTATGCGAAGGCAGTCGATGTCTACGGCGGCGTCGACATCCTCTACAACAACGCGGGGATCATGCCGCCCGACGACGACTCGATTCTCACCACCGAGGCCGATGCCTACGACCGCGTCCAGTCGGTGAACGCGAAAGGCGTGTTCCTCTGCTGCAAGTACGGCATTCCCCGTCTGCTCGAGCGTGGCGGCGGCTCGGTCATCAACGTCGCGTCGTTCGTCGCGCTCGTCGGCGCTGCGACGTCGCAGATCGGGTACACGGCATCGAAGGGCGCGGTGCTGTCGATGAGCCGCGAGCTCGCCGTGCAGTTCGCGCGCCAGGGGGTGCGCGTCAACGCTCTGTGCCCAGGTCCCGTCGAGACGCCGCTGCTGATGCGGCTCTTCTCCGACAACCCAGCCGCGTATGAGCGACGCCGCATCCACCTGCCGATGGGCCGGCTCGCGACGGCGCGAGAGATCGCCAATGCGGCGCTGTTCCTGGCGAGCAGCGAGTCGTCATACATCAACGGCTCGACCTTTCTCGTCGACGGCGGCCTCACGGCTGCGTACGTCACGCCCGAATAGCGATGGCCGATCCGGGCCTCGTCCTGGCGCGAATACGACAGAATCGCTGAGTAACGTCGCACGCATCGCCACCTGAGGGAGCTCAATGAATCTGCGCGAAATCCAGAAACCGCTCAAGGACGGCTATCGCGAGCATCCGGAGTCCTCGAAGATCACGCTCGTCGCGCGAGGCGGCGAGGGTGAGGCGCCGATCGCGTGCTCCGTCGACCTCGGCCGGGCCATCTACGAGGCGCAGGCACACGCGGGCGTGGGCGGCGCGGGTACCGGGGCATGCTCCGGCGACCTGCTGCTGGGAGCGCTGGCTGCATGCGCGCAGGTCACGTGTCAGATGGTTGCGGCGTCGATGGAACTGAAGACCGAGGAGATCCACGTCACGGTCGAAGGTGACCTCGATCTCGCCGGCACGCTCGGCATCAACAACGCTCGGGTTGGCTTCGAAATGATCCGTCTGCAGTTCGAGATCGTCGCTCCCGACGCGACGCAGGAGCAGGTGGATTCGCTCATCCAGAAGACCAGGCGCTACTGCGTCGTCCTGCAGACGCTCCTTACCCCGCCGTCGATCGAGACCAGCGTCGTCGCGCGAGTCGGTGCGGCCTCCTGACCGTCACAATGGCGCGACCAGCGACCAAGGGAGAGAGACATGCCGAGATATTTGATCGAGCGACAGTTCGAGGTCACCGAGGCCGGGATGGGCGAAGTGGGCAAGAAGTCGCACCGGCTCGTGGAAGAGCAGTTTCCCGAGATCACCTGGGAACTCAGCCATGTGGTCGTCGGCGACGATGGCCTGGTGAAGACGTTCTGTGTCTACGGCGCGCCGAGTGAGGCGATGGTCCGTGAGCACGCCAGGCAGCTCGGCTTCCACGAGATCCTCTCGCTCGCCGAGATCGCAGGGGACGTCACCCCCGGAGACTTCCCGCTCACGGATTAGCTCTCGGGGCTCGTCCTGAGGTTCTGCGCGTCGGCGATATGGCTCGCCATCACGAGCGCGAGGGTCCGCCGTCGCGTGATGTCCTTGCGACGCTCGTCATCCGGCGGGATGAGTTCGAGCGCCTCCTGGTAGAGGGCGGCGGCCTCACGCTTCGCCCAGCCGCGACCCGCCTGGTCCGCGGCGATGAGCACGTACTTCAGCGCCCGCTCCGGCTCGCCTGCCTCTCGCCAGTGCATGGCCAGCGCGGTCGCGGTTGCGGCAGCGCCCCCGGTGGATGCCTCCAGGAACTCGGCCACCGCAGCGTGCCGCTCCTTACGCGTCGTCCGCGGCAGCGTGGCGTACGCGACCTCGCGGATGAGCACGTGCTTGAAAATGAACTGCTCGTCGCCCTCGATCCACGAGGACGACTCGCGCCGGATGAGGTCATGTGCCTCGAGCGAGTCGAGCGCCACAGACAGCTCGGTCTCGCCGGGATCGATGCTCGCGAGCGCGCCGCGCCAGAAGATCTTGCCGACGGCAGCGGCCGCGAGGAGGACGCGTCGCTCGTTCGCCGGCAAGGCATCGATGCGCGCCGACACGAGTTCGCGAATGGTGGTCGGGAGGTTCTGGGTCGCGGCCGGCGACACCTCGGCAACGGATGCAGCCAGCTCCTCGATGAAGAGCGGGTTGCCCTCGGCGGTCTCCGCGACGCGGTGGGCTGCCGCCGACGTCGGCTCGCTGCGCAGCAGGCCGGCGGCGAGCGCTCGCGAATCCTCGGGGCTCAGTGCCTCGAGCGAGAGCGCCGAGTACGCGGGCAGGCCACCACCCCAACCGGGTCGAGCGTGCAGCACGTCCGGGCGGGCGAGCGCAAGCAGCATCACCGGTGACTGACGCATCCGCGATGCGAGCACCTCGAGGAAGTCGAACGTCCCGGCGTCGGCCCAGTGCAGATCCTCGAAGAGGAGCACGGTCGGGCTGTTGACGGCCACTGCCTCGATAAATCTGCGCGCCGCGAAGAAGAGGGTCTGCCGGTCGGCGACCTCGTCGTCTCGCCCGAGCCCGGTGAGCAGCGCGACGTGCCCCATCACTTCGTCGGCGTCGTCGCCGAACCCGAGCGGCTCGATCGCAACGTTGAGCTTCTCGCGCGCCGACGCAACGTCATCGCTCGCGAAGATGCCCGCGAACTGCTTCACCTGCTGGGTGAACGGCCCGTGCATCGTCTTCTCCCCGTACGGCAGGGAACGGCCGCGGAGCACGCGGATACCGCGGCCCTCGAGGTCGTCGGTGAACTCGGCCGCAAGTCGCGTCTTGCCGACTCCCGCCTCGCCGAAGACCGTCATGAGGTGTGGCCGCTGATCGGCAACAACGTTCTCGAACACCCGCTGCAGGGCCGTCGTCTCGCGGACGCGCCCGACGATCGGCACGGGAGCCACGCTGCGCTCACCGGGGCCGACGCCCATCCCGAGCGCGAGCCAGCCGCGAACCGGCGCCTCCTTGCCCTTCACCATCATCGGCTCGACCTCGCGATATTCCGTGCAACCACGGGTCGCGCGATACGTCGCCTCGCCGACGAGGATGCCGTTGGTGGGAGCCGAGGACTGCAACCGGGACGCCGTATTGATGACGTCGCCGGCAACCATCCCCTCGCCCAGCTCGGGGCGCGCGCCGAGCGAGACGATCGCCTCGCCGGTGTTGACGGCAAGCCTGATCTGCAGGTCCAACTCGGGATCGGTCCCGTTCATCTCGGCGATGGCGTCGCGCACGGACAGCGCGGCGCGCACGGCGCGTTCCGGGTCGTCGCCGTGGGCGATCGGCGCACCGAACACCCCGACGACGGCATCGCCGATGAACTTCTCCACCGTCCCGCCGAACGATTCGATCTCGGAGCGGAGCCGGGCGTAGTACGGCGTGAGGATGGCGCGGACGTCCTCGGGATCGAGATGGTCGGCGCGGGCGGTGAACCCGACGAGGTCCACGAAGAGCACCGTGACGATCTTGCGTTCCTCGCGGGCGTCGGCCGGAACAAGCTGATTCCCGCAGGCGGCGCAGAAACGCGCGTCAGGCGAATTCTCCCGGCCGCAGCGGGAACAACGGTCCACAGGCGAAGCTTAGCCCGGCGTCTGCACGTAACCCCGGCACATATCCTTCGCATCCTTCACCTGCACCGGAATACGGCCGCCGTTCAGATCGTCGGTGTCATGATCAGCGCGCATGGTTGTTGAGGCGGTGAGCCGCTTGGCGGCGCGCCCCGACCGCTGGGCAGCGCTTTCGAACGCGATGCTGCCCACGGTCACGATCGGTGGCCTGGCGACTGCACTGCCCCCCTACCGAGCCGGCGGCGACGAGGTGCTCCAGCTCATCACGCAGCTCTGGCCGCGGCTGGAACGGCGTGTCAGCCTTTTCGCTGATGAGCTTGCGGAAACACAGCGCTATCTCGTGCGGCCGATCGAGGAAGCGCTCCTCCCCCTGACGCCGAGCGAGCAGGCGGCGAGATACGCACTCGAGGCGACACCGCTGGCGATCGCCGCAGCCGAAGGCGCTCTGCTCGATGCGCGAGTCGACACCGACGCCATCGGTTTGCTCGTCGTCGCGTCGTGCACTGGTTTCGTCTTGCCAGGGATCGACGTGCAGCTCGTCAATCACCTCGGCCTGCGCAGGGACATCCGGCGGATGCCCTTCATGCATTTCGGCTGCGCCGGAGGAGCCGCATCGCTTGCCTGGGCGAGCGACTGGGTGCGCTCGCATCCGGGTCAGACAGCGCTGGTGGTTGCGGTCGAAGTGCCGACGCTCACCTTCCGGCCCGCGGACACATCGGCCGACAACCTGTTGAGTGTCCTCGTGTTCGGCGACGGCGCGGGCGCGGCGGTGCTGCACGGCGGGGGCGAGCCGGGACGTCTCGGCATCGGCCGCACCGCGTCGCAGCTCGTTGCGTCGAGCACCGACGCGCTCGGCTTCGAACGCGCGGACGACGGCTTCCGCGTTGTCGTCTCACGCCAGTTGCCACGCATGATCGAGGCGAATCTCCCTGCGCTCGTCAGGGATTTCGCGGGCGATACGGGCGCGCTCGATGTGGTCGCTGCGCATCCGGGTGGTCAGGCCATCGTGGACTTCGTCGTGCGATGCCTCGACCTCGACGAGGGTCAGGTCGCGGCGACGCGGAGCATCCTGCGTCGCATCGGCAACACGTCGTCGGCCGCCATCCTCTTCGTCCTCGAGGAACTTGCGTCGCACCTCCCGACGCCGGCCGGTCGCGGCATCGCCGCAGCATTCGGCCCGGGTCTCACGGTCGAGCTCCTCGAGTTGCTCTGGGCGACATGACCTCGCGGGCTCGCACGGGGCTCGTCCTCGGCATGGGGGTCCAACGCCTCATCGAGCTGCGCATCTCCGCCCGCAATCGCAGGAGCATCGGCACCGCGAACCAGGCGTCACCCACGACCTACCCGCTCATGGTCGCGACGCATGTCGCGCTCTTCGCGGTCTGCGCATGGCCGCGTCCACGACGCCGTGTGCCACGTCCGCTCGAGGCCGCCGCGCTGATGGGGCTCGCCGCATCCGCCGGCCTGCGGATGTGGGTGATCCGCACCCTCGGCGACGACTGGAACGTCACCGCGCATGTCCGACCCGATATCCACGTCGAGACCGGGGGGCCATATCGCTACATCCGGCACCCGAACTACGTTGCAGTGGCGCTGGAATTCGCATGTCTGCCGCTCGCCGTCGGTGCCGTCCGTGAGGGCGCGGCGCTGTCGCTCGCGAATGCCGCTGTGCTCGTCCCGCGCATCCGCGCAGAGGAGCGCCTGCTCGATGCCGTCCCCGGATACCGCGAGGCCTTTCGCGGCGTCCCACGTTTTCTGCCGCGACCGGGCCGGCGGAGCCGTCAGATCCCGGCGAGTGAGATCCAGTCCCTCGGCGTGAGCGCCGCAAACGTCTGATACCCGCAGTTGATGCCGAGCAGCTTGCTCAGCGCTTGCGGGTCCTTCGCCGCGCTTGCGATCGCGCGGCGGCTCAGCCAGGGTGCGCGAGCCATGACGAGCGCGAGCCGCGTCAGCCGGTGCCGATCGCGAATCAGCCGGGCGTGGTCTGCGCGGTAGCGATCGACCGCGTCCGTCGCGGAGATCTGCCCCGAGCGCGCCTGGTGGATGCGCAGTGCGAGGCGTTCGGCCAGGAGCATGCCGATGGCGAGGCCCTCCCCTGTGGTCGGATCGTCGTACCCGGCCGCGTCGCCCACCAGGAACAGCTTCCCCTTGGCGACCGCGCGCGCTCGCTGCTCGAACTGCGCGGCGCCAAGCGGACCGGCCACGAGTTCCGCGTCGTGGACTGCGGGGCGAGCCGCCCGCGCCGCGGCTTCGTACGTCCGGGCAGTGATGCGTGGGCCCGAGTGGCCGGTCAGCACGGAGACGAGCAACGTATCGGGTCCCACCGGCGCCTCGTACCACTCGTGCCCATCGCAGAACGTGACCCGGATGTCGGTGCGTCCGCGCGTGTCGAGGCGCCAGTGGCCGGCAAGGCCGTAGCGACTCCGCGCAGCGGCCGGCGTGGCGAGGCCGGCCCACGAACGAACGCTGGAATGGAGGCCGTCAGCCCCGATGACGATCTCGGCGCGGACCACATCCATACCGGTGCGCACCCCGTTGACGGCGCCGGCCTGATCGCGCGCGAGGCCTGTCACGCGTTCCCCCTCCCGCAGCGTCGCGTTCGGCTCCGTCCGCAGTGCATCGACGAGCACCGCGTCGAATGTCGTGCGCCGGATGCCGAGGCCGGACGTCTGATTGCCCGCCGTCGGTTTCGGGAACCTCGCGTGCGCCGCTGGGCCGTCGCCCTGCTGCCGGTAGGTGACACCGAGGAGCGGCTGTGCCCCGGTCGCAACCACCGCGTCGTACAGGCCGAGGCGGCGAAGCACCCGCACCCCGGGCGGCATCAGCCCCTCGCCGCACGCTTTGTCGCGCGGGAACCGAGCGCGGTCGAGGACGACGACATGGTGGCCGAGACGGGCGAGCAGGAGTGCGGTTGTGGCACCGGCGGGGCCGCTGCCCACCACCGCGATCTCGGTTTCGAGCACGAATCCACTCTCGCAGAACGCTCGTGCACGATGCGATCACATCTCGGCACCCTCGGGTCCCCGAGGGGATGATGGCCCTGTGAACTTCCTCCAGGGCCTCCACGGAGCGGTCGCGCTGGCGCTCTTGCCGTCGTTGCTCTTTGCCGAGGAGGCAGGCGTCCCCCTGCCGTTCGCCCCGGGCGAGCTGACCCTGCTGGTGGCCGGGCTGCTCATCGCGTCGGGAGGCCTCAACCCCTACGCGTTCATTCCACTCGCACTCATCGCGTGTTTCGCCGGCTCGCTGGTCGGCTACAGCTGGGCGCGCGCCGTCGGCGATCGCGGGCTCAAAGGCCTCGCCCGGCGCCTGCGTCAGCAGCGCAACCTCGAACGCGTCGAGGACCGGCTCCGATCCGCCGGCTGGCGTGGCATCGCGATCAGCCGTCTGATCCCTGGCCTGCGCATCTACACGACCCTCGTCGCCGGAGCCGTGAAGGCGCCCCGACGCTCCTTCATCCTCGCGATGGGCGCGTCCACCGTCGTCTGGGTTGGCGTCTACGTGGCGCTCGGCATCCTGATCGGCGTTCCCGTCGAGCACTTCCTCGACCAGATCCAGAAGCTCGCCGTGCAGGGCGGCATCCTCATCGTGATGGGCGTCGGCTGCTACCTCGCCGTGCGCAAGACGCCCTCGTCGTCCGGAGCCGGCCTCGTCCGCGTCCCGCGCTGGGTGCGCGTGCTGCTGGCGGCAGGCGTCGATATCGGGGTCGTGGCGAGCATCGTCACGGGGCTGCTGGCGCTCGGCCGCCTGCTCGGCGTCGGGTTCGGCAGCGGGTGGGTCGACGCGGTGGTCGTCCTCCTCGTCGTCGGTGCCTTCTACGTGATCGTCGCCCGGCGCAGCGCGGGAGCCACCGCGGGCGAGGTGCTGCTCCAGACGAGCTACGTCAGCGGCGTCGGCCTGCCGCTCCGACCGCGCGCGGCTCTCGAGGCGGTGCGCTCCCTCGTGACCCGGCCGGATGACGAGCTGACTGCGACAGGCGATCTCCTGCACGCCCTCGGAGATGCGGACCGGCTCCGCATCATCACGCAGCTCCTGGACCGGCCCCGCAAGCTCGACGAGCTCGCGGAGAAATCCAACCTCTCGCCGTTCGAGGTCCGCCACCAGCTGGATCGCTTCCGCTCCACCGGCGTGCTCGTCGTCACCGGCCAGGAACCCGACACCGTGTTCAGCATCCGTTCGGACTTGCGCCACGTGCTGGTCCAGCTGCTCGCGATCATGGAATCGACGCCGGTGACGAAGGCATCCGAACCGGCGGCGACACCGGAGCCCAGCCGCACGTAGGATTGCCGCTGCGGCGATTCCCTGACTAGAGTCGGAGGATGGATCGGGCCTTATGACCGCCGGTCTGGTCATGGCACCGGTCGATCCGGCCGATCCTCGCGCGCAGCACTGCCTCCGTGCGTACAACGACGAGCTGAACGCGCGGTTCGACAGCGGCTGGGACCCTGCGCGAAGTATTCCCGCCAGCGTCGACGACCTGCGGCCACCCGCCGGGCTCTTCGTCCTCGCCACGCTGCACGGCAATCCGGTTGCGTGTGGCGCGCTGAAATTCCATCCGGGAGCACCTGCCGAGCTCAAACGCATGTGGGTCTCGGGATCGGTGCGCGGTCTCGGCATCGGCCGGCGTCTGCTCGAGGAGATGGAGTTGCGGGCGGTCGCCGGCGGTGCGGACGTCGTCCACCTCGAGACCAACGGCACGCTTGTCGAGGCGATCAGCCTGTACCGGTCCTCAGGCTATGTCGAGGTCCCCGCGTTCAACGACGAGCCGTACGCGCACCACTGGTTCGAGAAGCAGCTGCGCTAGACCTTCAGCGCTCCCGCGACGAGCGCGCAGATCGCCGCCATGACGGCCGTTGCGGGGATGGTCAAGACCCACGCCACGAGGATGTTGCGTGCGACGCCCCAGCGCACCGCCCCCAGTCGCCGCGTCGCACCGGCGCCCATGACGGACCCCGACACCACGTGGGTCGTGCTCACCGGGAGCGCCAGTTGCGTCGCACCCTGGATGACGACGGCCGCCATGGTCTGCGCGCAGAACCCGTCGACCGGCTCGAGCCGGATGACGCGCATGCCGAGGGTCTTGATGATTCGCCAGCCGCCGGCGTACGTGCCGAAGCCGATCGCCGTTGCGGCGAGCAGCACCACCCAGAGCGGCGGCGACGGAAACACCTTGCCGGAGGCCGTGATGACGCCGGCGCTCACCAGGGCGAGCGTGATGACCCCCATCGTCTTCTGCGCATCGTTCGCACCGTGCGAGAACGACACAAACGCGCCGGAAGCCAGCTGTGCCAGGCGAAATCTGCGATTCATCGGACCGGGGTGTTTTCGCGCGAACACGTCGAGCGTCAGCACCGTGAACAGGTACGAGAGCACGAGTCCGATGAGCGGCGAGGCGACCAATGCAATCACGACCGGCAACACCGATCCCCACTTCACGGCGTCGACGCCGTACGCGACGACGCCCATGCCGATCAGCGAGCCGATGAGCGCGTGCGAAGAGCTTGATGGGAGTCCGAGGCGCCACGTGATGAGGTTCCAGGCGATCGCCCCGACGAGCGCCGCGATGATCATCCCGAGCGAAACGCCCTGCTTCGGCGACACGAGTCGCCGATGGTGTTGGCGACATGCGTGTGCAGCAGCTCGATGGCCACCAGTGCGCCGACGAGGTTGAACACCGCGGACAGCGCAACGGCGGCGCGAGGTCCCAGTGCTCGTGTGCTGATCGACGTGGCAACCGCGTTCGCGGTGTCGTGAAACCCGTTCGTGAAGTCGAAGCCGAGCGCGATCAGGACCGTCGCGATGAGCAGCACGGTGGTCCCGCTCATCAGGCGTTCTTGATGATGATGCCCTCAATCACGTTGGCAACGTCCTCGCAGCGGTCCAGCGAGTCCTCGAGCAACGTGTAGAAGTCCTTGAGCTTGATGACACTGATCGCGTCGTGCCCACCGCTGAACAGTTCGCCGATGGCACGCCGCGACTCGGTGTCACCGACATTCTCGATGCGATGCACCTCGATGCCGTGCTCGCTCACGCCCGCTTTCGACTCGAGCTTTGCGACCGCTGCCTGCAGCTCGCGCGCCGCATCGACGATGAGCGACGCCATCGACTTCGCCGCCGCGGAAATTTCCGTGATGCCATACAGGACGATCGTCTCCGCGATCTCGTCGATGTAGTCGAGGACATCGTCGAGCCCGGAGCTCAGCGCGTAGATGTCCTCGCGCTCGAACGGCGTGACGAAGGTGCGGTTGAGGAGCTTCACGATTTCGTGGGTCAGCTCGTCCCCGGCGTGCTCGAGATCCTTGATCGCCGCCTGGTGCGCCGGCATCCCACCGATGTCATCGAGGGCGGCACGGAGCGCGATCGACCCTGCAAGCACCGTCGCCGCCTGCTGGTCGAAGAGCTCGTAAAAGCGGCGCTCACGGCGCAACAGGGGGAAGGGCATGAACGCGGTGATCCTAACGGGAAGGGTGGTGCCTGCGACGATCGGGTGACCCGTCCGCCACAGTCCTCCGAACCCCAGCCCGCATGCGCCGGGGAGGCGCGAACCTTTGGGCCAGGCTGCGCCCCAGGCCGTTGTGCGGACGCTGCGGAAGGGGGCTCCGCGAGGGTGGTCGATCATCACGGACGTCGCTTCCGAACCTGCATCCGAGGCAGCCCCCACCGGCAATCAGTGGCAACGCCGGCCGGTGCTGAGCGCGCTCGTGCGCATCGGCGTCGTCGTCGTCCCCGCCATCGCCGGCATCGCCGCAGGGACGTTCCTCAGCCGGGCACTTCCCCACGCTCCCGGGATCGGCCCTGCGCTCCTGTCGTTTGGGGCGGTTTCAGCGGTGATGCTCGTCACGATCATCGTGCTGGAGCGTGCCGGACGCCGGTTGCTGCCCCTGGCCGCACTGCTCAACCTGTCGCTGTTGTTCCCGGACCGCGCCCCGAAGCGATTTGCCATAGCCCGCCGTGTCGGCAAGCCGCGCGACCTCCAGCGCAAATTGCAGGAGGCGCGTGACCATGGCGTCCAGGGCGGCGAGGTCGCGTACATGCAGCAGGTGCTCGAGTTGGTCGCCGCGCTCAGCGTGCATGACCGCCAGACCCGCGGGCATTCGGAGCGGGTGCGGGTCTTTGCGGACCTCATCGCCGACGAGATGCACCTCAACGCTGCGGACCGCGCTCGGCTGCGCTGGGCTTCGTTGCTCCACGACATCGGGAAGCTCGTCGTGCCGAGCGAGATTCTCTCCAAGCCCGCACGGTTGAACGAGACGGAGATGAACAACGTCAAGCGCCATCCAGAGGAAGGCGCTCGCCTCATCGGTCCGCTCCGGGCCTGGCTCGGAGAGTGGGGCGACGCCGTCGTGCAGCACCACGAGCGCTTCGACGGCAAGGGCTACCCATATCAGCTCGCCGGAGCGCAGATCTCGCTCGGTGGCCGGATCGTCGCCGTGGCCGACTCGTACGAGGTCATGACGGCGGTTCGCCCGTACCGCAAGCCAGTAAGCGTCTCGGCCGCTCGCGAGGAGCTGGTCAAGTGCTCGGGGACTCAATTCGATCCGGTCGTGGTTCGGGCGTTCCTCAACATCTCCATGGGCCGGCTCTGGCGCGTGGTGGGCTTCGCGTCCTGGGTCGCACAGCTCCCGTTGATGGCGTGGATCGACGGGCTCGGCTGGAACTGGGGTGCCGCGATCGTCTCCGGGGCAACCGCCGTGACGTTGACCGCTCCTGGTATCTCGCCGCGCCCGAGCGCGCCGGCGAGCACGCCGACGGCCATCTCGGTGCTCACCGGGAGCACACCGTCGCGCCCGGGTCAAGGGCCTGTGGGCACCACCCCGACCGGACCCACCCCCGGGAATCCCGGCAGCGGGTCCACCGGCGGCGGCTCCTCTGCCCCACCGACCGGTGCGCCGGCACCGCCGGGCGCCACGCCGATTCCAGGTGACCCGGCCAACCCGCCGACGCCCGGGCCGCCGCCGACCGGGTCGCCGTCACCCACACCGACCCCACCGCCCGCATCGACGCCGACGCCGACCCCGGTGCCCGACCTACCTCCGGTGGTCACCGTGCACGGCGGCACCGCGATCCTCGGCGAGTTCAACGGCTCCGGCAGCTTCACGGACAGCAACCTCGCCGGCCACACCTTCACCGCGATCGTCGACTACGGCGACGGCACCGTCGTGCCGCTGACGCTGAACGGCACGAACTTCACGCTGGCGCACTCCTACGCAATGCTCCTGCACACCTACACGGTGACCGTGACGATCACCGACGATGAGGGCGTCTGGGGAAGCGGCTCCGCGTCCGTGCACACGGTGCTCTGACCGTCAGCCGAGCTTCAGGAACTTCTCCGCGAGGACGTCCTCGAGCACGGCGCGGCCGAGATCGGCAGCCGTGACGTCGGTCACCGTGTGTGGATCGAGCGCCGGGAAGAACTTCGCCACACTCGCGGGATCCTCATCGGTGAGCCAGCGCACGAAGGCGTGTCCGAACGCCGCGGCCTGCTCGTCGTTCAGGTCGTCGATCTCTGCCATTGCTGTCTCCTGTTTATGGATGCGATGGCGCTTCGGGCGCGCCGTCGAGCTCGAACATGAGGTCGTCGATATAGCAGTAGTACCAGTCCTCGCCGGGCTCGTACGAGCGGATGATCGGGTGCTTGATGGTCCGATAGTGCCCGGTCGCGTGCTTCCCCGGCGAGTTGTCGCAGCAGCCGACATGGCCGCACTCCTGGCAGACGCGGAGGTGCACCCAGTCGTGCCGGCCAGCGGCGAGGCACTCGACGCAGCCGGTGCCGGACGGCGTGGTGTCAAGGATCTGGTCGAGGTGGCCGCAAACGTCAGTGCTCATGGTGTGTCTCCTTCGCCGATGATGCCATGGAGCCGTGCGGAGGCGGCGCGAGCACGTCCGTGAGCTCGGGGTCCCAGCCCATCCGGGTCGCGGCGCCCTCATAGGTCGTTCGCAGGAATGCCAGGACCGCCGAGTTGGGGGCAGGCAAGGCGCGAACGCAGTCGTACGGAAGGATGAACTCACCCGCGGCGGCACTCCAGGTCGCACCGTCCGGTTCGAGCCTCGCCTGCTCGATGCCATCGGGCTTCGGCGATGCGTACGCATAGAACGCCGGGTACGGGACGCGCGCATCGCCGGCCCACCAGCCCGCGCAGATCTCCTCGGCGTCGCTACTGAGGCGCTCGATCACCCCGTGACCCTGCGGTGGCACTGCCCGACCCGAATAGCGGACGACTGCCAGATCGAACGTCCCCCAGAAGAAATGGACGGGCGTCGTCCTCCCGTGGAAGCCCGCCCGGTGCCGCTTCAGGACGATGTCGAACTGGCTGAGGACAGCAAAGAATCGTGCTCCGTGCTCCGCGACGTAGGTGGCGTGTGTGGTGTCATCGGGGAACGGAATCGGCGCCGATACCTCAGACGGCAGCACGGATATCGCGACGTCGACGCCGAGACGAGCCAGGATGGCCATCACGTCGATGTAGAAGTCGGCGACCGTCCCGCCGAGAGGACGGCGTTCGAAGCCGCCGTCACTGGTCCGCAGCACGAGGGTGTGATCGATGAAGTCGAACTCCGCGTCGAGCGTGCGGTGGCCGATCGGCATCGGTGAGGTCGTGAGCCCGCGTGCCGAGAGATACAGCGGGACGTTCGCCCACTCAGGCTCGAACGGACTCAGCGCAAGGCGGAGCTTGCCGATGACCTGCGTGTACATGTGCAGGGTCTCGCGCGTCTCTCGCCACTCCTCGTAAGGAAGGGGCGGCCACACGGCTTCGCTCACGCTGCGCGCTCCAGCACAGCAGCAATAATGCCCAAGTGCAGGCGCCGGCGGTCCTCTGACCATCGGGTCCCTCTCGTCGCACACTCGTCCATGATTGGCCGCTCCCGGGGACTTGATGGGCGTCTCCATGCCTCGAGACCCAGCGATCCAATCGCCTTGACAGCAGTGCGGGCAAACGGTCAGCATGCGGTCCCCTGGGACTCCGCGGGCTAGTCCGGGAAGGGGATTCACAACATGGGCAATTCGCGGGCGCCCGACGTCTGGGTTCGGCGTTGACGAGGGGACGATCAACTTCCACTCCGCGTCAGGCCCTCCGTTTGGGTGAACCAAAGAGAAGAGGTAGATGGGGGGCCGACATGGTGAAGCGAAAGACTCTGCTACTGCTCGCGAGCATTGGTGTCTCGTTGTTGCCGATGCAAGCAGGGGCTGCGGGACCGAGCTACGTCACGATCCAGTTCGGTCGAGCGATCGAGGGGAGCTACACCAATCCAGGGTGTGTTCCAGTCCCGGGGATTCTGCGCTTGGATACTGCGGTCGCGGATCTCAAGGCAGACGGATTGACGTCCATCGCCACCGTCAACGTCGACCGTGCCAGTACAGCCACCGAGGATTGCACCAACGGTGATATCTACGCCAATTGGACGGATCTACGCGCCCTCCAGACAAGCGACGACTTCGACGTAGTGAGCGAGGGTCTCGACCATAACGACATAACGGGTGATACACCGCCTCCTGCGACAGGGCCAGGCTCGCAGGTGGACGAGAGCTGTGGCTCGCTATCAGACTTCACCGGTGAAGGTTTCAACAACGCATGGGGAGAGTTTGCCTACCCGGACGACATGCACACCCCAACAATCCAGGCCGACGTGATCAGCACCTGCTACGCATATGGGCGGGTGTACAGCTACACACCGATCATCAACAAAAAGTCCTCAATGAAGTCGCCGTGGTTCGAGGAAGCCGACAACGTCCTCGGCGGGGAATGCAACGTCAAGAGCCAAGCGTGCTACTCGTTGACCACGACGGCCGGGCGGCATTACACAAGTCCTGCGGGGTGGGCGAGCATCCTCAAGAACGAGACGGCCAACGAGTGGGACGACCTGCAGTTCTATCAGCTCGTGACGGGCAAGAGCAGTCAGAGCAAGTCCTTCTCTTGGGATTGCACCAGCCCGAACTGGCGGTTGCACTGGACCTCGCATACGGAGATGTACTGCCTCAACGACTTCGAAACGATCATCGCAGCGATCAAACCAGGCGTCATCGATGCGACGCCGGCAGCGGTCGCAGCTGCGTGGGGTCGCGCCAATCCATGAGCCGGCATATCGCCTGGCACCGCGTGCCGTAGCCGCTCGTTCAGCCTTCGCAGAACGCCTGGGGTCCGTTGACAAAGCACGTACACAAAGAGCAGCATGCGAACTCGGGGAGGCTCCTCTGAAGTCGGTGGGGAGCTCGCAGGAAGGGACAATTTCATACATCGGGCGTTCCAACATGGACCGCTCGGCGAGGATGCACATCCGGTGATGTTCAACGTGCTCGCGCGCCGGTCGGTCGGCGTCGTACTCGCTGCCAGAAGGGTCTATCAACATCCAGGAGGAACGTATCTATGGTGAAAGTTGCACGTCCGGTTGGGGTGCTGATCGCGGCGATTGCCGCCGTCATCCCCGCAACGGTTTTCGCTGCCCCTGCGGCGACGTCGACCGTCTTGTACAACAGCATGGCGCCCGCGCCCGGCAACCTGCCGAGCATCGGTTTCGAGGCCACGCAGGCCGCCGAGTTCGGTAACGCGATCACGCTGACGCACAGTGCGAAGCTCGCGACCGTCGTGGTCACGATGGACACGTGGGGATGCCAGACCCGCCCCAGCGCTGTCTGCCATACAAACGCGGGTGCCAAGTTCAACGAGCCGATCACGCTCAATATCTACCAAGCACCAGCTGCCGACCCACGGACGCAAACTGACGCGGTCGGTTCAGGTCTTCCCGGAGCGGTGATCGTTTCGGTGACGAAGACCTTCGCGATTCCGTACCGTCCGTCTGCGAACAACACCAAGTGCATCGGCGACGAGGCAGGCGACTGGTTCGACGCCAAGCTCGGCGAGTGCTTCCCAGGAATGGCGACGAACATCACGTTCAACCTCACCTCGCTGAAGCTGACGCTGCCAACGCACATCGTGTATGGCATTGCGTACAACACGAGTGACTACGGCGCGAACAAATACGGTGACGGCACGGCCTGTCACGCCACGGCGGAAGGCTGCGGATACAACTCGCTGAACGTGGGCCTGACACAGGACCCCGACAATCTGAACGTTGGCGCGGATACCTATCCGGGCTACATCTACTGGAACACCCAGACCGCGGGCAACTACTGCGACAGCGGTGGTGCTGGTACTGGAACATTCCGGTTCGAACTCGCCGAGCACAACCGCGTGCTGGGGCGTGAATCCCAACGGGAATCCGGCCACGTACACTGAGGCGCCTTGGTACATCCCGTCAGTGGCGTTCAACGCCACTTAGTACCGGACAACACGTCTTCAACGGCCTCGGCGGTGGATCGACCACCGCCGGGGTCGTTCTTTTTCGTCCAGCAAGTTCAGCTCGGCGTGGGCGTCGGTGCGCTTGAGCCGCTACCGCCGCCGCAGACCAGTGCGCCGAGGTTGTTGAAATCCGCGGAGCCAGTGGTGTTGTCCGTCTGCTCCTGCGCGATGGCCTTCTTGTAAGCGGTCAGATCGCCGGCCTGCGACGAGCTCAGCGCCTCGCGGAAATCGCCGACCGTCGTGTCGAAAACGGCCATCGCCTGCGTCCACGCCTCCTGCATCTCGGGGGGCTTGCCGAGCGCCTTGAGGCCCGTGTCGAGTTGCGTGAAGATGGGGACGAGCGACTGGAAATAGGTCGCAATCGCGGGGAGGTCGCTCGCCGCGGGCGCGGTGATGTCGCCGGTGGAAATCGTTGGCGTCACGACGGCGTCGCCTGTCTCGCTCGCACTCGCGCACACCATGTTGGCCTGATCAAGGAAGGCGGACATCGCGCTCGGGGTTGCTCCGGCGGTCGCCAGCGGCGCGCTCGCCACCGGTGCGGTCGTCGCCGCGGGGCTTGAGCTTCCGCATGCCGCAAGCAGCGCAGCGATGGACGCGCCGGCGCCAACCCAAACGAGACCTCGCACGTTTATTCCGTTCCCACGCATCTCTTCATGGATCTACTCCTGGTTCGTCGGGCGAACGAGCACCTCGTTGATCGCCACATGCCGAGGGCGGGTCACGATGTACGCGACGATGTCAGCGATATCGTCTGCTTCGAGACGCTCGATCTTCGCGAAGCGTTCGTCAAGCACAGCACGAACCTCCGGGCGGTTGTGGTCGGGGAGCTCCGTGATCACGGCACCTGGTTCGACGAGCGAGACGCGCAGATGACGTGTTGTGACCTCGAGACGCAGCGCGTCGCTGAACGCACCGACAGCATGCTTCGTCGCCTCATACGCGGCGCTCCCACTTCTCGTCTGCCGCCCCGCGACCGAGCTCATGTTCACGATGTCAGCGACGCCGCGACCACCATCGGCGGCGGCTCGGAGAAGATGCGGCAAAGCAGAGTGCGTGCAGTACATCAACCCGAGGATGTTGATGTGCACCATGCGCTGCCACTCGTCGATGGGTGCGCCGACGACGGGCCCGAGCAGCATGACGCCTGCGTTATTGATCAGCGTGTCGAGTCGCCCGAGCTCGCTGACGGTGCGCTCCACCGCACGCGCTGCCTCGGCCTGCTCGGTGATGTCGGCGGTGATCACGAGCACGGTGCCGCCCGCCTTACGCAAACGCGTTGCCAGCGCTTCGAGGCGATCCGACCGTCGCGCCACAACGGCGACCGCGGCACCGAGCTGCGACAGCGCCACCGCTGTCGCTTCACCGATGCCGCTCGAAGCGCCGGTGACGAGCGCAACGGTGCCGTCGAGTCGTCCGCGGGAGGCTGCCGCCATGAGGGCGCCTAGCTTGCCACACGCGTGCTGCTCGAGCACCACCGGGCCTCACCCCGCCGAGTAGATCTCCAGGTGCACCAGGGTGGCGACCACGGGATGCGAATCGTCGTTCGTGCTCACCGAGAACCCACACCCGCCGGGGGCATCGGGAACGGTGGTCGGTCCGGTACCGATCAGCACACCATCGATGTAGGCGGAGGCAGTGGTCCCCTTCATGGAGACGACGACGCGCACCTCCTTGCTCAGGTCGGGCGCGCCGGCCTTGCCCGCGGTGAAGCTGCCTTGCAGGAGCGCCTCCGGAGTCGAGCCGTTGGTGCTTTCGATGACCGCGTATTCACCGCCGCTCTGGAGCGCGACGTCGAACTCGCTCGATGACGAGACCCGAACGCCGACCGTGTTGACGCCGGCGGTGTTGCTGGAGGGTACGAAGTCGGCGATCACGACCACGGCGCCCGGCTCGTTGACCGGCCCGGTGGAGTCACCGGCGAGGACGGCCGCGGTGACGCTCGTGCTCTTCGTGGTGAGATCGCATCCTCCAGCGGTCGCTGCAACCGTGCCGAGATCGCTCGTCTGACCCGTGTTGTCGAAGATCTCCGGCGACAGCCCTGTCGGGACCTTCCCCTTGGTGCAATCGGCGCTGAAGAGCGACGAGCCAAGCGTCACGTTCGCGCAGGCACTCGTCAAGCCTGCCGTGAGCGGGTCGGACGGCTTGAACATCGCATCGGGACACGCGGTGGCGGTGGCATTGCTCGCCTGCCAGGAGGCCGCAGCGGCGGGCGGACTTGGCGAGGCCTTGGCGGGGGCCATGGTGCCGTTGCTGACGACGAACCCGATCGCCAGCGGCCCGATGGCCAGCGCAGCCACGGCGAGGGTGATCGCGCCAACCTGCGTGCGGCTGAGCCTGCGTTCCTGTGGCTCCGGCGGCGCGACCGGCTCGGGCTTGGCGCGTCTTGCCGACGCTTTCGTCGTTGTGACCTTCGACGGCGTGGGCGCCGCGCGCTGGACCGTGCTTCGCTGCTCGACACGCCCCACCGCCGCGGCCGCGACGAGCAGCGAGATGCCGAGCGCCGCGGATTCGACGATGTCGAGGTACGTCACGTTGCGGATATCGGTCAGTGAGCTCGATCCGCGATACGTCAGCTCGACCAGCCGCCCAACGATGTTTGCGGCGATCCAGAGCGTCCACCAGACGGCGAGAAGCGTTGACGTGGTCTGCGGGCGCCCACGGGGACGGCGCCGCCACCCCAGAAAGAGCACGAGGCCTACGCCCAGCGCCAGGACCTCGGCGAGGTACGCATCGAGGACGTAGTTGTCGCTCGCGCTCGCCGACCCAAGCGAGACCCGCTGCCCCGCGAGAAAGCGCACGACGACACGCAGCCTGCCCGCGTCGGCGCCGATCTCCCAAAGGACGGCGGCCGCGGCGATGAGGAGCCCGATCGTCAGCCACTTCGCCTGCGGGCGCCAGGTTCGCTTCATCGCGGACGGGATGCTAGGTGAATCGACCTTTCACCAACGTGGCGTGGCTCTCAGCTTAGAGTCGGGCGATGGATAGTGACGGCTACGGCTACAGCACCGACGACCAGAGCATCGGCAGGCTCCTCGACGACCTCCGGACGCTCTCGCCGTCCGGCATCGAACGCGTTGCGCATGGCTGGGAGCTCTACGGCCTCCCCCATCTCGAGCGGTACCACGAGGCGGAGTCGGCGGCGCTGGCAGCAATCGAGAACGCGCACAGCACCACGGACTGGGAGGCATTGCAGCGCGCGGTGCTCGATCTCACCGAAGGCCGGTCATCGCTGATCTCCTGGAAGGTCGAACACGGCGAGATGGGGCATCACGCGGAGGCTGCGGCGTTGGGAGCCGCACTCGCGCTGCAGGCTGCAGGCCACCTCGACCGGCGTCACACCGAGACCCTCGCCCGACCGATGGCCGAGGCGCTGCCCTGGCTGGCGGAACTGCACGGGACGGCTGCCGGCTGACGAGGACTAGCTCACCAGCTCGACGCGCAGCGCGGCACTGACCAGCGCGTATTCAGCGTCGACGCCGTCGATCACCCGCGCCATGTCGTCGGCATCACCTCCTGGTGCGCGGACCAGGAGCTCGCCGCACCGTGCCGCGAGTGACCCCGCGCCAAACGTGCTGGCGCTGCCCTTGAGGCTGAACGCCAGGCGCCGAATCGTGTGGGTGTCACCGATCTGCTGCGCGACACGGAGATCGCTGATCTGGCACGCGCCATCCTCGAGGAAGAGTCGCACGAGCTTGTCGAACTCTTCCGGCCCGAGCTCGCGCAGCCCCGACACATAGGTCTCATCCAGGATCCCGTCATGCGCCGCGGCCCGAGACTGCGGGTCCGACCAACGCGTGACCATCTGCTCCAGGGTGTCCGCTTTGATGGGCTTGCTGAGATAGGCGTCCATGCCCGCGTTGATGCACCGCTCCTCGTCGTCCGACATCGCGCCGGCAGTCATCGCGATGATCGGCGTGTGCCGCGCGGATCCCTCGCGGCGGCGGAGCTCCCGTGTGGCGGCAAATCCGTCCATCCCCGGCATCTGGCAGTCCATGAGCACCGCGTCGTAGCGAACGCGAGCCATCGCGGCCAGCGCGCCGATGCCATCGTCGGCAACGTCGACGACGTGCCCCATCTTCTCGAGCATGCGCAACGCAACTCGCTGGTTGACAGGGTTGTCGTCCACGACGAGGACGCGCGCCTCGTGCGACTGGGTGGAGATGAGGCCCATTTCGGCGTTCATCTCCGCACTTGGTGCCGGGGTTTCGGCAATGAGGCGGACCAGCGCATTGAAGAGGTCGCTGATCGGCGCGCCCTTGGTCAGGACGGCGCCGATCCCGGCGTCTCGAGCACCCCGCGTGTCGCCGGGGCGGGACATCGACGTCAGCAGGACGAGCCCGACCGCGCCGATCGCCGGCTCCCGCTGGATCGCCATCGCCAGCTGGATGCCGTCCATCTCCGGCATGTGGTAGTCGAGGATGCCGAGCAGGAACGGATCGCCCGCGGCAGCGGCTTCGAGCATGCCGGCCATGACGGCGCGCCCTCTGCTGAACGATTCCGTGCGCGCGCCCCAGAGCTTCAGGTTCTGTTCGAGGATGACGCGGTTCGTCTTGTTGTCATCGACGACCAAAACCCGGACACCCTGCAGCGCCCTGCGATGTCCGGCAAGTGTCAGGTCGCCGGACGCGACCCGCTCGAGCGAGATGGAAAACCAGAACGTGCTACCGCGACCCCGCGTGCTCACGACTCCGATGTCCCCGCCCATCCGCTCGATGAGCTTCTTGCTGATGGCGAGCCCGAGCCCGGTGCCGCCGTGACGTCGCGTGCTGGACGCGTCGGCCTGGATGAAGCTCTCGAAGAGATGATGTTGCTGGGTGGGGTCGATGCCGATGCCGGTGTCGGTGACCTCGAGCCGCACGCCCACGGTGCGCTCTTGGACGTTGTCCTGTTGCAGGCGAAGGGTGATGTTGCCGGCGTCCGTGAATTTGATCGCGTTGTTCAGCAGGTTGAGGATGACCTGCTGGATTCGCCCGGGATCGCCACGCACCATGGTGGGCATCTGGGGGTCGATCATCACCGCGAGTGAGAGTCCCTTCGCCGACGCGCGGGGGGCGATCAACCGCACCGCACTCTCGACAAGGACCTGCATGTCGAAGTCGATCGAACTCGATGTCGAGCCGCCCCGCCTCGATCTTGGAGAAGTCGAGGATGTCGTTGATGACGGTCAGCAGCGCGTCGGCCGACTGGCTGATGGCATCCGCGTACTCGCGCTGCTCGTCGGTCAATTCCGTGGTGAAGAGAAGCCCGGTCATCCCAATCACGCCATTCATCGGCGTGCGGATCTCATGACTCATGTTGGCGAGAAACTCCGATTTCAGCCGCGATGCCTCGAGCGCCTGCGACAGCGTTGATGCGAGGTCTTTCTCGATCTGCCGGCGTTCGGTGATGTCGCTGAAGGTGATGACGGCGCCGGTGATGGCGCTACCGTCGTCGTCCACGATCGGGACTGCGAAGAACTCGACGGGGAACGACGTGCCGTCGCTCCGCCACCAGACCTCTGTCTCCACACGGCACGGGCCGCCGCCGTGCAGCACGTTGTAGATGGCATCGTCGGCCCACCGCGACGGCGTTCCGTCCGCCGATGTGTGGCGGAACCTCTGGTGCGCCCGCTCCCCCATCGTCGCGCCCACGTTGAGGCCGAGCGTGGCCGCGGCCGAGGCATTCATGAAGGTGATTCGCCCCTCATCGTCGACGCCAAAGATTCCTTCCCCGGCTGATTCGAGGAGCATGCGCACGCTGTTCGCCAGGCGCAGGCTCTCGACATCAGCCGCCACGTTGTCGCTGCGCAGCTGGTCGGACAGGCTACTCAGGCGAACCGCGCCGGCCAGCGGCGGGACGAGGATGCGTGCCCGGTCGGCCTCGATCCTGTTGAATTCCGGCGCGCCGACCTTGCGGATCACCGAGACGACGCCGATGCGCTCTCCACCGCTGACCATCGGAATCGCCATGACCGGCCCGGTACCGGTGCCGTCGCGATATTCGACCGCGACGGCACCCCACTCCCGATCAGTGAGGTTGCCGATGTAGATATCGCCGGATTCCAATGCCCGACGGCTTGGCGCGTCCCCGGTCACGAGGCGTTCCTCGATTGCCGGATGTCCGTCCACGATACGGAGGCCCTCAGGATCCACAAGACTGATCACGATCCGGTCGGCGGCAAGCAGCTTCGCGACGTGCGCAAGCAATCCCTGGTCCAGCACCTCCGACTGTTCGGCCCGTCCGCTCAGCCGGTCGAGCGTGACGCGCTGCCACGCGGCCATGAACTGCGCGAGCCGGTACACCTCGTCGCGCATCGAGATGCCGAACTCGGGATCGACCGGCCCGCCGGCACCGCCGGATTGGCGAACGATCTTGAAGCGCCACCCCTGGCGACCACGCCGGAACTGGAACACGCCCGCCAACGCCTCCTGTGATCGGAGCCGATGCGGTGGCTCGAGGCTGAGGCTACAGCCGCCGCGCGAGACGTCTGTTCGCGTCCGTACTTACGCGCTTGTTCGTGCAACACCGTGACACGAGACGGCCCGGAGGTCCGATCGGACCTACTCGCTGACGAGCTCGTAGTCGGGATTGAGGATCGCCAGTCTCCGGCTCCAGGAGCCCACCATCCCCTCGACGATCAAGCGGGCGCCGGGCTCAATGCCCGGAATCCTGGGGCGTCCCTGGAAGACGAGGAGCAGGTTGCCGGTGTCGTCGGTGATCTCGCATTCGAGGTTCGTGGTGCCTTTGGCCGTCTGCACCCGGAGCGACCGGATTCGCCCGGCGACGCGCACTCGCTCGCGGAAGGCGATGTCGGTGATCGGCGTCGTTCCCGTGGCACGGCGCGCCAGCGCCCGATCGACCCCGGCGCTCCCCATCGGCCTGCGCCGCGACATATCGGGCCGGACGCCGTTGGGCCTGACACGCCGCCGGGGGCCGGCTTCGACGTTGAAGGGAACGATGGTCGCCGCGACGTGCGCGACGGTGCCCACGGCGTCCGCAATCCGGTCGGCGGTGCGGTCGTGGAGCACGCGCTGCAGACGCGAGTGAAACGCGCGACGCGGGAGCAGCACGGTGCACTCGGTCTTGCCGTCGGCCGCGAGATCGGCGACGTACTCCAGCGCCGCACGTTCGAGACGACGGTCGCGGCACTCGAGGATGTCGAGCGGGAGGTGGGCAAGGCCCAGTCTGCTCCATTCCTCCTTCAACTCTTCAGTCGCCGCGGTGTCGATGTTGAAGTGCACGACACGGAGCTCGTCGGGACGCAGCGTGCGTGCGTACTGCACCGCGCGGGCCGACGCCATATCCAGCTGGCCGACGAGCACGACGACGACGTGGCGCTGCAGCACGGGCGCTTCGGTCGCAGCCACCGCGCCGGTCTCGAGCTGCTTCTCCTCCTCCACGTATTGACGGTGGAGTCGAATCAATCCGAAATACATCGGCGGACCGACGACGGCGACGATCCACGCACCTTCCGTGAATTTCGTCACCAGGAGAATGAGGACGACGGCGAGTGACAACGTTCCCGAGAATGCGTTGACGACGACACCGAGCTTCCATCGTCGCTCGTGCATTCGCAAGTTGTGCTTGACCATGCCGAAGCCCGCAAAGGTGAACCCTGTGAACACGCCCACCGCATATAACCCGACGAGCGCGTTCAGCTGGGCTTTGAAGGCGATGATCAAGAGGATCGCCACGACAGCAAGGACGAAGATCCCGTTGGAGAACGCGAGACGGTGGCCGCGCTTGGTCAGCTGCCGGGGCAGGAACGAGTCGCCGGCGACGAAACTCGCGAGGTACGGGAAACCGTTGAAGCTGGTGTTGCCGCCGGTGAACAGGATGAGCACGGTGGCCGCCTGCACGACATAGAAGAGCACCTGTCCCACCACTGTGGAACCCAGCACGTCGCGCACTTCCTGCGAGACGACCGTCGGTGTTCCGGCCTCGTACGGAACGGCGTGCGTGATGTGGGCCAGGATGGAGGTCCCCAGCACGAGGAATCCGAGGATCAGGCACATGGTCACCAACGCCTTGCGTCCGTTGCGCGCGACCGGTGCGCGGAAGCTCGAGATACCGTCGGAAACCGCCTCGAGCCCGGTGAGGGAAACGCCGCCGTTGGCGAATGCCTTGAGGCAATAGAAGACGCCGAGGCCCATGAGCCAACCCTGCGTCTGACTGCCGACCGGATACCCCAGATGTGCAGCGGTCGGCAGCACCTGAGCGTGCAAACCGCCGAGGACTGCCCGTACGAGCCCCGTGACGATCACGAGCGCAAGCGAGCCGATATAGAAGTACGTCGGGATCGCGAAGAACGAACCTGCTTCGCGGATGCCGCGCAGGTTCGCGAACAGCATGAGCAGCGTGACGCCGACGGTTATCTCGACGGTCCACGGCACGAGCGTGTGAAACGCTGATGTCAGCGCGGCCGTCCCTGCCGAGGTCTGCACGGCGACAGTCACGGTGTAATCGATGAGCAGCGCGACGGCCGCGACCTGCGCGATCTTCGGTCCGAAATTGTCCCGCGCCACTACGTATGACCCGCCGATCCGCGTGTAGACGCCGATGACCTGCAGGTACGAAAACATGACGAAGAACATCACCAGCAGGATCGCCACCGTGATCGGGATGACCATGCTGAAGGCGCCGATGCCGATGATCGGCACCATGATCCGGAGCATTTCCTCGGTGCCGTACGCCGACGAGGAGATCATGTCCGGGGCGAGCACGCCGATCGCCACCGGATTTGCGAGCCGTTCCTGAGTCAGCTGCTCGGAGACCATCGGGGGACCGAGGATCTTGTTCTTGAGTCGGTAGGTCCAGGACTCCGGATAGTTGATGGCGCTCGGTGATTCGCTCCGTTCAGGCGCCAGGTTTCGAGCCGACGCCGGAACTCGCGCCGAGGTGTCTTCCACGGCCGCAGTATGGCCCATGCCCGAGATCAGAGCGATATCAACCGGGCCGCTTGGCGACCTGCTTGAATGGTGGCGTGCACATCGTGATCGTCGGCTGCGGCCGGGTTGGGTCCGGCCTTGCGAAGGCCCTCGAAAGCGAGGGCCATTCGGTGGCCATCATGGATCGGGCGAAGAAGGCATTTCGCCGTCTGCCGGCCGATTTCAAAGGCATCGTCGTCGAGGGCTCCGGTTTCGACCGTGACGCGCTTGCGGAAGCGCGAATCGAGGGCGCCGACGCCTTCGCGGCGGTCACATCCGGCGACAACTCGAACATCCTCGCCGCGCGGATCGCCCGCGAGACGTTCGGGGTCGAGCGCGTGGTGGCGCGCATCTACGACCCGCAGCGCGCGCAGGTGTATCAACGCCTCGGGATCCCCACGGTGGCCACCGTGACGTGGACCGTCGATCAGGTCCGGCGCTGGCTGCTCCCGGACGAGTTCACGCCGCAGTGGCGCGACGGATCCGGCACTCTCCTGCTTGTCGACCGCGTCCTGCCGGAGCGCCTGGCCGGCCAGAAGCTCTCGACGCTCGAAGCGAGCGGAAAGATCCGCCTCGTCGCCGTGACCCGCGCCGGTGTCCCGCGCCTCGACGCGGCGTCGCTGGTGGGCCAGGACGGCGATCTCCTCCACGTGGCCTTCCTGAAGCAGGACATGGCCGCGCTGGAGGAACTGCTTGCGCCCGATTCGGTGCCCGTCAAGGCCGGCGTATGAAAGTCGCGGTGGCCGGCGGTGGCAGCGTCGGCATGGCTGTGGCCGCCGATCTCAAGCAGCACGGTCACGACGTCCAGATCCTCGAGGTCGATCCGGAGCAGGTAGCTCGTTTTCAGCCCCATGTCGACGTGCGCTGGACGGTGGCCGATGCCTGCGAGGTCTCGTCGCTGCAGGCCGCCGGCATCGGGGATGTCGACGTCATGGTCGCGGCCACCGGCGACGATGAGGACAACCTTGTCATCTCGCTCCTCTCCAAGCAGGAGTTCGCGGTCCCGCGCGTGATCGCACGCGTCAACAACGCCAGCAACCAGTGGCTGTTCACCGAGAGCTGGGGCGTCGACGTTCCGGTATCGACACCGCAGCTCTACACGGCGCTCGTCGAGGAGGCCGTGTCCGTCGGCTCGCTCGTCCATCTCATGAGCTTCGAAGGCGCCTCGGCCCATCTCCTCGAGGTCACTCTCGCCGACGAGTCGCCGGCCGTCGGGCTGCAGATCGGCGACCTCGGGCTGCCGCGGGAGGCCGCGATCGTCGCGCTCGTCCGTCGCGACCACATGATCGCCCCCGATCCGGAAACGACGCTCTACGCCGGCGACGAGGTGGTCGTTCTCGCGGAGGTCGAGACGGAGAGCGCGATCACCTCGATCCTCGTGGGCGACAACACGACGATCGGCCCGGGTGCGGCCCGTCCCATCAACACCGGAGCCGGGGCGCACTGACCGAGACGATCTCACGAACTCACGGTCCCGGCGACGCAAATTGCCTCGAGTTTGCAAAGCCGGTAGGATAAGGTCGCAGGATCGGAACCATTGGCAGGCCCGATTGGAGGGCCGGAAGAGGGGGCAATGACGCACGGACCGCTATTTACGCGAAGGCTTCGGCTGGGAACTTTGATCGTCGGCATGGCCGGAGCCACTGCCGCAACAGCCGGATTCTTCCCCGCAGCGGTCCAGGCCGCTGACCCGACGGTCACCGCCGCATACCTTTCTACCGTCGGTGGACCCGGCCACGCGACCATGTACGCGTCGGGCATGGAGATCGTGCCGCAGGGTGCGCCCAACGCGGGCGACATCATCATCGCGGACACCGGCAACAACCAGGTCGCCGAGTACACGCCGGGCGGCACCGAGATATGGCATGTGGGGACCGAAGGTACCGGCGCCAGCGCGACGAACATCCAGTTCGAGCAGCCTCGCGATGTCGGCGTCGATTCGGCGGGCAACGTCTACGTTGCTGACAACGGCAACGGCCGCGTCATGAAGCTGAGCCCCACCGGCGCGTACATCGCTAATTGGAAGAGCGAAGCCACTGGCTCCGCCGGTGCTCCGATCGGGATCACGGTCAGCAACACCACAGCGAACCTGCCGAATCTTCCCGCCGGGCAGCGCGTGTACGTCTCTGACGGCACGAAGAGCCAGATCACCGTGTGGAATACCAACGGCACCCCGGTGACCCCTGCAGCTGCAGCGACCATCACCGACACGACCGGCAACTGCGGCGCCGCCGGTACCAAGACCACGTTCAAGCTGAACCGCATGCGCGATGCCGCAGCCGACGCCGCAGGCAATGTGTACGTCGCGAACTACGAGTACAACAACATCCTCGAGTTCAGCTGGAGCGGCTCGGCCTGGAATTGCGTGAATGCGTTCGGCACCAAGGGCACCCAGAGCAGCACCACCGCGGTCTGCAGCGGCAACGGCAACGGCGCCTTCAAGAATCCATACGGTGTTGCCGTCGCGACCGACCCCACGCTCAATGGCGGGGCTGGTGGTGAGGCGATCTACGTCGCGGACTCCAATGACGACTGCATCCAGGAGCTCACGCCGTCACTTCAGTTCATCACCGAGTTCGGATCGCCCGGCACCGACGCACAGCCAGGCACGTTCTTCCAGCTCCGTCGCGTGGCCGTGGATGCCAGCGGCAACGTCTGGGGCGCCGATCTCTGGGGCAACCGCCTCGTTGAGTACACCCGGTCGCCCGGCGCCTACACCTACGCCCAAACGCTGCCGAACCCGATCGTCGGACCTGGCAACACGAGCACCTCGGTCTTCAACCAGGTGCGGGGCATCAGCTTCGATGCATCCGGCGACACGGTCGCAATGGACACAGTCAATCAGCGTGTCGCGGTCTTCGACCCGAGCGGCAACTTGATCAACTTCTGCGGACAGCGCGGCTTCACCGACACCGGTGACTTCAACTGGCCGCGTGGGGTCGCCGTCGACCCTGCGACCGGCAACTACTGGATCGCCGACACCAAGCAGAGCGACATCCAGATCCTGCCACCCAATACCTCGCCGCCCTCCATGCCGGGCTGCGGTCTTGGGACATATGTGACGCAGACCCTGGGCACCGCGCTCGGTGACGTCGACTACCCGGATTCGATTGCCATCTCCGGTGGTTACGCGTGGGTCGCCGATACCAAGAACAACCGCATCGAGTCGTGGAACGTATCGACCAAGGCGGCGGTCGCGGTCTACGGAACCCTCGGCAGTGGCACTGGGAACTTCAAGACGCCGACCGGCATTGCGATTGACCCGACGACCGGCAACGTCTTCGTCGCCGACAGCGGCAACAACCGGGTCGTCGAGCTGGCTGTCAGTGCCGGCCATGTGACCCCAACTCCGGTCGCCACATTTACCGACGGCTTCAATCAGCCGTACGGCGTGGCTTCCAACAACGGCCTGCTCGCGGTCGCGGATCGCGGCAACAACCGCGTCGTTGTCCTCAACGAAAACGACGGCACTGAGGCCACGACGATCAACGGCAGTGACGTCACCGGTGGGGGCGTGACGAATCTCTTTCATCCCGAGAACGTGGCCTTCACGCCGGCCGGGAACCTCGACATCGCCGACACCTACAACGACCGGATCCTCACGTACTCGTTGACGACCGGCGGTGGTGGCGGCGGCACGGGGCCGCTCGTCGCACCGACATACTCGAACACGCTCGTCAGCCCCGGTCAGGCGGACATGTACCCGGTGGACGTCACCAACAACTCGCAGTACTACTTCGTGCTGGACGCCGGGAACTACAGGATCATCGCTGTCAACCGCACGACCAACAACATCGATTGTCAGATTGGCGGTCTGCAGGGCAACGGGCCAGGACAGATGGGTGACGCCCGTGCGCTCGACTACGACGCGGCTAACGGTGATCTTTACCTCGCGGACACGCCGAACAACCGAGTTGAGATCTTCACGTTCTCAGCCTCGGCGTGCGCGAGCAACTCCCCGACGGCGTTCACCTACCTGACGCAGTTCGGCGCAAAGGGCACGGGGAACGGAATGTTCAGCCAGGCGTACGGCGTTGCCGTCGACACTGTCAACAACTGGATCTACGTCGTGGACGGCGCCGGCCGCGTTGAGAAGTTCAATGCCACCACCAACGCCTGGATCAGTTCGTTCGGGCAGGGCTCGCTCAATCAGCCGAGGCAGGTCACCGTCGCCCCGAACGGGGACATCTTCGTGATGAACGCTCGCAACCACACGTGCGATGTCTACAGCGGAGGCTCAACGGGCAATGACACGCTCCTCTTCCAGTTCGGGAGCCAGGGGACGGGGCCCGGCCAGTTCACGACCGACCCCCGCGGCGTAGCGGTCAGTGCTGACGGCACACTCGCCTTCGTCACCGATGCGGGCGGCAAGCGCATCGAGGCCTTCAACCTCACGCAAGGAGCCACCCACTACACGGGCGCCTCCTTCGCATACACGATCCCGTCGGGCAGTGGGAGCGGCCAGTTCGTCGGTCCACGCGGGTTGACCGTCACTTCGGACAACCACCTCGTGCTCACCGACGAGTGGGGGTTCAACCTCCACGAGATGACGTTCACCTCGACCGGCGTCTCGAACATCGTCAACACCACGCCGACCGCGGCGCCGGTCCCTGGGGTGAACTCGCCGCGTGGCGTGCATGTCGCTGCTAACGGGCAGATCTACATCCAGGACTACTGGAACATGCGAGTCGAGTACCTGAATCCCGACGGCACGGATCCGGCGAGCTTCGGCTTCCGGGGCAACGTGTCGCAGAGCGGCGCCATCAACTTCGCGTGGGACTTCGCGATTCAGCCTGGCACCGGCGACATCTTCGTTGCCAACCGCGAGAACAACCAGATCGCCGCGTTCTCGCCGACGGGCACCCCGCTGGCAGGAGGCATCTTCGGCAAGGCGGGGACCACCAACGGGCTGTTCAGCTTCCCGCAGGGCATCGCGTTCGCGCCCGACGGCACGCTGCTTGTCGACAACTCGGGGAACGACCGCATTCAGCGGTTCACCCTTGGGACCAACAGCAACGGCATCACATGGACGTGGGACGCGACCTACGGTCAGAAGGGGGCGACAGGAGCAACAGCCCCCGCCGGCAACCTCAATAACCCGACCGGTATCTCGGTCGCGCCTGACGGCACGATCTGGGTCGCCGACACGCTCAACAACCGCGTGCAGAGCATGTCGCCGTCGGGCGTGTGGACCGTCATCAGCAAGCCGACCGGCACCGGCAAGCAGATGGGCTTCAAGATTCCGTGGGGAGTCACTGTGGCGCCGGACGGCAGCATCTGGGTCTCGGACACCGGCAACTGGCGCATCGTCTCCATGTCCACAACCGGCAGCCTGAACTTCAGCGCCAACGAAAACGGCAACGCAAACGGCGGCGTCACGACCGAGACCAGCATGGGAATTCCCGCGGCCCCAGCGGAACTCGTACATCTACCCGTTCGGCATCGCCTTCAGCAACGGTCCGGGCCCGTACAACGTATACCTGACTGACATCTGGAACAACCGCGTCCTGGTGCTCACGACACACAATTCCTAGCTTCTGAGCGGCGTCGGTCCAGGGGCACCGCGGCCCCTGGACTGCGCCGGGAGCACCGGTATGCACGTCGAGGACCATCCAGGCAGGGAGCTCGCAACCGTCTGGTTGCATCATGGCGTCGGCTCGACCCGCGCCTGGGAGTCGCTGCTCCCTGCGTCCGCCGACGGGCACCGAGCGATCGTCTACGACCGCAACGGATTCGGGCGTTCGTCCCACGACAGGGTCTTCACGACGGCGATGTTCGACGAAGACGTCGAGGACCTTCGGGCGCTGCTGACCGAACGGCGCACCGGGCCGGTCCACCTGGTCGGACACAGCGACGGCGGGACCGTCGCACTCCTCCTCGCAGCACGGGGACCGGAGCTGGTCGCAAGCGTGACCGTCATCGCCGTGCACGTTCGCGGGGATGCGGGGACGGTGGCTACACTCCGCGCCATGGGTCCACCGACTGACTGGCCTGCGGCCATGCAGCGCAGCCTGGAGCGCGCCCACGGGTCGGACTGGGCCGACGTGGCCGGTCGATGGCGTGACCTGTGGGTCTCACCGGCGTGGGAGACGTGGAGCATCGTCGACGAGCTCGCATCAATTCAGCGCCCTGTGCTGGCAGTGCACGGATTGCACGACGCGCTGTCCCCGCCACTCCACGCCGAGACGATTCGCGATGTGGTGCCTGGGGCGCGCGTCGTCTGGGTCGACACCGCGACCCATGACCCGCATCGCGCCGATGTCGACGGGTTCAACGCTGGGCTGCGCTCACTGTGGGCCGAGGCCGAGGCTGCCAGTGGCTGAAGCGTTCAACAGTTGCGAGTGGCTGGTCGACCGCCATGTCGCGGCAGGCAACGGGCACGCTGTCGCGTTCCTCTGCGGCGAACAGCGCATGACGTACGCCGAGCTCCTCGAACTCGGTCCAGGCCGCGGCTGCCGGATTCCGACGTCTCGGAGTCCGCCCCGAGGAGCGCGTTCTGCTCATCCTGAAGGACAGTACGGAGCTGGCGATCGGGATTCTCGCAGCGATGCGGATCGGGGCGGTCGCGCTGCCGGTCAACCCGTTGCTCCCTCCGCGAGACCTCCTCGCGATCGCCCGCGACTCCCGCGCTCGGTGCGCCGTCGTTGACGGCGGCGCGCACCCACTGCTCGCCGCCCTTGCCGCCGACGCCCCTGATCTGAGCTCGGTCGTCCGCGTGGGAACCGTCGACGATGCGCAGGCCGAGTCCGCGGGACCACGCTGGGCCGACCTCATGGCGGCCGGCGGCAACGGCAGCGTCGATGCCACGACGGTCGAATCCCCGTGTTTCTGGCTCTGCACCTCCGGAACGACCGGCAGGCCGAAGCTCGCAATGCACCGGCACGCCGACGTGCGGACGACATGTGAAGGCTACGCCGCCGAAATCCTCGACATTCAGCCCAGCGACCGGCATCTCTCGGTCGCGCCGATGTTCCACGCGTACGGGTTCGGCAACTCGCTGACGTTTCCGCTTGCTGCTGGTGCGCAGGCGGTCCTTGAACCGACCCGCCCCCCAACACCAGCCCTGATCGCCTCCCTCATGGACCGCCACCAACCGACGCTCTTCTTCGCGGTGCCCACCTTCTATTCGGCGCTGCTCGCGTCCGATCTGCCCGACACGACGTTCGCTCCGCTGCGCCAGGCCGTCTCTGCCGGCGAGTCGCTCCCGGCCGAGCTCTTCCTTCGCTTTCGTGATCGATTCGGCGTCGAGATCCTCGACGGGATCGGATCGACCGAGATGACCCACATCTTCATCTCGAACCGGCGCGGGGCCGCGGTCCCCGGTGCCTCCGGAACGCCGGTTCGCGGCCATCATGTCCGGATCCTCGAGGACGACGGCACGCCTGCCGAAGCCGGTGCACCCGGACAGCTCTGGGTCTCCGGCAGCGCCGCCGCCACCGGCTACTGGTGCCGTGGCGAGGAATCCCGACGCACATTCGTCGGCGACTGGGTCGCCACCGGCGACCTGTACGCCGTTGACGACGCAGGCATCTACCGGCATCTGGGACGCCGCGACGACATGCTCAAAGTCGGCGGTGAGTGGGTCTCCCCGTCCGAGGTGGAGAGCGTGCTGCTGGGGCACGCCGATGTCGCCGAGGTCGCAGTGGTAGGAGCGCTCGGCGCGGACGGCCTCACGCGCGCCGTCGCGTTCGCAGTGGCGCGACCGGGAACGACGCTCGACATCGATGACGTCCTCGCACGATGCCGCGTGGAGCTCGCCGGCTACAAGCGACCACGCCGCCTGCTCGTCGTCGAATCGCTGCCGAAGACTGCCACCGGCAAGGTGATTCGGGCGCAGCTGCGCGCACAGGCTGCGCAGGTCCTCAGCGACCCGCCTGAGGCGTCTACGCCAGGCGCACGTACTGGTATTCGACCGGCTGGCCGTTGATCCCCGTTGCCGGCGGAGCGATCCAGCCGGCCATCTTGCCCGGCTCGAACATCGGAACCATCAGCGACTGGATGTGCTCGAAGTCCGCGGTCGTCGGCAACCACTCGGCCTGACGATGCTCCCACGTCGCCGTGTCGATGAGCTCGCCGCCGGGCGTGACATGGAGGCCTGCGAACGCTCCGACGCGCCGGTTGAAGCCATGGTGCGGCAGTGCCAGCGTGCGGTCGATGCCCGCGGTTTCGAGGAGACGGTTCCAGCGACGGACGCCGTTGTTGCAGTCGGTGAAGTACTCCGAACGCAGGTCCTGGTTGAGTGCGGTCAGCGCCGGAATCCGCGTCGTCTCGATGCGGCCATCGACCACGACGTCAACCGGGGCGGTGACGTCCGTGAGTTGATGGTCGTCGCCTCGCCGCTCCTCCTGCCACCTGCCCTTGAGCCCCGCGGTGTAGTAGTTGGCCACGTTCGTCGAGCGCTCGCCGCCGAACAGGTCGAGTGACACGCTGTAGTGAAAGTTGAGGTACCGCTGGATGATGTCGAGCGGGATGCCACCGTGGCGAGCGATGTCGTCAGTGTCGTGCTCGCGCATCAACTCCGCGGTCCGGCGCACGACGCGATCAACTCCGGTGGTGCCGACCATCATGTGGTGCGCCTCCTCGCGGAGCATGAACCGGCACGTGCGCGAGAGCGGATCGAAGCCACTCTCCGCAAGTGTGCCGAGCTGGAACTTGCCGTCGCGATCGGTGAAGTACGTGAACATGAAGAACGCCAGCCAGTCACGTGTCGGCTCGTTGAAGGCGCCAAGGATGCGCGGTGCATCAACGCTGCCGGAATGCCGGAGCAGGAGTTGCTCGGCCTGGTCGCGGCCCTCACGGCCGAAGAACGCGTGGAGCAAGTACACCATCGCCCAGAGGTGACGGCCTTCCTCGACATTGACCTGGAAGAGGTTGCGAAGGTCGTAGAGGCTTGGCGCGGTGAACCCGAGAAGGCGCTGCTGCTCGACCGACGCCGGCTCGGTGTCGCCCTGCACAACGAGCAGCCGCTGCAGATCCGCGCGGTACTCGCCGGGGACCTGCTGCCACGCCGCCGTACCCATGTGCTCACCGAACGCGATGCGCCGGTCCGGCTCGCGGTCCGCGAGGAAGATCCCCCACCGGTACTCCTCGAGCGGGATGTGGCCGAAGTGGGCCCAGCCGTCGCGATCGGCGCTGATCGCCGTGCGCAGGTAGACGTCCTTGGCGATGAGGTCCGGGCCGAGGTCTCGCCACCATTGCATGAAGCGCGGCTGCCACGCCTCGAGCGCGCGCTGCAGGCGACGATCGCCGCGCAGGTCGACGTTGTTGGGGATGCGATCGGTGTAGTCGGCGCTGAGGCTCATCTCACACCCTTTCCTTGTCGAGCGTAGCCCGCCGGCCGCTGCCGTAGCGGCGCAGCGCGCCGTCCGGACCGATGGCGTTCGGGCGGCTGAAGATCCAATTCTGCCACGCGGTCAGGCGACCGAAGACCTTCGTCTCCATCGTTTCGGGACCGACGAAGCGGAGGTTGGCCTCCATCCCGGTCAGCGCATCCGGGCTGAACGACGAGCGCTCCTCGAGCGCGATGCGCACCTCGTCGGTCCAATCGATGCCGTCGGGCGCAAAGGTCACAAGACCGGCGTCTGCCGCGGCTGCCGCATCGAGACGAGCGCCGTTCAGTGCGATCGCGGCGGCGAGCTCTGTGTCGCGCCCGAAGAACCGCGACTCGAGGCGGGACAGGTCGTTGCCCATCGGGAATGTGCCGGTGTTGGACTCGGTGATGACGATGCCGGCGGGCTGGGCGTCGTCCTCGACCGTGCCGTCGAGCATGAATTGCTCGTCGCAGGCGAGCGCGAGTTCCAGCAGGAGTCCGCCAAAACAGCTGCCCGGTTCGATCAGGGCAATCAGGCTGCGGCTCGTGACGTCCAGCCGCTTGAACACGCGCTTCAACAGCAGGACAACCTCGTTGATGAACCAGTCGTCTGAGTGGTGCGCAAGCAGGAATTGGTCGTGTTGCAGCAGCAGGTCCATGTCGCCCGCCGTCTTGATGACCCACGTGCCCACGCCGACCTCGTTCGTACGCAGCTGCAGGACCAGGTCGTCGAGCTGACGCGCAAACGCCAGCGGCCAGAAGGCGCTCCCCAGCCGCCGGGCCTCGTCCGCGTCTGCCGGCGCAGCGTCGACAGGACCGTTGACGATGATCGTCACGACACCCGCCCCACGGTCGAACGACGCGGTGACGTGCTCGTACTCGATACCGTCCGGATCGATGTTCGCGACCACGGGATCGAGGGCAACCGCTTGAGCTGCGGCCGGCCGCGGCGTCAGGGCCGCGATCTCTGCCGCGCGCTCGCGAACCAACGTGTCGAAGTTGCCCCGAGGAAGCGCCGCGTCGACCAGGCCCCACTGCACGGCCAGCGGCGCTTTCACGCCTTCGCTGCGCGTGACGAAAACGTCGGCGAGGTCACGACGGACATGCCGTTTGTCCACCACGCGTGTCAGGCCGCCGGTCGCGGGCAGCACCGCCAGCAGCGGCAACTCCGGCAGCGACACTGCTGTCGATCCGTCGTCGATGAGCAGAATCCGTTCGCACGCGAGCGCAAGCTCGTAGCCGCCACCGGCAGCAGCGCCGTTGACCGCGGCGATGTACGTCTGCCCGGAATGCTCGCTCGCATCCTCGATGGCGAAGCGAGTCTCGTTCGTGAACTTGCAGAAATTCACCTTCCAGGGATGTGACGATTGCGCGAGCATCCCGATGTTCGCGCCCGCCGAAAAGCAGCGATCCTTCGCCGACGTGATGACCACGGCGCCGACCTCGGGATGCTCGAAACGAAGCCGCTGCACGGCGTCGTGCAGCTCGATGTCGACGCCGAGGTCGTACGAGTTCAGCTTCATCGTGTAGCCGTCGCGCAGGCCCCCCTGCTCGTCGACATCCATCGCGAGGGTCGCCACGGGACCGTCGACGCTCAGGTGCCAGTGGCGGTACCTGCTCGGATCGGTGACGAACGACACGGGCGAGGGTGCGACCGTCGCGGCTGCCTCGAGCGCCATCGATGACACCTCTGTCGTGGGCTGACTCGACCCCATTATCTGCCGGGGTCGCAGCCTAGGAGACGGTCAACGCCAGCGAGCCCTGGACCTTTCCCTGGCGGAGCTGCATCAGCGCCTCATCGGCCTGTTCGAGCGGCCGCGTTTCGACCACGGTGTGAACGGGGACTCGCGCTGCAAGCGCAAGAAACTCGATGCCGTCGCGGCGGGTCAGGTTGGCAACGGAGCGGACGCTGCGCTCACCCCAGAGCAGGTCGTACGAGAACGCCGGGATCTCGCTCATGTGGATGCCCGCGCAGACCACGACGCCACCCTTGGCCACTGCGCCGAGCGCCTTCGGGACGAGCTCACCCGCCGGGGCGAAGATGATGGCGGCATCCAGGGGTTCCGGGAGCTGCTCGTCGGTGTCCCCAGCCCAAGCCGCGCCCTCCTCGCGCGCGAAAGCCTGGCTTGCGGTGTCACCCGGGCGCGTCAGCGCGTAGACCTCGCGGCCCTGATGCCGCGCCACCTGCGCAACGATGTGCGCCGCCGATCCGAACCCATACAGGCCGAGGCGCTTGGCGTCGCCGGCCATCGTCAGCGCGCGATAGCCGATGAGACCTGCGCAGAGCAGCGGCGCGGCCTGCGCGTCCGAGAACGCCTCGTCGATGCGGAAGCAGTAGCGGGCATCGGCGACCGCGAACTCGGCGTAGCCGCCGTCGACGTCGTAGCCGGTGAACAGCGCCCGGTCGCAGAGGTTTTCCCGTCCGCTACGGCAGTACTCGCACACGCCGCAGGTCCAGGCGAGCCACGGCACACCGACGCGCTCGCCGGTGCGCAGTTCGTCGACGCCGGTGCCGAGGTCGACGATCTCGCCGACGATCTGATGACCGAGCACCAGCGGCAGCTTCGGTTTGGCGAGCTCGCCGTCGAGGACGTGGAGATCGGTGCGGCACAGACCGCAGACCCGCACGCGAATCCGGACCTGGCCGAGCCCCGGTTCGGGCGCCGGGATCTCGGCGAGGCGCAGCGGCGTTCGCGCTGCGTCAAGGAGCATCGCCCGCATCGCGATGACTGTATCCCGATGTCCCCCTTACTGGAACCAGCCCTCGATGTCGAGCACGACGTTGATGGCGCTCGCCGCGCTGAACACGTCAACGGCACCGCCGGCGCCGCTCAACTCAACGACCGCAAGATTGGCGATCGTCTGCCCGGCGTTGACGTTGAGGTCCGAGACACCGGGCATGGCGCCGAGATCGGCTGCATACACCGTGAGATAGGTACCCGTGCCAGGCGCGATTGCGGTGAGGTTGGCGACCACGGCGACCGGCGGATTGCTCGCGCTCATCGCCGGCAGGCCGCCCACGTTCGCGACCTGGACGAGCTCGGCGGCGTAGGTCGGCACCGGGTGGCCGGCGCAGGGCTGCCCCGAGCCCGCGCGTGTGTCGCAGACGCGGCTCGGCCCGATCGGCTGGTACTGATCGCCCGCGGCAGCACTGGCTCCGCCGAACCAGCCGTTGGCGTCCAGCACCACGTTGATGCTGCCGACGGAGTTGAACACGCACACGGATGTGTCCGGGCCACCCGACGTCGCCGGCCCGAGGGCGACCTCGACCCGGTTGGCCTGGACGCGCCCGGCCGGGATGTTGAGATTCGAGACCAGGGGAGCGCCGCACGTTCCACTCGGTGTCGGCGGGTAGACGCTCAAGAACGTCGACGCAGTGCTGAACACCCCGGTCAGGTTGAGGACCGCGGCGGCCGCCGTCCCACCGGCCGGGATCGCGTTTGCGCCGCTACCGGTGACGTTGACCAGTCGCGGTTCGCCGGCGACGAAGGCACCACGCACCGCGCACGCGTACCCCACCTGGCGTGTGTCGCAGACGCGCACGGGAGCGATGGGATGGAATTCACCACTCACCACACTCGATGCGGCAGGCGCGAAGTATCCGGCCACGTCAGCGAGTACATTCGCGGTGCCGACGGAGTTGTAGATGTTCACCGCTCCACCCTCGCCGATCACCGCGGTGACGAGGTTCGGCATCACCGCCCCGGCCGTGAAGTTCAGGTTGGAGGCGTTCGGCTTGCCGGTGCCGGCCGGGTAGACGGTGAAGAGACTGTTGGCACTCCCCATGACCGCGGTCACGTTGAGCACAACCGCGGTTGCGTTGCTCGGGATCGGGCTCGCCTCACCCGGCAGCCCGGTGACTCCAGTGATCTGCAGCGTGCGCACCGCCCCCGCGCCAAGCGCGCCACTCCCCCGCTGCACGACCGAACCGGGCCGTGTGTCCAGGATGCGGAACGGCGTGATCGGCACGAAGTTGCCGAGTGGCGCGTACACGTAGCCGTCGCCGCTCGACAGCGTGCTCGACCCGAGCGACGTGGTGACCTGCACCTGCACGTACCCAGCCGCATCGGCGGGCGTGGTGAAGGTGAACGATCCGAAAGTGACGTTGGACGGGGTGACGGCCGTGCCGTCCATCGTCACCGTCATCGCCGAGCCGAAACCCGAGCCGGTGACGGTGACGGTCTGACCGCCGGTCACCGGTCCCGCAGCCGGCGTGACCGAGGCGACGGACGGCTTCACCGCCCAGACGATCGACGCGGTGTTGTTGTTGGTATTGAGGCTGACGGTGCCGTTCTGAAAGCTGCGGCTGTACACGCCGTTGCTGAGTGAGAAACTGCCGGTCGGGGATCCGAGCGCGGCGAGCTCGTTGGCGTAGTACACGGTCGTACGGTCCGCGTTGAGATTCGGCTCGCTGTACGAGTAGTAGTCGGTCGTGCCGTTGTCGACGAGCAGATATGCCGCAAGCGCATACGTGTTCCATGCCGAGTACTGCGCGGCAGTCGCCGGCGTCCAGACCTTCGTCCATCCGAAGAACGACTTGCCCTTCGCGTTGATCGACTGCACCATCGCGAGATCCGAAGCCAGGGTGCCGGCACTCGGGTATGACGCAGCCGACGATCCACCCAGACGCAGCCACGAGTCGGTCTGCGCGCCGTTGGCCGTCGAATCCGTGAGGTCGTGCGTGTATTCCGTGAACTCAGTGCCGTTGACGAGGCCCGTCGAGAACAGGAACTTCGACCCGATCGCCGCCTTGATCACCGACATCGCGCGGCCTTCAGCGGCCATCCACGATGCGGCGGTGTACGCGTGGCCGGTCGTCGGATCGATGGGGAGACCAGTGTCCCCGCCCGATGTGGGTCCGGGTGCCATCGAGTCGAGGTATGCACCGTCAAACCCGTACTGATTGATGTTGCCGAGGACGCGCGCTGCCTCCCACGCCTGCCATCCCGCGTTGCCCTCGTCCATGAGGTAGTTGTTCGGGAAGGCCGGCGAGCCACTCGCAGCTTTCATCGTGATGAGGTGGCCGGATGCGTCGTGCGCGAAGTAGCTCGGATGATCCGCCGTCAACGTGTTGAACTCGGCGGATCCCTTGATCGTGTACGGCCCGAGGTCGTAGACGAGGACCTTGAGTGATGGGTTCCACGCGTGCAGCTGCGGGATCATGGTGCCGTAGGCCGCGCCGGTGCTCCCCACGAGGAGCGCGTGCGTCTGCGCCACCTGCTGCCACTGGGCGGTCGTCCGGCCGTTCGCCGATCCGTTCCAGTCCTGGGCGTAGAGCAGGATCGGCGACGAGTTCGCGGTCATCGGGCTCACGGTGGCGTTCTGCGTGGGCTCGAGCGCACTTGCCGCACCGCCGGTCGGGGCGGCGACGAGCAGGGCGATGAGCGATGCGCACGCGGCGCTGAGGGCGAATCGAAACGGTCGGTTGAGCATTGGGGGGATCCTCCGGGATGGCTCGACTGTCCGTCAGCCACTCTGAGGAGCCGATGTCACATCCCGGTTGCTTTCCCGTCCCTGAGCGCCGACCTCGACGCGTTCGCTAGGTCTGCGTCTCGGGGCTTGGCACCTCGGGCGGCGTCTCCTCGATCTCCGGCGCGGGGATCTGCGGCGTGTCCGGGGCTGACGGCTGCGGCTCCTCGGGAACCGGGTTGTCAGGAATGGACGGCGGCTCGATCTGTGGAGCGCTCGGGGGATCGATCTGTGGCATCTCAGGCATTGCCCCAGGTGCTTGCATGTCGGTCATCGACTCCGACCTCCAGCCGTGAGCTGACGCCAGCCGCGCGCCTCGATCTCGACGCCGAAGCGGCGGGCCGCGGCGCGGATCTTGCGCCAGGCACGATCACGGTCGGCGTCGCTGACACCTTCCACCTGATCGAAACGCGCGACGGCGTTGCGAACGTGATCCGCGTCAGTGAGCGGTTCCTTGCGTTGCTTCGTGAACGCGAAGCTCTTGCTGTCGAGGTTGTTGCGCTCGTGCGATCCGAGATCGCCTCCGTGCTTCGTGCGCGCCATGTTCGACCTCCAGTCCCGGGGTTCTAACGTGATAGTCTGCCTATCAAGAATGATCGCGCCTTGTACCGGCGCTCGCAACCCGAATCCCGGAGTATCAGATGAGCACTGACGACCCGAACGCCCGCAATCTGCCGTCCGATGACGTCCCCGACGACGACGCCATCATTCCGGGCGCGATGGAGCCCGACCCTGCCGAGGTGGTCGGCAGCGATGACAACCCCCGCGATCTGGCCGTCCACGAGTTCAACGACCCCAACGTTCGCGAGACGCTGGACGAGCGTCTCGCGGAAGAGGAGCCAGACCGGCCCGTGCGCCGCGGCCCCGACGGCGCGGTACAGGTGATCTCCGACGATGACGGCGACGAGGTGGACGCGGACGAGGCCGAGCGCGACGACGACGAAGACGAGGACCGCGGGGACGACCTCGGCGCCGAGGAGGCGGCCGTTCACATCGAGGACGCGTTCCGTTAAGACGCCGCGCGAGACCTGACGCGTTCGCCTGATTGGAGCATCCGGAGCACGGCACGCTCGTCCGGCCGAAGCGAACCTGAGACGGCGGCGTCCCTCGCCCCTTCCTTGGAAACCGTGCCGAAGCGCAGCTTGAGCAAGGTCCCGTCGGCATATGCCTCGAACACCTGGGGGTGGACGTAGCACCGCCGGCAGACGGCGACGGTGTTGCCGAGCTGTGCGGCGGCGTCGCCGACGGCTTCGACGATATGCCGCTTCTCTTCAGCCGCTGTCTCCGACGGTCCCAGCGTCCGCAGTGCACGCGCCGTGATCACCGTCCCGGCCCACGTGCGGAAGTCCTTGGCAGAGAAGTCGTCGCCCGCGATCTCGCGCAGGTAGTCATTTACGTCGTCAGACGTGACCCCGTGCGACTCACCGTCCTCATCGACGTACTGGAAGAGTTCCTCCCCCGGTAGCGTCGTGGCGCGCTGCATGATCGTGGCGACGCGGCGGTCCCGCGCTTCTGCGGTGACACGCTTCCCGCCCTTGCCGCGAAAGCTCAGGCGGATCGCGTCGCCGTCGACGACGGCGTGAACTCGAGCGCAACGTCGTGAGCCCGTATGACTTGTTGTCCTCGGCGTATTCGGCGTTGCCAACCCGGATCAGCGTCAGGTCGAGCAATCGGACGATCGCCGCCAGGACGCGATTGCGCACGAGGCCGCGGAGCCTGAGGTCGGACTCCACCCGTTTCCGAATGCGCGGCAGCGCCTCGCCAAACGAGACCGTGCGGTCATATTTGTTGGAGTCGCGGACCTCGCGCCATCGGTCGTGATATCGGTACTGCTTGCGTTTGCGCGCGTCACGCCCGGTCGCCTGGATATGCCCATCGGGATCGGGGCAGATCCACACGTCGGTCCATGCCGGTGGGATGGCAAGCGCCCGAATGCGATCAATCGTCTGCCGGTCGTGGACGGGTGCGCCGTCTTTCATGTAGCTGAAAGCACTGCCGCGACGACGGCGGCTGAGGCCAGGGCCCGCGTCCGTCACCCAGTGCAGATGGGCGCGTCGCGCGTCCTCGAGATGAGCTCCCCCCACGTGGCTCCCTTAACGCAGCGATGGCCCTTCCGAACCGCGCCGCGTTGGCGCCGTCCGAAAGGGCCGATCGCTCCCCCTCGAAGCCGAAGTCAGTGGCCGCCGGCCTTGACGTGCCCTTCGGTGTCGTCGTCGTCATCGTCCTTCGCAGCGGTGTGGAGCGAAGGCTGCTGGGAACCGAAGTCCGGATCGCCGCCCATGGCGGTCCGCACGTGACCCTCGGTGTCCTCTTCGTCGGTCTTGGCTGTCCGAACTCCCGGGGCTTCCTGCTCGTTCGACTCGTCCGTGCTCATTGCTCTGTCTCCCTATGCGGCGCGGCCGCTGTTGTTGTGTTGACGTGATTCTGGCAGGGCTGTACGGGCGAGTCAGTCGCCTACCTGACAGCTGGAGCGTCGGCGATCTGACAGGTCCCGCAATCAGGCGAGATCAGTCGGACTGACCGGCGCGGCGTTGCAGGAGCTCGGGTTTCCGGATGACGATGCGCCGCCCGTCGAGCTCGAGATAGCCCAGGCGCTCGAACGAGTTGAGCACCTGGTTCACGCTCTGCCGCGATCCGCCGACCATGTTCGCCAGATCCGATTGCGTGAGGTGGAGGTCGAGCGTCCGGCCGCCGCCTTCCGCGCTGCCGCGTTCCTCGGCGAGCCGGAGCAGCAGCTTGGCGACGCGGCCGTTCAGGTCGAGGAACACCAGGTCCGCGGCCTGATCGGTGAGGCGCCTCACCATGGAGCCGAGCGATCGCAGGAGACGCTCCGCAAGCTCCGGCGACTTCCGAACCGCTTCCAGCAACGCGCTTCGATTGACGGTCATCACCGTCGTCGCCTCGACCGCCGCGGCCGATGCCGACCGCGGACCGCCGTCGACCATCGGCAACTCGCCGAAGACCGATGCGGGGCCGAGGGTGACGAGCAGCATCTCGTCGCCGTCCGGGGACGTCCGGTAGACCTTGACGAGACCGCTCACGACGACACACAACGCGTCGCCGTAGTCCTCCTCACGGAAGATGATCTGACCGCGACCATACGATCGGCGCACCGCCTTCTCGGCCAGACGCTGCAGCGTCTCGAGCGGCATGCCACCGAAGAGTGGGGTGTGCTGCAGCAGCGCCGCGTCGTCCGTGCTCACCGTCATTCTCCCGTCAACCGTCCCCGACGCCCCTGTCCTCGTCGGACGGTAGAGTGCCGGAGCATCATGGACGATAACGGCCCCACCGGCAACGCCCTCTCGGATCTCGCGCAGCTCGCCGCCGACCTCGGTCCGGTGCTTCGCCCCCGCCGCGATGAAGAGTTTCTGCAGGCAATCGTCGAATCCGCGCGGCTCGTGTTCGACGCTGCCGCCTGCTCGATCGCCCTGTTCGACGAGGCGGAGGAAATGCTGGAGTTCCGCGTCGCGGCGGGCAGCGGCGCAGCGGCGACGATCGGAATCCGCATCCCCGCTGACCGCGGCATTGCGGGCTGGGCACTCATGTCCGGGCAGTCGATCGCGGTCGACAACGTCCGCCAGGATCCGCGCTTCGCCGCCGATGTGGCCGAGACCACCGGGTACGTCCCCAACGCGATCATGGCCATGCCACTGGAAAGCGAGCGGCACACGTTCGGCGTCATCGAGGTGCTCGATCGCAGGCGTGGCGGCGGTGAGGGTGTTGACGACATGGAGATCCTCGCGCTCTTCGCCCGGCAGGCGACGCTCGCGGTGGAAACCTCGCGCATCTTCTCGAATCTCGGCCGCGCGCTCTTCGAGGCCGCGGCGCTCGCGGCGCCGAGCGGCGATCTCCGCCACGCGCTCGCACAACGTGCCGCCGCTGCTCCCAAACCCCAGGCGGAGCTTGCCGAGCTGGCGTTGCTGTTCCACGAGCTGGGCGTGCTCGGACCGGACGAGCGTCTCGCCGCGACACGGATCGCCGAGGACTTCCTGCTGTACGCGCGCAAGCAACGCCGGTGAAACCTGCGTGGTCGTGGCAGTTCGATCCGGCCACGCTGCAGCGGGTGCAGGCATCGCTCCCGGGAACGATCACACGCGAGTGGGCGTGGGACGGGAGCACCGGCGCCGGCGTCAAAGTCGCAGTGATCGACAGCGGCATTGACGCGTCGTACCCTGGCGTCGGTCCGCTTGCGGGCGGAGTCGCTGTGGTCGCCGACGGCGATGCACCTCGCGGCGCGCGAATCATCGAGGGGGCACACGACGACCTCTTCGGGCACGGCACCGCATGCGCGGCGATCATTCGCCAGGCGGCCCCGGACGCCGAGTTGTACAGCGTTCGCGTCCTCGGCGCACGCCTCACCGGACGCGGCATCGTGTTCGCCGAAGGCATGCGCTGGGCGCTCGCAAACGGCATGCAGGTGCTCAACATGAGCCTGAGCACGTCGCGACTCGACTACTTCGGCCTGTTCCACGAGATCGCCGATGAGGCGTACTTTCAGCGCTCGATGGTCGTGTGCGCCGTCAACAATGTTCGCGCGCCAAGCTACCCCTCGCAGTACGCGTCGGTTTTCTCCGTTGCCGCGCACGAAGGACGCGATCCGTTCCGCCTCGATTACAACACCGCGCCGCCGGTGGAGTTCGGTGCTCCGGGCATCGACCTCGAGGTCGGTTGGCTCGGCGGGCGGACGATCCGGGCCACCGGCAACAGCTTTGCGGCGCCGCATATCACCGGCCTGATCGCGCGCATCCTCGGCAAGCATCCGGGCTTGACGCCGTTTCAGATGAAGACGGTGTTGCTCGCGCTCGCTGACAACGCAGCCTGACGCCTGTCAGTCACCTGACAGACAACGCGTACCGACTCACGCAGGATCGTCGCAGCGACCGAACCGGCGATCGTGCAGTGAGTGCCGGCAGCTGTCGTCCGAAGAATCGCCAGACTGGGAGTGGAAAGCCATGACAGACAAGAAGATGCTCGTCGAGATGCTCCAGCGTAATCGTCTCTTTGATGAGCTCACCACGCAGGATGTGGCCACGATTGTCGATCTCTCCAAGGAGATCGAGCACGAGCCGGGGCAGGTCATCGTCATCGAAGGGCGCAACGGAGTCGGCTTCCACCTGATCCTCGAGGGTTCAGCCGACGTCAGCGTGAAGGGGCGCACGTTGCGCACGCTGAACCCGGGCGAAGCGTTCGGCGATATCGCGGTCATCGACGGCGGCCCGCGAAGCGCATCGGTGACGGCCGACACGCATCTGCGCACGCTCTCGTTGCCGCCGTGGGAGTTCAGGCCACTGCTCATGGAGCACCCACAGCTCGCCTACAAGCTGCTCATCAAGCTCTGCGCGCTGCTCAGGGAAGCGGAGCAGCGCCCGCCGGCGTAGCGAGGTGCACCGGCGCCGCTGCGGATGCTCTCGCCACCCACGGTTGCGCCTTGAGACGTTCGAACGTCGCCAGCGCCGCCGCGTGGAGTGGGGCGGCGTTGGCATCCCGCGCTTGCATCATCAGCCACTCGGCGTGCTCAAGCTGAGCGACCGCGAGGCGGAACGGCAACCTCAACTCGCGGAAGATCTCCTCCGCACGCACGAAGAAGGGCTCCGTGGCGACGTCGTCATCTCGCAGGTGGGACAGCCGGGCGCGGAACCGCGACGCGTGGGCCTCCATCGACGGCGGACGGATGCCGAGCGGTACCGCATCGAAGATGCCGAGGAGTTCTTCCACCTTGGTGAGATCGCCCACCGCGAATGCCGACTCAACCGCCTCATGGAAGGATTCCTTTGCGTCCTGGTGGCTGATCGCGTCGTGCAGGCTGACAACGCTGAACACGATCTCGGCATCGACAAGGCACTCGGCATCCCGTCCGACAGCTCGATACCAGGCGGCGCGAGCGGTGGTGTACGCAGCCCATTCCTGCCGATCCTCTGAGGTGGCCAGACGCGCGAAAGCGTGGAGAATCTGTTCGACCAGCGGCAGCTGCCCCCGCTGGATATACATCTCTGTGAACGACAGCACCGACAACAGCTCGTATGGCGCGGTATCGGTGGTGATCGGACCAAGGGAGTTGACCAGCGCAGTCGCCTCGTCCCACTCGCCGAGCTGCACGAGGATGTGGGCGAGCTCAGCCTTCGAGAAGCGCTCCATGGGCCGGTCGGCCAGCTTCGTGCGCATCACCAGGCAGGACCGCTGCAGGACCAGTGCCTCCCCGTAGCGGTCGCGCCGGCTGAGGATGTCCGCGAGGTTGTTGTACGCGGACATCATCGACGCGGTTGCGTTGGTGTCCACCGCTATCTTCAACGAGTGTGTGAGGAGCGCGAGCGCCTCTTCGGGATGACTGGCGTGTGACGCGAGCAACCCCCGATAGTTGAGGGCCTGGGAGATCTGCGCATGCAGGCTGAGCGCCTCGCTCGTATCGAGCGCGATCCGCAAATATCGTTCGGCCTCGTCGTACGTCCCCTTGTTGTTGAGGAGGCGGAACCCGAGATCGAGGGCCACGCTGGCCAGGTCTTCGTCGTGGTCGCCCTCGGCCAGGATCGCGAATGCCTGCCGCCATCGGCTGATCGCCTGGTCGATCTGCCCTCGCATCGCCTCGAGCCGGGCGAGATGTCCCGCCACCCGCGCTGACGCCCGGCGCAAACCCTCGCGGTCGTACACGGCAATAGCCTGCTGGTAGTTCTCGACTGCGGCCTCGGTACGTCCAGCACGCCATGCGACCGTACCTGCCCGGTCGCGCAAATCAGCCTCGCGCACGGGGTCTCCGACGAGCTGCGATGCCTGGTTGAAATACCGCTCCGCCTCGGCGTTGGCGGCGAGCGACGCTGCTCGCTCGCCGGCTTGGGCAAGCACATCGGCAGCACGGTCCCTGACCGTCTCCGCGTCAGGATCCTGCGGCGCCAGGTTGTACGCCTCGAGGTAATGCGAGGCGATCACCTCGATGACGTCACCCTCTTCGCCACCCCATGCGCTCTCGAACCACGCGGCAACGGCGAGGTGCTTCACCTTTCGGTCCCGCTTCGACAACGTCTCGTAGGCGACCCGCTTCACGAGGTCCTGGAGGAAGCCGTACTGCCCGCGCTCCGGGGAACGCGGGTCGGCCTGCAACGAGAGAATCTCCTTGCGGACAAGCCCCGCGAGCAGTGCCTGCAACGGTTCCGTGGCAACGCCGCTGACTGCGGCGAGCGAGCTGACGGTGAAGGTCTTGCCGAGCACCGCGGCGTCCTGCAGGACACGGCGCGCCTCGGGGGCCAGGCCGTCGAGACGTGCCGCGATCACCGCATGCAGGCTCTGCGGCACGTCGAGGTCCTCGACGGGACCGGTCAAGCGATAGACGCTGCCGGCACGCTCGAGGACACCTCGGTCGAGCAGCATTCGGACGGTCTCCACCGCGTAGAGCGGCACGCCCTCCGCCCGTCGGAGGATCTGCTCGCGGACCCCGTCGGGGAGGCCCGGAACGAGACCGTCGAGCAGCTGCTCCATGGCGTCGGACGCAAGCGGCTCGAGGAAAACGGAGGTGAAGTTGCGCTTCCCCGCTCCCCATGACGGATGCCGCTCCACGAGTTCCGGTCGGGCGACGGTCACCACGAACAACGCGTGATTGCGCGACCACTCCAGCAGCGACTCGATGAACTCGAGGAGCGACGTGTCGGCCCATTGCATGTCCTCGAAGACGAGCGCGGTCGGCTCCTGGTCCGAGAGCCGCTCGAAGAACAGCCGCCATGCGCTGAAGAGCTCGTCGCGCTCCTGCGTTGCATGCTCCTCGAGCGCGAGCAGATGTGCTAGGCGCGGCTGCACCCATCGCCGCTCCTCCGCGTCGGGGAGGAACTCCGTCAAGCACTGGTGCAGCTTCTTGAGCGCAGTCGGCGTGTCCTCGGCCTCGCTGATGCCGGCGCGCATGCGCACCATCTCGGCAAGCGCCCAATACGTGACTCCCTCGCCGTACGCAAGACACCGACCGCGATGCGTGTAGATCACGTCCTGGATGCCGTCGATGTACTTGAAGAACTCCCAGCACAGCCGCGATTTGCCGATGCCCGCAATGCCGACGACGGACACGAGGTGCGCCTTGCGCTCTTCCGCGCTCGCGTGGAAGAGGTCTTTCATGAGGCGCAGCTCGCGGTCACGTCCGATGAACGGGGCTTCGAGGCCCTCCGATTTCTCGGCGCCGCCGCGCAGCGCGACGACGCGCAGCGCACGCCACACCTGCACGGGCTCGGAGAGGCCTTTGAGCGTCCGTTGTCCCGCATCCTCGTAGACGACCGCCGCCTCGCTCGCGGCCTGGGTCGCGTCGCCGACAAGGACCGTTCCGGGTGATGCCTCCGTCTGGATGCGTGACGCGGTGTTGACGAGGCTCCCCGCGACCATGCCTTGCGCCTCGGCACCGAGCGTCACGGCGGCCTCGCCAGTGAGGACACCCGCGCGCACCTGGAGCGCCGGCTCGTCGATCTCGCGCCCCAGTGCCGACACCGCGGCGACGAGGTCGAGCGCCGCGCGGACCGCACGCTCCGCATCGTCCTCGAACGCGACCGGCGCGCCCCACACCGCCATGACCGCATCGCCGATGAACTTCTCGATGACACCGCCGTAGCGCGTGACCACAGCGCGGCAGGCGTCGAAGTAGCGCGTGAGGAGGTCGCGCACCTCTTCGGCATCACGCTGCTCCGACAACGGGGTGAAACCGACGAGATCAGCGAACAGGATCGAGACGATGCGACGCTCAGCGGTGGAGCCGTTGTCCTCATTCCGCGCAGACGAGGCATGCCCCGCCAGCGCCGCGCTGCCGAGTGCGGTGCCGCACTCGTCGCAGAACTTGGCGTCGGGGCGCACCGGGCTTGCGCACTTCGGGCACCGCGCGGCAAGCGCCATGCCACATTCCGCGCAGAACTTGCTGCTCGGACGATTCTCGGCGCCGCAGTTCGAACAGAGCAAAACCCAGTCCCTTAGTCGATGCTCAGGTGCACACGATACGCGGCGGTCCCGGTTGCTTCCATCGCGTCACTCCGACTCGGTGTGGCCGAAGGTCAGTTCCAGCGAGGGATGCGTGCGAGCCAGCCGCATCTGGGCGCGCCCCAGCGCGGTCGGCGACAGGTTGGTGACCGTCAGCGCCTCGACGAAATCCGTCCCGTTGATGCGGTAGACCGTGCATTGCGTTGTGGCGGTCACCGTTGCCGTGCGCGGACGGTGCTCGAGCAGGCCGATCTCCCCGAAGTAGTTCGGCGGGCCGAGGACGCCGAGCGACCGTTCGACTCCCGCCTCGCCGGCTGCGGAGACAGCGACCTCGCCGGCAGTGAGCACGAAGAAATCGTCGGCCTCTGCGCCTTCGCGGATGAGGACGGTTCCGGCGTCGACCTTCTCCTCCACCGTGGATCGCGCGATCCGTTCGAGCGCAGCCCGCGATGCCCCGGCGAAGATATCGAGGCCCTGCAGCGTCAGGATGCGCGGCTCGATGCTTGCGAGATCCTTGAGGGCGCGCGTGTCCAGGACGCGCACCCATGGGTACGACGCGATGGTCAGCGCCGGAATGGCAAACCCCATGATGAGCAGCGTCGTCTCCAGGCCCACGAGTTCGAGCAGGATCGGCATCAGCAGGGCGCCGAGCGCGATTGCCGCCAGCACGAACGCGAAGAACACTCCGAACACGCGGGCGACGACATCGGGCTTGACGAGTCGTTGGAGCGCGGTGATCGCGAGCACATCGACGACGATCGTTCCGGCACCGCGGACGACCTCGAGCAGGAAGGCGATCCACGGCGCGTGGACGATCGTCAAGACGGCGGTCGGCAGGCAGAACACCGCCATGCCGAGGACGATGATCGCGCCGAGACGCTTCGCCGACGCGATGCGATTCATGAACCCCGCCATGAGGATGCCACCGACGCCGAGCGCCGCCAGCAGGTAGCCGTAGCCCGTGCTCCCGGTCCCGAGCTGGTCCCGGCTGATCACCACGAACAAAACCGTGTCGGTGCCGTACACGAAGCTGGCGAGGATGCTGAATCCGGCCAGCAGCATCACCGTCGGCGACTCGACAAAGGCCGCGACACCCGCAGCCATCTGCTTCAGTGGACCGGCAGTGCCGCCCTCGGTGATATCGGCCGGACGGCTGCGACTCCGCAGGCGGCTGACGAGGATTGCCGAGATGCCGAAGGTCGCGGCGTTGATCGCGAACACGACCGCCGTTGGGCTGAAGAGCAGCAGCAACCCTGCGATGGCGGGCCCGACGATGACGGAGAGGTTCTCGATCGCTGACTGCGCGCTGTTGGCCGCGGCGAGATGCTCCTCGCCGACGATTGCCGGCGTGGCGGCGCGCGCGGCCGGGTCGTATGACGAGCCGCAGACCGACGACATCGCCGCCAGAACGATTGCAAGCAGGACCGGCCCGTTCAGCGCGGCAACGACTGCGAGCCCCGACTGCAGAACGAGACAGACGGTGTCGAGCGTGGCCATGAAACGGATCCGCTCGAACTCGATCCGCAACCAAGCCGCCGAACGGGCTCGCGACCAGCGCTGTGAGAAAGCGAGTCATCGACGCCGCCGCGATCCACGCCGCGGAGTGCGTGGTGTCGAAGACGAAGACAACCAGTGCGACGTTGTACGCCCATGAGCCGCTCATCGAGATCGCCAACCCGGTGTACAGCAGTCGGTAATCGCGATTCCGGAACAGGGCGCGGTAGCCGACCTTCGCCTTCGGCGCGCCGGGCTGTTCCGCGGCGACGGCAGAATCGGTCACGTCGTCAGGCTGGGAGCGCTGTCTGTTCGGCTGCGATGCGCTCTTCGCGCGCGGCCACGTTTGCACGCTCGATCCAGGGGTTCGCACGGAGATCCACGAACGTCGCTCGGGCCTCAGCGAGCAGCGCTTCGGCTTCGGTTCGCTGTCCACGCTGGAGCAGCCACTCCCCAAGCTCGAGGCGCGTCACCGCAACCCAGAACGGCATCTGACGCTGCTGGAACACCTCGATGGCCGCCAGCGCGTGAGGCATCACCTCGTCGTTGCGGGACTCGACCGCCGCAAGCCGAGCACGGAAGCGGTGGATGAGCGCGTGCAGCGTCGGCGCGACGACCGGCGTCAGGCGGGTGGCGACAGCGTCGAGTTGCTGGTGCACCGATTGCAGGTCGCCCACGGCGAATGCCGCTTCCACCGTTTCGTGCAATACCCAGCGGGTAAGACCCAGGTAGTCGAGCGAGTCGTTCATCCGCGCGTGCGCATCGGCCAGCAGCGCGAGCGCGTCGGCGTTCCGGCCCTGCGCACGCAAGACCCCCGCCTGGACCGCGTCATACACGAGGCGTATCTCCGGGCCGGCTCGCCGGTTGATCTCGGCCAGTCGATCGAGGAGCTTTCGCGCCTCAACCAGCTGACCACGCCAGAGATAGATCCAGGCCCCCATGATGAGCTCGCTGCCGATCTCGGAGGCCGACACCCATTCGTCGTCGCTCTCGAGCAGCTCATCGAGGACGAGGGTCGCGGCGTCCCACCGTCCGAGGTCGGCGAGCACGAGCGTCGAGCCGGTGGCGAACATCACCTCGGCGCGGCGCCGGCCCATGAGTCGCGCCAGCGCGAGCCCCGCATCCACGTACGACGAAGCACGGACTGGATCGCTGCCCTGCGTGTCCGCGGCGAGATTGTTGTAGGCACGCAACGCCGCGTCGTGCAGATCCGCGGCGAGTGCATGGTCGAGCGAAGCGGTGATGAGCGCTCGGCCTTCCTCGCGGCGGCCGCGACCGCCAAGGATGAGTCCTTTCGTGTTGATTGCCTCGCAGAAGACCTGCGAGTCGCCGTTTCGCTCGGCGATCCCAAGCGCCAGCTCGAGCCGTTCCATCGCCAGGTCTTCCGACAGATTGGCGAGGAACAGCCGCCGGCCGGCCTCTGCGGCAACGACTGCGAGATCAGACTCATACTCGGGCCCGTGCTCCGAATCGCGGAGGAGCGCGAAGGCGCGTTCCATGCGGTCCGCCGAATCCTTGACCTTGAGCTGGTGCGTGTCGATCGCGGCAAGGGTGACCGAAACTCGTCCTGCCGCCCCGAGACGTCCGGCCGCCTCGTGGAGGGCAACGGCCGCTTCGAGATGCCGGCGCGCCTGGTCGGGATGCACCTGGAGCCACGCCATCTCCCCGGCTCGCACCAGTAACGCCGCGCGTTCGTCGGGGCCGGCGAGCGTCAGCGCGCTCTCGTAGTAGTGCTGCGCAGCCTCCCCCGCACCGAGCGACGCCGCATGATCACCGGCGCGGACGAGCGCATCACGAGCCCGATCGCGGAGCGCTGGTGCGTCCGACGCATCGACGTCGGCCTCATAGGCCTCGACAAGATGCGCGGCAACGACTTCCGCCACCTCCTCCTCATCGCTCCACGAGCTTTCGAGGTAGGCTGCCGCGGCCAGATGGCGCGCCTTGCGGTCACGTCGCGCGAGCGTGCCGTACGCGACGCTCCGCACCAGGTCCTGCACGAACACGTACTGACCGCGCTCCGGCGAGCGTGGGTCTGACTGGATCGACAGCAGATCCTTGTTGACCAGGCTGGCGAGACACGATTCCACGGTGTCGGCAGGCACCATCGTGATCGCGCGGAGGCCGGCCGCGGTGAACGACTTGCCGATGACGGACGCGTCCTGCAGCAGCTGCCGCTCGGCGCTGCCGATGCTGTCGAGGCGCGCGGCGATCAGTGCATGAAGCGTCTCCGGGACCTCGAGCGCATCGAGCGACCCCTCGACGTGATAGGCACCGCCTCGCTCGACGATGAGGCCGCGATCGAGCAGCATGCGCACTGTTTCCACCGCGTAGAGCGGCACGCCGGCCGCACGGTCGAGGATGCGAACGCTCAACTCCTCGGGCAGTCCTGGGACCATGCCGGCGAGCAGTTGCGACATCGCGTCCGGCGAGAGCGGGTCGAGGTACAGCGCGGCAAGGCCACGTTTGCCGGTGCCCCATCCGGACCGCCGCTCGGCGAGCTCCGGGCGCGCGAGCGTGACCACCAGGATGGGCGAATTACGAGACCACTCAAGGAGATACTCGATGAAGTCGAGCAGGCCCGAATCAGCCCACTGCAGGTCCTCGAACACCAGGACCGTGAGTTGCTGCGCCGCCATCCGCTCGAAGAAGAACCGCCACGCGGCGTAGAGGTCGCGCGGGTCCGCGGCGACGCGCTCCTCGAGCCCGACGAGATGTGCGAGCCGGGGCTCCACCCAGCGGCGCTCTTCACCGGACTCGACGAACTCCTCGACCGTGCGCCGCAATTTCTCGCGCGCAGTCTCCGGTGGCTCGTTCTCGACGATGCCGCAGCGCATGCGAACCATCTCGTTGAGCGCCCAGTACGCAACGCCCTCGCCATAGGCGAGGCACCGGCCGCGATGCCACCAGATCGTCTCCGTCACACCATCGACGTACTTGAAGAATTCCCACGCGAGCCGTGACTTGCCGATGCCCGCGAGACCGACGATCGACAGCAAGCGCGCGGTGCGCTCCTCACCGGTCGCGTGCAGCAACTCTTTGAGGAGCCGGAGCTCGCGATCGCGTCCGACGAACGGCGGCTCGAGCCCGGTGGGCCGCAGGGCGCCTCCCGACGCAGCCACGACCTGGCGCGCCCACCACAGGCGCTCCGGCTCGGGCTTGCCTTTCAACGTATGGACCCCGGCGTCGTCGTAAACGATCGCCGCCTCGGTGGCCTGTCGTGTTGCATCGCCGACGTACACCGTTCCCGGCTCGGCTGCGGATTGCACCCGCGAAGCGGTATTGACGAGGTCGCCGGCCACCATGCCCTCACCGCTGACGCCAAGGTTGACGGCAACCTCGCCCGTGAGGAGCCCGGCGCGCGCCCGAAGCCCCGGCGCACCGACCTCCTCGCTGAAGGCGGCGACGGCGTCCACCAGTTCGAGCGCCGCGCGGACGGCCCGTTCGGCGTCGTTCTCGAGGACCGTGGGGATGCCCCAGACCGCCATCACCGCGTCGCCGATGAACTTCTCGACCGTGCCGCCGTAGCGGGCGATGATCGTGCGGGCGGTGTCGAAATACCGGCTCAGCAGATCGCGAACATCCTCGGCATCGCGCTGCTGGGCGAGCGGCGTGAAGCCCACGAGGTCCGCGAAGAGCACGGTGACGTGGCGGCGTTCTGCGTTACGCCCCAGCGTGTCGATAGGGGAAGGAGGGGTGGACGGGCGCGCCGGCGTTGCACCGGCGGAGAGTGCGGCGCCACATTCACCGCAGAAGCGTTCTCCCTCGTTGTAGGCAGCGCCACACGACGCGCATGCCCTGCTGAGATTTGTGCCGCACTGCACGCAGAAGCGCACTCCGGCACGATTCTCCGTGCCGCAAGTCGGGCACTTCATGCGGTCGACCTCGACTCGACGGTGCCGGCCGTGGTCCGGGCCGTTGCGTCGACCCGTTCGACCCACGGTGTGGCGCCAAGGCGCGCAAATGCTGATCGGGACTGGATGAGCAGCGCCGCGGCTTCGGCGTCGCGCTCCTGGCGCATGAGCCATTCCGCAAACTCGAGCTGCGTGACGGCCGTCCAGAACGGCCGGCTCAGTGTCGCGAAGGCATCCAGCGCCGTGGTGAACTCCTCGGCAACTCCATCGACATTCCGATGGGCGGAAAGTGCCGCGCGCCAGCGGTGGATGTGCGCATCGATGGCGCGCTGACGCCCGGGACGGTAGTGACGGCGAACCAACTCGATGAGTTCCTCGACCTTCTCGTCGCGACCAAGCGCGAACGACGCGTCGACGGCCTCAATGAGATTTGCGCAGGCGACCACCGGAAACGACTGGTCGAGGCAGATGCGCAGCCCGGCTTCTGCGCAGGTCAATGCGTCCAGCCAACGCCCTTCGACGGACGCAACCGCGGCTTGTACGGCATCGAGCATCCCCGCCTGCTCGACGTTGGCGTCGTCAGCATGCTCGGATGCGATGGCGAGCACATTGCGTGCGGCGGCCAGATCCCCACGCCAGAGATGCAGCCAGATGCCGCTGCCGAGCAGACGGGACACGGTCGGTACTGCGAGCTCAGGCGCGTCGTGATCGAGGTACTCGCTGCAGATTGCCGCGTACTCGTCCCAGCGGCCGAGCTCGAGCAGCGCATTCGACTGCGTGAGCCGTGACGTCGCGACGCCGACGCGATCGCCGAGCCGTCTCGCGAGTGCCTCCGATTGTTCGTAGTGCTCCAGGCAGGCATCGAGTTTGTCTGCCTCCTCGAGCGTGGAACCCAGGTTCACCTCGAGGGTTCGGCGCTGTTCGGCGCCGACGTTCCGGTCGATGGCGAAGCAACTCGCGCCGTCGAAAACCAGCTCGGCCTCGTCCCGTCTCCCGCGTGCCGCCAGGGCTGAGGCTCGAGCGTTGAGCGCGACGACGAACGCCTCCGGCACGTCGAACAGCTCGGCGATCCGCAGCGCGCTATCGGCGACCTCGAGCGCCTCGTCCAGCCGACCGCTGAAGTACAGATTCAGGCTGAGCTGCGAGCTGACTTGCGCAAGCTGCGAATCTCGCTCCGGATCCGCAACGTCGGCATCCGAGAGCATCGCGACCACTTGACGAAGGCGTTCGATGCTGACGTCGCGCTTTCCCTCCATCCCCTCGACGCGCGCGAGGTAGGCCAGCGAGCGTGCCGCCGCGCTGATCTGACCCAGTCCCTGATACAAGGCGGCCGCGCTTTCGAAATGCTCGCGGGCGCCGCCATGCAGTCGCCGGTGCGCTGCGAGGCCGGCTCGGGCGTGCAGGTACGCCTGCGACGCGTCATCGCCGCCGAGCGTCAGCGCGCGCTCGAAATATCCCTGCGCCAACTCGGCAGCGGCAAGCGACATCGCATGATCGCCGGCGCGGACGAGCGCGGTTCGGGCGCGATCCCGAATCTCGTCAGCGTCTTCCGCGTCGGGTTCGGCGGCAAGCGCCTCGACGAGATGCGAGGCCACAACCTCCGCAACCTCCTCTTCCTCGGACCACTCGCTCTCGAGATATGTCGCGGCCGCAACGTGACGCAGCTTGCGGTCGCGCCGCGCGAGCGTTCCATACGCCACGCTGCGAACGAGATCCTGGACGAAGACGTATTGACCGCGTTCGGGCGAGCGAGGGTCGGATTGAATCGCGAGGAGGTCCTTGTTGACCAGACCGCTGAGAATCCGCCCGACCGTGCCCGCATCGAGGCCGGAGATGGCGGTGATGGAATGCGCCGTGAACGATTTGCCGAGCACCGCTGCGTCCTGCAGCAGACGGCGATCCGTCGGATCCAGGCTGTCCAGCCGAGCAGCAATCAGCGCGTGGAGGCTTTCCGGAACCTCGAGGGCGTCGAGCGAACCGAGGGTTCGGAACCGGCCCCCTTCCTCGACGACGAGCCCGCGGTCGAGCAGCATGCGCACCGTCTCCACGGCGTACAGCGGGATCCCCGCCGCGCGATCGCGAATGCGCGTGCTGAGGTCCTCAGGCAAGCCGGGCACGATGCCTTCGAGCAGTTGCTGCATCAACTCCGGGCTCAGGGGATCGAGATACAGCGACGAGAGGCCACGTTTGCCCGTCCCCCATCCCGCACGGCGTTCGTTCATCTCCGGACGCGCCAGCGTGATCACCAGGATCGGTGACGAGCGCGACCACTCGAGCAGATATTCGATGAAGTCCAGCAGTCCGCTGTCCGCCCACTGCAGGTCTTCGAAGACGAGCACCGTCAGGTGCTGGGTCGCAAGCCGCTCGAAGAAGAAACGCCATGCCGCGTAGAGGTCTCGCGGGTCGCTGGCAACGCCTTCCTCGAGGCCGACGAGGTGCGCCAGCCGCGGCTCCACCCAGCGCCGCTCCTCGGCATCGGGGACGAACTCCTCGACGGTTGCGCGCAATTTCGCGCGCGCTGCGTCGGGCGGCTCGTTCTCGATGATCCCTGCGCGCATCCGCACCATCTCGTTGAGCGCCCAGTACGCGACGCCTTCGCCGTACGCCAGGCAGCGCCCGCGGTGCCACCAGATGGTCTCGGTAACACCATCGACATATTTGAAGAACTCCCAGGCGAGGCGCGACTTGCCGACCCCGGCAACGCCGACGATGGACATGAGCCTGGCGGTCTTCTCTTCCCCGGTGCCGTGGAGCAGTTCCTTGAGGAGACGCAACTCCCGGTCACGGCCGACGAACGGCGGCTCGAGGCCGGTGGGTCGCAGCGCTCCGCCGGTCGCTGCCACAACGCGCTCTGCCCGCCACAGGTGGACCGGTTCCGGCTTGCCCTTGAGGGTATGGGCGCCCGCGTCGGCGTACACGATCGCGGCCTCGCTCGCCTGCCGCGTCGCGTCGCCGACGAACACGGTCCCGGGCTCCGCGACCGACTGCACCCGTGACGCGGTGTTGACCAGGTCGCCCGCCACGCTGCCCTCGCCGTTGTCGCCAAAGCTGACGGCAGCCTCTCCGGTGAGCACGCCGGCACGCGCCAGGAGGCCCGGCGCCCCGGCGGAGTCGCCGAACACGGCGACGGCATCCACCAGTTCGAGCGCAGCGCGAACCGCGCGCTCGGCATCGTTCTCTTGCACGGACTCGACGCCCCAGACCGCCATCACCGCGTCGCCGATGAACTTCTCAACCGTGCCCCCGTACCGCCCGATGATGGTGCGCGCGGTCGTGAAATACCCACTCAGCAGCTCGCGAACGTCCTCGGCATCACGCTGGTCCGACAGGGGCGTGAAGCCGACGAGGTCCGCGAACAGGACACTCACATGGCGACGTTCGGCGGTCGGGCTGGGGCTGACTCCCGGGGCCGGATCCCGCCTCGGCGGCGCCGCCGTCGGTGGGCCGGCCGTCGCCACGGACGACCCGATCGGCTTGCCGCACGCCCCGCAGAACCGCTCGCCATCGTCGTTGGGCGCGCCGCACGACGGGCACAGCTGATCGAGGGACGCGCCACACTGGCCGCAGAATCGCCTGCCCACCCGATTCGCGGCACCGCACGCGGTGCAATTCATCGAGGCAAGATTACTCGCCGCTCGGCGGGCTCGACGCGGTCCGACATTCGAGTTCCTCGCAATGCGCCATGCACTCCTCGCCCCCGGCCCGACGACGGATCAGTCGACGGTGAGTGCCGCGGTCCGCTCGAGCGCCGCAACGGCGGCGGGGCGAGTTCGCCGGCCGAGCCCGCATGAGGTGGAGACGTCCACCTCACGACCGACACTCCGCTCGATGAGGCCGCGCAACTCGCGCTGTTCCTCGAGATCCTGGTCCTCGTGGACGAAGCCCGCTGCAAATCGCGTCGAACTCCGGGAGCCTGAGTTCGCACCAGCGGCGCGTACCAGGCAGGATCGGTCCGGGGCATCTTCTCGGCAGCCGCGAAGGGGGCGTGTACGAATTCGAGGTCGCGGCCGGGGGGCCAGGCTTTGACGATCGCGTTGGCAAGCAGCACGACGGGCGTGGTGTCGGGCATGGAGGCAAGCGCGCGATGATTCATGTCACCGAGACACAGGTGAATACCGAACCGCGCCCCGGCAGGTGACAGTTGCACCAGACGCGCGACGCCGCGGGCCATCGACGCAGCCATGAGCGGCCGAGCCGGCGCCGGCATCCGTGCGACGAATGCCAGCTCTGCAGGAATCTCGATCTGGAACACCACGTTCTTGCCGGCCCGCCGGTAGATCTCGCGGATTTCGCGCAGCGTCGCCCGCCGGAAAGCGGAGCGGTGCCGGAACGCACCTGCAGGCCCGAGCGTGAAGAGCGCCATGTCGAAGTCGCCAGGCACGCCGGCCTGAAACGCGAGATCGGGCTTGCCTTGTTCCGTGCGCAGACGCTCGAACACGGGCCAGTTCTCCTCGAAGGTTTTCACGTGTCCGAAGTCAAGGCTGTCGGCGCGGAGCGTATGCCCCTTGCGCACCCGGAACACAGGCGTCTTGTCGTAGTCGGACCAGTCGCCCTCCTTCTTCACCTCGAGATCGGGGTGCGTCCGCATCGCCTCGATGATGTGGATGATCCAGTTATGCCGTTCGCCGGTCTCGCCGTCCGGCAGCGTCTGGAGCGAGGCACCCAGGATGTTGAGAGCGAGCCGCATCGCGTCGTCGGCGTCGCCACCAGGGAGACTGCCCACAAGATGCGCAGATCGTGCCACCACCGCCTCCATCGTCTCGCTCACCGATCGCGCCGTCCCGCGCGTGATCTCAGGGTGCCCCACTATACGAAGTGGCCGCCTTCGGGCCGTTTCACGCCGTGCTTGTCGACGTTCGCGTGATGGGTCAATGATGCTTGGGCAAGCTCGGCGCTTCCGGTTCATCGCCGGCGCGGCAGGGATCGTCGTGGTCGCCGGGTTGATCGGCTTCCTCGTGGCGCGGCCGCGGACGCCGGTCGTCGCCGTCCCACCGCCATCCCGCGCGTCGATCGCACCGCCCGCTACCGCCGGGTACAGCGTCGCCGACGACCTCGCGACGCGGCAGATCGTGGTGTTTGGCGGCATCGCCGACAACCAGGCGACGTGGCTCTGGAATGGCTCGAGCTGGGACCTTGCGCAACCGACGACGAGTTCCGCAGGCCGGATCGACGCGGCGGCGGCGTACGACCCCGCGTTGCATCTCGTGCTGCTCTTCGGCGGGCACGGGCCACCGGGGACCGATCTCAGCGACACGTGGGCCTGGGGCGGCGACAACTGGCGCGAGCTCGACCGGGGGACCGACTCGCCGCCCCCGAGCGACGCCGTGATGGCCTGGGATCCGGCGCTGAGCGAGATGGTGCTGGTTGCCGGCGCCTCAACGGGTCCGAGCACGGGAACCTGGATCTGGTCCGGCTCGCGATGGACGCCGGTGGGGGGCGGGCTGCCATTCCCACCATCGAACGCCTCGCTGACATTCGATCCAGCTTCGGGGCAGCTGCTCGCCGCGGGGTTCCCGCCGAGTGGCACGACCCTGGCCGTGTCGACGCAGTTGTGGGGGTGGAACGGTGTTGGCTGGCACGAGATCACCGCGACCGATGCTCCGAAGGCGCTGGCCGTCCTCGGACTCGGCTGGGACCCGCCGCGCGGCCAGGTGTTCCTGTTCAGCGTTGGCTCATCGAGTACGCAACCGCTGCAGACCTGGGGATGGGATGGTGCCGGATGGCGTCAATACGCGACGGACAAGGCCTTCATCCTCAGCGGCGTGGTCGTCAGCAACGACACATCGTTGCTGCTGGTCGGCGCGCTCGACAAAGGCGGCGTCGTGCCGGCGGCGATCAACGTCTGGTCGTGGGCGGATGACACCTGGTCGGCCTCGTGAGCCTGCAACCGCTCTCGGCGTATCAGCCCACGCCGTACCGGCCGAAATGGTTCGCGATCGGCGGGCTGCTGGCGGCAGCAGTCTCATACGTCATATCGATGCCGCTGCACTGGGTTGGGGTGCTCACGCCGCTTGGTGGCTACGTGATCGTGAGCGGCATCGAGCAGGCCAACTGGATGATCGTCGCAGCCGTGGCGATCATCGTGATCGTGGTGCGCCTGACACGCGAGCCACCGGGCAGCTACATCCGATTCTTCTTCGTCTTCCTCGACTTCTTCATTTCGCTGGGGCTGTATATCGAGTACATCGACAACGTCGGCCGTGCGGAGACCGACGGGTTCAGCCCGTATCTCGGGCCGGGATTCTTCCTGGCGCTGGCCGGGACCGGCGTGTTCATCGCTTCCGGGGTCTTTGCCTGGCGCGAACGCTACGAGTGACTCGTCGGGCGGTGGGTGGGAACCATTGCGCAGTGCGGGCCGTTCTGCACACCAGAGATGTTCCAACGGCGCCGTTTTCGGAAGGGTCCGGTCACCTCGGTGCGCTTGCTCGGCCTCGTAGCGGCCGCTGCCGGATTGGTCTCGTGCGCATCGACGAGCCAGGTGACACCAGCGGCACACAGCCCGGCGCCAACGTTCCCGCCCCTTCCGTCGTTCGGCAGCGCCCCCGAGTCGAGCCCCACGCCGATGACCATGGGTACGCTCCCTGCCGGTCCCGTGCCGAAGGGTTTCCTGCCGGCATCCGTCACGTTCGTGTCGCTTGACGAGGGCTGGGTCCTCGGGTCGGCACCGTGCCAGAGCGCGACGTGTCTCGTGCTGCTCAAGACGCTGAATGCGGGGCAAACGTGGGTGAGCGTGCAAGCGCCGCCGACGGTTTTCAGTGAGGGTGACAGCGAGGACATGTCGAGTGTCGACCAGGTTCGGTTCGCCGATCCCAGCGACGGTTGGGCGTATGGACCCGGCCTCTGGAGCACCCACGACGGCGGTGCGCACTGGCGTCAGGCCTTTCTGCCGTCCCAGGCATCGCCCGGCTTCATCAACGATATCGAGGCAGCGCGCGGCATCGTCGATGTCGGGCTGCTCGACAACAACTTCGATGCGCGGATCGAGACGAGCCCTGTGGGAACGGATGCGTGGCACGAGACGCCGATCTCGGTCCCCGGCGGCGCCGGTCCCGTGCCGGCAACCACCATCACGTTGAGCGGGAGCGAGGGCTGGATGGTGCAGGTCGATCGAACGGTCCTCGGCGGTGCGCGTTTCGGCAGGACCGGCTGGTTGAGCTGGCAGCCACCGTGCATGGCGGGTGGCGGCGGGCTGATCCTCGCCGCATCCACGGCGTCCAACCTCGCTGCGGTGTGCAACGACGGCGAATGGGCGAACTTTCCCGCACGTGTGGAGGTCGCCTTCTCCGGCAACAGCGGCGCGACATTCACGCCGGCGGTACTGCAGCCGCGTCTGGCGCTGGCGGGCGACGCAGCGAGCCCGGCACCGGGAGCCGTGGTCATCGCCACCCTGGGCACACGCGGCAACGTCGTTTTCGATGCGACGTACAACGCCGGCGCGACCTGGGAGAAGGTTTTTGGCACGATCACCGACGACTACACCGCCTTCATCGGGTTCACGAGCGCCTCGCAAGGAGTAGCGATCCTGGATGATGACGGCGGCACTGTCGCCACACTGCTCATGACGTTCAACGGGGGTCGGAGCTGGGCGCCGGTGCCGTTCCGTCAGGCGTCCTAGAGCCGACTTTCGTGGAGGACCAGCGGCAGTGACCGTCGAGAAGATCAACCCGCCGGGCCTTCCGGTGCCAATCGGCTACACGCAGGTTGTCGCGAGTCGCGGCACGCGGACCGTGTACATCGCGGGTCAGGTCGCCGTCGACGCCATCGGCAATGTCGTTGCGCCTGGTGACGTCGTCGGGCAGGCGTCGCGTGCCTTCGCAAATGTGCGATCCGCGGTAACGGCCGCCGGGGGCACCGTCGCGGACATCGTCAAGGTGACGTGGTATGTCGTCGGATATCGGCCGGAAATGCTGCCGGCACTTGCACAGGCGCGACGCGATATCTTCGGCGACCATGAGCCCGCGAGCACCCTCGTCGGCGTCGCCGCGCTGGCGAACCCGCAGTACCTGGTCGAGGTCGAGGCGATCGCGGTGGTCGACTGAGCGGGCTGCGCCGCGCCACGACCTTTGGTGTCATTCGTAGCCCCAAGTGCCGCCGATCCTGTGCACAAACGCGCTGAAATAGGGGCGAGATGACAGCGCTCGACGGCGTCGAGATCGGAACTCGGGATACTCCTCACCGGGATCACGCTGTTCGACGTGTTTCAGTCGGTCGTGTTCCCGCGGCCGTCCGTCGGGCGCGTCCAGCTGAGCGTGAACCTCGTCCGCTTCACGTGGCGCCTGTGGCGGGCGGTCGCCCAGCGGCCACGCAAGCTGCAGACGCGCGAGGCGGCACTCGCCGCGTTCGCGCCGCTCGCAGTGGTGGGACTGCTCGTGCTGTGGGGGCTGCTGATCATCACCGGTTACGCGCTGATCTTCAGCGGATTGCATGACGGCCTTTCACCGCAGCCCGATTCCTTCGGGACGACACTGTTTTTCTCGGCCGGACGCATGCTCGCGTTTTCCGTGGGCGGCATCGAGGCAATCAACATCCCGACCCGCATCCTCACCAGCCTTGAGGCCGCGACCGGCTTCGGGTTGTTCGCGCTCGTCATCAGCCTTCTCTTCTCGCTGTTCAACGCGTTTCAGCGACGCGAAGCGGCGGTCGTCGCACTCGACGCCATCGCCGGCGCGCCGTCAACGGGTTTGCAGCTGCTCGAGACGTGCGCGAAGGATGACCTCGCTCCGCAGCTCGCGGTCACGTTCGATGAGTGGCGCCTGTGGTCAGTCGACGTCCTCGAAACTCATTTGACGTATCCGCTCCTGTTCTTCTTCCGATCCAGCCACGACAACGAGGCCTGGGCCAACTCCTTCGGCGCGGTGATGGACGCCGCCGTGCTCGTCATCAGCACCATCGACGGGGGTCCGATCGGGCACGCGAGGCTCATGCACAAAGTCGGCTCGCATCTCGTCGCCGACATGCGTCACTACTACTACCGCGGCGTCCATGGCGAACTTCCCGGTGTGGAACATCAGGAATTCATTGCCGCATGCGACCGTCTCGAGCGAGCCGGTTATCAACTGCACGACCGCGATACTGCGTGGCACGAATTCAGCATGCTGCGTGGCAAATACGCTCCCTGGCTCAACGAGATGACCAAGGAACTCGCCATTCCTCCGGCGCCGTGGATCGGGGATCGCTCGTACCTCCCGCACCGCGAGCGCGGAGCGAAGCGCCGGCCCTAGCTACACCGCCCGCATGCGGTTGTTCCGTGGGTTGTGCTCGACCTCGGCAAGGCCGAGGGCCTCGAGCACCGGCGGGATGTAATTGCCGAAGCGCCCGCGCAGGCCCTTCTTGATGCCGTACCAGCCGCCGACCGGATTCGTGAGCGAGCGGCCCCACGCCTCGACCGTGCCCGGCGCCGCATCCTTCTGCTCGTCGGCGTTGCCGAGCGGCATCCAGTCGCCGTCGTCGACCAGCATCGTGTGCAGGTCCTCGATGCAAGAAAGGTGATACCGGAGTTGCGTTTTCCCCACCTGAACGACGAGCGCGGGGGGCGTGGAGTCGGGGTCGCGGTACGCTTCGAACTCGCTGTTGCCGGGAGGGGTCGTGAGCTGCCAGGGATCCGATGGAGTGCCGGTGCCAAGAACGTCATCTTTCGTCATGGCGGTCACCCTAGCAGCACGAACCTGACATCTACTGTCATCTTTTCTTAGACTGTCGGAAATGCGCGCGGCGAGAGTGCTCGACATGCTGCTGGTGCTGCAGCGCCGCGGCCGCTTGACTGCGCGCGAGCTCGCGGAAACGCTCGAGGTCTCCGAGCGAACGATCCTCCGAGACGTCGAGGCGTTCAGTGAGGCGGGCGTCCCGATGGTCGCCACCCGAGGAGCCGGCGGCGGGATCGAGCTCCTCGACGGTTTCCAGACGCACCTGACCGGCCTGACCACCGATGAGGCGCTCTGCCTGTTCCTTGTCGGGCAGCCGCAGGTCGCCCACCGGCTCGGTCTCGGCGCCCCGACCCGGACGGCGCGGAACAAGCTGCTGACTGCGCTGCCCCCGCACCTCGCGACGGAAGCCGACCGGCTCAGCGCGTGGTTCGTCAGCGACCCCGATCCGTGGATGGGCAATTCAATACCGCATGGTGAGCTGCGGCGCATCGCTCGATGCATCCAGGAGCGACGGCAGGTCGAGCTCGCCATCGCTCACGAGCCGGTCGTTGCGATCCGCCCGCTCGGTCTCGTCATCAAGGCCGGCATATGGCACGTCGTGTGCGCGACGGAGACAGCGATTGATGTCGTCCGCATCGATCAGCTGCGCGCGACGCGCTTGACGAATCGATTTTTCACGCCGCCGATCGACTTCGATCTGACAGAGTTCTGGCAACGTCACGTGGCAACGTCGCGTGGGTCCGCAGCTATATTCGACGCATCCACTTTGTGGTAGAGAGGTTCGAGATGACAGCGACAGCTCCGGCCTCGCCGCTCGAGACGCTGCGATGGGCGTGTGCGTCGACGCAGAGCATCGTCGACAAGGTGCCGCGCGACGAGCTGGACGCGGCGACGCCATGTAGCAATTGGAACGTCGCCGCCCTGATCGATCACATCGTCGGCGCGACAGACTTTTTCGGCGATCTCGCCGAACGAGGCGAATCGTCCGAGGACCGCGAGTGGTCAACCCCTACCGACGGCGACTACGCAAAGGCCTTTGCGGAGCAGGCGAATCGTCTGCTGCAGGCGTTCGCCACGCCGGAAGCGATGGATAGGGTCATGGCGCTGCCGACCGGTCCATCTCCCGGGTCGCTGGTCATCCAGGTGGCGACGGGAGAGATCTTCGTGCACGGCTGGGACCTGGCGCGGGCGACCGGCCAGACGATGCCGCGTGACCCTGGAGTCGCAGATGCTCTATGGGTCTCCGTATGGCCGGCGCTCAGCGCTGAGGTACGTGATGAACGCCCGAGCGTGTTCGCACCGGAAGTCGAGGTTGCTGCCGGACGACCGGCAATTGATCGCCTGATGGCATTTCTCGGGCGCGATCCTGATTGGTCGGCCAGAGCCTGACGCGCGGATCAGCTACGACGTCGCCCATCGGCGGCCGCGAGGGCCGCGCTCCTCGTCAGCGGTCGCAACCATCGATCGCTGGAGCTTCTCAAGCAGTTCGGTGAAGGCGCGGACCTCATCCGACCCCCAGTCCTTGACGAAGAGGGCGAAGCGCTGCAGGCCGATCTCAATCAGCCGATCCATCTCCTTGCGTCCGGCGCGCGTCAACGTAACGAGGCAGGACCGCCCATCCGCTGGGTTCGCTGTCACCTTCACGTACCCGGCGTCCTCCATCTCACGGATCTGACGCGTCACCAGGGATTGATGGACGTGCTGGCGCGCGGCGATCTCTGACGGACGGACGGCCTCCCCCACCGCGATCACCTGCAGGAGGCTCAATGCACTGGCGGGCTTCTTCTCGCGTCGCGCACGCTCGAGGCCGGCATTGATGCCAAAGAGCGCCGTCACCATGGATCGCACGTCGTCCTTGCGAGCCGTCATGTGTCGATTGTATCTGAAGTAGTTGCTATACTTCATCAATTATCTTGCAGGAAGTGGAAGTGCGCCGGACGACCCGCTACCTCGCGTGGGGCGTGGTCGGCATCGCTGCGCAGGTCCTGTTCACCGCAGGATGGGCCGTCAGCGAGATGTGGCAGGGACCGCGCTACAGCCCGATCGCCGACAGCATCAGTGACATGCAGGCGCGTACCGCCCCGCACGCGTGGTTCCCGATCGCGTGCTTTGCGCTGGCGGGCATCGGCACGTTTGCGTTTGCAGTGTTCGGGCTCCGTCCTGCGATCGCCGGTGTCGGGCGCGCCGGCAGTCGCGGTCTCTGGCTGCTCGCCATCTCGACGCTCGCGCTTGGCAACTCGTTCCCGCTCATTCCGTGCCGTCTCTCCGACCCAGGTTGCACAGCCGCCTTTCAGCTGAACAGTCCCGGCGGCTTGACTGATGCAGTGGTCGCGGGGCTCGCATTTCTGGTACTTGTGATTGCGCCGTTTCCGTTGTGGCGTGGGCTCGCCGCCTTGCCCGACTGGCGGGACATGAAACCGGTGCTGATGGCCGCGCGGGTGCTGGGACCAACCGGCTATCTGCTTCTGGCCATCTCCTCGAGCGTGCAGTCGATGCCAGCGTTTGGGCTCATCGAGCGTGCGCTCGCGACGGTCTGCGTCCTGTGGATTCTCGCCCTCGCAGTGCACCTGGTCCGCCTGTCGCGGACCGACGCGTCACGACCCTTGGCGCGGAATCTCGTGATACGCGGCTAGGAGCTGCTCCTCCGCAGTGCGCAGCTCTCGGGCTACAGCCGCCGCGTCGGCCGTCGTGCTGGAGTGCGTTGCCTCGATGGCTCTTCCCCATCGGTCAACTGCCGCAAGCAGCCGCTCGATGCGGCCGCGCACGACGTTGCGAAACTCGCTGACCGATTTGCCCCCGCCACCGGATGTCACCGGCCGAACTCTACGCGTCACGGTTCGAGCGGGGACTACGTGACCTTGGCGACGACTTCCACGAGGTTGCCGTCGGGGTCGCGAAACAGCGCGTTGCGGTTGTTGTTCCCGGTGTTGTGCGGTTCCTGGATCACCGGCACGCCGGCGGCCACGAGCGTCGCGTAGCTCGCGTCCATGTTATCCGTCCATACGACGAGGACCATCGCGGGACTACCGGGGATGGCCTCAACGTCGTGGACCCGTCTCGCGGCCTCAACGGTACCGAGCCCGATGGTGAAGCCGTTCAGTCGAAGCTCGACATGCTCGGGCGCGCCTTCCTTCGGCGTGCGGAAGCTTTCCTTGAAACCGAGCAGGTCGGCGTAGAAGTGCAGCGCAGCCTCGATGTCGCCGGTGTACAGATTGACGAAACCATCGACAAACACGGTCGGTAAATTAGCGCACCGCGAACGGCCATTGACACGTCTCAGGCCGGCGCCAGTGCGCAGAGACCACGTGACAAATGTGCCTCGGATGGCCTGCTCGCATCGTGCGCGGGGGACAATCGGCACATGGGAAGGGACAGGGCGTGCAGCCGGTGACGGAGGATCAGCCGGCAACCGCCGCGCGGGCGGATCAGGTTGCAGAAGAGCCCCGGCCAAAATGGCGCGCTCGAGTTGTCGCTGCAGTCTCCGAGGCTGCGGCAAACCCGGCGAGCAGCCGAGCCAAGCTCTCATTGCTGGGGTACTGCTTCCAGTACAGCCGGACGGTCAACCTCGCGTTGGCGGGTAATCCGTCCAGCCGAGCCAGGTTGCTTCGTCGAGTTGCCCAACGATCCCTGCGGCGGGGGCAGTGGAACGTCGCCGTCGTCGCTGCAGAGCATTCGGCGTGCCCCATCAGCCTCTTCCGCTGGCTCATCTGGTCGAGCTATCCGGCCGTCGAGGTTGCTGTCGCCACGAATCCGCGCGCTGCGCCCGTGCTCATGGACCGGCTCACCGAGGGCTACCCGGAGGCTCGGCTCAGGCTGTATATCGCCGCGAACCCGGCGGCACCGGGCCAGGTCATCGATCGTCTCCTGGGCGATCCGGATCCCTACGTCCGGCGCGTTGCCGCTGCGCACCCGGCTGCGACTCCCGAGAGCTTGCGGCGACTGTGCGGCGACATGGCTCAGCCTGCTTGGACGCTTCGGGCCGCGGCGACGAACCCCGCGTGCCCTTCGGATCTCTCCGATCAGCTGCTCACGTGGTTGGCGCTCGGCGGCGCAGGTGCCTCCGATCCGCACTTCGATCCCATCACCTGCTCGGGACATCCCGGCTCGACCGAGATCCACCCCGCGGCGTGGTACGCGAATGCAGCGCGTCAGGATCGAGCCGAAACCCATCCCCTGTGGCGGGTACGAGCCGCCATAACGACGTCAAGGCCTCGGATCCTGATCTCCATCCTCAGGCTCCTGGCGCTCGATCCCCGCGTCGAGGTCCGGCGCACGGCGGCTCGGTTCCGTTCGCTGCCCTATCCGGTCCTCCGTGAACTGAGAGCCGACACTGACGCGGCTGTCGCGCGCTCCGCAGAGACCGCCTTGAAAAACAAGCCGAAGGATCCCCGGCGGCGGCTTCGGCTGCGATGGAGAACAAACCCGCTCCGTCTCGGGGTCGCGCTGGCGATCTTCCTCGGGGTCATCCTCGTCAATACGCACGCCCTTTCAACATCTGTGCAAATTCCGTCTTTTACGCCCGGGACAGTGCAGCTGTCAGACGGGACGTCGCTGCCTGGTGTGATCGCAACGAAGCGCCAGGTGGCAGGTGGTGGGCAGATCGACTCGGGCTCCGTCACCGGGTTTTCCGGGCTGCCGAATCTTCCCTTCGTTGCCGTGATTGCAGGTACGGTACCGCTCACCGTGACGATTCCCGGAGCCTTCACGACCGGCCCCTCGCCCGTCATCCTCTCGGGCCCGGTGCAGGTGGACGCTCGTCAGCGGATGTTCGTGGTACTGCCCGACGACCCCACGTCAGTCACGGTCACCCTGGTAAGTCCGGGCCAGGTCCCGGACACCCTGTTTTTCGATCTCAATGGCTAACTCATGAGTGCGACCATCCGCTCGGCTCTTGGCGTCGCGGTCGGCGCCAAAGTGCCGGTGTTGCTCTGGGGTGGTGCTGGTCTCGGCAAGAGCTCGGCTGTGCGGGAGATGGCCCTGGCGGCCAGTCTGCCGTGCGAGACGGTCATTGCCAGCATCCGCGAGCCCTCCGACTTCGCGGGCCTCCCGATCATCTCGCCGGTGGGTGACACGGTCCACTTCGCAGCTCCCGACTGGGCAAAGCGCCTCGCCGAAAGCGGCCGCGGGGTGCTCTTCCTCGACGAGATCTCGACTGCACCGCCGGCCGTGCAGGCGGCGCTGCTCCGCGTGGTGCTCGAACGGACCGTCGGCGACCTCGCGCTGCCAGATGGCGTGACCGTCGTCGCGGCCGCAAATCCGCCCGAACAGGCCGCCGACGGATGGGATCTCTCGCCGCCGCTTGCCAACAGGTTCTGCCACCTCGACTGGGATCTCGATGCGCGGGAATGGGCGGAGGGAGTGCTCGCCGGGTTCGAGCCGGCGGCCGTTCCCGTGGTGGATGAGGAGCAGCTCCGTGGCGAGCTGACCGCCGCCCGTGCTGCCGTCGGCGCCTTTGTGATGGCTCGCGGACACCTCCTGCACGCCCATCCCGGGAATGAAGCGATGGCCGGCCGAGCGTGGCCGTCTCCCCGTTCATGGGAGATGGCGGCGCGGTTGATCGCAACGACGAACGCCTGCGGCGCTGCCGATGCGGTGAGGGCCGTACTTGTCGCCGGCGCCGTCGGCCCTGCCGCGGCCGCGGAGTTCCTCGCGTGGCGTGAGGACTTGGACCTGCCCGACCCGGAAACCGTCCTTCGTGACCCCACGTCGTTCCGGCTGCCTGAACGAGGTGACCGCGCCTACGCCGCCCTCGCCGCGATCACCGCTGCGGTCCTGGCCAACAACACCGCTGAACGCTGGGAAGCAGCGTGGCTGGCGATCGCTGCCGGCACTGAGAATGGGCACGCCGACATCGCAGTCGCGGCGGTCCGCTCGCTCATCGCGCACCGCCCGCAAGGGGCCGCGCCACCACCCGAGGTGCTGACGAAGATGACCCCGGTGTTGAAGACTGCGGGGCTCTTTGATGTCCTGACCCGTGGCCGTCGATAAGTCCGTTCGAACTCGATTTCACGCGACTGGCCGCGGCTCGATTGCTCGCGGCGGAATCGCATCCGTTCCTCGCGGTCGCGCTGTACGCGCTCACTCCCGTTGCGGATTATTCGAGACCGACGTTCGCCGTCGACGAGCAATGGCGTCTCTTCATCAATCCGCAGCAACTGATCGACTGGTCCGTTCAGGAGGTGGCCGGTGTGCTCCTCCACGAGGTTGGCCATGTGGTTCGGGATCATGCTGGTCGCGCGAGAACGGCAATCGTCGCTGACGACACTGCCCGTTTCCTGTGGAATCTCGCAGGCGATGCGGAGATCAACGACGACCTGCGCAACGCCAAGGTTGTCTTGCCGAAGCCTCTGGTGTTGCCGGAGACGCTCAAGGCACCGCCGGGTAAGGTCGCGGAGTTCTATTACGCGAAGCTGACCGAAGGCGGGCACATCCCCGACTTTCCAGTCGCCGACTGCGGCGCGGGATGCCATGCCCACTCCGATGATCGCGATGTTCAGATGTTGCCATCACTGCCCGTGGGACTCTCGGACAGCGAGGCGTTGCTGCTCCGACGCCGGGTTGCGGAGGCGATCATGATCGCCGTCGGCCAGAACGCCGGAAAACTCCCCGGTGGTTGGGTGCGCTGGGCGGAGGCGACGCTCACGCCGAAACTGGACTGGAGAAAGCTCCTGAGCGCCGCGATTCGTTCGGCGGTGGCTGCCGCATCCGGAGCGTCGGATTATTCGTACCGACGCCCGCCGCGCCGGCAAATCCCGCGAGTTGTGCTGCCGTCAATGCAGCGTCCGGTGCCGAGAGTCGCGATCATCGTGGACACCTCGGGATCTGTCGGTGAGGCAGCGTTGCAACGCGCTTGGAGCGAGGTTCATGGCTGCCTCCGCACACTCGGCGTCCGTCGTGATCTGCTGACGGTGTTCGCGGCTGACGTCGACGTGCGTCGGTTGAAGGGACCACCACGACGCCAGATGCAGCTCATGGGCGGTGGCGGCACAAACATGGCAACGGCCATCGACACCGCACTCCAGTCACCGGCTCGACCGGATCTCGTCGTCGTGATCACCGACGGCTTCACGCCCTGGCCCGCGCGGAAGCCGTCGCGCCCCGTGATCATCGCGCTGCTCCCCAGCGGAATGACACGACCGGTGACACCAGGTTGGGCCAAGACGGTCAATATCGACGAGGATGCGGACGGGCAGCCTGACCTTCAGGGGTGGCTGCGCGCGCACGAGCCTGATCGATCTCCCACGCGGCGTTGATCAGGCCGATGTGGCTGAAGGCTTGCGGGAAGTTCCCGAGCAGCTCACCCGTGCTGGTATCGATCTCTTCCGCGAGCAGGCCGACATCGTTGGAAAAGCTGCAGAGGCGTTCGAAGAGCGCTTCAGCACGATCGATCTCGCCGGCTTGCGCGAGGCACGACGCAAGCCAGAACGAGCAGATCACGAACGTGCCCTCCTTCCCCGTCAACCCATCGGCATTGAGGCCTGCCTCGCTGCGATAGCGGAGGACAAGCCCGTCGTCGGTGAGGTCGCGCGCTACCGCTTCAATCGTGGCTCGCATCCGCGTGTCGGTGGCCGGGAGGAATCCGACGAGCGGCATGAGAAGGACCGCTGCGTCGAGCTCATCAGTATCGAACGCCTGCGCATACGCACCACGCTTGTCGCTCCAACCGCGAGTCAGCACAGCGTCGCGGATACGGTCGCGCTCCGCCGCCCAGGCGTCCGGCTTTGCATACGTACCAAGCCGAGGTGCGAGCTGCACCGCTCGGTCCAGCGCCGTCCAGCACATCACCTTGGACGACAGGTGATGGCGAGGCGCACCGCGCATTTCCCACATGCCGGCATCGGGGTGCTCCCAGCTCCGCGCAGCCGCATCGGCCAGTCCTGACGCGAATCGTTGGATCTCCGGATGCAGATCGCCGAGTTGCTCGCGGTAGCGCTGCAGCGTGTTGAGCAACTCGCCGTACACGTCGAGCTGCGTCTGGGCCCACGCGCCGTTGCCGACGCGAACCGGCCTGGAGTCCCGCCATCCGGCGAGGTGCGGCAACTCACGTTCGCTCAGGTCGTGCTCGCCGCCGATGCCATACATGATCTGTAGCGAGTCGTCGGAGCCGGCACCACCACCCGCGGAGCTGGTCATGAACGACACGAAGTCGGTGACCTCCACGGGACAGCTGCCGATGTAGAGCGCCTGCAACGTGAAACTCGCGTCGCGGATCCACGCGTAGCGATAGTCCCAGTTGCGCTCACCGCCGATCGCCTCAGGCAGTGACGTCGTCGGCGCGGCAACCATCGCGCCGGTCGGGCGATACGTCAGACCCTTGAGCACTCGCGAACTGAAACGGACAAGCTCGTGCTGCGCTCCCGGGTAGATGTCATGCAGCGCTTCCCACGACCGCCAGGTTTCGAGCGTCTCGTTGATTCGCGCTTGCACACGGGCTGCGGGCGTCGGTTGGGGCGCCCCGCTTTCCACTGCGCTCCACCGCAACGCAAATCCGGTTGTGTCGCCGGACCCAACCGTGAATGCCGCGTGCATCGTCGCGCCGTCGATCGTGACGGGCACTGACGAGGTGACGGCGAGTTGATTGGGGCCGCCGAAGGTGCGGCCACCGTCCTGTGTCCAGCGAAACAACGGACGCACCAGCCCGTACTCCGGCCGTGGCGCCAGATCCATGACCATGTCGACGTGTCCGGAGACGCCCTCGACGTTGCGCAGCACCTCGTGCGGCGCGTGCAACCCGATGTCATGCCCGCGCTGACCGGGCGCCGCCGCCATGACGTCGACAAGCCGTGCGCTTCCCGTGTCGGTCACGAACGTCGTTTCCAGCGCGAGCGTCCCAGACAGGTATCGCCGCTCGACCGTGAAGCTCGCGACGGGACGGATTGACCAGTGGCCCGCCCGCGGATCCAGGATCCGTGCGAACACGGCCGGACTGTCGAATCGAGGCAGGCACAACCAGTCGATGGATCCAGCGCGACTCACCAGCGACGCGGATGAGCTGTCGGACAGGAACGAGTAGTCGGCAATCGCGACGCCGTCAAGGCGATCGTCTGCCGCCGCGTCTTTGGGTTGTGGGGCTTGAGGCATTGGCCTGGCCGACATCGTAGAAGTTGCCGGCAGTCTCCTACGACGTAGCTGCCGGAGTCCGTCGTTCAGCCTGACGGCGGGGTGAACTGACTCACGGTGAACTCCGCGCCTTGAGGGTCGCGGATCAAAGCGGTTCGCGTCCAGTCGGTGGTGTCGTCTCGCAGGACGTTCGCGCCGAGGCGCAGCGCTTCGGCGGCCGTCCGGTCTCGATCCGCGACGGCAAACGAGACGTGCCAGTGCGGCGATTCGCCTGCGCTGGTCGGTACCACCCAAGCGATCGCGTCCTCGAAGCCCGGTGGTACATGTGCCGCCGCCTGCCGCTTCCGGATGTCCGGGTCGACGGTTGCCTCGAGATGGTCCCCGTATCCCGGCCGGCGGATCATCGTCGCGAACCCCAGGTCAGCTGCCTGCCAGCCGAATGCCTTCTCGTAGAACGCAATCGCGCCAGAGGGGTCGGGCGTGTGGATGTCGCTGAAGTTCCACGTACCCGGCTCGTTGACCACCTGCGCGCCCGCACGTCGTCGTGCTTGCCAGATGCGGAATTCGATGCCCTCGGGGTCAGTCAGCACTGCCGCCCGACCGTCCTCACCGTGGTCGGCCGGCGCCGCAACCAGCGTGGCACCGGCGGCTACCAGTCCGATGGCGGCGTCGTCCGCATCGTCGACGGCGATGTACGTGCGCCACGTTGGGAGCCCCTCGCCCGGACCCGCGATTGCGCACACGTCCTCGCCGCGGAGGCGGGCGATGAAATAGCGGCGCGGCACTTGAGGCGGCATCGCGTCCTCGAACGTCCAGCCGAAGAGGCTTCCGTAGAACGAAGTTGCCGCATCGACGTCAGGCTGCTGGGTGTCGATCCAGCAAGGAACCCCCTGCGGATACGTGCGGTTCGTCATGTCGAGCCAACGCCCGGGTGAGGCCGCGCACGCCGCGCGTCGTCGTGGTCGCGGTCCTGGAAGTGCGCATATCGGTTGACCATCGCCGATGTCGAGTGCCCGAGCGCACGCTGGAGCACCGGACGATCAACTCCCGCGTCGAGTGCTCGGCTTGCGAAAGTGTCGCGAAACTTCTGTGCGTGAACGTGTATGCCGGTGTCCTGGCCGATGCGACGGAGGAGGACCTTGATGCCTTGTGCGTCGAGCGGCCTCAACTCGTTGGTGACGCGATCGCGCCGAGCCGTCAGGAACAAATGTCGATCCTTCGCGTCTGCCCGCCGCTCATTTCGCACATATGCATGCAACGAGTGTGAGAAGCCGGATGTCCCCGTGTCCAGCGGAACGATCCGATCTGCACGCCCATGCCCTTGCGGAACACGGATATGCGGGCCCTCGCTACCGGTGCCGATATCGTCGAGAGTCACGGACGCGACCTCGCTGAGCCGTAAGCCCGTTCGGAGCATGAACTCCACGAGAAAACGGTCGCGCCCTGTCCGAGCCGCCTCCACGAGGCGCTGCTCCTCCGCCTCCGAAAACGTTTCCGGCGCAACGACGACCTGAACCGGTGGAGCCACCTCAAGGGTCTCGGCAGCGACGCCCCAGCCCTTTCGGCGGCAGAAACCGAGGAAGTTCCGAATGACCCGGTGGAAGGTGGCAGCGCTGCCGGCTGACAGGCCGGCGGCGAGCAGCTCTGCCTGAAGTGCGCGCAGCTTGTCAGGCGTGACGTCTGCCACCACTCGGATCCGGTGGTCGCGCAGGAACTGTTGCGTCCTCGGGCTCACGAGGTACGTCCGATAGTTGCCGATCGTGGCCGGGCTGCAGTGGCGCGATCGCGCGTCACCGAGGAACGTGTCGACGGCCTCGCCCCAGACCGGCGACGTTGCTTCCTGGATCGCTGCCGGTTCGACTTCGGCGTAGTCGCCGCGGCGGCGGTGCGGCCGCATCGGAGCCTGAGGCATCCAATGATCCTAGGCGCTTTGACCCCAACATTCGGGGGGGAGCCCTGGGAGGCTAGACCCCTACATTTTAGGCCGTGGCCTTACGGCAGGGTTGCCTGCTGCTCCGCCTGAATTCGTATTCGGAGAAATGCTCCGGACTCGACATCTGGCGATGGAGCGGGAGACGAGGCTCGAACTCGCGACCCCTACCTTGGCAAGGTAGTGCTCTACCACTGAGCTACTCCCGCTCGTAACCGCGAAGGCGCGAAGTATATCGTCGCCGATGCGCGGCACCCGGCAGCGTCAGACCGGCTGTGCTGCCTCCTGGCGCTGCGACGCGATCCACTGCTCGAGCGCGTCACCGGACTCGAACGACGTGATCAACGCATAGCGAGGACCGGGTCCCGGGTTGTGCACGACGTGATACAGGCGCTCGGTATCAAGCACGAGCTGCCGGCGCGGGTGCAACGGGATGCGGAGCTCGGTGGACGGGTCGTCCTTGACCTCGCGGAGGATGAACTCCGACCCTTCCGGCGCGTTCAACTCGAGCCAGGCGCGAACGACCCACCCCTCCCCGTCCGGGTTGAGGCGGTTGTTGTCGTCCTGGTGCAGCTGGCGAAGCGCCGCTTCCTCGGAGGACGGATTGAGCTTGATGACGCGCACGCGACCGAATCGCGCACCGACCTCTTCCACGTACTTGCAGAGCGTCGGAGCGATCTCGCGATTGGAGGTCCACATGCCGTCCTTGTCGGGCTTGCCGTGGTCCCAGAATCCCGCGCATTCCATCTCGCCCTTCGCTGACGCAAGCGGGGCAAAGTTGGTGTCGCCACCCGACTTCCAATCAACGTATTCGAGGCCTTCCCACTCTGCCGGAGGGATCGCCGGACCGTCGCGCAGGACAACGGAGCCGTTCGCGGAGAGCACGTCGAGTTTCCTGTAGTTCATGGGTGTTCCTCTCGAGCTTGGATGACGCAAGTCGGCAAACGTGGGATCGACCGCTAAGGCTACACGCGACAGCCGGTCGTGGCACATCCCGACCCCGGTAAGCTGCCCTCTGGTGACAGACGACCTCACGCTTGCACTCGAGCTCGCCGATGTCGCCGACGCCATCTCGATGGAGCGCTTTCGTGCCCACGATCTGAAGATCGACGCGAAGCCCGACCTGTCGCCGGTGACCGAGGCTGACCGCGCCATCGAACAGCACGCCCGCGAACGCATCGGTGCCGAGCGGCCCGATCATTCCATCCTCGGCGAGGAGTTCGGCGTCGTCGGTGACCGCAACGCCACCTGGCGATGGGTGATCGATCCGATCGATGGCACCCGCAGCTTCGTCCGCGGCAATGAGACGTGGGCGACGCTGATTGCCCTGCAGCGTGATGGAGAATCCGTGGTTGCCGTCGCTTCGGCGCCGGCGATGCGCCTTCGGTTTTCCGCCACCCGCGGCGGTGGCTCCTTTCTCAACGGCCGCCAGATCCATGTCTCGAAGATCTCGGAGATCTCCGAGGCACTCATCACGCACACCGCAATTCGAGGATTCGTGATCACGAAGCAATCCGACCGTCTCGTCGCCCTCGCGGGCCGCTGCTGGGACGCGCGCGGCATCGGCAACTCCATGTCGCACCTCGCCGTGGCGCGGGGAACGGCCGATATCGGCTGGACCTCGCGGGCCAACGTCTGGGACTTCGCGGCGCTGTCGCTCATCGTGACCGAGGCCGGCGGTCGCTTCACCGATCGCAGCGGCGACGATGCCAACCTCGGGGGCACAGGCATCTCCACCAACGGCCTGCTCCACGACCTCGTCCTCGAAGCCGCGGGATACCCGGAGGCCGCGGCATGAAGATCGGAACCCTCCGCGACGGGGCTGCCCACCTTCCCGCGCTCATCGAGGGCGACCGTGCGTATCGCCTCGACGACATCCTCGGTGCGATGGGCGGCGTGCCCGTGGTCATTCCCGATGGCGCCGACGCGGCGACGATCCTCGCGACGCCGGCGCTGGCGACCGCGGCGCGCTCGGCGATCGATGCGCTGCCCGGTCTGATCGCACGCGGTGCCGCGCCGTCGTACCCGCTCTACAACCTCGGCGCACCCGTCCCGCGGCCCGGCAAGATCGTCTGTGCCGGCCGGAACTACGCCGACCACGCGAAAGAGCTCGGCAACGACGTACCCACGCGGCCGATTCTCTTCGCGAAACTCGTAACGTCGGTGCGCGGGCCGTTCGATGATGTGGTGCGACCGCGCGAGGTCGACGACCTCGACTACGAGGCGGAACTCTGCGTCGTCATCGGCACCGGCGGCCGGCGCATTCCGAAGGATCGCGCGCTCGCGCACGTCGCCGGGTACTGCTGCGCGAACGATGTCTCAGCGCGGAACGCTCAGCTCGGCCTCGGTGATCAGTGGCTGCGCGGCAAGAGCTTCGACAGCTTCTGTCCGATCGGCCCGTGGATCGTCAGCGCCGACGAGATCCCCGATCCGCAGGCGCTCAACGTGCGCTGCCGCGTCGACGGGATCCTTCGCCAGGACGGCAACACGGCCGACATGATCTTCGACGTGACGACGCTCGTCTCGTACATCTCCGACGCGTTCACGCTCGAGCCCGGCGACCTCATCCTCACGGGCACGCCGGCGGGCGTCGCGATGGGCCAGCACCCCGCGCCTTGGTTGCAGCCGGGACAGCTGTGCGAGGTGGAGATCCCGGGCGTCGGCAGCATCGCCAACCGCATCGTGGCCGAGGAGGCAGCTCAGGTCTAACCATGAGCGCGTCAGACGGCCGACCGAATGGCGGTCGACGGAGGGTGGCGTTGCCTCGATTCGCGGCACGCGGCATCGGTGCCTTCGCGCTGTTCCTGGTGTTCTCCATGGCCGAGACAACGACGGTCCTCGCTGACTGCGGCGATGTGGCGGCAGCCACGCTCAACGGCACCTGGCAGGTGCGGGAGACGGTTGCGTCGTACAGCGCGGGGGCGGTGCCGTCGTATCGCAAGCCGGTCGGGTTCCGGAGCACGGACGACGTCACCTTCCTCTCGACATGCACCGCCGTCGGAGCATGCACCGTCAACATCGCCCCGAACCAGGGGGGCAACAACGTGCAGTTCGACGGCTCATCGCCGATCGGTTTCGTCGGGCCCACCAACGACAAGCCGATCGTGCAGACCGGCGCGGATCTCGCGGACACATATCCGATTGCGGGTGGAATCGGCGGACCGGGTCTCCCCCCGTGCCGTCCGCCGGCCAACTTTCTCGACGCGACCCTCTCGTTGCAGGTGGCGGCGGCCGAACGCGACGCCCAGGGTGCATGGCACGCGACGCTGGTCACAGGGACGTACAGCGAGGAAGCCGGTACGTGGGCATGTCAGGGGAGCGCCGGCGTCCCCGGGTCGATCGAACACGTCACGCTCGAAGCAGTGCCGGCCGGGAAAACATTCCCAGCGCACATCTCCGCCACCTGCGCTCCGGTGACCACGTCCTCCTCCGCACCGCCGCCGGTGAACCCCAGCGAGTCGTCGATCTCGTCGGCACTGTCGACACCCGCTGACGCGTTCTCGTCGATCGGCAACAGCCTCGTCAACGCGGCAATCACGCTCGGGATCATCCTGTTCATCACGTTTCCCTCGCAGTTGTTCAACCGCACGTTCGAGGAGAACTACGACGAGATTCGCGCCATCGCAACACGACGCCTGCGCTGGCTGCAGCGACTGCGGCGTGAGGCGTCGGAGTCCTCGACGACGATGCGCTCCGCGCTCATCTTCGCGGTCGTGGTGCTTGTCGGAGCGGTGCTCGGCGGCCTCAACGACCCGAAGTTCGGCGTCAACGGCCGCTCCGCAGCAACATATCTCGCCGTCATCCTCGCTATCCTCATCGGCGTCACGGTCTCGGCGCTGGTCAATTACACATACCGCCGGGCGCGACGACTCGACATCAAGTGGCAGTTCCATGCGCTGCCGGCCGGCCTCGCCGTCGCCGCGACGTGCGTCCTTGTCTCGCGGCTCTCCGCGTTCCAGCCGGGGTACCTCTACGGGGTGATCGCAGGGGTGGCCTTTGCCGGAACGCTTGCGAAAAACGAGGCAGGCCACAGCGTTGCGCTCGGGTCCATCGCCAGCCTTGTCATCGCCGTGCTCGCGTGGTTTGCCTGGGTCCCGGTACACGGCGCGGCCACCAACCCTGATGCCGGGTTCTTCACGCTTGTCGCCGCAGACGTGCTCGCGTCGCTGTTCATCGGCGAACTCGTCGGCAGCGTCATCGGCCTGCTGCCGTTGCGCTTTCTCCCCGGCGGGACGCTCGTCGCGTGGAGCCGCGCAGCATGGGCGGTGACCTTCGGGATCGCGGTCTTCGGCTTGCTCGAGGTGGAGTTGCGCCCGCAGTCGACGGCAGCGCACCCCGGCAGTGCGCCCATCGTCACCGCCATCGTCCTTTTCATCCTGTTCGGCGGACTGTCGATCGGGCTTCGCGGGTACTTCACGATTCGCAAGCGACGGCTCGCGAACACTCCTGACGCCGTCTGATCGCCGAGGTCAGATCGCCGCGCGCGACTCCGCCTCGCGCAAGCGCTTGCACAGCACGAGCAGGAGCTTGTACCCGATGCTCGGGTTCTCGCGCAGCGCCCCCTTGAAGTTCCACGTCGCCAGGGACAGCGTGGTCAGCGGCGTCTCCGCCTCGACGGTTGCGGACCGAGGGCCGCCGTCGATGAGCGCGATGTCACCGAAGGAGTCGCCCGGCCCGAGCTTGCGGATGCGCCTCCCGCCCCGGCGCACGACCGCGTTCCCCGAGACGATGAGAAAGAACCTGCCACCCTCTTCCCCTTCGCTGACCACGACCCGGCCCGCGGGAAACTCGTGGTCGCGCATGTACTGCAGCACCAGACCGACCTCTTTCCTCGACAGACCGCCGAAGAGATCGACCCCGCTGAGCAGGTCGATCTGGTCACTACGCTTGGCCATGGTGTCCTCCTGGTCGCCGCTCTTGTGTTGCACCGGCAATAGTGCGGCAGCGCGGGCCGGTTCGAGTGATCACAGGTGGATGCCGCGCATGAGCATCCCGAGCGCGTAGGCCTCGGGAGTCACCGGTTGATCGCCGCGCTCACCCTCCTCGCGGGCCGACGTGCTGTCGGGGAGCATGTGGAACGCGCCCGCCATGATCAGCTGGTGCACGTTGGGTGCGATCGCGTGCACGAGCTCGCCGAACTTGCCGACGCGCGTCGACACCTCGTGCGGCCGCTTGATCAGCGCCTCAACGACCATGTCGGCGGCCTCGTCGGAGCTGATCGTCGGGAAGTTCTTGTACATCCCCGTCGGCGCGATCATCGGCGTGCGCACGAGCGGCATGTGAATCGTCGTGACGGCGATGCCTTCCGCGGCGACCTCGGGAGCGAAGCAGCGTGAGAAGCCGTCGAGCGCGTTCTTACTTGCCACGTATGCGGCAAAGCGCGGCGGGTACGCCTGGCCGCCGATCGAGGTGATGTTGATGATGTGCCCGTCCTGGCGTTCGCGCATCCCCGTGATCACCGCCATGATCAACGCGATCGCGCCGAAGTAGTTCAGCTTCATCGTCCGCTCGAAATCGTGGAAGCGGTCGAGCGAGTCGAGCACCGATCGGCGAATCGAGCGCCCCGCATTGTTGATGAGGACATCCACGCGGCCGTGATCGGCGATGACCTGTTCGATGAGGTGCGTGCACGCGTCGTGGTCGCTGAGGTCCGTCGGATAGACGTACGCCTTGCCACCGATCTTCGCGACCTCGTCGCGCATCTCCTCGAGCTGCTCGACACGACGGGCGACGCCGATGATGATCGCCCCCGACGCGGCAAGATGGCTGCACACCGCGCGACCGATGCCGCTCGACGCGCCGGTGACGACCACAACGCGTTCGCCCACAACGCGACGGACGTTCGCCGGCGTCGGCAGCTGCGGATCCAGGTGGCGCTCCCAATAGTCCCAGACCTTCCATGCGTAGTCGTGCAACGGGGGGCAGACGATCCCGCTGCCGGAGAGCGCCGCCTGCGCTTCGGTGGCGTCGAACGTCGCGGGATAGTCCATATACGTGAACGCAGCTTCAGGAATGCCGAGGCGGGCCAGCGCCTGCTCGCGCATCCGCTTGACCGCCGGCAGCGAGCCCACCGCCGAGAATCCCCCCGGGAGCATCCGGGCCATGCGCCGGTCGATTCGCAGCGCGAACTCCGGCGCGTGCGCGGCGCGGCAGAACGTGTTCAGCGTGTCGCCGAGCGACAGCGGCGCGGGGTCGACGATGTGGAATGCACGCCCGTCCAGGGCGTCGACGTGCGCGATGTGGTCGATCGACTTTGCGACAAAATCGACCGGAACGAGGTTGAACGGGCCACCCTCCGGCCCGATGAACGGCACCCACTGCGGGAAGGCGTCGCGCATCTGCTGGATGAGCTTGAACGCGTAGTACGGGCCGTCCACGCGGTCCGCCTCCCCAGTCTCCGACGAGCCGATCACCAGGCCCGGACGATAGATGCGCCACGGGACGGTCGCCTCCTCGCGGACGATGCGCTCCGACTCGTGCTTGGTCCGGTAATAGGCATGCTCGAGGTCCTGACCCTCGTCGAACATCGCTTCCGTGAACGTGCCTTTGAAGCGTCCCGCGACGGCGATGGAGCTGACCAGGTGCAGGCGCGACGCGCCGATCTCGTTGGCGACGGCGACGACGTTGCGGGTGCCGGCCACGTTGGCGCGCTCCGTCTCCTCCTCCGGCGCCGTCAGGTCGTAGACCGCGGCGAGGTGGAACACCTGGCCGCCGCGGAGCCGGTCGCGATCGGCGGCCTCCAGGGCGAGCCCCGGCTCGGTGAGGTCGCCGCCGAGGACATGGAGGCGCTGACCGCTGGGATCGAGCCGGCGGCGGTGCCGTTCGAAGCGCTCGACGGAGCTTTTGCGGATGAGGACGAAGACGTCGTCATCTCTCGCCAGCAGGAGCGGGAGGAGTTGGCGGCCGATGAACCCCGTTGCCCCGGTGACGAAATAGCTCACGCGGCGAGAATAGTCGGCCCACGACTCCGCCCGCAAACGCGACGTGCGGGCTATGCGATCGAAAGACGCCGCCCCGCACCACCGTAACCAATGCGATGGCAGTCGGTGACCGGCCGAACCGGCGCTGCGTCGACAATCCGGCCATGCGCCGCTTCCGGGCAGGGCGCGCGGGTGTTGCGGCCGTCGCCGTGATCGTCGTTGCGGGTATTGCCATCGCGCTGACCGCCTCGCAGGCACAAGGGCGGAACGACGAGCAGACCACCTTCCAGCTGCGCGCAGACATCGCGTCGCGATTCGTCGCGACATACGTGAGCCAGCTCGCGTCAAGGGAGCGGCGGGCAGCCACCGAACAACTCGGCGGCACGCCGCCAAGTCAGACAGGCTTCGAGTCGGTTGACGAGGCATTCGGCTTCCCGGCCGGCGTGCTCCTCGACGATCGAGGCGACCTCATGGCGATCGATCCCCCGAACCCGGCGCTCATCGGCAGCAATCTCGCGAGCCGATACCCGCACCTGGCCGCCGCCGAGACGGGACACGCCACCGTGTCCGATGTCACGCTGTCGGCTGCGCTCCACATCCCGGTCGTCGCCTTCGCAACCCCGTTTACTGCGAGTGACGGGACGCGGCGCGTGTACAGCGGCGCGTACGAGATCGCTGAGACGCCGCTTGCCGACTATCTGTCGAACGCGATTCCCTATGCCGGCCACCAGGGATATCTCATCGATGCGAGCGGGAACATCGTCACGAGCAACCCGGTGCTGAGCGAATCAGCCATTCATACACTCAAGAGCGCCGATCCGAGCCTCGCGGCTGCGATCGCGACGAGCAATTACGGGATCATCGACAGCTCGCAGCAGACGTATTTCGCGATGCAGCCGATCGCCGGAACACCCTGGCGCGTGGTCGTGAGCGTGCCGACAGCAAGCCTCTACTCCGCCCTGGATGGATTCACGTTCTGGGTGCCCTGGGTGGTCTATGCGTTGTTCTCGATCGGCATCGCCGTCGGTCTCCTCCTCATGTTCCGGTACCTCGACGGCAGAGAGCGTCTCGACCGGCTGAGCGTCGACCTCGACCGGCTGGCGCGTGTCGACAGCCTCACCGAGCTGTACAACCGGAGGCACCTCGACGAGCAGCTCACGGTGCTGCTGAGCGTCGCGCGTCGCCGCCAGGAGCCGCTCAGCGTCCTGCTCATCGACGTCGATCATTTCAAGGGTGTCAACGACACGGCGGGTCACGCCGGCGGCGATCGCGCGCTCAAACAGGTCGCATGCCGCCTGCGGAGCGTGGTGCGTACTGAGGACCTCGTGGGGCGATGGGGAGGCGAAGAGTTTCTCGTGCTCCTGCCCAACACGGGCACTGCCGCAGCGCTCGTGCTCGCCGAGCGGCTCCGATCCGCGGTCGCGGCGACCCCCGTCAACCTCGGCTCGACGTCGGTTCTGCTGACGATCAGCATCGGGGTGGCGACGGGCATCACCATCGCCGAGGACGCGCTCGTGCGCTCGGCGGACGATGCGATGTACGAATCGAAGCGCCTCGGCAGGAATCGCGTCTCCGTGACAGGAGAACCGCTCGCCGTCGCCGGCTGACCTTTTCCCTTGACCTTCGGTGACCCGGATGGTCAGACTGACCCGATTCAGGCAGGCGGGTGTGCCCGCACCATTGCCAAAAAGTCGAGGAACTGGGGGTATTGCATATGGGTCCAGGATCTATCCGCCGGACGGTCATTTCCGGCACGATTGCAGCGATCGGCGCCGCGAGCGCTCTGCCCGGACTTGCCGCCGCAACCCAGGCGACCGCTTCGGTAGCGCCAATCCCCGCCATCACGGGCACGCTTGTCGGCCATCTCGCCGGCGCGCAGGTGCCCACCACCGCGGAATGCCTCACCGACTTCGCCATCCCGTGCTACTCGGGCGTCCAGCTCGAGAACCACTACGGCCTCCCGACGCTGTATGCGGGCGGCTGGAATGGCAAGGGCGAGACCATCGCGATCGTCGACTCCTACGGCTCACCAACGATCCGGGCCGACCTCAAGACGTTCGACTCGGAGCTCGGGCTGCCCAATCCCAAGTTGACGATCATCCACCCGGTCGGGGCGATTCCGCCCTTCGACCCCAACAACGACACCATGGTCGGCTGGGCTGAGGAGACGACCCTCGATGTCGAGATGTCGCACTCCATGGCACCTGGCGCGAACATCCTGCTGGTCGAGACCCCGGTCGCCGAGACCGAGGGTGTCACCGGGTTCCCGCAGATCGTTGCGGCCGAGAACTACGTCATCAACCACCACATGGCTGATGTCATCTCGCAGAGCTTCGGCGCGACCGAGCAGACATTCCCCACGGCGCAGTCGATCCTCAACCTCCGCAGCGCCTACAAGAACGCTGAGAAGCACAACGTCACCGTGCTCGCCTCGGCCGGCGACGACGGTGCCACCAACGCGTTCCTCGACGGCACATGCTGCTACGCCAAGAGGGTCAACTCGTGGCCGTCGTCCGACCCGCTCGTCACCTCGCTCGGTGGCACGCAGCTGCACGCCAACGCAAGCGGCACCGGTCCTTCGGCCCCACGCAACGACACTGTGTGGAACGACCTGAACAGCGCTGTCGGTGGCTCGTCCACAGATCCGACATCCTGCTGCGCAGGCGGTGGCGGCAAGTCGATCATCTTCGCGCGGCCGGCGTACCAGAACTCTGTGGCTGACGTGGTCGGCGCGCATCGCGGCACGCCGGACATCTCGATGAGCTCCGCTGTCAATGGCGCGGCCCTCGTGTACATCAGCTTCGAGCCGCTCGGCCCGAATTGGTACCTCTTCGGTGGGACCAGCGAGGCATCGCCGCTCTTCTCGGGCATCGTGGCGATCGCCGACCAGGTTGCGGGACACGACCTCGGTCTCCTCAATCCCACGCTGTACGCGATGGAAGGCAAGTCGAGTTCCGGCATCGTCGACGTGACCTCCGGGAACAACTCGTTCATCTTCGACAACGCCCACAACGGCAACAAGCTGACCACGGTCAACGGTTTCTCGGCTGGAACCGGGTACGACCTGGCGAGCGGAGTGGGGACCGTCTGGGCGCCCCTCTTCGTCAAGGCGCTGGCCAAGGGCTAGGAACATCGATACTGGAAGGGCCGGGTCGCGTGACCCGGCCCTTCGCGTTTAACCCCAACGGAGACCGCCCCATGCCTGAGCCAGTCATCGTCGCCCTCGGACGCTCGCCCATCGGGCGCGCAATGAAAGGCTCGCTCGTGAACGTCCGCCCGGACGACCTCGCGGCCAACGTCGTCAACCAGGTGCTCGACCGTCTTCCCGAGCTCGACCGCTCAACTATCGAGGACCTCATCTGCGGCTGCGGCCTCCCGGGTGGTGAGCAGGGCTTCAACCTCGGGCGTGTCATCAGCATCCTGACCGGCCTCGACGTCCCTGGAACGACCGTCACCCGGTACTGCTCGTCATCGCTGCAGACCACCCGCATGGCGGCTCACGCCATCCGCGCCGGTGAGGGCGACGTCTTCCTCAGCGTCGGCGTCGAATGCGTCTCGCGTTTCGCGAACGGGAGCAGCGACATGGGCCAGTGCCGCAACGAGCGCCTCGAGCCCGGCAATCCCGAGGGCTTCCCCGACGTCTACATCGCCATGGGGCAGACAGCGGAAAACGTCGCAGCGCGCGAGGAGATCTCACGCGAGGAGATGGACCGGTTCGCCCTGCGCAGCCAGCAGCGGGCAGTTGCGGCGCAGGACGACGGGTTCTTCGACCGCGAGATCGTGCCCATCACCCTGCCCGACGGCGGTGGCACCGTCACCAAGGACGATGGACCGCGGCGCGAGACCACGCTCGAGAAGCTATCCGAGCTGAAGCCGGTGTTTCGCGAGAACGGCACGGTCACCGCCGGCAACGCGTGCCCGCTGAACGATGGCGCTGCCGCGGTGGTGATCATGTCGGACACGCGCGCGGCGGAGCTCGGCATCAAGCCACTCGCGCGCATCGTCGCCACCGGCCTCACCGCCCTGGAGCCGGAATTCATGGGGCTCGGGCCGATTCAGGCGTCCAAGCAGGCGCTCAAGCGTGCCGGCATGACCATCGACGACGTCGATATCGTCGAGATCAACGAGGCGTTTGCCGCACAGGTGATTCCGTCGGCGCGCGGCATTGGGCTCGACCCCTTCGATGACCGCCTCAATCCCCACGGCGGAGCGATCGCGCTCGGCCATCCCTTCGGCATGACGGGCGCCCGGATTCTCTGCACACTGCTCAACGACCTCCAGACCGCGGGCAAGGCGATCGGGCTCGAGACGATGTGCGTCGGCGGCGGTCAGGGGATGGCGATGATCGTCGAGCGTCTCAACTGACAGCTCGCGACTGACCCGGCGGTCTAGTTGCCGGCTCGCCGGAGTTGCGACCGCGGTCGCGCCGCACGGCCGGCAAGCTCGACGTCGGCAGCATCGTCGGGTTCGGCGGCGGCCCGGCGCCGCGGGGGCCGGCTGGCCAGGATGACCGCGGCCAGCGTCTCGACGACCACGTCCGCCTCGCGGCGATCGAGGATGAGCGGGGCCATGAAACGGACGCAGCCCGGCCCACCGGGCAGTGCGAGCACGTCGCGCCGCTGCAGGTGGCGCAGCAACATCGGCGCGTTCAGGCTCGTCTCGACGGCAGCCATCGACCCGCAGCCGCGAACCTCGCGGATCTCGCCGAGACGCAGTGCGCGCAACCGCGACTGCAGCCGATCCGAGGTCAGCCCAGCCATCGCGCGCAAGGTCGGCCCGAGCACCGTCCGGATGGTCGCGTTGGCGGCAGCGGAGACGAGCGGCGGACACGACGCTTCGAGCTCACGCCCGGCGATGCGGGCGCGCCGCGCGATCGTCGGGCCGACAGCTGTGACGCCGAAGGGCATGCCGTTGGCGAGCGACGACCCGAGGCACACGATGTCAGGCGCCACGTCCGCTGCGGCGGAGGCGAGCGTCGGACCCATGCGCAGCGCGGTGCGCACCTCGTCCACGACGAGCAGGGCGCCGACCTGACGGCAGAGCGCCCCCACCTCCGCCAGATATCCCGGCGGCGGGATCCGGACGCCGGCCTCGACCTGCACCGGTTCGACGATCACGGCCGCAACCCCGTCGTCGAGCTGCGCCTCGAGCGCCTCGATGCTCCCGAACGGAACGCGCACGATCTCGAGAGTCCGTCCGGCAATCGCGCTCAGACGGTCCCCCATGCTCGCGGCTCGACCGCCGATGCCGGTGCCGTGGTCCGACCGCTGCATGGCGATCAGACGAGGGCGCTCCGATGCCGAGGCGACCCACGTGATCGCCAGGTCAACGGCTTCCGATCCCGATGCCGTGAAGCTGACGTGCGTCAAGGCCGTGGGGATGATGAAACTCAGCGCTTCGAGGAGCTCCTCCCGAAGGTCGTAGTCGAAGCCGGGCGGGACAGCCGTGAACGCGCCGAGTTGCGCGCTGATGGCGTCGTTGATGCGCGAATCGTTGTGGCCGAGCAGCGTGGTGCCGCCGTTCGACGTGAGGTCGAGGTATCGGCGGTCCTCGTCATCCCAGACGTACGGACCGTCGCCGCGCACGAGACGCAGGTCTCGGGCGGCGCGGCTCAACTCATTGAGCCACCGGTCAGGAAGAACCGCGGTCACTCTGCCTCCACTTCCGTAGACCCGCTATGTCGGCTAGCGTACGCTCAACTGGGCAGTTGTGACGACCTTCCTTAAGGGCTCGCTTTACAGCGCCAGATTCTCGCGGTACTCTGCGTTTGAGACGCAAGGCTCGTGCGACGCGTTCGCCGCGTCAGGCCTCGGTCGAGTGCAGCTCTTATCAGGGGGTCGGCGTTCGGGGGAGCGCCGGCCCATCTTCTTTAAGTCGTTAGGCGCCGGTCGCGACGGGCCGGCTCGGATCCGTGATCCACTCGCTCCACGAACCGGCGTACAGCTCGGCGTCGATGCCCGCGACCGCCATGGCGAGGACCTCCTGAGTCGCAACAACGCCGGATCCGCAATAGACGGCGACCGGTTCGCCAGGGCGGGCGCCGACTGCAGCGAAGCGTTCTCGCAAGACGTCGGGCGGCAGCAACATCCCATCGGGGCCGAGCGTCTGCTGGGCCGGCAGGTTGTGTGCGCCGGGAATGTGGCCGGCGATCGGGTCGATGGGCTCGACCTCGCCCCGGAACCGCTCCGGTGCTCGCGCGTCAACAAGAATGCCGCGCGACGCCATCGCGGCCGCACCGGCTGCATCGAGCAGCGGCAGCCCCCCTTCGCGCGCCTCGAAATCGCCTGCCACGGCCGGCGGTTCGTCTCCCCCGGCGACCGGCAGGCCCGCCGCCGTCCATGCCGCGTAACCGCCGTCGAGCAGTGCGACGTCCGGATGGCCGAAGTAGCGCAGCAACCACCAGGCGCGCGCAGCCGACGTGCCGGTGGACGCGTCGTAGACGACGACGGGACGCGAAGGGCTCACGCCATGACGCCGCATCGCAGCTTCGAAGTCGGCGGCATTCGGCAGCGGATGGCGGCCCGGACCCGGCGGTGCGCTCAACTCAGTCTCGAGTTCGACGAACTGCGCTCCGGGGATGTGGCCGATGCGGTAGTCCCCCACGCCGGACGGACCGCCGAGCGTCCAGCGAACGTCGAGCACGAGCGGCGGCGCGGCGGACGCCAGGCGTGCCGCGAGATCGTGACAATCGAGCAGTAGCGATACCATTGGGTCAGCATCCCCCAGTGAAGTGGAACGACGAAACCTCAGCGGTGCCGCCGGCGTTAGCAATGCGAACTCGGACGTCGATCGCGCCCTGAGACCGAACAATGGTACGGTGGAATTGAATGGCTGACCTGACGAGGCTGGGCCGTGGAGGCCTCTTTGTCGGAGGCATTGCCTTCGGCGGACTGCTGCTCTCATCGTGCGCCCTCCCCGGGACCCAGGGACCTGCCGCCGCTGTCGGCGTGCATGTCGCCGGTGCTCCGGTCGTCGTCGGTCCACCAACCATCGCGGTCTCGCCCGCCAACGCGACGGCGGGAGTCGGACTCGATGTGCCCATCGTGGTGACGGCGAGTACCGGCCACCTCGACACCGTGTCGCTCTCCGAAGTGGGATCGTCGACGCCGTTCTCCGGCGTGCTTTCACCCGACGGTCTGACGTGGCGGATGAGCCAGGCGCTCGATGAAGGCGCGCACTACACAGTCGTGGCCACAGCGACAAGCTCCGCCGGTTCGACGACCAGCACCACGTCATCGTTCAGCACGCTGACCGCCTCAGGTCGCCTGCTCACCGGGATGACGCCGCTCAACGGCGAGACGGTCGGCGTCGGCGAGACGATCGATCTGCACTTCAACACCAACATCCCCACGGGGCAGCGCGCGGCGCTCCTCGAACGGATTCAGGTCACCTCGACCCCCGCCGTGCTCGGCGCGTGGCACTGGCTCGCCGCCAACGAGGTGCACTTCCGGACGCAGACCTACTGGCCCGCGGGCACCAAGGTCACCGTGACCGCGAACCTCAAGGGGTTTGACGTGGGCAATGGCTTGTGGGGACTTGGCGATTGGACGTCGAGCTTCACCATCGGCGCCAGCCACGTCTCGATCATCAACAACCTCACGCACACGATGAAGGTCTACAACAGCGGGAAGCTGATGGCCACCTGGCCGGTGAGCCTCGGCAAGGGTGGCTTCTCGACCATCCAGGGAACGCTGATCGTTCTCTACAAGACGCCGGTTGTCGTCATGAAGTCCTGCCCGACGTTCCACACGCCGGCGGCATGCATCCCGGGCGGATCCGAGTACTACGACGACCCGGTGTACGAGGACACGGCCATCTCGACGAGTGGGTACTTCATCCACGCAGCCCCGTGGTCGGTCGGGAACCAGGGTCGGGACAACGTCTCCCACGGTTGCGTCAACCTCAGCACGGCGCGCGCCACCACCTACTACAACTTCAGCATCCCGGGCGACGTCGTCCAGATCTCGAACACCGGCTATAACGCCGGTTATTCCGACGGCGAGGGCGACTGGCAGATCCCATTTGCGCAGTTCTCGAACACGGCCGGCCTTGGTGCGGTGTGGACGGGCCCGATGGCCGCGTCGTCACTCCCCGGCTTGATCTCCTAGCCGGCGCTGACGCGCCTCATCCGCGGCTGACAGATGCGTGCAGTCGTGGTCGCGAAGCCGGGCGGTCCCGAGGAGTTGCACGTCGAGGAGCGGCCCGATCCGCATGCCGATGCAGGCCAGGTGGTGCTCCGCGTCACCGCGGCCGGTGTCAACCGCGCCGACCTGCTGCAGCGCCAGGGGTTCTATCCGCCACCGCCCGGAGCGAGCGATGTGCTCGGTCTGGAAGCGTCGGGCGAGGTCGTGGAGGTCGGCGCCGGAGTCACCGGCCTGAGCGCCGGAGATACGGTCATGGCGCTCCTCGAGGGTGGCGGTTACGCGGAGCTGGCGGCAGTGCGTGCCACACAGGTCGTGCACGTTCCAGCCAACGTTGACATGATCCATGCGGGCGGCATACCCGAGGTCTTCATCACCGCCCACGACGCGCTCTTCACGCGCGGACGGCTCACGCACGGCGAGACCGTGCTCATCCATGGCGGCGGCGGGGGCGTCGGCACGGCTGCGATTCAACTGGCGCGCCTGCACGGATGCCGGGTGGTCGTCACCGCCGGCAGCGCCGAGAAGCTCGCCCGATGCATCGAGCTTGGCGCTGAGGTGGGCATCAACTACAACACCGAGGACTTTGTGGCGCGGACGCGTGAGGTCACAGACGGCCGCGGTGCGGATGTCGTGCTCGACATCATGGGAGCGTCGTACCTCGAGCGGAATCTCGATGTGGTCGCGAACGACGGCCGCGTCGTCGTGATCGGCATGCAGGGAGGCACGCACACCGACATCGACCTCGGCGTGATGATGCGACGCCGCGTGTCGCTGATCTCGACCGCGCTGCGCGCGCGTCCTGCGGAACAGAAGGCGGGCATCGTCGCGGCGTTCGCCGCCGGCGTCGTCCCGGCGCTCGCCGACGGGAGGCTGCGCCCGGTGATCGATCAGACGCTGACCTTCGACCAGGCCGCCGAGGCGCATCGCCTCATGGAGGCCGGCGGCGCCGTGGGCAAGATCGTGCTCGTCCCCACACCACGTGGCTGACACCGACGTCTGGGCCTCGTGGCTCCGCACTCGACGCGACGGCGGCAGTGAACAGATGCGCGCGGTCAATCTCGCCCGGCTCGCGACCGTTCGGGACCGCATTCTCGATCGCGCGGATATCAATCCTGGGGAGACCGTCCTGGACGTCGGCACCGGCCAGGGCTTGCTCGGGCTCGCCGCGCTCGATCGAGTCGGACCGAAGGGGCGGGTCATCTTCTCCGACGTGTCGGAGCCGTCGCTCGATGACTGCCGTCGCGAGGTCGAGCGGCTCGGGTCGCTCGATCGCTCGCGCTTTGTCCCTGCCACGGCGGTCGACCTCTCCCTGATCCCCACCGCGTCGGTCGACGTCGTGGTCGAGCGCGCGGTGCTGCTCTTCATCGAAGATCCCGGACACGTGTTCGATGAATACCACCGCGTGCTTCGGCCTGATGGACGGCTGTCGATCGGCGAGCCGCTCAATATCTGGATGGCGGCAGACCGGCCCGGATATCTGTGGGGGTACGACGTCACTGCGGTGACCGACCTCGAGCGCAAGCTCGTCGCATTCGAGCGTTCGACCGGCACGGCCGACAGTGACCTGCTGTGCGGTTTCGACGATCGCGACCTCATCGCCATGGCCCACGACGCGGGGTTCCACGACATCGACGTGCAGACCGATCTCTCACTCGCTTCGCCTCCGGCGCGCGACGACCTCGACGTCTTCCTGGACACTGCCCCGAATCCGCTGGCAGCGACGACGCGAGCGCTCATGGAGGCGGCGCTGACCCCGGATGAGGCCGAGCACTTTCAGGCCGTGCTCGGTGACGCGCTCCGCGAAGGTCGTGGCGAGCGCCGGCAGGCGAGCACACTGCTCCGGGCACGCGCGTGAGCACGCCCGCCGGCACGCAGCGCTGGGACACGATCGTCGTCGGCGCAGGCCACAACGGGCTCACGGCCGCGACGTATCTCGCCCGTGCCGGACAGCGAGTCCTGGTGCTCGAGGCGCGCGATCGACTCGGCGGTGCCTGCACGCTCGAGCGCCCGTTCGAGGACCAGGGCTTTGTCGTGAGCCCATGTGCGTACCTCGTCGGGCTCCTGCATCCGCGCGTGATCGACGAGCTGGAGCTCCGGCGTCACGGATACCGCGTCCACCTCGTCGATCCGCACCTCTGGTGCCCGTTTGACGACGGCACGGCACTGAGCCTCTGGGACGAACTCGGCGCGCAACCACCAGGTCATCTCCGCGATGAGCCCCGGCGACGCCGACGGCTACACGCGCTACGAGCAGCTCTTCGCGCGCATCCGCACGGCGCTGCGCGCCGAGCCGCACGACACGTGGGTCGGTGACAGCCCGGCCCGGCCCGCACTCGAGGAGCTGCTCGGCCACGATCCCGAGCTCATCGAGGTGATGTTCGAGGAGTTGATCGCCTCGGTCATCGAGCGCCACGTCAGCGACGAGCGCCTGCGCACAGCGCTGCACGGGCAGGGCCTGATCGGCACCTGGGCAGGGCCGCGCGACGCAGGGACCGCCGCAATTCACGCGATGCACTCGATGGGGACCATCGAGGGCCGTTCGGGAGCCTGGGGCTACGTCCAGGGCGGGATGGGCAACGTGTCGTTCGCCCTCGCGAGTGCCGCACAGGAGGCCGGCGTGACGATCACGCTCGGTGCCCGCGTCGCCGAGATCCTGCCCGGCGAGGCGGTGGTGCTGGAGGACGGCTTCCGGCTTGCCGCCCGCACCGTGGTGTCGAACGCCGATCCGCGCAGCACGCTCGCGATGTGCGCCGACGCGGCTCCGGCGTCGTTTGCAAGCAAAGTGAACGACTGGCGCATGGAAGGACCTGTCCTGAAGATCAACTGCGCGCTCTCCCGCCTGCCGACGTTCACGGCCGCCGGTCCCTATGACGCACCGCACCGGGCGATGGTCACCATCGCGCGCAGCGTCGACGAGACGCAGGCGGCATACGAGCGCAGCCGGCGCGGTGAGCCCGCCCCGCGCTGGGCGGAGCTGTACTTCCACAGCGCCTACGATCCGTCGGTCGCGCCCGAGGGCAAGCACGTCATGAGCGTGTTCGCGGAATACGCGCCGTACACGCTCGCCGCCGGCACCTGGGACGAGCGCCGCGAAGCTGTCGCCGACGAGGCGTTCGCGGAGATCGCCCGCCACGCGCCCGATATCCTCGAGTGCGTTGAATCGCGCCAGGTGCTCGCACCGCCCGACATCGAGCGGGCCGTCGGCCTGTCGGGGGGACACATCTTCCAGGGGGAATGCTTGCCGGATCAGATGTGGGACCGCCGGTTCAGCCCGCGGACTCCCATGCCCGGGCTGTACATGTGCGGCGCCAGCACGCATCCGGGAGGCAGCGTCATGGCGATCAACGGCCGCAACGCGGCGATGGCCGTGCTCGCCGACGTGTCGGTGGCTGCCGGCTCCGTCTAACGCCGGATCCGCAACGCGTTGCGGATCAAGCTCAACTCCTCCCGGTCCGCGACGCGCAGCGCAAGCAGCATCGCGAAGTAGATCAACGCCGAGGCGATGACCACGACGAACAGGAGCACGCGGTTCTGGTGAGGGTTGGCGACGTAGATGAACGCACCCATGACCAGCCCCGCGATGATCGCCTTCCACGAGGTGCTCACTGCTCGAATCGCGCCGAGCTGCGCGCGCAGGACGACCCACCCCACCACGACGAGCGCTGCCTCGGTCACCACCACCGCCCAGCTGGCGCCGAGATATCCGTAGCGAGGGATGACGATCAGGTTCACCCCGACGTTGATCACCAGCCCGACCATCGCGACAAACGCGAAGACGTTCTGCTTGTCGATGGCGTTGAGTGTGGCGGCAAATGTGTTGTCCGCGAACATGAAGACGATCGCGAGCGCGAGGATCTGCAGTGCGGGCTCGGAACCCGGATAGAGCTCGAGCAGGCTGTTGAACTGCGGGGCGAGCAGAAAGACGCCCACGGTGATGGGCCATCCGAGGATGACGAGCGCCTTGAAGAACTTCTCGGCGAGCGGCAGCACGCGTGTCGGCGAACGCCGGTGATACACGGAGAGGACGGGGAACACGACGCTGCGCAACGCGAATGGAATGAACAGCAGCGCCTCGAACGGCTTGTACGCAAAGGTGTAATCGCCGACCTCCGAGTACGGCCGGAATCGCTGCAGGATCGGCACGTCGACCTTGAAGTAGACGGTCGTGATGATGAACGTGATCCCAAGCGGGATCGCGATGCGCACCCACCCGAACAGCAGCTTCGGATCGAACGCGAGGCCCGGCCGGAGCACGCCCATCGAGACGAGGACTGTCCCGAAGTACACGCAGGCGAACGCGTAGGAAATCGCATACGCCCAGAGGAAGAATCCCGTGTCCGCATGGATGTGCACGCCGACGAGCACCAGCGCGAAGACCACCAGCGTTTCGGGAACGATCTCGATGATCTCGAACGTGAGCCGCTGCATGGCGTACAGGGTGTTGCGCAGCAGGAGTTGATACCCGGACAGCACGAGGATCGCGAAACACGGCCACAGCAGCGATCGCACGCCGGCGAAGTACAGGGCGCCGAAGATGAGCGGCAGACCGACGGCGACGCCCACGACTTTCAGCGACGCCACATTGTTCCAGTAGCGCGCGATCTCGTCGGTGTGACGAGCGCCTTCACGGACGTAGAGGGCCGAGAACCCAAGGTCGGTGAGCGTTCCGACGAGCCCCACGTACGTGATGGCCGTCTGCATCTCGCCGAACCTGGTCGGATCGAGGAAATTGCCGATGATGATCACGGCAACGAGCGCGATGATCCGCGAGACCACGCGCACCACGAGGATGAGGATCGTGTTGCGCAGCGCCCGCATCCCGAGGCCGCCGGGCTCGTCGGGCGTGGCGATTTCCACGTCCGGCGCGGGTTCGTCCTGCAAGGCGCTCATCTTACCTTCGCAGTTGCGGCGTGACCGCCGAGCCCCCACCTCCCGTGCCCGCCGGTGATACCGGCCGATACACTCCGAACTCATGCCTGATGTCGCCGCCGAGCAACTCCACAACGCGAGCGACCACGCGCGCACCGACGGCGGCGCGCTGATTGCGAGAACGCTGCGCGAGCGCGGAGTCACCACCGTTTTCGCGCTCCCCGGCGGCCACATCCTCCCGTTCCTCGACGCGTGCATCGACGAGGACATCCACGTGGTCGACACACGCCACGAAGGCGCGGCAGCCCTCGCCGCCGAAGGCTGGGCGCTCGCCACCGGGGACGCCGGTGTCGCCGCCGTGACTGCGGGGCCGGGTTTCGCGAATGGCCTGATCGGTCTGATCGATGCCGGCGCGTGGAGCGTTCCGATGGTGCTGCTCGCGGGCCGGACCGGCCTGTCGAAGCAGGGCCGGGGGGCGGTCATGGATATCGATCAGCGCGCCATCGCCGCGCCCGCGACCAAGTGGGCGGCGAGCTGCACGGAGGCCGGCCGGGTACCCCGCTACGTCGCGGAGGCGCTGTACCGCGCACGCAGTGGCTGCCCCGGCGCGGTGTACCTCGACATCGACGCCGACTCGGTGTACGCCAATGCCGCGCCCCTGGAGGTCGTCCCGCCCGGATTCCCGGCGTCGATCGCGCGTCCGGCCGCAGCGCCCGCCGAGATCGGATCGCTCGTGGCCGCACTCGCCGCTGCCGAGCGTCCGGTCATCGTGGCCGGCAGCGGCGCGTTCTGGTCCGTTGCCGGGGCCGAGATCGCCCGCTTCGCCGAGCGCGCGCAGATCCCGGTGATCACCGCAAGCGCCGCGCGTGGCGTCATCCCCGACTCGCATCCCTGGAGCCTGGGGTCGCTCGTCCACGGCGGTCTCGCGATTCCGAGCTCGGACTGCGTGCTCGTCCTCGGCTCGGCATTCAACGCGAACGTGATGTACGGCAGCGCGCCCCTCTTCGGCTCCGACCAGACGATGTTGCAGGTCGACATCGCCGCCGACCGCCTTGGTGGGAACCGGGCCGCCGATATCGCGGTCGTCGGCGACATCGCCTCCGTCGTCCGCGATGTCTGCGAACTCGTGGGGTTCGTCCCGCCCGGGCCGCGAGGAGTGGCTGGCGCAAGCAAAAGCGCTCGCCGCCGCATCGCTCGGGTTCTGGGACCGCCAGATCGAGGAGCACGAGGGAGCACTCCTTCACGCGGGCGCTGTCGCGCGCGAGCTCGCGGGGTTCGTTCGCGAGCGCCATGCCGGGCGGGCGACGCTCGTCGCCGACGGCGGGGACGCGCTCGCGTGGGCACTGGCGTACTTCGACGCCGAGCTGCCGGGCCGTCTGCTCAGCACCACCACCGCTCTGGGAACGCTCGGCGTCGGCATGCCGTTCGCGCTCGCGGCGCAGGCGGCACGTCCGGATGAGCCCGTCTTCCTGTTCACGGGCGACGGCTCGTTCGGGCTGAGCGCAATGGAGGTGGATACCGCGGTCCGGCACCAGCTGCCGATCGTGGTGGTCGTCTCGAACAACGCCGGATGGGTCGACGTGCAACACGAGCAGGACGCCGCCTTCGGGCCGGGACGTCACGTTGCCAGCACGCTGCCGGGCGTCCGCTACGACCGGCTCGCGCAATCGCTCGGCGGCCACGGCGAACGCGTCGAGACACTCGATGAGCTCCTCCCGGCGCTCGAGCGCTCACTCGCCGCGCGTGTCTGCAGCGTGATCGATGTCCAGACGGACCCGGCCGTCCTCTCGGCGCTCCTCCGCATGGTGGCCCAGCTCGGGCTGATGTGAGCGATGCGAGCGGTCAAGCTTCTCGAGGCGCACGCCGTCGAGGTCGAGGACCTTCCCGAGCCTGAGGCGATTCCCGGCGAGGTCGTGCTGCAGGTCGACGGCTGCGGCATCTGCGGCTCCGACCTCAGCTCGTACAAGGTGGGGCTGTTCACGGGCACGGTGCCCGGGCACGAACTGGCGGGCACCCTGGTTGCCGTCGGCGACGGTGTGACCGCCTGGGGCGTCGGGGACGCCGCTGTCGTCGATCCCAAGATCCCGTGCGGGTCGTGCGTCGACTGCCTTGCCGGCGCCGGGTATCGCTGCGCGATGGCACTCACCGCAGGCATCGGTTTCGCTCGCGACGGCGGCTTCGCCGAGCGCGTCGCCGTCCCCGCGAACCTCCTCCACCGGCTGCCGGCCGGGCTCGCCCTCGAGCACGCCTGCCTCGTCGAGCCCCTGTCGGTCGCGATCCACGGCGTCGAGCGGGCGCATGTCCACCCGGGTGACGCGGCAGTCGTTGTCGGTCTTGGACCGATCGGCTTGCTCACGGTCGCAACGCTCCGTGCGCGAGGCGTGGCGCCGGTCATCGGCGTCGACCCCGTCGCCGATCGCCGGCAGCTCGCGCTCGATCTCGGTGCGACCGGCGCCGTTGCCGAGATCCGCGAGGTGCGCAGTCTCGTGCCCCCGGCAGCAGCGGTGATCGAGTGCTCCGGGTACGCGCCGCTGCTTCAGGCAGCCGCCGACCTCGTCGCTCCCGGCGGCCGCCTCGTGCTCGTCGGGGTCCCCTTCGGCGAGACGACCGTCGCGCCGATCATGTGGGTGACGCGCGAGATCGAGATCATCGGGAGCATCGCGTCCGGCACCGCAGATTTCGAGGCCTCGCTGGCGATGCTGGCCGCGGATCCGGGCATCGCCCGCATCGTCACGCGGCGGGTGTCGCTCGCGGAAGTCCCCGATGTGTTCGAAGAACTGATCACGCCTGCTTCGGGCGGGAAGGTGGTCGTCGACCCGCAGCTGTAGCGCTGCGCTTGCTTGCCTTGGCTGCCTCGGCCGGTTTGGGAACGGGCGCCGCGGCCCGCCAGCAGTACCAGGCGGCGGTGCTCCGGTACGGACGGAAGGGGTCGCCGAGCGCCGCCAGCTCCTTCGCGGTGGGCGGCGTCTCCATGGAATGGATCCGCGCCCAGCCGTTGCGTACGCCGAGGTCGTCCACCGGCCAGACGTCGGGGCGGCACAGCTGGAACATGAGGAACATCTCGGCAGTCCACCGGCCCACGCCTCGAACGGTCACCAGGCGAGCGACGATCTCGTCATCGCTGAGGTCATCCAGGTCGTGCATCGGCACCGTCCCATCGATGAACTTCGCCGCGAGGTCGATGATCGCCGCGAGCTTGTTGCCGGACAGACCGGCACCTCGCAGCGCCTCGGGCTTCGCAGCCAGCACGCTCTCGGGGAACACCGGGGCGCCGCCGAGGACGGCAACCACTCGACCGTGGATCGTCCGCGCGGCCGCTCCCGCGAGCTGCTGGAACACGATCGCGCTCAGCAGCGACTTAAACGGCGACCCATCTTCCGGCTGCACGTGCATCGGCGGCGACGTGTCCACGATCCGCCGAAATGCCGGGTCCGCCTTGACGACGTGCGCGGCCGCCTTCGTCATGCGAGTCACGGCGCCGGTGCCTCGTACACGTTCGCGAGCCCCTCGACCACGGTGGCGCCGGGGATTCGCAGCAGGCCCGCCGGCGCGAGCACGACCTTCATCGAGCGACTGCCGCCGCCGACGAGCACCCGTTCCTGCTCCATCACATGCGAATCGATGTACAGCGGCAGTGGCGCCGTCAGGCCGAACGGCGTGACGCCGCCAATCAACATCCCGCTCAGCTCACGGGTCTGATCGGCGCTCGCGAACGACGCCTTGCGCACCCCAAGCAGGTCGCAGACGGTGTGGTTGACGTCGAGACGGCACGTCGCGAGGACCACGCACCCGCACGCCACCGACGGGTCCTTGCGCGAGGCGACGATGATCATGTTCGCTGCCTGCTCCGGAGGGAAGCCGTAGCGCGCACAGAAGGCTGCGGTGTCGGCGAAATCTGGATCGCATTCGACGATCTCGTGCGCGACGCCGAGGGCCTCGAGCCGGTCGCGGACCCGGGCCTCGATCGCCGCGCCGTCGTCAGCGAGCATCGCGTCCGCAACGCCGACCCGTAGAGTCCCTCCCCGTGCGCATCTCCGCCCCAACAGAAACCGCGCCCGGTGAGACCCGGGTCGCCCTGGTCCCCCGCTCGATCACGCAGTTGATGACCACGGGCGCCACAGTAGCCATTCAGGCCGGCGCCGGGACGGCCGCCGGGCTCCCCGACGCCGCCTACACCGAGGTGGGCGCCGACGTGGTCGCCGATCGTGCCGCGCTGCTCGCCGGCGCGGACATCGTCATGGTCGTGCGCCGGCCGGACGCGGCGTTCGTCAAACAGCTCAAGCGCGGCGCCATTCTCGTTGGCGTCCTCGAGCCAGCGAGCGACCCGGACATGGTGCGAGCGCTCATCGATCAGGGCGTGACCGCGTTCCGGCTGGAGGCGATGCCCCGTATCAGCCGCGCGCAGGACATGGACGTGCTCTCGTCGATGGCAACGCTCGCCGGCTATCACGCGGCGGTCATGGCCGCGTACCGGCTGCCGCGCATCTTCCCGCTGATGATGACCGCCGCCGGAACGATCACCCCGGCGCGAGCGCTCATCCTCGGCGCCGGTGTTGCCGGGTTGCAGGCGATCGCGACGTGCAGGCGCCTCGGTGCCGTGGTCGAGGCGTTCGACGTGCGCCCCGCGGTGCGTGATCAGGTCGAGTTGCTCGGCGCGCGGTTCGTCGAGACCGGTGTCGAGTCCGATACCGCGCAGGACACCGGCGGCTATGCGAAAGAGCTCGCTGCCGACGCCCAGGAGCGCCAGCACCAGGTGCTCGCCGAGCACGTGCGCGAGTTCGACATCGTCATCAGCACCGCGCAGATCCCCAACCGCAAGGCGCCGATCCTGGTCACCGCCGACATGGTCGCCTCGATGCGCAGCGGCTCGGTGATCGTCGACCTCGCCGCGCCCGGCGGCGGCAACTGCGAGCTCACGCGCCCGGATGAGGAGGTCGTCGACCACGGCGTGCTCATCCTCGGACCGACGAACCTTCCCGCGTCCATTCCGGGCCAGGCGAGCCAGCTCTACTCCCACAACGCCACGCGATTCATCAATCAGATCCTCAAGGACGGTCAGGTGCATCTCGATTTCGACGACGTGGTGATCAGCCAGACATGCATCACGCACGAGGGCAAACCGGTCGGCGAGCAGATCGAGGCATTGCTGCAGGGAGCGAGCGCATGAGCGGGGGGTTGACGCCGGGACAGACGCTCGCGCTCGGCGCGTTCATCTTTGCGCTGGCCGTGTTCGTCGGGTTCCTGCTCATCTCGAAGGTCCCGACGATGTTGCATACGCCGCTCATGTCGGGCACCAACTTCATCCACGGGATCGTGCTGGTGGGTGCGCTCACAGTGGCCGGATCAGTACACGACACGCTCGGCTACATCATTGCGATCGCCGCGGTGTTGCTCGGCACGCTCAACGTCGTCGGCGGCTGGGTCGTGACTGACCGAATGCTCCAGATGTTCCGGAGGCGCGCAACTCCGGAAGCGCACAAGGCCGAAACCCCGCCGGCCTCGGACCACTGACTCTCGTGCTGCTACAACAACCGTCCGCGCTCACCATTCTCGGCTACATGGTGACGGCTGTCGCCTTCATGTTCGGTATCCAACTCCTGCGCTCGCCGGCGACAGCGCGAACGGGGAATCGCGTTGCAGCAGTTGGGATGTTGCTTGTCCTTGGCATCACCGCCGCGCTCATTCACAACACGGGTAACTGGCCGCTCATCATCCCGCCGATCATCATCGGAACGATCATCGGCGCAGTTTCGGCACGGCTCGTGCGCATGACGGCAATGCCGCAGATGGTGGCGCTGTTCAACGGCATGGGGGGCGGTTCTGCAGCACTCATTGCAGCGCAGGACTTCCGCACCGCGGTCGCTGCAGGTACGGCGCAGCCGTATGTCACGTGGGCGATCATGGTGAGCTGCCTCATCGGATCGTTGAGCTTCGCCGGCAGCCTCGTCGCCTTCGCGAAACTGCAGGAACTCATGCCGGGACGTCCGCTGACGTACCGGCTGCAGAGCGTCGTCAACGGGCTCATCCTGCTGGTGATCGTCGCGCTCGGCATCTACCTCGTCGTCGGCGATCAGAACCTCGCGTTGTTCCTCGTCTTCATCCTCCTGTCGCTGCTCCTCGGCGTGCTGTTCGTCGTGCCGATCGGCGGCGCGGACATGCCGGTCATCATCTCGCTGCTCAACTCCTTCACTGGACTGGCTGCAGCAACGACGGGCTTTGTCTTGAGCAATGACGTCCTCATCGTGAGCGGCGCGCTCGTCGGAGCGTCGGGAACCATCCTCACGCTGGCGATGAGCAAGGCCATGAACCGCTCGCTGTTCAACGTGCTGTTCAGTGGCTTCGGCTCGAAGGTCGAGTCCGCGGGGAGTGCGGCCGGCGCCGAGGGCGGCACCATTCACCCCACAACCGTCGAGGATCTCGCTCCCCTGCTCGCGTTCGCGCAGCTGGTGATCTTCGTGCCTGGCTACGGCATGGCTGTCGCGCGCGCGCAGCACGAGGTGAAGGAGCTTGCCGACGAGCTCGAGAAGCGTGGCGTCACCGTTGAATACGCGATCCATCCGGTGGCGGGACGCATGCCCGGCCACATGAATGTCCTGCTCGCGGAGGCCAACGTCCCCTATCCGCAGCTCAAGGAGATGGACGCGGTGAACGGCGATTTCCCGCGCGCCGACGTCGCGGTCGTCATCGGTGCCAACGACGTCGTCAACCCCGCCGCGCGAACGCAGGCGAGCAGCCCCATCTACGGGATGCCGATCCTCAATGCCGACGAGGCGAAGACCGTCGTCGTGCTGAAGCGGAGCATGGCGACCGGGTTCGCGGGCGTCGACAACCCGCTCTTCTACAAGCCGAACACCCTGATGCTCTTCGGCGATGCGCGCACGTCAGTGGCAGCGCTCGTCGCCGAGGTCAAGAAGCAGTAGGCGGTTTTCCCGTCGCTGCGATGCTGCGCACCGCGTTCAGCAGGTCCGCCGGCGCGGTGTCCTTCACGACATAACCGACCGCACCGCTCTTCAACGCCTCCACCATCCGCTCGTGCCCACCGAACGACGTGAGCATCATCACCCGCGTTTGCGGTCGCGTCTCCACCAGCCGGCGTGTCGCCTCGATGCCGCCCATGCCGGGCATCGAAAGGTCCATGAGGACGATATCGGGCACCAATTCAGCGGCCATTTCGAGTGCCTGCTCACCGGAGTCGGCTAGTCCTACGACCTCGATGTCGGGCTCGTGTCCGAGGAAGGACGCGAGTCCCTTGCGCACGACGGGATGGTCGTCCACGATCATGACGCGAATAGAGGTTGGGGACATCCGCAACTCACTCTACTAGATGGGCAGCGTCAAAACGACGAGTGTGCCGCGCCCAGGCTCGGAGTCGATGGTCAGCGTGCCGCCGGCCTCCTCCGCTCGGTCGACGATTGCAGACGTACCAAGATGCCCTTCAGCCCTGCGTCGCGCCACATCGGCTTCACTGAAGCCTTTCCCGTCATCCTGGATGCTCAACACCGCGGCGCCATCCTCGGTGCTCAGCTCGACGGTGACGTTCTTCGCCTGCGCATGCGCGGCGACATTGCGCAGCACCTCCTGTGCGACGCGGAAGATGAGTGCAGCGCGGTCCTTGCGCAGACGCAGGTTCGGCGGGAGATCAAGCTGGGTGTTCGTCCCTTTGCGCTTCATCTCCGCGAGCACCTCGAGCAGCGCCGCCTGCAGACCCTCACGTCGGAGTGTCGGCGGCGCAAGGTCGATGATCAGAGTCCGCAGATCCTTCATCGCCGCACGCGCATCACTCGCCGACTGATCCAGCAGCTCGATGAGCGCACCCGTGCCGCCGGCATCGCCGTTCTTGTGCGCTTTCAGTTGCGAGGCCTCCGCGGAGAGCATCAGTGCCATGCCCGCGAGATTCTGCACAACACCGTCATGCAGATCGCCCGCGATTTTCGTTCGTTCGCGCTCTGATGCCTCGGCCTCCTTGCGCAGCAGTTGCTCACGTTCTTTCTGAAATGCAGCGGCCTCCTGCGCATGCGCGTACGTCCCCTGCTCGAAGAAGATGAGATACACGTGCAGGACGATGACGGGGGCAAGCAGCGCGGTGAACCCGACGTACTGCGCATGGTCGTGCACGATCACGAACGTGAAGGCCGCAAAGCCGTACGCGATGCTGATCGGCAGCACCCACAGGCGCGAACGCAGGAATCCGACGATCGACACCTTGGGATCGGAGAGACGGATCACCACCGCCACGAAGCCGGAGTTGACGGAGAAGTGCACGAAGCCGGCGGCGAGACCGGCGCCGAGTGAACGCCATGGTCCGGTCGAAGGGACACCAGCGTTCTGGATCGCGCTGAACACCGCCCATGCCGCGACGTTCGCGAGGAAGTGATTCGACATGTTGAAGAACGTCCGGAAAGCGCCGCCGCGACTGCGAATGCTGACGCCGAGCGACTCCGCCACTGCACCGACGCCTGCGCCGATGGGCCCGAGCGTGACGGACAAGCCGAGATGCACGAATGTCGTCGGGGTCCACGTGATATTCGCTGGTGGGCGCTGTCGAATGGCGTAGAGCGCCATGAGAAAGATCGTCACCCCGCCGACGACGAGCGTCGGAATGTCGAGGGCGACGTGAACGGTGAGTGCGGAGACCACCGCCAGCGTCGCCGCCACCACGTACGTCCCCACCACGTACGCGACGAGCGCCGGGGTGTATGCGACACGCGCCAGTGCGGGCGGCGTTGGGAGATCGAACCGGCGCAGCAGACCTATACCTGCGTGGAAAAACCGCCCTGCGTTGTCACGACGCGTTTGCGGCGCGACGACATCCTGCGCCATGCGAGTGATCCTATTCCGCGCGGCGTGAGCGAGTGGCTCGACGTGACAGGATTGTTTGCGCCAATGCCATTTCTTCCTTGCTGCGCCTCACGTTTGACGCATTAGACATGCTGCACTGCGTCAATCGCTTCAGCGAACGGGAACGCAAGATTTTGCGAAGAAATGTGAATGCACGCACGCAGGAGAGGTCTTAAGCCCCGTTCCGTACACGAGGGTTACAGTACGCGCACATAACAGCAGCATCGCGGGCTGGTCTCACGCTGACCCACGGCGCAAACCAAGGAGTACACCAATGGCAAGTTGGGGCGACGGCGACAACTGGTAACTAGTCGTATCCGGGGTTCACTGTAGGACTCCGGTGTGACGAATCTTTGGATGATTTCGTGACGGCCTGATACCAGGTCGATCGCGTCATCGTCACGGAGGGGGCGGTCACAGGGCCGCCGGGTGCGCATTTGCGCATTCGGCTCCTGTTTGGCCTTTCGGCGCGTACTCTTACGCCGCGAGTCAAAAACTCTGGAAGGAGCCGACGCTGATCCCCTCGGCGGACGCGCCCTCGGCGCCAACTACGCGCGGCATCGTGGCAAGCCCGGCGGTTCGGTTGCTCGCTGGTGCTGGCACGTCTGCCTACGGAGATTGGTTGACCACGGTTGCGCTCGTGGTGCTCCTCTACCAGCTCACGAACTCCCCACTGGGGCCCGCCGGATACATGCTGGCGAGAGTGGCGCCGAAGGTGATCGGGCCATTTCCCGGCGGTGCGCTTGCCGATCGCTACGGGCCGGCTCGGGTTGCGACCGCATGCGCGCTGCTACAGGCGGCGCTGACGGCGTCGATCATCGTCTCGGCGAACCACGACGCGATCTGGCCGATCTACGTGGCGGTCGCCCTGGCCCAGTTCTTCGGCGCGGCGGCGCAGCCGTGCTACAGCGCGCTGATCCCGCGGGTCACGACGCCGAACCGCCTCGGGCGGATCCAGGGCATCTACTCGGCGCTCGGCAACTCGAGCCTCCTCGTATCGCCGGCACTTGGGGCTCTGGCGCTCTCGATCACCAGCCCACAGGTGCTCATCGGAATCGACGCGATCACGTTCGCCGTCGCCTCGATCCTCGTCGGATCGATCATGCACGTCGGCCACGTGACTCGCGAGGCGCAGAGCTCGACGCGCATGTCGGCCGGCATACCGATCGTGATGCGCGATCCGACGCTCCGGTTCCTGGCTGCCGCCTACATCTCCAACGCAGCCGCGGTCACAGCGCTCCAGGCGGTGCTCGTGGTCGCGGCAGCGCAACGGTTCGGGCATGCCGCCGACGTCGGCTGGCTGTACGCCGCTGTCGGTGCCGGATCCCTCATCGGTACCCTGCCGGTCATCCGAAGAACACCAGGCCGCGTCAACACGCTCCCAATCGCCATCGCAACCGTTGTCGAGCTCGTTCCGCTCGCCCTCTTCGTGTTCGCGAACGCGCTCCCGGAGGCGATCGTCCTGCTCTTCGCGAGCGGGCTCGGCGCCGCGCTCTATCAGACCAGGGGCGTGATCGGCGTCCAGCAACGCGTCCCGGCAGAATTGCTCGGCCGGACCATGGCCGTCATCCGGTCCGCCCAGTACACGGGGATGCTGCTGGGAGCCATTGCGGCACTGGCGCTCGTGCAGCCGCTCGGCTGGCAGGCCGCAGTTTTGATCGTCTGCGCGGTTGGAGCGACCTTCCTGTTCTTCACGGCCGTGAGCGAGACCGCTCACTCCAGTGCCTGACTCCACGATCCGGCACCAAACAGTCATCTGTCCACGTAAAAAGTTATGTGTTTTCGGCGAGCACTCGTAAATCGCCGAGCGACGGTGCGAACGCTCCGCTCGCGTAAACCGGATCCTCCGCATGCCAGCCTTGGCACAGGTGTGCCCTGGCTACCCGGTGCCGGCGGAAACGAGGAGACAAGATGGCGGACGGCTGCGGCTGGGGCTGAGTCCCGGCCTTTGATTCCCGAGTAACACTCGGGTTATTGGAACCCGTTGGTGCGACGTCGCGGGCACGGCCCTGCGGCGTCGCGCTCGTTTCTCGCGCTGGTTAGAGGGAGGACAGATGCCGATCGACACCGCCCGGTTCTCCCCCAGAGCTGCGACCACTCGGCAACCCGCTGATCGGTCGGCTCGCCTGCTCGTCGCTGCCGGTGTTTCGTCGTATGGCGACTGGCTGACGGTGGTCGCTCTCGCGGTGCTGCTCTTCCGCCTCACCGGTCAGCCTGAGGCGCCCGCGCTCTACATCTTCGCGAGGGTGGCGCCCCGCGTCCTCGGTTCCACGCCCGGGGGATACCTCGCCGACCGGCTCGGTCCCGCCCGCGTCGCCGGTTGGTGCGCCCTGCTCCAGGCGGTGTTGACCGGCGCGATCGTGCTGTGCGCCGCGACGGGCGTCGTGTGGGCGATCTTCTTCGTCGTTGCCGCAACGCAGTTCCTCGGGTCGATGGCGCAGCCGGGCTACGGCGCCGCCATCCCCCGCGTCACCCGTCCCGAGCGCTTGCTGCGCGTCAACGCGATTTACAGCGGGCTTTTCGAGTCGAGCGTGCTTGCGGCGCCGGCCATCGGCGCGCTGCTGCTCGCGTGGATACAACCTGAGGCACTCATCGCGGCAGACGCCGTGTCCTTCGTCGTGGCAGGCGTGCTCATGCTGTCGTTGCGCCTGTCCCCCGCTGCTTCCGGCTTCTTCCCGGCGCGGGGACGTCTGACGGCGAGCCGCGTCGTCATGAAGGACCCCGTGGTGCGATCGCTGGCGCTCTCGTTCTTCTGCAGCGCCGCCGCCATCACCGCGCTTCAGGCAGTGCTCGTCGTTGCGGCCGCGCAGCGCTTCGGGCACGACGCCACCGTGGGGTGGCTGTATGCGGCGGTCGGCGCGGGCGGCGTTCTGGGGAGCCTCGTCCTGCTGCGCTGGAAGCCGCAGCCCATCGGCGCCGTCGCGATCTCGATCGGCTTCCTGCTCGAGGTGGTCCCGCTCGGGATCTTCGCGCTCGTCGGGTGGCTGATCCCCGCGCTCGCGCTCCTGGCCTTCAGCACCGGGGCAGCGGCGCTCTACCAGACGCGTGGCCAGACGGCGGTGCAGCAACGGGTGCCGGCCGAGTTGCTCGGACGGGTCGGCGGGCTGCTCCGACTCCTTCTCTACTCAGGGATGCTCGCCGGCGCAGTCGCCGCCGTGGCGCTCGTCGACGTCGTCGGCTGGAGCGCGCTCGTCGTCGGAGCAAGCGCTGTCGCCTCCGCGCTCTACCTCGTTGCGGCGCTCGGCTTCCGCCTCGCCGGCCAGCGCCCCGACGAGGTCACCCTCGCCGGGACGCCGAGCTTTCAGCTGAGGGATCAGACCGCGACCGCTTCGCGGGCTTCCTTCTCGATCGGCAAACCAACCGAGTTGCCCCACTCGCTCCACGACCCGTCGTAGTTGCTCACGCGCGGGAAGCCGAGCAGGTATGTCAGGACGAACCAGGTGTGCGATGAGCGCTCGCCGATCCGGCAGTAGGTGATCACCGACTTGTCGTCAGTCACGCCCTGGGCCGCATAGAGCTCGCGAAGCGCATCGGCGGGCTTGAAGGTGTCGTCGTCCTGGATGGCCTGCGCCCAGGGGATGTTGGCCGCGCCGGGGATGTGCCCGCTCCGCTGCGCGCCCTCGTTGGAGTACTCGGGCGGTGCGGAGATCTCGCCTTTGAACTCCGCCGGCGAGCGCACGTCGACGAGCGCCCCGCCGTCGACGCCGAGCGCCTTCTCGACGTCGCCGCGGAAGCTGCGAATCGAGGTGTCCGCCTCCGACGCGGTGTACGAGCTCGCCGCGAACGCCGGCACGGCCTCGGTCACTTCGCGGCCCTCGTCGATCCACTTGCGCCGGCCGCCGTTGAGCAACCGGATGTCCTGGTGACCGTAGATGCGGAACGTCCAGAACGCGAAGGCGGCAAACCAGTTCCGGAAGTCGCCATACAGCACGAGCGTCGTGTCCTTCGTCGCGCCAACGCGCGACAGCAACTGCTCGAACTGGATCTTCGACAGGATGTCGCGACGCACGGTGTCGTTGATGTCGCGCTTCCAGTCGACCAGCTCGGCGCCGGGAATGTGGCCGAGCTCGTATGCGGCCGAGGGGTCGTAGTCGACCTCGAGGATGCGGATCTGCGGATCGCTGAGATGCTCGGCCAGCCACTCGGTGGTGACCAGCACTTCTGGGTGGGCGTAGTCAGTCATGACAAAGAACTCCTATGGGCATCGGTTGATATTGGGCGGCGGCGCGCGGGGTCAGGCCGGACAGCTTGCGGTGCCGGAACGGAACCTTCCCCAGTCGAGCCAGAGGCGGCGGGTGAGCCGCGGCATCCCATCCATAGTGCCTCGATCGTATGGAATCCTGACCTCACAAGTCAAGTTTCCGGGGCCGCGCCGTTGATCCTGCGGCGGGCGGTCGTCGGCCGACTGTTCGCTCATCGATATGACCGGGAGCAGGTAGGCGCCCTGCTATGTTCGCCCCGCATGCAGCGCCGAAGCGTCATCCCCGCCGTCATCGACGCGTTCTGTCTGGCGCTGTTCGTCGCGCTCGGGCGCGAGAGCCACGACATCGATTCGGGGATCACCTGGTATCTCACCGTGGTGTGGCCGTTTCTGCTCGGATGGTTCGCTGCCGCGCTCGCCGTCCGCGTGTATGCATCGTGGCCGCAGCGATGGACATTGCTCGCGGCGACGTGGGTCGGAGGCATCGCCATCGCGCTCGTGCTGCGCGCGGTGGTCACGCATCGCGACACCCCGATTGCGTTCATCATCGTCGCGTATGCCTTCATCGGACTCGCGACCTTCGGGTGGCGCCTGGTGGTCCGGGGACTGATACTGGTGCGCCGGCGCGCCTGACGTCAGCTGATGACGCGCTTACGGAAGTTGCGCGTTCCGACCCAGAGAAAGAACGCGCAGAAACCGATGAGCACCGGGTAGACCACCCACAGTGACATGTGCGGCGCCGACGTCAGCGCACCGCGCATTCCCTCGTTGATGTAGATGAGCGGGTTGACGAGCACGAGCACCTGCAGCCAGTGGAAGCTGCCGATCGTCACCGGCGCGAGCGTCGTCCACGAGTAGTACGTGCCGCCGAGAAACGTGATCGGCAGGATGATGATCCCGAAGAGCAACGGCACCGTCCTCGGGTCGAAGATGGTCCCGAACGTCAGCCCCAGCGCCGATGTCGTGATGCACGCGAGCGGGATCAGCGTGATGAGCTCGAGCCAGTGCACCTGCAGATTGATGTGCACGCCGCCGGCATGCACCACGGCCGCAATGGGAAACACGATGGCTGCTGCGATGAGTCCCTGAATCGCGCCGAACAGCACCTTCTCCAAAGCGACGAGCGACACCGGCAACGGCGCCAGCACGCGGTCCTCGATCTCTTTCGTGTAGCCGAATTCCTGCACCATCGGGAGCGCGACTGCCTGGATGCCCTGGAACATGACCGACAGCCCGACAACGCCCGCAACGAGGATCGTCGCGAACGCCAACTCCCCCGCCGCACCGCCGCCACCGCCGACGCCCTGGCCGATGGTCGGGAACACGTAGAGGAAGACGAAGCACAGCAGGAACGGCTGCACGATGGTCCGGGGGATGAACTCGCGGAGACGCTTCTTCAGCACGACGAGGTCGCGCAGCAGCAGCGCGCCGAGCGCGATGCGCGACGAGCTGGTCGCCGAACGCCGCGGCTGCAGGCTCGCGACCGCACCAACCTCGGGCGCGACGGTGGTGAGCGTCGTCATTCGCGCAACTCCTTGCCGGTCAGGTTGATGAACACGGTCTCGAGATTTGGTTCTGCGACCTGCACGTCGCGGATGACGTAGCCGGCTTTGTCAGCAGAGTCGATGACGCGCAACAGCAGCCGGTCGGCGCCGCGCATCGCCAGTTGGATGGTGCCTTTGCGCATCGTCGCCGAGTTCGACGCCCTCGACGTCGTGGCGCAAAAGGGCCGCGAGCGTCTCGAGATTGCCGTCGGCGGTGATGGTCACGATCGTGTCTGCGCCGATCGTCTCCTTGAGCCGTGCCGGTGTGTCGAGGGCGAGGATCGTGCCGTGGTCCATGATCCCGATGCGATCGCACAGGCTGTCCGCCTCGTCCATGTTGTGCGTCGTCAGCAGCACCGTCTGACCACCGGTGTGCAGCTCGCCGAGGATCTCCCACAGCGCGATGCGGCTCTGCGGGTCAAGCCCCGCGGTCGGTTCGTCAAGGAAGAGCACCGCCGGGTTGTGCAGGATGGCCCGGGCCACCATGAGGCGTTGCGCCAGCCCGCCGGACAGCGCCATCACAGGCGCCTTGGCGCGCTCGGTCAGGCGGAACTTGACGAGCATCTCGTCCGCGGCGGCACGCGAGGCACGCGCTCCCATCCCGAAGAACCGGCCGTGGAAATACAGGTTCTCCCACACCGTGAGCGCACGGTCGAGCGTGTTCGTCTGCGCGACGACACCGATGAGTTGCTTGGCCACAGCAGGGTGCCGAACCACGTCCACGTCCCCGACGAATGCCTGACCGTGCGTGGGAATCGTCCGGGTGGTGAGCATGCTCGCCGTGGTGGTCTTGCCGGCACCGTTCGGGCCCAGGAGCCCGAAGATCTCGCCCTGGTAGACGGTGAGGTTGAGCGTGTCGACGGCTCGGACGGTGCCGGTGTAGATCTTCGTCAGATCGATCGTTCGGATGACCGGCGTGCGTTCGTCATGGACGGGCGCAACGGTGACGGGATCCGCGGGAAGGGTTGCTGTCACTCTGACTCCAGGTGCGTTGAGCGCCCACGATACCGCGGCAGCGTCCGTGCGCCGTTCTGCTCCATCGGGCGCCCCTCGGGTGTGGCGCCGCTGCGAATGTCAGTACGAACGATATATCGAGAGCAGTCGCATGTCAATCCTCACGCCGTGCCTGCCGTACACTCAGAGCGATGGACGGCGTGATTCTCCTGCTCGTCCTTGCGCTGGGGATCGGCGTGCTCATCTGGTGGGGTTCGTCGTCGCTGCCGCCGACACGACCGCGTCCCGACAGCAGGTACCGCGGGCGCACCTTCATGGAAGTCGACCGCAAGGTCAAGCGGAACAAGCCGGACGACTGACGCGGCCAATCGGGGCTCCCGAATCGAAGGCCCCCCGTACGGCCACGTAGGATTGCACCGTGCTGGTCTGCGTTCTCGGTCCGCTGGAGATTCGAGATGGCGTGACCTTCATCGCGCCCGGCGGCCGCCGCCAGCGCAGCATCCTCGCCGGACTTGCGCTTGATCCCGGGAAGACCGTCTCCTGGTTCGCACTGGAGACCGCTGCCTGGGGGGAGGAACCGCCGGCCACGGCGCGCCACACGATCGCCACGCACGTGCTGCGGTTGCGCGCGGCCGGGCTCGCTATTCGCACCACGCCGGAGGGGTATTGCCTCGACACCCCGACCGATGCCGTCGAACTCGAGCGCAACCTCGAGCACGCGCGCTCGCTGCTGGACCATGACCCGGCGCGATCGGCCGAGCTCCTCCGCGACGCGCTCGAGCTCTGGCGCGGCCGCCCGTTTCCCGAGCTCGACCACGTGCCGGAAGCAGAGGTCGAAGCGGCGCGCCTCGAGGAGCTCGTCGAGGGCGTTCGCGAGCAACTGCTCCGAACGGAGCTCGTGGTGGGCCGCGCCGACGACCTCGTCGCGACGGCGCGGTCGCTCGTCGCCGAGCAGCCGTACCGCGAGCACCGGTGGGAGCTGCTCATGCTCGCGCTGTACCGGTCGGGCCGTCAGGCCGAGGCGCTCGATGTCTACGCCCAGGCCCGGGCCCGCCTCATCGATGAGCTCGGCGTGGAGCCCGGCCCTGCCCTGCAGCGCATGCAGCAGGCCGTCCTTGCGCAGGATCCGGCCCTCGACGCCCCTGCCGGCGGCGATGCCGACCGGTCCTCGCGCTCGCGCCTTCCCGGCACCGCCACGCGCCTGATCGGCAGAGCCGTCGAGCTCCAGGACCTCACCGAGGTGTGGGGCCGCGCGCGCCTCGCCACGCTCCTCGGCCCGCCGGGCGCCGGCAAGACGCGGCTCGCGCTGGAGGCGGGCGCCGCGGCGTCCGGTCAGGTCTGGTACGTCGACGTCGAGCACCTGCCGTCGACCGAGCCCGTCGCGGCCGCCGTGCTCGACGTGGTCGCGCCGTCATCGCGATCCATCGATGCCGCCGACGGGATGATCGAGCGACTTCGCGATGCGTCGGGGCTGGTGATCCTCGACGGCTGCGAGCGCCGGCTGCGGGAGGTCGCCGACCAGGTACGCCGCGTGCTCGCGTCCTGCGCACAGATCCGCGTGCTCGTCACCAGCCGCGAGCGGCTCGGCGTCCTCGACGAAGCGCTCATTCCCGTCGGTCCTCTCCCCGCCGACGACGCCATGGTGCTGCTCGCGGACCGTGCGCGCCTGGTCAACGCCCGCTTCTCGGTGGCCGCCACCGACGAGACCGCCGCCGACCGGCTCTGCGGCCTGGTGGACCGGCTCCCGCTCGCGCTCGAGCTGGTGGCGCGCCATCTCAACCTCATCAGCGTTCGCGAGCTCACCACACGTGTCGAGACCGATCTCGGTCGCTGGGCGGGCAGATCCGCGGGCGGTCGCGACGGTCTCTGGCTCGCGCTCGATACCAGTGTCGCGACGCTGTCTGCCGCCGAACGACAGGTGCTCCTTGCCTTCGCGGTGATGGTCGCCGACGCGGACACAGACCTGGTCGCCGATGTCGTCGGCCCCGGCTTCGATGGGGACCTCCACGAGGTGATCGGACGGCTCGTCGACGCGAGCCTGCTCCAGGTCCGGAGCGCCATGAGCACCACCCGATGCCAGCTCCTCCGTACGGTTGCGGTGCACACGCTCGAGGCTGCTGACCCCGACGAGGTCAGCGCCACGCGCCTGCGCTATATCGACGCCGTCCTCGAGCGTGTGGCGAGCGTCGTCCCCCGCCTTGCGACGCCCGGCCGCCCGGATGCGCTCCGCGAGCTCGACAGCGATATGCCGCACGTGCGCGCCGTGTTCGGCGAGCTCTGCGCGCCCGGAGACGATCGCCGGACGGCGATCCGCGCGCTGGACATCGCAACGCTGCTCACCGATTACTGGCTCGGTCGCAGGCCGGCAGAAGGGCTCGAGTGGCTGACGAAACTCGTTGCCGCCACCGATCCTCCCACGGCCCTCCGCGCCGAAGCGCTCCTGCGTTGCGGGCACCTCGCGTACTGGATCACCGACTTCGCTCGCGGCGACGAGATGGCCTCGAACGCCCGAGCACTGTTCCAAGAGCTCGGTGATCCGCTCGGCGAGGGCCGGGCACTGCGACGGCTGGGAGCGATCGCCGCGGCCACGGATGACCTCGCCAGGGCGCGTTCGTTGCTCGAGGAGTCGTTGCGCCGTCTCGAGGACGCCGGCGTCGAAGCCGAGACCGGCACCACCCTCCTCCACCTCGGATCGCTGCTCGCGGACGAGGGCGACGTGGAGGCGGCGCTTCCGGCCTTGCGGCGCGCGCTGCACATTGCCGCCGAGAGCGATAACCCACTTGCCCGAGGACAGGCGCTCGCCACCCTGCTCCTTGCCGAGTGGAAGGGCGGCGACCTCCAGGCCGCGCTCCGATCCGGGGAGGACGCGCTGCAACTCTTCGGTGAGCTGGGGCATCACACCATGGAGGGAGCGGTCGCGTACCGCCTCGCTGCGGTCAACCGGGGCTTGGGGCGAACGGCACTCGCGCGCACACAGGCACAACTCGCCATCGACGCGGGTGAGGCTGCCGGGACGCGGACCACGGTCGCCCTCGGTCACCTCAACCTCGCCCGCCTCGACCTCAACGACGACGCGCCGGGCGACGCGACGGAGCACCTGCGCGCCGCACTCGCGATCATCGATCCGAGTGCCGACCGCTGGGTGCTGGTCGAGGCACTGGAAGTCGTCGCGCGCCTGCTCTCTGTCAGTGACGCCGCCGAGGCGGCGGAGCTCCTCCACGCCGCCACCGTGATCCGCGCCGAGATACGTCAACCCGTGCCGCCCACCGATGCCGCGGAGTTGGAAGCGACGCGCAGACGGATCGACGCGCTCGGCCTTCCGGCGCCGACCACGTCGGTGTCGGCTGCCGACATCCATCGGCGAGCGACCACGGCCATCCACGAGGGCACGCACAGCCGCTCCGTCTGACAACGGCTCGCGATCGCGCTGCGATCGCGTTGCGATCGGACCTCCTCACGCTCGGCTGACTGCAATCAGCCATGCCACGTAAGGAGCACTCCGTGTTCAGAGCAAGCAACACCGCCACCGAGAGGTGTCGCACCGTCCTCGCACTCGGCGCACTCGGCGCTGCCACCGCGCTCATCGCCGCATGCGGCGGCACGACGAGCGCAAACAACATCTCGCTGCCGACGCTGCCGGGTGGGCTGCTGTCGACACCGGGCAGCACGCCCGGACCGACAAGCGGCAACCTTGGTGACACGCTTGCGATGGAAGACGGCGGCGCTGCCATCGCGCACGTGACGCTGATCAAGATCTTCGATCCCGCAACGGGGTATGACTCAGACACCACGCCACCCCCCGGCACGCGGTGGGTTGGGTTCGAGCTGACCATCGCGGTCCCTGGGGACCGCGCGGGCCAGGACCAAACCTCCGTCGAGGTGATCGGCTCGGATGGCCAGACCTATGGTTCGAACACGTCGTACGACATCGGCCCCTTCGACGGGTGCGATGCCACCGATGTCACCACCATCGCACCGGGAGCGACGCAGACGGCCTGCTGGGGCGTCGGCCTGCCGCCCGGCGTCACCGTCGCCAAGGTCGGCTACACCACGTTCGGCATTGCCGAAGGCCAGCCGGCGAAGCTCTTCTGGACCGTCAATGAGTCGAGCGCGTCCGCTCCCACGGCAACCCCGACTCCAACCGCTGACGACTCGACGCCGACCGCGAGTCCGTCGCCGTCCCCATCCCCGGACGACGGGGACACGACACCGACGCCAAGCGCTTCGCCTGCGTCATGACCGATCTCGTCGAGCGTCACAAGCCCAGAGAGGGCAGCAAGTCAAGGATGCGGGTACGCCCATCCGGCGGACCCGTCACCACGCCCGCGCGCAGGGAGCGTGAGGACAGCCCACAGCGGGCTGAGCAGATCGACCAAGCGCTCGTCGATCAGCACAAACCGTAAGGCGGGCGCAACGGTAAGAGGGCCGCGAGTCGCACTCGCGGCCCTCGATCGTTGCTCCGATGCAGAGCGGCGATCAGACGTTGATCAATCGCTCGGAATGCCGCTCGCCGGCGGCGTCGACGCCGTGCCGCTGTAAGTCGTCACCGGTCCACTCGCAGTGTCGTCGGTGACCTGCACTGGACCGATCGCACTCGCTGTGCCCGTTGTCCCGATCTGCACCACCTGGACGCCGAGGAACCCGAGATGGTTGCTCGCCGAGAAGCCGTACGGCGTCAAGCCGGGGCCGTCCGTCCAGTGACCCGTCTCGATCGCCTTGATGATGCTGGCTCGGGTCGGGTTCTGACCGGCCGCCTTCAGCGCCTGCACGAACGTGTACGCCTGGGCGAGCCCGTAGAGCACGTTCCCGTCCCACGGGAGGCTCGGCGCGTACGTGTTCTTGATGCCCTGGAAGAGCGAGATCCACGGGTTGGTGGTGTCGCTCTCCAGCGGCAGGTACGTGTCGCTGATCGTCCCATCGATGAGTGCGGCAGGAAGCTTGGTCCCGAGCGCACCGCCGGTGAGGATTGATGTCAGCGTCGGGGGATCCGAGCCAACGTTGCTCACCACGAACTGCGGTGCGTAATGGAGCCCGGCCGCGCTCGCTTCGGCGACCGCGGTGAACGTCGGAATCGAGAAGCTGATGATCACCTGCACGCCCGCGGCCTGCAGTTGTGCGATCGCAGCACCGACTGCCATCGCTCCCGCTGCGGTCGGCGTGTAGTACGCCGGCGTCGAGTTCGAGCGTCACGGCGCCGCTGCTCAGCTCGTCGGTGGCACCGAGGATGCCGTCGGTACCGAACTCATCGTTCGGACCCTGTGCGAAGAACCCGACCTTCTTGCCCGCGAAGTGCTGCGCAACGTACTGACCGAGGATCTTTCCCTCGATCGTGTAGTCGGGCTGCCAGCCGAACGTGTACGGATACTGCGAGACGTTGTTCCAGCAGTTGCACCCGGACGACACGAAGAGATCCGGGATCTTTTCGCTGTTGAGGTAGCCCACGACCGCGAGATGCGTGGGCGTGCCGAGTGCGCTGAAGATGGCGAAGACGTTGTCCTGCAGGACGAGCTTCTTCGTCTGCGACGTCGTGGTGGTCGGGTTGTAGCCGTCGTCCAGGTACGTGTAGTTGATGGTCCGGCCGTTGATGCCGCCATGGGCGTTGACGTACTTGAAGTACGCGTTCGACGCCGGTGCGATCTCGTCGTATCCCGGTGCTGCCGGTCCGGTGAGTGGCTGTGTGCTGCCGATGGTCACCGATGTTGCGGTCACCCCCGGTGCCGATGCGGAGTTGGCCGCGGGGCCGGACGACCCGCTGCCGCACGCCGCGGTCATCACGGCGATGGTTGCCCCCGCGGTGGCCACCGCCCAGGTCCTCGATCTCCTGATCTCTGAACGCATACCGGTGCTCCTTCTGTTGGTTGATCCGTTCTTGGCGATTGCCCTGATCACTGATGTGGTGCCGCCGGTGTTGTCGGCAGGGTACTCGCCTGCCTGCCGGTGTGACGCAGCCTCGACACGGCGCGACCCAGCGACGCAAGGCCGCCGGCGATGCCGCGCGGAAAGACGAGGATCGCGACGATGAGGACGAGCCCGTAGATGGCCAGCGGCACGTTGTTCGCGACGTTGCTCGGCAGGTTGAGACTGCTCGCGTACCCGCTCGTCCAGACCGGCAGGTAGACAAGGATGAAGGACCCGACGACCGCACCGGTCAAGCTGCCGAGCCCGCCGATGACGATCGCGGTGAGCAGCGAGAGCGAGAGCGTGAGTTGAAACCCGGTCGGCGACGTGATGGTTGCCCAGTACGCGAAGAGCGATCCCGCCAGACCGGCGCACACCGCGCTGATCACGTAGGCAAGGACCTGCGTCCGGGCCACATCGATGCCGGCGAGCCGAGCCGCCACCTCGTTGTCGCGGACCATCCGCATGCGCCGTCCGGTCGCGCCGCGCACGAGGTTGGCGAGCAGAAAGAACGTGATCACGGCTGCCGCGAGGCAGATCCACGCGAACCACTGCTCCGGCGAGAAGCTTCCGCCGAGCGCGTCAGGCGGTGACGGCGTCGGCACGCTGATCCCCTGGTTGCCGCCGAAGATGCTCGCGAAATGCGTCGGCACCTGAGGCAGCGCGACGGCGAGCGACAGCGTCGCCCCGGCGAGGTACGGGCCGCGAAGCCGCGCGCCGGCGATGCCGATGATCGCCCCCGCAATCGCGGTGGTCAGCATCGATGCGAAGAGCATGAGGATCACCGGCAGGTCCGGATGCCACTGCAGCAGCACCGACGTCGTGTAAGCGCCGATCATCATCAACGCGCCGTGCCCGAGCGAGACCTGGCCGTTGATGCCGGTGAGCACGGTGAGCCCGGCAGCGGAAATCGCGAAGATCGCAATCTCGGCGACGTTGTAGTTGGTGTACGGGTCGAAGACGAATGACGTCAGGACGACGAGCACCCCTGCGAGCACGAGGAAGAACACGCCGTGGCGCAACAGGGTCGACTCGCGAAACGCACCGCGCATGCGCTCGTCGTCCTCGTCGGGCAGCGCCTCCGCCGTGTACTCGGGAGTCGTCGTCACGGAATCGCTCATACCTGCCGCTGCCGTCCGAAGGTGAACAGTCCCTGCGGCCGCACCATGAGGACGGCGATGAGGATCACCAGACCGCCGAGCGGCGCCAGGTCCGACCCGATGTACCCGCTGACGTAGCTGAGGACGAGGCCGACGGAGAGCGCACCGACGACTGCGCCCACCGGGCTGTCAAGGCCGCCGATGATGGCGCCGGTGAAGCCGAAGACGAGGATCTCGTCCATGTTGGTGGGGTACAGGAAGATCGCCGGTGCGGTGAGCATGCCGGCGAGCGCGCCGAGCAAGGCGGCCAGCCCCCACCCGATCGTCAGCATCCGCCCGACCCGGATCCCGAGGATGCGCGCGATCTCGGGATGGAACGCTGCGGCGCGCATGCGCAACCCGAGCGTCGTGCGCTGAAACACGATGAAGAACACCAGCATCATCAGCAGCACGGCGCCGATGGTGAGCAGTCCGAACGGCGTGAAGTAGAAGTCGGTCTTGCCGACGAGGATGTCGATGTTGGAGACCGGCGCGGGAAACGACTGGGTCTGACCGCCGAAGAGCATCGGGGCGACGGCCTCGAGCAGGATGAGCACGCCGAGCGTGAGGATGACCGCGTTGAGCGGCGATCGCGACTCGACCGGGCGCACGAGCACGCGCTCGGTCACCGCGCCGAGCACGAAGCCGGTCACGAGCGCGATCGCGAACGCGAACCAGTACGGCACACCGTGCTGAATGCAGACGAGCGCGATGTACGTCGTGAACATCGCCATCGCACCCTGCGCATAGTTGACGACGCGAGTCGCGCGCCAGATCATCACCAACGCGAGCGCGACCGCCGCGTAGATCATCCCGTTGACGATCCCGGAGACGGTATAGATCGCGAAGAGGTGCATCAGAATCCCAGGTACGCGTGACGCAGTGCGTCATCGCCGGCAAGCCGGTCGGCGGTGTCGGTCAACGCCACTTTGCCGAGCGACAGCACGACCGCCTGATCCGCGACCGACAGCGCCGAGCGCGCGTTCTGCTCGATGAGGAGCACCGCAAGCTTGCGATCGGCGACGAGCGTTTTGAGGCGCTGCATGATGAGTGCGAGCAAATTGGTCGCCAATCCGAGCGACGGTTCGTCGAGGAGCAGCGCCGTCGGACGTGCCACGAGGGCTCTGCCGATCGACAGCATCTGGCGCTCTCCCCCACTGAGGTTCGCCGCGTGGAGCGCGCGTCGGGTCAGCAGCGGCGGGAACAGCTCGTACGCCTCCTCGATGGCCACGCGTTGGTCGCCGCGGTCGCGACGCCAGAGCCCGCCGAGGCGCAGGTTCTCGTCGACCGTGAGCTCGCTGATGATGCCGTGACCCTCCGGCACGTGACCGACACCGAGCCGTGCGATCGCCTCCGGGGACCGGCCGATGAGCTGCTGGTCGCCGAGCATGACGGAGCCGCTCCGCGCCTTCACGAGCCCGGAGATGGTTCTGACGAGCGTTGTCTTCCCGGCGCCGTTGGCGCCGAGCACTGCGGTGATGCTGCCGTCCGGTACTGACAGCGACACCTGATCGAGCGCGACAACGCCTCCGTAGGCAACCGTCAGCTCGCGAATCTCAAGCATGGGCTACCTGCTGACCGAGGTATGCCGTCGCGACGTCCTCGTTGGCGCGTATCGCGTCGGGCGTTCCGGACGCGAGGACTTGCCCGAGGTTGAGCACGGTGATCGTGTCGCTTACCGCCAGCACCATGTCGACGTTGTGCTCGACGAGTGCGATCGCCATGCGAGCGCGCAGCGTGCCGAGGAGCTCGACCAGCTGGCTGACGTCGGACGCGGACAGCCCGCTTGCCGGCTCATCGAGGAGCAGCAGTGACGGCTGTGCCATGAGCGCCCGAGCGATGATCACGCGCTTCTGCACGCCGTGCGGCAGCGCCCCCGGAAGCGAGTGTGCCCGGTCGGCGACACCGAGCTCCTGCAGGATCGACATCGCATCGCTCCGCAGCGCCGCCTTGCGCCGGTCAGCGGTCGGAAACGCGAACATGTCGGCGCCGAGCCGCGTCCGGTCGGGCGCACCGGCCATGACATTCTCGAGGACGCTCAGCGAGGGCCAGAGCCCGAGGCCCTGCAGGGTTCGCGCGATGCCGATGTGCGCCAGCCGCCATGCCGGCATGCGCAGCAACGACTCGCCCCGATACGTGACCGTGCCGCTCGATGGGCTCACGAATCGCGACACCGTGTTGAAGAGCGTCGTCTTGCCGGCGCCGTTGGGGCCGATGACCCCGACGATCTGGTTGGCTCGAACGGTCAGCGAAACATCGTCGAGAGCGACGACGCCTTCGAAGCGCACACCGACCCCGGCGACCTCAAGGACCACAGGCGCGCCGCCTGACGTCTGACCGGTCACGTTACGGCGACCCGTTCGACCCCATTTGTGCCCGCCAGAGTACAGCGATCACTGGGTGTCTGCCAGCAATCGCAGGTACCCGGCGCGTGTAACCCGATCAGTACCCGACGGCGAAGAAGTCGTTGACCGCAGCCGCGGTGTCGTCGTTCGTGATGACGGTGTAATGGTTGGCATCGACCTCCGCTGCCTTGGCGCCGGGGACTGACGCGACGAACCGCTCGGCGTCGCGTTGCGTGAGGATGTAGCCGGTGCCCGGGGTCATCTCACGTCGCGCGCGGACGATGAGCGACGGCATGGTCAGGGACTGCCAGAGCCCGTACACGCCCGCGGCATCACCGAACGCGAACGCGCCGTGCCCGAACATCACGTCCTCCATGACTGCGGCGGCGCTGGTACGGGACTGCACGCCACCCTCGACGTCACGCGCGTCGTAGCGGAAGTACCCGTCCCATTCGTCGCTCCAGGGGCTGATGACGCCGCCGTTGCGAGCGAGGTCGACATATGCCTCGACCGATGGGAAGACAACGCCCAGGCGCGCGACCGACGCGCCGATCGGTCCAGAGGTTGAGGGATCGGGGACGCCGCAGAGGTCGATGAGGACGAGCCGTTCCAGGCGGCCGGCGTCCTGCGCCGCGGCGGCCATCGTGACGGCGGCCCCCATCGAATGGCCGATGAGAGAGAACCGTCGCGCGCCGAGGTGATCGGCAACCGCAAACAGATCAGCCGCGTGCTTGACCCAGCCGTACGTGCCGACACCGGTGGCATCGCTCTTGCCGCGGCCGCGGAGATCGAGTGCCACGACCTGCAGTCCGGCGCCGGCAAGACGGGAGGCGAGGAACTCGAAGCTCATCAGGTTGGCCGAGAGTCCCGGCACCGCGAGCACGAGCGGCCCGTCCGGCGTCCCGTGACGCTTGGCGTGCAACCGGCCCGATTCGAGCTGAATATCGAACTCGGATTCGACCACGGGCACATCGTGCCACCGAGACCCCGTGGCTCGCGCCCGCCCTACGCGATCAGGACCGCGTCTCGGGCCTCGAATTCCCTGATCACGGTGCACGAGCCGCCGCGCTGCTTGGATTGATAGAGCGCGGCATCGGCCATGCCCTGGACGAGGCCCGTGTCGCCGCCCGGCGGCGCGACGCACCCGCCGATGCTGACGCGGAGCGGACCACTCGACAGCAGGAGGCTGCGCACGGCGACGTGTATACGTGCCGCGAGGTGATCGACTGCGTCAACCGAAGCGTCCAGCATGAGCACGGCGAACTCGTCGCCGCCGACGCGCGCGACGGTGTCACCGCGCCGGGCCACCGAGGCGATGGCGTTGGCGACGCCCACGATGGCGGCGTCGCCCGCCAAGTGGCCCCACCGGTCGTTGATCGGCTTGAGGTCGTCGACGTCGATCGCGACGAACGCGAACGGCATACGGTCGGGCAGCCGGCCGAACGCCCGCTCCAGCTCGCGCCGGTTGGCGATGTTGGTGAGCGGATCGGTGAGTGCCTGGGATTCGAGGAGCTGGCGCGCCGCGGCGTTCGCCAGCGCGAGCTCGGTGAGGCTGCCGACGAGTTGCAGGCGCTCGAACAGCGCCGGCTCGATCGGGTGACCCCGCCCCGCGGCGTTGAGGATGCCGACGATCTTCCCTCCCTGACGGACTGGGACATACGCGCCGTGCGTGATCCCAAAGCGCTCGAGGTTCGCGCGAATCTCCGGCGAGCACGCCTCGGCGTCGACGAGCCCATTGACGGGCTGGCCGGTCCGGACCACGGCGCGCGCGCTCGCGTGGTCGTGCAGGCTGAGAACCATATCGACGGCCGTCATGCCGGTTTCGTCGCTCTCCCCTCGCAGCGTCAGCACGTCGCCGTCCAGCGCAAAGTACTGCCCTCGGCGAGCGGTCGACGCGGTCGATGAGACGAGCTCGGCGGCCAGGCTTGCGGCAGTGCGGACGACAGCGTCAGGATCCAGCGTCGCGGTCAGCGCCTGCGTCGCAGCGGCCACGACGGCGCTCTGCCGCGCCTGCTCACGGGCAACGTCAGCGGTCGCCTGCAGGCGGCTCCGCAGCGCATGCGCGGCGAGGCTGATCATCGTGGTCAGCGAAACCCAGACGATGAGGACCCGGACGAGCACCAGCACGCTGTCGTTGCTCGCAACGCCGAGGAGTGCTTGTGCGACGGTGATCGCAGGGATGACCAGGAGCGATTCCTTCGGCTCTCCGTAGAACGCCGAGTACAGGAGCGGCAGGAGCAGCAGCGAGCCGAGACCGGTTGACTTGCCCGCCGAGTAGATGAGGCATGCGATCAGCGCGGTGTCGGCCAGTAGCGGCAACACCTTGAGCCGTACCGGGATGCGGCGCCACGGCACCAGCCACCTGCTGACGGCCACGACCAGCGCAAGACCCAGCGCAACGAGGAACCACGAAACCCGGGTGGGACCCGGAGGCAGGATGACACTGACGAACGCCAGCACCAGGATCCCCCAGAAGAGCCCGCTGCTTCGCCATGGGCTCTGACCTTCTGTCGGACCCGGGGCGATGATCTCGGAAACCACCAACGGATCGTAGGAAGCACGGCGACGCTGCTTCCCCCGTTCCTCACGCTTGTTACCCGCGACGTTCTATGTCGCGACACAAGGTCCGCGATGGCGAGCGCCTCCTCCTGATCGTGCGTGACGAAGAGCGCCGTGGTCCCGACCTCGAGCTGCACGCTGCGAATCTCATCACGCAGCTGAACGCGGACCTTCGCGTCGAGTGCGGAAAGCGGCTCATCGAGGAGGAGCACACTCGGCCGGATGGCAAGCGCACGCGCGAGCGCGACGCGCTGCTGCTGACCGCCGGACAGCTGGTGCGCATAGCGGTCTGCCTGCGCGGACGAGACCGACGAGCTCGAGCATCTCCGCCGCCCGCTTGGCGCGTTCGAACTGCTCCCGACCTTGCGCATGCGCAAGCCGAATGCGACGTTCTGCGCGCGCGGTCATGTGCGGGAACAGGGAATACGCCTGAAAGACCATCCCGGCGTCGCGGCGGCTGGCGCGGAAGCCGGGTCACGTCCGTGCCGCCGATGAGCACGACGGCCGCCGTCGGCGTCCTCCAGGCCGGCGACGAGCCGGAGAGCCGGTCGTCTTGCCGCATCCCGACGGCCCGAGGAGTGCGACGAGCTCGCCGGGAGCGATCGTGATGTTGAGCCCATCCAGCGCAGTGACGCTTCCGTACTGCCGGCGCAGGTCCTCGAGCCGCACCTCGACACCGGAGCGCGCTGCGCTCGACGCCGTGACCGGGCGCGCAGCCACAGCAGTCATCGCAACCCCCACTGCGGCGCGCCGGCGTCCACCTGCGCGAAGGATGAACGACAGTACGAGCAGCAGCACGAAGACGAACATGAGCGACGCGACCGCGACTGCGATCGACACGCCCGCATTTGCGCGTCCGATCAGGCTGATCGCAACCTGGAGATTCTCGAAGTTGAGCAGGTTCGCGATCGTGAACTCTCCGAGGACAACCGCGACAGAGAGCAGACATGCGTTGAGGACTGCGCTCGACATGTTGGGGACGATGATTCGCCACATCACGGTGATCCACCCCGCCCGGAGACTCCGACCGCCTCGGAGAGCGTCCTGATGTCGACGCCGGAGAGCCCGGCGTCGAGCGCGCGATATGCGTATGGGAGCACAAGGATCACGTACGCAAACGCGAGCGTGAGGATGGAGTTGCTGATATTGATGTTGATCCACTGGTACAGGGGCGCCAGCCCCACCACGAGCACGATCGCCGGGATGGTGAGCGGTGCGAGGCAGAGGATCTCGATGACGCGCACCATCCGCGGAACGCGCAGCCGCGACCAGATCATGGTCGGCAGGAGCAGGACGAGCATCGCCACCGACGTGATGGCCGCGAGCTCGAGTGACGCGACGATCGCATCAGTGAGGTCGGGATACGACAGGATGCTCGTGAAGGACACGAGTGTCCGCGGCGCGTCAATCCCAACGCCACGCGTCGCGAATTCGATCATGGCTGCGATCGGCACGAGAAAGAAGAACTCCGACGACCACCAGGACGACAGTGCGAAAGGCTACGGCACGCCGATGCTTGCGCCGGTTCACGGCAGCCACCTCGCGGTCCGGCGCTGCAGCGACGAGTACGCGATCGTGACCACGACAACGATCACCACCATGGCGAGCGCAAGCGCGCTCGCGAGGTTTGTCTGCGAGAGCCCGACCTCACTGCTCAGCGCAGTGCTGATCTGCAGCGGCACGATGATCCCGCCCTGGTCGATCAGCGCAGCCGCGGTCGCGTACGCGGAGAACGCGTTTGCGAAGAGCAGCAGCAGGCAGCCGAGGAACGCCGGCAGCAGAAGCGGCCCAGCGATATGCCGCCAGTAGTGCCAGGAGTTTCCCCCGAGATTGGCGGTGGCCTCACGCCACTGCGGACGGATGCCGTCGAGTGCCGGGAGAAAGACGATCACCATCAGCGGGATCTCGAAATACGTGTAGACGAGGATCAGCCCGCTCAACTGGTAGAGCCAGACCCCGTTGGCATAGATGTTGATGCCGCGCTGCTGGAGCCAGAGCGTCACGAAACCGGCGCCGCCGATCGTGGCGATGAACGCAAAGGCAAGCGTCACGCCGCCGAACTGGGAGAGCACCCCGCACGCGGAGGTCACGATGCGCCGAACGATGCCGTTGCGCTCGCCGCTCGCAAGAACATACGCGAGCACCGCGCCGATCACGGCACCGATCGTGGCGCTCACCGCCGAGAGCACGACGCTGTGCACGAACGAGTTGATGATGTACGCCTGCGTGAGGCTCGAGATGTTGGCGAGCGTTGGACCGTGCGCGCCGGCAAACGCCCCGCCGACGACGATGAGCGTCGGCACCAGCAGGAACAGCGCGACGTACCCGAGGAACGGCAGGGTCCCGACCCAGGGAAGAGGGACCCGCAGGCGCCGCGTGAGCGGCTTGCCTGCGGATCCCGACGCGGAACTGACGAACGCCGTCAACTCCCGATGGCCTGCGCCCAGTTGGCATTGAGGTAGGCGGCCGCGGCGGTCGACTGACTCGGGCTCAGGAACACCGGTGTGCCGTCCACGGGCGGCAGCGCTGCGGCATACGTCGTGTTGAGCGAACCGGCTGAGGTCAGCGCGGCCATCTCGACCGGACGAGCGCCGCCCTGGAGGAAGAGATTCTGACCTGACACCGAGTAGAGGTACTCCTCCCAGAGGCGCGCGGCGGCGGGATCGGGAGCAGTCTTCGATATGGCCTGCGCGTAGTACCCACCCAGGACCGCATCCGAAGGCACGAACACCTTCCAGGTCGGCACGTCCTGGCCATGCGCCTCAGAGAGATAGTCCCAGTCGAACACCACCGGCGTGGTGCCGTTCTTGACGGTCGCCGTCGTGGCCTGGACGGGGACGAAGTTGCCGATCTTGTTGAGCTGTTTGAAGAAGGCGACGCCAGGGGCGATATTGTCGAGCGAGCCACCGTTGGCGAGCGACGCCATCATCACGCCGTTGAGCGCCGCGTTTGCCTGCGTGGGGTTGCCGTTCAGCGCGACTGCGCCTTTGAACGCCGGCTTGAGCAGATCCTGGACTGATGTGATCGTGAACTTGCTGGAGTTGTAGCCGATCGACATGTAGCCGCCGTAGTCCTGGTACCAGAGCCCACCGGGGTCCTTCTAAGTCGATGGGATGTCGTTCCACTCCGTGACCTCGTAGGGCGCGAAGAGGTTGGTGTTTGCGAGTGCCACGGCCATGCCGACGTCGAGCACGTCCGGGGCCCGGCTGGTCCCGCTCTGCGACTTGACCGCGTTGACCTCGTCCTGGCTGCTGCCGTTCGGATTGGCGGAGTTCACCTTGATGCCGTACTTGGCGGTGAAGCCCTTGATGATCGCGCCATAGTTGGCCCAATCTGGCGGCAACGCGATGACGTTGAGCTGTCCTTCCTGCTTCGCGGCGGCGATGAGGCCGCTCATACCACCGAACGCTGTCGCTGACTGTGCGGTTGCCGCGTTGACACCGCCGGACGACGCCGCTGCTGCCGAACCGCACGCGGTGATGACCGTAAACGCCACGAGCGCGACTCCCGTGCGCGCAACTCTGTGTGCGTTGCTCTTCATGCTGCGTTGCTCCCCCGGTGTTCGTGTTGACGCTTCCCGGGGCGATGATGCGGTGCGCCGTTTCGCAAACGCAAGGCGGAAATGCCTTTTGCACACAACGCTATTGAGTTCTTCGCGACTCCATGTTCTTCCCTTAATCCGGCGCTGGCCGAGCTTAACGCTTATCATCCGCGGCCATGCAGGGTGATTGGTCGGGGTTTTTCGCTGCACAGGTCGGAGCGGGTGCAGCGCTCACCGGGCTCGTGTTCGTCGCGCTGTCGATCAACCTCAAGCAGATCCTCGCGGGGCCGGGACTGCCGAGTTGCGCAGCCGAGGCGTTGCTCCTGTTGATGCAACCGGTGATGGTGGGCGCGGTCGTCCTCATCCCGGGGCAGTCCATCCGCGCGCTCGGCGTCGAGATCCTCGTCATCGGCGTGCCGACCTGCTTTCAGATCACGAAGATGATCTGGGACGCGCGCGTGCTGCTCCGCGAACTGGCCTTCTCGAAGGCGGCCACCCGCATCGGTTTCGCAGAGACCGCGACATTGACGACGCTCGTCGCGGGCGCGCTGCTCGTCGGCGGTGTGCCCCAGGGCCTCTACGTCGCGGCAGCGGCCCTGCTCGTCTGCATCACCGACGGCGTCCTCGACGCCTGGGTGCTGCTGGTCGAGATCCTTCGCTGAGCCGCCGGCCGAGTCGCGTCAGCGAACGGCGATCAGGACCCGGTTCGACAGGCGCTGCCACACGGTGCCCACCTCGGCGAACCCGGCGGCGAAGAGCGCGGCCCGATGGAATTCGTAGCTGTGCGCCTCGTTGTCGTGCGGATGCGTGTGCGCGCGTCGCGCCCGCTCGGCCACCTCTGCTGACAACGCCGGCTCCGCGAATGCCGCCGCCCACCAGGCGTCGTAGTCCTCGGCTCCCTCGGGCGCGGCCGGCCATTCCGGACGGATCTCGCGGGCGCCGGTGGCGATGGCCTGCTGGTCATGGTCGAAATCGAGCCGGTCACCGTCGAGGAACACGCCACCCGGACGGAGCACGCCCGCAAGCGTGTGATACAGGCGGACCAGTTGATCCAGACCCAACCAGTGCAGCGCGGTGGTCGAGACCGCAGCGTCGTACGGACCGGCTGACGGCAGCGCGCCCACCCAATCCGAGCGGAGGTCGGCGTCCGCGAAGCGGAGCGTCGTGTGCCCGGCGAGCGCGCCACGGCCGATGGCGAGGAGCACAGGATCCGCATCCACTGCGACCACCGTCGCGCCGGGCAGGCGCTCGAGCACCCGAGCGCTCAGTGACCCCGGGCCACACCCGAGATCGAGCACGCGCGGCTCAGGTCCGGCGAATGCCGCCAGGGCATCGACCATCGCGGTGAATCGCTCCTCACGGTCCGGGATGTGGCGCTGCTGCTGCGCATCCCAGCGCGCAAGCCAGCGCGCCCAGTCGGTGGTGGTGTCTGATTGCGTGGTCACGGGACCCTAGGGTAGGGGTGTCGAACCGGGCGGCGTCGCGATCGGGAAGCTGAGGCTGATCGCCGTGCCGGTGGCCGGCGAGCTCGTTGCCTCCACGGTGCCGCCGTGCGCCTCCACGACGTCCCGCACGATGGCGAGGCCGAGTCCGGAACCGGTGGATCCCGGCCCCTTGACGAAGCGGTCGAACACGCGTGGCAACAGATCAGCGGGAATGCCCTCACCGTCGTCACGCACGGTGAGCCGTAACCGTCCATCGGTGGCGACTCCCTGGACCCGGATGCTCCCACCCTGCTTGCTGTGCGCCAGCGCGTTACTGACAAGATTGCCGAGAACCCCGCGCATGCGAGCGGGGTCGGCATCGAGCGCAGGGAGGTTCGGGGCCACCGCCTCCGTGAGCTCGACACCAGCTGCAGCTGCCTCGGGGCGGAAGGCGTCGAGCGTCTCGTTGACGAGCACGTCGACATCGATGGGCTCGCGTCGCAGACGCAAGGTGCCGCCTTCGAGCAGCGTGAGAGTGCTGAGATCGTTGACGAGCATCTCGAGCGATCCGGTTGCGGTGATGATCGGTGCCATGTGCTCGGCGTCCGCCGGGTACACGCCGTCGGTGATCGCCTCCGCCTGCCCGCGGATGATCGTCAGCGGCGTGCGCAGCTCGTGCGCGATATCCGCGACCACCGAGCGCCGCCGGGTCTCCTCCGCCTCCAGACGGCTGCTCATGTCGTTGAGGGCGCGTGCCAGGGAGCGGAGGTCGGACGGACCGCGGACGGGGACCCGCGTCGAGAAATCGCCGGCCTCCATGCGGTGCGCCCCTTCGATCAGCGCGCCGACGGGAGCGGCAACCCGGCGGAGCACCAGGAACGCGACGACGACCACGACGGCGCCGAGCGCCAGTGCGGTCACCGCCAGCGCGGTGGACAGCGGTGCCGAGCTGACCACGCGGAAGAGGCTCAGCACGAGCCAGACAACACCGACCGCCGCGCTGAGCACGACAAGGAACGCCAGGCCGAGAAAGCAGCCGATCCGGCGCGCGATGCGACGCCCGTGGCGCCCCCAGTTGACGCCCTCCGGGGAAGACCACGGCTGCCCCTCCGGCCACCATGGCGGCCGGCCACCCCACGGCCCGCCCCACCGCGGTCCCGACTCGCTCATGCGGGCGCGTCGACGAGCCGGTACCCGACGCCGAACACGGTTTGCAGATGCCGAGGCGCGCGTGGATCCTGTTCGATCTTGCGGCGGATGTTCTTGACGTGCGCATCGATGGCGCGCTCATATGACTCGACGGCAACGCCGTGGACCGCGTCGAGCAACTGGGCGCGGGTGAAGACGCGACCGGGTTGCCGGGCCATGTGCAGCAGGAGTTGGAACTCGGTTGCGGTCAACACGACGTCGCGCTCGTCGACGCGCACCTGCATGCGCGGCGCGTCGAGCGATATCGATTCGCCCACGCGCACGATGTCGTCACCCGCGGCCGCCGACTGCGCGCGCCGCATCACGGCGCGAACGCGCGCCACCAGCTCGCGAGCGCTGAAGGGTTTGGTGACGTAGTCGTCGGCGCCGAGCTCGAGTCCGGCGACGCGATCGGCCTCGCCCGTCCGCGCTGTGAGCATGATGATCGGCACGTCGCCGGAGCGGCGCAGTGCGCGGGCGACATCGAGCCCATCGGTCTCCGGCAGCGTCAGGTCGAGCACCACGAGGTCGGGACGGCGCCGGGAGAACTCGCGCAGCGCATCGGTGCCGTTCGCGGCAGTCACCACGACGAATCCGGCGCGCTCCAGGTAGTCGCGCACGAGCCGCAGGATCTCGGGCTCGTCGTCGACGATGAGAACGCTCTTCACGGCAGGGTCATCGTAGGGGCGAAGCGGGGCGACGACGAGGCGCCGCCCCGCTTGCGGTCAGACCGATTGCGCCGTCGGGGTGGAGGGCTGGCTGTCGGTGGCGCCGCGGCCGGGGCATCCCCCGCCCCACGCCATCCCATGAGGGCCGAAGCCCCGGTTGCCCCAGCGTCGTGGCGCGATCCCGAGGATTCGCGGCAGCGCGAGTGTCCCGAGGAACGTGATCACGATGAATCCGGGATTCTTGGTCGTCACGCCGACCGCGGTTGCGGCTCCCACGGCAACCAGGCCCCAGGCGGTGCGTCCGATGCGGTACATGTCGAGTCTCCTTGTGGAGGGTGAACGGTATGTCCACCACACTCGGGCCGAGATGTGAACCCCGTGTGAACGCCGCGCGGAGGTCTGGCGTGTCTGCGTTGTCAGCGGGCGGCGCTGACGGCGTCGCGGAGCAGTGCGTTCACGACCGCGGGAGCCTCGAGATTCACCATGTGGCCGGCGTCCGGAACGGTGACGAGCCGCGCTCCCGGGATGCGCCGTGCCATCTCCTCAGCCATCACCCGAAAGCAGGGCAGATCAAGGTCGCCGATTACCACGGTCGTCGGGGCGGTGATCTGCTCGAGACTCTCATACGGACTTGGCCGGACAGGGGCACGCGGGTCTTCATGCGTCCACTGAAAGCATGTCCACAGCTCGGTCTCGACCTCGAGACGTGCAGCGAGCGCGGCACTGCGACGAGCGGGGATGAAGAGCGGGTGCTGCAGCCACGCGGCTTTCGCGGCGGCCACACCATCGTTGACCGCCGCCGTGCTGGCCCGCTCCATCGCCGTGTCCGCCTCGACATCCCACTCGATCCCGTCGAGCAGCGCATCGAGCAGGACGAGCCCGCGCACGCGGTCCGGTGCGACAAGCGACGTGTGGAGCACGACGAACCCACCCATCGACAGGCCGACGAGTACCGCGTCCTCGATGCCGAGGTGATCGAGCACCGCGACGAGATCCGCGCTCGGCGAGTACTCGACGCCGAGCTCCGGGTTGCTCGAACGGCCGAAGCCGCGCGCGTCGTAGCGGATGACCGTCGCGATGTCGCGCAGCGCGGGGACCTGGTCGTCCCACATCCGGCCGTCAAGCGAAAACCCGTGGACGAGCACCACGGCTGGGCCGCTGCCGTCGACTTCGAAGGAGAGGTCGGCTCCTGGGACCGGGAGCCGACCCGTGCGCGTCATCGCAGGATTGCGCCCAGGCGTCGACGGCTGACGCCGGCTTCGCCGGCCCTCGTCTCCACGCGGTGATTATGGGCCGAGCTATGCTCGGCGCCCCGCTGACTCAGCGGGTATCGACTGGAGACGGAGGAGCAGGACATGAGTCAGATGCCGGCAAATGCGCCGTTGTCAGAAGACGGTCAGTGGTGGTGGGACGGCGCCAATTGGCAGCCGGTGCCCGAGATGCCCGCGGTCCCCGGCGTGCACGTGCAGCACGGCCAGACTCCGCACGAAATCGAGATGCCGCCGGACGGTGGTTTCAACCCGGGCTCGTACACCGTTGCGAACGATGCGGAGGTGCGCAACGCGTTGCTTGCCGAGCTCGGCAAGCGCCTCGGCGAGCACCAGATCGCGACCCTGTCCGCGCTGACCGCATTCCGGGAGGGCGCGCAAGGACACATCGACAGTCTTGAATCGGGTGAGGCGACGTACGACTTTGGACCGGTCGTCGGGGCGCTGGAGACCGCGACGAAGATGGTGTTCCCGGAGGTCGCACCTGCGATCGAAGCGGTCGGGGTCATGAAGACCCTCCTGGAGTTCGACGTCGCGATGGTGCAGATGTACGACGGTCAGGCCGACATGACGATGGGCGATGCGAAGCAGAAGCTCTCGAACTCACTCCACCAGCTCGTCGGGAATTACGCCGATCAGTCGCAACACGCATGGGACGCGGGCAAGGCGAAGTTGCCGGATCTCGTCGAGGAGGTCCTCTCCGACCTCGACGACAAGACGATGACCGTCGAGCCAAAGTTCATCGGCGCCGTGTGCGACTACGCGGGCATCCCCGACTCCGCCGGAACGTACCAGACCGTTCGGCAGCAGCTCGAGAACGACTTCTTCAGTGTGTACGAAGGCGTGCGCGCGCAACTGCAGAATGCAAAGGGCGGCGACCATGAGAGCGTGATCGGTTGGGAGCACGACGCGAACGTGGAAGAGCAGCGTCTGTACAAGGAAGACGGCGAGAAGGCCTGGAAGGAGGCGTACGACGAGTCGGGACAGCGCTAAGGCCGAGGAGCATCGATGACCATTCAGCTGCAGGGATTGCGCACCGTCATCTACCCCGCACCGGACCTCCATGCCGCGAAGGCGTGGTGGACGGGACTGCTCGGCGCAGCACCATATTTCGATCAGCCGTTCTACGTCGGGTTCAACGTCGGCGGCTACGAGCTCGGGCTTCTTCCCGACGCTGCTGCGTCAGACGGAGCGCTCGTCTACTGGGGCGTTCCGGATGTTGCGGCAGCGGTTGCGGCGGCCATCGAGACCGGAGCCGTCGAGCACGCTCCTGCGACCGACGTCGGCGACGGGATCATCACCGCGAGCGTGCGCTCCTCGGCCGGCAGCATCGTGGGCTTCATCTTCAACCCCCACTTCAAGCTCGACTGACGCTGCAGTCAGCGCGCGACGCGAGGGCACAGCGATGAGCACACCCACAGTGCTGCGCCACGTGCGTTTCGTGCGCAGCGCAGCCCCGCACGACATGCTCATCGTCGACGGTCACGTCGCCGCGATCGGCGATGTCCGCGAGATACCCGACTGCTGCGACGAGGTCAGCGTCGGCGGCCGCTTCGTGCTCCCGGGCCTGTGGGACCACCACGTGCACTTCGACCAGTGGGCGCAGGTGAGGGCGCGTCTCGATCTGTCGGGCGCCGAGAGCGCTGCCGGGGCTGCGCAACTGGTGGCGGAACAACTCACGCGCCGCGGACGTGACGCCGCCCCAGCGCTTGTCGGCTACGGGTTTCGCGACGCGCTCTGGAGCGATCTCCCCCACCGCGACCTCCTCGACGGCGTCACGGGTGAAGTGCCCGTCGTGCTCATCGGAGCAGATCTCCACTGTGCGTGGCTCAACACCGCTGCACTTCGCCGGTTCGGGGAGGGTGATCATCAGAGTGGCGTGCTCCGCGAGGACGTCGCGATGCGCGTCCTCGGCGACGTCGACGTTGTGGCACAGGACGCCGGCGATGCATTGGCGGACGACGCGGCGCGAGCTGCTGCAGCACGAGGGGTCGTCGGCATCGTGGACATGGAGAAGCCGTGGCCGCTGCCGGCGTGGCGCCGTCGCATCGCCGCAGGGCAGCGTTCGCTCCGGATCGTCAGCAGCGTGTGGACCGAATACCTTCCGGCGGTCATCGAGCAGGGGCTCCGCACCGGCGACGTCATCGATGACACCTCGGGCTTGCTGACGCTTGGGCCGTTTAAGGTCATCACCGACGGTTCGCTCAACACACGCACCGCGTACTGCCACGACGCGTATGCGGGACGGGCCGGCGACGGTGAGGGCTTCGGCATCTGGCTGGTGTCTGAGCCGGATCTGGAGCAACTCATGCGGCAGGCAAATGACGCCGGACTCGACTGCGCGGTTCACGCCATCGGCGACCGCGCTAACTCGCTGGTGCTGCAGGCATTTGCCGCGACCGGGGCGCGTGGGAGCGTCGAGCACGCACAGTTGCTCGACGTCACCGATATCGCTCGCTTCGCGGCGCTCGGTGTCGTCGCGAGCGTCCAGCCCGAACACGCGATGGATGACCGCGACGTCGCGGACCGCTACTGGGCGGGCCGGACGCGGCGGGCCTTCGTGCTCCGCTCGCTCCTCGATGCAGATGCTGTCCTGGCGCTCGGCTCGGATGCGCCCGTGGCGCCACTCGACCCGTGGGTCGCGATCGCGGCGGCTGTGCACAGGACGCGCGATGAGCGCGAGCGCTGGCACCCCGAGCAGGAGATCACGCTGGATGAAGCGCTGCTCGCGTCATTGCCGGTGAAGCGAAGGAGCCTGACGCTCAGTGTCGGCGACCCGGCCGACCTGATCGCGCTCGATGCGGATCCGTTCCCCGCAACACCGGCCGAGCTGCGCGCGATGCCGGTGGCCGCGACGATGGTCGCCGGCCACTGGAGCCATCGAACGTCGTTCTAGGATCGCCCTACCGCTGCGTCAGCAGTGCGTACTCGAGTCGTGCACGGCTCTCGGCGCGCCGGGCGGCGTCGTCGACCATCTCGATGAGGCTCCGCCGCGTTGGGTAGCGAATCACCTCGAGATCCTCCGAGACGTCAGCCAGCCATTGCTGGGCCTTGCGACCCTCGGCCGTCCCCTCTCTTGCCACGTGTATCCCCCAGAGTTCCCCAACCCCGTGCCCTAGTTGTATCACGTCAAAGGGGTCATTTGCACCGAGCACGACACACGGTTGCACGCCAATACCGCGGTCAATGTGCCGGCGCGGAACAGGCCGCGATGGCGACGGTTCCTTTGGCCAGCGTGATATCGCCGAGACCGTAGTCGTTGCTCTCGATCCAGCCCTCGCTCCCAACGCTCAGCTCCGTCACGGTGAGGGTGCTCGACGTGATCGACGTGGGAGACGTCGATTGTCCGACGTTGATTCCGGCTCCGACAGTCAACCCTGAGAACGTGGCAATTCCCGTGCCATCAAGCGCGAGGTTCGGCTGGCTGCACGTGGTGGTCACGGTGACCATGCCGCAGGCAACGATCGTGAAGGGGAACGATCCGTCTGGACTGGGCCCTGCATCGGTCGGGCTCGTGAACGAGTGATCGCCGACGGTGTAGGGCCCGCTGGTGAACGGGTTGCTCGTCACGTCGAGGACATTGCCGTCAACGGTGATGTAGGCAGGCACCACTGGCGCGGTCTGCCCGTACCCGGCCGCCCACGTGACGATCAGGCTCCCACCCTGAGCAGTGCCCGGTGAACCGCATGTGGTCGTGAATCCTGCGCCGGTTCCGCACGGCTGATAGCCGCAGGGACCGTCGGTCGGGCTCGGCGACGCACTCGGCGATGGGCTTTCCGATTGTGAAGTCGTTGGAACGACTGTCGCGGTGGACGTTGCGGTGGCAGTCGCGCCGTCAGTCGCGCCGAGCGTTGGCGACGTACTCGGGGCACCCGCTGCGCCGCATGCTGCCAGGCCGACGGTGGCGACCACGGCGCCGATGATAGTGGTGACTTTCATAGCTGCCTTGGCCATTCAACGCGAACGCGTCACCACAGTTACTCAATGTCGGGGCGACTGGACTTCGAACCAGCGACCCCCTGCTCCCAAAGCAGGTGCGCTACCACTGCGCCACGCCCCGATGGTTTTTGATCTCGGCGAGCTCGCTGATCCCCACGAGCGCGTGCCACAGACGCGCATATCCCGTGAGCTCGCTTTCGCTTCAAATCAGGCCCGAAAGGTAGCACGGCAACGCGCCGCGGCCACATCTTTCGCGGCCTCGAGCGGGAGCCGGCCAAGACTGGTGGCCTATCGGAGTCCCGTTCTCCTAGAACGTGATGTCGTCCCCGGTCGGCGGCGGCAGCGCGGGCGGCACCGGAGCTCCGGGCCGTGCTTGCCAGCCGGCCGCCGCGCCCGCTTGGTAGTAGACGCGGCGGCGCTGCGCCTCGGCGTTACTGACGATCTCCTTCCCGAAGGGCGCGAGCGCCAGGCCCGCGAGTTTGAAGTCCTGGATGGCGAGAGGGATCGTGATGATCGGGATGCACAACAGGACTCCGGTGACGAAGTGCGCCAGTGCCATATACCAGCCGCCGAGTACGAACCAGAGGATGTTGCCGCAACCCGATCCGAGCGCAGACGCACCTGGACGATTCGCCACAGTCCTGCCGAACGGCCAGATCACGAAGCTGGCGAGCTTGAACGACTGGACACCGAAGGGGATCGTGATGATGAAGATGCAGTTGAGGACGCCGGCGATCACGTAGCCGATGAATAACCAGATGCCAGCGAGAAACAGCCAGATGATGTTGCCTAGGGTTTTCACGTCGTCTCCTTCCTTCGTGCTCTCGCCTGGGTGCTCTCGATCAATCGGCAGAGGCGTCGAACAATGACTGCGCCGGTCACGCTGACGCAACCTAGAGACAGTGGTCGCCGCCTAATCAGTTGCTCGGCGCAAAAGTAGAGACCCCCGGCGCTGCGCCAGGGGTCTCAGTCAGGAAGGGAATGAGTTGCTGTGATTAGACGATGTCGCGGCCGAGCGACTTGGTCAAACCTTCCGGAGCCCATTCTATCAATCTGTTGACTGTTGACAATCCGCATGCCGCGGACCGTACGGGCGGGCATGCGCAGGTACGCATCGTGCGCATCCGGAATGAGGCTGGCGTTCGGGCAGATTCCATGACGAATTTGCACCCGGCGTCACGAGGAAATGAGTCGCTCAGCCCGCGCAAACGGCCGTCGGTCCGAAGGAGTACCTTTGGTGCGCCACCGAACCGACGGGCCATATCGGCATGTGGAACGGTACGGGGCCAATCGGTGGGATCAGGAAAAAGGGAAATGCAATGACCAAGTCTCGACGTCCATTCGCGATCGTGATCGGGCTCGTCGCCGCGATCGTTCCGGCCACTTCGGTATTCGCGGCTCCGGCCGCGCCGTCGAAGGTTCTCTACAACAGCCTCGCCCCCGCGCAGGGCAACATCCCGAGCGTTGGCGGGCAGGCGTACCAGTTCGGCCAGATCGGGAATGAGGTGACACTCACCCGCACGGCGAAACTGGCGACAGTCACCATCACCATGAGCACATGGGGCTGCCAGTCCGGTGGCTGGTCGACCGCCAACTGCACGACCACTCCGGGCGCAAAGTTTAGTGAGCCGATCACGCTCAACATCTATCGCGCGCCGGCCACGGATCCCTTCACCCAGCAGGATATGCCAGGGAACGGGACTCCTGGTTCGATCATCGCGTCGGTCACCAAGACGTTCTCGATTCCCTATCGGCCGTCGATGAACGCTACAAAGTGCAGCGGTTCGTCGCCGTACGACGGGCTCGGAGCGTGGTTCGACGCAACGAATCAGACGTGCCAGGCGGGCATGATGACGAACATCAGCTTCACCGTCAGCTCGCTCAACATCTCGGTTCCCAAGACCTTTGTCTACGGGATCGCCTACAACACAACCAGTTACGGTACGGCCCCGTACGGCACCGGTACAGCCTGCTTCAACACCACTCAAGGCTGTGGTTATGACTCGCTGAACGTTGGGCTTTCCAATGACCCCGCAAACCTCAACGCGGGCAAGGACACGTATCCCGGCACCCTTTGGTGGGACACGCAGACTGCCAGCAACTACTGCGACGACGGAAACGCCGGCACCGGAACATTCCGGATTGACTCGCCGGACACAACCCCTTGCTGGGGCTCTGGATACGGTGGACCTGACTCCGCACCCTGGTACGTCCCAGCGGTGGAGTTCATCGCAACAACGACCTAACCGTCACTTTGATGCCGGAGACCTCGGCGGTGGGCGTGATCGCCGCCGAGGTCTTCATTCGCCAGAGGACCCGCCGACCGTTTCGGCCGGCGAGATCATCATCGACGACGAGATCGTCCGGTCGCCGTGATCAGCGCACCTCAGGCAGCCGCGGTTCGACCGCCGGCGCGTCGGAAGCTTCGGTGCGCTCATCGTCCATGGCAGTCACGATTTCGTCGAGGTTGGCTCGGATGAGGTCGGCCGTGACTTGTGTGAGCGCTGGACCTCCCGGGCTGAAGAGCGGGCGTGCCTGCTTGCGAGCCGGGGCACGACGCTTCACCTGAACCACGCGGACAGCATAGGCGCGGCGACGTGAGCTCTCACGCGGGAAATTGCAACCGTCGCAAAGTGCGAACACATCCCGCGCTTGGCGAGCCGAAAGAGGCCCCCGACGAATCGCCGGGGGCCTCCTCAGGAAGGGAATGAGTTTCAGTCAGCGTAAGAGCCAGGCCGGAACTGCGTCGGTCCGCTGCTGGACACACACTTAGCCCACCTCGGGCTCGCTCGCGTGGCGCGAGCGGATCACCGTGTGTGCCTGGATCCGCTCTCCGCAGCCCGCGCACTTCGCGACCGGGCGCCGCAAAACCACCACGTCACCGGCCTCGGGTCGGTACGTGGGGAAACTCATCGGGATGAGCCTGTCGGCTCCGCAACCGGGGCAGACCATCGGACGCCAAGGGTGCCACTTTTGGTACTCGCTTATGTCGGCGAAAGACGATTGTCACGAGACGAGTTGACGCACCAGTAGCTAGCCGGACGTTCCGTAGCGATCGGCCCTTTCAGCGGCCAAACGAAGTCCCTCTCTCGCCATGGTCACGTCGCTCATCGACACGTCCTCTCCAGCCTGACGTTCGGCAGTCTACGCCGTTGGTAGGACAGCGAAATCGGTCGCTCAGGGACCGCCACCGTTTGCTACGCTTGTAATGCAACGTTCGCGTATTTGTAGTGGTACAAAACGATCATGACAACTGATTTCACAACCGCCCTGAAGGTTCAGCGCCACCCCGAGCGCGCGGTTGCCGACCGCGCCGCCGCCTTCGCCATCCTCGATGAAGGCCTCATCTGCCACGTGGGTTTCGTCGCCGGCGGCCGTCCGTGGGTCATTCCCACGATGTACGCCCGAGATGGAGACACCCTCTACCTGCACGGCTCCCCCGCCAGCCGCATGCTCCGCGGTCTCGCGGGCGGCATCGACGTCTCGGTGACCGTCACGCTCCTCGACGGCCTGGTGCTCGCCCGCTCGGTGTTCTCGCACTCCATGAACTACCGGTCGGTGGTGATCGCGGGCAACGCCACCGAGATCACCGACGCGGACGCGAAACGCGAGGCCATGCGATTCCTGGTCGAGCACGTGCTCCCCGGTCGGTGGGACGAGTCCCGTCAGCCGAATGCCAAGGAGATGCGGACGACACTCGTCCTGGCACTGCCGCTCGACCACCTGTCGACCAAGGTACGTACCGGGCCACCGAGCGACATACCGGCGGATCGCACGCTGCCGGTGTGGGCCGGCGAGCTGCCGCTCAGCGTGGTGTTCGGCGCACCGCAGGCGGATGCCCTGGTGACGGATCCGGCGCTCCCCGCGAGTGTCACCGCCCAGACCGCCCGAGGCGGGCGCGGCTGAGGTCGTCCCCTATTTGGGCTTCGCGACGACCTGGCGGTACACGGTCCTCGCGTAGATGCGCTCGCCGCATCCCGAGCACTTCGCCATCGGACGGCGCAAATGCACCTCAGCCCCAGCTTCGCGCTGGTAGACCGGGAACGTCAACGGGATGAGCCGATCTGCCCCGCAACCGGGGCAATGCAGATTCGGTGTGTCTGGAAGCCGCCTGGGCATTGGTCCTGCTCCCCAAAAGAAGTAGATCGCTGCCCTCCCAACTCGGGGATCATGGCGCGCCGCGCCATGCCCCGTCTGTCACGTTGCGAACCAACGAGCACTCCGTCAGTTCGGGGACTATTTGGCCAGGCCGTTGCTGATGTTGGAGAACACGTTGTTCACCTGCTTCCCGACGGTGGAGATGACGACGATCACGACGATCGCGATGAGCACGAGGATGAGCGCGTACTCGACCATGCCCTGTCCATCTTCGGGACGCTCAAGCAGTTCGGTCAACTGGTTCACGGCGAACTCGCGGCAACGAAGATATCCGGTCAGCATGGCTTGGCTCCTCATTCAGGTGGATTGCTATCGGTTGATTGCGTAGCCACAGCTTGGCTGCAGAACCTGAACGCCACTGGAATGTCGTGTCACAAGGGCTCCGATGCTCCCTTGCGCTGCCGGTGACGCGAGCGTGACCAGCGGTCGGACATAGCCGGGACCACCCGCTGCACACTTTCCCGGTTGTGGACTACCTCGACGTCATCATCATCGTGTTCCTGTTCCTGTTCGCCCTCTCCGGGTTGCGACGGGGACTGAGCGGCGTCGCCTTCGCCTTGGCCGGGCTCCTGGCCGGCCTCTTCCTCGGCGCCGTGATCGCGCCGCCGATCGCCAAGGCGATCACGCAAAACCCCACCACGCGGCCGCTCTTCGCGATCGGCATCTTCCTCGTCATCACGCTGCTGGTCGAGGGCATCGGCGCTGCGATCGGCATTCGGATTCGGCGCCGAACCAGCCAGACGATCTTCGGGCCGGCCGACGCCGGGATCGGTGCCGTCATCGGGCTGATCGGTGCGCTCGCCGCCGCCTGGTATCTCGGCCTGACGTTCTCCCAGAGCCCCTGGGTGGGTCTCGATACCCAGATCAGCGGCTCGACGATCGAGCGCGCCCTGGATGGGTTCATGCCCCGCCCGCCGGCATTCCTTGCCTCGATCGGCAACCTCTTCCGCTCGGGGGACTTCCCCAACCCCTTCTCGACGATCCTCAGCCTGCCGCCATCTCCGGTGACCATCCCGCCGCTCGTGAACACCCCCGGCATCCGCCAGGCGACGAGCGTTACGTCCAAGGTCATCGCCGTCGGCTGCAACGGCGGTGCCGAGGCAGGGTCGTCCTGGCCGGTGGCGACGGGCTACCTGGTGACCAACGCCCATGTCGTCGCCGGCTCGAGCAGCGTCGAGATCGACACCCCCAACGGCAGCCACTTCACCGCCAAGGTCGTCCTCTTCGACCCGAACACCGACCTCGCGGTGCTCTACGTCCCCGGCCTCACGCTCCAGCCGCTCACGGCCGTCGACTCGGACCCGGTCCGCGGGACGGGCGGCGCGGTGATCGGGTATCCAGGCGGCAACAGCGAGCAGGTGGTCGCGGCAGCCGTCAGCGGGACCGAGATGGCCCGCGGCTACAACATCTACGGGGACGCCCTGGTCACCCGCGACATCGAGGTGCTCAGCGCGCGGGTCATCCCCGGCAACTCCGGCGGCCCGATCGTCAACGACGACGGTCAGATCATCGGGGTGGTGTTCGCCGCCAGCACGACCCAGCCCGGCCAGGTCGGCTACGCGCTGACGATCCCCCAGATCGAGAGCGACCTCAAGGCCGCCCAGGGCAAGACGTCCGCCGTCTCCACCCAGGGATGCGCCAGCTGACCCGCCGTCAGTAGGTGATGATCACCGTGGTGCCGATGGGGCTCCACGAGTAGAGCCAGGCCATCGTCGGCGTCGGGAAATGGACACAGCCGTGGCTCGCGCTGGCGCCGTTCTCGCTGCCCGGGCCGAATCCTGTCGACGGCTCCCACGGCGCGTCATGGAGGAAGAACCCGCCGCCGCGGAACTCCATCCCGTACTGCGCGCTCTCTGGTGAGTAGTAGTACTTGGAGGACTTCGGCCAGGGAGAGATGAAGGTGATCGGCGAGTACTTCGCGTAGATGTGATACGTCCCGGTCGGCGTGCGCAACCCCGGCATCCCCGTCGTCACGAGCGACGAGCCCGCAACGCATCCGTCGTCGTAGAAGACGGCCGACTGCGTGGTGAGGTCGACGTCGATCACCTTGCCGTTCGGGACGTTGTGGCCGCAGCCGACGCTGGTCAACGCCGCGTTGACGGACCGCTCCACCGTCGCGATCCGGCCGGACACGCTCTGCAGGTTCGACGTCGTCCCACCCTCGTGCAGTGACGTGGCCAGCGATGCTGCCTGGCTCGCGAATCCCGCAGCGCCCGGTGCGTTGTGCGTCGTCGCGAGCGACACGCGGCCGTCGAGTCCGCGCAACTGGCCGGCAACGTTGCCGTCGAGCTTGATGAGCGCGTTCAACTGACTCAGCGCTGCCGCAAGTTTCGGGATCGCCTGCGTGGTCGTCGCCGGCACGGACGCGGTGGCCGACAGCGTGGCGACGAGCGCCGGCACCTGCCCGGTCACCAGGTTATCGCCACGTGCGACCGCAACTGCGTGATTGGCATTCGCGAGCAGCACCGGCAGGCCACCGTATGGCGCGGCGGCGACGGTCACCTCATCGAGCATGGCGCCGCGCCGCGCGACGTCGACATCACCCATCCAGACGCTGACCAGCGTGTCGATCTGCAGCGGCGTGGTGGCCGCTGCGAGCTGCGCGCTCCATCGAGCGGCACCGCTGGCGGCGCCGGCGTCCACGTACTTCCCGTACTGCAGCTCCATCTGGCTCCAGGCGGTCATCGCACCTTCGGCCTTCGCTTTCGCCGCGTTCATCGCGGCCGTCCAGGCCTGGGTCGTCTCGTGGCGCAGCGTGCCGAGGAATGCGCTGCCGTCGTCGAACCACCACATCGGCGACCATCCCGATGCGTGCAGGTACTGCGACGTATCGAGCGCCCGACGCACCGGGGTCAGGCTCGCTGCGGGCACGCCCTCATCGACATCCAGCGTCCACGTCCGTTCCAGTGCAGCCGCGCTGTGCTGGAACGATGACGCCCGGCTCATCGCGCGGGCGGTCGCGGTCCCACCCGCCCCAATCAGTGCAAGTGAGACCGCGGCCGTCGCTATCGGTAGCAGTCGCATCTCAGGCGATGCTACCCGAAGCTCAGCTGGAGAGGAACCCGTTCTGGACGAGCCAGGTGTGCGCGACGTTCGCGTAGGTCATGTTCTGGATCTCGACCATGGCATTCAACTGCAGCATCACGGGGGTCGTCAGCTTCGCCGCCACCGGGGTCATGAGCGCCGCGATCGCAGGGTACTTCTGGAGCACGGAGGCCCTGACGACGAGCCCCGCGTTGTCAGGCGGGAAGAGGTTCTTGTCGTCGGTCAGCGTGACCTCGTTGTTCGCCGCGATGCCCGAGTCGGTCGTGTACACCTCGCCGGCATCGCACTGCCCGCTGGCGATCGCCTTCTCGGCGGTCGTGCCGATCTGCGTGTAGTTGAACGATGAGGCAGCCGGCCAGCCGTAGGTGCTGACAAGGCCGGGCAGACCGTCAGGCCGGGTGAGGAACTCGGACTGGATGCACACCTTGGTGTTGGGATGCGACATCAGGTAGCTGCCGAATGCCGCCAGCGAGGCGCCGTAAGTGCCGCTGTTGCTCTGCTTGATGGCGATGCCGTTGGTGTCATCGAACTGCGTCGGCGCGACCCAGCAGAGGTTGTGCGGCTCGTCGGCCTTCTGGACGAACGTGAACGCCGCGGCCAGATCGGTGGGATACGAACCGGTCGCCAGGCCGAGGTAGTCGCCGAGCTCGGTGCCGGTGTACTGCCAGTACATATCGATGGTGCCGTCGGTCAAGGCGGTGCCGATTGCCTTGTCAGCTGCCTGGAACGTGTAGTTGACCGTGAAGCCGTGCGCCTGGAGCACGTCGACGGTCATCTGGGCCATCAACTGCTCCTCGGCAAAGGCCTTGCTGCCGATGGACACTGTCGCGCCATTGCCGCTGGTGCCGGACGCTGCAGGGCAGTTGGACTTCTGGGTCTCCGTCGTGGGTGAGCTGCCGCCGGAGTTTCCACCCCCGCATGCAGCAAGGACTGCGGTAATCGCCACAGCGATACCCGCTATGAACTTGCGCCTCATGGATGTGTTCCTCCGCGTGACAAACCGTTAAACCCTTCTTGGGACTGCAACGCGCTCAACCATTGAGAGCGCCCAGTCTGCAAGCAATGCAAGTGATGCCACCATCACGGCCCCGACGAATACCACCCGATCACTGTTGTTGATGCCATTGGCGATGACATCCCCGAGTCCACCACCGCCAATGAAGTTCCCTAGCGTTGCAGTGCCAATTATAAGGACGAGTGCAGTTCGGAGGCCTGCAAACACGAGCGGCGATGCAAGCGGCAATTGGACTCGCATCAAAGCTTGCCAACGCGTCATGCCCATCCCGCGCGCCGCATCGACGGCGGCCGGGTCGACGCTCTGAATGCCCGCGACCGTGTTGCGGAGCACGGGGAGCAACCCGTACACGACGAGCGCGATCACCGTCGGTGTCGTGCCCAGTCCGAAGAACGCGAAGAGCAGCACCAACAGGCCGATGCCGGGGACCGCCTGCCCGAGGTTGGCGATGAGAAAGACCAGCGCTCGCACGATGGGACCCGCCTGCGCGATCACGATCCCGACCGGCACGCCGATCACCGCGACGAGGGCAAACGACACCCCCGAGAGATAGATGTGTCTGATCGTCTCCATCTCGAGCGACGGCGCGTTGATGATCTCGTCGTCGTACGGCTTGCCGATCAGCGTCTGGTACACGCCGATCGACAGCACGATCGCGATCGCGACCCAGATGGGCACCGCGAACGGCCGCAGCTTGTGCATCCACGCGGGGAGGTGCGGCATCAGCGCGACCGCATTGATGCGGCTCGAATGACATCGGCATCGACGATGCCCAGGGTGCGCTCCCCATCGACGACGCGGACGCGTCCGTCGGGTGCGCGGAGCACGGCGTCGAGCGCATCGCGCAGCGTCCCGCCGGCGGCGACCGTCGCGTCAGGCGGCGCGCCGTTCACTGGTGTCAGCTCCACCGAGCTGATCGGGATGAGCGCGAGGCGCCGGACCAGTGGCCCCTCCCCGAGGAAGCCCGTGACGAACGCGGACTGCGGATGTGCGAGCAACTCCTCAGGCGTCGTGAACTGCTCGAGCACGCCGCCTTTCGAGAGCAGCGCAACGCGGTCGCCGAGTTTGACGGCCTCGTCGATGTCGTGGGTGACGAAGACGATGGTCTTGTGCACGACGCGCTGCAACCGCAGCAGCTCGTTCTGGAGTCGATCCCGTGCGATCGGGTCGATGGCCCCGAACGGCTCGTCCATGAGCAGGATGTTGGGGTCGGCACCGAGCGCCCGCGCAACGCCGACACGCTGACGCTCACCACCACTCAACTCCGACGGCAGACGGCGCGCGTAATCCTTTGCGGGGAGCGCGATGAGGTCGAGCAACTCCTCCACGCGCGCCTGGGTGCGCTGCTTCGTCCAGCCGAGCAGGCGCGGCACTGTCGCGACGTTCTCCGCGACCGTCTGATGCGGGAAGAGCCCCACCTGCTGGATGACGTAGCCGATCGAGCGGCGGAGGTCGTTGACGTCGTACGTGCGGGTGTCGCGCCCGTCGATGCTGATCGTTCCGCCCGACGGCTCGATGAGGCGGTTGATCATCTTGAGCGACGTCGTCTTCCCGCACCCGGACGGCCCGACGAGAATGACCGTCTCACCGGACTTGATCTCGAGCGAGAGATGGTCGACGGCAACCGAGTCCCCGTAGCGCTTGACGACCTTGTCGAACGTGATCACGTCGCCGCCACCGAGACGCGGCCGCGCGAGAGGGCACGCTGGATGCCCGCGAGGATCAGGTCCGCCAGGATGCCGATCGCCGCGACGGGGAGAATCCCCGCCAGCACGGCGTCGAGCGTGCCGGTGCTCCGCCCGATCGCTCCGAGGATCGTCTGCCCAAGGTCGTTGACGCCGACGGTGGCACCGACCGTCGCGATCGCGACAATCATCACCGTCGCCTGCCGGATCCCCCCGAGGACGACGGGCACGGCGAGCGGCAGCTCGACTTTGAGGAGGACCTGGCGCGCGTTCATGCCCATCCCCCGGGCTGCCTCACGAACGGCCGGGTCGACAGCCAGGATGCCGGCGCGGGTATTGCGCGTCACCGGGAGGAGCCCGTACAGCACCAGCCCGATGATCACGGGCGGATTCGCCAGGCCGAACCAGATCGAGAGGAGCCCGAAGAGCGCAAAGCTCGGAATCGTGAGGATGGTGCTGGTCACGGCCAGGATGAACGTGGACAGGGGCTCGGACCGCGTTGCCGCGATGCCGAGCCCCAGCCCGATCAAGCTCGTGAGCACGATGCACTCGGCGACGATCTCGAGGTGCGTCACGATCTGGGGACCGATCTGGTCCCAGTTGTCGGCGATGTAGGAGAAGACGCTCACTTTTAGTGAGGCGTCAGTATCCATATCCTCCGGTGCTGGTGCTCGACGGGGTCGCCGCCGGGGGCGGCGTCGCCGCCGTCGATCCGGACGTGGTCGCACCGGTCTCGTCCGCGGTCGTACCGGGCTCAGCCGCGAACCACGTGTTCGCGACGTTCTGCCCGTTCACCTGACCGGACGCCGAATCGCCGGAGAACGTGTGCAGCGGCCAGCCGTTGTAGGTCACCTCGTTCTCCGCCGCTCCGTTCACCATGATCGAGACCACGCCGAGCGTGCCCGTCACGGCGGATGTGCTCGTCGGTGTTCCGGAGACGACCACCGGCGGCCATGCCGAAAGGCACGTTGCGCTGCAGGCACTCGCCACGCCGCCCTTCTGGGGCAGAAAGTAGTAAAGCGTCAGCCCGTGCTCGTCGGTGAGGACGGTGCCGAGTGAGGTCGTCCCGGTTGAGACGGAAGGGCTCGTCGATGCGCCGGACCCACTGCCGGTGCCGGAGGACGACGATGTCGAGGCAGCGCCGCACGCGGCGACCGCGGCTAGCGCCGAAGCGCATATCAGGGTCAGAAAAGGACGTCGCATCAGGTGAACCTCTGCTGTTGTGGACGAAGGGAGTACGAACCCGCGTTACGTCGCACCCCGCCCGGCGCGTATTCTCGACGCATGTGTCGGAGCATCAAGACGCTTCGAGGCGCCGAACCCCCGCCAGGGGACGAGGAGGCGCGGGCTGCGGCCCTCCAGTTCGTTCGCAAGATCAGCGGCTATCGGGTGCCTTCGGTGGCGAACCGTCCGGTGTTCGATGAGGCGGTTGACGAGGTGATGGCCGCCACCGCGCGGTTGCTCGAGGGCCTGCAAACTCGATGAGCGCGACGGACGTCGCGCGCTGGCAATTCGGCATCACCACCCTCTATCACTACATCTTCATTCCGGTCACGCTCGGTCTCTCGTTCGTCGTTGCGGCGATGGAGACCGTCTACGTCCGCACGAAGAATCCCGCGTGGCGGCGCATGACCCTTTTCTGGGGTCAGATCTTCGTGATCAACGTCGCGATGGGTGTCGTCACCGGCATCGTGCAGGAGTTCCAGTTCGGCATGAACTGGTCGACCTATTCCGCGTATGTCGGTGACGTGTTCGGAGCGCCACTCGCGCTCGAGGGGCTCGTCGCGTTCTTCCTCGAATCGACGTTCATCGGGCTCTGGATCTTCACGTGGGACCGTTTCTCGCCGCGGTTACATGCGACGGTCATGTGGATCACTGCGGTCGGGAGCTGGATCTCCGCGATCTTCATCCTCGTCGCCAACGCGTGGATGCAACATCCGGTCGGCTACATCCTCAACGGCTCGACGGGACGCGCGCAGCTGACCGACTTCGGCGCGCTGTTCAGCAACCCGGTGTTCCTGGTCACCCTCCCCCACACCATCCTCGCGGCGGGCCTCACCGCAGGCGCGATCCTGCTCGGCGTCGGCTGCTGGCATCTGTTCCGCTCCACCGACCTCGCGGTCTTCATGCCGACTGCCCGCATCGGTGCGGTGCTCACCATCGTCAGCGCGGTCCTCGTCGGGTTCAGCGGCCACGTGCAGGCGCAGATCATGACGACCGTCCAGCCGATGAAGATGGCGTCCGCTGAGGCGCTGTTCCACGGCGAGAACGGCGCGGAGTTCTCGCTCTTCGCCATCGGTGACGTTGCACACGGAGAGAACAGCTTCAACATCGCGCTCCCGCACATGCTGAGCGTGCTCGCCACCAACAGCTGGAACGGCTACGTGGCAGGCATCGACGACCTCCAGTCGCAGTATCAGACGACGTACGGTCCCGGCGACTACGAACCGAACATCGCGGTGACGTACTGGACGTTCCGCGTCATGGTGGGCACGGCGTTTCTCTCGGGGCTCGTCGGCTTCATCGCCGCGCTGTTGTGGCGACGCGGCATCCTCGGCCGGCAACGATGGTTCCAACGAGTGGCGCTCGGCGCCATCGCGCTGCCGTTCATCGGCAATTTCACCGGGTGGATCTTCACCGAGATGGGGCGGCAACCCTGGGTTGTCTTTGGGCTGCTGAGGACCGAGAGCGCCGCCTCTCCGTCGGTTGGCGCGGCGTCGGTGTGGTTCAGCTTCATCGCGTTCACGCTGCTCTACGGCGCGCTTGCGGTCATCACGGTGCGGCTCATCATGCGACGCATCAAAGCTGCGGCCACACCGAATCCCGACGGCAGCGACGACAACCCGCCTGCGGCGATGGCGTACTAGGAACGCGCTGATGCCACACACCGACGGCCTGCAGATCCTCTGGTTCGGCGTCATCGCGCTGCTCTGGATCTACTACTTCTTCCTCGAGGGATTCGACTTCGGGGTCGGCATGCTGCTGCCGTTCATCGGGCGCGATGACATCGAGCGGCGCATGGTCATCCGCAGCATCGGTCCGGTGTGGGACGGGAACGAGGTGTGGCTCATCTTTGCCGGCGGCGCGACGTTCGCCGCTTTCCCGCTCTGGTACGCAACGCTGTTCAGCGGGTTCTACATCCCCCTCTTTCTCATCCTCGTCGGTCTCATCCTGCGCGGCGTGTCGTTCGAGTTCCGGCATCAGAAGGACGACGAGACCTGGACGCACCGGTGCGACTGGATGACGTTCGTCGGGAGCCTGCTGCCGGCTGTGCTCTGGGGCGTCGCGTTTGCCGACATCGTCCAGGGCGTACCGATCAACGCGCAGCATCAGTTCACGGGGTCGCTGCTCGATCTGCTCAACCCCTATGGGTTGCTCGGCGGTCTCACGTTCGGTCTGTTGTTTCTCCTGCACGGAGCGACCTATCTCTCCATGAAGCTCACCGACGCCGTCGGGGAACGCGCGCACACGGTGGCGTCGCGGTTGGCCTGGCCGGCAGCCATCGTCGTGCTGGGTTTCCTCACGTACACCTTCGTCAACGCGGTGACCTCGAACAACACCGGCGTCGTCCCCGGACCGATCCCGATCGGCGCGGTGGCACTCATCGGCGTCAGCGCGCCGCTGCTGCGCGCACGGTTTCACGGCTGGGCGTTCCTCGCCACCGGCGGTGCCATCACGTTGATGGTGACGACGATCTTCCTGAACCTCTACCCGCGCGTCATGGCGTCGAGCACCAACGCCGCATACAGCCTGACGATCGTCAACTCCTCCGCGAGTCATTACTCGCTCACCGTGATCACCATCGTGTCGGCGATCTTCCTGCCCATCGTGATCCTCTACCAGGCATGGGCGTACTGGGTGTTCCGGCAGCGGATCACGCGCGAGGAGTTCGAGCTCCCGAAAATCCTCCAGAAGCGAGCGCCACAATCCAAGCCTGACGGCGCGTGAAACGCTTCGATCGGCGCCTGCTCGCAGGCTCCGAGGCCAGGCGAGGGGTGCTGATCGCGACTGTCTGCGGTGTTGCGCAGAGTGCGTGCATCGTCGTCGGCGCGGTCGCGCTCGCGACCGTGATCACCGGCGCATTCCAGCGACATCAATCGGCTGGCGCACTGGCGCCGGCGTTGGGCATCTTCGCGGCTGCTGTGGTCGTTCGCGCTGCGCTCATCTGGCTCGGCGAGGCAAGCGGGCACGCCGGCGCCGCGGCTGCAATCGCCGGCTTGCGCATGCGCTCGCTGACGGCGCTGGTTGCACGCGGACCGGTGGCGCTTGCGGGATCGAGGAGCGGCGAGACGGCTGCGAGCCTCACCTCAGGGCTCGATGCGCTCGATCACTACTACGCGCGATTCCTCCCGCAGGTCGTCGTCGCGGTTGCGGTGCCCGTCGTCGCCATCGCCTACGTGGTGAGCGTCGACTGGGTGTCGGCGGTGATCCTCGTCGTCACGCTGCCGCTCATCCCCCTGTTCACCGCGCTGATCGGGCGAGCCGCCGAGCAGAGCACGCGCAAACGCTGGCAGACCTTCCAGCTGCTCGGCGGTCATTTCCTCGACGTCCTGCAGGGGCTGCCCACGCTGCGATTGTTCGGACGCGGTCGTGCGCAGGTGACGCGTCTGCGCGAGATCTCCGACCGGCTGCGCACCACCACGATGGCGACGTTGCGCATCGCGTTCGTCTCATCGTTTGCGCTCGAGCTGCTGGCGAGCCTCGGCGTCGCACTGCTGGCGGTGACCATCGCGGTTCGCCTGGTGGATGGGACGCTCGATCTGCGCAGTGGCCTCACCGTGCTCATCCTTGCTCCGGAGATCTACCTCCCGATGCGCAACCTCGGCGCGGCGTTCCACGGCAGCATGGAAGGCGTCGAAGCGGCAGGCGCCATCATGGAGATGACCGCAGACGCGCGCGACGTGGTTCCTGTTCCTGCAGCGCGAATTGACCGGTCCGACATCGCGCTCGAGCACGTCGGCTTTGCACATGCAGGACGAACGTCAGGGCTCGCCGATGTCGACGTCACGATCGACGCCGGACAGCGCGTCGTGCTCAGGGGCCGGACCGGCGCCGGCAAGAGCACGGTCCTTGCACTCATCCTCGGGCTCGTGCACGCCGAGCGCGGCGCAGTCCGCATCGACGGCGTCGACGTCGCGGGCACGCCGGTGCTCGCGTGGCGCGACACGATCGCGTGGCTCCCGCAGCAGCCGCACCTGTTCCAGGGTTCCATCGCCGACAACGTCCGGCTCGGACGGCCGGACGCGACCGACGCCGATGTGCGCGAGGCGTTGACGCTGACCGGCGCTGACTTCGTCGATGACCTCCCGGCCGGCATCGACACGCGGATCGGCGAGCGTGGACTGACGCTGAGCGGCGGTCAGCGCCAGCGGATCGCGCTGGCACGCACGCTGCTGCGCGGCTGCCCGATCGTCCTGCTCGACGAACCGCTCGCCCACCTCGACGCACGCAGCCGCGAGTCCGTCTCGCTCGCGATCGAGCGCTGCACGCGCGGCCGTACCGTGGTCATCGCGGCCCACGAGCTCGACAACCTCGCGTGGGTGGACTCCTCCATCGATCTCGAGGAGACCGCTCCGGATGCGGGTGCTCCCGTGCTCGAGGTGGCCACGCCGTGATCACGGCGCCCTGGCGGTTCCTGCTTGATCGCGCAACGCCGCGCCTCCCCCGTTTGGGCTTGGCAGCGCTCGTGTCGTTGCTCTGCCTTGCATCCGGCGTCGCGTTGCTCGCCGTTGCCGGCTACCTCATCCAGGACGCGAGCCTGCGCCCGCCGATCCTGTCCCTCGACGTCGCGGCCGTCGGGGTGCGCCTGTTCAGCCTGCTTCGCGCGTCAGGCCGGTATCTCGACCGCCTCGCGACGCATGACGCCGTGTTGCGTCTGCTCGCGGATACCCGCGTTGCCGTGTACGAGGGGATCGAGCCGCGGGCGCCGGGCGCATTCGACCACGACCGCTCGGGCGATCTGATGCGCCGGATCGGCGGGGACGTCGATGCGCTGCAGGACGTGTACGCGCGATCCCTGCTGCCGCCGGCGGCTGCGGCGCTGGCGATCGTCGTCGCCGCGGTCGTCGCGGGGATCATCGCCGCGCCGGTCGGCATCACCGCCGTCCTGGTGATGGCGGCGGCGGGCATCGCGATCGTGCTCGCCGCGACGCTCTCGGCGCGCGGTATGGCGGCCCAGCTCGCCGGGCTCGCCGGGGCGCTCTCGGCAGAGATCACGGACACCCTCCAGGGGTGCGCCGACCTCGTCGGCTCGGGCGCCGTCGAACGCCGGCTCGAGCGCGTCCACGACATCACGGCCCGGATCGAGCGCGCGTCGCGGCGACTGGCGTGGTCCCGTGCGGCGGCGAGCGGGCTGGTGTCACTGGCGACGGGCGCGACCGTGGTGGCGGTGGTCATCGCTGCCGCTTCGGTGGCGGCAACCGGGGCGCTGCCCGCAATTGCGACCGGGATCTTCGCGCTTGCCGCGATGGCACTGAGCGAGCCGTTCGCGATCCTTCCCGCCGCCGTCGACGGTGCCCGCACCGGATTGCCGTCAGCGGCGCGTCTCGTCGACATCACGAATCGCCCGATCCCGGTGCCCGACCCGGCGATGCCCCAAACCCTTCCCGACAGCAGCGTCGTCGTCCTCGACGGGATCTCGATGCGGTATGCGCCGGAAGGATCGCCGGCGGTCGAACTCGGTGTCCCTCCGCCTCGAGCCCGGCAGCCGGATCGGCATTCAGGGGCCGAGCGGAAGTGGCAAGTCCTCGCTTGCCGCGGTGCTCGTGCGCTTTCGGGACTTCGACGGCGGATCGTTCACGCTCGGCGGGGTCGACGTGCGCGACCTCGACGGGGATGCGGTGCGCAGCCGCATCGGGCTCGTCGCCCAGGATGCGCACATCTTCGCGACGTCGATCCGCGAGAACTTGCGCCTCGCGCGCGTGTCAGCGACCGACGCGGAGCTCGATGCCGCCGCAGCAGGCGCGCATCTGCTCGAGTGGATCGCGACCCTTCCCGAGGGATGGGACACGCTGGTCGGCGAGCACGGCGCGCAGATCTCCGGCGGTCAGCGCCGCAGACTCGCGCTCGCACGCGCGCTCCTTGCGGACTTTCCCGTGCTGGTCGTCGACGAGCCAACCGAGGCGCTCGACGACGCAACTGCCGCAGCGGTCATGCGCGACATCAGCGCAGCGGCCGAGGACCGCGCGCTGCTCGTGATCAGCCACCGCGCGACGGACATGACGTCGATGCGCGACGTCTACTCCATGCGCCACGGTGTCCTGGCGCGAGCCGGGCCAGTGAACAGCGGATAATTCAACCGGTGCGCACGAACCGGATGAGCTACTCCGAATCCGTCGCACCCATGGTGATGCTGCCGTTCACCGTGCCGCCGTCATCGACGCGAAGGCGCGCCGCCCGGACATCACCCTGCACGACGCCGCTGCCGGCGACGCTCAATCGCGCGCGAGCGGTCACGTTTCCGGTCACATTGCCGCGAACCGTGATGTTGCGGCCGTCGATGCGCGCGCGGACGGTGGCGGACGCCTCGACGTCGACATCACCCGAGGCGTTGATCTCCCCGTCGGCGGTCCCCTCGATGTGGAGGTCGCCGTCGACAGTCAGCGAACCGTTGAGGATGTCACGAGGTCCCAACGTCACCGCCTTGGCGCCCGCGGAGCCGTTACGGTGACCTCCACGTGGAATTGAGGCTTCCTCGATCTCGGTGATGATGTTCTCCATGGATGTTTCCTCTCCTTCTCGTCCGCTGCTCGGCGCATATCGTACTGATCCGGCGCCGCCTCCGCAGAGTGAGTCGCGCACGATCGGAGTCCAGGGGACGGGACGGGTGACGTTCGAGGTCGAGACGTTCCGTCAGGTGCAACTCGACTTCTATCGCGAGGCCGCACATCGGTACGACGCGTGGGCCGGCGGCGCAAACGTTCGGGCCGCCGATCGTCTCGCCGGGTTCGCCGAGATCCAAGCGGACGAACGGGTGCTCGACATCGGATGCGGCACCGGTCTGATCAGCCGCAGCCTCGGCCCGGTGCGCTCACCGCTCGCGCACATTGCGATCGACCTCTCCCCCGACATGATCGCTGTCGCACGCGAGCACGCAACGCCCGAAGGCAATACGCACTACGTCGTGATGGACGCGCACGATCTGGTGTTCCACGACGCGATGTTCGACGTCGCGATGCTCGGTCAATCACTGTCCTGTCTGGAGGATCCGTGGCGAGCGTTCGCGGAGATCCGTCGCGTGCTCAAGCCGCGCGGGCGCATCGCCGTGTCATGCCGCTGTCGCAGTCTCTCGACGCCCGCGCAAGGCGTGTTCTTCGAGCGGCTCGAACGCCTCGCCATCCGACGGCCGCGCACACCATCACATCACGCGTTGTTCGGCGAGCCGTGGGTGCTCAGCGAGATGCTCGAGATGGCGGGGTTCACCGACATTCGCGTCACGCAACTCCTCGTCGGTGTGCGCGCGCGTGACGTGCACGAATGGACGGAGATGATGCAGTGGTCCGGTCCCTGGACGCACGCGATGGTGGGCGTGCTCAGCCCCGGATCACGCACGACGTTCGAGGAAGAGCTCGACCTGACGATGCACCGTCTTGGTGAGGGTGACTACGCCTTTCACGGCGCGTTCACACTCGCCACCGGACGGTTGCGCGATCAGCCTTCGGAGTCTGCAGAACCCTCGTCGCCCGACGCCACTTCCGCGTAGGCATTCGCCTCGCCCTCATGCTCGCCGTCGTGACCGGCAGCGGAGCCGGTGACATCGATCGTGCTTTCGTCGGACTCGTCGTGCGAGCGTCGCGCGGGAGGCGCATCGGACGCGCTCATCGAAATCGTCGCGTTGACGTTTGCGCCTTCATCAACGCGCAGCCGCGCTGCGCGAACCTCGCCGGTCACGATCGCGCTGTCGCCGATGCTGATCAATTCCTGCGCGACGGCGCTGCCGTCGACGGTGCCGTTGATGACGATGTCACGCGCCGCGATCTGCGCACGCGCGGTTCCCGTCGACTGCACGGCGACCTCGCCGGTGGCGGACACCTCACCCTCGAGCTTGCCCTCGATGCGGACGTCGCCGTCCACGCTGAGCGTGCCGACGAGCAAGTCGCGAGGGCCCAGCACGACGATTCCGGGGGTCTCCGGCTGCACGTGCGTCGCTGCACCACGACGCCCGCGCCCGCGGTTCGATGTTCCGATGTCGCTCGTGTCCATGGCGGCTCCTTCGCTACGGCTTGGCAGACGGCGGCGGGGCTATCGTAAGGCTCCGTTCGGTGCGCCGGTCAGCCGTCCAGGTTACGAATCGAGAAAGACGTGAAGTCAACAGTCGACGATTGCGCGGCCGTCGTCGACGTCAGGAGACCGGCGGTCCAGCCATCGCCGGTTCCCGGCGCGGCATCAATGATGTCGGCAACGATCGCATCGCCCACGGCGAGCACGAGCCGGACCGTCGCGCGCCCGTTCGCTGCGCTGACGAGGATGCATGCGCCGGTGATCGTCGTGCGTCCGCCGAGACCCGCGACCTGCGTCGCGAACCCGCGGTCGAGCACCACCGGCGTGTCGGTGGTCCCGGAGTAGCGGTCCAGCAGCAGCGTCCCGTCGGGGTTGACGAAGAACGCGTACGACGGCTGCCCGGCTACCGCCGGATCGCAGCGCACGCCGTAGCCCGACGTCCGCGGGTCGCCGTTCGCGACCACAGCCGTCACGGTAATCGCGAGCGCCTGCAGCGGCGTGGTGTATCGCGGCGCGACGTAGTGCGAATACGGTCCCTCTCCGGCGATGAAGTACCGGCCGCCATCGCCACCGCCGTACCCGACGGTCGTCCCGGATTCGAGCGTTGCCTGCGGCCATCCCGAGTGCGATGACGTGAACGCGTCGCTGTACACGACCGAGCCGCTGCTCAAGCTCATCGTCCGCGGGTTGGCGGCGGGGCGCTTGATGATCGCCACCAGGAGCAGCACCACCACCGCTGCGATGGCGACCGAGAGGATGAGCATCCCGGTGGCGATGAGGATGCGCAGCGGCTGCCGCCCCCAGTGCGCCTCCGGAGGCGCGGTCGACGGCGTGTGTGCAGACGTGGTTGGAGGTGGCGGGTAGTCCACTCGGTCAGGCTACTACCAGGTCTCTGCCGATTCCCGCGGATTCCGTGACACCTGCGAGGCCCATCGCATGGGCGAGCTCATCTCGATAGCCCTCGAGGACGCGCTGCACGCCCGCCGCCCCGAACGCGCCGAGGCCCCAGAGCAGCGGCCGGCCCACCATCGTCGCGGCGGCGCCGAGCGCGAGGGCCACGAGCACGTCGGTCCCGCTCCGAATCCCACCGTCGACAATCACCGGTCCGCGGCCGGCCACCGCCGCGACCACCTCGGGAAGCGCAACGGCGGTCGCGATCGCGCGGTCCAGCTGGCGGCCGCCGTGGTTCGAGACCACGATGCCTGCGGCGCCCGCATGCATGCAGGCAGCGGCATCGTCGCCGCGCAGGACACCCTTGATGAGCACCGGCACCCCGCTCAACTCGGCGAGCCAGGCGATGGTGTCCAGCGAGATCGTCGCGTCCTGGTTGATGCGTCGCGGGATGTCGCCGGGATCGGTGTCCGGCCCAAGGTGGGCGCCGAAGTTCACGAGGTGCTGCTCGTTGGTGACGGGCGCGAAGTGGCCGCGCCGCTTGAACCCGATGTACGGCGTGTCGGCGGTGAGCATCAGCGCCCGCGCGCCGAGGCCGACGGCACGACGCACGAGCTCGGTGGTGATCCGGCGGTCGTTGACGACGTAGACCTGGAACCACCACGGGCCGTCAAGCGCCGCGACGATGTCCTCGAGGGTCCGAGTCGCGCGCGTGGCCACCACCATCAGGCCACCGGCCGCGCTGACCCCGCGAGCCGTCTCCACCTCGCCCTCGGGGTGGGTGACCTGCTGCCAGGCCGTCGGCGCCGCGATCACCGGCATGGCGAGCCGCGTTCCGAGGATCTCGACCGAGAGATCCGGGGTTGCGGCACCGGGAAACGCGTGCGGGCGAAGACGATAGCGACGCCAGGCGATCCGCGACTCCTCGAGGCTGACCTCGTCCCCCGCGCCTGCCGCGACGTAGTCGAACGCCTCGACCGGCAGGTTCGTTCGCGCCGCAAGCTCGTATGCGGCCAGCAGGTCGGTCAGCGCCTCGTCCACGCCCCCGATTGTCGGTCAGCCGGGTGCGGGTGTCGCGGTCGGCTGGGGGACGAACGGGTTCATCGGGATGATCGGCGCCGCTGCCCCGGCGGCCACGCCGCCGGCGCATTGGGTCAACTGGACCTGTTGCTCCCCCGGAGCACCGATCTGGTCGGTCAGCGTCGGACAGTTGTACGAGGCGCTGAACTTCGTCGGAGCCGACGGCGGTCCGTACGTCACCGAGTTCGGTGAAATGACACTGCGAGTTGGCGTCATCGACGACCCGGTAGTGCTGCGTCGAGACCTCGTCGGCGGTGGTCTCGTCGACGGTGAGCGTTCGGGCGGCGCAGCTCTCAGCCGCCGCGGCGAAGCACTGACCTGCAGTCGCGGATGCCTGGTCAGTGGCGCCGCCGGCGCCGACCGTTGCCGTGCCGCATGTCGGCACCGGAGCGACTGCGGACACGACGAACGACACCGATGTCCCCACGCCCAGCGCCACCAGGATGACGAGCAGATTCCGCGTGGAGTTGCGGATGGCGCCGCGCCGGCCCCTGCTGATGAGCAGGTAGCTGCAGACCAGGGTGTCGGCACCGAGGAGCACTCCGAAGAGCACCACGCCCGCGACATCGAACCCCGTGGCGAACATCACGATCAGTGCTATCGGGAACGCGACGACCTCCGCCGTCACGTAGGGGCGGTGGATATAGCGATGGCCGCCGACGAGCGCCAAAGGCACGATTGCCGCCAGCAGCAGGATCACCATCACCAGCACGAAGTTGGCGCCGGCCCAGAAGCAGAGCCCCGCCCACGCGACGAGGAAGAGCCCGAAGAGGATCTGTGCCGGGAGACGCTCGGACCTGGTTTTCATGGGACCCGTAGCATCGCAAACAGGCGTTCGCCGGCGCCAGTCGCCAAAGCCCCTACTGCGGCGGCGCCGGCGGCGGGGTCGCGAGCGTGACCGTCGCCTCACCGTCCTGGCCCGACGCGCTCACCCACGCCACGATGACGTTGTCCCCCGGTTTATGGAGTTTGAGAATCTGCTCGAGCGACGCCACCGAGGCGACCGCTGCGCCCCCGACGGCCGTGATCACGTCGCCCTTGACGAGACCGCTCGACGCTGCCGGGGAGCCGGCCTGAGTCCCTTCGACGAGCGCTCCTTGCGGGGCGGTGCTGTTGAGGACCTCCACGCCGAGGAAGCCACCGGACGTCGTCGTCTGAAAGCCCGACGGCGACTTGACGATCTGTGCGGCGATGCTCAGCGCGGTGTTGATGGGGATCGCGAACGCCTCGACGGCGCCCGTCTGGTCCAGCTGCCGGCCGCCGCTGGCCGCAGTGTCCATGCCGATCGCCTGACCGCTGCTGTTGAGCAGCGGGCCGCCCGAGTCGCCGGGCTTGATCGGCGCGTTGATCTGGATCATCCCGCCGAGGGTTTCCAGCGGTTCCGAGCCGCTCTCGTCGGACGCCGTGATGCTCTGGTTGAGCGCCGTCACCGTTCCCGGAGCCGAGGCGGGCGCCCCGCCGCGGCCCAGCGCATTGCCCAGCGCGGTGACGCTGTCCCCGACCTGCACGTTCGAGGAGTTGCCGACCGGCATCGTCGCCAGTCCCGAGGCGCCGTCGAGCTGGAGGACCGCGACGTCATCACGCTGATCGAAACCGACGACATGCGCGCTGTACATCGCGCCGGTCGACGTGACCTGAACGCTGATCGAGAGTTCGCCGTAGATGACGTGGTTGTTCGTGAGCACCTCGCCGGAGGACGTCAGCACCATGCCGGTCCCCGCGGCCGACGCTCCCTGCCCGAGTGTCGTGTTGATGTCGACGATGGCCGCTTCGGCGCCCGATGTGCTCCCGGTGCCGTGGATCCCGCGCGTGGCGATCACCGCGGTAGCTGCGGCGCTGGCCCCGAAGATAACCAGCAGCACCGCGACGGCGACGAGCTTGAGCTTCGAGGTCCGGCGCGGCGGCGGCGGTGGCTCGTACGTGTAGAAGTGCTGCGGCCACCACGTGGGCGGCGGCGGAGGCGGTGGCGGCGCTGCCCACTCGGGCATGCCCCAGACGTCAGGGAGCCTTCCCCCTCCCCCGGCCGGCACTCCGGCGGGGACCTCTTCCTCGCTCATCCTGACCCTATTGTCGCCACATCAGGCTGTCGCCTGCATGACACCCGACCGCCCGCGACCCGCGCTTGCGGAGCGTGGGTGCGGGGGCCGTGTGCCGAGCGCCGGACCGGCAGTGCCGATCCGAACTCCCTACATCGCGTTGAAGGTCTCGGCAACCTCGACGCTGGAGCCGCCGCCGAGGACGGGGCATCCCTTCGCAAGTGCCACCGCCGCATCCAGGCTGTCGGCCTCGATGAGGCTGTACCCGGTGGCGGCGTTAGCGCCACCTCCGTCAGCAACAGAGCCATCCGACGCGATGGTCTTGCTCTGCGACACCGGGTTGCCGCCATCGGCAAGTGCGGGCCCGAGGTTCTGGAACCAGGTGCCCCACGCTGCCATTGCCTCGGCCTGCGCGGCCTCGCCTTCCGGCATGCCGCCGCCATGGTAGACGAGCAGATATTTCGCCATTGTCGTGCCTCCCGTGTGGGTCAGTTGTTGTTCGCGCCGGTGGCGCGGGTTGCGTTGGGTTCGAGACGCGCTTCGAGCAGCGCGCGTTCCGAGGGGTTGTCGGTGAGCTCGATCGCGCGGCGGTCGGCAGCCGTGGCCTCGTCGAGCCGGCCGAAGCGACGGAGCAACTCCGCGCGCGTTGCCCAGTAGAGGTGGTAGCCGTCGAGTTCCACGCGCAGGGCGTCGAGCTCCTCCATCGCGGCGGCCGGGCCCGCGACGTGCTCCAGAGCGATCGCGCGGTTGAGGCGCACCACCGGGCTCGGGTTGAGACGCACCAGCGCGCCGTACAGCGCGAGGATCTGTGGCCAGTCGGTGTCCTCGAACGTCGGCGCCTCCGCGTGGCATGCGGCGATCGCGGCCTGGAGCCAGTACGGGCCGGGGCTCCCGAGCCTGCGTGCCTGTTCGAGCAGCGCGCCCGCCTCGGCGATTGACGCGTGGTCCCAGTGGGTTCGATCCTGGTCGCGGAGCAGGACGAGCGCACCGCCGGCACCGAAGCGCGTCGTTCGGCGGGATTCGTGGAGGCGCATCAGCGCGAGGAGTGCGATCACCTCCGGCTCCGCCGGCAGCATCCGCGCGACGAGACCGCACAGCCACAGCGCGTCGGCGCAGAGGTCGCGGCTGGTGGCGAGGTCCGGGCCGCTGCCGAGATAGCCCTCGTTGAAGACGATGTAGAGCGCGGCCAGCACCTCGGCGAGCCGCTCGGGAAGCGCGTCCTCATCGGGCACGCGATACGGGATGTGCGCGTCGACGATCTTTCGCTTCGCGCGCACGATCCGCTGCGCCATGGTCGCCTCGGAGACGAGAAAGGCATGGGCGATCTGGCTCGTCGTCATGCCCATCACGGCCCGGAGCGTCAGGGCCACCTGGGCGTCGCGCGCGATCGCGGGGTGGCAGCACGTGAAGATGAGCCGGAGGCGGTCGTCGGGATCCTGGTGCACTTCGGGTGCCCATCCGTCCGTCAGCAACTGGAGCTTGCCCCGGTAGGCGGAATCACGGCGCAACCGGTCGATGGCGCGCCGCCTCGCGGTCTGCAACAGCCACGCAGCCGGACGCTCGGGAACGCCGTCGACGGGCCACTTCTGGAGCGCGATCACGACGGCGTCCTGCACCAGGTCCTCCGCGAGGTCGAAGTCGCCGGTGATGCGCACCAGCGAACCGCAGATCAGCGCGACCTCGTTGCGGAACACCGCGTTGATCGCCTCGGTCGTCGGATCGTTCACCGTGGATCCCGTCTCTCCGTCAACTCAACCGACCGGATGGTTGGGCATCTCGGGGTGGTCGATGACCGGACGGATCTCGACCGTCTGATTCTTGACGGGCCAGCGCCTCGCGATGGCGATCGCGTCGTCAAGGTCGGTTGCCTCGACCGTCGCGAACCCCGCGACGTTCTCCTTGCTCTCCATGAACGGGCCGTCGGTGACGAGCGGGTTCCCGTCCTGCCAGCGGATCGTCGTGGCCGTCCTCGACGGCTGCAACTCCTCGGCGCCGCGAAGTTTCTCGTCGCCGGCAAGTTCGCCGAACCAGACGTTCACCGCCTCGTACCGCGCTTTGAGCGCGGCCTCGTCGATCACCTCGTCCTCGTTCTTGATGAACAGCAGCATGTATTTCACGGTTCAGCTCCTTGCTGGAAGGGATGAGTCGGCCCCAATGATGACGACGAACGGGAATCGCCAAAATCGACACGCAGCCACAGCCGCGTGGTGCACCCTTGCGCGGTGATTGACTGGACCGTGACCGGACTGGCGACGCTGAGCGACAGCGAGCGAGCGCGCGTGGACGACCTGCGCCGGACGTGCAAGTCGGCCGAGCCACTCGACCTGAAGCTGGAGCTCGAAGAGTCGGACGCCTCCGGGGAGCCGATCCACTTCCTCGCCGAAGCCGGCGGCGCGCTGATCGGCTACGCCGGCATCACGCCCGGCATCGAGGCCGAGGCGTGCGGCATGGTGCTCCCGGCGTCACGCTGCCGAGGCGTCGGCACGGAGTTGCTCAATCACGTCCTCGGCGCGGGGCGACGCCTGGAACGCCCGAGCGTCCTTTTCATCTGCGAGGACTCCGGGCCGGTCGCGCTTGCGTGGCTGCGCCGGATTGGCGCTGACGACAACTCCGCGGAGCAACGCATGACCGTCCGTGTCGACGCCGGTTCGGCGCCCGACGATGCCGCGCCGCTGGAGCTTCGCGCAGGACGTGGGTCGGACCGAGAGGCGCTCGCGCGGCTGCTCGACGACGGGCATGACGCGAACCCCGACATGGTGGCCGAGCGTCTCGAATCCACGCGGCCCGAGGATTTTCTGCTGGCGCTGGATGACGGGGCGATCGTCGGGACGCTGCGCCTGACGGGGACGGCCAGACGGACGATGATCTACGGCTTCGTCATCGACCGCGAGCGTCGCGGCCAGGGCCTCGGAACGCGAATGCTCGCCGCGGTGTTCGGCCTGCTGCGATCGCGCGGTGCTGACGAGGTCGGGCTCGAGGTCGACCCCGAGAACACGCCGGCGGTACGCCTGTACGCGAGCTTCGGGTTCGCAACGGTGACGACGTACCGCTACCTGCGTCTCGCGTCCTCGCTCGCCCAGGACTGAGCGCCGGACCTGCTCCGCCCCAGGGCGCGCGCAGGACAGCTTCGAACTTCTCTGGAAGGGCCCGTCAGGCCGCTGTGGCCGAGGGCGGGGCGACCCGTCGCCGATACCGCGAGACGCGATCGTTAAAGACTACCACCGATCGGCCCTGATGTCCAGCTTGAAGATTTGCGCAATCGCGCCTATCGCGTCTGCCTTGGCATTCGAGTGTGGGCGCTCAGATCCAGCCGCGGCGCCGGAAGAACACCAGCTGCACGACGATCGACAGCACCATCACCACAACGCCGATCGCGAAGGCCGTGAAGCTGCCGATATGCGATACGAGCCAGCCGAAGTTCATCCCGAAGAACCCGGTGAGAAACGTCAGTGGGAGAAACAGGCTGGCCACCACCGTGAGGGTCTTCATGGTGAGGTTGAGGCGGTTCGAAACCATCGACAGGTACACATCCATCGCGCTTGTCAGCAGGTCGCGCATCGAGTCGACGTTCTCGTACTGACGGATGATGTGGTCGTAGACATCGCGGTAGTACGCCGTCGTCTCCTGGTCCTGCTCGAGTGAGTGCGTGACGAGCCGCTGAAACATGTCGCGCTGCGCGCCGAGAATGCGTCGCATCTCCGAGGCATCGTGCTTCAGCTCCTGCAGCAACACCAGTTGCGGCGTGGTGGCTTCAACCAGGATGGCGTCCTGCAGCTTGTCGACCGACGTGTCGAGTGCCTCGAGTGAGTCGAACGTGGTATCGACCAGAGCGTCCATGACGAGGTAGGTCAGAAACGATGTCTTGCGACACGCGGCCTCGGGTGACTCGGCGATGCGCTGGTTCAGCTCCGTGAAACAGGCCTCGGGCTCGTGGTGCACCGTGACCAGGAATTGCGGGGCGATGTACATGTGGTGCTCGCGAAAGGAAACCTCGTCGTTCTTGAAGCCGATGACGAACAGCACCGCGAACACGTAGCCGTCGTAGCCGTCGAGCTTCGGCCGCTGGTTCTGGTGTTTGACGTCCTCGATGGTCAGCTGATGGAACTTGAACGTATCGGTGAGCAGACGGTAGTCGTCGTCGTCCGGCGCCTCGATGTCGAGCCAGAACGTTTCCTTGCCGGCGGTCACCAGCTTCTCCACTACGGAGGCATCAACCTGGCGGCTGTGCCCGTCGACGGTGAAGAGCGTTCGCATGCCGCCCGATCCTACGGCCTCACGCCGCCGTATGGAGGTTCGCGATCAGGGCTGCGTCGGTGTAGGTGTCACTGTCGGTGTTGGGGTCGGTGTCGGTGTCGGTTCCTCGGTGGGATGCGGTGGCCCCGGATTGAGCAGTGGTCGCTCGTCCGCCAGCGCGATGGCGAGTTCGCCTGCAGCGTTCGGGTGCAGCGGCGCGGCGGCGCTGAATCCCTGCACGAACGACTGCGCGGTGCAGAGTTCATGTCCGAAGAAACTCGGGTCGACGGCCGCGAACCCGAAGCTCGCCGCGCCCTGGCTGAGGACCGTGTTGAACGCGGTCAGCCGGTCCAGGAGGACCTTCGCTTTCGCTGCCGTTACGCCGGGCTGGCCGGCACAGACGGGGTTTGCCGGAAGCGGGTCGTAGTACTCGTTGACGATCACCTGCGGCGCGCCCGGGAGCGTTGCGAGGTGCTGCAGCAGGTCGTAGTAGTCGACGGTGAAGCTGTCGAGCGCCTGCATGAACCATGCCGCTGACGCACTGTCATCGCACTGCGGCGAGACCAGGCACAGTTCCATCAGCTGCGCCCAGTGCATCTCGTTGGCGCCGATGCTGACGATCACCGTGTGCACGCCGGCCATGCCGTCGAGCGTGGCGAGCTGCGCCGGTACGATGCGGCCGTTGATCAGCTCGGGGCCGAAGAGGCCCTCCTCGATCGATGCGTTCGTGCATGCGAGATTCACGACCGACGTGCCGTTGACGGCTGCGATGTCCGCTGCGTAGCTGTCGCGGCTCCGCCGGCATGCGACGTCCTCCGGGGTTGCGTTGAGCACGAGCGGATTGCCCGCTCCAGCCGCCGTCGAGTCACCGATGACGACAGTGGTCGCGGTGGTGCTCACCGGCTTCGGCGGCGGCGCGATCACCGTCAGTGGGGACCGGCCGACGAGCTCATCGAGCGTGTGGACCTCGGCGAGGCGACTCAGCCCCGACGCCGCGCTCGAGACCGCGACGGCATCCACGCCACCGGTGATCACCGCGGCTGCCAGCATGCCAATGAGGACGACCCGCCAGCGCCTGCGCACCAGGACCAGCGTCAGCGCCGCGAGGGCCGCGGCGATCACGACCGCGATGAGCAGCTCGTGGGTGAAATACGAGCTCCACCCGTCGCGGAGATCCTGGCCGAGATCATGCGGCTGCCGGAGCGCAAGCAGAAGCTGGTCGTAGTGGGTCACCTCCGCCCACTGCAGGCGGGGCCGGATCGGTCCGGCGAACTGCTGCGTGGTGGGGATCGACTGCCCGAAGAGCGCGAGGGTCCCGGGGCCGGATGTCGACAGCGATGGGCCGGCGCTCAACTCGAGCGACTGTCCCGCCGTCTGAATCGACTCGGCAGGCGACACGAGCAGGGAGATGACGATGCTCGCGAGCGGCACCAGCAGCACCACGCAGATCGCGGTGAGCGCGACGCCGATCTTGTGGGAGACGGAGCGAGGCATATATCCACGCTACCCGCGATGTCCCAAATCGGTGTCGCGGCAGCGACCCGAGATGGTGTGCGGAGGGTGCCACCACAGTCGGCGGCTATCCTGTCGCGGGCGTCGATTCAGCCGGCGCCGAGGGAGAACACCAGCCATGCCCGAGATCAGTCCCGAAGCGGCGGCCCTGCATCACGGCTCGATCGTGGTCGACACCCACGACGACTTGCTGATGCTCTGCACGCGGCGCCCGCCGGCCGAGCAGGGAGCCTATTTCCGGAGCAACTGGCTCCCGCAGCTGCGCGCTGGTGGCGTTCGGATCCAGGTGCTGCCCGTGTTCATCGACGACGACTTTCGGCCCGAGGGTGCGCTTCGCCAGACCCTGCGGATGCTCGAAGCTGGATGGCGGATCGCGGACGCGAACCCCGATGCCGTCCGCATCTGCCTGACGGGTGCCGACGTCGACGCTGCGCTGGCGGACGGATTGATCGCGCTCATCCTCGCGCTCGAGGGGTGTGAGGCAGTCGGCACGGACGTCGGTCTCTTCGAAACGCTCTACCGGCTCGGCGTGAGGATCGCGTCCTTCACCCATTTCGGGCGCACGATGCTCGCCGACGGCTCACTCGAGGACAGCGCAGGCAGCCGGCTGACGAACGCGGGCGTCGAAGCCGTCGCGATGTGCGAGCGCCTCGGCATCACGCTCGACGTGTCGCACCTCGGTGCCACGTCCACCGATCATCTGCTCGAGCTGGCGACCCGTCCGGTCATCGCGTCGCATTCATCGGCGTATGCCGTGCGCGCGCATCACCGCAACCTCACCGACGAACGCCTCCGACGCGTTGCGGCAACAGGCGGCGTTGTCGGCATCAACGTCATCGCCGCGTTCATCGACCCGGAAGTGCATACGGTGCCGCGTGTCATCGATCACATCGAGCATGTCGCCGGGGAAATCGGTGTCGACCACGTCGGTCTCGGCCCGGACTTCTGCAAGCAGGTGTTTGACGAGATCAACGGACCCGACTGGCAGCACGTCGTCGGCGGCGTCCAGATGAATCGGTACATACCGGGACTGGAAGGTCCGAGCGGGATCCCGCTCATCACCGAGGAATTGCTGCATCGCGGATGGGCAGACGCTGACATTCGCCAGGTCCTTGGTGAGAGTTTTCACACGCTGTTCTCTCGTGAGCTCGGCGTGCCCGCACGCCTTGCTTCGTGAGGAACTAAGGACTGCTGGGGCCCGAGCGCGGGCCCCAGCAACCTGACAAACGAGCCTTGGTTAGTGGCCGACCGCCGCCACCAACTCCGGAACGAAGAACGCCGCGTTGATCGTGCCGACGCCGGTCGCCATGTCATAACGGCTGTTGGCGGTGAAGCCGTTCACCGTGTGGATTGCGCCGCTCTGCGGGAAGGTCACGGTCGTGTTGCCGGCCTCGACATCAACGATGCCGGGGTCATTGGCCGCTTCCATCGCGTACAGGGCGGGGTTGATCAGGCCGAGACCATGGCCGGCAGCCTGGTCGGCGATGGCGATGATCCCCGCGAATTCCGGCGAGGCCTCGCTGGTTCCACCGATGAGATAGAAGCCTGCGGCACCCTGCGCGGCGTTCGCGTTCAGGTACACCAGCGCTGCGCCGTTGACTGCCGCGCTCATGGAAATGTCCGGGAAGCCGCGCATCGAGCCGACGGTACCCGCGACGGTGTCCTGGTACGCCGGGCGCGTGAAGATCGACGACCGACCACCACCCGTTGCCGCGGGCGAACCGAAGAGCGCCGTGTCATTCCAGACCGCGTCGGGCTGGGTCTCGTTGCCGTTGGCGTCGAGGAACAGCTGCGTCCCACCGACACCGGTCACGAGCGGGTCATCCGCGGGCCACTCGGAGACGCGGCGAAGGAAGAACTTGTCCGCGAATCCTTCCGACGTGAGGGTCTTTGCGCCGGTGGGACCGGCGTCGCCCGAACCGGCAAGCACGGTCACGCCGTGTGCTGCCGCGTTCTTGTAGTCGCTGCGCAGTGCGAGCAGCGACGCTGCATTCGGGAAGCCCTGCTCCGGTGCGGCGAAGCTCTGCGTGATCACGTCACCGAGGTGATGATCGACGACGTAGTTCTCCGCCTCGACGATCTGCGGGAACCCTTGCACACCAAGCGTTTCCGGCACGGTCGTCTCGACGAGGAGGATGTTGGCGCCCGGTGCCATCGCGTGGGCGTACTCGACATCGAGCGAAGTCTCCTGCGCCCAGCCAACCATCTGCGGACGCTTGGTCGGGTTGAACGGCGGGATCGGGCCGTTCGGCTGGAGGATGCTGAAGTGCGGTGGTGGCGGCAGGCCGAACGACTTGTCGAAGACGTTCAACTCCTGACCGATTCCCTGGAAGCCGTACGAGTCGACGATCACGATCGTCTCGCCCTTGCCGTTCAGGCCTTGCTTGTACAGCGGCCCGAGGTTGTAAGACTTCTGGAACTGGAACGGGGCGTAGCACGCGATCCCGATTTCTGCGATGCAGTCGGCAGTGGTGGGAGGCGTGAGGAAGCTCACGTTGCTGGCCAGTTTCGCGAGCGGGATCGGGCCCACGCTCGCGCCCGATGCTGCGACACCGCCCCCGGCGGTGAGAAGTGTCGCCGCAAGCAGTCCGGTTCCCGAAACCAAACCTGTCATGCGACGTGACAAGGCAATCATCTGTGGAGATGTCCCCCTACTAACGCTTTGCTCGGCGTTGATGCCGAGGCGCAATCCTGCGGACGTTCCACGGCCGTGCGCGGCCGCGGTCACCCGGACGTCGTGCGCCGGGAATTCCCGGCGACCTTCCCAGACGGCTACCTGTTGGCCAACGGCACTCGCCTCCATGAACACACCACACGAGATCGATCACGGATCCGGAAAGAAAGCCTACCGCTCGGTACGTACGCGGTGGGGTTGCAGGCGATGGTGACGCCTACTCCCCTGTCTCGCCGTCCACCGACTCTCTGATCAGGTCGGCATGACCGTTGTGGCGGCCGTACTCCTCGATCATGTGGCAGAGGATCCAGCGCAGGCTGGGGGTGCGGCCGTCAGGCCACGTGTGCTTCGCGAGTTGCTCGAGCCCCGCGGTAGTGAGCGCCTCGGCGACGTTGGCGCGTGCCGCCTCGACGGCGTGCTCCCAGATCCCGCGGAGCTCCTCGGGGCTGTCGCCGGCAGCCGAGTGCCAGTCCCAGTCGGCGTCGGCATCCCAGTCGACGGTGTCCCAGGGTGGCCCCGACTGCTCGTCGCGCAGGAATTGCGTGAACCAGTAGTTCTCCACCAGCGCGAGGTGCTTGAGCATCCCGCCGAGCGTCATCGAGGAGACCCCCACCGTTGCGGCGAGGCCCGCCGCGTCGAGACCGGCGCATTTCCACGCGAACGTTGCGCGCTGGAAATCCAGGAACCCCTCCAGGGTCCCTCGTTCGTCGGCGGTCAGCGGTGGTTCCGGGCGGCCGTGGTCGTCGATATCGGGCATCGGCCGAGAGTGTAGGCCGACACCTCACACTGGCGGCATGCGTTTCGGCATCGACGTCGCTCAGCAGCGCGTGGCGTTCGACGAGCTCACCAGCCGCGTGCGATTGGCCGAGGAGCTGGGCTTCGATGGTGCCTGGGGATTCGACCACCTCGTCCCGATGTACGGCGAGGGTCCCGGTGAGTGCTTCGAGGGGATGACGACTCTTGCTGCACTGGCGACCGCGACCACGCGCATCCGCCTCGGGCTGATGGTGACTGGGGTCACGTACCGGCACCCCTCGGTGCTCGCGGTGGAGGCGATCACCGTCGACCACGCGAGCCACGGGCGGCTCGAGCTCGCGCTCGGCGCCGCATGGTACGGGCTCGAGCACGAACAGTTCGGCATCGACTTCCCGCCGCTCGGCGAGCGGTTCGACCGCCTCGAGGACACGCTCGAGATCGTCACGCGTCTCACAACCGGCGACGTCGTGTCGTACGAGGGGAAGCATTTCAACCTGCGCCATGCGCGCGCACGGCCGATACCGGTGCAGCTCCCCCACCCACCGATCTGGATTGGCGGCAGCGGACCCAAACGCACGCTCCCGCTCGTTGCGCGCTACGCCGACATGTGGCACGGCTACGGCGGCCCCGCGCAGCTCGCGGACCTGTCCGCTCAGATCGACCGGCTCGCCACCGGCATCGGCAGGGATCCGGCGGCCATCGGCAGGGCAACCTCGCTGTCGCTCTCCGAACCGGACGGTGTGGTGCGCGCGAACATCGAGGCGATGCGTGCCGTCGGCATCAGCTATCTCCACTGCGGCTGGCCGAGCGAGGGCCGCGAGCGGGTCGCATCGTTCGCGAACGACGTCATGGCGGACTACGCGGGCTGAGTCTCCCGATACGGGATCCAGCGATCCACCATCGCCATCAGCGTCGCGGCCTCCACCGGTTTGCTCAGGTACGCATCCATGCCGGCTGCGAGACACTCCTCCTCGTCGCCGATCATCGCGCCCGCGGTCACCGCGATGATGATCGTGTGGCGGGTTGACCCCTCACGGGTCCGGATCATCCGTGTCGCCTCGAATCCATCCATCTCGGGCATTTGACGATCCATCAGCACGGCGTCGTATTCCGTGAGCGCCACCGCGGCGACGGCTTCGACGCCATTGTTCGCAACATCCACCAGGTGTCCGCGGCGCTCGAGCATGCGCATGGCGACACGCTGATTCACCGGATTGTCGTCGACGACCAGGATGCGTCCGACACGCGGCGCAGCGGCGACTACCACCGGAGGCGGCGGAGGCGGGGTGATGTCAACCTCGGCAACCGGGTGCGCGAGGCGCAGCGTGAACCAGAAGGTGCTGCCACCCGCTGCTTCGCCGCGCACGCCGATGGCTCCGCCCATGCGCTCCACCAACTGCTGACAGATGGCGAGACCGAGGCCGGTGCCACCGAGCTCGGCGCGTGGTCGACGCGTCGCCCTGGATGAAGCTCTCGAACAGATTCGGTTGCGCGGCAAGGTCGACGCCGATACCGGTGTCGGTGACCTCGAAGCGCACCTCGGCCGCCCCCGCGACGGTGGGGCCGGCACGGGCACGCACAACGACCTCGCCCTGGTCGGTGAATTTCACTGCGTTGCCGAGCAGGTTGATGAGGATCTGCCTGATCCGGCCGGCGTCGCCGCGGAACAGGGTCGCGGCTGAGGCGTCGATGACGGTCCTGAGCTCGAGGTCCTTGGCGGTGGCGACGGGCAGTACCAGCTGTGCTGCGTCCTCGATGACTGCCCGCAGATCGAAGTCATCGACCTCGATCACCATCTTTCCCGCTTCCATCTTGGAGAAGTCGAGGATGTCGTTGACGATGGTGAGGAGCGCACTCGCAGACGCATTGATGGTGGCCGCGTACTCGCGCTGTTCGGTATCGAGTCGCGTGTCGAGCAGCAACGCTGTCATGCCGATGACCCCGTTCATCGGGGTGCGGATTTCGTGGCTCATGTTGGCAAGGAACTGCGATTTCAGTCGCGACGCTTCTTTCGCCTGATCTGACGCAGCCGCGAGATCGCTGTCGATGCGCTTGCGCTCGGTGATGTCGTTGAACGTGACGACAGCACCGGTGACGAGCTCGTCCTCGATGATCGGGAACACCGAGTACTCCGCGGCGAATGCCGTGCCGTCGCTCCGCCACATCTGTTGCGCGGCACTCCGCACGCTGCCACCGCCGCGCAGGACGTCGAAGATCGGGCCCTCTCCCGTCGCGTACGCCGAACCGTCATCACTCGTGCGATGGAATTGCGGATGCACCGTCTGTCCCAGCATGTCGGCGGCATCCACACGGAGCGCGGCTGCGGCCGCGGCATTCATGAAGGCACAGCAACCCTCGCGATCCGTGCCGTAGATGCCCTCACCCGCCGACTCGAGGAGCAGGCGCAGGCTGCTCGCCAGCCGCTTGCTCTCCTCCTCGGCAGCCAGGTTGACGGCGCGCAGCCGGTCGGAGAGGCTGCTGATGCCGATGGCGCCTGCCAGTGGCGGCGCGAGGATGCGCGCGCGCTCGGTCTCCAGCGCGCCGAACTGTGGCCGGCCGGCCGAGCGCGCCACCGTCACCGCGCCAATGGTTTCGCCGCCACTGACGAGTGGGATCGACATCACCGGACCGAGGCCGGTCTCCTCGCGCCATACCTGGGTGGTCTCGCCCCAGACCCGAACATCGAGCGTGCCGATGAAGATCTCGCCGCTGCGCACCGCGCGTCCGCCGGGTGACTCGCCCTTGACTGCTGTCGGCTGCACTGTGGGATATCCGTCGACGACGCGCAGCCCGCTCGGCTCCACGAGACTGACGACGATCTGATCGGCGCCGAGCAACTCCGCGACATGTGCAAGCAGGCCGTGGTCGAGGACCTCGGACTGTTCGGCAAGACCGGTGAGGCGCGCGACCGTGACGCGTTGCCACGAGGCGAGAAACTGCGCGAGCTCGTCAACCTCGTGTTGACGATCCAGGAGATGGGCGTCGGGCCGCCCGGCATCGCCGGCGTCGGCGACCGGGAAGCCCGCGGTGGTCATGACAAGTTGACAGGTGCCAGTGGCCCAAACCAGTGCGGCAGCCAGCGCGCCACCGCCGCATTCAGGGTGGAGGTGTCGATCGGCTTGGGGACATACGACGAAGCGCCCGCGGCACTGCATCGCCCTTCTTCATCAGCGCCCACTTTTGCGGTGACTGCGATGATGGGGAGGTCGGCAAATTCGGGCAACGCGCGCAGCGCGCGCATGGTGTCGTACCCGTCCATGAGCGGCATCATGATGTCCATGAAGACGATGTCGATGCCTGCAGTTTCCTGCAGCGTTGCGATCGCCTCCCGTCCACCGGACGCCCCGATGACGGTGATGCCATGGCGTTCGAGCAGCACCGTCAGCGCGAAGACGTTGCGTGCGTCATCGTCGACGACCAGTGCCGTGAAGTCGCTGGAACCAGCCACCACGTCAAGGTTCGGCTCGACGTCCGGTACGGGTGCCGGCGCAACAGCGACGGCCGCGACGGGCTCAGCCTGAACAACGGCGACCGGTGCAGGCTGCACCGCGGGCTGCGCGACAACCGCGGCAGGAGCAGGAGTTGCACCAGCTGCGATATGAGGGATCGCGAGGCGGCTCGGAGCAGGGACGACCGCAGGCTGCCGGCGTGGCAGCGGCTTGCCCGGGGCGACGTGCACGACAGCCTTTGCGTTCGGGTCGCCGATTGGCATGTAGACGGTGAAGACGCTTCCCTGGCCTGGCGACGATGTCAGCGTGATCTCACCACCGAGGAGCTGCACCAATTCGCGACTGATGGAGAGTCCGAGTCCGGTACCGCCGTAGCTGCGCGACGACGCGCCGTCCGCTTGCGCAAACGCCTCGAAGATCTGCCGGTGCTGCTCAGGCGCGATGCCGATGCCCGAGTCGCTGACCGCGAACGCGACCACCGATCGGCCGCCGTCCAGCGCGGGTTGTCCCGGAGTCCACCCGTTGTTCGCAACCCGGACCTGCAGGGACACGCGCCCGTGGTGCGTGAACTTGAAGGCATTGGAGAGGAGGTTCTTGAGGACCTGACGCAGGCGATCCGGATCGGTCGTCATGACCTGCGGAACATCGTCATCCACGGTGACGTTGAAGTGCAGCTTCCGGCTCTCGGCGACGTGCGCGAAATCGCGCGTCATCGAGTTCCCGAATCTCGCGGATGTCGACGGGGCTCATCTCCATGCGGACGGTGCCCGACTCGACTTTGGCGAGATCGAGAATGTCATTGAGGAGCGTGAGGAGATCCGAGCCGGACGAGCGGATGATGCTCGCGTACTCCACCTGCTTGACCGTGAGGTTTCCGGTTGGGTTGTCCTGCAGCTGCTCGGCGAGAATGAGCAGCGAGTTGAGCGGCGTGCGCAACTCGTGCGACATGCTGGCGAGGAACTCCGACTTGTATTTCGAGGAGATGGCGAGCTGTTCAGCCTTGTCCTCGACAAGGCGCTTGGCGACCTCGACCTCTTCGTTCTTGCGCTCGACCTCGATGTTCTTCTCTTCGAGCTGGCGCGCCTGCGTCCCGAGATCTTCGTTGGATGAGCGCAGCTCTTCCTGCTGTGCCTGCAACTCCTGCGCCTGGGACTGCGACTGCTTGAGCAGGTTCTCGGTGACCGTGTTCGCCTCGATGGTGTTCAGCACGAGGCCGATGCTTTCCGTCAGCTGATCCAGGAACGCTTGATGGATCCCGCTGAAGCGGCTGAACGACGCAAGTTCGATGACCGCTCGTACCGAGCCCTCGAAGAGCACCGGGAGCACGATGATGTTGAGCGGCGTGGAGTTGCCGAGTTCCCGAGGAGATACGGACGTAGTTGCTCGGGACGTCGGTGAGCAGGATGCGCCGCTTTTCCTTGGCGCACTGACCAACGAGACCCTCGCCGAGGGCGTACCGCTTGGAGAGATGCTTGCGCTCCTCGTATCCGTAGCCGGCCTGGAAGCCGAGCTCCTGCTCGCCCCCTGAAGCGCTCGGCCGCATCGTGTAGAGAACGCCGTGCTGTGCGAGCACCAACGGTGCCAGCTCGGACAGGATCATGTTCGAAACGGTCGAGAGATCGCGCTGACCCTGCAGCAACCGGGTGAATCGCTCGAGGTTGGTCTTCAGCCAGTCCTGCTCGGTGTTGACCAGCGTCGTCTCGCGCAGGTTGCGGATCATCTCGTTGAGCTTGTCCTTGAGGACCGCGACCTCGCCGCTTGCTTCAACGCTGACCTGCCGTGTGAGGTCGCCCTCAGTGACCGCCGTCGCGACATCGGCGATCGCGCGAACCTGGTTCGTGAGGTTCGCCGCGAGCTGGTTCACGTTGTCGGTGAGATCCTTCCAGACGCCCGCGACTTCCTTGGACTGCGCCTGCCCGCCGAGTTTCCCTTCCACGCCAACCTCGCGCGCCACTCGCGTGACCTCACCGGCGAAGCTGTTCAGCTGGTCGACCATCGCGTTGACCGTGTTCTTCAGCTCGAGGAACTCGCCCTTGACGTCAGCGGTGATCTTTCGGCTCAGGTCGCCGTTCGCGACAGCGGTCGTGACATCAGCGATATTTCGCACCTGTGCGGTGAGGTTGTCCGCCATGATGTTGACGTTGTCGGTCAGGTCCTTCCAGACGCCGCCGACCTCGATGGTGACTGCGGCCGCCTGACCGAGTTTCCCTTCTGTACCAACCTCGCGAGCAACTCGCGTGACCTCCGAGATGAAGCCGTTGAGCTGATCCACCATCGCGTTGATCGTGTTCTTGAGATCGAGCATCTCCCCTTGCGCGTCAAGCGAGATCTTCTTGCTCAGGTCGCCGTCGGCGACCGCGCCGATGACACGCTGCATCTCCTTGGTCGGGCGCACCAGGTCGTCGAGGAGCCCGTTGACGGAGTCGACGCAGCCGGACCACGCATCGCCGGACCGGCCGAGCAACACGCGTTGCGACAGCTTGCCTTCCTTGCCCACGAGGTGGCTCACGCGCGCGAGCTCATGTTCGAGCGACTCGTTGGACGCGATGACCCGGTTCAGTGCATCGGCGACCTTCCCGGCCACACCGGTCCAGACCACGGGCATCCGTGCGGTGAAATCGCCACGCTCGACTTCAGCGAGCACCTTGAGGAGTGTGTTCGCGTCGATCGCATCCGCCTCATCCGACGCTCGATGCACTTCGGGGGGAAGCGTCGTGGATGCGCCGTTGGTGGGAAGGCTACGCACAGTCATGGGGCGCTCCAGTTGGTGAGTCAGTCGTCCTGGCGACGCCCACTCAGTTCTGGACCCCTGCGTGGGCTCAGAGTCGGACGGGCTGACCGCAATCTGGGCGCATGCCCCGTGCCGGACGGTACGACGGCGTACTTACGGCATGGATCGTCGCAACCGCGTGACACAGGACAGACCTGCCTGGGCCGTTGCGGCCTTCACTCGCGTGAATCCGCTACAACGGGGGCATGGGGGCGTACACCGTCGAATCCGTCATATCGCGCGATGGCACGACGATCAGCTACCGGCAGTACGGCACTGGCCCCGGCATCATCGCCGTCCACGGCGGCGCGCAGGCCGCGCAGAACTTCACGAAGCTCGCCGAGGCGCTGTCGGATGCCTTCACCGTCTACGTGCCCGATCGGCGGGGCCGGGGGCGAAGCGGCCCATACGGTGACCAGTACGGGCTCCGGTCGGAATGCGAGGACATCGACGCGCTCCTCGAAAAGACCGGGTCGCACAACGTTTTCGGCTTGAGCTCCGGGGCGATCATCTCGCTGCAGGCGGCGCTCACGCTGCCGGCGATCCACAAGGTCGCGCTCTACGAACCACCGCTCTCCATCAACCATTCCACGCCTGTCGGGTGGCTGCCGCGGTATGACCGGCAGATCGCCGAGGGCAAGCTCGGCTCGGCGATGGTGACGGCCATCACCGGGACGCAGACGGCGCCCCTCTTCTTCCGTATGGTGCCGAAGGCTATTCTCGGTCCGGCGCTGGACAGAGCCGCGCGGCGCGGCGCGGCCGTCACTGCGAGCGACGACGACGTTCCACTCAAGGCGCTCGTGCCGACGATGCACTACGACGTGCAGCTCGTCATCGAGAGCGAGGGATCACTGGCCTCGTTCCGGGGAGTTCCGGGTCAGGTGCTCCTCCTTGGCGGGATGCGCAGCCCCGCCTATCTGAAGAAAGCGCTGCTCGGCCTCGAGCGGGTGCTTCCACACGTCCGCCGCGTCGACTTCCCCGGCGTCGGCCACCTTGCCGCGGACAACAGCGGGAAGCCGGACCTCGTGGCCGCCGAACTCCGACGATTCTTCAGTGCTTCTGTGGCGATCGGTACAACGGCCTAGACTGGGAGACAACGATACCGGTCAGTCTGTATGGCCAACGGGACTGATCCGCTTCTCACTCGGGGCCCTGGAGGATCGACATGACCGACGACAAACGGCACGGCGAGCAGGAGCTTCCGGCGATGGTCTCGCGCGAGCCGGACACGGGGCAGACACCGCTGCGCTCGATGCAGTCTCACGAGCCCGACACGGGCCAGACGCCGCTGGGTTCGATGCAGTCACACGAGCCCGACACCGGCCAGACGCCGCTGGGTTCGATGCAGTCACACGAGCCCGACACCGGCCAGACGCCGCTGCGGTCGATGCAGTCGCACGAGCCCGACACGGGTCAGACGCCGCTGCGGTCGATGCAGTCCCACGAGCCCGATCCGCCGAAGGACAAGCGCTAGCGCCAACCGCCGGCGGGGCCTGAAGCGAGAGCTCCGGATGGAGAAAATGGCGCTGCCATGGAATTCAGTCCGGAGCTCCGCGACAAGGTCATCGCCGGCGACATCAGCGTCTCCTTTCGCCTGTGGCAGCGGCCACGCGTGCGAGTCGGTGGTGTCTATGCGGTTCGCGGTGGGCGGATACAGATCGACGCGGTCGACCTGATGCCCTTCTACGCGATCAGCGATGCGGACCTGCGGCTATCGGGCGAGATCGACCGGGAGTCGCTCCGCACACGCGCGGCGCACGCCGGGCCGATCCATGACGACACCGTTCTCTACCGGATCGAGTTCCACGTCGTCGGAGAGGTGCGCGCCGTCAGCCCCTAAGTCGTCGGCGGAGGTGGTGCATCATCCTCGAGCGCAAGGCGGTAGCCGCTCGGTGTCTGGAGCAGCAGGCGGCGGTAACTCCATCCCTGTCTCGGATCGTTCTGCTCGACCTCGAACGCGATGCCGGCCGTCGTGCACACCTCGATCATGGCGTCGATATCGGATACCTCAATCTGCCAGGTGAGGACGCTCGGCGGATCGTTCGGCGCGGAAGCCGGCTGTATCCCGAAGCGCAGAGTGTCATTCCCGAAGGCGATGAAGTCGGGATATTCCGGACCTTCATAGATCACGCGGAGACCGAGCCGCTCGTAGAACGCGCGCTCGGCGGCGACGTCCCGAACATTGAGCACCGGCGCCAGGCGCACAAACAGGTCGGCGGAATCATTGGGCACGGTTGCTATTCTGCGGCCGGGACGAACTCGATCAGCGAACGATTCAGGACAGGCGCGACTGCGCTGAAGGCAAGGCCGGCGTCGCGAGCGAGATCCATGATCCGCTCAAGACTTCGTTCCCGCCCCAGAAAGTACGCGAGCATCCTCAGATCCATCTGCGTGCTCACCGATGCACCAAGTTTGCTGTCTTCGATGACGATGACCTTGCCGTTCGGCCGTGCGGCATTCGCACAGGTACGCAGAATGCGGCGCGCGTCGTGATCGTCCCAGTCGTGGATGATCCTCGAGAGGATGTAGCCTCCCGCACCCGCGGGGAGCGGCTCGAAGAAGCTCCCTGCCTCCGCGTGGCCCCGGTCCTTGAACCCGGCGGCCGCCAAAGCGTGGGCGGCGGTGGCGGCGGGCGCGGCCAGGTCGACGACGGTGCCGCGCAGGTCGGGATGAGCGCGCAGCAACGCGATCATCAGGGTCCCGTCGCCGCCGCCGACGTCGACGACGTCGCCAAGAGCTGACCAGTCATAGGCAGCGGCGGTCGCCGGCGCATCGTCGCCTCCCTGGTTGCCCATCAGCGCGTCGAACGACGCGGCCCGATCGGGATGCTCGGCAAGGTCCGCCCAGAACCCGCGCCCGAAATGCCGGGGAAATGCCGGCTCACCGGTGCGCACCGTGTGCAGGAGCTCCACGACGGACAGATCGGCGTGCCCGACCGCGCCTTCGAGATCGAGCCATGCCCGGATCCCGTTTGGGTGGTCGTCGCGTAGCCACTGCCCGGCGTCAGTCAGTCCATACGCGCCGGCCTCGTCGCGCCGAAGATAGCCGCAGCTGACGAGATGCTCGAGCACGCGCACGAGCGGATCCTCCGCGACACCGAGGTGAGCAGCGAGCTCCGGACCGGTGGTCACCCCTGTGGTGATCACGTCCGCAACGCGGAGCGTTGCGGCCACCCTGATCGCCATCGGCGTGATGAGGTCCGCCGCCGCCCAGAGCGACCCGCCCCACTCGCGCTGTTGCTCTGACACTACGGGCCGGCTTGCGGAGGCTCGCTCAGCGACGGCATGAGATGGCGGCGGATCTCCGCGGCCACGCCTTCGGCGTCGGGGGTGGTCACGACAAGGCGGGAGTAGTCCGCGCCCTCGAGATCCACCACCACGGCCGCTCCCCGGCCGTGGACAGCCGCGAAATCCTTGCCGAACGAGCCCCGGCGCGTTCCCACAGCGATCACGTACGGAATCCCTGTACCGGGCGCGCGGATACCGCGCAACTCGGGCCACGCGTCGGCAACGGCGCGAACCTCGTGCACCTTCGCGAGGGGCACGTGGATGTCGATATGCATGGCCTCGGCCTTCTCGAGGTCGGACATCTTCACCACCAGATCGGCGCCTTCGACGATCAGCGAGGCCATACCGGCATCGTACGAGCACGCGCCGGGACCCCGCGTTTTGCAGCTGCTGGCAGCTCCGGCAAAAGACGGGCTACGAGTCCGTCGCGACGCAATCACGATTGGGCCCGACGGGCTTTGCGCCGATAGGGTCGCGGAGATCCTTTCCGACCTCGCGAACCTTCGGGTGACCAGCCATCGGTACTCTCCACGTCCCCGCACAGCGCTTTCTCGGTCTGACCATCGGCGCGGTGGTCGTCGTCGCCGCCCTTGCACCGGTGGTGCCGGCGCAGGCGCGTCCTGCCTCCGATCAGACGTTGGGCGTCGCCGTGAGCGCGACGTACGCGGGGACGATCGGCGGCCCAGGCCATGCCGCGATGTACCCGTCGGGTCTGGAGATCGCGCCGAACGGCAATATCGTCATCGCCGACGCCGGCAACGATCAAGTCGCTGAGTACACGCCCGGAGGCGCTCAGGTCTGGCGCGTCGGCAGTGAGGGTAGCGGCGCGAGCGCGAAGGTGCTCCAGTTCGAGCAGCCACGCGACGTTGGCGTCGACTCGTCCGGGAATGTCTACGTCGCCGACAACGGCAACGGCCGCGTGGTCGTCCTCAACGGCACCAACGGCGCGTATGTGAACAAGTGGAAGAGCGCGCTCACGGGTGGCGGCGCACCGATCGGCATCACCGTGAGCACGACCACCGCCAACCTTCCGAATCTTCCCGCCGGCCAGCGCGTGTATGTCGCGGACGGCAACAAGAATCAGATCACGGTGTGGAACACAGACGGCACGCCGGTGACGCCGCCCGCAGCGGCAACGATCACGAGCACCGGTGCCTGCAAGCTCAACCGCATGCGCGACGCGGCTGCTGATGCCGCGGGCAATGTGTATGTCGCGAACTACGAGAGCGACAACATTCTCGAGTTCTCCTGGAATGGCACCGCGTGGGCATGCGCTTCGACCTTCGGCACGCAGGGAACCGCAAGCAGCACCACGGCGGTTTGCGGCGGCAACGGTGGGGGCAGCTTCCGCAATCCGTACGGCGTCGCAGTCGGCACGGATCCGTACATCAACGGCAGCACCGCCGGCGAAGCCATCTATGTCGCCGATTCGAACGACGACTGCATCCAGGAGTTCACGCCAACCGGAACGTGGGTCGCGAACATCGGGGCGCCCGGGGACGTCACCGAGCCAGGCACGTTCACGCAACTGCGACGGGTTGCCGTCGACAGCATGGGTAACGTCTGGGGCGCGGATCTCTGGGGATACCGGGTCGAGGAGTTCACCCGCACCGCCGGCGGCTACACATACGGCGAGACCATTCCGGCACCCGTCGTGCCACCCGGCAGCAGCAGCACATCGGTCTTCAATCAGGTGCGCGGGATGTCGTTCGACGCGTCCGGTGACATCGTCGCGATGGATTCGGTGAACCAGCGCGTCGACGTCTTCGATCCGACCGGTCAGTTGATCAACATGTGCGGCCAGCGTGGTTTCACCAGCGTTGGTGATTTCAACTGGCCGCGTGGTGTCGCAGTCGATCCCGCGACCGGCAACTACTGGATCGCCGACACGAAACAGAGCGACATCCAGATCCTCGCGCCCGTCAGCGCTCCGGCCGAGGCCGGCTGCACGGCGGCGGGCTACGTCACGCAGACGCTCGGCAGTGCGCTCGGCGACGTCGACTACCCCAACTCGATCGTCATCGCCGGTGGCTACGCCTGGGTCGCGGACACCAAGAACAACCGCATCGAGTCGTGGAACGTCGCGACGCAGACGCCGGCGAGCACCTTCGGAACCCTCGGTTCCGGCACCGGGCAGTTCAACGCGCCGACGAGCGTCAGCGTTGACCCGACCACCGGCGACCTGTTCGTCGCCGACAGCGTGAACAATCGCGTCGTCGAGTTGAGCGTCAGCAATGGGACTGTGCTCTCCACGGTTGCGACCTACGCAGCTGGGTTCAACGATCCGTACGGCGCCGCCTCCAACGGCAGCGGGCTCCTCGCGGTTGCCGACCGCGACAACAACCGCGTCGTGGTGATCAACGAGGCAACCGATACGGTCGCAGCGAGCATCACGGGGAGCACCGTGACCGGCGGCGGACCGACGTCCCTGTTCAACCCGGAGAACGTCGCCTTCGGTCCCGATGGCGACCTGTACATCGCCGATACGTACAACGACCGGATCCTGATGTACACGCTGGCGGATTCGACGCAACTCACGGTTCCCACGTACTCCAGCACGCTCGTCGGCCCGGGGAAGGCGTCGATGTATCCCGTCGATGTCACCCAGGATGCGAATTACTACTTCGTGCTCGACGCCGGCAACTATCGCGTCGTCGCAGTCAACCGCACGACGGGCACCATCGATTGCCAGGTCGGCGGCTTGCAGGGCGCCGGGCCCGGCCAGTTCGGTGACGCGCGAGCACTCGACTACGATCCAGTGACCAGTCAGCTGTACCTCGCTGACACGCCGCACAATCGAGTGGAGATCTTCTCGTTCTCCGACGCGGCATGCGCCGCCAACTCCCCCACCGCCTTCACCTATCTCTCCCAGTTCGGGAGCGGCGGCAGCGGCGACGAGCAGTTCAGTCAGGTGTACGGCGTCGCGGTCGATGCGGTGAACGGCTGGGTGTACGCCGTGGACGGTGCAGGCCGGGTCGAGAAGTCCGACCTCGCCGGCCACTACATCAGCCAGTTCAACGCCGGTGGCACGCTCAATGAGCCACGGCAGGTGACCGTGGCACCCAACAGCGACGTCCTCGTGATGAACGCTCGTGACCACCAGTGCGACGTGTTCAACAGTGGCGGCTCCCTCCTCTTCAGCTTCGGCAGCCAGGGCACCGGTGACGGTCAATTCACCAACGATCCACGTGGTGTGTCGGTGAGTGCCGACGGAACGCTGGCATTCGTGACCGACTCGGGCGGCAAGCGTGTCGAGGTGTTCAACCTCACCTCCAGCGGCGCCGACTACACCGGTGCGACCTTCGCATACACCATTGCATCGAGCACCGGGAGTGGTCAGTTCATCGGACCGCGCGGCCTGACCACCACCAGCGACAACCACCTCCTGGTCACCGACGAGTGGGGCTTCGGTCTGCACGAACTGAGCTTCACGTCGACCGGCGCGACACCCACACGAGACCTGTTCGGGGTGCCGGCACCGTTGCCCGGTGTCGACTCGCCACGCGGGCTGGAGGTCGCCGCCAATGGACAGATCTACATCGTCGACTACTGGAATCAGCGCATCGAATACATCAACCCCGACGGCACCGACGCGCAGTCGTTCGGATTCCGCGGCAACCCGTCGCAGAAGGGGGCGATCAACTTTGCGTGGGGTGCAGCGATCCAACCCGGGACGGGCGACATCTTCGTCGCCAACCGCGAGAGCAACCAGGTGCAGGTGTTCTCGCCGACCGGCACATCGATGCTCATCTTCGGCAGCAACGGCACCGCCAACGGTCAATTCCGGCTGCCCCAAGGCATTGCCTTCGCGCCCGACGGGACGCTGTACGTCGATGACTTCAGGCAACGACCGCATCCAGCGATTCAGCATCGCTGCCGGCGACACCGCGGCGACGTGGATGGCGACGTACGGTCAGAAAGGCGCCGGCACGACGTCCCCGGCAGGCGACCTGAACAACCCCACCGGCATCTCCGTCGCGCCGGACGGAACCGTATGGGTCGCGGACACGCGGAACAACCGCATCCAGAGCTTCTCGCCGTCAGGTGTCTGGACGGCCATCACTGCACCTACTGGAGCGGGAACACAGCAGGGATTCCGCGCACCGTGGGGTGTGACGGTTGCACCGGATGGCAGCATCTGGGTGGCGGACACCGGCAACCATCGGATCGTGTCCATGGACACGTCGGGCAATCTGATCTTCAGTGCCACAGCAGCGAGCATGGGCATCCCCGCTGCGGCGAGCAACTCGGTCATCTATCCGTTCGCGATCGCATTCAACGGCAGCACGGTCTATCTCAGCGATATCTGGAACAACCGCGTCCTGGTGCTGACGGCCGCGTAAATCAGGCGGTCAGCCATCGCTCACGCCCCTTTGAGTGACGCGAGCGGCCACAACCGGTGCTCGACCTCGGCAAGACCGGCACGCGTAATCGCGGCGATGACGCTCTTGCTGGACTTGTAGGCCGCTCCGGACTCGTCGATGGGCACCTGCCGATCGAGGTTGACGACGATGCCGGCATCGCGATATTCCCGGTTCACGTCCTCCTGGTTCAGCTGCTTCTTCGCCGCCGTTCGCGACATGCGCCGGCCCGCGCCATGGTTGACCGTGTACGCACTCTTCGCCGAGTCGGTGGGCCGGAGGATGTACGACCAGTCGTGGTTGCTCCCCGGAATCAGTACCGGATGGCCGCTGTCGAACCACGGCGTTCCTTCGAGCTGCGGATGCCCCGCCGGGAACGCACGCGTGGCACCCTTGCGGTGCACGTTCACCCACCCGAAGTCCGGATGCCACTCGCGCTGCACGAGGTTGTGCGAGATTTCGTAGACCAGCTCGAGGTCCGCGTCGAACACCTTGCGAAACGCAGCCGACACCTCCTCGGCGATCACGAGGCGATTGATGATCGCGTAGTTCCCACCGGCGGCGACGGCTGCCAGGTACTCCCATCGACCGGGCGACTCAGGCCCGAACCACGCTTCGTCGAGGTGACGGATGACGTCGGGCTGCTCCTCCTTCGCCACCTTGAAGTAGTGCTCCGCCAGCCCATGTCCAAAGCCGCGGCTTCCCGTGTGGATCTGCACGAACAGCGTCTGCGTCTGCTCGCTCCGCTGCAGCTCGATGAAATGATTGCCGCTGCCGAGCGAGCCCAACTGGCTGATGCCACGGTCTGCCCGGCTCGCAGGCAGCTGCCAGCGATCCTCGACAGGGATGCAGTTGCGCTCCGCCTTGCTGCGATCGAGCTTCTCTCCGTACGTCGCCGCGTAGTAATCCGCGCCGCCGCGGATGAGCCGTTCAAATTCCGGCCGTCCGATGCCGGACAGATATCCGACTCCACGCTCGCCCATGCCCATGTTCACGCGCTGCATCACCGCGCGGTTGAAGGCCAGCCTGCGCTCTTCCGTGGCAGCCTCTGCAGGGACGTTCGAACGCAACGACACCATGCCGCAGCCGATGTCGAATCCGACCGGTCCAAGCGCGACGGCGCCCACGTCCGGGTCGCTGACGATCGCGCATCCAACGGGCACGCCATAGCCGTGGTGCACGTCCGGCGTGATCACCACCAGCTTCACGCCCGGAAAGCGCGCAGCGGTAATGATCTGGGCCCGCACCGAGTCCTCGAGCTCCTCGAGCAGTGACGGCGTGAGGAAGAGACGCACGGGCACGCCCGCGGTCTCCTCCTCGACCATGTCGAAATAGCCACCGTCGGTGACGTACGTGAGGCGGTCCTTCCATCCGTCAGCGGCGGTCATGCATTTTCTCCGTTGTGCGCTGCGTCGTTGCTCTTCGGCATAGAGCTGCCTCCTTCTTGGTTATACGACCCGGACCTCCGGGCATGGGAACTGACGAGCTGAACGCCCAAGATGGAGCCGCCGGCATACGAATGCGGCGGTTCGAGTACTCACCGATCGCGTGGGAGGGCGCCCCCGGACGCCCTCCCGGTTACTCGCGAAAAGTAGTGATGTCGCTGGACACCGTCATAGCGACCACTGCGCAGGCAGCACCTGTTGAAAGCGCCGGCCCGATCCGCAGGGACAGAGGTCGTTGCGCCCGAGTTTCTCGACGAGCTCCTTGCCGTCGCCAACACTCCGGTCGCCGCGCTTGACGGCTGTCTCCGACGGATAGCCCCGCCGGCGTTTGCGCATCGGGTCAAAAGCAGTCGGCGTCGTTCCTGTTCATGTCAGCTCTCCTCACGATTCGGTCTGGGCTATCTGGGTGCGCGTGACTGCACGCGCAACACTGTTGCGTTGATTCCATCCTGGGTATTCAGATGACAAAGTGCGTGGGCCATCGCCACCGGCCAATTGATCGGTGGTAATCCCCGGTCGGGGCAAAAAAGAAAGGCCTGGCTCGCTGCCAGGCCTTTGCAAAAGCTATTGATGTGAAAGGGGTTCTACCCGTTGACATCTCCCATTCTCTGCGAGACCTGGCAAGCCGAACGTGGATTGCATCCCTGAAAGAACGCACGCGTATCCAGGGATATCCAACGCTCACTCCCGGACGTTTCCGGTCGTGTGGCGGCGTGCAAGCAGATGATTTGGTACGACATGGTGCGAGCGTACCAGAAGTCGCCGCGCGGTACAACGACGTGACGTGTCCTATATGCTCGCGCCATGGCTGATCGCTTCGACAACGCGTATGTCACTGGTCCGGCAGCATGGGACATCGGCCGCGCGCAACCCGAGTTCGTGCGTCTGGCCGGCGCGGGCCGTATCAAGGGACGCGTCATCGAGCTCGGCTGTGGCACTGGTGAAAACGCGCTGCTGTTCGCACGGTCTGGACTCGACGTCGTCGGAGTCGACGGTTCCCCTGAGGCGATCCGCCTGGCGCGAGCGAAGGCGGCAGACGCCAGTACCCGGGCAACGTTCGCGATCGACGACGTCCTCGACCTGGGAGGAGACCCCGAGCGGTTCGACACCGCAACTGATTCCGGGGTCTTCCACGTCTTTGAGGACGAGGATCGCCCTCGGTATACGGCCAGCGTCCACCGTGTGCTCCGACCGGGAGGGCACCTGTTCATCCTGTGTTTCAGCGAGCGTGAGCCCGGAGACCGCGGCCCCCGACAAGTCACGCAACGTGAGCTGCGCGAGTCGTTCTCTGACGGCTGGACGGTTGACAGCATCGACGCAGCGCATTTCGAGGTACTGCGCGGCTACGCGACGGACGCCGTCGAGGTTGAGGCCTGGCTGGCGTCGATCACGCGCCGCTGAAGCACCGCGCGCATCTCCCCCCTTACGGGAACTGCTGCGGCGCGAGCTGGTTCACAAGCGTCAGGAAACTGCCGTAGAAGCTCGGATTCCCTTCCTCAAACGCTCCGATCCGTCCGTTGTCCAGCGTCTGGCAGCCGCTGTCGCTGAACCAGAGGTCCACATCGGCTCGGCCCGTGTACGCGAACGCGATGATCGATGCGGATCCGAAGTCTGAGGGACACGCGGTCGTTCCCTGAGGCGCCAGGGTGCTGATGGCGTCGATGACCGTCGCGAGGTGTGCAGCAACGGCGGTGTCGAGCGCAACGCCCGAGTAGAGCGACCTCGGGGCTCCGGTCGCGTCAGGCTCAGGGAAGCTCGCCCGGTAGCGACAGATCATGCCGCTCACAGGATCGGGTGGGACGAGCTCATCGCCCGCGTATGCGTTGACAACGTCCTTGACTCCCTCGAGCGTCGCGGCGCAGCCACTCGACACCAGGACGTGGACCTCCGGATGCCCGGGGGTGATGACCCAGGGCGCGCTGGCACACGACGCCGTCCCTGCGATGACGACGCCCAACAGCGGGATGAGCGCAATCGTGCGCCGGCGTTTCATCTCGAGCTCGCTCACTCCACCGGTGAACCGGGGTCCGCCTGGGTACGCCGGTGCGGAACGACGACGTTCATCACCCGGACGCGGCGACTGCCTGCCGGCCGCCCGCCGCGCAACGTCCGCCCTCGATACGGTTCGAGCACTGCTCCCAGTTCACGATCGACCCGCTGCACCTCCTCGACGGTCAGCCAGAGGTCGGCGGTATTCATGGCCGCGGCATCCCGCCAGTCCTCGGGCTCGGTGTTCCCTGCCGCGATGAACTCCATACCCACGGCCCGGGTCGAGTCGAAATAGGCGCCCGTCACGGCGGCGGTCGCTGATGCGGCGGCCGGCGTCGAAGCGTCCAGATCGACCATGATCCGGCGTTCGGTCATTCGCCAGGCGCGCTCCCGGCGGTCGGGCCGCGGCGTTGCGGGTTCGATCAGCCCGTACCGCTCCAAAAGCTTCATGTGGTACGCGGTCGCACTCGCACTCAGACCGGCGACGTGTGCGCACTCGGTGGCGGTCAACTCGTCCCCCGTCGCCAAGGCATCGAGGATGGCCAACCGGGCCGGATGAGCCCATGCGCGGATGCCGCGGGGGTTGTCGATCCGCAGCGGGGCATCCTCCCCCCGCGAGTGCGACGGGTCACGGTCCATTGGCATCGAGTTCAAGGGTACTCCTTGACAGACGAGTTGTTCAGCAAATACTGTTCAACATATGCTGAACATAAGAACCGGACGACGCGACCTGGTGATCGCCCTCGGCGGGCGGATGATCTCGACCTTCGGCGACGAGGTGGCGCTGGTGGCCCTCACCCTGCGTCTGCAGGCCGACGGCGCCCATCCGTACGAGGTGGGTTTGCTGCTTGCCGCCGGCGTCATCCCGCTCCTCTTCCTCTCGCGCCCGGTGGGCCGGCTCGTCGACTCCCACGAACTCTCGACGTCTGCTCGTCAGCGCCGGTCTCGTCGAGGTGGCGTGCACGGTTCCTCTCATCCTGGTGCACTCGGTCGTCGCCATCGTCATGCTCGTCGCCGTGCTCGGCGCGGCTGCGTCGGTGACCGCCGCCACCTGGTCCGCGCTCATCCCGCGCATCGTCGGCGAGGAGGGAGTGGCTGCGGCTGTCTCGGCCCAGCAGTCACTGAACGCGCTGGTCCTCGTCGGCGCACCCGCGGTCGGCGGCCTGCTCGCCGGCGCGTTCGGAAGTGGAGTGCCCCTCGCGATTGACGCGGCCACCTTCGCGGCGCTGACCATGGCCGCAGCGTTGGTCCGCACCCGGCGCCGGCCGGCAGGACTGGCGGCGGACGCCGACTCGGGCCGGCCCAGGGGCGGCTTCGAAATCCTGCGCAGCGATCCGGTGCTGGCGCCGCTCACGATCGGCCTCGGGCTGGTGGTCCTGCTGGTTGGGATGGTCGATGTGGTGCTCGTCTTCCTGGTCCGGAGCACGCTGCACGCTGGAGGCGTCTGGTACGGGATCGCGATGGCCGCCTGGATGGCCGGGATGGTCGCCGGGTCGTTGGGCGCCGGACGATTCAGCACGGAGCGAGTGCAGATCTGGGCGACCATCGCCGGCGCGGGAGTCGCGTGCGCCGCACTCGCCCCCTTCGCGGTGGTCTCAGCGGTTTGGGTGCTCGTGCCGTTGTCGATCATCGGCGGTCTCGGCAACGGATACGCGGGCGTTTGCTACTCGACGCTGCTGGTCCGACGCACCCCGGATTCCGCACGGGGACGTGTGTCCGCAGCTGCCAACGCCGCGATCGGCGGTGCCCAGGGCGCGTCGCTGCTCATCGGCGGTGCGGTCGCAGTCGTGCTGAGCCCGCGGGCGATCTATGCGATTGCCGGGATGCTCGGCGCGGCTGCCGCGATAGCGATCGCAATCCTCCACGCCATCCAGACGACACGAGCCGAACGGCACGAGACGGCTGACCCGTCGTCCCTCCGCTCGGAGAACGTGGTCAGCGGTTGATCGATCAGTTCCCGGCGAGCTGCTGCATTAGAGCGCCGGTATCCATGACTTCCCAGTGCTCGACCATCACGCCGTCGTCGATACGGAAGTAGTCGGCGATTCCGACACTGATTTTGTTGCCGCTGGCCGGAACGCCCATGAAGTCAGCGTGATGCGTGCCTGTCAGGCGGGCTCGGACGCTGACCGTGTCGCCGTCGGCGATCACATCGTCGACTTCAAACTGCGCGCCAGCGAATGCCGCCTGGAACATCTCGAACATCTGGCGGACTTCGGCCTTGTTGGCGGGCAACCCCGGTATCTCCTCGTGTTCGATGAAATCATCGGAGATCAGCTCGTCCACCACGGCGAGGTCGCCGGCGTTGACCCGTTGCAGGAACAGCCGAATGAGTTGCTTGTTCGCGTCCGACATGGTGTGGGATTCTCCTCGCGTGATCGATTGGCGCTCGCGGCATTGTAGGTCCGCAGGTCGCTAGAAGTCTAGCGACCAGTGTTCTAGCTACCATGGGCTCTGTGGATCCCCGTTCCCCGATACGAGTACCCGGTGACTTCGAGCGCGAGTTCCCGGGCGCAAGTCGATCCGCTGCCGAGGTCGCGGCCAATCTCGCACGAGCCGCGGCGGACTTCGAGAATGCGGTCGAGCGGCGGATACGGGAGATCGCGGGACTGTCGACCAGCGCGCAGCAGACGCTGGCCATTCTCGAGGGCGCCGGCGAGCCGCTTGCAGGGCACATGATCGCAGAGCGCCTGCTCGTTCGGAGCGCGAGCATGACATCGCTGCTCGACACGCTCGAACGTCGCGGCTTGATCGAACGGCACCCGCACCCCACCGATCGGCGAAAGATCCTCGTCCACATCACTGACCGGGGACGCGAGGTCGTCGACCAGACCCTGCCGGCCCTCCACGCAATGTTCACCGCCGCGGCCCGAGACCTCAGCGAGGGCGACCGCGAGCACCTCGTCAGGTCCCTGAGCACCGTGGGCAACCGGCTGCGCGAGCTCGCCAGTGAGCCACCGCCGGTCTCAAAAGGCCGGCGGAAGCGGCGAATGCGCGCGAGCCTATAGCGACGAGACGCCGCGAGCTAGAAGGCTCGGATTCTTGGCGCAGCCGCCACGATAGTTCTCATCGCTGAGTCGCTTGTCGTCGGTCGCTCAACGAAACGCTGACGGCTCATCCTGCGACGTCCTCGTCGCTGCATCCTTGCCGCCGTCGCAGGCGATCCGTTCGTCCTCTGTCATGTCGCGAAGTTGGCGATTCAGTCAGCGACGCGATGCATCCGGTGAGCAGGCGCCGCATCTGATTCTGTTCGCTGACATTCAGATTGGCGAGCATGCCTTGCTCGACACGGCGAACCGCGGCGCTGGCCACCTTGAGCTGCCGGCGCCCGCGGGCGGTCAGCTCGGTCGGCAGGGCTCTGCCGACAGGTGCCTGTGCCGCGCGGATAACGAGTCCTTGGCGTTCGAGGGCCAGCAGGAGCACATTCATCGACTGCCGGGTGACGAAAGCGCCGCGGGCGAGCTCGGAGTTGGACAGACCCGGTCGCTGGGCAAGCAGCTCCAGGCAGGCGTAGTGCGTGATCGTCATGCCGAGCGGCCTCAGCACTGCCTCCAGAGCAGCGTGCAAGGCGCTCGCGGCCGCCTTGAGCATGTACCCCAGCGATGTCTCCAGCTCGACGCCGGGCTCGACTTGACTCATGTCAATAGTCTGACATACACTGGCGGCGTGTCAGAAGACTGACATACCATCAGGAGGCAGCAACCGTGGCCGTCATCGGACCCGATTTCATTTCATTGCAGGTGCGCGACCTGGAGCGTTCCGCCGCTTTCTACGAGCAGTACCTCGGGCTGCGGCGCTCTGCCGCCGGACCGCCGCACGCCGTCGTGTTCGACACCAAGCCGATCGCGTTCGCCGTCCGCGATGTCGTCGCAGGCGTCGACCTGGACGCGGTTGCGCAGCCGGGGCAGGGCATGGCGCTGTGGTTGCACGCTCCGGACGCGCAGGACATCCATGACGTCCTCGACGCCGCCGGCATTTCGATCATCGCTGCGCCCGTCGACGGGCCGTTTGGCCGCACTTTTACGTTCGCGGACCCCGACGGTTACCACGTGACGCTTCACGACCGCGGCTGAACTAGGCCCGGACGTCCCAGCCCTGTCGAGGGTTGCTTTTTTTGCCATAGTTCACGGCATCCGGTCGCCTAGGAGCTCGGAACGTGTGCGAGTTGACGAACGACGGCTCGGACAACGCGGCATTCGCGCAGCGCACGTTTTCTTTTAGACGATAAAGCGGTGGATGGCCTCGTTGGCGTGGTCCTGAAACGACGGGTTGGCCAGATCGGGTAGGAAGTCTGCTTGGTTGAACAAGGGACCCTTAAGCGTGTTGGCCGCGCTGGCGTAGAACACGCCACTCAACAGGGTCGGGACGGTGACGCCGTCGACCAATCGCTTCGCGCCCACGTCAAGTTTGTGAGCGAGACCCAGGGTGGGCATGATGTATTTGGCCCCTATACGCATCGGCAATGGGAGGTCACTGGCTACTTGGGTGCCGGTGGTGTTGCCGGGGCTCACGGTGATGAACCGGCGGTCGCGGTGTTGGCGGGCCAGGTAGGCCATCCAGAGGGCGCCAATGTACTTGGCCTGCCCGAAAGCTAGATTGAAGTCAGCTTTGTTGCCGGCGAAATAGCTGCCGTCGATGACAGTGGCGAACTCGTCGGCGGAGTGTGAGACGAACGTTGGCCCCTTCATCCGCAACTTCGGAACTCCGCGGACTGCTTCACTTCCGGCGAGCACCGCCACCTCGCCAAGTCGATCTTGTTTCAGGAGCCCTTCGAGGAGGACGACGTGGCCAAGGACGTTCGTCGCGAACACGGTGGTGACCCCGTCAGCGGTCAGGTCCATCGACTGCGGGCCAATGACACCAGCGTTCATGACCAGCGCGTCGACGGATCCGTTGATGGCCGCAAGGCCGGCACGAACCGAACCCGGATCGGCGACGTCCATGAGAACGATGTCGAAGATGGTCCGGCCGGTCTTCGCTTCGAGCTCCGCCTTAGCCATTGCCGCCCGGTCTTGGTTCCGGCACGCCAGGTAGATGCGGGCGATCTCGGGACGCAACGCCAGTTGCCGGGCCACGTCCTTGCCGATCCCGGCGTTGGCGCCCGTGATCAGCACGGTCTTGCCTTGTAGTGCCATGTCGTCACGTCCTCTTGAGTTGTTGCCTTCAACCGAGCAAAATGGATGGCGCGTTCCACTCTAGCACAGACTGGATCACCCGTTCCAGTCGGTGCTAGACTCTGCGACATGAGCACTGCCGGCTCCTCTCGTCGTCGACTGACGCGCAAGGGCCAGGAGACCCGCCAGCGCATCGTCGACGCGGCCGCCGGTTTGATCTTCGTGCGTGGCGTGGCACAGACGACAATCGACGACGTTCGCGAAGCCGCGAAAGTCTCCAGCTCCCAGCTCTACCACTACTTTGATGACAAGCCGGCATTGGTCCGAGCTGTTGTTGACCACCAGGCCGACGTGATGGTCGGCGTGCAGGGGACCTTCGACTTCGCGACCTTGGAGGGCTTGCGCGCCTGGCGCGACTGGATGGTCGAGAACCAGCGCGAGATCGACGGCATCGGCGGCTGCCCGATTGGCTCGCTTGGAAGTGAGCTCGCCGAGACCGATCCCGAAGGAAGGGCCTGTGTCGCCGAGGCCTTCAGACGTTGGGAGACGACCGTCCACGACGGCCTTCGAGAGATGTACGCGCGAGGCCGACTTACCCCCGACACCGATCCCGATGCCCTCGCCCTCGCGCTCCTGGCCGCCCTACAAGGCGGCCTACTCCTCACCCAGGTTCAGCGCAACACAAGACCGCTCGAAGCCGCGCTCGACGCCATGCTCGAACTGGTCGCCCGACTCGGCCGCAGCTAGCCGAGGATACGACCGCTACGGCGCCTCGCCGAGCTAGCTGTCGCTCCCATGCAACGCTGACATACGATCGACAGCGGCGCTGAAGAGCGGAAATTTGGTGCCGAGAAAGGGAATCGAACGCTCCTAAGCGCCCTCGAAACGATCGGAAGAACCGCCGTCCGAACTCGAGGGAGCGGCCAGGAAGCGCCACATGACGCCTTAGCTGGCCAGGGATATTGGCCCGTTATGGGCCCAGCGCCTCCAAGCGCCACGAGCAGCGTCCGGCGTTCCTGGGCAGGTTGCAGGCTCACCCTGGAGATAGGATGATTGGCCGTGGCATCGGATTCCGCCAAGGCACGCGCCGTTCGAGCAGGCTTCAAAGCTGCTGCGCCCCGCCGTTGCGGCAGCTGCGGTGCGGCTGACCAGGAGACCTGCGAGCGCTTATTCGAGCTTCTGCTGGCGAAAGAGTACGCGCGAGATCTCCCCTTCGGACCATTGCACGGTGTCACTGTGGCCTGCTTCTTCGCGCAGCATCCGGAGCATCCGAGCGCGCCGCGCGACCTTGCCTCGCTGCTCGCCTTACTCAAGGACTATATGGACCACGGCTCCGCCGCCCTTCGCCTGGAGGCGGGGCGGGAAAGGCCTTTTGCCCCCTTGCAACACGCAGTGTCGGTAGGAGGGACCATTCGGGCGGCGGTCGCTCCTCCGTCGGGCCGCAGGCCGTACGGCTTCACGATCGCGGATGTCGCAGTCGACGGAACGTTCCCTGCCGCAGAACACGAGAAGCGGGTTGACACCTGGGCTCGAGCCACACTCGAAGCCTGGGCAGGAAGCGCGGACGCTCCGGCTCCAGAATGACCGCCGGCAGTCTGTGCGCTGCGTGATGGTCTCCGGGCGCACTAGCCCTCTCCCGGGGCACCGAGACTCTGGTTGACGCGATCGAGGCCCGCTTACGCACTCGCGTGCGCGTCCCGTGGAGACGTAGTGGCCCAGCGAAACCGAAATTGGCTCCACTGCAACGAAAACGGAGTGCCGAGAAAGGGAATCGAACCCTCCTAAGCTTGCTCAAAACGATCGGAAGAAGCGCCGTCCGAACTCGAGGGGGCGGTCAGGCAGCGCCACGTGACGCCGTAGCTGGCCGGAGATATTGGCCCGGTATTGGACCGCCATTGGTGGCGAGCCCAAAACTGGCGCCCACACCCCTCAGCGGTGATGGAACGGTAAGCTTCACCGGCCTCGACGACCCAACGGCGTCGCACCCGGTGCTCGCGGCACTCGCGTGGTCGCCTGCGATCCCGTTGGTGTTCGTGTCCCTCGCCACACCTCTGCCGGCGGCGCACCGCTGGTTGACCGCTGCACGCCACAGGCGTGCACCCCGGCCGCGATCGACCGTGTCGCTCTAGCTTTTCGCATCACTCCCTCGTTGAGGTCAGGCTCCGAGGGGTTCTGAGCCAGCCAGAAGATGCAGCGAACAAGTCTGCGATCAGTCTGCGATCGACACTACTCACGCTCGGCTGACCTCGTTCAACCGCCAGCCAGGAGCCTTGAGTGTCCGCAGACTTCGACCACCCCTATTCGCGCCTGCACTCGATACTCGCCATGAGTGCGACGGTTGCCGCCGCCGCGCACGCGCCAGCACGGGGGACCGCCGCAACCCCCGGATCGGGCTCACTTCCGAACAGCGCCACATGATGCCGCCGATGCCGCAGCCACCGCCACTCACTCCGCCGCCACCATCGGCCTCAACTCCCAAGCCACTCCAAGCGTTCAGCCGCCGGCGGGTGATCGTCGCGCTGGCTGCGATCGTCGCCATCCTTGCCGGCGCAACCGCGGCGGTTGTCCTCGTCAATCACCACGCCACTCCTGCTCCCGTGGCCGTCCGCGCGACCAAGCCATCCAAGCCGCAGTCGCAGCCGCCGCTCACCGTCCCTCAGGTGATCCTGCAGCGCAACACCAACAGCGAAGGCACGGTGGACTTCGAGGGAGGGCTCGAGCTCTTCTCTTACGTCTTCACGCCGCTTCCGGGAGTCACGGTGCCCACGGGTGCCGCGGATGATCCCGGAAAGTACGCCGACCTGGCCATGACGCTCATCACCGCGAATCTCAACGAGCTGCACGGCGGCACAGCGTCAGTCCGTGCTGCCGTACATCACCGATGTCGACGCGCCGGACGCACCTGCGGTCGCGGCAACGACGCGCAACGAGCCGGACTCAGTCGGACCGGTCCTCACCGCGGCGCACTCCGATGCGGCACCGGGAGCGTTCGTGCGCACCGACATTGCGGCGCTTATCGCCAAGGCGATCGCTGCCGAGGGCGCGAAGCTCGGCCATGGTCTCGCGGACAGCCCGGCGCTGGCCAGCCTCAGCCACGTGTCCCTGTTCCTTGCCGGCACGGACGTCGACCAAAACGGGACGCCCGCGGCGGCGTGGGCGTTCGGGACGCACGGGGCGGGGTTCGACGCCAACGGCGATCCCCTGAACACCTTGACCAACATCGGCAAGATCACCGACTGCTACATCTTTATCGGCCTGTCGATGTGGAACTCGGAGGACCCGTCAGGGCACTGGGTTCCGTCGCAATACAGTGTGGCGGCGATCTACCACGAGGTCTTCCACTGCTTTCAGGACTTCGTCATCGGCAGCATCAGCGGCACCATTGCTGCTGCCGCGCCGGCGTGGGTTATCGAAGGTGGCGCGGCTTGGGCCGCGGCATCGATCCTGCCCTTCGACGAGCCCGCCTGGAGGGCGTACCTGCAGACCCCCGGAACGCCGCTGGCGGATCGCTCCTACGACGCCGTCGGCCTGTTCTTTGAGATCGAGTACGTCGGCCGGCCACTCTGGCCGCAGTGGTGGGGCGTCTGGCAGGCGGCGTCGGAAGGCGGATGGGGGACCTCCGACTGGTACAACGCCATCGTTGGTGATCACCGCACCGCGGTCACCAACGCCTGGGGTGCCAGCTACTACCGAGACCCAAGCCTCGGCCAAGCTTGGACGGTCACTGGCCCCGGGCAGTTGCTGAATCCCCCGCCACCCGCGGAACCCGGCGTCTTTGGCGGCGACATGGCCTTCTCGAGCCTTCCGTACACAACGGCTCAGGTGGTGATCCCAGAGCAGCAGCCCGGAACGATTGTGATCTCGGCGGCGATCAACGCGACCTTCCGGTTCATTGACGGGCGCGGTCTCGAGGAGGTGGGTGGGGACTATGTCGCCATGTGCTGGGGCACCTGCACAGCCTGTCCCGGCACGTCAGATGAGCCGCATCCTATCCAGGTCATCGGGGACTTGGAGTGGGCGCTCACGTCCCAGGAGTAGTCTGGCCGCGCGATTCTTACGGCAGTCGACCCATCGACGTATTGCAAGCAGCCCAAGGATCACTGGCAGCCCCAGCCACAGCAGACCTGCCTCGCGACTTGCGCGGACAGCAACGGCGACCCCCACATCACCACAGTCAACCTCCACATCTACGATCTCCAGGCCGCCGGGGAGTACACGCTGCTTCGCTCGGCTGACGGGACCGTCGAGATCCAGGCGAGGATGGAGCCGTCGTCGAGAGGGGAGCGATATCACTGTCAACACGGCGGTCGCCGTGCGCGCCGGAACGCATCGCGTCGGTGTGTATGCGCCGGGAGGTGCGCAGGTGCTCACCGTCCACGTGGATGGCAGCGTGGTGCCGCTCACGTCACCGATGACCCTCTCCGGGGGCGCCCGGCTGTCGCGGAGTGCGCAAGGGGTCGAGATCGATCTGCCCGACGGCACCGTGGTCTGGGCACTCTTGACCGAGCAGCGCTGGGGCATCAACATCGCCGTCGCCCCGAGCGAAGCCTTGCTCCAGCACGGAACCGGTCTCCTCGGAGCCGTCACGGTGGGTTATAGCCTCCCGATGCTTCCCGACGGCACCGGAATGCACATCAGCTCCAACGCTGTCGCCCAGTACGACTTTCGATATCAGACCTTCGCGCCGGCGTGGCGTGTGACGGATGCAACGTCGCTTTTCGACTACGACCCCGGGAAGTCCACCGCGTCGTACACGGTCACCGGGTTTGTCCCCGAAGGCGGTCCACCCAACCCGGTGCCGATCGATCCCGCCAAGCTCGATGCGTCGGAAACGGCATGTGGGCCGGTCGCGGACGTGGATCTTCGCGATGAATGCGTCTACGACGTTGCCGTCACCGGTGACCAGGGCTTTGTCACGGCGTATGCGCAGACGGCAAGCTTTTTCGGCGGCAGTACTGCGCCCTCGGGACCGCCATCGGGCGGTCAGCCGTCATCGACGCCCACGCCGCGGGACGCCAACCTGCACGAGCTTCTCGCCAACGCGGTGCAGCGGGGATATGTCGTCGGGCCCGATGGTTCGCTCGACATCGAAGTGGTTGCCTCGGGTCAGGTGTCGGTGATCGCAATCGACCCCGCAACGTCCGCCATCCGCGCGAGGCTGAGCCTCGGGACGCCCCCGTCGGGCACGGCGCCGGATGGCATCGCGTCCTCATCCGGGGCGCTCTGGCTTGTCGTGAATACGGCGCTGGAAAACTGCGCCGTCGATCAGCTCAACGCCACCACACTGGCCGTGCAGGACACCATGCCGTTGCCCGCCTGTCCGCTGTCGTCGCCTGACATCGCCGGCACAAACACCGAGGTGTGGGCCGACGACGGGAAGGGTCACCTCGTGCAGATCGACATGGCGCACAAGGACTTCAGCGCGACGATCGCACTGCCGACAACTACAAAGACGCCTCTAGCTTTGTCCGCCTCGAGCACATCGGTCTTCTGGGCCAGCGCGACAGGCATCTATCGCGTCGAGGCCGACACGTCGTCACTGACGCAGATCAGCGGTCCTTCAGATCTCGCGATTCCCGTTGGGGATGGTGTGTGGGAAGCGATCGACGCAGGGACTGATGGTTTCTTCGACGCCGATCCGAACACGCCAACGTCGACATACTTCCGTCCCCAGCGCCAATGCCGCAACCACCTACACCATGATCGGCGCCGATGCCACAAACATCTACACCGAGAATCTAGTGAGCCATGACATCCTCGAGAACCCCACCGACGGCAGTGCTGTTGCTGGCCTTGGCACCAGCGCCTATGCGTCCGACAATGGGACCGGCCTGATCATCGGCGCGCATAACGCGTTCCGCATTTTCGAAACCGCCCTGCAGCCGGGAGCGCCGCAGGCGCTCTCCATCGAGAACTTCCCGTTGCCGTGAGACCCGCCGCACGGCAACTCGTAAGACTTCGCTTTCCCTCAATCCGCTATCACTTTGCGGACCCGCGTATTAGCCGGGGCCGAACCCGCAGCTTCAACCTCGTAACGTGAGGGTCCGTTCTCGTATTCAGGCGCGCTCGATAACGCCAACATTCGGCATCCTTGCCGAGGACGGCTCGCCTTCCGTCAAGTCACGCTCGACCCACGACGCGGCTCTCAGCCCCGAGGAGTGCGCTCTGGCCGGCTTCAACTGCCCACGATGTCGTGAGACATGTGTCAACGATGTCTTGCGACATCACAAGAGTGCCGAGAAAGGGAATCGAACCCTTACGCCCTTACGAGCACAGCGCCCTGAACGCTGCGTGTCTACCAGTTCCACCACCTCGGCAGGTGCCCGGAGATGGTACCAGCGCCCGCACTGACCTACCGCAGTTGCCAGGACGCGATGTCGCTGTAGCGGTCCGCCTCGTCGCCAAGCGCCGGCATAGGGGCGAGCGGCATCGGTGATCTGAAGACCATCGAGAACTCGCGGCGTGTAGAGGAAGACCGCCGGGGCATCGTCGGCCAGAAGCGTCGCGACCTGGTCGGCCGCATCGATCCGCAGCGTCTCGTTCGGCAACTCGGCGAGCGTGTCAAGGGCGGAGTCGAGGAACGGGTCCACCGGGCCGCCGGACACGTCATAGCCGCGTGGGGGAATCGCGTTCGATCGCCAGAAGGCGCTCACGTCGGGATCGGGCCCGGGGCTCCACGACTCGATCGCCAGCTGAAAGTCGCCGGTGTCGAGCGTGCCGTTCAGGAAGTTCCCAGGCTCGACGACCTTGACGGTCACCTGGACCCCGATGGCATGGAGCTGGCTCGCCACCTCGGCAGCGACCACCGGGAGCGGATCGATGCCCGGGACGTCCAGCGTGAACGCCAGCCGCGTCGATCCCTTCTGGCGCGTCCCACCCGCCCCCGGTACCCACCCATCGTGCGTCAGCACCTGTTCCGAGACGGCCGGCGAGCTGACCGCAGGACTCGGTGCGCCCACCCACGGCAACCCCACCGAGAACGGCCCCGTCTCCACCACCCCGCCGCTCGTGTCGAGCGCCCCGGCGACGACGGATGCCCGGTCGATCGCATTGCCGATGGCATGCCGTACCAGCGAGTCCGAGAGGCCCGGCGTGCGCTCGTTGAAGATCATGTCGACGAAGTCGGGCGTCGTCATGGTCTCGGACTGCGCTCCCTCGACGTGCAGCAGCGTCGTCAGCTCCTCAGGTGTGGTCGCGAGGACGGCCTCGACACTCCCCTGGGCGAAGGCACCAGCGGCGTCGTGGAACGTCAGAAACAGGCGCAGCTCGTAGGAGACGATGCTCGGACGCCGCGCCGAGTGCGGGTTCGGCTGCAGATCGACGGCGATCGCGCTCACACCGTGGACGTCGTACACACCGGACGTCGCCATCGGTGCGGTGGGATTCGCGGCGGCGGCAAGCAGCGCCGGTTCGGTCAGACCCCCAAGCGGCAGAATCGGCAGCTCGGTAAGCGTCGAGGCGAAGGATGCCCGCGGCGTTGCCAGGGTGAACGTGACGATCGAGCCGTCGCCGGCGATCGTGACGCCACGTAGTGCAGTGCTCAACGTCGTGTCGCTCGCCTGCGGGGAGAGCGCGAACTTCGTCGTCGCGACAACGTCGTCCGCGGTGATCGGCCGGCCGTTGGACCACTCGATGTCCGGTGCCAGCGACGCCGTGTACACGAGGCCGCTGGGGCTCTCCGTGAATGTTGCCGCGAGGTCAGGACGCGGGTAGCCGGTGCTGTCGAGCTTCAGCAGCGATCGATACAGCAGGTGCCCGACATCAACGACGGCGGGGTCGGCCGCATCGATGAGGGGGTTGAGCGACATCGGTCGCTCGCTGACCACGACGCCTTCGGTGAACTGGGGTCCGCCGATCAGCCCGAAATGGATCGAGAGCGCGAACCCGAGAGACCCGATCGCAAGGAGAACGAGTAAGGAACCGGCGACGACCTCAAGCGATCGATGCCGGCGAAGCCACCTGACCTGGTGACTTACTTGGTGACGTAGGTGGCGAGGATCGAGACGACGACGAAGAGCACGATCATGGCTGCCGAGAACCGGAGCAGGCTGGCCTCGAGGCCGCGTCTCCGTCGGTACCCGCCGCCCGAGTCTCCTCCACCACCGATGGTTCCGCCGAGCCCGGTCGCTTTCGGGGTCTGGAGCAGGATGCCAAGGACCGCGAGAACCCCGATCACCACCTGGGCCACGCTGAGAGCGGTCTTCACGCAACAACGCCTCCTTGGCAAAGCACGGGCCGAGTATAGGTGGATCAACGCGACCCGCTCGGGAATTGACCGATCCTGAACGGGCGACCCTACACTTGTTTGTGATAGTTTGTTCGCGAAATGTACGTACAGTGTAGGTCGCTTCGGCTGCGGTTTCGGTGGGTGGCAACGGCGCTCGCGGTCGTTACGCTCGCGGGATGCGACGCCGCCCAGGCTGCGGGTCGGAACGGCGTGCCGCCGCCGGCGGTGCTGCTCGGCCCCACTCGGGAGGTCGCGGTCGGCGGCGATGAGGTGACCCTGCTTCGCAGTGGCCCGCCGACCTTCGCACGGCTGCGCTCGCTCATCGATGGCGCGCACCTCAGCATCCATGTCGAGATCTACGAGTTCGGACAGCCGGACCTCGCCAGCGCGCTGGTCCGCGCACACGGCCGCGGCGTCAGCGTGACCGTCATCGAGGACCCGTCCGAGCTGAGCAGCGTCGCTACCGCGGCCCTGCTGCGTGCGCACGGCGTCGACGTCGTCGACTACCCGATCCGCTCGGAGATGATCGACCACGTCAAGCTCCTCGTCGTCGACGCGCATGTTGCTGTCGTTGGTGGCATCAACTGGGGCGTGAAGTCCCCCGCCAACCACGATTACGATGCGCAGCTCACAGGTCCGGTCGTGGCCAACCTTGACCGCGTTTTCCTGCGCGACCTCGTCACCTGCGGACGCGCCGGCGCCGTCCCGGACGCTGTCAGTGATCCGTCCATCATTGTCGCGGCGACGCTGCCGGGCGCGGAGATCCGGCCGCTTGCGATGGCCCTGATTGGCGGCGCGAAACACACGCTGGACCTCGAGCTCTTCGTGCTCACCGACACGGGCATCGTGCACGCGCTCGAGGCGGCTGCCGCACGCGGCGTGGACGTCCGCATCCTCCTCGATCCGTCGCAGCCGTCGAGCGCTCCGTCGTACGCGGCACTGCGCGGTGCCGGCGTCGACGTCCGCTGGTATCGCAGCCAGGGCGAGCTGCTTCACGCCAAGGCGATCGTCGCCGACGCGACCGCGGTCCTCTTCGGCAGCGCGAACTGGTCCGGCGGTGGGTTCGCTCGCAACCACGAGCTCGACATCGAGCTGCCCCGAGCGCCTGCTGTAGCGGCCGGGATGCTCGCCCAGATGGATCTCGACTGGGTGGCGAGCGCCTGAGGATGTTTGACAAACGATCCGTCCCGATATATCGTTCAGCACAGCAGTCACCCACCACTCGGAGCCATTCCAATGACCAGAGAACGACACGACACCCACCATCACGGCGATCACATGGTCGAGCACCTCCAGGCAGCTCGCCGCTTTCACCATCTCCGCCACGAGGCCGACGAGCACGGCGCGCGCAACCGCCATCGGCGCGGCTGGCCGCCGTTCGAAGCGGCCGATTTCGCCGCGGGTTTCGGCCCCGGCGGCATGGGGCCGGGCGGCCCCGGTCACTTCGGCGGACACGGGCGGCGTGCGGCGCGCGGTGACGTCCGGGCAGCGATCCTCGTCCTCCTCGCCGAGAAGCCCTCGCACGGATACCAGATCATCCAGGAGCTCGAGCGCCGCAGCGACGGCGCGTGGCGAGCCAGCCCCGGATCGGTCTACCCCACCCTCCAGCAACTCGAGGACGAGGGCCTGGTGCGCGCGGTCGAGGCTGACGGCGGACGCCGCGTCTTCGAGCTCACCGACACGGGACGCGAAGAGGCGACGCGCCTTGCAGCCGGCCCGGCGCCGTGGGACGAGGCGGCAGGCGCGGTCGGCGGCGACCACCGTGATCTCCGTGACCAGGCGTTCCAGCTGCTCGCCGCGACGTGGCAGGTAAGCCGCGCAGGCGACGCGGCACACATCGCCGAGGCACGATCCATCCTCAAGGACGCCCGCCGCAAGATCTACCTGCTCCTCGCCGGCAGCGAGGGGTCTCCGTCCGAAAAGACAGAGGAATAGCGACAGGCAGGTGTCGCGGACGAGTCAGAGACTGAGGCCATGCCCCAGAACCTGACCGTCCTCGACGCCGCCACCCGGTTCCTCCGTACCAATCCCGAGTTGCTCGATCTCGCCGTGCGGAGCGCCAGCGAGAACGGCATCGCGGTCGAAGTCCTGCTCGCCGACACGGTCCGCAGGGTCCGCCGCTCAGGTTTCGAGGCTGTAGCGCAGGAAGAGGTGATGCTCGGAGCGGCGGACCGAGACGAGCCTCGCCTCACGCAACGCATCCGAGGCAGCGGCCCAGCCACTGACGATTCCCGGCCGTGCCTGATCGTCATCACGCCCGGCGATCTTCGGCGACACGGTGAGAAACAGCTCCTGAACGGCGTTGCCGGCTAAGAGTTCGCCCAAACAGCGACGGTCCGCCCTCGCAGAGCACCAGACCCGCGCCGAACGCACCGGCCACGGCACTGATCATCGCGCCACCATCCATCTCGCCCTCGCCGTCCACGACGATCACGCTCACCAGCGGATGGTGTTTTCGCACCCTGTCCGCGCCTTTCGAAGACGTCAGCACCGCGGTGCTCGTCGCCGGCTCGTCGAGCGCCACGTGCGGCGGCAGATCGCCGCTTCCGGAGACCACGACCAGCGGCGGAGGCTGGGCGCTGCCGCGGCATTCCACCCGATACGCCTCGATGACCGCCGTCTGATCCCCGGCGACCGCCGACGGCACCCACTGATGTCCTGGCGTCCCCCGAAGGTTGCCGGCGCCGATGAGCAGCACATCCGCCTGGGCGCGCAGCAGTGCCATCAGATACCGGTCAGCGCGCGAGCTGCCGCTGAGCTTGGTGGAGTCGGTGCCGTCGCTCACGCCGAGCGATGCCACGCCATCGATCGAGGCGACGAAGTTGACCACGACATACGGTCGCGGCTCGGCTGGGAATTCGAGCGCTCCGCCGTATGGTTGCTCCGCTGCGGCCGGCTCGCGATCGCCGGATGCAACCAGCACTTCGAACGTGGGCGCCGCCACGCCGTCCCTCAGGCGGGCGTCACGGGGCTGGCTGTCAGCACCTCGTCGAGCATGCGCAGAAAGTGTTGCACCTTGACCGGTTTCGTGAGGTACGCGTGCGCGCCGGCGTCGAGCAGTTGCTTGCGACGTCGCTCGGTCGCGTCAGCGCTGCACATCACCACAGGGATGCCCGCAGTGCGCGGGTCGGCGCGGAGTTGCGCGAGGACCTGGTCGCCCGGGATGTCCGGAAGATGCTGATCGAGCACGATGAGATCGGGAAGATGCTCGCGCGCCAGCTCCAGTGTCAGCCCGCCCTGCATCGCGGTGAGCAGGTGGATCTGCGGCCGCATCGAGAACACCTCCTCCATCATGCCGATGGTGGCGAGGTTGTCCTCCACATAGAGCACGGTCCGTTGGAAGGTGAGCACCGGCGTTGGCGCGGCCTGCTTGCGTCGCATCCGCGGCTTCGGCGCCGGACCGGCTGCACGCGGGAGCCTGATCCAGAACGTGCTGCCTGTGCCCTCCTCGCTTTCCACCCCGATGGTCCCGTCCATCCCCTCGACGAGCTTGCGGGTGAGCGCAAGTCCGAGCCCGGTCCCGGGGACGGTCGTGCGCTCCGCGCCGAGGCGCTCGAACGGCTGAAAGAGACGCGCCTTGGCCTCATCGCTGAAGCCGGGTCCGGTGTCACGCACGGCGATCCGGATCCAGTCGCCGTGCACGGCGTTTGCCGCACCGCCGCTGCTCGACACCTCCACGCCGACCTCGCGTGACGCCTCGACGAAGATGTGCGCGCCCTCACCGGAGTACTTCACCGCGTTGGAGAGCAGATTCAGCAATACCTGCACGAGACGCTGCCGGTCCGCAAGAACGTACGCATGCGCGCAGTCCCCGAGCGCGCGCGTGACCGTGTTGTGCTGGCTGAGCGCCGATGGGGCGACCAGGCGCACGCACTCCTCGACGATGGCCTCCAGCGCGAATGCCTCGCTCGAGAACGTTTCCCTCCCGGCCTCGATGCGGGCGATGTCGAGAACATCGTTGACGAGGCTCAGCAGGTGACCACTCGCCTCCTGCACGGCTGAGATCGCCTCGGTCTGATCCTCGCGCGGTTCGCGCATCTCGAGGAGATCGCTGTAGCCGAGGATCGCGGTCAACGGCGTGCGCAGCTCGTGGCTCATGCGCGAGAGGTACTCGCTCTTGGCCTGCGACGCCTCTTCCGCGACGTCGCGCGCCTCGCGCAACTCCGCGGCGGCGACCTTGTCGGCGGTGACGTCGCGCGCAATCTCGATGACGGCGTCCGGCCAGCCCGCGTTGTCGCGCTGGAGCGCCCACCGCGTCGCGACGCTGATGCGTTTTCCGTACTTTGTGGTCTGCACGATCTCGCCGTCCCAGCGCCCATTTGCGCGCAGCAGCATGAGGATCTCGTCCTTGCTCGCCGGCAGCTCGGACCTGAGCAACTCACTCGCGTCGCGGCCGATCGCCTCCGTGCTGCGCCATCCATACAGCTCCTCGGCGCCCTTGTTCCAGAAGGTGATCAGCTGCGTGCGCACGTTCCACGTGGTGACCGCGTCGTATGCGAGGTCGAGCAGTTGCGCGTTGCGGCGCATGCGCTCGACCAGGAGCACGCGGTCGAGCGCGGGTGCAAGGGCTGTCGCATATTGCGTGAGCCGCAACAACTCGTCATCACCGAAAAGCGGGGTGAGCGGTCCCGACGTGACCGCCATCACGCCACTGCTGAACTGCGCTTCGAGGGAGACGCGGACCACGCCCGGCGGTGCGGCTTTCATGCTCGCCGCGCTGGCCCGTCCGAACCCGATGACGTCGGAGACGAGCTTCCAGCCCGCGGCGCGGTCGATGCCATAGACCGCGAGCACGTCGCCGTCGCGAGTTGCGATGACGGCGCCGTCCGCTCCGACGAGTTGCGCCGCCCATCCCACCGCGCGATCAGCGAGCTGCTGCCGGTCGGGCGCATACAGGATGAGGTCGTTGAACGCCTCGCGGAAATGCCCCTCCTCGCGCTGGCGCCAGTAGCTGCGCAGCCATCGGGGTGGCTCGAAGCCGATGTAGAAGAACGGCAGCACTGCAAGCACCGGCAGCGCGATCGTGACCTCAGGCCGGTTGCGCCCCAGCACCACGCTGGTCCCGATCGACAGTGCGAGCACGACGACCAACCCCGCGTAGGCGAGCGTGACCGCGCGCAGGCGAGCGCGCTGCACCGTCGGTACCGCTTCCGACATCTCCCACAGCCGCAGCGTGGGCTCCGCCACGCAGCCGAGCCAGACCACCGCGAGAAGGACACCGACCAGGCGTTGCCCCACCGATACCGGTCCGGTCAGTGAGACGCCGGCGAACCAGAGGAGCACGACGGTGGCCACGACCGCGGCACCGATGAGCGTGCTGACCGCAGCGCGGACCTGGAGCATCGCAGCGCGAAACGCGAAGAATGCCCACCCCGAGCAGAGGAACAGCGTGAGCGTGACGTCGCTCGTCCAGATGTGCACCTCACGCGTCACGACCGTCAGTGCGACCGCGAGACCGGAGGCGCACAGCAGCACGATGGACATGGCGAGGAACGCGCGGGTGCGATCGCGGCTTCGCAGCCACCCTTCGACCGTGAGTGCGCCAAGGAGAATGCAGGCGCCGCCCACAGCCCAGGACAGGACCAGGGTCGCGGTGCTCAAGACTGGAGCAGTATCCGGCACAAGTTCGGAATCGCTCCAAAGTCACCGCTTCGTTATGAAGCTGCGAGCTATCCGCTGTCTGCTTCCGCGCCTCCAGCGTAGAGGGGGTTGTCGCGGAAAACGGACATGATCTCGACGTCGCGAAGCCTGCCGTCGAGCCACATGTGGCGTCGCAGCAGCCCTTCGCGGACGAATCCCGCCTTCTCATAGGCACGCCGTCCCCGATCGTTGCCCTCGTAGACGTCGAGGCTCACCTTCTCCAGGCCGAGGTGATCGAAGGCGTAGGCGACCGAGAGCCGGCACGCCTCGGTCCCGAAGCCCTGACCCCAGCGATCGGGCGGCCCGATCCAGATGCCCCACATGCAGTTGCGGTGCTTGTGGCTGATCTCGTGCAGGCCGGTCGAGCCGATCGGCTGGCCGTCGGCGAGGCACTCGATCGTCCAGCCGACGACGTTCGGCCGCGCGTTGTGCACGAACTCCTGTGCCTGCCTCGGTCCATACGGCCCGCGAGCCCAGTCCGCCAGAAACCGCGCCACCTGCGGGTCGGAAAGCGACGACGCGAAGAACGCCGCGTCCGCATCGGTGTGCGCGCGCAGACGGATCCGCTCGCCGATCACATCCACAGGCGTGCTCTCAGTGCGACACGCCGTTGTGCGACGTCCCCAGTGCCTCGATCACAGCGTCGGCGACCTGCGAGGTGCCGACAGCGGTGGGATCGTCGCGCTCCGGCTTCATGTCATACGTGACGCTGCGACCCTCGGCGATGACGCGCGCGATCGCCTGCTCGAGGCGGTCACCGGCCGCGCCTTCACCGATATGGCGGAGCATGAGCACGCCGCTCAGCATCATCGCCATCGGATTGGCCTTGTTCTGGCCCGCATATTTCGGGGCGCTGCCGTGCGTCGCCTCGAAGACAGCGACCTCGTCGCCGGTGTTCGCACCGGGAGCGAGACCGAGGCCACCGGTGAGCCCTGCGCAGAGGTCACTGAGGATGTCGCCGTAGAGATTCGGCATCACCATGACGTCGTACAGCTCGGGCTTCTGCACCAGCTGCATCGCCATGTTGTCGACGATGCGATCCTCGAACTCGATCTGCGGAAACTCCTTGCTCACCGCCTCCGCCACTCGCAGCCAGAGCCCGTCGGTGTGTTTCATGATGTTCGCCTTGTGCACGGCGGTCACCTTGTGACGTCCGTTCTCGATCGCCCACTTGAACGCGAAACGGAAGACGCGCTCAGTACCGAAGATCGAAATCGGCTTGATGCTGATGCCCGAGTCGTCGCGAATCCTGCGACCGCCCAGCTTCTCGATATCACCGATCAGCTCCAGCGTTCCGGCCTCGCCTTCTGCGAACTCGATGCCCGCGTAGAGATCTTCGGTGTTCTCGCGCACGACGACGAGGTCGACGTCCTCGTAGCGGCTGCGCACACCGGGATACGACTTGCACGGACGCACCAGCGCGTAGAGGTCGAGCTCGCGGCGCAGCGCGACGTTGACCGACCTGATGCCCTTGCCGACCGGCGTCGTCAACGGGCCTTTGATGGCGACCTTGTTGCGCCGGATCGAGTCGAGGACGTGCGCAGGCAGCGGGTCACCGTACTGCTCCATGACGCCGAGCCCCGCGTCGTGGACTTCCCAGTCGATGTCGACTCCGGTTGCGTCGATGACCCGGCGCGCCGCCGTGCTCACCTCGGGGCCGACGCCGTCCCCGGGAATCAAAGTGATCGTGTGTCGCGCCATGGTGGTGTTCTCCTCCAGATGCCGGCGCCGGGAAGTCTGACAAACTCCGACGTGTGTGGACCCGCGGGCTCGCGCGCTGGTATGCGGAGTGTGGCCGGCATGACCTGCCGTGGCGCGCCACTGACGACCCCTGGCCGATCCTCGTCAGCGAGGTCATGCTCCAGCAGACGCAGGTATCGCGGGTCGCCGGCCGCTGGGAGTCGTTCATGGCTCGCTGGCCGAGCCCCGAGGCTTGCGCCGCGGCAACACTCGATGACGTGCTCCGCGAGTGGCAGGGCCTGGGCTACCCACGTCGCGCGCGAGCCCTCCATGACACCGCACGCATCGTGACGGAGGGCGGCTGGCCTGCAACCGAGTCCGGTCTGCGCGATCTCCCGGGCATCGGGGCGTACACCGCGAGAGCATTGCGTGTCCTTGCGTTCGGCGCAGCAGTCATCCCGCCGCAGGACGTCAACATCGCCCGGGTCACCGCGAGAGCAGCGCTCGGTCAGGAGCCAGGGGACGTGCGAACTTTGTCGATCGAGGCGCAACTGACGACAGCGCGCCCTCGTGCGCTGAACGCCCGCGAGTTCACACACGCACTCTTCGACGTCGGCGCACTCCACTGCCGCGCACGGCCGCTGTGCGACGGATGCCCGCTGGCTGCCGCCTGCGCCTCACGCGCACGTCTCGCGATGGGACCGGCTCCGTCGGCACGCCCGTCGGTCCGCTACAAGGGCAGCACCCGCGAACTGCGCGGGGCGGTGCTCCGCACCATGCTCGCTGACCCTGCACCGAGCACCCTGGACGAATTGCACGCGCGCGTCGGGACAGCCGTCGCAGGACGCGAACGCGGCGACGTCGCGACCGTTCTCGAGGCATTGATCCGCGAGCGATTGGTGAGTCCGATCGCTTCGACAGGTAGCATCAACTGAGATGGCCACGAACTCCGCGTACCTCGACGCGGTCCGCGCGGATCTCTGGGCGCGCGAGATCTTTACGTTCATCCCGGACCGTGATCTGCCTCCCCCGCCCGAGACGATCACCGCCGGCGCCGGACCTCGAGTTCGCGTTCGCGGGCTTCCCGTCCGACTTCAGCCTGGCGTTCCTCCTCCGCCTGCTTCAACTCGACGTCCAGCCCGTGGGGATCATCACCTCCCCCGGCGCCCACCCCGCGATCCTCGGCGACAACGCACTGAGCCGCATCGCCGATCATCTCGGCATCCCGCTGATCCGCGCGTGGCGGATCAACGACGAGCACTCGCGCTTCGCGATCGACGAGCTCGGGCTCGATGCGGTGGTCATGGCGAGCTTCGACCAGATCGTCGGCCCGCGTGCGCTGGGTTTGGCCCGGCACGGCTGGCTCAACGTCCATCCGAGCCTCCTTCCCGCGTACCGCGGCCCCGAGCCCGTGTACTGGGCGATCGCGGACGGAGCACCGGTGACGGGCATCAGCCTGCACCGCGCCGCCCCCAAGGTCGACGCCGGCCCGATCCTCGCGCAGGCGCCGCTGCCGATCCTTCCGACTGACACCGCAGGCACCCTGACACGAAAGCTTGTCGAACTCGGGATGGATCTGCTGCCGAAGGCTGTGGCCGGGCTGCTCTCCGACTCAGCGGGATTACCGGTGGACATGGCGACCTCCTCGTACCGAAGTTCGGTCGGTCATCGCTCGCTCGAGGAGGCCGCCTCAGCCGAGGAGGCCGAGCGCATGGTCCGCGCCGGCGTGCCGAACATGCTGCCCTGGGTCCAGCTCAACGGGCACTCGGTGTACGTCTCCGCAAGTGCGGTGGTCCCCACCGATGCGGACACCGACGGGAAGCCCGTCATCCACTTCGCCGGCGCAGACCTCGAGCTTCTGCAGACGATGGAAACGTGCGGCTGTCATCACAACATGAATGACTGCGAACACCGCAGATCGCGGACGGTGACGGCTCCATGAAGAGGTGCGCACCCCTGCGCCTTCCGAACCGCGGACGCCGGGTATGATCCAGCCGCCATGGCAGCAGCGGGTTCCCCCACCGTTCTGATCGTCGAGGACGATGACGGCGTGCGCGGATTCCTGACGTTCGCGCTCGAGCGTGCGGGCTATGCCCCGGTCGGTGTTCGCACCGGTGAGGAGGCGATGGCCGAGCTGCATCGGACCGCAGCTCCCGTGATTCTCATCGACGGCATCCTCCCGGACATGCACGGTGTCCGCCTGGCACGAGCCATCCTCGAGGAGCCCGGGCTCGAAAAGGTGGCGATCAGCTTCGTCACTGGTGCGATCCGCGACGGACGCCCTGCCGAAGCCGGGCTCGGCGCGCTGAGCAAGCCGCTCCGCGTCCGCGAGCTCACCGACGCGGTCGAGACGTTATTGCAGTGGCGCGATGCGGGCTGCAGCCCTGCGGACGAGCGTCTCGCAGCGCTGGCGCGACTCGAACATCTTTTCCTTGTCGGCGCCTGACCGGCGTCGCGCGCACAACCACGAAGACGGAGAACCTGCGGATGAGTGATTCGAGAACCCTGTCGCTCCTGCCCTGGCAGGTGACTCTGGATGAGTTCACGCGTTCTGCACTCGAGGTCGGACCCGAGGCAGCGTGCTGCGTCTTCGTCGTCGACCCCTCGATCCCGTCGGCGGCGCGCGGCGGCTACGCCTCGCTCGTGATGGCGTATTCGCGTGCCGACGAGCCGGTGTGCATCCTCGAGGACGGCGCCGCGATCGTGCTGGTGCGCGAGGGCGGCAGCGCGTCTGGAAACGCGCTTGCGCAGCGGGTGCTCGGTCAGATGCGCAAGCTTGCACTGGAGTTGACGCTCACCGCCGGTGTCGCACGCCTCGGGGACGACCCGGCCAAAGGTATCGCCGCGGCGCGTGCCGCCGCGGAAGGAGTCTCGGCGGGCGAGGTGGGAACAGCCGCCTGATCCCGCTCCGGTCAGTCGGGCCGGGTGAGCGCGGCAGCGATCCGGCGCGGGAGCGGATCCTCACGCAGCTGCTCGAGCGTCCGTGGCAGCGGGATCGACCAGTTGGGCCGGTCCAGCGTTCCGGGGAGGTTCGGCCGGCGCTCCGCGAGCGCCGCATCGTCGAGCGTCGCAACGATGAGGCGGCTCGGCGCGGTCCCCAGCGCCTCGTAGGCGCGCTCGACCACCAGCGAGGCAGGGTCGCCCTCGGCCGATCGGGTCAGGCGGCGCAGGCGGCGGCGAACCCCAAGCTCCGCCTCGCGGTTCACCGCACGGTGTCCTGACTCCATCTCGCGAAGGTCGGCGCCGGTCCATACCCCGGCAGCCGTCGGCAGATCGTGCGTGCTCAGCGCGGCAAGGGCACCGACCGGGAAGCGGCGTGGCGCCTCAGCCTCGAACCAGGCGAGCCGGTACGAGAGGACGCGGCGATGGCGCAGCTCGGGACGGACGCCGTCCTCCACGGTGCCGAGATCCTCGCCGATGACGGTGCAGCCGGCACGCTCGCTCTCGATCGCGAGGATGTCGAGCAGCTCGTGCGCGGGGTAGCGGACGTATGCGCCGTTGCTCGGGTCCGCCGCGCTCAGCGGCACCCACCAGAGCCGGAAGAGCCCCATCACGTGATCGATGCGAATGCCTCTCCCCGCACGCATCATCCTGCGGATCGTCGCGACGAGCGGGGCATAGCCGCTCGATCGCAATCGATGCGGATCGAACGGCGGCACGCCCCAGTCCTGACCCGCCGGGTTGAAATCGTCCGGCGGGGCACCGATGCGAGCCGTCGACGCGACGACGTCCTGCCAGAGCCACCCGTCGGCGCCGTCAGAAGCGAACCCGACCGCAAGGTCGTGGATGACGGGGAGCCGCTCCCCCGCTCGAGCGAGCTGGCCGTCGATGCACCACTGGAGCCAGCGGTGGAAGTCGAGCCGGTTCCGGGCGCTGGTGATCACGGCCCGGGATGCAGGTGTGTCCGGCCGCCGGTACTCCTCCGGCCACGCCGACCAGGGCCCGGGATGGCGCTCGGCCAGGACGCAGAACGTCGCGTACTGCTCGAGGAGCGTGCCCTCGTCCGCGACGAAGGCGTCGAACGCCGGGTCCCCCGGAAAACGCGACCAGAGCGACTCGAGCGCACGCATCTTGAGCGGCAGGATCCGGTCCCGATCGACATACGGCGCGTCGCGCAGCGCCGCTGCTGCGCGCTGCGCCTCGGCGACCACCGGATCGCCGGCCGCGCCCGGCATGTCCTCGATGCGCAGATACAGCGGGTTGCGGTAGAGGCGGCTCGACGGGAAATACGGGCTCGGCTCCTGCGGCAGCCCGGGATGCGCAGCGTGGAGCGGGTTGAGCAGCATCGCCGCAGCACCGTTGCCTCGCGCCCACTCGCCAATATCGGCGAGATCACCGAGGTCGCCGATGCCCCAGTTCGCACGCGAACGGACCGCGTACAGCTGCACCGCCCAGCCCCACCCACGGATGTCGTCCGGGAGAGCGCATCGGCCCGGGCTGGTGATCAGTCGCGTCCGGCGCCCGTCAGCGAAGACGAGCCGGTGGTACCCGAACGGCACCGCTCCCGAGAGCTTCGTTCCGGCACCGATCTCGCGCCCATCCTCGAGCTCGATGCTCGTCGCTCCAGGCGGGAGCTGCTCGCCGCGACGAACAAAAAGCGGCGCCTCGACATGATCCTCGGGAAGCATCGCCGCCTCGACAGCACGGACGTCCGCTTCCGCAATGACGCGGCGAGCACCGGCCGCATCCTCGTACTCTCTCAGCACCCCCCATGCCGGCGGCCTGCCGGCGCGCGCAGCGCGCGTCATGCCCGGGGAACCAGTTCAGCGAATCGAGTGAGGCAATGACCGTTCCCGAGCCACCTTCCGCCGGGCAGAGCCCTGGCAATCGCGACGCCTGGCCGGGCGTCGACGCGCCGCTCGGCGCGACATGGGATGGATCCGGTACCAATTTCGCGCTGTTCTCCGAGAACGCCGAAGCCGTCGACCTCGTCCTCTTCGACGAGCGCGGTGAGACGGCGACGCATCCGCTCGTCGAGCGCACCGATCTCGTGTGGCATGGATTCATCGACAACGTCGGTCCGGGACAGCGATACGGCTTTCGCGTTGCCGGTCGCTACGCGCCGCATGAAGGGCTGCGGCACAACCACGCAAAGCTGCTCCTCGATCCGTACGCGCGAGCGATCTCCGGACGCTTCCGGCATGCGCGCTCGCTGTTCGGCTATCGCATCGGGAGCGACGACATGCGCATCAGCACGCTCGACTCCGCGCCGGCGATGCCGCGTTGCGTCGTCGTCGATCACTCGTTCCCGTGGGGTGACGATCGCCGTCCCAACACCGCATGGTCGGACACGATCATCTACGAGCTCCACGTCAAGGGCTTCACCAAGCGCCATCCGGATATTCCGCAGGCGTTGCGTGGGACATACGCGGGCCTCGCCCACCCCGCCGCGATCGAACACCTGCAGAAGCTCGGTGTCACCGCTGTCGAGTTGATGCCCGTCCACCACTTCTACGACGCCTCGCACCTCGTCGAGCGCGACCTCGTCAACTACTGGGGATACAACTCGGTCGGCTACTTCGCGCCGGAGGGGCGCTACTCCTCCACCGGCACCAACGGTGAGCAGGTGCGGGAGTTCAAGGCGATGGTGCGCGCGCTGCATGCCGCGGAACTCGAGGTGATCCTGGACGTCGTCTACAACCACACCGGCGAAGGCAATCAGCTCGGTCCCACGCTCAGCTTTCGCGGCATCGACAACGCAGCGTACTACCGGCTCAATGACGACGACCGCCGCTACTACTTCGATGTCACCGGCACCGGGAACAGCCTCAACGTTCGCAACCCTCACACGCTCCAGTTGATCATGGACAGCCTTCGATACTGGGTCAACGAGATGCATGTCGACGGTTTCCGATTCGACCTTGCATCGGCGCTCGCGCGGCAGTTCTACGAGGTGGATCGGCTCTCCGCATTCTTCGACATCATCCATCAGGATCCGGTGTTGTCGCGGGTGAAACTCGTCGCCGAGCCGTGGGACGTCGGTGACGGCGGCTACCAGGTCGGCAACTTCCCGGTGCGCTGGGCGGAATGGAATGGTGCATTCCGGGACACGGTGCGTGACTTCTGGCGCGGCTCGACGGGCATCCGCGACCTCGCGTACCGGCTCACCGGGTCGAGCGATCTGTACCAGGGCGACGGCCGCCAGCCGTCGGCGAGCGTCAACTTCGTCACGGCGCACGACGGCTTCACGCTCTCCGATCTCGTCTCGTACAACGACAAGCACAACGAGGCAAACGGCGAGGAGAACCGCGACGGCAACGACGACAACCGCTCGTGGAACTGCGGTGTCGAAGGTGACACCGACGACCCCGGCGTCCTCGAGTTGCGCCGCCGCCAGCGCTGCAACCTCATCGCGACGGTGCTGCTCTCGGAGGGCTGCCCGATGCTGCTCGGCGGCGACGAGATGGGCCGGACCCAGCACGGCAACAACAACGCGTACTGCCAGGACAACGAGATCTCGTGGATCGATTGGGAGCACGTCGACGAGACGATGCTCGCGTTCGTGCAGCGCATCGTCGCTTTGCGCCGCAGCGACCCGGTGCTGCGCCGGCAGCACTTCTTCTCCGGCCAGGCCGTGCACGGCTCGGGCCGCAAGGACATCGCGTGGTTCCTGCCGTCGGGCCACGAGGTGAGCGATACCGAATGGTTCGACGAGGGCCAGCGCTCGCTCGGGATGATCCTCAACGGCGACGAGATCCCCGACCGTGACCCGCGCGGACGGCGCATCCGCGGCGGGACGCTGATGGTCCTGCTGCACGCGGGCGACGACCCCGTCGAATGGATCATCCCGAGTGGCTGGGGCGAGAACTGGTCGGTGTTCGCCGACACTGCCGAAACCGCCTCGGAACCGTCGACACGCCATCACCACCCCGGCGAGGCGCTCACCGTCATCGCCCGCTCGCTGGTGGCGCTGCTCCGGGTCTGAGCCTCAGGCGATCTGGGCCCGGTGCCAGGCGACCTGGTCCGCCAGGGTCACCTGGGCCATCAGCTTCGAGCCGTCTTTCAACCAGTCCGGGTCCCGTCTGGCGAGATCGGCCCGGACGGCGTTGACCTTCCGCTTGCCGCTGCCCAGATGCACGTTCGCCGTCTCGATCCCCATGGAACGGAGCAGCTTCGGTTGATCGACACCGGACGTCACGGTGAACTCGATGCGGCTGCAGTCGGGCGCGAGGCGGCGGACCACCCAGGCGTCGTGCACCTCGAGGAACGGGTCGGCGCAGCGGACGGCGCCATCGACGATCTCCTCGTAATTGATCGATGGGTTGCTCCTCGGGTCCTCCGCCCAGCCGGCTGCGGAACCGACGAGCGCCTTGGCCTCACGTGCGATCAGACCGCCCTTGTGCTCCGCGATGGCGACAACACGGGGGTGACCGAGGCTCCCGAGGCCGGCTCGGCGCGCCACGTATCGAGGCGTCTCGGAGTCGCGCAGCTCGCCGCGCAGCAACTTCACCGCCTCCGCTGAGGGGTTGCGGAGCGTTGGCAGGCCCTGCATCCTCGTCCAGAAGGTCACCGGATTGCGCAGCTCGGATGCCGCCTCGCCGCGGAGCACCGGATGCTCCTCGGCAAGGACGAACGGCAGTCCATCGCCGGCGATGCCCTCGCTGTAGCCGTCGAGGATCGCGGCACACGCAGCGCGTGGCGTGATCTGCAGGTTGCCGGCGGCGATGGAGAGGCGCGCCGACGTCGCAAGGCGCACGAGGTCGACGGTGTACGCGAGCGGATACGCCTCGTCGAAGTCGTTGATGCCCCAGATCAAGCGCCCCTCGTTGTCGCGCCAGGTGCCGAAGTTCTCAGTGTGCAGATCACCGACGGCGAGCACTTTCGGCGCGCGAGCGAGGTCGGCGCAGTTTGCCTGCCACTGCTGCATCCAGCGGTAGAAAGTGGCTCGCAAAAAGGGGAAAGCGCCGAGTGCCATTTGCTGGTGCTTGTAGGCAAGGTCGGCGCGAACCAGCGGCACCTGCGCGGCCACCCAGGCCTCGTAGTTCCGGGTTGCGGTCACGATCGGCACAAGCGGCGTGGTTCGCGGCATGATCGCCCGATGTTCGCGCAGCTGACGATCCTCATGCTCGCGGGGCTCCTCGGGCCGCTCCTCGCGTTCGGGCGCCGGGGGCTCATCCCGGTGGTGATCGGTGAGCTCATCGCCGGGTTCGTGCTGGGTCGGACGGGGTTCGGCGTGATCGACTCCGCGTCACAGCCGCTGCCGGTCCTGAGCGCGATCGGCTTCGCGATGTTGATGTTCACCGCCGGCACCCACGTGGACATCGGTTCCCCAGCGATTCGTCAGGGTTTCGCGCGCGGCGTGCTGGCGCTCGCGGTTGTCGCCGTCACTGCAATCCCGATCGGACTCCTCCTCGACCACTCGCTTGCCATCGGCCATCCCGCGCTCATCGCCGTCATCATCACGGGCAGCTCCGCGGCAATCGCGTTTCCCATCATCGAGGAGCGAAAGCTCGCCGGACCGAACGTTGCCTTCCTGATCGCGTGGGTCGCGCTCGCCGAACTCGGTGACCGTGGTGATCATGCCGCTGACGCTGGCAAAGGGCGGGAACCCGCTCGAGGCGATCGGTGGCGACGCCGCGATCATCGCAGTCGGGGTGCTCGCGCTCTTCACCGCCACTCGCCTGCGCCAGGACGGGATCGTCGGACAGATGCGCGATGAATCCCTGCAGCGGGGCTGGGCATGGCAGGTGCGGATCTCGCTGGTACTGCTGCTGGGACTCTCGGCCATCGCGCAGGAAACCGGTGCGAGCACCCTGGTCGCCGGCTTCCTCGGCGGCATGATTCTCGTCAGACTTCGCGAGTCGGATCGCCTCGCGCTGCAGTTCACCGGTGTTGCGAATGGCTTTTTCGTCCCGCTGTTCTTCGTGCTGCTCGGCGCCGAGCTCAACCTGCGAGCGATGTTCACCACGCCGTCGCGCATCCTGCTCGCGCTCGGTCTGGTCTGCGCCGCGGTCGTCACCCATGTCATCGCCGCGCGCATCGCCGGTCACGAGCGCTTCATCGCGACCGGTCTTGCGGCCTCGGCGCAACTCGGTATGCCGGCTGCCGCCGCCAGCCTCGGGCTCACGTCGGGACTGCTGACCCCCGCGGACGCCGCAGCGCTCGTTGCCGGCGGCGTCTTGACGCTCATCCCCGCAACGATCGGATCCCTGCTGCTCGCCAAAGGCGCGGCTACCGCGGCGCCATCGACCTCCGGAAAAGCCGCCGCGTCGCCCACGGGTTAATGCAAGGCGGGCAGGATGGTCAGGTACATCGTCGGACGGCTCCTGCAGGCATTCGTGGTGATCTTCGGAGTCGTAACGCTCGTTTTCGTCCTCGAGCATCTCCTCCCGGGAGACCAGGGCCACATCATGCTGGGGCCCCGCGCAACGCCCGCGCAATGGGCGATCTATGACCGTCAGAACGGTCTCGATCAGCCCATCTACGTGCAGTACATCGCCTTTCTCGAGAATGTCGTGCACGGCAAGATCGCGTTCACGCCGCCCGGTTTCGCCGATCAGATCGACCCGATCGAGGGTGTTCAGGTCGACCTCGACCTCAGCGCGCTGATCGACGGGCCGGCGACCCGCTCGCTCATCCTCATGGGCATCTCGACCGTCGTCGTGGTCGTGGTGATGGTGCCGCTGGCGATGTACGAAGCCTCGCGCCGCCGCAAGACCGGCGCGCACATCGCGAACATCATCGCGGTCGCGCTCTACTCGACACCACCGTTTCTGCTCGGCACGCTGCTCATCCTCTTTCTCTCGTCGGACTTGCGACTCATTGCGCTGAACACGCCGTCGTGGAACACGGGGAATGTCCTCGCCGATCCGGCCGGACTCGTCCTGCCGGTGCTCACGCTCTCCCTTGGCACGATCGCGTTGTTCAGCCGGTATCTGCGCTCGTCGACCATGGAGGAGTTGACCAAGGACTACATCGTCACCGCGCGGTCAAAGGGGGCGTCGCGCACTCGCGTGAGCCTGCGTCATGCGCTCCCGAATTCCGCGCTGCCCATCATCACGTTGTTGGGCGCGCGTCTTCCGCAGATATTCGGCGTGCAGCTGGTCGTGGAAGTGCTCTTCTCGTATCCGGGCATCGGACTCGCCCTCTGGAACGCCGCGGTCTATCGCGACTTCTACACGATGCTCGGCGCGATCCTCATCAGCGGCGTCCTCACCGTGATCGGCTCACTGGTCTCGGACCTGCTCTATGCCGTCGTCGATCCACGCATCAGATACGTGGGGTCGGCTCAGCTGCGCTGACTACGTGCCCTCGCGAGCGACGCGGCCCGCGGCATCGGCGCGGTCACGCTCGATCTTCTCGGTCTGATCCTTCTGACGGCGATCGTCGGCCTGCTGCTGCTCGATGTGTTGTTCGTCCTCGGGCGGAGACGGCGACTGTGCTTTCTGCATCCTGCTCACGAGCATAGGCTCCTTCGCTCCGGGATGCGGCATTGCAGCGGACATACGATGAGGGCGCGCGGCCACCAGCAGCCACGCGCCCTCTGTTGGGCTGGCGGTTACCAGCGGTACCAGCGCCCGCCGGACGGCCGCATCATGAAGCCCACGAGCCAGATGACCAGGAAGATGACCGCGATCCACCACAGCAGGTGAAGCGCAACGCCCGCTCCGAAGAGCAGCAGCGTCAGCAGCAGGAACAGCAGCAGTGCGCCCATCAGTGATGTCTCCCGGTACGGCGTCCGCAAGTGGACACCTTTCATGTTGAGAAACATGATAGCAGGACTATCGCCCTAGTTCAACCGCCCCGGAGCTCAGATCCTGACGTGCTCGATGTCGATGTCCGCCAGTTCGGGGGGCCGGGGGATGCCGTTGGCATCGAGCAGCTGGAGGCAGAGGATGAGATACCGCGCACCGACGAGGTTGAGGCCGTGACCGCGCGTCAGCCGCTGAATCGCGCTCAACGTGACGATGTCCCGTTGCGAGTACAGGCGCCGGTTCGTCGCCGTCCGTCCGGGGATGACCAGCCCCAGATGCTCGTACATCATCAGCGTCCGCGCGTGGGTCGCAAGAATCTCGGCGGCAACGCTGATCGTGTACAGCGGTTTGTCGAGGTTGATCATGTGCCCCGTGCCCGGGCTGACCGCTGCCCGGCTCATCGGACGCTCACCCTGATCACGCCGGCACCGCCGGTACCGCAGACGAAAGCGTCCTCATCACGCGACATTTTGGCAGTGCTGCGACCGCTTGCGTGGCCGCGCGGGTTCCCCACAGCGCGCCGACCGCAAATCATGATAGTCAGTCTATACCCCGTGAACCGGCATCGGATCACGATCCGAATACGCGACCCGGAGCCCAGTTGCCGGACTGCGCAACCGCCCTGTGGATAAGCGAAGATGCGATGTGCAGCGCGATGTCGGACACGGCCAACCATGGGGGACTTCTGCACCTTGGAGGACGACGTCAAAGTCCTGCTGATCGAGGACGACGGTGCGGCAGCCGAGATGTATCGGCTCCGGCTCATCGCTGACGGCTACGCGGTCGTTGTCGCGGACGACGGCGAGAAGGGGCTCGCCATGGCCGCGTCCGAGCGGCCCGACTTCATCTACCTCGACCTTCGCCTGCCGATGATCGACGGCTTCGAGGTCCTCGAGCGGCTTCGCGCGGATCCCGAGACAGCGGCGATCCCCGTGATCATCCTCAGCAACTTCGGCGAACCCGAACTCCGTGAGCGCGGCCTCAAGCTCGGCGCCCTCGAGTTCCTGGTCAAGGCCGACACCACCCCCTCGCGCCTCTCGGAAACGGTGAACCGCGTCACCGGCCCAAAGGCGCTCCCGTCGGTCTGAATCGGTTCGAGCCATCGGAGCAGGTGCACAGCGCGTGACATCTCCCGCCTTCGACCTGCCGGCCGCGAGCGAGGAACCCGATCCGTTCTTTGACACGGCGGCGCGTATTGCGGCGCAGATCGCCACGCCGTCCGGCGAGTCCGCGCGTCGTGCGTCGTACCTGCGGCTCGACGGCGATGTCCTGACCGCCGTCGCCGAGTACGACGAGACCGGCGAAGTCTTCCGCGGCCGCTACGAGCTGCCGCTCTTCCCGAACTTCGAGCGGGCGGTCGTCAGCGCGGAGATTCAGGTTGTGGATCTCTCGGATCTCGGGAACCTCACCCCGGCGGGCGCGGGCGTAGCCACGCGTCACCAGGTCAGATCGTGCGCGCTGGTACCGGTCGACTCCGGCGGCCGCGTCGTCGGGGTGATCGCGATCAGCGCACGCGACGACGCCGGATTCAACGACTTGGAGGTACAGCAGCTCGCGACCCTCGCGCAACTCGTCGGTCTCCGGGTTGGCCACGTCGCCTCCGACCGCGCGCTGCGCGAGGAGGCCGAACGCAGCCAGGGACTCGAACGGCTGAAGGGCGAGTTCCTCAACATCGCGGCCCACGAGCTGCGCAGCCCGCTCGGGATCATCAACGGCTACGTGTCGATGCTGCTTGACGGGACGCTGACCGGAGCGGACCAAAGAAAGGCACTGGAGCGCATCGCCGAGAAATCCGACGAGATGGGCCGGCTGATCACGGAGATGCTCGACACCGCTCGGATGGAGGCGCTGGGGCTCGAGTTGACGCTCGCCCCCACCGATCTGCTGGCTGTGCTCGACGCTGCGATTCGCACAGTCGAGCCGCTGCTCGGGCAGCGCCATTCCCTCGCGACCCGCGGCAGACGGGACCCACTGCCGGTCATGGCAGATCGCCCGCGGACGCAGACGATGCTGCTCAACCTCCTCGACAACGCTGTCAAATTCTCGCCGGGTGGCGGGGATGTCGTGGTCGCGTGGACTCGCAGGGCCGGTGTCTGCCATATCAGCGTCACCGACCACGGCGTCGGCATCAGCCGCGAGCAGCAGTCGATGTTGTTCACGCGGTTCGGGAGGCTCGTGACGCCCGAGACGAGCCACATCCGGGGGACCGGGCTCGGTCTCTACATCGCTCGGGAGATCGCCCGCCTGCAGGGCGGCGACATCACCGTGCGGTCCGAGATCGGCCGGGGGACGACGTTCACGATCACGATGCCCCTTGCCCCCGAGGCGCTGCTTGCGCAGCCACCCGAGGGCGTTGGCACCGTGAAGCGATCAGTAGCCCGAGGGACCTGATCCGGGACCTGCGGGCGGGTTGACCTGGTCGCGGCGCGTGAGCCCACCCGGTCCCCACGAGGACCAGAAGACCAGGGACACGAGGATCGCGAAGCCGCCGGCGGCCATCAGGATCCAGCCGACCATGTGAATGTTCACGGCATTGCCGGTCACATGGACCGCGAAGGCGAGAATCGCGCCCACCGCGGCAAGGATGACGCCAACTCCGATTCCCATTGGATTGACCTCCAGTGTTTCGCTTGGTGCCCGCCCCGGCCGGGTCGTTGTGGCGACCCGGCCGGATAGGGCTGGGGAGGGAAGGTTTCTGATGTCTGTACGAGCGTCGCCGAGGCTAACAAAGTGGTACCGATGCTGTCAAGAAAACTGGTACTCGCCATACCAGGCTGAGTTCGGCTCAGCTCGGGAGCAGCGCGGTCACCAGGAGCGCGAGCGCTGCAACCGTCATGACGCCGGTCGTCACCCAGAGGAGGACGTTGCTCAGCGTCCCGCTCCGGCGTGCGCCCATCACTGCCCGGTCCCTCGCGAGCAGCGCGATAAGCGCGAGCATCGGCGGCGCGACGACGCCGTTGATGATCGCGGTGATCACCAGCGCCTTGATGGGATCGATCCCGAGCAGGCTGATGACGAGCCCACCGGCGAGCGCAAGCGTCAGGACCGCGTAGAACGCGGGCCGGGACCGCGCCTTGTCGGCCAGCGTCCCGCGCATCCCGAAGAATTCCTTGACCGCGTACGCCGCCGACCCGCTGAGAATCGGTACGGCGAGCAACCCGGTGCCGATGATTCCGACCGAGAAGAGGATGAACGCGAATGGCCCTGCCACCGGCTGCAATGCCTGCGCCGCCTCAGCTGCGGTCGCGATGTTGGTCTTGCCGGATGCGTGCAGCACGGCAGCGCCGGTGAGGACGATCGAGTACATCACCAGTTGCGAGAACGCCATTCCGACGAGCACGTCGACGCGCGCATCCTTCAGCTCGCTCTTGCTGACGCCGCGACGTGAGATCTCGGTGACGAGCCCTTTCGCGCGCATCGCGTCGACCTCGGAGCTCGCCTGCCAGAAGAACAGGTACGGCGAGATGGTCGTCCCGAGGATCGCGACGATGATGCCGATGAAGCCGGATGTGAATTCGATGTGCGGGATGAACGTGGACTCGATCGTCTGCAACAGCGGCGGGTGCGACACGATAACCGTTGCCACATAAGCGAAAAGCGCGATCGTCAGGAACTTGAACAGCCGGAAGATCACCTTGTACGAGAGCTCGTACTGGAGCACGAGGATCACCACGGCAATCGGTGGGATCAGCCACACCGCGCTGACGTGTCCCCGACTCAGCAGGGCGCCGGCTGCGGCAACCGCGCCGAGATCCGCGCCGACGTTGATCGTGTTCGCGAGGAACAGCGCCAGGATGCAGGTCCCGACGAGCCACGTTGGAAACTTGCGGCGCAACGAGATGCCGAGGCCGATACCGGTGTGGAGGGCGATGCGTGCGCACGCCTCCTGCACCGCAAGCATCAGCGGGAACGTGAAGATCGCCGTCCAGAGAACGCCGTACCCAAACTGACTCCCCGCCTGACTGTAGGTGCCGATGCCGCTCGGGTCGTCGTCACTCGCACCGGTGATCAATCCCGGTCCGAGGATCTGGAGCGCCTTCAGCCAACCGCTGACGCGCCGGCGCTTCGAGGTGCTCATCGCCGGAGGGCTGGGTTCATGGCGTCGCTCAGTCTGCAGGCGTGTACCGGCGTCTGCCCTACTCACCCCCGAGCGGCGCGGACAAGCTGTCGCGCCAGCTCTCACTGTGCAGAAACGCCTTGAACGCGGACGCGGCCGGACTCAGCAATCTGTCCTTCGCCCAGGTGACGTGCCACTGGCGTCGTGCCGGAAAGCCCTCGACGCTGAGCGGACGGAGCAGACCCAGCTGGACCTCGAGGCGGACCGCATAGGTCGACAGCACCGTCACACCAAGGCCTCCCGCCACCGCCCGTTTCAACGCGCCGTTGCTCGCCATCTCCATCGCGGCGACCGGCTCTGTCCCGGCGCTCCGCAGGATTCGTTCGGCGGTCTCCCGCGTTCCCGAGCCGCGCTCGCGCAGCAGCAGCGGACCGTCGAGGAGATCCGCCGGTTTGAGCGGTTCGCGCTCCACCAGTGGGTGATTCGGCGCGCAGAAACACATCACGGAGTTGTCGAGGAACGGCTCGGCGTCGAGGAGGTCGTCGTCCCAGAGCGTCCCCACGACCCCGACGTCCGCGCCTCCTGTGAGCAGTTGCTCACGGACTCGAGCGCGGTTGATGACGTCGAGGCTGAGTTGCACTCGCGCGTGCTCGCGATGAAATGCGGCCATGGCATCCGGCAGGACGTAGATCCCGACGGTCGTGTCTCCGGCGACGCGCACCGTGCCGGCTCGCACCCCGGCGATGTCCTCGATCGCCTCCTGGGTGTCGCCGACCATGGCGAGAATTCGGCCCGCGCGCTCGTACAGCGCCCGCCCCTGCGCCGTCAGGACCGGCGCGCGGCTGCCGGGGTCAACAAGCGGGTGACCGACCGCGCGCGCCAGCGCCTGCACCTGGTGCGTGACCGCAGGCTGCGTGAGCGAGAGTCGCACCGCTGCGCGAGTGAAACTTCCCTCCTCCACCAGCGTGGTGAAAATCCGGAGCTGACGGAGCGTGATGCTGGTCTCGAGGTTCGTGACTCGCGTTCGCATTAGCAAATGTTATCGCCGCTATAACAGCTATGCATTGGACGGCCGGTCGTGGGCCGTCTACGGTGGCGGAATGATTGGCATCCAAGCGGCGGCCACCCCGATTTTCGTCGGCATCGGCGGTGACAGCGGGAGCGGCAAGTCGACGCTCACGCGGGCCTTCTACGAGCTCCTGGGCCGCGATCGGATCACCACGGTCTGTCTCGACGACTACCACGCACTCGACCGCCGGGAGCGAGCGCTCGTCGGCGTCACCCCACTCAATCCGCGCGCCAACAACTTTGCGCTCATGGAGGAGCAGCTCTGGGCGCTGAAGCGCGGTGAGACGGTCGCCAAGCCTGTGTACGACCACAGCGACGGTACCTTCAAGCCCGCCGAACGCGTCGAACCCAATGAGGTCGTGATCGTACAGGGCCTCCATCCGTTCCTCGTGCCCGGCATCCGGCAAGCCTTCGATCTCAAGGTGTGGCTCGACCCTGACGCCGAGCTGCGCATCCGCTGGAAGCTGCAGCGCGATGTTGCCAAACGCGGCTACAGCGACGTCGAGGTCCGCGCCGAGATCGAGGCTCGTCGTGCCGACACCGAGACGCACATCCGGCCGCAGCGCGCCCACGCAGACCTGGTCGTGCAGTTCTCGGATCCGCGCCCGGGCGCGCCCAGCGGCGTCCCGGACTCACTGAACGTTCGCCTCATCCAACGCCACACGATGGCGAAGCTCGGCCTCGAGCACGGCCTCGACAACGGGGATACGGTCCGCCTGCGCGACGACATCATCGACGACGACGGATGTCGCGCGGACGTCATCGATATCGCCGGGCGCATCTCCGCGGAGGCGGCGGGGCGGATCGAGGACGCGGTCTGGCGGCATGCGAGCGAGCGCCATCACCACCTGCACCACCTTCGTCAGCGGGAGCTGGGAAGCTATGAGGAACCGCTCGGCCAGCGGCACAGCGATCCACTCGGGCTGACCCAGCTCATCCTTGCCCACCGCATCCTGAGCGCACAGAAGTCGCTGCTCGTCCGTGTCAAGGCCGAGGACTACCACGCGCTGATGCCCCACGGAATCCCGCCACACACACGACCGGAGGAGATCGACCGATGACCGCACTCGAAACCCCGCTGCGGGACCCTGCTGCAGATCGCTGGTCCTCCGGCGTCATCCCATACGCCCAGATGGGCTATTGGCGGCCGGACTACATCCCCAAGGACACGGACATTCTCTGCGCGTTCCGGATCACGCCGCAGGACGGCGTCGCTCCCAACGAGGCCGCTGCCGCCGTCGCCGGCGAGTCCTCCACTGCGACTTGGACCGTGGTCTGGACCGATCGCCTCACCGCGCATGAGCACTATCAAGCCAAGGCGTACAGCGTCGAGCCCGTCCCGGGCGCACCCGGACAGTACATCGCCCTGATCGCGTACGAACTCGACCTGTTCGAAGAGGGGTCGATCGCCAACCTCACCTCTTCGATCATCGGCAACGTCTTCGGATTCAAGGCACTGCGTGCACTCCGGCTCGAGGACATGCGCATCCCACTGCACTACGTGAACACCTTCCAGGGTCCGCCACACGGCATCGTGATGGAGCGGGAATACCTGAACAAGTACGGACGCCCGCTGCTCGGAGCCACGACCAAGCCGAAACTCGGTCTCTCCGCTCGCAACTACGGTCGCGTGGTGTACGAGGCGCTTCGCGGCGGTCTCGACTTCACCAAGGACGACGAGAACATCAACAGCCAGCCGTTCATGCGCTGGCGCGACCGCTATCTGTCATCGATGGAGGCCGTCAACAAGGCGATGGCCGAAACCGGTGAGATCAAAGGGCATTACCTCAATGTCACGGCCGGCGACATGGAGGGCATGTACGAGCGCGCCGAGTTCGCCAAGTCGCTCGGCAGCGTGATCATCATGCTCGACCTGACCGTCGGGTTCACCGCGATGACGTCCATGTCCAAGTGGGCGCGTCGCAACGGGGTGCTGCTCCATCTCCATCGAGCCGGACACGGCACGTACACGCGACAGAAAACCCATGGGGTGAGCTTTCGCGTGCTCGCCAAGTGGTGCCGCCTGCTCGGCGTCGATCACATCCATGCCGGAACCGTCGTCGGCAAGCTGGAGGGTGACCCGAACATGGTGCAGGGGTACTACGACGTGCTGCGCAAGACATCGGTGCCGCGTGATCCGCTGCACGGCATCTATTTCGATCAGGACTGGGGCACGACGCCCGGTGTCATGCCCGTCGCATCCGGCGGCATCCATGCGGGCCAGACGCACCAGCTCCTGCACTATCTCGGCGAGGACGTGATCCTCCAGTTCGGCGGCGGCACGATCGGCCATCCCATGGGCGTCGCCGCCGGCGCGACAGCAAATCGCGTCGCCGTTGAGTTGATGGTGCAGGCCCGCAACGAGGGTCGGGATTACTTCGTGGAAGGCAGCGAGATTCTGCGCGCCGGTGCCCGTTGGTGTGCCCCGTTACGCGCCGCCCTGGACGTCTGGGGAGACATCAGCTTCAACTACGAGTCGACCGACACCCCCGACGTCGTGGCCACCGCGACGCCGGTCTGAGGGACACGAAATGCATGTCACCCAGGGGACCTTCGCGTACCTTCCGCCGCTGACCGATGAGCAGATCACGGCGCAGGTGCAGTACGCGCTCGACAACGGCTGGGCGATGTCGGTGGAGTTCACCGACGATCCGCACCCGCGCAACTTCCTGTGGGATATGTGGGGGCTGCCGATGTTCGACCTCCGCGATGCCGGAGCGATTCTGCTCGAGGTCCATCGCTGCCGGGTGGCGAACCCGGGCCACTACGTCAAAGTCAACGCGTACGACCGCACGCTCGGTCGCCAGACGACCGCGCTGAGCTTCATCGTTCAGCGTCCGCGCGATGAGAAGGGCTTCCGTCTCGAGCGTCAGGAAGGGCCGGATCGGCAGGTTCGGTACACGCTGCACCCATACTCGGCGGATCGCGCGCCTGGAGACCGCTACGACGGCTGAGTGATGGCGCACGACAACCACGTGCCGTTCGGCATGCCGTCTCCATCACAAGGCGTCACGTCGTCACCGGCAGCTGACGCGCTGGATCGCAACGGAGCCACGGCGCCGCGGGGATTGCAGGCCGACCTCGCCGGCGACGGCACGCGAACTCGATGTCGAGGCAGCGGCACGCGAGTCCGGTGTCTTCGACGTTGTCGCCGATCTCGACCGCGAGCTCGTCGGCCTCATCCCCGTGAAAACGCGCATCCGCGAGATCGCGGCGCTCCTCGTTGTCGACGCCGCGCGGCGTCGCTTCGGGCTCGAGGCCGACCGTCCGACGATGCACATGTGCTTCACCGGGAGCCCGGGCACCGGCAAGACCACGGTCGCCATGCGCATGGCGACCGTGCTCAATCGGGTGGGCTACCTCAGCAAAGGACATCTCGTCGCAGTCACTCGCGACGAGCTCGTGGGCCAGTACATCGGCCACACCGCTCCGAAGACCCGCGAGGTGCTCGCGCGGGCCATGGGCGGAGTGCTCTTCATCGACGAGGCCTACTACCTCCATCGCGAGGAGAACGAACGTGACTACGGCCAGGAGGCCATCGAAATTCTCTTGCAGGTCATGGAGAATCAGCGCGAGAACCTCGTGGTGATCCTCGCCGGCTATGGCGATCGCATGGATCAGTTCTTCTCGAGCAACCCGGGGATGGGGTCTCGCATCGCGCACCACATCGACTTTCCCGACCACGACCTCGATGCCCTCATGGCGATCGCGCACCTCATGCTGGAGCAGCAGCGCTATACCTTCACACCCGACGCGGAGCTGGCGTTCCGTGGGCTGATGACGCGGCGAATGCCGCAACCCCGATTCGCGAACGCGCGCAGCGTCCGCAATGCGCTCGAACGATGCCGCCTGCGTCAGGCCAACCAACTCGTCTCGGCCCACGGCCATCTGCTCGGCCGTGAGGACCTGATGCGCATCGAGGCCGAGGATGTCCTCAAGAGCCGTTGGTTTGCCGAGGCGGACGCCCCGTCGCTCGCCTAGTTGATAGCAGTGCTATCATATAAGCTCACAGCGTCACTAGGAGACACAGCATGACAGATTCCCGAGAGAGCGACGACCGCAGCCGGCGGGTGGCCTCCGGCTTCCCCGATCCCGCGGATGTCCCCGGGCCGACGCAGCGCCTGCGCGAGCTGCACGGTGACACCGCGACCGAGCCCAAGACGCCGAAATATGGCCGTGCGTCAGCGTCCACGGCCGGCTCCGACGATTACGTCTCCCTGGATGACATGGAGCACGGCTCCGCCGCGGATGCTCCCGCTGACCGTGTCGCGGGCTTCGCACGGCGCGTTGCCGAGGAGACGGCAACGCGGCTCCGGGCCGATTTCGAGCGCCGCGGCATCGCCGAGAAGGCAAAGGCTGCCGGGGTCGGTGTTGGAGAGATCGGCCTCGCCGGCGCGCTCGGACTCGGCGTGCTGGGCGCCACCGGAACCGCGATGATCGCGGGACTCAGCCGGGTGATGCCGGTGTGGACGGCAGCGCTGATCACCGCCGGAGCGTTCGGTGTGCCCGCCGCCATCCTGTCGTCGCGCGGTCTCAAGCGCATCACCGCCGGGATCGGCATGGGCGAGCCGGCGACCGCGTCCTGAGCTAGAAGATGATGTGTCGCTTGAGCGACGAGTCGACGATTCCCGTCGTCATCTGCTCGCACCACTGACACATGAAGCGCAACGCTCGCATGCCGGTCTGTACCCGGCAGGCGTTGGGCCAGCCGCACCGTCCGCACATGACCGTCTGAATCCGCACATCGTCGATCGGCGGTCGCGCCGCAGGATCGGGATCCGGGTCACCGGGCCGGGGTGGAGGCTGTGATTCCATGTGCCGTTGCGGTTCTCAGCCTAGCAATTCACCCGCAACCGCGCCTTCGATGGCTCCTCTGCCGGCCTGTCAGCAGATGCGTGGCAACGGGTCACCGATGAGCATGTCGACGACGCGTGTCCCGCCGAAGCCGGTGCGGATGAAGACCATCCCCTCCGGAGCCTCGAGGACCTCGCCGATGATCGCCGCCTCGGTGCCCTCCGCGCGCGAGCGCATCAGCTCGAGCGCTCGCGCGGCATCGTCACGCGCGACGATCGCCACGAGCTTGCCCTCGTTGGCGATGTAGAGCGGATCGATGCCGAGGATCTCGGCGACACCGCGGACCTCGTCGTGGATCGGCAATGACGCCTCGTCGATCGCCACTGCGACACCGGCGGCCTGGGCGATCTCGTTGAGGACGGTCGCCACACCGCCGCGGGTCGCGTCGCGCATGAAGTGCACGTCGATCCCGGCGCCGAGCAACGCGGCAGTCAGCCCGTTCAGTGGCATCGTGTCGCTGCGAAGGTTCTCGGCCTCGAGATCAACGTCGCCGCGGGCAAGCATGACCGTGCTGCCGTGGTCCCCCATCGCGCCGCTGAGCACGACGACATCGCCGCTCCTGACCCGTGCGATCGCGGCGCGCTGCGGCAGTGGGACGATGCCGACGCCGGTTGTGGTGATGAAGAGCTGGTCGGCTTTGCCTCGGGGCACAACCTTGGTGTCGCCCGTCACGATGCTGACGCCGGCACGGTCCGCGGCTTTGCGCATCGACTCCACAACCCTGCGCAGGACCGCGACGTCAAGCCCCTCCTCGAGGATGAACGCCGCGGACAGACCGAGCGGTGTCGCGCCACCGACGGCGAGGTCATTGATGGTGCCGTTGACGGCGAGCTCGCCGATATCTCCGCCTGGGAAGAACAGCGGGCTGACAACGAAGGAGTTCAGTGGTGACGGCCAAGCCCACGCTGTCCACGCCCGGGATCGCCAGCACAGCCTGGTCGCCGAGTTGATCGAGCACCGGGTTGCTGAGGATGTCGCCGAACAACGCAGTGACCAGCGTATGGCTGGCCTTGCCGCCCGCACCGTGACTCATCGTGATTGCTTCCTCGCGAAGCGACGGCCGGCGCTTGCGAATCTCGGCGATGCGCTCGAGCACGCGCTGCTCGGGGTCGGCGATGCGCGCCGACGCAGCGCGAATGGCTGCTCCGCTTCCCGGTTCGACGATGGTGTCGCTCATCGCGCTTGCACAGCGATCGGATGCAGCCCGTTACCGGCGCCGTTGCCGTTGCTGTGGCCGTGCCCGTTGCTGCCTTCGCCGGACGCCAGCACGCGCTCGCGCTCGCGAGCACGAGAATATCTGCCGAAGTTGTAGTACGCAGCGCACGCTCCCTCGGACGAGACCATGCAGGTGCCGATGGGCGTCTCCGGTGTGCATGCGGTGCCGAACACCTTGCACTCCCAGGGCTTGAGCACCCCCTTGAGCACCTCGCCACACTGACACGCCTTCGGATCGGCGACGCGAACGCCAGGCACGGAGAACACCTTCTCCGCATCGAAGTCGGCGAACTCGTCCTGCAGCTCGAGCGCGCTCTGGCTGATGAAGCCGAGGCCCCGCCACTCGAAGTGCGAGCGAAGCTTGAACACCCGCGCAAGCACTTCCAGCGCCTTGGGATTGCCGTCGTCATGCACGACGCGCTTGTACTGGTTCTCGACCTCGCAGCGTCCCTCGAGCACCTGGCGGATGATCATGTGCACGCCCTGGAGGATGTCGAGTGGCTCGAACCCGACGACGACCACGGGCTTGTTGTACGTACGGGTCACGAAGTCGAAGGGCCGTATGCCGACAACTGTGCTCACGTGTCCCGGTCCGAGAAAGCCGTCCAGTTGCAGATCCGGTGAATCGAGGATCGCCTTCATCGGCGGAATGATGGTCACGTGATTGCAGAAGACGAACAGGTTGCGGAGCCCTTCCGCCTTGGCGCGCATGAGTGTCAGAGCGGTCGACGGTGCTGTCGTCTCGAAGCCGATCGCGAAGAACACGACTTTGCGGTCGGGGTTGTCGTGCGCGATCTTCAACGCGTCGAGCGGTGAGTAGACCATGCGCACGTCAGCCCCGGCGGCCTTGGCGTCGAGCAGGCTGCCATCGCTTCCGGGGACGCGCATCAGGTCACCGAAGCACGTGAAGATGACACCCGGCTGACGAGCGACCGCGATGCCGTCGTCAAGCCGGCCCATCGGGATCACGCACACCGGACACCCCGGTCCGTGCACCAGCTCGACGTTGCTCGGGAGCAGATCCTCGATGCCGTATTTGAAGATCGTGTGGGTGTGACCGCCGCAGACCTCCATGATCTTCCAGTGCTTGTCGCCCGCCTCACCCGCGATGCGCGCGGCAAGCGCATTCGCCAGGTCGGCGTCGCGAAACTCGTCCGCGAATTTCATGCGGGCGGCCCTCCGTTGCTCTCGCGGTAGTTGGCGCCGACCAGCTCCTCCTCCATCGCCTGCCACTGACGGATCTGGTCGATCTCGTCGTTGTACGCAGGCCCCATCTCCTCGAGGATGCGCAGGGTCTCAGCCGCCTCCGTCTCGCTCACGCGACTCAGCGCGAATCCCACGTGCACCAGGACGTACTCGCCCGGCTCGGTTGCGTCCTCGCCGACGAGCAGCGACGTGTTGATCCGGCGCTGCACGCCGCCGAGCTCGACCTTGCCATACATCCGATCGTCGTCGATGTACTCGACGAGTTCGGGCCGGAATCGCTAGGCACATGCTGACTCTCCTGCAAGCGCTCGATGCACCAGCTCGGTGAGCAGGTGATAGAGCGTCATCTGGACTTCCTGGATACGGTGGACGCTGCTTGACCGGACGATGAAACAGTGGTCTGCGGTGTGCTCGCGAGCGAGGCGCCCGCCGTCATACCCGCAGATGGCGATCGTGCGCAGACCGCGTTCTCGCGCTTCGGCGAAGCCGCGCACGAGATTCTCGGAGTTGCCGCTCGCCGACACCGCGACAACGACGTCGTTGGCTCGTGCGAGCGCGATGATCTGGCGAACGAAGATGTCGTCGAAGCCAACGTCATTGCCGACGCCGGTGACCACCGCGATATCGTTGGTGAGGCAGAGCGCGGGCAGCGCGCGGCTCCCGTCCTGCGGCCACAGCAGCTCCGTCACCAGGTCGGCCGACGAGGTTGCACTGCCGCCGTTGCCGAGCGCCAGCACCCGCCCACCGTGACGGAACGCATCTGCCATGTCGCGCGCCGCGTCGACAATCTGGTCACCGAACTCGTCGAGCAGCTGCGAACGAAGCCGATTGCTCTCCGCGGACTTCTCGAGTGGCGCCCGAGCCAGTTCGGCGATGACCGCGACACCGACTGCCGGCTGCGCGCTCAGCATCGGATAGAGGAGTTGCGAGAAGGGGTCGCGGCCGGCCTCGCTCATCGGCTCGCCTCAACGAGCGTCCCGCGCTGGAGTGCGACCCCACCGTGGCAGAGCAACACCTCACCCGCGACCACCGAATCGAGCAACTCGATGCTGATCTCGACGGGACTCCCGTCAACGGTCCCACGCGCGGTGCCCGTCGATTCCTCGACCGCGATGACGACGACTTCGAGCAACTGATCGGAGCATGTGATACAGACTTCGTCGTGACATTCGCCGGTCATGCAACTCCTCCGATGCCACGGTGATTGAGCACGATGTGGACCAGCTCCCACAGCATGTGGTACGTCGCGAGGTGCACCTCGTGCGCAATGCCGCGATCGCCGCTGGAGACATGAAACCCAAATGCAGCAACCGCTTCCGCAGGGCCGGGTTCGCCCGAGGTCAGTGCCACGGTGAGCATGCCGGCGGCTGCTCCGGCCTCGAGTCCGCGCACGATCGAAGGGTGCTGCGGCGCGTGTGCGAACCCGAGCGCGATGTCGCCGGGTCGCCCGAGCACGCGCAGCTGGTGCGCGAACACGTCGACGGCTTCCTCGCCATGCACCATCCCGATCACGGTCGCGACGTCGTTGGTGAGTGACAGGGCGGGGAGCGCGCGACACCCGGGAAGAACCGGGTGCACATACTCGACGGAGTTGTGCTGCGCGTCGGTGGTGTGCGGGCCCGATCCGAAGACGAACAACGTCGCCCCCGCGAAGAACCGATCCGCCATCGCAGCGGCGCACTCGGCGATGGCCTGGGCGTGCTCCGCGAAGAAACGCTCGCTGATCCGGTTGGATTGCGCGATGCGGCCTGCGACGAAATCGCGATCCGCAACCGGTTCGACGCCGGCGGCGCGTTCCATGGAAATCGTCATATCACGCCACCTCCTGGACTTGGGAAGCCGCCACCAGCGCCTGCCCGAGGCTGATCCCACCATCGTTGGCCGGCACCTCGTGGTTGGCGTAGGCATCGAGGCCACGCTCCTGGAGCAATGCCTCCACCCGTGCGAGCAGCAACGCGTTCTGAAAGACCCCGCCGCTCAACGCCACGCGACCAATGCCGAGCTCTGCACCGAGGCGCGCGCAAGCCCCGACGATGGCCTGTGCGAGACTCTCGTGGAAGATCGCCGCGAGCTCCGCCGTCGCGCGCCCCCGCGCTCGTTCTCCGGCGATCGTCGCCACGAGCCGCACGGTATCCAGCACCAGGGGATCGCCGTCCATGCTCACCGCGACAATCTCGCGACGAGCGACGTCCCCGGCCGATGCAGCGAGCGACTCGAGCCGCATGGCCGCCTCGCCTTCGAATGTCGACACCTGGGCGACACCGAGCAGGCTCGACACGGCGTCGAAGAGACGGCCCGCGCTGGTGCTGATCGGTGCGGCGGCCTGTCCGCGCGCAAGCCGGGAGACGAGCCGCCACTGACGCTCGGTGGGGGCATCGGACGCCTCCCGCACACCACCAGGCGGCGTCTCCCGCAGGTCACCGCTCGCGGCCAGATAGGCCGCGGCCATACGCCACCCCTCTCGTGCGCATGCGTCACCGCCGGGCTGGCGCACAGCCGCGATGTGCCCGACGCGCCGATATGACCGTTCGTCGGCAACGAGAAACTCCCCGCCCCAGATGGTCTGATCGGGCCCGAGGCCCACACCGTCGAACGCGACGCCGATGACGGCGCCTCGCAGGTCGTGCTCGGCAAGCACGCTGGCGATGTGCGCGTGATGATGCTGAACGCGGACCTCGCGCGCGCCGCCGGCCCACCACGTCTCGGCGAGCCGCGTCGACGCGTAGTCCGGATGCAGATCGGCAGCGACGATTTCCGGCTTCGCTCGGAACAGCCGGAGATAGGTTCGAAGCGCCTCGTCGTGATGGGTCAGCGTGGCCGGGGTGTCCAGGTCGCCGATGTGCGGACCGGTGAAGGCGTTGCCGTCCTTGAGCACCGTGAACGTGTTCTTCAGATGGGCACCGAGTGCCAGCACCTGCGCGCCCTCTGAGCGCACCGGTAGCGGCGCAGGGCAGAGGCCGCGCGCCCGGCGAACCGTTCGCACCGCCCCTCCGACGACGCGGACCACCGAATCGTCGTAGCGCGCGTAGATGTCCCTGTCGTGCAGCAGGAATCTGTCGGCGATCTGACCGAGTCGCTGCACGGCCTCGTCGTTGTCCTTGGCGATCGGCTCCTCGCTGACGTTCCCGCTGGTCATCACCAGCGGGCGGTCGACCGCGGCGAGCAGCAGGTGATGCACCGGCGTATACGGCAGCATCACGCCCAACTCGTCGAGGTGCGGGGCCACCAACTCCGCGATCGCGCCGCCGCTGCGGTTCCCTGCGCGTCGCAGCAACACGATCGGCCGCGTCGAGCCCTCGAGCAGTGCCGTCTCCGCTTCGGTCGGCGTGGCGATGTCTCGGGCGTCCCCGATGGTCGCGCACATCACGGCGAAGGGTTTCGCGGGACGGTGCTTTCGGCTGCGCAAGCGCTCTACCGCCGCCTCATCCCCCGCGTCGCAACAGAGTTGGAAACCGCCAAGCCCCTTCAGCGCCACGATCTCCCCGCGGGCGATCGCTGCTGCGGCCTGCTCGATCGCGTCCTCGGGAAGCTCGGTACCCGTCGCGTCGGCAAAGCAGAGCCGCGGGCCGCACGCAGGACACGCGATCGGCTGCGCGTGGAACCGCCGGTCCCCTGGATCCTCGTATTCGCGCCGGCACGCCGCGCACATCGTGAAGTGACGCATCGTCGTCAGAGGCCGGTCGTACGGAACGTCCTCGATGATCGTGAAACGCGGACCGCAGTTCGTGCAATTGGTGAACGGGTAGCGGTACCGCCGGTCGGAGGGTCGCAGGATGTCGGCGACGCACTCCGGACAAGTCGCCGCATCCGGCGCGATCGGCTGATACTCCCCCGCCACGGCGCGGCTCGCGACGATGCGAAATCCCGTCTCCCCGACGGCTGCGCAGTCCGTCATCTCGACGCTGTCGATCCGCGCGAGCCGAGGAGCGGCCGTGCGGAGCGCGAGCGCGAAGCTGTCGATCGCCAGCGGCGTCCCCTGGGTCTCGATGATGACGGCGCCCGACGTGTTCTGCACCCAGCCGCTCAGCTCGAGACGCTGCGCCAGATTCCAGACGAACGGACGGAACCCCACCCCCTGCACAACGCCGTGCACGGCGAAACGCCGCCGGACCGGGACGCCGCGCGAGACCGTACTCGCGCCGCCGGGGCGGTTCGTCGTGGACGGCGCCGCAACGCTCATGTGATCACGCCGCGCGCAACTGCTCCGCCGTGGAGTTGAACCGCTCCTCGAGGAATCCCGCTGCCAGGCTGAGCGCCATCTTCACCTCGTCGCGCTCCGCGAATTTCTTCGCCGCGGTGACGAGCTCGTCAAAGCGCTCCTTGCCGGCCCGGGTACCGAGAACGTACCCGACGCTGAAGATCAAGAGTTTCTCAAACATTGCAATCCACTCCAGGTGCTGTTGTCGTCATGACTGCAGGTCCGCAACGATGTGCACCTGCAGGTCCACTTCCGGTTCCACTTTCAGGATGATCAGGCGCGGCGGATCGATGCCGAAGTCCTTGACGTTGATCACCTGCTGGCCGTCGATGCTCATCGATGTTCCGTCGACGCTCAAGGTGATGTCGCCGGAGATCTCGCGCGTCTGGCCGTGCATGGTCAGCTGCGCCACGGCCCGATAACGGCCTGCCCCATCCAGTGCCTCGCCGTGCGTGACACGGGCCGTGATCGACGGGTATCGCCCGACGTCGAAACGCCTGCGCATCTCGCGGTCCTGAATCCCATTTCCTGATTTGATGGCATCGACAGGCAGCGACAGTTCCGCGCTGTAGGGTTGATCGAGCTTCGGCTGTCCCTTGTCGTCAACCTCGCACGTGATCACGCCGCTGAGCGCATTCGCGTTGATGTGCGACGGGTGCAGGTTGATCCGGAGGCCAACGCTGACCGTCGACTTCGCGGTGTTGACGCGGAACTGTGCCACGTTGGGGCTCTGCTCCCCTACATCCCGCGGATTTTCAGGTAGCGCTGAATGTCCTTCGAGTTGAGCACTGCGCCGACGATGGCTCCGATCACGAGCCACTGGACCAGCGTGCGCAACCCGCTGTTCTGATTGCCGAGCATGAGTGACATCTAGGTTCCTCCGTGCGTTGTTGCTGTCATGGTTGGCGTCGGGATGGCGCCTCCATCGCTGTTGTGCGGGTGGTCGTGTGGTGGCTCGATCACCTCGGATCCCGGGCGTCTGAGCACAGTCGGGGGATCGCCGTCGAGCTCGATCTCATCGACGAGCACGGTCGCCCCCGATACGGCGACGCAGTGCAGTGCAGCCGCTTCGCACACCGTCCCCTCGGCGAGGAGCTGGAAACCGAACTCCAGGCTGTCGGGCACGATGCGTTGCTCCTCACCGATGCGCACCACGATGCGCGTGACCGTGTGATCCCCCGCCATATCGGTGGCGATGGTCAGGATGCCTTCCGCGAGGCCGAGCTCATGCATCAGGTGGTACTCCGTGTGGGCGCGAGTCGTGCGATGAGTCGCTCGACGACGGCGACCGCTTCACTGACCGACCGCGCCACCGGCTCGCTCAGTCCCATCTGCCCCTCGTTCTCCGGCCCGAAGGTAAGCGGCTCACAGCCCACCACAGTGACGTTCTTCGGACAGCCGCCGAGCGTGCGCACCAGCGCAAAGACCGAGTCGGGCGTCATCGCATGTCCCTGGAAGGAGCCCTCGGCATGGTCCGGCGCAGACACGCCCGTGTCAGCGTCAAGGTCGGGCTCGAGGACATACACCGTGCCCGGTGCTTCGCCACGCGGCATGGCGTCGATGAGGATCGTCGCCTCCGGTTCATCGAGGAGCGCGAATGCCAGGTCGAAACCGCGAATCCCGAAGTCAGTCACCTGAACGCCGTCGGGCTGCGGCCGCGCCGCCAGCTGCTGGGCGACCTCGACACCGAAACCGTCGTCACCGAGAAAGATGTTGCCGATCCCCGCGACCAGGACGCTCGGAACGCTCATGCGCGCTCCTGTCGTTCCGCATCGTCCGGCACGATGTCGTCGAGGCTGAAGAAAAAGCGGTGCCCCGGCTGACGCATCGCGCCGAGGTCCTTGCCCGGATCGTCGTCGATGAGCAACGCGACGTGGACAAGATCCTCGTAGTCGCGCTCGATCAACTCGACGATAGCCGTCCGACCGTCGAGCACCATGTCCATGATGTCGGCGCGTCGCTGCGGGCGGATGCGCACTCTGTCCCCGCGATGGAGCGTGCCGTCGCGCCAGCGCACCGACTCAGTGCCGCTGTCAGTGCCGGCGGGATCCCAGAGCGCGAGATCGAAATCGCTCATCGGCGCTCCCGGCTCGACGGATGGATCTCACGAATGGTCCCGTGCATGCGCATGAGGTCCTCGCCGGTGAGCGCTTCGGTGCGCTCGAGCAGCGCGCGGCTGCGGTTGTCAGCGGCGCGCATCTCCGCCTTCTCATCGTCCGTCAACGCGAGGATCCGCAGGCTCAGGATCTCGTCGATCTCGGTCGCGTCGAAGAGATCGCCCGACAACTCCGGGGCAACCTGCGCGTGGTCCTCGAGGATGATCGGGGACGCAAGTACCGTGTCCGCGGAGCCCGGCTCGCCGACGAGAACCGGCCAGAGCCCCGAGTTTCGACAGGTGGCTGCAGCCGCGACCGCGTCGCTGGGCGGGTCCGCGAGTGACAGCCACTCGCCTCCCTCGGCATTCAGGATCGCGTGCGTCGAGATCAATGAACGGCAGAGCGCCCGATCGCGGTCCCGGTCTCCGTTGAGGTTGAACGCCCCGGTGTTGCGAACCACGACTCGCACGCGCGTCAGATCGGTGCCGACGCGGAGGGCATCGATGCTGACGTCGACGTTCAAGGTCTGACAGTCGCGGATCAGCGCCCCGACGACGAGGCCGCCGTCATCGATGAGTGGTTCCACATCGCAGTGGTCCATGAACGAGCGCTCGACGACCACCTCTCCTGCCAGGAGTTTCGATATGTCGTGCCGCCCGCAGTCGATGTCCACTTCGGACGCTTCTTCCCAGCCACGGTGGGTGATCCCGGCCACGCGCAGCTCCTCGACATCCTCGAGCCTCGCCGCCAACTCGCCGTCGAGCGATGCGCTCGGCGGGTCGAGGCGGGCGACCGTTCTCGTCACGAGCTGCAGAAACCTGGCGTGCACGGTGACCGCCGCGTCGTCGCCGGACCGCAGCAGGCATTCCGTCTGCACGAACCATGGATCAGTGCCTCCGGATGCCTCGCTCCAGGCGCGAGGATGTACCCCCCCGAACGTCCAGCGCACCTGGTTCTTCACCGAGGAGGGCCGGTACGGATACAGGATGTAGCCCTCGTACAGGGTGGCGGCGACCAGGCGATCGAGCGTGCTCGTCGTCATGCGGGCGCACTCGCGGTGATCGCGGGTCCTTCGGCGGCGTCGAGCAGACGCGTGAGCGCCGCATCCCAACCGGGCACACCCGAGTGCGCCTTGTAGCGGTTGAGCTTGTCGACTGTGTCGCGACGCAGGCAGAGCCACGCGCTGTCCGGATCGTGCTCCTCCATCAGCGATCGCCACGTCGCCACCGGGAGACGGAACGCCGCTTCCTTCGACCACGAGATCGGCGCCACCTGGAGGCTGCCCTCCTCGTCACGCCAGAAGATGGTGCCGCTGAACTGAAACATCAGCGGGACGTCGCCGGTCTCGAGCGCGAAGAAATACTTGCCCGCAGTGATCGTCAGATCGTGCGTGCACGGGACCGGCACGATCGCCTCGGTTGACCCGGTGAATCCCGACACGTCGACGCTGGCGTGTGTCCAGAGCATGGTCTTCAGAGTCGTCCCCCACCGCGACGGCGGTCCGAAGAGATCGAGAAGCGCCTCCTGCTCCCCTGGCGCGTAGGTGCGGCGCGTGGCCTGCACCATGATCTGGCAGCGCAGCGAGATGGCGTCGATACGGTGACCCTCGCGCTCGCGGATCCTCACGCGGAAGTTGAGGATCGGGATCAGCGTGTCAGGCTCCGCCCCCGCCGAGACGACCTCCAGCTCAAGGTCAGGCATCGGGTGTCCCCTTGTCGGTCGCGGCGACCCGAAGATCGGTGAAGAACGTGGTGATGCGGTCCCAGACCTCCTGACCGCCGCTCAGGCCGCGCCAGGAGATGCGGATGAGGCCGACCAGCTCGTAGCACTTGTCGATCGGCGCGAGGTAGGCGTCGCGCGCGCCGCTCACTCGGTTGACGAGCAGCGCCTCAACATCGGGAACCATTTTGCCGAGCAGCGGGTTGACCCCCACCAGCTCTTCCCAGCCCTCGAGCGTGAGCATCGACTCGGTCGCTCCCGCGGGGCTCGGGTAGTAGGCCCGGACCGCTCCGTCGGGCGACGTGGTGTGGAGAAAGGCCATGTTCACCGGGATGGCCAGCAACTCCCATTGCATGTCCGTCATCGCAAAGCCCTCGAGGTACCAGAGACGCCTCGGGACTCTGCGGTAGCGCTTGTCCGCGTCCGCCGGAAAGAGCATCGCGCAGGGCGTGCAACTGCAGTGGAACTGTCGTGCACTCGGCTCGAAGAGGTGCTCATGGTGCGGGTGAGGGGAGAGCTCCGCGCCACACAGCTCGCATCGTTCGGCAGGCGCGCGCTCGCGAATGAAGTCGCGCAGTCCCGGGAGTCGGACCGAGGTGGTCACAAGACTGGCGTCAGCATCGCGACCCGGAGGACACCGGAGTCCTCGAGCAGCGGCAGCGGCTCGAGGCGCTGATCGGAGCCGATGCCGGCGCCGGCCCGGCGGATGTCGAATCTCGCGGCGCACCGATCACACACCAGCGCGGCACCATCCAGAGTCGCTCCGTCCATGACGGTGGCGCACGAGGGACACGTTGCCGAGTATGCGTAGAACACGTCGCCGGCACGGGCGACCAGGATCGGGCCGCCGTCGGCAACCGTGCGCACGACTGAGCCGTTGCCGATTTCGGACGCGCGCGCGGCGAGCGTTACCCACTCACCGGACGGCGTCACGGCGGGGCGAGGCGCCGGTTGCGGACGAGCCGATGCAACGACTGGCAGCGCCACCAGCCCCTCGATGGTGGGCGGGCCAGTCGATGCTGGATCCACGGCATCCGCGACCTCAATGCCAGCGATGTCCGGCGCTGCCTCGTAGATTGCCTTCTCCACGGCAAGCTTGAGCGTGACCATTGACGAGGGGCAACCCTGGCAGTGACCCTGCAGACGGATGCGCACCGTGTCGCCGAACACATCGACCAGTTCCACGCCACCACCGTGCGATCGCATGTATGGACGAACCGACTCGAGCGCCCCTTCGACGCGCGATCGGAGGTCCAGCGGATGCAATCCGTGCAGCAGCAGCACACCCTTGACGATGTCGTCGTCGGCCATCCGACGCAGCAGCACGTCGGCATCGGGATCGCCGCGTGGTCCCAACGCATCGAGCATCCGTGAGAGCGCCTCCCCGTGGAGGTCGAGCACCGTCGAGAGCAATTCCTCGACCCTTGCCCACGACGCAGGGTCGGAGAGCTGCTGTAGCTCTCCGACCAAAGCGTCGACATGCGCGAGTCGGGCCTGGAGCTCCCGCTCCTCAACAATACGGGTGGGCGCTGCCATTCATTGTTGCGGGCCGAAGTTCGGCGAGTGCCGAGTCTCCAGCACCTTGCCGTTGCCGAGGTACATGTGCACGCCGCACGGCAGGCAGGGGTCGAAGCTGCGCACCGCGCGCATGATGTCGATCCCCTTGAAGTTGTCGGGTCCGTTCTCCTCGAAGATGGGGGTGTTCTGCACGGAGTCTTCGTACGGCCCCGGAGTGCCGTACATGTCTCGTGGCGTCGCGTTCCACGGCGTCGGGGGGTACGGGTGGTAGTTGGCGATCTTCCCGTCGCGAATCACCACGTGATGGGAGAGCACCCCGCGAACGGCCTCGTGGAAGCCGCAGCCAATCGCCTCGTCCGGGACCTTGAACGGTGTGAACGTCTCGGTGCGTCCGGCGTTGAGCTCTTCGAACGCCTTCTCCAGGAAATGCAGTGCCGACGCGGCGGCGTACGCCTGGAAGTAGGTACGCGCGCGATCACGCTCGATGGCGTTGCTCCACTTGGGAACATGCCACTCGAATTCCACCTCGGGCTTGGACGCGGTCTTGGGCAGGTAGATCTTGGTGCTGTGACCGGTCGCCTTCACATAGCCGATGTCGACCAGACCGGCGAGCGACGTTGCCAGCAGGCGCGCGAAGGCGCCGCCACCGGTGTCCATCGCGAGGTGCTCGCCTTCGTGCAGGTAACGCGGGCACATGACCCAGCTGTAGTTCTTGTCGAAGTCGCGCTTTCCCGGCTTCGGGATCGTCGTCTGGTTCCAGGGGTGACGCTTGTCGATCGGGAATCCGAGCGGATCCTTCTCGACGAACACTTCACCGTCATCTGCCCAGTCCTCGTAGAACGAGTGTCCGAGAAGGATGCGGATGTTGCGGTTGATCTCGACGAGATCGGTCGTGACCAGCTTGCCGTCCACGACGACGCCCGGGGTGACGAACATCGAGCGGCCCCAGTTGGTCATGTGCCGGTACGTGTAATCGCATTCGTCGGGATCGTTGAACGAGCCCCAGCACACGGTGTCCATGCGCCTGCGACCGACTTCCTCGTATCCGGGAAGCGCCTCGTAGAAGAAATCGAAGATATCGTCGTGGAGCGGCACGACCTTCTTCATGAACTCGACGTAGCGCATCAGCCGCACGAGATAGTCGGAGAAGAGCTGCACCGTCGGCACCGTGCCGACACCGCCTGGATACAGCGTCGACGGATGGACGTGGCGTCCCTCCATCAGGCAGAACATCTCGCGGGTGTACCGGCTGACATGCAGGGTCTCGCGGTAGAACTCACCGGTGAACGGGTTGAGCGCCCGCATGATGTCGGCAATCGTCCGGTAGCCGTGTTCGCTCGCATGCGGCGACGGCGTGCTCTCCGCCTTTGCGAGGACGCTCGGGTTGGTCTCCTTCACCATCTGCTCGCAGAAGTCGACCATGAGCAGGTTGTCCTGGAAGATGTTGTGGTCGAACATGTACTCGGCGGCTTCGCCGAGGTTGACGATCCATTCCGCCATTGCCGGCGGCCGGATCCCGAACGCCATGTTCTGCGCGTAGGTCGCGCACGTTGCGTGGTTGTCCCCGCAGATCCCGCAGATGCGACTCGTGATGAAGTGCGCGTCCCGCGGATCCTTGCCCTTCATGAAGATGCTGTAGCCGCGGAAGATCGACGACGTGCTCCTGCAGTCCGCGACGACGCGGTTGGCGAAGTCGATCTTGGTGAAGATACCGAGGCTGCCCACGATCCTCGTGATCGGATCCCAGGAGACGTCGACCAGAGTCGGATCCTTGGTACGAGTTCGGGTCCTTCTCAACGACTGTCATGCGTCATCTCTCCTAGTAGGTGGTCGGCCGGTAGCCGGTGGTGAGCTCGGGCCGTGTATGACGCCACCTGGGCTCTTTGTTGACAGTGGTATTCGTGACCTTGCGCAGCGCCCGAATCGCGGTGCCGTACACACCGATGACACCGGTCGAGAGATGCGCTCCGGGCGGCTCGTCCATGAACGGCATGAACTTGTCGGGGAACCCGGGCATCGTGCAACCGATGCAGATCCCGCCGACGTTTGGACAGCCGCCGATACCCGCCATCCATCCGCGCTTGGGAACGTTGCAGTTGACGACCGGTCCCCAGCAACCGAGCTTCACGAGGCACTTCGGCGAGTTGTAGTCGGCGGCGAAATCGCCCTGCTCGTACGACGCCGCGCGGTCGCACCCATCGTGCACCGTGTCGCCGAACAACCAGAGCGGCCGCAACTGGTCGTCGAGCGGGATGATCGGCGCCAGCCCCGCAACCATGTACAGCAGGTACAGCACCGTCTCCATGAAGTTGTCGGGTTGGACCGGGCAGCCGGGAACGTTGACGATCGGCAGCCCTGCCTTGGACTTCCAGTCCCAGCCGAGATAATCGGCAAGTCCCATGGCACCCGTCGGGTTGCCCTGCATCGCATGGATGCCGCCGTAGGTCGCGCATGTGCCGCACGCGACAACCGCTAGCGCCTTGGGCGCGAGGCGGTCGATCCATTCGCACGTCGTGATCGGCTGTCCAGTCGCGGCATCGGTGCCGACCGCGGCCCAGTAGCCCTCTTTCTTGATGGTCTCGTTGGGAATCGACCCTTCGATGACGAGGACGAATGGATCGAGCTCGCCGGCAGCCGCGGCGTGCCAGGACTTGATGAACTCCTCGCCGTTCTCGTATGCGAGGACGGGGTTGTACAGGTGGACCTTGGGCAGGCCCGGGATCGCACCGAGGAGCACGTCCTCGATGCTCGGCTGCGTGGCTGCGGTGATCGACACCGAGTCGCCGTCACAACCGAGACCGGCAGTGACCCAGACGATGTGAAGATCGGATACAGGCGACTCCCGCTGAGTTTTGCGCCCGTACGGCACGGTATCCGTGGCCATCCAATCTCCTCCTATGTGGGTGGTGGCTACATGGGCGACGGGCTATGAGCGAGGACGCTCTTCGCGTCCGACGTTCCGCCCTGGTCGCCGACTTTGGCCAGCCGGGATGCCCAGGTCAATCCGTGTATTTCGCAGATATCCGCACGCCGCGGCTATCAAGCCGACCCCGTGCTATGAGGAGTGCGCCGCGACTGACGCGACCGGCGCGCTCGAGGACACGCTTGGCGCCTCGCGGCTCTCGCCGCCGCTCCCCGACATGGCCTTGCGCATGGTCAGGAACTCGCGCGCGACACCAATCAACTGCTCGACCGGCCGTGCGTATGCGTCGACCATGTCGAGACCTGATTCGCTCAGCTCGTAGCGACGGCGGCTCCGCCCTCCCGGCGTCCGCTCCCACGTGGAGTGCAACAAGCCCTCGCCTTCCATGGTGTTGAGGGATCGATAGACGGTCCCCAGGTCGCATTCGAGGCCGATGGCCAGCAGCCAGTGGTGCAACTCGTAGCCATACCCGGTGTCACCGCCGACGAGATGCGCAAGGATGCAGGGCCGGAGCAATCCGACGCTCAGCGCTACCGGACGTTCCGGCCGTGGCTCCCCGTTTACGTCCACACCTCGTCATCGACTCTACGCGGCATGGACGCGACTTACCCCAGGGTCGCACCCTAGTCTTTTGAAACGAGCACACCCTTGGATGCGCCGCTCGCCACCCTCGGCCGGCGCGGGGCCGCGAGCGGGCCGAACGTCGGCACGAGCTCCTGACGCGACCGGATGCCAAGCTTTCCGTACACGTTGGCGAGGTGGTACTCGACGGTCTTGATGCTGACGACGAGCTCGTCGGCCACCTGGCGGTTGGTGCGTCCTGTCGCGACCAACCGCGCGACCGACACCTCTTGCGGCGTCAGCCTCCAGCGAGCGGCATGCCCGCCGACCGTTGAGTCCGCGAGACCGCACTGCGCGAGCGCACGCACGCACTCGGCAACGAACGGGCGGGCCTCGAGCTCGGCAAAGCTGTCCCGGGCGGCTTCGAGCTGCCACACGGCGGCTCGGTGGTAGCCCTCGCGGAGCAGGAACCGTCCGTACTCCAGCTCGGTGAGCGCCCGCTCAAACGGGAGCGTCATGTCATCGAGGATGGCGAGGCTCGAGACGAACGAGACCTCGGCATCGTCGGCATGGCCGAGCGCCGCATCGAGCATCCCTCGCACCCGTTCGGCGCCCGCCAGCGATTGCGCCCGCGCGCGCTCGCGGGCCAGGCGCGTGAACGACGCGAGCACCGCCTCTGCGTCGCGAAGACGCCCAAGGGCTGCGAGCGCCGTCGCGTACAGGATCTGCCAGTCGAGGACACCGGGTTCACGGACTCCGTCGAGGTCGGCCAGCGGCAGCAGCGGCTCGAGAGCCTGGATCACACCTTCGTGGTCGCCGCGTGCGCGCGCGACAAGCGCGCCGGCCATCGCTGCCTGCGCGATGCCCGCGAACTCCGCGCGAACCGTGTCGGCCGCCCGGCGCGCGGCCTCGACATGCGCCTGCGCCGCTTCCCACTCACCGCGGGCGGCGAGCGGGGCGCACGCGGCCGCATGCGCTCGGGCGAGCAGCCAGGTCTGGTCAGCGTCCTCGGCGAGCGAGGCGGCCAATTCCCCGTGCATCGATGCATCCGTCCACACGCCGATTCGGTACTCGGCGATCGCCAGGCCGACCAGCGCCTCGATCGCCTGGTGTGCGGGCCCGCGCATGCGGAACTGGGAGGCTGCGAGGGTGAGGTCGTCACGCGCACCGATCGGGTCGTCGGTCACGTACCGAACGAAGCCGCGGCCGATGAAACCGTCCAGCGATGCGTTCTCGTCCACCGCATATGCCTCGGGCAGCTCGGCGACTGCCGCCGCGGCCTCGTGCGCACGCCCGGCATACAGCAGCCCGGTGGCGAGGACCGACAGCGCGTCCGACACGGGCGACGGAGCCCGCGCGGCGTCGAGCGAGCGCGTGGCCCAGAGCGCCGCATCCGCCCCGTGACCGCGACCCATGTGGACGCGGGAGAGGTGGGCCGCAATCTCCTCGGCCAGCGGATGATCCCGCCGGACATCCCGCTGCTCGTAGGCCGCAGCCAGCAGGTCCTGCGCCCTGTCGTACCGACCGGCGATCATCGCGAGGGTGCCGAGGACGAAGCCTCGGCGGGCAGTCGGCGCCTGGCGCTCGATCTCCTCGGTGATCGCCAGCGCGTCGTCCACCGCACCGCCGAGCAGCATGTACTCGGCCGCCATCAGGAGGCGAAGATCCCGCTCCTGGCCGTCGGCGGTGAGGCGGCTCGCCGAGAGGAGCGCGTCGGCGGCCGCATCCCAGGCGCCGCGCCGGGCGATCTCGATCCCGAAGATGAGGAGGTCGGCGGCGAGCTGTGGATCAGCTCCGTTGGCTGCCGCAACGCGATGGCGCAGCGCAGACGCCTCGTCGTTCACGAGTTCCTGCCGCTCGCTCGTGCAGCGCCGCGCGATGGGCCGGCCCGAGCGTGTGGTACGTGGCGGCTTGGATGAGCGGATGGGGAAACGCGATGGCCCGATCGGCCGGCGCGCCGTGTTCCTCGAGCAGGCGCGCGGCGATCGCGCGCTCCAGCGGAACGAGCGTCTCCGTCAGCCCGGCGAGGCGCCCGGCAAGCGCGAGCCGGGAGGTGAGCCCGAGTACCGAGGCAGCCTCCACGAGCCGTTGTGCCTCGGGCGGACATGCGTCGAGCCGTGCCCGCACCAGCGCGCCGAAGTCGGCCGTCGACGGCAGCGGCAGCTCGGACGGCTCACGGAGCACCGCGGGGAAGATCTCGTCGAAGATCGCCGTCGCGTGCAGGGGACTACCGCCGGTGTGCGCCCGGATGCGGTCGGCGGCACGGGACGACAGGCGGTCCACCCCCATCGAGGCGCCGAGGTCGCGGATCGCGCCCGTGTCGAGCCCACGAACCCGAATCCACGACCCATGACCGTGCTCGACGAGGCGATGGAAGCCGGCGAGCTGTCCGCGGGGTGAGCCGCTGCGCGACACCACGAGCGTCAGCACTCGGTCCGCCTGCAGGCGTCGGAGCGCGAAAACGAGCGCCTGGAGTGAAGGCCGATCGGCCCACTGCGCATCGTCGACGACGAGCAGCACGGGTCCCGCGCCCTGCATCGTGCCGAGCAGTTCCAGCAGCGCCGCGCCCACCCAGATCGGGTCGCGACCGGCGGCATCGCCGTGCCCCAGGCCGATGAGCGCCGGACTCTCCACACCGTGCGCCGTCCGGACGAGCTGCTCGATCACGCCGAATGCGAGCAGCTGCTCGGCCTCCTCACCGCTCGCTTCGCAGAGCTGAAATTCGTGTGCCTGATTGACAAATCGATGCGTGAGCGCAGTCTTGCCGATGCCCGGCTCGCCGGTCAGGAGGACGAGGCGGGGATGTCCGGCGCGTGCGTGCGTCGCCTGCGCCAGCAGGCTGGCCAGCTCGTGCTGCCGCCCGACGAACATGCCCTCGGTTCGGCCAGGGTCCACAAGGTCTGAGCCCATGGGAGCATCAGGGTAGCGCCGTGCCTCGGCGCTTGTGGCAGCGTCCTAAACGGTGCAGCTGTCGTCCGTGCAGCTGACATCGTCGCCGTCGGTTGCGGCGACCAGTTGCAACGGGTGCGCGTCGGTCCACGCCTTGTCGAGCGTCGCAAGGATCAGCTCGGACGGCTGCGCACCGGAGATCCCGTAGGCGCGGTCGATGACGAAGAACGGAACGCCGGTGATGCCGATCTGACGCGCCTCGGCTTCATCGTGGCGGACTTCGGCGCTGTACGCGCCGCTGTCGAGGACGTCGCGTGCCGCCGCGGGGTCGAGCCCGACCTCGGAGGCGAGGCGAACGAGCGTGTCGCGCTCGCCGATGGGCTCGCCCGCGACGAAATAGCCGGCCATGAGGCGCTCCTTCATGGCGTCCTGCTTGCCGAGCTCGTGCGCGTAGTGGATGAGGCGGTGCGCGTCAAAGGTGTTACCGGTACGCGCTTTGTCGAGGTGGAAGTCGAGCCCGACGGTCGCCGCATTGGCGGTGACGCGCGCCTGCGCAGCCTCCGCATCCGCGCGAACTCATCCCGTACTTCGCGGCGAGCCGCTCGATCGGATCGCCCTCGCTCGTCGGCGCAGCGTTGGGGTCGAGCTGGAAGCTGCGCCAGACAACCTCGACATCGTCGCGATGCGCGAAATCCACCAGGGCAGTCTCGAAGCGGCGCTTGCCGATGTAGCACCACGGGCAGACGACGTCTGACCAGATCTCGACGTTCATGGGCGGGTGATCATCCCTGCACCGATGCCGAGCATCCACACGTCCTTGCTGACGGCCGTGCCGGCTGGTGTCGGCCAGATGCTGCCGGGCTTGCGCATGGTCGGAGTCCGCCAGTACATCGTGAGCAGCGTTCCGGAGAAGGCGGTCAATACCGCACCGGCAACGCTGTCGGGCAGCAGCGGCATCAGCAGCGCGGTCCCCGTCGCCATTTCACCCGCGGCAAGCAAGCGCAGGAACCGCTTCGGCGGGATGGCTTTCAGCTGAGGAAACGCGTTCGACGCCGTCGTGTGCAGCATGGTTGCCTGCTGTTCGGTCCCGTGCCACTTGCTCCAGCCGGTATGCAGGATGAACGCTCCCGTTGCGAGACGCTCGGGGACACGATGCAGATGAAGATGCATGCCAGCTAGCGTAATACAAGGAGCTTGCGGAACAGCCTCGGGAGAGCGCCGGGCAGAATGAGCCGGTGCCCAGCCGCGCCGCCACCGCAGGCCTCGGCGCGCTCTTCGTCGCCACGTTCGCCGTCGCCTCGCTCGTGCTCAAGACGACGCCGTCGGACCTCGACTACTTCTTCTGGCCGGCAACCGAGACCGCGGTGTCCGGTCATCCGCTCCTCGTCTACTCCACGCCACTGACGATCGTCTCGGCAAACGACAACGGCCCACTCGGCTTGGTGCCACTCGTCCCCGTCGTCGCCGTCGCCAACGCCCTGCACGTGGCCGGCAACCTCGGGATACGCGCGGCGCTCGTGGACGGCGTCATGGCGATGTTCGTCCTGCTGCTCGCGTATCAGGGAGTGCGGCTGGTCGCGCGCGCACGCGCCACGCTGCGCTGGCCGCTCGCGGCTGCTGCGTGCATCGCGCTCGCGCCCGCACTCTGGATCGGCATCCTCGACTACGGACATATCGAGCAACCCGTCGAACTCTGTCTCGTGCTCCTCTCCGTCGAGCTGGCGATGAGCAGACGCTCCGCAGCAACCGGTGTCGCGCTGGGCGCCGCGGTGCTCGCGCGCACGGTCGCGCTGTTCACGGCGATGCCGCTCGTGCTCATCCCGCTGACGGAGCGGCGCTTTCGCCCCGCGCTGATCACCGCGGTCGCGGGTGCCCTGACGCTCGTGATCGGGCTGGCTCCGTTCCTCATCGCCGATCACGCGGCGGTCGTGCACTCGCTCGTCGGCTTTCGCGGAACGCTGCCGATCGTGGGCGGCTCGTTCTGGGTGCTCGCGAGCGGGTCGTTCTGGTCGGGGATTGCGCAGCACTGGGACGCCGGCATCGCCGCTGTCCTCGCAGTCGCACTGGTCCAGACAACACTCATCCTCCGACCGAAGACGCCGGCAACGGTCGCGGGGCTGATCGGGCTGCTCACGATCGCGTCCTGCTGTCTGCCGCTCGTCGCCAAGACGGTGTTTCCGTACTACCTCGTCGAACCGTCGGTGTTGAGCACGGTCTGGTGGCTCGCGCGCCCGGGGAGCGCACGCAACTGGCGCGGCGTCGTCCCCGTGCTGCTGAACGCCGATGTCTTCATCGCCAAGGCCGGGACGACGGTCACGACCGGCACGGCGTGGACCGTTGAGGGTGTCGCCTCATCCGTGCTCATCGCAGCGGTCATCGCCCTGGTTACTGCCGACCTTTTCCACAACTCGCGGGTGGCAGCGCGCGTGTGACCGGTGTGTCAACTCTCCTCGAGGACATCGACGAGCTCCGGCGTCACCGCATTGGGCAGCACCGTCCCGACGAATGACGCCACCGCCTCGCTGAGACCGACGTCGCGCCCGGCAGCCTCCGACAGGTACCAGCGGTGGTCGAGGACCTGATGGAACAGCTCGGCGGGCTCGAGCCTGCCGCGGAGCGCTTGCGGAACGGCGGCGATGGTGGGCTCGAAGACGTCGATCAGCCAGCGGTTGGCGGCGATCGTCTCGGGGACTGGGCCGCCTTCCGCTGCCTCGAGCTCCGTGCGGTAGCGCGCGAGGTCGCCGAGCAGGCGCCGCGCCTGATTCTCCTGGACCTCCAGCCCGGTGAGCGCCTGCAGCGTGCGGACGTGATGCCCCGGTTCGACGACGCGCGGCTGCAGCCGGAGCCGGTACTCGCCTTCACGGGCGATGACCTCCACCTCGTCCACGTCGAACCCGAGCCCGTTGAGACGCTGCAGCCGCTCCTCGATCCGGTAGCGCTGGTCGGGCGCGAAATTGACCTCCCGCGTCAGCTCCGACCAAAGCTCGTCGTAGCGCCGGCGCAGCCCCTCGGCCGCCTCGATCGGATCGAGGTTGTGCACGAGCCCTTCGGCGGTGACGTCGAGGAGCTCGCCGCCGATGTTCTCCTGCGCGACGAGCACGTCGTGGAGCCGCTGACCATCGCTGAGCTGCGGATGGAGCTCGCCCGTCTCGGTGTCGACGACGTAGGCGCCGAGCGCGCCCGCGTCGCGCCGGAACAAGGTGTTCGACAGCGAGCAGTCACCCCAGAAGAACCCGGCAACATGCAGCCGGACCATGAGGTTGACGAGCGCGTCGAGCAGGCGATCGCGCAAGGCATCATCGCCGCCGGTGGCGCCGAGCACGCGCCGGTACGGCAACGAGAAGTCGAGGTGCCGGGTGATCAGGATTGCCTCGAGCTCATCGGCCCCGCGGCGTTCGGTGACCAGGGCGGCAACCTCGACGACCGGGATGAAGAGCCGGTCAAGCTCGGCCAGCAGCCGATATTCGCGCTCCGCCAGCCTGCGCGGCAGTTCCTTGAGCGCATAGATGGCGTCGCCGTATCTGACGAAACGGACGACGTGCCGCGAGATCCCTCGGGGGACATCGACGAGGCGATCGTCCCTCCAGGTCTCGAGCGGACGGTCCCAGGGCAGGTCCAGGAAATCCGGATGGCCGGTGCGCCGGCGCATCTGGAAATCCATCGCCGGGGGTGAAAGGCTCACCCCACAAGCGTGACTCAGGCGGCGGCTGAGCGCTCCTGTACCGCCGCCGGCTCGAGGGCGGCAGCGAGGACGTCCTCGACGCGACTCGCGAGGTGGAACGTCATCTGATCGCGCACGCTCTCGGGCACGTCCTCGAGGTCCTTGCCGTTGCGTCGCGGCAGGATCACTTCCTTGAGACCCATGCGGTGTGCCGCGAGCACCTTCTGCTTGACGCCACCGATCGGCAGCACGAGCCCCTGGAGCGTGACCTCACCGGTCATGCCGACGGTGCTCTTGACACCGCGCCCGGTCAGCAGGCTGACGATCGCGGTGGTCATGGTGACACCCGCCGACGGCCCGTCCTTCGGAATCGCGCCTTCGGGAACATGAATGTGGAAGCCCTTGTTGGCAAGCTCCTCATCGATGCCCAGGTCCGCGGCGTGCGACCGCACGTAGGAGAGCGCGATCTGCGCCAACTCCTTCATGACATCGCCCAGCTGGCCCGTCAGGGTGAGCGAGCCATTCTCCCCGACCGATGTCGCCTCGACGAACAGCACGTCGCCGCCCGCGCCGGTGACGGCAAGACCCGTGGCCACACCGGGAACGGAGGTGCGCTCCGCAACCTCGTTGTCGAAGCGGATCCGGCCCAGGAACTTCGTCACCATCTCCGGCGTTACCGCCACAGGTGGCTGCAACTCGCCGGTTGCGAACGCAGTGGCAACCTTGCGGGCCATCTTGCCGAGCTCACGGTCGAGATTGCGCACGCCCGCTTCGCGGGTGTACCCGGTGACGACGGACTCGATAGCCTCGTCGTCGACGCTGATCTCCTCGGCACGCAAGCCGGCCTGGGCGATCTGACGTCCGAGCAGGTGATCGCGAGCGATCGCCAGCTTCTCCTCGATGGTGTAGCCGTCGAGCTTGATCAGCTCCATGCGGTCGAGGAGCGGTGCGGGGATGGTCTCCCACACGTTGGCGGTCGGGATGAACAGCACCTCGGACAGATCGAGGTCGACCTCGAGGTAGTGGTCCCGGAAGGTGTTGTTCTGCGCCGGGTCCAACACCTCGAGCAATGCCGCGGACGGGTCGCCACGCCAGTCGTTGCCGACCTTGTCGATCTCGTCGAGCATGATCACCGGGTTCTTGGTACCGGCCTCCTTGAGGGCGCGAACGATCCGGCCCGGGAGCGCGCCGATGTACGTGCGCCGGTGGCCGCGGATGTCGGCCTCATCGTGGATGCCGCCGAGCGAGACGCGCGCGAACTTGCGTCCGAGCGCTCGCGCGACCGACTCGCCGAGCGAGGTCTTGCCCACGCCCGGAGGTCCCACCAGCGTGATGATCGCGCCCGAACCGCGTCCGCCGAGCACCGAGAGACCACGCTCCTGGCGCAGCTTGCGCACCGCAAGGAATTCGATGATCCGCGACTTCACGTCGTCAAGGCCGGTGTGGTCCTCATCGAGGATCCGGCGTGCGTCGGCGAGGTCGTAGTTGTCCTCGGAGCGCACGTTCCACGGGATGTCGAGCATCCAGTCGAGGTACGTGCGAATCCAGCCGTTCTCGGGGTTCTGCTCGCTGGTGCGCTCGAGCCGGCCGAGCTCACGCTCGACCTCGGTGCGCACCTTCTCGGGCATGCCCGCTTCCTCGATGCGCTTGCGGTAGCCGGCGACCACGTCGTCGCCACCGTCACCGAGCTCCTTGCGGATGGCTTCCATTTGCTGGCGCAGGAGGAATTCGCGCTGCGTCTTCTCCATGCCCTCGTTGACCTCACTGCGGATCTTCTCCTTCAGTGACGCCTCGGCAAGGATCGTGCGGGTCCAGTCGATGAGCAGATGCAGGCGCGCCTCGACGTCGAGGGTTTCGAGCACGCGAACCTTCTGCTCCATGCTGAGGTCCGGCGAGAAGCCGGCCAGGTCGGCGAGCTGTCCCGGTGTCCGCGCGGCGCGGAGGAACTGCACCACGCCCGACGCTCCGCGGCTCTCGACAAGGTTCTCGAGGATGGCTCGGTACTCGCTGGCGAGGGCAACCTCCACCTCGGTGGGCTCGGGCTCGGTGATGGGCTCGGCGCGCACCCAGAGCGCCCCGCCGACATCCGCCTGACCGCTGCCGAGGCGCGCCCGGTACTGGCCGCGGACGATGCTGACCTCGGTGCCGTTGGGAAGCTTCCCCAACTCCTGAAGGCTGGCGACGGTGCCCATGGACGTGAACTGCCCATCGACACGCGGGACAAGCAGGATGAGATGGCTGCCCTCGCGAGCGGCGTCGACGGCGGCGCGCTGCTCATCGGGGACGGCGATGGGGACGGTCATGTGTGGGAGCACCACCATGTCGTCGAGGGCGAGAACGGGCAGGAGTTGCGCGGTAGGTTCGGTCATGGCTACCTCATACCCCCGTCCGGCCCGTCCTACGCATTCACTAGTCCCTAGGACGGATCCAGCGGCCAGGCCTGCCCTTGAGGGCCTCCGCCGGCGACAGCGGGCGACGCCCCGGGAGGGTGCTCAGCCGGCTCGGCAACGCCTCCGGCGGATCGTCCGGCACGGCCGGTAATTTGTCGGCGGCGCGGCACTGACGGCGCACGTCACGCGCGCGCGGGCCGTTCGAGGAATCGACGCGCGCGATGTGCATCGCGGAACGATGCGCAACGCACATCGCTGCACGGTCCGCAACACCGTCGGTCCGGATCCGTTCTCACGACAGCGATTGGTACGTGTTTGCTAGCCTCGAGCGCGACATGGTTGTAGCTGAACTCCTCACTCCACCGACAGTGCGCGAGCGCGCGGTCTTCGATGCGGCGACCACGGGAACGCCGCGCGAATTTGTCCAGGCGTGTCGCGCCGCCGACCTCGAACCCCGGCAGATGCTCGACACATTCGACGCAGTGCCGTGGCGTTGGCTGTTCTCATTTTCGCCCGATGAGGCCGTCACCGACGAGGTGCGTCACCGGACATTTCAACCGGCTGTGCGGCGCAAACTCGACGTCACCCGCGAGTACATCGAATCATCGTGGTGGCGCCGTCTGTTCTCAAGTCCCGAAGCGATGTCGGCGAGCCACGACAGCGTCTGGAGAGGCCGATAAAGCCCTGCTGCGGCACGGTATAATTGCGCCGAGCCAGACCGGCTGCAATCGCTCCTGGTTGGCGGGACGATTCGAGGATGACGGATGGTACCGACGGCTGGTACCAAGGAGAGTTCGTGCTGACGCCTACTCGCGAAGATCGGTTTTCATTTGGGCTTTGGACTGTAGGCTGGCAGGGAGTTCGACGTCTTCGGCAGTGCAGTGCGCGCGCCACTCAACTCCGTCGTTGCGGTCGAACGCCTGGCCGAGCTCGGCGCGTACGGCGTCAGCTTTCACGACAACGATGTCTTCCCGTTCGCCGCAACAGCGGCGGAGAAACGCCAGGCAATCGATCGTCTGCGCAGCGCCGTTGAGAGCGCCGGCCTGGTGATCCCGATGATCACGACGAACCTGTTCTCGCACCCAGTGTTTCGCGATGGCGGCTTCACCGCGAACGACCGCGACGTGCGCCGTTTCGCGGTTCGCAAGGTCGCTGACAACCTCGATCTCGCTGCGGAGCTCGGTGCCGGAGTGGTGGTGTTCTGGGGCGGCCGCGAAGGTGCGGAATCAGGAGCCGCAAAGGATGTCCGCACCGCACTCGATCGCTACAAGGAAGCGTTCGACATCCTCACGAGCTATGTCATCGAGCAGCACTACGACCTGCGTTTTGCCATCGAGCCCAAGCCCAACGAGCCGCGCGGCGACATCCTGCTGCCGTCCATCGGGCACGCGCTCGCCTTCATCAACGAGCTCGAGCATTCGGAGATGGTCGGGCTCAATCCGGAGGTCGGTCACGAGGAGATGGCGAGCCTGAACTTCGCGCACGGCCTTGCTCAGGCGTTGTGGCACGGCAAGCTGTTCCACGTCGACCTCAACGGCCAGCACGGCCCGCGGTACGACCAGGATCTGCGCTTCGGCGCAGGCAACGCGCGCGGCGCATTCTGGACCGTCGACATCCTCGAGTCCGGCGGGTATCCCGGACCGCGCCACTTCGATTTCAAGCCACCGCGCACCGAGGACATGGACGGTGTCTGGGAGAGCGCAGCCGCATGCATGCGCAACTACCTCCTGCTGCGCGACCGGACCAGGGCATTCCGTGCGGACCCCGAGGTGCAGGCGGCGCGCGTCGCCGCGCGCCTCGACCAGCTTGCGCAGCCCACGCTCGCACCCGGCGAAACGCTCAGCGCGCTGCGCGCGGAGAGCTTCGACGTCGAAGCGGCCGGTGTGCGCGGCATGGCATTCGAGAAGCTGGATCAGCTCGCGCTCGACTACCTGTACGGCATCCGCTCCTAGCGTTATGTCGTCCCCGCCGGCGGTGCGCGCGGCGTCGGCTCGTCGATGACTGCGGCACTCGTCGGCATCGACATCGGGACGAGCGCCGCCAAGGGTCTCGCAGTGGATCCCCAGAACGGCCGCGTCCTCGCCGGCGCGGAGAGCAGCTACCCGGTGAGCTCACCGCACCCCGGCTGGATGGAACAGCGGCCGGAGGACTGGCTCGCCGCCACGCACGAGGTGCTCGCGAGCCTGAAGACGACGGTCTCCGAGATCCTCGGGATCGGTTTCTCGGGTCAGATGCACGGCCTGGTCTGCCTCGACGATGCCGGCGCAGTGATCCGGCCCGCGATCCTCTGGAACGACCAGCGCTCGGCACCACAGTGCGCCGAGATGGAGTCCGGGGGCGGCCTCGAGCGTCTCCTTCGGCTCACCGGCAACCGCGCCCTGCCCGGGTTCACGGCACCAAAGGTGCTCTGGATGCGTGAGAACGAGCCGGACGAATACGCGCGCATCCACAGGATCTGCCTCCCCAAGGACTTCGTCCGCGACCGCCTCGTGGGCGGCCATCGCATGGACGTGGCCGACGCATCGGGAACGCTGCTCCTCGACGTCGGCGCGCGACGCTGGAGCACGGAGCTGCTGGACGACCTCGCGATCCCCACGTCGTGGCTGCCCGATCTCGCCGAGAGCACCGATTCGGTCGGGGCGCTCGACGGCGCGGCGATGGCCGCGGGCTCAGGCGATCAGGCCGCGGCGGCGGTGGGCGCCGGGATCACGGGCCCCGGTCCCGTCTCGGTCGTCATCGGCACCTCGGGCGTGGTGCTCGCGGCCACCGATCGGTTCCGCGCCGATGCGCAGGGCCGTGTGCACGCCTTCTGTCACGCCGTTCCCGATCGATGGCAGGTCATGGGCGTGATGCTCGCGGCCGCCGGATCGCTGGCGTGGTTCCACGACACGCTGTTCCCGGACACCGGCTACGACGAGATGCTCGCGCGGGCCGATTCGATCCCGCCCGGCTCCGACGGACTGGTCTTTCTCCCATACCTGGCCGGCGAGCGAACCCCGTACGTGGACCCCGACGCCCGCGGCGCGTTCTGCGGTCTAACGCTCGGGCACGGCGCGGGCGCTCTGACGCGGGCCGTCCTCGAGGGCGTCGCCTTCGGGTTGCGCGACTGCCTCGACACCGTCCGTGATGTCGGCGCCGCCGGCGCCCGAGGCCGAGTCTCCGGAGGAGGCGCCGAGAGCCGGCTCTGGCTGCAGATCGTCGCCAGCATCCTGGAGCTCCCGCTCGAGATCATGGCGACAAACCAGGGATCGGCATTCGGTGCGGCATTGCTCGGTGGCGTCGCCGGCGGTGTCTATCGCGACGTCGACCAGGCGGCTGCTGCGTGTGTGCGAGTCACCGAGGTGGTCGACCCGGTCGAGGCCTGGATCGAACCGTACCGCGAGACACGAGCCCGGTTCCGCGCGTACTACCCGGCGCTCCGCTCCGTCACGTAGAGGGAAAGCCCGCTACGCCGACCGCCGCTCGGGGGCTCGCGCCGGCACCAGGGTCGGCTCGTCGAGCACACGAGCGAGCGCGAGTTCGGCCGCGCCGAGCAACGGCCCGTCGGCGCCGAGGTGGGCAGCCCTGATGTCCACCACCTCGAGCGTCGGCGCCATGACCCGGCCGCGCAACTCCGTCTGCACGATCTGCTCGACGAGCGGCCACATGTCGCCGAGCAGCCCGCCGACGACCACCCGCTGGGGGTTGAAGACGTTCATGAGCCCGGCGAGGCCGGAGCCCAGCCAGTGCCCCACGTCCTCGACCGCGCCAAGCGCAACGGGGTCGCCCCACGCGGCCTCGCGGAGCAGACGGGTCACGGCCTCCGGCCGGTAGTTCTTCTCGGTACGACCGGCGCGGCGCAACAACGCCGGGCCGCCGATCTCGGTCTCCCAGCACCCAATCGCACCACACCGGCAGCGCACGCCGATCGGGTTGACCTGGACATGGCCCACCTCGCCGGCGCTGCCGCCGGCCCCGACCAGCGGACGGCCGTCGATGACGAGGCCGGCGCCGACACCAACCTCGCTCGAGACGTAGATGAGATGGTCGACGCCGACACCGGCACCCCAGGTGTGCTCGGCGAGCGCGCCGAGATCCGCCTCGTTGGCGATGGCGACCGGCAGGCTCGACCCCAGGCGTTCCGTCATCAACCGGCCGAGCGGCACGTCGCGCCACCCGAGGTTGGGCGCGAAGTGCACGAGACCGTCGGCCCGGCTGACGACGCCGGCCACCGCGACGCCCAGCCCGGCGACCCAGCACCCCGGCGGGATGGCAGCCTGCGCGGCCTGAATCAGCGAGCCGACGTCCTCGATCGTCTGATCGACGGCCAGACGGCGCGGCTGATGCGGCACGCGAACGAGATGGAGGATGCGGCCACCGAGCCCGACGACCGCCGCGGACAACGAGTTGACGGCGATCTCGGCGGTGATCGCGGCAGCCCCCTCGGGGTTCGGCCGCGCGACGAGCGAGGGACGTCCGGGCGCGCCGAGGCGGGCCGGATCGCCCTCCTCCACGAGGCCACGGGCGCGCAGGTCCGCGACCAACTCCCCGATGGTGCTCCGGGTCATCCCCAGCGCAGCCCCGATCTCGGACCTCGAGAGCGGGCCGGACTGATGCAACAGCCGGAGCAGCAGGCTGAGATTGTGTCGGCGGACCGACTCCGGCGAGGCCATGGGGCGCATCAGTCGAGTTCCCTGGCGATCAGGCGCGAGTTTGCGCGCCGCGGCGGGAGAGGACGTCGATGGTCCCGGCGGCCAGCAGCACCAGCGCTACAACGATGTCGATCCAGTCCGACGTGATGCCGAGCAGGAAGAGTCCGTTGTAGATGCTGCCGATCACGAGTTCGCCGAGGAGGCCATGAATGGTCTTGCCCCGGCCGCCGAAGAGGCTCGTGCCGCCGATGACGGCGCCGGCCACGGCGAGGAGGACGTAGCTGTTCGAGTCCTTGATGATGTTCGTCGTGATCGAGACCTGCCACGACGCGAAGAGCACCCCCGCGATGCCCGCCGTCAGCGAGGCGAGGACGAAGCCCCAGGTGCGGATCTTGGGCAGGCTGATGCCGGCTCGGCGCGCCGCCTCGGGGTTGCCGCCGATCGCGTACACGTAGCGTCCGAACCGCGTGCGCTGCAGCAGGATCGTCCAGGCGAAGAGCACCGCCAGCACGATCGGGATGATGTACGGGAGCCCGTGGATGACCCCGAAGTGCGCGCGGTTCACGTTGCAGAGCGCCACGACAAGGATCCCGGCCGCCAGGGCGATGACGATCTTCGCGAGCGTCAGGCTCGCCGGCGGGGCAACGAGACCGGATCGGCGCCGGCGCGCATCGGCGAACCAGACCGCGGCGGCGCCGATGACTCCGACGACCGCGAGCAGGATCCAGCTGAAGAGCGGGTCGAAGTAGCCGTAGAAGATGTTGTAGATCGCGACCTCGCTGCTGTAGTGCGAGTTCCCGATGCCGACGAGGCCGCCGCCGAGGACGATGATCGCCACCCCCTCGAGGACCAGCAACCCGCCGAGCGTGACGATGAACGAGGGCATCTTGAGACGGGCGACCATCGTGCCCTGGATCAAGCCGACCCCGCAGCAGACGAGCAGCGACACCGCGATCGCGAGCCACCACGGCCAGTTCAGGCCGGCAGGCTGCACTTCCTCGGCCACCATGACGGCGCCGAGGCCCATGACGAGCCCGACGGAGAGATCGATCTCACCGAGCAGCAGGGCGAAGATCTCGGCCATCGCGAGGAGCATGTAGATCGAGCTCTGCTCGAAAAGGTTGACCAGGTTCTGCGGCGACAGGAACTTCCCGTTGGCGATCTGGAATGCGGCCGCCACCAGGACGATGCCGAGCAGCACGGGCAGGACGCCGCTGTCGCCGCCGCGGATGCGCTGCCACCAGGCGCGCAGGAACTGACCAAGCGTCTGCGCCATGATCTCCGCAGGCACATCCATGGTCGCGGCATCGCCCTTCGCGGCCGTGAGGTCAACGAGCGGTGCGGCAGTCGCGGGCTCGGGCGCCGTGGCGACGTTCAGCGGGTCGTTCTCTCTCCCAGGCATCGCTCAGACACTTCCTCCGCCTGTCGGGGCCGCCACCGACGCATGCGGGCGTCCGTTCAACGTCCCCGTCGTCATGTACTCGATCACGCTCTGCCGGTCGAACTCCCCCACCGGCCCTTCCGCAACCATCCGGCCCAGGTGCAGCACCGCGATCCGGTCCGCCACCTCGAACACGTCGTTGAGGTTGTGCGAGATCACCATCACCGCCAGCCCACGGTCGCGCAGGCGACGCACCAGGTCGAGCACCATCCGCGTCTGCACCACCCCCAGCGCCGCCGTCGGCTCGTCGAGCAGCACCACCTTCGAGTTCCACATCACCGCCTTGGCGACCGCCACCGACTGCCGCTGCCCGCCCGAGAGCGACGCCACCGGCTGCCGGATCGAGCGCACCGTGGTCACCCGCAGGCTGCTCAACGTCTCCCCTGCCGCCCGCTCCATCGAGTCCTCGTCGAGCAGCCCACGGCGCAGCCGCTCTCGACCCAGGAACATGTTCTGCACGATGTCCAGGTTGTCCGCCAGCGCCAGGTCCTGGTACACCGTCTCGATCCCCAGACCCGCCGCATCACGCGTCGTCCGGATGTGCACCGGCTGGCCTTCGAAGAAGATCTGCCCGTGGTCCGGCGGATGCACCCCCGCGATGCAGCGCGTCAGCACCGACTTGCCGGCACCGTTGTCACCGCACAACCCGGTCACCTGACCCGCCGGCAGATCCAGGTTCACCTGGTACAGCGCCTGCACCGGACCAAAGTGCTTGTCGATGCCCCGCAGCTTCAACAACGGCTCCGCCGAGGCTCTCGCCGCCGGGGTCGCTGTGGCGTCAGACACGAGCCACGCTCCCGGTCCGTGCGCCGCGCCGCGAGGACACGTCGACGAAGACCGCGATGAGCAGCACTGCGCCGGGGAGGATGTACGTCAGCGGCGTTGACAGCGCGCCCAGCTGCAGCAGCGAGACGCCGTACGCGATGCCGCCGATGAGGAGGCCGCCGAGCAGACCGTGAATCGGCTTGCCGCGGCCGCCGAAGAGGCTCGTCCCACCGATGACCGCCGCGGCCACCGAGTAGAGGATGAGTTGCCCGGGGTCCGCGGCGTTGGTGCTGTATTCGCCATAGAAGAACGAGCCGAGCAGGATCCCGCCGAACCCGGCGGTCGCCGAGCAGAGCGCGAACGACGCGGTGCGCACCCACGGCAGGCTGACACCGGCGCGGCGCGCCGCCTCGGGATTGCCACCGATCGCATACACGTAGCGGCCGAACTTGGTGCGCTGCAGCAGCAGCGTCCACAGGCCCACGATGACCAGAACGATGGGAATCACCTCGGGAACGCCGGGTGGGAGGTTGATGCCGCAGATGGCCACAACTGCAACGCCCATCGCCGCGACGAACGCGATGCGGATCGCGATCAGACTCGCAGGCGGGGCGACGAGCCCGCTCCGCCGCCGCTGCGCACCACGGACCCACAACGACGTGCCCACGATCGCCAGCAGCACGACGAGTGCGATCCAGCCGGCCGTCGGGTCGATGACACCCTGCACCAGGTTGAAGATCACGCTCTGGTTCGGCACCTGCGAGCTCACGGTGAGCGTGCCGTCAGCGCCGCCGAGGATGAGGATGATGATTCCCTGGAAGAGCAGGTAGCCACCGAGCGTTACCACGAACGACGGGATCTTCAGGCGCGACACGAGCGTTCCCTGCAGGGCGCCGATGAAGCCGCAGCAGACGAGCGTCGCGAGGATCGCCGCCCACCACGGCCAGTTGGGCCCGGGATTCACCTGCACCAACTTGAACGCGATGGTGCCGCCGAGCAGTGCGACCGAGCCGATGGAGAGGTCGATCTCGCCGAGCAACAGCACCACGATCTCGGCCGTGGCCAGCACCACGTAGACGGTGCTCAGACCGAAGATGTAGACGAGGTTGCTCGCGCGGAGGTATGAGTTCTCCGGCGTGATGATCTCGAAGGCGATCGCGACGATGACGATGCCGAGGACGACGGGCAGCACGCCACTGTCGCCGCTGCGGATGCGCTGCGTCCACGCACGCGCGTACTGACCCAATGTCTGCGCGACGATGGACGGCGGAACCTCCGCGGCGGCGGCGCTGTCGTCCTTGGCCGCGGTCAGGTCGACCAGCGGCGCTGCGCTGTCCGGCAGTTGCCCCGGGTCCGGTGACGCCGCCGGTTCTGTGGCGACGTTCAGCGGGTCGTTCTCTCTCCCAGGCATCGCTCAGACACTTCCTCCGCCTGTCGGGGCCGCCACCGACGCATGCGGGCGTCCGTTCAACGTCCCCGTCGTCATGTACTCGATCACGCTCTGCCGGTCGAACTCCCCCACCGGCCCTTCCGCAACCATCCGGCCCAGGTGCAGCACCGCGATCCGGTCCGCCACCTCGAACACGTCGTTGAGGTTGTGCGAGATCACCATCACCGCCAGCCCACGGTCGCGCAGGCGACGCACCAGGTCGAGCACCATCCGCGTCTGCACCACCCCCAGCGCCGCCGTCGGCTCGTCGAGCAGCACCACCTTCGAGTTCCACATCACCGCCTTGGCGACCGCCACCGACTGCCGCTGCCCGCCCGAGAGCGACGCCACCGGCTGCCGGATCGAGCGCACCGTGGTCACCCGCAGGCTGCTCAACGTCTCCCCTGCCGCCCGCTCCATCGAGTCCTCGTCGAGCAGCCCACGGCGCAGCCGCTCTCGACCCAGGAACATGTTCTGCACGATGTCCAGGTTGTCCGCCAGCGCCAGGTCCTGGTACACCGTCTCGATCCCCAGACCCGCCGCATCACGCGTCGTCCGGATGTGCACCGGCTGGCCTTCGAAGAAGATCTGCCCGTGGTCCGGCGGATGCACCCCCGCGATGCAGCGCGTCAGCACCGACTTGCCGGCACCGTTGTCACCGCACAACCCGGTCACCTGACCCGCCGGCAGATCCAGGTTCACCTGGTACAGCGCCTGCACCGGACCAAAGTGCTTGTCGATGCCCCGCAGCTTCAACAACGGCTCCGCCGAGGCTCTCGCCCCAACCGTCGCCGCTGCCTCGGGGTCGTGGTTCATCTCAGTCGCCTCAGGTCGATGAGTTGTGGATGGCTGTCACCCCGAATCGCTCCACCCCCACGCTCGGGATCATGGCGTTCGGCGTGAGCTTAGGCAAGCCGGGCCGCCCCGAAGGGCGACCCGGCCGCACTCCTGAGGAGGCCGGCGCTCCCTCAGACGATTACGAGATTCCTGCTGCCGTGCAGGCTGCCGCGCCGGCGATGGCGCAGATGGCAGATGCCTGGTCAAAGCCGTCCTTGACCACGGTGGATTCCATGTTGGTCGCGTCGACCCAGGTCGCGCTCAGGAGCGACGCGGGCTCGGTGATGCTGGCGTTGGCAGGATCAATCGTCGTGCCGTTCAGCAGACCCTTCGGGACGGCGTTGCCGGAAAGGAGGATGTCGGCCATCGCGACCGCGTCCTGCGCTTCCTTGTACACCGGCTTGTAGACGGAACCACACTGGTAGCCCTCGAGGATCCACGCCATGCCCTGGGCGGTCGCGTCCTGCCCGGTGGTCGGAATGGTCTTCGCGGGAACGCCGTCAGCCTTGAGGTCGGTGATCACCGCGTTGGCGAGACCGTCGTTGGCCTCGATCGTCGCGTTGATCGTGGGATGACCGGTGAACTCCTGCTGGAAGATCGTGCCGCCCTCGGTGTTCGACCAACCCGGGGAGAAGTTCTCGCCGACCAGGGTCATGCCCTGGCTGTTCGTCGCACCGGCGGTGACGGTCTTGGCCGGCTGGCTCCAGACGACCTTGTTGTAGCCCGTGGCGAACGAGATGGCGTTCGGATCCGTGTCCTCACCACCGTTGAGCACGAAGACCTGCGGGCTCTTGGTGCCCCACGAGGAGACGCACGCGAGGAAGCCGTTGCCGATGGCCTCACCGACAGCCTCGTTGTCGAAGCTGACGTAGTAGGTCTTCGATCCCTGGAAGGTCGCCCGGTCGTAGCTGATCAAGGTCACGCCCTTGGACGTGGCCAGCTGCGCGATCGCCTGTCCGGTCGGGCCGTCCAGCGGGCACATGATCAGGACTTTGGCGCCAAGGTTGATGTCCGCGGTGGCATCGTCGAGCTCAGTTGCATCGCTGCCCTGCGCGTTGTCGATGCGGTACTGGGACTGGGTGAATCCGGCGTCCGCGAGCGCGTCGTTCAGGTAGGGCTGATCGAAGTCGACCCAACGGACGGAGGACGTGGTGTCGGGGAGAATCACCCCGATGAGGAGGCTGTTGACGCCATGCGTCGCATACGTCGTCAGCGGCTTGAGGAGGCTCATCGTCGACGCGATGTCGGTGGTGAACGAGCTCACGGTGACGCCCGAGGGGACACCGGGGTTGGAGACGGACCCTGATCCCGAAGTGCCTGTCGAGGTGCTCCCGCAGGCCGCGGCCACGAGGCCGGCGGACGCCACGAGGGTGATCTTGCTCATCTTCGACAAGCGGGACCCCTGGCCCCTGATACCGGTTTGCAAACGCATCAGACCTGTGCCCTCCGAACCGGACCCACCGTTAGCGACGCCACCCGTTCCGGTAGCGACAAGCGCCGCGCACATCTCAACCCACTGAACCTCGTGAGATGGCGGCTGGATTGTCTGAACAACCGATAGGGGTTTGTCAACTTGTCGAACGAAAAATCACCCTAACGGGTGATTTACTGGGTACAACGCCCAAGACGACGGACCCGAACGACCCCTCGTCCGAGTTCAAATCGCGTCGCTCGCCTGGATCGAACCACCAAAAGCGATTTGTCGTCCGACCGCGTCATCGGGGTGGGTTCTCGAGGGCGGGCAGCGTCGTCGGCAGCCCGAAGCTCGGGAAGATCGCCGAGTTGAGGAAGGCGGTCACGGCGCTGATCTTCGGGCCGCGGAGCGTCAGCACGTCGAGCACCTCCCCTCGGTAGAGCCCCTGGTCCTCGTCCCAGATGTAGCACCCGGTGGCGAGCTGGCCGTTGGCGTACGTCGGCGCATGCCGCCAGCGAACAGCGAACGCGTCCTCCACCAGGAAGCGGGTGACCGCCTCGGTCCCGCCATACCAGAGCGGCGTCGGCGGCATCGACCAGGTGGCGTCCTCGACGAGCAGGTCGAGCATCGCGCCGAGGTCGGCTCGGTCGAGCGCGTCCATATAACGGGTGACGAGCGTCTGCGCGTGCGAGTCGCCGAGCGCCCGCAGTGTCACCTGCTGGGTCGGGTCCGGGCAGCGTTGCGCCACGGCGGCGCGCGCCCGCTCGAGCGCGCTGTTGACCGCCGCGACGGTCATCCCGAGCGTTTCGGCCGCTTCGTTCGCCGAGAAGCCGACGACCTCGCGCAGCAGCAGAACCGCCCGCTGACGCGGGGCGAGATGCTGCACCGCGGCGACAAACGCCAGCTCCACGCTCTCGCGCAGCTCGTAACGCGCCTCAGGGCTCGCGAATCCTGCCGGCAGCCCGAACTGATCGGCGGGATAGGCCTCGAGCCAGGCCGTTTCTGTTACGGGGCGCGTCGCTGCGCCGCCGGCACCCGTGGCGAGCGCGTCGTCGAGCGGCAGCACCCGCATCGGCTTGCGGGCACTGAGGTCGAGGGCGGTCCGGGTCGCGATCGTGTACACCCAGGTCCGGAACGACGCTCGGCGCTCGAACTGGCTGAGCCGTGTCCATGCCTTGAGCAACGCCTCCTGGAGCGCGTCCTCGGCGTCCTGCACCGAGGCGAGCATCTGGTAGCAGTGCGCGTGCAGACCGGCGTGGTACGGCTCCACGAGGTCGCGGAACGCGGCCTCGTCGCCCTGGAGCGCCGCATCGAGCGCTGCGCTCTCGTCCATCGCAGTTGCCATCGGGGCTCCCTGGATCATCGGTTCACCACCCTTCGAACTCGTCATGCTGCAACAGGACGTGGTGACGCCGTCGGCCCCCGTTTGTCGATGTCGCCGGCCGCCAGAAGCCTTTCCAGGCGCGGGCGAAGCGAGCGGGCATGCGCGACGCAGTCCGATTCCCCATCACGCGAGCGTCCGGGCACACAGCGTTGGCGTCGCGCTCGCGCTCGCGCGCGACCGACCTTGCCATCTCGTGCAGCACTGGTCCGTTGATCACCGTCACCTCCGGTGGCCTCGACTTCGCCGAGCCCTGCTGTCTCCAACACCGGGTTAGACGGGACGCCGGCACGCGAGTCATCGGTGCGCGGCGGCGGTCGAGCCGAGAAGCGCAGCGGCCGGTTAGGGTTTCGTTAACGCCGACCCTCTCGCGCGGCGCCTGAAGCCCGCGACACCCGTCAGCGTGCCAAGCACCATCACGAGCGCCCCGATGAGCACCATCGTGCCCGTGCCCGTCGATGGGACCGGGACGCCGGCCACCGTCACAGACGCGCTCGCCACCGCCTGCGGCCCACCGTTGCGCAGCACGGTCTGACCGGTGAACACACGCGTGGTGGACGTGCCACCGGAGCTCGTCTCCGTGACGGTCGCCGTAAAGGTTCCGGCGCGCTCATACGTGTGCGTGGTGGCGGGAGTTGACGTCGTGCTCGCCGTCCCATCCCCGAAACTCCACCTGAAGCTGGCGATCGTCCCGAAGGCAACGGTGGAAGCGGATGCGTCAAAACGGGTGGGCGTCCCCGCCGGCTCGGCAGTGACGGCCAAGGCAGCGGCGGGTGCCTGGTCGGGGGTGATCGAGAGCGGTATCGGGTTGTGCCCGACAGTGATCGGCGTGCCGGCGGTGTTGGTGGCGACCGTGATCGGCGTCACCGAGCGCGACCCCACGTTTGCGACGTAGACGAACTTCCCGTCGGACGTGAACGCGAGCCCTGCCGGGGCGGTGCCCACCGTGATCGGCGTTCCCGGCGTGTTGGTGGCAATGGTGATCGGCGTCACGCTCGTCGTTCCGCCGTTTGCGACGTAGGCGACCGTGCCGTCGGGAGAGATGGCGATCCCGTCCGGACCTGCGCCGACGGTGATCGGCGTGCCGGCCGTGTTGGTGGCCACGGTGATCGGCGTGACCGACCCCGACCCGGCGTTCGCCACATACACGGTCGATCCGTCCGGGGTCACGGCGATGGCTTCGGGGTCATCGCCGACAGTGATGGGCGTATGGACGGTGGCGGTCGCCAGCGTCACCGGCGTCACCGTCCCGGAGTTGGTGTCGGCGACATACGCCGTCACGCCGTTCGGCGTGATGGCGATCGCTCGCGGACCCGTTCCAGCGCCGATCGGGATCGGGGCGCCCGCTGCGCCGGTCGCCACGGTGATCGGTGTCAGGTCGCTGCTGTTGTTGTTGGCGACATACGCCGTCTGACCGTTTGGCGTGATGGCCATCTCGACCGGAGCATCACCGACGGTGATGGGAGTCCCGGCGACATTGGTCGCGACCGTGATGGGCGTGACCGTCCCCGAGCAGTCGTTGACGACAAATGCGGTTGCCGCGTCAGGGGTGATCGCCAGTCCCTGCGGGCAGCTGCCGACGGTGATCGGCGTGCCGGGAGTGTTCGTCGCGATGGCAATCGGCGTCGCCGTCCCGTCGTTGTCGTTGGCCACGTATGCCGTGGGTGAGCCGCCGGCTGCGAGCGCCACGTGCGGCTGTGCGAGGGACAGCATCCCCAGAGCTCCCATGGACGCAACGGTGATGACTGCGGTCCGACGGATCATGCCTTGACTCCTTACGGCGCGCTTGCGGCGACCCGTTCGGTCGATCGGGCGGGACAGAGCGTATGACGAATCGAGGTTTCCGTCCCGAGACCGCACAATTAAGCAATGTCCAGCAAGCGCTCAGCGGCGCCAGCCATCAGTTTCGACGCCACGCTGTACACGCTCGACAGGTCGACACTGCTGCGCCTCCCGCAAAAGGCCAGCCGGATGCTGCCGTCACGCGGTCAGGTCGCTATCGACGGGACGATCAACGGCCACGCGTTTCAGACGGTGCTCGAGCCGGACGGCAATGCCGGTCACTGGATGAAGGTCGATCGGAAGCTCCAGCGCAGCGCCGCCGTCCGGTCGGGTGACACCGCGACAGTTGAAGTCGCGCCGCGCGATGACTGGCCGGAACCGGACGTGCCTCAGGATTTTGCCGCGGCGTTGGCTGAAGCGCCGCGGAGCATTCAGAACCTCTGGAAAGCGATCACACCGATGGCGCGCTGGGAGTGGGTTCGCTGGATCAATGCAACGCCAAACCCCGAAACGCGCAAGCGGCGAGTCGAGGTCGGTATCTCGAAGATGGAGGGTGGAAAGCACCGGCCGTGCTGTTTCAACCGTGCCGCATGCACCGACCCGGAATTGACACGCAACGGCAGGCTCATGGAGCACGCGTGACGCGCAGGCGAGGCTGATCCTCGACCGACGCAGTTTGGACACAGTGCGTACAACGGGTGTACAACGTGAGCGTCCAGATATGAAGTCTCCCTTCCGGGAGCAAACGAAGGCGGCACGCCCATGCTATGGCGTCTTTGGCAACAACACCGCGCTGACCGCGCCGAGGCTCGAGAGCTGCGGCGGTATCTCGAGCGTCACGTCACACATCTCGCGTTGTGCGATGTCATCGTCGACGCCAGTCGCACTGCGGATGGGTTCCGCCGGCTCGACCAAAGCCTCTCGGACCACACGGGCTAGTCATCCCGGCGCCGTTCGGCGTGCTGACAACGGCCACCCCGCCCGGCTACACTCCTGAGCGGGAGGGGTATCCGTCGGAAGGGGGATCTCCACATGAGAGGGTTCGGACTCACGCTTCGCGCAGGAGCGGCCACTGTTGTTGTTGTGGGTATGGCCGCGGCCGCATCCCCGGCTTCTGCCGCCGCTGGCGGCGTGAACTACTGGGGCTACCTGTTCGCCAAGGCGCACCTCACGCCCGCCGTCATGTCCATTCCGGGCACGGTGGTGCAGGTCGCGTCGTCGAACACCACGCTGTATGCACTCACAACGACCGGAAACGTCTACGCGTGGGGAACGGGCATCCACGGTCAGCTCGGTAACGGCGGAACTGCCAACTCCGCCACCCCGGTCGAGGTGGACTTCCCCGCCGGCGTCACGATCGCCAGCCTGCCGACGGACGTCATGCCGAACGCCGGCGCCCTGGCGCTGGACACCAACGGCAACGTCTGGGCCTGGGGCGACGACATCCACGGCGTTGACTGCATGGGCACCACGCAGTACCTGACTCCGGTGGAGGTACCGCTCAGCCACGTCACGCTGGTGTCGTCCGCGAGCGGTCACGCGCTGTACGAGTCGGGCGGCACGCTGTACGCGTGCGGCGGCAACGGCCTCGGAGAGCTCGGTGACGGCCATCTGGGTGCGCACACCGGGCCCATCGCGGTGACCGGCTTGACGGGTCAGACCGTCGTCGGTGTCTACTCCTCGTCCGAAGACGCGTACGCGCTCACTGCGTCAGGCGCCCTGTACGCCTGGGGCGGCAATGCGCAGGACGAGCTGTGCAACGGCTCCAGCGTCAAGGATTCGGACGTGCCGATCCGGGTGCCATTCGCCGATTCCTCTCCGGTCAACCAGGTGGCCGCGGGCGGCAGCCTGGACACCAATGGGTCGCTCTTTGTCGGGCTCGCCGACGGCACGTTCTGGGCCTGTGGCAGCGACACCTTCGGTCAGCTCGGTGACGGCGGTTCGACCAATCAGTCCCTCCCCATCGCGGTCACACCCCCCGCGGGCGTGACCTACAAGGAGATCGCCATGAGCGGGGCCACCGCATATGCGGTCGACAGCAATGGCAACGTCTGGGCCTGGGGCTGGGATGTCGAGGGTCAGGTCGGCAACGGCGTGAAAGAGAACGATGTCCTCAGTCCCTACGAGGCGCTGACCGGACAGGGTGTGACGCAGATCTCGGGGACCGCCCAGGACGTGGTGGTCTTCTCCTGATCGCCTGCAGGTAGCCGGCACCCGACTGCACTCGTGCGCAGCGGTACAGCCCACTTTGGCTGGATCCACTGTGGATCGTGATGATGTCGTGCGCGTCCGGCGCGCCGAAGGTCGCAGCCCTGCTTCAGCCGCCCGCGGCTTGACCGCCGTCCACGTGCAACACCTCACCGGTGACGAACGTTGCGCCCTCGAGGTAGAGGATCGCGTCCGTGACGTCGCTGATTTCGCCCACGCGACCAATGGGGTGCAGGGCCGCCAAACTCACGTAGGATGCCGGATCGTACTGTGGTGTCTGGATGACTCCGAGTGCGACCGCGTTGACCCGAATACCGCGTGACGCGTATTCGATTGCCAGAGAGCGAGTCACCGCGACGAGTCCACCCTTGGTCAGCGCGGCCAGCGCGGAGGGCCTGGCGTTGTCGGGGTGGTCGACGAGACTCGTGCTGACGTTGACGATGTGCCCGCTCCCTTGCGTGAGCATCTGCCGGATCACGTGCTGCGTGATGTTGAAGAACCCGGTGAGGTTCACTGCCGTTATCGCGGCATAGTCGTCAAGCGTGTACTCGGTGAAGGGCTTGCCGATATAGATGCCCGCGTTGTTGATCAGGCTGTCGACCCGCCCGAAATGATCGAGTGCGCACTGAACGACGCGCTGCGCTGTCTCCGGGTCCGCGATGTCACCTGGAACGGTCACCAGGTCGGGCGCGTCGGAGGCAGGCATCGAACGTGATGTCCCAACGACCGCATATCCGGCGCGCCGGAACGCGGTCACCATCCCTGCGCCAAGGCCCTGCGATGCGCCGGTGACGATGGCGACTTTCTGAGACGCCACAGTCATCCGACCAGGTAGGTTTCGTAGGTCACGCCACCAGCGTGGCGAGCGCCCACGCCGATGAAGACTCCTTTGTTCAGCCAGTCGAGGGCTGGAGCCGCCGTCTCAATCTGTGTTGCGGTGCGAAACGTGTACTCGCCGGCATCAACCTCCTCGCCTCGTCCGAGCCGCGCGAGCACCTCAGCGCTCCCGTGGCGAACACCTCGCGACTGGACGTAGAGCAGATCGCCGTGGTCGGTTTGCAGCGTGTACCGGATGTCGCCGAGCGACGTGCCGTCGGGAAGGACGATCTGCCAGTCCGCGCTGGCGCCTGGCAGCAGCGTCCCGCGTAGGTCGGGGCCTGTGAACGTCCCGCCGGCGTGCGGCGCGATGCGGCGATGGCCCTGGGGGGTAGGCCCGAAATCGAGCGGATGCCCCAGCGTTATGTCGAGATGGTAGACAAGCGTGAGATTGGGAACGGGCAGCTGACGGCCGGCGGCGTGGAATTCCATGAACGGGACGCTAGCGCTTGACGAACGGCCAGTGGTGCTCATCCGCGGCTACCCGCTCAGGGGACGCGCGTGGGACCGGCCTTATTCCTGCACATCGGCCGCGATCAGATGCGACGTTGTCGGCGGCGGATCTGACAAGCCCTTGACCTCCGCGTCGATTGCCTGGTCGTCGGAAGTGAACCGATCGCTGTGCTGACGTATGTGCTGTTCCCACGAGGCGACGACGAACAGCTCCACGAACTGGTGCGGTGACTCCCCGTCGCGGAACAGCCCCCACTGGGTAGCGCCCGTTCGCAGACGCGACAACCGAACGCGCGCCATGGTGCGGCGGAATTCCTCCTCACGGTCGGCCGCAATCGTGTAGATCGTCCGCACCACGACCGGGCCGTCGTCGGGGTCAGCTGCAAGCGCCAGCTGTGGTTCCGGCCAGAACGCGGCCGGGCTGCGATCGCGGCCACTGGTATCGATCAGCTGCCACATTCGGAACGTCGCCGCCCCAGCGGCCATCAGGCCGGCTGCCATGAGAAACGTGGCTTTGAGGCCGAACGGCACTGCGATCGCCCCCCACACAAGTGCTCCGACAGCCTGACTTCCGAAGAACACGGTCAGGTAGATCGAAAGGCCGCGAGCGCGGACCCATGCGGGCAGGAACAGCTGCAGGGCAGCGTTCATGGTCGAGAGCACCGCGATCCACGCAACCCCGGCCGGTAGCAAGACGACGATCGCCACGACGACGTTGGGAACGAGGACGACGATGGCCAGAGCCGCCGCATACACGACGCTGGCCACAGCCACGAAAACGTTGTCGGTCAACCGCGACCGGACGTACGGCAGGGCGAACGAACCGGCCACCGCTCCAACACCCAGCGCGGCCAGCAACAGTCCATATCCGCTCGCGCCCTGGCCAAGCCCTTGCGTCGCGACCAACGGGAGCAGTGCCCACAGCGCACTGCCCGGAACAAGGAACAGCGCCGCGCGAAGCATGACCCTTCGCGTCACCGGTGAATAGCGAACGTATCGTCCGCCGGACCGCAACGCAGCAATGAATCGCTCAGGGCGACTTGACCGGGCCCTCGCGGGCGGATGCCAGAAGGCGACGACCACTCCGTAGAACAGGAAGGTGGCGGCGTTCAAGCCAAAGACGGCAGCAACGCCGACGCGTGCGATCAGAATCCCTGCAAGCGCCGGGCCGACCGCGCGCGCGAGGTTGACGCTGACAGAACTGAGCGTCGCGGCTGCGGCGATCTCTGCGCGCGGAACGAGTTGCGGCACGAGCGACTGATATGCCGGCAGCGAGAGGACCGATCCTGACCCGAGGAGGAACGTGAACGTGAGCAGGAGTGCTGGTGGCATCTGCCCGGCGGCGGTCAGCACCGTCAGCAGCACGCCGGTGATCACCATGAATGCCTGCACCGCAATGAGGAGGCGGCGACGGTCCAGCGTGTCAGCGAGCACCCCACCCACCACACCGAACAACACGTCCGGCAACATGTCGGCGGTCTGCACGAGCGCTACCAGGACAGACGCGTGCGGTTGCTCGAGGAGGAGCCACTGCGCACCGACCGTCTGCATCCAGAGCCCGACGTTGCTCACCAGGACCGCAAGCCACAGCGCACGAAAGACCCCGATGCGCAGGGGTCCCCATATCGGTACGGATTGGGCGGGTGCGCTCACAGCGGAGCCAGGAGTCTAGGCGGTTCGCATGCGTCGCTTTGCACGACGTGAGGCGTCAGGACGCGGCGCTGATCCCTCAGCCTTGTTCGTTCGTGAACCTCGAGATGACCGCTGTGATTTCGAGGTCCGCGCCCTGCTCCGACGTCTCCGCAAAGATGTCCCGCGCAGCCGTCGTCATTGGTACGCGTGCTCGCGACTGGGCGAACATGTCGAGCGCGAGGTCGAGATCTTTCCGGAGATCGCGCACCGCGAACAGCGTCGGAGTGTGGCGCCGCTCGACATATCCGGCGCGACGAAGTTCGAGCGACGGTATCAGCCGGGCCAGCGCCCAGAAGACTTCCTGCGGATCGATGCCGGCAGCCTCGCCGGCCGCCTGGAGCTCCGCGGCGGCGACGGTGAGGGCACCGAGCATGCTGTTGGCGACGAGCTTGAGGCGCGCTGCGCTGCCGAGTGGGCCGATCTCGTGGACATCACCAACGAGGTCCAGAATCTGTCGAACGCGCGCCACATCGACCGGCGCGCCGCCGGCAAGGATCGCTGCTCCGCCGTTGAGCATCACACTCGGACTGCCGAGGATTGGTGCCTCGACGAGGGTTGAGCCCGTGGCTCGAATGAGCGGATCGAGCTCCATCAGCACATCGGGTCCTGCTGTGCTCATGTCGACGAAGACCTGGCCGTGCGCGCTCGTCAGAGCGCCCGTCGGACCATGGAAGGTCGAACGAAGTGCGTCTGGCCCAGTAAGGCTCGAGATGACAACGTCGGCATCTCGCACGGCGCTCGCCGGGGTCGCAGCGACCCGCCCCACGCCAACGTCTTCCGCCCGAGCAGTGGTTCGATCCCACAGGGTGGGCTCCAGCTCGGCGAGACGTCGAGCAATAGCCGAGCCCATGCGTCCCGTACCGAGAATCGCTACCCGCCCGGTCAGTTGGGGAATGGCTGTCTGCATGGCAAGCGCTCCGTGTGCCTGGGTCCTTCGACGTGAAGATACGCGGCGACCCCGGAAGGGAGGTGTGGTTCACCATGTCGGCTGACCATGGCCAAGCGACCGCATGTCGTGATCGTCGGTGCCGGATTCGGCGGCCTTGCGGTGACGCGTGCTTTGCGTCACGTCAATGTCGACGTGACCATCGTCGATCGGAACAACTACCACCTCTTTCAGCCGCTGCTGTACCAGGTGGCGTCGGGACTGCTTGACCCCTCGGCGATCGCGAGTCCGGTTCGCACGGTGGTGCGGCACAGTCGCAACGTCGACGTGCTGCGCGCCGAGGTCACCGGCATCGACCTTGCGCGGCGACGCGTGACCACCTCCGCCGAGACCCTCGACTACGACTACCTGGTCATCGCCTCGGGCAGCGTCACGGACTACTTCGGCAACGAGGCTGCGCGGCAGCGGAGCACGGGCCTGAAGGACCTCGGCGAGGCCGTCTCGCTGCGCTCGCGCCTGCTCGGCAATTTCGAACGCGCGACCCTCATCACCGATGCGGCGACCCGACGGCGACTGCTGACGTTCGCTATCGTCGGTGCCGGACCAACCGGGGTCGAGTACTCAGGTGCACTCGCGGAGCTGATCAAGCACGTCCTGCCGAAGGACTATCGCCGCATCGATTTTGCGGAGGTGTCCGTCGTGCTCATCGAAGCCGGCGATCGCGTGCTGGCAACGTTCGCCCCGCGTCTCGGCCGTCTTGCCGCACGGTCGTTGCAGCAGAAGGGTGTTCGCATCGTGCTCGGCAAATCCGTGCGCGGCATCGACGACCACGGCATCGTGCTGGCCGGCGGGGAACGCATCGAGACGGACACCGTCGTCTGGACAGCCGGCGTCCACGCGACGAATCCCCTCGACCTGAAGGGTGATGCACTGGCCCGATCCGGGCGAGTCAAGGTGACGCCGGGGCTGCAACTCCCCGATCATTCCGAGGTGTTCGTCATCGGCGACGCCGCCGCGTTCGAGCAGAACGGAGCCGTTCTGCCGATGCTGGCCCCGGTCGCCATCCAGGGCGGTAAGTACGTCGGCGACGCGATCGCCGCGCACATCAACGGTGAGACCAGCCCCGCGTTCCACTATCACGACAAGGGAACGATGGCCACGGTGGGACGCGGTGCCGCAGTCGCACAAATAGGACCCATCCACATCAACGGACTTATCGGATGGTTCATCTGGATCTTCATCCATCTGCTCTACCTGGTCGGTTTCCGCAACCGCGCGCTGGCGCTGTGGTCGTGGGCCTGGAACTACTTCTTCTGGGACCGTCCGGTGCGCCTGATCATCACCGCGTCCGCCGACCGCTGACTCGGGTCAGTGCGCCGGCGCGCCTGCAGGCTCCAACCAGCGGTGCGCCCACTTGCCGAGCGACGTCAATGAGTCGTTGAGGTCGCTCCCGGCCTCCGTCAGCGCGTACTCGACGCCGACCGGCGGCCCGGGGAGGACGCGGCGGGATACGAGCCCGGCGACCTCGAGCTCACGGAGCCTGTCGGCGCAGAGCCGCTCCGACATCCCGGGAACGGCGCTGACCAGCGCGTGGAAGCGCATGGGTCCGCGCATCAGCAGGCTGACGATCGCCCCTGACCAGCGCTTCCCGATCAGCTCGATCGCCTGGTGATAGACGGCGCAGACCACTCGCGGGTCGTGCGCGATGTCGGCAGCAGTCTCGGAGGTCGGAGCCATGTCCGAATCATACCTCGGCTCCGCACGTTTGACATTGTTACTTATAATCCATAAGCTACTTGTGATCCGTCAGCAACTTGAGACTTTGAGGTACTTCACATGAACGCTGTCAGCACTGGTTTGCTCCTCCTCCGCCTCGTCGTGGGCATCGGCCTCGCCGCACATGGCGCGCAGAAGCTCTTCGGATGGTGGGGCGGCTCGGGTATCCGTGGCCTGCTCGGTCATCTCACACACATGCGGTTCCGTCCGGCTCCGATGTGGGTCGCCGGCGCGATCGGCACCGAGGTCGGCGGCGGCACCTTGCTCGCCCTCGGCCTCCTCAGCCCGCTCGGCTCTGTCGGAGTCGGTGCTGCAATGCTCATGGCCATCGCCGCCTTCCACTGGGGCAAGGGGTTCTTCGGCCAGGGCGGCGGTTTCGAGACGCCCCTCCTCTACCTTGTGGCTGCGGCAACGCTGGGCATCACCGGTCCCGGTTCGTACTCGCTCGAACTCGTTGTTCGGGATCAGCCTTCCCGAGCCCGTGGTCGGCCTCGTCGCAGCAGGCCTGGCTGTGGGTGGCGTCGCGCTCGCCATGGCTGGGCGCCGGCCCGCGGCTCCCGTAATGCAGACGGCCCCAACCGAGCAGGCGACCCCGCGCATCGCGGCCTGACCCCGCAGCTCCCGGCGGTAGTAGCGAGCCTATCCGGCCAACCGCTACTATCGCGTCAAGGGGGCCGAGTGAATACAGGGGGTCGAACATGGGCGATGGGGAAACCGTTGAGTGCCCTGAGTGCAGGTCAAACGAAGTAGTGCTGCACAAGCCCACTGCGACCGCCCTGAGCCCAACCACCCGAACCGTTGTGTCCGGTTACGAGTGCGTCGAATGCGGTTGCCGTTGGGCGGCCGAGGTTGAGTTGATGGGTCAGGCAGTCCGACCGGTCAAGCGCTAGGAGAGCTCCGCGAGCCCCTGCGCGACCCACGCCTTGAGTTCCTCTGAGGCGCAGAAGGGTGCGTTGTCCGCCTCGGCGCGGGAGAGCACCTGCTCGGCAGTCGCCCCGGCCTTGAGGCCGGCGTACAGGTAGACCGCCGCCGAGGAGCGCGGTCCGGTGCGGCAGGTCACGAGCGTCGGCCGCGGCAACTCGTCGATCGCTGCCATGTGCCGCCGAGCGAGCGCCATGTCCATCGTTCGCGGCGGATCGGACACGATGTTGAGGGACGTCGGGACTGCCGCCTCGACCTCCGCGTATGAGATGCCGCCGTCCATCGCCGCGAACTCCTCGCCGCAGAGGAAGAGCCATGACGCGGCATGCGCGTCGCGGGCAAAAGCCGCCGGATCCGCGATCAGTCCGCGGTTGAAGGTGAGTCCCTTGGGACCGGCGAAATCCGCCATGGCGTGAGTCTAAGGTGTTCGAAGGTGTTAGCCGGGCTGTCACGTATCAGCATGTCGGTTGGCTTGCGAAATCCAGTTCCGTTGCGGTAGCTTTTGGCGGGTTCAGCGATTCGGCCGGGTGGGCGGCGGGGTCGTAAGGACCCAGGTCGCGAGGACCCAGAGAGGTCGGAATGGAGGCAGCACAATGCCCTTGACGCTCCGTAAAGTCGCTTTGTCGCTTGGCGCGGTCGCGCTCGGCGCCGCGTCAATGACCGGTGCAGGCTGGTCGGCGACCGCTCAGGCCAGTGCGGCCCCAAGCTTCGCGCCGCTGAGCCAAAGCCAGGTCAGAGCCAACTCGGCCGGCAAGCGCGAGGCGATGGTGGTGGTGTTCGACAACCAGCTCGCCAACCTCCCCGCGAACGTCACCCACCGTCACGCGCGCCAGACAACTGCAGCGTCCATGCAGGCGCCGCTCGTCGCCCAGCTCCGGCAGGTCGGCGCAACGCACATCACCACCCTTTCGCTGCTCAACGCTGTCGCGGCGACGATGCCGGCGGCCGAAGCACAGGCACTCCGCCACGCCGCGGGCGTCAAGGAGGTCGTCCCTGACGGCACGATCATCATCGGGGACGGCAAGTCGACCACGAAGACGGTCACTGCCTCCCGTGTGGCGCAGTCGAGCATTCCGGCAGTGGCGCCCGACGCGCAGCAGCTGTGCAACTCGTCTCCCGCGGATCCGCTCATCGAGCCGGAGGCCCTCGCCAGCATCCACGACGCGTCCAACGACCCGAGCGACCTGCAGGAAGCGTCCAGGCTCGCGACGGGCTACGGAGTCATCATCGGCAACCCCAACGCCGAAGAGCTGGCGGGGAACCCGAACATGATCCGGCCCAACGGGCAGCACGTGGTCATCGATGCCCCGGACCCGCACGAAAACGTCTTCGATGACGAGTTCAACGGCGACGAGTCGACGATGGCCGCGCAGGGCACGGTCACCTACACGTACGCATCGCAGTTGCCCTACTCGAACATCCCCTCGAAGTGCACCTTCCGCATCGTGGGTGACGCCACCGGCGCCTCCATCCTCTCCACCGGCTTCTTCACGGACACCAACTCGGCAGGTCAGATCGTGGCCCCGGAGTCGCAGGTCATCGCCGGCCTGCAGGACGCCGTCAGCGAGGGTGTCAGCGTCGTGTCCGAGTCGTACGGCTACGGCGCGCTGCCTGGTGCCAATGACGATCTGCTCGCCCCGACGAACGACGCCATGGTCGAAGCCGGCGTGACGGTCGTGGAGAGCGCAGGCGACAGCGGCTCGTCCGGCACCGTCGAGGCCCCCGCCGATGACCCCTTGGTCATTGACGCGGCAGGCACGAACGATCTCAGGCTCCTCGCCCAGGCCGATGGCTACACGAACGGCTGGGAAGACGACAACATGACCACCCTGTCGTCGGGCGGCACCGCTCCGAACGGCGCGGTCGTGGACCTCGCAGCTCCCGGCTACCTGGCGCTCGCGGCCGCGGGTGCCGGCCAGGACCCGCCGCTGCCGACTGAGGCCTTTGGTGGCACCAGCCAGTCCGCCCCATTCATCTCCGGGGCTGCCGCGGACGTGATCCAGGCATATCGTGACACCCACGACGGATCCAGCCCGACGCCCGCCCAGGTGAAGGAGATCCTCACCAGCACTGCAACCGATATCGGCGCTGAGGCGGACCAGCAGGGCGCCGGTCTCCTCAACGTGTACGCAGCAGTTCTGGCGGCGCGCCAGATGCCCGGTACGACGCTGGCGAACTCCAGCACGCCCGAACTGGTGAACACCCCCACCCAGCTCGACGTCCAGGGCGCGGGTGGCTCAACGGTCCACGCGTCGGTATCGCTCTACAACGCCTCCTCCAAGCCGGAGACGGTCACCGGTAGCTACCGGGTGCTCGGACCGGAGCGGACACTCGGCGCGGCGGTCACCGAGACCGTGAGCGCCCCGAACCCGTCCCTCCCGCTTCCGGCCGAGGGCGCCAACGCGGCTCCAACGTTCACATTCCACGTGCCGGCGGGCGTCGACGTGCTCGATGCCGACATGCGCTGGCCGGATCCGACCAACGGCGATGACAACATCCTGACGTTCCTCCTGCTCGACCCGTCCGGGAAGCTCGCCCAGTCGTCGTACGACTACGGCGCGTCCAACGGCACCGACGCCAGCCCTGATATCCAGCACAGCACGGTCGAGCATCCGATGGCCGGAACGTGGACGGCCAAGATCCTGTGGGCCAACGGCCGCGGCCACGCGCAGTCCCCGCCGGACGTCCCAGGCAGCTACACCGGATCCGTGGTCTTCCAGGCCAGCGGCCAGAACTTCACGACCAGCCCCGCGTCGGCGCCGGTCACGATCGCGGCGCGCAGCTCGGTGAGCGTGCCGTTGAACATCAAGCTGCCGGCGGCCGCGGGCGACGATCCCGAGTCGGTGCAGTTCACCGGCGCGAACGGTCTCGAGAGCTCGGTGCCGATCGCCCGGCGTTCCCTCATCCGGTCGTCCGGTGGCTCCTTCGTCGCAACCCTGACGAGCTCGGTCTCCCGCGGTGCCGGGCAGATCAAGACGTTCTACGTGAACGTTCCTGCGGGCAAGCGCGACCTCGACATTTCGTTCTTCGCGCCGGACCACGCCGTCAACGACCCCGTCTACTACTACCTGTTCTCGCCAGCCGATCTGCTGCCTGCGGTCACCGAATCGGGATACATCGACGTCACGGCAACCGACGTCACGCCCTCGCCCGGCAACCCGACCGGAAAGGCATCGCTGATCGCTACCGCTCCCGAGGCCGGCCTCTGGGAGATCGATGTGATGCAGGGCGCCACCACGGACGGAACGACGTTCGCCAACCCGGTCAGGGGAACGCTGGCGTACAACAAGCTGGCGCCCGTTACCGAGACCGGTCTGCCGAGGTCCACGTCGAGGACCATCCACAAGGGCGCCGAGATCCCGATCACGGTGACAGTCAAGAACACGACGAACCACGTCGGATTCTTCGCACTGCTGCCGACGGGCGACGACATCACTGGCGGCAACACTGAGACGACGCTCGAACTCGGGGCCGGAGCCACGGGAACACTCACGGCGACGCTGTCGCCCACAGGAACAACGGGGACGGCGGTCGACGAGATTCTCAGCGTCGTCGATTCGACGAACTCCTTCTCAAGGAGCGATCCCGCCGTCGGGGTCTCCGATTCGTACAACGACTTCCACGACTTTGAGTACATGTACACGGTCGGGAGCTAGCTCGAGAGACTAGGACCCGCCAAAGCGGCAGGGCGCTGACTCGTCAGAGTGACGGGTCAGCGCCACGGGCCACCCGTGACCGGGTCATGGTGAGGCGTTCGATTTCGGAACTGGCCTACGTGTACCGATCAGACTAGTCTCGATCCGTGCTCCGGCTACCCGATCCACCGCCCGAGGTGCGGCTCGTGGCATGGCCTCATTCACGCATCGATCCTCTGGTCGGCGACGTGGAGGTCGAGGCGTATTCGGCCGACATAATGGCCGGTGCAAAACGGCTGAAGCACTTGCGCGCGCCCATGATCCGCGACTACAAGGGCAGACGCTACGTGATCGTCCTCGACGACGGCGACGTTATCGCGGTGTATCGCACCTCACCCGGAAGACCGCGAGATCCGGTGCGACTCACGGCGTGGCCGTTCGACAACGATGACGCCAGCCTGACCTGATCGCCCGGCACATCCTCCGCGCGACGCGATAACGCCACAAAAATCGACTGAGCCCGTTCAGCCTGGAGGTTGTTGGCCGCGAGATCGGTCCTGCTTGAGCGCGTCGAACAACGCTGACCGCGCGACGAGGTGAGCAAATATCCGCTCGCCGCACACACAACATTTTGCGACCGGGCGACGGAAAGCAGTCTCGGGGCCGACCGCGGATCGGAACTGCGGGAAGCTCAATGGGATCAACCTGTCGGACCCGCACGTGGGGCAGAGGAACGAAGTGTGCATGCTGTCCGGAAATATCGCGTCGTCGATCGTTAACAGAACCCTACAGCAGGTTGTCAACCGAGCGGCAGGAGGAAGTCCTCGGGTTCACGGTAGGCCGGGCTCGCGGAGACTTCGCCAGCTCCCATCACTTGCGGATGCGTGCGCAGCGCGTCGTCCATGGCGCTCTCGGACAGGGAACGAGTGTCGTAGGTGCAAACCACCGTGGCGGGAGACGACGCGAAGGCCGCGTTGATCAGGGCTTCATACCTGAACCATGTCGCGAGCTCGCCATCGGATTGTCCTGCCCACACGGGTTCCCCCATGATGCGGATCCAGGGGGCCCCACGCTCGAACCGGTCTTTCACGAAGCTGAGATAGCCGCTCGCGGCACTCGAAAGCGACCGATACCACATGGCTGCGTCGATGAATTCGACGTGTTTCGCACTCTCCCTGAGCGCGTCGTGCAGCATGTCCGCCTGACGTTTTGCGGTAACCACGAGCACGCACTCGGAACGGCCGATCCCGTCCAGGAGAAACGGGATCGTCGACGCGAGGTACTCGTCGTCGGACCCATAGGGCAGCATGCGATGGTTCAAGAGGCCGGGCGCAACCGTCGCGCTGCCCCCCACCAGATAGTCGACGCTGACCCCGAGCGCGCTTGCCAACGCGACGAGGCTACTCGCGCGTACCTCCCGGCGCCGGCCAGACTCTATCTGTGTGATCGCCGACCAGCTGAGCCCGGAGTGATGCGCGAGTGCCTCGCGGCTCCAACCCAGACGCTCCCGGGCGGACTTCACCGATGTACCGAGTCGAGAGCCCATGGCCGCATTCTCCTCTACGGCCATTGACAGCAGTCGGCGACCGTATCGACTAGCATGTCAAATGACGCACTCATTTGACGATGCTCAGAGGAAGGTGATTCCGGAGCAATGGATCGGCTCCCTCGCAGGACTGATCATGCCAGTGACGTCCGAGCGTCGCGGGAGAACCGGATCGTAGCCGCCCTTCCGCCGCCGGAGCGCGAGCGTTTTCTCGAGATGACCACCGAGGTGGCGCTGGATGTCCGCACACCGCTCTTCGAACCAAATGAAAACGTCGACGCTGTCTACTTTCCAAGGGACGGCGTGGTCTCACTCGTCACTCCCGCGCACTCCGGGTCGCTGGTCGAGGTCGCCACCATCGGCAGCGAAGGCGTCGTGGGAGTTCCACTCGACCAGCCGTTGACCGGGTTCGCGGTGCGCGCAACGACGCAGATCGCGGGCCACGGGCTCCGAGTCGAGACAACGGTCTTTGCCGATCTTGTCGAGCGGAGCCCGACCCTCACGACGTTGATCGATCGCTACACGCAAGCATTGCTGGGGCAGATCGCCCAGGCAGCCGCCTGCAATCGGATCCACTCCAGTGAAGAACGCCTCAGCCGATCGCTGTTGATGACCCAGGACCGCGTCGACGCGGACGAGTTCCTCATCACGCACGAACTGCTCGCGCAGATGGTGGGAGCCACGCGTTCGACGGTCTCCGTGACCACAGGCATCCTTGAGCGCGCCGGCCTGATTCGGTGCGCGCGTGGCCACGTCACGATCGTCGATCGTGACGGCTTGGCGGCCGTGTCGTGCGAGTGCTACGCGCTCATGCACGCCGAGCTTGCTCGAGTCTCAGACATACCGCCGTGGTCTGGATCCTGACACCGTCTTGACCACCGTCAGACACGTCGTCCGACGCATTGACCAGCTCAATCCAGATCGATAGAGCGCACAGCCGATGTCGCGCTCGCGAACCTCGAAATCTCGACGTCGTTACGGTTCGAGCGCGGCGGGAAGCAATTGCCGGAGCACGGTTGTCACGTTCACCGCTTCGTCGTTGATCAGGATGACGATGCTTGCCGCCAGATCGCGGATCCAGCAGACCAGGGATCGGTAGCCTGGGTTGTCACCGGTGTGGTACGTCGCGGGGTGTTCGGCCACGAACCCGGTGAACATGCCGTATCCATATCCCGTGGTAATCAAGCGCGGCTCCGCGCCGTCGTCGTCGTTGATGCTCGCGTGCGCAGTGCACATCGCGCGCAGCGAGTCGGTTGTGATGAGTTCGCCGCCGTGCAGGGCGATGGTGAACCGTGTCAGGTCGCCGACGGTGGACCGGATGTCACCGCTGCCCGCCATCGCGTCCAGGTCGAAGGGAGTGACAGGCGCGCCGGCGTTGTAGCCGCGCGCTGCCACGCCCGGCGCAGCCCCCACGGTGGTCTCCGCCAGCTGCAGCGGAGACAGAATTCGTTCGCTGATGAAATCCCGATACGGCTGGCCGCTCGCTTTTTCGACGATAGTCCCGGCAAGCAGGTATCCGGGACTGCTGTAGTGCCACTGCGCCCCCGGCGCGTCACGCAGCGGCGCGGCGAGGATGGCGTCGAGTCGATTGCTGATGCTCATGGGCTGCTCGGGATCCAGCCCGGGCCCCTCCAGCCAGTGCGGGATGCCCGCGGTGTGCGACAGCACGTGGTGCAGCGTGACGCGCCCCCACTGCGGCGGCGCTCCCTCCAGCCACGCATCGACCGGTTGGTGCAGGTCGAGACGACCGGACTCGACCAGCAGCAACACGGCAACAGCAGTGAACTGCTTGCTCACCGAGCACAGCTGGAAGCGCGTGTCGATCGTGCACGGGATATTGGCCTCTACGTTGGCGAAACCGTCGGCACGAGCAGTCACGGTCGATCCGCTCTTGGTGACCATGACCGCGCCGTGCAGGCTCTCGGCTTGAGGCATGGGGATATTAATCGCATACCCGGGTCGGGGACGCGCTCTCCTACTGGCCGGCCGTGACCAAGCTCTTCAGGCGCTCGAGTGCCGGCCCGACGTTCTCCATAAAGCGACCGACGGCCGATCGCACATGGGGTTCAGATATGTGCGCCGCGAGCCCCCGTGAGACGTTGAGTCGCGCGTTTTCCAGCCACGCCGCGATGTCCGACTCGCGCAGCCACCGTGCCTCGGCTCGCTGGGAGTTATATGTCACCGGGATCCAGTCGAAGGCCGACGACGGATAGGGGTTCGGTGGGCAGAGCCGATTCTTTGCTTCATCGTCGTCTCGAGCGGCTTCGACGAATGCAATCAGCGCGGCGTTGAAGGTGGGTTGACAGCTACGGATCTGCTGCAACGTGATCCATCGTGGTTCGAAGATTGGGCGAGCCGGCGCAACTCGAAGGCCCGCAGCCGAGCAATCGACATGGACTTGCGTGACATCGGTCGGCACCGACCCGTGTTGCAACTCGATCCGATCCGGCCCGATGTGGACCACGTGCCCCTCGCGGATGACGTTTCCGATGAGCCGTAGCGCGCGCAATTCATGAGTGCTCACCGTCGCACACCGAAACATCGTGGGTTCAGCAGTGGGATCCAGGCGCAGCAGCACGTCGCGGAACTCGAGCCGAGCAAAAAGATCCGCGCTGTCCTCGGCTTGAGCCGCAGCCTCGAGGGTGAGCGATATCCCCTCGATGAGCGAACCGACAAGCTCCAGCGGCTGCTGAAAGGCTCGGTTGAGGAGCCAGGCATCACGGGGGCGGATCCAGCGGATTGCCTCGGGCGCCACGCCGTTGTCGAGGAGCCACATGCACGCGTCCATGCCTGTCTTCCCGGCGCCGATGATGGTGTACTCGCCGCCGGCCTCCCCGACGGTATCGAGATCGTTGATAGACAGAAAACGGACCTGCGCGTCAACGCCGTACGACGGATTGTGCGTCGACGGCACCGACGTCTCGAGGTATTTGGCGTCGACGATCTTGCGTCGCACATGCACAGTGGTGACAGCGCCGCTGACGCTGGACACGAGCTCGTGGTCGCCCGAACTCGCCCAATCGGTAGTCGCACATCCCGAAGAAACGAACATGGCCTGAAGCAAGCAGCCGCTCATCGAGCACGTGCCGAAAGTAGTCGCAAATCTCGGGTGCAGTGGCGCGTTCGTAGAGACCGGCGTTCGGGCCCGTCTCATCAATTGCGTCGCTTCCGAGGACTCGAGAGTTGACACCGTAGAACGCCGAAGGTTGGTGCAGCCGCACAAAGGGGTAGGCATCGTTCCAGTGACCGCCCGGCGCATTCCGCCGGTCGACCATGACAACGTCAGCGTCTGACTCGCTGATCAGGGCATCGACGAACGCCATCCCCGTAGCGCCCGCACCGATCACGAGGTAATCCGTCTCAATCACAGTCACTGCTCGAGATCCTAATGCAGGCCAAGGGTATGGTCGCGACGGCGAGACCCTGTGCGCGTTCGGGTGCTGACCCGTTCAGGCGCCGCGGGCGTCGGTCAGCAAGGCTTCGTACCCTCGCTTGACGGCGTTATGGATCCGTTCGTCCACGTCCCACGGCCAATCGCCTTCGCTGGCTGCGTTATCGACGCGTATCCCGAGGCCGGCCAGACGCCGCACCATCTCGACGATCATGGCGATCTCGTCCCGCTGAGTCTTGACGAACGCGCGATCAACAAGCGCGCCGTGTCCGGGAATCACCACCGTCTGGTCCGTCATCGACTCGAGGAGCACGTCGAGCGTTGCCGGCCACTCGAGTGGATATGAGTCCATCCCGATCCAGGGTTTCGCCAACTCCTCGATCAGATCTGCCGCGGCGACGACGTCGGCGTCCACAACGCGGGTCACGATGTCGCCGGACGTATGCCCGCGGCCGAGGAACACCAGCTCGATGAGGCGGTCGCCGAGATCGAGCGCGTGTGTCGCATTGAACGTCTTATCTGGAATCACGATTTCTGTTGCGGCGACGTCGTCGCGGTGAGGATCGTCCGGAGAGTCCGCGAAGCGCTGCTTCATGCGTTGCCCGTGCTCGGTCAGCCAGCGCGCCGCCTCCTCGTGGGCGTGAATCGGTACGTCCCGCACGGCGTCACGGAAGGCCACGTTGCCGAACGTGTGGTCCCAGTGCCAGTGGCTGTTCACCACGTGTGTGACCGGACCGACGCCAAGCCGGTCGAGGTCGTCAAGCACGACGCGTCCAGCCGCTGATGACCCGTGGGTGTCGACGACGACGAGTCCGCGCTCGCCGCCGATGGCGGTGATGTTGACGTCCGCCCATGCATACCGCGCCACCCAGACGCGGTCGGCAACCTCGAGAAACTCCGGCATGCCGGGCACGATACCGGCTCGGACGCTCTAGGCCGGGGTCCCCTGCGCGAGCCACTGACGGAAGAGATCAACTCGATCCGTGGGCCACGGACCGTCGCACGGCATCTTGCCGGCGTCGACCTCGGCGAGGATCGCGGGTGCGTTCTTGCTGACGTCGTCGAACGACCAGAGGTCGAAGTGACGGAGCATCGCCGCCCGGTCCTTCTCACGAAAGAGCGGCTTGATATCTGTCGCATAACCGACGGGACCGTTGCTGTTCAAGGACATTGCTACTCCGTTCTCGATAGCTATTTTGGACGTCAATCACCCAACAGCCTACGTCGCGGGGACACAGACGGTGCGCGTTTGCGCTCCTCCGCTACGACCCGTATCCTGCGCCTGCTCCTCGACACGATTCGCGCGAGCACCACGCCGACCATGCCATCTGGAGGGACCATCGGTGACAGACATTCCGGTTGATGCGCAACGCTCGGATGACGGTCAGTGGTGGTGGGACGGCACAACGTGGCAACCGGTCAATCAGGCTGCCGGCGCCGCAACGGCTGCGACGCCCTCGATGCCATCAGGCCAGCTCTCCGACGACGGCCAGTGGCGGTGGGACGGCACAACGTGGCAGCCCGTCGATCAAGCTGCTGGTGGCCATGTGGCTGCGGGACTGGATCCGCAACTCGTGGCTGCAGCCAGGAAGGAGCTGCAGCTCGACAGCGACATGGAGCAGATCGCGGCGTACGCGCCCGACGACTACCAGAAGTACCAGGAGGAGCGACGCATCCTCGCCGACTTTGTCGACAGCGCGGAGTCAAGCAATCCAAACGTGGCGGTCCCTGTGCCGGACGAGTGGCACAAGGAGTTGCAGCTGATCGGTGAAGCCCGCAAGGACCTGTGCAACAACGCCCGCGTCGCCCTCGAGTCCAAGGTCCAGGAGGCAGAACATCACCTCGAGTTGGAGCGGCAGAGCCTCGAACGTGTCATCGCCGCACTCGAGGACTTCCAGCAGGCCCACGAGGCCGCGGAGGCAGCCGAGCAGCTCTCGTCGACACTGTTGAAGCTCAACCAACTCGTCGAGGTCATCCACGAGCCGGAGAAGATGTATGACGTGCTCAAGGAGAAGATCACCGGCTCACCGGACGACATCATCGAAGCCGGCATCAGGGATCTCGGTCAGTACTACGAGCAGGTGACCTTAGCCAGCCACGGATTCTCCAGCTTCGACGACATGGCCAACTACGCCAAGGCGTCGGTCCGTAACGTCGTCACGGCGGGCGAGGCGCTTGGCGACGTCATTCGCCCGTACAAGATTGCGCAGAGGGATTACGACATCCCGGTCACGCACTAGGAGGCGTCAGCGATGGCTCCCAGGACAGAGCCTGGCAGAGACTCTCAGATCTATTCGACGGTGCGTGCGGTGAGCAGCAGATATTCCCAGTCCATGGAAAAGCCGTCGTCGACGTGGTTGTGCCGTCGCGCGAGGTCGGCCAAATCGCGGTCCAATGCAGCGGCACGTTCGGGGGCTTCCGCAAGGCCCCGGTAGGCGGCGACGGTTGGACCATACCGGGCCTTGAAGTAGTCGCGGAACTCCTCAGGATCGGCAAAGCGATCGACTCGGATCGTCTGTTTGACGGCTCTCACATCCGTGACCCGGTCGCCGAGCAGTCGCGTGACGTGGTCCGGGTCGCCCCACAGCGGCGGCGGCTGCGCACCCGGGCGCGGCGACGGAACGTACGGCCCCATTGCGGCGAGCATCTGGCCGACAAACCCGTCGGGCGTCCAACTCACCAGACCGATCTTCCCGCCGGGGCGGCATACACGGATCAGTTCGTCGGCGCTCGCTTGATGGTGTGGAGCGAACATGACACCGACACAGGAAAGCACAGCATCGAATTCACCGTCGGCGAAGGGGAGCGCCTCCGCATCTGCCTCTCGCCAATCGATATCCACGCCGCAAAACGCAGCCTGGCGGCGCCCTGCTTCGAATAGGGCAGGAGTCAGATCCGACGCCACCACGCTGGCGCCAGCCATCGCTGCCGGGATGGCAGCGTTACCAGAGCCGGCAGCGACGTCCAGGACCCGGTCGCCGTGTGTCACCGCACATGCAGCGACCAACCTGGCGCCGAGATCCGGGATGACCTCTGCTGCCACCCTCGGGTAATCGCCGAGGCCCCACATGTCGCGATGCCTGGCTTTCAAGGTGCGGTCCGCATCTGTCGCCTCAATCTGCGCCGCCATAGTCATGCTCCTCTTGTTTTCCAATGCAACCCTTGCGGTCGATGCGCTGCTTCATGGCAACCGGGAACGGTTCGATGCGTCGCCGTTCGTGCCATTGACGCTACCGAGGTGGGCCGGCGTGATCCAGTACGAGATCTGTACCGCGCCCACGCCTCGAGGTCCATGGATCGCGCATGTCGGGCAGCATCCGTAGATCTACCATGAGCACGATGGGTGCGTCCTACTACCAGTTCTGTCCCGTGGCCAAGGCTATGGAGCTTCTCGACGAGCGTTGGACCCTGCTCATCATCAGAGAGTTGGTGTCCGGGAGCCAACACTTCAATGACTTGCGCCGCGGGCTTCCGCGTATGTCACCGTCGCTGCTCTCGAAACGGCTGCAGCAACTACAACGCGCAGGCGTCATTGAGAGGCGTCCCAGCGGCAGCAACGTCTGCTACACCCTGACCCGAGCTGGTTCGGAGTTGCGTCCCGTGGTCGAGGCGCTGGGATCCTGGGGAACGCGATGGATCGGAGAACTCGGCGATGCGGACCTCGACCCGAAACTACTGCTGTGGGACATGCACCGCAACATCGATCGCAACTCGGTTCCAGCTGGAAGAACAGTCGTGCATTTTGAGTTCCCGGACGCACCAAGAAAACTTCGGCGCTGGTGGCTCGTCATCACCAAGGAAGGAGCCGACGTGTGCGACATCGATCCGGGTTATGAGGTGGCGGTATCGGTCACGACGAGTCTGCGGCGCATGGTGGAAATTTGGCGCGGCGACTTGAGCTGGAGCGACGCTTTGGGACGGGGCATTCTTGAAATTGATGGCCCTGAGGCCATGCGTCGGGCACTGCCAGCGTGGTTTACGTTGTCTGTTTTTGCCTCCGTCCCGCGACCGTCGTAGGAGGGCCTGCATCGGGTTCGCAATCCGTCTGCCCAGCTCGTCCGAGGCTGGGCTGACTGATCGCCTCTCCCGCGGGCATGACAGCAAAGGCTGTTGCGTTGACGTGCGCACGTCCACGGCAGTAGCCTCGCCAGTGCATTTGGAGCCATGGATCGGCATAAGGGAGGTTCGATGATGGCTCGTCGACGCGATCTCGCCGCACTCGTTGCGGGCGCCGCCATCGTCGCCAGCGTGGCCATCGCCAATCCCGCGGCCACCGCCGCCGCAGCGCCGGCTGCCACGGCGCCGGGCGCACCCGGAGCGCCGTCGTACTTCGACCTCGCCAGAAAGGACTGCGTCGGTACGCCGTCGCGCAGAGCTCCAAGGTTTGGTACACGGTGGCCGACGGCGTGCTGTCCGATGTGTACGAGCCGACGATCGCCGCGACCAACGGCGATACGGCTCGGGCACGGCTCTCCCAGGCCACTGCCGACGACTTCCAGCGCAACGTCGAGTCCTGGACCGTGACGACAACCGGCAACTCAGCCGCTGCCGGAAGCGCGGACGGCTATGGCGACTGCTACCAGCCCAGCCAGGGCTCGTGCACGACCGGCGCGCCTTGGCCACCGACGGGCACGGGCACGGGGCATCTCTGGCCGAACCTCTCCGGCGAGCGGGCCGAGTCCGATCTGGCAGAAGGTAATACGGCAGGAGCTGAATCCCTGCTCCAGGCGATGATCAACTTCTCGTCAGGAGTGGGGCTGGTGCCCGCGCAGGCCTGGGAAGATCCGGACCTCGCGGCCTCGCCGTTCGGCAGCGACCCGGCCACAGCGTCAATCGGCTTCACGGACGGTCAGGCTGCCGGCTCAGCCTCCCCGCTGACCTGGGATCAGGCGCAGGAGCTGCGACTGATCCTCTCCTTGGGAGCGCGCAAGAACGTCGACACCCCGGCTGTGACCACGGCCCGGTACATCACGAGCGGGGCACCGGCGGTTCTGCCGATGACCATCTCCACGCCGACATCGGGCAGCACGCTGGCCAGTTCATCCGTAGCGGTAATCGGGGTCACCACCCCGAACGCGGCGGTGACGGTCGAGTCGGCCGACACCACGACCGGTGCACCCCCGCGATCGGCACGGCGGTCGCGGACGGTGACGGCAACTTCTCGATTCCGGTCGCGATCAGCTTTGGCAACAACGTGATCACCGCCTCGGCGACTGCGAATGGCGGGCGGAGCACCCGGCTACGCGCAGGTCACACTGATCAGAGACGCAAGTGGCGGCACAACGGTCCTCGATGTCACCGACCCAACGGGTGACGACAATGGACCCGGGACGTACCAGTATCCAACCGACTCCCAGTTCGTGGCAGGGGCATTCGACATCACCCGGTTCCAGGTGTTGAGCGATGGGACCTTTGCGTACCTGCGGACGACGATCGCCAACCTGACACCCACCTTCGGAGAGACCGATGGGGCCCAGCTGCTCGATGTCTACGTGCATGTGCCGGGCGCCGCACCCACGTCCACCGAGGCTGCGTTCACATCGCGCAACTACGCGATCGCATCGTCCGGTGCCTGGAGCCAGATGGTCGAGGTGCAAGGCTTCGCATCACCGGTTTGGGTCGACGCTGACGGTAACTCCGTGGGTACCGCGTACGCCCTTGCCGTGCAGTCCGATGGAACGATTACCGTCGCACTCCCCGAGGCCGAGTTTGGCGTCCCAACGTCCGGCTGGGGTTCAGCGTTGTGCTGACAGGGCAGGACGGGTACAGCTCAGACGAGGCGCGCGCCTTCACGTCGACGGCAGGCGCCTACAGCTTTGGTGTGTGCGCAAGTGGCGGGACGGCGCCGATCTGCACCGTTGACCCAACCGCGGTGCCGAAGGCGATGGACGTCATCACCCCGCCGGGAGTCATGCAGTCCACCGAGCTCGACCCGACCCTTGGTCCCGTCCTCATCCAACCGGTGGTCGCCCCATGAGCGGTTCCTGACGACGTCACCACGAAATCGTCGCGTTCTCCCACCAGATGAACGTTCCGGTCGGCAACCGACGGCCACCTGCTTGGTAGGCGGTCTTTGGTGTGGGTTCGATTGGATCCTCCGAGGCGCCAGAAATGATAGTCGGAGTATCATGAAATAGCCCAACGTGATATGGAGGTACTAGTCATGAGCGACGCTCGAGACGACAGCAAATCGAAGCCCGGCGATTCGAATTGGGTGGATGCGGAGTTCGCTGGCGACCACGGAACGACGGCTTCGCCCTCATCCGTTGTGGATGAGAAGACACCGGGCTTCCGGCCACAGAACGCTCACGAAGTTGCCGAGAAAGTGAAAGAGGAGGCTTCGGACGAGCCGGGACTTCTTGGCAAGGCCAAGAAGGCTCTTGAGGAGACTGATCGACAGATCGCGGGGGAATACGAGAAGCGGGACGATCGTGCGGCTCCGGATGAGCTGCGCGAACACGATGCCGGCCACTCGGCCGCCGAAGATCGCGGTGAGAATGGGTCTCGGACCACCGATCCCACCGTTGCACTCGACGCAGCACAAGCTGAAACTGAGCGCTTTGACGGCTTGATCAACGAACCGGCGAATCCGCCGCGGCAGCCGGCACTCGACCGCGAGAAGCGAGGCGGCGGCGAGCTTTAGCGAGCGGAGTCCCAGCGTCCGTAACGAGGTCGCCAGTCCTGGTTGACGTCCGCCCGTCCATTGTCATCCGCTGACTGTTCGCGCAACGCAGGGGATCAGGATCGTAGGATGCGGCCCACGTCCCCTTCGTGGCGGCAACAGCCGCCTCCAAAGCCCGACCAAGGAGAACGCTCATGCTCGCTTTCAGCGCATTCGGGACCAAAGAGATCGTCGTTTACGTGATCGTTGTCATCGTGGTGCTCGCCATCATTGGCTGGTTGCTGATGCGCGGACGCTCGAAGGCGTAGTCGCCTGCGCCAGCAGCGTTGAGGAGGGACAGGTCGCCGGCGAGAGCCGTCCACGCGGTTTTTGCCTCCCGGCGAATCCGTTGCCGCTTGGCCGCGAGTCAGGTCGGGGCGGTCATCCCAGTTTGCAAGTGATTCGAGCTCAGGCCGCTGAAACCGCAGGTGCGTCCTGGCGCGGAGGTCGTTCTCCAGATTGGGGTCTCCAGCGTGAACACCAACGGGCGTCCTTATGTCAGGCGGTGACGTGAGCCGGCTCCGGCGGCCCGGACAAAATCGTCGGAATGTACTCGAGGAGTTGGATGCGACCATCGAAGGTGCGGCTGCGCACCATATCGAGAGCGACGTCGGGATATCCGTCGTAGATCCGCTCACGCCCGCTGCTTCCGGTGATGACGGGAAAGACAACCACGCGAAAGCGATCGACGAGACCGGCCCTCAACAGGGATCGACAGAGGGTGAGACTTCCGATGGTGCGCATCGACTTGGAGGCCTCGTCCTTCATCGCCCGCACGGCATCGACGGGGTCCTGAGCGACGAGCTTCGTGTTCGGCATGGGCAGTGGTTCGTGCAGCGTTTTCGAAAACACCACCTTCGACATGGTCGCCATGGATTCGGTACCTGGCTCACCGTCTGTGGCGAATTTCGACATGACGCGGTACGTCGTCGCACCCATCAGGACGGTGTATTCCCCCTCGGGCTGCTCGTTCAGCCACCCGAGATACTCGGGTCCTTGCAGGCCCCACCAACCGGGCCAGCCGTCGGCCGCCCCATAGCCGTCGAGCGACGTGATGAAGTCGATGAGCAGTTCTGGCATCGCCGTCTCCTTGTGCTTGGATGTGACGCCGTCAGCCGGCGAGGAGCCGCTCGAGCTTGTCGAGCTGCTCGGACCAGCCCTGCTCGGCACCTGCCCACGCGTCGGCGGGTGGCATCGGCTCGAAGTACGACTGGCGCATGGTGAGTGCCGTGCCCCCGTCTCGAGCCTCGAAGGTCAACTCGATGAGAGTCGCGAACAGCTCGCCCTGGCCGTCGTTGATGGCCCGGCCGCTCATGACGAGCCGGTGCGGACGGTTGATCTCGAAGTACTCACCGCCGAGGTATTGGGATACCTGAGCGTCCGCGGGGATGAAGTCCGGCCACTCCATCGCGATTTTGTACGTGCCGCCGACGCGAAGATCCACCTCCGCGGCCGGGCACGTGAAGCCATTGGGCCACCACCACTGCATGAGCTGTTCCGGGTCGGTGAAGGCGTCGAAGACGCGCTCAGGCAAGGCACTGAGGGTGCGCTCGATGACGAGTTGTTTGGTGGGGATCGCGGATCGGACGTCCACTGCCGCGCGGGTCTCAGGCATCGGGGTTCTCCTCCTTCATGGTTGCTTCGATCTGGGTTGCAAGATGTGCCTCAAGACGGTCGAGACGGTCGGTCCATTCGGCGTGCGCACGGCGAAGCCAGTCGTCCACAGGGAGCAGGCCGTCGAGTTGCAGTCGCGCAGGGCGGCGCTGCCCATCGCGAGCGCGGCCGATGAGGCCTGCCCGCTCGAGCACCTTCAGGTGCTTGGTGATGGCAGGCTGGGTCAGGGTGGAAGCTTCCGCGAGCTCGACGACCCCGGCCTCACCCGACCCCAGACGCTCCAGGATCGCCCGGCGAGTGGGATCGGCCAGGGCGGCGAACGCGAGGCTCAGGGGGTCACGACGAGACATTGCTACTAGGTTATATAACCGTCAAGGAAAGTGCAAGCGGACCAGTGTCGCGACCTATATCGCCTCCAGTCGACCCACCGCCGCGACTGTCGGGATCCCGCCGGCTGGCATCGGGGATTCCGATGTCGGTTTGCTGTGTTGCTCCGTGGTCGACTCAGCGCAGCGTCACGACGTTGAGCATGCGATCAGAAATAGATTTGACCGCGGATCACGAAGGCCATGAGCGACAGCCCGAGCAGCCCCACGACGTACCAGGCCACGAACATTCCTACCCGAATTCGATCGACTCGCCGCCGCCATCCTTGCCATCCGCCGCTGAAAGGCACCGTTCCGTCGGCCACGACGGCCACCACAAGCGCTTCCGGGATCACGAAGATCGGTGAGACGTATGCCGCGCTCACTACGCCACCCGCACCGAGAAGCATTGCCGATACCAAGAGCCAGAAGACGCGCGGATGCAGCCGAAGGTGCCGGCCTGCGTATCCCTCGGGACGATCTGCCCCGGAGAGGCCCTGGTCATCAATGGTCATTGCGCTCGTCCCAGAGTGGCGCGTTGGTCACCAGCAGGTACCCACGAAGCGGTGACGATCGCAAGACCGGCCCCAGCATCGTTGGCGAACAGAAAGCCTGGTCGGGGGAGGCCTGCCGCAGCGCGAACCTGGGCCCGACACGGCAACGAAGGTGTCAGGGTCGGTGTCGCATCCTACAAATCTGTGGATGGCAGACGCGCTGGTTCGTATTCAAAATGGTGGTGCCGAGGGACAGGATCGAACTGTCGACACCGGGTTTTCAGTCGAGCGAACTGACGTTCGCCAAGGTCCTCTAGCATCCGTTGTCGTATTCAAACTGCGCCGCATCAGAGGCGTGAACGTCCGCCGATATCCATCGCCGTGCACGGACGAAGGTGTCAGGTTAGGTGTCATTTTGACCGGCACCACCTGTCGCTTGGGACATTCGTCAGCGACCCCCAAACCGGTGTGTAATCCCTTCACGTCAGGCGACGCTGGCCTGGGGGACCGTCTTCTCCCGATGCGCCCTCAGAGCCCGATCCAACCTGCGCCGCCGAAGAAGTAGCTCAGGAGAAGGACTACCGCGGTGAAACCAAGCGGCACTGCCACAACCACCAGCCAGAAAACGCGACGGCGAGCTCGACGTACGTCATTATCGGTGGGGAAGGCCACGAGGCAATGGTAGACACCGGCGTCCGCGATGCAGGCGCGTCAGGGTGATCGACGGATGCTGGGCTGAGCCAGACGTCGCTCTCCTGTGCGCCTCGAATCATCGTTGACATGAGTCACGCGTCGATGGAAGACAGCGAATTGCGTGCTTGGCGTACGGCGATCCCGCCCGAACCGCGCTGCTTTGGGCAATTGCGGCTAGCGGCCGTCCGAACTCTTTCGTCGTCGACCCGCCGACGGGGGCTATGGCCGCGGCGATCTTCCTCCCGAGGGCGCAGTCCCTCCGGCGCGGCCAAAGCGCCCCGCGCCAACGTTCCTCGCCGCCCCTACGACGACAAATTGGGCAACGACGACGGAGCCAAGGAACGCTCGCGTCGTCCGTGGATTTCCCGGACGAACGTCCCAGCCGGAGGACGAGACTGCCACAGCGGTAGATTCTTTGTCCCTGGGAACTCGGAGGGCCTCGTTGCTACGCGCTCGTGACGAGGATGGGGCTGCAGCGTGTATTGCCCCCGGTCTGAGCGAGGGCTGGTGGCATCATGCCACCGGATGGACCTCGCTGAGCCGATCGCGATCGAGTTGACCGCAGACGAACGCCGGCTGTTGAGCGCTGGACTGATCGAGTGGAGCGGACCCGCGCGGTGCACCGATTCGTTTGCGCGCGCGATGGGATTCGCAGACGTCGAGGATCTCTTTCTGCAATCAAAGCGGCTTGTACCGGCGCTGCGTGACGGCCAACCTCTGTCGCGGCGCGACTGGACTCGCGCTCTGTTGGCAACCGAAGTGGTCTTCGTCAGTGATGTCGTCGGGTCCGGATCTGATTGGCAGGCGACTGTCGGATGGTCTGATGAGGCAACCATTCACATCCTGCGGCAGCTCCAGCGCACGCTGAGACATGCCCACGCGCTGGCGTCAGATGCGGGTGGCCGGCTCCGATTGTCAACTGTGAACAATCGACGCAAGTGGTCGCACGAATCGACCGATCGCGACAGGCGCGAGTGAGCGTGCCCTCACCCACTCCAGCCCGGTGCGGTAAGTGTTGGATGAGAGATCGCAGCTGCCCAGTCGGCGTGTCACCTACCCGTGCCGCCCATCGATGATAAGGTGAAGCTGACAGGGGGCGATGCAAAACGTCAGGCCCCTTGATCGTCCGTCACGAGGGGGGGTACCGGTGCTTGAGTCCTACCGCCGCACGTCCACGCTGTTGCGCGCTGCCGCCGGGGCCGTGGTTGCCACTGTTGCCATGGGTGCAACTGTGGGGACTGCCATGGCTTCCACGGGGTCCTGGGCCATTGCTCCCGCCCCCATTCCCGACGCTTCTTCGAGGCTTTTGGACGTCGCGTGTGTTGGTACCAGCGATTGCTGGGCCGTGGGCTCCGATGGTGATACCGGTCAGGCACTGATCGAACACAACACCGGAAGTGGCTGGAGCATCGCACCCACCCCACCGCTCTACGCAGAGGGCACGTTGACTGGCGTGACCTGCGTCACCGCCAGTAACTGCTGGGCCGTCGGTACGTACCTCGACAGCGGAACTGGGGGCCCAAACACGACGCTCATTGAGCACTATGACGGCAGTAGCTGGACGCAGGTCAGCAGCCTCGCACCTCAAGACGGCTTGCTGAACGTCGCGTGCCTCACCGCTAGCAACTGCTGGGCCGTTGGTAGCGTGATCGAGCAGTACACCGGGGGGAGTTGGGCGGTCGTCAGCACTCTCAACCCGGCTGCTTTGGACGACGTCACTTGCAAGGCAAACGTCTGCTGGGCGGTGGGGGAAGACGGGACTGGCGGCGCATTGATTGAGAGCAACACGGGGAGTGGCTGGGTTGTTGTGCCGAATGATGTGCCGGACGCCAACCTCGCCAGCGTGACCTGTGCGAGTGCCAGCAACTGCTGGGCCGTCGGACAATCCAACCGCAGCGGGGCGGGGCCAAATGTGGCTCTCACGGAGCACTACGACGGGACTGGCTGGAGCGTCGTCCCAAGCCCGCGCTCGTCAGGGGCATGGTTGACGGATGTGGCGTGCGTCGGTACCAGTGACTGCTGGGCCGTCGGCTACCGCCGCGACGCTGGTCGCCCGATCAACTACCACACACTCATTGAGCACCACCTCAGCAGTGGTTGGGTCATCGTCCCGGTGCTCACCGACGGCGCGACCTTGTCAGGTGTCGCCTGCGTCAGTTCGCACGACTGCTGGGCGGTCGGTGGGCTTCTGAATACCGCCCATAACCTGCTTGTAGCGCAGTTCACCTCGTGATCACTATGGATCGAACTTCCGGCCGGATCCGCTAGTTTCAAACTGGATACAGTTGAGGCGAACAATGCGCTCCCGCAATTGGTAATGCTCCCCGAGCGGACACCAGGAGCCGGTCGCGTTCTCACGTCGGGAGAGTGGGTTTGACCCACCGTATCGGAGCGCGCCTGCACACGCGGAGCCGCACGGTCGTCTGCCTCGTCACCGTTCTCTGCCTTCTCGGTGGGTTGGGACCTTCGGTCGCCGAGGCCAGCGCTCCGCCGCCGGCCGGCTGCGAACCCACCGCATGCACACCCGGGGAGACGGTAGGGCTGACCAACAGCCAGGGCGACCCGATACCTGCCGCCGCGACTCTCTACGGCTGGGGTCAGGCAACAATGCCCGACGGGTCGATCCTGGTCGGTGACTACTGGAACTACCGGATCGTGCATTACAACGCCGACGGCACACCGGCCACCCCATTCGTTTTCAGCCAGAGCACCTTCGGGTTCGGACCGGACACCAATCAAGCGCCGTACGGCCTCTGCGTCGACAACAGTGGTGGGCCCTTTCAGGGCTATGTGTACATGACCGAGGGCAGCCTCTTCAACGTCAATCAGTACGATCCCGACGGCAACTGGGTCACCAGCTGGGGCACCAACGAAGCCACAAACACCGTGGCATTCGACTACCCCTCGCAGTGCGTCGTCGGCCCGAACGGACTCGTCTACATCGCCAACCAATGGGGCGACAAGCACAACCCGCCAGAGGCTGACCTGGTCGTCCTCAACCCGGTAACGAACAAGGCCACCTTCGTGTCGCCCACAGACTCGCAATACGCGTTCGAGGCGACCCGGAGCATGGCGTTCGACAGCGCGGGTGACATCTGGATCGCCAATCAGGGCAAGCACCGCATCGACGTGTACGACCCGAGCTGCCTGCAGAATCCGTGGCCCACAACGGATTGCCTGCCCATCACGGAGATCACACCGCCCGGCGGCGTGTCGACCACATTCGACATGCGCGGACTCGCCATTGACACGACCACCAACCTGGCCTTCGTCGCCAATGGGCAGAACTGCCTTGTCCAGGAGTTCAACGCCGACCCGACCAGTCCCAGCTTCGGGGCTTTCGTGGCGAACTTCAATGGTGTCTCGTCCGGGGATAGCAATTGCGGGACGGGGAACGGCCAGTTCGAGGACGGCGCCCGGGACATCGCGGTCAGTGGTGACCATCAGGTATGGGTTGGGGACCTTGGCTACTTCCGCGATCAGGTATTCGACGAGTTTGGCAATTTCCAGTTTGTGGCGCCGGCAACACCGAATCCCGACCTTCCGCCAACGGGCGGGTTCAACGGCCCGCGCGGCGTGGCCTTTGACAGCACAGGCGACATGTACGTCAGCGACATGTTCAACGAACGTATCGAGGAGTTCGCTCCCAACGGCAGCGGTGGCTACGTCTACGACCGTGAGTGGGGGCTCCGCGGCGATACCGATACCACGATGAACTACCCGCGATTGCTCTGCGTCGATCCTCAGACCGGCAATTTGATCGTCGCCAACACCGATTCGAGTACAGCCGTCGCGTGGAATGTCAGCGTGAATCCGCCCAGGGAGGTCTGGGCGTACGGAGCCCTGAAGTCACCGTATGGTCTCGCCTGCTCCGCCAGCGGGACGGTCTATGTCGCGGACAGCAACGACAGCGATGTCGTCGCACTCACCAACACCGGAACGCTGCTCGGAACAATGGGGAGTGCTCAGAACATGGGCTTCGTCCGTGGCATCTGGGTGGACACCAGTGACGGCTCGGTGTGGGTCGACACGGACGCAACCGGCAAGGTGTTTCACTTCGCGCAGTGGTCGGACGGGGGCGGCTTCCTCGGATCCTTCAACGTCAACACCTCGATCCCCAGCGCCGGAGTGTTTGGGATCACCGGGAACGCCGACTATCTATACATCGCACTTTCGAGCACCAACCAGGTCGCCCAGTACACTCGCAGTGGCACGTTGGTCGGTACCTTTGGGGGCTACGGCACCCACGTGGGCCAGATGCGAACGCCCCAGGGCCTCGCATTCGGCCCAGACGGAGACCTCTACGTCGTCGAGGAGAACAACAATCGGGTGAGCCAATGGTCGGTGCCACCGGCGCCGGTCACCGCTCCACCGACGCAGGCGTACACGGCCGTAACCCCGTACCGCGTCTGCGATACGCGCCCAGTCGGAGGGGCGATCCTGGCGAATCAGTGCAACGACGACAGCACCGGCGCCGGAAGCGGACCGATCGCACAAGGCGCCACGCGCGTTATCACCATCGACGGTATTGGTCCGGTCCCATCGTCGGGCGTGACTGCGGTCGTCGTCAACGTGACTGCTGTGGACCCGACAAAGAACACATACCTCTCAGTGAACCCTGACGGCGTGACAACCAATCCCACAACGTCGAACCTCAATCCTAACGCGGGAACGGTGCTCGCGAACTTGGTCCAAGTTGGCGTCAGCACCGCCGGGAAAATCGACATCTTCAATTCCGTGGGCGGCACCAACGTGATCCTCGACATCGAGGGCTACGTCGACTCATCGACGGCAGGGCTGTATACGCCGGCGACCACACCGGTCCGTATTTGCGACACACGCGCCTCGGGCGGCGGGATCAACCCCAACCCCTGTGACACAGGCGGGCTCTCACCCATCGGGCCGAATCAGACATTCACATTCACGGTGAACGGTTCCGGAAGTCCCGTCCCAGCAGCCGTGAGCGCCGTGGTCTTCAACCTCACGGCGATCGCTCCGACGTTGCCCACGGTGCTGACGGCATTCGCCGGTGCCGGCAGCAGACCAAATGCATCGAATCTGAACATTGCCGCACATGCGGTCCTCCCCAACCGCGTCATTGTCCCGGTGACCTGCGTCACCGGCGTCTGCACGGTGTCGATCTGGAACAGCGTGGGGTCGGTGAACATCGCCGTCGACATCGACGGCTGGTTCACCACGACATCAGGGTCGGGGTTCACCGCACTCGCGACGCCGGCCCGCGTCTGTGACACGCGGATCGCCACGACGAACTGCCGTAAGGGGATCGTGGCCGGCGGTGATGTACTCAACGTTGACGTCGCGGGCATCGACGGGATCCCGGTCGACACAGGGGATGCCGGATCGCCGGTCGCCATTGTTGCCAACGTCACCGCGGTCAATGCGACGATGAACACGTACGTCAGCGTGTATCCGGGGCCGGCTTCGACGAACAAGCCAGACGTTTCGGATGTCAATCCGGGTCCTGATCAGACGGCCACCAACCTGGTCGTCGTCGGGATCGGATCGGACGGCAGCATCAACCTGTTCGACAACGTGGGCGGCGTCGATCTCATCGTCGATGTCGTCGGGTACTACGCACTGCCCGTGGCGTAGAGCGGTCGCGTAGTCGTCGACTCGTCGAGAAACGACGTGCCGCGCAAGGTCGACCACATCCTTGATTCTCGTCAGGAGATTCGACCGACGTTGGCCGAGTGCAGCACAGCGCCACGGTCGTGGCCGGCGAGAATCGCGAGCGCCTCCGCATGCTCGGCGATGAGGCGCTTCCCTCTGCTGCGGATCAGATCGCGCAACTCGTCCGTGCGCACGAGATGAAGGCTCCCGTCCTCCAACTGCTCAACCAGGACCGTTGCGCCCGGTCCATAGCCCGCCGCCTCGAACTCTCGGGGAAGAGAAACCACATTGCTGTTGCCAACACGACGGACTTTGACGACCTTCACATGACGAATATACACGTATATACACAGTAGGGCTCTGACTCTCAGCAACGAAGGTGTCAGCGGTAGGTGACACGCCCTACTAATCTGTAGATATTCGTCGCCGTACTTCGTATTCAAGTAATGGTGCCGAGGGACAGGATCGAACTGTCGACACCAGGTTTTTCAGACCTGTGCTCTACCAACTGAGCTACCTCGGCGATCCGGGACGCAGTGTAACGGCCGGAACGGTGAGATCCGATGGAGCGTTTGCTGAGTTCAAACCGCCCGTACAATTCACGGCATGGCCCGCGTCATCCACGTTCGGCTCCATGACGTCGCGGCCGAGGACCGGGACGCCCTCCACGAGCGCTTCACCGAGCTCGTCACGTGCCGGGAATGGCGCGACCAGGTGCCCTGGCTCGCCGACGCGTACACCACCGACCTCTTCGGTCAGCTCTTCTTCGAGCAGGTGATCGCGGAGGACATCCGCGAGCATCCCGAGGGCAGCGACCTCGCCGCCGCGGCCTTCATCCACGTCGCCGGCGACGAGACCGATGCGCTCGCGCTCGTCTTCGTCCTTCGCGACCTGTCCGAGCGATTCTCCTGCCAGGTGGTCATCCGCGACCCCGACAACCCGATCGCCAAGCTGCGCACCGTCGATCTCGTCAACGGACGTCTCGCCGACCACCGCGCCCTGGAGTTCGATCCTCGTCCGCCGCCCGATCTTCAAGCGCATGCGCGGCGGCGAGCGCATCGAGATGTATCCACCTCGGGCGCTCGGCACCGCCTTCGGCACCCTCGAGGGCAGCGATGGCGAGCGGCGCAGCTGGAGCTTCCTCGTCCACGGCATGCGCGACTCGCGCCCGAGCTTCCTCGAGGCCGAGGCTGAGGCGCTCCGCATCTGGCGCGGGCTCCGCTTCCTCGAGTGAGGGCGGTCGTCCAGCGGGTCAGTCGCGCCGCAGTCGATGTCGCCGGGGAGCGGGTCGGAGCCATCGAGGCCGGCGTGTGCGTCCTCCTCTCGATCGGGCCCGAGGACGATGAAGACATTGCCCGCCGCTTCGCCGGCCGCATCGCGACGCTTCGGATCTTCCCTGACGCCGACCGGCACATGAATCTCGATCTCGCGGCGGCCGGGGGTGCCGCGCTCGTCGTCAGTCAGTTCACGCTCCATGCCGACACGTCGCGCGGCCACCGCCCATCGTTCATCCGAGCGGCCGCCCCGGATCGTGCGGAACACCTGTACGAAGCGTTCGTCGCGGCCTTCCGCGGCCTCGGCTTCACCGTTGCGACCGGGCGGTTCGGCGCCCACATGGAGGTCGATCTCGTCAACGACGGCCCCGTGACCCTCGTCCTCAGCAGCGGCGAGCAGGCCTGGCCTGCCGACGCCGGGTAGCCGTCAGCCGGCTCGACGAGCCCGGAGAGCCGCGAGCTGCTCGTCCTCGCCGCCGGCACCGGAGTAGCGAAGCAGCTCGGGCGGACGCCCACCCGTCCCCGCCGGCGACCGGAACCGGGGCACCCGCAGCCGGAGCGCCGCCACCTCGGTGTCGCGGACAGGGCGCAGGACGCCGGAGTCGCGGAGTTCCTGGATCCGGCGGCGGAAGGTCCGCTCGCTCCCCTCTGGGCCGCCGTGGAGCGCCACATGAAGCCGGAGGAGGTCGTCACCCGTGAAGACGTCGCCGACGAGTGCAGCCGCCCCAGCAAGCTGCCGGGTGTCGGCCCGGAGCCGGTCGAGCGCGCTGCGCAGTGCCGGCGCTCCCTGGGCGTCGAGATGGAGGCCTCGACCCGTCGCCGACCAGGTGCCGGGGCCTGCCAGCGGGCCGTACGGGGCCGCGGCGTAATACCAGACGGTCACGCTCCGGGCGCGCGCTGGGTCGTCATCGACGCCGACGAGATGCAGGCGCTGCCCGCCGCGAGTGGCGCGACGTCCGCCGCCGAGATCGATGCCTGCTTCGGAGGCCGCCCGCAGGGCCGCCTCCGTGAACCGCTCCTTGGGCCCCAGATCGCCTGTCGGCAGGGTCCGCTTCACGGTGAGCACGTGCAACGCGCGGCTCGCCGGGGTCCCGGGCTCAGGATCGAACCCAAAGACGGCAACCCCCGCGCTCAGCGTCGCCATAGCTCCCTTGGTCATGCTCCGGCTCCTCCAGACAGGGTTTCGTTATGGAAGATGATGGCATGAACTGACCGAATTGTGCCATCTGGAGTGAGCTTCTCTCCCCCGCCGATCTCGGCGGGAGTTCGGAGCCCTAGCCCTTTTCGCCGACCGGGCCCTGCCCCATAACGGTCCAGCTGACCGCCGGATCGGCCTCGGCCTGATCTCGCGAGCCGGCGAGCACCCGGGGCCAGCTCACGGCCATCCTAGCGCCGCCGAGGGCCGAGGTGCTCACCTCCCAGCGGCCGTGGGTATGGCGGACGACCGCGTCCGCGATCGCCAGCCCGAGCCCCGAACCGTACCCCTGGTCCATCGCCCGATGGAAGCGATCGAAGATCTTGGGGCGTTCCTCCTCCGGAATGCCCGGTCCGGAGTCCTCGACGATGACGCGGACCCGGTTGCCCTCGACCCCGGCGCTGAGCCCGACGGTCCCTCCCGTCGGCGCGTACTTGAACGCGTTGTCGAGCAGGACCCCGAGCAGCCTGTCGAGCCATGTGGACGACCCCATGACCGCCAGCGGCCCGAGGCCGACCGATACCTGCAGGGTGATGCCCCGGCTCTCCGCGACAGCGGCGAACCGCTCGGCGGCCTGCTGGACGAGGATGCCGACCTCGACCGGCTCGGCGCCCGGCCTGCCCTGCGGGGTGTCGACGCGGGCCAGCCAGAGCAGGTCGTCGACGAGGCGCCGGATGCGGCCGCTCTCCGATCCCACCCGCTGGAAGGCGTGGCGGTACCAGGCGGGGTCGCGGTCCTGGCTGAGCGCGAGGCTCGTCTGCGCCTCGATCACGGCGAGTGGCGTGCGCAGCTCATGCGATGCATCGGCGGTGAACTCGAGCTGGCGCTGGCGGGCGATCTCGATCGGCGCCCCGACCCGTCGACCGACGAGCAGCGTCCCGGAGAACACGAGGACGAACAGCACCACTCCGGCGACGGTCTCGGTGACGATGAGCGACGACCGTGCCTGCGAGATGGAGTCGACGTTGAACCCGACGACAAGACGGGCCGGGCCGAGGTTCGTCAGGACTGGTGCACCGACCATGCGCACGTCGATGCCCTCGAGCTGGATCGTCGTGGGTTCACTCACCTGCGCAGCGGCCTCGGGGAGCGTGGTGCCGTCCGCGATGCTCGTCACCTGGTGGTCTTGCGAGTACAGCAGCCACACGAGCGGCGGCGTGTTGAGGCCTCCCTGACCGACATCACCGACGCCGTTGGTGGTGTCGGACCTCGGGAGCGATCGCTCGTAGTGTTGGAGTTGGGTCGCCAGCTTGCCGTCCACCTGGGACGTCAGATTGCTGGTGACGACCATGACGACCGCGACCGAGAAGATCGCGTAGACGACGGCGACGACACCGGTGCTGATCAGCGCCACCCGCAGCGAGGCGACATTGACCCGCTCGAGCCGCCGGTTCATGCCTCCTCCAAGCGGTACCCCGCGCCGCGTACCGTCACGATCTGCACACCACTGTTGGGGAGTTTCGCTCGCAGGCGGCTCATCTGCACATCGATCGCGTTCGACCCCAGCGGCTGGGTCTCGTCGCGCCACGCGTGCTCGGCGATCGACTTGCGGTCCACGACCGCCGGCGAGCGGCGCAAGAGCAACTCGAGAATGTTGAACTCAGTGGATGTCAGGTTCACCGCCGATCCGTGGACCTCGATCTCGCGGCGCGCGGGGTCGAGCGTGAGTGATCCGCGGGTGATCGCAGGCCCGTCGACGTTGCGCGGGCGCCGCTGCAACGCGCGGATCCGCGCCACCAGCTCGCCGAAATCGAACGGCTTGATGAGGTAGTCGTCGGCGCCGGCATCGAGCCCCTCGATGCGGTCCGACGGTGTGTCGCGAGCCGTGAGCATGAGCATCGCCGTCGGGCGGTTGTTCCGCCGTGCCCACGACACGACCTCGAGCCCGCTGACGCGTGGCATGCGCCAGTCGACGACGGCGACGTCGTACTCGTAGAAGCGCAGCTGGTCGATCGCCTCGTCGCCGGCCGCGACCGCGTCAACGAAGTACCCGGCCTCCTCGAGGCCCTGGACGAGGACTTCCCGAAGGCCACGATCGTCTTCCGCAACGAGCACTCGCATCAGTTGATGGTGTCACGCACTGGTCGGTGCGCCACCCCCACCGCCACCGAAGCCACCGCCGCCTCCGAAGCCGCCGCCACCGCCGAAGCCGCCGAAGCCCGCGGTGCACCCGTTGGCTCCTGCCGGGGAGATGGTCAACGCTCGCGCGGCAACAGCGCCGGAGCTGTCCTTCGCGCCGATCGCGGTGAGGCACTGGCCGGTCTCGAGCGCGGTCGCTGTCACGACCGTGGACACGGTCACCTTGATCGTGGTCGGCACGTCAATCGTCGTTGTCGTGCCCGTCGTCTCGGTCACGGTCACCGATGTGCCCGACACCGACTTCACCTGGCCACGTGTCGCCGTGAATCCGGACGCACCGGCCGGGGGCGAGAAGCTCGGTCGCGGCGAGAAGCTCGGCCGGGGGCTGCCGGTGCCGGTTCCCCCACCACCGAAGCCGCCACCACCGAAGCCTGCGGTTGCACACGAGCCGTTTGTCGGCGCGCTGAGCGTCACGGTGGTCGCCGTCAGCGTTCCGTCGGCACCCTTGCTGCCGATCGCGGTAATGCAGTTCCCGGCGGTGATATCCGCGACCGTCTCGGTGTCGGTCTGCGTGATCGTGGTTGTCGTCGCGTACGTGACCGTCGAGTCCCCGTTCGTGCCGCTGAGGATGAGCGTGGTGCCGTTGATCTGCACCAGCTGTCCGAAGGTGGCGTTGCCGGCCAACCCGCGCCGGCCGCCCGGCGATGCGGACGGCCTGCTCGTCGCGGCAGCGCTCGGGGCAGAGCTGCCGCAGGCGACGACCGCAAGACTCACCATGACGCCGGCGGCGCCAAGGATGGCTCGATTCATGAGGTGGTTCCTCCCAACGGGATAACGGCGGTGAGTGTCATTCGGCTCGAAGGGCCGCGATGGGTGCAAGACGGGCGGCACGCGCCGCCGGATAGACACCGAAGATCAGGCCAACTCCGGCCGCAACTGCCACGGCGATGATCACCGGTGCCGCCGTGATCGTCACGGCGATGTTGGCGAGCCGCGGCACGAGGAAACCCGCCAGTAGCGCAGCGCCAACTCCGAGCACGCCGCCGACGAAGCTCAAGGTCGCGGCCTCGATGAGGAACTGCCGGAGCAGGTCTCGCGGCGTCGCGCCGAGCGCCTTGCGAAGCCCGATCTCCTGCGTGCGCTCGGTGACCGAGACCAGCATGATGTTCATCACGCCGATGCCGCCGACGAGCAGCGATATCGCCGCAACGCTCGCCAGCAGGATCGTCAGCGTCGTGGTGACGGATGCCGCCGTCGATGCCAGCGTGGAGGCCGAGGTGATGCTGAAGTCCGCAGCGGCAGCATTCGTGATGTGGTGCGTCTGGAGCAGCAACTGATCGGCCTCGTCGTAGGCCGATCCGATGGTGCTGGAGCTGCTCGCACTGAGCAGGATCCGCTGGACGGAATTGGGGCTGCCGCCGGTGACCTCGTCCTGCGCGGTCGTGATGGGAATCACCGCGAGGTCATCGTTGTTGGTGAATCCGGTGCTGCCACTCGAGGTGAGGATGCCGATCACCTGGAAGGGGTTCCCACCAATCGTCACTTGGTCGCCGGTGATCGCATTCAAGTCAGTCGCCGTCGTCGCCCCGAGGACGATGACCTGCGCGTGCTGCTGCACTTCCTTCGTCGTGATGAAGATGCCGGACGATAGCGTGCGCGCGTTGGTTGCAAGCCACGACGCGGTGCTGCCCTGAATCGTCGTCGAACTCGTTCGAACTCGTGCTCACGATCGTCGCGCTGCCTGAGACAACGGGCGCCACCGCGCCGATGTCCGGGGCGTCCGACTTGTCCTCGAGACCCTCGACGTCGCTCATCGTCAGCGTGTTCGCCGAGCCTGCTCCCCCACGGACGCCGAAGCTCACTGTGCTTCCGGGCGACACCGTGAGGAGGTTCGTGCCCAACGCGGCGATGCGGGAGTTGACCGAGTTCGCGGACGCGGTGCCGATGCCGACGGTGCAGATGACGGCCGCGACGCCGAAGAGAATCCCGAGCGTCGTGAGCACCGAACGCAGGCGGTGGCCGAGCAGCCCGCGCATGCCGGTCTCGAAGGTACGCAGCAGGCTCATGCCGCCACCCGGTCCCGGAGGTGACCGTCCGCCATCTCCACGACGCGCTCCGCGACGTTGGCGACGTTGGGGTCGTGCGTGATGAGGATGATGGTGTGGCCCGACTTGTTCAGGCCCGTCAGGATGTCGAGCACCTCGCGGCTCGCCTTCGAGTCGAGGTTGCCGGTGGGCTCGTCCGCAAGGATCATGGTCGGATCCGTGACCAGCGCTCGCGCGATCGCGACGCGTTGCTGCTGGCCACCGGAGAGTTGATTGGGACGGTGCTGCACCCGCCCCGTGAGTCCGACCTGCGCGAGCGCGTTCAACGCCGTCTGCTTGCGATCGCGCGAGCTGCGGTACAGCAGCGGGAGTTCGACGTTGCGCCACGCCGACATCGACGACAGGAGGTGGAACTGCTGAAAGACGAAGCCGATCCGGCGGTTGCGGATGCTTGCGAGCTCGCGCTCGTTCATGCTGCTGACGTCCTCACCCGCAAAGCGGTACTCACCGCTCGTCGGGACGTCGAGACAACCGAGGATGTGCATGAGCGTCGACTTTCCTGAGCCGGAAGGACCCATCACCGCAAGGAAATCGCCTTCCTTGACCGACAGCGAAACCCCGTCGACCGCCCGCACTTCCGCGTCTCCTTCGCCGTAGACCTTGCACACGTCGACGAGGCGGATGATCTCCGCAGCCACGTCAGCCTGCGCGGCCCGTGCCGCCGCCGCCCCCGAAGCCACCGCCACCACCGAACCCGCCGCCGCCGCCGGTGAGGCTACGGCCCGTCGTGCCGGTGGTCGTCGGAATCGTGCTCGTGATCGTCGCGATGACAACGACATCACCGACCTTGACGCCGCTGAGAATCTGCGTGCGAGTCGCGTCCGCTGCGCCGACCGTGACCGTCACCGGATCCGGCTTGCCGTTCACGAACAGCGACACCGTGCTGCCCGCACCGGTCGTGTGCACCGCGCTCGTCGGCACCGTCACGACACCGACCACCTGGTTGATGACAACGCTCACCGATGCCGACATCCCCGGGCGAAGCGATGGGCTCGCGCCGCTCAGCACGACGGTCACAGGGAAGGTCGCGACACCGGAGGTCACCGTCGCCTCCTCGGCGACCTCGGTGACCTTGCCCGCGACCGCATCGCTCGAGCCGGCTGCGACGACCTCTGCCGTCTGCCCGACGGCGATCTCGTTGACGAGCGAGTCGCTCACCGACCCGGTGACCTCGAACACGCCCGGCGTGATGATCACGATCGCGTGGGTGGACGAACCCGATGCAGAGGCGCCGCCTGTCCCGCCACTCGAGACCTCCTCACCCGAGGTCACGTTGACTTCCTCGACGATGCCCCCGCTGGGCGCCTTGAGGGTCGTGGCGGCGACGGCAGCCTCAGCATCAGTGACGCCGACCTGCGCGATGTCGACCTGGCTCTGATCCATCTCGATCTGTTGCTCTGTCGTCGATCCGGTCTCGAGCGAGGACAGCGACGCCTCGGCGTTCTGCCACTGCACCTTGTCGGAGTTGACCTGTCCCTGTGCCTGGTCGTCACCCTGCGCGGCCTTGACCTCGGCGGCCTGCCACGTCTGGAAGTCCTGGGTGAGCGTTTGCTCGTCCTGCGGGCAGGGCGGCGTCGTCGAGCTCGCGGTGCAGCCGGCCGTGCTGGCGGTCGCCTGTGCCTGGGTGTACGCGCTGTACGCCTGGCTCACCGTCTGCGCGTTGACTGCCTTGGTGTCGGCGAGGCTCGTCACTGCTGTCTCGTACTGCACCTTGGAACTGTTCACCTGACCTTCGGCCTGGGTGAGGGTCGAGCCCGTCGCACCCGCGCGGTCGAGCGAGAGCTTTGCCTCCGCGGACGAGAGAGTCGCCTGCGCCTGCAGGAGGCTCGCGTCGAGGCTGGTCGGGTCCTGCGTCGCGAGGACCTCGCCTGCCGTGACGGTCTGGCCCGACTGCACGTTGACCGACGTCACCTTGCCGGCACCCTCGAAATCGAGATCGGTCTCGCCGTCGGGGGCGAGGTTCCCGGAGAGCGAGACGGTCTGGGTCACCGTGCCGAGCGTCGCTGTCGATGTGCGATACGAGACGCTGGCTGGATCACCGCGCGTGAGGAAGAAGGTTCCAACTCCGGCAAGAACGATCACCGCGGCGATGCCGATGATGAAGGGCTTGCTGAGCAGGCGCCGCCTCACGACGTGCGACTCCGAGCGCAGAGCGATACCGCTGCCATGGCGTTGATCGTCAGGCCGAGATCCTTTCGAGTAAGTGACAATCCTGCGCGTGGGCGGAGCAGGGCTCGAACCCGCGACCTCCTCGGTGTAAACGAGGCGCTCTAACCAGCTGAGCTATCCGCCCGAAGCGACTGTATCGCCGCGTGCGCACGCGGAGCACGGCTCAGCGCGCGGTGAGGCGGTCCGCCGTGCCGTCGGCATGCCCGACGAGGACCAGGTCTGCCATGCCGAGAAACAGCCCATGGCCCACACATCCCGGCGTTGTCTCGATCGCCCGGGCCAAGCCGGACGGGTCGGTGATATCAGCCTCGTCGCTGTCGGCGATGGCGTTGCCGTTGTCGGTCTGGAAGAGGTTGCCGTCGGCACCCGGACGCAAGGTGAAGCCGAGTCCCGTCCGATCGGCGAGCGTGCGCACCGTGCGACCGCACCCGAACGGGACCACCTCGACGGGAATCCGGCCGTGCAGCAGCGGGTGGGTCTTGGAGTCGTCGACGATGACGACGAAACGCGCTGCAGACGCGGCGACGATCTTCTCGCGCACCATCGCCCCACCCCTTCCTTTGATGAGTCGCAACTCTGGATCAACGGAGTCGGCGCCGTCGACCGCAAGGTCGAGCCCGTCAACGCCGAGCGCTTCAACGACGATGCCGTGCGCAGCAGCGAGGTCGGCACTCGCCTGGGACGTGGCAACCGCACGGATGCTCAGGCCGGCGCGAACCCGCTCCGCGAGCCCGACGATGAACCAGTGCGCCGTCGTCCCCGTGCCGAGACCGACGCGCATGCCGCCGGTGACCAGTGGCACTGCCGCTGCACCGGCAGCGCGACGGGCGGCCTCGGGATCCACCCCCGAAGCGTAACCGTCAGGAGGCCAGGCGTCCCCGCAGTTCGGCCGTGGCGGTGTGCACCGGCTCGCTGCGCGGCAGTCCGTCCGGCTGGCGCATGAAGCGCTCCTGGACCGCGAAGACGGCCTCGATGAGCTCGGCAGCCGAGGTCCGCGGACGGAACACGACGCCACGGCGACGCAGTGCGACGAGCACGCGTGTCGGAATGGGTCCCCCGCGAAGGTTCACTTCTTCGAGCTGAGTCAGCAGGCCGTCGAGCTCACACAGCGTTTCGCGTCGCTGCACCCGAAGCCGTTCTTCTTCTGCTGACCACACCAGTTGATTGAGGACGCGGTTTCGGACGAAGGTGGCCATGACGCTCCCCCGGGGCGTCCACCGGGTTCGGGGGTTTGATGTGACGTAGGGTGAGTCGGACCGAACAGATGGACGTCCTGTGGTCGCGATCCTACAGATCTGTGTCCAGTTTGCATAGAGGAACACATGTTCGTGTGCCTCACACCGTGCCGCGGCGGCACTGCGGATTACTGTCCGAGCAGTCCCAGGATGCTGTCGACGTCGGCCCGCGCGGCAGCGAGGTCGGTCCCCGCGGCACTGATGCGCTGCCAGGCGCTCGTCAACGTCGCCGCGTCACCCGGCCATCCGGCGGGCACGAGGTTGATCACCGACGACGTCACACCCGCAATCGAAGTCCGCGACGCGCTCACCTTGGCGCTGAGGTCGGTGAGGTCCGCCTGCGCCGTCGCTTTGACACTGGCTGCAACCGGCGAGAGGTTGATGAGTGCCTGCAGCTCGGGAATGACCGTCACGAATGTGCTGTTGACCTTGCTGACACCGTCGGCCGCGAGGACCTCCTGGATCTTCGGATCCTCCATGACGTACACCAGGTAATCCGTCACGATCAACGCGCAGTCGTTGTACGCCTGCGTCGTCGTGCTGTCGCGTTGGATCTTTTCGTTCAGCGTCGTGAGGCCGTGCTCATCCGCACTGATCTGCCGCTCCAGCGTTGCCTGGTCCGCGGCCGTTACCGCCACCGACGTCTCGACGAACGTGCTGTCGGCGCTGAGCACCGCGACGCGCCGCACCACGCCCGTGTTGCACAGCCCCTTCATGGGCGCGAGCAGCGGGTACGTCGGCGCTGTTCCGTCGGCGTCGACCGCGACCGACCCCGCAGCCGCAAGCGTCGCGGTCAGGGCGACGGTCGCCACGCCGCGCAGCAGCAATCGCGCGTTCACTGCGCTGGGTTTCCTTCGCTCGTGTGCAACCCGGCGTTGGCGGCGTTGAGCTGTCCATCGACCGTGCTGAGTTGACTGTCGATGGTATTCAACGCCCGCGAGACAGCAGCGTCCGGCGATGCTGTGGGTGTCGCGGCCGCCGGCGCGCTCGCCGTCACCCCCGCGGGGGCAACGGTGCTCGCCGCGGCGTGCGCGCGCGGTGCGCATCCCGCGATCGCGATCGCTCCGATGAGACAGAGGAGTTTCGTCACCTCCCCATCCAACCATCCCGCAGCGCCTGAATCCTGAGACCTCGCGGTGACAATCCTGAGAAATCGTTGAGGCACCAACCGCCTCGGGACTCAAAAAGGGCGGTCCGGCGACCGGACCGCCCCTTGGGGAGAAAGACCTATTCGCCGAGCAGCTGCAGGATGTGGCTCACATCCGCGCGTGCGCCGCTGAGGTCCGTGCGTGCTGTCTTGATGTTCGACCGTCCGCTCTGCAGGTCCACCTTATTGCCGGGCCACCCCGCGGGCGTCAGGTTGATGACTGATGCGGTCACGCCCGAGATCGATGTGTGCGAGGCGCTGACCTTGCTCGTCAGGTCGTTGAGGTCGGCTTGCGCCTGCGCCTTCACCGTCGCCGAAACCGACGATGCATTGATGAGTGACTGCAGCTCCGGGGCCAGCGTCTCAAAGGTGCCGTTCGCGTTGCTGACGGCGTCGGCCGCGATGACCTCGTGGATCTTCGGATCCTCCATGACGTACACGCGGTAGTCCGTCACGATGAGCTCGCAATCGGCATGCGCCTGCGCGAACGTGGTGTCGCCCTCGATGGTGCTGTCCAGCGCGGTCAGTCCCGACTGGTCAGCGCTGATCTGACCTTCGATCGTCGTCCGATCCGCGGTCGTCAGCGCACCGGACTGCTTGACGAACGTATCGTCGGCGCCGAGCGTCCCGAGGCGGCGCTGCACGGCGGAATTGCAGCGAACCTTGAGCGCCGCAAGGGTGAGATGCGGCGTCGCTGCCGGCGAGGCCGACGGCGACGGAACCGGTGTGGTGTCGGCATCGACGGCGACAGAGCCGGCGAGTCCGAGTCCCGCGGTGAGCGTCAGCGTGGCAACGCCAAGCGCGATCGTTCGTGCGTTCACTGGGCTGGATCTCCTTCACTGGTGCTCAGCCCGGCGTTGGCAGCGTTGATCTGCCCGTTGATGGTGCTGAGCTGGTTGTCGATGCTGCTGACCTGCTGGTCGACAGCGCTGGTACGAGCGGCGGGATTCGTCGTCGACGTCGACGCTGCGTTCGCAACGCTCGCGGGCGCCGGGGTGCTGACGCCACGAGTGGTGATGGCGCATCCCGCGATCGCTGTCACGGCGAGGAGGCACAGGACGCCGTTCCTGTGCGCTCTCAGATGGGTCATGCGAAGTCTCCTTGCGGTGTCCGTTGGGGGATGCATCCCATCCAACCATCGGCACTGCACGCCGACCTGAGACCGCGCGGAGAGGCCGCTGAGAAATCCCGGAGAGGGGCGCGCCTCAGGGCGCGAAGACGCTCCTCAGGCGGCTGAAGCGGACGGCATCGCGCGCTGCAGCAATGCCGTGAGGGACCCTGCGGGCTCGAGCCGCACTCCGAAGGCTGCGGCCAGCGAACCGGCCAGCACCGGACCCACCTCCTCCGGGGTGTGTCCCGGGGCGCCGAGGGTTTCCAGCGACGCGACCCCCGAACCATCGATGCCGCACGGCACGATCCGATCGAACCAGCCGAGGTCGGTCGCGACGTTCAACGCGACGCCGTGAGTCGTGACGCCCCCGGCGAGCTTCACCCCGATGGCGCCGAGCTTGGTGTTCCCCGACCACACGCCGGTCCACGGCGGGCGCCGGGCCACCTCGACGCCGTACACCGACGCCGTGGCGATGAGCGCGCTCTCGAGTGCCCGGAGGTACCGGATGACGTCCCCGTGGGCCGGATGGCCGGGGATCGGGAAGATCCCGGCGAGGCGGACGACCGGGTACGCCACCAGCTGCCCGGGCCCGTGGAACGTCACCGATCCGCCGCGATCGACCTCGACGAACTCGGCCCCAGCCTCGATGAGCGCGTCGGGGCCGGCGCCGAGATGGTGGGACTCGCCCTGGCGACCCATCGTGTAGACGGGTGGGTGCTCGAGGAGGAGCACAGCGTCGTCAGCGAGCTCGCCGCTCCTGCGCGCGGCCGCGATCGCTCGCTGCAATGCGAGCGCCTCGCTGTACCCCACCGTCCCAAGCCAGGCCCAGCGCAACGCGGGCGCCACCACGATCTCGGTCATCCCGCGTGGGCAGCGACCGCCTGCTCGTGCGCGTGATAGCTCGAGCGGACGAGCGGGCCGGACTCGACATGGGCGAACCCGAGCGCCTTGCCGTACGCCTTGAGCTCCGCGAACTCGTCGGGGTGCCAGTAGCGGATCAGCGGGTGATGCTTCAGCGACGGCCGCAGGTACTGGCCGATGGTGATGATCTCGATGTCGTGCTCGCGCATCTGGTCGAGCAGCTCCTTGACCTCGGGCATCTCCTCGCCGAGCCCCACCATGAGCCCCGACTTGGTCCGGCTCCGCGGCTCGACCTGCTTCGCGACGCGAAGCAACTCCAGGCTGCGCTGCAGCTCGGACTTCGGCCGCACCCGCCGGTAGAGGCGGCCGACGGTCTCGACGTTGTGGTTGAAGATCTCCGGCTTCTCGGCCATGACGATGCGGAGTGCCTCGTGATCGCCCTGGAAGTCCGGGGTCAGCACCTCGATCGTCGTCCCGGGGGACATCGCCCGGATGCTCCGGATCGTCTCGGCGAACACGCCGGCACCACCGTCCGGGAGATCGTCGCGATCGACGGAGGTAACCACGGCGTGGCGCAGGCCCATCGTCTTCACGGCCTCCCCCACCCGGCGAGGCTCGTCCCAGTCGATGTCGCCGCCGCGCTTGCCGCTCTTCACGGCGCAGAAGGCGCAGGCACGCGTGCAGACGTCGCCGAGAATCATGAAGGTGGCGGTGCCGTGGCCCCAGCACTCGGCGATGTTCGGGCAGCGGGCCTCCTCACACACGGTGTTGAGCTGCTGGCCTCGCATGATCCCTTTGATCTGCGAGTAGCCGTCGCCCGCCGGGAGCTTGACGGTGAGCCACTCGGGGCGCCGGTCAACCCCCTCGGGAAGGAGCCGCTGGTGCAGCGGCCTGGTGTCCGCCACGGGCAGAGGCCGCAAACGGATCTGGTCCATTGCTGCACATCACTCTACACACTCGCTGCGCGACAATCGCCGCGATGAGTACCCCCCCACCGAGAAACGAGCCCGTGTCGCTCTACGCCCCCGGATCCGCCGAGCGGGCGAGCTTGCGCCGCACGGTCAACGAAATGCAGGCGTCCGCGCCGCACCATGTGCCACTCCACATCGACGGCAAGTGGGTCGACGGTGAGGGCGACCAGATCACGGTGCGCGCCCCGCATCGCCATACGCTCGAGCTGGCTGAGTCGCGCGTCGCGACCACCGCCGACGTCGGACGCGCCGTCGACGCCGCACTCGCCGCGCGGCACGACTGGTCGACAGCGCCGTTCGAAACCCGCGCGGCGGTGTTCCTCCGTGCGGCGGACCTGCTCAGCGGACCCTTCCGCGACCGCCTCAACGCAGCCACCATCCTTGGGCAGAGCAAGAGCGTCCATCAATCGGAGATCGATGCGGCGTGCGAGCTCATCGATTTCTGGCGCTGGAATGTGCACTTCGCCGAGGAACTGCAGGAAATGCAGCCGGTATCGCCTCCGGGGCAGTGGAACCGCATGGAGCAGCGCGCGCTGGAGGGTTTCGTGCTGGCGATCAGCCCCTTCAACTTCACGTCGATCGGCGGCAACCTCGCCGGCGCGCCGGCGATCATGGGCAACACGATCGTCTGGAAGCCGGCGACCACTGCGCTCCTGGCGGCCAAGGTGATCATGGAGATCTTCGAGGCAGCGGGGATGCCGCCTGGCGTCATCAACCTGATCGCAGGGCCTGGCGCCGCGGTGAGTGAGGCGGCGGTGAAGCACCCGTCGCTCGCAGGCATCCACTTCACGGGATCGACGGACACGTTCCAGCATCTCTGGACGAATGTTGCTGCCAACCTCGGCCAATACCGGACGTATCCGCGGCTGGTCGGCGAGACCGGCGGCAAGAACTTCGTCCTCGCGCATCCCTCGGCGTCGGTTGACGCGCTGCTTGTCGGGCTGCTCCGCGGCTCGTTCGAGTACCAGGGACAGAAGTGCTCGGCCTCGTCGCGCGCGTACATTCCCCAATCGGTGTGGGAACGGCTGCGCGAGCCCCTGGCCGCAGCGACGTCCGCAATCCGTGTCGGCGATCCCGCCGACTTCAGCACGTTCATGGGCGCAGTGATCGACGAGCCCGCGTTCCGCAAGCACGAGGAGGTGCTCACGTCGGCGCGGACGGCGCCCGACCTCGAGCTGATCGCCGGCGGCGAATGCGACTCGGATGTGGGCTGGTTCGTCCACCCGACGATCTACGCGAGCGACAACCCGCGCCACGATCTCTTCAAACGCGAGCTCTTCGGACCGATCCTCGCGGTGTACCCATATCCCGACAACGAGTGGCGCTCGGTGCTCGACCTCGTCGACACGACGACGCAGTACGCGCTCACCGGCGCGATCTTCGCCGAGGACAGGCGTGCGATCGACGAGGCGTCGAGCCACCTGCAGTACGCCGCCGGCAACTTCTACATCAACGACAAGTCAACGGGCGCCGTGGTCGGCCAGCAGCCGTTCGGTGGAGCCCGTCTGAGCGGGACCAACGACAAGGCGGGCTCGGCGCTCAACCTGTTGCGCTGGGTTGCCCCGCGAGCGATCAAGGAGACGTTCGTGCCGCCGACCGAGTGGCGCTACCCGCACCAGGATCCCGACTGACCCTGCTGCCTGACCCGGATCCCTGCCCTCAGGCCCGCCAGCGGGTGCACGAGCGGGTCGGCCGGCGCCTGCAGGAGCAACTCCCGGGATGGCGCGGCGTCCGCCTCGCGAGCGACGGCTCCTCGGCGGCCACCCTGATCAGAGCGTGAAAGCGACGCTCGTCGATGATGCCCTTCTCGAGGGCGCGCTTCGCCCAGGCGGGAGGGGTACGAAGCCCCCATGCATCGAAAGTGCCGTGCTCGATCATCGTTCCTCCAGATGATAGCCAGGAGAGACTAAACGAGGGTCCCGGTGGGGTCGATGCCTTCGAGGAGTTTCTGAACGGCGGTCACGAAGCGGGTCGCCTGGAGGCCGTCGTTGATCCGGTGATCGAACGAGAGGCCCAGATTCATGATCGGGCGGATGGCGATGGCGTCGCCGACGACCACCGGCCGCTTGACCACCAGATCCATGGTCATGATCGCCGCCTGCGGCTGGTTGATGATCGCCTGCGTCATCACCGCGCCCAGCGCGCCGGTGTTGTTGAGGGTGAACGTCCCGCCCTGGATCTCATCGAGCTTGAGGTGGTTGCTTCGGGCACGTGCGCCGAGGTCAGCCATCGTGGTGGCAAGGCCGGTGATGCTGAGCCGGTCCGCGTCGCGAACCACCGGCACAATGAGGTTGTCCTCGAGAGCCACCGCGATGCCCAGATTGATGCTGCGCTTGACCACGACGCCGGCATCGCTCCACGACGCGTTCAGCGTGGGATGCCGTTGCAGCGCCTCGACAACGGCCCGCGCAACGAAGGGCAGGAACGTCAGCTTGACGCCGTGCCGCTGCTCGAACGCCGCCTTCTCGCGATCGCGGATCTTCGAGACACCCGACATGTCGACCTCGACCATGACGTACGCATGCGGCGAGGTCTGCCGGCTGCGAACCATGTGATCGGCAATCGCCTTCCGAACCTGCGTGAGCGGGACGACGGTATCCCCATCCCCAGAACCAAACGATGGAGAAACACCCGCCCCCGCCTGCGAGGCCGGCGGAGTCTGCGAGACGGCAGGAGCAGGCGTGGAGGCAGGCTGGGATCCCTGCGGAGGCGACATAGCCAGGGGAGTCGCCGGAGCGGGGATCCCGGCCGGCCGGGCCGAAAGCTGCCCGGCGTCGCGCTGCTGCACGTACTCCAGCACGTCCTTCTTTGTGATCCGTCCCCCAAGCCCACTCCCGGTGATCTCCCCGAGATCCACACCGTGCTCGCGAACGAGCATCCGGACCGCAGGCGTCAGGTGATACCCCGCGCCATTGCCACCGGATTCGCCCACGCCATTTCCCGAGCCGATACCGCCAGATCCCGAATCGGGTCGCGCAGGCGCCTGCGGCCCTGACAACGAGGCCGACACGGCCGCAGCCAAACTCGCCGCCCCACTCTCCGGCACGCTCTGATCACGTTCTGGCAAGGCCGAAACTGACGGAGCCGGGAGCGGACGCTCCAGCAGGCGTGCCAGCGGACGCAAGCGGCGGTTGGGCCGTCTGCGTAAGCGACATCGCCTGGGGAGTTGCCGGAGCGGACGTCCCAGCCGCCGCCGTCGCATTCGGAACAGCGTCAGCCGCCGGAGCGTCAGCGCCCGCCCCAGCGACATCTATGGAGCAGATCGGTTGGCCGACGGGCACCACTGCTCCTTCGGCTGCGATGAGCTCCGACATGACGCCGTCCGCCGGCGCAGGGATCTCCGCATTCACCTTGTCGGTGATGACCTCGGCGATCGACTCGTACTTGGCGATCGCATCGCCGGGTTGCTTGAGCCAGCGCGCGATCGTTCCTTCGGTAACGCTCTCACCGAGTTGCGGCATCGTGACGGTCATAGACATGCGGTGGACGTCCTCGTGTTCGTGTTCAGTACGCGGCGAGCTCGCGCAGCTTCGCCTCGACTTTGTTCGGCGTGACGAGATAGAACTCCTCGAGCGGTGGCGAGTACGGCATCGCCGGGATCTCCGGTCCGCCGATCCGCATCACCGGAGCATCGAGATAGTCAAAACACTCCTCAGCGATGATGGCCGCGACCTCGGCGGCGACACTCACCGCGAGGTTCGCCTCCTGGACGACGAGCACCTTGCCGCACTTGCGCGCGCTCGCGACAATCGCCGCGCGGTCGATCGGACGCAGCGATCGCAGATCGGTCACCTCGCAGGAAAACCCATCTGCAGCAAGGCGTTCCGCCGCCTCGAGCGATGTGTGCACCATCATTCCGTAGCTGAACACCGCGATGTCCGATCCTTCGCGCGCGACACGCGCACGGTCGAGCGGCACGGTGTAGTCGCCTTCGGGCACGTCGCCCTTGATGGCACGGTAGCAGCGCTTGTGCTCGAAGTAGAGCACCGGATCCGGGTCGCGCAACGCCGCGATGATCATGCCCTTCGCGTCGTAGGGCGTCGACGGCACCACGACGCGCAGGCCCGGAATGTGGGCAAAGATCGCCTCGATCGACTGCGAGTGGTAGAGCGCGCCGTGCACTCCCCCACCGAACGGTGAGCGCAACACCATCGGCACACCCCAGTCGCCGTTGCTCCGGTAGCGCATCTTCGCCGCTTCACTGACGATCTGATCCATCGCCGGCATGATGAAGTCCTGGAACTGAATCTCCGCGATGGGCCGGAGCCCGTTCATTGCCGCGCCGATCGCGACGCCGACGATCAGCGATTCCGCAAGCGGACTGTCGAGCACCCGGTCCTCGCCGAACTCCTGCTGCAGTCCCTCGGTGACGCCGAACACGCCGCCCTTGGCACCGACATCCTCGCCGAGGATCATGACGCGCTGGTCACGCTGCATCTCCTCGCGTATACCGTCGCGGATCGCCTCGATGTACGTTTTCTCAGCCACGCCAGTCACCCTCTTCCGCGTACACGTGGAGCATCGCGCTATCGGGCGACGGCAGCGGCGCCACCTCCGCCTCCTCGGTGGCGCGATCCAGCTCGAGCACGAGCTCCGCGCGCATTTCCTCAGCATCGCCGGGGCTGAGCACGCCAAGCTCCTCGAGTGTCGCCTTGAAGCGGAGCAGCGAATCGCGCTCCTTCTCAGCCTCGAGCTCTTCGCGGTTGCGATAGCGGCGCTGGTCATCGTCGGAGCTGTGTGAAGTGAGACGCAGGACCTTGGCCTCAATGAGGGTGGGGCCGTCGCCGCGACGCGCCCGCTTGACCGCTTCGCGCGCAACCGCGTAGCAGGCGATTGCGTCGCTCCCATCGACGACGATGCCGGGAATCCCGTATCCCTTGGCGCGATCGGCGACGTCCTGCGTGGCCATCTGCTTCTGCCACGGCACGCTGATCGCAAAGCCGTTGTTCTCCACGAGGAAGATCACAGCGAGCTTCTTGGTGGCGGCGAAGTTCAACGCCTCGTGGAAGTCACCTTCGCTGGTGCCACCTTCGCCGATCGACGTGAACGTCACCGCGTCCTCGCCGCGCATTCGCGACGCAAGGGCGATGCCCGTCGCATGGATGAGCTGCGTGCCAACCGACGAGCCGGTGCTGATGATGTTCAGCCGCCGGCAGCCGTAGTGCGCGGGCATCTGACGGCCGCCGCTGTTGGGATCGTCGGCGCGCTGCAGCCCGGACAGGATGTGGTCCTTCGGTGTCATGCCGAGCACGAGCGTGAGCGCGAGGTCGCGGTAGTACGGTGCGACCCAGTCGTACGCCGGCCGCAGGTTCATGCCAAAAGCGACCTGAACTGCCTCGTGGCCTTCGGCTGAGATCCAGAACGGCGCCCGTCCCTGGCGGTTCAGCACCCACAACCGTTCGTCGGTCAAGCGCGAACGCAGCATATGCCGGTACATGAGGCGGAGCGTCTCCGCATCGAGCCCCGCCCGCCCCTTGGTCTCTGTCTTGGTCATCGCCATGGCCGGCCCATCCCTCCGATCGAAGCTGTCACTGACGACGCTGCCTCGAACGCTCCACAGCCGCTCAAATGTGGATCGCCTCGCCGCTGACGGCAAGGGCAGCTTCTGAGAGCACTTCACTGAGTGTAGGGTGTGGCGCGACTGCGTGTCCCATCTCGAACGCAGTGCCTTCGAGGAGGCCGCCAAGCGCCGGGCCCCAGATCAGCTCGGTGACCTCGTGGCCGATGAGATGTACGCCGAGCAGATCACCCGACGTCTTGTCGGCGACGACCTTGGAGAAGCCGCCGGTATCGCCCCAGATGACGGCCCTGCCGTTGCCCACGAACGGCATCTTGCCGATGACCACGTCGTGGCCGGCCGCGCGCGCCTCTGCCTCGCTCAGGCCGAGCGACCCGATCTGCGGGGTGCAGTACGTGGTGCGCGTCACCAGTCGCGGGTCGAGCGGATGCGGGTCGCGACCGGCGATCGCCTCGACAGCGATGACGCCTTCGTGCAGCGCCTTGTGCGCGAGCTGGAAACCGCCGACGACGTCCCCCACGGCGCTGACTCCCGCTTCACCGGTGCGGAGCATGCCGTCGACCGCGATGACGCCTCGCTCCACGACGATGCCCGTGCCCTCGATGCCGATGTCCTCGATGTTCGCGGCACGACCGACGGCGACGAGCAGCAGCTCGGCACTGAGACGCTGCTCCGTGCCGTCCGGCCCGGCGACGGTCACGCTCACGCCGGCGTCGGTGCGTTCGACCGAGCCGAGATCCAGTCGGTGCTCGACAAGGCACGTGATCCCGCGCGCCTCGAACTGCTTGCGCAACTCCGCGCCGACGTCGGCATCCTCGAGCGGCACCAGGTTCGGCAGCATCTCGACCACCGTGACCGCTGCCCCGCAGCTGCGATAGAGGGACGCGAACTCGACGCCGACGGCGCCGGCCCCGAGCACGATCGCCGACGCGGGCGCGCGGTTCATCTTCAGGGCCTCGTCACTGGTGAGGACACTGGTCCCGTCGGCGGGAATACCCGGCAGCTGCTTCGGCCGCGAACCGGTCGCGATGATCACGGCGTCTGCCTCGACCTCGGTCGTCTCGCGAGTGCCGGCAACCACGCTGAGGCGTCCGGCACCCGCGAGACGTCCCCGACCGCTGAGCACCGTCACCTTGTTCTTGCGCAGCAGGAATTGCACCCCTTTGTGCAGCTGGCTGACCACCGAGTCGCGCCGGCCTCCCGCGACCGCGTAGTCGAAGCTGACCTCGCCTGTGGTGACACCGAACGCCGCCGCATGGCCGAGCTCGTCGAGGAGCGCAGCGCTCTGGAGCAGCGCCTTGGCCGGGATGCATCCGCGGTGCAGGCAGGTCCCGCCGACCTTGTCCTCTTCAACGAGGACGGCGCGCAGGCCCAACTGGGCCGCACGGATCGCCGCCGGATACCCGCCCATCCCGCCACCGAGGATGGCGATGTCGAAACGTTCGGCCACAGCGGCTGAGTATATCGGCGGGTCCCTTCGGCCCCGATCGGCGGGTCTGCTCACTCCTCCTCCGGGTTTCGGCACCGGTAGAGTGTCGGCGGCCGCATGTGGTTCGGCCGCCGGTCACGGAGGGACGAGATGCGGAGCTGGTCGGAGCAACCGAAACGCATTGGTGCCGTCACGCTGTTTGTGGAGGACCTTGCGGAGGCAAAGCGCTTCTATCAGGACGTCTTCGAATTGCCCGTCCATTTCGAGGACGCGAACTCGGCTGTCTTTCAGTTCGGCGAGACGTTGATCAACCTGCTGGACGCGAGTCAGGCGGCCGCGCTCATCAATCCCGGCACCGTCGCTGCCCGCAGCCATGGCTCACGGGCGCAGTTCACGGTGGCGGTCGATGACGTCGACGCCGTCTGCGCCGCACTGACCCAACGCGGGGTGACGCTCCTCAACGGTCCCCAGGACCGGCCATGGGGGATCCGAACCGCCAGCTTCACCGATCCGGGTGGCCACATCTGGGAGATCGCCCACAACCTGCACTAGCCAGGCGTGCCCGCCCCTTATGGGAGATACAGGCGCGGATTCACCCACTGACCGTTGTGGTTGACGCCGAAATGCAGGTGGCATCCCGTCGAGTTGCCCGACGTCCCCTCGTAGCCGATCAGCTGACCGGTCGCGACCGTCTGCCCGTTGTGGATCGCAAAGCTCGCGAGGTGCCCGTACAGCGTCTGCCAGCCGTTGCCGTTGACGATGATGATGTAGTGCCCGAAACCGTACGGCTCGTACGGTTCGATGTAGGCGATCCCGGCGTTCGCGGCGATGATGTGGTTGCCACATGCGCCGGCGATGTCGAGGCCGTTGTGGAAGTGTTTCTGCGGACACGCGGGGTCATACGGTTCGAAGGGATACGGGGTGCACCCGAACCCCTGGCTGATCGGACCCGTGTCGGGCCAGATGAAGTGGCCGCTGCCTCCACCGGCAGCTCGCGCGGCCGCTTCCTCCTTCTGTAGCTGCGCGATCTGTCCGTTGATGGTGTTCTCGGCGGCCTCCCACTCCTGCGCGCTGCGCTCGTCCTGCGCCTGGATCTGGGCGAGGTATGCGATAGCCTCGGTGCGTGCTGAGACCGCGTCGTCCAGCGACTGCTCGGTGACATACAGCTGGCTGAGTAGCTGCTGCTGCTGTTGCTGATCGCGGGTGATGCGCTCGACGTCGGTCTGCACCGCATCGCGCTGGGTGGTGACGATGTTGAGCGTCTGCAGCTCGCGTGCGCTGATGCGGCCACCGTCGATGACGTCGGTCCAGAACTCGTTGAAGCTGCCTGATGTCAGGAGGTTGCTGAGTGGCGTCGACTCGTTCTCGAACTCGTAGTAGACGACGAGCTCCTGCGACAGCTCGTGCTCCTCGGTTCCGAGCAGCACGCGCGCTTCAGCCAGCTGCGACTGCGCGGCGGTCAGCTGCGAGTTGATGGCGTCGAGCTTCGCGTTGGCAGCCGCGACCTGCGCCTGCGTGGACGCGATCTGGTGGTTGAGGCCGGTGATGATCGAGGTGAGCGCCGTCTCCTGGTTCTGCGCCGCCGCAATCTGCGCTTTGAGCGACGCGATCTCCGCCTTGGCCTGGTTGAGCTGACGCTGTTCCTGGCTGATGTGATCGGTGATCTGATCAGCCGCGGTCGGCTCTGCGAGGGCGAATAGCGACGCCGCTATGGTCAGCGACACGATGCCGCGAACCAGGCTCCCACCCCTCACGCCGAGAGGAAACGCCTGACGCCGAGGAAACTTCCGAAGGCACCGACAGCAACGCCGCCGATGAGCAGAAACACGAGCAGTGTCACCGTGTAGCGGCCGTCAAACGGCACACTCAAGAGATGGCCCTGCGCGGCCTGCACGAACACGCGATATGCGGCGTACACGACAGCGCCCGAGAAGATCGCAGCTAATAAGCCGCCGAGCATGCCCTCGAGAATGAACGGCCAGCGCACGAACCAGTCGGTGGCACCGACGAGTTTCATGATCTCGATCTCCGTGCGGCGTGCGTACACGGCCGTCCGGATCGTGTTCATGATGATCACGATGCTGATCGTCATCAGGATCACCGCGATGATCGCGCCGACCCACTCGATGATCGTGATCACGGCATTGAGCTTGGAGATGACGTCGGAGTTGTAGTCCGTCGGCGTGGTCTTGTCGACGATCGGGGTCGCCGCGGCCATCGCGTTGAACTGGCTCAGGTCGGTCAGCTTCCGCACGACGAGATTGAGGGACGCGGGCAGCGGGTTGCTGCCGAGCACGCTGAGCGCCTGCGAGATGTCGGGGTTCTGCGACGCCTGTTGTGCGGCCTGATCCTTGTTCTCGAACGAGACGGAGATGACGCGCGGATCACTCTTCAGACGGCTCTCGAAATTGGTGATGGCCGCCAGCGACGCGTTGTCGGAGATGTAGATCTTGAGGTGGCTCGCGTTCTGTTCCTGCGACTGCAGGACCGTGTCGACCGAGTGCGTGAAGAGGAGTCCGCCGCCGACGAGAAAGATGATGAGCCCCATCGTGAAAACGCCGGCGAGCGAGACGCCGAGGTTGCGCCGGAAGTTCTGTCCCGCGCTGTGCAACGCAAACCAGAGCGAGGCTGCGATCTGCCTCACAGTGTTGCGGTTCCTTCGCGGAGGTACTGTCCTTCGGCTTCGTCGCGGACGACGCGTCCGCCTTCGATCGCGATCACACGGCGGCGCACGAGGTCGACGACCTCGCGGTTGTGCGTCGCCATCAACACCGTCGTGCCCCGATGGTTGATCTGCAACAGCAGCTGCACGATGCCCCATGACGTGTCAGGGTCGAGGTTACCGGTGGGCTCGTCGGCGAGGAAGATGCGCGGACGGTGCACGAGCGCGCGCGCAATCGCGACACGCTGCTGCTCACCGCCGCTCAACTCGTCGGGGAACGTGTCGAGCTTGTCCTCGAGGCCGACGATCCAGAGGACCTCCTCGACCTTCTCGCGCATGTGGCGCTGGCCGGGGCGCGTCACCTGCAGCGCGAACGCGACGTTCTGCGCGACGGTGCGCCGGGTCAGCAGCTTGTAGTCCTGGAAGACGATGCCGAACTTGCGCCGCAGCTTGGGGAGCTTGCGCCGCGACATCCGGCTGATCTCCTGCCCCTCGACGAAGATGCGTCCGGTCGACGGCGCCTCATCGCGGATGAGCAGCCGTACCAGCGTCGACTTGCCCGCGCCGCTGGCGCCGACGAGGAAGCAGAAATCTCCTTGATGGATCGCCAGATCAACGTCGCGCAAGGCCTCCGTTCCGTTCGGGTAGACCTTGCTGACGCCGTGAAAGGAGATGACTGGGCGCAGCGCGTGTTGAGGCGGGGCCGCAGATCGCTCGGCGATCGCCACGCTCACCAGGCTGCCCCCTGGGGCGATGTATTCATAAGATGGTTTCTGGGATCGCTGCTGAGTTGGCGGCCAGTATAAACCGGGGTTCCACCGGACTCCCGTCGAATTTCACAGGACGGTGACTTTCGTACGGCGCCGACGCTTGCTGGTGCGATCAGGATGCCTTCGATTCCGCTTCCTCGTCCGCTGCCCAGTGCAGGTATCCCTCGATGAACGGGTCGATGCCACCCTCGAGCACGGCCTGAGCGTTGCCCACCTCGACGTTGGTCCGGTGGTCCTTGACCATCGTGTACGGGTTGAGCACGTACGAGCGGATCTGGCTGCCCCACTCAGCCGCGATCAACTCGCCCTTGAGATCGGCGATCTTCTGTGCGTGGGCGGCCTGCTGGAGCGCGAGGAGCCGCGAGCGCAGCACCCGCCAGGCGACGTCGCGGTTCTGCTGCTGCGAGCGCTCGTTCTGGCAGGTGACCACGACACCCGTGGGTATATGCGTGAGCCGAACCGCCGACGAGGTCTTGTTGACGTGCTGGCCGCCGGCGCCGCTCGACCGAAAGACGTCGGTGCGGACATCGTCGGGATCGATCTCGACGGTGACGGTGTCCTCGATCTCGGGCGTCACCTCGACGAGGACGAAGGAGGTGTGCCGACGATGGGCGGCGTCGAACGGGCTGATACGGACGAGGCGATGGACGCCGTGCTCGCCCTTGAGGAGGCCGTAGGCCCGCGGTCCCGAGATGCGGATGGTGGCCGACTTGATGCCCGCCTCATCCCCCACCGATTCCTCGAGGAACTCGACCGGCATCTTGTGCTCCTCGGTCCAGTGCAGGTACATGCGCATGAGCATCGCCGCCCAGTCCTGGGAGTCGGTCCCGCCGGCGCCGGCGTGGATGCTGAGGAGGGCGACGTGATCGGTATACGGGTCGCTGAAGAGGAGGTCGATCTCGCGGCGCGCGATCTCCTTCTCGAGCGCCTTGATCTCGCGGTCGACGTCGCCCGACATCTCCTCGTCGGGCTCGGCCTCGAGCATGGAGGCGAGCTCGCGGGTGTCCGCGGCACGCTGCGTCAGCGATTCCCAGGTGGCGAGGTCATCGCGGATGCGCGACGCCTCCTGGTTGAGGGATGCGGCGCGGCGCGGATCGTCCCAGAGATCCGGGTCAGCGATGTCCCGGTCGAGCTCGACTAGACGGACGCGTTTTCCGTCGAGGTCAAAGATGCCCCTGAAGCTCGGCGATGCGGGCGGCAACGTCGGAGGCGCGGTCGGCAAGCTCGCTCATGCGCCGAGTATTTCACAATGATCTGATGCACCCCGCCGTCGGCGCGGTTCCCGCCTCGATCGGCGAGCTGTTTTCCGACCTGCCCAGAGCGTTCGACTTCGACGACGTGTCGCTCGTGCCGCGCGTGCCGTCATCGCTGGCACATCGTGCCGAGGCGGATCCGGGCGTGGAGTTCGGGCCACTGCGCTTGTCGGCGCCTTTGATCGGCTCGCCGATGCCGGATGTGTGCGGCGTCGAGATGTGTCGGGCGCTGGCCGAGCATGGCGCGCTTGGGATCCTGCCGCGCTTTCAGACGATTGCCGCGCAGGCTGATCAGCTTCGTGAGGTGGGCACGTCCGGTGGCGCCCTTGCGGCGGCGCTGGGAGTGACCGGGGACTTCCACGAGCGGTTCGAGCGCATCGTCGACGCCGGGTGCCGGATCGTGTGCCTGGACACGGCGAACGGCGCGCACTCGCAGGTTGCCCGGGTGGTTCGCTGGGTGCGTGAGCAGCCCGTGCCGGTGTTTTTGATTGCAGGCAATGTCGCCACTGCTGAGACGTTCCGCTGGCTCGAGGATCTCGGAGTCGACGCGATTCGCGTTGGTATTGCTGGGGGTTCGGTGTGTGAGACGCGAACCGAGACGGGTGTCTACGCGCCGACGCCGTACAGCGTGCACGAGTGCGCGCAGGTGCGTGACCGGGCATTGGTCGTTGCAGATGGCGGGATTCGGAGCCCTGCCGACATGTGCAAGTTGCTTGCGCTGGGCGCCGACTGCGTGATGGTCGGGTCGGCGTTGGCGGGGACCTACGAGGCGCCGGGGCGGGTGCTGGTGGTCGACGGCAAGAAGTTCAAGATCATGCGTGGCGCGGCGTCCTTCTCGGTGCAGCAGGAGTTCGCCGGCGAGGACCCGGAGTACATCGAGGGCGCGGAGTTGATCGTTCCGTACAAGGGGCACGTTGCCGATGTCGTGCAGCGGTACGTGGCGGGGCTGCGCAGCTCGATGTCCTACATGGATGCGCGGACGCTGGACGAGTATCGGAGCAACGCGAGCTTCATCCGGGTGCGGTAGGGCGGTCTTGGTGTCGATGAGCGAGGGCCTCGACGCCGCAGACCTCGAACTCGTGGCGCGTGCGACGGAGATCGTCGATCGGTGCGGGGATGGGCGGGTGCACACGGTTGCCGCGGCGGCGCGGGCGAGCGACGGTCGGATTGTGACCGGTCTGAACGTGTATCACTTCACCGGCGGGCCCTGTGCCGAGTTGGTCCTGCTCGGGAATGCCGCGGAGTTGGGTGTGGAGCGCCTGGAGGTGATCGTCGCGGTGGCCGACCGGACGCGCGGCATCCTGCCGCCCTGCGGTCGGTGCCGGCAGGTGCTGTTCGACTACCACCCCGGTGTCCGCGTGCTGGTTCCGGTCACCGGAGGCGTTGAGTCGGTGCCGATCGCGGAGCTGCTGCCGTTCGGGTTCCGGTGGACGGTGGAGTCGGGTTCCGTGCCTTCGGGGGACCGGCGCAAGTTCAGCTGAGTGTGGGTCGGGGGCTTTGGGCGGCGCTGGGCCGGTGCGGGTCTACGAACGTCTGTTCTATACTACTTTCATGTGTAACCGCGACGGCGAAACGGGTGCCCTGACGACATTGCTCGCCGCTGTGGACGCGTTCAGGGAGGTCGCGGACCCCGTGCCGTACACCGGTGCCGAACTCGCGGATCGCCTCGTCCGGCTGCGCCACGGCATCGATCTTCTCGAACTTGCCTTCGCCGTTGAGGCCGCCGCCTTCGCGGAAACCGATGAGTTCGACGTGCAGGGCTCGACCTCCCCGATTGACTGGGTCCGGCACAACTGCCACCTCTCGGGCAGCGCTGCGGCTCGGGCGGTCAACGTCGGCGAGCAGCTCTGCGCACTCCCGAATAGCGTCAACGCGCTGCAGGAGGGTGAGATCGGTGTCGCTCATCTCCAGATGCTGGCGAGCAACGCTCGTGCGCTCCGGGACCGTGTCGGCGTTGACGAGGTCGCATTCGACGAGGGCCCACTGCTGAAGCTCGCGCTGGAGCACTCGGTTGGCAAGTTCGCCTTCGACTGCACCCATGCACGCCATGTCGCCGATGCTGCCGCCGTCCTCGACGAGCACGTCGATGCGGTGGAGCGCCGCCGCCTCGATCTCATTCGATGCGAGGGCGGCATGGTCGCCGTCGACGGTTACTTCGACCCGGTCGCGGGCGCGTGGTTGCAAACGGCACTCCTCCCCCTTGCCAAGCCCGATGGGCCCGATGATCCTCGGCTCCTGCCCCGGCGCCTGGCCGATGCCCTTCTCGAGGTCGTGCAGCATTCCCTGGACACGGGAGTGATGCCGGCTGGCGCCTCGCAGCGCACCCACCTTGTACTGACCGCCTCAGTTGAGACGGTGATGGGCCTGGAGGGGGCGCCGGGTGGCGACCTGGAGTTTGGCGGCGTCGTGCCGGCTGCGACCGTGCAGCGCCTGGCGTGCGACGCCAGCATCCGCCGGGTGCTGCTGGGCCCCGACTCCGTGCCGATTGATGTTGGCCGCAACCTGCGCGTCCCCGCTGGAGCGACTCGCGATGCCCTCCGACGCCGTGACGGCGGCTGCGTGTGGCCGGACTGCATCCGGCCAGCGTCGATGACTATCGCCCACCACCTGGTGCATTGGGCCCACGGTGGGGCGACTGACATGGGCAATCTGGTCTTGCTCTGTCACCGCCATCACTGGAACGTGCACGAGGGTGGATGGCAGTTGGTGCGTACTGCGGGGCGCGAGATGCTGACGATTCCACCGACGCCTGCCTACCGGTCGTGGATCCGCGGACCCGACCTGGCCGAGGACAGTTAGGGACGGGGCACAGGGAACCTAGCGGCGAGGCGAAGGAGGCCCATTGCTAAGCACGCCTGGCCTACGGCGTTGTCTTGAAGCCGGGGCACGCTCGCCCAATGGATCCGGGCAATTCCCAGCTCGCGCCCAGGTCTATCGCCACGTGATAGCCCGACGTGATCGAGATCTTCGCGTTCTCAATCTTGTAGCCTTCGCACCCCTCCGCTGCGACTGCGTATATCCCGGCCGGGAGAAGGACATCGAGCGTCGTTGCCGCTCCACTCCAGTACTTCTGAGCGATGACTGATGCGTCTGCGCTCTCATCCGCATCCGACCAGTGGCTGACCGAGATGCGGCAGCCCTGCGCGTCGACGGGGCATGACGGCACGGCGATCGCGGCGCCGGTCCAGCCCGGACTACCCACCCGCGGCCAGAGCAGGACGACCGCGACGATAAGGGCCAAAGGCAGCGCCACCACAAGGACGCGGCCCCTAGTGCGCCGTGGGCTTTTGACGCCTGGGTCGGGCCTCGTGTGCAGTTCCGATGTCTGAGCCGGCATGCCGTTGACAGACTGACACGCGAACGGCGGTGCCGTCGCGTTTGGACACTGCGCAAGGCGGTGGTACTCGACGGATCTTCGGCCACTGCCCTCGAAACGTCCGTGCTCCTCGGCGGATCTTCGGCCACTGCCCTCGCCTGAACGTCCGTGCTTCTCCAGGGATCTCCGGTGAGCGCCGTTGCCTGACGAGACCGTGTCTCGCAAGGTATCATGCCAGGCATGACTGAGGACCGTGACCTCACCGAGTTGCGCCGCGGGGTCCTCGGTCCATGCGTTCTCGCTCTCTTGGAGGAACGCACCCGCTTCGGGCTGGAACTCGTCCGTGACCTGGCGTCCGCAGACAGCCTGCTGACCAGTGACGGAACCGTCTACCCCCTCCTGAACCGGATGCGCGACGCCGGTTTGGTGACCAGCGAATGGCGCGACGAGGCAAGAGAGCGGCCCCGTCGCTACTACGCGATCACAGCGGCGGGGCGAAGTCATCTCGCCGCGTTCAGGGCGGAGTGGCCCCGCTTCTCAGCGACCGTCTCCGACGTTTTGGGCAACGCGGCTCTTGCGGCGGGAAGGAGCGCCGGATGAGCAGTGTCGCCGGAAGGGATGCCCGCGTCCGGGCTTACCTCGAAGAACTCGAGACAGCGTTGCGAGTCGTGTCCGCCTCGGACGCCGCTGAGTTGATGGAGCAAATCACCGCGCACATCGATGAGGCCTTGCCTCCGGACAGTTCCGAGGCGACTGTCGTGTCGGTGTTGCGGCGACTGGGCTCCCCCGCGAAGTTGGCAGCTGAAGCTCAGTCCCCCGCGAACCGCATCGGCGATACCGGCTCCGCTGTAAACCGCATCGGCGACACCGGCACCGTTGCGAACGCCGATGCAGACCCGCAGTCCGCCGAGGCGATCCGTGATCCGCAGTCCGCGGCAGTCCGCTCGACGCCGCCAGCCCGGCAACTTCGGCATAAGTACAGCCGGCGTCGCTGGAGCGCGATCGTGGCGGGCCTTGCGATCGCGTGCGTCCTGACGACGTTCCTGGTGCTGTATCTCACAGCCCCGAGCCTGACGCTGGGTGGATCGTCGACGTGGTGGTCTCCCCAGGATCAGGCGCGGGCGGTCATCTCGTCTACCCTCGGCGCCCAGGCGAGCACCGTTCCTGCCCGCCGTGAGCAGTGGCAGGGGTTCGTCTTTGAGGTGGAGAACACAAGCAGCTGGGCTCAGACCATTTTGGGCGTTGCTCCTTCCGGAGCCAACCCGTCCGCCTTGATCGGCATGGCCGGCGTCACCGACGTCGAGGTCAGTGTGTCCACCTACGCTAACTACAACGGCGGGGCGCCCGACGTCCAGGGCATGCATTTCACCGCGCAGCAAACCATCGAGCCGGGCCAGTTCCGCTTCATCAGAGTGCTGTGGAAGACGGACCCGTGCAGCCTCTCCAGCGGCGCCGGCCTAACCGGAAGCGATCAGTTGAATCTCGAGGTCAGGGTGGGCTGGATCTCGCGTGAGGAGGACCTAACCCTCCTTCCGGGTTGGCAGCTCTCGTTCGGGTCCGACTGCCCTTCCAACTGAGAACGCTGCCTGACTAGGTGAGACGGCTGCCCTACTAGCCAAGACGAGTGCCCTACTAGCTAGGACCACTGCCCTACCGGCTGAGACCGCTCACCCCCGTGCCTGCCGCCGTGCTCAGCCCGTCGCACCGAGCCGAGCGGCCCCGCTACTTGCCGTGGCAGTACTTGTACTTCTTCCCCGACCCGCACGGGCACGACTGGTTCCGACCCACCTTCCCACTCGAAGGTCCCGTGGCCGTGAGCCCACCGTTCCCGTTGGTCACTCCGGCCGGATTGCTGTCCGCTCGCTGCGTGCCCGCTCCCGACAACTCGACGATGTTGCGCACGATCGGCTTCGACGTCAGCGGCGCCGACACACGCGTGCCCGTCGCCCGAGCGAGAGCCCCGCTCGCAAGCGCCGCAGCCGGCCGGGCCGGGGGGACCTGCGCACCGTCGGTAGCGCCGCCCGGTCGATCCGCGCGCGGTGATGCGGGTGCCGTCGCCTCGGCAGCCCCGGTCGTGGGCACGGGGGCGGCCGCCGGCTCGGCGCCATTCGTTGCCGCCCCGTTGGCGGCACCGTTGGAAGCCCCATTCACCGCGGCGCCGCTCCCGCTGCCGGCAGCGTTGCCAGCACCCTCGAGAGCGCCGGTCAGGTCACCACCGCTACGGCCGCTCGGCCCGCCAGGACCGGCTGCACCGGGCGTCCCAGGGTCAGCTCCGGGCGCCCCCGGATCAGCCCCGGCGGCCCCTGGATCAACCCGCCGAATCTGCACGTTCAGCAGCGCCCGCACGATCTCGCGCTGAATATCCTCCGTGAGGTCCTGGAACGCGGTGAACGCAGCCGCCTTGTACTCGACCAGCGGGTCCATCTGGCCGTAGGCCTGGAACCCCATCCCCTCGCGAAGGTGGTCCATCTGCGTCAGGTACGCGAGCCACCGCGTGTCGATGACCTGGAGCATCACGCTCTGCTCCACCTCACGCATCAGCTCGGAGCCGTACTCCTGCTCCTTCTCCTCGTAGAGGCCGATGAGCTCGCCGCTCAACGTCTCGGACACTTCCTCGATCGAGTTGCCGAGGCTGTCGGTGCTGACTTCCGAAAGCTGCGGCAACCCGGCCGCGAACTGGTGCATCCGCTCCCACAAGCCCTCGATGTCCCACGTCTCGCGATGTCGTCCCTCGCAGTACGTCGGCACCTCGGCCTCGACGACGTGCTCCACCATCCCGATGAAGTTGGAGCGCGTGTCGGTTCCCTCGAGAATCTTGCGGCGCTCGCCATAAATGATCTCGCGCTGCTTGTTCATGACGTCGTCGTACTCGACGACGTGACGCCGGCTGTCGAAGTTCGATCCCTCGACGCGCGCCTGCGCACCCTCGATCTGTTTCGACACCATCTTCGATTCGATGGGTGTGTCCTCGTCGACACCGAGCCGGCCCATGATCCCCTGCATGCGCTCGCCGCCGAACACGCGCATGAGGTCGTCCTCGAACGACAGGAAGAAACGCGACTCGCCCGGATCACCCTGGCGGCCGGCGCGGCCACGCAACTGGTTGTCGATGCGCCGCGATTCGTGTCGCTCGGTGCCGATGATGTACAGGCCACCGAGGTCGGGCACTCCTTCGCCGAGCACGATGTCGGTACCGCGACCGGCCATGTTGGTGGCGATCGTCACGCTGCCGGCCTGGCCCGCGTTGGCGATGACATCGGCCTCTTTCTCGTGCAACTTTGCGTTGAGGACGGAGTGCTGTACTCCGAGCTTGTCGAGCATGCGGCTGATGCGCTCGCTCTTCTCGATACTCGTCGTGCCGACGAGCGTCGGCTGCCCCTTCTTGTAGCGCTCCGAGATCTCCTCGACCACGGCGCGATACTTGCCGTCCTCGGTCTTGTAGATGAGGTCGGCCTCATCGAGCCGCACCATGTCGCGGTGCGTCGGGATCGGAACGACCTCGAGCTTGTAGATCTTGTGGAACTCTTCGGCCTCGGTCAACGCGGTACCGGTCATCCCCGCGAGCTTGTCGTAGATGCGGAAGAAGTTCTGGAACGTGATCGTGGCGAGCGTCACCGTCTCCTGCTGCACGCTCACGCCTTCTTTCGCCTCGATCGCCTGGTGCAGGCCGTCTGACCAGCGGCGACCAGGCATCGTGCGCCCCGTGAACTCGTCGACGATGATGACCTCGCCGTCGCGCACGATGTAGTCCTTGTCGCGATGCCACAGCGCGTGCGCTCGCAGCGCCTGGTTGATCTGGTGCGCCTCGGCGACGTGCTCCATGTCGTACACGTTCGAGAGCCCGGTCCACTTCTCGATCTTCTCGACGCCTTCCTCGGTCAGCGTCGCTGACTTGGTCTTCTCGTCGATGGTGTAGTCGTCTTCCGCAACGAGTCTCGGGATGAGCCGCGCGTACGTGTAGAACTTGTCGGTGGGATCGCTCGCCTGACCGCTGATGATGAGTGGCGTGCGCGCCTCATCCACGAGGATCGAGTCGACCTCGTCGACGATCGCGAAGTGCAGGCGCCGTTGCACGCATCGGTCGAGCTTCTGCGCCATGTTGTCGCGCAGGTAGTCGAAGCCGAGCTCGTTGTTCGTGGAGTACGTGATGTCCGTCGCGTACGCCTCACGACGTGAGCACGGACGCAGATGCTGCAGACGCGGATCCGGATGCGTGTCGTCGAGGTACGCCGGGTCGTAGACGAACGAGAGATCCTGACCGGCGATGACGCCCACCGACATGCCGAGGAAGTCGTACAGCGCAGCGTTCCATCCGGCGTCGCGTCGCGCCAGGTAGTCGTTGACGGTGACCAGGTGCGCGCCGCGTCCCTCGAGCGCGTTCAGGTACAGGGCGAGGGTCGCGACAAGCGTCTTGCCTTCGCCGGTCTTCATCTCCGCGATGCGTCCCTGGTGCAGCACGATCCCGCCGATCAGCTGCACATCGAAGTGGCGCATGTTGAGCGTGCGTTTGGATGCTTCGCGGACTACGGCGAACGCCTCCGGCAGGATCTCGTCGAGGGCGCGGGCACGCTCGATGTCGCGTTGCTCCTCCTCGGCGCGCGCAAAAGCCTCTTCCTCCGACTCCTCAGTCAGCCCGGCGGCGAAGGGCTGCCCATGGCTGATGTCGGTGCCTTCGACGCCGAGGCGCTCGCGGAACTCGCGGGTCTTGTCCTTGAGCTCGTCGTCGGAGAGCGCGGCAATATCGGCTTCAAGGTCATTGATGAGGGCGACGACGCCTTCGTATCGTTTGATTTCACGCCGCACCGGGTCCCCAAGGACCTTGTTGAGCGGCTTTCGGAACATGGACATAGGCCTCTTCATTCTGGCAGGGGATGCCCGTCACGGCACCACAGCCACGATCACAACGTCGACGCGGGACGCGCCCGCGCCACTCAGAGCCTCCCCCGCCGCCTCGACGGTGAAACCTGTCGTCAGCACATCGTCGACAAGCCAGAGGCGCGCCTCGGAGAGCGATGCTCCCTTCCAGGCGAAGGCTCCGGCCACGTTGCGGCGCCGTCCCTGTTCGTCCGTGGCGCTTTGCGGGGTCGTCTCGCGGATTCGCTGGAGGCCGTTGAGGATCGGTGCCGTCTGGAGATCGGCGAGGACGCGCGCCACGACGTCCGATTGGTTGTAGCCACGCTGGCGGCGGCGACGGGGGCCGAGCGGGACAGCGACGACGGCGTCGGGCGGCGGCGGGGGTTGGCGAGGTGTGCCGCCGTGGATGAACTCGGCGGAGATGCGCGCGTCCGCTTGGCGAGGTTCGCCGTGGTCGGCGCCGGCGGCGACAATGCGCAGGTCGACAGGGCCGAACCAGGAGGCATCCGGCGCCCCCAGGCGGCTCGACGTCAGTGCAGCCATCGCGCGCAGCGCGCCACGGTCGCCGCCGTACTTGCCCCGGTGCAGGATCGACCTCACCAGCTCCTCGAACTCGAATCCGGCGTAGGCAGTGCCGTGGCCGATCCGGCGCGGGCGTGGGACGGGCATGGCAGCGAGCCGGCCGGAGCAGTCAGCACAGATCGGGTCGCGAGAGACCGCGTCGCAGCCGGCGCAGCGTCGAGGTGCGACGGTGTCGAGAAGCAGTCGGCCGAGGTCGGCGAGCACAGCCATAGGTATGCCGTGCCGGCGGAGACGGCGGCGGGACGATCGCGGCCGCAACGAAGGCACGCCTCTGGAATCTCGGCGGCGGGACGATCTCGGCCGCAACGAACGCACGCCTCTGGAATCTCGGCGGCGGGACGATCTCGAGCGGAGACGGCGGCGGGACGATCGCGAGCGCCCCTAGTCCCAGGACCGAGGCGACCCCGCCGCCCGGCGACCAGACGACTACGCCCCTACCCCGCCTCCACCGCAAAGGCGTCGAGCGCCGTCTGCATGCACCTGATCAGCTCCCGCGCCGAATCGACGCTCAACTCCAGCGCCACCCGCTCACTCACCGACCGCCCCGCGTTGACGAAATCGATCATCAGCGCATGGTCCAGGGTCGCGTGGAACGGGTGGTCGACCGACACCACCGCACCGGTAATCGGCGCCCACGCCCCGGCCGCCTTGGCACTCCCAGTCACGTCGGTCTTCTCAACGATGTACGAGCACATTTCGCGACCCCCTACTGCAGATGCCGGCCGTAGAAATCGAACACGAGGCGCCAGCCCTCGACCGCGGCAGCGACCCGATAGGACGGCCGGTCGACCGCGAAGAAGCCGTGGCCGGCATCGTCGAACGTGTGGAACTCGTGCTCCTTCCCAAGGCGGTTGAGCTCGGCATCGATCTGGCCGACCTCTGCCGGCGATGGATTCTGGTCCTCGACCCCGAAGAGCCCGAGGATCGGGCACGAGATCTTCGGCGCACGGCCGATGACCGCCTCCATCTTGATCGGAAAGTCGGGCGGCGAATCCTCCATGACGCGGGCGCCGTAGCAGTCGACAGCCGCGTCGATCGGCAACTCGCAGGCCGCGAGGAACGACTGGCGCCCTCCCGAGCAGTACCCGATGGTGCCGACCTTCCCATTGCTGACCGGCAGCCCTCGCAGATACGCCAACGCCCCGGCGGCATCAGCGATGAACTGCTCGGTGGTGACCCACCCCCCGGCGCGGGCCGCGGCAGCCGCGTCGTCCGGAGCGAGTTCGGGGCCGAAACGGTGATACAGGTTCGGGCAGATCGCCATGTAGCCGTGGTACGCGAACTTGCGCGCGATCTCCTTGCTCCCCTCGTCCCACCCCGGCGCGTGGTGAATCACGATCACCCCCGGAAACGGGCCGGCCCCGAGCGGGCGCGCAAGGTACGCGCCGATCTCGTCGCCCTCGTGCCCCGTAATCGTGACGGTCTCAGCGATCAATCCTTCGTACACGTCGATCCTCCAGCGCTGGTGATGCGATGCAGGACGGTACCAAACAGGCGATCGCAACGAAGTCAACCGCGACCGTCCGTCCAAATCCCTTCGGCCCGATTCGCGGTGTCAAACGCGATCCGGCGAGCGTCCCGCCGCCGAGCCGCTACGTGAGCTGGAGGACGTCGCCCTTCTTGACGCCGAAGCGGTCCATCGTCCCGGCGGGCAACTCGATCGCGGCCTTCGCATGCCGCACGATCCGGCTCATCCGCCACGGCTTGATCGAATGGCAGATGTGCACGATCTGGCCGTCCGCGTCCACGAACACCACGTCGAGCGCGATGCGCATGAAGAACATGTGGATCGAGCTGCATGGCTTCAGGTACAGCCCGGCGCCGTCTTTCAGTTCGCGCTTGCCCATCAGGCCCATGAAGCGCCGATACGGGTTGTCGGCGACGGCGACATCAGCGGCGACCGTGGTCCCGGCGGACGTGGCGAGGCGGAGGCTCTGCGGTTTCGATGCCATGCGCAGGATCGTACTGACCGCGCTCCGCGCCGCCGGTGTCGTCGCTAGGTCGTCGCGCGGCTGTCAGGAACGGTGACGCGCACCTCAGTCCCGAGCCCGAGCCCGCTGCGTACCTGCACCCGGCCGCCAACCAGCGCCGCACGCTCGCGCATCTCGATCATCCCCAAACCGTCAGTGCGGCCGAGTCGCGCGTCGGTGGCCCCGACGTCGAAGCCATCCCCGTCGTCCTTGATGACCGCGACGACCATCCGCGGCAGGAACGAGATGATCGTGTCCACCCGTTGCGGGCGGCCGTGCGAGAGCGCGTTGTCGATCGCCTGCTCGAGGATCCGATACATCGTGATCTCGGCGATCTGCGACATCCGCCGCTCGCTCCCGAGGATGTGGAGCATCACGTTGCCGCGTTCGGCCCACCCCGCGATGAGCTCCCGAAGCGCGCCCACGATCCCGCGATCAGGGTTGAGCGGCAGAAGTCCGGCGATGACCTCGCCGAGGCGCTCGGACGCGTCCGCCGCAGCAGTGCGGCAGCGCGCGCTGGCCCCGACCGCCGTCGCCGGCTCGCGCTCTACGCTCCGCCCGATCAACTCGGCCTCGAGCGCAGCGTCCCAGAGGCGCTGCATCGGGCCCTCGAGGATGAGCCGGGCGGTTTCGGCATGCTCGATGTCGGCGATCTCATAGATCTGGCGCGCCGCCTGGCTGTAGCGGCTTGCGCGCTGGTCGGGATCGACGGCCGACTGCCCAGGCACCTGCGCGAGCTCGCGGCTCACCTTGCGCAGGACCGCCTGCTCGTCAGCAATCTCCGTGAGACGCACCCGAATCCCGGCAGCACGCGCCTCGAGGCGGGTGACCTCGGTGCTGATGTCGAGATCCTCGGCGAAAGTCGCAGCGATATCGGCGACGAGCTTCGCCGGCGGCGATGCGAGCGCAGGCAGCACCTCGAGCGCGGCCTGGCGCGCATCCTCGACACGGCGCAGACGTACCAGCAGGTTCGCCCGCCGTGCGCTGATCTCGATCAGCTGGCGCTCCAGGTCGGCCGAGAGCTCCTCGAGGTCCGCCGCCCGGCAATCCATGTGGAAGCGGAGTCCCACGAGAGGAGCGCCCGCCACTCGAACGTCGATATGCGCCGCGGCGGTCGCTCGCTGCGCGGTTCTCACTCGACGATTATCGCCGGACGATGAACCGAAGACGCAAAAGATCGTAAAGAGTGCCGACGGAATCGCGAACTGCGCTCACTCGCGAGTCCTCCTTGTGCTCCCAGCGCACCGGAACCTCCGCGACGGTCCATCCCAGACGCCGTGCGCGAAGCAGGACTTCCGCGTCGAACCCGAATCGCAGCGTGCGCAACGGCTCGAAGCACGCGATCGCTGCTTCCGCCGTGAACGCCTTGAAACCGCACTGCGTGTCGTGCAGGCCCTTGAGCGCCGCGATCTGGAGCAGGCGGTTGTAGGTCCGCCCCATCACCTCGCGACGCCCCGGCTGATGCACGTCGATCTGCGATTCCGGCAGCGCGCGCGACGCGATCGCAACCGCGCACTGCCCGTGCAAGCGCTCGCGCAAACGCTCGATCTCTTCGATGGGAGTGCTCAAGTCGGCGTCACTGAAGATGCGGTGCTCACCCTTGGCGGTGAGCATGCCGAGCCGCACTGCCGCGCCCTTGCCGGTGTTCTCCGCCAGCGCGAGCACCTGCATCTGGGGCCAGTCCTCGGCGATCTTTCGCGCCATCGACAGCGTCGAATCGGCGCTGCCGTCATCCACCACGAGCAACTCATACGGCTCATCACGACCATCGAGGTACTCACGCATCCTCACCAGGGTGGCGGGCAGGCGCTGCTCCTCGTTGTACGCGGGAACGATGATGCTCAGCACCGGGAGATCATCGCCGCGAAGTGTCCATCGCCTGCCGCGCTTCACGGCGTTCGAGCCACCAGTACACGGGAAGCACGGCTTGTCGACGAACTCGCCACGGTTGTATCGCGAGCCGCCATGCCCATTCCAGGCCCAGCGAGCGGACTGTGGCGGGAGCGCGCCGCACCCGTCCTGCGAGGAAGTCGAGGGAACCGCCCACCCCGATGCCGGCTCCGGCGCCGATCTCGCCGAGGTGCTGATCGAGGAACTGCTCCTGGCGACCTGCCCCGAACGCGGCCAGCACGATGTCCGGCCTCGCGTCCGCAAGCCGCGAAGCTGTCAGTGCGTCCGGCGCGCCGGCACTGGCCGCGACGACGCGCAGCCGGGGATGCGCGGCCACCATGCGATCGCGGGCCGCACGGGCGACACCCGGCGCGCCGCCGACGAGCGCGATGCGGTGCGCGCGGCGCTCGGCCTCGGGAAGGTACGCATCGATGAGGTCCGCACCCCCGACCCGCACCGCCTCGGGATGACCCCGGCGGTGCAGGGCGCGAACGATCCCGATGCCGTCGGGGACGAGCATTGCGGCCGACTCGAGCAGCGACGCGAAGTCGCGATCGCGCCGGGCCAGCATCACCATCTCGGGGTTGAACGTGACCACGACGGCCGGCGAGGCTGTGGCATCGCGACGGCGTCCCTCGACGAATTCGATCAACGTCCGCACCGCGCCGGCCATGTCGACAACATCGACGGGGCATCCGAGCACGCGAGCCCTCGCCGTGTCTCTGGCGACGGGCGGCGAGGCCACTACCGCTTGGTGTACTGCGGCGCCTTCCGAGCTCGTTTGAGGCCGTACTTCTTGCGCTCTTTCTCCCGCGAGTCGCGGGTGAGCATGCCGGCCGCCTTCAGGACAGCGCGCAACTCGGGGTCCGCCGCGATGAGCGCACGCGCGATCCCGTGACAGACCGCGCCGGCCTGACCGGCGATACCGCCGCCGCCAACCTTGACCGACACCGTGAATCGACCGGTCGTGTCGGTGAGCCGGAGCGGCTGCGTGACGACGGTCTCGAGGTCACGGCGACCGAAGTACTCGCTCGGGGAGCGGTCGTTGACGGTGATGACGCCGTCGCCAGGGACGATGCGCACGCGTGCGACAGCCGTCTTGCGCCGGCCGGTCGCCTGCTTGTACGCCTCAACTGCTGCTGGCAACGATGATCTCCCCTAGCTCGCCGAAGGTAATCGGCTGCGGTCGCTGGGCTTCATGCTTGTGCTCCGAGCCCGCGTACACGCGCAGATGCGTGAGCTGCTCGGCGCCGATGGTGTTGTGCTGGAGCATGCCGCGCACCGCGTGCATGATCGGTGCGGTCGGGTCGACTTTCATCGCCTCGTCGTACGTGCGCACGTGGCGGCCACTCGGATATCCCGAGTAGCGGTCGTACGTCTTGAGCGTGCCCTTGCGCCCGGTGACCACGATGTCACGCGAGTTGATGACGATGACGTGCTCGCCGGTGTTGATGTGCTGTGTGAACTGGGGGCGATGCTTGCCGCGCAAGACGCGCGCGATGTTCACCGCAAGACGCCCGAGCGTCTGCCCGCGCGCGTCCACGAGGAACCAGCGCTGCTCCAGCTCGCCAGGCTTTGCCTGGTAGGTCGTCGGGTTCATGCTGCGATTTCCTGCTTGTCCATGGGGTTCGTCTGCGCCGGAGCGTAGCTGACCGACCACTGATGGAGGCCGCGCGCAGGGGCGACGGTCACCGACAAGTCGCGCTCCGTCGCGTTGTCGACGAGCGACGCGAGCCACGCGGCGGTTGCGCGTCCCCGACCGATCTTCACAAGCGCGCCGGTGAACGTGCGCATCATCCCGCGAAGGAATGCGTCCGCGTTGACGGTGATGATCACGGTCTCCAGGATGGGCGACGGCGAGGCTGCGCCGGGCGCGGCGTCGAACGCGTGGCGATCGACGCGGATCGACGTCACCGTGCGGACGGTGCTGCCGCCGGCGCGCGGTGCGCTGCCGAAGGCCGCGAAGTCGTGCCGGCCGACAAGCTGTTGCGCTGCAACGCGCATCGCGTCGATATCGAGCTGACCGCGGACGGTCCATGCCGACCGTCGGGAGACTGGCGCGTTCCCGTCTCTGCACACGATGAGGTAGCGGTAGCTGCGTTCAACCGCGTCGCGACGGGCATGAAACCCGTCCGCCGCAACAACGACATCGCGCACCGCGAGGTCTGCCGGAAGCGCCGCGTTGAGCGCATAACGGAGCGCATCCGTGGGCCACGCGCGCTCGAGCACGATGCCGGCGACCTGACCGTGTGCGTGCGCGCCCGCGTCGGTGCGTCCCGCCGCAGTCAGCGCAGGCGTCTCGCCCGTCACCGTCCGGATCGCGTCCACGAGGACGCCCATGGCGGTGCGAACGCGCGGCTGGATCTGCCACCCGGCAAAATCGGTGCCGTCGTATTCGAGCGTGAGGCTGTAGGTGGGCACGGCGTCCGTTCCTATTCGACCAGCTCGATGATCGCCATCGGCGACGCGTCGCTCTTGCGCGGCGGCAGCTTGATCACACGGGTGTAGCCGCCGGGGCGCTCCTTGTAGCGGTCGAGGTACGTCCCGAACAGCTTGTTCGACACTTCGCGGTCAATGACGTAGAGCGCGACTTTGCGGCGCGCGTTGAGATCGTCCGGCTTCGCGTCGGTGATGACGCGCTCGACCCAGCGGCGCAACTCCTTGGCCTTGGCCTCGGTGGTTGTGATCCGCCCATAGCGCAGCAGCGACGTGATCTGGTTGCGCGTCATCGACTGACGATGCGCGGCGCTGCGCCCGAACTTTCTGCCGGCGATCCGATGTCGCATGAGGGGAGCCTCTTACCTCGCCATCGGCTGGAACAACGTCTCCAGCTCTTCCGGCGTGACCAGCTCGCGCTGCACGAGCTTCTCGCGAATCTCGTCGAGCGACTTCTGACCGAAGTTGCGCAGGGTGAGCAGCTCTTCCTGCTTCATCGCGACCAGCTGCCCGACCTTGGTGATGTCGTTGGCCTTGAGGCAGTTCAGCGCGCGAACGCTGAGCTCGAGGTCCTCGATCGGCACGTCAGCAAGACGGCTCGGCAGGTCGTTGCCGCGAGTGGTCGTGTGCGCCGGCGCTGCGAGGTTGTCGCCGAAGCGGACGAAGAGGCCGAGGTGCTCGGTGAAGAGTCCGGCTGCGCGGCTGACCGCCTCGACCGGTGCGAGCGTGCCGTCGGTCCAGACCTCGACCACGAGCTTGTCCCACTCCGTCTCCTGCCCGACGCGGGTCTTCTCGACGTAGAAGTTCGCCTTGCGGACCGGGGTGAAGATGGCGTCGATGGGGATCACGCCGATCGCCTGACCCTCTTTCTTGTTGCGCTCTGCCGTGACGTAGCCCTTGCCGCGCTCGACCATGAGGTCCATGCGCAGCTGCGCCTTCGGCGAGTCGAGCGTCGCGATGTGCTGACCGGGATTGCGGATCTCGACGTCACTCGGCAGCTCGATGTCAGCCGCCGTGACTTCCTTCGGCCCGTGCTGATCCAGGCTGATGCGCACGGGATCCGAGCTGTGCGAGAGGACGTTGATCTCCTTGATGTTCAGCAGGATCTCGGTGACGTCTTCCTTGACGTTCTCGATCGAGCTGAACTCGTGCGCGATGCCCTCGATCGAGACCGAGGTGATCGCGGCACCAGGAAGGGACGAAAGGAGCACTCGGCGCAACGAGTTGCCGAGCGTGACGCCGAAACCCGGCTCCAGGGGCTCGATCTCGAACTTGCCGTAATCGGCGCTGCTCTCGATCTCTTTGACCGCGGGGGACGTAATCATGTCGATTGCCATTCAGGCCTCCTCAACAGGGGTAAACGTGGCGCCGCACCGGGCGCGGAGCATGGTCATCTCGAGTAGTACTCAACGATGAGCTGCTCTTCGATTTGGGTTTCCATTTCGTGGCGTTCCGGCAGGCGCATCACCGTGCCGCGCAACGCTGCGGCGTCGAGCGTCAGCCAGTCCGGCACCGCGCGACCGCTGACGAGTGCCTGTGCGTTCTCGAGCACGAGCATCTTGCGGCTGCGCTCGCGCACTTCGACGATGTCGCCGGGACGGAGTTGCGCCGACGCGATGTTCAGCGCCTTGCCGTTGACCTTGAAGTGACGATGGCTGACGAGCTGGCGTGCCTCGCGTCGCGAGCTGGCCAGTCCGAGCCGGTAGACGATGTTGTCGAGACGGCGCTCGAGCTGCTGGAGCAGGACCGTGCCCGTGACACCCTGCGCGCTCTCTGCACGCTCGAAGTAGCGACGGAACTGGGTCTCGAGGACGCCGTAGATGCGGCGCGCCTTCTGCTTCGCGCGCAGCTGGATGCCGTAGTCGCTCGCCTTGCGGCGGCGCGCCAGCCCATGCTGGCCGGGAAGCAGACCGCTGCGCTTGTCGAACGTGCAGTTGGTCAGGCACTTCGAGCCCTTGAGATAGAGCTTCGCGCCCTCGCGACGGCAGAGCCTGCAGACGGGACCGGCTTGATTGGCCATCGGCGCTCCCTAGACCCGCCGCCGCTTCGGCGGGCGGCAGCCGTTGTGCGGGATCGGGGTGACGTCGGAGATGGCGCTGACATCGAGACCGCTCGCCTGGAGGCTGCGGATCGCTGCCTCGCGGCCGGCGCCCGGGCCCTTCACGAAGATCTCGATCGACTTCAGGCCGTGTTCCATCGCCCGCCGAGCCGCCGCTTCAGCGGTGACCTGCGCGGCGAACGGCGTGCTCTTGCGCGAGCCCTTGAAGCCCTGTGCGCCTGCCGAGCCCCAGGCGATGACGTTGCCATCGGGATCGGTGAGGCTGACGATCGTGTTGTTGAACGTCGCCAGCACGTGCGCGTGCCCGACCGCGATGTTCTTGCGCTCGCGGCGCCGGGTTCGAACGACTTTTTTCTTCTTGGCCATGACTACTTCGTCGCCTTCTTGCGGCGCACGCCGACTGTTTTCTTCGGCCCGCGACGAGTGCGCGCATTGGTGCGGGTGCGTTGGCCGCGGACGGGCAGGCCACGACGGTGGCGCAAACCGCGATACGTGCCGATCTCGGTGAGACGCTTGATGTTGAGCGCGATCATGCGGCGGAGATCGCCTTCCACACGGCCCTGCAATTGCTTGGCAATGACGTCACGCAACTTGCCGACCTGCGCGTCGTTCAAATCCTTCGTCCGCGTATCGCCCGCGACACCGGCCAGCGACAGCATTCGCTTGGCTGTGGTCGGCCCAATCCCGTAGATGTACGTGAGGGCGATCTCGATACGTTTGTCACGAGGGACGTCGACGCCTGCGATACGTGCCATACCTGTGCTCTACCCCTGCCGCTGCTTGTGCTTGGGGTTCTCGCAGATCACGCGGACCGCCCCATGGCGCTTGATGACCTTGCAGTGATCACAGAGACGCTTGACTGATGCTCTGACCTTCATTCCGGTGACGTGTTCCTCGTGGTTGGCGGCGTAGGGAGCCGATGGCTAGTTGCTCGTTGCGCCCCGGATCGACCCGTGACGCTGGTGCCGGCGGTACCCCGATGCGTGCGCGCCGAACCAGGCTCTGGCGAGAGCCCGAGGTGATGAGTATAAACCGCAGCCGGGATCTCAAGCAAACCGGTCGAACCCACCTAGACGTCCGCCGTGACCATATCGGGCCGCAGCGTCAGGACCTCGGGTCCGGATTCGGTGATTGCAATCGTGTGCTCGAAGTAGCAGGAGAGCTTGCCGTCGGTCGTGACCACGGTCCAGTCGTCATCGAGCACCCGTGTCTCGGGCCGTCCAACATTGACCATCGGCTCGATCGCGATGACGTAGCCGGGCTTCAGCATGTTGCCGGTACCGGGGGTGCCGTAGTTCGGGATCTGGGGCAGCTCGTGCATGTCCCGGCCGATGCCGTGGCCCACGTACTGGCGGACCACCGAATACCCATTGGACTCGACGAATCGCTGGACGGCCGCGCCGATGTCACCGATGTGATTGCCGGGCCGGGCCGCCGCAATGCCGTGGTCGAGCGCCTCGCGGGTAACGTCGATCAGGCGCAGGACCTCCGGCGAGGCCTCTCCGCAGGCGACCGACAGACCGCTGTCGGCCCACCAGCCATCGAGGATGAGCCCGCAGTCGAGCGAGACGAGGTCGCCCTCGTGGATCACCTGTGGGCCTGGGATCCCATGCACCACCTGCTCGTTGATCGAGACGCAGAGTGAGTTCGGGAAGCCCTCGAAGCCGAGGAAGCCGGGAATGCAGTCGTGATCACGAATGAATGTCTCCGCCTCGCGGTCGAGGTCGAGCGTCGTCATGCCGGGTCGGACTTCGGACGCCAGGTGCGACAGGCAGGCGCCAAGGATCCTGCCCGACACGCGCATCTTCTCGATCTCGTCCGGCCGCTTGAGGCGGAAGCTGACCACGTTGCGTGAGCTCATTTCGCGGCAACCGCGACGCCGTGCAGACGTAGGGCCGTGAGGATGCGCTCGGTGATCGTGTCGATGTCGCCGACCCCGTCGATCGCCTCGATACGCGTGCCGATCGATCGGTAGTGCTCGAGCACGGGGTGGGTGTCCTGGCGGTAGACCACGAGGCGATTGGCAAGGCCTTCGACGGTGTCGTCGCTGCGCCCCTCGATGTCCGCGCGCTTGAGGATGCGGGTCTTGAGCTCGTCGTCAGGAACCTCGAGCGAGATCACCTCGGCGACGTAGTCGTCGCGCACCTTGAGCATCCGGTCGAGCGTGGTCGCCTGCGGGACCGTGCGCGGGAACCCGTCGAGCAGCACTCCCTTGGCCGCGTCCTGCTGGTTGAGACGGGCGTCGATCATGCGGACGACGAGGTCGTCGGGCACGAGCCCGCCGGAATCCATGATCGGCTTCGCCTCACGGCCGAGGTCGGTGCCGCGCGCAACCTCGTTGCGGAGCATGTCGCCGGCCGCGACGTGCGGAATGCCGAGGCGGACCGCGACGCGCGACGCCTGCGTGCCCTTGCCGCTCCCGGGCGGTCCGAACATCACCGCGATCACTTGATGAATCCCTTGTACTGGCGCATCAGCAACTGGGTCTCGATCTGCTTCATGGTGTCGAGCGCAACGCCGACGACGATGAGGATCGCCGTGCCGCCGAGGTACAGGCTCGTCGACGGGACTCCGGTGAGGACGGCCGTCAGCAAGGGGAGCACGACGGTGATCATCGCGAGGAAGAGCGCGCCGGCGAGCGTGATCCGGCCCATGACCTTGCCGAGGTACTCGGCCGTACTTCGCCCGGGTCGGATGCCCGGGATGAACGTCGACTGTTTCTTGAGGTTGTCGGCGACGTCCACAGGGTCGAACACGATCGCCGTGTAGAAGTACGTGAAGCCCATGACGAGCAGGAAATAGATGCCGTTGTAGAGGAAGTTGAGCGGAATGAATCCGCCGGTCGCCTGCCAGTTCGTGGTGATCCACGTGGACACCGCCAGAGTCCATCCGCTGCTGCTCTGGAACAGGTTGGCGAAGATGGTCGGGAAGGTCATGATCGAGATCGCGAAGATGATCGGGATGACTCCCGCGGCGTTGACTCGCAGTGGTAAGAAGTTGCGCCGTCCCTGCGAGGCCATACCGGTGCGCACGTTGAGGACGCGTTGCGCCGATTGAACGGGTACTTTGCGCTGCGCTTGCTGGACCTCGATGACTCCGGCGGTGACCGCGACGGCGATGATCGTCATCACGGCGAGTTGCACCAGATGCGCAGTACCACCGGTGCCGCCGTAGCCGACGATTGCCGCCGGGAGGCGACCGATGATGCCGACGAAGATGATCAATGACACACCGTTGCCGACGCCGTACTCGGTGATGAGCTCACCGAGCCACATCGCGATGATGGTGCCGGCAGTCAGCGTCAGGATGATGCTGATCTCGGTCGCACCGGAGGGATTCTTGAGAATCGCGCCGGCCGCGGTGACCTGCGGGTTGGTGAAGAGCGCGAGGTAGCCGTACGCCTGGAGCATCGCCAGCGGGACCGTCAGCCAGCGCGTATAGCGCGTGATCTTCTTGCGTCCGATCTCCCCTTCCTTGCTCAATTCCTTGAGCCGGACGGAGACGACCGTCATCAGCTGCATGATGATCGTGGCGTTGATGTAAGGGTTCAGCCCCAGCGCGACGATCGTGAACCGCTGCAACCCGCCGCCACTGAAGAGGTTGAGCAGGCCGAGCAGCGAGTTGCCCGAGAAGAGGTCGTTGAGTGCTTGCGCGTCTGCACCCGGGATCGAGATGCTGGCGAGGACCCGGAAGGCGAGCAGCAGGCCGAGAGTGAAGAGCAGCTTGCGTCGCAGCTCCGGAATCCGCAGTGCCTGGGCAAGCGCCTGAAGGAGGTTCACTCCAAGTCCTCGGTCTCCGCCTCGTTGTCAGGTGCGCCGTCGGGCTCAGTGTCTGGAGCGGACGTGGCGTCGGGGGCTGCATCGGATGCCTTGCCCGCTTTTGCTTTTGTCTCAGCTTTCTTGGTGCGGCGGCTCGGCGCCTCTGCCGCGGGAGCGTTCTCGGCCGCGGCGGCGCGCGCGTCCGCTGCGTCCGACTTCGCGGCCTGCTTCGTCGCGCGTGCGGCGGCGCGGCCCCGGGTGACGATCTCGGATTCGGGTTGCGGCCCAACCAGTTCGATGCTGCCGCCTGCGGCTTCAACCGCGGTGCGCGCGGCTGCCGAGATGCGATCGACGCGCAGCGTCAGCGCGTGCTTCAGTTGACCGGCAGCAAGCACCTTGATCGGCGACGACGCACGCGGGATAAGCCCCGCCTCGGTGAGGACGTCCGCGTCGACGACGCTGCCCTGCTCGAAGCGCGTGAGCTTGCCGAGGTTGACGACGACGAACTCTTTGCGCCAGCGGTTGTGGAAGCCACGAAGCTTCGGCAGCCGCTGCTTGAGTGGCATCTGGCCACCTTCGAAACCGGTGGGAAGTCCGACGCTCGAGCGCGATCCCTGGCCTTTCTGGCCGCGACCGCTGGTCTTGCCTTGGCCGGCGCCGTGACCGCGGCCGATCCGCTTGCGGGTCTTGCGGTTGCCCTTGGCGGGAACCAGCTCGTGCAGCTTCATGCCGCGTCCTCCGAGGCGAGGCTCTGCAGCAACGCGACGCCTGCCGGCAAGTCCGCCGGTTCGCCGTTGACGGCGACCAGGTGGCGGACCTTGTGCACCATGCCCCGAATCGAGGGCGTGGCCTCGTGCTCGACAGTGTGGTTCAGCTTCTTGAGGCCGAGCGCCGCCAGCGTGCGCTTCTGGTCCCAGGCGTAGCCGATCGAGCTCTTGCGGTAGGTCACGCGAACGGTGCTCACGGTGCGACGACCTCGACCGGGGCGACATCGGCTGCGGCCGGCGTGCGGCCGAGCATCCGATCGGCCATCTTGCGGCTGCCGACGATCTGCTCAGGCGTGCGGCCGCGAAGCTCCGCGACGGACGCCAGCGTGCGCAGGCTGGCCAGTGCCGAGACGGTCGCGCGCACGACGTTGATCGGGTTGTCGGTCCCGAGGCTCTTGGTGAGGATGTCCTTGATGCCTGCAGCCTCGACGACGGCGCGCATCGAGCTGCCGCTGATGACTCCCGTTCCGGGAACGCCCGGCTTGAGCATCACCTTGGCGGCGCCGAGCTTGTAGCGCACCTCGTGCGGGATGGTCGTCCCGACCATCGGCACGGTGATCATGTGTTTCTTCGCATCGTCGACGCCCTTGCGGATGGCGTCCGGCACCTCGCCCGCTTTGCCGAGACCCGCGCCGACGCGACCCTTGCCGTCACCGACGACGACGAGCGCGCTGAACGAGAAACGGCGCCCGCCCTTGACCACTTTGGCCACGCGGTTGAGCGAGACGATCTTCTCCTGGAACTCACTGCCGCGATCATCGCGGCGGTCCATGCGCATTCCCATCAGAACTTCAGGCCACCCTCACGGGCAGCCTCCGCAAGCGCTTTGACGCGGCCGTGGAAGAGGTAACCGGCGCGGTCGAACACGACGGTGTCGACGCCGACGGCCTTCGCACGCTCGGAGATGGTCTTACCGATTGCAGTCGCGCCCGCAGTGGTGCACGCGTTGGCGTCGCCGAGGACGGAGCGCAGCGCGGGCTCGGTCGTCGATGCGGCGACGATCGTGTGCCCGGTGGCGTCATCGACAAGCTGTGCGCCGATGTGGCGGAGGCTGCGGAACACCGCGAGACGCGGACGCGCGGCAGTGCCGGACACGTGCTTGCGTACGCGGCGGTGACGCCGCGCGCGAGCGGCGCGTCGATCGTGCTTCGTGAACATCCTGAATCAGCCTCTACTGTACTTACGTCTTTTCGTTACTTGGTCTTGCCGGCCTTACCCGACTTGCCCGCCTTGCGTCGCAGCTTCTCGCCGCGATACAGGATGCCCTTGCCCTTGTACGGCTCGGGTTTGCGGAACGAGCGAATCTTCGCAGCAACCTGACCGACGACCTCTTTGTCGGATCCGCTGATCGAGATCTGCGTCGGCGCGGGGACTTCGATGTTGATCCCGTCTGGTGGCGTGTAGCGAATGGGGTGCGAGTACCCGAGCGTCAGCACGAGGTCGCCGCCCTGGCGTGACGCGCGGAAGCCGACGCCGACAAGGTCGAGCTCGCGGGTGAAGCCACCGCTCACGCCCTGCACCATGTTCGCGACGAGCGTTCGCGTCAGACCGTGCATCGAGCGGTGGATGCGCGCGTTCGAGGGGCGGCTCACGGTGATCGTCCCCGGCTCGACGTTGATGCTCATCGACGGCGCGAACGTGCGCTGCAGCGTCCCGCGCGACCCGGTCACGCTGAGACGGTTGCCCGTTTCGAGCTCGACCTCAACTCCTGCGGGCACGGGAATGGGGAGCTTACCGATGCGCGACATTACCTGCGCCTCACCACACGAACGCGACGACTTCGCCGCCCAGTCCGGCGCGCTGCGCGGCGCGTCCGGTCATCAGTCCGCGTGACGTCGAGATGATCGCGACGCCGAGTCCGCCGAGCACGCGCGGGATCTCCGACTTGCGCGCGTAGACACGGAGTCCGGGCCGGCTGATGCGCCGCAGACCGGAGAGCGCGCGTCCGCGCGGACTGCCGGGCTTGAGCGTCACGGTGAGCAGCTGCATAGGCGCGTCGCCGGAGACCTCGTAGCCGTCCACGAAGCCCTCTTCGGTGAGGACGCGCGCGATCTCGACCTTCATCTTCGACACCGGGATCTCCACGGTGCGGTGATGGGCCTGGTTGGCGTTGCGGATGCGGGTCAGCATGTCCGCGATGCTGTCACTGGTCATGGCTCACCACGAACTCTTCTGGACGCCAGGAATCTGACCGATGCTGGCGAGTTGACGGAAACAGATCCGGCACATGCCGAACTTGCGCATGTAGGCACGCGGACGCCCGCACACACCGCACCGATGGTGCGCCTGCGTGGAGTAACGGGCCGGTCGATTCGCCTTTGCGATCAACGACTTCTTTGCCATCGCTCAGTTCTTCCTGAAGGGCATTCCGAGCCCGGTGAGGAGCGCACGGCCCTCCGCGTCGGTGCGGGCAGTGGTCACGATGCATACCTCCAACCCGCGCAACTTGTCGATCTTGTCGTAGTCGATCTCCGGGAACACGAGTTGCTCACGCAACCCAAGCGTGTAATTGCCGTGGCCGTCGAACGCCTTCGAGTTCGACGCCGCGGAAGTCGCGGATGCGAGGCAACGCGACGTTGAGCAGCTTGTCGAGGAAGTCGTACATGCGCCGGCCGCGGAGCGTCACCTTGATGCCGATCGGCATGCCCTCGCGGAGCTTGAACGCCGCGACGGACTTGCGCGCCTTGATCACGATCGGGGCCTGCCCGGTGATCTGCTTGAGATCCGAGATCGCGGCATCGATCGAGCGCGCGTTGGCGATGGCCTCACCCATGCCGATGTTGACGACGACCTTCTCGATCGCCGGCACCTGCATGGCGTTGAGGTAGCGGAACTCGGCCACCAGCGCGGGCACGATCTCGTCCACGTAGCGGCGGCGGAGGCGCGGGAGCTCGGCGACTTCGACTGCCATCAGACCTGTGCCCTGTCGTAGTGCTCGCCGCACTTCTTGCAGACGATCACGCGCCGCCCGAGCTCGTCCACGCCGTGGGCGATGCGGGTGCGCTTGTCGCAACGGTTGCAGACGAGCATGACGTTGCTGTAGCTGATGGGACCGTCGAAGTCGACGATGCCGCCCTGGATGTTGCCCTGCACACCGGACTTGGTGTGCCGCTTGAGCAGGTTGATGCCACGCACGGCGACACGCTGCTGATCCGTGAGGACGCGCTCGACGACACCGCGCTTGCCCTTGTCCCTGCCGCTGAGCACCTCGACGTTGTCGCCCTGGCGGATGTCGAGCGGACGCAGCTGTCCGCCGGCCCAGCCCTCATGGCGAAGCGTTGCCCGGCGCTTGCGTACGACGCGTGGCGTGGGCATGTCAGATGACCTCCGGGGCGAGGCTGACGATCTTCATGAAGTTGCGCTCGCGCAGCTCGCGTGCGACCGGTCCGAAGATGCGCGACCCGCGCGGGTTGTTCTGCGGGGTGATGAGCACAGCAGCGTTCTCGTCGAAGCGGATGTTGCTGCCGTCGGGGCGCTTGTACTCCTTGGTCGTGCGCACCACGACTGCCCGCACCACGTCGCCTTTCTTCACCTGCGCGTTCGGCTGCGCGACCTTCACGGTTCCGATGATCACGTCGCCGACGTATGCGTACTTGCGATAGCTGCCGCCGAGCACGCGGATGCAGAGCAACTCGCGAGCACCGCTGTTGTCGGCCACTTTGAGGACCGATTCCTGCTGGATCATGTCAGCGGGCCTTTTCCAGAACTTCGGCCACGCGCCAGCGAATCTCCTTCGAGATCGGCCGCGTCTCGACGATGCGCACGCGATCGCCGATGCCGCAGCTCTCCTCGTCGTGGACCTTGAAACGGCGGGTGTGACGGACGACCTTCTTGTAGAGGGGGTGCGGCTTTTGCTCCTGCACCACCACGATCACGGTCTTCTCCATCTTGTCGCTCACCACGACGCCGTCGCGAGTCTTGCGACGGGTGCGCACGGTGACAGTAGTGGTCGCGTCAGTCATCGCCATTCTCCTGATCGTCGGCGGCATCGGCGACCTCCTCCTCGGGCTCAGGGGACTCGACGACGGGAACCGCGGCCGGCACCACTGCAGGCACCTGCAGGCGCGGCGCGGCCTTTGCTTTCGGCTTCGGCTTGGGCTTGTCAGCCTTCGCGGGTGCGGGCGCCGCGGCGGCGGCGAGCAGCAGCTCGGGGCGAAGGCCGCGCTCGATCTCGATCTTCACAGTCATCGTCCGTGCGATCTCGTGGCGGATCTCACGCACCTGACGGTGGTTCTCGACCTGGCCGGTCGCCTGCTGGAAGCGCACCTCGAAGAGGCGGCGGCGCTGCTTGCTGAGGTGATCGTCGAGCTCGGCCACAGTCATGCGGCGCAACTCGACAAGTGCCTCGTTCTGCTTCGTCATACCGTCGTCGCCTCCAGATCGGCGCCCGTCTCCTCGCGCTGCAGGAATCGGGTCTTGATCGGCAACTTGAAGGCAGCAAGGCGCATCGCCTCCTGCGCGGTCTCGCGACTCACACCGGCCATCTCGAAGAGCACGCGCCCAGGAAGCACGACTGCCACCCATCCCTCGGGCTGGCCCTTGCCACTGCCCATGCGGGTCTCGGCCGGCTTCTTCGTGAATGCGTGGTCGGGGAAGATGCGGATCCAGATCTTGCCGCCGCGCTTGACGTGACGGGTCATGGCGCGCCGGGCCGCCTCGATCTGCCGGTTGGTCATCCAGCACTGCTCCACTGCCTGCAGCCCGTAGGTGCCGAAGTCGAGCTTGTTGCCGCGCTGCGCGGCACCGGTGCGGCGTCCGCGATGGAGCTTGCGGTGCTTGGTCCGCTTGGGCATCAACATCGCTTACTCCTCCTCCTCTTCGACGACGTCCGCGGGCGCGTCGGTCTTGCTCGCGGGCTTCTTGGGCACTCGAGCGGCGGAGGTGGGCTTCTTTGCAGCAACCGGCTTGCGGCGCGCGGGAGCGCGTTTCGGCGTGAGCTTCTCGACCTTCTGGCCGTCAGCGGCGGGATCGACGCCGGCGGCCGCGATGACCTCCTCGTCCTCGTCGATCTCGACGACGTCATCGGTCGGGACCTCGATCTCGACGTCCGGCACTTCGATCTCGACGGCCTCGACCTCCTCGACAGGAGCCTCAGTCGTGATGCGCGGCGCGGCGACCGGCACGCGATCCTCGAGGCCGCGATCCTCGGTGCGGTCCTTGCCTGGGGCGATCGGCTCGCCGGTGGCGGTGACGTAGTCGCCGAGGTACAGCCAGCACTGGACGCCGATGCGTCCGAAGGTGGTGCGCGCCTCAGCCTTGCCGTAATCGATGTTCGCGCGCAACGTGTGCAGCGGCACGCGTCCGTCGCGGTCCCACTCGCGGCGGGACATCTCCGAACCACCGAGACGGCCGCTGACCTGGATCTTCACGCCCTTGGCGCCGGCACGCATGCTCCGCATGAGCGTCTGCTTGAGCGCGCGACGGAAGGCGATGCGCTTCTCGAGCTGCGAGGCGACGTTCTCCGCGACGAGCGTGGCATCGAGCTCGGGCGTCTTGATCTCGTGGATCGTGACGCGAACCTTCTTGCCGGAGATGCGCTCGAGCTCATCGCGCAGCGCATCGACCGACGCGCCCTGCTTGCCGATGACGATGCCCGGCTTCGCGGTCTGGATGATCACGGTGAGCTGGTTCGCGCTGCGCTCGGTCTCGATGCGCGCGAGCCCCGCGTTGCGCAGGCGGCTGCCGATCAGCCGGCGCATCGCGATGTCCTCGTGGAGCAGCTTCGTGTACTCCTTGTCGGCGTACCAGCGCGCGTCCCAGTTGCGATACACGCCGAGGCGGAAACCGATTGGATTGACTTTCTGACCCATCTACTCGGCCTCTTCCTTGGGTGGCTTGGGGGCGCGACGGCGCGCCGGCCGTGGCGTTGTTGCAGGGGCAGCGGCACCGGACGCGGGCGCTGCGCTCGCAGCGGGAGTCACGACGGGCGTGGGCACGACGGTGCGCGGCATCTTCACCGCGCTGCGGCGCCGGACGTTTGCCGGCATGTCGTCATCCGTGACGAACGCGCGAAGGTGACTGGTGCGCTTGAAGATGCTCCCGGCCATGCCACGCGGCTTGGCGCGCCAGCGCTTGATGATCATCGCGCCGTCCACCTCGACACGAGCCACGCGCAGCGACGATGCGTCGAGGTTGTAGTTGTGCTCCGCGTTGGCGGCAGCGGACTTGATCACCTTGGCGATGTCCGCGGCGGCGGAGCGAGGCGAGAAGTTGAGCACCACCAACGCCTCGGCCACAGGCAAGCCGGTGACCATCGCCGAGACGAGGCGAGCTTTGCGAGCGGTGGTGCGAACCCATTTCGCGGTTGCGACGACTTCCATCCCAACCCCTACTTCAGCGCCGTGCTGCGTTCGGTGTGATGCCCGTGCCCGCGATACCTGCGGGTGTGGGCGAACTCTCCGAGCTTGTGGCCGACCATCGTCTCGGTGATGAGCACGGGAACGTGCTTGCGTCCGTCATGCACGGCGATCGTGTGACCGACCATCTCCGGGAAGATATCGCTGCGTCGCGACCAGGTCTTGATGATCCGCTTCTCGCGGGACATGTTCAGCTGCTGCACCTTCTTGAGGAGGTGGTCATCGCAGAACGGGCCTTTCTTGAGCGAGCGTCCCATGCTTACTTGCCCCGCCGGCGCACGATCATGCGATCAGTGCTCTTGTTGTGACGAGTGCGGAAGCCGAGTGCGGGCTTGCCCCAGGGAGTCTGAGGATGGCCGCCGGCGCCGCTTCGTCCCTCGCCACCACCGTGGGGATGGTCGAAGGGGTTCATCGTCATGCCGCGGACAGAAGGACGGATGCCGCGCCAGCGCGACTTTCCGGCCTTGCCGACGACTTCGTTCTCGTGATCGACGTTGCCGACCTGACCGATGGTCGCGCGACAGCGCACATCGACGAGGCGGACTTCACCACTGGGCATGCGCACCTGCGCATATGCGCCTTCCTTGGCGAGCAGTTGCGCTGCAGTGCCCGCACTGCGCACCAGCTGTCCACCGCGCCCGAGCTTGACCTCGAGATTGTGGATGGTGGTACCGAGCGGGATGTTGGTGATGGGCAGCGCGCATCCGGGCCGGATCTCGGCCGCATCGCCGGAGCTGACGACGTCGCCGACGGTGAGCCCGTGCGGTGACAGGATGTAGCGCTTGTCGCCGTCGGCGTAGAAGAGCAACGCGATGCGCGCGCTGCGGTTCGGATCATATTCTATCGTCTTCACCTTCGCCGGGACGCCGTCCTTCTGGCGCTTGAAGTCGATGATCCGGTAGGTCTTCTTGTGACCGCCGCCCTGATGGCGAACGGTGATGCGGCCGGACGCGTTGCGACCGCTGTGCTTCTTCAGGTGCTCGACGAGGCCACGCTGAGGAGCAGCCTTGGTCACACCCTCGAAATCGCTCACCGACATGAAGCGGCGACCCGGGCTGGTTGGCTTGTATTTCTTGGTAGGCATTACTTACACGCCTTCGAAGAGGCCTTCGATCTTCTGGCCTTCGCCGAGAGTCACGATTGCCTTCTTCCAGTCGGGGCTCTTGCCGATGACGCGCGTCTGACCGCGCGAACGACGGCGCGCCTTGCCGCGAACGTTGATGGTGTTGACGTCGATCACGGTGATCTTCTGGTCCGCGAACGCCTCTTCGAGCGCACGACGGATCTGGATCTTCGTGGCCGACGGATGGCAGCGGAACACGTAGCGTCCCGACGCCATCGATGCGTACGACTTCTCGCTGATCACCGGGAGCACCAGCACCTGCTCGAAGTTGAGGCCCGCGGTCATGCGAACGCCTCCTCGATGTGCTCGATGGCGTCGCGGGTGACGATCACCGTCTCGGCGATGAGCAGGTCGCGGACCGACAGATTGCCGGCGAGCGTGACCTGGACCTCGGCGATGTTGCGCGCGCTCTTCTCGAGCATCTCGTTGTGCGAGCCGAGCACGACCAGCACGCGCTTGCCGGCATCGACGCTGCGCAGCAGCGTGGTCACCGCGCGCGTCTCCGGTTCTTCGAGCGTGAATGCTTCGAGCACGACGAGACCGCCGTCCTGCGCCTTCGCGGAAAGCGCGCTCCGCAACGCGAGACGGCGCTGCTTACGCGGCATGTCCATGCGGTACGAGCGCGGGTGCGGCCCGAAGACCACACCACCACCCTCCCACTGCGGGGAGCGCGTGGAGCCCTGACGGGCGCGGCCGGTGCCCTTCTGGCGCCACGGCTTGCGACCACCACCGCGCACTTCGCTGCGCGTCTTGGTGGACGACGTGCCCTGACGCGCATTCGCGAGCTGACGCAACAACGCCTGGTGCATCACCGGCTCGTTCGGCTCGATGCCGAAGATGCTGTCGGGCAGCTCGACGTTGCCGGTGACTGCGCCGGCCTGGTCGACGACCCTCGCGGTGCTGCTCATTCGGTGTCTCCGAGCGTCGCGGAGCGGTCGGAGTCTCTGACCATGACCACGCCGTTCTTGTGACCGGGCACCGACCCGTGCACCAGCAGCAGGTTGCGCTCGGCATCGACGCGCACCACTTCGAGGTTGCGCACGGTGACCTGCGAGGCACCGTGATGGCCCGCCATCTTGAGACCCTTGAAGACGCGCGCGGCGTCCGTCGAGCCGATCGATCCGGCCTGCTTGATGTTGTGCGAGCCGTGCGACACGGGACCGCGATGGAAGTTGTGGCGCTTGTGCTGGCCCGAGAATCCCTTGCCCTGGCTCACGCCGGTCACGTCGATGCGCTGCCCGGCAGTGAACATCTCGACAGTGAGGCGCGTACCCACGGCGACATCGCCTGCGTCCCGCAACTCCTGCAGCGTGCGCTGGGGTTGCAGACCGGCGCGCTTGAAATGCCCGCGCATCGGCTTGGGTGTGCGCTTGAGCGTCTTGTCGCCGAAGCCGAGTTGCACGGCCTCGTAGCCGTCGACCGGGACGGTCTTGCGCTGCACGACGTTGCACGAGTCAGCTTCGAGCACCGTGACGGGAACCGATGTCCCTTGCGGCGTGAAGATCTGGGTCATGCCTACCTTGCGGGCGAGAATCCCTTTGCTCACAGCTTGATCTCGATGTTCACGCCACTCGGCAGGTTGAGCCGCATGAGCGCGTCGACGACCTTCGGGTTGGCGTCGAGGATGTCGAGGATCCGCTTGTGCGTGCGCATCTCGAACTGCTCGCGCGAGTCCTTGTCGATGAACGGCGAGCGCACGACGGTGTACTTGTTGATGGTGGTCGGCAGCGGCACCGGTCCCGCGACACGCGTGCCCGTCCGGGTAGCCGTCTCCACGATCTTGGACGCGGCCTGATCAAGGACGCGATGATCGTATGCCTTGAGGCGGATGCGGATCTTCTGGGGCACGGCGGTTCTGGTGTTCCTCTGCTCTTGCTGTGGTCTTGCCTATTTCTCGATGCTGGTCACGGCGCCGGCACCCACGGTGCGACCGCCTTCGCGAATGGCGAAGCGCATGCCGTCCTCGACCGCGATCGGGGTGATCAGCTCGATGCCCATCTCGACGTTGTCACCGGGCATGCACATCTCCTGGCCGTCCGGGAGCGCGATGGTACCGGTGACGTCGGTGGTCCTGATGTAGAACTGCGGACGATACCCGGTGAAGAACGGCGTGTGCCGTCCACCCTCGTCCTTGCTCAGGACGTAGACCTGGGCCTTGAACTTCGTGTGCGGGGTGATGGTGCCGGCCTTTGCGAGCACCTGGCCGCGCTCGACGTCCTCGCGCTTGACGCCGCGGAGCAGGCAACCGACGTTCATGCCCGCCTCGCCCGCATCGAGCAGCTTGTGGAACATCTCGACGCCGGTGACCGTGGACTTGGTGGTGTCCTTGATCCCGACGATCTCGACCTGCTCGTTCACCTTGACGATGCCGCGCTCGATGCGGCCGGTGACCACGGTCCCACGACCTTCGATCGAGAACACGTCCTCGATCGGCATCATGAACGGCTTGTCGACCGGGCGGGTCGGCACGGGGATGTACGAGTTGACCGCGTCCATGAGCTTGAGCACGCCGTCGACCGAGTCCTTGTCGCCTTCGAGCGCCTTGAGAGCGGAGACGCGCACGACAGGGATGTCGTCGCCCGGGAAGTCGTACTTGCTGAGCAGCTCACGGATTTCGAGCTCGACGAGCTCGAGCAGCTCCTCGTCATCGACCGCGTCGCACTTGTTCAGCGCGACGACGATGTACGGAACACCGACCTGACGCGCCAGCACGATGTGCTCGCGGGTCTGGGGCATGGGGCCGTCGGTCGCCGCGACCACGAGGATCGCGCCGTCCATCTGGGCTGCACCGGTGATCATGTTCTTGATGTAGTCCGCGTGTCCCGGGCAGTCGACGTGCGCGTAGTGGCGCGTCTTCGTCTCGTACTCGACGTGCGCGGTCGCGATCGTGATACCGCGCGCCTTCTCTTCGGGCGCGTTGTCGATCTTGTCGAACGACACGAACGCGTTGTCGCCACCGACGCTCTCCTGGAGAGCCTTGGTGATGGCAGCAGTCAGCGTGGTCTTGCCATGGTCGATGTGACCGATGGTTCCGACGTTCACGTGCGGCTTGGTGGATTGGTATTTCTTCTTCGCCATTTCGTGCCTCTACTGAACTCCTGCTCTCTCCGTTGTCTCAGTTAAACCTTGGCCTTCGCGACGAGCTCTTCGGCAAGGCTCGACGGAAGCTGCTGATAGTGATGAAATTCCATGCTGTAGTTGGCTCTTCCCTGCGTCATGCTGCGCAGATCGCCCACGTAGCCGAACATCGTCGCGAGCGGCACCTCAGCATGCACGATGTGCGATGCGGCGCGGCCTTCCATGCCGAGGATCTGCCCGCGGCGTGACGCGAGGTCGCCCATGACGTCGCCCATGAACTCCTCGGGCATGAAGACGTCGACACGCATGATCGGCTCGAGCAGCACCGGCTTGGACTTGCGCATGCCGTCTTTGAAGCCCATCGACCCGGCGATGTTGAACGCCTGCTCCGACGAGTCGACGTCGTGGTACGAGCCGTCGACCAGCGTGACCTTGAGGTCGACGACGGGGTAGCCGGCGAGGACGCCGTTGGACAGCGAGTCCGCGATGCCGCGCCCGACCGGAGCGATGTATTCCTTGGGAATCGTGCCGCCGACGATCTTGCTGACGAACTCAAAGCCTTTGCCCGGATTGGGCTCGAGGTCGAGCTCGACATGGCCGTACTGGCCGTGACCACCCGACTGACGCACGAACCTGCCCGTCCCGTGGCCCTTCGCCGTGATGGTCTCGCGGTACGAGACCTGCGGCCGGCCGACGCTCGCGTCCACCTTGAATTCGCGAAGCATCCGGTCGACGATGATCTCGAGGTGCAGCTCGCCCATGCCCGAGATGACCGTCTGACCGGTCTCCTCGTCGGTGCGCACGCGGAACGTCGGATCCTCTTCAGCGAGCTTCTGCAGCGCGATGCCCATCTTGTCCTGCTCCGCCTTGCTCTTCGGCTCGACGGCCACTGAGATGACGGGCTCGGGGAAGGTGATCTGCTCGAGGACGATCGGGTACTTCTCGTCGCAGAGCGTGTCCCCGGTGGTGGTCTTGCGCAGGCCGATGGCCGCGGCAATGTCCCCGGCGCGGACCTCCTCGATCTCCTCGCGGTGGTTCGCGTGCATCTGGAGCAGGCGGCCGACACGCTCGCGCTCGCCCTTGGTTGCGTTGTACACGTAGGAGCCGCTGCGCAGCACCCCGCTGTAGACGCGGAAAAAGGTCAGCTTGCCGACGAAGGGATCGGTCGCGATCTTGAAGGCGAGCGCCGCAAAGGGCTCGCTGTCGCTGGCGTTGCGAATGACGGCGGTCTCACCCTCGACGGCCGCGCCCTCGACGGAGGGACGGTCGAGCGGCGAGGGCAGGAAGTCGACGACCGCGTCGAGCATCGGCTGCACGCCCTTGTTCTTGAGCGCCGAACCGCAGAGCACGGGGACCAGGCGCGTCTTGACGGTGCCCGCGCGCAGGCCGCGAAGAATCTCTTCAGTCGTGAGCGTCGCACCGTCGAGGTACTTGACCATGAGCTCGTCGTCCGAGTCGGCCACTGCCTCGAGGAGCTCGTGCCGGTACTGAGCGACGAGCTCGAGCATCGACTCGGGGATCTCCGAACGACGAAGGCTCGTGCCGAGGTCGTCGGTGTAGATGATCGCCTCCTCGGTGACGAGGTCGATCATTCCCTTGAACTCGGACTCGGCGCCGATCGGGAGCTGAATGGGCACCGCGTGGGCACCGAGGCGCTCCTTGATCGAATCGACGGCAGCGTAGAAATTGGCGCCGATCCTGTCCATCTTGTTGATGAAGCAGATCCGCGGGACCTCGTAGCGGTCCGCCTGGCGCCAGACGGTCTCGGACTGGGGCTCGACGCCCGCAACGGCGTCGAAGACGGCGACCGCGCCGTCGAGGACGCGAAGGCTCCGCTCGACCTCGACAGTGAAGTCCACGTGCCCGGGCGTATCGATAATGTTGATGCGATGGCCGCGCCACTCGGCAGCTGTTGCCGCGGACGTGATCGTTATCCCGCGCTCCTGCTCCTGGACCATCCAGTCCATGGTTGCGGCGCCCTCGTGGACCTCGCCCATCTTGTGGATGCGGCCGGTGTAGAAGAGGACGCGCTCGGTCGTCGTGGTCTTGCCCGCGTCGATGTGGGCCATGATCCCGATGTTCCGGGTCTTCTCGAGGGGGAATGCGCGAGCCGCTACAGCCACAGCCATCTCAGTACCGGAAGTGCGAGAAGGCTTTGTTCGAACTCGGCCATCTTGTGGGTGTCTTCCTTGCGCTTGATGGACGCGCCCACGCCGTTCGCGGCGTCCATGAGCTCGCCGGCAAGTTTCTCGGACATGCTCTTGCCGCCGCGACCGCGCGCGTAGCGGATGATCCAGCGCCGCGCCAGCGCCTGGCGGCGATCGTGCCGGATCTCGACGGGCACCTGGTACGTAGCGCCGCCGACCCGCTTCGGCTTGACCTCGAGGATCGGGGTCACGTTGCGGATGGCCTGGTCGAAGACGTCAAGGGGTTCCTTGCGCGAGGACTTGCGGATCTTCTCGAAGGAGTCGTAGACGATCTTCTCGGCGATGCTCTTCTTGCCCGCGAGCATGATGCAGTTCACGAACTTCGCCAGTCCCACGCTTCCGTAGATCGGATCGGGCAGGATGACGCGCTTCTGGACGCGGGCACGACGTGGCATTGGTTGTTAGCTCGCCTTCTTCTCGCGCTTGGCGCCGTACTTGCTACGGCCCTGCTTGCGGTTCTTGGTGCCGGCCGCGTCGAGGGTGCCGCGGATGACGTGGTAGCGAACACCGGGGAGGTCGCGGACGCGGCCACCGCGGATGAGCACCACCGAGTGCTCCTGCAGGTTGTGGCCGATGCCAGGGATGTAGGCGGTTACCTCGACCTTCGTGGTGAGGCGAACACGGGCCACTTTCCGGAGCGCCGAGTTGGGCTTTTTGGGCGTGGTCGTGTAGACACGGACGCAGACGCCGCGGCGCTGGGGGCAACCCTTGAGCGCGCGGGCCTTGGTCTTGTGTGTCGGCTTGGTGCGGCCCTTGCGGACCAACTGCTGAAAGGTAGGCACGACCCGTCCGTTTATGAGAGGTGCGCGATGCCACGAAACAAGCGCGCGCGAATACGAGGAACGCTCGTGGAGCGAAGCGACAGCCTACCAGAGGTTGAGTTCACACGTCAAACCTGAACCGTCTCGATCCCCGGCCGGACGGCCGCGAAGGATCGGGGCGAGATCAGGCGCGCGCGACCCGCATGTGAATCGAGGTTCCGTGGCCGGGCACCGAGTTCGATCACCAGCGTCGCTCCGGCCTCGGCGACGCGCTCCTGCAGCAGCGACAGCCCGACGTGTCCTGACTGCTGGCGGCCCTTGAGCTGGTCGGGGCTGAAGCCGTCACCGTCGTCTGTGACCTCGAGGTTCATGGCACCGGGAGCGGGCACCAGCCTGACGACAAGCCTCGTCGCATGGGCATGCTTGACCACGTTGCGGATGGCCTCCTGGGCGGTCCGGTAGACCAGTGCCGTCTGCTGCATCGAGAGCGATCTCGCCGATGGGTCGACGTCCACCACGACTTCGAGGCCGGCGTCGCGCGCCACGGTGCCGAGGCGTTCGAGTGCCGCGCCGAGTCCACCCCGGTCGAGATCCGGGGGTGCGATCTCCATGATCATGGTGCGGAGCTCGCGGATCGCGGTCCGCGATTCCTCGGACGCGGTCTGCATGACGCTGAGCAGCTCGTCGTGTGACGGCTGCTCTCGCTCAGGGTTGCCGAGGCGCATCGCCGCCGACCCGAGGGTGAGGCTCACGGCGGTCAGGTTCTGCACCGGGCCGTCGTGCAGATCGCCGGCGATGCGCCAGCGTTCGGTCTCCGAACTGTCGATCGCGCGCTGGAGCAGGACCGCGCGATCGACGCTGCTCCGCTGGAGGCGCCGGGCGAGACGCCAGCTCAGCGGGATCAACAGGAGGAACAGGAGCGCGAGGCCGGCGATGAGCGCCGGGAAGATGCCATCCCAGACGCGCGCCTGGTCCGCCTGCAGCGCGGTCTCGAGCTGGTACGTCTCGAAGAGGAGCTCGGTCCCGTTCGTCGCCTTCACCGGGAGGTACACCTCGACGAGGCTGCCGAAGGAACGCTCGAAACGGTTCTCCGGCTTGGAGAGATCGCTGACCTCGGAGTCGGTGTCCCCGTTCATGAGCGCTTCCTGCTCGTCGTCGCCGAGCACGAACGTCTCGCCGATCAGGGCGTGCTCGTCCGAGTAGACGATGGTCCCGGCCGCGGTCCAGATCTTCACCCGCACGACACGGCTCCCGAGGACGCCGCCGATCACCGCCTTGTCGAGCGCCTGGATCGCCACGGGCGAACCGGCGAGCAGCGCCGGCGTGAGCAGCGGCTCGACGATGCCGTGGGCGTCGATCTGGGTGACCGTCTCGGCGTCGTTGATCGCCTCCGCGGTCGCGGCGCGATTCACCTGCCAGAAGCTCAGGCCGCCGATCGTCACGGCGGCAAGCGCGCAGCCCACGACGAACAGCATCACCTCGCGGCTCACCGAGATCGGACGGGCGGGTTGGGTGGCGCTGCGCTTGCGGAAGGGCAGCGCGACCCGTGGCAGCCGCGCTGCTACGGAACCGAGCACTCGGCCAGTGTGCTGGCCCCACAGTGCGCGAGGGTCGCGAGACGGCGACAAGCGGGCGACGCCTGCTACGATTTCGGCCTTCCAGCAGACGACACGCCGTCGTCCGTTCGCCGAAGACCGCAGGTGCGGAACCGAATCCGCTCAATCTCCTGCGCAGGTGGGCAACGCTGCCGGTTCGTGCCGTGGGGCACGGGTCGGTGCCGCCCTGCCGATCGGCGGAGGCACGGCACCCGACGGAGGCAGCCGATGGCGTCCAGCACCGACAAGGCTCAGGTGACCCGAGCGGGCTCGCGCAAGCACGAGTCCGTCGCGCATCTGACCGAGCTGCTCTCGAAGGCCACCTCCGCGGTGGTCACGGACTATCGAGGGCTCACCGTCCGCCAGCTCGAGGACCTTCGCGGCAAGCTCCGCGCCGAGGGGATCGACTACATCGTCGTCAAGAACACGCTTGCCCGGCGCGCGGCCGTGGACTTCGGGGTCGAGCGACTTCGCCTCGGTGCTCACCGGGCCGGTCGGGCTCGCCATCGGGTACGGCGACCTCTCAGCGCCGGCACGGATCCTGTTCGAGCACTTCCGCTCGACGCGCACCCTTCCCTCGGTCGCGGCGCTCGCCGAAGGCCAGGTGCTCGATGCCGCCGAGGTTCGCACCCTGGCCGAGTTGCCCTCCCGCGACGTCCTGCTCAGCCGCCTCGCCGGCGCGCTCCTCGGGCCGCTCTCGAGCCTGGCAGCAGCACTCGACTCGCCCAACGCGACGCTCGCCGCGACGCTCGAGGCCTACCGCGACAAGCTCGCCGCCTAGCCGGCATCACCCCACCGATCGACTATTAAGAAGTAAGGAGAAGCAATGGCCACCAAGACCCTGACCCCGGAGGAGTTCGTCGACGCCCTCCAGACCTGGACGGTCCTCGATGTCGTCAACGCCGTGAAACTCATGGAAGACAAGCTCGGCATCAAGGCAGCAGCACCGGTTGCCGCCGCCGCCGCACCATCCGCAGCCGCTGAGGCCGTCGCGGAGGAGCAGACTGAATTCTCCGTCATCCTGATCGGCCCCGGCGACGCCAAGATCAACGTGATCAAGGCCGTGCGCGAGATCACCGGCCTCGGCCTGAAGGAGGCCAAGGACCTCGTCGACGCCGCCCCGAAGGCGATTCGCGAAGGCGTTCCGAAGGCTGAGGCGGACAGCACCAAGGCCAAGCTCGAGGAGGCCGGCGCCACCGTCGAGGTCAAGTAGTTTCATCTCTGCAGGCGTTCGGCCCGGCGGCCGGGCGCCTGCAGAACGCGTCCGGTTTGGGGTCCGGACGCCCGTGGTAGATACCTCAGGCAATGTCTTTCCGGATCTCTCCGCGTCCCCGGCGCCAGAGCGCGCCAATCAGGCCGAACGGATTCTGAAGGCTCTCCAGCGCGGGATTTTGCTACGATACGGGATTGTGCCCGTCGCCGCGCATGCCCGCGCGCATTCCTTCTCGGGGGAACTCTAGCATATGGTGCTTTCTCTTTCCACTACTGGCGCCCGCAAGTCGTACGGCCAGATTGCAGACAAGCTCGAGGTTGGAAATCTCATCCAGACCCAGCTTGACTCGTTCGAGTGGTTCAAGAAAGAGGGACTCAAGGAGCTCTTCAGCGAGCTCAACCCCATCACGGATTACACCGGCAAGAACTACGAGCTTCGCTTCCTCGATTACGAGTTCGGCGACCCGAAGTACGACGAGGAGGACTGCCGCCAGCGCGACATGACGTACTCCGCGCCGTTGCGCGTCAACACGCGGTTGCATATCAAGACCGGCGAGAACGCGGGTGAGATCAAGGAAGCCGAGGTCTTCATGGGCGACTTCGCAATGATGACCCGCGAGGGGACGTTCATCGTCAACGGCACCGAGCGCGTGGTCACCTCGCAGCTGGTGCGCTCGCCTGGCGTGTACTTCACGAGCAGCGAGGACCGCACGACGGGCCGGCTGCTGTTCGCTGCCAAGCTCATCCCCAACCGCGGCGCGTGGCTCGAGGTCGAGACATCGAGCAAGGACATCCTCACCGTCAAGATCGACCGCAAGCGCAAGGTGCCGGTCACGACGTTGGTGCGTGCGATCGGCTACGCGAGCAACGACGACATCCGCGCGTTCTTCGCGGACGTCGACGAGGATCCCGAGCACCAGTACATCAACGCGACTCTCGAGAAGGACAGCAGCACCACCGTCGAGGAGGCGCTCGTCGAGCTGTACCGCAAGATCCGCCCGGGCGATCCGCCAACGGTCGACAACGCGCGCACGCTGCTCAACTCACTGTTCTTCAACGCACGCCGCTTCGACCTCTCGAAGGTCGGCCGGTTCAAGCTCGACAAGAACCTCGGCATCAGCGAGGACGAGGCACGTGAGCGCGCGTGGGACAAGGACCGCCGCGTCCTCGACAACCAGGACTTCGTGTCGATCATCCGCAAGGTCATCCAGCTCAACAACGGGCACGGTGAGGCGGACGACATCGACCATCTCGGCAACCGTCGCGTGCGCGCCGTCGGCGAGCTCCTGCAGAACCAGTTCCGCATGGGCCTCATCCGCATGGAGCGGATCATCAAGGAGCGCATGACCATCAGCGACTCGGGGACGATCACGTCCGCGAGCCTGATCAACGCGCGCCCCGTCGTCGCAGCGATCAAGGAGTTCTTCGGGTCCAGCCAGCTGTCGCAGTTCATGGACCAGACCAACCCGCTCGCCGAGCTGACTCACAAGCGACGCCTGTCGGCGCTTGGTCCAGGCGGACTGTCCCGCGAACGCGCGGGGTTCGACGTGCGCGACGTGCACCAGAGCCACTACGGCCGCATCTGCCCAATCGAGACCCCGGAAGGTCCGAACATCGGGCTCATCGGCTCGCTGGCGACGTTCGCGCGCGTCAACGAGTTCGGCTTCATCGAGACGCCGTTCCGGCGCGTGCACAAGGAAGCGAACGGCACGCCGTGGGTCAGCGACGAGATCGTGTTCCTCTCCGCGGATGAGGAGGACAAGTACACCGTCGCGCAGGCGAACGCGCCCGTCGACGAGAAGGGACATTTCGCGGTGCAGCACGTCGCGTGCCGCACGCGTCACACCTTCAAGGACCTGCCCATCACCGACGTCGATTTCATGGACGTGTCGCCGAAGCAGATCGTCAGCGTCGCGACATCCCTGATCCCGTTCCTCGAGCACGACGACGCAAACCGCGCGCTCATGGGCTCGAACATGCAGAAGCAGGCAGTGCCGCTGCTCGTGTCCGAGTCGCCGATCGTCGGCACCGGCATGGAGGTGCACGCGGCGCGCAACTCCGGCGAGATGGTGCTGGCACGCAAGGCCGGAACCGTGGTCGGCGTCGCATGGCCTGAGCCGGCGAGCAACGACCGTTCGGTCGAGAAGATCCTCAGCGGCCAGGACAGCGGCATCGGCATCCTCGTGCGACCCGACGACGGTGGTCCGGACCAGTGGTACGGCGTGCACAAGTTCGTGCGCAGCAACCAGGGCACGTGCCTCTCGCAGCGCATCACGGTGTTCAGCGGCAGCCATGTGGCAGCCGGTGACGTCCTCGCCGACGGTCCGTCGACCGACGGAGGCGAGCTGGCGCTCGGCCGCAACCTGCTGGTCGCGTTCATGCCCTGGGAGGGCTACAACTTCGAGGACGCGATCCTCATCAGCGAATCCACGGTCCGCGAGGACAAGTACACCTCGATCCACATCGAGGAGTTCGAGATCGAGGCCCGCGACACCAAGCTCGGTGCCGAGGAGATCACACGCGATCTCCCCAACATCAACGAGGAATCGCTGAAGAACCTCAATGAGCGCGGCATCATCTACGTCGGTGCCGAGGTGCATCCGGGCGACATCCTCGTCGGCAAGATCACTCCCAAAGGTGAGTCCGAGCTGTCAGCGGAAGAGCGCCTTTTGCGCGCCATCTTCGGCGAGAAGGCGCGTGAAGTTCGTGACTCATCGCTGCGCGTCCCGCACGGCGAGCGCGGCATCGTCGTCGACGTCAAGGTGTTCAGCCGCGAGAGCAATCACGAGCTGCCGCCCGGCGTCAACGAGCTGGTCCGCATCTACGTCGCGCAGAAGCGAAAGATCGCCCAGGGCGACAAGATGGCCGGACGCCACGGCAACAAGGGCGTCGTTGCCAGGATCATGCCCATCGAGGACATGCCGTACCTCCCCGACGGAACGCCCGTCGAGATCGTCCTCAACCCGCTCGGTGTGCCGAGCCGCATGAACCTCGGTCAGGTTCTGGAGACCCACCTCGGGTACGCGGCGCACGCACTCGGTCTCAAGGTCGCGTCGCCGGTCTTCGACGGCGCGTCGGAGGAGACCATCGAGAGCGAGCTCGGCAGGGCCGGACTTCCCAGCAGTGGCAAGGAGAAGTTGCGCGACGGGCGCACCGGCGAGTTCTTCGACCGCGAGGTCACCGTCGGCTACATCTACATGCTGAAGTTGCACCACCTCGTCGAGGACAAGATCCACGCACGCAGCACGGGCCCCTACTCCCTCGTCACGCAGCAGCCACTCGGCGGCAAGGCGCAGTTCGGCGGACAGCGGTTCGGCGAGATGGAGGTCTGGGCACTCGAGGCATACGGCGCGAGTCACATCCTCCAGGAGATCCTCACGGTCAAGAGCGACGACATCGTCGGTCGCGTCAAGGCGTACGAGGCGATCGTCAAGGGCGAGAACACGCTCGAGGCCGGTATCCCGGAGTCGTTCCGCGTGCTGGTCAAGGAGCTCGAAGGCCTCGCGCTCGGCGTCGAGATCCAGTCCGACGACGAGCACCAGATCCTCCTCGGTGAAGAGGACATCCCTGATATTCCACTCGATCTCGGCATCCACCTCGAGCGCGACGAGCGCGACGACGTGGACGACATTCGATAGCAGCAATCGGTAGTTAGGACACACATGCTGAAACTCGAGAACTTCGATGCGCTGAAACTGTCGATCGCCAGTCCGGAGATGATCCTGTCCTGGTCGCATGGTGAAGTCACCAAGCCGGAGACCATCAACTACAGGACCCTGAAGCCGGAACGCGACGGTCTGTTCTGCGAGAAGATTTTCGGTCCGACCAAGGACTGGGAATGCCATTGCGGCAAGTACAAGCGATATCGGTACAAGGGCATCATCTGCGACAAGTGCGGAGTCGAGGTGACACGCGCAAAGGTGCGCCGCGAGCGCATGGGTCACATCAAGCTCGCGTCGCCCGTGTCGCACGTGTGGTACTTCAAGGGCATCCCCTCGCGCATGGGACTCCTGCTCGACATGAGCCCGCGCAACCTCGAGAAGGTGCTCTATTTCGCCAACTACATCGTCACGTCGATCGATGAGAAGGCGCGCACCGAGCTGCTCGCGAAGCTCGATCCCAACACCGACGAACGCGTGATCGCGCTCAAGGAGCGGATGGCGTCGGGCGCACAGGACGCGAAGCCCGAGGTCGAAGCACGCATCGCCGAGCGCGAAGCGGAGCTTGCCGCGCAGAAGACCCGCCTCGAGGAGGAGCGCGAGCGCCGTCTCGTCGCACTGCGCGAGTCCGCGGCGGATCTCGACGAGCGCATCCAGGAGGCCAAGGGCCGCAAGGCGCCTGCCAACTTCACCCTCAGCGACTCGGTGATCACCGAGGTGGTCGCCAAGAAGGGCGTGCTGCTCGAGGAGGATCTCGCGATCGAGGTGCAGGCTCGTGCCGAGGCACGCGCCGAGGAGCTCACCGCGAGCATCTCCCAGCGCATCCAGGAGGCTGAGGACGCCGCCGGCGCAGAGATCGCCGGCTTCCGTGCCGAGCTGCAGGGATCCCGCGCCGAGCGCGAAGTCAGCGCCCAGGAGGAGCTCGACGCGCTCAAGGCCGACGTGCAGAAGCAGCGTGACGAGCTCGAGTCGCTCACCGTCCGTGACCTGCTCACGGATACGCAGTACCGCGAATACGTCGAGAAGTTCGGCAAGGTCTTCAAGGCCGGGATCGGCGCCGCGTCGATCCGCGAGCTGCTCCAGCAGATCAACCTCTCCGACGAGGGCTTGCGCCTTCGCGACGAGTCCAAGTCCACGAGCGGACAGCGCCGTCAGAAGGCGATCAAGCGCCTGCGCGTGGTCGAGGCATTCCGCAAGTCGTCGACCTCCCCCGCGTGGATGATCCTCGACGTCCTGCCGGTCATCCCGCCGGAGCTGCGCCCGATGGTGCAACTCGACGGCGGCCGCTTCGCCACCAGCGACCTGAACGACCTCTATCGCCGCGTCATCAACCGCAACAACCGCCTGAAGCGACTCCTCGAGCTCGGTGCGCCGGAGATCATCGTGCGCAACGAGAAGCGGATGCTCCAGGAAGCAGTCGATGCGCTCATCGACAACGGCCGGCGCGGCCGGGCCATCACCGGCACCGGCAACCGCAAGCTGAAGTCGCTCTCCGACATGCTCAAGGGCAAGCAGGGCCGGTTCCGTCAGAACCTGCTCGGCAAGCGCGTCGACTACAGCGGCCGTTCGGTCATCGTCGTCGGTCCTGAGCTCCGTCTCAACGAGTGCGGACTGCCGAAGAAGATGGCGCTCGAGCTCTTCAAGCCGTTCGTGATGCGCGAGCTCGTCTCGCAGAACAGCACGCAGAACATCAAGAGCGCGAAGCGCATGGTCGAGCGCGTGCGTCCCGAGGTGTGGGACGTGCTCGACGGTGTCATCAAGGAGCACCCGGTGCTCCTCAACCGCGCGCCGACGTTGCACAGACTCGGCATCCAGGCGTTCATGCCCGTGCTCGTCGAGGGCCAGGCGATCCAGATCCATCCGCTCGTGTGCAAGGCGTTCAACGCTGACTTCGACGGCGACCAGATGGCGGTCCACGTGCCGCTGTTCAGCGGTGCCGTGGCCGAGGCGAAGAACCTGATGATGTCGTCGAACAACATCCTCAACGCCTCCAACGGAAGCCCGGTGGTCGCGCCGCACCAGGACATCGTCCTGGGCGCGTACTACCTGACCCAGCGCGGAGCGGACGACGAGCGCCCCGAGACCGACCTGCACATCTTCTCGTCAGCCGGTGAGGCGCTGCTCGCGTTCGAGCATCACGTCGTCAACCTCCACGAGCGCGTTCGGGTGCGCCTGCCCAAGCGCAACGTGCATACGCATCGCACGTCCGAAGAGGATCCCACCGGAACCGAGATCATCACCACGACCATCGGCCGGGTCATCTTCAACGAGGTGTTGCCGCTCGGCGACGCCGGGGCGGACAACGACCTTCCGTCGATGGCGTTCCGCAACGAGGTCCTCGACCTGGGCAAGCTCTCGCACCTCGTCAAGGAGTGCTACGACCTGCACGGCGCCGAGACCACCGCGTTGCTCGTCAACAGGATCAAGCGCCTCGGCTTCCACTACGCGACCGTTGCCGGCGTGACGGTTGCCGCCATGGACATCAAGACTCCGCCGGCGAAGGCGGGAATCATCGCCAAGGCCGAGGACGAGGTCGAGCAGGTGGACCTGCAGTTCCGTCGCGGTCTCATCACCGACGACGAGCGCTACCTCAAGACCGTCGACATCTGGACGAACGCGACCGACAAGGTGACCGAGGTCACCATGAGCTCGTTCGACCGCTTCCACTCGGTGCTGATGATGTCTCAGTCAGGAGCCCGAGGCAGCAAGCAGCAGATCCGGCAGCTCGCCGGTATGCGCGGACTCATGGCCGACCCGACAGGCCGGATCATCGACCTGCCGATCAAGGCAAACTTCTCCGAGGGCCTGACGGTTCTCGAGTACTTCATCTCCACCCACGGCGCGCGCAAGGGACTCGCGGACACGGCCCTGCGCACCGCTGACTCGGGATACCTCACGCGCCGCCTCGTTGACGTCGCGCAGGACGTCATCGTCCGTATCGAGGATTGCGAGACCACAGCGGGGATCTGGATCGAGCTCGCCGACGATGAGCTCAAGGATCGCGTCATCGACCGCTACCAGGGACGCATCTGCGCCCAGGACATCGTCATCGGCGACGAGACCGTCATCCGCGCCGGCCAGGACATCGACGACGAGACCGCTCGCCGCATCCTGCGCGAGCGTGAGGCAGTCGGCCGCGTCAAGGTTCGCAGCATCATGACGTGCAAGGCCCGCGAGGGTGTCTGCCGCATGTGCTACGGCCGCAACCTCGCAACCGGTCGTCTCGTGGAGATCGGCGAAGCCGTCGGCGTCATCGCGGCGCAGTCCATCGGCGAGCCGGGCACGCAGCTGACCATGCGGACGTTCCATACCGGTGGTGTGGCCACGGGCGGCTCGGACATCACCCAGGGTCTCCCCCGCGTCGAGGAGCTGTTCGAGGCGCGCGTGCCGAAAGGCAAGGCGCTCATCAGCGAGATCGACGGTGTGGTTGAGGTCATTCGCGGCGAGAACCGGTCGCAGAAGGTGAAGGTCACCTCGCGCGACGTGTTCGACACGACGTACCCCGTGCCCTCCAAGCACGCGGTTGCGGTTGCCGACGGCAGTCAGGTCGCTGAGGGCACCGAGCTCATCCGCGGCGTCGACGAGCACGGCAACGAGGTGTCGATTCGCGCCCGGTACGCGGGCTCCGTCAAGGTCGACGGCGCGCAGGTCCTGGTGCGCAGCACCGACGACAACTCGCGCGAGTACCCGATCCCGGTGTCGGCGCAGATCAAGGTCCGCGACGGCGATCACGTCAGCGCCGGCGACAAGATCAGCGAAGGCTCCATCAGCCCGCAGGAGCTGCTCCTCGTCCGCGGTCGCGACGACGTGCAGAACTACCTCGTCCGCGAGGTCCAGCGCGTCTACAGGACCCAGGGCGTCGACATCAACGACAAGCACATCGAGGTCATCGTCCGGCAGATGATGCGGAAGGTCCGTATCGACAACGCCGGCGACACCGACCTGCTCCCGGGCGAGATCGTGTCGCAGCTCGAGTGGGAGGAATCCAACGCCCGCGCACTGAGCGAGGGTGGCGAGCCCGCCATCGCGCAGACCGTGCTGCTCGGGCTCATCAAGGCCGCGCTCAACACGGCATCGTGGCTGTCCGCAGCGTCGTTCCAGGAGACCACGCGAGTGCTCACCGAAGCGGCCATCTCGGGCAAGATCGACCGCCTGCGCGGACTCAAGGAGAACGTCATCATCGGCAAGCTCATCCCCGCAGGGACCGGGCTCGACTACTACCAGAAGCTTCGTGACGAGGCACTTCGCCTCTACGAGGAAGAGGCGGCAGCCGCCGGCGGTGGTGACCCCGATTACATCGGCATGGGCGTCGACGCAGACCCCGCGCTCGCGCTCGAGCCGGAGCCGCAGCCAGAACCCATCGCGTAACCAGACCCGCGACGCGACGCAGGCAGCACTCACGATCCGGTGACGGCTTCCGGGCTGTTACCGGATCGTGAACTGATGCGTCGCAAGCGCGGGCTAGGCTGTGCCCGATGCTCCTTCTCCTCGCTGCCGCCGCGCACGCCTCGAAATCCGGGTCGATTCCCGGCGATGTCTATCTCGCAGCAACCGGCGCGCTCGTGTGCTGGGTTGTGGTCTATCTCGTCTACAAGGTCGTCATGACCGGACGGAAGGACTTCGGCATGCCGGTGAAGCGCAAAGTCCTCTGCAAGCATCTGCGCGTCGATCACGACCAGAGCGCCGAAGTCCCCATCTGGTGGACCGATCTCCAGGTGCAGCGCGCGGTGCGCGCGCACTGGCGCCACACCCTCAGGTTGCCGTTCGGGTCGGCTCCGGAGCCACGACCCGGCTTGTAGCGTTCTCGCACAGGCGTGTGACGGGCACGTCCATTTCGGGACCATCGGCGACCATATCCGAGGTCACACGACCGATCGCATAGTCGGCAGTTGTGACGGCGGAGGAAACCACCACGTGGCTCGGATACTCGTCGCCGACGACGACGCGCTGACGCGGCGCTTCATCGAGGAGACGCTGGAGTTCGCCGGACATCAGGTGTCCGCGGTCAGCAATGGATCAGCCGCCATCGCATCCGTTGATGCACCCGGTTGCTTCGACGCAGTGATCACCGACTACGCGATGCCGCACGCCAACGGGGTCGACGTCGTAGCCCACACGCAGCGGGTCGACCCCATGATCCCGTGCATCGTGGTCACGGCCTTTCGCGACCTCGACCTCGCCATCCAGGCGATGCAGGCCGGCGCTGTCGCCTTCGTTCCGAAGCCCTTCCCACCCTTGCACCTGCTCACCGTGCTCGCGAGAGCCCTCGAACGCCGTGAGCTGGCGGACGAGACGCTGCGCCTGCGCTTCCTGGCACCGATGCTGGAGCGATTCACGATGGTCCTCGCCAATGCGCTGGAGTCCAAGGACTACGAGACGCAGGAGCACTCGAGCCGTCTCGTCGGGATGTCCGACGCCATCGCCCGGCACCTCGGCATCTCGAACTCCGTGCGAAGCATCATCCGATTCGGCGCCTGCCTCCACGACATCGGCAAGGTCTCCATCCCGGAGGCGCTGCTGCGCAAGCCCGGCGCGCTGACCGAGGAAGAGCGCGCGATCATGCGCACGCATCCCGAGGTCGGGGCCGGCATTCTCGCCGACATCGACACCTGGGAGGACGTGCGCCTCATCGTCCGCCACCACCACGAGCGCTTCAACGGGGGTGGCTACCCCGACGGCCTCCGCTACGCGGAGATCCCGCTCGGAGCCCGCATCGTGTCGGTCGTCGACGCCTTCGACGTCATGCGCACGGGCCGCCCGTACCAGGCCGCCCGATCCACGGAGTGGAGCCTCGACGAGCTGCGCCGCGAAAGTGGTCGCCAGTTCGACCCCGAGATCGTCCGGGCCTTGATCGCGGTCCTGCCGGCGGACGGCAGCGCGCTGCCCGCGCCACCGCTCGACCTCGAGCTCCTCCCCGATCGCCGCGCCGTCGTCGGCCGCAGGCAGACCGACGTTGCCATCGCGTCGTGGCTCCAGGGCACTCCGGCCTCGATGGTCCGGGAGCCACGCGCCCGCTGACCGGTCAGCCGACGAGCGGGCTGAGCGCGGTGAGCGCTCCGAGATCCCCCGTAATCAGGGCGTCCGCGAGATCCGCGAACCCCTTGCCGTTCGGCTTGGTCAACACGACGTCAGCACGCTTCTTGAGCACGTCGACCGCGTTGGCGACCGCGACAGAGACGCCGGCGACCGCGAACAGCGCGACATCGTTCTCACCGTCGCCGATCGCGACCGTCCGGCTCGGCAACTCTCCGATCAGGCGCAACGCGGCTTCAAGCCCGGTGCGCTTGCTGATCCCGGGCGGCATGACCATCGCCAAGTCACGGTTGCGCACGACCGCACGGTCGATCCCCAGCCTGGCGATCGCCGCGGACAGCTTCGCGGTCTGAGTCACGGCGGTGGAGCACAGCACCCGTCCGACCACGAGCGGCGTGACGCCGGTGCGCTCGAGCTCGGCGACGAGCCCCCGCGGCAGCCGCGGCGCGAGCAGCGTCTCCTCCCCGCTCGCGTCGATGACCACCGAGCCGTTCTCGACGACGATCGCCGCAAAGAGCGAGCTTTGATCGAACACCGACTCGAGCTCCTCACGCGTTCGCCCGGTGACCAGGATCAGGCGCATGCCGGCGCCGCTGATCCGTTCCAGCGAGGCAAGCGTGGCGTCCGAGCACACCCCGTCCGTCGCCAGCGTTCCGTCGTAGTCGCAGGCGAGGACGCGGTGACGCATATCCCCCATTGTCCCGGGCGCGTACCGAACGGGGTCCTCGGGCGCCGCCAGAGCGGGCCTCAAAGGTCGAAGGTCGCCCGAACCTCGGTCCCCTTGCCGATCGCAGACCGGATCTCGAGCTTGCCCTTGTCCCCGTCTGCTCGTTCGCGCATGGTCAGGAGACCAAAGTGACGCGTTCGATCCATTCGGGCTTCAGTTGCATCGACGTCCATCCCCACCCCGTCGTCGCGGATGACCGCGCTGACCTGTGTCGGCAGGAAGGTGATGACCACCTCGACGTTCGTGGCCTTGGCGTGTTTGCGCGCGTTGTTGAGCGCCTCCTGGACGATCCGGAAGAGCGTCTGCTCGAGGCCGCCGCCCATGCGGATCTCCTCGCCGACCACGCGGAGATGCGCGTTGACGTTGTTGCGTTCGCCGAATTCACCGACGAACTTGCGCAGCGTCGGCACGAGCCCGAGGTCGTCGAGCGTCATCGGGCGGAGATCGAAGATGAGGCGCCGAGTGTCGTCGAGGACGCTGCGGACGCCGTTCTTGAAGTCCGCAAGCTCGCTGACGACCATCTTCGGGTCGCGGGCGATGAGGCGCTCGATGATCTCGGCCTGGAGCACGAGGTTTGCCATCGACTGCGCAGGCCCGTCGTGCATGTCCCGGGCGATGCGCATGCGCTCTTCCTCGATGATCTGGAAGACCTGTCGGGAGGCATCGCGCAGCCGTGCCGTGCCGTTCGCAGGACCCGCGCTCGAGGCGAGCAGATCGTCGAGGCTCCGATAGACGGCGCGGAGCACCTCCTGCTCGGCGCGGATGCTCGTGAGCCGGGTGCCGAGCTCGACCTGGCGCTCCTCGGTTGCGGCCAGGTCCGCGCGGACCTTGGCGAGCGTCCTGAAGGCGGTGTCGATCTCATCGACGTCGCCCGCGGGGAGCACGCTGAGGAGCGCTCCCCAGTTCGCCTCGGCAGCGCTCTGCGCCGTCCGAAGCTCCTGCAGCCTGGTGGCAACGCCCGCAAGCTCCTCATCGAGCGCAGTCGCCGAGGCGTCAAGCTCCTCGATGCGCTTGGTGACCAGGAATCTGACGCCGGACAACGCCGACGGATTCATGGTGGGGGCTGTTTCCACGTCGCTCACCACGTTCATCATGTCACCGCAGAGTCGCACCCTGCCCGTAGTTCACAAATGGCTGTGACAGGCCTGTTGCACGGCGAGCCGGAACTTGCACCCAGCGTATAACCAGAACGAAGTTCCATTGCCTCTCAGGGAAGACTCACGCACATGACACACGGCGACCCCCCTCGGATTCTCATCGCGGAAGACGACAACTCTCTGCGACAACTCCTCGAGCTGCGGCTCGCGAGTGACGGGTTCGACGTCCGTTGTGCTGAGGACGGCATGGAAGCACTCGAGATCGTGATCAAGGGCTGGCTTCCTGATGCCGTCGTCTGCGACGTGATGATGCCGCGGTTGAGCGGACTCTCCGTGTGCCGCGAGCTGCGCGCTCAGGCAAAGACGGCGGAGACGCCGATCATCCTGCTCACCGCGCGGTGCTTCGACGAAGACATACAAGCAGTCATGGGTCTCGGCGGGATCACATACATGGGCAAGCCGTTCGAGTTTGCGCATCTTCTGAAGATGCTCTGGTCGTCGGTCGGGCTCGAACAACCGGGCAATGCGAGAGCGGCCCGCGTGATCTCGGGAGCATCACAGAGCTAGCAGCAGGCGGGCGGCAAACGACGTATGAGTAGCGTGGCCGAGGTGGGGGTCCACGAACGGCGGAACACGTTCCGCGAGCGTTTGGATTCCTTCACGTCGCCCAGCGGCCTGTTCATCGCCGCGGTGCTGATCATCATGGCGCTGCCGGTGACGCGCACCATTCAGGACCCGGACTTCTGGTGGCATCTTCGCGCAGGCCAGCTGATCATCCAGCACGGCGGCCTCCTCGGCAACGATCCGTTCACGTACACCGTCGCGAACCATCACTGGACGATGCACGAGTGGCTCAACGAAGTCCTCTTCGCAATCGAGTATGCGGTGGGCGGTCTCGGGCTCATCGTGCTCACGCTGTCGGCGATCACCTGGTTCGGTCTCGTCTGCGTGATGCAGAAGGCCAGGCTGCGCCGGCCGAGCCGCGGCGTGCTCGGGTTCGGCATGCTCATCGCGGTGATCGCGGGCTTCCCCATCTGGGGACCGCGCGTGCAGATGATCACGTTCGCGTTTGCGGCGCTGACCTTGCTGCTCGTCGAGCGTCAGTTGATTCGCGGCGGAAAAGCCATATGGCTGCTCGTTCCGCTCTTCCTGTTCTGGAGCAATCTGCACGGCGAGTTCGTCATCGGACTCGGCTTCATGGCCGTCGTGCTCATTGCCGAGTTGATCGGCGGCGTGCTGCACATGCCGGACCCCGCGCCACGTGAGCGGCTGAAACCCATCCTGTTCGTGTTGATCGCGTGCACGTTGGTGAGCATGATCAACCTGAACGGTCCGGGCATCCTGCTGTATGCCATCGGCACGCAGGCATCGAACGCGCAGCAGTCGCTCATCGAGGAATGGTTCTCGCCGAGCTTCCACGACTGGGAGGTGCTCGTCTACGGCGCGATGCTGCTCATCCTCGTGATGCTCGTCGTCGCCAACCGGCGCATCCGCGCCCGCGACGCGGCGCTCGTGCTCGTGACGACGATGCTGTCACTGCAGTCCGCGCGACACATCGCATTGTTCGTTGCAGCCGCAACGCCGGCGTTCATCGACCAGCTGGCGATGGCGATGCCGCGCATCCGCGCCGGTGTCCGCCGCCTCCGGCGCACGTCGCCGACCGCGAAGCGCCGTGTGCGCGCGCAACCGCCGCTGCTGTTTCGCGCAACCGCGTCCGCGCTCGTCCTAGCAGGACTTGGCGCGGTCGGGCTCGCGTGGTTGATTCCGAAGATGCAGGTGCAGGCGTACTCGCTCACGTATGCACGCGAGTTTCCGGTGTGCGCGGCGCAATGGCTGAAGGGTGCGCCCGAGCCGTTGAAGATCTTCAACCAGTACGGCGAAGGAGGCTATCTGGCGTATGAGCTTTCGTCGCGTGGCGACAAGGTCTTCATCTTCGGCGACGCGGCGTTGATGGGCGACCCATTGCTCCTGACATACGCGAAGGTCGAGACCGCCGAACCGCAGTGGGACTCGATCATCCGTGACGCGGGGACCGACATCGTGCTCTACGACGTCAACACGCCGCTGGCCGACGTGATGGACCACAGCGCCGGCTGGACCAAGGTCTACCAGGACTCCCTCAGCGTGGCGTTCGTACCGACCGACAAGGTCGCGTCGCTGCACCTCCCGCCGCAACCGACGTCGTATCCCGCGAACAGCGTGTGCGGCCAGCTCGCCAAGGATCCGGCGGGCACTGGGACGACCGGACAATGAACACCGCTGAGCTCGTCGTCATCGCCGACGCGGATCATGAGCGTCGCGCAACGCGCGCCGGGCGCCTCGCCTGGATCGGCGCCGCGGCGATCGTGGTCCTCGTCCTCGCCGTGCAGCCGTTCAGCAACACCGACGTCTGGTGGAACCTCGCACTCGGGCGCCTGATCACCTCGAGCGGCATCCCCGCGCACGAGCCGTTCAGCTTCCTGCCGGCCGCGCACGCCTGGATCGGTCAGCAGTGGCTGTACCAGGTCACGCTTGCCGGCCTCGTCGGCGCCGGTGGCGCCGGCCTCGCCTCGCTCGTCATGGGCCTCGTGGCGACCGCCGCGGTCGTCCTTGGCGCACTGTCGGTTCCGAGCACGGCGCGCGTGACCGGTCCCTGGCTCGCGCTGGCGATGGTGATCACGGGCATCGTGCTCACGAGCGTCGTCGGCGTGACGAGCGAGGAGATCACCGTGCTGGGCGTCGCCATCGTCCTGTTCGTCATCAGCCGCTGGCGCGAAGGCCGAACCGCCGCCGTCTGGGGCCTGCCGCCGCTCTTCCTGATCTGGGCCAACATGGACACCGGCTTCGCCGCGGGGCTGCTCATCCTGATGGCAGCGCTCGTCCTGATCCGCCCGGCCGACGACAGCGGCCGACGTCAGATGGCGCTCGCGCTCGTGGTCAGCGCAATCGCCGCGCTCGCCAACCCGATCGGGCCGAACATCTACGTCTCGGTGATCGCCGGCGTCATCAGCCCCGGCGCCGCGCAGAACCTGACCGGATGGGCCTCGCCGAACTTCCACGACTGGTCGATGCGCATCTTCGAGGCCGAGATCATTCTCATGGTCGTCCTCTGGACGATCTCCGGCGGGCCTGATCGATTCGCGGCAATCGTGAGCTTCGGCCTGCTCATCGCAACGCTCTTCGCGCAGGAGAACCTTGGCATCCTGGCGATCGTCCTGATCCCGCAACTCGCGGTGCACGGCGTCCTCGCCTGGAAGCGACACGTCGAGCCGCGTCTCGCAAACCAGCCGTGGGCAACGCGGCGGCATCTCCACCCCATCGCCACGAGCGGCGTGCTGGTTGCGATGACCGCCGCCATGGCGGTCGTGCTCGTCCCACAGCTCAGCCCGACCGCTGCCGCGTCGTACCAGGCGACGACGTACCCGGAGGCTGCGGCGAGCTACGTCGCCGCCCACTTCCCCGGCCAGCGCATCTACACGGTCGACACCTGGGGCGGGTATCTCGCGTACCGGTTCCCCGACGGCCGCGTGGTCTTCCTCTACGACGAGCCGGCGGTCTTCAGCACCAGCGCACTCAACCAGTACCTGGATGTCGACCAGCTCGCACCCGACTGGACCCGCGTGCTGACCAACGAGGGCATCCGCGTGGCAATCCTGCCGTCGGACGCGCGCGAGGCCTCGGCGATGCACGCGCTGGGATGGACGATCGACTGCTACAACTCGACCAGTTCCAGCATGGTGATGTCGGCGCCGCCGGCCGGGACGCCGCCGCCGACGGATGGGCTCGTCATCCCGCCGCCCGGCGTTGGCGCCTGCTGAGAGCCTTGCGAAGAAGCGTTACGCCCCGCCGGGATTGACCACCGAACGCGCCGCCTCGAGACCGGCCTCGAGCCGCGTCGTGCTCGCGTCGTCGGGCTTCGCTGTGCTCTCCGGGCGGACCTGCGACGCGGGGGCGACCACCTGGGCAAGATCGTCGCGCTCGAGGAGCCGGTAGATCTCCGCCGCGCCGGCGTTTGCGGGCACGGCGACGTCTTCGAGACCGGCCCGGCCTGCCTCGGCACCGACCAGCAGCAGCGTGACCGCGCACGCCTCGAGGTCGTCCTGTCCCATTGAGAGCGTCACCGCCTGCTCCGCGTAGCCGAGCGCTCGGAGCAATGACCCGCGGCGGATCGCCACCTCGGCCAGCGCACGCGAGCCCGCGGCCGCGAGCGGATCGAGGCCGAGGCTCCGCGAGATCACGACGCTCTCGGTGAGCCGGGAGTTCGCGTCATCGAAGGCCTCGGCGATCATCGCGATCCGGCCCAGGTCGTGGAGGGCCTCTGCCGCGACGGTGAGATCACCGGAACGGTGCGCGCTCTCGAGTAGCTCCTCGCCGTACCGTGCGGCGGCCGCGAGGTCGTTGCGCGACCTCGCAAGACCGCTGAGCGCGGCCAACGTCCGTTCGCGGATCTGGCGGTCCGCCGTTCCACTTAATGAGAGGGCCTGCTCGAGGCAGAGCTCCGCGTGCGCCGTGTCGCCGGACTGGAAGGCCTCGGCGGCGACGTCGATGAGCAGGCCGGCAGTGGCCGCGCGCAGGTCGCCGCGCTGGTCGCGGGCGAGCGCCTCGCCGATGTTGCGCATGGCATGGCCGCCACGGCCGGCGTCGAGCTCGACCCGTGCGAGATTGACGAGCGCCTTCGCGACGATCGGATCGTCGCCCGCTCGGCGGCCGAGCTCGGCGGACTTCTCGAGGAGCGCCACTGCGGTCACCGCGTCACCGGCGCGCGCCGCGTGCCGGCCCCACTCGCCGGCGACGGCCGCCTGGAGCACGACATCGCCGCTGCGCTCGGCCAGGCGCAGCGCTGCTTGCCAGTACACGTCGGCGGCGCCGTTGTTGGCACCGGAGAGTGCAGTGGCGAGATCGGACATCGCGCTCGACGCCCAGTCGGCGCGAGCGAGTGACCAGACGTTCAGCGCTCCGAGGACATCGGCAGACGCGCCGGGAAGGTCCCCAAGCAGCTGGCGTGCGAGACCGCGTGCCAGGAGCACGGCGCCACGCTGCTCGGGCTGCCCATCCGGAGACAGCCGATCGAGCGCGCGATCGTACGCGGCCACCGCATCGGCGAGGCGACCTTCGCGGAGGGCGGCTGCCCCGGCGGCGAGGTCGTCCGGTCGATCCGGGTGCACTGCGGCGTTTGGTTGAAGAGACACGGCTGACCAGAAGTTTCCAGGACTGGGGCATGCATCCGTTCGCCTGTAACAGTGGGTGGTGCGGCATCGTTACGAGACCTTCGTCTGGCGAGACGGCGCGCCGCTTAGGCTCACCTGAGTGAGCGAGGCCATCCGCGACCGAGCGCGCGCATCTGACTGTCATGGCTGAGGCCCTGAGCCGAGAGCTCACCCAGCCCGGACCTGCACGCGCGCCGAGCGGTTCCGAACGACCGGCGGGCCGTCTGCCAATGCGCAGACCCCGCTCCGAACTCAACAAGCATGCCCACTCGCGACCGCAGGGTCGGGATCGAGCGCACGATCGAGTTGAGCCGCTGGATGGTGCTCATCTTCGCCGCTGTCGCCAACAACTTCCCCGGACTTGCGACCGGACAGTCGACCGCTGCGGTCAACCTGGTGCTCGGCAGCTGGGGCGTCTTCAACCTCGCGGCGACGGTGATGCTCCTCGCGCATCGCGTCCCGGGACGCCGTCTCCAGGTGGCGACCATCGCGCTCGACCTCGCAGTCGCGAGCGGGCTCGTGTACCTCACCGGTGGCTACAACTCCGACCTCGCCGTCACGTTCTTCATCGTCGTGATCGCGAGCAGCCTGCGCTTCGGACTCGCATCGAGCATGGCGTGCGCCGTCGTCGCCGGGCTTGCGTACTTCATCGTCGGCTTCAACGTCGCGAACCATCACCTCGACACAACGCTCGTGGATGCGCTCGTGTCGCGCCTCTTCCTCCTGTTCGTCGTCGCGCTCAGCAGCAACCTGCTTGCGCGGGAGCTCGTCGGTGAACGCGACCGTCAGCTGCGCAGGTCGATCGAGCTCGAGCACGCCGCGTTCGCGGAGTTGCGCGAAGTCGATCGCATCAAGAGCGAATTCATGATGCTCGCGTCGCATGAGCTGCGCACACCGCTGACAAAGATCAAGGCGTGGCTCACGTTGATGCACGACGCCGGCGACCGTCTCCCGCAGGACGCACGCGACGAAGGCCTGCACGAGCTGCAACTCGAGGCCGAGCATCTCGCGCGGCTCACCGACAACCTGCTCTGCATCGCGCAGCTCGAGTCCGGAGAGATCCGCCTCAAGACGGCGGCGGTTGACCTGGAGAATGTCTTCCGTGAAGTGATCGCGCGTTTCGTCGAGTCGGCCGACCACGATCGTTTCGCGATCACGGTTGCGCCGGATGCACAACGCGTGCTGGCAGACCACGAGCGTCTCGCGCTGGTCGTCGCGTGTCTCATCGACAATGCACTCAAGTTCTCACCGGAGTCCGAGCCGGTGCGCGTCACCACGTATCGTGCAGTGAACAAGGTGCACGTCGAGGTGCGCGACAACGGCCGGCGCATCCCGGACAGCGACGTCGATCGCGTGTTCGCCTCGTTCTATCAGGTGGAGTCGCCGTTGCTGCGCCAGCGCGGCGGATTCGGCGTCGGACTCTATCTCGCGCGCCAGCTCATCGAGCGCATGGGCGGCCGCATCTGGATCGACAACTCACGAGCCCGCGGCAACACCTTCGTCGTCGCGCTCCCGGTGCATGTGTGAGCAACGCGACACGCACCACTGCCGCTCAATCCCGCGTGTTCCGGTTGCAGACACGTAAAGACGGGCAACGCCTGCGTAACCACGGGAGAGGCGCGCGACCTGCGGTGCTACCTTGCAGCGGTGGGCACGTTTGGTGCGCTCGACCCGAAGTGAAGGACCAATGACCACGTTCACCGAATCCATCCTGGCGCCGCTCGGCCACGGAGTCGTTCGGGCTCCCGCAGAAGCGACCGTGCTGGTCATCGACGACGACCCGGCGATGCGCGACATCCTCTCGACCGTCGCACAGCAACACGGGTTCGGCCTCCAGTTCGCGGAGGACGGCGCTGAGGGTCTGCGTCTCGCCGAGCAGAGCGATGTCGACCTCATCCTGCTCGACCTCAGCCTCCCCGGCATGCCGGGCCTCGACGTCTGCCGCCGCCTCCGCGGCGCCGGTGTCGAAGTGCCGATCATCATCCTGTCGGCGAGCACCGACACGGTCGACGTGGTCGTCGCCCTGGAGATCGGCGCCGACGACTACATCGCCAAGCCCTTCGAGATCCGTGAGCTTGCAGCACGCGTCAACGCGAAGCTGCGCCGGCAGCGGACCTCGCAGTCGCAGGTACGCCCCGGGCGTCTGAAGTTCCCCGGCCTGATCGTCGACATCGGGAGGCACGAGGTCCTGCGCGACGGCAAGTCCGTCAACCTCACCCCCACCGAGTTCGACCTCCTTGCGCTCCTCTCGGCATCGCCCGGTCGCGTGATCTCGCGGTCAGAGATGATCCAGAAGGTCTGGGGCCAGGGCGCCGACCTCGACCTGCGCAGCGTCGACGCGCACGTCTACAGGCTCCGTCGCAAGATCGAGCCGATCGGACCTCGGCCGACGTACATCCACGCAGTCCCGGGAATCGGCTATCGCTTCGAGCGCCGCGGCCTCAACGAGCGGTTGTCGCGGAGTGCGGCCGAGTCCGAAGAGACCGGTCTAGCCAGCTGACTGCGGCGGCGGATGCCACTTGGGGCGGCCGTTGACGCCGCGAGAGAACGTTCGGCGCTGCCGTGGACCGGGCTCCTCGACGAGGACGAGCTGTCCCCGATCGTTGAGCGTCGCGGGTCGCGCTTCGACGATCTGACCGCGGAGCAGCGAGAGTGGACGGCCATGCGGCCGCTCGAACTCGAAGCAGATCGCCTCGTGGCCATCCCAGAGACGCCGCTTGGACGCGCCCGTGAAAACCGCGAGACTGCGTGTGACTCGGCGGAGCTGGGGCGTCTGCAGGCTGTACGAAATCCTGTACATCTCACCACGTCGCAGCTGGACGTTCTCCACCTCTCCGTGATGGTCTGCACGCTGTGCATTCATCATTACTTGGAAGTATTGACGCGTTCTGTGCTGCGTCCTCGGACCGCAAGTGACGCGCGGGTGACAGAGCGCCATCGTGTCGCTGGTCCGGTTTTCCGCCCCCACCCGTGTTGGGTATCGAGTGGCGGTGCAAACTATCGTTCAGGGGACAAGTGACCACATCCATTGCATGCGTGTCCGGAAAGGGCGGGGTGGGCAAAACCACGACCGTCATCAACCTCGGCGCCGCGCTCGCCGAGCGGGGCAAACACGTCCTGCTCGTGGACTGTGACCCGCAATCGAACCTGACGAGCGGCATCGGGCTCGACCCGTACGACGAGCGCCCGGGCATCGCCGCGGTCATGGCCGGCAGCCTCGAGGCCGGCGAGGCGATCGTCGAGACCGGCTGGCCGAACCTCTTCGTCCTCCCCGCCTCGCCCGACCTGTCAGCGGTCGAGGGTGAGCTCGCCTCCTCGATCGACAAGGAGCTCGTGCTCCGCGAGGCGCTGCGCCGCGACGGGACTCGCGCCACCTTCGATTACGTCCTCTTCGATACCCCGCCGAGCTTTGGGTTTCACACCATCAGCGCACTGGCAGCGGCCGGCGAAGTGTTGATCCCGGTGCAGATGTCGGGCTTCGCGATCCGCGGGCTCAAAGAGGTGCTGCGGACCGTGCACCTGGTACGCAGCCGGCTCAATCCCGACCTCGCGATCCTCGGCATCGTCCCCACGTTCGTCAACCTGCGCACCAAGTTCAGCCGCCAGCTGCTCGATGGGCTGTGCGAGCTGGCCAACATCCGTGTCTTCGCGACCGTGATCACCCCCACCGTGAAGCTCCAGGAGACCTCGCTCGCCGGCGTGCCGATCACGGCGTACGCCTCATCGTCGAAAGCCGCCGCCGCGTATCGCGAGCTTGCCGGCGAGGTGATGACGGAGGACGAGGTGGCCGCCGGTGTCTGAGATCGGCGAACGATCCGCGCAGGGGGTGAACGGGCCGCCGCTCTCGGGTCCGATGGCCCGCTGGCTGGCGCCCACGTCGGAGTCACGCGTCGAGCGGATCCCGATCGAACTCGGTGCACGACCGGCCGTGGTGGCCGGGGAGTGACGTCGACGCCGCGACCCTCGCCGCACTGCGAGCGAGCATCGCGTCGCGCGGGATCATCGAACCATTGCTGCTGCGTCGCCGCGGCAGCGATCGCTTTGAAGTGGTGTGCGGATCCCGGCGTCTTCGCGCCGCTCGCGAGCTCGGCCAGGCGCACATCCCGGCGATCGTTCGCGAGCTGTCCGAACGCGAAGCCTTGCTGGTGGCCGCCTGGACGACCGTCGAGCGCCGCCAGCACACCGGCGATCGGACGGCGCTCAGCGAGCGCCTGCTCGCGGCGGGTTTCACCCAGGACGAGACCCGTGTGCTCGCCGATCAGCCGTCGCTGGCTGCCGGGAAAGCGGTCGCGCAGACCTCTCCCCCCTCGTTCGTCCTGCGACCCAGCCCGCTCTCACGGCCCCGGCGCTTCGCCGCCGACATCGCGTTCGAGCTCCCCCATGCCGAAGTCCTGCCACTCATGGCGCCGGAGGCGCTTGCCGCTGCGCTCGCCGCCCTCGACGGGGTGAGCCCGGTCGCGCTGGTGCGGTGAGCGCTGTCCCACGTCACTCGGAGGAGGAGCTCCGGCAGCAGTGGGCATTTCTCGATGCCCTTGTGGATCGGCAGGCAGCGAGCCTGAAGTCGGGGAACCAGGATCCAGAGGAGGACGAGGTCCCGGTCCCGGCAGCCCCGCCGATTGACGGGCTCTATATGGAGGAGATCTCCACGCTGACGCGCCGCGTCACGAGTCTCGAGAGCGAGCGGACGACGTTGCTGCGCCGCATCGACCTGGCCGAGGAGGCACGGATGGCCGCCGAGACGGCGCGCGCCGCTGCCGAGGCGGCACGTGAGGAGGCGGAACAGGCGCTTGCGGAGGCTCGTGCGCGGGAAGCCGCGGAGGCTGTCGTGCCCGTGGTGCCGCCCGTCGAGGGTGCGGCCCCTCTCGAAGCCGACGCGCCGGTGGAAGATGCCGTGACGGTTGCGGCGGAACCTGCTCCTGTTGCGGCGTCGCCAGCCCAGGAGCAACGGTCCCCGTCCGTGGCCCACACGGTCGTCCCGGTGCGCAAGCCCCCGACGTCGAAGTCTCGACGTCGCAGCTGGTGGCAACGCTTCAGGGAGTAGCGGCTCCTGCCGGCTTCGGGCGCCTGCCCTGGGCCATGCCCACGAACTGACGGAGCGCCTCGGTGGGGGAAGGCCGCGTCGCGACCTCGCGAAGCAGCATCTTGCTCTCGGTCAGCAGTTCCTGGTCCGGCAGCTCGCCACGGCCTGACGTGGCCACCACCCATCCGGGTGAGTACCAGAGCACGGTTTCGAAGGCAAGACCGCTCAGGGTGAGGCCGTTGAGCAACGAGTCGGTGATTCGCGACAGCGGCCGTTTCGCGTTGGTGACAACGATGCCCCGGATGCGATCGAGCACTTCGAGCTGTTGCGCGAGTCCGACGGTCAGCGCTGCAGCGCGAAGCGACAGGATGTCGAGGGCGGTGGGCACCACGATGCGGTCAGCTGCGCCCATGGGTCCGAGCAGTGACGGCTCATGTGGATGCGTGTCGAGCAGGATGATGTCGCAGTCGTCACGAACCTCGGCGAGCATCTCCTCGAGTTGCTCCTTCGACGGAGAACTCCTCGTTGAGGCTCCGATGTGACGCAACTGTACGGATGCCCAGCGGGTGATCGATGAGGGCGTCACGAAGACTGACCCGACCATGGAGCACGTCGATAACCGTGACGCTCCGCTTCGCCCGTTCGAGCGCATTGCTCAATCCGCCGGTCGGATCGAGGTCGATCGCGATGACTTTGAGACCACCTGCGGCCGCGGCCGCGCACAGCGCATAGCTGCTGGTCGTCTTTCCGACACCACCTTTTAGCGACGCTATCGTGATGACTTCTGCAGGCACGTCCGTAGAATATCCGCACATGGCCACTGCGGCGCCCCATGTCAAGTTACTGCGACAGCTTGCCAGCGCCAAAGATGATTATCTGAGTGGCGCGTTCGATATTTCCTGGGACGGCGCCAAAGCGACGCTCTACCTGGTCTTCGGACGTCCCAGCCACGCTGTCTTCGATACGGATCAAGCGCAGATCGAAGGGGAAGCAGCGATCGACGCGCTGCTCGCCGAACTGCCGAGGACGTTTGCCGTCTCAGATTGGCGACGCGCGATGTCACCGCACGAGACGCTTTCGATCAGCATCGACGAACTTGCGGGTCCGTTCGTTCGTCTTGCAGGTTCGTATGCCGACGATCCCATCAGCGAAGAGGAACCCGAGTGGTGGAGCGCTGCAGACAGCTCTCCCGATCTCGCCTTTGGTCTCAGCGACTTTCCGCTGCTTCCGGGCGGACGTCCGCTGTGGGCTGAAACATCTCCCGAAAACGTCAACCTCGCCGAACGCCTCGCAGAACTGCCCCCATCGATCCTGATTCTCACGGGCGCAAAACTTCGCGCGGCCGCTGTCGTCAGCGGCGGTGACCTGATCGACGCGGTCTGGATCGATGACGAAGACCAGGCGCGCGGCGAAGCCGCCGGTATGGCATTGCTCGGCGCGACCAAGGGCACGCTCGCCGGCTATGCACTCGACGATCCCCGCGTTGCAGAGGCACTCACGATGCTCTGGCGCCTTCCGCTCGCAGTGAGCGGCATCGAGATGTCGTGGCTCGACCCTGCCTCGATGCTCGCGGCGTTCCGCGCTGACGGCCTCGACCGTGTGCTCGTCATTGACGCGCCCGTGCGAGGCATCGCGCTGTTCAGCCGCGGTGGCCTTGTCGCGGTGTACTCGGAGACGCAGCGGTCCGCCGTCGCGTCGCCGGAGCGTCTCCGCTCGCTGCTGTCACAAGCGCGCGGGCGCCTGACGGTGATGGAGCGCAAGCCACGTCCCGTTGCGGCGACTGCGGCACAGACGGCGCCCAGCGCGACCGACTTCTTCGGGGTACTGGCACCGGAGGCGCCTGCCGAGGCAACTCCGGATGCAGAGGCTCCCACCAGCGAAGCGCCCGAGACACATCCTGAGGACGAAAACCACCTTGCGGCCGCCGAGCCGGCGGAGTTTGATGCTGGTGTCGACGCCGATCATCCAGCTGAGACCGACGCGTCACCAAGCGCGGACGCTCCTGTCGAGGCGGATACTGCCGCCCCGACATACGCGACCTGGCAGACCGGCACTGCCCTTGAGACCGTGGCTCCAACCGCTACCGATGCTGCTGCGGACGCCGCGCATGACACCGATGCCGTCTCGGAGACAGCGAGCGAGGCCACAACCTCCGAATCGGAGCCCGAGACAGCTGCGCCAGTCGAGACGGGCCAGGCCGAGGCCGCCACGGAGCAAGCGCCTGACGCTGCATCTGCTGAGGAACCTGCTTCCGAGGCCGCCGACACGGAAGCCACCGCGATCGCTTCGCATCCTGAGTTCGAGACGTTCGCCACGGAAGCCGCCGGCGACGGTTCCGAGCCGCCCCCGCCTCCGCCACCGGATTCGGAGCACGCAGCTCTGCCATCGGAGGCCGACATCGCGGCCTCGGCCGAACACACGCCTCCCCCGCCCGCGCCTGACGCCGAAGCAGCGCCCGAGGTCAAGTCCAAGCGTCACTGGTGGTCACGTGGAGGCTCGCGCAAGAGCAAGGCGACCTCGACGCCCACGCCCGAGAGCATCGCCGCGCAGGCTGCGGCGGCGCATGAAGCCGCCGAGGCGGCGACCTTCGCAGGATGGAGCGTCCGGCAGCCCAACCCCGAGCCGCAACCCGTCTGGCAGCGCGCCCGGGACTCCGTCGAAGGCTCGGGTGATGCCCCCGACGGCGCTGACGCACCGCCGCCGGCCGCCGAGGCCGCTGCCGACGCGCCCACCGCCGATGCCGAGGCTGGTACCGATGCGCCGACCCTCGACGCCGAGGTTGCAGCCGACGCACCCGCCGCGGACACGGACGCCGCCGCGCCGGCGCCGACCTGGTCGGTGATCGAGCCCGGCACCGCCATGTATCGCGCGCCCTCGGAGCCGTCAGCGCCACCCGCGGAAGCCGACGAGGCTCCAGCCGCGACGGAGCCCGAGACCGCCACCCCCCAGGGATGGTCGGCCCGCGACGTCATTGCGGACTCGGTTGGTTGGTACCAGCCGGGCGAATCGGCGCACTCCGACGAGGCGCACGAGGGCACCTCTGACCAAGCGCCGGCCGTGGCTGCCGAAGGCGGCCCGGAGGAAACCGACGAGACGGCTCACGAAGGTGACGGTGACGGAGCACCGCATGCCGACGCCGAGGAACCAGACGAGCACGAGACAGCGGCTGAGAGCGGTCACGCTGCGCTTGACTGGTACCACCCACAATCGGTCTCCGCGCCGGAACCTGAACCCGCAGCCACCGATGAGCACAAGCCTGTCTCCGCGGATGAGCACGAGGCCGGCGGTGAGACGAACGCGGAACCGGTCGCCGCATCCGGCGATGAGCCTGCGAGCGCCACCGACCATGACTCCTCGGCGCATGCCGAACCAGCGCATGACTTCTGGGCCGAATTCGCCTCGCCCGACCCGGACGCTGACGCCGCAACCGCTGCTGACACGGACGCCGAGGTCGACGAAGTCAGCAACGGAGAGCGACGCAGAGCCGGCAGCAGCACCCGCCGCGGGCCCCGATCTGTTCACGCGCCGGCCGTCCGAACGCACCGTGGCGCCGTGGAGCTGGCCGCTCGCGGAGTCGGAGCCCGCAGCCGCCCCAGCACCGCACGCCACCGCCGCGGCGCCGGACGAGGAAACCCCTGCGCCCGCAACGGCGTCGGCGCAGAGCGAGACCGAATCCGAGGACTGGGCACCGGTGTTCGAGGGCGCCGCTGATCAGAGCTTCTTCCAGCGCGACGAGCCCGTCGGATCGCAGTTCGTCGACTTCGACGAGGTGCGAACGGAGCTCGTCCAGATCGGGGTGGTCTGGCTCGGCGAGGCCAACGCGGTACCCGTCACGGCGTTGCTCCGCAAGACACGTTCGACCATCGACGACTTCGTCGCAACCATCGACACGATTCGCGGGCTCCACCTCGAAGGGCAGGACCCGGCGTCCATCCAGGCGATGGCACGCGAGATGCACCAGCAGGCTGCCGAGCGGCTGTGCGGAGCGTGACCCGGTGAGCAACCAGCTGGTGAGCTGGGTCCAGAATCACTCCGTCCTGATCCTGGCCGGTCTCGCCGTCGTCGAAGGGGTCATCTGCCTCTCACTGCTTCGGATGGCTCGTCACGCGCGCCATGAGATGCAGGCTGCGCAGGCCGCCGCAATCGAGGCCGCACGCGCCGCAGCGCTCGCCGCGCCCGGAGCGATCGATCCTGAGGCCGTGCTCGCGCTGCTCCGCCAGGGGCACGCCCCGACCCTCGACAACGTCTACGCGATGATGCGGCGGCGCGAAGCCGAGGCGGCGGACAGCCCCGAGACCCAGGGAGCGGCACCCGCTCCGGTCGCGGCGGCGAGCAAGGCGCAGCCCTCGAAGGCGGCGCCGTCAGGAAAGGGTGCGCAGGGAGCAACCCCGGCGGTCGTGCCGGCGACCACGTCGCTCAGCAGCTCGGAAGTGGAAGAGCGTCTGCGCCAGTACGAGCGCTGACAGCCGCTACCGCTTGAACTTTCTCCGCTCGAGCGAGGCGGGTCGGCCCCGACCGCACGCTTCGGCGGCCGCCAGGAACGCCATGGCCACCGCATCCTCGCGAAGATGGGCGATCGCGTCCTCGGTGCGGTGCAGCACGGCAACGCTGTTGCGGATCGTCCAACCGGAGCGCCCCGAGACTGTCGGGGGGAGCAGCGCGTCCCCAGGTGTGCGCACCGACCAGCTCCGCGGAGATGCGGTCGATGCGGAGCTCGAGCGAAGCCCGTACGGACGCGCTGCCTCGGCGACCGCACCAGGCCGCTGGACTTCGACGAAAACCGTGTCGGCGTCGGAGCCGGCGGGGATGGCGACGGGCCAGAGCGCCTCGGGGGCGGGCGCGGGTTCTGTGTACTTCGCACCGGCCAACGCGAAGAGCGCAGCGGCGAGGTCTTCGCCGGAGTCGAAGGCGCTCCCCTCTCCGAACCACTCCTCGTCCGGAACGTGGGCTCCTCCGTTGGATGCCACGGTCTCGGCACTCATCACAGTGAGGAGATCGTACCCGTCCGAGTTAACCAACTCGTGGATGCTTCGAACGCTCGCGGAATCGAACGTGTATCGAAGCGGTTGCTCCCGGCAGATCGTCACGCGCCAGCGGCCACAATCGGCGCGGAACCGCTATCTGACCGAAGTCTTTCTGACTGAACCCAAGGAGCACCGTCACGTGAGCATGGCAGCCGTCCCGCACAAGCTCGACACCCGGTACCTCGAGGCCCTCGGCCCGCTGCGTCCGCTCGTCGATGACGACAGCCTGACTGAGATCATGGTCAACGGACCTGAGATGGTCTACGTCGAGCGCAAGGGCAAGATTCTTCTCACCGACATCCGTTTCGACGATGAAGCTCACCTGATGCGGGTGATCGACACCATCGGCGCGGCAGTCGGCCGGCGCATCAACTCACGCACACCCTTGATGGATGCGCGCCTCCTTGATGGATCGCGCGTGAACGCGGCGATTCCGCCCGTCGCGCTCGACGGTCCCATTCTCACGATTCGTAAGTTCAGCAAGGATCCGTATCAGGTCTCGGACCTCATCGGGTTCGGCACCATGACCCAGGAGGCCGCGGCCTTCATCCAGGCATGCGTGCTCGCTCGCGCCAACATCCTGGTCTCCGGTGGAACCGGTACCGGTAAGACGACACTCCTCAACGTGTGCTCGGGTTTCATCCCGATCGACGAGCGCATCGTCACCATCGAGGACGCGGCTGAACTGCAGTTGCACCAGGAACATGTCTGCCGCCTCGAGGCACGTCCCGCGGACGTCAACGGCGAAGGCCGCATCGCGATTCGCGAGCTGGTCATCAACTCGTTGCGCATGCGGCCTGACCGCATCGTCGTCGGAGAGTGCCGTGGTGGTGAGGCGCTGGACATGCTCCAGGCCATGAACACCGGTCACGACGGCTCGCTGACCACCATCCACGCAAACAGCCCGCGCGAGACTCTGTCGAGGCTCGAAACCCTTGTCCTCATGGCCGGACTCGACTTGCCGCTCAAGGCGATTCGGCAGCAGATCGCCGGCGCGATCAACCTCATCATCCAGCTCAACCGTCTCAAGGACGGCTCGCGCAAGGTCGTTTCCGTGACCGAAGTGATCGGCATGGAAGGCGAGATGATCACCGTGCAGGAGATCTTCAAGTTCGAGTCGCGCGGTGCTGATCCGTCGACCGGAAAGATCATCGGCGACTTCGAGCCGACCGGTATCCGCCCACGGATCATCGACAGGCTGTTCGACATGGGCATCCCGCTGCCGCCACGTCTGGCGCAGATCTTCCCGGACCGTCGCCAGGTCGGCGTCGCTGCGGAGAAGAACGGGCACCTCAGCGGCGTCGCGTAACCCTCCTTCGGGGAGATCTTCAGCCGGCTGAACGCCGAACAGGAGTTGTGGTGCGACCGAACACGTGGCGCGGGCTCATCCCTTGCGCGGCACTGATCACGCTGCCGCTGATCGTATCGTGCGGTCCGACGACGCCGGCAGTGGCGAACGTCGCGTCAGCACCGAAGACCGCGGCACCGACGCCAACGCCCGCGCCGACTGCAGCGCCCGTCGCCGGGCCGCCGATCGGTGACGCGTGCGTCGTCGGGACATGGACGGTCACCAAGGGCACGTTCGCCGTCAGTTTCAAGACCAAGAAGGGCGCGATCGTCGCCGCGTCGACGACCGGCGGTGCCGGCATGGTCGAGCATCTCTTCAGCAACGGGACAGCGGTGGAAGAGCTTGGTGGCACGGCGTTCTCGGGCTCCAGCCAGGGATATCGCGTCGTCGTCCGGACGCGCGGTGAGCTGCGCTCCCCGGTGGTGTTCCTCAACGGCTACGAGACCATCGAACCGATCGACATCTCCAATGCGCACGCGACCATCTCCATCAACGGTGGCGCCGAGGAGACCCTCCCGCTCGGGACCTACGGTGTGCTCGCGTACACGTGCAACGCGAACACCCTCACTGAGGACGACGGCAACGGCACGTCGTACACGTACTCCCGGACTTCGACGGCGCCGTAGCGCACCTCGGTCAGAGGAAGCGCCGGGTCAGGGAAACCGCTTACGCGGAACCCACACCGTCCATCACGTGGATGGGCTGGAAGATGTCCTCGGAGAGCTCTTCACCGGACGTGGTCAAGTGCTCGAGGAACGTCGGCAGCACGCCAGTCGGCATATACGAACCGACCACCTTGCCGTCCTCGTCGACACCAACCTGCTTGTAGTTGAAGATGTCCTGCAGCTGCACTTCGTTGTTGTTGCAGCCGAGCACCTCGGTGATGCTGACCACCTTGCGCGTTCCGTCTCGAAGACGGGACTGCTGGACCACCACGTTTACCGCGGAGCCGATCTGCTCGCGGATCGCGCGTGACGGCAGCTCGGCGCCGGCCATGAGCACCAGCGTCTCGAGACGGCTGATGCAGTCGTGCGCGTTGTTTGCGTGGAGGGTTGTCAGCGAGCCGTCGTGGCCGGTGTTCATGGCCTGGAGCATGTCCAGCGCCTCACCACCACGGCACTCTCCGACGACGATGCGGTCGGGTCGCATGCGCAACGAGTTGATGACCAGGTCACGAATCGAGACGCGGCCTTTGCCTTCAACGTTTGCCGGTCGCGTTTCGAGGGTGACCACATGATCCTGCCGGAGCTGCAACTCCGCCGCATCCTCGATGGTCACGATGCGCTCGTCCTCGGGGATGAAGCTGCTCAGGATGTTGAGCGTCGTCGTCTTTCCGGAGCCGGTGCCGCCGCTGACGACGACGTTCAGCTTGCCGCGGACGCACGCCCGCAGGAAGTTGACCATGTCCTTGGTGATCGATCCGTACTTGATCAGATCCTCGATCGTCAGCGCTTCCTTCGCGAACTTTCTGATGGTCATCGTCGGTCCGCGCAGCGCAAGCGGGGGAATGATCACGTTGACACGGGAGCCGTCCTTGAGCCTCGCGTCCACCATCGGCGACGACTCATCGACGCGCCTGCCGATGCTGGTGACGATGCGGTCGATCACCTGCATCAACTGCTGATCGCTCTCGAACGAGACGGGGCTGAGCGTCAGCTTGCCGTGCTGTTCAACGTAGATCTGCTTGTGGCTGTTGATCATGATTTCAGTCACGTCGTCGTTCGCGAGGAGTTCCTCGAGCGGACCGAGTCCGAGGACGTCGTTGACGAGAATCTCGACGAGGCGCAACCGGTCCGGCCGGCTCATCGTCATGTTCTGCTCGGTGATGACGTCGTTGAGGATTTCCGCGATGCGCTGGCGGACGACCTCCGGCGGGACGGAGTTCGTGTCCTGCGCAAGCTCCTCGACGAGGCGCTGATGCACCTTGCCGCGGAGCGCGACGTGCGTGTTGGTATGGCCGCCCATCTTGCTCAACCCGGGACGGTTCATCGATCCGCCGGTGCGGTTGAGCAGGGACGGCGCGCGCGGCGCTTCGGCAGCCGGGGTCGGGCGCTCATTCTCGGCGGGTCGCGCCGGTGCCTGCGGCGGTCGCATGGGGAGCGGCGCGGGGGCCGGCTGCGGCGCCGGGGTCGGGGCCGGAGCACCGCCGTTCTGGCGCTGCTGCCAGCCCGCCGGGGCGTATCGATCGTTCTCGACGTCAGGCTTCCGCTCGGTTGCGGGGGGCGAAGCCGGCGTCGCGGGTGTGCTCGATTGGGAAGGCGCGGGAGTTGCCTGCGCATTACGCTGAACTCGGTCGAGAAGCGACATGAGAGCCCAGTCCACCTCGTGTGATTGCGTTCGGATACCTGCCCGGAGGCTGGATCAAGCATCCCCGGGATGCCCGACCAACGGTGCAACGATCCTGTCGAAGCCCAGTCCCAGGGGCTCTGAGGGGATTAGATAGTGCCCGGCCGGATCGATCGGTCGAATTCAAATGAAGGACTGTCGTATGGAAGCTCGGCCGGGGCCGTCGGCATGGGACAAGCTCCAGCGAACTGCTCAGGCGGTGCGCGCGGACGCGATCGTCAGCGTCGAGACACACGCAGGCCGGCGCCTGATCGACACCGTCCGCCCCTTCCTCATGACCGCCGGCGTGCTCGCGGCGTGCGGTCTTGCGGTGGCGCACCTCGCGGGCACCACGAACATCGCCAGCGCCAACAGCGGCGCCGACTCGACGTTGTTCTCACTCACCAACAGCGACCGGACGAGCAACGGCGTTCACTCCCTCGTGCAGAGCGGGACGCTCGAGTCCATCGGCGAGGACGCGCGCTACGACTGCAACGGCATCGAGGTCAACGGACGCTCCGACGACATGATCCAGCGCAACTACTTCTCGCATCCCATCCTCGGATGCGGTCAGCTCGTGTTCTCGATGATGCAGGCGTTCGGCGTGCACTACAAGTCGGCGGGCGAGAACATCGGCTGGGTGTCGGGCGAGGGCAGCGCCAATGCGGCAGCCGACTACATCAACGGTGCGTTCATGAACAGCCCCGACCATCGCTCCAACATCCTCGACGCCAACTACACGGAGATGGGCGTGGGCTCCGACGAGAGCGCGCCGGGCGTGACGTGGACCGGCGTCTCCCCCGGCCAGCAGAACGTGTGGATGTTCAGTGAGGAGTTCGCCCAGGTCGGCGCCGCCTCGTCGCCGCCACCCCGCAAGACACCCAAGCCGGGCCCCCCAAGCGGCCACAACTCGCCCGCTCCAGGGCCGCCCGCTGTGGGGCCGGTGACCGTCACCCCGGCGCCGACCGCCTCGCCGATCCCCACGTCGACACCGTTTGCCGTGCCGGCAGGCAGCCTTCCCCAGGACCTCCCCGCCCCGCCGATCGCCCAGTACGAAGGCCTGCTGCCCAACAGCATCGAATCCGTTCTCGAAGCATTTCTGACGCTTTAGTCCACTTTCCAGCACAGAGGGCCATGACCCTGACTCAGCTCGGCACCGTTGATCCGCCCTCGGGCGACGTGACAGGCAACATCGTCGTCGCCTCGGGACTCCACAAGATCTACCGGGTCAGCCGGCCGCCGCGCGAGGCCATCCGGGGCATCTCGCTGACCGTGAGCGCGGGCGAGTTCATCGCCATCATGGGTCCGAGCGGATGCGGCAAGAGCACGCTGCTGCACATGCTCGGCGGCCTCGAGCCGCCTGATCAGGGCACCGTCGAAGTCCAGGGCATCGACATGTACGCTCTCGGCGATGAGGAGCGCTCGGCGTTCCGCCGCGACCATATCGGCGTCGTCTTCCAGTTCTTCAACCTTCTCCCGACGCTGACTGCGGCCGAGAACGTGGCGCTCCCGCTCCGCCTCCGCAACGAGGCGCCTGCCCGGCACCGGCAGAAGCTCTCGCGGCAGGCGATCAGCGATCGCGTCGACGCGCTGATGGAGCAGCTCAACCTCCACGGCCTGCAGGGCCACGGCCCCGAGGAGATTTCGGGTGGCGAGCAGCAACGCGTCGCGTTAGCACGCGCGCTGGCGGCATCGCCGTCGTTGCTGCTCGCCGACGAGCCGACCGGCAACCTGGACTGGACGAGCGGCCACGAGGTGATGGCGCTCCTGACCCGGCTCTGCCGCCAGGAGCACCAGACCGCGGTCCTCGTGACGCACGACGCTCGCGTCGCTGCATATGCCGACCGCGTCCTCATCATGCGTGACGGCGTGGTGGTCGACGAGGTGGCACTGAGTCACAACGGCAAGGTGCCCGAAGCGATCCCGGATCCTGGAGTCCTCGTCGCGAGGCTCGCCAAGCTCGATCTGTGAGCGAGATCTGGTTGCTGGCACTGCGCGCCGTGCGCGCGCGGCCGCTGCGCAGCGCGCTCACGGCGATCGCGGTCGCGCTCGGCATCGCCGTCGTGCTCGCCGTCCAGATCGGCATCCAGGGGCTGAGCGTCCAGGCCCAGGAGGCGCAGGCCCAGCAGGCGGGCGCCTCGTCGCTCGACGTCCGCGTTGACGCCGGGTCGGGCCTGACGACCGATCAGATCACCGTGCTCGGGGATCTCCCCGGTGTCGTGCAGGCCGTACCGCTTCACGAGAAGCAGGTCGCTGCCGGTCCGGCCGGTGGCAGCCTCCTCGGCGATGCGGTGACGCTCGTCGGATTGCAGAACTCGAGTGCCGCGCTCCGCTCGGTGACGGTGGTCGCCGGCCGGCTGCCACTACCAGGGAACACGTCCGAGGTGGCGATCGACCAGGGGCTCGCCTCGGTACTGACCGGGGGCGTCGGCAGCCCGATCCACATCGGCCAGAAGATTCAGATGATCACCGCGACCGGCCCGGACACCTTCACCGTCGTCGGATTCACCGCCGGAACCAGCGGCGGCCCGTCCTTCACCCATAACGCTGTGTTCATCGACGACGCGGCAATGACCAGCGCGTTCGCCTCCGGGCTTCGAACCCCGCTCGTCGCCCTGCGCTTCGGCCCGGGTGCCACGGTCGCCGACGTCGCGGCCGAGGTGCACGCGAAGTTCGGCGCGAGCGTCACCACGTACAACCCCCGCGCCGGATCGTCGGAGCCGCTCCAGGACCTCGAACCGATGCTGCTGCTCGTCACGGTCCTCAGCCTCATCGTCGGCGCCGGCGTCACCGCCAACAGCGCGGCGCTGGCTGCGTTCGAGCGCCGCCGTGAGATCGGCCTGCTCCGCGCGGCCGGCGCATCGTCGCGCCAGGTGTTCCGGATCTTCGCTGCCGAGGTCGGCGTGGTTGCCCTCGCCGGAATTCCGATCGGCATCCTCGGTGGGATCGTGCTCGGCGCCGCGTTCCAGGCCGGCATCGCGCCGGGCGATCTCGCCGCCCCGCCGCTCATGCCGACCGCCCTCCAGATCCTGGCAGCGGTCGTCGCCGGGCTTGGCGCCGCGCTCATCGGTGGGCTCCTGCCCGCGTTCGCGGCTGCGCGGTTGCCCATCCTCACCGCGCTACGCCCCCATCCCATCAGCGCCAACCAGCGAACCAGCCCGATCGTGGTGGTGGGAGCTCCGGCACTCCTCATCGTCGCGGCGCTCTGCTTCATCAGCACGAGCAGCGGCATCGTCGCCTTGGGAGTCGTTGCCTTCCTGCTCGGCATCGTCGTGTCCCTGCCGGTCGTGGCGCCGCTGCTGATCGGTGTGCTGGCACGGGCCCTCTCCCCCTTCGTGACGGGCGCGCTGCCGGGCGCCGCGCACCTTGCCCGCGCGCGCAACCGGACGGCCATCACCGCGGCCGGGCTCGCCGTGAGCGTGGCAACCGCCGTCGGCGTGAGCGCCCTCAGTGCCGGAGCCTTGAGTGCGAGCGACAGCTGGATCTCCCACCTCTTCGTCGGGAACATGCTCGTCAGCAGCCCGGTGACGCAGGGAGACGCGGTCGCCTCGGCAATCGCCCGCAGTCCGACTGTCAGCCGCGCGACGCCGCTGCGGCTCCTCACCGAGACCGTCGCGGGCGCATCGGAAGGCGTCGCAGCCATCGACCCGGGAGCCTTCGCCGCATATGGGGGCTTCGACGTCGTCTCGCAAGGCCGCACTGCCGCGCTCGCCGCGCTCGAGAACGGACCGAGCTTCCTCGAGCCCGCGGGCCTGGAGGCTGCCACAGGCTGGACCCTCGGCACGCAACTGCCGGTCGACACGGTGCAGGGAACCGTGTACTTCACGATTGCCGGGATCGTCAGCCACTCCTTCCCTGCCGGGGATGGGAGCGAGAGCCTGGTGATGGCTGACGATCTGGCGCGCACCTACTTCGGCACATCAGCCGCGGGGTTCGACGATCTCGTGCTCACCACCGGGTCGCCGGCGACGGTCGAGGCGACGGCGGCGAGCTATGGCATGCAGGCGGTACCCGTCTCGGTCATCGCGGCAGACGCCCGCGAGGCACTGGGTCATTCGATCGGCCTGGTGCTCGCAATCGCCGTGATTGCGGTGCTCATCGCCATGCTCGCGGTGGTAAACACCTTGCTGGTCAATGTCCGCGAAGGGACTCGCGAGCTCGCCCTGCTCCGCGCGGTCGGTTTGGGCAGCCGTCAGGCCATGCGCCGCGTCCTCATCGAGTCCGGGCTGCTCGCCGGAGCGGCGACCCTCATCGGTATCGGCGCGGGCTGCATCATGGCGCTGCCCATGCTCCGCGCCACCTCGACGCCTGAGTTCGTCCCCGAGTTTGGCTTTCCCCTCGAAACGGTCGCCGTCTTGATCGCGATCGTCGTGCTCGGCGCCGTGGTCGCCACGATCGGGCCGGCTCGCAGAGCGGTGCGGATCTCGGTGCTCAGCGCGTTGCGACACGAGTAGGGCCGGATGCGCCGTCAGGGCGGGTGGGGGCTTGCCGTGCTCGCGTTGGCCGTCGCGGTCTCCGGATGTGGCAGCGCCGGCGCCGCACTGGCAACGGGCAACCCGACCAGCTACCTGATCACCGTCGACCAGCTGGTCGCGCCGGATTTCACCGTCTCCAGCGCCGTCACGCACGTGACTGCAAGCACGCTGGCCAACGGCGACGCGTCAGTCGCGACAGCGCTGGGCAACGACGGGCTGCAGACCGCGGCAAGCGTCGAGTACCAGCGTGCCGCGGATTTCTCGACTGCCAACGGGCCGCTCGATGTGGTGGCGACGGCGATGCAGTTCGCGAGCGTTGCGGGCGCGACGAGCGCATACGGCGCCGGGATCCGCGCGCTCGACGCGATGCCCGGTGCGACGCCGACATCCACCGGCCCGCTCGGCGACGAGGCGCACGCCATCAGCGTGGTGAAGACGACGACGGGAGGTCTGTCCGCCGTCGAGATCACGCTCGAGTGGCGCGTCGGCAACATCGTCAACATCATCATCACGCGCGGGCGCTACGGCGGGACTCGTCTCGACGACGCGCTCGTGCTCGCCACCCTGCAGACGGCAAACGAGGCCGGACCCAACGCCGGATAGGCGTTGCACCGCAAGGGTTCAGCCCTTGTTCGGCTCCCAGCGAAAACGCAGCACGCAGAGAATCACGGCACCCGCTCCCCACGCGGCCATGACCAGCAGATCGGTGCCGTTGAAACCGCTCGACGACTGACTGCCGGGATCGAAGGCGGTGAACATCGCGTTGATGAAATGGCGCACCGGAAACCACTCGGCGATCTTCGCCAGCACGTTCGACGGGGCCACGGGGAAGAACGTTCCCGAGATGAACACGATCGGCAGGAACACGCCGTTGACGATCGCCGGAGCGGCTTCGGCATTGGGAATGGCGATCGTCATCGCCAGGCCCAGCGCGCAGAAGGACAGCGCACCGACTGCGATCGTCGCTGCGGCGGCGCCGAAGTGCTCGGGAACATGCACGCCGTACACGAGGATGCCGAAGCCGGTGGTCAGCACCGCGAGCACGATGCTGACGATGATCGATGACCCGATGACGCCGGCGATGAACGCCCACGGTGGCAGCGGCGTGCCGCGCAACCGTTTGAGAATGCCGTTGTCGCGCCGGAGCGAGAGCGTGACCGCGATGTTGGTGAAGCACGCACCCATGACGCCGAACGCGACGAGCGCGGGGATGTAGTAGTTGTCGTACGACGTCGTGACGGTGCCGATCTGCACGGTCTGGCCCTTGAACAGGCTCGCGAAGACGACCAGGAAGATGATCGGAAACAGGAATGCGAAAAATGCGGCTGCGGGGTTGCGCCAGAACGACTTTTGCTCGAACTCGACCTGACGGAGCGCGATCGTCGTGCTACTCATTGCCGCCGGCTCCAGCCCCCACGCGCGGCTCCGCCACGTCGTTCTTGGTCAGCTCCAGGTACACATCTTCCAGCGAAGGACGCGTGACTTCCAGGTTGGGCAGCTCGAGGCCTTGCGCCACCGCCCAGGTGGTGAGGTCGCACAAACTCCGCGTCGGTGTTTGCGTCTCGATGACGGCGATGCCGTTGGTCAACGACAACGGCATCGGCACCTTCGACGCGTCGAGACCGGAAGGAAGCTCGAAACGAATGTGGGTGAGTTGGTCCGTCCCCGCGCGCAACGTTTCCGGTGTGCCTTCAGCGACCACCTTGCCGGCAGCGATGACGCAGATGCGGTCTGCCAGGTACTGCGCCTCGTCCATGTAGTGCGTCGTCAGGACGATCGTCTTGCCGAGCGTGCGCATGTTGCGGACGACCTCCCAGGCCGCGCGTCGCGCCGATGGATCGAACCCGGTCGTCGGCTCGTCGAGAAAGATCAGCTCGGGATCGCCGACCAGCCCGAGCGCGACGTCGAGGCGACGCTGCTGTCCGCCCGACAGCTTGCGGACCCGCTCGCCGGCCTTCTCCGTCAGCCCCACCAGCTCGATGATCTCGTCCGCCGGTCTCGGTGCGGGGTAGTAGCCGCGATAGAGCTCGACCAGCTCCCTGACCGAGAGCATCGGCGGCACCGCGGCCTCCTGGAGGACGAGGCCGACGCGCTCCCGAAGCTTGCGGCCGCCGTTCTGGGGATCGATGCCGAGGACGGTGACGTTGCCCGCGTCGCGATGCCGGTACCCCTCGAGGATCTCGATCGTGGTGGTCTTGCCGGCACCGTTGGGACCGAGCAGTCCGAAGACCTCGCCCTCCTCGACCTTGAAGCTGACGCCACGCACGGCTTCGATCGAGCCATACGACTTACGCAGGCCGTCAACAACGATGGCTGTCACCGGAACTGTCTCCCCTGTATGACGAGCGGTCACAGATTCGTTGCGCCATGGTGCCAGAGACAGGCGTCGAGGCCGACCACAATTGGCCGCAGCGCATGACCATGACTACAACCAACGTGGAGATCTTGCGCCAGGGATGGCTCGATGCTGCCTCAGCCCTGGCGCCCGGCCTCGAAACGCTCCCTGAATTCCTCGAGAACGGTCTCGATGCTGCCGTCGTGGACGAACGCCTGGACGAGCAGTCGCTCCTCCGGGTGGTCACCGACGTCACATCGGCGGCCGCCGACTCGCTGCCGGCCGAGGAGTTGTATTTCCTCACGCGCCGGCTGCAGCGTGCCGTCTACGAGTATCTGCTCTCCCTCGACGCGCTTCCCGAGCCGCCGCAGCGTCGCGACGGATCGAACGGCCACGGCGCCGCCGACACGACGCTCATCGGCGCCGAGGAAGTCGCTGCCCTGGGCCGCAATGGCGTCGTCAAGGTCAAGGGAGACCCGGCACACGCGCTCGAGACCATCGCCCGGCCGGTCCAGGAGCCGGAGCTTGCCGAGCCCGAGCACGCCGAGCCCGTCCAGCCGGAGCCCGAGCACGCATCGGTGAGCGACACGGTCGAGGCCGGGCTTGCCCAGCTCGACGCGCAGCTCAGTCCCGAGGACGACGAGCCGGTGGCGGTTGACGAACCCGAAGCTGTTGCGGCGGCCGATGTCGCGACCGAGCCTGAGGTCGCGGCCGAGCCTGAGGCGGCAGCCGATCCGGCACCCGAGCCGTCGACGCGCCCAGCCTTCACCTTGTTCCGTCGCACCGGCGCGAAGACGCCCCAGCCTGCGGTCGAGTCGAACGGACACGCGCAGACCGAGGCCGAGGCGACGCCGCACGCCGAGACGGAGTCGACGTCGAACGGGAGCGCCCCCGCTGCGGAGACGGCTCCCAACGGCGGCACCGCCGCCGGTGCCAACCCGGACGCCGAGGGCGAAGAGCCCTTCGTCGCGCCACGCGACGGGTTTCACCTCAACGACCTCGCCGACTTCGCCGTCGTGCAGCGCACGGCGGCCGCCGCAGCCACTCCGGAAGCGGCAGCCCCGGTCGAGGTCGAGCCCGTCGAGGAGTTCGGAGCCCGAAGCTCTCGCCGACGTCGTCGCCGAGCCGTCTCCCGTCGCCGAGGCCGCGGCTGCCCAGCCCGAGGCCGCCGCTGCAACGAGCGACGCGCCGAACGGCGCCGCCGCGCGCGGCTGGAGGCTTCGCGACGACGAAGCGGACCAGACCCAGGACGCCAACGCCGACCGTTCGGCGGAGGACGATCGCTTCGAGACCGACCCCGAAGTCGTCGAAGCCCGAACTCGAGATCAACGACCGGCTCCGTCGCAGGCGCTGCGACGAAGCTGCCGCGCTGCTGCAGCGCCTCGCCAACGACGTCGGCGGCCGCGCGCTCGCGGAGCTGGCGCTCGACGCCGGCGACCGCTGCCGTGCGCTCGGCAAAGGTAACGCGGCGTTGAGCTGCTATCTCGCAGCCTCGCGCGCGGACCCTGTGCACGAGACGCCGCTGCTGCGTCTCGCCGACATCTGCATCGACGATCACGACATCGACCTCGCCGTGTCGTACCTCGAGCGTGTCACTCGCCTGCGCAGGCTGCGCAATGACGACAAGGGTGCACTGAAGCTCTATCGAAAGATCGTGACCATCGCGCCGTACCGCGACGACATCCTCGCGATGTTGATGCGCGCGCAGGCCAATGGTCGCTTCGACGAATAGCACACGGACGAACGCCGTTCAACGACGCATCGCGTATGCAAGCTCGTCCGCTGTGCGATGCGTTTGTTACCGAAAGGCGATGAACGGCAGGGCAGATACGCTCCACACTCGATTGCGGCCGTCATCCGCAGTAACGCGCTGTCGGATGAGCGTAGCCGCAACGGCGTGACCGACACCAATTGAGACAACCGAGGAGAACAGGTGGCCATCCAGGCGAATAAACCGAACAGCCGAGTGTTCCTGCTTCTTGGAATCGTGCTGGCGGCGGCGGCGGCGGTGGCCGTGCTGCTCCTGGTGCGGTCCAATGCACCAGCAAACGAAGTCAGCGTCGTTGTGTCCGATGCCAGCATTCCTGCAGGCACGACACTCACCCCTGCGATGGTCCAGGTGACGCAGGTCCCCGCTTCCGCGAAGCCGGGTGACGCGTACATCGATCCTGTCGCTGTTGTCGGCAAGACCACCACGGTCGCGCTCGCTGACAACACGCCGCTCGTGCCTGCGTTCTTCTCGACTCCCGCGCTCTCGATCACCTCCAGCGGCACGGGTTCCACCGCGCTGTCGGTGGAGACGCAGATCACCAAGGGTTACGTCGCGGTCGCCATTCCGACGACCTCGGTCGCACCTGCCGGGTTCACCCCTGCCGCAGCAGCAAACCTGAGCAGTGACCTCGTCGCAGCCGGCGATTACATCCTCCCCGGTGACCACATCGACATCCTCGTCGACACGGGAATCGGCCAGGGTGGCGTGCGCTACTCGTTCCAGGACGTCATCGTGCTGCGCGTTGGTGCGGCCGCTGCGACTGGCGCCGCAACCGCGAACGCATCGATGCTCCTCGTCGAGGTGCCCCGCAGCCAGGCCGAGTTGCTCACCGCCCTCACCTCCAACATCGGCGACCACGAGTTCGTGCTTCGGTACGTCCTGCGTCCCGAGTTCGAGTGGGGCAAGCTGGCAGCTGACGGTACGAGCTACAAGCCGAACTACGAGAGCTCCGGAGCCCCAGGCCTGCCGAGCGTGTCGGATGACACCGTGACGCCAGGCACGCTGGACTCCTTGTTCGGGCACTGATAGCAATGACGCCAGCCGCCGTCGTCGCAGCGGCCTTGGCCGCGTCGGCAGTCCTCTCGATCTTCGCCTTCCTCCTCAGCCGTGGTCAGAACCCGGCTGGGGAGATGGCGCGCCGCCTCAACCAGTACGGCGGTGACACCGTGGCCGTCACGGCACCGCCGCGCGTCAAGACGGGCAACGCACTTCGAGACCTGCTGGGAGCGGTCACCAATGGCCTGAACCCGGTCCTCTCGCGCACGTCGCACACCGGCAAGCTCGCCGATGACCTCCAGAAGGCCGACCTCAAGCTGAAGTCGTCCGAGTGGTTGCTCATGGTGGTCGGTCTCGGTATCGGAATCGGTGCGCTTGTGGCGCTCCGCTTCCAGTCCCCGATCGCGTTCATCCCGTGCCCGATCGCCGTCTACATCTTCAGCGGTTTCTACTTGAAGTTCCGTCAGAAGAAGCGGACGCGCGCGTTCAACAATCAGCTCGGCGACACGCTCATGTTGCTGAGCAACGCGTTGAAGGCAGGACACTCCTTTGCACAGGCACTCGCGTCTGTGGCCAAGAACGCCAACCCGCCAATCGCTGACGAGTTCGCACGCGCAACGCGTGAGATCGCACTCGGCATCAACGTCGACGAGGCCCTCAACCACATGGTGCAGCGCAACAAGTCCGAGGACTTCGACCTCATGGTCACCGCGGTGCAGATCCAGCGCGTGGTCGGCGGTAACCTCGCCGAGATTCTCGACACCATCGCGTTCACGATTCGCGAACGCGTGCGCATCCAGGGTGAGATCCGGACGCTCACAGCGCAGGCACGTGCATCGGGTTGGATCATCACGATCCTGCCGATCGCGCTCGCCGGCTTCCTAGCGCTCATCTCGCCGTCGTACTTCGACCCGATGATCACCGATCCGCTCGGGCACATCATGCTCGGCATGGCCATCTTCTCCATCGCCGTCGGGGCGGTTGCGATCCAGAAGATCGTGAAGATCGAGGTCTGACGTGAGCCCACTTGCAATCGGACTCGCCGCGGCCATCGCCGCCGGCATTCTCCTCATCTTTGTCGGCCTTGCAATGGCCGTCTCGCCGCGTCAGACCGACCTGCTCGAGGCTCGCCTCGCGCAGTTCGCCGAGGCCGGTCGCGCGCCCGCGACGCTCGCCGAAGTGGAGATGTCGCTGCCGCTCTTCGACCGTGTGTTCCGGCCGTTCCTCGACAAGGTCGGCCATCGACTCAACCGCAACGCGGGCGCAGGCAGCACCGATGCGTTGCAGGAGAAGCTGAATCTCGCGGGACGTCCATGGGGACTGACCGCATCCGGATTCCTCGCGCTTCGCCTGCTCTGCATGCTGTTCTTCACGGCCATTGGTTTCGCGCTCGCACTCTTTGGCGCGCTCACCATGCCGCTCCTGGTGGTCGTCCCCGCCGCCGGTCTCATCCTCGGCTACCTCGGTCCGCAGATGGTCGTGGCGCGACGCATCAAGAAGCGTCAGAAGGAGATCCTGCTCGCGCTCCCGAGCGCACTCGATCTGCTCACGATTTCCGTTGAGGCCGGCCTCAGCTTCGACTCCGCTCTGACTCGGGTGGTCGAGAAGTACAACAACGCTTTCTCGCGCGAGCTGTCGATCATGCTCAACGAGGTTCGCCTCGGGCGCCCGCGTCTCGAGGCCCTCGATGATGTCGGACGTCGATGCAAGGTCGAGGAGCTGAGCAACTTCATCCAGGCGATCATCCAGTCGGAGCAGTTGGGCGTCGGCGTCGCCAACGTCCTGCGTATCCAGTCAGAGGAGATCCGCCGCAAGCGCCGTCAGCGCGCAGAGGAGCAGGGCCAGAAGGCCCCGCTGAAGATGCTCTTTCCGATGGTCGGCTGCATCTTTCCCACGCTGTTCATCGTGCTGCTCGGCCCCGCAGTGATCGAGGTCGCCCACCAGTTCGGATCCGGCGGCTGATCGCAGCCTCAGGAAAGCTGGCGGAGCACCCGCTCGAGCTGGCGCCGGTGCGCAATGCGCCAGCGCGAGCGGAGTGCAGGCACCGATCGGTACACCTCGGGGACCACCGCGTCGTCGCTTGCGGCAGCACGGAGCAAGCCTGCGACGGTCTCGCGAAGCTCGACGAGCTGCAGCGCGCGCGCAACCTCGAGCGCCGCGGACACCCTCGCCTCCTCGCCGGAGCGCATCCAGTCCTCCAGCGCATCGACCAGGCCCTCCCGCCCGTCGCCGATCACGATCCGGGCGTAATCGGTGAGCTGCTCGGTCAGCGACGCGACGCTCGTCTCGAAGCGCCGCTCCATGTACGCGAGGATCGCGTCGCGCGCGCTCTGGTGCGCCAGCACGGCGACCAGGCCCGGCGCTGTCCGGCCGATGAGCAGCTTCTCGAACGGCGAGACCTCGAGGTAGCCGATATGCGCGCCGGCGCTCGAGACCAACCAGGGGCTGCCGTCGCCGCGATAGAGGCAGAGATTGTCCGGCAGGCCGGGATGCTGCCAGCCGTAGAGCCCGCCCGTCGCCTCCTGGAGCACCGTCACGCTCTCCCGGCTCAGGGCGTAGCGAACCAGGCTGCCCGTGGCCGTGGTGGTCTTGGCCTGCTGGAATCGCGCAAGGCTTTCGATGGTTGCCTGCCCCTCGGCGTCCATCGCGCCGGGGCGCACGGTGAGCACCGCCGTCGTGCACTGAACGAGCGCGCACTCGAGCAGGCCGGCGTAGTCCGGCCCGGTCGGCTCGTCGAGCAGATCGTAGGTCTTGCGCGCCGAGACGTCGCTGTGGGAGGTGCGCAGGAAGGGTTGCACAGCGCAATTCTGTAACGAAAACCCCTCTTCCAGCCGTCCAGGGTCATGTTACGGTCATGAGGTGGTCGCGATAGTCGCATCTATCGACAGCACGCCGGGCCAGGTATTCGCAGACGCTTTGTTGGTCGTCGCGGTGGCTGTCAATGCATATCTCGGGTGGAGTCACGGGTTGATCCGCCGCCTCTTCAGCGCGCTCGGCGTCTTCCTCGGCGTCTTTGCCGCGACCAACCTGGGCAACGCCGTCGCCGCGCTCATCCACTCGCACAGTCTCGACGCCAATGCGTGGGCGTTCGTCGCGATCTTCGCGTTTGTCGTGATCGTCATCGAGGTGCTCGGTGCGCTCATGAACGACCGCCTGCAGAAGATCGTCGTCGCTGCGTTCGATCGCATCGGCGGGGTCCTGCTCGGCGCCGTTGTCGGCGTTGCCGAGGTGCTGGTCCTCTTCCTGGTCGCCATCGCCGTCAGCGGGTCGCCGTCGCCCGTGCACGCAACGATGGCGCAGGACATCAACTCGGCCACGCTGAGCGGTCAGGCGGTGCGGCTCGAGCCCCAGATGCGCACGCTCTTCGGGCCGGTGCTGCCCCCGAATCTGAGCACCCACCTCGCCCAGAACACGCCGGTGATCACCCCGCCCGTCTGACGGGGTCGCGTCTCAGCGAGCGCTGCTGACGTCTGCGGGGAAGAACGTCTTGACCACCGAGCCGAGCCCCACGAGGTTGAAGGGCTTGGTGATCAGGTGGTTCGCGCCGGCAAGACGTGCCCGCTCGATGTCGTCGTCACTCGAGAGTGCGCTGAACATCACGATGGGAGTCTCGGCCGTCGGGACGTTGCCGCGGATCCGCTTGCATGTCTCGATGCCGTCCATGCCGGGCATCATGATGTCGAGGATCACGAGGTCGGGCGCGCGTTCCTCGACCTTGGCCAGTCCGTCCTCGCCGTTCTCGGCGGTGGAGACTTCGTAGCCCTCGATGCCGAGGTACATCGCGACGATGTGGAGCAATCTTGGATCGTCGTCAACGATAAGGATTCGACCCCGAGTCACGGTTAGGCTCCTGCTCCACCTTGAGGCATGTTGAGGCGGCCCTCCGCAACGTAGTGGGAGAGGTCGCGCTCGTGCCCGAGCCCGCGCTCGATCGCATCCAGCACGCGCTGGTAGAACTCCTCGCGTTCCTTGCGGTCCTCGTCAGGCGCGACGGTCTCGCCGCGCACGCGATGCTGAATCCACGGCGGGACGACCTGCTCGACGGCGTTGCTGCCCACCTTGACGGTAACCATCGTGTCGTCGGCCTCCTCCACAACCACGCTGACGCGGTGGGCGATGCCGACGTGGCTGTCGAGGCGCCACGCGCGCTCCCACGCCCGCTGACGGCCGATGCCGACGTAGATGAGCGTGACCGGGTCGGCGACCAGCTGACCGCCACTGCCGGACGAGAGTTCTTTGAGCAGCAACCGCCAGACGTCGCCGTCGATCTGTCGCGACACCCAGCCCACGAGCGACGGGGCGCGGTTGTCGAGATCCGGCAGCGAGACCGCCAGGGAGCTGTCGAGGCTGGGCAGCGCGCTCACCACACCGGCGTGGCGGCGGCAGTACACGCGGTCCTCGATGGTCACCCGGTGCTCCGGGCACCAGGCGGTGCGGCATTCGCGCCCGCGACGGTCGACGTATGCGCAGGGAATGCCCTCGTCGGAGGTGCAGCCCCCCTGGGTGCACGGGTGTCCTGCCTCAGGGCTCATCACTTGATCCACCTTAGCATCGGTCGACTTGCTGCGAACCACGTTCAACTACCAGACAAACGGAATGAGTCGCCGCGTATGCGCGGCATACGCTGCGTATTCGGGAAACGACTTCGCCAGCAGGCCCTCTTCAAAGCGAGCCCGCAGCATCTGCACGACGATGAACGGCGCAAGCGTCAACGTCGCCCACAGACCGGGCCGCGCCAGCACCAGGGCGACGGCGGCGAGGATCTCGGCTGCGTAGAGCGGATGGCGCACGAAGCGGTATGGGCCACCGGTCACGAGCCGCCGCGCCTCGGGAATGATGCTCAGGCTGCGGCGCAGGTACAGCAGGCCGTAGACGCCGAGACAGAAGGCACCGAGGGTCAACGGGACGGCCGCATCGCGGATGAGCACCGGGGGCACGAGGATCACCGGCAGCGGAAACGCGCCCACCACGAGGAGCATCGTCGTCCCCACCAGACCCGCTGCGCGCGCGACCATGCGCCCATCACGCGCTTTGGGACGCGGACGCACGAGGTAGATCCCCACGGGGATCACGCAGAAGGCGAGGTACACGCCGGTGGTGAGCGGGCCTGCGAGGATGCCACCGAGATGGTCGTGCTTGGGGAGATCGTGAATCTGCGAAAGCAGATTCATGAACACGCGATACCCGAGCAGCGCAAACAACACGGCCGGGAGCGCTCGGCCGAATACGAGGAAACGGATCTCTTCGACGCGACGCCCCAGTTCGCGTTGGCGTGCTGGAATCGCGACCGCCTGGGCCATGCCCCAACTCTAGGTCAGCGCAATTCAGAGCGACGCTGCCGTATCGCGGTTGTCATCGAATCACCACGATTTCTCGTTGTCCCAGCAGCGTCCGTGGGCGTGTCCGATTCTTCGTTACCAATCCTTAGCACGCAGGCCATTCCGTTGCTGCAGCGGGGGTACACACTCACGGCAGTCGGATCGGGGCACCAGCCTCGGCCCGAAAATAAAACCCGAAAGGAGGTGAACAACGGAATGGATATGCTGAGCACCCTGTACCTTCGCGCAACTGAGTTTATCGCTCGCAAGCGTGAGGAGGCTGAGGAAGGCCAGGGCATGGTTGAGTATGCGCTCATCCTCGTCCTTATCGCCATCGTCGTCATCGTTATCCTGCAAGTCGTCGGCAAGCAGGTCAACAACGTGTTCTCGAACATCAGCAACGGCCTGGCCCAGTAGCTTTCGCAAGCAACCAGGACAGTCAAGAGGAGCCGCCCAATGGGACGGCTCCTCTTTTTATTTGTCTGCGTTCTCACTGCGCGTTGTGCCTGCTGTGCGCACGATTCGCGCGCACGACTCACCAGCGTCACTCGCGCGGCATTCCACGTGACTGCGATTCGCCGTACCATGCGCACGATGCATGGCGGATGCGAGGCGCGGCCTTGATCCGCGTCCTGATTGCGGACCAGGTCGCGCGAATCGTCGGGGATCTCGAGAAGCTCGCGCCCTACGACAACGCCGTCGATGTCTGCGGCGTTGCCCACCATCCGTCCGCCGTCATCGAGGAGGCGTGGCTGCGCCAGCCCGACGTGCTTCTCCTCCACGAGACGTTCGCCGAGCCTCCCGCCGAGGATTTCGCGGCACACCTCGAGACGGTGTCGCCGGCGACACGCGTGCTCCTCATGACATCGGGGGAGACGGCGCCGGCCGGGCGGTGGCCCGCCGCCGTCGTCGATGAGGGAGCAGACGCGGTGGCCCTGTTCGAGGCGATCCGCGTTGCGGCGGGGATCATCCCGCCCGGCGGCGGCAGCGCCGATGAACAGTCCGATGCGAGCCCGGCGCCGGAAGCGCCGGTCAGTCCGCGCCGGGCCCATCCCGGGCGGGCAACGCTGATCGTCGTGTTCTCCGGCAAGGGCGGGACCGGCACATCGATGGTTGCCACGAGCCTCGCCGTGGCACTTGCCGCGGGGGTCGACACTCGCGCCGCGTTGATCGACACCGACCTGCAGTTCGGGGATGCGGCCGCGATGCTCCACGTCGAGGGCCACCTCCTCTCGATCGCGGATCTCGCAGCCTCGGGTGAGGACGTTCCGCCGGCACTGCTCGACGAGGTGCTGGCCACGGGGCCGGCAGACGTTCGCGTGCTTCGGTCCGCCGTGAGCCCCGAGCTTGCCGCGCTGGTCACGGCACCCCATCTCCGGGCAATCATCCGTGGAGTTTCGAAGGCGCATGAATTCGTCGTCGTCGACACGCCGTCGCAGCTCGACGAGCGCACGCTGGAAGCCTTCGAGCTGGCGGACCGCGTGCTCCTCGTCAGCAGCTACAACATGACGTCGGTGCGCGCGACGAAGTCGTCGATCGCCCTCCTCGAGGCCCTCGGCATCGCCGGCGAGCGGGTCGATGTGATCCTCAACCACACCCGCCCGCGCGTGAGCTACAAGCGCGAGGACATCGAGGCCATCCTTGGGCGCGCTGCGCTTGCGGATCTCCCGTACGACCCGCGGGTCGATCAGTCGGTCGAACTCGGGAACGCCGTTGCTGCGTTCGCAGCCCCGCGCCGAGCTGAGCCGGCGGCTGATCGCACTCGCGCAGGCCCTCGCAGGTCCCGAAACGACGCCCGGTGCATCGGCGCTCGACGTTCCGACGTCGTCGCAAGCGCCGGCGTACCGTCGGCGGTTCAGCCTGGGCCGGAGGTAAGGTGGCGCCGTGATCCGCGTGCTGATTGCCGATGGGAGCGAGCGCATACGCGCCAATCTGCAACGCCGTCTCTCCGCCGAGGAGGACATCACGGTCTGCGGCATGGCTGCCGACGGCGAGCACGCGTTGCAGGAAGCCCTGAATCTCGTCCCGGACATCGCTGTGCTCGACGCCGGCTTGACCGGCCTCGACGGTGTCCAGACCACCGAGATGCTCGCGGAATACGCGCCGCAGGCCGGAGTCGATTCTCATGTCGATGGAGAGCGGGAGTGAGCTCTTCCGGCGCGCCATGCTCGCCGGCGCTCGCGAGGTGCTCCAGAAGCCGTTCGCCGGGGACGACCTCGTCGCTGCGATCCATCGCGTCCACGCGTTCCAGGCGCGCAAGCGCGCCGCGCAGTCGGCGCGGCAGCCGGCCAACGGCGGGCCACCACCGGCCGAGGGTGCTCGCCGCCGCGACGGCCGGATGATCACGATCGTCTCGGGCAAGGGTGGGGTCGGCAAGTCGATCATCGCCACCAACCTCTCGCTCATCCTCAACCGGCCCAACCCGGGGAGCGTCGTCCTCGTCGACCTCTCCCTCCAGTTCGGGGATATCGCGGCACTGCTGGCGATGACGCCGGACGGGACCATCGCCGAGTTCGCGGCCAGCGACGCCTCGATCGCCGACCGTCACGTGATCCAGCAGGCGCTCTCGCTCGGCCCCCAGGGCCTGACCGTCCTCGCGGCGCCCCCAAGCCCCGAGCTCGCGGACTACGTGACCACGGCGCACCTCCGATCGCTGATCGCCGAGCTGCGCTCGAGCTACGAGACAGTCGTCGCCGACACCACGTCGCAGCTCACCGAGATCACCCTCGAGGCGCTCGAGAACTCAGACCACATCGTCCTCGTCACCGACTTCAGCGTGACCTCCGTCAAGAACACGCGCCTGATCATGTCGGTGATCGGCGTGCTCCAGGTCGATCCCGAACGCATTCTCGTTGTGGCGAACCACCGCGACGCCCCGATTGCCGGCGGTATGGACAAGGCGCGGATCGAGGACTTCCTGCGCCATCCCGTCGCCGCCGAGATCCCCCACGATGCCGCGGGGATCGGTGGGTCCGTGAGCCTGGGGGTGCCGGTGGTGATCAGCGGTCACTCGTCCCCCGCAACGGCCGCGTTCGAGCGGCTTGCCGCGGTGGTCACGGGACAGGCCGACCCGGCAGACGCCGAACAGCAGCCCGGAAAGAAGCGCAGCAAGCGCCGCCTGGGATTCGCGTCGAGGGACTAACTCCAACGACTGGGCGCGTCTGAGCCGCTGAGGCTCAGGCGCTATCTACCAAATATGCGGCGTTTCTTGCCCGAGTCGGCCTTACCACCGGCGCCGACACCTGCAGCGGCGGGGACGGCACCACCCGGCACCAGTGCCCCGGCGAGCTCGCGAATCGATCGGCTGATGTCGGACTCGGGGCTGGCAGTCACGAACGGGGTCCCACGATTGATGGAGTCCCCGACGACGCGCGGGTCGTACGGGATCTGCGCTCCGACGTCGTGACGCAGGTTCTGCTCGATCGAGTCCTTGTTGAAGTCCGAGTGGGCATCGCTGCGGTCGACGACCAGCAGGACCGACGCGGGATCGACCGTCAGGGACTCGAGCACTTTGAGCGCCAGCTTCGCGTCCTTGATCGCCGGAATCGTCAGGGCCGTCACCACCAGGATGTGCTGCGCCGACTCGATGACCTCGAGGTTGAAGTCGGCGAGGTGGCACGACGTGTCGACCACGACGTAGTCGTACGTCTTGCGGAGCTCGGTCATGACCATCCGCACGTGGTCGTTGGTGATGAGGTCGGCGAGCTCCGGACTGATCGGGGCAAGCAGCACCCGGACCCCCGCCGGACCCTGCGCCATGATCTCGTTGAGCATCTCGGGCTCGAGCGTCTCGGACTCCACCACGTCGGTGATGCTCCGGCTGTGGTCCAGGTTGAGCATCACGCCGATGTCGCCGAACTGCAGATCGAGGTCGACCAGCGCAACCCGCGACTCGGTCTCGACCGCGAGCGCGACCGAGAGGTTGGTGGCGAGCAACGTCTTGCCGACGCCGCCCTTGCCGGAGAACAGGACGATGACCTCGCCGAGCGCCGCGGCTCGCGGCTGGCCGGAGTTGTCCGGGGCGGCCGCGCGCGCGAACGTCCCCTTCTTCTCCTCCAGCTGATGCACCCGGCGGATCGCGGCCACGAGCTCGTCGTGGCTGAACGGCTTGATCAGGTACTCACGCGCGCCGGCCTGCATGGCGCGGCGCAGGTAGTCGCGCTCGCCCTGGACGGACATGATGATCACCGGCGAGGCAGGCAACTCCTGAGCCAGGCGCTCGGTGAGCTGGATGCCGTCCATGATCGGCATGTTCACGTCGGTCAGGACGATGTCGGGCAGGAGGCGGTGCGCCTCCTCGAGGCCCTGCTTGCCATCGCCGGCAGTGCCGATGACCTCGATGTCCTCTTCAAACCCGAGCAGCTTGCGCAGGTTGTCCCGAGTACTCGCGATGTCGTCGACGATGAGGAGCCGGATCAAATCGAAGGCGACCTCAGCCCACCGTGAGCCGTGACGCCTGCACGGGGTCGACCGGAATGCCAGGACCCATCGTGGAAGCGACGGTGACCGTCTTCACGTAGGTGCCCTTGGCGCCGGTCGGCTTGGCGCGGACGATTGCATCCATCAAAGCGGCGAAATTGTCGCGCAGTTTGTCGTCATCGAACGAAGCTTTACCAATTGCGGCATGAATAATGCCAGTCCTGTCATTTCTGAACTCGACGCGACCGCCCTGGACGTCCTGGATCGCCTTGGCGATATCGAAGGTCACGGTGCCCGCCTTGGGGTTCGGCATCAGGCCGCGCGGTCCGAGGATCTTGCCCAGGCGCCCGACCATTCCCATGACCTCGGGCGTCGCCAGGGCGACGTCGAAGTCGATAACGCCCTCCTGCACCTTCTTCACGAGATCCTCGCCACCGACGACGTCGGCACCGGCCTCGATCGCCTCGCGGAGCTTCTCGCCGGTCGCGAAGACGGCGATGCGCCGCACCTTGCCCGTGCCGTGCGGCAGGGTGACGGTGCTCCGGACGACCTGATCGGCATGGCGGGGGTCGATGCCGAGACGGATATGCGCCTCGATGGATGAGTCGAACGTGGTGTTCGAGATCTGGCGGACCAGGCTCATCGCCTCGGCAGGCGGGTAGAACTTCCCGTCCTCGATCGCCGCCGCTGCCTCGCGGTACTTCTTACCGTGCTGGGACATAGGACTTCTCCGTGGTGTTGGCGGGCGCGAGGCGCCCTCCCACTGTGTGGCTCAGTTGACGTTCAGACCCATGGATCGCGCCGTCCCCTCGATGATCCGCATGGCCTGCTCGAGGTCGTGCGCGTTGAGGTCGGCCTGCTTGACCTCCGCAATCTCGCGAACCTGCTGGCGGGACAGCGTCCCCACCTTGGTGCGGTTCGGGACGCCGGAGCCCTTCTCGATACCGGCTGCCTTCTTCAGGAGCTCGGCCGCGGGCGGCGTCTTGGTGATGAAGCTGAACGTGCGGTCCTCGAACACGGTGATCTGCGCGGGGATGACACCGGTCTGGTTGGCGGTGCGCTCGTTGTACGCCTTGCAGAACTCCATGATGTTGAGCCCATGCGGGCCGAGCGCGGTGCCCACAGGCGGCGCGGGCGTTGCCTTGCCGGCCTGCAGCTGCAGCTTGATGACGGTCTTGATCTTCTTCTTGCTCATAGCTCTGTTGTCCTATCGCAACCGCTCGACCTGAAGCAGGTCCAGCTCCACCGGTGTCTCGCGCCCGAACATGTTCACGAGCACCTTGAGCTTGCCCTTCTCCACGTTGATCTCGGTCACCTTGCCGTGGAAGTCGGTGAATGGTCCATCAATGACACGAACGTTCTCGCCGACTTCGTACTCGACGTTGACCTTGGTTGGCGCCTCGGCCTTCACCTGCTTCTGGATGCCGCGAATCTCGTGTTCCTGCAGCGGCACCGGCTTGTTGCCTGAGCCGACGAAGGAGGTGACGCCCGGTGTGTTGCGCACGACGTACCACGACTCGTCGGACATGACCATGTTGACGAGGATGTAGCCAGGGAAGATTCGCTTGCTGACCTTGCGCCGCTGGCCGTCCTTGATCTCCATGACCTCTTCGGTCGGCACGAGCACGTCGAAGATCTGGTCGTGCATGTCCATGGACTCGACGCGCTTGAGGAGGTTGGCGCGCACCTTCTCCTCGTGTCCCGAGTAGGCATGGACGACGTACCAGCGGGCGTCCTTTGCGGAAACGGCGTTAGTGACCACGATGCTCATTCTCCCACGGCGGCTACGGCGACACGGTTGGCAGCGGTATCTCGGTCGGGATGCTCGTCGGAAGCGGTGCGGCGGTGACCGGCGACCCGACGGCCGTTGGCGATGCGGTCGGCGTGGCGTTCGCCGCCTGTGTCGTGACCGCGTGCTGCACGCCGATGCTGAGGAGATAGTCGGCACCACCGACGAGCGCAGCGAAGATGATCACGGTCGCGATGACGATGCCCGTCATCCGGAGCAGTTCGTCCCGAGTTCGGCCAGACGACCTTCTTGAGCTCCTCCCAGACGCCGCGAAAGTACCCGGCAAGACCTACCCGTCCGGATCCACCTGATCCGGCGGCGGGCAGGGCGGGCCGAGTCGGCCGCGGGCCTCCCGGTGCGCTTCGTGCCTTGGCCATGAACGGTGATCTCTCCTGATGATGGTGCCGGGGCGGGCGTTGCCGGTGGTGTGATGGCAGGGGCGGCACGACTCGAACGCGCGACCCTCGGTTTTGGAGACCGATGCTCTACCAGCTGAGCTACGCCCCTTTGGTTACTTGGTCTCGCGATGCTGCCTGTGCACGCGGCAACGTCTGCAAAACTTGCGCAACTCCAGACGATCCGGGTCGTTGCGCTTGTTCTTGACCGTCGTGTAATTACGTTCCTTGCATTCGTTGCACTGCAACGTGATGATTGCGGAACCGCCCTTGGATGCAGCCACGTGTCAACGCCTCAACACAAAAGAGACCTAGCGGCGCTAGGTCGATGGGTACTTTACCACAGATCTGAACGGGGCTAAACCTACCTGGCGGCACCGGCTCTGCGGGGCGGGTGACCCAGAATTGCGGGCGTGAGCCAGGCGATCGAGGACACCAACCGGCGCCTCCTGCGCGCCCGCGACGCCATGGACCTCACCTACGGCCGGCCCCTCGACGTTGCCGCCCTGGCGGGAGTCGCCTGCATGTCCGCGGCGCATTTCAGCCGCTCGTTCCGGACGACCTTCGGGGAACCGCCGCACCGGTACCTGCAGCGCAGGCGCGTCGAGCGAGCCCTCTACCTGCTGCGATGCACCGATCGAAGCGTCACCGACATCTGCCTCGACGTCGGCTTCACCAGCCTCGGCACCTTCAGCAAGACGTTCCACGCGATCGTCGGCGAGACGCCGCGGGAGTACCGGCAGCGCCGCCCGGTCGTCGCCGTCCCGACATGCTTCGCGATGGCCTGGACGAGACCGAGCAGTTTTGGAGAAGACCCGCCCCGCCCGCATCGATAGCGTGTGGGACAGCAATCAAATCACTCCGAACAAGGGGAACCACCGCAATGCTCAGCAGCCTTCGCATCTCGCAGATCTACGTGCTGGACCAGGACGAGGCCGTCGACTTCTACGTCGGCAAGCTCGGCCTGGAGATCAACACGGACCAGGACCTCGGCTTCATGCGGTTCCTCACCGTCAACGTCCCAGGCGATCCCGAGCGCCAGATCATGCTGGAGAAGCCCGGTCCACCCGCGATGGACCCCGCGACCGCCGACGAGGTCCGCGCGCTCCTGACCAAGGGTCGTACCGGTGGTCATCTCTTCTTCACAACGGCGGACGCTCGCAAGACCTTCGAGGAGCTCCGTGCCAAGAACGTCGAGTTCACGCAGGAGCCGACCGAGCAGCCGTACGGCATCGATTTCGGGCTGCGAGATCCGTTCGGCAACCATATCCGCGTGGCGCAGATGGCCCCCGCCCTGTCCACGGCGGGCTGAAATCTCCGGGGAGGGCGCGAACTCGCGGCAAGCAGATCGTCACCGGGTCGCCAACCCCTCGTCAGGAGAATCGGACTACGCTGTGAGCAAGCAATCTCGTCAACCCCGGGGGACCTCCAGATGCACCCGTTGCTCAGCCCGAAAAACCTGGTGATCGCCGGCCTCGGTGCCGCCGTGATCGGACTTGGCACCGTCGTTGCCGTGGATCACACGGCGAGCACGGCAGCCCCGAAAGCCCAGACCGCCGCGCTGTCGGCCTCGACCATCTCCTCGCACCTGCCGACCTCGAGCTTCGCAGCCCTGGGCCAGTTCAAGAACGAGGCCTCCCAGGTCTTCGATTTCTTCACGACCGACACCAAGCTGACGTGGCAGCAGATCGGTGCCGATCTCATGCGCGGCGAGACTCTCGCTCAGATCGCAGGGACCAACTCGGCCAAGGTCCAGAGTGACGCGCTCAATGAGGTCAAGGCCGGGCTCGCGCTCGGTGTCACCAAAGGCGTGATCACGTCTGCCGAGGAATCCCGTCTGGTCGCCGACGCGAAGGACGCTATCTCCGTCCTGATGGCTGCGAAGTTGAGCGCTCTGGTTCCGTCGGGACACTGACCGGCCTGCCGCGCAGGTCCGCGATCGCCTCGGCGGTGAGCGGTGGGTGCAGGAGGCACTCCTTGTCGGAGTTCCCTTCCCACCACCAGCGTCCGGCCCGCTCGTTCTCCCCGGGGGCCGTCGCCCGCGTGCACGGGGCACAGCCGATCGACGTGTAGCCGCGCTCGTAGAGCGGGTGCGCCTCGATCCCCTGCGCCGCCAGGTAGTCCCAGACCTCCTCCCGTGACCAGCCCGCCAGCGGCACCACCTTGGTGATGTCCCCGTGGCCTCGGTCCGATGCCACCACCGGCGTCGCCGCCCGGGTCGGCGTCTGCTCCCGGCGCAGCCCCGTGATCCAGGCGTCGTAGTCCTCCAGCGCTCGCGCCAGCGGGTTCACCTTGCGCACCGCGCAGCACTCGTTGCGCAGCGCCATCGAGCGCCGGAACTGCATCGTCCCGTGCTCGGCGGTCATCGTCTCCAGCTCCCCCGCATCCGGCGAGAGGATGCGCAGCCGGATCGGATAGCGCGCCCGCACCTGCTCGATGTACTCGAGCGTCTCCTCGTGGAGGCGACCCGTGTCCAGCGTGAGCACCTCCGGCTCCGCCGTGATCCGGCACGCCAGGTCGATCAGCACCAGCAACTCCGCCTGGAAGCTCGCCACCAGCGCCACTCGCCGAAACCGCTTGTACGTCCAGGTCAGGATCTCCTCCGCCGTCCCGTCCGGCGCCGTGACGCCCGTCATGCGACGGGCCTCGCCGGCAGGCCGTGGAGGCCTCTATGAGACTCGGGGCGCTGGTCGCGGGCGCAGACGGGCACGGCGCACATGATCACGCAATGTTCCCAGTTGCGAACGTATGAGCGGCACATTCGCCGTCCAGGGCGGCTCGTGCCTCAGGCGCCGAGCCAGAGATGGATCGCCGCTTGCGCCCTCCACGGACGCCAGCGCTCGGCAACATCCGCAACCTCGCGGGGCGTTACCGGCGTACCTGTCAGGCGCTCAAGGCCGCGACGGATCCCGAGATCACCGGCAGGGAACGCGTCGGCCTCCCCCATCCGCAACGCCAGGTAGTTCGCCGTCCACGGACCGAGCCCGGGCACCGCGACTGTCGCGGCGACGAGCTCCTCGAGCGACAGGCTCCTGTCCAGGCGCAGTGCGCCGGTATCGACCGCTTGCGCGAAGCTGCGGACCGCGGACGTGCGCGCTCCGGTGAGGCCGATGCCGGTCAGGTCCGCTGCGGCGAGCCGGGCGGGTGTTGGGAAGACGTGCGTCAACCCGAACTGGGCCAGGCCTGGGACGGGGGTGCCCGCCCGTGCGACCAGACGACCCGCGATCGTGCTTGCTCCGGTCACCGAGACCTGCTGTCCGAGGATCGCGCGGACGCCGACCTCGAACGGATCCCACACGCCCGGTACGCGCAGCCCGCCGTGGGACCGGATCGAGGGAGCCAGCAGCGGATCGCGGCCCAGGGCCTCCGCAGCGGCGCGCAGGTCGGCATCGAGGTTGAAGAGGTGGCGCACCTGCTGGACGACGTGGATGAGGCCGTTCCAGTGCGGCAGATGGGCGGTGAGGCGAAGCTGCCCAGGGCCAGCGGCCGCCACCTCGATCGCGCCCGGGTCGCCATCGATCGAGACGGTCCGCCGGTAGACACCGCCTGCAACGTGCTCCACCCCCGCGATCGCACGGGTGGTCATGTATCCGAGCATCGCCTCCCAGTCGAGCGGGCCGGTGAAGCTGAGGCGCAGCCGGAGGCCACCGTCGGCGACGAGGCGATCGGCGCTGCGCCGGCGCGCCCGGAGTTCGTGCGGCGACGCGCGAAAGATCTGGCGGACCGTCCGGTTGAACTGTCGAAGGCTGCCGAAACCCGATGCGAACGCGATCTCCGTGACGGAGAGATCGGTGTCGTCGAGCAGCCGGCGCGCGAAATGCGCACGGCTGGAGCGCGCGAGTTGCACCGGGGTGACCCCGACCTGCTCCTGGAAGAGGCGGCGTAGGTGGCGCGCCGACAGACCCAGCCGCGTGGCGACGGCGTCCTCCGCGTGGCCGTCATCGAGCCCACCCTCCACGACAAGACGGATGCCCCGGCAGACGAGTTCCGAGGTCACGCCGGCAAGCGGTGACGCCTCGCGATACGGACGGCATCGCATGCACGCGCGGAACCCGGCCGCTTCGGCAGCCGCCGCAAGATCGAAGTGGCGCACGTTCGAGGGATTCGGACGCGCCGAACAGCCGGGCCGGCAGTAGATGCCGGTGGTCACCACCGCGGAGAAACCACTCATGCCGTTACTTGTATCGCGATCGGCCGGGCGGACACCGGCCACATCCGGACGCGAGGCGGATCTGTCCGGATATGGCCGGACGCCGGCCGCCGCCGGTGGCCATCCTTGGCCGGTGCTCACCGCTGCGTCGGCCTGCGTCGGCTCGGTCGGCACCCCCCTCGGCCCCGTGCTCGTGCTCACCGCGGACGACCGGCTGGCCGGCCTGTACTTCGACAGCCATGCCCGGACGCCGGCGCTCGAGGGGCTGCCGCGGCGCGAGGCCGCGCTGCTCGACCGGGTCCGGCTGGAGCTCGCCGAGTACTTCGCCGGGGCTCGCACCTCCTTCGACATCCCGCTGCTGCTCGAAGGCACACCGTTCCAGGTTGCGGTCTGGAGAGCGCTGATCGAGATCCCATCGGGGACCACCAGCACCTACGGCGAGATCGCCCGGCAGCTCGGCAGGCCACAGGCCGCTCGTGCGGTCGGGGCTGCCAATGGCCTGAACCCGATCTCGATCATCGTGCCGTGCCATCGGCTCGTGGGAGCGGACGGGAGCCTCACCGGCTATGGGTGGGGGCTGGACCGCAAACGCCGGCTGCTCGAGCTCGAGCGCCAGGCGCGCGAGGGTCAGGTCGACGTCAGCTGGGCGAGAGCGTGATTTCGACGGTGTCGAGCAGGCTCGGCACCATCGGACCCGGGGCGGGAGTCCTGCCGTTCTGGGCGGTCCTGCCGTTCTGGGCGGTCTTGCCGTTGTGTGCGGTCTTGCCGTTCCCAGCGGCCGTGCTTTCGGCGCCCCGCGCCGCGTAGCTGGCGCTGCCGCCGTTGTGGCCGCAGCCGCCACCGTTGAAGAAGTCCTGGAGTACCTCCAGCTGGCGGTGCACCGCCGCCTCGTTCCAGCCGTGGCCCTGATCGCTGTCGGTGTACACATGCAGATCGGGGAGCCGCGCGATCAGCCCCTTGAGACGGTCGATGTCGACGAGGCGATCGTGGCGGGCGACGATGATGAGCGTCGCGGCTGCGCGCGCGGCGACGAGATCCACGTCGTCGCGATGCAGGCAGTCGTTCAGCCATTCCCGGGCGGCCCGAGGATCCGCGCGTCGCTGGTTCTCGTAGTTGATGTCGGCGGTGCGGTTGTCGACGTCGCCTTCCACGATCACGAAGCGCTTGTAGAGGTCGCTGATCCAGCGCTGGCGGCTCAACCAGACCACGCCGTCCCACATCGGACGGCGGCTCAGCAGCCGCACCTGCTCGCGGTAGCGTCCGCGCATCAGGTCCGGCGAGAGCAGCGGCGTGTGGAGCACCAGACGTTCGGCGCGATCTCCCGCGCGCTTGGCGAGGGCACACGCGACCGTGGCGCCGAGGCACAGCCCGCCGACGTCGAACCGGTCGATCTCGAGATGGGTCAGCAGATCGAAGACCAGGTCTGCCATCGCCGCGGACGTGTGCCGCCCACGGAGTGGCGGGGACGCACCGTTCCCAGGGAGATCCGGAATGATCAGCGTCCGATATTCGCCGAGTTCGCCGAAACGGCCGCCGAACTCCTCCGCGGAGCTGAGGAACCCGTGGCAGAGCACCAGCGGCTTTCCCTGTCCGCAGACAAGGTAGCGAAGTGTCTGACCGCGGATCTTGACGAACCGCTCGTCCATCATCAGCGGATCATCGCGAGGTTTGGACGAGACCCGAGCGGCCAGGTGCGCGTCAAGACTGGTCGCCGTGCATGAATGGCGTCATTAAAGACGCTCAGAGACCGCATGCGTAGTCCGCTGGCGTACAGACGGCGAAGTTCGTACGCCGCACGTCAGGATTCCGGGGAGCCATTTCGGGCCGATATCCGACGTTGCCAAGCATCTCTGGAGGCACCTCAACTCTGATTGACGTCGCACTTGCAACCTGCTCCCTGCTTCCCGATCTCGACGACGACGAGCGCCTCCTGATCCCAGAGCTCGCCACGCGCGGCCTCGTCGCCGAGCCGCGCGTGTGGGACGACCCGACGGTGCAATGGGATGCATTCCGCGCTGTCGTGGTTCGCTCGACGTGGGATTACTCGGACCGGCACTCAGCGTTTCTCGAGTGGTGCGCGCAGCCACGGCTGTTGCTCAACTCGCTGCCGGTGATCGCCTGGAACACCGACAAGCGCTACCTGCGCGAGCTGTCCACTGCAGGCGTCCCGGTTGTACCGACAACATGGATCGATCCGGGTATGCCGGCCGACGGGCTGCGCATCCCCGACGGGGAGGTCGTCGTCAAACCTTCGGTGTCCGCCGGCGCGCGCAACACGTCGCGCTACCGGCCGAGCGAGGCTGAGCAGACTCGCGCGCACGTCGCTCGCCTGCTTGCCGCGGAGCGATGCGTGCTCGTGCAACGCTACGTGGCATCCGTTGACACCAATGGCGAAACCGGGCTCATCTTCATCGGCGGAGTCTTCTCGCACGCGATTCGCAAAGGTCCGGTGTTGCGCACGCACGGCGTGGCCACCGACCAGCTCTGGGCACCGGAGGAGATCTCGGTTCGCGTTCCGGACGCGAGAGAGCGCGCCGTCGCCGAAGCGACACTCGAAGCTCTGCCGTGGCCGCGCGAAGAGCTCGTCTACGCTCGTGTCGACCTCGTCACCGACGACGGCGGGGCGCCGCTGTTGCTCGAGCTCGAGCTCGCCGAACCGTCGCTGTTCCTTGGATACGGGGAGGGGGCGCCGGCGAAGCTTGCTGCGGCGATTGCCGCCCGCATCAAAGGGTGAGCCGCGAGTGCGGATCGTCAGTGCTCCCGCGCGCTCAGGCCACCATCGGGTCGCTTGCCTCGGGCTCAGCCGGCTCGGTGTGCTGCACGGTCGGACCACCTTTCGTCGCCCGTTCGCGTGACGCCCGCTCCGCGCGGTTCGTCGTGATCAATCGCGTGACCAGCGCGCTGAAGGTCTCATCGGGGCCAAGCGGTTGCTGGCGTGTCTTGGCGATGCGTGCGGTCATGTGCGATGCCTCCTCTCGCTCACCACGACAACCACAACGGCGGCAACCACGCCGTCTCACTTGCCGCCAGACCCACATCACTGCGTCGCCGCCCCTGGCCGACGAGCTCGGTATCGGGTTCTGCCTCGGCACAGACCGGCTCCGCGATCTTCCCTGCAGGAGCGCGGTCGACAACGAGCGCACGCGACCCGTGAGGCGTCAGGCAGGCGTGCAGCCAGTTGCGCACGGAATCAGTTCTCGCCAGATATGGCAGCAACATTCGGCGAGCCGGCGGATGTCGAACCGCGAGCCCCAGACGGATGATCGGCAGATCGCGTCACGCTCGAGCCTCCTCCATCGCACGGAACCACACTGGCATTTCCCTTGGCGTGTGGCCATAATCTGGCGTAAGGCTGCGGCAAAGTCTGTCCGTAACCGCACATACGTTATTCAGGACGCGCTGACAAAAACATGACCGCTTCAGCAAACGCCAGGGCCGAAGGTTTCAGTCGCAATCGGATCCTTTCCGCGCTCCCTGCCTCGGAGCGGCAGCAGGTGTTCGAAGTTGTGAAAAACGTCACCCTGCCGATCAAAACGGTACTTTTCGAACCCGGCGCCCCAATCGACGCGATCCACTTCCCCATCGATGGGGTGATCTCGCTCGTCACACCGCTCAACGACGGCGCGATCGTCGAGGTCGCAACCATCGGCAACGAGGGGATCGTGGGGGTACCGCTGGTTCCGTTCAGCGGACTGGCCGTTCGCGCGATCTCACAGGTCGCCGGACACTGCCTGCGCATGGAGGCCACGGCGTTTCTCGAATGGGCCGAGCGGAGCACTGCTTTCAACGCGCTTGTCGAGAGCTACACGCAGGCTCTCTTCGGCCAGATCTCGCAGGCCGCGGCGTGCAACCGCCTGCACTCGAGCGAGGAGCGCCTCAGCCGCTGGCTGCTCATGAGCCACGATCGCGTGGGGTCCGACGAGTTCATGATCACCCAGGAATTCCTCGGGCAGATGCTCGCCGCGCGGCGGTCGACGGTCTCGGTGTCCGCCGGCATCCTCCAGCGCGCCGGACTCATTCGATATGTCCGCGGGCATGTGACGATCCTCGACCGCGCCGGCCTCGAGGCGGTGTCCTGCGAGTGCTACACCGTGATCAAGACCGAGCTCGATCGCGTCGTGCGGCGCGCTCCGCAACAGGGCGAGACCCCGACCTCCTAGAGTCCCGGCTCGCCGTGATGACCCAGGGACCCGTGTGAGCGGCACACCGTCGGGGCGGCAGTATGCCCTGGTCAACGGTGATCAGCGCGCCGTTGTCGTCGAGCTGGGAGCCGGGCTTCGCTCCTACCGCGCCGGCCCTACCGACGTCGTCGACGGGTACCGGCGCAACGAACCGAGTGAAGGAGGGCGAGGGCAGATGCTCCTGCCCTGGCCGAACCGCATCGCCGGCGGTCGCTACGCATTTGAGGGGCGCGAGCTGCAGTTGCCGGTGAATGAGCCGAAAACCGGCTGCGCCATCCACGGACTCACGCGATCGCTTCCGTGGGCGCTCGTCGACGCCGCCGGTGACAGCACCACGCTCGCCCTCGACCTGAAACCATCCGTCGGGTACCCGTTCTCGCTGTCGCTTGCCGTCACGTATGCCCTGACCTCGGGCGGTCTGAGCGTCAGGACAACCGCGACGAACACCGGCGACGGGCCATGTCCGTACGGGGCAGGCGCCCATCCGTATGTGCGCGTCGACGATGCACAGCCGATCGACGGTTCGCTGCTGTGCGTCCCCGCAAGCGCAACGCTCGAGGCGGATGCGCGAGGGATCCCGACCGGGACGATCTGCCCCGTCGAGGGAACGGACTTCGATTTCCGCACCCCACGCCGGGTCGGCGCGCTGGTGCTGGACACGGCGTATGCCGCGCTGGCAGCCGGCGAAGACGGCGTCACCAGGATCTCGCTTGCGGCGCCGGACGGGGGGCGCGCGGTCACGGTCTGGATGGACGCAACGCACCGCTTCGCGATGGTCTACAGCGGTGACACGCTCGCTGACACCCCTCGCCGCCGGCACGGCATCGCCATCGAACCGATGACGTGTGCCCCCGATGCGTTCAACTCCGGGCTGGGGTTGATCACGCTGCAACCCGGCGAGTCGCACCTCAGCGCCTGGGGGATCAGCCCGACGCTCTGAACACCGCGACTCGCGGCTGTTGCACCATGACGGCGCACATGCCGGCCCGACGCGCGAAGAGCGCCCGCAAGCACATCGTCCTCATCGCGCACGACAACCGCAAGGCCGACCTGCTCGAGTGGGCACGGTTCAACCGAGACACGCTGTCCCGGCACGACCTCTACGGCACCGGCACCACAGGTGCCATGGTCGCCGATGCCCTCGGTCTTCCCGTTCACCGATTCCTCACCGGTCCGCTTGGCGGCGACCAGCAGGTCGGCGCTGCGATCGCGGAAGGAAGGATCGACCTGGTCATCTTCTTCTGGGACCCGCTCGAGCCGCAACCGCACGACGTTGACGTCAAGGCCCTGCTGCGCATCGCAGTGGTGCACAACGTCCCGATCGCCTCGAACCGGGCGACGGCCGACTACATCATGTCGAGCCCGCTGATCGATGAGATCTACCCGCGGTCGCTCGACGCCGTCGAGCGGCCGAAGCCGGCGGCGTCGTAACGGCTCAGCCGGTTCCGATCATCCGCGCCAGCGACACCGGGTTGAACACGTGGAGCCGTCGCGGCGCTGCCGAGAGGACGACAAAGTCGCCCACCTTGAGCGTGTTGTCGACGTCGACGATTGCGACCACGTCACGGCCACCCGAGCTGCCGTGAATGAGCACGTCGTTGCCGAGAAACTCGATGACGTCGATGTTCAGCGTGACGTCGAGCCCGGGTCCCGCCACCGCCCCGACCTCGAGATGCTCCGGGCGGAATCCGACGGTCACCGTGTCGAGGCCGCTGTCGCGCAGGAGCGCTGACATCGTGTCGTCCGGGCGCAGCACGCTCCCCTCCCCTTGCAGGGTCACGACTCCGCCTTCATTGGACACCTTGAGGTCGATGAAGTTCATCGAGGGCGAGCCGATGAAGCCGGCGACGAAACGGTTCAGCGGCGCCTCGTACAGCTCTTTCGGTGTCCCCACCTGCTGGAGCACGCCTTCGTTGATGACCGCGATGCGGTCGCCCATCGTCATCGCCTCGACCTGGTCGTGCGTGACGTAGATCATCGTGGCCTCGAGCCGGGTATGGATGCGCGCAATCTCGGCACGCGTCTGGACGCGGAGCTTCGCGTCGAGGTTGGAGAGCGGCTCGTCCATGAGGAACACCGACGGTTCGCGGACGATCGCTCGGCCGAGCGCAACACGCTGACGCTGACCGCCTGAGAGCTGCCCCGGCTTGCGGTCCAGGAAGCGCTCGAGGTCGAGGATCTTCGCTGCCGCCTCCACCGCGGTGTCGATATCGGCTTTCGGTGTCTTGCGCAGCTGCAGGCCGAAGGCCATGTTGTCGCGCACGCTCATGTGCGGATAGAGCGCGTAGCTCTGGAACACCATGGCGATGTCGCGGTCTCGCGGCGGCAGGTTGTTGACGACGCGATCCGCAATGCGAATCTCGCCGCTCGTGATGTCCTCGAGCCCGGCGATCATGCGCAGCGCAGTGGTCTTGCCGCATCCGGACGGGCCGACGAAGCAGATGAACTCGCCGTCCTTGATGTCGATGTTCAGCTTGTCGACTGCGAGCGCGCCGCCCTCGTAGCGCTTGGTCAGATCGTCGAGCACTACGCGGGCCATGAAATGCTCCTCATTTGACCGCCCCGGCGAGCACGCCTCGGACGAAGTATCGCTGGAAGGCAAAGAACACGATCAGCGGAACGATGATCGATATCATCGCTCCGGTCGAGATGATGTAGTAGTTGGACGACAGGAAGCGCGTCTGCCCGTAGAGGAACAGGGTCAGCGTCAAGTGCGAGTTGTTCGCGAGGAAGACCAGCGCCACGAGCAGATCGTTCCACACCCAGATGAACTGGAAGATGGCGAGCGATGCGGCGGCAGGCAGTCCGAGCGGCATGACCACCTTGCGGAACAGTGTCCACTCCCCCGCGCCATCGATCCGCCCGGCTTCGAGCAGATCGTGCGGAATGCCCGTGTAGAAGTTGCGCATCAGGAAGATGCCGAAGGGAAGACCGAAGGCGACGTGGAAGATGATCACGCCGATGACGCTGCCGAAGAGCTTGAGGCCCGTCGTGTCGCCGATGAAGTTGTAGAGACTGGCGACGGGGATCAACGCCATCTGCAGCGGCAACACCAGCATCGCCACGATCAGCAGGAACACCACCGTTCGGCCGCGCCACCGTCCGAAGACGAGCGAGTAGGCGGTCAGGCTCGAGATGATCGTCACGAGGATGGTGACGGGGATGGTGATCGCCAGCGAAGTGGTCAGTGAGTTCGAGCACGCCGCCGGCCGAGAAGCCCGCAGAGAGCAGTGTCTTGTAGTTGGAGAACGTGAGCTGTGCGGGCGCGGTGAACACCGTCCACCACCCCGACTGTTCGAACGCGCTCTCCGGGCGCAGCGAGATGATGAGGATACCCACCGCGGGGACCAGCCAGAAGATGGCAATTGCCGCGAGGACGACGTTGATGACGATGCGCGACGGCCGCACGCGGAAACGCCGTTTGCGCGGCGTGGTCACCGCCGGGAGCGATGCAGCCTGCACAGCACTCATCCTCTGATCCTCTTGAGATTCATCAACATGGCGGGGACCACCAGGATGAACAGGAGCACCGCAAATGCTGCCGCAAGGCCCTGCCCTCCGGTGCTCGCGAAGTTGTTGTAGATCTGCAGCGCGATCGTGCTCGCCCCGGCCTGGGATGACGGCGTCGCCATGTTCAAGATGATGTCGAAGATCTTGAGAACGTTGATGACCATGGTCACGAAGACCACGACGAGCACGGGGCGGAGCATCGGCACGGTCACGCGGCGCAACGTCTGCCACTCCGAAGCGCCATCAATTTGCGCGGCCTCGAGCACCTCGCGGTTCAGCGAAGCCAGCCCTGCACCGATGACCACCATTGCGAAGCCGGCCCAGATCCAGAGGTACGCGATGATCATCGCGATGTCGACGATCGGCAGGCTCAAGATCGCCTGCAACGTCGGGTTCAACGAGCCGGTGGGTGTGAGTGATTGCGTGCCGAGAAAGAAGATGCCGTTGAAGCCTGCCTGGAAGTTCTGTGCCGTGATCTGCACGCGATAGCTGCCGGACCCGACTCCGGCAAACGAGAAGCTCCCGTTTGATGCCGTGGTGGTCGTCGCGCCGACGGCGCCATTCGATCCGAGCAGCGCGACGTGCAGACCCGCAATGCCGTCCTCGTCAGGGAACACCTGGCCCCGCGCCGTCGGATGCGACGGTGAGAAGTCGCGCCACACGAGGCCGGTGATCGCGCCGTTCGAGGACGTCGGGACCAGCGCGGGCGCGGCATGGTTCGCCTGCAGCGTCGTCGGGCTGATGCCGGTGAGCCCGAGCTCGATCGTGCCCCCCGCCGTCACCGTCGTCTTGCTCTCGAGCGTGCCGCCCGCACCCGATTGCACGCCGGTGGCAGCCAGTGCTCCAACGCTTTCGCCCGCGCTCGTGTCAACGGGGTAGAGGCCCGGCGGATTGACCGCGTTGGCAACACCCTGCACCGCTGCGTTCACAACGCCCGTGTGCGGATCGTTGAAGAAGATCGAGGCCCAGGTGAGACCGGCGGCCGTTGCGCTGAACACCAGCGGCATGAACACGATGGTCTTGAACGCCGTTCCCCAGCGGATCCGCTCGGTCAGGACCGCGAACACCAAACCAAAAAACGTCACCAGGAAGGGGAAGACCACCACCCAGACGACGTTGTTCTTCAGGGAGACGATGGTGTCGGTCGTCGAGAAGATGGCCTTGTAGTTGCCGAGCGCGATGAAGCGGGTGCCCGACCCGTCGAACAGGCTGCGCACGATCGTCGCGATGAACGGGTACACGACGATGATCAGCAGCCAGATCGCTCCCGGGAGGAGGAAGAGCAACGACCCGAGATGACTCTTCCAGCCACCACCGCCGACGGGCGTGCCAATGGTCGGAAGCGCCTCCTGTTTCGGCGCGGCCGGCCGCGCGTCCACGGTCGGATCGGCAACGCTCACGCAACATCCCTCAGCACGATTGGCCCGTGATGCTAGTCCCGTTGACGGTCGAAGGCAACCGGGTAATTTGCCCGGTAATTTGTCGGAGGTCCGAACATCCACCCCGATGCGCGCTCCGCGGATATCCCCCACTAGGACGAGACGCCACTCCAGCGGTTGCGTTTCGAGTACAGGTGGAGTACATACTCCTCCGACGCGGTATTTGTAAGGAGAGCGGGTCCATTGGGTTCGCCTCTCCGTAGAGGAGAACCTATGACGCAGGTCAGCACCTTGGGAAAGCTGGCAGTCGTGACCGCCGGAGTGCTCGGAATCGCAACGGCGTGCGGCTCGACCAGCACGACGCCGCCGGCGAGCTCGAGTGGCTCATCGAGCAGCAAGATCGGCGGCTCGGTCACCGTCTGGGGCGAGTGGACGGCACAGGAGCAGCAGGATTTCCTCGCGGCGCTCGTTCCGTTCAAACAGCAGACCGGCATCACCGTCAACTACTCGGGCAAGGGCAGCAACATGGACACCGCGTTGAACTCCGCGGTCTCCGGTGGTGCACCTCCTGATGTCGCGTTCGTTCCGGATCCGGGCACGCTCGACAGCCTCGCGAAGCAAGGAAAGGTCCAGGATCTGACCAGCCTCCTCGGCAACCTCACGTCCAACTTCGGCGCCGCATGGAACACGCTCGCGAGCTACAACGGCAAGCAGTACGGTGTGTGGTTCAAGGGCGCGAACAAGAACACCATCTGGTACAACCCGGCGCTCTTCACCGAGGCCGGCATCAGCACGCCGCCGACCACGTGGGAGCAGTTGCTGACTGACGCCGGTCAGCTGAAGGCAGCAGGCGTCACGCCGTTCTCGTTGTGCACCGACGTGGGTTGGCCGGTTGCGGACTTCTGGCAGAACATCTATCTGAAGACCGCGGGCGCCGCCGACTACAACAAGCTTGCGACGCACGCAATCAAGTGGACGGATCCGACCGTGACCACCGCGTTCACCACGCTCGGTCAGCTGTTCAGCAACACGTCGTACCTCCTCGGTGGCCTGAACGGCTCGCTCGCGAACTCCTATCCGCTCTGCGTCGACAAGGTCTTCCCCAAGCCGGGTTCGCAGCCCCAGGCTGCAATGGTCTTCGAGGGCGACTTCGTGGTGAGTGAGATCACCGGAAACTCGTCCAACTACGCAGCTGGAACCACCGGGACCGGCGGCGCGGCGTGCACGACCGACGCAAGCAAGACCCCGTGCTACGACTTCTTCCCGTTCCCCGCACCGTCGGCCGACAGCGCCAACCAGAACGCGGTCCAGGGCGCCGGTGACGTCGGCATGATGCTCAATCCAACCGCTCAGGCGAAGGCACTGATGCAGTACATCGCCGGCCCTGAGCCCGGATCGATCTGGGCAAATGCTGGCGGGTTTGCATCGCCGAACAACAAGGTCACCGCGGACTCGTACCCAGACCCGGTGTCCAAGGCCGATGCGGCAGCGCTGGTCAACGCCAGCAGCTTCGTCTTCAGCCTCGACGATCTCCAGGGAAGCTGGGAGCCAATGCTGTGGGCCGACCTCCTCAACTTCCTGAAGAATCCCACCGCCTCCAACATCTCGACCATCGAGGCGACGATGGATCAACAGGCGACGACGGCCCTCGGGCACTAACCGGCACACGTCTTTGAGCGCCAGCCCGGCCGGTCATCCGGTCGGGCTGGTTGCCCGCAGGGCATCGCGACCGTCACTCGCCGCGATACTGCTGCTGGCGCCGATCGTGCTTGCGGGATGTCGCAGCGCTGGAGCGGCGGCCGCGACCGCGCAACCGACGACGTTTCCGACCAGCGCGTGCAGCGGGCAGGCCGCGTCAGGAAGTTTCACCGTGTCGGTGCCATCGGGCGGCGTGCGTCGCACCGTGCTCGTGCATCTTCCGTCCGGGTTCACCGACCGTTCGCGTATCGCGCTCGTGCTCAACATGCACGGTTCCGGATCGACGGCCGCGCAGCAGGCAGGGTTCAGCGGCATGAACGCCGTGGCCGACCGCGACGGGTTCATCGTCGCCTATCCGCAGGGTGCGATTCCCTCGGGCTCCGGATATGACTGGAACGTCCCGGGGCAACCGCTGTTCGGTGGCGGTGCGGTGCCGGCCAACGCTCCCGATGACATCGCCTTCCTCGCCACCGTGATCAGCACATTGCAGGCAGATCTCTGCGTCGACGCATCGCGCGTGTACGCGACGGGCTTCTCGGGTGGCGCACGCATGGCAAGCCAGCTCGGCTGCGATCTGTCAGCAGTCGTCGCGGCGATCGCACCGGTGAGCGGGCTTCGCCTACCGTCGCCTTGTCCGTCAACGCGGCCGGTGCCGGTGCTCACATTTCACGGCACGGCAGATCCCGTCGACCCCTACGGCGGCAATGGGCAGAAGTACTGGACATACAGCGTTCCCGTTGCAGCGCAACGCTGGGCCGCGCACGACGGATGCAACGCGACCCCGGTGCAAACCGAGCCCGCCACCGGTGCGGAGCTCACCACATACACCGGCTGCGCCGGCGGGGCCGCTGTTTCGCTGTACACGATCGTCGGCGAAGGGCACGAGTGGCCCGGTGGCCCGACGCTTCCGGCGATAGACACCGATGTCCTCGGCCCGCAGTCGAATGCGGTCAGCGCCGCGTCGCTGATGTGGCAGTTCTTCAGCGCGCATCCGCTGCCATCCTGAGTCGCACCGATACCCGTCTCCCCGTGGTATGACCTGCGTATGACGTCAGCAAAGCGTCCATCCCTCGCTCTTTTCATGAGCGAGCCCGGGCGTGCGCTTGCCGACTACGGCGCGATGCTGGCCAGTTCCCCGGCCTTTCTCTTCGCGCCTCGAGGCGACGGCCATCCGGTGCTCGTCATGCCGGGACTGCTCGCCGAGGACGCTTCCACCGCGACGCTGCGCTTCTATCTCCGGTCGATGGGATATGCGGTGAGCGGCTGGCGACTCGGCCGGAACCTCGGTCCAACGCCGGAGATCATGAGCGGGATGACTGCGCGTCTCGATGAGCTCCATGCGACCGCGGGCCGGACGGTCAGCCTTGTCGGATGGAGCCTCGGCGGCATCTTCGCGCGCGAGCTCGCGCGTTCACGGCCGAAGCTCGTTCGCCAGGTCATTACCCTGGGCAGCCCGTTCGGGCTCGATGACGCGCATCACAGCCGCGCAGACGGCGTCTACGAGCGTTTGACCGGCCTGCACGTCAGCGCCGAGACGCTGCCGCCGCGCCGGGATCTACGCCGCCCGATCCCGGTCCCGACGACCGCGGTGTACTCGCGTCTCGACGGTGTTGTGCCCTGGGAGTCCTGCATCAACAGCCCCGGTCCGCGATGCGAGAACGTGGCCGTCTACAGCAGTCACCTCGGTCTTGGACACAATCCCGCGGTCCTCTGGGTGCTCGCCGACCGTCTTGCCCAGCCCGAGGGCACGTGGCAACCGTTCCATCCGCCGGCGATCGCGCGTCACCTCTTCCCGGATCGGGGCGCGGCCGAAGCAGCCTGACTCGCCCGTCTCGGCACCGGCCGTTTGCGCGGGCGCGACTGGGCCTTGGGCCGGCCACCGGCCGCAGCGACAAGCTCACGCATCCCCGCCTCGATGCCGTCCCGGAGCACATCGATGTCGGCGACCGTGTCGTAGTCGCCGGTGATGCCGAAGAACAGGCTGCCGCAGTACGAGAAGATCGCGATGCTGATGCGGACGCTGCCCATGATCGGCACGTATGGGTACGAATAGACCATCCGCCGGCCGGCCACGTAGAGCGGATACTGCGGCCCCGGGACGTTCGTGGTCACCGTCTGCAATGCCCACTGCGGCGTTCGCGCCGCGAGCCGGGCGCCCAGGGCCAGCAGCATGGGCGGCGCGAATCCCGCCAGGCGCGCGAGCGCGTCCCCGGCGACCGCCTGCTTCGAGTCTTTGAGCATCGAGAGCTGCGCGGAGATCGACGCGAGGCGTTCGGCCGGGTCGTCGATCGAAACCGGCAGGCCGGGGAACATCCCGGAGACGCGGTTGTTGAGTGTCCCGCGTTCGTGCTCCGCGCGCACCGAAACCGGCACGAGCGTGCGGACGACCCGATTCGAGAGGTCCTCGCCGCGATGGTCGAGCAACGCCCGGAATCCGGCTGTGATGGACGCCAGGACGACATCGTTGACGGTGCCGCCGAGGCCCTCGCGCACGATCTTGACGTCGTCGAGGCTCGCCTCCGCCCAGCTCCACCGACGGTGCGGTCCGATCGGGCCGTTGAGTGACGTTGCGGACTTCTTCCCCCACTCGGAGAGCGATCGGACGAGTGTCGCTGCCTGCGCGAGCCGAGTTCTCGGGCCGGCGGTGAGCTCCAGGACTCCCGTCACCCCGCGCAGGCTGCCGATGGGGTCCGCGACCGTGCGGATGGCGCCGGCCGCGGCGAGCTTGAGCGCGCCGGGCTCGGGATCGGGGAACCACTCGTCGGGCGGCTCAAGGTCCGGCGCCTCATCGGAAGCGTCGAACATCACCGTCAGCAGGTCCGTGGCCGCGACGCCATCGACCATGCAGTGATGCACCTTCGAGATGATCGCCCAGCGTCCGTGCTCGAGCCCTTCCACCATCCAGAACTCCCAGAGCGGCTTGCTGCGGTCAAGGAGTTGGGCGAAGACGCGCCCGGCGATGTTGCGCAGCTCGTCGCGACCGCCGGGCGGCGGAATCGCCGTGTGGCGAATGTGGTACAGGATCTGGAAATGAGGGTCGTCGACCCACACGGGCCGTCCGAGCCCCCCGGGCGCGAATCGCACCTTCTGGCGGTAGCGCGGCACGAGCGGCAGCTTCGCCGCGATGAGCCGGACCAGATCGCCGTACGCCGGGGCGGGACCTTCGAGCACCGCGACAGACCCGATGTGCATCGGATTGTTCCCGTTCTCGATGTCGAGGAACATCGCGTCCTGCACGCTCATCACGTCCACGTCATGTCCCTCCATGCACCCTGCGCCGGAACTTGATCGCGGAGCGGAGTCCGCGATACGGTTCGATCATTACCGATTACAGCAGAGTGCGTCAGGTGGGAGAGCGTCGCATGCATCCAGGATCGGCGCGTCGTCTCGCGATCGCCGCTGTGCTTGCGGGCATTGTCCTCTCGGGATGCGGGCAGTCCAGCACTGCGACGGCTCACCCGGCGACGACCGCCTCGGAGCTGAAGGCGTACCTCGCCGCGATCGAGCCCATCAGGCTCGGCGTCAATGCGCTGCTCAACAACGCCGATCCGATCATTGACGGTTTCAAAGACAAGAAGCTCACCGACGCGCAGGCGTCATCCCAGATGGGCACGCTCGAAGAGAGCTTCGCCACGTACACGGTGGAGGTCAATGCACTGCAGCCGGCCGATCCGACGCTGGCATCCATCAACACCCCGTACGCGCACACGTTCATCCTCGAGGACTCGTATCTGAATGCGCTGGTGAACGGGCTCGCCGAGGACGATTTCGACAGCCTCCCCGACACGCAGTCGGATCAACGCGCGGCGATCATCGAGTGGCGCGTGCAACTCGAGGTGCTTGCGCAGCGACTCCACGTGCCGTTGCCGGGCGATCTGCAACAGGCGGGGCGCGGCGAGATCGCTCCGTCGGTGGAAGGCGACAGCTGACCTAACGCACCACGCGCGACTTTCCCGGCCTGGCGCTGCACGGAATGCATATCGCCGCCCACGGCACAGCCTCCAGGCGTTCGCGCGGAATAGCGTTGTCGCAGATGACACAACGGCCGTATGTGCCGGCGTCGACGCGCTCGAGCGCCTGGTCGATCTCGCCCACGGTCGCGTAGATAGTGCGCGCCTGGTACGCGTCGGTCATCCGGTCCACCGCGTAGCTGGTTGCGTCGCCGATGCGCTTGCCGAAGCCGAGATTCGCAATCTCGGCGGGGTCGTGCAGTCCAAGTTGTTCCACCTTCGCGACGATCTCCGCGCGCTTCTCCTCGAGCAGCGCGCGGGTTTCCTCGGAGGTCGGCGACCCGTCCACTATCCGGACGACGCGGGACGCGCGGTCTGCCCTTCCTTGTTCTCGGGCCCGCAGGTCGCAGAACGCCTCATCGCCGGAAGCGTACCCGGTGCCGGACCGACCGAATCCAGCGTCGGTCGGCCCGCCTGAAGCAGGAATGCAACTACGCGGCAGCAGCCTCGGCGTAGCGTCCGAGCAGCGTCGACCATCCGCCTTCGGCGGAGATCTCCGACAGCAGCTTCGGCCAGTTCTCGCCGGCACGGTCCAGCTGCGAGTGCTCGAGCTCCACACGCGTCGATCCGGGGCTTTCGGCAATGAACCGGACATCCACGCGACTGGCCTTGTCCGGATCCGGGTCGTACTCGAATTCGGCATTGAGATGCCAGGCGAGCGCGAGGGCGCCGGGCGGGTCCCACGCCAGGACGCGGCCCCAGTCGCACTCGCCGCCGTCGACCCCCCGTTCATACCAGCGCCCGCCGACGGCGCCTTCGAGCACGACCTCGCCCAGGTCTGCCTTGAGGACATGGTGCGCGCGAGGCCACCACGTATCGAATCCCGCCGTAAAGACGCTGAACGCGCGGTCGATCGGCGCGTCAACAGTGATCGCGGTCCGGAATGCAGCCTCTGTGGTGCTGGTCATGTCGCCTCCTCCTGTGCCTCTACAACTGCTTTGAACGATTGCAATGCCGGTGTCCAGATCGAGGCGACCCACGCTTGGAGCGCGCTGATGCCTCTCGGATCGATCTCGTACAGACGCCGCGCCCCCGACGGCCGGTCGATGACGAGCCCCGCCGCCTTCAGCACCCGGAGGTGCTGGGAGACCGCCGGGCGGCTGATCGGCAGCCGTCTCGCCAGGATGCCGACCGGCATCGGCCCCGCGGCGAGCGCTTCGAAGATGCCTCGGCGAGTTGGATCCCCGAGGGCGTCGAGCACCTGCGATTGGTTCGTCCTCACTTACCGTAAGCTATCACTTACGGATTGGGGCTGTCAAGCGGTCGCCACCCGCCCGCAACTCCTCGCACCTCCCTGCATCTCGCTGCAACTCCCTGCAACTCCCTGCAACTCCCTGCAACTCCCTGGTGGATATGGCGATTCTCTGCCGGAAAGCGACCATTCCGTTGTCAACGGAACCGGCGCGAGACAGCACACTCGTCGGGTGCGTGCCCCTGCCGCAGATCTGCGCCTTGACGTACTGACGCAACTCGGACACCGCCTCCCCCGGACCCGGAGCCCCGAGGAGGCAGCGACCGAGGTCGTCACCACGCTCGCCGCACTCGAAGTTGCGGCAATCGTCAGCGCGGTCGAGTCCGACATCGCGGTCGTCACGGCAATGCATTCGCCGGCAAGCCTCAATGCCCGTCTCTCGGCGCAGATGACGGCAAGTGTCGTCGGCATGCGCATCCCGCTCGACGGGGTCGAGTTGCTGCGCCAGCCCGTTCGTCTTCGCAAGCTGTACTACGGCTCGGCCGATGCCGCCGCCACGCTGCGCCGCCTCACCACGGACTCAGCCCTGGCCAAAGCCTTGCCCAATGCCGCCGACGAGCGGTCAGTCCTCGCGGTCCCCGTCACCTGCCGCGACCGCGTGGTCGCGGTGCTCACCGTCTGGGGCACCGGCTGCAGCCCCGCGCTCGGGCCGACTCTGGAAGTTGTGGCGGCTATGCTCGCGGCGGCCTGGTCGAGCGAGGCCCAGCCGGCGATCGGGCGTTTCGAAGCGCAGCCGTCGGCGACGCCGGACAAGGAGCTCCGCGGCACCATCGACTCGCTGCTCGAGGGCGGCAAGATCGTCTCCGCGCTGCAGCCGATCGTCCGCCTCGTCAACGACACGGTCATCGCCTACGAGGCTCTTGCGCGATACCCACCGCTGCCTCGGATCCGCACGCCCGACGAGCTCTTCGCCTCCGCTGCGTCGCTGAACATGCAGAGTGCGGTGGACTTGGCCTGCGTCAGCGCCGCACTGCACGCGGCGTCGAACATCGGCGAGGCCGACCTCTTCGTCAATGTGCTCATCGGAACGCTCGTCGACCAGCGCGGCGTGGCCGCGCTCGACAAGGCAGTGCGCGACGCTCGTGTCGACCCCGCATCGATCGTCCTCGAGTTCAGCGAGCGCGAACCGGTTCCGGACCTTGCGCTGCTGCAGCGCATCGCCGGCGAACTGCGCGCGCGTGGGTTTCGCATCGCCGTCGACGACGCCGGCGCAGGGCACGCAAGCATGCGCGTCATCGCGGAGCTGCGCCCCGAGTTCATCAAGGTCGACCGCTCGCTCATCCAGGCTGTTGACGCCGACCGCGCGCGCCGCGCACTCGTCGTCGCGCTCCTCTCCTTCAGCGGCCACATCGGCGCGCGCGTCATCGCCGAGGGCATCGAGACCGTTCGCGAACGCGAGACGTTGCAGTCACTCGGCGTGCAGTTCGGACAGGGTTGGCTCCTCGGCCGCCCGGTGCTGATGCACCACCTCGAAGGCAACAAAGAGGAAGTCGTCGATCCCACGTGGTTCGCCCGCCGCCAGGTGTCACCGACACGCGTCGGACTCACCGACACGCCGGAGCCCGAGGCGCTGCAGGCGGTACCCATTCGATCGAATCCCGGAAAGCGAGGGCTGGCGCGCGCGCTCAGCGACGCGGCACTTGCGTTGCAGAGCGAGCACGACCCGATGCGCATCCTCGGGGTGATGGCCGATCAGATGAGTCGCGTCGTGCAGGTGTCGGAGATGGCGATCTTCGTCGCGGACTACGAGACGTTCCGCCTCGTCCCGGTCCTCGCGACGGGACCCGACGCCGACGAGATCCTTGCCGACAGCATGTCCCTCGACGCCGGCATCACCGGCTGGGCGTTCGCGAAAGGCACACCGCAGAACATCCCCGACACCTCCAAGCATCCACTGGCGCGTCAGATCCCGGGCACCGCCTATGTCGAAGAGTCCCTGCTGCTGGTGCCGCTCGTCGCGACCGAGCACAAGCTCGGCATCATCAACTGCTGGCGGCTCGGAGTCGGTCAGTTCAGCGACCGCGAGCTCGAGGCAGCCTCACTCTTCGCGCACGTCGCCGCGTCGGCGTGGCGCAACGCACAGCTCTACGTCGAACTCGTCAACGCCGCGATGACCGATCCACTGACACGGCTGTACAACAGCCGCTGGCTGCGCGACACCGGCGAGCGCGACCTCGCGCGCGCCGCACGCGACGGCAAACCACTCTCGCTCCTGCTCGTTGATCTCGACCATTTCAAGGCCGTCAACGACAGCAGCGGTCACGCCATCGGCGACCTGCTCCTGCAGCGCGTCGCGACACAACTGCGGACGACCGTCCGCGGCGCCGACGCCGTGGTCCGGCTCGGCGGCGAGGAATTCGTCATCCTGCTCCACGAATGCAGTGCCGATGCCGCGCTGCTGGTTGCCGAGGCCGTGCGCGCCGCGGTCCGCGACGTCGCGGTGCCCGAGGGCTGCAGCCTGGAGCAGCTCACCGCATCGGTGGGCATCGCAACCTACCCCGATCACGGCCGAGACCTCGATCAGTTGCTCGGAGCTGCGGACCGCGCCATGTACGCTGCCAAACACGAGGGTCGCGACCGCTCAGTGCGCGCGTTGCCGTTGGCGGACATTGCCAAGATCATCACGCTGCCACGCCGACGCCCACCGCGCAGGTCGCCGAAGCTCGTCGCCGGCGAGTAACCGTCAGGGGATGTCGCGCCGGATCGTGAAGATCCAGCCGGACAGCGCAAAGAGCAGTCCCCACCCGAGCAGCACCACACCGCCCGCCCACGGGACGAGCAACGACGACGTCGTGCGTCCTGCGCCCGTGATCGCGCTGGCGGCGGCGCCGGGGAGGTACGGGTACACGTCCTTGACCACCGGAATGATCTGGACGAGCGGTTCGAGCACGAAGAGGTACGCGAGCGCACCGATCACCGCCGTGATCTGATTGCGGATGAGCACACCAAGCCCGATCCCAACGACGGCGAAGATCGCGATGACGATGATCGCGCTGAGCAGCGACTCCAGTACGCCACCATCGATCCAGTGAATGGTGTCGCCCTTCGCGCCAAGCCACGGGATCATGATCGCCGCGGTCAGGAGCGCGCAGACGATGCCGTAGATGATGCCCACGACTGCGGCGACGAGCATCTTGGCGACGATCACAAAGCCACGTCGCGGTTCGATCAGGAACGTCGGACGCGACGTGAAGTGGCGGAATTCCGTCGTGATCAGGATGATCCCGACGACGATCGAGAACAGGTAGGCACTGCTTGCCGATGCGGCGATCGACTTCTGCACGGTCGCGTCGCTGAGCGGCAGTTGCACCCCGCCACGCACCCCGTTGCTCGCGATCTGCGCGACCACCCCAAGGGCGGCGAGCGCCATCGCGCCGAGCAGCATGCCCCAGCCGAGCTTGATGCTCGTGACCTTTCGCCATTCCGCGCGCACGAGCCTGGTCATGCGTCGGGCCTCGGTGCGTCGGGCGTCTCCGACGTGAGGCGGAGGAATGTCTCCTCCAGGCCCGAGCTACCGCTGCGCAGCTCGTGGATCTCGACACGCGCCTCCCATGCCGCGTGCCCGACGGATTCAAGCGTCGCTCCGGCTCCTCCGACTGCAACGGAGCCGTCGGGAAGCGTTTTCACGGTCATGTGCATCGGGGTGAGCGCAGCTCCGAGCGCGTCGGGGGTGGGCGTGCGCACGACGACGCCCGCGCTGGCACCCTCGATGTCGTCGAGACGCCCCTCATAGATGAGGCGACCCTTGGCGATGATCACGACGCGGTCGACCGTCTGCTCCACCTCGGAGAGGACGTGGCTCGAGATGAGGACCGTGCGGCCATCGACATCCGCGAAGTGCCGGAGCAGCCCCCGGAGCCAGACGATCCCCTCGGGGTCGAGGCCGTTGGCGGGCTCGTCGAGGAGGAGGACCCGAGGATTGCCGATGAGCGCCGTCGCCAGGCCGAGGCGCTGACGCATCCCGAGCGAGAATCCGCGAACCGGGTACCTGCCGGCCTGGGTGAGCCCGACCATCTCGAGCACCTCGTCAGCGCGGGTGTCGGGCACCCCGGCCGCTGCGCAGAACACGCGGAGATGGTTACGAGCCGAGCGACCCGGATAGAAGCTCGTTGCCTCCAGCACGGCGCCGACGGTGCGACCCGGCGCGGCCAGGTGCGCATAGGCGACCCCATTGATCGTCCCCGTCCCCGAGGTCGGGGTCGCGAGCCCCAGGATCATCCGAAGCGTCGTGGTCTTGCCCGCCCCGTTCGGACCGAGAAAGCCCGTGACCGAGCCCGGCTCAACGGTGAAACTCAGGTCCTCGACCGCCTTGACCTCACCAAACACCTTGGTGAGACCTGCGGCCACGATGCGGCCCTCGGCGCTGGGCGCCTCCGCGACCGTGCTCAGCGGGAAGCAACCTCCGCGCCGAGATGGACGTGTGCCCAGTCCCCGAGCGCGACGAGCGCGGGCCGCAATGCCTCTCCGCTCGATGTCAGACGGTAGAGCGACGCGATCGGTGGTCCTTCGAGCACCTCACGAGTCACCAGGCCGGCGTCCTTGAGCTCGGACAGCCGCGTCGACAGCATGCTTTCAGTGATACCCGGGATCGCTCGTGCGATCTCGGCAAAGCGCGCCGGCCGCTCGAGCAGCACGCCGATGACGAGTTCCGTCCAGCGCTTGCCGAGGACGCCGAACACCGAGGTCAGCGCGGCATCGCACTGGATCGCGGCCGCCTGACAGAGCTCATCCATGGCCGCCATCGTACTGCCTCATCCACCCAGCAGATAGCAGCTTGCACACTCAGAGCAACACGGGAAAAGTAAGTTCCTTGCGAACGCCGATGCGTGCCGGTCGAAACAATGCTGTGGCGGCGGCCAGCTAAGTACGTCAGCGAACAGACCCCGCGGTCAGGCTGCCGCACCCTTGCACTCGGCGGGACTCTTGCTCATCCGTCTTCAAGGTGAATCCCCACCGTGTCAGTGCCGCGCCCCGATCCGCCACGTCTGCGGCCGCCCGACGGGGGCATCCGGAGCAGGGAACCGCAGCACGTGCACGTGGTGGGCAGCAAGCTCGACCAACGCGCCACGCCAATCAGCGGTGACGCGCTGCTCATCGCCACGCTTTCGCTGTTCAACGAGTCCGATGACATCGACGCCACGCTGCAGAAGTGCCTCGGCCTGGTGACAGCCGCGACCGAGAGCAGGGTCGGTGAGATCTGGCTGCGCGCCGGGGAAGCCCGCGACGTCGCGCTGCAGTACACGTCGTCGGACGGTTCTCCGGCCCTGGTCGCCTTCGAGGCGCAGGGACGCTCGCTCGGTCTCGGCCCCGGTCCGGCGATGGTGAGTCGCGTCGTGCGAACCGGGCGCGCCGCATCGGGAGCGTCGATCGCCGCCGACGGCTGGGATGAGCGTGCCGATGAAGCCTCCGCCGGCGACATCCACAGCGCCCTGACGTTTCCGATCCGAGCCCGAAGTGGTGTGATCGGAGTCCTTGCGATCTTCCGCGAGCCCGCCGCCCGCCCACGCAACGGCGTCATCGAAGCGATTCCGACCGTCTGCCACCACATGGGCCGGTTTCTCGAGCGTGTTCGCGCCGAAGGCGCGATCCACGAGGCGGCCATGGAGCTCTCCGCGCTCGCATCGACTGACGCGCTCACCGGGTTGAAGAACCGGCGCGAGTTCGATCGCGCGCTGCGGACGATCCCACGCCTGCCGTTCACGATCCTCTCGCTTGACGTCGACCGTCTCAAGGAGATCAACGACACCGACGGACACTCGGCCGGCGACGCACTGCTCCGCGTGGTCGGGCACACGCTGGGGCTCCTCGTCCGCGGGTGGGACGTCATGGCGCGGGTCGGCGGCGACGAGTTCGCGGCGCTGCTCCCCGAGGTGGGCGTCTTCGGCGCGAACCTCGTGGCCGAGCGCATGCGAATCGCGATGCACGCCCTCCAGCTTTCCAGCGGTCCCGCGCGCATCACCGTCGGATGGAGCGCAGCGCCCGCCGGCGCGGATCCCGTCTCGGTGTGGCAGCGCGCCGACGAGTTCCTGTACAAGGCCAAGCGTGCCGGCGGCGACCAGGTTGCCGGATCCTCGTACGAGGGCGGCGAAGCCGGCGACATCGCGGAACGCTCGTACACGGACGTGGTCACCCGTATCCTCGACGGCGGCCCGCTCACCACCCTGTTCCAGCCGATCGTCGACCTGTCGGACGGTGCCGTCATGGGCTACGAGGCCCTCGCGCGCCCCGAGGGTTTCGCGGCGATGGACTCCGTCGAGGCGGTGTTCGAAGCCGCGCGCACCGGTGGGCAGATCCGCGATCTCGACTGGGTCTGCCGCAAGCACGCCGTGGAGGAAGCGCGGCGTCTCCCCGCCGATGTGCCCCTGTTCCTGAACATCAGCGCCGCGGCGCTGCTCGACCCGGTCCACGGCGTCGACCAGCTGTTGCTGCTGCTGAAGGCGGTCGATCGTCCGCCGAGCACCGTGGTCCTCGAGATCACCGAGCACGAGCGCATCCGCGACTACGACGCGCTGGCACGAGTCCTTGCCTCGTACCGCTCCGAAGGCATCCGGTTCGCGCTCGACGACGTGGGCGAAGGCCACTCGACGCTGGAGCTGCTCGCAGCGTCGTCGAGCGAGTATCTGAAGCTTGGGCGAAGCCTGACGATGACCTCGACCCGCGTCGGCTCTCGTGCGGCGATGGACGCAACCATGGCGTTCGCGCGCGTCAGCGGCGCGGTGGTCATTGCCGAAGGCGTCGAGAACGAGTTCGTCGCCGATCTGATGAAGGCCGGTGGCATCCGCCTTGGCCAGGGGTTCGGGCTCGGCAGGCCGACGATCGCGAGCGATGTCGAGGACGTTGCGTCCGCGCTCAGCGACCGCGCGGCACTCAGCGCGCTCCGGCCGCGGGCTTCGTCCGTTCCACTGGCGGGCTGAGCGGGACGCTCGTCGGTCCTGCCCCGCTCAGACGTGGAGTGAGCCGGAGCCGTTCTTGCGTGCCTGTGTGGCGACGGGCTCGAGCTCCTCGAGCAAGGCGGCGCTGGCAAGCACGAACTCTGCATGCACCCGGTCGATGAGTTCGCGCGTCCTCGGCCGCGTCCGCCGCAATGGCACGTGCCTGCAGCTCACCGCAGCGAGCGGCAAGCGTTCCCGCTCCGAAGCTGCTCGCACTGCCCTTGAGGCTGTGCGCCAGCTTCATCATCGCGCGCGTGTCGTGGGTCTTCTGCGCGGTGCGAAGCCCGGCGATCCGCGTCGCTCCGTCTTTGAGAAAGAGGCGGATGAGCTTGTCGAACTCGTCCGCGCCGAGCTCACGCAGCCCCGCAACGTACGTCTGATCGAGCAGGCCCGCTGTGGCATCAACCTGTTCGCGCGCGAGCTCCAGACGGGCAGTTGGATCCGTCCACCGCGTGATCATTGCCGCGAGCGCGGCGACTTTGACCGGCTTGCTCAGATACGCGTCCATACCGGACTCCAGGCACTTGTCCTCGTCCCCGGACATGGCGCCGGCGGTCATCGCGATGACCGGCGTGTGGCGCTCCGAGCCTTCGCGTCGGCGAAGCTCGCGAGTCGCCTCGAACCCATCCATCTCGGGCATCTGGCAATCCATGAGCACAGCGTCGTAGCGCACGCGAGCGAGCGACGCGAGCGCGCCGACACCGTTGTCAGCGACATCGACGGAGTGGCCCATCTTCTCGAGCATGCGCAACGACACTCGCTGGTTCACGGGATTGTCGTCAACCACGAGAATGCGGGCTCGCTGGCCGGCCGACGCCTCCTTGAACGTGTAGCGGATGTTGTCGGTGATGACCGCCGAGAGCTCGTCATCGTCCGGTGGTGCCAGCAGCTGCGCGAGACACTCGTAGAGATCGGCGATCCGCGCGGGCTTGGTCAGGAATGCCCGGATGCCGGCCTCCTGCGCGGCCCTGGTGTCGCCGGGGCGCGCCGACGAAGTCAGCAGCACCAGGCGAACGTCGTTGAGCGTCTCATCGTTCCTGATCGCGCGCGCGAGCCCGATGCCGTCCATCTCCGGCATCTGGTAGTCGAGGATCGCGAGCTGGAATGGATCACCGGCAGCAACGGCATGCGCCAGTCCGACGAGCGCTTCTCGGCCGCCGACAAAACTCTCGGAGCGCGCTCCCCATACCTTGAGGTTCTGCTCGAGGATGATGCGGTTCGTCTTGTTGTCGTCGACGACGAGAACTCGAACACCCTGCAGGGCCGTGCGCGACGGCGCCGTGCGGACCAGCGTTCCAGACTTCTTCTCGAGCGTGAGCGTGAACCAGAACGTGCTGCCTTTGCCGGGCTGGCTCCGGACGCCGACCTCACCACCCATCCGCTCCACGAGGCGCTTGCAGATCGCGAGACCGAGACCCGTTCCGCCAAAGCGCCGGGTTGTCGACGCGTCCGCCTGCACGAAGCTCTCGAACAGGCGCTTCTGCTGCTCGTCATCGATGCCGATGCCGGTGTCGGTCACCTCGAAGCGCAGTGCCACGCTGTCGTCGCGCTCCGACTCCTTGCGCACGCGCAGGATGACCTCGCCGGTGTCCGTGAACTTGACTGCGTTGCCGAGCATGTTGATGAGGATCTGACGGATACGCCCGGGGTCCCCGCGAACCATCATCGACATCTGCGGGTCGATCATCACGGCAAGCTCGATGTCCTTCTCATCCGCGCGCGGCGCGATGAGCTTCGCGGCTTCCTCCACCACGTAGCGGAGGTCGAAGTCGATGACCTCGATGTCGATCTTTCCGGCCTCGATCTTCGAGAAGTCGAGGATGTCGTTGATGACAGTCAGCAACGCATCGGCCGACTGGCTGATCGCGTCGGCATACTCACGCTGTTCGGCACTGAGCGTCGTCGTGAAGAGCAGTCCGGTCATGCCGATGACGCCGTTCATCGGCGTGCGGATCTCGTGGCTCATGTTGGCGAGGAATTCCGATTTGAGGCGTGACGCCTCCATGGCCTGAGCGTGCGCCACGGCAAGGTCATTCTCGATCCGCTTGCGCTCGGTGATGTCGTTGAACGTCACCACCGCACCGGTCACGACCTTACCGTCGTCGACGATCGGAAACGCCGAGAACTCCACGGGGAATGACGTGCCATCGCTGCGCCACATCACCTCGGTCGCCACGCGACGGCTCTCGCCACCGTGCAGCACCTTCGTGATCGGACTGTCGGCCAGCAGCGCCGGCGATCCGTCCGCACGCGTGTGATGGAAGAGTGGCTGCGTGAGCTGTCCCATCACCTGGGTGACGTCCACCTGGAGCGCTGCGGCACCCGACGTGTTCATGAACGTGCAGCGTCCATCCGCGTCGATGCCGTAAATACCCTCGCCCGCCGAACTCGAGCAACATCCGCAAGCTGTTCGCGAGCCGGATTCGCTCGACGTCCGCCGCCGTATTGTCGCTCCGCAACTGATCCGAGAGGCTACTCAGACGGACCGCGCCCGCAAGCGGTGGAACGAGGATGCGTGCGCGATCGGACTCGACGCGCGTGAACTGCATCTCGCCTGAGCTGCGCACCACCATGACGGCGCCGATCGACTCGCCGCCACTGACCATTGGGATCGCCATGACCGGCCCAAGCCCGGACTGCTCGGCCCAAGAGCGCGTCGACTCCCCCCAGCGCTGTGCCTGCAGGTCGCCGATGAAGATCTGCCCTGTCAGCACCGCTCGCTCGCCAGGCGAGTCGCCGACGATCACCGCCTCCTCCACCGCGGGATGTCCGTCCACGACGCGCAGGCCGTTGGGGTCCACGAGGCTTACGACGATCCGTTCGGCTCCAAGCAGCTTGGCGACGTGGGCGAGAAGGCCCTTGTCGAGGACCTCCGACTGCTCGACGCGGCCGCTCAGCCGGTCGACCGTGACGCGCTGCCACGCCGCGAGAAACTGTGCGAGCTCATCGACCTCATCGCGAAGCGTGATCCCCTGTCCGTGAGTTCGAGCGGTCATCCGGTTGGACCGCGGATGCCGCCCTGACGATCTTGAATCGGCCACCAAGCCGGCCGAACGTGAACTGAAAGGCGACGAGCGCGGCCAGCAGGATGACGACGACCACCAGGATCACGTCGAACAAGGGAGAACCTCCGCGGTTGATATTTGCAATGGGGAGAGGACCGAATGCGAGGTGCTCATTCGTTGGTGTGGGCGAGCATTTCCACCCGCCTGCGCATTGCGGCGTTGACACGGCTCACGAGGTCGCGAGGACTGAACGGTTTGACCATGTAGTCGTCGGCCTTCAGCGAAAAGGCCATGACCTTCTCCGCAGGTTCGGCGCTGCCCGTCAGGATCACGATCGTCATGGCCTTGTTCTGCGGGTCGTCCCGCAGGATCCGGCAGACGTCGAAGCCGCTGATGCCGGGCAGATTGACGTCGAGCACCACGCAGTCGGGTCGGAAATGCCTCGTCATGGTGATCGCGTCCTCACCGCTCGCCGATTCCTGGACCTCCATGCCGACAGCGGCGAGGCTCGAACGGGCGAGGTGACGCACGTCATCGGCGTCGTCCACGACGAGGACGCGCTTGATCTGCGCGCTCTTTCCGCCATCCGGCGTGATTCGATCCGAGCCGGCGGCTTGGCCCGGCATCTCGGTACGAAGCCGGGCATCGATGTCGTCCGCGGTACCAGGGCGCGCGTAGAAGAAACCCTGCGCCTCGTCGCATCCCAGGGCGCGAAGTCGCGCGGCCTGATCCGACGTCTCGACGCCCTCGGCGACGACGCGCAGATCGAGTGCATGCGCCATACCCATCACGGCCGCGACGATCGCCGTTGCCTCGGGATCGCGTCCGAGACCGTCGACGAATGACTTGTCGATCTTCAACTCGTCGAGCGGAAATCGTTTGAGGTACGCAAGCGACGAGAAGCCCGTGCCGAAGTCATCGACCGAGATGTTGAGGCCGAGGGACTTGAGCTCACGCAGCGTCGTGATGGCCATTTCGGCGTCCTGCATCACCATGCTCTCGGTGACTTCGAGGCAGATCGTCGTGGGGTCGATGCCGGCGGCGTCGATGATGTTCCCGAACGTCTCGGCAAGGCCTGACTCGAACTGACGCGGCGACACGTTGACTGCCACCATCAGTGGTCGTCCGCCGGGGAGCGCTTTGCGCCAGCGCATCGCGTCACGGCACACCTGCGCGAGCACCCACGCCCCGATCGGAACGATGAGACCGCACTCCTCCGCAAGCGGGATGAAGTCGAGGGGTGACACGAGACCCCGTTCCGGGTGGTTCCAGCGCAGGAGTGCCTCCACCCCGTTGGTGTGCTCGGTCACGAGCGACACCTTGGGTTGATACGCAACGTGGAACTGCTCGTTCACCAGCGCGAGCCGGAGCGCCTCCTCATCGGCGAAACGCGCGCGGAGCTCGGCGCGCATCTCCGGTGCGAAGGGTTCGTGCCGTCCGGATCCGCGAGTCCTCGAGCGACGCATCGCCGTCTCGGCTTCGAGAATGAGCGTCTCGGGGTCGTGTTCGGGATCCCGTGTGATCGTGATTCCGATGGCGGCGCTGAGGCGAACGACCTCGGCGCCGATCGGGATCGGCTCGCGCAACATCGCCTCGATGCGATTCGCGACGGCGCTCGCCGCGGCCTCGTCCGCGATGTCCTCGCAGAGCAGCAGAAAGCGGTCTCCACCGAGTCGCGCCAGCGTGTCGACGGGCCTCGACACGCTGTCGTAGGGACGAAGCGTGACCTCCAGGCGCTGCGCCACCTCGAGGAGGAGCTTGTCGGCCGAGCCGTCGCCGAGACGAATCGCCAGATCGGCGAAGTGGTCGAGGTTGATCGCCAGCACTGCCGTGGACCACGCATACCGTGGCGCGCGAACCAGCGCAGTCCGGACACGGTCGATGAACAGCGCCCGGTTTGGCAGGCCGGTCAACGCGTCGTGGAGCGAGTGGAAGGCGAGTTGCTCTTCAGCAGTCCGCTGCTCCGTGATGTCACGCCACACGACGATCGCCCCGAGCACCGAACCGTCGGGATCGGATAGCCGTTCTCCGTTGGCGACCATCCTGCACTGCTGACCTGTCGCGGATGTGACGACCATCTCGATGTCGTGGACCAGCTCGCCACGCAGCGCCTGGGCCATCGGCAACTCATCAGGACCCACGAGTGTCCCGTCGGGCAGCGACAGCTTGTAGGCCTCGGTGGCGAGCTCCGGGAGCACACCGGTGGGATCCAGGCCGGCGAATGTCTCCATCGCGTGGTTGATCAGGATGACGTTGCCCTGCGGGTCGCAGACCATGACGAGCTCGCGCATGTAGCCGAACGCGGCGCGCACGAATCGCTGTTCGCGCTGCAGGAGGTCAGCCGCGAGCTGCGGCACATTGATCACACGAACGACTGGCGGGAGTCGCTCGGGGCCGCCCGGATCGCTGGAGGCGGCGCGAGGCGCGGTCAGCAGCGTCTCCACCGTCGCGTCACGAAGAACATCCATCTCACCTTGAGTCCTACTGGCTTCAACGGCAGCGGATGCCGGCCGAGCGAGCGTAGGCGCCCCGCCGATCCCGCCCGCGACCTGTAACTGAACCCAAACACTTGCGAGCGATTACGAAGCAACGGCCCGAAATCCCTGGAAATGCAAAGCAATCCCTCAACGCGGGCATCCACAATTGATTGTTCATTCCTCTTCCGCCGGCTGCACCGTGACGGAAACAACGATGTGCGTCGGTTCGATGCCGCACATACCGTAGGGACGCGCGCATTCCCGTGACAACGGTCACAACGTCCACGGTTATAGCGGCACCAACTGGGATGGTTGCGGGTCGCAGACCGGTGACGCCGGTTGCGCGTGCGGGACGCGGCGATAGGCTCGAAGCGTGGTCACCGTGCGTTCGCCTGTTGACGTGAACGCGACGAGTGACGTCGCACAGGAGCTTGCTCCGTTGTTGGGCGCCGGCGATCCGTCGTCGGACGGGAGCGGCCTCGTCGAGCGAGTCCTGGCGCTGGCCCGGGTCCATCTCGGCCTCGAGGTTTCATGGTTTTCGCGTTTCGAGGACGGCAAGCAGATCCTCGATCACGTCGCCGGCGAAGGCGCCTCGTTCGGCCTGTCGTCGGGCGTCAGCGGACCGTACTCGGAATCGATGTGCTCCCGGGTGATCACGGGCGAGCTCCCCAATATCGTCCCCGACATGCAGGCCAATAGGCTGGCCCGCGAACTCCCGGTGGTGCAGCAGCTCAGAGTCGGCGCCTATGCGGGAGTGCCGGTGGTGCTTCCCGGCGGTGAGGTCTTCGGGATGCTCTGCTGCATCGGCCGCGATGCGCATCCCGAGCTGGACACCGGAGACGTCAAGTTCATGCGCGTTCTCGCCGACGTTCTCTCCGAGGAGGTCCAGCGCCGGCGACCACTCGAGTTGCACCGGACCGCGACGCTCGCGCGAATCGATGACGCAATCGCCGGCATCGGGCTGCACATGGTCTTCCAGCCGATCGTCAGGCTCGACACCCTCGAGGTCATCGGCGTCGAGGCCTTGAGCCGCTTCGAGGGGGGCCCGCCGACGCCCGACCGCTGGTTTCATGAGGCCGCCACCGTCGGCCGCGGTGCCGAGCTCGAGGTTGCGAGCCTTGGGCTTGCCGCGGCAGCGATTCCGCAGCTCCCGGGCGACGTCTATCTCTCGGTCAACGCGTCGCCGGCGTTGATCACAGCGTGGGGCCGCCGTGAGCTCCCTGACACGATCCCGCTCGACCGCGTCGTGCTCGAGATCACCGAGCACGAGCAGATCGAGGACTACGACCGGCTGCTCGAAACGCTGGCACCGCTGCGCGCTCGAGGGCTGCGCATCGCCATCGACGACGCGGGCGCCGGCTACTCGAGCTTCCGCCACATTCTGCTCGTCAAGCCTGAGGTGATCAAGCTCGACATCTCGATCACCCGAGCCATCGACCAGGACTCCTCACGCCGTGCGCTCGCGGCCGCATTCATCACGTTCGCCGGAGAGATCGGTGCCACCCTCGTCGCGGAGGGCGTTGAGACTGCCGCGGAGCTCGAGACCCTGCAATCCCTCGGCGCGACGCTCGGACAGGGCTACTTCTTTGCGCGGCCAGGTCCGCTGGCACAGACCTTCGGCGCGAAGGCGCGTTCAGCAGGCGGACAACGTGCGTCGTAGCGTTGAGTCGACGGTGACGGAGGACCTGCGCGACACACTTCGCGAGTTCGCAACGTGAGTGCGAGGCACTCCGCCGCGCGTTGCACGACCGCGATGCCCTCCTCCATCAGCTCTCCGGCATCCAGCGTTCGCTCTCGCAACGCGCGCCGCTCCAGGACATTCTCGACGCCATCGTCAGCGCGGCGGTCGAGCTCATCGGCGACGAGACGGTTAACCTTCGCCTCCTCGATCCGAATGATCCGAGCCATCTGGTCCGTGTGGCGGGTCGGGGCTACTCCGAAGACGTTGAACCGTTCATGAAATGGGTCCGGGCTGGCGATGGCGCTGTGGGACGCGCGTATGCCGAAGGCCGGCTGGTCGTCATCGAGGACTATGCAAACGCCCCGGATCGCCTCGCAGTGCTGGGCGACGAGGGTTTGGAGGCCGCGATGTCGGCTCCGGTCGAGGAGAACGGCCGCGTGATCGGCGCGCTGACGGTTGCGACGCACCGAAAGGGACGCACCTACAGCGAGACCGAGCAGCAGATGCTCGTGTCGATCGCCGCGCATGCGAGCGTCGCGCTGACCAACGCGCGCACCGCCGACTCGATGGAGCACCTCGCCTTTCACGATCTCCTCACCGGGCTCCCCAACCGCGCGCTCTTCGTGGATCGGGTCAGCCGCGCCCTCGCGCGCAACGGTCGCGCCCCGCAGACGTCGGCCGTGCTCTTCGCCGACCTCGACAACCTCAAGGAGATCAACGACAGCCTCGGTCACGCGGCGGGCGATCAGCTGCTCACGATGGTGGCGCGGCGACTCCAGGAGGCGCTCCGACCATCCGACACCGCAGCTCGTTTCGGTGGCGACGAATTCGCAGTGCTGCTCGAGGATATTGGCAGCAGCGACCAGGTCATCCGCGCCTGCGAACGGATCATGGCTTCGTTGAGCGCCCCGCTCGACATCCACGGCACCACCATCGAACCGAGCGCCAGCATCGGCATCGCGCTCAGCGGCAGCGACGCCGGCGACGTGGATCGGCTGCTGCGCCATGCGGATCTCGCGATGTACAAGGCGAAAGCGGCCGGCAAGGGCACCTACGAGGTCTATGACTCGAAGACACCGCGTCGTGGCGGACGGTTGCAGCTCGCCTCGGATGTCGCCCAGGCTTTCGATTAGCCTGCGGTGATAAGCACCACGGCCGCAAACGCGATGCCGACACCCGCCACCTGCGGAGCGCGCAACCGTTCGCCGAGGACGAGCATCGAGCACAGGACCGTCGATACCGGATACAGGGACACCAGCACCGCCACGATGGCGAGCAACCCGCCATGGACGGACAGCAGGTACAGCGCGTTGGCCGTCACGTCGAACACGCCGGAGCCGATGATCACCCACGGATTGGTGCGACCGTAGCTGGGGGCGCGCCGTGCACCCGCCGAGATCGCGACGAGGATAAGGACTGACGCGGCGCGGGCAGTCACCAGTGGCCACAGATTCGCGTCCGTCGACGTCTGCGCGAGCGCCACGTAGAAGAGTCCGAATCCGATCCCCGCGCCGATCGCCAGCAACAGGGTGGTCCGGCCGATGCGAAGCGCCTTGCTCCCGCTCGCGCTGAGCAGCGCGACCGCGGTGATCGCCAGCAGGATGCCGAGGTACTGGAGCAGCGCAGGACGCTCGCCTTCGCCGACGCCCACCGCCACTGGGACCACGACCGCAACCACGCCGGTGACCGGGGCGACAAGCGACATCGCTCCTGATGCGAGACCGCGGTACAGCATGGCGACTCCGGCTGCTCCGGCAAGCCCGCCGAGGGCGCCGTACACGAGGTCCGCTGCGCTCGGAGAGCCGCCGATGATCAACGCGACGACGAGCATCCCGACCAGACCGATCCCCTGCGAGATCACCAGTACCGACAGGAGTGGCGTGGTTCGATTGGCGAGCCCACCGAGAAAATCGCCGCTCCCCCACAGCGCCGCCGCGGCGAGCGCCAGTCCGACGCTCAGGCTGTTCTCACCGCGGCTGCCGACTCCAGGCCCAGCTCTTCGACGGCTGCCTGACGCATCAGGTACTTCTGCACCTTACCGGTGACCGTCATTGGAAATCCGTCGACGAACTTCCAGTACCGAGGGATCTTGTTGCTCGCGATCCGGTTGCGGCAGAAAGCGTCGAGCGCGTCGCCCGTGAGCGCCGAACCTTCCTTCGGCTTGACCCAGGCCATGACCTCCTCGCCGTACCGTTCGGACGGAACGCCGATCACCTGGACGTCGCTGACCTCGGGATGACCGTAGAGGAACTCCTCGATCTCGCGCGGATAGATGTTGTCGCCGCCACGGATGATCATGTCCTTGATCCGACCGACGATGTTCACGTACCCCTCGTCGTCCATCGTCGCGAGATCGCCGGTGTGCATCCAGCGCGCGACGTCGATTGCCTCGGCGGTGGCGACGGGGTTGTCCCAGTACCCGAGCATCACGCTGTACCCGCGTGTGCAGAGCTCGCCTGCGGATCCGCGCAGGACCGCGTGGTTCGTCTCCGGATCGACGATCTTCACCTCGACGTGCGGATGCACACGCCCAACAGTGCCCACGCGCTTCTCGAGCGGATCGTCGAGCGCGCTCTGCGTCGATACGGGCGATGTCTCGGTCATCCCGTAGCAGATGGTCACCTCGCGCATGTTCATGCGCGACTGCACCTTCTTCATCACCTCCACTGGGCATGGCGACCCGGCCATGATCCCGGTGCGCAGCAGGCTCAAATCGAAGCTCGCAAAGTCGGGGTGATCGAGCTCCGCGATGAACATGGTCGGCACGCCGTACAGCGACGTGCAGTGCTCCTCCTCCGTGACGCGGAGCACGGTGCCGGCCTCGAAGGCCTCTGCGGGCACGACGATGCAGGCGCCGTGCGTGGTGCAGGCGAGGTTGCCGAGCACCATGCCGAAGCAGTGATAGAAGGGCACGGGGATGCAGACGCGATCCGACGACGTGTACTGCACGCCTTCGCCGATGAAGAAGCCGTTGTTGAGGATGTTGTGGTGTGAAAGCGTTGCGCCCTTCGGGAATCCTGTGGTGCCGGACGTGTACTGGATGTTGATCGGGTCATCGCACTGCAACTCGGCTTCGACGGCGGCGAGCGCCTCCTCCGACACCGCCGCACCGTCGCGCAGGAGCGACTCCCAACCGTCCTCGAGCACCAGTTCCTCGCGAAGATCGGGGCACGAGCTCTTCACCTCAGCGAGCATGCCGACGTAATCGGCCTGACGGAAGGCGCGCGCGAGGAGCAGGAATGACACGCCGGACTGTCGCAGAGCGTACTCGAGCTCGCTCGTGCGATAGGCCGGGTTGATGTTGACCAGGATCGCGCCGATGCGAGCGGTCGCGAACTGCACCACCACCCACTCGTACCGGTTGGGCGCCCAGATGCCCACACGGTCTCCCTTGGCCACGCCGCGCGAGAGCAGCCCGCGGGCGGCGAGCGAGACTTGAGCCCAGAGCTGACGATACGTCGCCCGGAACGCTTGATGCGGCACCACGAGCGCCTCTGCATCGCCGTAATCCTCGACGGTCCGCCGCAGGTTCTCGCCGATCGTCTCGCCGAGCAACGGCAAGGAGCTGACTCCGGATGCGTACGAAAGCATTCCCGTGGGACCTCCGCTTCAGGCGCTGTTCACCGGACGTGCGCGCGGCATCGGACAACGATACGCGGGTCGAGCGGCCCCTATCGACTCCCGGTTGCGTCAGATGGAGGCGCGGATCACCCCGCCGAGGCGCCGGGTCGCGCTCGCGATCGTGCATTCGTCCGACCCACCGAACCCGAGGATGAGGCCTGGCCGCGAGCCCCCATTGGCGTAGCAGGTGGAGAGAGCGGTCGGGTACATGCTCTCCTCCGCCGCTGCACGAACGACGGCTTTGTCGTCCGTCCCGTCGGGCAGGAACGCCACGAGGTGCAGTCCCGCGTCGGTGTTGCCGACGGTCAGGACATCGCCCGCATGTTCCTCGATTGCGGCGATCATCGCGTCCCTGCGCGTCAGGTACACGGCGCGCATGCGCCGGAGGTGGCGCGCGAAGTGACCCTCGCGCAGAAAGTCCGTCAGCACGAGTTGATAGAGCATCGGAGAGAACAGGTCGAACGTCTCGCGCATCCTGACGAATCGGAGCACCATCTCGTGGGGCACGACGGCATAGCCGAGCCTGATCGCCGGGAACAGGACCTTGCTGAACGTGCCGATGTAGATGACGCGTCCACTCGTGTCCATGCCCTGGAGCGCGCCGAGCGGGCGGCTGGAATATCGGTACTCGCTGTCGTAGTCGTCCTCGAGGATCCACGCGTTGTTGCGCTCCGCCCATCCAAGCAGTTCCAGCCGGCGCGTGACGGCCATCGAGACTCCGAGCGGGTAGTGATGCGACGGCGTCACGTACGTGAGCTGTGCGCGCGGTCCGAGCCGGTTGATGGCGCTGACATCGATGCCGTCGTTATCGATCGGAATGCCGACCACGTTCGCTGCCGACGTGCCGAGCGCGTGGCGCGCACCGCGATATCCGGGCTCCTCCATGCACACGATGGAGTCCGGGTTGCTCACCGTCATCGCCGCAATGCGCAGTCCCATCTGCGATCCCGAGAGGATGATCACCTGTCCAGCATCACAATCGACCGCACGCGCCGTGCGAAGGTATGCGGCGATCGCCTCGCGCAGCGGCGCATATCCCGCCGGGTCTCCGTACGCGAGCAAGCCCGGCGTGAGTTGCGCCGCGTGCCGGCGCGTCAGACGCGCAAACGCCTCATGCGGAAAGCGGTCGAGCGCCGGAATGCTCCGGAAGAGACCGGCGCCCTGGTCGCGGTACGCGCCGTAGACACCGGGCGGCGGTGCGGGTGTCCTGCGTACTGGGAGCGGCGGCTCCGCCGGACGGCGCAGGCGCATCGGCCGCGCGACCTCATCCGGGATGCAGTCACGGACGTAGGTGCCCGAGCCGACCTTGCCTTCGAGATAGCCCTCGTGCAGGAGCTGCTCGAAGGCGTTGAGCACCGGGAGCCGGGAGATCTGCAGCTCCGCCGCGAGCGTGCGTGTCGATGGCAGCCGCTGACCGGGGCCGAGACGGCCCGAGAGGATCGCCATTCGATACCCGTCGTAGATCTGGGTGTAGTACGGGACGCCCGACGCCCTGTCGAACGCGATGTATGGACTCAGGCCCGCGCTCTGTGCCGTCTTCACCGACGTCCCTGCGCGGAGTGCTTGGTCGCCGGGCCACAAGGAGGCAACGCGCATTGCGTCGTGGGACAGAGACTCGCGTAACCCGGACGACCAAGCAGTACCAGCGTGACGCACCTGACGACGAATGACGAGTACCACTTCCGCATGCGTGATGCCAGCCATTCCGATGTACCACTCTGCAACAACGCCATCGTGCCATTCTCTGTTTTTCGGTCCGTCGTCTCATCACCCACGAGGATGATTTTTGAGCGATTGCCTTACAGCGCAACGGCCCGCGCCATCAGAACTGCGCGCGTCGTCGCTGCACGCGCCGGCGGCACAATCCCTTCCACAATGACCACTTCTCGCGAAAGGAGCGATGCCATTTTGCGCCTTTGCGCGAAGTAACTCATCCCCCGTTGGAATGAATTTCCTGCACGACCGTATCGACGTACTTGGGCGTTCCGTATCGTCAGCATGCGGATGAACCGTTCGAACTCTCTGAGGAGGCGTATATGACGTCGAAACACGCATGGCGACTGAGAAGTGTCGTCTCGTTGCTCGGACTCGGTGCGATGCTCATCGTTGCCGCGTGCGGGAGCACCAGCAACACTGCGTCGGGTCCGAAGGTCACGAAGACGACTGCGACGTTCGCTGAAGGCCCGGGATCGCAACCGAACTACATCCTGCCGCTCGCGAGCCTGCAGTATTTCAGCGTCTCGAACCTGAGCCAGTTCCAGTTCCTCATGTACCGCCCGCTGTACTGGTTCGGTCAGAACGGGCAGGTGCTGCTGAACAACAGCCTCAGCCTCGCGGATCCACCCGTGTATTCCGCGGACGGCAAGTCGGTGACGGTCACCTTGAAAGGCTGGAAGTGGTCGGACGGCACACAGATCACCGCGCGTGACATCCAGTTCTGGCAGAACCTCGTGACTGCCAACAAGGAGAACTGGGCCGGCTACTCGCCCGGCGAGTACCCCGACAACGTCCTGAGCACCACGATCAATCCCGATAACCCGCTGCAGATCACCTTCAACCTCAGCCAGGCGTACGGCTCGTATTTCTTCACCTACAACGAGCTGAGCCAGATCACCCCGCTCCCCCAGCATGTCTGGGACAAGGAGTCGGCAACGGGTTCCGTCGGCAACTACGACGAGAACTCCGGCTGGCGCGCAGGCGGTCTTCAAGTTCCTCGACGCGCAGTCGAAGAGCATCTCGACCTACGACACCAACCCGCTCTGGCAGGTGGTTTCGGGGCCGTGGAAGCTGAAGTCGATGGACACCGCGGGCAACGTCTCGATGGTTCCCAACACCGCGTACGGCGGACCGGTCAAGCCGACCCTCACGCAGTTCAACGAAGTCCCCTACACGCAGGCAACCGCGGAGTTCAACGAACTCAAGTCCGCGACATCGCCGCAGAACGCGACAGTCGACTATGGCTACCTGCCCGCGAGCAACGTGCCGGAGAAGTCGACGCTCGACAACGTCTACAACTTCGAGCCCTGGACGGGCTGGCAGATCACATACTTCCCGGAGAACTTCACCAACCCGATCAGCGGACCGATCTTCGACCAGCTGTACTTCCGGCAGGCGATGCAGGACCTGGTCGACCAGAACACCTTCATCAACAAGGCGTTCTTCGGGTACGCCTATCCCACCTACGGCCCCGTGCCGACCAAACCCACCTCGAGCTTCGTCGATTCATTCGAGAAGTCGAACCCGTATCCGTACAGCCCCAGCGCGGCCGTCGCGCTGCTCAAGGCCAACGGATGGACGGTCAATCCGGGCGGCACGAGCACCTGCACGAATCCAGGCACGGGCACCGGCCAGTGCGGCGCCGGCATCAAGCAGGGTGCCAAGGCGTCCTTCAGCCTCCAGTACGAGAGCGGCCAGGCCTCGCTCGACCAGGAGATGGCCCAGTTCAAGTCGGACTTCGCCCAGGCGGGCATCGCGATTGACCTCACGACTGCTCCGTTCGACACGGTCATCGGCAACGCAGCGCCGTGCAAGCCCGGCGCGTCGTGCACCTGGGACATGGAGTTCTGGGGCGGTGGCTGGATCTACGCACCGGACTACTACCCCACCGGCGATGAGCTGTGGTCATGCACCGGATCCGGCGCCAGCGTGCAGTACGCCGGCTCGGACTCGGGCGGCTACTGTGACTCGCAGGCTGAGAGCGACATCCTCGCGACCGAGACAAGCAACAGCGTCTCGGCAATGAACACCTACGAGGACTATCTCGCGAAGCAGTTGCCGGTCATCTGGCTGCCAACGGCATACGCGCAGCTGTCTGAGATCAACAAGGATCTCAAGGGCACCGGACCGCAGGATCCGCTCCTGCAGATCTACCCGGAGAACTGGCGCTGGTCCTGACTCAGCAACGCCAGGAGCGCTGATCGATCAGGGGATGCCGGCGGCAGCCGGCATCCCCTTTGTCGACTCAGGGGTGTCAAGCGGAACCGGTAGTGTCCTTCCTGCCATGCACGTCATCAGCGAATCCCCGGACGACGGCGTCATCGAGCGCCGCTTCGACATGACGGTGGATGGTGCAGTCGTCCCCGCCATCATCTGGACCACGGCGAAGAAACCTGGGCCCGCGCCGGTCATCCTCATCGGGCACGGGGCGACGCAGCACAAGCGGGTCGCCAACGTGCTCTCGCTCGCGCGACGCTTCGTCGGCGACCTGGGATTCACTGCGGTGGCGATCGACGCGCCGGACCATGGCGACCGGGTCGTCGATGTCGCGGCGTCGGACGCGCGCCGCGCTCGGCTCGCCCAACGCATCGCCGCAGGGCCCGGCCAGGGCTCGGTCATGAATTTGAGCGCGGACGACACACGCCGCTGGATCGAGAACATCAGCCGGGGTGTCAGCGAGTGGCGAGCTGTCATCGACCTGCTCGAGACGGACGGCCTCGTCCGCGACGGGCGTCTCGGCTACTGGGGTGTCTCGATGGGCACGATGATCGGACTGCCACTCATGGCTTCGGAACCACGGCTCCGCGCCGCGGTGCTCGGCCTCGCCGGCCTCCCTCCGGAACCGGGGCCGCTCGAGGCGGCCGCACGCCGCACGACCGCGCCCGTGCTCTTCGTCTTTCAATGGAACGACGAGCTGGTCACCCGTGAGGCGGGGCTTCGCCTCTTCGATGCGCTGGGCTCAACCGACAAGGCGATGCACATCAATCCCGGTGGCCATCTGGGGACGCCGCTGTACGAGCGCCTCAACTATGTCGCGTTCTTCAGGCGTCATCTCGACACGTAACCGCGCGGCGGGTCAGGGCTCGACGGCAGCGGCCGCGAAGTCCGCCATTGACGTGAATGTCCAGTCGGGATGAACGTCAGCCTCAGGCGGCGGCGTTGCGCCCCACCCGGGACGTCCTGAGCGCCGGTTGATCCACACGGTCTGCAGACCTGCACGGTGCGCCGGGACGTGGTCGTGAAAGAGGCTCTGCGCAACGTGCAACAACCGTCCTCGTTCGACCCCCAGGGTGTCAGCCGTGGCGAGCAGGGCCGCGAAGTTCCGCGCCGACGGTTTGTATGAGCCGACATCCTGTGCCGTGACAATCGCATCGAAGCGAACCCCGAGGCGCGCGTTGCTGCCGGCGAAGGAGTTGCGATCGACGTTCGAGAGAATGATGAGCTTGTAGCGCGTCGCAAGACGCGCGAGCGCTGCAGCCGAGTCTGGAAACGCCGGCCAGTCGCGTACGGATCGCGCAAGCGATGTCGAGTTGTCGGCGCTCACAGGCGCGCCGACATCTGCTCCGAGACTTCGCATCCCGGCCGCGAGGATGTCCGGATACAAGGCAGCCGGCGAACTCGAGCTCCTCACGCGCTTCCGCGACGGCGTAGCGTTCGAGCACTGTGCCCATGTCGAGGCTTATCTCGTTGCGCGCCATCCACGGCGCCAAAGCCGCGGTGATGCCTGCTTCCCAGTCGATCAACGTGCCGTAGCAATCGAAGCTCAGGGCTTCGAAATCCCCAAGCTCCGTCACCTGTGTGCCTCCCCCCGAACGTTGGTGCGTGTGTGCATCGGTCGACAGTATCGAAGTCGACGCCCCGGCAAGAGTTTGCAGAAACGTGAGCAGGTCCGCGGTGCCGCGAACCCGTCGTGATTCCCCGGAGTTCGACCACCTCCACCTCGCCGACGATCTCGCCACGCCAGAGACCGTCCTCTCGAAGGTGGAGCACCACCGCTATCGACATCTCACCATCTTTTCCGCGACGCATCTCCCGACGTGCGAAACGGGGCACCGGCACGATGCCGGCGCCCCAATCTCACCTTCCGGCTACTGGAACCACCCCTCGATGTCGAGGGCCGCGTTGACGTCGCCGACCGAGTTGAAGATGATCACGTCGCCGTTCTTCGCGTCACCGGTGGTGTCGAGCTGGACAACTGCCAGATTGGGCAGCACCTCGCCCGCACCGATGTTCAAGTCAGAGACGCCGGGCGTGTGGGTCAGGCTTGCCGCGTACAAGGTCAGGTACGTCGTCGCCGTCGGGTCGATCGCGGTGAGGTTGGCGATCACCGCGAGCGCCGGGTGTGCCGCCGACGTGGCCGGCACGCCGCCAACACCCGCGACAACCACCGTGTCGATGCCGCCTGCGGTGAGCTCGTGTCCCGCGCACGGGAGACCCGAACCGGTCCGCGTGTCGCAGACGCGGCTTGGCCCGATCGGCTGGTATTGCTCACCGGCCGCGGCACTCGCGCTGCCGAACCAGCCGTTGGCGTCAAGGATGACGTTGATCTTGCCGGCGGCGTTGTAGACGCAGACCGACGTGTCCGGACCGCCGCTGGTCGCCGGGCCGAGTGACACCATCACCCGGTTTGCCTGCACCTGACCTGCGACGAGGTTCAGCGTTGAAACCTTCGGGGTCGCGCATGCCCCAGTCGACGACGGTGGATACACGCTGAGGAACGTCCCCGCGCTCCCCGCAACGCCGGTCAGGTTGAACACCGCCGCCGCCGCACCGGTCGCTGGAATGGCATTCGCGCCGGCGCCGGTGACATTGACCAGTCGCGGAACGTTGGCCGCAAGCGGTCCTGCGGCGGCGCACGCGTACGTCGGCGACTTACGCGTGTCACACACACGCACGGGAGAGATCGGATGGAACTCGCCGGTGACGTCGCTCGACGCCTGCGGTTCGAAGTACCCCTCGACGTCGGCGAGCACGTTCACCGTCCCCACCGCGTTGTAGATGTTCACCGAGCCGCTCTGACCGATGACCGCCGTGACCAGGTTCGGGGTCACCGCTCCGGCGGTGAAGTTCAGGTTCGAGGCGTTCGGGCGTCCGGTCCCGGTCGGATACACGGTGAGCAGGCTCGACGCCGAAGCCTGCACCGCAGTGACGTTGAGCACGACCGCGCTGGCCGTCGACGGGATCGGGTCGGTCCCACTCGGCAGGCCTGTGACGCCGATGATCTGGAGGGCCCGGACTGCTCCGGCGCCGAGCGCGCCGCTGCCACGCTGAATGTCCGATGTCGGCCGCGTGTCAAGAATGCGGAACGGCGTGATCGGGACATAGTTGCCGAGTCCCGCGTACACATAGCCGTTGCTCGTCGTGAGCGCGCTCGCGCCGAGCGCGGTGGTGACCTGCACCTGGACGTACCCTGCCGACTCGGCCGGGGTGGTGAACTTGAACGATGTCGCGGTCACGCTCGACGGCGTCACCGAGGTCCCGCCGACAGTGACCGTCATGCCGGCGCCGAAGCCGGAGCCAGTCACCGACACCACCTGACCACCCGCCACCGGCCCTGCCGCGGGACTCACCGACGAGACGACCGGCGGCTCACCGTTCCATTGCTCGATCAGCGTGTCGCTCCCCGTGTTCAGCGGCACGTCGAGGCCGGACGCCGTGCAGAACGTGGGGCTGACGCAGCTGACGCCGAGGAGCCCGCTCGTGTGATTGCCGCTGACGTTGGGGGTGGCGACGATCGACCACGCCGTCCCGTCCCACAACGCGCCGAGCGTCTGCACGGTGCTGCCGTTCTGCGTCTCACCGGCGAGCATGCAGAACGTGCTGCTCGAGCATGCGACCGCGTACGGGAGATTGTCGATGCTGCTGCTCGTGTTCGGCGAGGAGACGATGCTCCATGAAGCTCCATTCCATTGCTCGACGAGCGTGTGCTCGACGGTGGCAGCGTCCCACCCGACCGCGACGCAGAAGGTGGCGCTCGTGCAATCGACGCCGTTGAGGGTGTTCGTCGTGGCACCGCTGCCGTTGGGAGACGCCACGATGCTCCAGGACGAGCCGCTGAAGGACTCGGCCAGCGTGCTCGAGCTCGACCCGCTCCCGGCATTGCCGACGGCCTCGCACACGCTCGAACTGACGCACTTCACCGCATACAGCGAATTCGAGACGCTGCCGCTGGTGTTCGGGGAGGTGACGATGCTCCACGTCGTGCCATTCCACTGCTCGATGAGCGTCTGGTTGATGAAGGGGAATTCCGTGCTGGCGTCATAGAAACCGACTGCGACGCAGAACGTGCTGCTCGCGCAGCTGACCGCACTCAGCTGGTTCTCCGTCGTGCTGCCGTCCTTGTCCGGCGTGGTGTCGATGCTCCACGACGTGCCGTTCCACTGCTCGGCCAGGTTCTGATCGGATCCCGCGGTGGACTCGTCGCCGACGGCCATGCAGAACGTGGTGCTCACGCAGCTCACACCGAGCAACTCATTGTCAGAGCTCGCGTTTGCTGATGTCACGCTGACCCACGTCGTGCCGCTCCACTTCTCCGCGAGTGTCGCGGCCGCCGTTCCCGCACTCGAGGAGAATCCACCCGCCATGCAGAACGTCGTACTCGTGCAACTCTCCGCAAGGAGGCGATCGCCCTCGGTCCCGACGTTTGGTGAGCTCACGATGCTCCAACCGGTTGTCGCCGCGCGTGCGACGAGCGGCACCGACGGGAACCAGGCCAGCGCTGACAGGAGCAGCGCTCCGATGACTGCCACGCAGAGCCTTGCTCCGCGAAAGTCGGCACGACGTGTTGGCATTGGGATCCTCCTCAGGCCCGAGCGTTTCCGCGCGCTGCCGGGCGGCGCGGTTGTCGACATGCCGCGCACCCTAGAAATGGCCCGTACCGGGGGCGTACCAGCCTCGTTCGGTCAGGAAACGAGCGCTCGCTCCAGTTCGCGCTGCCGCGACGAGGGCTGGACGCCGAGGTCGCGAAGGACGGCGTTCAGGTCGCTGACCAGAGTGCGAGCAGCGCCTCGACTGCCCTGCCGGAGCAGGATCTCAGCTGCGTTCAGATAACGGTCCTCGTCAGTGGGGTCGACCTCGATCCCCTCGCGGAGCAGTCGCACCGCCTCATCGAGGTCACCAGCTGCTTCGGCTGCGCCGGCACAGAGATCGAGCAACGCGAGGCGCTGCCGGCGCAGGCTCTCGCGGCGCGTCGCCGCCCATTCCTCGTACCGCTCGTCGGGCAGCAAGTCCCCGCGGTACCGCGAAAGCGCGACGCGCGCCACCGCCAGCGCGGTCCGCTCATCGCCGGCTGCAGCGGCACGGCGCGCACGCGTCGCCTCCTCCTCAAAAACGGCGGCATCGACGGTGACGCCGGACGCGAGGCGCAGGCCATCACCGTCACGGATGACCACGGGGCCGCACGCCGTACCGATGCGTGCCAGCACATTGCGCAACCGGATCCGGCCCGCGTCCTCGTCGCTCTCGGGCCAAAGATGCTCGATCAACTCGTCGAGCGAGACGCGAGCGCGCGCCGCGGCGATGATCTTCAGCGCCTCCGCGTTGCGGCCCGGGGGTGGGGTGACGATGCCGCCGCCGCGACGTACTTCGAAGCCTCCGAGGATCCGGATCGCAACGGGAAGGCTCTCGGCCGTGATGCCTGCGTCAACGGCGCCCGCCTCCACCGCGAGCGCGACGAGCTGGTTCGCAAGCACGCGCTCGCGCACAAAGGGAAGGTGCGGGTAACCGAGTGCCGCCGCGGCGTCGAAGGCGCCGGCCGCAAGGGAGCCCGCACTCGCATCACCGGCACGCAACGCCGCATACGCGCGGAGCAAAGTGACGCGCCACCGATCTCGCGGTTTGAGGAGCGGCATGTCCGCCAGGTTGACGAGCAGCACCATCGCTCGAACCGGGTTGCGGCTGCGCGCTTCGACCGCAGCCTCGGCAATCGCCACCTCGACCGGCGCCTCGTCGCGACGCGCGATCGCGCGCTCGAGGTACTCCGCAGCGGGCCCGTGGGCACCCACGCGGTCGAGGATGTCGGCAGCGTCCGCAAGAAATTCCGCGCCGGTGGAGTGCTGGGAGAACCAGTCACCCCGGTGCAGTTCGACCTCGCGCATCAGCCGGATCGTCTCGTCCACGTGGTGCTGCTCGGATGCGATCCGGCCGCGAGTCCACGCGTCGTACGCGAAGACGAGCGGTTCGCCATATCGCGAGCCGATCTGCCGGGCCTGCTCGAGCGATGCGAGCGCGTCCTCGTACCGGCCGCAGCCGGCTTGGAATTCAGCGACGAGAGTCAGATACAGCGCGTGGCGCCGCGGGTGCGTCGCCTCGAGCTCGAGCGCATCGCTCAGGCACCGGGTCGCCTCGTCGTACCGGCCCGTGGCGAAGTACACGTGAAACGCAAGCCGGCTCGCCGCCCGCACAGCGCAGTCATGCTCATCGAGCCGCCGCGCCTCGACGATCGTCTGCTGCAGCACCTCCGCGCCGGCGTCGTGGCCGCCGACCGTTGGATCGTCGGCGATTGCCGAGCCGAGGGTTTTCATGAGCTCGAGACGAGTTCGCGCGTTCGTCGGATGGCGTGACCTCCAGCGTCTCCTCGGCGAGCGCGGCAGCCTCGCGAAACCGGTTCTGCACATGCAGGCTGTTGGCCGTCTCCGCAGCAACGGCGTGTGCGAGCGCCGCATTGCCGGTCCGCGTCGCGATGTCCGCGGCGGTCTCGAGCGCACGAGCACCCACGCCATAGACAGGGCCGGCGACGCAACGACGGATGAAGCGGATGAGGGTGAAGCCGTGGGCATCCAGTGCAGCGGGCTGCAGTGCGTCGATGACCTCCTGCATTTCCTCCGACTCGAGGCGCTCGAGCTCGGCCGGTGGCAACGTCTCGATGAGCGTTGCGGCCGCGCCCGCGGCATTCGCGCGGAGCAACACCCAGAGCGCGTTGGCAGGCGCGTGCATGGCCACGTACGCCTCCGCAACGCGCTCGGCGGCGTCGAGACGGAGTGGGCCGAGTGACATCAGATGTTCCGCAACGGGACCCGGGAAACGCCAAACCGTCTCGGCGACGACGTTGAGCGACAGGCCCGCCCCCGCAAGGCGTTCGAGCACGGTGTCGTCCCCGGTCGCCGCGCGCGCAACCTCACGCGTCAGCACGGGCAGGTGAGCGACCTGCATGGCAGCGTCTCGGTCGCCCTGGCCGAGGCGTGCGAGGGATTCATCCACGAGCCGCGCCACCATCGTCGGACCACTCGCGATTCGACGCAGCTCCACGTCGTGGTCCGTGGAACGCGCGACCTGGGCGAGGCTGAGGGTCAGCGCGGCAGCCCAGCCGCCCGTCGACCGTCGGAGCAACGCGGCTTGATGCACATCGAGGTCGACGTTGAAAACTGCGCCCAGGTCGGCCACCTCCGAGTCGCTGAGCGCGAGCTCGTCGGCATCGATCCACACCGCGGGCGAGCGGATGGGCAGCTGCGTCATCGGACGTGTGAGCACGAGCAGTGAATGCGGCGGCGCAACCATCTCGGCCGCGAGCACCACGAGTTCGCGGCCGCCGTCGTCCAGGGTGTGCGCGTCGTCGACGCTGATGACGATGGGCGTGCCGAGCGCCTCGAGCCGATCGAACACGGCGGCAAGTGCGCTCTCGGGAGCTATCGCGCCGTCGATGATCGCTGCCGCGTCGCTGAGGCCCGCTCGGCGCAGGCCGCGACGCAGCGCCGTCACGAAATGCGCCGCTGTGCCGGCGCCCGCTCGGACGCTCACAACGACACCCACCGCCTCGCGCGCACGCGTGAGCTGACCCGCCAGGACGGACTTTCCGTAGCCGCCGGGGGCCTCCACAACACCAACAACGCCGCCGACCAACCGCTCGACAAGCCGTGGTCGCGGTATCAATCGCGCAAGCAGCGTCACGCCCCCAGAACGATCCGGATCCCCCCTGCATGATCGCATGCGCACACCGGCGTTACCCCTGATCAGCCGTATGGGGAATAGGCTTGGCCACCGTGGAGCGATATGCCGACGGGCCCGCATACCTCGGGCCGACGACGTTCTGCCGCGTTCCCCTGCTGACGACGACCGAGCAACTCGATGAGGTCCGTCCTGACGTCGCGGTCGTCGGAGCGCCCTGGGACGACGGGGTCACGTACCGGCCGGGAGCCCGATTCGGCCCTCGAAGCGTTCGCACGGCGTCCTACCAGTCCGCGGAGTGGCATCTCGAGCTCGAGGTGGCACCGCTCGACGTGCTGCGCGTCATCGACTACGGCGACGCGATGTGCCTGCCCGGCATGGCGGAGATCTCGCACACTGCGATTCGGGACCGGGTCGGCGAGGTCGCGCATCGAGGCATCGTCCCGATGGTGATCGGTGGTGACCACTCCATCACCTGGCCCTCCGCGACGGCCGTGGCTGCGGCGTATCCTCCCGGGAGCCTGGGCATCGTGCATTTCGACGCCCACGCGGACACCGGGGACAACCAGTTCGGCAACCTGTACTCGCACGGCTCGCCGATGCGCCGTCTGATCGAGTTGGGCGTGGTGCCCGGCCGCAACTTTGTGCAGGTTGGCCTGCGCGGGTACTGGCCACCCAAGGACGTCTTCGACTGGATGCGCGAGCAGGGCATGCGCTGGCATCTCATGGGCGAGCTGCGCGACCGCGGTGTCGCCCCGGTCATCGAGGACGCGATCGCGCAGGCGCTCGACGGCCCGACGCACATCTACCTCTCGGTCGACATCGACGTGCTCGATCCCGGGTTCGCTCCCGGGACGGGCACGCCGGAACCCGGCGGCATGCAACCGGTGGACCTGCTCAGCGCAATCCGTCAGATCGTGCTGCGCACAGACGTCGTGGCGATGGACGTGGTCGAAGTGTCGCCGCCATATGACTGGGCCGAGATCACCGCATCGAATGCACATCGGTGCCTGCTCGAGGCCATCTCCGCGCTCGCCGTCAAGCGTCGCGACGGCACCAACGCGAAGGCGTGAGCTCCTAGTCCGGAACCGCCTGCCCGACAGTGCGCAGCGCGACACGTCCCGGAAGCCCGACCGCCAGCGGGATGCCCAGCACTCCGATGATCGCCAGTGCGGCAAGCGGCAGATACACATTGCCCATCACCGCTTGAATCACGAGGACGAGCACGACCCCGCCGAGGTTCCCGGACATGAGCAGGAACCCTGCAGCGGCACCTTCGCGTGCCGACCCGGCGTGCACCGCAGACCAGTCGAGCACGACCGGAAGGCATGCCATCAACAGGAATCCCGTCGCGAACAACCAGATCGAGAGCCAGGCGACGTCGTGGCGCAGGTCGGTTGCCGCGAACGCAGCGGCGCTGAAGACGAGCGCGATGATGAGCATCGGGCGGCGCTGATCACGCGCGGCCACCACGGGCGGAAGCACCGCCGCACCGACGATACCGCCGGCTGTGAGCACGGCGATGAGGTTGCCGGCGGCGCCTCCCTGACCGAAGTTCGCAAGCACCGGCTGCAACCACGTTGCCACCGCGTTGTACACACCCATGCCGATGAAGATGAGCCCGGCGAGCAGCCACATGAAGCGATCCTTGACGAGCCATCGCAGGCTGACGGATGTCGACGCATCGTCGGTGTACGCGGCCGGAACGCGCAGCAGCACGAGCATGAGCACGGTGGCGATCACCGACGGAATCGCCTCGATGGTGAGGACGAGCCCGAGACCTCCGGCGGTGAAGAGCGGACCCGCGATGAGCACCGACGCGAGGATGCCGACGAACAACGCGACGCTCCCCACGGCGATCGCCGTCGCACGTTGCGAATGTGGGAAGTAGCGCGCGGCAACCTTGGTGATGCTGTTGAGCACGAACGGCTGACCGGCTGCGATGACGAACTGGCCGATGAGTTGGAGCGCGAACGACGATGGCGCGATGAGCCGCAGCAACGCGCCACCACCGGTGAGCACGGCGCCGATACCGAGCGACTGCGTGAAGTGCGAGTCGAGTCGCCGGCCAACCGGGAGCGCGAGCACGACGTAGACGAACGGGAAGATTGCGGCGAGGTCGCCGACAGTGCCGACGTCGGTGTGCAACACCTTTGCGGTCTCCGTGTCGATGGCGGCGAAGCTCAGCCAGAGCAACTGCGTGCACGCGGCGAGCAGCGCGTACACCGCCAGGATCACCCAGCGGACACCGGGAGCACGCGCGGTGTCGGTGCTCATGCGTTCAACTTCGCGTACATCCCGTGGAGCCGATGGTACAGGCGCCGATACTCGCTGTATATCGGCTCGTAGACGGCGCGCGCGGACGGGTCGGGGTCGAACGTGCCGGTGACCCGCACGCGGGCCGCGACGTCGCCAAAGTCCATCCTGCCAAGGGATATCGCCGCGAAGAATGCGGCGCCGCGCAGGTTCGCGTACATCGGGTCGGCGACCTGTTCGATGCGCCGGCCGAGGATGTCGGCGTGGATCTGGCACCAGAGGTCGGAGATCGCCCCGCCACCGAGGATGCGCAACACCGGCATCGGTCGCTTCGTGAACCGCTCGACCGCATCGAGCAACCACCGCGCGTTGAACGCCACTCCCTCGAGGACCGCGCGAACGAGGTGAGCGCGCTCCGTGGTCATCGAGATGTTGAGGAACGCCGCGCGCAGATTCCGGTCCTCCACCGGGCTGCGCTCGCCGTTGAGCCACGGCGTGAAGAGCACGCCGCCGGATCCCGGTGGAGCAGTCGCGGCAATCGTCGTGAGCCGCGCGTAGTCGGACTCCACCGCCCCGTCGCCCGCTCCGACCGCGTCGCGCAGCCACTGCAGGCAGAGCCCCGCAGTCTCGTGGTTGTTGGCGACGAGATACCCGCCGGGACGCACCCCGGGGACGGATGCGATCTGGTGGAACACGTCGGTCCGCTTGAACGGCACCTCGCAGCCGATCCACGATGTGGTGCTGATCGTCATGTGTCCGGCGAACGGCGCCACCGCGCCCGATCCGAGGTACCCGGTGTGCAGGTCGGGGATCCCCGCGACGACAGGGACGCCGCTCGGCAGGCCGAGCTCGGTCGCGACCTCTGGCGTGATCTCGCCGAGCACGCTGCCGGTCGGCAGGAGCTCGGGGAGCTTGGCCGCTTCCCGGCCGGAACGGCGCAGCAGCGCCGGCTCGTAGCCGTGCTTGCCACCACGACGGTTGTCCGTCAACCAGGACAGGATCATCGACGCCGGCGTGGCGGCCCGGCGACCGGTGAGTCGCATCCCCAGATAGTCCAATGGCTCGAGCAGCGTCTCCGTGCGGCCGTAGAGCTCCGATTCGCGCTCGCGGAGATGCAGGGCGTGGCCGAGCGGATCCGCACCGTGCGGTGACGGCGCCCCGCCAGTGAGCCGAAGCCAGCTCACAAGGTTCCCCGGCGAGTAGCCGACGATGCTGATCGGACCGCCCATGCGCCGGGCCGAAAGCGGCCCGCCGCGGGTATCGGCCCAGAGCAGGCACGGCCCGATTGCCTGGCCGCTTGCGTCGACCGGCACCGTCGACCCCCACTGCCCGGTGATCCCGACGCCGATCACGCCGTCAGTCGGCACCCCGCTCGCCAGCACTTCCGCGACGCCTTCGCGGATCCCCTGCCACCACGCGGTCGCGTCCTGCACAGCACCGCCGTCGTCGCTGTAGGCAGTCTCGACGCCGCGGTGCGCGACCGCGAGCAGCTCCCCCTCGAGTGACACCGCGCCCGTTTTCGGTCCCCCGGTCCCCAGGTCGACCGCGAGGATCCAGGGCTCGATCATCGCCTCAGGGGACCACGTCGTACATCGCGTCGAGCGCGGCGGCGAACAGCAGATCGAGCGCCTCGTTCCCCTCGGGGGAGCCACCGAGGCCATACAGCGCGCCGCTCGTCGCCGGGCCCAGGTCCGGGGTTTTCGCGTACTCGACCGCAGCGCGCAGGTCCTCGAGGAAGGCCTCGGCGACCCCGTCCGCGGTGTTCGGCCTGGTGACGCAGAAGTGCAGGCCCGGCGGCAGCTGCAGCGCGTTGAGCCGCCAGCCCTTGCTGATCAGGTGATCGTTCACGTGGTAGATGTCGATGCCGCGCCCGCGGAACGCGATGATGAACGTCGGGTCGCCGAAGATCTCCAGCTCCGGGATGGCCGCAACCCCTTCGAGGATGACCGCCGCCGTCTCGAAGATCCGTTCGGCGATCTCGAGGTAGCCCTCCTCACCGAGGCTCAGCATCGCCGCCCATGCGGCGGCGACAACGCCACCGGAGCGGCTGCCCGAGAGCCCCGGCGACATGTAGATGCCGCCCGGCCAGTCCGGATAGCTGAAGTACTGGTAGCGGCGCAGCTTGCTGCTGCGGTACAGGAGCACCGACGTGCCTTTGAGGGCGTATCCGAACTTGTGGGTGTCGGCGGAGATGCTGGTGACCCCGGGGAGCCGGAAGTCGAACGTGTGGATGGGGTAGCCAAGCTTCTCCGCCCACGGCAGGATGAAGCCGCCCATGCAACCGTCGACGTGGAGCCCGAGGTCGAACTCGAGCGCCAGCTCCGACAGTTCCTCGATGGGATCGATGAGGCCGTGCGGGTAGTTGCCGGCGGAGCCGACGATCGCGACGGTGTTCGAGGTCACGTGGTCGCGCATCCAGCCGACGTCCGCGCGCCAGTCGTCGCCGACCGGCGCCTGGAGGAGCTTGATCCCGAGCATGTGCGCCGCTTTCTGCAGCGCCACGTGCGCAGTCACGGGGACGATCACCTCCGGCTCGGTGATCTCCTTCTCGATCCGGCCGCGCTCTCGGTACACGAGCATCGGGTTGATCAGGCTCTCGGTGCCCCCGAACGTGACCACGCCGCAGACCGCATCGCCGGGGTGGTGCGATGGAACGGCATCCCCGTGGAGGAGCGCGGCCGTCATCGCGACGATCTCGCCCTCGAGCTTCGTCGCGCTCGGATACATGTCCCGCTGCAGGACGTTCGCGTGCGCGAAGAGGCCGTAGGCCTCGATCAGGAAGCGGTAGTGATCGTGACCGCCGTGATAGATCGATCCCGAAACGCGTCCGGCGTTGCCGATCCGGTCCTCCTCCTCCGCCATGGCACCAAGCTCGGCGAGGATGCTCTCGCGGGAGCGGGGCTCGGTCGGGATCCGGTGATAGGCCTCGAAACGGTCGCGATACGGGTGGAAGTCGATGAGACCTCCGAAGTCCTGGGAATCGTCAGTCAACTTGTGCGCCTCCTCGCGGAGAGGATTGTGGCGCTCCACGCGTTCCGAGGCGTCTATGCTCGGCCGCGATGGGTGACGACGCCGTGGTGGTCGAGGCATCGGGTCGCGAGGTCCAGATCACCAACCCCGCCAAGGTCTACTTCAACGAGCGCGGCGAGACCAAGCTCGATCTCGTCCGCTACTACCAGTCGGTCGAGGAGCCGCTGCTCCGCGCGATGGGCGGCCGTCCCGTCTTGCTCCAGCGATTTCCCAACGGGGCGAGCGGGCCGTCCTTCTTCCAGAAGCGTGTCCCGGACACCCGGCCCGACTGGCTCGAGACGACGATCGTGAGCACGCCGAACGGCACGACGTCGCGGGCGCTCGTGGCCGCCGACCTCGCACACGTGCTGTGGGCGGTGAACATGGGCTGCCTCGGTTTCCACGTCTGGCCGTCGCAGGCATCCGACCCCGAGCATGCCGACGAGCTCCGCATCGATCTCGATCCGAGCCCGGGAGTCACGTTCGCGATGGTGCAGGAGGCCGCCCGCGAGGTCCACGCGCTGTTCGACGAGCTCGGCGTCGCGTGCCTGCCCAAGACCACCGGCAACCGCGGCATCCATGTCTACGTGCGTCTGCAACCGCTCTGGACCTCGTACGAGGTGCGCTCCTCTGCTGTCGCGGTCGCGCGCGAGCTCGAACGCCGCCGTCCGGACCTCATCACCTGCGCGTGGTGGAAAGAGGAGCGCGGCAAGCGAGTATTTGTCGATTTCAACCAGAACGCACCGCACAAGACCATCTTCGGCGCCTGGTCGGTGCGAGCGAGACCCGGGGCTCAGGTGTCGACGCCGTTCGCGTGGGACGAGCTCGACGCTGTGGACCCCAACGTGCTCACCATCGTGACCGTCCCCCCGCGCGTCGCGCGCGACGGCGATCCGTGGCTGGCGATGTCGTCGGCACCGCAGTCGCTCGAACCGGTGCTCGCGCTGCACGTGCGCGACACGACTGCAGGGCTCCCCGACGCGCCGTGGCCGCCGCAGTATCCGAAGATGCCCGGCGAGCCGTCGCGCGTGGCGCCGAGTCGCGCGCGCAAACCCGAGGTGGAATAAGGCTATTCGGAGCGCCAGCGACGGTAGAGCTCGGTGAGATCCTCTCGTGCCTCTGGCGTCAAATCATCGGGTTCGATGCGTCCCGTGGCGCGTATGGTCGCCCGAATCTGATCGAGGTACGCAGTGCAGTTCGGGCAACCGCGCAGATGGTGCTCGAAGCGCCGCCGGTCACGTCGTGAGAGCGTCCCCTCCAGGTAGTCGGTGACGAGCTCGACCATCTCCTGGCAGACAAGGTCTTTCGATCGCAGGAACAGCATCGCTCAGTCCCTCCCGATCTCGCTATCGAGGATCTCGCGCATCCGGCTGCGCCCTCGATGCAGCAGGATCCGCTGGTTCCCGGCGCTGATGCCGAGTACCGCGCAGACGTCATCACTGGAGAGGCCCTCGACATCGCGGAGCACGACCACGGTGCGCTGGCGCTGCGGGCAATTGCCCCAATGCGGACTTGAGAATCGGCGCCCAGATGGCGGCCTCCAGCCGGTCATCGAAGCTCCGCTCGCCACTGCTCCACCGGATCGGCCCACTGCCCGCCCGCGTCGAAGCGCGCCGGCATCGACAACCGGGCTGCGAATCGCTCGGAACGATGCGCTCTTCGCGCGCACCGGCCGAGCGCGCTCGGTTGGCCAGGATGCGAAAGAGCCATGTCTTGAACGAAGAACGACCTTCGAAGCGCTCGATGCCGCGGACGACCCCAAGCCAGGTGTCCTGCACGGCCTCTTCCGCGACGGCCTCGCTCGACACCATCGAGCGTGCGAGACGCACCATCGGCTGATGGTATCGGCCGACGAGCGTGACGAACGCCGCTTCGTCCCCTCGCGAAGCGGTCGACCAGGGACGCGTCCGCTTCCACAGCGCACAGCGTAGATGCCCCACCCCGGCCCGTGACACCGCCGGCGCCCGGGATGTCGCCACTCGGACGCTAACTCATCATCAACACAGCTGCTGCTGTCTCCAGAAGCCCCCCAAACGTTACGCAGGCGACTCGATGCCGTTACCTGAACCACGAACGTAACGCCGGGACATCCGCGCGGGACTGTGCTGCGAAACGTCAGTCCATCGACACGAGGAGACACAGTGAAGAGAGGCATTCGCATGGTCGTGGGTGCCGGCATCGTGCTCGGGCATCTCCGCGTTTCGCCGCCCCACTCGGCGCGCACGCCCAGGCGCACGCACTCCGCCAGCGCCGGCGATTCCCGCGGTATTCGTGCAAACCAATGACACGACCGGCAATCAGATCGTTGTCGTACCGTCGCGGGTCGAACGGTCAGCTCTCGTTCGCCGGCCGCTACAACACCGGCGGGATCGGCATCGCGCTCACCGGTGCGGTCGTCGACAAGCTCGCCTCGCAGCAGCGGTCTTGTCTACGACGCGGGTGATGGAATCCTTGTCGCCGTGAACGGCGGAAGCAACACGATCACCGAATTCGAGGTCAATGGCACCCGGCTCAGCCATCGCGTGACGGTGGGCTCCGGCGGAACGATCCCCGTGAGCGTCACAGCAAGCGGCGGACGGATCTACGTGCTGAATGCGGGCGGCGCCGGCTCGGTCCAGGGGTTTGACGCCCGGACGCTGTACCGAATCCCGGGCAGCGCGCGCTCGCTCGACCTCACCCCGGACCTCACGCCTGAGTTCCTCAACACCCCGGGGCAGATCGGTCTCACCCCGAACGGTCGGCAGCTGATCGTGACCACGAAAGCGAACACCAGCGCCATCGACGTCTTCCGGGTGTTCGCCGGTGGCGCGCTCAGCGCGGCGCCCAAGGTGACGGTGTCGGCGACGCCGGTCCCGTTTGGGTTCACGTTCGACCGCGCCGGTGATCTTGTGGTCACCGAGGCAGGCGACGAGCGCGCTTGACAACGTACGCCCTCAACGCCGACGGCAGTGTGAGTGCGCTGGCGTCCGTCACCAACGGCGAAGCTGCGCTCTGCTGGGACACGCGCGCCGGGCGGTTCTTCTACGGCGCAGACGCGGGCAGCGCCACGATCACCGGCTACACGATCGGCGCAGGCGGCGTGCCGGCGATCGTCGAGCGAGACGTCGACGGACGCCGGCCCGATCGACCTCGCGGCGAGCCCGGACGGCTCCTTCCTCTACGTCGAGACCGGCGGTGGCGACATCGTCGACGGGTTTGCGGTGCAGCGCAACGGGTCGCTCTCCTTCACCGGCAGCTCCGTCGCTCCCGAGCTTCCCGGCCACTCCGGACTCGAGGGTATCGCGGTCTCCTGATCGGACATCTCCATGACGGCGGCGGGCCGCGGCGCGAGCCGCGGTCCGCCTTTAGTCGACGCGGCGAATCACCGCGGCTGCTGCGGTGTCGCCGCCGTCGATGAACCAGACGGCGGTCTCCGACGGCTCGCGGCGATGGCAAGCTCAAGGTCTGAGGCGAGATCGAGCGGCCGGCGATACTCGAGCACCCCGCGTAGGCGCCCAGGCGTCGGCGCTCCCTCGTGACCGAAGGTGCAGCGCGCTCTCGATCGCCGCCCAGTAGACGGCATTGTTGGCGTGCCCCAGGGTGTCGATGTCGGCCACCCGAATGGGCCAGCGCACCCGTATCGGCGTCGCATGTCCGGCTCGGGGGCCAGCTCCAGCTTCGCGGACACCTTCCGACCCAGCCCCGAACGCGCATAGAGATTGTCGAAAGCAACGGAAGTCGCGCGGGACGTCCGGTTGCGCGATCAAGGAGCACCCAGATGCTCTCCGCCTCCGCATGGCCGCCGGCATCGCCCGCGATCGTCGTTCGCCGCGCGGCCCAGTGCGATCCGGCTCCGCTCGCCCACGTCGCCAGCGAAGCGGCCTGATCCGTGCGGAATTGCCGCACGACATCGATCAGCGTGCGGCGCACCACCCACGTGAGCAGCTCATCCTCTGCCTTGGCGTCAGCGACGTCATCCGACGCGATGTCCTGCATGTACCGAGCCATGGCATCGAGGCGAAGCCGTCCGTCGACGGCGACGTCGGCGAGGCGGATCGTCCGCTGTGAACGATAGACGCGACCGACGCGTGGCTCGGGAACGAGCTGCGATTCAAGGAGTGAAGACGCACCGGCCATGGGATCGGATTGTGAACGGAAGGTTTGTCGAATCGGACGATGGGGTAGGATGTGTGCATCGCCTCGATTCACGGGGCAATCGCTCGTGGTCGTCATTCCTTCTCGAACGGACGCGCTGCGTCTGCTATTGCGTTCGAGAAGGAATTGGAGAGACCAGAGTGACTGGTACCGTCAAGAAGGTCGTCGCCGATCGCGGCTTCGGCTTCATTTCCGCAGAAGATGGACAGGAGTATTTCTTCCATCGCAGCGGCGTCGATAGTTCGTTGAACTTCGACACACTGGCCGCCGACGAGCGCGTGAGCTTTGAAGTGGAGCGCAGCGACAAGGGCCCGCGTGCGGCCCAGGTCCGCGCGGCCTAACGAGCCCCGTCAGGCCTCCGGCCATCGTCGTTCAGTCGACGATGGCCGGGGCCTTTCGTCGCTCGCACGCCGTGGCGCGGCAGGGCTGCGGCCATCGTCGCTCAGTCGACGTAGCGGCGCCCTTCGTCGCTCGCACGCTAGAGTCGGGCGACCATGCACGCAGCACTCATCGGGTTCGGGCTCGGTTTCTTCGTTGCGTTGCAGCTCGGCCCGATGTCGCTGCTCCTGATCCGTTCGACGCTGCGCAGCGGTTGGAAGGTGGGACTCGCGATCGGCGCGGGAATCGCATGCATTGATGGCCTGTACGCGGCTGCCGGCGCGGGCGGTGCCACTCCCCTGCTCAGCATCCAACCCGTACGTCTCGCGCTTGGCCTCATCGGAGCCGCCGTGCTCATCGTTCTCGGCGTGCGCACCATCTACAGCGCGGTGCGCGTTCGCGTCGGTAATGAGACCTCGTTCGAGACGTCAACCCCCAAGCGCGCGTTCCTCACCTCGCTCGGCGGGACTGCGTCGAACCCGACCACCATCGTGTCGTGGGGCGCGATCTTCGCCGCCGCAAGCACCGCAGGCCTGGTGCACACCACGAGCGCCGCGATGCTGCTCGTCGGCGGTGTGGCGATCGGCAGCCTCACCTGGGTGACGATCCTCGCGACCGGCGTCGCGCTTGCGAGGCGATCGATGGGCACACGCGCAATCCGTGTGACCGACGGTGTCGCAGGCGCCGCGCTCCTTGGATTCGGCGGCGTGCTGGCGTACACCACCATCCACGACCGCTAGTCATGCTCCGGAGCCCCTCCACTCTTCGCGGCGCTGCGGCTGCGCCGCAAACGCATCGCGCACGCGCTTGCGCAGATCAGCGTCGACGATCACGTCGGCGCCCACACGGGCGAGGACTTCGGCTGCCTGCAGCATCGCCTGCTCGGCACGCGGAGTGAGGGCGGCCTCGCGGAACGCGTGCGTGTGCGGGCCGGTGCCCCCATCGGCGATCGCGAATTCCGGATGCAACGTCGGCGCCGCGTAGGAGACGTCGCCCACATCGGTCGAACCGGTCCGCGCCCACGGCACGACAACATCCTCCTTGAGACCGACATCGGCCAGATGCACGCTCGTTCGTTCAGCGAGCACGGCATTCGAACGCAGATCGAGATACGTCTCACGCTCGTCGAGCTGGAGCTCGCATCCGGTCGCTCGCGCTGCCGCTTCGAAGATCGCGCGGAAACGCACGTTCATCCCGCGCAGATAGTCGCCATCACGCGCCCGGGTCAGATATTCACCGCGCGTGGTCTCGGGGATGATGTTCGGTGCCGTGCCACCTTCGATGATGAAACCGTGCACACGCGCGTCGTCGCGCAACTGCTGGCGCCAGAGCGAGATGCCGTTGTACGCCTGCACGAATGCATCGAGTGCGTTGATTCCCTGATCAGGATGACCGGCGGCGTGCGCGGCCTTACCGCGAAACGTCCATTCCCAGTGCGTGCACGCAAGTGCGTACTGCACCGCCGCGGTGCGATCCGATGGATGGAAGATGAGCACGGCGTCGCAATCATCGAACAGCCCGTCGTGGCACAGCGGGATCTTGCCGCCTCCACCCTCCTCCGCCGGTGTGCCGACGATGGTGACGCGCGCCTCGATCCCGTGGTCGTCGAGCGTTTTCGCAAGCGCGATACCCGCGCCTGCGGATGACGTGGCGATGAGGTTGTGCCCGCACGCGTGTCCAAGGCCGCGCAGCGCGTCGTACTCGCAGAGGAACGCCACATGCGGCCCGCGTGTACCGCGTCGTGCAACGAATGCGGTCGGCATCCCAGAGACGTCCCGCTCCACCTGGAATCCGTGCTGCTCGATCACCGCGCTGAGCAGACGCGACGACTCGACTTCCTCGAAACCAATCTCGGCGAACGCGTGGATCGCCCGCGACGCAGCGAGCAGGTCGTCGTTGCAGTCTCGCGTCGCGTCGTGGATGGATGTCTGCAGACCGTCGCGTTGGTGGTGGTCATCGCGTTCTCCTTGGTGCCGCGCGTCCGGGTGGCCCGGAGACGGCATCGGGAATGAGGCCGACGAACGTCTCCGGAGGATACGTCGATCAGATGCGTCAGCGAGCGCCGACAGGGCCGACAACCGATCTGCGATCGGTTTGCGATCGTCACTCGCCACGCTCGGCCGACCTCACTCAATCAGGAAGCCAGGAGCCTAGGCGTGACCGCACAATTCGACCGCTCACCTCGCGACGCCGACATCGACATCCGGCGAGACGACTGCGCGTCCTGGTGCTGCGCGGCCTGTCCTGAGCGGAGGCTGGCAACCTTCGCCGGAGGCATGTCGTCGAGGCTGCTGCTGCCCTGAGCGCGACCAGGATCACGAGCAGCACCGAGCAGACCCACGCAAACGTCGGCGCTTATCTGAACGACACCGCGACGTTGGCGAATACCACCACCCTCGATGGAAGTGGGTCCATCAAGTTCACGCTCTATGGCCCGGGCGATACGACGTGCTCGACACCGGTGAGCACCGAGATCGAAGGCGATATCACGAGCGACGGCCCGGTCTCGAGCGAGAGCGGAACCTTCATCGCATCCGAGGTGGGCGTCTACCAGTGGATCGCGGCTTTCACCGGCGACCTGGGCAATAGTCCGGCGACGACTGCGTGCGGCGATGAGCCCGTGACCATCACGCCCGACACAACCATCAGCACCGTAGCGAGCCCGAGTGCGGCCGCACCCGGCGCAAAGCTGCAGGACACGGCGACGCTGATGGACACGAGCACGCTCACGGGGACTGGTTCGATCCTCTTTCGCCTGTACGCCCCCGACACCTTCTGTGCGGTATTGCTGTATACGGAGACGGTTGCAGACGTGACGTCGGATGGTCCGCTTGGCACGACGGTCGGATACAACGCAAACGTTGCCGGAACATACGAGTGGACGGCCACCTTCAGCGGCGATGCCAACAACACACCGGCAGCAACCCAATGCGGCGACGAACCCGTGGTGATCACCGCGCACCGAGCATCTCGACGACCGCTGAGCCCGACAGCGGTCCGGTAGGCACCACGCTGAATGACACAGCCACCTTATCCGGTGCCGCCGATTTGAACGGCAGCGGCTCGGTGAGTATCGAGCTCTACGGTCCAGGCGACCCCGGCTGCACCGACCCGCTCCTCAACGACACATTCATCCTCGTCACCTCGGATGGTCCGTTCGAAACACTGATTTTCGCGGATCAATTCGTCGCAACGGTCCCGGGGATCTACCAATGGACGGCATCCTTCAGTGGCGACGGGAACAACGCTGCGGTGAGTACCGCGTGCGGCGACGAGCCAGTGGCCGTCGGAGGCAATCCCACCATGACGGCGACCGCGGCCCCGGCGGCGACCACCACCGGCAGCTGGTTGCAGGACAGTGCGCTGCTGGCAAGCACGGAGAGCTTGCAGGGCACTGGGTCGATCACGTTCAACCTCTACGGACCAGGCGACACCACGTGCGCGACCATCATCCATACGGAGACGGTCACCGGTATCGCGAGCGATGGGCCGTTTGGTACCTCGGCCGGCTTTGTCGCCACCCTCGCGGGAACCTACAACTGGACGGCCAGCTTCACCGGAGACGCTGACAATGCGTCGGCGACGTCGTCGTGCGGCGCAGATCCCGTCGTGGTCACGAAGTCACCGAGCAGCCAGATCACCCCGACAAGCGCGACCTGCACCCAATTCGCGAACGGTACCGCGCCTTCCCTTAGGGACATCACGTACTCCATGAAGGGCGGCAAGATCACATCCACGAACCCTGGCGCCTTCGGCTACTGGCTCAAGGTGACGTCGACGGGTGGCCCGCAGACCGTGGGCATTACGCAATTCACCAGTGAGACGAGCCGGCCATTCCTGAAAGTCTCGGGAGGCGGCGTGTTCAGCGCGACCTGCGCGAGCGCGCCGGGCACGATGACGCAAACCGGCGGTGTCGCGACGGTCAGATTCAACGGCGGCAGCCTGGGCACCGTCTGGTACATCGATGTTCGCTTCTCCACCGCGAATGTCATCGGCGAAAGCAGCCCGCATCCGAGCGCGACGGTTCGCTACCTGTTCAGGGCACGTGGACTGACCAGCGAGGTCGACCTCGTCAGGTAGCCCTTCGAGTACGTCTCGACCGTCGAGTTCCTCGGCCATCGAGCAGATCGTTCACGCGTCTCGGACGAGGTCGGCCAACTCCTCGGACGGAACGTCCTTGAGCATGTCCCCGGAGAGCACCAATCCGGCCATGATCGCGCCCACGGCGGAGATCATGCGCACACGGTCGCGCAGCGGCACCGACGGATCCGAGAAGACGCGGCGGAACATCTCCTCCATGTCCTGGTTCGCCTCGTCGTGCTCCTCCGCGTGGTGGAGCCGGAACGCCGAGCTGTTGCGTTGGTGCATGAGGATGAGACGCCGGTTCTCGAAGATCTCGTCGATCAGCCCATCGAGCAGCTGCGCCCACGCTTCGAGGCCAGCGGGCGTTTCGCCGAAGCGTTCCATCGCGCGGCGCCCGATTTCGTGCAGCCGCATGTGCAGGGCCAGCAGGATCTCGTCCTTGCTCGCGAAGTGGTAGTAGATCGCGGCTTTCGAGAATCCAAGTTGGTCGGCGATCTCGCGCAGCGAGGTCTTGTCGAAGCCCTGCTCGATGAAGAGGTCCATCGCGATATCGAGGATGCGATCGCGGGTGCTGACGGGCTGCTCGAGCGGCTCCTCGAGTCGCCCGATGGCGTGGAGCGACCCGTGGCCGAGCGCGGCCACTGGGGGTTCGGATCCTAGGGGGCACGTCGTTCATCATACTTGACGACCGGTAAGTAATCCGCTTACCATACGGCAAGTAAGAGAACCGAACGACCACCTGAGGTGCGTCATGGCAGAGACAATGATGATCGAGGCGGATGCCCTCACAAAGCGCTACGGGCAGACCCAGGCACTTGCCGGTGTGAGCCTGCAGGTCCCAGCCGGGACAATCCTCGGCGTGCTCGGCCCCAACGGCGCCGGCAAGACCACCGCGGTGCGCATCCTGACGACACTCGCCGCCCCTAACAGCGGGCGCGCGCGGGTCGCCGGTCACGACGTCGTCAAAGAGGCGGCCGCAGTGCGGCGAACGATCGGCGTGACCGCGCAGGACGCAACGCTGGATGACCTGCTCACGGGGCGACAGAACCTCGTGATGGTCGGCGAGCTGAGTGGCTTGCATCGCGGCGACGCCAAAGCGCCGCGCGGTCGGACCTGCTCGCCAGATTTCAGCTCACCGAGGCCGCTGACCGTGTGCTCAAGGGCTACTCCGGAGGCATGCGCCGGCGGCTCGACCTCGCGGCCGGCCTGGTCATGCGGCCCCCCGTCCTCTTCCTCGATGAGCCCACGACGGGGCTCGATCCCAACCGGTCGCGCGGAGATGTGGCAGATCATCCGCGAACTCGTCAGCGACGGCGCCACTCTGCTCCTGACGACGCAGTACCTCGAGGAGGCCGACGAGCTCGCGGATCGGATCGCGGTCATCGATCACGGCTCGGTCATCGCCGACGGCACCCCGCAGAGCTCAAGGCAGCCACCGGTGGCGCCCGCCTCGAGGTGACGCTCAGCGCCGCGCACTCGGCAGCGCTCGCGGCACTGGCGCCGCTCGTCGACGGCCGCGTGGATGTAAGTCAGGACGGGAAGCAGCTCAAGGCCGCCGTGCGTAGCGGGTCCGGACTGGCCACGGCCGTCGTCCGCGCGCTCGACAGCGCCGGCGTGCTCGTCGACGACGTCCAGGTTCGCCCACCGTCGCTTGACGACGTCTTCTTCGCGCTCACCGGTCGTCCGGCTGATGACGAAACCACAACCTACGAACCGGCGCGCGAGCTTCAGGAGGTATCGGCATGAGTGTCGCAACGATCACGTCGCGACCGATCGCGTCCCAACACCTGCGTACAGGGCTGAATGCCAAGTGGCACAACGTCATGGCGCTCACGCGCCGGAACATCATCCACATCAGCCGTGAGCCGATCCAGCTGTCGGACGTGACCGTGCAGCCAATCCTCTTCACGCTGCTCTTCGTCTTCGTGTTCGGCTCGGGGGTGCCGGTCCCCGGTGGCTATGTGAACTTCGCCATCGCCGGGCTGATGCTGATGAACCTGACCACATCTGCGATGGGGACGGCGGTCGGCCTGAGCAGTGACCTGTCGACGGGCGCCATCGACCGCTTTCGCACGCTCCCGATGTGGCGTTCCGCAGTGCTGATGGGACGCTCGATCGCGGACGTCCTCGCTGCAACGCTGTGCGTCCTGATCGTGGCGGCGACGGGGCTGGTCGTCGGTTGGCGGCCGGATGCCGGCCTGCTCTCGATCCTTGGTGGGCTCGCCATCCCGCTGCTCTTCGCGTACTCGATCTCCTGGGCATGCGCGTGCCTCGGCATCGTCTCGAAAAGTCCGGAGACGGCAACGGGTGTCGGTCTCATCTTTCTCTTCCCGCTCGCGATCGTCTCCAACGCGCTCGTGCCGACTCAGGGCATGCCCGCTTGGCTGCAGGTCATCGCCAACTGGAACCCCGTGAGTGCGGTGACCGCCGCGGCGCGCACGCTGTTCGGCAACCCCAACCCGTCTGCGGCGCTCCACGTGTGGCCGATGCAGCATCCGGTGCTCGCGTCGCTGGCATGGTCGGCTGCGATTCTGCTCGTGTTCGTACCGCTCGCAACACACCTCTTCCGCCGGCGCACCACCGGCTGACCTCCGTCCTCCACGGCTATCCTGCCCGCGTGGATGCCGTGCAGGACCCGACGATCGATGAGCTCTACGCCGCCGCGGAGGCATCGTTCGCAGACTGGGAAGTCGTCAAGGATGTCGTCGACGAGTTCATCGATCTCGCGCTCAACTACCGGCAGAGCGGGCATCCCGGCGGCTCGCGCTCGAAGGTCCATCTCCTTCTCGCGACCATGCTCTCGGGTGCGATGCGCTGGGATATCCGCCGGCCGTGGCTCCCGTACGCGGACCGATTCGTGCTGTCGGCGGGGCACACCGCCCCCGTTGTCTACGCCGCACTCGCCGCGCTCAACGAAGTGCTCCGCATTCGCGCCGCGCGCGACGACGACCCCGCGTTCGCGTTCCCCGACAATGGCAAATGGGCGCTGACGTTCGAGGACCTGCTCATGCTCCGCCGCCGTGGTGGTCTCGCCGGCCACCCGGAGATGGCCGGGAAGACATTGTTCTTCAAGTTCAACACGGGGCCGTCGGGTCATGGCATGCCGCCGTCCGCGGGCGAGGCACTGGCACTCAAGCTCGCCGGCGCAGGCAACGTGCGCGTGTTCGTCGTCGAGGGTGAGGGCGGCCTCACGGCGGGCGCGAGCCATGAGACACGCAACGCCGCGTGGGGTCTCGGCCTGTCGAATCTCGTTTTTCTCGTCGACTGGAACGACTACGGCATCGACGATTTCGCGGCGTCGTCGGTGGTGCCTGGGACACCGGCGACGTGGTTCGGCGCCTATGACTGGCGCGTCACCGGCACGATGGACGGCAGCGAATGGGCGCCGGTGACGAGAACGGTGCTCGACGCCGCCCGTGGCGAGAACCCCGGTCATGTCCCGTCCGTCGGCTGGTTCCGGACCCGCAAGGGTCGCGGATATCTCAAGTACGACAACAAGAGTCACGGCTCCCCGCACGCCATGAACAGTGCGCCGTTCTGGGAGCTGCGCCGCGAGTTCATGACAAAGTACGGCATGAACTATGTGGGTGTCGACGAGCCCGCACCGGCGGATGCCGCCGCGGTGCGCGAGCAGGCCGCAGAGAATCTCCGCCGCGCGGCAGCGGTGCTCGCTGCGCATCCCGCAGTGGTCGATGCCGTCTCCGATCGACTGAGGAGCCTCGCCGCACAGGTGCCCGATGAGATCGATGGCGTGACCATCGCGGGTCGCGGCGCCCACGTCTTCAGCAACCCGGCGCTGACTGACTATCGCAACTACCCGGCGGAGCTCTATCGCAAGCCGGGCGACAAGCAGCCGAACCGCGCGGCGTTCGGCGCATGGGCGTCATGGGTGAATGCGACGGCGCAGCGCGACTACGGCCGGCCGCTGTTCATCGCCGCCTCGGCCGACCTGGCCAACTCCACAGCGCTTGCGGGGTTCTCGCGAGACTTCGGCGACCTGCCGGGTACCGGCTGGTACCAGCGCGACACGAACCCGCACGGGGCACTCCTTCCGACTGAGATCACCGAGTTCACCAACGCCGGGATGATCGTCGGCCTGGCGACCGTGAACATGGCCAGCGACCCGTTCAACGATTTCAACGGCTTCTGGGGCGCATGCTCGACGTACGGCTCCTTCAGCTACCTCAAGTACGGCGAGATGCGCCTCTTCAGCCAGCTCGCCCAGGATTGCGAGCTCAAGGTGGGCAAGGTGCTCTGGGTGGCGGGTCACTCCGGTCCCGAGACCGCTGAGGACTCGCGCACGCACTTCGGCATCTACGAGCCCGGCGTGACGCAGCTCTTCCCGGAAGGCAAGGTGATCGACCTTCACCCCTGGGAGTTCAACGAGGTCCCGGTCGTGCTCGCTGCGGCACTGGCGACCGACGTGCCGATCGTCGCGCTGCATCTGACGCGACCGGCGATCGAGCTCCCCGATCGGGAGGCGCTCGGCATGCCGAGCCACTTCGCGGCCGCGCGCGGCGCGTACGTGCTGCGTCCGTTCCACCCCGGGAGCGCACCCATGGGCACCGTGGTCGTCCAGGGCACGACATCGACCGCGAATCTCGTCAAGGCGCTGCCCGACCTCGAAGCACGAGGCCTGAACGTGAAGATCGTTGCCGCGATCAGCCCGCAGCTCTTCCGCATGCAGCCGGACGCCTATCGCGACACCGTCGTCGCGCCCGCCGACCGGCTCGACGCGATGGCGATCACCAACCGCACGTTCAAGTTGATGCGCGACTGGGTCGACGGTCCGCTCGCCGCCGAGTACTCCATGGCCGCCGACTGGGACAACCGCTGGCGCACCGGCGGCTCGGTCGACGAGGTCATGGACGAGGCGCACCTGACGACGCCGTACATCCTTGAAGGCATCGAGCGATTCGTCCGCGACCGCGAGAGCCGTTTGCGACGACTCCACGAGTTGATTTCGGCGGCCGATCGCCGCGAATAGAGGCGCTTCAACTCGAATTGCTTCCCGATCCTACCAATGGTAGGATCGGAGAATGAGAAACGAGGGTCGACTCATCAAGAAGTCGGTGACGATCGAGCCGGAAGTGCTGGCGGCGCTGTCGCCCGAGCGTCTCTCCAACCTGTCGGCCACAGTCAATGTGGGGCTGCGGTATATGGCTGCCCTGGACGAGCAGCGACGAATGGTCGCGGAGTGGGAAGCGGAGGATGGCCCTTTTACCCCGGATGAACTCGCTCCATATCTCGAAGCCGGCCTTCGAGCTCAGGCCGAGCACATGGCTCGCGCGGCTCGGAGTGAACGGGCGGAACTCGCGCTTCTCGACCAGTAGGTGGGGCGACGAAGGCGGTTGGGCTCGCGCTTGAGTGGGGCCTACCCAACCATCGTCACGTTCGACACAGGGTGGGTGATCGGCGCTGAGAAGAATCCCAGGGCGGCGCGGCGCCATATTGCAGCCCTCACCCAACTCAATCAGATCGCAATCATCATCCCCCCGGTGCACGTCGAGAGCCTCTCGCGGGCGCAGGACCCTGTAGCCACACGCGTGGCAATCGCGAGAATCCGCGAGGAAGCGGTGTTGCCGGTGGATGGGCATCGAGCCGCCGCATTGCTGCGCGCAGCCGGCGCACAGAGCGTGGATCCGCACCGACGAATCCACGAAATCGGGACGAATGACGCACTCGTCGCCGCAGTTGCCGAACGTGTCGGTGGCATCGTCTACACGTCGGACCCAACGCACATGCACTGGCTTCGAGATGCCGGGGCACGGATCACGGTCATGCCCGTTCCACTTTGATCCGCGCCGCCGCAAACCACTGCGTCTAGATATCGGCCCGGCGCAGCGTGTGCGGCCCGTACTTGAGCGACGTGGTCCTTCCCGCGGTGTTCACGGAGAAGCTCACCTCCTCCCCGTAATGCCCGTAGTCGTCGCCCTCGACGATCGTGAAGCGGCGCGCCCCATCCGGCCGCAGCCGCGCGGCAGAGGCCAGCGGCGCCGCGTCCGTCGGATCCACGAGATACAGGGCGCGGTTGATGCGCGAGACGATGAACTCGCCGGAGTCGCCGCGATACTGCCCCGTGAAGCGTCCGAGGCTCGTGCGCGTATGGCCATGCGCGGTCTCGGCCGCGCTCGCCCATCGCCGTGTCACCCACGACACGGTGTGAAAGAACACATCAAGTGACACCGCGGCCGTCGATGCTGCCGTGTTCGTGAGCACCGCAGCCGCGATGCGAAGGTCCGGCGAGAACCCGATCTTGGTCACGAACCCCGGGTATCCCCCGCTGTGGCCGCGGATGCCGATCCCGTCGACGTGCCAGATCATCCAGCCGAGACCGTGGTTCGGCTCCTCGTTGCGCTGCCACTGGGTTCGCTGCATCTCGCGGCGCGAGAGATCCGAGACCAGGCCGCCGGCCCCGCGGAAGTGAGCCTGCTGATAGCGGAGCAGGTCCGGGACGGTCGAGACGAGCCCGCCCGCAGCGGCGAAGGCGCGCGCCTCGGCGTGGCGCGTCGGACGCAGCGGCTCGCCGTGACGGCGGTAGTAGTACCCGGTGGCGAGCGTCTTGCGCACGCGCGGCAGCAGCGACGCCGCGCTGTTGCCCAGTCCGAGCGGACGCAGCACGTCGCGCTGCAGCAATGCCTCAAACGGGGTCGACGTGACGGCCTCGAGCGCCTCGCCGAGCAAGGCGTACGCGACGTTGGAGTAGCGGAACCCCGTCGATGGTTCCGCATACGTCAGTTGCTGTCGCACCTCCTGACGCAGCGTGTCGCGGTCCGGGAAGTCATCGTCGCCCCAGTGGTTCGAGCCGTCGCGGATCACGCCGCCGCCGTGGATGAGCAGATGGCGGATGTCGATGTCCTTTGCGTGCGGCAGCTTCCGCGTCCACTCGAGATAGGTGGCGATCGGCTCGTCGAGCCGCAGGCGACCCGCCTCGACCTGCTGCATGACCAGGGTCGCCGTCATCGTCTTGGTGATGGACGCGCAGCGATAGCTCGTCTGGTCGGGACTGGCGCGGCGGCTCGAGGCGACGTCCGCAAACCCGAACGCGTCCGCAAGGATGGTCCGGTTGTTGTGGCTGAAGCCGAAGGAGATGCCCGGAACCTCGTCCGCGGCCGCCCGTGCCCGGATCCAGCGCCTCGAGATCTCAGCGGCGTCGGCCAGCTGAGTTGTGCTGACGGTCATCCTGGTGAGCGTATCGAGTCGGACGCGCCGGCGCTCATCACACCTTGAGGTCGGCTCGCTCCACCGCGGCCGTCGCCTCTGCATCGCCGGTGAGCGCCACCTGGGCGGTCGCCCGTCTGCCGCTCAGATAGAGCACCAGTTCACTCGCCGGTCCGGTCAGCGTCGCCATGGCTCCAGAGCCGTAGGTGCGCCGACGACCATCGGGCAGGGCGAGGGCGAATGCGAACGGCCGGATGCGGCGCGCGATACGGCGGGCGGTGTACCCGGTCATCCGCCAGGACAGCGCTTCCAGGTCATCGGCCTGCGGTCGGGGACCGTGTCCGTTGGCCCGGCGCGCGTCCTCGTTGTGGATGAAGTACTCGAGGCCGTTGAAGACGTTGCGAATTTTCGGGATGCGCCACGGCACGAGCGGCGCCCCCGCCCGCAACCGCGCGATCATCGCGGGGTATCCCTTGGCCTTCTCCACCGCGCGCTGAGCGTCGGACCAGCGGTGGAAGTGCTCGCGGAGGACGAGGTGCGCGGCGAGATCCGCCGTGGTCCATCCCTCGCACAGCGTGGGCGCATCCGGGCCGAGTTCCACGAGCACGTCGCAGATTGCCGCGCGCTCGCGGACGTCGATGGGCTCGGTCATCCCGGCGCCCCGGACGCGCGGATGTGCTGCGCAAAGAAATCGAGGGTGCGCTGCCACGCATCGGTGGACGCGGACGCGTCGTATGCACGGCCTTGATCGTTGAAGAAGGAGTGGCGCGCGCCCGGATAGATCTTGATGTCGTGAGTGACGCCTGCCGCGCTGAGCTCCGCATCGAGCTTGCGACCCGAGCGGGCGGTGAAGTCCTTGCCGGGATAGCTGCCCACCACCGGGCACAGCCGGCGCACCGCGGCGACCGGTCGCGGGTTGGTTCCGTAGAAGGGCGCGATGGCGCGCAGCCGCCGATCGCGCGTCGCCCACGCGATCGCGACTCCGCCGCCCATGCAGAACCCGACAGCGCCCGTTCGCGCGGAGTTCGACCTCGGGCAGAGCAGTCAAATAGTCGAGCGCCGCGGTCAGTTCCCCGACTGCGGCGGGCTCGCGACCCGTGACCATCGCGCCCATCAGACGCGCCATGCACACGAGTCGGCTGCGGTCGGCGAAGAGGTCGACGGCCAGTGCCGCGTACCCCTCCCCCGCAAAGCGGTCCGTGATATCGCGGATGTTGTCGTTGAGGCCGTATGCCTCGTGGATCACGACGAGACCCGGGTGTGGCGCCGCGCCGTCGGGGAGCGCCAGATATCCCTTCAGCATCGCCGCCGGGGTGCGGAACGTGACCGCTCGCGTGATCATCTGTATGGATACAACTCCGTGATGCGGCTGGCCTCCCGCCGTCGATTATCGACGAGTCGCCCGCCGCAATGAGTTCAGCAGTGACGGGGAGATGCGAGTCGGAGCGCTCGATTTCGCGCCGCGTTACTCGCAAGTAACGGGACTTCGCAACCCGTCGCACACTCTCCCGGCAACAACTTCTGGTGGGTTCCCATTGACACCAGAGAGGCGTGCACCGGAGGTACGCACCAGATGGGGACCTTGGGGGTAACGACTGTGGTGACGATGGATACTCGCATCGGCGAGACGGGGCGACGATGGCACCAGGGCGTGCCGAGTGTGAGCAATCTGTTTCGTCGTGGCAAACAGGCCGATGCCACCGCAACTGTCGCGGCCACCGCGACCGCGTGCTCCATGCGTCGATGCACGAGCATGACGGCGCAGCCGTGTGCCTATCGCGATCGGCGCGAGCGTTCATGCCCCACCGCGTTCTGCGCAGCGCACAGCGTTTCCGTCGGACGTGCCACGTACTGCCGCCGGCATGCCGGCACCGTGCAGGCAATCGGCGAGCTCGCGAAGAACCCGAACGGTCTGCCCGATCTCCTGGATCGCGGACCGGGGCTCATCAACTGGATCGCGCGCGATCTGGACAAAGACATCCGGACGTTGCTCGCGCGCACGGTCCGTCCCGGCGAGAGCGTGATCGTCGACGACGCAGTTCGCCTCAAGCATGACCACTGGCGGCAGGCGCGCTGGGAGCGGAGCTGGCGCATCGTCGAGCACACGGGCCCGGTTCTGGCCGTGACCGTGCACATGTCGGAGGACGATGAGTTCCGCGTGCATGTGCGAGTCGGTGCGGAGATGGTGGCCGACAGCGTTCCGCCGTGGATCGCGCGTCGCTCCCAGGGAGTCGAGGTGGAAGCCGCGATCGACATCTCGCAGCGCCAGCTCTTCTATCAGATGCTCGAGGAGAACATCTCCGCCGCGATCATTCGGTTCCGCGCGCGAGAGGACAGCGTCGCCGCGTAGGCCCCGCTAGATCCCTCCGGCAACCCGAAGGATCGCCCCGGTCACATACGCCGCCTCAGCACCGAGGAGCCAGACGATCGCGGCCGCGATCTCGTCCGTCTCGCCGGGACGTCCGAGCGGAATGCGTCCTGCGAGCCGGTCGGGGCGGCCGGCCTCTCCGGCACCGGCGTGGATGTCGGTGCGCACGATTCCCGGCGCGACGGCATTCACACGGATCCCCTGCGCTGCGAGCTCTTTCGACAGCCCAACAGTCAGCGCGTCGACGCCGCCTTTCGCGGCAGCGTAGTGGACGTATTCGCCGGCGCTGCCGATGGTGGCGGCGGCCGATGAGATGTTCACGATCGCGCCGCCGGAACCGCCACGTGTCGTCGACATGACCTGTGCCGCGCGCCGAGCGCAGAGGATCACCGCGACGAGGTTGATGTCGATGACCTCGCGGATGATCGCGACCGGGGTGTCCGCCAGGTCCCCGATATGGAGTGTCGCTCCCGCGTTGTTGACGAGGCCGGTGACGGGCCCGAGCGCGTCCTGCGCGGTGGCGAACAGCCGCTCGACGTCCTCCTCCACCGCGACGTCGGCCTGGACGGCCACGGCGCGACCGCCGCTGGCCTCGGCCTCGCGCACCACGCGCTCCGCTGCTTCCTGGTTGCTGCGGTAGTTCACGACCACGTCGTGGCCGCATCTCGCAAGGTGCAGGGCTGTCGCGGCGCCGATGCCCCGACTGCCGCCGGTAACGATGGTGGTCGGCCGTCGGTTCGCGTCCACGCGCAGATCATTACGCAGGCGGTGCCAGGCCGGCGCCGGACCGACACGGGCCTTAACGACAAAGAAGGCGCCGGTTGCCCGGCGCCTCCTCTTGTCGCTAGAGAGCGATTGTCAGCCGGCGGCCATCCGCTTGATGAACTGCGCACCAACGGAGCCGAGGCCCGTGATGCCGTCATACCCGGGTGCTGCCCAGACACTGACGTCACGCGACGCGCAGTTACCTGTGCCGTCGCAGTAGGTCTCGAGACCCTCGTAGTCGAGGATCCGGACGCTGATGTTGTAGCCATCGCTGGCGTTCTGCGTGTTGGCGTAGTCCACCCGAATCACAGCGGATGCGTTCGGATGCGCCGGCGGCAGGATGTCGTCGAACGCCGCAGGATGCTGCACGTCGACCTTGTAGAGGGTCGGGTTCAGGAATCCGAGCGAGCCGCCCGCTGCCTGATCCGCATCCGCGATCACACCCGCCAGCAGTGGCGATGCGAGGCTCGTGCCGCCTTCCTTGAACTGGCCGTAATGCGTGCTGCCGTTCGGGAAGGTCTGGGTCAGGCCGATGAGCATTCCGGTCTGTGCGTCCGCGTCCATGGAGATGTCAGGCACGACGCGCAGCGGCTGCGGGCCGAACAGGTTCTCGTTGCGCAACGCGAGCGCGGCCGGCACGACGCCTGCCTGGTAGGAGGGCTGGAGGTAGGTGTAGCTCGTGCCGACACCGCCTCCTGCGTTGAAGCCCAGCGCCGTCTCAGGAGTTGTGGCAGAGCCGCAATTCTTGGCGGTGACGGGGCCGCAGAGGATCGACTTGCCAGTGGACCAGCCAACTTCACCGGCACGGTTGCCAGTGGCGCCGACTTCCAATGACGTGCCGCCGACCGCGGTCACCAATGGGCTGGACGGTGGGTAGTCAGGGGCCGCGATGCCGAAGTCGGCGAAGTTGTCGCCGTCATCACCACTCGAGTACAGGATGCTGACGCCAGTGGCGCCCGCAAGCTCGAAGGTGTTGTCGAACGCGTCCTTGGCTGCCTGATCCTCGAGGAGGTCACCCAGGGTGTCGCCCCACGAGTTGCTGACGACCGATGCGCCGCTGCCGATGGCCTTGTTCTCAGCAGCCAGCAGGCTGGTGTCGAGGCAATCCTCGGCGCCGACAAACGTGATGTTCGCGCCTGGTGCCATGGAGTGGGAGGACTCGACGTCGAGCGACTGCTCGGCGAACCATCCACTTGCGCCGCACTCGTCTTCATTGCCAACCGAGGCCGGCTTGTCGTTCTTGAACTGCTTGCTCGTGAGCTGCTGCGAGGGATCGTTCAGGGTGAAGTAGTGCTGCGCGTCCTTGAACAGGGTGGGCGCGTCGTATGCGTCGACGATGGCGATCGTGACGCCTGCGCCATCCGTTCCTGCCGAGATCTGGCCCGAGAGGCCATACGCGCTCTGCAACTGGCTCGGCGTGTACCCGCAGATGTCGTAGTTCAGCGGGCTGTTGTACGGCTTGTACAGGGCAGCTTTGTCGGTCGTGTCGGGCTTCTGACCGTAGTAGGCCGAGCACGGCTGCGGATTCGCGAACGACGCGGGCGGCGCGGGCTCCTGCGTTGGCGACGTTGCCGGAACGTTTGCGAAGTTCTGGCTGAGGTCGTTCGTGGCCATCGACTCATTCACGCCGACAACACCGGAAACGGCGCCGGAGATTGCTGCGGGAATCGACAAGGAGCTGTTCGCGAGCCGGAGCTGGTGCCCGGTGACGTTGTACATGCTGAGGGTAGTGCCGAACGCGGCCTCAACCTGAGCAGCACTGCCCTGGGCGGCGATGAAGAGACGGTCCGCGGGGACTGCCCCAACCTTGAAGCCCTGGGAACGCAGCCACGTCTCGGCCGATGCGACCGAGGCCTGCGTCGGCGCGTAGCGGGCGATCCACTGTGCGTCGGTCAGGTAGTGGCGATATTGAGCGGACCCCGGCGTGGAGACCGCCTTGACAATTGCCGCCGCTCCGGCTGCGTCACGCAGGTTGAGCACGAGGTCGAACTTGACCTGGCTCCCCGAGGCGACGTGCCCCGCCGGCTTGGAACGCTCCGACGACGGAGTCAGCGACCCCGCCAGCATCGCGCGTCCGCCGACTGATGCAGAGGCCGAAGCGGGCGTTCCGGAGGCCACGGTCGCGGCACCAACCGCGAGACCCACCGATGCCACTGCGGCCCACGAACGAATTGACGTCATCGAGCTCCTCCTGGACGGCGCGAATTTGCGCCAAAAACCACTACTACAAGTCGTTGTTGCACTAGGACCCCCCTGCTCTCTCCACCCGATCTCGTGGCGAGCATTGTGGCGCGCTGGACGCGGCGGGTGCAACCGAAACGTTCGACCAAAGTGTCTTAAGACGGGTGACGTATGCGAACTGCGCTCGCGAACTGTGATGTTAGCGGGTCAACGTTTGTGCGATTGGCTCGTTTGACGCATTGAATGGTCGGGCGGCAGCCTCGACAAATGCGACCACTGCGGGATGCGGCTCGCCGGCAGCGCTCGACGTCTGTGGCACGAACAGCGTGCCCATGAAGAACCGCAGCGAGGGCAGTTCGAGGATGCGGACCTCGCCGTCCTGGTCGACACCGCTGACCACGAGCCCACCGCGCTCCAGTTGCTGCACGTATGCCGGATTGAGCCCGAAGTTGCAGTAGTACCGCTCGGTGCTCTGACTGCGCCGGTAGGCGTCGAAAGCCTTCGTTCCCGGGCGGATCTTGACGTCCATCCGCTGGCCGAAGAGCGAGCAGGTCAGCGGCGTGATCACGTGCGTCGCTGCGTCGGGGCTCGACTCCGCATGCTCGGCGTCGTGGACTCCGAGGACGTTGCGCGCGTACTCCACGACGAGGTGCTGGAAGCCGCCGCAGGTACCGAGCAGCGGCACGTCTCGCGTACGGGCATAGGTGATGGCGAACAGCGCGCCATCCATGTTTCGGTATGGGCTTCCGGGGGCGATCAGGAGCGCATCCGCGCCAGCGATTCGAGGCGCGTCGACTGACGTGATCTCGACGGTCGGCACCCAGTCGACATCGACGTCCACGCCGACGCTCGCTGCCGCATGTTGCAGCGCCACCGTGCTCGCCGTATGGGTCAGATTTGCCGGGTCGTAGTCACCGATGATGCAAATCCTGAGCATCGAACGATTGTGGCACCCCATCCTCGATGCACGCATGTGACGGAATCGGCGAATGCCGTCCCGCATACTGCGTTGGTGAGACGACCTCTCGGTGCGTGCGTCGCACTCGTCGCGATTGCCGCATTCGCGGGCTGCGCAAGTGCACCGTCCCCCGCTCCCACCACGGCGCCAACCAGCGCACCGACGCAGGCGCAGGCGACGACGGCGTCAACGGCGATTGCAACGACCGCAAGCGCAGCGCAGACGCTCCTCATCGAGCCCAACCAGGGCATGGATGCGATCTACTCCTTGCTTGCCTCGGCTCGCCATTCCGTCGACCTGACGATGTACGAGCTCGAGGACACGCACGCGGAGCAGCTGCTCGCAACCGATGCGGCGCACGGAATCGACGTGCGCGTCATCCTCGACCGCGCGTACATCGAGTCCGAGAACACCGCGGCGTACTCGTACCTGCTGAGCCACGGCGTGCACGTGCGCTGGGCAACATCGCTGTACGCACTCACACACCAGAAGACACTGACCATCGACGGTGTGGTCAGCGTGGTCATGACGCTGAACTGGACGAGCCGGTACTACTCGGACACACGTGACGTCGCGGTGATCGACCGCACGCCGTCCGACATCGCCGCGATTCAGGCGGTGTTCAACGCGGACTACGACGGCACGCGCGTCACCCCGTCTGTGGGAGCTGACCTGGTGTGGTCACCGACGACCTCATTGCCGGATCTCCTCGCTCTCATCAACGGCGCGCGCCATCACCTGCTCGTCGAAAACGAGGAGATGGACAACACGACCATCACCGATGCGCTCATCGCCGCCGCACATCGCGGCGTTGTCGTCGACGTCTGCATGACGAATTCGAGCGACTGGTCGACCGCGTTCCGCGGGCTCACGTCGGCCGGCGTGCACGTGCGGGTCTACTCGGCGAGTGCATCGCTGTACATCCACGCAAAGGTGCTCGTGAGCGACGCGGGCACCAGCGCGCAGCTGGCATTCGTCGGCTCGCAGAACTTCTCCACGGAATCGCTCAAGTACAACCGCGAGCTGGGGATCCTGCTCCGCGGATCCACCGTCGTGAGCCAGCTGGCTGCGATGGTCAATCAGGACTTCAACAACGCGGGCGATTGGACGTAGCATTGCGGGCATGATCCGGCGGATGGTCGTCGTCAGCGTCGTCGGGCTGCTGGCCGCAGCGTGTGGATCGCCCTCGACAGGCCCTTCCATAACACCGGTCGTGACACAGCAGGCAACGCCGACGCCGACAGCGGCTCCGACGCCGTCCCCATCCCCCACCCCCCCATCACTGAACGTGACCCCGCTGATTCCCGACCTGCAGGCAAATGGTGGCCTCGATCTTCTGCAGGAGAGCGGGGCGATAGCCGTCTCGTTCCCGGCATCGAAGGCGTTCAATTTGTTCTCGCCATTCGGGAACGGTTTTCTCGCTTCGCCCAACGTGAACAACGCCCCGAGCTCGATGGTGGTGATCGAGCCCGACGGGAGCCTGCAAACGCTGCCTTCGATTACGGCGTCAGAGGCCGGGGATGCGCCCGTCGGGGCACCTGACGGTCACGCCTGGGCATGGCTCGCCGGGCCCTCGAACGCCACTGAACGCTGCAATGGCGGCACGATCAGTGGCACGCTCGACATCGAGACCCCAACATCCCAACCCGAAGTCGTCGCGACCCTTCCGGCCGGTCCCGCCACGACGATGTGGACACTCGGAGGGTGGGCAAATGATGACCTCTGGCTGCTCGAAGAGACAGGCTGCCCAGAAACCGGTACGGGGACAACTGCAGCATTCGTCGTGCATGCGGGCAGCACGACGCTGACCCCTGTACAGCCGGCGCTTGGGACCGGGTGCCAGCTCGAGGCAGTGGCCTTGGACGGCTCGATGCTCTGCGTCACCAACGAGGCGAAGCAGCCGGCCACGACCTGGCGGTTCGTCAACGCTGCCGGGACTGCGCAGAACTTCAGCGCGGCGTCGCTCCCGTCGATCTGCGCGGGTCACGGCACGCTCCAGGATTTCGAAGGGTTCGCACTTTCCTTCGACGGGCGGTACATCTCCGTCGACGCAGGATGTGCATCCAGCAAAGGTCGATTTGATCAGCTGTTCATCATCTCCACCGCAACCGGCTCGGCCCAGGTGGTGAACTCGCCCACCTACCTCGCGGCGGACTCCTGGCTGCCTGACGACACCCTGCTCTGCGATGACCTCAGCAACCCCTCGGCCGGAGACTCGTACCTCGTCACCGCAGGCGGGGCCGTCACCGTGCTCGGCGCCGGCGAAGCGACATGGGCGACCACTGACGTGGAGTGGTAACGGGCGTTTTGCAGCGGCACCCGATGCTATCCTCGGCCGCAAGCACACATTCCCACGTGATTCCAGAGGACATCTTTTGCGATGGTGATAGTGATCGATCCCGCCGGCGAGAAACACCAGTACCAGGGCGGGCGGCACATCGAGGTGAGCGACGGTCATCTCATCGTCAAGGACAAAGCTCAGGGCGACGCGATTGGCATCTTTGCTCCCGGGAAGTGGTTCAGCGCCCACGTCGACGCGGTGCCGGCACGTCCAGCCGGAGTCGCCGGCGGCGGCCAGGGCATCCGCACCCGCCTCGGGCAGTCCATCTAACCCGGACCCATCATCGGCGAGCCTCGGGTTTCGAGAGGGGAATGTCAGGTATAGTTGACATATGCCCTACCTCGCTTCGACGGCTGACGCGGATTCGGCTGTCGCCACGATGCAGGAGACGCTGAGCGGACTGCCGACCGCCGACCGGCTTTTGGCCTTGCGCTCGCTCGCCGTGCTCGTCGGGGCCAAGCGTGCCTCCACCGTGCTGTCCGCACGCGCCGAGGGCATGAGCTGGGGAGACATCGCCGATCGTCTCGGGATGTCGCGACAGTCCGTCTGGGACCGCTACGCCGCCGAGGACCATGATCCCCCGCCGCCGGCGCGAGGCCGCGTCGCTCGCGCCCGCACCGCGACCCACACGTCGTCCAGTTGCGCCGCCTACAAAGCCGTTACCACCCGCCAGTAATCAGGAGACCCAATGGTCAATCCCGTTGACGACCGAAGCTTCGAAACCGAGGTGCTCGGTGCCGACATCCCCGTGCTCGTCGAGTTCGGCGCGTCCTGGTGCCCGCCGTGCCGGATGCTGGCGCCGATCCTCGACGAGATCGCCACCGAGCGCGCCGGGTCCCTGCGCGTCGTGAGCGTCGACGTTGACGCGAACCCGCTGACGCAGGCGCGATTCGGCGTGATGTCGCTGCCGACGATGTTGCTGTTCAGCGCTGGGCAGCCCCTTCGGCAGACCGTCGGGCTCATGCCGAAGGGCCGGCTGCTCCAGTTCGTGGACGAGGCGCTCGCCACTGCCGCATAGCGGCCGTCAGATGGCGATCGCGATCTTCACCCCAAGGAGGATGAGCGGCCAGAGGATGATCGCCAGGACCGCCGAGAGAATCGCCCCGATGGTCCCGATGTGGTCGAAGAAATGATGCGTGGCGGCCACGATCACTCCGACGATGATCCAGATGATCGGTATCAGCGAGGTACTTGATCTGCGCATCGCTTACTTGCGGTCGACCTCGTTCTTGACGGCCTCAGCGGCGCCCTTCACCTTGTCGGCCGCCTCGCCGAGCGCATGCTCGACCTTGCCGGCAGCGTTCTGGGTCTTGCCCTCGGCCTCGCGCTGATCGTCGCCGGTGACCTTGCCCTGGACTTCTTTCGCCTTGCCGACAACCTGATCCTGTTCACCAGACATGTGATGTCCTCCGTCGTCGCCGCACCACGATGATGCCGCGTATTTGATAGTCTCGCTATCATAACACGCTACACCGCCACTGGAATGACGCTAGCTCGACGGCTCCCGCATCGCCGCCGCGCGTGCCGTCCAGAAGTCGAAGCGGCGCTCGAGCCGATCGGCCTCCGCCTTCAAGACCTTCAGATCGGTGTCCTCGACCTCGGCCCGCGCGGCATCGCCCATCGCGACCAGGCGCTCGTCGGTGACGACGAGCAGCCGGCGCTTGAAGTCGAGCAGCTCGCTGTAGACCTTCATCCAGTGCAGGGCGTCATCCATGTGCGGGGTACGCTCATCCTCGCCGGGGAGCAGGCGATCCGGCTCCACCGCATCCTGAGCAGCTTCGCTCGCCTCGGCGGCATCCGGGGACTCACGCTCGGACGGGGGATCGCTGGATTCGTTGCTCATGTCAGCCTCAGATGTTCACGTGATTGATGTCGACGTCGGCGAGGTCCGCGGGACGCGGGATCCCGTTGGCATCGAGGAGTTGCAGGCATTCGGTGACGTATCGAGCCCCGGCCAGGTTGATGCCACGGCCACGCATCAACCGTTCGACGGAGCCGATCGCAAGGAGATTCCGCTGCGAGTACAGCCGCCGATTGCTGTCCGACCGCCGGGGCACGACCAGTCCGAAGTGCTCGTACATCATCAGCGATTGCGTCGTGGTGCCGAGGATGTCGGCGGCAATGCCGATCGTGTAGAGCGGCTTGTCGAGGTCCCGCGCGTCACTCGAACGCGCGGCAGCGGTCGTCATCTGATCCTGGCTCCTGGTGAGGTTCTGAGTGCCCCGCGGGTCCGGTGTGGAACCTCACAGCGCGGCCGACCGATAATATGATATCGTAGCTATCACGAAAGTCCGATGCCCGCCCGTATCTGGAGGTTTGACCGATGGCTCGAAAGTACACCCCCGTTCAGCTTGATCTGAAGCCGGTGCTGGATGCACATCTCGCCGAGGCCGCATCCTGCCCCCAGTGTGGATCGCGCGTCACCCAGGTGCTCGGCCGTATGGGCCTTCGCCTCGTCTTCCGCTGCGACAAGTGCCTCGTCCGCTTCTTCCGGCAGCGTCCGGCGACCAGCGCGAGCTTTCTCTAGCAGCTCGCCTCGCACGCCTCAGCGCTCCACGGGGAGCGCAGGCGGCCAGTCCTCGAACTCGCAGCGCCCAGCGCTCGTGGTCACGCCAGTCGCCGGCCAACCTGAGATAGCGCGGCGAGTAGCCCTCCTTGTGAAAGCCGAGACGCTGCACGAGGGCCAGAGAGCGTGCATTGGTCGGCTGGATGTTCGCCTCGATCCGATGCAGGCCGAGGGCGCCAAATGCGACGTCGATCACGGCGCGCAAGCCCTGGGTCATCAAACCCTGACCGGCGTGAGAGATGAACGCTCCGTAGCCCAGATAGGCCGACTGGAACGCGCCGCGGACGATGTTGCTGACGTTGACGTAGCCGACGAGCTGCCCGCAGGTCGCATGACGGAGCAGGTAGGCGAAGTGGTCGTCGCGCCCGGACTGGAGAAGAAAGCCGGCGAACCGGGTGTCGGAATCCGGAGCCTCGATCCAGGACTGATGCAGCCCACGGCTCGCCCGGGCCGCGGCGATGAACTCGTCCGCATCAGCAGATGTTGGCGCCGACAAAATGACATCCATCGCAGAAAGTCTCCCCTGCCGAATCAAAAATGACGTCGATTTTGCGCGCGGATTAGAATTGTGCAGGGAGTAGGTATTCGGGACATACCGGGGGGGTCGGGAACAGTACGGCCAACCGGTGCCTTATTGAGTTCTGGAGAGAGGGGGACCACGATGGGAACGGGAACGGTAGACACGCATGTGGGCGCTGGACAGCGCTTGTCGCGCACGCGCATGGCCGCTTCGTCGGCGGTGGTTGCCGCGACAGCGCTCGCCGCAGTATTCGCGGGGAGCACAGGAAACGCACAGGCGGCGCCCAGCTTTACGAATCCGACGTTCAACATGAACATCGGCAAGGCGGGCGGCGCATTCGTGTACCCGTTCGGGATGGCGTGGGACCCAACGACCAGCAACTCGACCCCCGGCGGATCGTTGTTGGTCGACGACTACAACAACTACGACGTCAAGCGGTTCGGCTCGGACGGCGCATACATGACCTCGTACAGCTCGAAAGGCAAGAAGCCGGGCCAGTTCTCCGAGCAGCCATCGGAGATTGCCGTGAATCCGACGAACGGCAACTTCGTCGTCGCGTTCGCTTTCAACGGTTACGGCTACGAGCAGTTCAACAGCTCCGGTCAGCTCATGTTCCCCGCGGTGTATAACGCGGCCGCGTACTACGCGCCGTTCATCGGTATGAGCGCGACGGGCGAGGTGTACCTCGTGCAGTCGACGGGTCTGAACAAGACGGCTCCGAACGTCGTGTTCATGTACAGCTCGACCGGTCAGTCTCTTGGTCAGTTCGGGACCAACGGCACGAACTGCTCGAAGGGGCAATTCGGTCTCATCCGTGGCATCGACGTTGACAAGTACGGCAACGTCTTCGTCAACGATGTCAGCAATCACTGCATCCAGGTCTTCACGAGCACCGGCGTGTTCGAGGGCTTCTTTGGCATCCGCAGTCAGTTGAGCGCGAACACTCGCGGCATGAAGCTCGACACGAACAACGAGGTGAGCACCAACGCGGGCGTGGCGTATATCGCCGACGCCGCAAAGGAAGATGTTGTCGCCTACAACTTCACCCTGAACCCCACGACCCACAAGCTCGCATCCGGAACGATCGCCGGAACCATCGGAACGTCGGAGCTGAGCCAGGGCGGGACCTGCTCGGGTAACGGTGTCCTCGATGCCCCGCGCGACATCGCAGTGGGCCCTGACGGGACTGTCTACGTCAGTGACTACGCGTGCTGGACCGTCGACGCATTCCACCCGCTCTACGACACGACCGACGGCCCTGGTGTCTGGATCACCCAGATCCCGAGTCCCTCCGTCCCCGCTCCGCTGGGGGTGTTCAACGGGCCTAACGGCGTCGCGGTATCGCCGGACGGGTCGACGGTCTATGTGGCCGACACGTTCAACCAGCGGATCCAGGAGTTCAATGGGCCCTCGAGCACTGTCGCAACTCCGGGGACTCCCGTACAGCAGTGGGGTAGCCGGCTGCCGAACCTCGACGGTGACTTCTCCATGGACTATCCGCGTGGCGTCGCGATCGACCCGACTGACGGCAGCGTGTGGATCTCCGATACACGTTCCGGATACATCAAGCAGTACACGACCACCAACAGCCCGCCGAGCGCACCGACAGTCACCTTTGACCAGGATTTCGGCGGCGAAGGGTTGGATCCCGGGCAGTTCTTCTACTCGGACGGGATCACCGCCGCCGCGGGACCTCCGGGTGATCTGCTCGATTTCGTGAACCCCACAACGCTCTACATCCCCGATAGCGGAATTGGCTACTTCCAGGTGATGCAGTACGTTCCGGACGGTAGCGGCGGCGGTGCATACACCACTGTCGCCGAGTTTCCCTGCGGGATCCTCGTCGAACCTGACGTCTTCAACGGATGCACCGGTTCTGCTGTCGATGCACTGGGGAATATCTACGCCGCCGACTACAACGACGGCACAGTTCAGGAGTTCTCTCCAACGCCCACTGGCGCCGAGGGCATCCCGACATACGCGCTCACTCAAACGATCAACTTGCCCGGCGATAAGCCACTTGGAGGCCCGTACGGTGTCGCCATCAGTGGCAACACGATGTACGTCACGCAGTCGACGAAGAACTCGGTGAGCGCGTTCGACATCACCAACCCGACGGCCGCGGCGTACCTCAGCACCTGGGGTACCAAGGGCACCGGCAACGGGCAGCTCAATCGCCCGCTCGGGATCGCGACCGACGCCGCTGGCGATATCTACGTCGTCGACTACGGCAACGGCCGCATCGTCGTCTTCAATCCGCCTGCTCTCTAGTCAGGAAAGGCTGAACCTCAGCCAAGCGACAGCCCGCCGCCGGTGACGCCCACGCAGGGTTGTCACCGGCGGTGGACGCCACCACCGGCTCGCGACCCGACGTGTCGCCGGACGCGGTACCGTTGGCGAGCTGATATGGCAGACGAAGCTCGCATCACCGACGCCATCCGCATGGACCACGAGTGGTTCCGCGGCAAGTTCGCCGCGCTCGAACAGGCCCGCAGTGGCGGCGACGACCTGCCGGCGCTCTGGAAGGAGTTGTCGGACCGCCTCGAGGTCCACGCCGTTGCCGAGGAGACACTCTTCTACCCGCGGCTGCTCAAGGACGACAAGGACTCGGTCGACGACACCGAGGATGCGATCCGCGACCACAACGAGATCCGCGACGCCATCCGGAACTCCGAGGCGCACACCATCGGCGTGGATGCCTGGTGGAAGGCGGTCGACGACGCCAACAAGGCCAACACCGAGCACATGGAAGAAGAGGAAGAGGGCCCGCTTCGCGAGTTCGACGAGTCCGCCTCAGCGCGAGAGCAGGCTGAGCTGGCCTCGGCCTTCACCGCCTTCGAACGTGACCACTCGGGGCGGCGCGGAATCAGCACCGAGGACAAGGATCCCGACCGGTATATCGAGGAAAACGCCCCCTAGGATCCCTCCGCTGTGCTGAAGCGGCGCGGCTTGCGTGGCGGAATGGTCGCGGTGCCCACTGTCAGGGCGGTCAGGCCCCTAACTGAAGAGGATGGCGGACCCCAGGCAAATCAGCATCGGACAGGACGAGCCCGAGTTCCGAGCGATCATCGAGGCGCTCCAGGGCTTCTCGACGATCCTGACCATCAGCGACGCCAACAACCGGATCCTCCGCGCGAATGCGGCCGCCATCGCATTCATCGGCCGCGCCGAGGAGGACGTCATCGGCCACCCGGTGGTCGAGTTCCTCTCGCCGGCGAGCCGTGACGAGGTCATGGGCATTGCGGTGGCGGGCGCCGACGACGGCCCGTACGGCGAACACGAGTTTGAGTTCGAACGCCCCGACCGGACCACCGTCTGGGGGCGGGTGCGGACGATCAGGCTCAAGGACGGGGACGGCCGGACATCGCTTCGTATCAGCGTGATCGAGGACGTCACCGAGCAACGCCACGGCCTTGCCCGTGAGACCACGCTCGAAGTGGCGCAGCGCACCAGCCAGGCGATGGTCGATGCGGCCGTGGTGGCGCTCCCCGTCATCTTCGCGACGTTCGACGCGGACCTGCGACTCGTCGGTGTGATCGGTGGGCACGAAAGCGTTCGACTGCGTCTCGAGAGGGGCATCGGGAAGACGGCGTCCGAGTTGGGGTGGAGCAACGAGATTCTGGACGCGCTGCAGGCGGCAGTCACCGGCACGCCGTCGACCGCGCGCAGCGTCGCCGACGGCGAGACATACCAGGCACTCAACGCACCGATGCGCAACGGTGCCGGCGACATCGTCGGCGTCATCTCCGTGACGACGAATATCAGTGTCGACGTCGCAGCGTCGGCAAAACGAACGCAGGCGGAGGAGCTGGCGCTTTTCGTGGCGCGGCACGATCCCCTCACCGGTCTGCTCGGACGCTCCGCGCTCATCGAGCACCTCAACGAGCTCGCGGTGTCGGGTCATGGCGCGCGTGCGCTCATGCTCATCGACCTCGACGACTTCAACGCGATCAACGACTCGCTCGGCCACTCCGTCGGTGATGCCGCCCTCCTCGAGATTGCGAGCCGCATCGCCGACGCGTTCCCGGGTCTGATCATCGCTCGCTACGGCGGCGATCAATTCGCGGTGGCGGCACCATTCATCGTCGAGGAGCACGAGGCTGTCGCGGCGGTCGAGCGCGTGCACACCATCCTCGAACCGGACGTCGCCGTGGGCGGGCAGAAACTGCACGTCACCGCGAGCATCGGCCTTGCGTTGCAGGAAGTTCGAGGGGCGTCGTCGACGTTGATCCGCAATGCCGACTCAGCGCTGGCCCACGCCAAGCGCGCCGGCCATGGCCAGTACCGGGTGTACGACGACGCGATGCGCAGTGAAACCCAGGACCGGCTGCTGATGCAGACGGACCTGCGCGTTGCGTTGAGCTCAGGGCAACTCCGCGTTGCGTATCAACCGATCGTCGCGCTGCGCGATCGCCACGTCATCGGCGCGGAGGCACTCCTGCGCTGGATGCATCCGGAGCGCGGTGCGATCTCACCGGTGGACTTCATCCCGGTCGCCGAGCAGGGTGGGTTGATCGTGCCAATCGGTCAGTGGGTCATGACGACGGCGTGTCAGGACATGCTGCACATGCACCGCGACCTCGGCATCAACATCTCGGTCAACGTGTCGACGCGCCAACTCGTCGGCGGCGGCTTTGCCGAGTGGGTCGAGGCCGCGCTCGAGCGCACCGGTTTGCCGCCGCGCGCGCTCACGATCGAGGTGACAGAGGGCGTCCTCATCGACGACACCGGACCGATCCGCGATGCGTTCCAGGCTTTGCGTGCCCGCGGGGTGCAGGTTGCCATCGACGACTTCGGCACGGGCTTCTCGTCGCTCGCCCGCCTGCAACGGCTTCCCGTCGATGTCATCAAGCTCGACCGCGCGTTCGTCACCGACATCAACAGCAGGCCGGAGGCGCGCGGCCTCGCCGGTGCCATCCTGCAGGTCGGCGCCGCGATCGGTGCGGGCGTTGTCGCCGAAGGTGTCGAGACGGAGGCCGAAGCACTGACGTTGTTCGACATCGGCTACACGATGGCGCAGGGCTTTCTGTTCGCCCGCCCGATGGGGATCGAGCATCTGCGTCAGCGCATCGCTCGCGGCACCGTCCGCAGCGCCGCCTGACCGCTTACGGGGCGATCGCGCTCCCGCAGGTCGACTGACCCGAGACGTGAATGGTGTGGGCCGTCGCACCAGCGGCGACCTGCTCGGTCGCGTCCCCGTTCACGGTGGTGCCGGTGGCCGTCGGCGCTGACGTGGCAGATGCCGTCGAGGCGAAGAATGCCGCGGATCCCGTTGCCGGGACCAGGTCAACGGTGAACCTGCCGGCAAGCGAGAAGATCACGGTGTACTCGCTCGAGGTGCCCACCTGAATGAGCCCGAGGGTCTCGGCTTCGTTCGTCAGGCAGATGACATGCACGTCCGACACGGCACCGGACGCCGAACCCTGCGCGACCGCTCCTGACATGACCATCGTGGAGCTGCCCGTCGTCTGTCCCGCGCAATTGATCGTCCCGGTGATGGAGGTGATCTTGCCAACGCCGGTCCCCTTGTCGCTGCTGGTCGTGGTCTCGGTCAGCGGTCCGCTGAGCTGGGCTCCGGTCGCGGCGTCGAAGCCGGCGACGCCCGTTCCCGCGAACGTCCGCGCATGGAAGCTGGTCCCTGACCCCGTGTCAGCGATCACGGCGAGTGCGCCGGCCGTCATCGTGAGGTGAATCGACGTCGCCGAGGACGTGGCCGGACGCCCCGTCACGAAAATCTCCTCGCCGGCGATGCTCGGGAACGAGCACTCGATGGTGTCGATGGTCATCGCGCCGGCAATCGACGGGTCGCCGACGATGCTCACCTGGGCGGACGGCGGACCGCTCGGCGCGCTCGCGGTCGGTGATGGCGTCGCGGCGGGCGCTGCTGCCGGACGCGTGCTCGCGGGGCTGCTCGATCCGCAGGCGGCGACCACCAGCGCCAACAGGGCGCCACCGACGCCTGCTTTCAGCAATCCCATGCCCGGCGATTCTCCCATGGCACCGGCGGCGCCGCCGCGACGACCGGGCGATGGTCAGTGCAGCGGCACCGAAGGCTTCAGCGACACACGCCCGCCAGCCTCGCGCACCTGGAACTGCGGCTCCGGGAAGGTGGCAGGACCACCCTTGACGGCCCCGGTGCAGACATCGAAGACCGAGCCGTGCCAGGGGCACGTCACGCTGCCGTTCTCGAGCGTGCCCTCGTCGAGCGGGCCGCCCGCATGTGAGCAGACTGCGCCGATCGCGCACAGCTTCCCCTGTTGACGCACGACCAACGCCGGCAGGTCATCGACCATGACGCGGCGAAGCTCGTTCTCCGGGAAGGAGTTGCCGGCGCCGACGTCGACGTAGTCCTCGGAACCGTTGTAGAAGGCGTTCCGATTGACGGCAGTGCCCATCGAGAAAACAACATGCCCGCCGAGGTATCCGCCGAGCAACGCCAGCACGAGTCCCGCTGACGCAAGGCCAACCGCAGCCGGGTGGAGCGCGACGCCGCCGACCCAGCGGAACACCACCGACACGATCTCGACAATCGCAACGGTGCTCATCGTCAGCCCGTGCGTCAGCGCGAGGCGACGCTCGTGCCCGAATGTGTCATGGAAGTCCGTGTAGCCGGTTGCGATCGCCAGCAATCCGGCGATCACGCCGACGAGCAGGGCGATGTCGCCCGCCTCTGCCGGCACGAAGTGACCGAAGATCGCGAGGTAGTCGAGGACGACGCCGACCGTCCACGCGCCGATCGGGAGGTCGGTGATCGCCGGGTGCAGCGGATGGCCGAGAAAGGTCGTCCCGTGCAGGAGGTTCTGGAGCATCCGTCCGGGCGCCCCGAACACCTTGTAGATCGCGCCGCTGACCTTCTGGATGAAGTCAGCGAGGCCGTCCAGCCAGTTCTGCTTGCGCACCAGGCGGTCGATGAAGCTCTCCGGCACGGGACATCCTCCCTCGTCTCGTCGAACAGTAAACGCGAAGTATGCTGCGCCCGCAGCCGCACATCGGTCTCAGGGTGCCGAAGCGTAGGCTGACCGTTCGATGCCCTCGGAGACCCCTGCCGACGACGCCGGCCGTTTCTCCCACGCCCTGGATGTCCTCGAGGACGGTCCCCATCCGCGGCGCAGCGTCCCGGTCGCGAGCAACCTGATCCTCACGTCGCACGCGGGGCTCGTGATCCTGTTCTTCCTCGTCCTGCTGTATTTCACGGGACTTGAGTTCGCGCCACTGCGCGGTGTGCACTTCGGTCTCGGTTTCGCGCTCATCCCGATCCTGCTCGTCAAGCTTGGCAGCACGGGATGGCGAGCGGTGAACTACTACTTCGACCGCGATCCATATCGCGCGGCAGGACCACCGTGGCTGTTGCCGCGCATCATGGCGCTCCCGCTGACGGTGTGCGCGGTGATCGCAACCATCAGCGGTGTTGTCCTCTGGGCAACCGGCACCGACCGCGGGACGTGGGCGACGGTGCACATCTACTCGGTGATCTCTCTCGCCGTCGTCGTGGTCGTCCACCTGGCGATCTACACGCGCAAAGCGTTTCGCGCCTCGACACGGAGCCTCGAGGAGACCAAGACCACGAAACAGGAACGCATCATGGTGTGGGCGTTGCTCGTCGCACTCGTGGTCGGCTCGGCCGCCGTCGGACTCGAGCCGACATGGAATCCCTCGGCGACGCCGGCGAGCACGACGACGACGCACGGTTAGCGCATCGGCGGATCAGAACTCCGTACGTCTTGCCGTTGGTCTTCTTCGTGCTGACGAGCAGCCGCCACTGCGGTGCCGTGTTGTCTCCCGGACCGCGGGTCGCGACGAGCGTCGCGCGATCGACGGCGAAGTATCCGTCGGGTGTGACCTCGATGTTCACCCAGTCCATCGGCCTCGGCGCCGGCCCGTAGAAATTCGTCGAGTTGATGAAGTAGCGACTCCCATGGCACGGACACGCCCAACCGTTCGGGATCTGCTGTGGTTTCGTACGAACGCCTCGCTGGTCGGCGACGGTGGCAGAGACACCTGACCCGGTCGTCACATCGGTGACGTAGTTGGGCGTGCAGCCCAGGTGCGTGCAGATGAGCAATACCGCATAGATGCCTGCGTCATCAAGCACGACGGTCACGCGTTTGTCGGTTTCCGACAACACGTTGACCGGCGTCACTGCTTTGCCGTTGACGACACCGCCCGTCAGGGCCTCGAAGGTGAACGCGGTTTTGAACAGCGCGGGCGCATTGTCCGACGCAACAGGGAACATGAACCGCAGCACCTCGACGCCGCCGAACAGCACCGCGCCCAATGACGCGAGCGTTCCCATGATCAGCAGGAATTGACGCCGAGTCGTCTCGGCGAACGTACGCACCCTCCCTCCCAATGGGTCGTATGGATTGATTCCCATACCGTCCTCAGGAAGGGTTCTCCGCTTGGCTCTAGTCTACCGCCGATCGCCGAATACGCCGATGTTTTCGTGGGAAATGGTCAGCAACCATTGTCGAGATGCACTGACCATTGACACGTCGTTCAGAATCATGAGCCGGCGGCGGCGCAACGACAGCGGGAAAGGAGTGACGTGACAGCGGATCGCAAGCACGTGAGTTTCGGCATCAAGACGAGCCAGTCGAACATCACCTACGCGGAGATCCTCCGCACCTGGCTCGAGGCCGACACGCTGCCGATCTTCGAGCACGCGTGGTTGTGGGATCACATGATTCCGCTCCGGGGACCTGCCAGCAGCGCTGCGCTCGAAGCGTGGACGCTCCTCGCAGCGCTGGCTGCGCAGACGGAGCGGATCCGCCTCGGCATCATGGTCACGGACAACCGGCTGCGTCCGCCCACAGTTCTGGCCAAGATGGCCGCGACGGTGGACATCATCGCCGGCGGCCGGCTCGACTTCGGGATCGGCGCGGGCGGAAGCGCAGTCGCCGACGCCGGCGCCCTCGCCATCGTGCATCGCGAGTTCGACGCGTACGGCATCGAGGTCGTGCGCCCGAGCGAGGCGCTGGGTGCGCTCGACGAGGCCTGCACCATCGCCAAGCGTCTCTGGGACGAGGACGAGCCGTTTGACTTCGACGGTCAGGCATACCAGCTCAAAGGCGCGATCTGCGAGCCCAAGCCCGTGCAGCGCCCGCACCCGCCGATCGTCATCGGTGCGGGCGGCGAGCGGATCGCGCTGCGCGTCGTCGCCAGACACGCGGACATCTGGAACTGCCCCAGCCGCGACGTCGCGGAATTCACGCACAAGAGTGCCGTCCTCGACGAGCACTGTGCCGCGATCGATCGCGATCCCTCTGAGATCGTGCGATCCGTTCAGATGCTCGTCGCGGCGGACACGCCGAGCGCCCCTCGCTCGGGGTGGCAGGGCCTGCCGAACGTCAGCGACATCGCCGCGACGCGTGAGCTGTTGCAGGGCTTCATCGAGGCCGGCGCGCGACACGTGGTCCTGGCGCCGATCCCGCCGTATCCATCCCTGTCCTGGCTCGCGGCCGAGGTCGTGGAGCCCGTGCTGGCAGCGATCGCGTAGCCGGAACGGTCCCCTATCCGGTGGGCGGGCCCTGCCGCACCACGCGTTCGACCACGTCCGGCCGCTCGCCCGGTGCGGTCGCCTCGAGGATCCAGGTAACGCCGGCCTCGTCGAGTGCCGCGACCGTCTCGGGAACGCCGGCCGGATCCTCGAGCGATAACGCGCAGCGAATCGCGATGTCGATCGACGGGCTGCCGCCCAGCTCCTCGAGCGCAGCCCTGATCGCGAGGATCTCCGCCGGATCCGGCGGCGGCGGTGCCCCGTGCGTCGGGAAGATGGGGAAGCACCCCTGGAGCCTCGCGATCCGGCGCAGCGGCCTGCGATTCGGCCAGCGTACGGCGCCCCATATGTGGAGCTGACGCTGGTGCGGCTTCGGTCCGAAGGCAGACGTCTCCACGCGGTAGTGACGCCCCTCGAAGTGCACTGCATCGCCGCGAAGGAGTTGCTGCAGCACCTCGAGTGACTTATCGAGCATCTCCCCTCGTCTGACGGGGTCCGCCTCGTCACCGAAGGAGCTGAACTCCTTCCATCCATCGTCACCGAGACCGATGCCGGCGATGAGGCGGCCGCGCGAGAGGTGGTCGAGGGTCGCCATCTGCCGAGCGAGCACCCAGGGACGGCGCCGCGGCAGCGGGGTCACCAGCGCGCCGATGCGCATGCGGGTCGTCACCGTCGCGATCGCCGCCATGGTGACCCACGCGTCCGCAACAGCCATGCCGGGCCGCGCCAGCATGTGGTCCCAGACGAAGAATCCGTCCCAGCCGGCATCCTCGGCGTCGGCCGCCAGCGCCATCACCTTGCGCGGGTCGGCGAACTCCGCAAACGGTGGCAGGAAAACGCCGAATCGCACGCGGCGATTATGAGAGGGTGTAGACGAGGATCCGGTCGTTGTAGGTGTCGGCGATGTACAGGTCGCCGTTCGGTCCGAACGCCACGTTCTCCGGGTTGAGCAACGATTTCGGCCCGCCACCGGTGACGTCACTGCCGGTGATGATCGCCGCCACGCTGCCGTCGGATTCGTTGAGGACGACCACGCGATTGTTGTTGCGATCCGCGACGGCGAGCAGCCCGTGACCGTTGGAGGCCGCGCCGTACGGCGCGTTGAAACCCGACGTGAAGGCCTTGATCCACCCGGTGACCTTGCCGTTGCTGACGCTGAGCTCGACGATGCGGTTGTTGAGGCTGTCAGCCACGAACAGGTTCCCGGTCACCGGATCGATGCCGACGCCGGCGGGCGTCGACAGCTGTGCCGTGCCGCCCCCCTTGGTGCCGTATGTTGCGACCGCTGCCTGGGTGCTCACGTTCCACGAACTCGAGGCGGTTGTTTTTGGTGTCCGCCACCCACGCGTATCCGCCGGCGATTGCAATCGAGTACGGGTAGTCGACATCACCGAGCGCGGTGCCCAGCGTGGCGAGCTTCGTTCCCGGGTTGCATCCGGGAAACGACGGCGGCGAGGTGATGGGCTTGAGTGTCTGCACATCACTCTGCTTGGTGTCGGCGACCCAGTAGTTGCCGGTCGTCGGATCCACGGCGACGCCGCGGGGCCAGTTGAAGTCGCCGACGCTCGTGAACCCGCGCTGGCCGCAGACATTGATCAGCGCGCCAGTGGCGGAGAACACCGCCACTCGCTGATTCACCGAGTCCATCGCCACGAGGCCGCCTGACGCGGTGAACGAAAGCCCGCGCACTTCGTTGAACACCGACGTGCTCGTCATTCCCGGCGAGACGATCGGCGTCGGAATGGTCGCGCTGTAGGCGTAACCGCTGGGCGTACGGTTGAACTTCACCACGCGATAGCCCCAGAGGTCCGCGCCCCACACGTTGCCAGCGCTGTCGACGGCGACGCGACGCAGTTGCGTGAACGTCCCGGACTGGCTGTCATCGCCCGGGCCGCCGACGTTGGCGACCCACGTGCCGTTGGGCTTGAACTCCTGGATGCAATCGTCGTTCGAGTCGGCGACGTAGATCGCCTCACCTGGTGCGCCGGCGTTGATGTACGGGTCGGTTCCGACAGCGACGCCATACGGGTTCTTGAACTTGCCGTTCCCGTTGCCGCTGCAGACGCCGGTCGTGCTGGCGGTGCCGTGCGTGCCCCACGTTCGCGCGCACGTCCACGCCGATCCGTTCCAGGTGAACTCGAGGATGTTGTTGCTCTCGTAGTTCGCGACGTAGACGTTGCCCAGCGCGTCCGCCGTGGCATCACGCATGCGGTTGAGCGCGCACGCGCCAGTGCTCTTGATGGTGGCGGCCGCCGCGGGCGTCACTGCAGCGCCGCTCGTCGTCCAGACCGTGATCTGGCTCAGGGTGCCATCAGCGACATACACGCGCTGACCCGCGGGGAGATTGGGCAGGTTCGCGGTGGTGGTGCTCACGGTGATGCCGATCGGCGCACCGCTCCCGCTCTTCTCGCTCTTCCACGTGGAGATGAACGCGCCGTTGCTGCCGTTGAGCTTGACGACACGGCCGTTGCCGTTGTCCGCGACGTACACGTTGCCGGACGAGTCGACACCGACATCGCGCGGCTGCTGGAATTGCACGTTGCCGGCCTTTGCGGCCGTCCCCGGAGAGCCGATCCGCCAGACCTTCGCGCCGGCCGCCGTGTACTCGGCGACCTGGTCATTGCCGGTGTCAGCAACCACGACGTTGCCGCTCGGGGCGATCTCCATGCCGGACGGGTACATCGCGGCGTGGCCCGGCCCGCCGATGGTTGACGAGTACGCCGCAGCAACAGACGGTTTCGGCGCCCCGGCCGCGTTGGCAGGGAGCGCGGCGATCAACCCCGGCGAGACCATCGCCACGCCGAGGATGATCCCCGCCCGTGACCCCGGTCGCGGGCGACCTCGGCTCATGGAACGGTCCACTCGCTGACGCGATCGTTGTTCTGCTCGACCACGTAGAGCTTCCCGCCAGGTCCGAAGGCGAGGCCCTGTGGGGTCCGGAGCTTGCCGAGTGTCGTCCCGGCACCGCCGAACGTCGAGACCAGCGTCCCGCTGCGTGTGTACTGCGCGACGGTGTTCGTGGAGCTCAGCGCGATGTACAGGAAGCCCGCGTCACCGGCGATGCCGAACGCACCGTTGGCAGCGCCGACATTGAACCGCGCGAGTTGCACCCCTGCGGCGGAGAAGTGATAGACGTTGCCGGTCGCGTCGACGTCGGTCCAGATCGAGCCGTCGGTGTCAACCCAGATGCCGCGCACGAACCCGAGTCCGCTGCCGATCGTCCCGGTCTTGACGCCCGAGCTGTTGAACACCACCACGTTCTGCCCGTTGCTGTTCGCGGCGTACACGGAGCCGTTGGATGCGCACGCGACGCCGTACGGGTCGGCCAGGCCCGTGCCCGCCCACACCTCGTGGCCGGACGTGCTCCACGCGACGATCTCGTTCGAGTCGGTGTTGGCGACGATGATGTCGCCGTTCACCGGGTCGTAGCACATGAGACGGGGATAGTTGAACGTGTTCGGTGTCTCGCCGCGCATGCCCCACGCGAGCGAGAACTTGTAGACGCCGCCGACGAGCGTGAACTTCTCCATGCGCTCGTTGTAGGTGTCGGTCACGAAGAGGTCTCCGGCGGCATCGAAGGCGTCACCGCGGGGGCCGTTGAACCCACCGGTCGGCGGCGGGCCTGGCGGCGTCGGAACGTCGCGAAGCAGCGTCCCGCTCTCGGTGAAGACCTGGGCGCGGAAGTCACCGAGGTCGCTGACCCAGACATCGTGATTGCCGTCGACTGCGATGTCACGCGCACCATCCTCGAACTGACCTGGGCCGGTGCCACAGTCACTGCCGTTCGAGCCCACACCGTTGAAGTTGGTGATGAACGCGCCGAAGCTGGGGCTCGAGGGATTCGCGTTGAACTCCTGCACGAGGCAGCCCTGGCCATTGCTGACGAACGCGACGTTGTTGGTGGTGTCGATCGCCAGACCGCGCATGTCGAACGTGGTCGAGACACCACCGGGCGGGAGGATCGTCTTGATCGGCTTGCTGCCGGTCAGGCCGTTCGGGTAGATGTCAATGCGGTGGTGCCCCTGGTCGGCGATCCAGACGTTGCCGGCGCTGTCGAAGGCGAGGCTCCGCGGCTGGATGAAGGTGTTCGGGGCCGCCGGCGAGATGAACTGGGCCGGGGTGGTGGGGTTGCGCGGGTCGAGAATGACCATGCTCTGACCCCACTGGTTGGAGATATAGAGCTTCTCGTTGACCGGGTTGACCGCGCACTGGGAGGGATAGTCGAAGTTCACCAGATGGACTGCTTTGTTGCTGCCCCAACTGGTGATGAACGTGCCCGTCGGGCCGTACTCATTGACGTTGTAGAGGCTGCCCTCGGTCATGAAGACGTCACCACGGCCCGGGCCGGTGCTGGTGTCGACGCAGAGGCCGAACGGTGCCTGGTTGGTGCCCGCACCGAAACCGGCCTTGCCTGCGAAGACGAACGGCGTCGCGGGCGTGCCGTTGGCGTTGTAGTGGACGATCCGCAGGTTCCAGTAGTCGCCGATGAGGATGGAACCGTCGGGCATGGTGGCCGCGCCCCAGGCATACACCTGGGCAGTCGCGCTGCCACCGATCGTCGTTACCGGCGTTGCGGCGAGCGCGGCCGCCTGACCGCCCGTGACGCTGAGCAAAGCAATCGAGGCGGCAAGCGAAACTGCTGCGCCTCCACGACACGCGATTCCGCGCGTTTGACGCCGCACTGGACATACCCCCTGAACCGAAGAACAGACCCCCCTGCACGTGTCCTTCGGTCGGCACGCAGCAGCCGCGAGCAATCGTACGACTTTTTGGTGGTGGTCTACTTGGGCCCGCTCTCACGCGCGACGAACGCCCCCGCCGACGCACCCACCGCGGCTGCGAGACCAATGCAGACGATGCCCCAGACGAGCTCGGGCTTGTCGGTCATCACGAAGACGATGCCCACCCCGACCGCAAGGCGGGTGAGCCAGGAGACGACGAACGATCGAGCCCTGAGGCCACCCAGATCAGCGCCGTCTTCATGGATCTGCCGCATGACGAGGCTCAGACGTACGCCGTTGACGGCACCGGCGACGGCGACGAGGAACCACGCGACCAGGCCGACCGCGATCCATGAGACCCACCCCCAGGTGCTGAACATCATGTACAGGCCTGAGGCAAGGATCGTCACCACCGAGGCCGGGCCGAAGATGCGCGCGAGGCCGGCGACGCCCTCCCACTCGCGGACCTGTGCGGCTGTGGTCGCGCGTCGCAGGTGGAACAGGCTGATCCCTTCCGAGGTGAACGCCGTGAAGAGCATGAGCGCTCCGACGATGTGCACGAAGAGCGCGAATGAGTAGAGGGTCACACCATCACCTTCCCGCCGGAGATGTCGATCGTCACCCCGGTGATCCACGAGGACGCCGACGAAGCAAGGAACAGCGCCGCAGCCGCGACGTCGTCCGGCTGACCGATGCGGCCGAGTGGGAAGCTCGCCCCGAGAGCGGCACGCTCCTCGACGGACATCCACGCGCGCATCCGGTCGTTTTCGGTGGCGGACGGCGCGAGGCAGTTGACGCGGATACCGTCCTTCGCGAACTCGCCGGCCAGGTGGCGGGTGAAGGCGATGACACCGGCCTTGGCCGCCGCGTACGCTGCCGATGACCTGGCCGCCTGCCGCCCCGCCGCCGACGACATCGTCACGATCGCTCCCGAATGGCGGGCGATCATTCCCGGGAGAAATGCCGAGATCGTCAGAAACGTCGAAGTGAGATCGCTCTCCAGCACGCTGCGCCAGTGCTCACCCGTCTCCCGCTCTGTGGGAATGGGCATGCCGTTGCCGCCCGCGAACGTGGCGAGAATGTCGACCGGACCGAGATGCGTCTCGACGGCGCCTCGGAGTTCGGCGATCGCGTCCTCACGCGTGCAGTCGGCGGCGACCCCGATGGCTGTCCCGCCATCACCGGCAATCGACCCAACAACGGCATCGATCGCGGCCTGGTCACGGCCGACGACGGCGACTCGCACGCCGTTGACCGCGAGCGAACGAGCGGTTGCGGCGCCGATTCCCCGGGATCCGCCCGTGACCACCGCCACCTTGCCTGCGAGATCGTCGTACCGTTCCATCATTTACAGCATACACAGTGTAAGCTAAAATGCAACAGTGAGCCCACGCCCCTATCGGATGCAGCAGCGACTTGCCGGTGTGGACGCCACGCGGGCTCGCATCGTCGCGTCGGCGCGGCAGGTGCTCCTGAGCGGCGATGGCTTCTCGCTCGACGCCGTCGCGCGTGAGGCGGGCGTCGCCCGGCTCACCATCTACGACCGCTTCGGCAACCGCGACGTGCTGCTCGAAGCCGTCTTCGACGATCTCGCGGAGTTCAGGCGGCCTGTCGCACCTGCCAGAGGCGTTCGGCGATCCGGACCCGGTCGTGGCGCTCGAGCGCTTCGTGGCGATCTTCTGCGGCTTCTACTCGACCCACCGGCTGATCCTCCGCCGGCTCAACGCCCTTGCGGTGCTGCGTCCGGGGACGACTGCGCAGACTGACCGCAACCCGCGCCGGTTGCAGGGACTCGGCGTGCTGCTCAACCGTGTGGCGCAGGCAGGCCATCCGCTCGCGGGCTCTCCTGACGTCGTGCACCTCGTGCACGCGCTCACCGGCTTCGCGTTCGTCGATGAGCTCAGCGGGGCTGACGGCGACCCCGCCGGCATCGCGCCGCAGTTGTTCGCACTCATACGGACCGTCGCCCACATCGACTGAATCGGCGTCGCCGGTGGTCAGGCTGCTCCGTGGCCGATGAGCTCGAACGCGTCCCACATCGATGCATAGCGACCGTGCCGCGCGAGCAGCTCCTCGTGCGATCCCACCTCGACGATCTGGCCACCGTGCAGGACGATGATCCGATCCGCAGCACGGGCCGTCTGCAGGCGGTGCGCGATGACCACCGTCGTCCGCCCCTGCGAGACCTCCTGCATCGCCGCCGAAACGTGCGCCTCGGTGACAAGGTCGAGGTTCGAGGTCGCCTCGTCGAGGAGGAGCAGCGCGGGATCGACCAGCTCCGCGCGGGCGAGCGCGATCAGCTGGCGCTGACCCGATGACAGCGACCGTCCGCGCTCTGACAGCTCGTGGTGATAGCCGCCGGAAAGCCGCGCGATGAAGTCGTGCGCACCGACGGCGCGTGCTGCACTTTCCACGCGGGCGTCGCCGGCGTCCGGCCTTCCATACGCGATGTTGTCCCGGATGCTCCCCGAGAACAGGAACGCCTCCTGGGGCACGTAGCCGAGCTGCCGGCGGAAAGAACGGAGATCGATCGATCGCAGGTCGTGTCCGTCCATCTGCACGCTGCCGGCATCCGGATCGTAGAAGCGCGCGAGCAACTTCATGACCGTCGACTTTCCTGCACCCGTTTCACCGACGAGCGCCACCGTCTCCCCCGCTGACACGTGCAGGTCGATGCCGCGGAGCGCCTCCGGTGGCTTGCGCCACTCGGCATCACTCGAGCGCACCAGGCGAGCGTCGGCCGGGCCATGGCGGCGGGCGCTTTCGCCGAACGACACCTGGCCGCCGATGCCGATGGGATACGTGAAGCGCACGTTGCTGAGCGAGACGTCCCCGTGGAGCCTGCCAGTCTCCTCAGGGGTGGCGGGGTTGGGAGTGATGGTGTCGAGCTGCATGAGCTCGGCGATGCGTCCCACGGAGACGCGCGTCTGCTGCCACGCGTCGAACACCTGCGAGAGCTGCTGGATCGGCGAGAAGAACAGGTCGATGTAGAGCAGGAACGCGATCAGCGCGCCAGACGTGAGATGTCCGGACGCGATCAATTGCGCGCCCACACCGAGCACGATCGCATCGGCGACCGCGGACATGAACTGCACGAACGGGAAGTACGTCGCCACCAGGCGTTGCGCCGACACGCGCGCATCCAGGTACCTGCGACCGAGGCGGTGGAACTGGGCGTTGGCGGCGTCCTCGTGGACGAATGCCTGTGCCTCGCGCACGCCGGACAGGCTCTCCTGAAAGTCCGCGTTGACGATCGCAATGCGCTCGCGCGACATGCTGTAGAGCCGCGCCGCCTTCCTGCGGAACACGACGGTCGCGGCGGCCAGCGGTATCGCAACCGACAGGGTGCACAGGCCGAGGTCGGTGTTGATGATGACCAGCGCAACGCCGACGCCGACGAATGTGACCATCGACACGAGCGCCGACAGCAGGCCGTTCTCGATGAGCGACTTGAACTGATCGACGTCGGTCGTCATGCGCGTCATGATCCGACCGGCCATCTCGCGCTCGTAATAGTCGAGCGACAGGCGTTGTAGCTGCGCCCAGATGCGAATGCGCAGTGACAGCATGATCCGCTGCGCTGCGCGGCCGGTGACGAACGTCTCGCCGATCTCGTCGACGAGATCCACCAGGGTGGCAACGAGAAACACGCCGGCGGCCGCGAAGAGCACCGTTGACGATCCCGTCGATACGCCGTTGTCGATACCGATGCGCACCATGATCGGACCTGCCAGCGTCATGAGCCCGTCGATGACAACGAGCACCAGCCCGAAGAGCAGCGGGCGACGGAACTCGCGCAGTAGCCGCACGAGACTGAAGTCCTTGTCACGGCGGGACTCGCGCTCGAGGTCGACGTTCGCCGTATCACGCACAGGGCGGAGACGCGCGACGCGCGCGAGCAACTCAGGCGTCGGCGCGAGGTTCAGCCGCCACCCACCGCCGCTGCCGCCGAGCCCGGGGCCGATGCTGGGTGCGCCGACGCTGCGCCCGGCACCCGCAGTTGTCGGGCGCTCACCGGTGCCGCCCCACGCTGACGCGGTGGTCCCGTCCGCTCCCGCAGACGTCGTCATGCGTGCCAGTGCCTCGATCGAGTCACCGACCTGCTCCGCCGCTTCCTCCTCGAGCCCCGAGAGCAACGTGCGGTACAGCGCGCTCCGCGCGACGAGCTCCTCGTGCGTACCCTGTTCGGCGATCACCCCGTCTGCGAGCACGACGATGCGATCCGCGAGATGCAACGTGGAGCGGCGATGCGCGATGAGCAGCGTCGTGCGACCTGCGAGCACACCGCGGAGCGCGTCGTGCACCGCGGCTTCGATCTTCGCGTCGATGGCGCTCGTCGCGTCGTCGAGGATGAGCACGCGCGGGTCGTAGAGGATCGCGCGCGCGAGCGCGATGCGCTGGCGCTGTCCGCCGGAGAGACTCAGGCCCCGTTCACCGACGGTGGTGTCGTAGCCGCGCGGCAGCTCCTCGATGAACTCATGTGCCTGGGCAGCGCGTGCCGCCGCCTCAATCTGCTCGTCGGTGGCGTCGGGGCGCCCGTACGCGATGTTCGCGCGTACCGAGTTGGAGAACAGAAAGCTCTCCTCGAACACGACGCCGATCTGCCTGCGCAGCGAATGCAATCGCACGCGACGCACGTCGATACCGTCGATGCTGACACTCCCCGCGGTGGGATCGTAGAAGCGCGGGACGAGCATCGCCAGCGTCGATTTGCCGCTACCACTCGGCCCCACGATCGCGACGCGTTCTCCGGGCGCCAGATGCAGAGTGATTCCGGCGAGCACCGCTTCCCCGCTGCCGTACTGGAAGTGCACGTTTTCGAAGGTCACCTCACCGCGGAGCGCCGGCAGATCGATCGCATCCGGTGCGTCGGAGATCGCCGCGGGCATGTCGAGCAGTTGAAAGATGCGTTCGAGCCCGGCGCGCGCCTGCTGGCCCACGGTCAGGATGCCCGCAAGCTGACGCGCCGGCGCGATGAGCTGCGTCACGTACGTGGAGAACGCGAGGAACGTGCCGAGCGTGATCTGGTGACGCAACGCGAGCCATCCGCCAAGCGCCAGGATCGCCACCTGCGCGAGGGTGGGAATCGCCTCGAGCAGCGGCTGATACCGGGACTGGAGCCGGACCGCGCGCATCTGCGAGCCGTAGAGCACCTTCGCCGCGTCTGCGATGCGCTCGAGCTCCCGGTCCTCCTGGCCGAACGCTTTGACGACTCGGACGCCGTTGAGATCCTCGTCGACGATCTGGACGAGGTCGCCCTCGCGTTGCTGGCCATCCCACGTCGCCGGAAAGATTCGCCAGCGCATGCGATACGACACGATCAGCACGCACGGCACGATCACAACGCTCACCAGCGCCAAAAGTGGCGACAGATAGAGCATCACCGCGAGCGAGAGCACGGTGAGCAGGATGTTGCTGCTCATGATCGGAAAGAAGCCGAGCAGCCCCTGGATGAGCGTCGAGTTGGAGTTCGCGCGCGCAACCAGCTGCCCCGTCGGCATGCGGTTGAGGTTGTCGAAGTCGAGCGCCTGCAGGTGATCGTGCATGGCGTTTCGCAGGTCGTACTGGACCGCGAGCGCCATTCGCCCACCGCGATACCGGCGGATGTACGCAAAGCCGAAGCTTGCTGCCGCGAGCGCAACGAGCAGGACGAGCCAGGGCCAGAGCGGTGAGTTGTGCTCGAGGATGACGCCGTCGACGATCTGGCGCGCGACCAGCGGGACCGCGGTCTGCGACAGGCTTCCCAGCATCGCCGCTCCCAGCGAGAGCAGGACGTCGCTGCGGTGCCGCAGCGTGTATCCGGCGAGGCGCCGTATCCAGCCGGGCTGCGCGGCGGCCTCAGTCAACGGAATTCAGGGACGTGCTAACCACTCACAACGTTCAAACGACTCGCTCAAGGATACCCGGCGCCGCCCGTTCGGCCGCCTCGGGCCGCTGTGCGAGGATGTCGCACCGTGGATGAGCTGCTGATCAGGTTGCTGGAGGCGCGCAGCGCGGTCATCGCCGACGTCGCGGCCGACGCGACCGAGATGCTCGTCCGATTGGACGACACGGGCAGCATGCAGGTCTATCGCCTGCCGGTTGCCGGCGGCGAGCTGACCCAGGTGACGTTCCTCAACGAGCCGATATCGGCGGCTCGCTATGTCGGAGGGACGGATGACGCCGTTGTGGCCGTGGACCAGGGTGGCGACGAGAACTTCCAGCTGTGGCGGCTCGACCTTCGCAATGGACGGCTCAGCGAGCTGGTGGTCGAACCCGGTGTGAAGCACGACCTCGGGGCCGTCAGCCGGGACGGGCGGAGCGTGGCGTTCACATCCACACGGCGCAACGGCGTCGATTTCGACGTCCATGTCCTCGACCTCGCAAGCGGTGAGAGTCGCATCGTCCTCGAGGGCGGCGCCAACATGGTCGAGGCGTTCTCTCCCGATGGCCGGTGGTTGACCGTCTTCCGCCTCGACGGTGAGGTGGCGTTGAGCGGTGACCTGTTGCTTGTTGACCTGGACGGCGGCGATATCCGCACCGTGATCGAGCGCAGCGGCGCCGGGACGGCACACGCGACATCGTGGTATCCCGACTCGTCGAGCTTCCTGTTCAGCACCGACTCAGGACGCGACACCGCGGCGATCGCGCGATATGACCTCGCGAGCACGTCGTGGGCATACGTCATCGAGGGCGCGTGGGACAGTGAGGCGAGCCTCAGCGCTGATGGTCGCTCGGCATTGGTCGTGCATGCCGAGGACGGGGTCACGAAGCTCCACCTCCATGACGCCGCGACGTTTGCGCTGACGCGCGAGCTGCCGCTCCCCGAAGTCGGTGCGGGCTTTGCGATTCCCCTGGTGCCGCGGCCTTCGCTCTCCCCCGACGGTGCAACCGCATTGCTGACGTTCACGTCGACCGCCAACCCGCTCACCGCGTGGCGCATCGACACTGCAGACGGCGCGGCGCCTGCACGGCTCATCCCCGACGCAGGAGTGGTGACTCCGGAGCTCGCCGTCACACCGGAACTGCATCGCATCGCGTCGTTCGACGGCGAGGAGTTCACGTATTTTCTGTACCGACCCGCGACCGCGAATCCGCCGGCAGTCGTGCTCGTGCACGGTGGCCCGGAGTTCCCGCTTCGTGCCCCGCTACGACCCGTTCATCATCCGTCTCGTCGCAGCCGGCATAGCGGTTGCTGCGCCCAACGTGCGCGGCTCCGCCGGGTGGGGCCGCCGGTTCACATCCCTCGACGATCGCCGTTTGCGACTCAACTCCGTGCGCGACCTGGGCGCGTTGCACGGTTCGCTCGCGGAACGCGGTATCGACGCGACCCGGGTCGCGGTCATCGGTGCCTCGTACGGGGGCTACATGACGTTGGCAGCACTCGCGTTCTCCCCGGAGTTGTGGGCCGCCGGCATCGCGACCGTCGGGATCAGCAGCCTGCTGACGTTCCTCGAGAACACCTCACCGTACCGGCGCCGTTTTCGCGAGGTCGAGTACGGCTTCCTCGACAGCGACCGCGATTTCCTCATCGAGGCGTCGCCGATCACACGTGTCAACGATATGCGCGCGCCGCTGATGCTGGTGCATGGCGCCAACGACCCGCGTGTGCCTGTCGGTGAAGCGCGCCAGCTGCATGAGCTGCTGCGCGAGCGGGGTGTCGAGAGCGAGCTGTTGATCTACGACGACGAGGGCCACGGGCTCGCGAAGCGGGTCAACCGACTCGATGCGTATCCACGAATGTTCGACTTCCTGCGCCGCCATCTTGGCGTCACCTAGCCCGTCAGGCGGGAAATTCGCGACCCAGGAACGCGGACGTCTCTTCCCACGCACGAGCCGCGGCCTCGGGGTGATGAAACATCTCCGCGTTGTGGTTGTCGAACGCGTGATTGGCGCCGCTGTGCAGGTGGAATTCCGTGTGGGGACGGCCGTCGAACGCGGCCTTCACCGCCTCGCGCTGTTCGGCACTGATGTACCCGTCGGCATCACCGAACTCGAAGAGCACCGGGCAGCGCACCTTCTCGGCCATGTTGAGCGCATCGGGAATCGCCGATCCGTAGTAGCAGACCGCGACGTCCGGATCCGAGTCGGCTGCGACGAAATACGCGATCCCACCACCGAGACAGAAACCGATGATGCCGGCGCGGCCGTCGCGCACCTCGGGAAGCGTTCGCAGGTGTGCGAGCGAAGCGGTGGCGTCGCGTACCGCTTGCGGGACATCGAGCCGCTGCATCATCCCGAAGGCCTGGGGCAGCGCATCCGGCTGACGCTCGTCGAGGTCGAGGTCGGGCTCGATCCGTGAGTACAGGGCGGGCGCGAGTGCCACATAGCCAAGCTCGCTGAGGCGCGTACACACACCCTTGATGTAGTCGGTCAGTCCGAAGATCTCCTGGATCACGATCATCCCGGCGCCGGTGCCGGAATCAGGCACCACGAGGTGGCCGGCGAACTCGTGGCCGTCACCGGCGTGAATGCGCTCCTCACGAACCTGCGGCATTGCGGCAGCATACATCGCGGCGGATTTGGCGGCCCCGGGACCTCGCGTTCGAGGCCCCGGGACGCCTGTCGATGAGCTGCTCAGGCGGTGCCGGCCAGACGAGGCGAGCGAACCTCGGGCGCGAATCCCACGAGCAGGAGGACCACGGCGCTGGCCGCGTGCAGCGCGATGTCGAGCCCACCGATCGGCACGATGCCGAGGAAGAGTCCAGTGCTGACGAAGATGCCGAGCACGGCGAGCAGGGCGTATACGACACCGACGCCGCGCGCGAACAGGCGCGACGAGCCCGTCCCGCCTGCGAAGGCAAGGAGCCCGAGAACGCCGACCGCCATGTGCACGACGTTGTGCACGGCATTGACCGGGAACAGTCCGAGCAGGTTGCTGGTGGTCTGTGAATCGGTCCCGCCGACGATCGGCAGGAAACCGACGATACCGACGAGCAGATAGACGGCGCCGAACAGGCCCGCCGTGGTTTTCGTGAGCGACATTGCAATCCTCGTGTTGGGTCAGTCGCGCGACCGACCCGGTGGTTCTTCTCTCTGTCGCCTACAACTCGGGTACCACCGCCGGATCAGTGCGGGGCCGGCGTTGATCCACGCTGGGGGCCGGCGGCGTATCCCTCAATGAGATGAACATGTCCGGCGACCACACGATCGCGTTGATGGGTTTGCTCTTCCTGCCCGTGGCAGTGATTCCCGTCCTCTTCGTGCTGCAGACCCTCGCCGCGCGTTCGAAGCGTCTGGCCGGTGCGTGGCTCCGCATCGCAACGGCGAGTCCCGCGACCGGGTTCGGCGCGTTGCTGTTGCTTGCCTCTGCTGACATTCACCTCACGCTGGTGCCTGCCCATCTCGTCGAACAGCCGATCACCGGCGTGCTGTTCCTGATCGACGGCATCGCGTTGACTGCGGCAGCGATCGCCGCCTACGTGACGCCGCACTGGCGCATTCCGGCACTGGCGTTGCTCGTCGCCAACGTCCTTGTCTATGTGCTCTACCTCGCCGCGGGCTGGGAGGGCGCCGACATCATCGGCGTGGGGACCAAGCTCCTGGAGCTGGCTGGGATCGTCGCGATCGTCGACTCGTACCGGGTGGCGCCAGTCGCCGTCGCCCGGGCCCGAGGGTGGGCCCGCTAGGTCCCTTTCTCGCGCGGCACCGGGTCGCTCACGATGCCGTCGCGATCGATGCCACCGATCTCATCACCCAGTCGCGGCAGGCTGTCCGCTTTGATCTTGCCGCGCGCATGCGTCGTGAGCGGCGCCTCGCCCTGCTGCGATCGATACGCCGCTCCAAGCACGATGTTGGCGATCGCGGCGATCGGCACCCCGAAGAGCGCGCCGAGGACGCCACCGACCTCGGCTCCGACGAGCAGCGCGGCCATTGCGACCAGGGGATGCAGACGGGTCACGCGTCCGCTGACCCGCGGTCCCACGACGTACGCCTCGAGTGCATGGCCGATCAGGCCGACGACTGCCACTTCGATGCCGAGCCCGGGGCTCTGCAACAGCGCTACCACGACGGCGAGTGCCATGGCGATCACCGCTCCGACCAGCGGGACCAGCTCCAGAATCGCCGCTGCGACGCCCAGCACGATTGCGTAGTGGACACCGAGGATCGCCATCGCGGCGGTGATGTAGACGCCGATGAGCAGCGACATCAGCACCTGTCCGCGCACGTACGCTTCCGCGGTCGATCCCACCGCTAGCGCCAGGAAGTCGAAGAGGCGCGTGTGCGAGGGAAAGAGCTTGCGCAACGTTGCGATCACCGCGCGACCTTCGATGAGCAGGTAGATCGAGATGACGACAACGAGGACGACGCTGACGATCGAGCCGACGACGCCGGTGACGAGTCCCAATTGGGACGTGAGGCTGAATCCCCTGAAGCTGTTGAAGACCGCGTTGAGATTGACCGGCACGCCCCACCGGTTCAGCTGCGTCTGCACGTGTGTGCCAAGTTCGGGGAGTTGCTTGCCCTGCGCGATCAGTGTCGGTCCGACGAGGAACCCGATGCCCACGAGCACCGCGAGAAACAACGCGTACAGAAGCAATGCCGCCGGCCCGCGATGGTTCCGGAACGGCCGCAACCGTTGGGCCAGGTCGAGAACCGGAGTCAGGACGACTGCGATGATCGCGGCGAACACGAAGAGCAGGACGACGCTGAAGACGTGGCCGACGAACGTCTCCGCCTCTCGGTAGATCGCGAGCGCGCCCGCAACGAGCAGCACCCAGACGAGCGCCCGAAGCGGCGTCCCGAGGCGTTCCCACGCTGTCCGGTTCGCCGGGGTGGTCGTGACTGTTGCCATGGCCAAACTGATATTATCACTATAAGCTTTCAAATACGCGAATTCACGTTGCGCAAGGAGGAGCGAACTGATGAGCGAAGGATTTGTCGCCGAGACGAGGATCTCGATCGACGCACCGCCGGAAGCAGTCTGGGACACGCTGACCGACCCCGAGAAGGTCAAGCAGTACATGCATGGCACGACGATGCAGACCGATTGGACCATCGGCGGCCCGATCACATGGTCGGGCGAATGGAAAGGCAAGTCCTACGAGGACAAGGGCACCGTGCTCGTCTTCGATCCGCCGAAGGAGCTCGCCACCACGCACTGGAGCCCGATGGGCGGCACCGATGACAAGCCCGAGAACTACCACACGGTGACGTACCTCCTCGCGGAGGGAGATGAGACGACCACGCTGACGCTGCGCCAGGACAACAACCCGAGTCAGGAAGCAGCGGACGAGATGGCCGCGAAAAACTGGGGACCGGTGCTTCAGGGGATCAAAGAGGCCGCGGAGAGCCGCTGACGGCGTGCACCCGGTATGGGTGCGCCGAACCATCGCTGCAGCGCACGCTCGAGCGCCGCGGAAGCATCCGATCCGCCTGACGTCCACGCGACGATGCCGTCAGGCCGCACCAGCATTGCGCCGGCGTCCGGTGCAGCCGGCGCGCGCGCGGTGATCACGTGCACACGATCAGCCCATACCGCGGCGACTGTCCGGATCGCCGCGTCGTCGCAGAGATCCCAGAGCACGCCCCACCCGTCGAGGCAGTGATCCGCCATCCGGGACTGGTCGGAGAGCTCGAGGTTCGGCGCACGCTTGCCGACGATGTCGCGGTCGCTCCCCAGGTCGTACCGCGTGCTGACGCCGGAGATCTTCTTGATGAAATACGTGTTGCCATCGTCGGTTCGCATCAGGTCGGCGACGATGTCGCGCAGCGCACCCGTGTGCGCGTCCGGCCGCATCAACGCAACCTGCGCACGCGTCCACTCGAGCACCCAGGCTCCGACGGGATGCCGTTCGGTGGTGTACGTATCCAGGAGCGCGTCCGGAGCTGTGCCGCGAATGGTCGCGGCGAGCTTCCAGCCAAGATTGACAGCATCTCCGATGCCGAGGTTGAGGCCCTGGCCACCGAACGGCGAATGCACGTGCGCGGCGTCCCCCGCAAGGAGGACGCGGCCGATGCGATACGTCGTGGCCTGCCTGGCGTTGTCCGTGAACCGGGTCGCCGATGAGACGCCGCGAATCGTGACGTCGGTGCCGCTCACGTGTCTCAGGCTCGCCTGCAACTCCTCGAGCGTGACCGGAGCATCGCGGTCGAGTGGCACGCCGTCGTACTCGACGGTGAGGATGCGTCCGGGAACGGGACCGTGGACGAGCATGCCGGTGGGCGTCCGATTCCATCCGCTGGGGAGCTTCTCGGGATCGACGATGTCGACGATCGCCTGGTGGCCGGTGATGGTCGGCTCCGTTCCAGGAAAGTCGAACCCGGCCAGCCTGCGGACCGTGCTGCGACCGCCGTCGCAGCCGGCGAGCCAGCCGGTTCGCAGCAACGCGCCGTCGATTTCGACGGTGACTCCCGTGTCGTCTGCGATGAAGCCGATCACCTCGACGCCGCGCCGAATCTCCGCACCGAGTTCCGTGGCGCGCTCCGCGAGGATGGCTTCGATCGCCTGCTGACTGACCATGGAGACACCTGACGCCGGGCCTTGAGGGATGTCCGGGTCGCCGAGATGCAGCCGGGCGGCGTCCAGGCCCCACAGACCCGCGAAGTGCCCGGCGGGTGCCGGTCGCGGGGCGGGGGTCGGCCGCAGAGGTGGTGCCGCCGCGCCGTCGGCGTTCGCTGCGCGCGTGGCCATGAACCCGGCCATCAGCGCGATCGTCTGCTCGTGGAAGTGCGCGACGGCTGGGAGCATGCCGCGACGCTCGAAGGCCTCGGCCGTCGGGATCGTGATCGACCCCGCTTTGACCGTGAGGTCCGGTTCGGCTCGCCTCTCGACGACGAGCACCCGGATCCCGGCGGTCCCCAGTTCACAGGCAAGCATCAGGCCGACCGGTCCGCCTCCGGCAATCACCACATCGAACTCGGTCATCCTGGCCGTCCTCATGATTGATTTACTCAACTCAATATTGAGCTGAGTATACTAATGCCAGAGATGAGCGTCAAGCTGACTGCCCCCGCGACCGAGGGCCTCCGCTCCCGGAAGAAGCGCGAGACGCGGCAGCGCATCTCGGACATCGCGACCGCGCTGTTCATCGAGCGCGGATTCGACGAGGTCACCGTCGCCGACATCGCTGCCGTCGCCGGCGTCTCCAAGGTGACCGTCTTCAACTACTTCCCGCGCAAGGAGCAGCTGTTCTTCGATCGCGGCGACGAGGCGATGGCCCTGCTGCGTGGGGCGTTGCGCAGCCGTCGCCCCGGCGACTCGATCGCCGACGCCGTGCGCCACCTGATTCTCGACCTTGCCGCGCAACGGCATCCCCTCTCTGCGCTGCGGGACGGCATTCAGGCGTTCTGGCTCGTCGTCGCCGGGAGCCCGACGCTCATGGCAGCTGCTCGCGCCGAGGTCGACGTCCTCGAGGCGGATGTCGCTGCGGTGATCGCCGCCGACACCGGCGCACTGGACGGCGGTCTGGACCCGCGGTTGCTCGCGGCGTTCCTCATCGCTGCGTGCCGCGTCATCTATCTGTATGCGGTCCGACGGCTGATCGCGGGCGACACCGCCGACATGATTCACAACGAGTACGTCGCGCTCATCAATCAAGCCTTCGACATGATCGCCCGCGCCACCGCACCGACGGCGACGTTGACTCAGACCTGAACTGGGCGCTGCGGCAGAACGCTTCTCGCGCCCACGAGCAGTGAGTCGCACACCAGCGCAACGCATCGCGCGCGCTGCGATGGATCCATGAACGCGGGATCCGCATGGCCCAGGCCCATCATCATCGCGGAGACGTCGTTGATCGTCACGTCGGGGCGGACGCGCCCAGCCATCTGTGCGCGCTGGAACAGCGCGCCCACGGCCTCGAACAGGTCCGCGGAGATTTCCCGTTTCGCCACATCGAGATCGACACCCGAAGCGACCATCGCGTCGGCCAGTGCCTTGAAGTTCGCGAACTCATCACTCATCCGGCGGACGAACGAGACAAAGGCTTCTCCGGGGTCATCCGCCGACACCAACTCCCGTGCCACGGCAACGAGCGGTTCGATGCGCGCGGCGAGCAGCGCCTCGAGCAACGCGCCCTTGGTCGGGAAGTTGCGATACAGGGTGCCGACTCCGACTTGCGCGAGGTGCGCGATCTCATCCACGGAGACGTCGACGCCGCGAGTCGCGAGGAGTGTGTTCGCTGCCTCGAGGACGCGCTCACGGTTGCGTTGCGCGTCGACGCGGAGGTGCCGTTCGACATCGGGCGGCTCTGCGTCCACCCGTCCCTCCCCTGCCCTTGCCGTGCTCATTGCGCGTCCTGCCCTGATTTGACAAACGGAACCATCGCTCCGTATAGTACCTCATAAGCGGAGCCAACGCTCCGATTCTACCCCCCACGTGAGGACGAACGCAATGGAATCTCGCCGCGTCAATCCCTGGCTCGTCCTCGTCATCGTGGGACTTGCCCAGTTCATGGTCATCCTCGATGCGACCATCGTGAACGTCGCGCTGCCGTCGATCCAGCGCGGGCTCCACTTCTCGCCGGAGAGCCTGCAGTGGATCGTCAACGCGTACACGTTGACCTTCGGTGGGTTCCTGATGCTCGGCGGCCGCGCCGCGGACCTCATCGGCCGTCGCCGGCTCTTCCTCCTCGGCATCGTCGTCTTCTCTGCCGCGTCGCTGATGAACGGACTCGCGGGATCCGCGGGCATCCTCGTCGCCGGCCGCGCCCTGCAGGGACTGGGTGGTGCCCTCGTCTCCCCTGCCGCGCTCGCGGTGCTGACCACGACTTTCAAGGAAGGTCGTGAGCGCACCACTGCACTCGGTGTCTGGAGCGCGGTCGCCGTGGGCGGCGGCGCCATCGGGCTGTTGCTCGGCGGCGTCCTCACCAGCCTCTTCTCGTGGCAGTGGGTGTTCTTCGTCAATGTGCCTGTCGGCGTGATCGCCATCGTGCTCGCGCTCCGCTACGTTCCCGAGAGCCGGGTCGAGACTGCACGCGGGTTCGACATCGCCGGCGCGGTGTCCGTCACCGGCGGTCTCGCGCTGCTTGTCTATGCGCTCGTCAACGCGCAGACCGCGGGCTGGATCTCGGTGACAACGCTCGGCCTCCTCGCGATTTCGGCCGCCCTGCTCGCAGCGTTCCTGATGATCGAAGTCGCGGCTGCGCCACCCGCTCGTCCGCCTCGGCATCTTCCGGATGCGCTCCATCACGGGTTCCAACGCGGCGATGCTGCTGGTCGCCGCGGGCATGTTCGCCCTCTTCTTCTTTGCATCGATCTACGTGCAGGAGGTGCTCGGCTACAGCGCGTTGCGTGCCGGGCTCGCCTTCCTTCCGGTGACGGGCGGCATCGTCGTCGGCGCGGGTCTTTCCCAGCAGCTGATCCGCCGCGTCGGTGTTCGTGCCGTCGGCCTGGTCGGTATGTGCATCGCGGCAGTCGGGCTCATCCTCCTCAGCCGGATTCCGGTGGCAGGCACATATCTCGGCGACCTGTTGCCGGGTCTCATGATCATGGCCGTCGGCATGGGGTTGACCTTTGTGCCCATCACGCTCATCGCGACCACCAACGTCGATGAGCATGACGCGGGGCTGGCGTCCGGCCTGCTCAACACCTCGCAGCAGCTCGGCGGCGCGATCGGTCTGGCTGTGCTCGCAACCCTGGCCGCGAACACCACCTCGAACACGCTCACGGCCCTCGGCCATGTGCCGAGCGCGGCAGCGCGCGTCGCCGCCCTCGTCGACGGCTTCCATGTCGCGTTCTTTGTCGGTGCGTTCCTCATGCTCGGCGGTGCGGCGGTCCTGGCAGCGACGGTGCGGCGTGGTGACGTCAGCAAGATCGACGAAGCGAACGAAACGGTAGCGGTGCTCGCAGCCTGACGTTCGGGACCTCGGTGCTACGCTCGTATCTCGGCAGTTCTACCAAGGAGAGGACCGTGTCGATCTACGATGCACCCGTCAAGACGCTGCATGGCGCACCCGCATCGCTCGCCGACCACAAGGGCGAGGCACTGCTCATCGTGAACGTCGCCTCCAAATGCGGTTTGACGCCGCAATACATACAGCTCGAGGAGCTGCAGGAGCGCTTCCACGATCGCGGTTTCAGCGTTCTCGGCTTTCCCTGCAACCAGTTCGGCGAGCAGGAACCCGGCACTGCCGACGAAATCAAGTCGTTCTGCGCGGAGAACTACGGGATCACCTTTCCGATCTACGAGAAGATCGACGTCAACGGCCCTGCTCGGAGCCCGCTGTACGCCGAGCTCACCGAGCACGAAGACGCGACGGGAAAGGGCGGCGACGTGCAGTGGAATTTCGAGAAGTTTCTGGTGTCGCCGCACGGCGAGGTCGTCGCACGTTACCGCCCCAAGGTTGCGCCCCACGACGAGCAGGTCATCGCCGCCATCGAAGCCCAGCTGCCGCGGTAGGCAGTAGGTCAGACACTGTGCCGAAGACCCACACGTATGCGCTGACACTCACATGGACCGGCAACACCGGTACCGGGACGAGCGCATACGGCACGTTCGATCGTTCGAGCGAAGTGACTGCCGGCGACAAACAGCCCCTGCTTGCGTCGGCGGACCCAGCGTTCCGCGGAGCGGCCGATCGGTGGAATCCCGAGGAACTCCTGGTCGCATCGCTGTCGCAGTGCCACATGCTCTGGTATCTCGTGCTCTGCGCAAAAGAAGGCATCGTGGTCACCGGTTACGTCGACCACCCGACCGGGACGATGGTGGAAACCCCTGACGGCGGCGGGCATTTCGAGGAGGTGACACTGCATCCCGAGGTGACCATTTCCGCCGGCGATGTGGAACGAGCGAAAGCGCTGCACGAACGCGCCCACGACCTCTGTTTCGTCGCTCGGTCGGTGAACTTCGACGTGCGCGCAGAGCCGGCAGTCAGGCTGTCGGCATCGCCGGCCGACTGAGACCTCGTCGCGCTCAGAGCGCGGCAGCAAGGGCTCCGACGGCGAACACCAGCGCGAGGTATGCCAGCGAGTAGTGAAACAGGAGCGCAGCGGCGCGAGAGCTTCCTTCGCGCTGCGCCCACCGAGCGAGGCCGAAGTACAGCGCGCCGAGCGCGACCACCGGGATCAGGTACCCGATACCGAGGGAGAGCGCGGGGATCAGGCTCGCAGCGAGGAGGATGACGAGGTACACGAGGATCCGCCGGTAGGTCGCGGCCGTGCTGATCAGGGTCGGAAGCATCGGAACACGCGCGCTGCGATAGTCATCGCGGAGGAGCAGGGCGAGTGACCAGAAGTGCGGCGGCGTCCAGAGAAACACCAGCGCGAACAGCGCCACTGCCGTCCATCCGACATCGCCACGCACCGCAGCCCAGCCGACAAGCGGCGGGAACGCGCCGGCGGCGCCGCCGATGACGATGTTGAGCGACGTCGTCCGCTTCAACACCATCGTGTAGATGAAGACGTAGAACATCCCGCCGCCGAGCGCGAGCGCTGCAGAGAGGAGGTTCACCGCCAGCGCGAACACGATCACCGCCGCGGCGATGAGCGATCCGCCGAACACGAGCGCCTGCCACGGCCGGATCCGCCCAGAAGGGAGGGGACGGCTGCAGGTTCGCGCCATCACCCGATCGATGTCGCGGTCGTACCAGCAGTTGATGGCCCCGGAGCCGCCTGACGCCAGCGCGCCGCCGAGCGCGGCCCAGAGGAGCAACGGTACCGGCGGAAGCGTCCGTGCGGCCATCACCATCGTCGCAAGCTCGGTGAGGACGAGGAGCACGATGATGCGTGGCTTCGTGAGGCTCACGTAGTCGCGCGCGGTGAGTCGCACCCGAGCCATCGAACCGGACACGGCCACCGGACGCATGGGGATGTCGAGAACACCCGCGGCATCCGCGGTGTTCAGGACCTCAGCGCTCGTCTGCATTCGGTGCTCCTACGCGCTCGTGCTCGAGGCGCCGAGCAGCGTCGTGATCTCGGTGTTGAATTCGGCGACGCTCATTGTCCCAAGCGCGCCAAGGACAACGTCAGCCACCTTACCCTGCGCGGTGAGGAACACGAGCGCGGGGGCCGACGGGATCCGGTAGTCGACGGCGAGCGTGGCCTGCGTGTCGGCAATGCTCGGGTACGGAATCTTGAGCTGGCGCTGGAACGCAAGCGCATCCTTTGTGTCGTCGCGGAGGTCGATGCCGAGGAACTCCACGCCGCGAGCAGACCATTGGGCGTACACGCTGTTCAAATCGGGCTGCTCGTCGCGACACGGACCACACCAGGATGCCCAGAAGACGAGAACCACCGGGTGTCCACGGAAGGCTGTGATGCTGACGTCGCTGCCCGTCAGGGTCGGGCCACCGGACGCCGTGACGGTTTGTGGCGTGGGGCTGGCTGCGACATGGGCCGCTCCACATCCGGCTACGCCAAACGACGCGGCTGCGATCACGACGAGCGTCCGCGCCCGCGTCATCGCTGGGTCGCGACCGTCGCTGGAGCGCGGCGGTCCTCGATGTCGAACCAGCGCATGCCGAGGCAGATCAAGGCGATGATGAACGGGACGCTGCCCGGTACCCACATCACCCCAGCCGCGATCTCCTGGTCAGCGAGCAGACTCAGCCCACCCGTCGGGACCGGGTACGCGTAGAGAGGCTGCGCGGCGTAGCCGATGGCGATGGCGAGGATCCAGCTGACACCCAGGCCGGTCAGCACGACGGAAGCCCGGCCCAGGAAGGACAACTGGCGCGTCGTGCCGAACACGGTGATCACCTGGTCCCAGAACAGCAGCCCGAGGACGAGGAAGGTGAGGTGCTCGAGATCGTGGATCGAGTTCGATCCGCAAGGTCGCGTTGTACACGGACGGGATGTGCCAGAAGAGGAGGTTCACGCTGAAGAGCAGCACGATGATGGCGGCCGGTTTCGCGCCGGCATGCAGCATGCCCACCACGCGGACAGGCCGGCTGTCGGACATCGCGACCGGCCGGCCCTGCGCCGCGAGATAGCCCGCCCAAGCCGTGCGGAACGGATCGCCGAGCAGGATCAACGGTGGCGCAACCAGGAGCAGGAGCACGTGCTGGAGCATGTGGTCCCACTGCAACGTGATGTCGAAGTACGCGATTGGCGACACCAGCGCGAGCACCAGTGCCCCAAGCCCGAGCGCGAACGCCGTGTCGCCCTGGTCCCAGGCAGCCGACCGGCCGAGCGCAGGTGATGCCGCGCGGCGGCCGCGCCAGTACAGGTATGCCGCCGTCGCTATGCCGACGATGGGTACTGGTTCAAAACTCCAGTCGAACAGTGGAGACCAGGGCATGACGGCCGCCTACGTGACGAACTCGATGAGGGCGTACACCGCAAAGCTGACGACGGTGATGAATGACCACTGCTCGACGACGACACGTGCTTGGATCGCGGTGATCGGCGCCGTCCCACGGACGTGTCCCATGACGATGCTCAGCACCCAGAGACCGACCATGATGAATTCGGCAAGCATCACGCCGTACCAGACCGTGGAGATATCGATGTACGTTCCGTTCTGGAGGTCCCACCCGAACTGATACATCATCAGGATTCGAACTGCGCCGGTGAGGACCACGAAGGCAAGCGCCAGCCAGAGGAGCCCGTTGAGGTTCGTCGTCCCGCGCGCGATGCCCCTCGATACGGCCCACAAGGCGAGCAACGCGACCACAGGGATGAGAAGCGAGACGAGGGCAAGCACCTCAGGTGGTGCGCTGACGCCACTCGGGTGCCACATCCCGCCGAAGTTGTTGGCGCGCAGATACAAGAACGTAAACAGGAACGTCAGCTGGAGCGTGGTGTTCGCGCCCATGATCAGGCGAGAGCCGACCTTGAGGGTCTGCTCGCCTCCGGCGACGTCCTCAACAACCGTGAGGCCAGTGGGGCTCGCGACGTCACTCATGCTTATGCTCCGCTCAACGCAGGTGTGACCGATCCAAGATCCGTGGCTGGTTTGCCGGTGTCGTAGTCATAGGGGAGCGACCACGCCGTCGGGACCTTGTCGAAGTTGAACGCGGGGACCGGAGTCGGCACCTGCCACTCGACACCCAGCGACTCCCACGGGTTCTCGACCGCTCGGGTCTTCTTGATGGCGGCCTCCCATATCAGGATCCCGAGGAACAGAGCCATCGAAGCGCCCAACCCAAATGCGAACACCGATGCAGAGACATTGAGCGGCTGCAGATACGCGGCGTAGCTGATGGTTCTGCGCGTCATCCCGAGGATCCCGACCGCGATCAGTGAGATGAAGGTGCCATTGAAGGTGAGGAATACCGCCCAGGCCTGAAATTTGAGCAGCTTGGTGTCCATGGTGAATCCCGTCATCTTCGGGAGGAAGTAGACGATCGCCGCCATCAGCGCGAACACCTCCGCACCCATGATCGTGTAATGGAAATGTGCCTGGACGAAGTAGCTGGCATGCAGCGTGAAGTCGCTCGGCACGTCCGAGAGGAAGACTCCGGTGAATCCTCCGATGAGGAAGTTGAAGAAGAACGCACAGATGAAGAGCATCGGCGTGCTGAAGCGTGTGCGTGCACGCCACATCGAACCCAGGGCGATCAGATAGATGATGCCGGTCGGGACCGAGATCAACTCCGTCGAGAACATGTAGAAGGGGCGTAGCGAGGGAGCGAGGCCACTCACGAAGAGGTGATGCTGCCAGACCATAAAGCTCAGCAACCCCACCCCGACCATTCCGCTGATGGAAACGCGATATCCCCAAAGGGGCTTACGCGTGAACACCGGCAGCATCTCCATGACGATGCCGAACGCGGGGATGATGAAGATGTAGACCTCGGGGTGTCCGAAGAACCAGAACAGGTTCTCCCAGAGGAACGGTGAGCCACCGCCCGCGGGGACGTAGAACGTCGTCTGGAATGCACGATCCATGGTCTCCATCAAGACGGCACCAATGAGCGCAGGCGACGCGAGGAGTCCCAGGAACGAAGTGACGAAAACCCCCCACACGAAGATCGGCATCCTGGTCAGCGGCATTCCTGGAGCGCGCTTCGTGAGGATCGTCGCGATCATGTTCAATCCCGACAATCCGATCGACAGTCCGATCAGGGCAAAGGCCATCAGGTATGAGTCCATTCCGGCAACGTTCTGATCGGACAGCGGCGCGTAGCCTGTCCAACCGGTTGTGAAGCCGCCGAGGAAGACGGTGGAGAGCAAGATGAGACCTGCCGGCGGGAGCAGCCAGAACGTGAGTGCCTCGAGGCGCGGGAACGCCATGTTCCTTGAGCCGATCATGATCGGGACGAAGTAATTCCCGAACGGTCCGATGATCGCGGCAGACGCCATGAAGATCATGAGGGTGCTGTGCAGACCGACAAGCGTGAGATATGACTGCGGCGTGGCCACAGTCGGCGACGGCGTGAGCAACTCGGCGCGGATGAACATTGCCCCGAGCCCACCGATGAACAGAAACGCCAGGATCATGACGAGGTACTGCAGCCCGATGACCTTGTGATCGGTCGTCATCCGGAAGTAACGGGCCAAGCCGCCGCCTTCCCCGTGCAGGTACGCGTTCTCCTCCTCGGTCGCCTTCGGCTTTCCGAGCAGGCGGCCGATCGGATAGTTCAGGAATCCCATCCCCGCGAGAAATCCGACGACGCTGAGGCTGTATCCCAGCAGGATCCCCGGGTCTGACCCGAGCGAGTTGTCCTCTCCGAAGGAGTACGCGATCGCGACGCTGCCGATCGCCCAGCCGACGACGAAACCGATGATCGCGCCGACGACGCCGACAAGCAGGCCCCATTCGTTCAGGCGGCGCGAAAGTGTCGGTCGCGGCCGCATCGGGCGTCGTGCTGGTGCTACAGCGTCCACTTCTGCATCCTTTCGTGTAGTTGCGAGTTGGGCACAATCACGACCCGTAGATCTGTGGGTCTGGCTCGTACGTATGGCTGTACGGCGGCAGATATTTCATGACCGGCGCATCGAGCGCTGTCTGCTGCTGGATCCACGCGGCGAAGTCAGACTGGCTGACGATCATGGCGGTGTTGTCAGCCATGTTGCCGTGCCACAGCCCGCAGAGTTCTGTGCACTGAACCCGGTACGTGCCGATCTCCGTCGGGGTCACCGTGACCTGGTTGTCGTTGAGTGGTACTGCGTCTGCCTTCACGCCGAGCGCGTAGAAGTTGAACGAGTGGACGACGTCGAGCGAGGTCACGTTGAACTGGATCTTCTGCCCCACAGGAAGGACGAGTTGCGCGGTCTCAATTCCCCCATAAGCCGGGTACCGGTACGTGAACCACCACTGCTGGGCGATGACCTGCACCTCGAGGGGCTGGTCCGTTGAGGTCGGAAGCGGGAGCGATGCGGACGAGGTAGCGATGCCGCCGCCCGGCTCCTCGACCGCAAGTTCCACGGTGCCGTAGGTCGCAAGCACGAGCACGAGCACGACCGTGATGGCAATCCATGTCGCCTGCAGACGCCCGTTGCCGCGGAGCTCGCTCGCAGTGGCCTCGCGTTGCGGTGGCGCGATCTTGTTGATCACGAGCGTAAAGAAGAGGGCCGCAAGCACGCCGGAGAAGATCGGCCAGGCGGCCATCGCGAGAACCCTGATGACCGTGCTTTCGTCGGCCGCGAGGTTGGACGCCTGCCCGGGGGGCATCGGCGCGAGGGCCAGGCCGATGTCACCGCCCACGGCAAGGATGAGCCATGTTCCGATGACGATACGGGCCGCTGTTGCTCGGTTTCTCATCGGTCAGCCCACCTGAAGCTCGCCGGCCATATAGCCGAGGGTCTGCATCGGGCCGCCGTTGCCGTACAGGGTGCCTGCGGCGCAGGGGACGAAGCACTGCCAGCGGAAGAGCCCCGGCTTGCTCGGCACGACGAAGTCGAATTGCACGACGTTGGTTGCCCCGGCCGGGGCGTCGTCAGCGACCCCCTCGAGGGGAACGTTCACGCCGAGGTCGGGGATGGTGAACGTATGCCCGGGGAGCGTCGGGTCGAGCGCCGACATCACCTTGCCGTTGACGGTCATCTGGTCGTTGACCGTGCCGCGCACGAGCGAGAAGTACGGGTTGCGCAGGCCAGAGGAGCCGTCCTGTTGATTGATCGTCATGTGCACGACCGCACCCGCCGGGACGTGGAGGTAGGTCGTCGGCAGATAACCGACCCAGTTCGGATGCTCATTGTTGCCGTCACCCTCCGACCCGACGGCCGCGACCGTGGTGAGCGTGATGTCGACAACCGGCCTCCCCTGCAGGGTCGCCGACGTGGACGTCGCGACAATCGTGGGCGGCACGGGATTGAGGAACCGCGTCACGAAGAACCCGACCAGCACGCCTGCAACGACCAGGCTTGCCACGAGGACCCACAGTCTCATCCGCATGCTTGCCTCACTTCAGTAAACGCGCCGCCATCACGTCCCCACGCAGGCGTGTTCGATCGGACTCCCGGTCGGGTCAGTGTCGTGAATAGGCGCATCCGGTCCTCCGCCAACTGGAAGGAATGCACTCCGCGGGCCGCATGATCGGCGCATGCGTAGGGCTTCGTCAAGACTTAGCGCGCACGAATGTTTGCGCACGTTTTGCGCAAACACCCCGATCACCTACTCGGCCGCGACCGTCTTGATGGCCGAGACGACATCGCTGACATACAGGGGCGCCGGGTACGTCACGCGCAAGTACCCCTGCGGGTCGATGACATCCAGGTAGTTGGACTTCGGCGGCTCGAGTGGCTCACCCCATGCCAGCCACGTCAACTTGAGTGCCGCGTCGCTCGGACCGATGAGCCAGTGCCAGCCCGGGTCCCACTGCGTGGACAGATTCGTCTTGATGAACTCCTGGACGTCGGCCGGTGTCCGGCCGGACGTGACGCTCACGATGAGCAGGACGGGCTTGATCGTCTTGGGGAGCGCCTGCTCGACCGCGACGATGTCCCGTCCGAGCACTGGGCAGAGATCGACGCAGAGCGGGTCCATGAACGCCACGAGCACGACCTGGCCCTTGTACGCGGTCAGCGAGATGGCCTTCCCGTTCTGGTCGGTCAACCCGGTGAGCGCCGGAGTTGGCTGACGCGTCAGCGGTGCGCTGATGACGTTGGCGGACGGCGAGATCACCACCGGTGCGGCGACTGCGGAGCGATGCATGGTGAGCGCAAGTACCGCGCCCACACCGAGTCCCGCCGTCACGGCGACGATCGCAATCAGCGCTTGCGCTCGCTTCGATCGGGTCGTGACCTCGCTCAACGGCAACCTCCACGATCAGCGGACGGATCGCCGCGATTATCGTGCCGCACAGTCGCGAATTGTCAAGCCGACGGCGTTCCCTGGCCGAAGGCGCCGCCACGCTCGAGCTCGTCGATCCGTGCCTGGTCATACCCCAGCGTCGACCGGAGGACGGCATCCCGATGCTCGCCGCGCGACGGCGCGCGTCGGTAGTCCGGTTCGGTCGAGCCCACGCGGACCGGGCCGCGGAGCTGCCGCACCGTGCCGAACCGCGGATGCTCGGTCTCCACCACCATGCCGCGTGCCGCCGTCTGCTCATCGCGGAGCGCCGCAGCGACAGAGTTCACCGGCGCGCATGGAACGCCGGCGCCACCCAGGAGGTCGAGCCAGTCGCGAGCCGTGCGCGTCGCGAACACCGGCTCGAGCAGCGCCAGGAGTTCCGCCGCGTTGCGACTGCGGTCGGCGAACGTCGCAAAGCGAGAGTCGTTCGCAAGCTCCGGTCGATCGATCGCGATCGCGAGGCGTTGCCAGAATTTCTCCTTCGCGCAACCGACGACGATCCACCCGTCGCTGGTCTCGAACGCCTGAAACGGCACCAGCGACGGATGCGCGGAGTGGCGCGTGCGCGTTGGCACGAAGTCGCCGTTGAGATTCCAGATCGCGGGATAGGTGAGCATCGACATCGCGGTGTCGAACAGGCTGACATCGCAGTCCATCCCGATGCCGTCGCGACGCGCAGCGTGGACGCCCGCAAGCATCGCGATCGCCGCGACGAGCCCTGCGGAGTAGTCGACGAGTGACAGGCCGGACTTCGCCGGCGGTCCGGACGGCTCGCCGGTGAGGTCCATCCACCCGGCCATGCCCTGCAACAGATAGTCGTATCCGGGCTCGGCTGCGCGTGGGCCTGACGTCCCGTAGCCCGTCAGCGGGCAACAGACGATCCGCGCGTTGAGGTGCGCGAGGTCCGCGTAGGTGAGACGGAGCTTCGCCGGGACATCGCCGCGAAGGTTCGAGTACACGACGTCACTGACGCGCACGAGGTCCTCGAAGACCGCGCGTCCGTCCGGCGTCGTGAGATCGAGGCTGACGCTCAACTTGTTGCGGTTGAACGCCTCGAAGAAAAGGCTGTCCTCGCCCTCCTGGTACGGGGGGACGTAGCGCCCGATGTCACCGCCGGTCGCCGGATCCTCGATCTTGATCACCTCGGCGCCGAGATCCGCAAGATGCACGCTGCCGAATGGGCCGGCGCCGTACTGCTCGACGGCGATGATGCGAATGTCGGCGAGCGGTTTCATGCGAGGGCGCGACTGCGCGCGCCGACAAGTGCCGCCACACGAGCCATCTCGTTGCCCACGATCATCATTCCCTCGTCGACGCCCATCCCGGGCTTGGCGAGCACCTGGGCGGCGCCGCACGCCATGGCGATGTGCGCAGAGACCTGCGCCGACCGATCCGTCTCGTTGCAACTCCCACCGCAGTACGCTTCGAGCCCTGCTCTGCGCACGAGCAGCAATGCCTCGATGGTGTTGTTGATGCCGCCCAGGTCGGGCGTCTTGACATGGACGACATCGGCGGCGCCGGCATCCACGAACAGCTCGATGTCCCCGAGCGTGTTGCACCACTCGTCGACGGCGATGCGCACGTGACTGTCCAGAGCCGTGAGCGCGCGACGAAGCGCCGCTGACACCTCGATCTGTGCAGACCGGCTACCCGCGTCGATCGGATGCTCGACGCAGACGCTGAACGGCCTGGCGGCATCGCCGACGCGCGCGAGATACGCAGCCACGCGTGAGACGTCGCCGCCGAACGCCTTGCCGATGGTCCCGTACACATCGAAATGCAGCCTGGGCACATAGTCGGGCCGCGTGCGCAGTGCGAGAATCCGGTCGCGGACCCACGCCACATACGCGAGCAACAATTCCCCGTCCTCTCCGAGCTTCGTTCCAACCTCGTTGATCAGGCCGTGCGGCAGGACGTCCGCTTCCTTGAGCACCATCTTGTCGACATTGGTGTGGCGCTCGTCGCCCGACTGCACGAACATCGGCACCGGCGCAATCGCGATGCCCGTCCGATATTCGTCGCGCACCACCTCCGCCATGGTCACGCCGCGGGCACGTGCGGTCGCGTCGAGCAGCGCCTGCGTTACCCCGTATCTGATGGCGGTGTGCAGTGGACGGCCATCCACGATGAGGCTGTCGATCAACATCGCGGACGAACGGAAATCGCCGACCTGCGTCCCACGCAGCAACGGCGCCACGTGAAGTTCGATCGTTTCGGCAGCGGCGACTGCGTCGAAGACCGCGTCGCGTCCGCCAACGCCCGAGTACTGGACGGCCGCGCAGTCGCCACACGCCACCTGCCCGTCATCAAGGAGCAGCAACACCGAGACGGCCTCCCCCGCCTGACGGATCGCGGTGAATCCGGCAGTCAACGGGTGGCCGGCATATGTGAATCCGTCGTGGGTCGCACCGGCACCGATCGCGGCCTGGTCGTCGACGAAGAAACCCGAGCGGACCGGGACCGCGATGACGTCGGTGATGATCATGGAAACTCCGGTGAAGCGGACGACAGGGCGCACGCGTGGGACTCAGCCGTCGACGTTCTTCTCCGGCGCAGCGCGCCACACGCCGCTGATCTCGCCGGCATTCGCGAGATCGAAGCGATGCCGCATGAGCAACATGGACGCCTCATGCTGTTCGCGGTCGTCGCTGGCAACGCAATCGGTTGCGATCACGACGTAGAAGTCACTGAACATCGCGTCGCGCGCAGTCGAACTCGACGCATCCCTCGGTAGTGCAGCCGCCGATCACGACGGTTTTGATGGCGTTGCTGCGCAGGAGCAGGTCGAGGTTGGTCCCGAAGAATGCGCTCGAACGATACTTGCGTACGACGAGCTCATCGGGCAGCGGTGCCAGCTCGGCGACGATTTCGTGGCCCGGCGTGCCGGGAACCGAGTAACGCAGGGGAGCGCCGTCACCTCGATAGTCCTTGTGCATCCGCAGGTTGAACCGGATCTGCGCCGGCAAGTCGCTCTTCCTATCGGGGAGGGCGGCATTCTGCACGTGGATGACGAGTACGGAAGCGCGGCGGGCCTCCTCGAGCAGCTTCGCGAGTGCCGGACGCAACTCGCTGTACATCGACACGTCGACTCCCATGGAAGCGAAGACGCCGTCGGGCTCGACGAAGTCACGTTGCATGTCGATGAGCAGCAGTGCGGTATGCGCAGGCTCGACCAGTTCACTCAACTCGGTGAACACCGCCTTGCCGTCCACGACGATCACTGCCGACCCCCTGCACTCCCGCGGACGTCTTCGCGACGATCCTATACCAGCCGGCTGCAAGCCCTAAGCGACGGAGCGGCGGCCTTCCGCGGCGAGGATGGACTCCAGCCTGGCCTCGATCCACGCCGAGGGCTCGGGACGGCCTTCGCGGCACCAGTCGATCGCGAGCGCGGGGGGAAGTCCGGCGGCGACCTCGGGATCGGCCCGGTAGTGGCTCTGGATGGCGCTGATGTTGCGCTCGCGGATCGCCGGGCTTTGCCAGTCCCACTCCCGAACGGTCGTTGTCCAGGCCTCGCGGAACTCCGGCGGCACGACGATCTGAGCCGACCGCTCACTCGAAGCAGGGATCAGCCACGCACGCACTCTCTCGGCCATCGTTTGAGCATGGGTCACCGGTCCGAAGGTTCCCGGAAGACACTGCAACGAGCGCTCAGACCGCGTTCAGCGTCTGTGTCACGACCATGTCACCACCTGTCTGACATCGGCAAGCGGGCTACTTGCTGAGGAGCGTTGCGACGACGTTGATGGTGGTCGCGAAGACGACCACCCCGAAGAGATACGACAGCAGCGAATGGCGTACCGCCGTCATCCGGATAGCCTTCGAGTTGAGGTCGGTATCCGAGACCTGGAAGGTCATCCCGATCGTGATCGCGACGTAGAAGAAATCGCCGAAATCAGGGAGCACGTCTTTGGCATGGAAATCGATCCCACCACCATCGCGGTAGTAGATGCGGGCGTAGCGGAGCGTGAAGACCGCGTGGACGGAGGCCCACGAGACGAGGACACTCAGGACCACGAGCCCGCTGATCGCCGACTTCGTCAGCCCGCTGGTGTCGGCGGCAGCGATGAGCGCAAACGCGACGCCGACGAGACTGAAGATGCTCGCCCCGACGAGGACTGCCTCTGCGGCGCTTCGTGAGTCGTCCTGGTGCGTCGCCATCGCCTTGGTCTCCGCGCTGTCCTTGCCGTGCGTCGCGACCACGATGAACCCGATGAAGATGATCGCGGTGATATCCCACCCGGCGAGTGCGGCCACCTGCCACTCCGTGAGGAGAAAGATGGGAACGGCCGCAACAATGCCGCAGGTGAGACAGATGGCAAGCCGGAGACGTGCCTCCATCGCGCAAGCCTACCCCGTGTTCTGCAGACCTGCCGCTATTCCATTCACCGTGAGGAGCAGGAGCTGCTCGAGTCGTCGCTGCTCGGACTCACCCGTTGCTCCGGTGCGCAGTGTGCGAAGCGCGCGGAGCTGCAGATGACTGAGCGCATCGATATACGGGCTGCGCAACTCCACCGCCCAGGACAGCACACGCCGATGCTCCAGCAGCCGCGTTTGACCGGTGATCGCGAGCGTTCGGTCAATGGTGCGGTCGTACTCAGCGAGAATCCGGTCCGCGATTGCCGGTTGTTTCCCGAGCCGCAGGTGCTCGACCGCCATGAATCGATCGGTCTTGGCAAGGCTCATCTCGGCGTTGTCGATGAGCACGCGCAGCAGTGGCCACTCCCGGTATGCCACCCGCAACTCGTCGATATCGGCCGCGGCAAGCGCGCTGCCGATGCCGTACCAGGCAGGAAGGTTGAGGCGTATCTGCGACCACGCGAAGACCCACGGGATTGCGCGCAGTGACTCGAGCGACGCATCACTGCTGCGATGTGCGGGTCGGGAACCGAGGTGCAGCCGCGCCAGCTCGCGCACCGGCGTGACCTCGGAAAAATACGCGGCGAATCCGTCGATGTGCGTGAGCTCCGTGTACGCGGCGAGTGCTGCCGAATCCAGCGTGTGTGCCAGCTCGGCAAAGCGGATAGCGGCGCGATCCGTCCGCTCCCGCGCGGCCGGCGCCGACGCGAGGAGCACGGCGGACGTCACCTGCTCGAGATGGCGTCGCGCGAGGGTGCGGTTGCCATAGCGCGCGAAGATCACCTCTCCCTGTTCGGTCACCTTGAATCGGCCCGCGACCGAGCCTGGCGCCTGCGCCATCACCGCGCGGTTGGCCGGCCCGCCACCACGCCCGAGGGCGCCACCGCGGCCGTGGAACAACGTGAGCCGGATCGAGCGCTCCACGGCCCATGCCGCAAGCTCTGCCTGCGCGGCGTAAAGCGCGAGGTTCGCCGTCAGCGGACCACTCTCCTTTGCCGAATCCGAGTAGCCGAGCATGACCTCGAGTGAGCGTCCTGATGCGGCGAGACGCCGCTGTACCGGCTCGAGCTCGAGCATGCCGTCCAGGATGTCGCGGGCGTGACGCAGGTCGAGGATCGTCTCGAACAAGGGCACGACATCGAGCTCTGGAGCGGGGTTCGGCGCGCACGCGCGCCCTGCAAGCGCATACACGGCTGCAACGTCGGCCGGGCTCCGAGTGAAGCTCACGACATAGCGATGGCACGCCGCAACACCAAAACGCTGCTGCAACAACGCCACTGTGCGCAGCGTCGCGAGCACTTCGTCCGTTGCCTGTGACCGAACGCCGCCACCGTCGAGCTCCGCCAGCGCGGCCGTGTGCACGCTGCTGTGCTGTCGAATCTCGAGATCCGCGAGGTGGAAGCCGAAGGTCTGAACCTGCCAGACAAGATCGTGCAGCTCTCCATACGCCTGGCGCGGCGCTCCCGCCACCACGAGCGACTCCTGGATGCACCTGAGGTCATCGAGCAGTTGCTCCGGACCGGTGTATGCAAGCGCGAGATCGGCGCGGCGCGTCGCCGCGATGCGTTCGGCAACCAGCAGCAGGAACTGTCGATACGGCTCTCCGGGCGCGCGCGCCTCGATCGGGTCCGCTCGCCCCGCCGCCATTGTACGTGTGGCTCGAAGGCGCTGCAGCAACGTCGCATCCGGCGGCGTCGTCAACGAGTCAACAGTGAGGCTTCTGCCGATTCGCGTTGCCGCTGCCTCCAGCCCACGCAGGATGTGCTCGGACTGGATGAGCATCGTTTCGAGCGTCACGTGCGCGGTGATGTGCGGATTGCCATCACGGTCCCCGCCCACCCAGCTGCCGAACCGGAGAAACGCCGGCGCTAGCGTCGGAACGGCGCCGGAGTTCTGATGCTGCGAGTCCGGCGTTGAGCTCTCGGTAGACGTCGGGAACGAGGCGAAAGAGAGTCTCATCGAAGACGCCCATGAGCGCGCGTACCTCATCCAGCGGCTGCAACTCCTGGCTGCGCAACTGCGCTGTTCGCCACAGGGCGTCGACGGACTCGAGGAGCTGACGTCGCGCGTCCACCTGTTCCGCGTCCGACGTCCGGGGATCGCTCCGACGTTCGAGCTGTTCACCGATGCGCCGGACTGCCGACGTAACGGCGCGCCGCCGCGCCTCGGTGGGATGCGCGGTGAACACCGGGGAAACCCGAAGTCCTTCAAGGAGTTCGGCGAGTCCACGCTCCCCGAGCTCGTCCCGGACCGCTGCCAGCGCTGTGGCAAGTGCTTCGGGCGGACCTTCGGCCCCGTAATCCGGTTCGCGCAGCGCGCGTGCCCGAAACCGTTCCTCCGCAAGGTTCACGAGGTGGAAATAGCACGTGAATGCTCGAGCGACCAACTCCGCCCGATCGAGCGACCACGAGCTCACCAGTGCGTCGGCAGCCTCCGCATGACCGCCGCGGCCATCGCCGTCGCCGCGGGCCCGAATGACGGTTCTTCGCAGCGCCTCGACGTCGGCGAGCAACCCGTCGCCGCCGTACTCCGCGATCACCTGCCCGAGCACGTCGCCAAGGACGCGAACCTCGTCGCGAACCGATGCCGGCATCTCCTGGCGCGCCGTCTCGCGCATGCTCGTCAGGTCGTTGACGCGCTCACGAGGTGTTGCCATGCGCCTCAACCTTAGCGACACTCCGAGCGGCGACGGCGCGGCCTGAGCGGGCCAGGTGGCCAGAATGGCAGCGAATGAGTGAGCAGACGGTGTCCGGCCGCGCGGTCACCGCAGCGGGGTTCGTCGCATTCCTCCTGACTGGGGTCGTCCAGTCCACCTACGGACCGTCGCTCCCCCACATCGCCTCGCGCTTCCAGATCAGTGGCAGTACCGCGGGTCTGATCGTGACTGCGTACTTTCTCGGCGAGTGCGTCGGCATCGCGACAATGGGCTTGACCCGCTCCCGCCTGGGTGTCGGCCGCCGGCTCATGCTCTGCGCGCTCGTCTTCTGCGTCGGCCTGGTGGCGGCGGCGCTCGCGCCCTCGTGGCCGCTGCTGCTCCTGGCGGCAGGCGTTGCCGGATGCGGAGCCGGCGGCCTCGTCATCCTGGTGAACCTCTACTTCGCCACGCGATTCGGTCATCGCAGTGCGGCAATGTTGAGCCTCGTCAACGCAATCTATGGCGTCGGCTCGTTCCTGGGACCGGCCCTGGTCGGCATCACCGGCGGGTATGCACCGGTGCTCGCCGGTGCTGGCATTGTTGGTCTGCTGAGCGTTGCGGGCTTTACGCGAACACCACGTTCGACGCCGCAGGCGACCGTCGCGCCGCGTCTCGTCACGGGCCGCACTGTGGGTTTCGTTGTCGCCTTTGCGGTGTTGCTGTTCATCTATGAAGGCCTCGAGGCAGGCGTCGGCACATGGGAGGCGACCGACCTCGTGTCGCTCGGTGGATCGGTGCAGTTCGCCGCGGCCGCGACGTCGTTCTACTGGGTTGCCTTCACGCTCGGTCGTGTGTTCGCGGCGCCGCTGGCGGTGCGCCTCAGCCCACCGACGCTCATCCTCGGTGCGCTGGCTGTGGCGACCGTCGTGCTGCTCGGGATTCGTGCGAACTTCTACGCTCCACTCGGCTTCGCGATCGTCGGCCTGTGCGCCGCCCCGATCTTCCCCGTGGCGCTGACATGGCTCACGAAAGTGCTCCCCAACGCCGCCACCGTGCTGACGTACGTGATCCTCGGCGCGATCTTCGGCAGTGCGATGGTCCCCGCCATCCTCGGCAGGTTGATCAGCGTCGCGGGTATCCGATCGTTGCCACTTGGCGTCGCGACGTGCGCGATTGCGACGTTCTGCATCGTCGCCGTCGTCTCGGTGCGCCTGCGCGATCGAACTCGAGGCGAGTGTTTAGGCTGTCTGCAGCACCGGCTCGCTGGATGCGTACGCGGCGGTGAAGCCCTCACGCCAGCTCGGATACTGCAACACCAAACCGAGCTCGCGCTTGGCCTTCGCATTCGACGCACCTCGGGATTCCGTGCCCATGACGACACCACCTTCGCCGGCGATCAGGCGCACGATCCAGGTCGGCATGTGCCGCGGCGGCTTGGCACCGAGTGCCTTCGCAAGTTCTGGCAGCCACACGCTGGTCGGGGCAGGCTCGTCGTCGACGATGTTGTAGATCCCGGGTCCGTCGTGCTGCAGCGCGATGACCGCCGCAGCGGCCGCATCGTCGAGGTGGATGAATGACATGACTCCTCCCCCGTTGCCGACAACCGGGAACATGCGCTTCCGGACAGGCCCGATGAGACCGTCGCTCGCATCGCCGTAGAACCCGCCATAGCGAAGGGCGATCCCGCCCGCCGCAGTCACGGCTTCGTCCACGTGGCGCATCGCGGCATTCGTCTCCTCGGTGCCGGCGACCGGTGCGGGATCGAGTGGATCCTCCTCCGTTTTCACCGGACCGCCGGTGCGCGCGTAGCGATAGCAGGCGAAACTCTGGGCGACGAAGCGGCGGACGCCCGCGTCAGCGGCGGCGGCGAGCAACGCGTCGGTGCCCTCGTTGCGAAGCCGGTTGGTCGGCGCGAACGTGCGATCGAGATGCCTGCCGAATCTCGCGTTCGCGAGCGCTGTTGCCTGATGGACGATCGCGTCAGGTTTGCTCTCGAGGACGGCCGTTCGTACGGCGCGGGCATCGAGAAGGTCGAGCGCGAGAGCTTCAGCACCCATCGCCCGTATGCGCTCGGCGTTGCCGGGCAAATGGCACGTACCGATCACCTGGTGCCCGGCACTGATCAGTTGAGGGACGATGCGGCTGCCGATGGCACCGCTCGCTCCCGCTACAAACACTCGCATCCTTGTCACCTCCTGGCTGTTGGTCGCGATGGCCGCTCATTACTCCTGACACCCCGCGCGGCCAGAATGTGACCGATGGGCGAGACCGGCGACCTGCAGAGGTTGTTGAGCGACCTATATCAGGGGCCACTCGACGAGTTCGTGTCCCGTCGTACGCGGCTGGTGCGTGAGACGCGACCGTCCGATCCGGAGGCGGCCGCGGCGATCGGGAAGGCGCGCAAGCCTCCGATCTCGGTGTGGGCCATCGATCAGCTGGCGATCGACGACCAGAACATGCTCGCGGAGTTGCTCGCTGCCGCCGCGGATGCGAGCGATGCCCAGCGAGGTGTCGCCGATCAATCGGAGACGCGTGAAACCCTCCTCGCGACATCGGGCCGTCTCCGCGACGCTGTCGAGCGGGCTGCGCGAGGTGCCGGCACCATCCTCGAACGCGCGGGCAATGCGAGCAGCGATGACACCCGCCGTCGCATCCAGACGACGCTGCACGCGGCAGCCACCGGTGGTCGTGACGATCGCCTGGCGCTCTGGCACGGGACGCTGGACCACGAGATCGCACCGTCCGGATTCGGCACCACTGACGGCGATCTGGCCGACACCCCGGAGCTCGCTGCCATGCTCGCGCCATTGCGCCACGTCAATGCACACGAGAAACCACGTCCACACGTTGTTTCCCGGGAGCGCGGCAAGCGCGAGGAACGCGAACGTGCAGAGCGCGACGCCGCGCAACGCCTGGCTGAGAAACTCACCGAAGCAGCCGTGCGGGCCCGGGATCTCGCGAGGGCCAAGCGGCTCCACGCCGACACGCTCGCGACCGAACTCCGCGCCGCAGAGCAGGATGCAACAGCCGCCGAGAAAGCCGCTGATGACGCCGATGCAGCAGCGGACGCGGGCCGTTCCGCGTTGAAGAGCTAGCGCTTCGGCGGGAGCGACTTCGCATAGGCGACGCCGCGCTTCACCCACGCGCGGAGTTGCGCCGCGGACTCGAGTCCCGCGTCGTCCACACGGAGCCAGCCAGGCATCTCTCGACCACGCATCACCGCAATGTGGACGTTTGGATCAGTCGTGAGCTCGTCCGTGCTGGCCGCATCAACGCGCACGAGCATCCCGCCCTGACCGCTCGCGCTGACGGACATGTTGCCGTGGACGAGGAACGCAAGACCGCCGAACATGCGCTTCTCGATCACGTCGGGCTCAGATCCGCAGCGCTTCGCGGAGGCGTTGCGCCAACACTTCGTCGAATGCCATTGCTATGAACGGCGCACTCGTGAGCGACCTTCGGGAATCACCTGCGGAGTTTATCGTCCGCACAGCTTGCGTTGGCTGCTGAACCCCGGCCGGCAGGGCGTGGTACCGCCTGTTACGATCGCCTCGGGGTATTCGGGCAGGGCACCACAGGGGCTGATGCGATGCAAATCCATTCATTGGCGCGCGGCGTGCGCGCAACGACCATCCTGGTGAGCGCAGCGGGAATACTTGTCGCCGCAACCATTGCGTCCGCATCACCCGTCGCTGCAGCGTCGAATGTCGCCGTTCAGGGTCGGTTGCAGACATTCGCTGTCTCCGGCAGCTTCAAGATCGCGCAAATGTTTTCCGGATCCGACGGGCAGCTCTGGTTCGCAACGACGCATTCGCAGCTCGGGACGATCACTCCGAGTGGTCAAGCAACGCTGACCACGACCACGCTTCCTCATGGAACGACTCCCGCGGTGATCGCCGGAGCCGGGCCGGAGGGTGTGTGGTCGTACGCCAACGACGACACGTCCACTTTTAGCGCCGGTGCGTGTGCGGTCACGCTGGTGACCCCGAGCGGCGTCGTCGAACCCATCACCCTGCCGTCGATCGCAGCGCCCAGCACGTGTGGCGGGGCCGCGGCGGACACGAGCGGCAACCTGTGGGTGTCGCTCGGCAACCCGTGCGGTGACTACAGCTGCGGGCGGAGAGTGTCGTTCGTCGCTGAGATCACGCCGAGCCGTGTCGTCACGATCTTCCCGCCGGCGCGGCCCGGCGTGCGGACCGGTCCGGTCACCCTCGGGAACGACGGAGCGATCTATGCGATCGGCGGCACCAACGACGAGACCATGGGGCGGTACACCTCGTCCAGTGTCACCACCGGGATCCAGATCCCTGGCAACGACCTGATCGCGCTGCTGCCCAGCTCCGGCGGGACGTTCTGGGTGGCAGACCCCAAACTCTGCATCGGTCAGCCCACCGCGATCTGCCTGCGCATCGACCGCTTCACGCCGGGATCCACCAGCGCGAGCAGCTTCATCTTCCCCGTGGCGGTCAGCCTCGGCGGCGCGCATCAGCTGGGAGTCGACGCAGCAGGCTCGCTGTGGGAGGCGGGCGCCGAACGCAGCGATCCCGATCGGTTCTTCCGGATGGACGCCACCGGGACGATCGACCGAAGCGCAGCGTTCCCCACCGTGGGAGGGGCGACGCTGCACGCCGACGGGACGCTTGTCGTGGGCAACGACGGCGCGCTGTGGGCCAGCGCGCAGACGCCGTCGGGTCACGAGTACCTCGTTCGGTTCGTGCCCACCCCCTGACCTGAAGGAACTGCCCGGGCTCAGCGCACCTCGCTGATGCGGATGAGGTTGCCCGCAGGATCGCGAATCGCGCAGTCACGAATTCCGTAGGGCTGATCCATGGGCTCCTGGACCACTTCGGCGCCACTGGCCTGGACACGTTCGAAAGCGCCGTCCAAGTCTTCGGTGGCAAAGAGGATGGTCGCGTAGCTGCCCTTGGCCATCATCTCGACGATGGTGCGGCGCTCCTCCGGGGTGATCCCGGGGTCGACGGCCGGCGGGTGCAGCACGATCGAGGTACCCGGTTGGCCCGCGGGGCCAACCGTGATCCATCGCAACCCGCCGTAGCCGACGTCATTGCGGACCTCGAAACCGAGGGTGTCGCGATAGAACGCCAGCGACGCATCGGGGTCGTTGTGCGGGAGAAAGCTCCCGTGGATGGTGATGTCCATGCGTCAGCGGTCCTGGATGAGCCCGAGCACGTTGCCGTCCGGATCGGTGAAGGTGGCCACGAGGCGTCCGCCACCGACATCGCGCGGCAACTCCTTCAACGTCGCGCCGGCTGCGGTCACCTCGGCGAGCTTCGCCTCGATGTCCGCCACGTGCCAGTACGTCACCGGCGAGGTCATGCCGCCGCCACCCGGCACCAGTCCGATCTGCTGACCTTCAGCCTCGTAGCCGACGTAGTACGGCGCGTCCGCCATCGGCGCGACACCGAGCAATGCGGTGTACACGGGCTTTGCCTTTTCCACGTCGGTCACGGGGTGCAGCACGGTCTTGATTCCCTGCGTTGTCGCTGTCGTCATGGTGATCTCCTGAACGTGATGGGCGGGTTCCATGACGGTCATGCTAGTTGTGGCTCCGAGACGGGCGCTTCTCGATTCCTGACCGGTCTGGTCACCTGTTTCACGACGCACGACGGCATTCCCGCTGTCGCGCGCGCCGCATGCCGCCGGTAGACGCTGGGCGGCATGCCGACGAGCTCGGTGAAGCGAGTGCTGAAGGTCCCGAGCGATGAGCAACCGACGGTGAAGCAGACGTCGGTGACGCTGAGATCGCCGCGCCGCAGCAACGCCATTGCTCGCTCGATGCGTCGCGTCATCAGGTATCCATACGGCGCCTCACCGAACGCCACCTTGAACTCGCGGCTCAGGTGCCCCGCCGACATGTTCGCGCCGCGAGCAAGCGCCTCGACATCGAGCGGCTGCGCGTACTCCCGGTCGATCCGGTCACGGACTCGGCGCAGCCGCGCGAGGTCGCGAAGGTGCTGGTCGGCGGCAGAGATGCTCACTACGCGGACGCCGCTCGAAGCGCCTGACCGAGGCGAAGGTACCGCGTTGCGCCGACCTCGCCGTAGAACGCAAGTGCGCGTTGCAGCTCGACATCCGCTTCACTGCGTCTGCCCTCTTCCACGAGTGCCTCCGAGAGCAGCAACCGGTCCGCCGCTTCCTCGGTCCGCGCCTCCATCTCCGCGCAGATGTCGGCGGCGCGACGGAGATCGCCCTGAGCACGCGCCCTCGCCGCCTCCACCCACCGGTACTCGCGTTTCGGAAGAACGCCGACCAGTTCCTCGCCGCGGCCGAGTGCGACGAGCGTCGCCGCGAGGACATGCAGATGGTCCATCGTCCAGCCGAGGTTGACGCCCTGCGCGAGCCCGGCGAGAAACTCGTTGACGAGCACGGTGGCCCGTTCGGCGTCGCCATTCTCCATGAGGACGTGTGCGGCCACCGCGAGCGCCGGGTAGAGACACTGCGGATCCGTTGCGAGACGGGCCAAATCGAGTGCTCGCTCGATGTCGGCAAGCGCGCCGGTGGTGTCATCGCGCGCCGACCTGATCCGAGCCCGCGCCGAGTAGCAATACGGCGCGGAGTAGTGCGGTCGCCCAGCCTCGATCTCGGCGATGAAACCATCGATGAAGCGCAGCGACTCGTTCCATTGACCGCGCGCAAACCGACCCGTCGCGATGTCGGCGTGTATCGAGCGCAGCCGCTGCGTCTGTCCGGATCGCTCGGCCACCTCGGCAAACTCGTCGAGGATGGTTGCGGTGCGCGCGAGATCCCCACGCAGCCACAACACTGACGCGAGGTTGAGCTGGGCCCTGCAGATCGCTGTCGGTGAGGCGGCGGCCGCGGCGATCACGAGGCTCTGCTCGAGGTCGTCGATGCCCGACATCTCACCGGAGTCGCACCGCGCAACGCCGATGTTGATGAGCGCGTTCGCCCGTACCTCGTCGAGCCCGAGTCGCTCGGCGATCGCTATCGCCTCGCGTCCGAAGCGAATTGCCTCCACGCTGTCGCCGGCAAGCATCATGTGACGCGACGCACTCGCAAGCACGTACGCCTTGACAGGAGTTGGCTCGCTCCTCGCGATCAGCTCGCGTGCGCGATCGAGATGTTCCATCGCCGAGCCCTGCTCGCCGCGATACCAGAGCAGTTCCGCAAGCACCGTCTCGGCTTCCGCCGCCGTCTCGAAGTCACCGACCGCCCGCAGTGCGTCGCCGGCCCCGCGCAACGTCTCGGTCTCCATCTCACCGCCGAGGAACTGCGACCACCCGAGCTTGTGCTGGAGGCGAGCGCGTTCCGGCGACCCTGCAGCGGCGAGTTCCAGCGCCGAGCGATAAAAGGCGGTCGATGTCGCGTAGGCGTTGAGCGCAAAGGCCCGGTCCCCGGCATCGCGAAGGCTCTCGAGTGCCGATGCGGCGAACGGCGCGTCGACTGTCTGACCGGAGGCGCGGCGAAGTTCGAGCGCGTTCTTGTAGTGGTGCGCGCGCATCTCGGCGTGATCCTCGCCACGACCGAGGGTGCCGATCCAGTCGGCTGCGAGACGGTGTTTCTCGGCACGCTCGCCGCGCGGGATCTGTCCGTATGCGACATCGCGGACGAGACTGTGCAGGAACGCGTACTCGGCCTCGTCCGCGACGAGCGAGCGTCGCGCCCGCTGGATGAAGTCCTTGCGCTCGAGCGCGTGCAGGCGCATCTCGGTGGCTCGGCGATCCGCATCAGCGCCGATGACGGCACCGAGCCAGAACACCTTGCCGAGCACCGATGCTTCCTGCAGCAGGCGTTTCTCGTCCGCCGGCAGCGCGTCGATGCGTGCGGCGATGATGCCCTGCACCGTCTCCGGCAACGGGAGCTCGCTCGCGTCGGGCCGCTCCGCGAGCATGCGCACGTACTGCTCCGCGAAGAGGGGGTTGCCGCCTGCCCTGTCCAGCAGGACGAGTTGCGTCTCCGCCGGCATCAGCGGTCGAGCGCTCAGACCACTGATGAGCTCCGCGGTCTCGGCGTCGGAGAGCGGCGCGAGCGACAGTCGTGTCGTGTTGCGAGTGTTACCGGCCCACCCCGGGCGACGTTCGAACAGCTCGGGTCGCGTGGTGCAGACGACAAGAATCGGCACGCCCACAGCCCAGTCGACGACGTACTCGACGAAGTCGAGCAGGTTGTCGTCCGCCCAGTGCAGGTCGTCGAAGACGAGGATCAGCGGGCTCTCCTCGCTCAGCGCCTCGAAGAAACGTCGCCACGCGGTGAACGCCTCATCGCGACGGTTGCCCACCGCATCGGTGTCGCGGTTGATCCCAGCGAGCGGCCGAAGATGACCCTCCACCCATTGCGCATCCACCTGGTCCGGAATCAGTGCCGCGACGCAGGTCGCGAGCTTCTCGCCCGCCTCGTCGGGTGAGTCGGTCTCGAGGATGCCCGCCTGGGCTTTCACCATCTCCGCCAGCGCCCAGAACGTCACGCCGTCGCCGTACGGCAACGAACGTCCCTGCCGCCAGTGGATGAAGTCCGGGTCGGCCTCGACGACGCTCCAGAGCTCCGCGATGAGCCTGCTCTTGCCGATACCCGGAACGCCGACGAGCGTGACGAGTTGTGGCGACCGGTCGCGGCGCATCCTCGCGAGCGCGTCGGTGAGCACCCGCAGTTCGCTGGCTCGACCCACCATCGGCCCGCGCGTGTTCGCGATGTCGCCGACGTCGACCCGGGCGCGAGCCTCCACCGCCTCCCACGCGGGCACGGGATCCGTCTTTCCCTTGGCCGTGACAGGCGCTGCCGCCCGGTACGTGATGGCCTGGTCGGTCGCCCTGTACGTCGTCTCGCCGACGAGGATGCCGTTGATCGGCGCCGCCGTCTGCAAGCGCGCCGTGGTGTTGACCACATCTCCGGACACGAGTCCCTCGCCCTGTTCCGGGCGCGCCCCGAGGGTGACGAGTGCCTGGCCCGTGTTGACCGCGATGCGCAACTGCAGGTCGACCTCCTGTTGCAGCACCCAGTCGCGGATGGCCAGCGCGGCACGCACCCCTCGCTCGGGATCGTCCTCGTGCGCCGTCGGCGCCCCGAAGACGGCCATGACGGCGTCGCCGATGAATTTCTCCACCGTGCCGCCGAACCGTTCCAGCTCGGTCCGCAGGCGGGCGTAGTACGGGGAGAGGAATGCCCGGACATCCTCAGGGTCGAGTTGCTCGGAACGCGAGGTGAACCCGACCAGGTCGGCGAACAGCACAGTGACCACCTTGCGTTCCTCACGGACGGCCGCGGTGGCCTCGACCATCGGGGCGGCGCACTCAGAGCAGAACTTGGCGCCGGCCTGGTTCTCGTGCCCGCACGCGGGACAGCGGTTCATCGGAAGGAAGCCTACCCCCCACGCCGCAGTTCACAACTGGTTCGCCGGCGGCGCAGACTAGTACCCGTCGGGGTGCCGTTCGGGCCTCCGCCGGTCGCTAGAAGGAAGGAGATGCCGTGAAATCCTTTGAGCGGTTGACTGAGCGCCGCTCTCTGCGCCGGCGTTTCGCTCTCGGACTCGGTGCGGCGGCGCTGCTGCTGATGGGTGCGTCCGGAGGCTCGCAGGCTCGAGCCGAAGGCGTCGGAGCCTCAACCGCCTCGTTGACCACATCTGCACCGCTCCCTCCCGGGGGGTGGCGCCTCGTCCACTCCCCGAGTCCGCGCGTCGGCGCCACCCTGGAGTTGGTCAGCTGTGTGAGCTCGACGTTCTGCATGGCCGCCGGGCTCGCAGACAGCGGATTGCTGGAGGAGTGGAACGGCGCGACATGGTCCATCGTGCCGTCGCCCAGCCCCGGAACGGGGAGTGCCCTCATGTCAGTGAGCTGCGCCTCCACCACATTCTGTGCAGCCGTCGGCTCGTACGGCGGTGAGTCATCCGGCGGCACCCTGATCGATCTCTGGAACGGTCACGTGTGGACCCGCGACAAGGTTCCCAACCTGGCCGCCGTGTATCTCACCTCCGTGAGCTGTCCGACGAGCACGTTCTGTGCAGCCGTCGGCCAGAACGGAGGACATCCGGAGATCGTGACGTGGAGCGGCGCGGCTTGGCGGCAGGCGCCGTCCCCGGCATTGCTCGTACCGCTCGACGGCGTGAGCTGCGCCTCAACGAACTTCTGCATGGCCGTCGGGGAATCAGCCGATTGCAACATCCCTGGTGCGCCGGGATGCTTTCCGAATGGCGCCCAACTCGCCGTGCTCTGGAACGGGTCGCATTGGATGCGGGTGCCGATGCCGCGGACGGCGGGGGGCGGTGTGCATGACGTGAGCTGTACCAACGCCCGGTTCTGCCTCGCGGGAGGCAACGATGGCATCGGCCTTGTCGAGGCGTGGAATGGACGCTCGTGGCGGGTCGTGCCCCTCCCGGGCGCATCGTCGATCGCTGATGTGACCGGAGTCGGCTGCGGGAGCGCGACAGCCTGCACGCTCGTCCCAGCGTCGCTGGTCGACGCCAACCTCGTCACTGCGCGGATCGAGTACTGGAATGGTCACGCCCTCCGTGCCGTTCGAGCGCCCCACCTCGCCGGTGGCCAACTCGACCTCGCGAGTGTCGCCGTGGTAGGTCAAGGGCCCGCGAGATTCCAGGTCGCCGTGGGTGGCGGCATCTTCGCCACGAACCCCATCGCCCGTACGGCCATCGCCATGCACGGCTGAGCCGCCAGCACCCGCAGCCGCCTCCCCGACTACCCTGAAACGGCAATGCGAGTCGCAACCGTTCCGATTGAGCGCGGATGAGAGTTCTGCTCATCTCGTGCTACGAGCTGGGCCACCAGCCGCTGCACGTCGCATCGGCGGCCGCTTTCCTCCGTGCCGCGAACCATGACGTTCGAGCGGTAGACCTCTCGGTCCAGACCCTCGCCGACGCCGACCTCGACGCGCCCGAACTCGTCGCCATCGCCGTCCCGATGCACACCGCGATGCGTCTCGCGGTCCCGGTTGCTCGGGCTTTGCGCGCTCGTCGTGGCAGCGATATCCGGATCGCGCTCTTCGGTCTCTACGCACCACTCTGCGGGCCTGCGCTCGAGCCCGGTCTGGTCGATGCGGTGCTCGGAGGCGAGTACGAGCAGGCGCTCGTCCACCTGGCCAACGGTGACGCAGACCCCCGGACGATCGTCCTCGACCGGTTGCAGTTCCCGCTTCCCGCACGCGATCTGCTGCCGCCGCTGGACCGCTACACGACGCTGCTCATCGATGGTGAAGCGCGCCTCACCGGTTACGTCGAGGCCACGCGTGGCTGCGTGCACCGCTGCCGGCACTGCCCCGTTCCGGCGGTGTACGACGGCCGCATTCGGGTGTGGCAGCGCGAGACGCTGGTCGAGGACGTCGCCCGGCTGTGGAACGAGGGTATGCGCCACCTCACCCTCGGGGATCCCGACTTCCTCAACGCGGTCCCCCACGCGCTCGCGGTTGCAAGTGCCGTGCACGAGCGCTTGCCGGAACTGACGTTCGACATCACCACGAAGGTCGAGCACATCCTCGAACACCCCGACGTCATCGCCGAGCTGCGCGACCTCGGGCTCCTGTTCATCGTCTCGGCGGTGGAATCGACGTCCGCGCGCGTGCTCGACATCCTCGACAAAGGACATTCGGCCGCGGACGTGCTGACGGCGCTGGACATCTGTCGATCTGTGGGGGTCGCGTTTCGCCCGTCGCTACTCCCATTCACGCCCTGGAGCACGCTGCAGGACCAGACGGATCTGCTCGACCTCATCGCCGGCAGCGACCTCATCGACAGCGTCGACCCGGTGCAGCTCAGCATCCGGCTGCTCGTGCCCCCCGGCTCACTGCTGCTCGCACGGCCGGAGATGCGCGAGCACCTGCACGGCTACGACCCCGAGGGTTTCAGCCATCTCTGGCAGCATCCAGATGCGGCGATGGATCGCCTCCAGGCGGAGATCGCGGACCTGGTCGCGGTCGATGCCGACAGCGGTGCCGCGCCGCGAGCGACGCATGCGGCCATCCGACGCCTCACCGCACGCGCGGTCGAGGCGTCTGGTCTCTCGTGGCCCGACTCGGACCGTGAGCTCCCAGCCACGCTTCGTGCGGCACCGCGGTTGAGCGAGCCGTGGTTCTGCTGCGCAGAGCCGACCACGGCGCAGCTGGCGGTGGCCGGCGCCGGGATCGGTGTCTGAGGCGGTGATGCGAGCGTTGTCGGGCATGATGGCGCGGTGACCACCACCGAATCCGCCGCCACATCGTGGTCGGAACTCGCCGACCGGCTCACCACCGCGCTGCATCCGCTCGCCGCGCCGGTGGCCATCTCGTTTCTCGACACCGTGCCCGATGCCGTTCCGGCATTTGACGCTCCGATGCCTGCGCCCACGGCGGACGGGCGCACGGGACGGGTCGCCGCCGGCTGCGTCTTCTGGATGCATGCCCCGGAGCGGACGTTCAGCACCGTCGCCGCGGACCACGCCAACTGCAGCGTCGGCAGCTACACGCACGGTCTGCTCAGTCTCGAGGAGGCCGCCACACACGCCGACATCGGTGCCCTCGTGGAATCCGGCTGGGTGACACCCGACGTGTTTCCGACGATTCCGGCAGTAACCAAGCGGCCGGCCGCGATCGTCTACGGCCCGCTCGCCGAGACGCACGATCCGAGCGTCATCCTCCTCCGCCTGAACCCCCAGGCGATGATGGTCATGTCCGATGCCCTGCCCGATCTGCGCATCGAGGGCAAGCCGCAGTGCCACATCATCGCCGTCGCGCACGAGCAGCACCGCGTCGCGGCGAGCGTGGGTTGTGCGCTGAGCCGCACGCGGACCGGCATGGGCGCCACTGCGATGACCTGCGCCATCCCCGCCTCGATCGCGGCCGACGTCACGGAGCGTGTCGAGCGCGCCGCCGGCATCGACAGCGGGGTTGCCCGCTACGCGGCCCACGACGCGCAGCGCTTCCGCTGAGCCTCAGGCGCCGAAGCCCCGCATGACGCTGTCGACGATCTGCTCGGCGAAGTCGAGGTCGAGGACCCCGCCGAACATGAGCCGGAAGTAGACCGGGCCGACGAGCAGTTCGGTCGCGACGCCGGGGTCGGCATCGGAGCGCAGATCCCCCCGCGCGATCCCGCGTTCGATCACTTTGGTGATCTCCGCGCGGCGCGCCTCGACGACGGTCGCGCGAAAGGGGTCGCCGACGCGCGGGTTGCTTGCGATCTGCGACAGCATCGCGCGGATGACCGGCCCGAAATCCGTCTCGGTGACGGCGCGCATGGGGTTAGTGACGGCGGCGAGCATCTCCTCGCGCGTGCTGCCGGTGTCGGCAACCTCGATGTGCGGTCCGGCGAGCTGGGTCAGCAGGTCCTGGGCGAGCGCTTCCTTCGAGGCCCAGCGGCGATAGATCGTCGCCTTTCCCACCCCGGCGCGAGCGGCCACATGCTCGAGGCGCAGGGACGCAAAGCCCTCCTCAATGAGGAGCTCGCGAGCCGCGGTGAGGATGGCCTGGTGCGCGCGCTCGCTCCTGGGACGACCGCCCCGAACCGCGGCGACTGGGTTCAGCTGGTCACCGGGGAGGCTGTCGTTCGACATGGAAATGCTATGATACGGAACGCATCGTATTGATGCAATGGGAGACTAAATATGACCGAGACAGACAACACCCGAATTGTTGCCCTCATCGAGCAGGCCGAGCGCGAGACGCCGTTCTGCGACTGCGGCGAGCCGATGGCCGCGGTCGCTGAAGACCGGCAGATCTGGCTTGACTGCACCGCACTTCAGAATCCTGAGGGAGGCGCGGTCCGCCGGCTGCTCGCATCGATCGGTACCCTGGGGCACACGCGCAAGCTCATCGTCGAACCCGTCTAGAGGTCGAACTCGGCGCGTCCCGCCGTCGCGGTGACTCCGCTTGCGCAGGACGAGTGTCCCGACAAGGCAGCAGGCCATGAATGCCAGCCAGATGCCGAGGCCCATATGTCCACTCAACAGCGGACCGCGCAATAACGCCACTCCGCCGAGCACGATCACGGCCGCATGACCAGGCCGAAGATCGCTCCATCGCGAAGTTGCCGCCTGGTGGGCTCAACATTGGGCTTTCGTATGCGCGTCGTCGTGTGCCCTGCCAGCTGGGCGACGCACAGCGCGGCGTACACAACGCCGATCACGATCAGGACTGCCGCGGCGATTGCGATCACGGGATTGATTGTGATCGGTCAGTTTCCAAGAAGCCACCGCGGTAGCCGCTCCGTAGCATGACCTCCGTCTCCATCAAACTCACGACGAAACGGCTGACGCATGAGTGCAACGAAAAGCATTGGCAACGCGAGCATTTCGAGAGGCAGGCGGGCATCCCGTCTTGACAACGTCATGATGCCGTACAGGCAGGCGCTGCACTCGCGACCGTTCCGCCGTCTGCTCGCCGGATACGGTGTCAGCGCGCTCGGTGACGGTGCCGGTTACGTCGCAGTCGCGTGGCTCGCGGCATCGATCGTGCCGTCCGCACAACGACCGTACGTTGTCGGCTTCGCCCTCGCCGCATACATCCTGCCGGGAGCGCTCGTCGGTCTCGGTGCGGGACGCATCACGCATCGCATGCCGCCCCGCGGGCTGATCGCGATCGACGCGGTGACGCGCATGCTTGCGCTCGGTGCGGTGTCGGCACTCGCGTTTGCCGGCCGGTTGGGACTCGCTCCCTTCATCGTCCTGCTGGCGGCGTCGTCGCTCTTCCGCACATTGGGACTTGGCGGATTCGTCGGGCTGGTCCCGACGTATGTCGCGCGCGAACACCGTTTCGCCGCGAATTCGGCAGTGGAAGCGACGAACACGTTGTCACTCACGGTCATCGGCCCAGCACTGGGTGGCATCGGTGTGGCCGCATTCGGAGCATCCGCTGTCATCGCGATCGACGTGGCGACATTCGCGGTCCTGCTTGCCGCTGTCGCGACCGTGCCCGGCCGCGTCGTCTCCGCCGTCGAGGGACCAGAGCCGGCGGGTGCGACACGCCATGGACTCAGAATCCTGCTGAGCCGGCCGACGCTTGCATGGCTGCTGGCGTTGACGGTCGTTTTCTACGGTCTCTACGGGCCGGTCGAGACCGTGCTTCCCATCCTGGTGCAGCGCGATCTCCACGGCGGGCCGGGCCTCCTGGGCCTCATCTGGGCATCGTTCGGAGCGGGCGCCTTGATCGGCGGTCTCGTCGCCGGAACCCGTCCGATCACCAATCTGCGGCGATTCGCGCTCATCGTCGTGGCTGCGTGGGGAGTTGCACTCCTCGTTGTGGCAGCGACCGATCAGCCGGTTGTGGTGCTGCTCGGCATCGCCATGGGAGGCCTGGTCTACGCGCCGTACCCGGCCGCGTCGACCACGCTGCTCCAGCAGGAGCTTTCCGACGGTGAGCTGACCGCGGGCGCGGTGGCGTGGCACGGCGTGTCGAGCGGCGTTGTCCCCCTCGGCAGCGCGCTCGGCGGCCCGATGATCGCGCTGCTCGGACCGCGCAGCACGCTGGCCGTTTCGGCGATCGCGACCGTGCTGCTTGCTGTTGTGTTCACGGCGTTCATCCGGCAGCGCACATAGACGCGGGCACGTGACCCACCCGCGCCACCGAGCCAATCGGTCAGTTTTCAAGAAGCCGTGGCGGGAACGGCATCCTACGCTGAAGGCCATCCGCGTCAGGAATCACGCAGGAGAAAGTGAAATGCCAGCAGTCACAGCAGCGCAGAAGCCCGCCAATCGCTCGAACGGATTCACGGCCGAGGAACGAGCCGCGATGCGGGAGCGCGTCAAGGAGATGAAGGCATCCACGCTGGCGGCTGAAGGTGAGGCCGACGTGATTGCCAAGATCGCCGAACTGCCTGAGCCGGATCGCTCAATGGGCAAGCGGCTCCACGCCCTCGTCAAAGAAGCGGCGCCCGAGCTCGCCTCGCGAACCTGGTACGGCATGCCCGCATATGCGAAAGACGGCAAGATCGTCTGCTTCTTCAAAGGGAAGTCCAAGTTCAACGTGCGATATGCGACGTTCGGCTTCAGCGATGAGGCGCACCTCGACGAAGGCTCGATGTGGCCGGACTCGTTTGCGCTGACGAAGCTCACTGCCGCGGACGAGGCACGGATCACCGCGCTCGTGAAGCAAGCGGTGCGCTGAGGGCTGGCCCGATTACTCCTGCCGGCCGCGCAGGACGACGGAATTGGCCATGTGGTCATGCCACCCACGCTTGCGCGGGTCGAACGCAGCCCAGATAAGACCGATCGCGAGCACAACAGCCGAGATCACGAACCCGAGGTACCTGGCGAATGACCTCGCGAGGCTGAGTGGTTTCTCTGTCGCCGCATCGGCCACGCGGATCCGCAGGAGGCGCTGCCCCAGCGTGGCGCCGGTGCTCCACATGAACGTGAAGTACACAAGACCGAGGAGGAAATAGATGAGGTAACCGGCGCCGGTGGGGCTACACGAGTAGTTGACGCCCTGGAAGGACACGCCCGACGAGATCACCGTGTAGTGCGAGCTGACGCAGAGGAAGCCGCTGTTCGCGAATGCGACCAGATTGACCGGCACCGCGACGATGTTCAGCACCACCGCGTCGACCAGATACGCGACGAAACGAATCCAGAAGCCGGCATACCGGACCGTTGGGGCGGCGCTCCACGGCTGGGGGAATGAGCCAACCGGCGGCGGTGGTGCCGGCAGCCAGGTGGCGCCATTCCACCACCAGCGTCCATCGGGCGAGTACTGAGGCGGTGCGATCACGCACCGAGCGTAGCTGGGGATTCCTCAGCGGAACACGACGATCTGCAACGTTTCTGGGACGGCGCGGAATCGATCAGGCATGTCTCCACGCTGCCGAACGCGACGTTTCAGGGATGCGTCCGCTGAGCCGCCCACTCGGCGGCCAGCATCGCGTATACCAACTCGCTCTGCCACTCCTCCTTCACCCATTCGTTCTCGATGAGGAGCGCCTCGCGCCGCATCCCCAGTTTCTCGAACACGCGCGCTGAGGCGGCGTTGCGCGCCTCGGTGCGACCGATGACGCGGTGCAGACCTACGGTGTTGAAGGCGAAGTCCAGCATCGCTCGTGACGCCTCGGTTGCGTAACCCTTGCGTTGATGCGCAGGGTGCACCGTGAAACCGAGTTCGCCTTGTTGGTGGCCTTCACTCACCACCCACAAGGACAGATCTGCAACAACCTCACCGGTATCAGGCAGGACAACGGCCGCACTGACGCCGTCACCCTCGCCTGTGATCGCAACGGAGTCGATTTTCCGAGCCAGGGATGTACGGACCGCGTCGAGCGAGCGGACACCGTAGTAGAGCCAGCGGACGACCTCCTCATCGGACTGCATCGCATACAAAGCGTCCAGGTCGCCGTCTTCCCACGGGCGGAGCAGCAGCCGCTCGGTTCGCAGCGGCCAGTCGGGTGCGTACATGTGCAGCGATTATCCCATTCGGTCTGTCCGGATCCGGCGAGGTTTCGACATCGGCGATCGTCGATGATGCATATGTGGACATCACTGAGCCGTCGTCGCCAATCGTCGAGCTACGACAGTACACGCTGCATCCTGGCAAGCGTGATGTCCTGATTGAGCTGTTCGATCGCACGCTCATCGAGCGTCAGGAAGAGCTTGGAATGACCGTGATCGGTCAGTTCCGCGATGTGGACGATCCGGATCGATTCGTCTGGCTGCGGTCCTTTCCCGACATGACCGCTCGTGCCGAGTCGCTGCAGGCCTTTTACGGTGGTCCGGTCTGGAAGGCGAACCGTGATGTGGCGAACGCCACGATGTCCGACTCGGACAACGTCTTACTGCTGCGTCCCGCGCGCATCGGCTCCGGATTCTCAACCGACCTCGAACCTCGTCCACCTCGCGGTACTGTCGGGTCCGGTCGCGGACGTGTGGTGGCGGCGATCTACTCATTGGAAGTCGGCGCGGAAAGCGTGATTGTCGAGCACTTCAACCGCAGTGTCCGACCGGCACTGATCGACCAGGGAGGCGCAGTGCTCGCCTTCTTTGTCACCGAGCCGAGCGTGAACACGTTCCCCGCCCTGCCGGTTCGCGAGAACGAAAGCGTGTTCGTGTGGTTTGCGGGCTTCGACGACGGCGCAGATGACATCGATCCCTCGCGTGAGGATGCTCCGGGTGTGACCGGACCGCCGCAGGTGCTCCGCTTAGTTCCAACGGCGCGATCGCGGCTCGGTGGCACATCGCCTGCATGCATCCAGATAGCCGACTAGACCTGGCTCGACACGCTGTTCGCCAAGGCGGAACCCAAGCGCACGACCCAGCGTTCGATCGGCATGGGAATGAGACGAGCCGCCATCGGCGCGGCGACGTTGTGCCTCTCGAGTGCCCTGCTCTCCGGTTGCAGCAGCCACACGAACCCTCTCCGCAGCGTGAGCCCGCCGACACCACCGCTGGCCACGCCAACGCCGCCGCCGCCGACTCCCACCGCGAACGCCACGCCTTCTCCGTCGCCCGCAACGACCGGATTGACGGCGGCGTCAATCCGTCCAGAGTCCGTCACGTTCGTCTCCCCGGACGACGGGTGGGTACTCGGTCTATCGATGTGCGGTCCCGCGACATGCCTCCGTCTCGCGAAGACGCTCGACGCCGGCCGGACGTGGGCGTGGGTGAGTACCGCGAGCCTGTCGACGCTCTCCGTGAGCGCGCAATGGGAGCTCCGCTTCGCCGACAGCGAGGACGGGTGGATATCAGGGCCGCGCTTGTATTCCACCCACGATGCGGGCCGTCTTTGGACGCGCATCGCGCTAGCCGGGCTCGAGGCACCCAACAGCTCCGTTGGCGCGCTGGAGACTGCGGATGGCCGCGTCTACGCGGAGATAGCGGAAGGAATCGAGCCAAATACCCTGGGACCCGTGGTCCTGTTCGGCAGTCGGACTGACAGCGACGCCTGGTACGCCGTCCCGAGCGTGACCACCGGACCAGCCGGATTCGCCGGCAACATCTCGGTCGCGCAAGGCGTCTTCTGGATCTCGCTCCATCCGGCAATCGTGACCCAACAAGGCAGCGAGTCTCTCTCGACGCTGTATCGCAGTGTCGACGGCATCACGTGGCGGAATGAGCCGCAGCCCTGTCCATCCGAAACAGTGGCGACGGTCGGAGCCGCCACGTCGACTCGCGTTCTCGTGGTGTGTTCGGGAGGGGGCGGATTGGGCTCACAGAGCAAAGCGGCGTACCTGTCGGAGGACGACGGCACGACCTATGAGCGAGTGGCGGATCCTCCGTTCAGCGGCGACTTCGAAGGGGTCGCTGCATCGCCGACGGCTCTGTCGGTAGCGGCATCGTCCGGAGGCACTGAGCTGTACATGAGCTTCGACAACGGGCGCACCTGGACGACGACGTTCGGCGCCGGTGACGGTGGGCTGGGATTGTCCGATGTCGGTTTCACGACAGCGCTCCAGGGGGTGGCAATCCACGGGCTTACCGAATACCCGGACAGCCTCCAGCTCTTGATGACCCGAGATGGCGGCCATCAATGGTCGGTTGTCGCCGTACACCCAAGCTAACCCCATTCGGCCGGGGCAAACGCGTCACTTGCGTCACACAGTTTTGTTTGTTAGACTGGCCGGGAGCAGGGCGGCGCGTTCGTACGAGTTGAGCCGAGCGCGCAGGGGTAGACCAGGAGGGCATTGATCGGTGCATCAGCGACTGCTTGCCGTTTTCGGCGTCGCAATCGCGTCCGTCCTGATGCCATTCGGTCAGCCGCAGATCGCCAGCGCCGCGTCGTCCACTCCGGGCAGCACGCCGGCGACCAGCACCTCCCCGGGAGCCTATACGCCGGTGACCCCATATCGGGTGTGTGACACGCGGCCACCCGGTGGAACCGTAGCGGCGAACCAGTGCGACAACGACAGCACCGGCGCCGGGAGCGGAGCGATCACGCAAGGGGCGACGCGCGTTGTCACCGTCGATGGAGTCGGACCGGTACCCGGGGTGGGGATGGGCGTGACCGCCGTCGTCGTCAACGTCACCGCCGTGACACCGACCAAGAACACGTATCTCAGCGTCTATCCCGACGGCGCGACGAACGGGTCCAAGACGTCAAATCTCAACCCCAATGCGGGAGCAGTGCTCGCCAACCTCGTCGAGGTCGGCGTCGCCGCGGACGGCAAGATCGACGTCTACAACAACATGGGCAGCACCAACGTGGTTCTTGATGTCGAAGGCTACGTCACGGCCACGGCAACGGCGCTCTACACGTCGGCGACGACGCCGGTTCGCATCTGCGACACACGCGCCGCCGGCGGTGGCATCGCCCAGAACCGCTGCGACCAGAACGGGCTCTCGCCGATCGGCGCCAATCAGACGATGACCTTCGCCGTCACCGGTGGCAACAGCCCCGTCCCGGCGACCGCGAGCGCCGTGGTCTTCAACCTCACTGCGATCGGCCCCACGGCCAACACGGTGCTGACGGCCTTCGCCGGCGGCATCACCAAGCCGAACGCATCGAATCTCAACGTTGCCGCGCACGCGAACCTCCCGAACCGCGTCATCGTTCCGGTGACCTGCGCGGGCACCACGTGCACCGTCTCCATCTGGAACAGCGTGGGCTCGGTCAACGTCGCCGTCGACGTCGATGGCTGGTACTCCGCAACGGGTGCGCTGTTCACCGCGCTCTCGACGCCGGCACGCGTGTGTGACACGCGCTTTGGAACCCAGGCATGCCGCAAGGGGACCGTGCCCGGCGGTCACGTTCTCAACGTTGACATCGCGGGCATCGACGGAATCCCTGTCGATACCGGGGATGCGGGATCTCCCGTCGCGATCGTCGCCAATGTCACCGCGGCCAATGCGACGGCAAACACTTACGTCAGCGTCTATCCGGGGCCGGCATCGACAAACAAGCCCGACGTTTCGGATGTCAACCCGGGTCCTGGTCAGACGGCGACCAACCTGGTTGTCGTCGGGGTTGGCTCCGACGGGAGCATCAACCTGTACAACAACGTCGGCGGCATCGATCTCATCGTCGATGTCGTCGGGTACTACGCGACGCAGGTGGTGGAGTTCGACCGGCGCGACGTACTCCTCGACCATCGGTGGACCGGGCCACGCGGCCATGTACGCCTCAGGTATGGAGATCGTGCCCCAGGGCGCGGCGAACGCTGGTGACATCGTCATCGCTGACACGGGCAACAACCAGGTCGCCCTGTACACGACCGGCGGCACGCAGGTCTGGCGGGTCGGCACTGAAGGCAGCGGCGCGAGCGCCTCCAATATCCAGTTCGAGCAGCCCCGCGACGTCGGCGTTGACTCGTCCGGCAACATCTACGTCGCCGACAACGGCAACGGGCGCGTCATGGAGCTCAGCCCGACCGGCACCTACATCAGGAAATGGAAGACCGAGGTCACCGGAACGGCCGGAGCGCCGATTGGCATCACGGTGAGCACGACCACGGCGGACCTGCCCAACCTGCCGGCCGGCCAGCGCGTGTACGTCGCTGACGGCACTCAGAGTCAGATCACCGTCTGGAACACCGACGGCACGCCGGTGAGCCCCGCTGCCGCGGCGACGATCACCGACACGACCGGCGCATGCGCACTCAACCGTATGCGTGACGCCGCCGCGGACGCGGCCGGGAATGTGTACGTCGCCAACTATGAGAGCAACAATATCGTCGAGTTCACCTGGAACGGATCGGCCTGGACGTGTGCGAACAGCTTCGGCACCAAGGGCACCCAGAGCACCACGGGCGTCTGCAGCGGCAACGGCAACGGCGCGTTCAAGAACCCATACGGCGTTGCGATTGGCACCGACCCCTATTTGAACGGCGGCGCCGGCGGTGAGGCGGTATACGTCGCCGACTCGAATGACGATTGCATCCAGGAGTTCATGCCGGACGGCACCTGGATCGCCAACATCGGCGGACCCGGTATCAACTCGCAGCCCGGCACCTTCTCGCAGTTGCGACGCGTCGCGGTGGATGCGTCCGGCAACGTCTGGGGCGCCGATCTCTGGGGCAACCGTCTCGTCGAGTTCAGCCCCACGGCACTCGGTTCATACACCTACGATCAGACGCTGCCCAATCCGATCGTGCCTCCGGGCATGACCAGCACCTCGGTCTTCAATCAGGTGCGCGGCATCGGGTTCGACCCGAGTGGCGACACCGTCGCGATGGACACCGTGAACCAGCGCGTCGACGTCTTCGATCCTTCCGGCGCGCTGATCAACGTCTGCGGGCAGCGCGGTTTCAACGATGTCGGTGACTTCAACTGGCCGCGCGGTGTGGCCGTCGACCCTGTCACCGGCGACTACTGGATCGCCGACACCAAGCAGAGCGACATCCAGATCCTCCAACCAATCACGTCGCCGGTGATGTCAGGTTGCAACTCAGTCGGCTACGTGACGCAGACCCTGGGCGTCGGGCTCGGAGACGTCGATTACCCGGATTCGATAGCGATCGCAGGCGGTTACGCCTGGGTTGCGGACACCCGAAACAACCGCATCGACTCGTGGGACGTCGCCACCCAGGCGCCGGTGAACACATTCGGAACGGTCGGGAGCGGGCCGAATCAGTTCCAGAGCCCAACGAGCGTGACCGTCGACCCGACGACCGGTGACGTCTTCGTCGCCGACAGCGGGAACAACCGAGTGGTCGAGCTCAGCGTGAGCAACGGCTCCGTCGTCTCGACGGTGGCCACGTACACGACCGGCATCAGCGACCCATACGGAGCAGCGTCGAACGGCGCCGGGCTGCTCGCTGTCGCGAACCGCAACAACAACCAGGTGCTCGTCCTGAATGAATCGGACAGCAGTGTCTTCGCGACCATCGACGGCAGCGACGTCACCGGCGGCGGTCCGACGGCCCTGTTCGATCCCGAGAACGTTGTGTTCGGCCCCGGCGGCAATCTCTACATCGCCGATACCTACAACGACCGCATCCTCGTCTACACCATCTCAACCGGAGGGCATTGATCCGTGCATAAGCGACTGCTTGCCGTCGTTGCCGTCGCCATTGCCGCGGTGCTCATCCCGATCGGCCAACCGCAGATAGCAAGAGCCGCGTCCGCTCAGGGGAAGGCACCCGCGACGACGACATCGTCGGGCGGATATATGCCAGTCACGCCATATCGGGTGTGTGACACCAGGCCGGCAGGTGGATCCGTCGCGGCGAACCAGTGCGACAACGACAGCACGGGCGCCGGGAGCGGGCCGATCACGCAAGGAGCGAAGCGCGTCGTCACCATCGAAGGCAAAGGCCCGGTCCCGCCATCGGGCGTGACCGCCGTCGTCGTCAACGTCACCGCCGTGACACCGACCAAGAACACATATCTCAGCGTCTATCCCGATGGCGCGACGCGTCCGCAGACATCGAACGTCAACCCCAATGCGGGAGCAGTGCTCGCCAACCTCGTCGAGGTCGGCGTCGCCGCGGACGGCAAGATCGACGTCTACAACAACATGGGCAGCACCAACGTGGTTCTTGATGTCGAAGGCTACGTCACGGCCACGGCAACGGCGCTCTACACGTCGGCGACGACGCCGGTTCGCATCTGCGACACACGCGCCGCCGGCGGAGGCATCATCGCCAATCGCTGCGACCAGAACGGGCTCTCACCGATCGGCGCCAATCAGACATTGACCTTCGCCGTGACCGGTGACAACAGTCCCGTACCCTCAACCGCGAGTGCCGTGGTCTTCAACCTCACTGCGATCAGCCCCACGGCGTCCACGGTGCTGACTGCCTTCGCTGGCGGTACCAGCAGGCCGAACGCATCGAATCTCAACGTCGCCGCGCATGGGGTCCTCCCCAACCGCGTCATCGTCCCGGTCACCTGTGTGGGCAGCACCTGCACCGTCTCCATCTGGAACAGCGTGGGCTCGGTCAACGTCGCCGTCGATGTCGACGGCTGGTATTCCGCGACGGGCGCGCAGTTCACCGCGCTGTCGACGCCTGCTCGCGTGTGTGACACGAGTGGTGGCACTGCCAACTGCCCCAACGGTCTCGTGGCCGGCGGCCACGTGCTCAACGTCGGCGTTGCAGGCGTTGACGGCATTCCGTTCGAGACGGGCTCCGCCGGTGAACCGGTCGCGATCGTCGCGAATATCACCGCATTCAGCGCCACGGCATCGACGTACGTCACCGTCTTTCCGGGACCCGACGGAGCGAGCCATCCGGGCGTGTCCGACATCAATGCCGGTGTCGGGGATGTCGCAACCAACCTCGTCGTGGTCGGTGTGGGATCGGACGGCTCCATCAATCTGTACAACAACGTGGGCGGCATCAACCTCATCGTCGATGTCGTCGGCTACTACTCGAGCGGGAGCACAGGTCCGCTCACGGCACCGACGTATACGAGCACGCTGGTCGGTCCCGGGCAGGCGGACATGTATCCAGTCGACGTCACGAATGACGCCCAGTACTACTTCGTCCTCGACGCGGGGAACTACCGGATCATCGCGGTGAACCGGACGACCAACAACATCGATTGCCAGATCGGCGGTCTGCAGGGCAACGGCAACGGCCAGATGGGTGATGCGCGGGCGCTCGACTACGACTCGGCAACGAACGAGCTGTATCTGGCCGACACGCCGAACAACCGCGTCGAGATCTTCTCGTTCTCGGCATCTGCATGCGCGACCAACTCGCCGACCGCATTCACGTACCTCTCGCAATTCGGTTCCAGAGGTACCGGATCCGAGCAGTTCAATCAGGTGTACGGCATCGCCGTCGATGCGGTGAACGGTTGGGTGTACGCCGTCGATGGGGCTGGACGCGTCGAGAAGTCCGATCTCGCCGGCAACTTCATCAGCCAGTTCAACGCGGGTGGCACGCTCAACGAACCGCGCCAGGTCACGGTTGCGCCCAACTCCGACGTGCTCGTCATGGATGCGCGCAACCATCAGTGCGACGTTTTCAACAGCGCTGGGACGCTGCTCTTCTCATTCGGGAGCCTTGGGACAGAGCCCGGCCAGTTCACTGACGATCCGCGTGGTGTCGCGGTCAGCGCTGACGGTACGCTCGCCTTCGTCACCGACTCGGGCGGCAAGCGGGTCGAGGTGTTCAACCTCCTGTCGAGCGGCGGCGATTACACCTCGGCGACATTCGCGTACACGATTCCATCCGCCGTCTCCGGGTCGGGCCAGTTCGTCGGTCCACGCGGGCTCTCGACCACGTCGGACAACCATCTCGTCCTGACCGACGAGTGGGGTTTCAACCTCCACGAGATGACATTCACTGCCACGGGCGTCACCAGCGAAGTGGACACCACACCCACCGCAGCACCCGTTCCGGGCGTCAACTCGCCGCGAGGGGTGCACGTCGCGGCCAGCGGGCAGATCTACATTCAGGATTACTGGAATCAGCGCGTCGAGTACATGAACGCGAACGGCACCGGCGCAGCGAGCTTCGGCTTCCGCGGTAACCCGTCCCAAAGCGGCGCGATCAACTTCGCGTGGGACTTCGCGATCCAGCCGGTCACCGGCGACATCTTCGTGGCGAACCGCGAGAACGACCAGATCGCTACGTTCACCCCAACGGGCACACCGATGAGCCTCATCTTCGGCACCAACGGTAGTGGGCCACTGCAGTTCAGCTTCCCGCAGGGGATCACGTTCGCTCCTGATGGCACGCTCCTGGTCGACGACTCAGGCAACGACCGGATCGTGCGGTACAGCATCGGCGCGAACGACACCTCGGATGCGTTGGTCGCCACATACGGCCAGTTCGGCGCCGGCTCCACCAGCCCGGCCGGCGATCTCAACAATCCCACCGGCATCTCGGTCGCGCCCGACGGCACGATCTGGGTTGCCGACACGCTGAACAACCGCATTCAGAGCATGTCGCCGACGGGCGTGTGGACCGCGTTCACAAAGCCTGCCGGCACTGGCGTACAGACGGCATTCAGCGTTCCGTGGGGCGTCACCGTCGCGCCCGACGGCAGCATCTGGGTCGCGGACACCGGCAACAACCGGATCGTGTCGATGGACACTTCGGGGAATCTCATCTTCAGCGCTAACGAGCAGGGCATGGGCATCCCGGCGACGTCTCAGGACACCCTCATCTACCCGTTCGGCATCGCCTTCAACGGTGACACCGTCTACTTGAGCGACATCTGGAACAACCGCGTGCTGGTGTTGACCACCAGCTGAGCGATGCCCTGGCGAGCGCCCTCTCCGCCAGGACCACCGATGAGTTTCGCCCACCGGCGTCGTCTAATGCCTCGGGGGCCATCCGTCCCCATAAGGCAACATTCCGGCTCGAGGAGCTTTCGAGTGCAGGACCGTCGATGAACGGAAGGAGCCAGACATGACCGCGATGCCGGACATCGTTTCAGCGGAGCAGTGGCAGGAGCAGCGCGACGCGTTGCTCAAGACCGAGAAGGAGGCCACGAGAGCCCTCGACAAGATTGCCGCGCAGCGCCGCCGCCTCCCGATGGTGAAGTTCGACAACGACAAGTACGCCTTCGAAACGCCAAACGGCCCGAAGCACCTTGTTGACCTGTTTGACGGCAGGAGCCAGCTCGTCGTCTATCAGTTCATGGACCGCGGTCCCGATGAATACTGCCCGGGGTGCACCCACCTCACTGACAACGTCACCGACCTCAAGTCGCTCGCTGAGACCGACGTCGCCTGGGTCACGGTGTCCAACATGCCGCTCCCTCAAATTGAGGCGTACAAGGCGAAGCAGGGCTGGACCGTGCCGTTCGTGTCGTCGCATGGCACGAGCTTTGCCGACGACTGCGGCGCAGGCGGCGGGTTCATGCTCAGCGTGTTTCTCCGCGACGGCGACGACGTCTACCGCACGTACAGCACCAACGGGCGCGGACTCGACCGCGTGATGTTCTCGCACAACATCCTTGACCTCACACCGTACGGACGTCAGGAGGACTGGGAAGACTCGCCCGAAGGCTGGCCGAAGACCCAGTAGGCGGCCTCAGGCGGTCAGGACGTGCGACGACGCAGTGAGCGGCGCCGCAGGGTCAAGCTCAGCACGATCAGGCCCATGCCGAGCAGCGTCAGCTCAGTGAACGTGATGAGCAGGGCGTTGGATGGCAGCGCTCCCGTCTCGGGCACGGTTGTCGTCACGGGGACGGTGAACGCGAAGTCATCGGCCGGCGTGATCGTCGACGTGCCGCCCGGCGTCGTCACCGTGACATTCACCACACCTGCGCTCGGGTCAGGGGTCACTGCGGTGATTTCCGTGTCGGACACGACGGTGAACGACGCGGCGCCGGCTGCACCGAAGTCCACGGCCGTTGCTCCGATGAAGCTCGTGCCGGTGATGGTCACCGATGTTCCACCCGTGGTCACACCGGTCCCCGGGGTGACGCCCGTCACGGTTGGTGGAAGCGCGAACGTGAAGTGGTCGACGGCCGTTGTCGCAGATGGGCCACCGCCTGTCGTCACCGTGACATCGACAACGCCGGCGCTCGACGCAGGAGTTACCGCGGTGATCTCTGTCGGCGAGACCACCGTGTAGGAGGCGGCTGCTATCGAACCGAAGTCAACAAAGGTCGCTCCGGTGAGGTTGGCGCCCGTGACCGTCACTGCGGTTCCACCGGCAACCGGCCCTGCATCCGGTGCAACGCTGGTCACCACCGGCGACGCAGTGAATGTGAACTCATCAGCCGCAACGATCGCCGACCTGCCGCCCGGTGTGCCCACCCTGACATCCACCGTGCCCGCCGACTCCGGGGCAGTTGTCGCGGTGATCTCGGTGTCGGAGACGACGGTCAAGGACGCTGGCGCCGTCGCGCCGAAGGTCAGCGACGTGAGCCCGTTGAAGTGGGTGCCTGTGATCGTGACCGCAGTTCCGCCGCCGGTAGAACCGGAATCCGGCGAGACGTCGGTGATGGTTGGCACGGAATAGAAGGTGTAATGACTAAAGAAACTGGTAGCAGACGTTCCGCCCGGCGTTATCACGGTGATGTCGACGGCGCCAGGAGCCTCGGCCGGACTCGTCGCGTAGACGAGGGTGTTCGACAAGACCGTGAATGACGTCGCCGGGGTGCTGCCGAAGTCGACGACGGTTGCTCCGGTGAAATCAGAGCCCGTGATTTCAACGGTGGTGCCGCCGGCGATCACGCCGCCAGTTGGTGCGATGCTGGTCACCACGGGCGCGGGAATGAACGTGAACTGGTCGACCGCAGTAATTGGGGATGTGCCGCTCGGCGTGGTGACCTGGACGTCGACGACGCCGGGACTCGCGACAGGAGCAGTTGCGGTGATCTCGGTCGGCGAGACGATCACGAACGCTGATGCGGGAGTCGTCCCGAAGTCAACCGCACTCGTCCCCGTGAGGTTCGTGCCCACCACAGTAATCGTCTCGCCCCCGCCGCTCGGACCCGACGTCGGTGAAACGCTCGTGAGCGTTGGTGGGCCTTCGTACGTGAAGTGATCAGCGGCAGTCGTCGCGGACGTACCGAGCGGTGTGGTGACGGTCACGTCCACCACGCCCGACGCGGGACCCGGCGTAACCGCAGTGATCTCCGTATCCGAGACGACTGTGAACGACGCCGCCGGTGTCCCTCCGAACTCGACCGCTGTCGCGCCGGTGAACGAGGAACCTGTGATCGTGACGCTGGATCCGCCGCTGAGAACACCGGCGTCCGCAGAAACGCCGGCCACCGACGGAGGCGCAGTGAAGGTCAGAGTGACGCTCGGCACGCCGGTCGTATCGGTTGACGTCGACACGGCGGTCGCTGACCCCTCGATGAACGACGAACCACCACCGCCACCGCTGCCGTTATACGGCTGGGAGCTGCCGTTCTGGCAGCCGCTCCCGCTCCCACCGCCGTAGTAGCCGCCACCGCCACCGCCGCCGGTGGCAGTGAAGAACCCCGCTCCGCCGTTGCCGTACCCGCCGGCTGCGCCCTGGATGTTTTGTCCATCCGGCGATCCCGAGGCAACACCGCCGGCTCCTCCGCCGCCCAAGGTTCCTGCACCACCACCGCCGGCGGTGCAAGCGGCTTGTGCAGCTGCTGCGCTCGCACCGGCATTACCTCCGGCACTGACGGCAGCCGCCCCATATGTCCCGCCGGCGCCGCCACCACCTCCGGCCACGACGAGCCTCGAGTTCAACGTGCTGCCGTCCGCCATGGCAACCGTTCGGACATCAGTTGCACCGCCGCCCTGACCGGAGACGAGGTTGCCGCCGAAGTCTGCAGCACTCCCCCCGCCGTTGAAGGTCCCGGCGTTGAAGTTCCCGCCATTGACCTCCCCATTCTCGCCGACTTCCACATACAAGGTCTCGCCCGGCGTCACCGGGACCGTGGCGTCAACCGCTGCGCCATGCCCGCCGGCCGCCTTCCCCGCCGAGCAACTGCACGACGCTCCACCCGCTCCACCGACAGCGGCAACCACAACCTCGACAACGCCCATCGGAACGGTCCAGGTCTGTTCGCCGCCTGTATACGTAAAGGTCTGCGTCTCGGATGCTGCAAACGCAGTCAGCGAACCACTGAAGGTTACAGCGGCCGAGACGAGCAGCAACGCTGCGACGACGGTGGTAGAGATCTTGCGGATGCGATTGGTCGATGGCTGGACGCGGGAAATCATTTGGGACATATCGGCCAGCGTATGCGACCACGCGCGGCGGAAACCATCGTTGTGACGGTGCTCGACATACCGCCACAACACCGTCACATGAATCAGCGACCTATGAGTCGCTGATATCCGAGTCGACGTCTATGCAAGGATCCGAAACGCGAGTGCAGTCCCCGTCCCATACGCGAGATGCTGGAGCAGATCGGGAGCGAGCTCTTTGACCCTGTATTTCCAGATTGGCTTGAAAAGCCCCGCAAGTGGCAGGCTCACGTAACTGCTGGCCCAGACCGTCGTGCCGAACGTTGGTCCGTAGACGAGGCGCTGGCGACCGGCCGACGCCGCGACGATGCCAAACGCCGCGCCCCACGACATGCCATATCCCCAATGCATGACATTGTTGGTCAACCGCGCCCAGCGCTCGTCGAGCGGGCGCTGCATGTAGCCCTCATACAAGCGGCGTCCGACCTGCGCAGGTGCGGCGACCGCATCCCACGTGCTCGGCCCGCCGAACTCCCATTGCAGCGGCGGCTGCTCGCCGCCAGCGCGGCGATGCAGCGCGTAGCCCACGAGATCCATCGCCACGGTGCCTGCGGCACCGGCAAGCGCTCCTCGCACCACTGCCTGGACTGGTGTCAGCGTTCGCATCGTGGGACCCCTTCAGATTCGCTCAGTCAATTGCACCGTGACGATATCGCCTGCGCTCTTCCCAATGGCATTCTGCAGGTCTGCCTTGATGGGCAGCTTGTGCGTCCCGTCGCCGAGTGCCATGAAGGCACTCTCGAACGGTTGACGATCGACGGTCCCGCGAACCTTCACCAGGCCGCGCGTCCCGAAGAACTCGGCTGAGCCGGGCATCACGACATACGTCCAGCCGCCCTTGCCGGGACTCTTCTGCAGCGCCGCACGGAATTGCTTCCGCAACGCAGTCACCGCTTACCGCACTTCGATGATTTCGAGACCGTTGCCGTCGTGGTCCCGGAAGGCGAACATGGGCGGCGTGCCGGGCCAGCGCAACACATCGTCGGCATCGACACCGTGCGCGAGGAACTTCCCGTGCATCGCATCGGCATCCCCGGTGGTCAACCGGATGCCCGTCTCGACGCCGGCAGACAGCCCGTTGTGCGCGTGGATGAGCGCGATCGTCGTCGCCGCTTCCTTTGGTGCAACCTCAATCCAGCGAGCGCCGCTGCCCATTGGAACGTCGAGGCGCTTCTCGAACCCGAGTGTCTCGACATAGAAGCGCAGCGCCTGGTCCTGGTCGACGACGGGAATACCGACTGTTCGAATGTCCGTGATGACGGTTGCGTTGTCTGTCACGCCCATCACTGCTCCTCCACTGTTGTTCCTGCGTACATCAACGATCCCGGGGTCGTCAGCGTCTCGCCGGTTTCGATCCACGTCTTGAGGCCGGACAGGATCATTGGCCAGCCACCGAAGAGCTGATCGTTCGCGCCCTCGCGCAGCTGGTCGTGAGTGACGGTGAGACGGCACGAATCGCCGACCGGCTCGATCTCCCATGTGACGCGTGTCGTGCCTTCCTTGACCACGTCCTCGCCCCACAGCGCACGAGCTGTCTGCACCAACCGGCGTGGCGGGTCGACTGCAACGTTCTCCCCTTCGATGAGCGGCGCGCCGGCGCGCGGGTTGGTGACCAGATACGCGGACCCCGGTGCCCATGTCGATTCGACACGATTGCCGAACTGGAACTTGGTGCGGATCTCACTGTCGGTGATCGCCTCCCAGAGACGCTCCGGTGTGGTGCGGATGTAGATCTCGAAGACTTTTTCCATGGTCTGCTCCAGTTGTTGTTTGATGTCACTGAGGGTTGCCACCCACGGCTCCGCGTACTTGCTCACCCACCGGTCGTGGACGAGCCGGATCGGTATCGGATTGAGGAAGTGCAGCTTTTCCCGGCCGCGGCGCCTGGTGACGACCAGGCGAGCGTCCTCGAGGATCTGCAGGTGCTTCATGACCCCGATGCGCGTCATGGGGTAATCCGCCGCGAGCGCCCGTAGCGTCTGACCGTCCTCGCGGTACAGGCGATCCAGGAGGTCGCGGCGGGTCGGGTCGGCGAGAGCCCGAAAGACGTCGTCCACCGCGCAAGGATAGGTAACTAGTCAGTTACCTGTCAAGTCGCGCGCGCTACGCGGTGGAAGGAGCCCTCCAGAGATCAATACCGCTCTCGACCGCGTGCCGATCGATCTCGGCGAGTTCCTCGGCGGAGAACTCGGGATGCTCGAGCGCGGCGACGTTCTGCTCGAGCTGACGGACGCTGCTTGCCCCGATGAGCGCTGACGTGACGCGCGGATCGCGCAGCGTCCAGGAGATGGCCATCTGCGCGAGGCTCTGGCCGCGTCGCTCGGCGATGCCGTTCAGGGCGCGCACGTTCACCAGGTTTTCCTCGCTGAGCATCTCCGGGCTGAGCGAGCTGTTCTCACGGGCCCGCGAGTCCTCTGGAATGCCGTGCAGATAGCGATCGGTCAGCAGCCCCTGCGCGTGCGGTGAGAACGCGATGCATCCCACACCCTCGGTCTCGAGAACATCGAGCAGGCCGTGCTCGATCCAGCGGTTGAGCATCGAGTACGACGGCTGGTGGATGAGCAGCGGCGTACCGAGTGCGCGAAGGATGGCGGCGGCTTCGGCGGTGCGCTTGTCGGAGTACGACGAGATGCCGACGTAGAGCGCTTTGCCCTGCTGCACCGCCGTGTGCAGCGCGCCGAGCAACTCCTCGAGCGGCGTGCTCGAGTCGAAATGGTGGTGGTAGAAGATGTCGACGTAGTCGAGCCCGAGGCGCCGCAGGCTCTGATCCAGGCTCGCGAGCAGGTGTTTGCGCGAACCGAGGTCGCCATACGGACCGGGCCACATGTCCCAGCCCGCCTTCGTCGAGATGACGAGCTCATCCCGGAGCCCGCGAAAGTCCGAGGCGAGGATGCGACCGAAATTCGATTCAGCGCTGCCGTACGGGGGCCCGTAGTTGTTCGCCAGATCGAAGTGCGTGATGCCGAGGTCGAAGGCGCGACGCAGGATGACGCGCTGTCCCTCGAACGATCGGTCGCCGCCGAAGTTGTGCCACAACCCCAGCGACACGGCAGGAAGCATGAGGCCGCTGCGCCCGCACCGGCGGTACCGCATCGATGCGTAGCGGTCGGCGTCCGGGCGGTAGCTGTTGGCGTCGATCACGACGCCGAATTGTCGCTGATCGACGCCCCCGGAGGACCGCGCGCCGGAAGCGGTCTACGAGCCGACGGTGAACCCGTCGATGACAACGCTCCCGCCGGTCGACAGCGAGTTGTGGGAGCCGGTTGGAGCGATGACGAGCGTATGCGTCCCGGGACTGAGCGAACCGTACGCCTCGGCCACCTGATGGTGCCCTTTCGCCGAGTACAGATCGACCGTGCCTTCATCGACACCGTCGATCGTGACGACGGCGGTGCCAAAGGATGGACCGGTTGCGGTGATCCATTGGACACTGGTCCCAATGAAGGCGAAGGTGGCCGTCGCGCCGCCTTTCTGGTTCACGTGATAGGAGCCATCAAACGCTGCGGCCAGCGCCACATCGCGCCACGCGTCGTAACCGATCGTGCTCGAGTACTCCTGCACGGTGGTGGCGCCGACCGTGAACGCATCCACAGCGACGTTGGTTCCAGAGGATGCGACAGCCTTGCGCCCGGTGACCGTGATCACCAGCGTATGCGTGCCGGCTGCAAGACCCGAGTAGGGCTGGTCAAACGCCTGCGCAGTCTTCGAGTAGAGATTGACAGCGGCCTCTTTGACACCGTCGATGGTGACCGCAGCGATTCCTTGATTGGGACCTTTCCGTGTGACCCACGTCACTGCTGATCCAGAAAACGCGTACGTCGCCTTGGCGGTTTTCGTGCCGCTCATCACGTACGTCCCGCCGTTTGCGGTCGGGTCCGTGACGCTGCCCCAGGTGTCGTACGCGACACCGGTGCTGCTGTCGTCGAAGGTTGTCGTTGTCGTGACCGCAGGCTCGGCGGCCCCCGTCTCGACCAGCGTCTGATCGACACCCTCGTCGACCGCATCGCCCACGCCCGTGCAGGCCGTCGCGGAGACGCAGTCGACGCTCGCGAGCGCATTGCCGCCGGTCCCCGAGTTGCTCGACATGACCGACCAGACGACCCCGTTCCAACCTTCGAGCAGGACCTGTTGCGCTCCAAAGGTATTCACCCAGGACCCGACGCCGACGCAACTTGTTGCCGACGTGCACGACACTCCGGAGAGGGTGTTGCTCAGTCCGCCTTCGTTCGGGCTCGGTGCGATACTCCACGCACCGCCGTTCCATGTCTCAACGAGCGTCTGCGTGTTTCCCGACGTGCTGATGTATGAACCGACGGCGGTGCATGCCGTCGCTGTCGTGCAGTCGATGCTCACGAGTTCGTCGGTGCCGTTCGCAGCCGTTGTCTGATTCGGGCTCGGCACGATCGACCACGTTCCCCCACTCAATGATTCGATGAGCGTCGCGGTACCGCCGGAGACGTTCTGCGTGCTGCCGACGGCGATGCACGATGTAGCCGTTGCGCATGAGATGCCCGACAGAACGCTGCCACCAGCTGGATTCGGACTTGATACGGGGCTCCAGGCGGCGCCGTTCCAACTCTCGACGACAGTCTGCGTGAAGCCAGACGCGCCGCTGTCATAGCCGACGGCGACACAATTCGTTGCACTCGTGCAGGAGACGTCCATAAGCGGATTGGCGGTGTCGGGGAGGCCCTGCTGCGCAATCACGGGAGTCGTCCACGTGCTCCCCGAAAGCTGCTCGCTGAACGGACGCTGGTTTGGCGCGTCGCCATACGCGCCCACGGCCATGCAACTGTTCGCCGCAACGCAGGAGACACTGGTGAGGCTGACGTCGGCATTGGGCTGCAGAGGGCTGGCCATGATCGACCACGTCGTACCGGTCCCGCTCTCCCAGAGCGGGTTCTCCGGATGGTTCACGCTCATGGCGTACCCAACGCCGACGCAGCTCGTCGTGCTGGTGCACGAGACCGAGGAAAGGACGTTCGTTGCGAAGTCAAAATCGACCGCCGGAGACGCTGACCACGTCACTCCGCTCCACGTCTCGGCCAGGACATCGTCGTTCCCCGTCGTCGGATCGGCCGCATACCCGCCGGCCATGCAGAAGCCTCCGCCGATGCAGCTCAACGCGTTGACCTGCTGGGCGCCGCTCGGCTGCAGCATCGGCATCTGCGTCCACATGGCCCCATTTCGGAGCTCGGACTCCTGACCAGTCGATGACAGACCGACCGCGACGCACAACGTGGCCGTCCAGCATGAGACTGCGGCCAGCGCTTCTGTGGCGGGTGTCGCCATCATTGTCCAACTCGCCCCGTTCCAGGCTTCCGCGGCGCCCTGAGTGCCCGTCGAACCGACGGCAAGGCAGGCGCCCGGATCGTCCATCTGACCAAAGGGGCACGACACGCCAAGCAGTGCGCCCTGCGTAAACGAGGGATCGCCCGGCGCAGTCGACCATGCCACGCCGTCATAGGCTTCGATGAGTGGCTGATGCACAGCTCCGGCACCGGAGTATCCAACCGCGAAACAAACGATGGTGGTCGCACACGCAACGCTCTGCAGCTGGCCAGTCGTGCCTGCAGTTGCGGGCTCAAATGCCCAGGCGCCTGCAGTCCAGAGCTGCAGCATCGGCACCGTGGCGGTGCCGTTCGAATAGGAGCCTGCAGCAGCGCAGAAGTTCGTCGCCGGGCACGAGATGGAGCTCAAGTAGTACGGGGCCGCGACATTCGGATTCTGGATCGCAGTCTCCGTCCATGTCGAACCGTTCCAGGACTCGATGAACGCGCTCGTCCACCCCGCACTCTCGGTGTCTCCGACGGCAATACACGCCGTCGTTGTCATGCATGTAACGCCAGTCAGGAAGTCATCCGTGGGGCTCGGATTCGGCGCCGCGACAACCGACCAACTGGTGCCGTTCCACATCTCCACGAGGACCTGGGATCTCGGGGAACCGGGCTGGTAGTTGCCGACGGCGACGCAGAAGCTGGCGGTAGTGCAACTGATCCCACTGATCTCGCTCAGCGTTCCGGTCTGGTCCGGGCTCGAGACAACGGACCACGGTGCCGGCGGGGCGGCGGCGCGCGCAACGACCGCGTTGCTGACGGCGCCTGCCAGTCCCATGGCGCCCACGAGCGCCGCGACCCCGATCGGCCTCAGGCGACGCCACATCTCAGATCGGCGCAGCCGTGCTTGGCGATACTCCAACGTTCCTCAGCTCCCTTCCTGTCGCGCGGTCTCTCCCTGAACTATGACAGCGCCCGCCGCATTTGACAAGTTTGAAGCGATTGGAGCTGTCTTGCTGTTCGCCTACGACTCCTCGTCTCCCCAGTCGCCCTTCGGCGGATCCCTTCGCTCGTAGCAACCCTGGTCGCCGTCCGGTGAACAGTAGGCGGTGATCAGCGGCACATCCCAGATCGAGAAGGTGTCGTGTTTCTCCGCATGCTGGGTGAGCAGCGGGCCATTTGGACCTTGGTTGGCCGACACCCGTCGGTAGATGTCAGCCGCTGCTTTCCCCGCGGTGCTCTGCCACGCGACCGCAATGTCAGTGACGCTGAACGGATCGACGTCCCACGGGTTGGTCGTCAGCGACGTGCGCCGGCGATGCCCCGGCGACGAACGCGTGACCAGAGGCACGTACGTCAGTGCTCGCAGCGGGATCCTGCCTTCACCATCCACCCACACGCACGACATCCACGCGATGGGCATGCGCGAGCCCAGGGTTCCGCTTTCAAAGACCAGACCGACTCCGGAGATTTGGGCAAGTGCAATCGCCCTCCCGGAGCGCAAGCCTGCTGGAACGAACAGTTGCGTACCGCCGATCTGCGTCGCCCGCAACGTTGGAATCAACATGCCGAGCGTGATGAGTCCGGCGACAAGCGCGACGCCGCCGAGGCCATAGAGCCAGGCCTGCGTTCCGTTGGCGCTCGGCGCTACATCAATCAACGCAACTCCGAAGAGAATCTCGAGGACAACGAAGCACCGGCCGATCCAACCAAAGACCGTATTCGGGCGGTATTTCGCTGGCTTCACCCGGCATTTTGAGATCGCCAGTCCGCCGACTCAGCCGTTCGCGGCCGGATTGACACGTCTGCGTTTCACGGGGAGGGCCGTCGGGTCTCCGGAAGCCGCACGACAAGCGTCAAGCCGGGAGGGCGGCTACGAACTGCTGACGCTTGCCGTCGAGAATCAGCGATCGGGCGGCAGCGAGACTGATGATCTTAGACCGCAGTCTCCACGAGTTGCGGCGACGCCGGCACCTCGCGACGCTGTCCGAACCTGGCGCGCTGAGCGACCAGAACGCACGCGAGGACAACCGCGCCGGCCAGGTACGTACTCAGACCCGGTCGCTCACCCAGGAGCACAGCGGAGAGCGCGATGGTGAGAAAGGGCTGCGCCAACTGGAGTTGACTCGCCCGAGCGATGCCGGCGCGCGCGAGTCCGCTATACCACGCGAAGAACCCGACGAGCATCGTGACTGACGCGAGGTACACGAAGGCTGTACCGCTCGCGAGGTCAGGGTGCGGGGGACTGACGACGCCCGCGATGACGGTCAGCGGAACCGAAATCGGCAACGCCAGCACCACCACCCAACAGATGACACGCCAACCGGACATCTCACGCGAGAGGCGCCCGCCTTCGGCGTAGCCGACCGCGCCCAGGAGCAGCGCGACGAGGAGCAGGAGATCGGCCGCATGCACGCTGCCGACATTGCTGCTCGTCAGGGCGAAGGCCACGACGGCGCACGCCCCGGTGATGCTTGCCGCCCAGAAGAGCCGACCCGGGCGCTCGCCCGCCCGCCACGTCGCGACGACGGCTGTCGCCGCAGGCAGCAGGCCGGTGACCACCGCCGCGTGGGACGCGGTCACGTTGTCGAGCGCGATGGCCGTCAGCACGCCGTACCCGATACCCACTCCCGGAACGCAAGCAAGCAGCATCTTCAGCTGGCGGGCATTCGGACGCGGCGACTTGGTGAACCACAGGATCGCCCCGGCGAGCAGCGCGGCCCCGACCGACCTGCCTGCTCCGATGAACACAGCATCAAAGCCACGGAGCGCGATGGTGGTGACCGGGAACGTCGCGGAAAACAAGACGACCCCAAGGCCGGCGAGCGTCATGCCCGACAGCGCCCCGCGGTTGCCCAGGACGTTACGCACGCGGTTCGACCTCGTTGAGCCTCGATTGGAGAGCGTCTGGGCACGATCGTGGATCGAATTGGCTCTTGATGTAAAGAGCCAATCTGTAGAGAATTGGCCGGTGCCAACCCTCGAATCGCAGCGAATCGCCAGCCTCCTCGGGTGGGACGAAGACACCGACGGGCCCCTTTTCCGACGCCTGGCCGAGGGACTGCGCAGGCTCGCCGAGGAGGGATACCTCGTCAACGGCAGTCCGCTTCCCCCCGAGCGCCAGCTGGCTCAGGCACTCGCCGTGAGCCGCAACACCGTGACCGCGGCCTACGCGTTGCTGCGCACCGACGGCTGGATCGAGGCGCGACAAGGGTCGGCCACGCGAATCGCCACGTCACGCACCTCGGAAGCGGCGGTGCATCGCGCGGACTCGGTCATGGCCACGCTGCTTCGCGACCTGGGCAGCACGACGATCGATCTCAGTGTCGCCGCGCCCGCGGCTGCGCCGATCGTTGCGCGTTCCATCGCGGATCCGAGCTCATTACTCGTGGACCCCAGCATCCTCACGCAGGGTCACGGCTACTACGCGGGCGGGCATCCACTCCTCCGCGCCGCAGTCGCCGCGTTGCTCAGCGCTCAAGGTCTGGCGACGCGCCGCGAAGAGGTGATGATCACCAACGGCGCCCAGCAGGCACTCTCGTTGCTGCTCTCGGAGCTGACGCGCCCTGGACTCGGTCTCGCGATCGAAGACGTCGCGTACCCCGGCGTGATCGATCTCGCCATGCGCTCCGGCGCGCTGGTCCATCTGCTACCCGTCGGCAAGGACGGGGCGGACGTGACTGCGCTCCAGGCCGCGTGTCACAGGGGTCGCGTCGACGCAGCGATCATCGCGACGGACTTTCAGAACCCGACCGGCGCGGTGATGTCAGCGGAGACACGGCGACGACTTGTGCAGGTGGCGCAACGAGAAGACGTCGTGCTCATCGATGACCGAACCCACAGTGACCTCGACCACGCCACCATGCTGCCGCCACCGCTCGGGTCGTTCGATGAACAGTCGCGCGTCATCACGATCGGTGGCATGTCGAAGCTGTACTGGGGCGGTCTTCGGCTTGGATGGATCCGCGCACGAGAGTCGCTGATCAATCGCCTCATCGAGCAGAAATCAGGCATGGACCTCGGCACGTCGGCACCGATGCAGATCATTGCCGCCGAGATCATTCGGCAACATCACGACGCCACGCGCGCGTGGCGGAATGAGCAGTTGCGCAACTCCCTCGTCGCGCTCGAAACTGCGCTGCGAACGGCGATGCCGGCAGCCGAATGGGTGACGCCGTCGGGCGGACCGAATCTCTGGGTCCGCCTCCCGGGCACCGACGCGCTCGAACTCAGCCACAGAGCACTTCGTGATGGCGTCGCCGTCATCGCGGGGCCGCTGCTCACATCGCGCCCCGGACGGGCGACGGACCGCATTCGCATTCCGTTCTACGCGGATCCAGCAACGCTGAGCGAGGCGGTCGCGCGACTCACGCGCTGCTGGGCGCAGATGACGGGTCGGTGAGCATGCACATCCGCTCGGCCGTCGTCGTTGCGGCGGCGGTGCTGGCGTGTACCGGGTGCGAGTCAGCGACGACCGACGCATCCCCCACCGCCGCTCAGTCGACATCCGCTTCAACCGCATCCGGACCAAAACTCTCCGGCACCGTTGCGATCTCCGGGGGCGCCACCATCCCCACGACTCCATTCACCACAGACGCGCGACTGGATGTCGGGCAGACGCAGACAGCGCCACCGTCGGGGGCGACGTGCGCTGATTACGCGAGCGGATTCGCGCACGCGCCGAACGTCGTGCCGCTCAGCTTCGTCGCGCCGATGATTCAGACGTCTGGATTCCACAGCATCTACGTCCAGGTGATCATGCGCACCGGATACACGGGGCCGGGGACATACGACAGCGGGCGCATACCATCGATGAGCGGCAATGCCATCGAAGGCATCGGCACCGGATCCTCAGCGGTCTACACGGTCTTCAACGCCAAGGATTCAGGCGCGATGACCCTGACCGTCAAGCCCGACGGATCCGGCTCACTGCAGATCGAGCACTGGGACAGCGATGAGGTCCGTCAGGTTGCGGGATCCTCGCAGGTGAACATCTCGGGCGTGGTCACGTGGGCCTGCAATAGCTGACCCGAGTTGCCTCGCTGCTAGCATGCCGTCGTGAGCGAGGGCCGTCGAGAGAATGGGAGTGCGCATCGCTCGCGCAATGGCCTGCGTCGCCTCGGCATCGGCCGCATCGCGTTGCGACAGTTGCGCTCGCGCCCGGCTCCAGCGATTGCCGAAGGGCTGATTCTCGCTGCTGCGGCCACGCTCATCGCGAGCGTGGTCCTGATCCAGGGCAACATCACGGATCAGGGGCTTCGGAGCACGATCGTCGCTGCAGGCAGCGGGGCCAATGTGATCATCGAGCAGGACGGCATCGCTCAACCGGCCGCGTACGACGCTTTCCAACAACTTGCAGCCGAGCGTGTGCGCGCGCAACTCGGCAACACCGTGACTCCAGGGGCGCAGTTCGCCGTCTCCAACACCCTTTCCGCCCAGAACCTCGACTGCACCGTTGAGGGGCCGCCGGTCCAATGCAAGCTGTCGGTCGCGACGTATGCGGGGATCAACAATCACGCGCATATCGTGAGCGGGCGGTGGGCGACCGACGCGCGTCAGGGCACTGACTGGGAGTTCACCATCTCGGCGCAGGCCACCGACCAGACCGGCGTTCCCCTCCACCTGACCATCGGCAACGAATACTGCTTCCAGAACCTCGCGGTCAGAACCAACAAGCCGCAGATCTGGTGCGGGCGACTGGTCGGCACGTGGCTGCCGACCAGCATTACCGACCCGTACTGGGCGGGCAACGTTCCCGACAGCGACGTGATCGTCACGCACTCGAGCTTCTTTCAAATCCTTGTCGAGATTCCAGACGCCGTGGGAGCCTCCGACCAGCAATACAGCCCCAACACGAACGCCATTCATGCGTCGGATGCGAACACCATCGTCGCGGGAGTCAATCGGCTGCGCGGCTACAGCCTTTCGAGCAACGGCGTGTTCGTCTCAGCGCTGGACTCCACCGTCAGCGGCTATCTCGCTCGCCAGAACGCGTCCTCGGGCCCGATCCTCGTGACGACGTTGGGCCTGTTGGTGATCGCCCTGGCAGCCATGGGCTTTGCGGCGATCTACCTCCTGCAGAGTCACGTCCCCCAGGTCGCACTCTGGCGCGCACGCGGCTGGTCACGTCCGCGAGTTTGGAGCCTCTACAGCACGGAGTTCACTGTCCTCGCGGCGATTGCGACTCCGTTTGCTGTCATCGCGTCGGCGGCGATCAGCTCGCTGGCGGCAGGAGCGTCGTCGACGCCTGCCCAGAGTTTCTGGGACCGTCTCGGCGACGCGCTGGTGCCGACTATCGTCGCCGAGCTCGCCTTCCTCGCGGTCCTGATCGCCATGTCGGCAATCGTCAGCAGTCCGGAACTCTCCGCACGACGGCAGACGCGCGCCGCAATGGGTGCGCGAAGTGCGCGGCGTCGTGCGCTCGACGTCGTTCTGCTCGTCGTGGGCGTCGGTCTGCTGTGGTACGTGCACCAGGGTGGTGTCGGGACCGACGAGGCGCAGAGTAGCGTCCTCGCGTTTGTGCTGTCGGCGATCGCCGTCGGACTCATCGCCTCACCGTCGCTCCGACTTGTCGGATTGATCGGCCGAGTCTTCACGCTGACCCGCGGCGTCGGTGGACGTCTCGCGAGATGGGAGATCGAACGCGACCCCCGGCAGTACTCGCGCCTCAGCCTGCTCGTCATGCTCGCCGTCGCAGTGAGCGTCTTCGCCACCACCTACATCAGCAGTGACAACGCCGGCGCCATCGACCGGGCCGACTACCAGGTTGGGGCCGATATGCGCGCAACCTTCTCGACCGCAGCCGGCCCACCGCAGGTGGCGCCGCTCGTCGCGGCGTTGCCCTCGGGCGTCCACGCCGCGCAGGCTTTTCGCGATGCCGGCCGGCCGGGGCAGACGGGGCTCGAGTCGACGGTGCTCGGGATCCAGGGAACGACCTTCTGGAACATCGCCTACTCGCGTCCGGACTTCGCGTCGCAATCACTGCGATCCCTCACCGCGAAGATGAGCGCCAGTGACCCGGATGGCGCGACGGTGCCCGGCTCGCCACATGCGCTCGCTCTGTCGGTGTACAGCTCCGGCGTGAGCGCGCGGATCGACGTGCAGATCAGTGACTCGTCGGGGAACGTTCACGACGTGCCGTTCGGCACCGCTGCGAACCCGGGATGGAACGACATGACCGCCCAGCTGACCGGCGTGTCATTCCCGATCCGCGTGCGCGCGATCACCATGACGCCGACGGAGATCGGCGTCGCGGGCGACCTCGCGTTCCGGAACCTGCGCACGGACTCCGGCACCGTCATCGAGTCCTTCGACATCAGCGACGGCTGGTGGGACGAAGACTTTGCACCCAACCCGGCGGCGCTCCCGGTCTCACCAACGTTCACCCGCACCGACCAGGGTGAGCCATCCGTCGACATACCCGTCGACAACGAGGAGGTGCTGCTCATGCCGCCCGCGTCGCCTCGGCCCCTCCCCGTGTTGATCGCCAGCCAGTCGTTGGCCGACCTTGGCTTGACCATCGGGCAGCCGTTTCCGATTCACATCGAGACGGTGAACATCGAGTTGGTGGCTGTCGGATCGTTCGACGAGTTCCCGACGTACTACCCGGGGAGCGAGGATTTCCTTGTCGCGCCGATGTCCTCGCTGCTCAGCCGCATGGGCAGGTTCGGCGTCGTCAGCCCGTGGGCCAATGAGCTCTGGATGAGTGTCCCAAGTGGGGAAGCCGCCGCCGTCACCTCCAAGGTGAACTCCGACCTGACATTACTGAACACGCAGCTCGTGACCGATGCGCAGGCTCGGGCCAGTGCGCTCAACGATCCGTTGCGGAGCGGATTCGCGCAGGAGCTCGGCATCGGGGCCGTCATTGCGCTGCTCGTGGTTGTCATCAACTTCGCGATGCATTTCCTTGCGGCTGCACGAAACCGCACGACGCAGTACGCGATCATGCGCGCGAACGGTGTCTCGCAATCGACCTTGCGCAATGCACTGATCGGCGAGCAGATCGCCGTGCTCATCAGTGGGATCATCGCCGGCACCGTCATCGGTCTCGGCGTTGCCTGGGCGGTGCTCCCGGTGTTCCACCTCGGGAATCAGCCGACGGACCTCGTCCCACCATCGCTGTTCCACATCGATCCGCTGACGCTGATCGCCGTGGCCCTGGGCACCGGCGCTCTCGCATTGTTGACCGGCGCCGTTGTCGCCGGGCGCGGTGCGCACGTGCACGTGATGAACGCGATTCGGGCACTCACATGACACCGGATATCGTCAACTGCGAAGGCGTCGTCCACATCTACAAGACGGCAGACCTCGAGGTTGTGGCGCTACAGGGGCTCGATCTTCAGGTCGCGCCGGGCGAGATGGTGGCCATCGCCGGGCGCAGCGGCAGCGGCAAGACGACGCTGATGAACATCCTCGCGGGACTCGAGCGACCCAGCGCCGGTCTTGTGAACGTCGCGGGACACGACCTCACGAGGCTCGAACGATCCGAAGAGGAGGCGTATCGGCGTGACGTCGTCGGGTACGTGCTGCAACGGGCGCTCGGCAATCTCGCGCCATACCTGACCGCGCTGGAGAACGTGCAGGCGGCAACGGTCACCGGACCCCCGCGAGAGCGGGCTTCGGCGGCCGCGGACCTGCTCGTTCGTCTCGGCCTCGGTGACCACCTCTCGCGGCGGCCGTCCGAGCTCGCCGGACACCAGACCCAACGCCTGGCGCTCGCGACCGCCCTGGCTAACCGGCCGCAACTGCTGCTCGCCGACGAGCCGACGGCAGAGCTCGACACCGCCGCAACCGTGGCGCTGCTCGGTGACCTCACCGACGTGCTCCGCGAGGCGGGCGCCGCCGCGGTGATCGTCACGCACGACACGCTGGTCGAGAAATATGTCGATCGCGTGGTGATGATCCGCGACGGGAGGACGAGCAGTGAGCGCCGCTGGATCGAACGCGGCGGGGAGCTCGTCGACGACGAGCTTGCGATCATGGACCGAGCCGGACGCATCCAGCTCCCGCAGGCATACATCGCCCGCCTGGGGCTGAGCGGACGGGTGCGTCTGCACCTCGAGAGCGACCGCATCGTGATCGTTCCGGCCGCCGGGGACGACGATGCCTGACCTCGTTGTCGCGACGGGCCTGACCCGCGAGTTCGTTGTCGGTGGTGAGCGGATCCGCCCGGTGAACGGCGTCGACCTCAGGATGCAGGCCGGCGAGTTCGTGATGATCCTCGGACGTTCCGGAGCCGGGAAGACAACGTTGCTCAGCCTCATCGGCGCACTCGATCTCCCCGATAGCGGCACCATCACCGTGGCCGACGTGCACGTGGAGACGCTGCACGGTCGCGAGCGCGATCGCTTCCTCCAGGGCTCGGTGGGCTGGGTGTTCCAGACTGCGGGACTGGTGCCGATGCTCACCGCGCAGGAGAACGTCGAGCTGTCGCTTCGCGTCGCCGGAGCCGATGAGGATTCGATCACTTCACGCGCAACGGAAACCCTTGCGCTGGTTGGACTCGAGGGCCGATTCGCGCATACCGCTGCGGAGCTGTCGGGCGGCGAGCAGCATCGCGTTGCGCTGGCACGAGCAGTTGCCAAGCGGCCGATGATCGTGATCGCAGACGAACCGACCGCCCAGCTCGACAGCGAGACCGCAGCGGGGATCATCAATCTGCTCTGCACGGTGGCGAAGACCGGCACGGCCGTGCTCATGGCGACGCACGATCTCGCGGCAGTGACCTCAGCGGACCGGGTGATGCTCATGGAGGACGGTCGACTGACGGCGTCGTCTTCGACGAAGGAGCAGTCGGCCGGCACTTGACGCGACCGCCCCCTATCTATATATTTATCTAGGAACCTAGATAAATGTCATAAGACGGGAGGCGCTGCTCGTGATCGAGTTTCACCTGGACACCCGCTCGGGCGTGGCGCCCTACCTCCAGGTCGTTCACCAGGTGCGGCAGGCGCTCCGCCTGGGTCTGCTGCGTGTCGGAGACCAGCTCCCGACGGTCAAGGATGTGGTCGCCCGCCTCGCGATCAATCCCAACACGGTGCTCAAGGCATATCGCGAGCTCGAGCACGACGGACTGGTCTCGGCTCGACCCGGTGTCGGGACGTTCGTCATCAGAACCTTGACCGACGGCTCGCTTGCGGCACACGCGGGGTTGCGGCGCGATCTTCTCGACTGGTTCGCCGACGCGCGGCGCGCAGGCCTTGACGAGGAGAGCATCGAAGCGCTCTTTCGCGACTGCGTTCGCGCAGCTTCGGTGGAAGAGATAGCGTGAGCGCGGTCCTCGAGACGACCCGGCTGTCAAAGCGGTACGGGCGGCGATGGGCACTCGACGACTGCACCCTCAAGGTGCCGCCCGGGCACGTCGTGGGCCTCGTCGGCCCTAACGGCGCCGGGAAGACGACCCTGCTGCATCTGGCCGTCGGCCTGTTGTCGCCGACGTCGGGCGACATCCAGGTGCTCGGCGGCTGGCCCGCTCACGGTGCAGCGCAGCTCGCTCGAGTGGGGTTCGTCGGCCAGGCGACGCCGCTCTACCCGCGCCTCTCCGTCGCCGACCATCTCCGATTCGGCGCATGGCTCAACCCCGCCTGGGATACATCCGTTGCAGAGCAGCGCATCGAGCGGCTCGGTCTCGATCCGAAGCAGCGAACCGGGAGCCTCTCCGGCGGTCAACGCGCGCAACTCGCGCTGACTCTGGCCATTGCCAAACGGCCGGAGCTCCTCGTGCTCGACGAACCCGTCGCGAGTCTCGATCCGCTGGCGCGACGGGAGTTTCTCCAGCACCTCATGGAATCCGTCGCCGAAGAGGGGCTGAGCGTGGTGCTGTCATCGCATCTGGTCTCGGACGTCGAGCGGGTCTGCGACTACCTGATCGTGCTGACGGCGTCACGTGTCCAGCTCGCGGGTGAGATCGATGACCTGCTTGCGTCGCATCACCGGCTGACCGGACCGCGCCGCGACGTGGAGACGCTGCCAGAGGGTCAGCACGTGATTGAGGCGAACCACACCGATCGCCAGACGACGCTGATCGTCCAGACCGACGCGCCCATCCTTGATCCGAGATGGACTGTCGAGTTCGATCAGCCTCGAAGACCTCGTGCTCGCGTATCTGGGGCGCGCCGCTGGAGGCGGCAAAGCCCAGGCCGTCTTCCCGAGGATCCAGCAGTGATCCGCTTCGTGGTGCGGGAGTTCCGCACCCAGGCGATGGTCGCGTTCGCCCTGCTCGTGGTCGCCGCCGTCGTTCTGGCCATCACCGGCGCAAACATCGCCCACCTCTACGACACGACAGTCGCGAACTGCGCGGCGGTCGGTGATTGTTCGACGGCAAACAGCGACTTCCTCAGCACGGACGCCCAGCTGCAGAACATCGTCAACCTGGTGCTCATCGCGGTTCCCGCCGTCCTCGGGATGTTCTGGGGAGCGCCGCTCATCGCCCGCGAGTTCGAGGCGGGGACGAACCGGCTCGCCTGGACCCAGAGCGTGACCCGCGGTCGGTGGCTCGGCATCAAGATCGGCGTCGTCGGGATCTTCGCCCTTGTGGTCACCGGCCTTCTCAGCCTCATGGTCACCCTCTGGTTCAGTCACATCGATCGAGTCGCTGACAACGTCTTTGGGTCCTTCGACATGCGCGACATCGTGCCGATCGGCTACGCCGCCTTTGCGTTCGCGCTCGGTGTGGCGGCCGGAGCGCTGCTCCGCCGCACCCTGCCTGCAATGGCAGCCACCCTGGTGGGCTTCGTCGCGGTGCGACTGGCCATCCAGCAGTGGGCGCGGCCGAATCTCGCAGCCCCGTTGCACAAGACGATCTCTGACACGGTGTTCGGATCGCTTGCGTCCGGGCTGCACACATCGCTCACGCCGGGAGAGCTGTCAAACGCGCTCAGCGGCCAGCCCGTGAACGCCTGGATCCTCTCCGACGAGACCATCAACGGTGCCGGAAAGGTGATTGGGCAGAACGGCGTCGTGCAGGGGCAGATCAACTTCAACCAGAGCGTCGAAGGGTATTCGCTCACGATCCAGGGCGCGGGGACCTGCCCCGGCGTCTCGGCGACACTTCCGACCAACCCGGGTCCGATCATCCAGAAGTGCGTGGCGCAGTTGCACCTCCGCGATGCGCTGACGTACCAACCGGGCAGCCGCTACTGGACGTTCCAGGGAGTTGAGCTGGCGATCTTCCTCGCTGCCGCCTTCGTCCTTGTCGGCCTGACCTTCTGGTGGATCCAGCGGAGCGCCGGCTGACGACCACGACGCGGTATCAATGACGCGGTAGTAGCGTCAGGCTCAGTCGGACTTCGCGCTCCCGCTGATCGCGGGCCAGCCCGCGGGCCACCAGTCCCCATGCGGGTCGGTGGTTTGGCCGACCTCGATGATGTAACCGTCTGGATCTCGTATGTAGCAGCGGATCTCGTACGCGTGCTGTATCGGCGGCGTCAGGAATTGCGCGCCGCGAGCACTCCATTCGGCGTACACCGCATGGATGTCTTCGACCCGGATATTGAGGAAGCTGCTGACCCGGTCGGGGTCGCCCGGTGTCTCGAGCGTGACCGTGGGCTTGTCGTCCGTCGGGCCCCCACCGGTGTTGATGATGATGAAGGTGTTGCCGAGCTCGATATTGGTCGGCACTGGGCTGAAGACCACCCTGCCGCCGAGGACCTCGGTATAGAAGCGCGTGGAGCGCTCGATGTCGTCGGAGACGATGAAGTGGCAGACAATCATTCGCTGTGCGGACGGTGTGGGTTCGGCCACGGGGCACCTCCAGTCGTTGAGGCTCATCCCCGCCGACGACGGGGTTTTGCAGTCTGCATTAAGCCACTGCAGGACTGGTGCCCCGAGGTGTGACCGTTTCCCGAGTGGGAGCGTCTCATCACCATGGGAACTGCCTCAATAGGGGTCGTCATGCCTGAGGTTGCGGTCCGTTCCGCCGAGCCCGACGACGAACTGCGCTTCCAGCTGCTCATCGAGCCGCACCTCAGTGACGCGTTTGCCCTGGCGCAGGCCCTCTCAACCGATCGAAGCTCCGCCCAGGACGCCGTTCAGGCTGCCGCCTTCAACGCGTGGCGGCGGATCGGACAGCTCCGCGATGACAGCAGCGCCCGCGCGTGGTTCCTGGCGATCGTCGTCAACGAGTGCCGGAGCTCATGGCGCAAGCGCAAGCCGGCCCCGGCCGATCCCGACACCAATGTCGAGGCGATCAACTGGCCACCCGGCGTCGACCAGCGCATCGACGTGCGATCGGTGATGCGCCAGTTGAAACGTAACGACCGCATCGTTCTCTCGCTCCGGTTCCTCATGGACATGAGCGTTGAGGAGTCCGCACTCGCGCTCGGGATATCGATATCCGCCGTCAAGGCGCGTACCGCCCGAGCGGCGGCCAGGTTTCGGGAGTTGATGACCCAACCAGAGGCGAGCGAGTAGATGGAAGACGACGACATCCGGCAACTGCTCCACTCGACGTACAGCGTCGACCGCGCCCCGACTGTCGTTGCGGGCGCGCTCGAACAGCGCCCGCGCGGGCCGCGCCGCAGCGGCCTGGTCACTTCGCTGATTGCGGCTGCGGTCGTCATCGTCGTTGCGGTTCCGGTCGGCGCGGGCGTCCTGCTCCGCACCGGGGTCATCGGCGGCGGTGCTGCTTCGTCGATGCACGTGTTCGACTTGAAGATGTACGGCGCGAACCAGGGCTGGGCGTGGTCGGGAGGCAACAACATCCTGCACACCAACTCCGGTGTGCAGCACTGGACAATCGTGCCGCCGCCGATCGGGAGTCAATTGATCACCGGAGTCGCGTGGGCGGGCGCCGATTCCGCGCGAATCCTGACGGCTCCCGCCGACTCGCTCAATGAACTCGAGCGAACGTACACCTTGACTCCATGGATGACGGATGACGCAGGCGCGAGCTGGACGGAGGGCCAACCGTTCCGAGTGCTGCTCGAAACCGGTGCGGACCCGAGGGATGGATCGGTTTACGCAAATATGGATTTCGTCGATCCGCTGCACGGGTGGTTCTTCAACAGCCAGGGACCTGCGATTGGGGCCCCGATATTCATCGACCGCACGGTGGACGGCGGATTGCACTGGTCACAGGTGGAGATGACTCCCGCGACCGGAACCGCAGCCCGCGGTGCCCTGCCGGTCGGGTGCGCACCGTATGGCATGACGTTCCTCAACGTCACCACAGGGTGGATAGCCGGGAGCTGCGGGCACGCGACGCTGTTCGACGTCACGCACGACGGTGGTCTGACGTGGACCCCGCAGCCCATCGAATGCACCCAGTGCGCGCTCTATCCGCCGACGTTCACCTCACCGCTTGATGGCGAGATGTTCGGTGGCAGCGGCACGTACTCGTTGTTCGTCACGTCGGATGGCGGTCAGAGCTGGAACGCCACGTCATCCTCTCCGCCCGGAAACTGGCCCGACTTCGTCAACGCGCATGACGGATACACCATGGGACTCACCAGCAACGACAACCCGTTCGTCGTGCTGTGGACGACCACCGACGGCGGCAACACGTGGCGCCAGGCGCCGAACGGAGCGATTCGCGGGAGCGGACCGGTCCAGACATCGCAGCTCGACTTCATCACGCCAACCACCGGCTGGGCCGTCTCCATTCCCGTCTATATGGAGCTGCCAGACCACCCGATTCCACCGCAGCTGTGGGAGACGACGGACGGCGGCTCCACCTGGACCCTGATCACGCCGACGTTCGCGTCCGCGACGTGACCGGATCAAGCGCTGTTCAGGGATTCGTCGACGTAATCACCTGGTCCACGGCGACCGCCACGCACAGCTGCTGAGTGGGGCACGCTACGGCACCTCCCAGGTGATTCCGTGCCCCGACCGAGAACTCTTTCCATGTGGTTGCCGCCCCTGTCGGATCGTTTGACCAGGTGATGTCGCTGGCAACGTCTTCGCCAACGCACAGCGTCGCCGTCGGGCAGGCGAGACCGTCAAGGGTGATCGGCAATCGGGTGTTGGTCCATGCTGCGATCCCCCCGCTCGGGTTCGTCGAGCTGAACACATGCGCATCGCCCTCCACGAAACACAGGCTTGCGGAGGGGCAGGATGCAAGGCCAATATTCCCGCCCGGTTGGAAGCCGGAGGTCAGGTGCCACGCCGAGGCACCTCCGGTTGGATCCGTCGACGTGAGCAGGTTGCCGGCACCGTCACCGACCACGCAGAGTGCAGCGCTCGGGCATGCCACGCTCGCGATGGGCACATCGCCGTCAACATTGGTTGTGGTCCACGCCGTACTGCCGCCGGTGGGGTTCGTCGTCGTCACGATGTTGCCGGAGATGTCACCCGCGACGCAGAGGGTCGCGCTAGGACAATCGATCGTGTCCAATTGCTTGTACAGCGGCTCGCTGTCGACGTCGCTCGCGCTCCACGTGGCTGCGCCGCCGGTCGGATTGGTGGAAACCAGGGCATCGCCGCTCTCGTCAACGGCCACGCAGAGCGTTGCGGTGGGGCAGGAGACGTCCTCTAACGTCGTGTACAAGCCCTTGGTGTCAATGGGAGTCACTGTCCACGCGGCCGCACCGCCCGTCGGGTTCGTGGACACAAGTGCGTCGCCGGCGCCATCGACGGCGACGCACAACGTCGTTGTTGGACAGGACACCGCCGCGATCGCGCTCGTGTCAGTGAGGTTCGTCACCGTCCATGCCGGCGCTTGTGGCGTCGGTACCGGGGTCGTCTTTGGACGTGGTGGCGCGCTGGTCGAGCCGCACGCCGCGACAGCGAGCGCCACCACGGCGAGTAGCGGCAGCGATCGGCTTGGCTTCATCGCGTTACTTCCCTGTGAGATCGTTTTCTAAGCTAAGGCACAGCCTGGCTGGGTGTAGTTCGCCGTCTTCTTGTAGAACGTCACCGCCGGTGAGGAGAAATGGAAGATGAACACCTGCGCCTCAGCATTCCCGGTGATGAAGAACGAGGCCACGTACTTCGAGCAGAACATGCCCGCGACGGCGGAGCCGGTCACCTGACCGATGGACACGATCGCGGACACATAGAACAGTCCATTCAACGCCCGGATGCCGAGACCGATGCCGACCTTCAGTTGCACTCCAATCTCGATCGCGGACGCGCCCAGCGTGATGGATGGCTCCGGAATGAAGTTGCCGTTGATGTGATAGCCGGACCCCGACCCCAGGATGGTCACCGACCCTGGGGTGGACACCGACCCTGAACCACTGAGCGCGACCTGGAGTCCGCCGCCCATCGTGGAGTTCTGCGCAGAGATCCCCAGCTTCACAAAGAAGTTGAGCTGCACCTTGGTGTAGAGGGGCACCCCGCCGCATGTCGCAGGGCAGACCGGCATCTCGTACGCGAACGGGATATCGAAGGTTGGCGGCGACGCGCCAACCGGGGCACCCTCCGCACGCACAGCGATGTACTTGACAGTGAGCGTGGCACTCAGGCCCTGGAGCGTGAACTTGCCGGACTTCAGGGCGCCGTTGGCCATGACCAGGTTCGCCGTCTCCGTCGTATAGGTGAGTAGCCCAGTGATGGTCCCCTGGATGGAGAGCCCCGTGTTGCAGTTCGCGGATCCGGTCCCCGTATAGCAGAAGGTTCCATTCAAGGTGATCCCTGCAGTCGAACCTCCCAACGTGACCGAGAACTTATACCCGTTGTTTTGCCCGGTTTTTGAGAAGGGATTTCCGGACGACCGATCGAGCTGGATGCCACTAGCCGCGGCCGTGCGCGGGCTCGGAAGGAACATGGATGTCGCGGCTGGGGACGCCGAGGCAGGGGCGCCGTCGTCTGGTGTTGTCCCGGGTAGCGGCGCGACCTCCGATGCAAAGGCATTGCCAGTGTCCGGCGGAGCATTGACGTCGATCGTCCCGGACTGGATGAGCTGCGGCAGCGACGCCGGTGTCGTCGTGACGACCAAGTTGTTGCCGCTGTGCTGGACGCCGGTGACGACCGCAGCATCGAGGCCTTCGAGGAGCATCACCTTACCCGGCGCGAGGTTGTTGAGTGGGCTGGCGTCGCCGGAGAATGTGTAGGTCGAGCCGTCAGGGGAAACACCGACCAGGCTCGACTCGACGCGCGCCGGGCTCACCGCGACCGTATTGGGGGTGAAGGTGACATGGGCGCTCGAATGGGCGGACGGATCACCGTCGAACGGGAGCGGGCCCCATGCCGACGGCCGCCCGGCAATCGTGTGACTCGTCACGGCGCTCGTACTGGCGCCCCCGCACGCAACCACCAGGCTCGTGATGGCAAGTGCGACGAGCGCCGAGAACGGACTCGCGCAACGGGGCATCGCCATATCCCTTCGGGTAATCGGGGGCGTTTTCATGGGCCAGGTGACCCTCGCCTTGCGAAGCTAACTATGGACCTCCTCTGCGACGTTGTTCCCCACGTCGTGGTGGTCCGTTCATTTGTACATTACGTGTGGCACTCGGAGCCCAAGGTGAGGATTGAACTCACGGCCTACGCCTTACCAAGGCGTTGCTCTACCACTGAGCTACTTGGGCACCGACGGCAGTGTACCGAGCGCCCGTCCCTGATCGACCCTATCCCGGCCCCCGCAGCTAGGACACCGGCAGCGACGCCAACCAGGTGACCGCAAAGACTGCGGTCGCCAGCGCGAGGATCGGGAACGGTCGCGCCGTTCGGGTGATCAGCACGAAGAGCACGCCGCACGCGAGCACCGCGACCCCGGCAAAGAACATCGCCACGGCCTGGTGCAGCGGCTCGGCGAGGGCGACCGCCAGCACGCCGGCGCCGATCAGGGCTGCAGGTGCCGCCCACCGCGACGCGTCCACACCGACGAGCACTGGGAGGCTTCGCACGCCTGCCGCTCGGTCCGTGTCGATGTCCGGCAGCGCATTGGCAATTTGCAGCCCGATCGCGATGAGTGCCGAGAGTGGGATCAGGATGAGCAGGCGCGAAGGGATGGCGCCGGCCGAGGCATACGACGCAAGCGGCAGCACCGCCATCCCACCCCACCACGGCACCCACGACAGGACGGTCCGCCGCAAGCCCAGGTCATACGAGAGGCCGGCGGCGAGCGCCGCGGCACCGAGGCCGAGGGTCGCGAGGTTGATCGTCGCCGCAGATCCGAGGCCGATCGCACCGAGGATGACGCCGACCCACGCTGCGGTGGATCGACGAATGACACCGCGCACCAGCGGCTTGTACGGCTGGGCGACGGTGTCCGCCGGAAGGTCCACGACGTCGTTGATGACCCCGATGCACAGCTGGATGGGCAGCATCGTCCCGACCAGCTGGAGGATCCGAATCGCGTCGGGCACTCCCCTGCCGGCCAGCCCAGCGAGTGCGACGAACACCACGGTGACCAGGACTGACGGGCCCGGATGCCCAAGAAAGATGAGCGACCGGATGCGACCGCCCGGCGAACGCTCGTCCCACCACACGGGCTGGGGAGCGCTAGTTGGCGGGCTGCTCAGCGGCGGGTTCGGCTGGCGCTGACTCGTCGTCGCTGCGGAGCTCGTGGTCCGGGTTGACCGCCGCTTCAGCAGCCTCACGCGCCGCAGTCAGCGACCCGTAGCCGGCGGCCTCCTCTGCGGCGACCTCGGCCGCGAGGAGATGGTCGTGGACCGCGTCCTCGAATCGACGCAGCCTTCCCTTTGGGTGCTCGTCTGGAGTCTCCGACACCGGAGGCTCTGGCTCTGGGGTCTCGGTCACGTGCTCACTGGAATCAATACTGCCATGCCGTCGAGCAGGCGTTGCAGCCCGAACTCGAAAAAGTCCTCGAGGTTGAAGTCGATGTCGTGCATGATCACCCGCGACAGTGCCGGGAACCGCCCGGATTCCATGATGGCCGCCATCCGCAACTCCTGGCCGTGCATCCACTCCTCGTCGCTGAGGCCCGTCGCTCGAACCGCTTCCGCTTCCGACTCGAGGGCAACGGCGGTGCCTCGCACGTACCCAAAGAGCGTCACGACGAGGTAGAGCATCGTTGACGCGTCGAGACCAAGACCTTCCAGCGCCGCCAGCGCCCATTCAGTGTTGGGAAGTGCGTGCGGGGTTGGTTCGGGGCGCGTGAACGAGATGACTTGCGCGAGCCAGGGATGGAGCCGATAACCGGACCACTGCAGCCGGGCAATCAATTCGAATCGATCCCGCCATCCGCGTGGCGCGTCGGCAGGGGGCGGCGATTCCGCGAACACCGCGTCCGCCATCATCACCACCAATTCGTACTTGCTCGGCACGTAGCGATACAGCGTCATCGTCGCGATGTCGAGCGCACTGGCAACGCGCCGCATCGACAACACGGAAAGGCCTTCCGTGTCAGCGATATGGATTGCGGCGCGCACGACGTCCGCCTGCGTGAGCTCCTGGTCCGCTTCGCGAACGCGACGTCGCGCTGCATGCGGCACGCCGCCGTCGCGTGCCGCAGGCGTCGCGACAACCGTGCCGCGACCTGACTGCGCCCGTACCAATCCCTCGTCGCGGAGCAGCACGAGCGCCTTCGTCGCCGTCGCCATCGCCACGCCCCACTGCTTCGTGATCTCGCGTGTCGATGGGACGCGGTCGCCGTCGTGCAATTCGCCGGAGGTGATGCGCCGGCGGATGTCCGCGGCGACGCGCGCTGACGGGGGGAGGACGTCGGACTCGGTCGAGTTCACACGCTCACCATAGCGATCCCGGCTGCCCAGCGCACTAGTGCGCTCGAGGCGAAATTCGCGCCGACGTGAGAGACCGTGCCACTTCCCCACCGCGTGTCTCGAGCGCGGCGGCCACCCTCGGACCTGGCGATCCGCGCACTAGTGCACTAGTGCGCTTGAAACGCCATCGCGTATTTGACATCCACCAGGTTGATTCATGTACAGTGTCCACTGGTACAGCGTATATCACCGAACAACAGAAAACGCCGTGGAGGAATGCGCATGGCAGCGGAGAAAGCAATCCAGGTCACCGGGCTCAAGAAGCGATACGGTGAGAACACCGTTCTGGACAGCGTCGACCTCGAGGTCGAGCAGGGGAGCGTCTTCGCGCTCCTCGGGCCCAACGGCGCCGGCAAGACGACGATGGTGCGTATCCTCGCGACCTTGACCCGTGCCGACGGCGGCGAGGCTCTCGTCGGCGGATTCGATGTCGCCCTCGAGCGAAGGGCCGTGCGCCGGATCATCAGCCTCACCGGTCAGTTCGCCGCGGTGGACGAGACGCAGACCGGCGCAGAGAACCTGACGATGATGGCCAGGCTCTCCGGACTCTCCTCGGCAGCAGCGCGCGCGCGTTCGAACGAGCTGCTCGAGCAATTCGAACTCATCGACGCGGGGCGCCGCCAAGTCGCGACGTACTCGGGTGGCATGCGCCGCCGGCTCGACCTTGCGGCAAGCCTCGTCGCGAATCCGTCAGTGATCTTCCTCGACGAACCGACCACCGGTCTCGATCCCCGCGGCCGTGCCGCGACCTGGGACCTCATCACGTCGCTCGCGGGTTCCGGCATCACCATCTTCCTGACGACGCAGTACCTCGAGGAGGCCGATCGCCTCGCGGATCACATTGCGCTGCTCGATCGCGGACGCGTTGTCGCCGCGGGCACATCGAGTGAGCTCAAGTCCTTGATTACCGACCAGCGCCTCGACATCACCTTTGCCGATGCAGCGTCATTCGCTGCCGCGATGGCGATGCTCGGTCAGCGCGCATCGCACGCCGATGCGGATCGCCGCGTGCTCGGCGTTGCCACCGACGGGAGCAGCGCCCACGTACGCGCATTGCTGGACGAGATCGACCCGCAGCGTTGCGCCATCGAACGTTTCGCCGTCCACGAGGCAACGCTGGACGACGTCTTCATGACGCTCACCGGGCACCCCGCCGCAGAACAGGAAAGGGAACTTGACGTTGCTTAGTGCCGCACCTCGCACCTTCGTACCGCGACCAACGACCAAGAAGGCATCGCCGCTCCGCGATCTGCTGACGATGTCGGGACGTTGCCTGCGCCTGTCTCGCCGCAACATGGAGGGACTGCTCACGTCCGTCCTGCTCCCGGTGTTGCTGATGTTGATCTTCGTGTATCTCTTTGGCGGAGCGATCAACACCGGCACCGCGTATGTCACCTACGTCGTTCCCGGTGTGCTCGTGCTCTGCGCGGGCTTCGGCTCCGCAAGCACGGCTGTCAGCGTCTCGAGCGACATGTCGACCGGCATCATCGATCGCTTCCGCTCGCTGGACGTCGGCGGCGCCGCGGTGCTCGGTGGTCACGTCGTCGCGAGCGTTGTGCGCAACGCCGTCTCGACGGTCCTCGTCCTCGGCGTCGCACTACTCATCGGTTTCCGTCCGCACTTCGGGATCCTGGAGTGGCTGGCCGCGGGCGGCATCCTGCTGATGTTCATCCTCGCGATCTCCGCCTTGTCTGCCGCGGTCGGGCTCCTCGCGAAGACGCCGGAAGGCGCCAACGGATTCACGTTCCTGCTGACGTTCCTCCCCTACCCGAGCAGCGCCTTCGTGCCCATCAAGACGATGCCGGTGTGGCTCCACGGCATCGCCGCGAACCAGCCGGTGACGCCGGTCGTCGAATCCATCCGCGGGTTCATGCTCGGGCAGCCCGTTGGTTCGAGTCCCTGGCTCGCGCTCATCTGGACGACCGGGATCATCGTCGTGTCGATGGCCCTGTGCGCAGTCTGGTTCCAGCGTCGCGTGGGGTGATGATCCTGCGACCATCGTTGTTATGGCTTGGAGGCGGCGGTGCGCGTAGCGGCGGTGGTCGCAGACCTCGACGGCACCATCGTCCGCTCCGATTTCTCGATGTCGCCGGCAACGCTCGAGGCACTGGCGACGATCCAGGCGGCGGGCGTGCGCTTCGTGGTCGCCACGGCGCGCACGCCCCAGGGCCTCGCCTACCTGGGCGTGCCGGCAGACCGCACTGATATTGCGGTCTGCTGTTCGGGTGCGATCGGCTGGTCAGCGCAGCAGCAGGCAGCGATCTGGATGGAGATGCTGCTCCCGCATGCGATCCGACGCGTGGTCGAGATCGCGGAGTCTGAGGGCGCGGGCGCGGCGAGCTTTGACGGCGTGTTCTGGCGAATGACCGCCGAGTACGCCCGGCTCAGTCCGACCCAACCGCACGGCACAACTCGGGTCGTCGTCACCGCCGACGAGCTCGCAGACGCACCGTGCTGCACGATGGCGGTGCGCCACGAAGGCAATGACCTCAACCACATCGCGCAACTCGTCGCGGCGGAAGCTGACACCGGCGCGCTGAGTCACGTCGGACGCTCGACGGTGCTCGACGTGACACGTCAGGGTGTCGATAAAGGCACGGGGACAGTCCGCGCGCTGGCGGAGCTGGGCCTCCAGCCTGCTGCCGCGGTGAGCTTCGGTGACATGCCGAACGACATCGCGCTGTTTCGTGCGACAGGGCGGGGTTACTCCGTCGGCGCGGTGCATCCCGACGTCATCAGCGCCGCGGACGAAGTCGTCGACGACGTTGAGCACGACGGGTTTGCACGCACCATCATCGCGCTCTCCGCCGCGGGATGGCTGACGGGCTGACCGCTGGTTCACCTGCGCCGGCGACCAGCTTTGTGTGGCCGCTGATGACGATGGATCGGTACACGTCTCCACCCATCCGGGGTAGCCGCCTCGGCATCGCGACGTCGCCCGGTGACACTTTCTGAGCCGATCGTCCGTATATAGCCATGACCAGCTTGGCAAGGAGGGTGAGTGACGTCGCTCCCGGACCGCATCGGTGCGGTGGATGTCCTGCCTTCGCGCGATGCTGATGCGTCCGAATTCGAGGCGGAGCTCGCTCCGCTGCTCGGTGAGGCGGTCCGCCTCGCGACCGGCATGCTCTTGAACGCCGTCGACGCAGAGGATGCGGTCCAGGAAGCGTGCGTCCGAGCCTGGCGCCGTCGAGCCAACCGCCGACCCGACACCGAGCTTCGACCGTGGTTCCTCGGCATCGTGGCGAACCAATGTCGTGACGCAATGCGCGGCCGGTGGTGGCGAGTCATCCGCGTTGCTGACATGGCCAGAGCGGCACCCGCGGCTGGCGACGATGCGGCGGCAAATGTCGATCTCCGTCAAGCGGTCTCGCGTCTGGCGCATCGCCGGCGTCTCGTGATTGTGCTGCGCTATTACCTCGACCTGCCGTTCGACGAGGTGGCCGCGACAATGCGGTGTTCCGTCGACGCCGCGAAGGCACTCGTCCAGCGTGCGACGGCTGACCTTGAGCGCGCGCTGTCGACTCCCCAAGCGATCCAATGACGGACGACCTCGATCGCGCCGAACTGGCTGCGCGGATCCACGCTGGACTCGATCCAGCGCTGCCTCGCCGTGGCGTCGAACAGCGTGTCTTGCAGGCAGTTCACAAACGGCTGCAACACCCGCGTCGTGCAAGATTCGCACTATCGCCGAAGCTCCGATCGACTGCCGGCGGCGCGGTAGTCGCACTCGCGGTGTTGGCGTTGGTGGGCGGCGCGCTCGGCATCACACTCGCGTTGCGGGGGCATCCTCAAAGCACTGCTCCGGCGGTGACGCCCGTTGTGCCTATCGTGCCGCCGATCCGCCCGCAGCCAACGGCGGCCCCATCACCCTCGCCGACATCCTCGACTCCCTCGACGATCAGCTACGTCGAGCCGGGTTCGGTCAGCTTCTCAAGTGCTTCCGACGGTTGGGCCGTCGGCAACGCATGCGATGCACAACAACGCTGCGAGGTTGGTGTTGCGCTCACGAGCGATGGCGGCGCTAAGTGGTCACTCGTCGCATCCCCGGTCCAGGCCGTGAACGACAACCTGCCGCTCTATGTCGCAGCGTCATCGACCGATGACGCATGGATATGGGGGGCAGACGCCAACGGAATGCCCGTGCTGGAGGCGACGCACAACGGTGGCGCCACCTGGCAACCAGCACCGGTTGCCGGCACGGCTGTGGTGGACGTCGTGGTCGCTGATGGAACGGCGTGGGCGGAAACAGGATGCGAACAGGAAACCGCCGGTTGCGCAGCGCACCTGTTGTCGCAGCCGGTGGGTGGTGGCGTCTGGACCAACCTCGGTCAGCTGCCGGCGGCCGTTCAAGGAGCGGTTCGGGGCCTCGGTGGGGAGTCCGCTCCACCGCTTGTGAGGGAGGGCACGCGTGCGTGGGTGTTGAACGTCTATCCGCAGGAGCCAGCACTCCTGCGCACAGATACCAACGGGCGAACGTGGACGACGCTTCCGCTCCCTTGTCCACATTGGGCGACTGCTACGCTCGGGGCATCGTCCGCTGAGAACCTGATGCTCGCATGTGGAAGCGTAGGGTCTTGGCCAGCTTCTCAAGAGATATGGACGTCAAGCGACGGAGGTTCGCGCTGGGACCTCCGCAGCCGCAACTGGCCCTCCGAATCCGAGATCGGGAACATCAACGACTATGGCGCGCCATTCGCCCTATCGGTCCTGAACAACGGCATCGCGTGGATGGCGAACGATCGCGACGACGACCTCGTCACGCATGACAACGGCGTGCATTGGAGCCGTGCGTCGTTGCCGGTCGACTACTTCGGTGGCGGTGCCGGTGCCGAAGGCGTGACGTTCGCAGATCCACTGCACGGATGGACGTTCACCAGTGCAGGGCTGTGGGTGACGACCGACGGTGGCGCGGTCTGGAAGCGCCAGTCGGTTATCGGTCCGGTCCTCGGCTACTAGTCGCCTGCGCCCTTCGGCCGCCGCGCCGCCGCGCTAAAGCGCGCAGCCATCTTGCGCATTGCAACGCGCAACTCCGGTGGCTGCACGACGACAAAATCACACTCGAGGCGCACCAGATAGCCGGTCGCCCATTCCAGGCTGTCCGCGGCGAGGCGGAGCAGCGTCCCGCCGACGGATGCCTCGACGGTGCCGTCCGTCGGGGAGACACGCGCCTGCGCCTCCTCCAACGTGAGGTCGAGCAAGACCTCGCAGCGGATGACGTAGTACAGCTCGCGAATCGCACGTTGCAGGTACTCGATGACATCGAAATGCTCCGGGCGCTGGAACGTCTCGTTCGTCACGTCCATCGACAGCACGCGGTCGAGACGGAACGTTCGCAATGCGTCGCGAAAGTGGTCCCACGCCACGACATACCAGTGACCACTCTGAAATGCCACGCCGTAAGGGTCGACGAGTCGTTGCGTGACGTCGCCCGAGGCTGCGCGATATCGAAGACGGATCGATGTGCCGTCGCGGGCGGCGGTCGTCATCGCAAGGATCGTCTCCGCGTCAGCATGGTCGCGCGAGACGGACTCCAGGCCGAGGCTGACGTAGTCCTGCATCGCCTGGATCTGCGTGCGTTGCGTGTCCGGCAGTAATCGATCGAGCTTCGCGAGCGCACCCTGGATCGCCGATCCCGACGCCGACAGCCCGAGGCGCTGTGCCGCCAGCAGACCGATGACCATGACGAGCGCCTCGTCGTTCGTGAGCATCAGCGGCGGGAGCTTGAACCCCCGCCGTAGTCGGTAGCCGCCCGCGGGGCCGCGATCCGCCTCGACCGGGATGCCCATTTCCTGGAGCCCCATGATGTATCGCCGGACCGTCCGTGGGCTGACTTCCAGCCGTTCCGCGATGTCCGCGGCGTTGAGCTGGCGGTAGACCTGGAGCATCTCGAGCAGCGTCAGGAGCCTGGAGAAGGAAAGATCCATCCCGGCTACTATATAGGACGGATCATGTCCATATTGCCGTGTAGCATCGGACGCATGATGAATCCGAACATGCTCCTGGACCTCGCTCGTGAACGACGTCGTGACCTACTCGAAGATGCTGCGCAAAGCCGCCTGCACTCGCGCATCGATGTCGAGCCACTCGCCGCTGAGGAGGCACTCCTTGTTGGGCGCTCCGCACTCGCCATCGATGCTCGAGTGAGGGCGGAGAACCGGCGGGTGCGCCGCGCCTCCTCAGCGTACGAGCTGTCGATCGAAGCGCGGTAGTCGCGCGCCGGCGACGTCGGCAGAGCGGGTGTCGGCGTCCGAACCGGACCGGCTCGACGGTTTGTTCGTAACCGAAGCAGTCAGTGGATAGGCTTGCGCGATGACAGCGATCACCGTGCGAGCAATCCCGCCCGGCGAACGCCGTCTGGCGCTCGCCGGTGCGCTCGTGACGGTGGTCCTCTGGGCGTCTGCGTTCGTCGGCATCCGCGCAGCTGACCGAGGGCTTTCGGCCGGCTCGCTCGCGCTTGCCCGGCTGCTGGTCGGGACCATCGCGCTGGGTGCGATGGTCGTCGTGCGCCGGCAACCACTCGTGCGCCGCGCCGACCTTCCCGGACTGATCGTCTGCGGCGTGCTCTGGTTCGGTGTCTACAACCTGGTGCTCAACGAGGCAGAACGGACGGTCGACGCCGGCACGGCGGCCATGCTGGTGAACACCGGCCCGGTCTTCGTGGCGATCCTCTCTGGACTGTTCCTCCATGAGGGCTTCCCGCGCCGGTTGGTGGTGGGCTGCATCATCGGATTCGGAGGTGCTGTGATCATCGGGTTCGCCACGTCGACGCATGGATTCCAAGCCGGGTTCGGCGCCCTGCTCTGCATCGTTGCGGCGCTCGTGTATGCGGGAGGTGTGACGGCTGAGAAGCCCCTACTCGCGAACAACTCCGCACTCACGGTGACCTGGCTCGCCTGCACCATCGGTGCTGTCGTCTGCCTGCCATTCGCACCTCAGCTGGTTCATGAAGTCGGCAGGGCCGACCTGGGCACGATTGCCTGGGCGATATACCTCGGCGTCGTTCCCACAGCGGTCGGGTTCAGCTTGTGGGCCTATGCGCTCGCGCGCACCACTGGCGGGCGGATGGGGGCGATGGCATTTCTGGTTCCGCCGGTGGCGATCCTGTTGGGGTGGTTGATCCTCGGTGCGGTCCCGCCGCTGCTGGCGCTGCTCGGAGGCGTCCTCTGCCTTGTCGGCGTCGCGGTGACGCGGGGCGCGCGTCTGCCTCGACGACTTGGCGATGGCAGACGGCTCATCGTCTAAAACGGCTCCGCCGGAGCCGATGCGGATAGCTGGTTTCACCACAGTGCCCAAGAAGCTGCGGTAGGAGTTCGTCAGCGGTCGCGGCCAGGACAGCTTGCTCAGGTGATTCCAAAGATCTCTGCCACGTTCCCGGACTGGGATCGCCGCGACGCTCGTGGCGCCGGGCATTGGCCAGCGCCAGTTGGCTCTGCAGGAGGATCGCCACGGCCAATGGCACCGTGATGAGTTGGATGGGTGGTGCGACTTTGCTAACCACCAGAACAACGGTCGAAATAGCGATGACCACAGCGACCAGCGAGACGTACTTGAGAACCGTCGCTGCCGTATTCCAACCCAGAGCGTCTCGAACGGTACGGCCCATCGGCGGAGAAGGGCGACGATCCTGTCGATCTTCCAGACGCGACTGGTGACGCTGGCCCGTCGAGGTTTCGCTTGCCTACCGGCTATCGGGCTACTCCGGTGGCGGTAGCTCTTCCTTCAGCCAATAGACGCAATACGAGCCACCTCCCACTCGGCGCCCCACTTCAACGAAAACGTCGCCGGAAGCGTCAGCGAGATTCTTGCCCAAACCGCTCAGGACGTTTTGCGCCTCGGCACGTACTGCGTGGCCGTCCGTTCCAGCAGCTATTCGCACCATCTGTACTCCGTTCCTGATCGCTCGTTCCGGGAATTCCACATCAACCAACCTTCCAGGATCGTTCGCCGCAGCGTCATCAAATATACGGGGCTGTGGTCCCTGGATGGTGTCTCCCGCGCTACCTCCGCGGCTCACGAACACGGAGAATCGCTCCTTGTAACGTTTCGCTGTACCCGGAGCGTAGTCATCACGTGATCAGAGCCTCAGCCCTGGCTTCAGTGGCGACTGCCCATGATGGCGGCGCAGACCGTGCTGGGGCTCTTACGCCGGACCTCCTCTGCGAGACGTACGCAAATCGCGTCTTCCTCTTCGCGACAATGGCCGCCGGAAATGACACCGAGGCGGAAGACATCGCGCAATCGGCGTTGGAACGTGCCCTGCGAGGCCTCACCCGTTTCGATCCGAGCAAAGGCCAGATCGACGCGTGGCTATGGCGCATCGTTGTCAACGTCGCGCGCGATGCGGGCCGCACCGCGACTTGCCGGCGGCTTCTCTTCGAACGCCTGGTCCACTTTCGCGTCGGGACGCCGACCGACCGCGACGACATTCCTTCAGGCATCGAGAACCACGAACTCCTCGAAGCGGTGCGCGGCCTCACGCCATTGCAGCGGTCGGTGATCGCGCTCCGATATGGCGCGGATCTCGAATTCGCCGACGTTGCCAAGGCGCTTGGTGTCTCTCGAACCGCCGCGGCGGTGACCGGTCACCGTGCGCTGAAAGCACTGCGGCGAAAGCTGCTGGAGGACCATCAATGATCAACCTCAAAGCGCGGGAATCCCTCGATGCGCGACTGACCGCGTTCCACATCGCAGTTCCAGTTGGACTGGTAGAGGGTGCGAGAACTGCGGCGGCGGCGACGTGCGGTGGTAAGGCCTCACCGAACACGACTCGTCGCCATGGCGGTCGCCGCCGGCTGATCGTCGCGGTCGCGCTCGCCGTCGTCGTCCTCAATGGAGCGGCGACATATTTCCTCCCTGTGTATGCCAATGCGGTCGGGCATGTCCCGGGAGCAGCAGCGCTGCTGCAGTGGACAGGCCTCGGCGCAAACGACGTCACGGTTCTCTATGCGACATCCGAGCACGATGGCGTGCGACTCACCGTAAGCGCAGGGTATGCAGACGAAAACCGCACGCTCCTGAGCGTCGAAGTCTATGGTCCTGAAAGCCGTCCAGGGGTGTTCGAAACGTATTCGCTTACGGATCAGTTCGGCCATTCGTACACCGACGACGGCGGCGCGTTCGCAGTCTCGGACCGGTCGGATGGTGGAACGCCCGACTACCTAGACTACGGCCCCATCACGGGCGCCGCCGCAGTGGTCGGCGCCCGCTTGACCTTTCGTGCACAGGACTGGAGCACGATCTGTGCGTGTAACTCCGCAACAGATCCCGACACGATCCGGGTACCGGGTGAATGGCAGGTGACGTTCGTCCTTGAGCGGCACGACGCGACCCATGTCGCGCTATCTCCCGGCACCGTTACCGGTCTGCTGTACACGTTCCCGAGCGTCACGATTACCGACTCCAGGCTTGTCGAGATTCACGTGGAAGGGCGCGGCCCAGCGGTCACGGCGATGTTCTTCTCAGGAAAAGCCGACCTTCAGATCCCGCTTCCGACGCTTCTCGCATCGAACGGGCACACGGTCGCACGGATGCTCCTGCCAGGGATTTCCTCCACTGCCAACGAGGAGGCCGCGACGGCGTATCAAGTTCTCGACTACACCTTGAGTCCCGGGCACTATCGCCTCGTGCTCTCCGGTGAGGACGGTTCACACCTCGTGCGCGAGCTTGTCGTGCCGTGACGCGCTTCGTCACGGGCTTGGCCGTCCCCGAGCTTGGGTCTTCCTCCGGGGCATAGGCTCGACGCATCTTTCAGGGCCGTTGACTGGCCTGGCGGATGACATGAGGTTGTGCTTGGAGGCTCGTGGCTCATGATGCGGTCATGGTCATACGTTCACCGAACGGCCCAGAGGTGGAGCTTCAGATCTCCCGGTACGAGTTTCCCGACCGCCAGGGTGGCACGGACAACGGCCGCGACTGGGACGCCAATTGCCTGATGGTCCGTGGCCAGGCGCTGCTGGATGATGGGCGGAGTTGGACGTTCCACGATCCTTGCCTGACGACCTGGGAGGCGAGCGCAATCGGGCAGTGGATGCGGGATGTGATCGCAGGAGTAGCGCATCCAGCGCCGTTCGACGTTACAGACCCGGCCACTCCACTACTCATGTTCACTGAGCCGAACCTTGCGTTTAGCCTTGCCTCCCGCAACAACGAACGTGTCCAACTTAGGGTGCACTTGTCCCTTGAAGCCCTTCCGCCCTGGCTTCGTCATGCGCATGCCCCTGACATTTTCGAGTTCTTCGTGGTCCTCGATGTCTCCGCTCAAGACTTAGCCGGGGCGTCGACCGAGTGGGAAGAGAATTGCGCCGGATTCCCGGAACGCCAGGGCGACCGGCGCTACGATCGCACGCTTCGCCAGGTGTGTCAGCACAGGAGATCGCAATTGACCTACGAGCCGTTCGTCCTGATCGATGTCATCAGCCGCCAAGACGACCTACTCCTCAAGTATCGCTGTGCCAGCAGCCTTTCCGGCGACCGCTGGGCCGTGATCTGTGCAGATTCCGTTTCGCGCCGCTTCTCTTCTCAGATCAAGGAGCAGCAGGAAATGAACTTTGCCGAGCTCCTGAACGAGATGCATCCATTCGAACGGATGCATCCGCGTCCAACCCTTGAACGCGCCCTCGCAGAATTCGGAGATCCGGAAGAGGAGTGAGACCCGCCCATGATTGTGCCGCGCCTCGCTGGGTCCGCAACACGGTCTCGATGAACCCAGCAACGTTCACACGACGTCGAGTGGCTCCCCAAAGACGTCACCGGGTCAGTACAGGACCGGTGCCAAGCCATCGCTGCGCGCGCCGACGCGGCGTAGTTGACTGGGAGCATGTTCTGGGTTGTCGTCGCATTCGTCTCTGGCGCGATCCTCGTGTGGGGCCTGAAGAAGTAGGCGTCGGACCAGGTCGCGCAGGCCCCTCGTAGATCGCGGCAGCTTCTTCGCTCCTCATCCAATCAGCCGGACCGCCAGCGGCCCAGAGCAATGGTTAGGTTGGACGTTTCGCTCCGCTGATCTCCTTGGCGACATCCAGGTGACAACTCCGTTCCGACGAGCGGCACGGAGCAGTGCGCTTCAGCGGCCGACCTAACGTGTGCGAGATGCCTACTAGTGCGTTCCGCCGACTGATCGTTCTCGCCATAGCCACCATGGCGGTGTCAGCCTGCGGCGCCGCATCAACGCCTCCGGCGCAGGTCGTCAGCACCCCGCACACCCCGACGTATGCCCAGGTGCTGTTGGCGATGGCGGCAGAGCAGTCCGTTCACATCGTTGAGGTCCTTGCCCCAGGTGCCACTGGTGATACAACAGGCGATCTCGCAGGGGACATTTCGGGAACGGTCACGCTCGCCGGCGGAAGGTCGTACCAGTTTTACGCCCACCTGGTCTCCGCTGCGGGAGGCAAGTTGAGCACGACGCACTACGACATGATCCCGAACGCCGCTTTCGCGGCCGGGTGCAGCTGTCACGTCCCTGCAAACAAATGCAGTGCTTTTTCACCCACGCTGCAGACGGAGTCCGGTCTGGATGCCGATGGCATCGCCGAACTCTTTACGCCTGAAGGCATCACGCATTATGTCGCAGGCACCGCTCCCGCGATGACCCTTCAAGGCAATACGATCGTGGCTCAACAGCCCGTGAACATCTACAAGGGCTCTGGCATTGAACTCGACGTGCCGTACGGATCGAAAGTGCCGATTCGGCTCGTCCGGGCTAACGGGAGCACGGTCGCACTCAGCGAGTGGGGTGCAACGGGGCCGATCACGAAGCCGGCGTCCTGCCCATAAACGTCTGGCGCGACGTTTCACCGCCCGAGCCTCGGCAGTCCCACCCAATGACGTCGCGATGGCCTACATCGTGCTACTCAGCGGCGGAGGACAGCCATACCTTGTCCGATTGCCTCGAGAAACTCTGCGAGCTCAAAGTCCCATGACGGACCTGGGGTGTGGGAGTAGAAGCCGATCATCAATTTGTCGTTAGCGACAAACATTTCGGCGACGACCTCCACCGTCCCTTCTCCGTACGTCCTAAACTCGGCGACGGCACTGTCGCGATGTGGAGGTCCTGCTGGACCGACCGTGATGCTCATCGTTTGAAACTCCACAAAGCGAGGTGGTGCTCGACTGCTAGGGTCCGCGAATGCGGCTCACGTCATCATACGAATCACGTGAACTCGTCCGGTCTCATCGCACTTTGGCCGGTCGCACACAGGCTTGACGCTGATCGGTAGTTCGTCGCCCGGCGCGGGAGTTCCCGCTCAAGCTCGCGGCAGCAGCCGCTAAGTGGGCTTGCGACGCATGCGAGCAAGGAATGGGTCATTCTCGTCGTCCAGAGTAACGAGCCTGATCCCCGCCTCATAGGCCGGGCTCATCCATTGTGGTCGCTGCTTCAGAACCTTAAGACCCGGGTAGCGCTGCGCGACTTCATCCGCCGTCTCGGCATCGAAGTGATGTCCCTTAACGTGGTGTAAATCCGGGGTGACCCCAGCGCTGCCGACGAGGTAGACAAAGAAGGCCACCGCGGAGTTCTCTTGGAAGCTCTAACCCAAACCAGGAGACCCACGATGGCCCAGAACAGGATGATGCCCCCGGCACTGCTCGAGCAACTCCAGGGCGCAGACACGGACGTGTTGCGACGCGTCCTCGAACACGCCATGCAGCGGCTGATCGAAGCCGAGGCGGCCACGCAGATCGGCGCCGGCCCGCACGAGCGAGCGTCGACGCGCACCACGTACCGCAACGGCTACCGGGAGCGGATCCTCGACACCGGCTCGGGACGCCTCGAGTTGCAGATCCCCAAGCTGCGCACGGGCAGCTTCTTCCCGACGCTGCTCGAGCCACGACGACGCATCGACCGAGCGCTCCTGGCGGTGGTCCAGGAGGCCTACGTGCTCGGCATCAGCACGCGCAAGGTCGATGACCTCATGGCCGCCTTGGGCGGCTGCAGCATCAGTCGCAGCGAGGTGAGCCGGATCTGTGCGCTGCTCGACGAGGAGCTGGCCGAGTTCCGTGAACGGCCCCTCGACGAGCCCTACCCGTACGTCTGGTTCGACGCCACCTACGAGAAGGTGCGTCAGGGTGCTCGGATCGTCAGCCAGGCCGCCGTGGTGGCCGTGGGCGTGCGTGACACCGGCGAGAAGAGCGTGCTCGGGCTCGCGGTCGGCGCCAGCGAGACCGAGGCGTTCTGGCTGGAGTTCTGCCGCAGCCTCTCACGACGTGGCCTGAGCGGGGTGCAGCTGGTCATCTCGGACGCTCACGAGGGTTTGCGCAGCGCGTTGTCGCAGGTGTTCGCCGGTGCCACCTGGCAGCGCTGCAAGGTGCACTTCCTGCGCAACGTCGCCAGCGCCGTGCCCAAGCTGCACGCGCCAGCGGTGCTCGCGGTCGTGAAGTCGATCTTCCTGCAGCCGACGCGTGAGACCGCTCGTGACGCCGTACAGCACGCGCTCACCGTGCTCGCGCCCCGCTTTCCAGCGGTGGCGGCCAAGCTGCGTGCGGCTGAACCCGACGTGCTCGCCTACCTTGGACTTTCCGGTCGACCACTGGCGCTCGATCTCGTCGACCAACGCCATCGAGCGCGTCAACGCCGAGCTCGACCGTCGCGCCAAGGTGGTGGGCATCTTCCCCAACACGAACTCACTGTTGCGCCTGTTCACTGCGGTGCTTCAGGACCAGCACGACGAGTGGCAGGACGGACGCCGTCACTTCAGTCAGCAATCGATGGCTCGCGTGATGCACCCCGACGGTCCGCCGTTGCTCACCAACCCGCTCACGGAGGGACTCGTCGCCTAACTCACCGACGTTGTGAGAACTCCACCGAATTCACACCACTACCAGGGACTTGACCGGCATCGATTCGTAGCCACACTGCGCCCTGGCCATAGTCGTACACAGTCAGAAACGTCTTCACACCGCATCGTCCTCCAGGCTCACAGGCCATTGTGATCGTACCCTCGCCGCCAAGACGGTGCGCTCGTGCATCGGTTCCAATCGCTGACCCAATGCTCGCGCAAGCCCTCCGCGTTCAATGCCCAAACCGTCGGTGAAGCACCGTGCCTGATTGACGAAGTTCCTCATGCTCACTCGAAGCTACTGAACAGTAGCCTCGCTTCGCCTTCGGTCAGACGGCGGGTCCGATCGGCATCGCGCGCAGTGCTCATAAAGAGCGCGGCATCGCGGACAGCGAATGAGGATGACTTGCCGCTGGTCGTCACTCGCCACCTGGATCACGTGACCGTAAAACCGGTTCGCGTCATCGCGGCAAAAGTCGCATCCGAACTCGATCGCGGAAGATCCATCACTCATGCCTCAAGCGTAGCCGTCTGAACCGCTGGTATCCCCGAGCAATTCGATTAAGGTTCTTGGTTCGTCATTCAATGAGAGCCAGGTGGTTGCCAAGTGGGTGAGCGGTCCAGACATTGAGGAAATTTCTTGCACCGCCAAGGTCCCAGTGAGGTCCGGGAAGCCCATGCAAGGTGCCGCGGCTCGGACGGCGACCCTGTCCTCACGGCCGTCGCCCAGCGCCTGCCGCTCGTCCACACACGAGCGAACCGATAGATGCGCCCGATCTCCGTCAGCTTTGCGGCCGCCGAAGAGAGGGTCGCAGGCTCGGCTTGGGGCCGCTGGAGCCGATGGGGAGATTCGAACTCCCGGCCAACCGCTTACAAGGCGGTTGCTCTACCCCTGAGCTACATCGGCTAGGCCCCGATTCTCCCATGGGGCCTCCGGAGGTCGATCGGCCAGGCACCGATTTGCCGAATTCGCCCAATCTGCGATAACCTCCCAATCCGTTAGATGGCCACCAACGGCACCCCTCAGGCTTCGATCGCGGGAAACCACCTCCTCCAGTCCCTTCCGGCAGAGGAGCGCGATGCACTGATGGCCCACATGCGCCCGCAGCACCTCACCGTGAAGACGGTGCTCTTCGACCCGGGGCAAGTGATCACCTCGGTGCATTTCCCCATCGACGGTGTCGTGTCGCTCGTCACGCCGCTGGCGGACGGCAACATCGTCGAGGTGGCCACGATCGGCAACGAGGGGTTGGTCGGCGTGCCGCTTGTCGCCGGCGGCTCGCTTGCCGTGCGTGCGATCTCGCAGGTGGGTGGACGCACGCTTCGCATGGACGCGAGTGTTTTCTTTGCGGAACTCGAGCGCCTCGAGGGGTTTCGCAAGCTCATCCAGCGATATATCCAGGCACTCTTCGGGCAGATCTCCCAGGCCGCGGCGTGCAACCGGCTGCACTCCAACGAGGAACGCCTCAGTCGCTGGCTGCTGATGAGTCACGACCGCGTCGGCATGGACGCTTTCCCCATCACCCACGAATTTCTCGGACAGATGCTCGGTTCCCGGCGGGCAACAGTGACGCTGTCGGCGGGCCTGCTCCAGGCCGCGGAACTCATTCGATATCACCGCGGACGCGTGACCATCGTCGATCGGGACGGTCTCGAGGGCGTCTCGTGCGAGTGCTACGCGATCATCAAGGCCGCGCTCGATCGGGTGGTGTCGAGCGCCAACTGAGGCCGCTACTCGGACGGCTTCGCCGACGCGGCTTCGCCGGCCTCAGTCAGCAGGTCCTCGCGCAAGGCGCCTGCGGTCGCGCGGCCGGCGTCGAACATTCGCGCTACCGCCTGTTGCACGCCGAGCGACATCGACGGATACGCATGCACCGCCTGAGCCAGCCTGCCGCTGAACGCGTTGACCTGCATGCCGATCACGAACTCATGGATGAGCTCGCCTGCCCCGGGACCGACGATGTGCGCCCCGACAATGCTGCCGCCGCCTGCATGGCCGACAAGCGGCTTCGTCGCGGTGATGACTTTGATGAGACCGCGAGGGTGACCCGCAATGACTGCGCGATCCACCGCGGTGAACGGCAGCGACACGACACGCACGGAGTCCCCATGCTTGCGCCGGGCCTCCGGCTCGGTGAGCCCGGCGTGCGCGATCTCGGGCTCCGTGAAGATCACCCAGGGGATGACGCGATACGACGCCGCATGCTGGCGGCCGACGGCGTTCCCCGCTGCGAGCCGCCCCTGATACGCCGCGACATGCGTGAACGGCAGCGTCCCGGTGACATCGCCCGCGGCGAACACACCCGCGACGGAGGTGCGAAGCCGGGAGTCGACAACGATGCCCTGCTGCTCGACACGGACACCGATCGTGGCGAGCCCGAACCCTTCGACGTTCGCGCGCCTCCCGGTCGCCACGAGCAGCTGGTCGCCACTGACCGAGCGCTCACCGCCGGCATCGCGGACAGTGAGGGCGATGCCGCCAGCTCCCTGCGCGACCCGGACACCCTGTGCGCCGACGTGCAGCCGCACACCGTCGGAACTCGAGGATGGTGCGCGCGGCGGCCGCAATGTCCGGGTCCTCCCGAGGCAGGAACATCGCGGCGGCATCGAAGACATCGACCTCGGTGCCGAGACGGACGAATGCCTGTGCAAGCTCGAGACCAACGGCGCCGGCACCGAGTACGAGCAGATGGCGTGGCTGCTCCCGCAGGGCAAAGACGGTCTCGTTCGTCAGGTACGGGACTCCGTCGAGTCCGTCGATCGCGGGAATGTCGGGACGGCTGCCGGTACAGACCACCGCGCGATCAGCGGTGAATCGTTCATCACCGACCTGCAGTGTGCGCGCGTCGACGAATGTCGCGCGTCCGCGCCGGACCACGATTCCAGCGGCTTCGAGATGTGTCGCATCCTCGTAGCGCGCGATCTCGTCGATGACCGCGTGGACGCGGTCCATGACTGCCGGGAAGTCGACGCTCAGCGCGCCAACGCGAACCCCGTATCCCGACGCCGTGGCGGCAGACCGATAGACCGCCGCAGCCTCGATCAACGTCTTGCTGGGCACGCATCCGTTCCAAGTGCACTCACCGCCGAGCGGACCCTCGCTGATCAGCAGCACTCGCTTGCGCTGCGCAGCTGCCGTCTGCGCGGCAACGATGCCCGCCGTCCCGCCACCGATGACGGCGAGGTCGAACGCCTCGCTCACCGCGGAGCAGGTCCCCCCGCAAAGACGAGGCAGGCGTTGTGTCCGCCGAACCCGAACGAGGTCGTCATCGCGAGGCGAACATCGGCGGCGCGCCCGACGAGTGGCACGTAGTCCAGGTCGCACTCGGGGTCAGGATTCTCGAGGTTGATCGTCGGCGGGATGAAACTGTCGCGCATCGTGAGCAAGGTCACCATCGCCTCGAAGGCTCCTGCGGCCCCAAGCATGTGACCGGTCATCGACTTGCTCGACGAGATCGGGACCTTGTACGCATCGGCGCCGAACACCGCCTTGATGGCGCCGGTCTCCGCAAGATCGTTGAGCCCGGTCCCGGTGCCGTGCGCGTTGATGTACTGAATGTCGCTCGGCTGCACACCCGCTCGCTCGAGTGCGCGACTGACGCAGCGAATCGCGCCCTGACCGCTCGGATCGGGCGCCGTGATGTGGTACGCGTCCGCAGCAGCCGCGTAGCCGAGCAGCTCGCCGTAGATGGTGGCCCCGCGTGCGAGCGCATGCTCGCGCTCCTCGAGGACGAGCACCGCCGAACCCTCTGCGGCGACGAAGCCATCGCGGTCGCGGTCGAACGGACGCGACGCGTGCGCGGGATCGTCGTTGCGCGTTGAGAGCGCGCGCGCCGCAGCGAACATCGCGATGCCCACGGTCGTGATGCCGGCCTCGGTACCACCCGCGAGCACGGCGTCGACGTCGCCCTGCCGGATCCAGCTCGCTGCCTGACCGATCGCGTCCGCACCCGACGCGCACGCGCTGACAACGGCCATGTTCGGGCCGCGCGCACCGAGATCGATCGCGACCATCCCCGGCGCCATGTCGACGAGCGCCATCGCTGCGGCGAACGGCGACACACGCCGCGGACCTTCGGCATCCAGCGTCCGCGTCGCCTTCTCGATGACCTCCAGCCCGCCAATGCCGGAGGCGATAAGCACGCCGACCTCGTTGGGCTCTGCCGCGATATCCAGACGGGAGTCGGCCACGGCCTCACGCGCGGCAGCCATCGCGAAGTGCACATGCGAGGTTCCTCGCCTCGCTTCCTTGCTGCCGAAGATTGCAGCCGCGTCGAATCCCTTCACCTCACCTGCGATCTGCACCGGGAGCAGGCTCGAGTCGAAATGCGTGATCCGCGCGATGCCTCCGCGACCATGACGAATCGAGTCCCAGCTCTCCGGGGCGCTGTTGCCGACCGGCGAGACGGCGCCCATGCCGGTGACGACAACTCGTCGCTGCTGGGTCTCAGGCATGGACTGACCTCCGTGGTTTCGCGTCCCACGCGCCGGCGCGTCCGGCGTCGCGAAGCGCGAGGCGCCGTACGCGTGTCGTCGCGGTCTTGGGAAGCGAGCGCTCGATCCGGATGAAGCGGGGAACCATGAACCGCGGGAGCCGCCGGCTCAGGAAGGCGTGCAGCTCCGCCGGGGTCGTCTCCGAGTTCGCGCGCATCACCACGCAGAGCAGGATCTCATCCTCGACGCCGTCGTCCGCCGGAACGCCGATTGCGGCCGCCTCGCGGACGTCGGGATGCTGGACGGCGACTGCCTCGATCTCGGCCGGAGCGATCGTCTCGCCACGACGGCGGATCGCCTCGCGGAGCCGTCCGTGGAACGTGAGCAAGCCCTCCTGGTCGCGCGAGAGCAGATCGCCAGTCCGGTACCAGCCGCCCTCCGTGGGGTCGTCCGGGAGTGACCTGGCATCGGCATAGCCCTCGAAGATGACGTGCGGTGCGAACGGCCGGATCCAGAGCTCGCCGATCTCCCGAGCACCCGGAGCAGCGCCGGAGCCACGGTCGATCCGAGCCTCGAAGCGGCCGCAGGGAACGCCGACGGTGCCTGCCACCGGACCACCAGACCCGGCATGCGTCCAGCAGGACGCCGTTTCGGTCTGACCCCAGACGTCCTCGAGACGGACATCGAACCGCTCCTCGAACGCCTGCCAGAGCCCGCGCGGTGTGGCGCTCCCCATCGCCCGGCTCACCGGGTTGTGGGCGTCGTTGCGTCGCGGCGCGCGCGTCATGAGGGCGCTGATGATCGTCCCGACGTACGGAAAGAACACGGCATCTGCCGCACGAGTTCGCGCCCAGAAACGCAGGGGATCGAAGCGCCGGTCGACCACCGTGCGGCCACCGCGCAGCATGGTGCCGAGCAGCGTTCCCTGCGCGGTGACGTGGAACAACGGCAGACACGTATACGACGTCTCACCGGGCGCTGTGCGGACCAATTCGTCTCCGTAGTGCACGGCGTGCAGCGTTTCCGCGTGCCGGCTCCAGAGCACGCCCTTGGATTCCCCGGTGGTGCCGGACGTGAACATAAGACGCGCGGGAGCTGCCGGGTTATCGGCGGGCCTCGGTGGCGGGAGGGTTGCCGCGGATTCGACCGCAGCATCGAGGCTGCCGCTCGCAATGAGCGTGTGTCGCAGTGACCCGATGTCGCGCGATGCGGCGTGCGCCACCACCGCCAGGTCGTGATCGCAGACCAGTATCGAGCCGGCAGCACGCGCGAGCACGTGTGCGAGCGTTTCCCCGCTGAGCGATGCGTTGAGCGGCGCGAACACGGCGCCGGTCTTGAGACACGCAAACCACGTGGCGACGATCGCCGCGCCGTTGTTGCAGAGAGTCATGACGACGCTGCCCTCACCGGCACCGCGCTCGAGCAGCGCGTTGGCGGTCGCGTTGGCGAGGCGGTCGATCTCGCCGTACGTGAACGCCCCGTCGGGAAGCACCAGGCACGGCTCATCGCGATACGTGGCGACGGCGTCGTCGAGATGATCGAGCAGTGAGATGAGTCGCGGCGGAGCGATCGGCACGTCGTGCTTCAGTCGGACGCCAGGGCGGTGAACAGCGGCGACCGGGCGAGATTGCCCCGAAGCCGCGGCAGCAGCAGGCATGCCAGCCCGACAACGATCGTGATCCCCGCGGCGTACATGCAGAGGTCGAACGGTGATTCGGGAATCGGGATCACGGTGCCCTTGATGATGTACCCCATCACGACGATCGCGACCACCAGGCCGACGATGCGTCCCGGGCTTCGCTGGCCGCGCCGGACCGACCACACAAGGGCCGCGATCGACGTGAGCAGGTACGCGACGATAATGAGATCCGCGCCGTACGTCGCCAGGTAGAAGAACGCGTTGATGGGCGACGTGCCGTTGAGCATGAACGGGATCGTGGCGACGATGCTCACGCCCCCCACCACGCCAAGTGCGCCCACCGGCGACCCTTGGCGGCGATCCACCGACGCGAGCCATTTCGGGCCGAATCCGTCGCGGGCGAGCGCGAAGAGCAGCCGATTCGCGCCGTTGACCGTTGCCAGCTGCGCGCCGATGCCGCTGATAAGGGCTGCGATATTGATGAGTGTGCCCATTGCGGGCGACACGTAGCGGCCGGCGATGTCGACGAGCGGCACCGACTGGCTCGCGAGCGCGGTTGCACTCGGGTACGCAATCGTCTCGACCCACGACAGGACCACGTAGATGCCGCCGGAGACGAGCAGCGCCACAAGCATTGACGCCGGGATGACACGGCGCGGGCGCCGAGTTTCCTCACCGAGCGTTGCCGCAACCTCGAATCCGGAAAACCCGGTGAAGGCAAAGATGACCCCGAGCCCGATCGTGGCCAGCGGGACAGTGCCGAGCGTGAACGGCTTCGCGGAGATGCCGTGGCCTGCGTAACCGCCTTTGGCGAGGACCGCAACCGCAACAACCGCGACGAGGACGATTGCCACACCCTCAAGGGCAAAGATGAGCAGGGTGCTGACGGCGATGCGCCGGTACGCGAGCACCAGCGCGAGCGCCCAGAAGACGAAGGCGAAGACTGGCCATGCGATCGTCGCGTGCGACCCGACGAGGGCCTCGAGAAAGTTGGCGTTGCTCGCGTAGATCGATGCCGAGTACGCGATGTACACGCCGAGCAGCAGCCATGCGGAGATGAACCCGTAGCCGGCGCCGAGCGCTCGGCCGTTGAAGGCGAACACCGAGCCTGCCGACGCGAAGTCCGCAGCGAAGACGACGAACGCATAGGACACCAGCAGCATCGCGATGAGCGCCAGCAGGAACGCGAGCGGGCCGGCCTCACCGACGATCCCGGCCATGATCGCCGGAAGAAACGTGACCCCGGCTGTGGGTGCCTGGATCCCCACGGCGCTCGCGGTTGCGCCGATGAAGCGGACGCTGTTCGCGCGCAGCGTCGCTGGTCCGAGCATCGCCGGTCAGCGTACCGAACCCTCAGGACGAGGTGACTTCAGCGATCCTCGCCCCGACGGATGCGCTCGAGTCGGGCCCGTACCTCGGGATCGAGGCCGTCCTCCACCCGCGTCGTCCGCCGGCTGTCGTCCCGCATCCGCCGCGTCTCCGTGTTGACTTCGCCGGCGACGCGCGTCACCTCGGTCTCGAGCGCTCGCGCTCCCATGGTCGCGACGCCCATCCCGCCGACGACGTCGCGCTCGAGGCGATCGTCGGTCGCAACGACGACATCGGCACCTTCGCCGCGCTGTGCAGCCTGGTACGCAGCGCGCTCGATGACATGGTCCGCGCTGACGAGTTTGGTACCGAAGAGCACGGTGACGCCGTCCTGATGCTCGTTCGTCGGCAGCCCACCCGGCCGCGCCTTGCCGTCGAACACGACGGTGACCGCGACACCGGTTTGCGCCGCATACTCGGCAAGCGCGGTCACCAATTGGCGCCGCGCATCCTCGAGGCCGCGGGTGCGCATCGTCAGGTTCAACGATGGCCACGCGTGGACGATGTTGTAGCCGTCGACGATGAGCGCGCGCATGTCAGCGTTGCGCGAAACCGCGCTGGCGTTGCACTTCGAAGAGCAGCACAGCGGCGGCGGCACCAGCGTTGAGCGATGCGACGCGTCCCATCATGGGAATCGACACCAGCACGTCGCAGTGCTCGCGCGTAAGCCGGCGCATCCCGGCGCCCTCGGCGCCCACCACGATCGCGACCGGCCCCGCAAGGTCGACGAAGTCATAGCGGGCATCGGCTTCGCCCGCGAGCCCGACACGCCAGATGCCGGCAGCGCCGATGACGTCAAGGGCCTGCGCGAGGTTCGGGACGGTGACCATCGGCAGATGCTCCGTCGCCCCCGCAGACGCCTTCACTGCCGCTGCGGTGAGCGGCGCTGCGTGGTGACGCGGCACCACGATGCCGTCGGCGTCGCATGCCTCGGCGCTCCGAGCAATTGCACCCACGTTCTGCGGGTCCTGGATGCCGTCGAGCACGACGAGCAGCGCTGGCGCGCGAGCCTCGTCGAGGAGGTCGTGAATGCTGAGCGCCTCGCGTGCGTGGAAGTACCCGGCGACGCCTTGATGGTGCTCGGTGTGGGCGATGTCGTCGAGGCGCTGGCGCGGCACCTCCTCGACGAGGATGTCGCGCGCCTCCGCGTACTCGAGGATCTCGGTCAGGCGCGCCTCGGGACGCGTCGCGGATGCGACGACGATCTTGCGAACGCCGCGTCCCGCACGGAGCGCCTCGAGCACGGGATTGCGCCCGTAGAGAATGTCCACGAGGTCAGTCCCGTCGCGTGGCTGCCCGCTTCCAGCGCTGACCCTCGGGGGTGTCCTCCACCTCGATGCCGCGGGAGGCGAGCTGGGCGCGCAGATGATCGGACTTCGCGAAATCACGAGAGGCGCGCGCGGCGGCACGCTCGTCGAGCATGCGCTGCTCCTCGGCGTCGGGTGCCGACTGCTGGTCGCGTGCGACGAGGCTCAGGACGCCGAGCACGTTGTCGACCTCCTCGAGCAGATGCTGCAGCGTCACCTGCGTCTCAACGGCGACCGGACCGCTGTCGAGCATGCGGTTGACGTCACGCAGACCGGAGAAGATGATCCCCATCGCCTCCGGGAGGTTGAGATCGTCGTCCATCAACTCGTCGAAGCCGATGCGCATACCGCGCACCGACGCGAGGATCGCCTCGTCGCGATCACCACTCGCCTCTACCGTCCGCAGCTCCGCGACGCGCGACTGGAACGCCACCAGACGCTGGACCGCCTCGTTGCTGTCGGCGAGCAGGTCGTCGGAGTAGTCGAGCGGCTTGCGGTAGTGCGTGCGCGCGGCGAGAAGATAGCGCAACGCCGCCGGGGTCGCGCCCTCGTCGAGGATGTCGCGCACCGTCGCGAAATTCCCAAGCCGCTTGGCCATCTTCTCGCCGCTGACGCGCAGGAACTGGCTGTGGCACCAGACCCGCACGAAGCGCTTGCCGGTCGCGGCCTCAGACTGCGCAATCTCGTTCTCGTGATGCGGAAAGATGTTGTCGACACCGCCGCAGTGGATGTCGAAGCTCTCACCGAGCAGCGTCATGCTCATGGCCGAGCACTCGATGTGCCAGCCGGGATGGCCGCGACCGATGCGCGTGTCCCAGCCGATCTCGTCGGCGCCGACCGCTTTCCAGAGCGCGAAGTCGCGCACGTCCTCTTTGGTGTAGTCGTCTGCGTCGATACGGCCACTCGCACCCGCGATCAGTCCTTCGGCGCTCGCGCCGCTCAACTTTCCGTACGCCGGGAAGGCCGCGATGTGAAAGTAGTAGCTGCCGTCGGACTGATACGCGGCGCCCGCTCGCTCCAGCCGCTCGATGAGGTCGACCATCTGCTCGATGTACTCGGTGGCACGCGGATAGTGGTGCGCCGGTCGGATGCCAAGCGTTTCACGATCCTCCGCGAACGCGGCGATCCATTGCGCGGTCTCCGCATCGAGCGTGTTGCCGTGCTCGACCGCGTTCTTGATGATGCGGTCGTCGACATCGGTGAGGTTCATGACGTGCGTGACGCGCGCAAAACTGCGGTCGAGCCAGCGACGCAGCACATCCTCGAAGATGAAGGTGCGGAAGTTGCCGATGTGCACCCGGTTCCACACAGTCGGACCGCACGTGTACATGCGCACGTGACCAGGCTCGATCGGCTCCACCGCGACGAGCTCCCGGCTCATCGTGTCGTGCAGGTGGAGGGTCACCGCCGTTCCAGCAGCACCGTCGCCGACGCGGCGATTCCCTCACTCCGGCCCGAGAATCCCATGCCGTCAGTGGTCGTCGCGCCGACGGCAATCGTTCCTGGTTCCAGCCCGAGCGCGGCCGACATCGCGTCCGACATCGCCTGAATGTAGGGCGACAGTCGCGGCTCTTCGGCAATCGCGATGACGTGGGCGCTCGTGATCGTCCAGCCTGCTTCCTCGAGCATCGTGGCGACGACCTTGAGGAACTCGACGCCCGAGGTGTCCTTCCAGTGGGGATCGCCCGACGGGAAGTGCTTGCCCATGTCGCCGAGGCCCGACGCACCGAGGATGGCGTCGACGAGCGCGTGCACGACGGCATCGCCGTCGGAGTGACCGAGCAGCCCGCGACTGTACGGGACCAGGACGCCACCGAGCATCAGGTGCCGTCCCGGGATGAAGCGGTGGGCGTCGATGCCGTGGCCGATACGTGGCGTCATCGGGACTCCTCGAGCAGTGAGCGGAGCAGGACGAGGTCCTGTGGGAAGGTGATCTTGAAGTTGCGCGGGTCGCCGGCGACCACCGCGACGGGCTCACCGAGTGCCTCGACCAGTGTGGCGTCATCGGCGCCGTGCAGGCCCTGGGCCACGGCGTTGAGATGCGCGCGGCGGAGCAGATCGGCGCCGAAGGCCTGGGGCGTTTGCGTCGCGATCAGTGACGTGCGGTCGAGGGTGGCCGCTACCCGGCCGTGCTGCACCTGCTTCACCGTGTCAACGCAGGGTACCCCTGCTGTTGCCGCTCCTTCAGCCCGGGCGGCGTCGAGCACGGCTCGAAACAGCCCCGGTGGTGTCAGCGGGCGCGCGGCGTCGTGGACGGTGACCCAATCCTGGCGGTCGCACCGATCGAGCGCCGCGGCGACGCTGTCCTGGCGGCTCTCGCCGCCCTCGACGAGCACGAGCGGCGGCAGCTCACCGGTGATCGCAAGGCTGCGAATCGTGTCCCAGCGTCCCTTGGGAGCTGCGACCACGATGAGATCAAAGCAGCCCGCCGCGGCGATCGCCTCGAGCGTTATCGCGAAGACAGGGCGGCCGCCGGCGTCCGCCCACAACTTGTCCTCCCCCGTCCGAACGCCTCGCCCGAAGGCGGGCACGATCAGCGCGCTGCTCAGCGCTGAGCGACCTTGGCGCGGACCGGCCGGAGGACCCGAGGCTTGACGGGCTCGTCCGGGTTGAGCGACGCGAAGATCATCCGGCCCGCGGTGGTCTGGAGCACGGTGGTGACGGTGACGGTGACGGTCTCATCCACATGGTCGCGACCATTCTCCACGACGACCATGGTGCCGTCCTCGAAGTACCCAACTCCCTGGTGGGGCTCCTTGCCCTCCTTGACGATGGAGATGGCCATACTCTCGCCCGCAGCGACGATCGGCTTGACAGCGTTGGCAAGATCGTTGAGGTTGAGGACGCGCACACCTTCAATCTGGGCGAGGCGATTGAGGTTGTAGTCCTGGGTCATGAGGGAGGCGCCGCGGGCGCGAGCGAGCTTGACGAGCCGCGCGTCAACCTCGGGCGTACCGGGGAAGTCGAGATCGACGATCTCGCACACGACGTCATCGCCCTTCTGGAGTGCCTCCACCACGCCAAGCCCGCGGCGTCCTTTCTGACGCCGGAATGGATCCGCGGAGTCTGCGACGCGCTGGAGCTCCTCGAGCACGAACCCGGGGATGAGCAGCCGCCCGGGGACGAAGCCGGCCGCCGCGACGTCGACGATCCGGCCGTCGATGAGCACGCTGGTGTCGATGATCACCGGCTGCCCGTCGATCGGTGCCAGCGGGTCGTCGATCCCGGCGGGCTCGCTCGGTGTGCCTCTCCCGAAGACCACGGCAAGCGCATCTCGTCGCCTCGTCCCGGTGCGCACCCCGACGTAGACGAGGGCCGTGGCAACGGTGATCGAGATGATCACCCCGATGCCCCACGGCAGCGGGTTGAGCAGGACGGCGATCAGCGCTGAGATGAGCAGCGCAGCAAGAACGCCGATCAGTCCGCCGATGACCTGGCTGGGTGGGGCCTCGTCGAGGGTCCGCTCCAGCCAGAGATACGGATCGACGCTCAGGAGGGGCGCGGCCAGCGCGAGCGATGCGGCGCCCGCGGCACCGGCCGCGAGGAGCGCTGCGCCCGCGATCGTGGCGTTGTGGGTGAGGACGTTCCGCGGGTCGGAAAGGATGAACGCGGCATACAGGATGCCGAAGACAAACCCAAGGCCGGCTCCGATGACCCTGGAGAGCGTCCGCGCCCTACGGATCGAGCGAGGGGCGTGCATATCCATCCGCCCGATTGAAGCACAGGATTCTCACGCGTACAGGCGGCGCGACACGACGGTCACCCGAGTAGCGCAATAGCCTCGGACAAGTTGCGGACCCGATGGCACCGAATACCGGGCGGGACGGTGCCTTTGAAGCTGTCGGGCACGATGACGGCCTCTATGCCGACGGCGGCCGCTTCCGCCAGACGGACCTCGGTCCGAGCGACGCGACGAACCTCACCGCCGAGCCCGAGCTCCCCAAGGACTGCCCAGCGCGGGGAGACCGACTTGCCCGATGCGGAGCCGGCGATCGCCAGCGCCACCGCGAGGTCGGTCCCGGGGTCATCGAGGCGGATCCCACCGGCGACGTTCACGAAGACGTCGATCTTGGGAAACGCGATCTTCTGGCGTTTGGCGAGCACGGCAAGCAGCAGGTGGAGACGGTTCAGTTCGAACCCGGAGGCTGTCCGGCGTGGGAACTCAAACGGCGATCCCACCGCAAGCGCCTGGACCTCCACCGCCATCGGTCGGAGCCCGTCGCACGTCACCGTGAGCACGCTTCCCGGGGCGCCGAGCGATGCCGCATCGAGCATCCCGCGCCCGCTCGCCGCAAGGTCCTGCATGCCGGTCGCCTCCATGCTGAGGAGCCCCACCTCACCGGTGGCGCCGAAGCGGTTCTTGATGCCGCGGAGCATCCGGTGCTCCCCAAGTCGCTCGCCTTCGAGGAAGAGAACGACGTCCACCATGTGTTCGAGCGTGCGGGGCCCAGCGATTGCCCCCTCCTTGGTCACGTGGCCCACGAGCAAGACGGGAACGCCCGTCGCCTTGGCCACATCACTCATGCGGAGCACCGCCGCCCGAACCTGAGAAACGCTCCCGGGCGGACCCGGGGTGGCGGAATCGCGGAGCGTCTGCACCGAGTCCACCACCACCAGCGAGGGACGCTCGGCCTCGACGGTGGCGATGACCGTGTCGACGTCCAACTCGACCAGCAGACGCACGCGCGAACCGGTGCAGTGGAGCCGGCGCGCCCGGAGCGCGAGCTGCTCCAGGGATTCCTCGCCGGTGCAGTACAGCGCGGGCGCCTCCGGATGGCCCGAGTGGTTCGCGACCTGCAGCGCCAGCGTCGACTTGCCGATGCCGGGATCGCCGCCGAGGAGGATCACGCTCCCTGGGACGATGCCGCCACCGAGGACGCGGTCGACCTCACCTGATCCGCTCGGCAGCAGCCGCCCGGGAACAGACATGACCTCTTCCATCGGCGTGCTCTCGGCCGCGGCCACCCGCAGCGGCGTGCGGCCGGTCAGGAGGACCGCGGTCTCACTGAGGCTGTTCCACGCCCCGCAGGCACCGCAGCGCCCCTGCCACTTCGGAGCTTCAGCGCCGCAGGCAGAGCAGACGAACTGGACCCGGGGAGCGGAGCGCCGGAGATCGGTTGCCATGGGCGACGAATCCTACCGAACATATGTACGTTCGGTCAAGCGGCATTGCAAATCGCGCTCGCTTCACGTATATCGGATCGATGAGACCAGCAAAGGGCGACTGGCTGAGCCGTCTCGGAGAGTCGCAGCGGTTCTTCGCCCTCGACGATGAGCGGGATGTCCGTCCCGGCTGGTCGATGGGCGGCCTCGCAGCCGGCGCTGTTCCGGCCATCGTCAGGTCGAGCCACGGGTATATCCCGCAGCTTCCTTCGGATTCTCCCGAGCCGCTGCAGGAAGCCCGTTTCGGCGACTTCTTCCGCAGCTAGAACCGGCACGAAGTAGCCCACGATCCGAGCCGCCGGCACCTGCGTGTCCGCAAAAGGAAGATCGTGCGCGTTAGGAATAGCGTGATCGCATCAGCCGGTGCCGTTCCATCGGACGACGACGCGCCCGAAATGGCCTTCGAAGCTGCCGTCGCCGCTGACGTCAGGCGCCTCTACTCCCTGGCGCTCTCGATCCTCGATGACGCCGGCGAAGCCGAGGACGCTGTTCAGGAGACGTTGCTCAAGGCGTGGCGCAGCTGGGACGCGCTCTCGCTGATGGATCGTCAGGCGGCCTGGTTGACGCGTGTCTGCGTCAATTACTGCATCAGCCGGCGTCGGATGCTGCTCTCACGCGGCTGGCCGCTGGCCGCGTTGATCGATCGCGCCGGAACGCCGCCACACGCGGGACGTGACGCCGAGCGTGTCGACGTCGATCGCGCGTACCGGCGACTGTCCAACAAGCAGCGTGCTGCCATCACGCTGAATTACGCGCACGGGTATTCCGTCGAGGAGTGCGCCGTGTTCATGGGGTGCCGCCCCGGAACGGTGCGCACACATCTCGAACGCGGGCTCGCGACCCTGCGAAAGGAGTTGAACGATGGTTGAGCTCGAGCCTCAGCTGGAGCGCAAGCTCCGCGATAAATTCGCCCGCATCGATGCGGCGTCTCCGCCGCAGGCGCTCATCAACTTCCGGCCGACCACGGCGCGGCGTCGCCACAGGCGGCTGAATTTCATCGTCGGTGCAGGAGCGATCGCTGTTGTCGCGGCTGGGATTGCGGCGTTCGGACTGGAGCTCAGCGGCCATCCACACACGACGCCACCACCGTCAATAGCTGCCGGGGGCACGTTGCCGAAAATCCCCGTCTACAGCCCGGCTTCGCCTATACCGAAGCTCATCACACCGACCCCGATGCCGGTCTACGGCACCGGGTTTCCGTCGTCCTGGTACACCGTCGTGCCGATCACCAAGCACACCGGTTCGGCGGTACTGCCCGCCTTCATTCCCGGAGGCTGGGTGTACGTGCAGTACGCGTGCATCGGGACCGGAAACCTCAAGATCGAGTCGAGCGATGGCGCGGTCAGCGAGAACCTCAAGCCGTGCTCGAGTTCAACCCGTCCGGTCAACGCAGAGATCTCCGGTGCCTACGGCCCATTGACCGGCAGTCCGGTGGCGTTGCGCGTGGTGGCGAGCCCTTCGGCGCGCTGGGAGATGGTCGTTGCCGAGACCGGAACGCCGCAGACCCTGCCGAAGCTTCCAGCGTTGCCAGCGGATGCGAAGGTGCTGGTGCCGTTGACGTTCGGACAGGGGGTCGCCGCGCTCCCCAGTTTCCCTTACCACGCGTCCATTCAAATCCAGTGGTGGTGCTCAGGTCCCGGTGCTATCAACATCGACATATCCAACGGTGACCAGAGCATGGGCGCATCCAACTGCGGGACCGGCGGTGTCGGAGGGACCGTCAACTTCACCGGTCCACGACAGACGCTCGTCGTCGACGTCAGCCCTCACAACAGATGGGAGATCCGCGTGTACTGGGAACCGAGCTAACCGAGCGTGAAGTGGTCCACGAACCCCGCCATTGCGGGCGACTCACACACGTTGTAGTGGGTGCGCCCGGCGAGGATCGTCAGCCGGTTGGCGCTCCGCAGTGATCCGTCCCAGCCCGCATCACGCAGGCCACCGCCGAGCAGTGCGTAGAACGCCGCGACGTGTGAGATCGGGATGCTGTCCGCATCTCCGTACATCAGCTGCACCGGCATCGCGAGCTTGGGGATCTCCTCGGACCAGTCATACGGCCGGCGCAAGAGTGCCCCGGTCTTGTCCATGAGCGTGGGAAACGCGTCGGGATCCGGCGCCACGGCTGCCCACGCCGCGTACAGCCCCGACTGCTTCATCTGCTCGAATCCCGCGCTGCCGACCTGCGACATTCCCTCGCGGACTTCGGGGAACCAGCCGTCTCGGCGACACGGTATCGACACGAGTGCGAGCCGGCGGATGCGATCGGGATGCTGGACGGCGGCCCGCAGCGACGCACTGCCGCCGAGCGAGTAGCCGAACAGGTCGGCCTGAGCGAGACCGAGTGCATCGATGGTCGCCGCGATGTCGTCGCCGAACGCCTCGTAGCTGAACGGGCGATCGATGTCGCGGGTGTGTCCATGTCCCTGCAGTTCGATCGCAAGGACTCGCCGGCTCGCTGCCCAACGGTCGAGGAGGTCGCCGAATGCGCTCGCTTGACCGAAACCACCGTGCACGACGACGAGCGGCGTGCCGCCTTCGCCGCGACTCTCCCAGTACATGTGCACGCCGTTGACATCGGCGTAGCCCGTGCTTGCCGGGTCAGTCATCGCCCTCCCCTCCGCTTCGCGCTAGCGAGAGCGCGGACGGTACCGGCCGCGCGGCGGTGCCTGCGCCTGCGCGCCGACCGGCACGGGCTCGTCCTTGCCCTCGAGCCGGCGCCGGAGCTCGACGAGACGATCGCGCAGCTCAGCAGCGCGTTCGAACTCGAGATCGCGTGCCGCCCGGAGCATCTCCTTCTCGACGTCCTTCGCGAGACGGAGCACCTCGTCGGGCGGTAGACCCGATGCCTCCTGGAACGCCGCTGCGCGCAGCGACTGCTGATCGCGATGCGACTCCATCTGGTACACGGCTTTGACGATCGAGAGCGGCGTGATGTCGTTGTCGATGTTGTGCTGTACCTGGATCGCACGGCGCCGGTCGGTCTCGGCGATCGCTCGCTCCATGGCTTCGGACGTCCGGTCGCCGTACATCACGACATGTCCGAAGACGTTGCGCGCGGCACGCCCGATGGTCTGGATGAGCGAGCGGTAGCCGCGTAGATAACCTTCCTTGTCGGCGTCGAGGATCGCGATGAACGACACCTCGGGAAGGTCGAGACCTTCGCGCAGGAGGTTGATGCCAACCAGCACGTCGAAGACCCCGAGGCGCAGGTCGCGGATGATCTCGACGCGCTCCATGGTGTCGATATCGCTGTGCAGATAACGGACTTTGATGCCCGCCTCGCGCAGATAGTCGGTGAGGTCCTCGGCCATCTTCTTGGTCAGCGTCGTGATCAGGCAGCGCTCGTGTTTCTCGATGCGGAGGCGCATCTGCGTGATGAGATCGTCGATCTGCCCGTGCGACTCCTTGACCTCGATGGTGGGGTCCACCAGGCCGGTCGGCCGGATGATCTGCTCCACCTTCTGGCTTGCGTGCTCCTCCTCGTACGGTCCCGGAGTTGCGCTCACGTAGATGATCTGCCCGATCATCGAATCCCACTCGGCGAAGGTCAGGGGACGGTTGTCGAGTGCCGACGGAAGCCGGAACCCGTATTCCACCAACGGAATCTTGCGTGCACGGTCACCCTTGTTCATGCCATCGATCTGGGGCACCGCGACGTGCGACTCGTCAACCACGATGAGGGAGTCCTCGGGGAGGAAATCGAGCAGGCAGAACGGCCGCTGCCCCTCGCTGCGCGCGCTGAGGTGACGCGAGTAGTTCTCGATGCCTGCGCAGGTTCCGGTCTCGCGCATCATCTCCATGTCGAAATTGGTGCGCTGGCGGAGCCGCTGTGCCTCGAGCAGACGGCCGCGCTGGTCGAGCAGGGTCACGCGCTCCTCGAGCTCCGCCTCGATGGAGACGAGCGCCCGGTTCATCTGCTCCTGCGGCGTGACGTAGTGCGACGCCGGGAAGACCGTCAGCTCCTCACGCATCGTGAGAATCTCGCCCGTGAGCGGGTCGAAGTCCTTGATCGACTCGATGGTGTCTCCCATGAACTCGACCCGAGTCGCGACCTCCTCGTACGCCGGCTGAACGTCGACGACGTCGCCGCGTACGCGGAACCGCGATCGTCCGAAATCCATGTCGTTGCGCGCGTACTGCAAATCTGAGAACTTGCGCAGCATGATGTCGCGCCGCCACGACTCGCCCACCTTGACGGTGATCGACTCCCCGAGGTAGTTCTCCGGTGAGCCGATGCCGTAGATGCAGGAGATCGAGGCGACGACGATGACGTCGCGGCGCGTCAGGAGGGCACGAGTCGCGCTGTTGCGCAGGCGATCGATCTCGTCGTTGCGCGAGGAGTCCTTCTCGATGTACGTGTCGGTGCGCGGGATGTACGCCTCGGGCTGGTAGAAATCGTAGAAGGAGACGAAGTACTCGACGGCGTTGTGCGGGAAGAACTCACGGAACTCCGCCCACAGTTGCGCTGCCAGCGTCTTGTTCGGCGACAGCACGAGCGTTGGCCGCTGCTGCTGCGCGATGACATTGGCGATCGTGAAGGTCTTGCCCGAGCCGGTGACACCGAGGAGGACCTGTTCGCGCTGGCCCTCGGTGAGCCCGCGGTTGAGCGCTTCGATCGCAGCAGGCTGATCACCGGCGGGTGCGAAAGGCGCGAGGAGTTCCAGAGCGGGCATGGATCCAGTCTAGCGAGGTGCGCTCCGCGACCTCAGGCGGCCAGCGCCGCTGCGTAGATCTCCTCGAGACGTCCGGCGATGGTGTCCCACGAATGCGCCGCGAGCACGGTCTCGCGCCCACGCGCGCCGGCCTCGAGACGCCGTGTCTCGTCGCCGAGCAGCGCCGCCACGGCACCGCGCATCGCGGCGACGTTGCCGGGTGGCACCAGCACCCCGCCGTCACCAACGGCATCGCGAAGTCCGTCGACGTCGTATCCGACGACGGGCGTGCCGGCGGACTGCGCCTCCAGCGCGACCATCCCCAGCCCCTCGAACCGCGACGGCATGAGCAGGACCGCGGCCCGCGCGTACTCGCGGTTCAGCGCCTCGCGCTCGAGGCTGCCCAGATACTCGATGCGACCCCTGCTGGCATCTGCCGCGCGTCGGACATCCTGTTCCAGGCTGCCGGTGCCAACGATCACACCGCGCACGCCGGTATCGGTCCGCGTCAGCGATTCGAGGATCGACAGTGCCTCGACAACACCCTTCTCTTTCTCGAGGCGGCCGACGAAGAGCACGCGTCCGCCTTCGTGGTCGACGCCGGGGGCATCGACGGGGTCGACACCGTTGGGCAGCACCTCGATCCGGGACGCCGGAACACCCATCTCCAGCAGCGAGTTCGCGGTGGAACGCGACACCGGGAGCACCATCGCCGCCTGCTGGTAACTGCGCGCCTCGACGCCCGCAAGCCAGCGTTTCACCGAGCGCCGCGAGTGCGCCTGCCGGTACGTGTGGTGCGCCGTGTAGATGAGCGGCACCTTGAGGTGCTTCCAGATGAGCACGCCGCCGGGACCTCCGTGGGCATGCACGACATCGGGCTGAGCCCGCAGCATGATCTGTGGATAGCGATTGATCTGCAGGGACAGGTCGAGTGGCGGCCGCCCTGTGCGCCGGGCGACCGCGATCGCGTGCTCCCCGCGACCCGAGATCGTGTGCACGTTGACGCCGCGTCGCTCCAGCGCCGCGCGCATTCCGAGGATCACCACACCCTGCCCGCCGAGCGGTGGATCGTCGTCGTAGCTGACCATCGTGACCCGGGTCATCGCTGGCACGTCGAGCAGTAGACGGTGGTTCGACCCGCGTTCTGGGTGCGGCGGAGCGTCGCGCCGCACTGAAAACAGGGTTGCCCACCGCGGCCGTAGACCTGCAGCCGTTCCTGGTTGCTGCCGCGCGTGTTCCACACGTCCCGATAGTCGTCGACGCTGCTGCCGCGATTGGCGACGGCACTGCTGAGCACCACCTTGATCGCGTCGAGCAGCGCCGCGCGCTCACGCTTGGTCAGACGATTGCAGCGTCGCGTGGGGCGCACACCCGCGAGAAAGCACGCCTCGTCGATGTAGATGTTGCCGAGTCCCGCGACACCTTTCTGATCGAGGAGCGCGGCCTTCACCGTGCGGGATGTGCGCTTGAGCACAGCGTCAAGACGGTCCTGCGAGAAATCAGCTGACAGCGGTTCGACGCCGAGACGCGGCAGCACGCGGGCCGCAACCAGTGCGTCGCGCGACCCGTACGCAACGCGCCCGAAGCGGCGCGCGTCATCGAATCGCAGCTCGCGACCGTCGTCGAGACTTGCGCGAATGTGCGTGTGCTTCGGCACCGGTGCGTCCGCGTCGCAGACGAGGAGATGTCCGGTCATGCCGAGGTGGACCATCAGGTCATCGCCGGAGTCGAGGCCGAGGAGCAGGTACTTGCCACGACGCTCGACAGCAGCGAAGGTTTGCCCGGTCAGCAGCGCAGGCAGCATCGTGCCGTCGGGGTAGCGAACGATGTCGGGACGCAGCATGGTCACGCCATCGATCCGACGGCCGGTGACAGCGGCGCGGAGGTCGCGTGCGACCGTTTCAACCTCGGGAAGCTCAGGCATCTCAGGCCCGTACGACGGGCGTCATGTCCCCCCAGTTGTCGCCGACCTTGACGTCAACTTCGAGCGGGACCTTGAGTGCCTCGGCAGCGCCCATGCGTTCACGCAGGAGCGGGATCAGCGACTCGACCTCCTCGGCGGGCGCCTCGAGCAGCAACTCATCGTGGACCTGGAGCAGCATGCGGCTCCGCAGTCCGGACTCGCGGAGCGCTGCGTCGACCAGGATCATCGCCTGTTTCATGATGTCCGCAGCGCCACCCTGGATCGGCATGTTCACCGCCATCCGTTCGGCGGCGAAGCGGATCTGCCGGTTGGCGGCGCGGATGTCGGCGATGTAGCGACGCCGGCCGATGAACGTCTCCACCCACCCGTATTCACGCGCGTGGTTGCGCACCTGCTCGAGGTAGGTGGTCACCGCAGGGAAGTTCGTGAAGTACTTGTCGATGAACGTGTGCGCGTCCTCGCGACTCATGCCCGTATCACGCGCGAGACCGAAGTCGCTCAGGCCATACACCACGCCGAAGTTGACCACCTTGGCGATCCGTCGCATGTCGGGGGTGACTTCCTCCGGGGCCACCGAGTACACCTCGGCGGCGGTGCGTCGATGGATGTCCTCGCCACGCTGGAAAGCCGCGATGAGCTCCGCCTCGCCGGTGACGTGGGCAAGGACCCGCAGCTCCACCTGGGAGTAGTCAGCACTCACGAGCTGCTGCCCGGTGTCCGCATGGAAGGCACGCCGGATGCGTTGCCCCCACTGCGTCCGGACCGGGATGTTCTGCAGGTTGGGGTCTGACGACGAGAGGCGGCCGGTGGTTGCGACTGCCTGGTTGAAGGATGTGTGCACCCGCGAATCGGCTGTGCACAGCAGCGGCAGGGCATCGACGTACGTGCTCTTCAACTTGGTGAGCTGACGCCACTCGAGAATGAGGTCGACGACCGGATGCTCACCGCGCAACGACTCCAGCGTGTCGGCGTCGGTGCTCCGTCCGGTCTTGGTCTTGCGCCCGCTGGCGAGGCCGAGATCGTCGTAGAGAAACCGCCCGAGTTGCTGCGTGCTGCCCGGGTTGAACGTGTACCCCGCCGCCTCCTGGATCTCCTGCTCGATCTCTGTGATGCGCGTGTGCATCTCCGCGCTGATCGAGCCGAGGAGATCGCAATCGACGGCAACACCCTCGACCTCCATCGCGGCGAGGATCGGGACGAGCGGCAGCTCCATGACGTCGTGCAGCCGGCTCGCGTTGGCGCGCTCCATCTGCTGCGTCAGCACGGCACCGACTGGGTCGATCAGCCCGATCCAGGCGCCGTAGTACGCGGCCGCCTCGTCGATGGGGATGTCCGCAACGCCGCGCCGGGATTTCCCAGACCCCAGCAGCGATTCCTCGGCATCGACACGGAGCGCGCAGAGATCGTGCGCGAGCACGGGGAGCGTCGGCACCTTGAGGCGGGAGTTGGTCAGATATGCGGCGAGCAGTGCGTCGAACTGCAGCCCGCGCAATGCAATCCCGCGACGCCGCCACGCAAGCACTTCGCGCTTGAGATCGTACCCGCACTTGGGAATCGACGCATCCGCGAGCAGCTCCTCGAACGCAGCCACTGCTGCGGCATCGGCATTGCGCTCGACGAGGCTCGAATGCCAGACCGGGACGTAGTACGCGGTGTCGGTGCCCGTCGGTGCGATCGCAACCCCGATCAGATCGCCGGTGCGGGCATTGCCCTCCACCACGGTGCGGACCGCGAACGACCCAGCGGCGCGGATGCGCTCGACCGCATCGGTGGCCTCGTGCGCGTCGAGGACCACGACAACCTCCGTCGTCGGATCCTGCAGGTCCCCGACCGGAATCTCCTCTGCACGCGACTCGATCGTGGACGGCGGCATGTCGGCATCGGGCGTCCTTCCTGGGAGACGCGGCAGCAGGCTCCGGAACTCGAGGCGGTCGAACAGCTCGCGTACCTCGGTGTCGTCGTAGTGGTAAAGACGCGCAGCCTCGAGTGGCAGGTCGACGTCAACGTCGATGACGATCGTCGCCGTCCACTTGCTCAATCGCGCCTGATCCATGTGCTCTTCGAGCGCGCGGCGCACACGCCCCGGCGGCATCGACGGCACGGCTTCGAGCACGTTCTCGAGCGGTCCGTACTGCTGCACGAGTGACATCGCCGTCTTCTCACCGATGCCGGGCACGCCCGGGATATTGTCGCTCGCATCCCCCTGCAGGGCTTTGAAATCGACGACGAGCGGCGGTTCGAAGCCATAGCGCTCGCGCACCTTCTCGACGTCGTAGATGATCGTCTCGGAGATGCCGCGCCGGCTCGCGTAGACGCGTACGTGATCGGTGACCAGTTGCAACGTGTCGAGGTCGCCGGTGAGGATGATCACGTCGAGTTCCGCCGCCTCGGCCTTGACCGCAAGCGTGCCGATGACGTCGTCAGCCTCGAAGGTCGGCACCTCGATGATTGGAATGCCGAGTGCCTCGACCACCTCGCGTGCCCAGGGAAACTGCGCGCTCAACTCCGCGGGAGCACGCGTGCGTTGTGCCTTGTACTCCGCGAACTTCTCGTGCCGAAAGGTCGGCCCCGGCAGGTCGAACGCAGCGATGGCGTACGTCGGCGTCGTGTCGTTGAGCGCCTTGAAAAGCATCGACGTGAAGCCGTAGGCGGCGTTGGTCATCTCGCCGCGGCTGTTGCTCAACGCCGGCATCGCGTGGAACGCGCGGTACACGAGGTTGTGTCCATCCACCAGCAACAAGGTCTCGCGTGCCACAGCGGACCATGGTAGCGGCGCGACCGGTATGGCCTCGGTGGCGCACCTCCGGGGTTATGATCGAGCGATGGCAGACCTGGTGGAGATGACCGTCGACAGCATCAGGGTGCACATGCCGACGGGGCAGCACGTCGTCATCCTCAAGGAGAAGACGGCGGATCGCTACCTCCCCATCTGGATCGGCATCAACGAGGCCAACGCCATCGCGTTGAAGATCACCGGGATCACGCCGGAGCGGCCGATCACCCACGACCTCCTCGCCAACCTTCTGAGCGCTGTCGACGTGACCGTCGACAGAATCGTGGTGACCTCGCTCAGCAACGAGGTCTTCTACGCGCGCATCCTCGCCAACGTCGACGGTCGCCGCCTGGAGATCGACTCACGTCCGTCCGATGCCATCGCCGTCGCGGTGCGGGTTGGAGCCGGCATCTACGTCGCCGACGAAGTCCTCGACAAGGCAGGCGTCCTCCCGGAGAACGACAAGGACGGTCAGCTGACTGAGGCCGATCCCGAGAGCGACGAGCGCCTCGCGAAGATTCGCGACTGGGTCAACACCCTCAACCTCCCCGACCTGGGCACCGGCGCCTCCGAGAGCTGACCTACCCGGTAAAGAGCGACCAGAACTTCGGGTCCTCGAAGCCCAGCCGCCAGGCCGCGATGCCTGCCAGACCGTCGGTCTTCACGAGCCCGATCTTGCGAGCCAGGCTGTCCGCGTCGTCGAAATAGGACGTGAGCGAACCGTTCGGCGAGACGATGAACGGCGTCTGCGTACTGAAGTCGTAATCGACTCGCGCACCCGGGATCTGCAGCGCGTTGTAGAGGACGTTGGAATACGCCGACGCGCCGCCGATGCTCCCCCACTCGCGACCGTAGAGCGGGACACCGAGCAGGACGTGCGAGGGATCGAGATCGGGAAGGGTCGCCTGGAGGATCGACGTGTCCCAGTCCAGCCCGGCGACCGGTCCAGGCGTGCCACCGTCGCCATGCTCGTCGTACGCCATGAGATCGACGAGGTCGGCCGCCTTGCCGATCGCCGCGACGTCATAGGCCGCTGAGTACGCGTTCACTCCGGCGAAATCGTGGGGAACGATGTCGACGACCAGCTTGGCGTTGTGGGCATGGAGCGCGGTGGCGAGCTGCTGGATGAACGCCGTGAACGGCGCCTTGTCCGCAGCGAGCATCCCCTCGAAGTCGACGTTGATCCCCGTGAAGCCGTCGTACTTGATCGAGGCGAGCATCTCGTTGATGAGCACGCCGACCGCCTTGGGGCTGTTGAGGAGTTGATTGGTCGCCTGAGGGTTCACCGGGTCATTTGCCAGTGACGGCCAGATGGGGATCCCGGCTGCAGCCGCCCGGTTGACCGCGGACTGATCCGGGGTCCCGAGCAGGGTTCCGTTCGCCTGCGCCTGCCAGCCGGTGGGCGTCATCTCGGTGACCCCGCCGAGGTGCAGTGCAAAGGACGTGTTGGAGATGGCGGTGTTGATGACGAATGCATCGATCTTGATGCCCGTCACGCTCGGCGCCGGCGGCACGGTCACGCGTCGAATCGCATTGCGCGGAATGCCTCCGAGTGCCAGGGTGATCCCCGGGTAGAGGTGCGCATTGCCGGCTGTCGGAATGCTCGACGGGAGTGAGATCGAGGCCGGCGCCTTGCCGTGCCAGCTGATCCGAGCGTGGTCGCCGTCGATCCAGGTGATCGTCGCCCCTGGTAGGGCCGCCTGCACTGCAGGCTGAGCAGGGGCGTCGCTGAAGACCGCGTCGACGACCAACCCCGCCGCTGGATCGATGTGCGCGGCGACCATCGCCGAGGTCGGCGGGATGACGGTGAAATTGATGTACGTCGTGGGCAGGCCCGACACGGCGACGGCTAGACGGTGGGACGAGCTCAGCGGCATGAGCGGCTTGACGCTGGCGTAGAGGCTCTGGCCGGTCTGCGCGAGGGACAGCTTCCCCCCGTCGAGCGTGGCGGTCACGTCGCTGACCTGGAGGACGGCCCCGGTCGCATGGAGCTTGAGATCGAGGTTCGGGGGCACGTCGGCAGCGCCAGTACGCAGACCGACACCGCCTGCCGTGATCACGACGTACTGGTAGCTGGGGGGTGGGCTGAACCCGGGGATGCTGCAGCCAGAGACCAGCAGCGCCACAGCCAGGCACGCCAAACGGCGGTGCATTGCGGTTGAGTCTAGTCAGGTTGGCCCGGCCCTGACAGGAACCCTCGGTGGCTAGTGCGTCGTGATCGTCAGTGTCGCGATCAGCGGCGGGCTGCCGGCCGCCTCGAATCCGGCCGGAATCTCAGCCTGGACGTGGATGACTGTCCCCGGCGCAAGGCCGGCTGGGACGGTGAACGTGACAAGCGGCCCGGACCCCGTGACGGCGGGAATGGGCTCTCCCGCGTTTCCGCCGGTCGTCGAGCCCCCGAACTCGGGGTTGTACGTTGTCGGGAGCATCAGGAGAGCACCGCCGCCCACTGCGACGGACACGCAGGGGCGGACGGCCCGACTTGCGGTCGTCGAGCTCCGTGCTCCGGGCGCTCCAGCGGACGAAAGGGGTTCGGTGAGTTGCGCGTAGAGCACGACCTGCTGACCCGGGCTGACCGTGAGCGAGGACGCCGAGAGGTCGAGTTGATCGCCCGGCTGGCTGAGTGATTTGGCAACCATCGGCGCCGAGAACCCGGCAGGCGGCGTTGCGCCGGCGACCGGAGCAAGTTGTTGCGTGCACGCCGACTCTTCCGCGGGGGTGGCGGGGCCGTGGTCGCCTGCGGACCCGGCGGCCGGAGCGATGGCCAGGCCGCTGTCGCCCGTCGAGGACGAGGCGGTGGTGCCATTGCCGCCGGCGTGGGCGAAAGCGACCACGATGATCACCACCGCGGCCGCACCCGCCAATGCCGTTGCCGGGAAGCGTCGGAGCAGTCCGGCATTGAGCCAACCGAGGCTGATCCGTCGATGCCCGGATTCCTCGGCCACCGGGGCAGTGGACGGGAGGTGCACCACGCGCGCCATTCGCGCTTTCGGGAGCTCGCGCAGCGCCTCAACTGTCGCCGTGAATTCTGCGTAGGCGGCCTCGCAGTCCGAACAAGAGCGCAGGTGTGCCTGAAAACGCGCTTCATCGATCGGCGAGAGGTCGTCGTCGTACGCGCCGGTGAAGAGGTCGTCGACGTGGCGCCGCACGCTCATGCCTTCTCCTCGGCGAAACCCGGAAACGCGGCTGTGCCCCGGAGCGCTTTGGCCAGCATCGATCGCGCGCGATTGAGCCTCGATTTGACTGTCCCGATTGGGACGCGGAGCGCTGTTGACATCTCCTCGTAGCTCAGCTCGTTGACGTCGCGAAGGACGACGACGGCGCGAAAGTCGGGGTGGAGCGTCAACAACGCGTTGCGGACAGCTGCGACCCGCTCCCGCGAGAGGGCAGTCGCCTCCGGCCCCAATCCCGGATCCGGCAGCTCCACGATGTTGCCCTGTGCATCCTCGAGTGGATCCGCCGGCCGGCGCACCGTCCTGCGCTGGACGTCGTGGCTGCAGTTGATGGCGACCCGGAAGAGCCATGCGCGGATGGTCTGGCCGCGGAGCACCGGAATCCTCACGTACGCGCGCAGAAACGTTTCCTGAACGACGTCTGCCGCGTCTGCCGGGGTGCCGGTGATCCTGAGTGCCATCGTGTATAGCTCGTCCTGGTGACGGGTGACAATTGCGGCAAAGGCGTCGCGGTCCCCGCGCCGTGCCCGCTCGAGGAGCGCCTCGTCGTCCATGCGTTTGAGAGTACGCGCGGTGGCAGCTCCAGGTTCCCGGCTGGGCGTGGTCGTTACGCCGCGAGGTTGGGAGAGCCGGTACGCTGTCCGTCTGGCCGGGGTGGCGGAATGGTAGACGCAGCGGTCTCAAAAACCGCCGAGGGTTACCTCGTGAGGGTTCAACTCCCTCTCCCGGCACGATGCGCACTCCATAGGATCGGCGTCCCGTGCATCACCCTTGAATGGCGGTGAAGCGAGCCTCTCGATCGGCTATGAACTGCTGGGCCGAGGGCGAGGCGAGGAGCGCGATGACGGCAATCGGCCAGAGAACGAACAAAGCGTCCACAAGCGAGGGATGACCGACGAAGCCGTCGGCGAAGATCAACAGCAGCGCAGCCTGGAAGATCAGCGCCTCGCGGTAGCGGCGTCGCGGGTACCTGCTGAGAGCCACTGCCACCGGCAGAGCGGAGAGCGGAGCCAGGATTGCAACTCCAAGGGCCAGACCGGCGGCCCTGGGGAAGGGCGAGTTCGGGAGTGTCGACGATCCACTAGCGGCCAGAGTGACGACGGCCCATCCAATCGCCTGGATTACTCCGAGGGCTGCGGCGCCCTTGAGCGTTCTCGGAGATGCCGCTATGAGGCTCGCCCGGTTCGCCATATCCGCGACCGTATCAGCGGACCATCACGGCAATCTCAGCCGTCACAGGCCTGTTCAGTGCCCAAAGTTCGTTGGTAACTGCGGGCTACCCGAGCAACGTGCAATCGTTCGTGCAGCAACGCACGAGTACGTGAAAGTGAAGGTGTTGGTGTGAGTTCTCAAGAGCGGACCGACGACACCGTCCCAGAGCGCTGGACGGCGTCGACCGAGCATCCGGACATGTGGGCGGATCCGAAGGACGATCCTCGCGATACCGGTATCGAGGTCGTCGGCGAGCGAGCGACCCTACTCGAATACCTGCGTGCGTACCGGTTGACGTTGCGACTGAAGTGCGCTGATCTCGATGCAGATCAAATGGCGTTGCGTTCGGTGCCGCCGTCAACGATGTCGTTGCTGGGCCTTGTCCGGCATATGGCTGACGTCGAACGGTCATGGTTCCGGCGTGTCATGGCGGGTGAGGTTGCACCGAGGCGCTTCTCATCCGATGACGACCGTGAAGGCGCCTGGACCGGTGCTGTCGGCGACCCCGCCGTCGTGGCCCAGGCGTGGGCTGCGCTGGACGAGGAAGTCGCGTTCGCGGAGCACTTTGTTGCTGACACGGACGACCTGTCCACGATGGGCCACATGTCCGATGGAGGAACGATCTCGCTGCGCGAGGTGCTCGTCCACATGATCGAGGAATATGCGCGCCACTGCGGGCACGCCGACCTTCTGAGAGAACGCATCGACGGTCGCGTCGGCCAGTAGCGACGTGTCCGAGCCACCACGACGGAACCGGGTGCTCCTCGCGCTTGCTGCATTTGTCATCGCGTTCGGCGGCGTTTCCTGGGTGGTGACCGGCGGATTCAACACACACAGTTCAAGCGCCGGCGAAGCCTCGGTGATCCCGAAGCCTCCCCACTGCGGGCACGACCTCGAGGTTGTCGGGGCGTTCAGCGAGTGCGCTGTGGCAATGCCGGATCAGACCACGAGTTGCAGCCTGAACGGGCACGTCTTCGAGGATGCGCGTCTGCGATTTGTCGGCCCGCAGGTGTTCGGACTCGACATCGAAATGGACGACGACGACAACGGCCTCGGTCCGTACGAACTGATGCCGTGGCCGAGCGGCGGCCTCGACGGACCCGGCAATACGCCAAAGGTCGGCGTCGAGGAGTTCAGCACGGACACCCTCTGGCAGTCGGTCAATGGCGTGCTCACCATCACGAGGAGCGATGGGGAGGCGGGAACCGTGAACGCGGTCCTGCAGGCATCGACTGCAACCGTCGCAGTGCCGGGCCCAACGCTCAGCGTCATCGGATCGTGGAACTGTCCGTGAAGGAGCAACGAATCGCTTCGGTTCATCCCCTCGATGCGCTTGGTTCGGTCCACTTCTGCGGCGGTGGGTAGACATACCGCGCGAAAGTCCCGGAAACCCACCCGATCACCCATCCACCGGCGACCAGAAAGTACGTGTGGAGGTTGTCCGGTTTGGTGATCGCCACAATGCCCAGGACGATCAGCAGGACGACGAGCACTCCGATGCTGTACACCCAGTAGTTGCGGTAGCGACGTCCCATTTCCATATCCTCGTGATCGCCTTCTGCTGCTCCCCAGTTCACCACGACGTGGGCTGGGTTGCAACGCGGGCTCCCTGAGTCCAGTCGCCGGAAAGGCGTCAAACTGGTTCGAATGAACCGTGTCGTCCTGTTCACGATGACCATGCTCATCCTGCTGCTCGTTGACGTTGCGGGGGTCTACGTCGCGGCGACCGGCAACGCTCCGCTTGTCGCGGTCCTGCTCTGCATCCCCGGAGCGGTGATCGTCTGGGCGCTCGTCGGTGTGCGCTTTGATGTGAGGCCGCGGAGACCGCGCCGTTGGCCGCATCGGGGTGCGACGCGAGTCGGGTACAACCCATGGGTCGGTGGCGGCGTAGACGAGGACCGCTGACGCACGTGTATCCATTCGAGCGCTTCACCGAGACGAGCAAGCGGGTGCTCACCCTCGCGCAAGAGGAGGCTGAGCGGAGCCACCACAGCTTCATCGGCACGGAGCACCTCCTCCTTGCGTTTCTTCGCCTCCCGGAATCGGTCGCAGGCGTGGTGCTGGTTCGCCTCGACATCGACGCGACGGAAGTCCGGCGCATCATCGACATGACGCTCAAAGCCAACGACCGGACGGTTATCCAGCACATCATCCCCACGTCGCGCGTCAAGAAAATCATCGACCTGTCGTTCAGCGAAGCGCGGCGGATGGGCGATCCCTACGTCGGCACGGAGCACCTGCTGCTCGGCATGCTCCTCGAGGGCGAGGGTATCGCTGCGCATGTGCTGAATGACCTCGGCGCCAACCTCGAGAAGGTGCGTGTCGAAATCGACGCGGTGCGGAAGGACGCCACCATCGCCGAAACGTCGGCGCCTCCTGGCTCCGCCACCTCACGGGGTGCCAATTTGTACACCGCCACACACCCGCAAAGCGAACTCCAACTCGTCCGCTTCGAGCGTGCGGGCGAGAAGGCCGGCGACAACGAGCTCTTGTATGTGAACCCGGTGGATGTTGTTCGTGTGGACCCCGTCGATGAGGCCACGACGACCATCACCCTTCGGCAAGGCGCGGCATTGACCATCGTCGTCCGAGGAGGAATCCACGACGTGGCGCGGCGGCTGACCGATGCGTAGGTGGCGAGGCTCCTGACCTCAAAAGGCACGCGCCGAAGGGCATGATTTCGCCCATGGATGTTCCCTCCTCGCGTCGCGGACAGACCATGGATGCACCGGCGCCGTCGCTGTCGCCGCTCATCCGCTGGGTGCTGCCTGCGGGCATCGCGGCGCTGGCGATCGCGCTCATCGGCGGCTACGCGTTTCGCTGGTCGTGGACCGGCATCACGCCAAACGATCAGATGTGGGACTTGCTCCACGTGATCGTCTTGCCGGTGGTCCTGGCGACGCTGCCGATCTGGTACCGAACGCGCCGTCGCTGGAGGATGGAGTGGCACGCGGTCTTCGCCGGCCTCGCCGTTGTGTTCGCGGTCCTGGTGTTCGGCGGGTACGCACTCAACTGGGCATGGACCGGATTCCACGGCAACACGCTCTGGGACTGGCTCGAACTGCTGGCGTTGCCGTTTGTGGTTGCCTCACTCCCCCTCTGGTTCGCGACGCACAAGCGATTCGAGGGTCGGTGGCGCGTGGTCGGTGTCACAGCACTGATCGTGTTCGTCGTCATCGTCGTCGGCGGCTATGCACTTGGGTGGGGATGGACCGGCTTTCAGGGAAATACGCTCTGGGACTGGATCCGCTTGTTGCTCGTCCCGTTCGTGCTGCCTGCGACGCTGGCGTGGTTTTCCGCGCGTTCGGAGTCCGAGCGCCTGAGGGCATCGGCAGGCTGAACCTGGACACGCGCGCCGCAGCGCGCTATGTCGCGTACAGCGTCGCGAGTGCCCGCGTGTTTGCCACGAATCGCGAACGCAGCTCCTTGGGCTGAAGCACCTCGAGTTGCGCACCGAATTTCAGGAATTCCGCATACGCGTGGTCGAGGGATTCGATGGGCACCACTGCAGTGGTCCACCCGTCGGCGTCCGCGTCGGAGGACTGCACTTCTACGGCCGCTGCAACAGGTGCATCGAGCAAATCGCGGACGCGGGCACGACCCTGCGCCGACAGACGGATCGTCGCCTCTCCGGTATAGCGACGATCCCCGAATTCGCTCAAGTAGTCGTCCCAGTATCGAGCCAGCTCGAAGTCAGGTTGCCGCGAAAAGTGCTGCTCGAGCACAACGAGCTCGCGCATCTGACTCACGCGGTATGTGCGCAACTGACCATCGCTGCGGGCCACGAGGTACCAGGTTCCTGCTTTCAGGACGAGACCATGCGGGTCGAGCGTCCGAGTCACGTCCGATGGCGCCTTCCAGCGTCGATACATCACCTGAATCCGGCGTTCATCCCAGACGGCTCCGGCGAGCTCGGAAAGGTGCGGCAGCCGCTCACCTTCGCGGTACCAGGAGCCCGGATCGAGGTGGAAGCGCTCCAGGATCCGGCCCGCACGGTCGCGCAGCTCGAGCGGCAGAGCAGCGTGGACTTTGAGACGCGCCGCCGTCATCGCGGCGCCAAGACCGAGCTCCGCCGCAGGGCCCGGCATGCCGATGAGAAAGAGCGCGTCAGCCTCCTGCGACGTCAGGCCGGTGAGCCGGGTGGTGTACCCGGCGACAAGCCGGTAGCCGCCGGTCGGCCCGGCATCCCCGTAGATCGGGATGCCGGCGCGCTGAAGGGTGTCCACGTCGCGATAGACCGTGCGCACCGAGACCCCGAGGCGATCGGCCAAGTCCTGTGCGGTGACCCTGCCCTTGGCCTGGAGGAGCATCAGGGTCGAGATCAGTCGTGTGGCTCGCACTAATCACTGACAGTAACTGACAGGGATGCCCTCTAGGATCGGTTGTAGATCGGATTCACGCAAAGGGGCGACGACATGAACGACTTCAACTTCCTCATCGGGTCCTGGGATCTCACCAACCGGCGCCTCAAGGAGCCGCTCACCGGGAGCACCGAGTGGTACGAGTTCCCCTCCACGTCGGAGTGCATCAGCCTGCTCGGCGGCGCGGGAAACGTCGACGAAACGTCGATGCCGACACTCGGCTTCTCGGGAGTGACGCTGCGGATCTACAACGCCGAGCGTGAGGAGTGGTCCCTGTACTGGATCAGCTCGCGGCGCCTTGTCCTCGATCCGCCGGTCGTCGGCCGCTTCACCGATGGCGTCGGCATCTTCTACGGCGACGACACGCACGAGGGACGGCCGATCAGCGTGCGTTTCCTCTGGTCGAAGATCACACCGACCTCGGCGCACTGGGAGCAGGCGTTCTCGGTCGACGGCGGGAAGACCTGGGAGACCAACTGGATGATGGACTTCACCAGGCGCGCCTGAATCGTCCCGCATGGGGTATGAAAGGGGCAGCGCGCACCCACTGCGTGATCCACCGTCACGGAGGCCCCAGCCATGCTCATCAGCACTGCCAACGACCTGCCCGGCTACCAGATCACCGAGGTCCTCGGTGAGGTCTTCGGGCTCACAGTCCGTGCCCGCAACATCGGCTCGCAGTTCGGCGCCGGCCTCAAATCCATCATGGGCGGCGAGCTCAAGGGGATGACGATCAACCTCGCCAACAGCCGCAACGAGGTCATCCAGCGGATGGTCGAGGAGGCTCAGGCCAAAGGCGGCAACGCCATCGTGGGCATGCGCTTCGACACGTCGGAGATGGGTGGCACCTGGACCGAGATCTGCGCGTACGGCACCGCGGTCATCGCGAACCGCGTGGGGGCCGCCGCGACCGCCCCGACCCCGCCTCCCGTCTAAACGCGGGCGCGGGGCTCCGAGAACCGGCCGATCCGGAACGGCTCGAGGTCCACATCGGACCTGCCGGTGGTGACGAGCTGAGCGATTGCCTCCCCCAGCCCGGCGGAATGCTTGAACCCGTGCCCCGAGCACGGGGACACAAGCAGCACGCCGGGCAGATCGGGATGCTCGTCGACCACGAAGTTGGCGTCGGGCGTCACCGTGTACAGGCACCGCGCGGAACGGACGAGGCTCGCCGTCAGCGCCGGAAAGCGCGGACCGAACAGCGCGTCGTACGCCGATTGCGACTCGGACGGATCGACGTCCAAGGACGCCGAGTCGGCGCTCGTGGTGACCTCGAGCTGCTCGGTCGCGATCTTGAGGTTGTGCTCGCCGTCGACTTCGGGGAAGCCATAGAAGGCGTTGCCGTCGCTGAGCCCCCAGATGAAGACCGGCATGGCGTCGGGGCTGTGGTCCCGGGCGCCGGGGCGGAGCGCGAACCAGCTCAGGACCTGCCGGTAGATCCTGAACAGCACGAGCTCCTGCTGGTCGATGAAGTTCTCGATCCACGCGCCGACCGCCAGGACGGCGCGTGGCGCTTCGTACACGTCGCGATCGGTGCGGACGCGAACGATCCCGGCGTTTGACTCGATCGCCAGGACGCGCTCGTCCCGTTTGATCCCGGCACCGAGGCGCTCGGCGAGCCTCAATTGGGTGTCGACGCATCGTTCGGGCCGGACGAAGCCGGCGCCAGGCTCGTAATACGCGGACTCGTCACCGTCGAGCCGGAACTGGGGAAAGCGGGCGGTCACCTCCGCCGCGTCGAGGCGCTCGTGGGGAACTCCGTAGTGGTTCGCGCAGGCGATCGTCGCCGACAGGAAATCGTGGCGATGGTGGCCGGCCGCGCCGCCGCCGGCTGCCTCGATGATGAGACCGCCGCACTGCGTGAGGAGATCCTGGCCGGTCTCGGCCTCGAGCTCGCGCCAGATGGCGTGCGAGCGGCGCACCAACGGCGTGTACTGCATCCCCTCCCCGATCGCCTCGCGGGTGATGCGGGTGTCCCCGTGTGTCGACCCGTAGATATGCGGCGGTGAGTGGCTGTCGATGCCGATCGCCCACGTACCCTGCCGCGCGAGCTGATAGAGGGTGGCGGCACCGGCCGCACCCAGGCCGACGACGATGACGTCAGGCGTGCTCACGGCCGCAGCCTACTACCCTGCGACTGTGACCCAGGACCACTACTTCAACGCCGACCCGAAGGTACCGTCGCGGCCGCGCACGATCCAGGTCGTCCTGCCCGATCGAACCTTCGAGCTCGACACGGACCGCGGGGTCTTCGCCCATGGCCATATCGATTTCGGGACCGATCTCCTGCTCCGAACGGCACCGACGCCACCGCCCGGCGAGCTCGTCGACGTGGGCTGCGGCTACGGGGCGATCGCCATCACGCTCGCGCTGCGTCAGCCGGACGCGCGGGTCTGGGCAGTCGACGTGAACCACCGCGCACTGGACCTCTGCGCGCGCAACGCAGCGCGCGCGGGTGCGACGAACGTGGTGCCCGCCGAACCCGACGCCGTACCAGCGGCGATTCGCTTCGCGGGCGTGTACTCGAATCCCCCGGTACGTCTCGGGAAAGAGGGCCTCCACGAGCTCCTGCTGGCGTGGATCAGCCGGCTCGAGCCGGCAGCAACCGCGACGCTCGTCGTCCAGCGCCACCTCGGGTCGGACTCGCTCGCCGCATGGCTGAACGGCCTGGGGCACCGCGTGGACCGGATCCGATCGCGGGGCGGCTATCGCATCCTGCAGGTGCACTCGAACGCTGAGAGTCCGCATCATGGCAGTCGTGATCGCTAGCCCCGGCCTGCTCGGCTTCATCACGATCAACGTCGATCCCGTGCTGCACATCGGCCCGGTGCCGATTCACTGGTACGGGATCATGTACGCGGTCGCGTTCATCGTCGCCTACCGATTCGGCGTAATGCCGTACGCGACCCGCCGGGGCATCCCCAAGGCGATCGCCGAGAAGATCACCGTCTGGACGATCATCTTCGGCCTCCTCGGCGGACGCCTCTACTACGTCGTCCAGCAGCCGAACCTGTGGCACAACTACGTGCTCGACCCGATCAACATCATCGCGTTCTGGCAGGGAGGCATGGCCTTTTTCGGCGCGATCATCGTGGGCTTCGCGACACTCGCCATCTGCGCATGGCGCTACGGCTACAACCCATGGATCGCGCTCGACGGCGGTGTGCTGTTCGCCGTTGTGGGGCAACCGATCGGACGCATCGGCAACATCATCAACGGCGACATCCTCGGCGCGCCGAGCACCCTGCCGTGGGCCACGGCGTACACGAATCCCAACGCCGTTCTGCAGAGCTGCTGCAGGCTCGGCGTACCGTATCAGCCGGCAGCCGCGTACGAGGCGATCGGCACAATCATCATCGGCGTGATCCTGTACCTGCTCCTTCGCCGCAACCCGCGGGCCGGGTTCATCGCGATCGTCTACGTCGGCCTGTACGCGATCAGCCAGCTCATCCTCTTCGAGTTCCGCGCGAGCGAGCCGCCCGGACCGCTCAATCTTCGCGAGGCACAGTGGACGTCGATCGCGATTCTCGTGCTGGGTGTGCCCGCGCTGTACCTCGCATGGCACAAGACGCGCGAGCGATTCGAGGCGAAGAAACCGGACGACGAGGCGGCGGTCCCGAAGGAGCAGGCAGCAGTTCGGTGACGGCTTGACGCTCTTCGACGTCATCGGCTTCGTGGCGACGGCGCTGTATGTGCTGATCATCGCGCGCATTGCCGTGTCCTGGATCGGGCTCAGCCCGTGGCATCCGGTCGTGCGCTGGCTGCGCATCATCGTGGACCCGATCCTCGCGCCCTTCCGGAAGGTCCTTCCGAACTTCAGCGGGATCGACTTCTCGCCGATCCTCGCGATCGTCGTCATCTTCTTTGTCGCGAACATCCTCCAGACACTCGTTGCCGGAGGCGGTATCGACCCTGCCGCGACGATCGTTGCGCTCATCGAGCAACTCGTGGTGGACATCGCAATAGCGATCGCCGTGCTCATTTTCATCCGCATCCTGCTGGCGCTCTTCCACGCCGACCCGTGGCATCCGCTCGTCCAGATGGTGCGCACGATGTCGAACCCGCTCGTCGCACCGTTCGCAGGGTTGCGCCGCGGACACAGCTCGACGGGGTTCGACTACCCCGCGATTGCCGCGCTCATCCTGTACGTCGTGCTGATCTTCGTGATCCGGCTGCTGTTCGGGTTCCTGCTCAACTCCGTCTGAGCGCGCGACGGATCAGCGCCGGGCGGGCGCGCGTTCGCGTTCGGGCGCACGCACCCGGTGCATCTCCAGGCGATACGAGTTCTCACCGACAAGGATCTCGATCGCGCGCTCCAGGGCCGGTCCGGGATCGACCGAGAAATTCACGGCCAGCGAGATCTCATCGACACTCGTGCCAGAATCCACATGGAGCACGACAGGGCAGTCGCCGTGATGCTCCTCGAGCGCCTGGCGCAGAGAACCGAGCACGCCGATCTGCCGCGCGCTGACGTTCACGTGCACCGTGCTGTCCTTCCGCCACGCTGCGAGACGCGGATCGTCATACGCGTACACAGCTTCGGCGAGAATCTGCGGCGGTTCGACGTCGAGGCGATCGTCCTCCTCACCGATCGGAGGCGGCGTGGCGCCATTGGGGCTGCGCCCTGCCTCGACCTTGCCGCGAACGACGATGACCGCATCGGGCTTGAGCACGTTCACGCACTCCTCGAAAACGCGCGCGAAGACGACGACCTCGACGCTGCCCGTGAGGTCCTCGATCGTGAGTGACGCCATGCGCTGACCGGTGGTGCTCCGCCGCGGGATGAACGTGCGCATGTCGCGAATCGCACCGCCCACCTGCACGATCAACCCGTCCAGGTGACTGCCGAGCTCGTTGATCGTCGTGTCGACGCGCTCCTGCAACTCGCCGGCGATGCGACGCAGCGGGTGATCGCTCAGGTACATGCCGAGGAACTCGCGCTCCCAGCTGAGGCGTTCGTCCGCGGCGATTGCGTACGGACCGTTGGCGTCGCGGCTGTCGAGTTCGTCCGCGGGCGGAGCGACGGGCTCGATCAGCACGATCGCATCGCCGAACAGCGACGTCTGCCCGGACTCGCGCTCGCGGCGAATGGTGTTCGCGCGGTCGATCGCGCGGTCGAGCACCGCGAGCATCGCGCCGCGCTCGCCAAGCGAATCACAGGCGCCACTGCGAATCAGCGCCTCGACGACACGCCGGTTGAGGTCGCGGCTCGAGACACGAAGACAGAGGTCGAACAACGACACGAACGGGCCCGAGGCCTCGCGTTCCGCGACGATCTCGGCCGCCACCCGCTCACCGACGTTCTTGATGTGACGCAACCCGTACAGGATCTCGCCCTGCTCCTCGGCGCCGAGACTGAACGCGGACGCACTCCGGTTCACGTCCGGGGGCCGGACCACCAGACCGCGGGCGTGCGAGTCGAGGATCGACTGCTTGAGCCTGTCGAAGTTGTCGGCGCGGCTGTTGAGCAGCGCACTCATGTACTCGCGCGGGTAGTTCGCCTTCAGGTACGCGGTCTGGTAGGCGATCAGGCCGTACGAGATGGAGTGCGCTCCGTTGAATCCGTAGCCCGCAAAAAGCGCGATGAGCTCGAAGAGCTCGAGCGCCGTCTCTGGCGCAACCCCGCGCGCCGCCGCTCCGCTGAGAAACTGCTCGCGCTGCTTGGCCATCTTGACCTTGTCCTTCTTGCCCATCGCGGCGCGAAGGATGTCGGCCTCCCCGAGCGAGAATCCCGCGACAGCAGAGGCGATCTTCATGACCTGGTCCTGGTAGAGGATCGCCCCGTACGTCTCCTTGAGGATCGGCTCGAGCTCCGGGAGCATGTACGTCACCGGCTCCTCGCCGCGTTTGCGCCGCATCCACATTCCCGTCGCGCCGCCCTCGATAGGACCCGGACGGTTGAGCGCGACTGCAACGCCGAGATCCGCAAGGCAGTTCGGCTGCATATCGATGAGGATTCGCTTGGCGAACGTCGCCTCCATCTGGAAGATCCCGTGGCTGTCGGCCTTGCAGAGGAGTTCGTAGGTCTTCGCGTCGTCGAGCGGGAGCCGATCGATGTCGAGGTCAATCCCGCGGTGCGCACGTACCAACTCCGCGGCCTCTGCGATGACCGTGAGGTTGGACAGCCCGAGGAGGTCGATCTTCAGCAGCCCGATCTTCGAGACACCGTTCATGTCGAACTGCGTCACCGCGGTCCCGTCACCGAGCGTCGAGCGTTGCAGGGGAACGATATTGGCGAGCGGCTCGGAGCCGATCACCACCGCCGCCGCGTGCGTCGAGGCGTTGCGGCAGATCCCCTCGAGCCGCCGTGCGGCGTCGATGAGGTGCTTTGCCCACTCCTCGTGCTCGTAGAGCTCGTTGAGCTCGCGGCTCTCCTTGAGTGCACGCTCGAGGGTGATGTTGACGACCTGCGGCACCAGTTTCGCGAGCCGATCGACGTCCGGGAGGGGCACGTTGAGCACACGCCCCACGTCGCGGATGGCCGCCCGTGCCGCCATGGTGCCGAACGTGATGATCTGTGCAACACGGTCGCGGCCGTACTTGTCCTGCACGTACGCGAGCACGCGTTCACGGCCCACGTCATCGAAATCGATGTCGATGTCAGGCATCTGCACGCGTTCGCGGTTGAGGAAACGCTCGAAGATGAGCCCGTACTGGAGCGGCTCGATATCGGTGATGTGGAGGACGTAGCTCACCACCGACCCGGCCGCGCTGCCGCGTCCGGGACCGACGCGAACCCCGAGGGTGCGTGCGGCCTTGATGAGATCCCAGACGATGAGGAAGTACGCCGAGAACCCGGTCTCGCGGATGACATCGAGCTCCATGCTCAGCCGCTCGCGTACCGCGTCGTCGACGGCGTCTGCGTAGCGCTCCTGGACACCGGCTTCGCAGAGCTGGAGCAGGTACGTGTCGGCGTTGAGCCCCTCGGGGATCGGCGAGTACGTCGGCAACAGGTTGCGCCCCAGGGGTATCTCGATGTGACACCGCGCTGCGATGGCCACCGTGTTGGACACCGCCTCGCCGTACGCAGCGAAGCGCTCGCGCATCTGCTGCGTGCTGGCGAGGTAGTAGTCCGGGCCGGACAACCGGAACCGCTTCTCCTCCTCTCGGCGAGCTCCGGTCTGCAGGCACAGGAGGATGTCGTGTGCCTCTGCGTCCTCGGGCCTGATGTAATGCGAGTCGTTGGTCGCGACCAGCGGCAACCCGGTGCGCCGCGCGATCTCGACGAGGCCCGCGCGCACGATGTCCTCGTCGGGGATGCCGTGATCCTGCAGCTCGAGAAAGTAGTTGTCGGGCCCGAAGATTTCCGCGTGTTGGCGCGCGATCGCCTCCGCCGCATTCATGTCGCCGCGCACGATCGCCTGAGGCAGCTCACCGCCGAGACACGCGGAGAGGCAGATCAACCCCTCGGCATGTTGCGCAAGCAGTTCTCTGTCGATGCGCGGCTTGTAATAAAAGCCCTCGAGGTGCGACGCACTTACCAGCTTGATGAGGTTCCGGTAGCCGGCGTCGTTGCGCGCGAGCAGGATGAGATGGTTCGGATCGCGGTCGGCGCGGCCCTCGCGATCCGTGCGTGCGCGCGGCGCCATGTACATCTCGCAGCCGATGATCGGATTGATCTTTGCGGCGCGAGCTGTCGAGTAGAAATCGACTGCACCGTAGAGCACGCCGTGATCGGTGATCGCCACCGCCGTCTGCCCCATCGCCTTGGCGCTGTCGACCAGCTCGCTGACCCGCGACATGCCGTCGAGCAGTGAGAACTCGCTGTGAGTGTGAAGGTGGACGAAGCCGCCGGTTTCGATCTCTTCGCCGGTCTCGGGTGTGCCCTGCACTCTGCCTCCTGGCTGCGGTCGATGGACGGCGAACAGACGTACGCTACCACTCCTCGGCGAGCTGCCGCCGCAGTCTCTGAGCGTACCCCTCAGCGGGTCCCGGAGTGCTCCGGCGAAGCCTCGGCGCCGTCGGCACGGACGAGCGTGACGACGCTCTCCACGTGATAGGTCTGCGGGAACATGTCGACGATGTCGAGCGCCTCGACACGATATGGCCCGGAGGCAACCAGGACATGGAGGTCGCGGGCCAGCGTCGCCGGGTCGCACGAGACATAGACGACGCGCTCCGGCCCAGCCATCGCCAGCCAGCCGGTGACCCGGCTCGAGCAGCCTGCACGCGGCGGGTCGAGGATCACCACGTCTGCCATGTCGCCCGCTGCAGCCGCAGGCAGCGCGTCCTCCACCGGCGACAGGACGTAATGCAGGCGCTCATCGACGTCGTTGACGCGCGCGTTCAGCACACCCAGCTGCGCCGCGCCGCGGTTGCTCTCGATGCAGACGACCTCGCGCGCATCGACAGCCAGATGACACGCCAGGACGCCGATGCCCGCGTACGCGTCGACGATGCGCCGACCCGCGTGTCCGCCGAGTGCATCGATGACGCAGCTGTAGAGCACCTCCATCTGCGTCCAGTTCACCTGGATGAACGCATCGGCGGTCACGCGAAACGTGAGACCTCGCCAGCGCAGCGTCGTCGACGTGGTGCTGACGCGTCCGCCGTCCGGGAGTTCGAGCCCCGCATCCATGGCGCCCGGCGCGAGCCCACGCGGCGGCTTGGGACGAACGAGCAACTCCTGCCCGTCCTCGCCGACGGTGAGGTGCACCGTCCCCAACTCCGGGTTGCCGTCCGATGCGATCAGGCTTCGCAGCGCCGGCAGTGCGGTGGTGATCCGCGGGTGGTGGATCAGGCAGTCGTCGACCGCGATGGGACGCCAGCTGCGCGCTCGGTTGAAGCCGAGTGCGGGCGGCTTCCCCGCCGTGCCCGGGATGACGTGGAACTCGCCGCGCAGGCGATATCGCCACGGGTCCGCTGCGCCGCGCACACGCGGTTCGGGGTGCGCGATGTGCTGCCGGTGCAACGCGTCCAGCACGATGTCGCGCTTCAGGTCCACCTGGTGCGCGTACGTGACGTGTTGCAGCTGGCATCCACCGCACGCCGGTACGTATGGACACGGCGGGACCACGCGATGCGGGGACGCCTCCAGCACTCGCACCACCTCGGCGAATGTCGTCGCGCCTTTCTTGTAGCGGACCGACACCTCGACCTCCTCGCCGGGAATGCCGCCTTCGACGAGCATGGTTGCGCCGTCGTCATCGTGGGCAAGGCACAGTCCACCGTGGACCATGCGCCCGAGGCGCACCTGGGCTATTGCCCCGAGAGCCGGTCGCGGAGGAGCTTGTTCACCAGCGGCATGTCGGCCTTGCCACCCGTCGCGTCCTTGACGGCCCGCATGAGCTGCCCGAGCGCCTGCTGCTTGCCGGCGCGGAAGTCCGCCGCCGCCGCCGGATTCGCCTCGATCGCTGCGGCCACGAGCGCTGTCAACGCACTCTCATCACTCACCTGTCCGAGGCCGCGCTCACGCACGAGCTTCTCGGGATCGCCGCCTCGCAAATACAGTTCGACAAGCAGCTCCTTCGCCGTCGGGCCGTTGATCGCACCACTGTCGACGAGGAGCAGCAACTCCGCGAGGCCGGCGATGCCGAGCCCACTCTCCTGGAGTGGCAGCCGGTGCTCGTTGGCGAGCGCGGCGATATCGCCGCTCTGCCAGTTCGCGGCAAGTTTGGCCGGAACACCGGCGGCGACGAGCCCTTCGTACGCGTCCGCGCTCTCGCGAGTGTCGGTGAGCACCGCCGCGTCGTACGCGGTCAACCCGTACTGCGACTGGAACCGTACGGCGCGCGCCTCGGGCAGCTCCGGGAGCGTCGCTCGCACGCGCTCCACGAATGCGCTGTCGAGGCGGAGTGGCGGCAGGTCCGGCTCGGGGAAGTAGCGATAGTCGTGCGCCTGCTCCTTGCTCCGCTGCGAGATGGTGCGGCCCTGCGCCTCCACCCAGCCGCGCGTCTCCTGGACGAGCGTGCCGCCCGCCTCGAGGACCGCGGTCTGACGCTCGATCTCGCACTCCAGCGCGCGCTGCACGGCCCGGAACGAGTTCATGTTCTTCACCTCGACTTTGACGCCGAGCTCCGTGTCGCCGCGAGGACGGAGTGAGACGTTGGCGTCGCAACGGAACGAGCCCTGCTCCAGGTTCCCGTCGTTGACCCCGATGTAGGTGAGGATCTGACGGAGTCGCACCAGGTACTCGCGCGCAGCCTCCGGCGTGCGCAGGTCCGGCTCACCCACGATCTCCATGAGCGGAACGCCGCAGCGGTTGAGGTCGATGAGGGACGACGTCGCGCTCTGCAACACGTCGCCGGCGTGATGCATCGTCCCCGTGTCCTCCTCGAGGTGGACTCGCGTGACGCCGCAGCGGACGGTCTCGCCGTTGACGGGAAACTCCAGATGCCCGTTGAGGGACAGTGGCAGGTCGTACTGCGAGATCTGGTAGCCCTTGGGCAGGTCCGGGTAGAAGTAGTTCTTGCGATCGAACTTGGTGAAGTCGGGGATGTCGCACTGCAGCGCAAGCGCCGTCCGCACGGTGAAATCCACGGCTTGCCGGTTGATCGTCGGCAGCACACCGGGGAGACCGAGGCACACCGGGCACGTATTTGCGTTCGGCTCCGCACCCAGGTAGTCCGCCGGGCAGCTGCAGAACATCTTGCTACGCGTCAGGAGTTGCGCGTGGACCTCGAGCCCGATGACCACCTCGTAGTCGGTCATGCAGCCTCGGTCGACAACGGCGAGCGCGACGTGTGCCACGTGGTTGCCTGCTCGAACGCGTGCGCCACCTGGAACACACGCGCATCAGCAAAGCGCGGCGCGAGCACCTGGAGACCGACCGGGAGCTCGTCGACGAACCCGCACGGCACCGATATCCCGGGTATGCCCGCGAGGTTCGCAGGCAGCGTCACGACGTCGCACATGTACATCGAAAGCGGATCGCTGCGAGATCCCATGGGGAACGCGACGCTCGGCGACGTCGGGGACACGATCGCGTCCACCTGCTCGAAGACGCTGTCGAACTCCTGACCGACGAGCGTGCGCACCTTCTGCGCCTGGCGGTAGTAGGCGTCGTAGTAGCCGCTCGAAAGCGCGTAGGTCCCGAGCATCACGCGTCGCTTGACCTCGGCGCCGAAGCCTGCGTCTCGTGTCTGCAGATACATGTCCGTGAGCGACGGGCGCTCGACCCGATTGCCGAAGCGAACGCCGTCATAGCGCGCGAGGTTCGACGAACACTCGGCAGGAGCGATGACGTAGTACACGCTCAGCGCCACGTCCGTGCTCGGCAGCGACACCTCGTGCAACGTCGCGCCCTGCGCCTCGAGGACTTTGAATGCCGCCTCGACCGCTGCGCGCACCCCCGGCTCCGTGCCGTCGCCGAGATACTCGCGCGGGATGCCGAGTCGCATGCCCTCGACGCCTTTGCGGAGCGTCAGCAGCGGATCCTCGACTGCGCGCGGGTCGCACGTGCTGTCGCGCGGGTCGTGTCCGGCAATGGCCGCGTACACCGTCGCGCAGTCCTCGACGGTGCGCGTAAACGGGCCGATCTGGTCGAGTGAGGACGCAAACGCGATCAGCCCATAGCGCGAGACGCGGCCGTACGTGGGCTTGAAGCCGACCACGCCGGTGAGCGCTGCCGGCTGACGGATGGAGCCTCCCGTGTCGCTGCCGAGCGAGTACGGCACGGTGCCCGCGGCGACCGTGGCGGCGCTGCCACCGCTGCTCCCGCCCGGGACGCGCTCGACGTCCCAGGGGTTGCCGACGGAACCGAACGCGGAGTTCTCCGTCGACGAGCCCATTGCGAACTCGTCGCAGTTGGTCTTGCCGACGCAGACCGCACCCGCGTCGAAGAGTCGCTGCACGGCGGTGCCTGTGTACGGCGGCTTGAATCCCTTGAGGATCTTCGACGCCGCCGTGGTCTCGATACCGTCGACGCACAGCACATCCTTGAGCGCCATCGGAATGCCGCAGAGTGGCGACGCGGTGTCGGGATGCTCCGCAAGCGTCTTCGTCGCTGCATCGGCCTGCTCGATGGCGAGGTCGTGCGTGACGCTGAGATACGCGTTGAGGTTCGTGTCGCTGCGTGCCAGGTGCGCAAGCGTCTCGTCGAGCAACGCTCTGGGCGTCGTCGAACCATTGCGCAACGCTGCCGCGAGCTCGGTGATCGTGCCGGCTGTCGAGCTCACTGGCCTGTCTCCCCGTCAGCAGCAACCTGAATGGCGCCCACGACGAAGTAATTCCCGTCCGTCGCCGGAGCGTTGCGCAGTGCGGCAGCGGTGCCGATCGGCGGCTCCGGCACGTCAGCGCGCATCACGTTGACGAGATCGCCGACCTGCGCCGTCTCGGCCAGCATCGATGTGTCGACCTGCTGGAGCCGCGCGATGTGATCGAGGATTTTCTCGAGCTCGCCGAGAAGCCGGCTCTTCTCCTCATCGCTGAGGCCGAGCCTGGCAAGCATCGCGACGTGATCGACGTCGTCCCGGGAAAGTGTCATGGAGCCGCTATTATCCCGGCCTCTCGACTCAGCCGAGCGGAAGCCAGGTGAGCACGGTCTGCTCCGTCGGCGCAAAACCCGCGGCCTCATAGGCTGCGAGCGCGGCAGGATTGTCGCCCCGGGTCCAGACGCAGGCGAACGTGACTTCGCGTTCCCGGATCACCGCCATCGCCGCCGCCATGAGCCGGTGCGCGACGCCGTGACCGCGGCCTTCGGGCCGGACGTACAGTTCGGCAACCTCGGCCTCGAGCCCGGTCCCCGGGTCGAAAAGCACCACCCAGCAGAGACCGATCGCAGCTCCGTCGCTCGCGCGCGCCACGAGGACGTGGTTGTCGCCGCGGAAGTGCGGCGCCGGGCGGAGACGCTCGCTCAGTTGGTCCGCCGTTTCCGGCGGATGATCGAAATGTCGTTGCTCGACAAGGGCGAGATCGACGAGCATCGCGCGGACGTCGGCGTCCTCGTGATCCTCGAGTACCTCGATGCGGATGTCGTCAAGGTCTCCCATCGCCAGCCATTGTGGCTGCTCAGGGCGCGACGACCCCGCTGCCCGAAGCAGAGCCGGATGCGCCGGTTGCCGATCCGGAACCGCCGCCCGTGCTGCCGGGCACCGAGCCGGTACACGCGTACTGCGGTTGTGGCAGCTTCGACGGGGGCAGCGTGGGGCACGGAAGCGCCGGCGGAACGCTCACCGGCGACGGAACAGGAATCGTGACTGCCGGAGTCGTGCTGCCACCGCGCAGCGACCAATCCGAGCCGTCCCAGGTCCAGGTCTGGTCGTAGAGACCGGTGGCGTGCCCGGTGAGCCCGATACCACCGAACACCACCACCTGACCGGTGGTCGTGTCGTAGGCGAAGGCCGATCCGTCAAGCGCGGTCGGAGTCGTGCCTGGGTGCAGGCGGGTCCAGACCCCGGTCCAGTTCCACGTCTGACCGTCGGTGGTGAGCGCGACATCGCTGTGGGTCGACGGATCGCCGACGAAGATGGCGCTCCCGAGCATCGGTCCGCTCGTGTACGGCTTGGTCTGCTTCCACGTGGTCCCGGTCCAGACGCTGATGCTGCCCGTGCAGCACGCGGGCGCATCGTTTGCGATTGGAACCCCCGTCTCGCAGGTCGGGCACGTGGTGCCGGTGACCGGGAGGAACGAGTTGCCGAACATCGCAAGATGCCCGGTCACAGCGTCAGCGATGACCCGCGAACCGAAGAAGCCGACCGCGGTGGTGCTCGGCGTGCCCTTGATCACCTGCCACGCGTGTCCGGTCCACAGCCAGCTCTGGTTCGGCCGCTGAATCGGAAAGACGGGGCACGGTGTGGCGGTGGCGCCGTTGGTGTCCGTCGCCTGCATCGGGCACGCGATCGCGGGCTCCGCAATCGGGGTGTCGGGCTGCGCCACCAGCGTGTCGGCTGCAAGCAGCACGGCCTTCCCGGACACGGGATCTGTCGCCAGGTTCCACTCGCCGAACCCGATGCTGGGTGTCGTGGCGGCGACCTTGCTCCAGTCGCTGCCGTTCCAGAGCCAGGTCGCGGCGTTCGCGCTGTCGGAGACCCCGCAGCCTGTCGCAATCAGCGGGATGCTCAGGTTCCCACCCGGCGCCGGGGCGTCGGCGGGCTGTGCGCCGGATGGCGGAATCCAGCCGGTCGAGCCGGACGCGCTCGACGACGAGCCGGATCCGGACGAACCGGATGACGCACAGGCGACGCCACCCAGCGGCGAGCCGGTGACGTGCTGACCACCGACGAGCAGGATGTCGTGGCTCACGGGGTCATAGGCCATCTGAGCGCCGGAAAGCGCCGGCGGCGAGGTCTTCGGATGCGCCTCGCTCCAGGCGGACCCGTTCCACGTCCAGGTATCGCTCAGGCTGCCGGATCTCCCCTGGCCGCCGAACAGGACGACTGTGCCATCGGCAGCGTCGAACGCCATCGCGGCGTCGGTCCTTGCCGGGGGCTGCCCGCCTGAGGGCGCGGAACCGGCGCCTTCGACCCCGCGGATGCCGAAGTAGGCGCCGAGGGCCGCGCCGAGCAGCGCGACGAGACCGATGCCGGCAAGCGCTCGAGAGCGGGTGCGTCGGGGTCGTTCAGTCATCGCAGGCTCCTCTGTGTCCACGGCCATTGAGACGCACACAGCGGTCGGAAGGTTCCCGGATCGGGCACGGTGACTAAACTCGAAACGCTTATGACCGAAGTGACAGCCCAACCCAAGAACCCCGAGCGTCTCGAACTGGAGCAGCTCACCGCCCTCCAGCCCGGACTCGCTCGGCTCATGCCCGAGATCGGCGCCCGTTTCTGGAAGGCGTACTACGCGGCGCAGGCCGCCAACTGGCCGCTCGCCGCCTGGCAGCTCAGGGAGATGCGCAAGCTCCTCAAGCTCTGCGAGGTCACGCGCCCGAAGTACACCGATGACATCGAGGAGTGGATGCACGACGACCTCGACCCGCTGATGGCCGCCCTGGATGCCCACGACCTCGTGGCGTTCGAGAAGCACTATCACGAAGGGGTCGACTCTGCGAACGAGCTCCACAGGCGCTGGCAGAAGGAATGGATCGTCTGGAAGCTGCCGGACACCCCGCCGCCGGATCTCGACCTGACACCACGGGGCTGAGCCCACGTCCCCTCGCGATCAGATGATGGCCCTGCTGATCGAGCACGGCATCCGATCGCCGTCGGTGCTCAACGCCATGGCCGGGGTCCCCCGTGAAGAGTTCGTCCTGTCCGCGGATCGCGAGCGCGCCTACGACGACCGGGCCCTCCCCATTGGAGCGCGCGGCCAGACCATCAGCCAGCCGTTGATGGTCGCCATCGTCGTCGAGGCCCTCGAACTCGAACCCCGGCAGCTGGCGCTCGACGTGGGCACCGGTTCGGGGTATCAGGCAGCCGTCATGGCGGCGTGCGGGGCTCGCGTGGTGAGCATCGAACGGATCGGGCGCCTCGCCCGCGAGGCCGGCGACCGCCTGCGGCGGCTCGGATACGACGTCGAGGTCATCGCCGGGGACGGGTCGCTCGGCGTCCCTGAGCGCGCGCCGTTCGACGCCATCGCGGTCGGGCGCAGCGGCACCCCGCCTCCCCATCGCGCTTGCCCGGCAGCTCGTCGAGGGTGGCCGCCTCGTCATCCCCATCTCCGACGGTGCCCGCGGCGAGGAGCTGACCCGCCTGCGGTTGATCGACGGCCGCTGGCAGACGGAATCGCTCGGGCCCTGCCGGTTCGTGCCTCTGATCGGGATCGACGGCTACGCGGAGTCGGATCCCCCAGGCTGAGCCGGCACGCGGAACATCCGCACCCGCGACGCCCCGCCCGAGCGCTCCACGGCCTGCGACGCCGCATCCCCGAACGCGGAACTGAGCACCATCGAGACCTCCTCGGCGGTGGGCGGGCGCGCGAGATCGGGTCGCGAGAGCGTCACGGCGTACTGGTCGACGCCATCCGATCGGTTCGGGTAGCGCGACCGCGTGACGCTGACGCGGAGGCCCAGCTCGGGCAGGTCGAGCTGATGGCGCCCCGGTTCGCGCTGGAGGTCGGGGTTGAGGAAATCGTGGTCGGCGCGACCACGGAGGTCGAGCAACTGCGCCTCGATGGTTCGGGAGTCGGCCATGGCCCTACGTTTAGCATGTCGGTGGCGCGAGGTATCGATAGGGGGCGTCCATATGACGCTTTCCGAACTCTGAACAATTAGTCCCGGAGGACACCTCAATGGCAAAGACAGTCGGTATCGATCTCGGCACCACGAACAGTGTCGTGGCAGTGATGGAGGGTGGCGAGCCCGTCGTCATCGCCAACGCCGAGGGAGGCCGCACCACCCCGTCGGTGGTCGCATTCACGCGCACCGGCGAGCGCCTGGTCGGGCAACTGGCCCGGCGTCAGGCCGCCGTCAACCCCGAGAACACCGTTTACTCGATCAAGCGCTTCATGGGCCGCCAGGTCAGTGAGGTCGGGACCGAGGCAAAACAGGTGCCGTACAAGGTCGTCTCCGGCAAGGACGGTCGCGTCGAGGTCGAGGTCAACGGCGAGAACTTCACGCCCGAGCAGATCTCCGCGATGATCCTGCAGAAGCTCAAGACCGACGCCGAGGCCTATCTCGGCGAGAAGGTCACCGACGCGGTCATCACCGTGCCCGCGTACTTCAACGATGCTCAGCGTCAGGCGACCAAGAACGCAGGTCAGATCGCCGGGCTGAACGTGCTCCGCATCATCAACGAGCCCACCGCGGCCGCTCTCGCGTACGGGCTCGAGAAGAAGGAGAACGAGAAGATCCTCGTCTTCGACCTCGGTGGCGGCACGTTCGACGTGTCGATCCTCGAAGTGGGAGAAGGGGTTTTCGAGGTCAAGTCGACCAACGGCGACACCCATCTCGGTGGTGACGACTACGACCGTCGCATCGTCGACTGGCTCGCGGACGAGTTCAAGAAGGACCAGGGCATCGACCTGCGCCAGGATCGCCAGGCCTTGCAGCGCCTCACCGAGGCCGCCGAGAAGGCAAAGATCGAGCTGTCGCAGCGTCCGGAGACCGAGGTCAACCTGCCGTTCATCACCGCGGATGCGTCGGGACCGAAGCACCTCGCGATCACGCTCTCGCGCAGCAAGTTCGAGCAGCTCACCGACGACCTGACAGCGCGCTGCCGCGGCCCGTTCGAGGCAGCGCTCAAGGACGCGGGCATGACCGCGCACGAGCTTGATGAGGTGATCCTCGTCGGTGGCTCGACGCGCATGCCGGTCATCCAGGAGCTGGTCAAGAGCTTCACCAACAAGGACCCGCACCGCGGCGTCAACCCGGACGAGGTGGTCGCCATCGGCGCCGCCATCCAGGCCGGCGTCCTCAAGGGCGAGGTCAAGGACGTGTTGCTCCTCGACGTCACGCCGCTCTCGCTCGGGCTCATGACCGAGGGCGAGGTGAATACCAAGCTGATCGAGCGCAACACCACGATCCCGACTGCGAAGACGCAGGTCTTCTCGACTGCATCGGACAGTCAGCCGTCAGTGGAAATCGTTGTGCTGCAAGGGGAACGCCCGATGGCGCGGGACAACCGCATCCTCGGAACGTTCACGCTGGACGGCATCCCACCCGCACCGCGGGGCATGCCGCAGATCGAGGTCGGCTTCGACATCGATGCCAACGGCATCCTCAACGTCAGCGCCAAGGATCGCGGCACCGGCAAGGAGAACAAGGTCACCATCACCGGTTCGACAACGCTCCAGAAGGACGAGGTCGAGCGCATGGTGAAGGAAGCCGAGGTCCACGCCGATGAGGACCGCAAGCGAGCCGAAGGCGTCGAGACCAAGAACCGCGCGGACCAGCTCGCCTATCAGGCCGAGAAGGCGCTCGCGGACGCGGGCGACAAGGTGCCGGCAGAGCTGCGCACCGACATCGAAGGCAAGGTCAAGGCGGTTCGCGATGCAATCGCGAGCAACGACTCCGACGCCATCAAGAAGGCGCACGACGACCTCGCGGCGTCGATCCAGAAGATCGGCGAGGCGGTGTACGCCCAGACCCAGCAGGCACAGCCCGGCGCGGGCGAACCGCATGAGGGCAACGGCGATGGCGGGGCTCCGAACGCGGGCACCGGCGACGGCGCCGGCACGGACGACGTCGTCGACGCGGAGTTCAAAGAGGTCTAACCCTCTCAATCGAATCCAAGGCGGGCGCTCTCATCGGAGGCGCCCGCCTTTTTCGTCAGTTCTCGCAGACCGGCGCGTGCACGATTTTCTGCGCGAGCGACTGCTGCGAGCCTTCGTGTGGCATGAGCAGCCAGCCGGCGATGTAGAGCGCGATGCCCACGCCACCGAACACGACCAGCGCGGCCATGACGATGCGCACGACGGTGACATCGGCGTCGAGGTATTGCGCGATGCCGGCGGCGACGCCGGCGATCATCCGGTTCTGTATCGGTCGGTAGAGCGGGCGGGCCGTGGTCTGGTATCCGTCGGTCGGGGGCGGCGGCGGCGGCGGTGGTGTGTTCATGCCCTCACCGTAGGGCCGCAATCGCACGGGAACAATCCGGCATGACCCGGATTCGACCCTGAGACGCGACCGCCGGAGTCGGGGTTCTCCCCAATAGCGGAGCCCGCGCCCGGGCGCCATCATGGGAATCGTGAGCGCAGAGGAGCATTGGCTCAAGGGACACGGGCCGTGGCGACGCGACGTCAAGCACCGCCTCGTCGGTGGCGTTGCCGCGGGCATCGCGGCACGCACGAACATCGACGTCCAGTACGTGCGACTGGCGTTCATCATCGCGGCGTTCTTCGGCGGGTTCGGCGTCGCCGCGTATGTCATAGCCTGGCTGTTGGTTCCGGCGACTGACGACGCGACGACCATCGGGACGCGATCACTGAATGACAAGCAGGGCATCGCGCTCGCCGCCGGCCTGGGGTCGCTCGTGATCGCCGTGCTGATCGTCGTGTCGTTCGCCGGCGCGGGCTGGATCGGTTCGCTCGCGTTTCCGCTGGTGATCACCGTGGCCGGTCTCGTGCTGCTCAGCAGAAACGCGCCGCCGGACGAACAGGCGACGCTGCGTGGCCTGGTCGACCCGTTGCTCGGCTTCACGGGGGACAACACGCGCCGCATGACCGGCTTGCGCGTATCGATTGCGGTGGTGCTGTTCGCCGCCGGTCTCGCGCTGCTGCTGGTGGGGCACGCACGAGCTGCGTTGCTCGTTCCTCTGGCGGGCGTGGGACTCGTGATCGCGGCGATCGTCGTCGTGCTCGGTCCGTGGTGGCTTGGACTCACGCGTGACCTCGTCACGGAGCGACAGGCACGCGTGCGCGCCGAGGAACGCGCCGACATGGCGGCTCGCGTGCACGACTCAGTGCTGCAAACCCTCGCGATCATTCAGCGTCACGCGGACGATGCGCAGCAGGTCATCCAGCTCGCTCGCGCCCAGGAGCGCGAACTGCGGTCCTGGCTCTTCGATGGGAGGCCACCCGGATCGGTCGGTGACGAGTCAACGACCCTCGCCGCCGGCGTGCGTCTCATTCAGGCAGAGGTCGAGGCGCAACATCACGTCAGTGTCGAAACAGTGATCGTCGGCGACTGCCCGCTCGACAACGGGCTGGTCGCGATGCTCGGCGCTGCGCGTGAGGCGACGGTCAATGCTGCGAAGTGGTCCGGCGCACCGCTCGTCTCGATTTTCTGTGAAGTGGAGGCGGCGAGCGTGACGTTGTTCGTCCGCGACCGCGGCAACGGCTTCGATCCCGATGCAGTGCGGTCCGACCGCAAAGGAGTCGCCGAGTTCGATTCGCGGGCGCATTGCCCGGAATGGAGGCACGGCCACCGTCCGCAGCGTCCTCGGTGAAGGAACGGAGGTCAGCCTGACGATGCCGCGCACCGCGGGTCAGGCCGCCGCGGTATGAGCAGTCCCACAAAGCCGCGGGTCGTCATCGTCGACGACCACGGTGTGTTCCGCTCCGGGGTGCGGTCCGAGCTCGGCACCGCCGTGGAGGTCGTCGGCGAGGCTGATGACGTCGACCCGGCGGTCGCGCTCATCGCCGATACCGTGCCCGACGTTGTGCTCATCGACGTCCACATGCCAGGCGGTGGCGGGTACGCCGTCGTGACCGCGATCAAAGCGACGCATCCAGAGGTCCGTTTCCTCGCGCTGTCGGCGTCGGACGCCCCGGAGGACGTGATCGCGATCATCCGGGCCGGTGCCCGGGGCTACGTCACGAAGACGATCTCGGGCTCGGACCTTGTCGATGCAGTCATCCGCGTCGCGGACGGCGAAGCGGTCTTCTCTCCCCGGCTCGCGGGGTTCGTCCTCGACGCCTTCGCTGCGCTGGGCCACGTCGACGAGAAGCCGGCGTTCGATCCAGAGCTCGATCAGCTGACGCCGCGTGAGCGCGAGGTGCTCCGGCTCATCGCGCGTGGCTTCACGTACAAGGAGATCGCTCGCGAGCTCTTCATCTCGGCGAAGACCGTCGAGAGCCACGTGTCGTCGGTGCTCCGCAAACTCCAGATGTCATCGCGTCATCAGCTGACACGGTGGGCCGCCGATCGTCACCTGAGCTGACGGTTTCTGCCGGCCTCAGCGCCGCGGCATCGTGTTGTGCACGGAAGACGACGTCGGCGGCGACATGGATGACGTCGGGGGCGTCAGATTCCCACCGGGAGGCAGGCCCCCGACGGTGGTGATGTGCGAGTCGCCTCGGCTGCGCCCTCGCGGACTTCCCCCGCGGCGGAACGCGGCACGCAGCAGGATCGGGATCGCCATGGCGAAGAACCCGGTGAAGAACGTGAGCCCATTGGGCAATTTCGACGCGTTGGCGAGCCCCAGGTAGCAGAACAGCGCGGTCAGGAAGGCGAAGATGATCACGATCGCCATGCCCGCAACCAGGACGACCTCCTGGTTGCGCTCGTTGACGATCGCGTGGTCCGGCCGGCGCGCCTGAAGCACCCGGTAGATGTTCAGCGCGGTCCAGGAGTTCAGCATGATGCCGCTGACGAACGCGAGGATCGTGATCGTCCAGCGAAACTGCGTCAGGTTCTGGACGATGAAGGCCGCGATGTTGACGATGATCAGCGAGATCGGGGTCAGCGCCCCGATGATCGGGATCGTCCAGCGCTTGAGGAAGGCGCCCGCGCCCCGACGCTCCGGCTCGTCGTCGACCCGGTTCCGAGAACGGCTTCGTCCAAAGGGCATGACATAAGCCTACGGGTCGCGAGGCCCTCGGGAACGCCCCTTCGTCACGCGCCCGTTGCCGGACTGCGAGCGCACGCTCGAACTCGGCGCCGCAACGCCCGCCATAGGCTCGATCAATGCGTGCGCGTGGCGCGGGCGGACGTCTCGTCGCCCGCAGGTTCGGCCTGCGAACCAGCCTCGCCGGCCGGATGCTGGCGGGCGGGGTCGTCTTCACCGCGCTCCTGATCGCGGGGGTCAGCGGATTCCTGCTCGTCAGCCGCTCGCAGCAGACCAACGCCGGAGCGCAGTCCAACGCGGACAACCGGGCGGGGGTCGCTGGGCAGCTGATCGCCAGGGTCGTCCAGCCGCAGGCGCAGTACGCGGCGACCAATACCGCCTCGCTGACCTCGATGCAGCTCGCCTTGAGCGGCAAGGATCCAGTAACCCTGGTGGCCGCCGAGTTCACCGAGAAGCGGGTCGTCGATGTCCCCGGTCTCGACGTGGTCATCCTCGACAGCCACGGCACCGTGCTCTACACGAGCGAGTGCGACACCACCACCGACGGCGCGACCACCCACCCAACGACCGCCGCGTGCGAGCAGGGCACCGAGCCCCATGTCGTCAGCAGCCTGTCGTCGGTGAGTGACGCGCTTCAGGTTGCCTCGACGGTCCAGTGCGAGCAGGCCCCCGCCGCCGTCGCCGCCACTCCGTCGAGCGCCTCGCTGTGCCCGTCCGGTGTTGAGGGGGTCGAGACGCTCAGCGGGGGACTGCCGGCGCTCGACGTGGCCGTGCCCGTGTTCAACGTGCAGGCGGGCACCTACGCCCCGCTCGGTGTCGTGGTGTACAGCGCGCCACTCCAGGCCGAGTTCGCCCGCTTCGGGCCCGTCATCGGCTACACGCCGGTCTTCCTCGGCGCCGCCGGGAGCAGCACCGTGATCCGGTTCACCGGCAGCGCGGACACGCCTCATGACGCAACGACCCCCTCCTCCATCGCGCAGCAGTTGAGCGCCCATTCGGCGCCGGCGTCGAGCGCCGTTGCGGCAAGAGCGATCTACAACGTGGCCGGAGTGGGCGCCGTAGCCGGCAGCTTCGTGCCGCTGCAGGCACCGGGCGGCACGAAGATCGCCGGCTATATCGGCGTCGAAGTGCCGGTCGCGCTGTTCGCGGCCAGCACTGCGCAGGACGAGGGCACGATCGCTCAGATCGCTTTCACCGCGCTCGTCGTCGTCTGCGTCCTCGTGCTCCTCTTCGTCGATCGATTCGTCCGGCGTCCCGTGGCGCGTCTCGAGCGAGGGGTGGACCGGATCGCCTCGGGCGACTACACCACCGATATCCCGGTCACCTCACGTGATGAGCTCGGCCGTCTCGCCGTCGGCGTGAACAGCATGCGACGGCAGATCGCCGGCTACATCGAGCACATCGACGGGTCCGTCGGCCGTCTGCAGGAGGTGTCCCGTGCGCTGACGATGACGACCGGCGGCATCGAGCAGTTGCAGGACGCGGTGCTGGGCGCCGCAGACGGTATCGCGGGTGGATCGGCGAGCGCGGCGATGTATACCAAGCGAGGGACCGAGATCCTGCGCATGCGCAGCCGCGGACCGGAGATGCCGGACATGGCCGACGAGCTGTCCGTCGATGAGCTCGCAGCCGGACAGAGCGTGCGTCTCGATGCAGCCGGACGTCCCGCCATCGCGGTCCCGATGCTCTATCAGGAAGCGCTCACCGGTGTGCTCCTGGTGGCATCAGATCGTCCCGTGGCGGAGAGCGACGAGCGGGCGCTCATCACGCTCGCGAACAACGCCGCCGTTGCCATCGAGAACACGCGGACCCTCGAACAGGAACGTGAGGCAGTGCGACGCCTGCGCGAGCTCAACCAGTTGAAGAGCGACTTCCTCGATACCGCGCAGCACGAGTTGCGCACGCCCGTGCTCGCGATCCAGGGGCAGATCGAGCTGCTGAACGTCGCGTGGGACAAGTGGGACGAGGCGACCCGGCTCGACATCGTGCGCGACATCGACATCTCCGTGAAGCTGCTCGGCGAGACGGTGGAGAACGTCGTCGACTTTGCGCTCGTCAACTCGGACACCATCGACGTTCGCATGGCCCCCGTTGATGTGCAGGGCGCGATCCGCGACGCCGCCAACGATGTGCGCCGTCACTTCAAGGACGCTTTGCCAGTCGAATTGGTGATCGATGTGCGCGGCGAGCCGGTCGTCAGCGCCGATCCGTTCCGTCTCCGTCAGGTGCTGCGCGCGCTCATCGACAACGCCGTGAAGTTCACGCCCGAAGGCGGCCATGTGAAGGTGACCGCCCGCCGCGAGAAAGGGACGGGATCCTGCCGCATCGAGGTGATCGACGACGGCATCGGCATCAGCGCCGAGGCGATCCCGCAACTCTTCGACCGCTTCTACCAGGAGGACAACAGCCGCACGCGCCGCCACGGCGGCATGGGCATGGGGCTGGCACTGGTGCGGCGACTCTGCGATGCGCACACCGCGACGGTGAAGGCGTTCAGCGATGAGCACGGCGGCAGCACGTTCACCATTCTCTGGCCACTGGCCGACGCGAAACCAGAGCCGCCGCCGAGCGAGTTCATCTTCGAAGCCGTGAGCACCGCCGCCGAGTAGCGGCGGCCATCAATGGGCGGCGAACGCCGCGAAGGCAGTACCCGCAGCCACCGTCGGTAGTCCATCCTCGAAGAGCACGGTGTTGGTGCGTATCGATGTGATGCGCGGTCCCGGCAGCAGAATCCCGGCGAGGTTGAGCGGATCCGTTGCCGAAACCCGGACCACCTCGTTCGAGCGCTCACGCCGGCGCACGCTGCGCAGTTGATCAACCGCCTCCGGGAGCGCGAACTGCTCGCCCGCGAAACCGGTGACGAAGCGACCGCCGCGCGCAGTCCCGCGTGCCTCCATGCGGCGCAGCGCCCAGACGATGTCCCGCCACGGCAGCGCGATGGTCTCGCGTGCAACAACGTCGCGGAACACCACGCCCCAGCGCACGAGCAGCTGCTCGGCGACCGCTTCAGCGAGCGCATCGTGCTCGGCCACCGATGCCATGCGCGGCACGAGCGACCACCGTCCTTCGCCCGACGCGTACCCGCTCACGCCGTGGCGAAGCCCGCGATGCTGCGGCCGGGAGCGAGAGAGCCGGCGGCTGATGAGGAGACGGCGCACCGCACTGAACCCGTCGGCCGTCAGGAGACCGCGGGCGACGCCGTCCCACAACGCAGTCTCGACCTCCGTCGGCATCCTCCGCGACAGAGTCACGATGTCGCTCGTGAACAGCGCGCCGTGCTCGCGCAGCGCGTCCAGGACGTCGAGTGTGGCGCCCGATGTGGGCTCGAGCGGTTGGGCTTCTCCACGCACCGACTGCAGCAGCCAGGGCAGGTCCGAGCGCATCACCAGCGTGACCGGTGTCGCGCGCGATGCCGACGTGTTGCTCCGATTCGGCGATCCGTCCGGATCCTCGCGCACCTTCAAGCGAGCCCAGGCAACTTCACCGGACATGCACAGCTCGTCGAGCCAGGCACTCCGATACCCGGACACGCGACTCGGCAGGACGGTCTCCTCCCATACGGCGGCCGGGATCTCGAAACCCTGGAGTTGCGCAATGGTCGCCGCGACGCCGGCGCGTCCTTCGCGCTGGGTGCCAGGAGCGACTCGCTGCCAGCGGAGCAGGAAGCGCATGAAATCCTGTGCCGTGACAGGCTCGATCTCCTGACGCAGCCGCTGTTGCGTGTACGAGTGGATGCGAACGAGGAGTCGACGCGCGCACCACTGCTCCTCGTCGACACCGGGATCGAAGTGTCCGCGAAGCGCAAACCCCTCACCTTCGAGCATCGCGATGCCGACAGCGATCTCAGTCTTCCCAAGCCCGGTGAGTGTTGCGAGTGCCGACGCGCTCATCGGTCCGCTGACCTCAAGACGACCGCGCAGCATCGCGGTCACCACGGCGTCCGGTTCCGGCACCGCACCACGAAGGGTGGCTGGCAACGCGAACGTCGGCGGCTCGAGAGTCGCCTCCGGCCACAGACGTTCGACAGCGAGCAGCCGCTCGGCCGCGCACCAGAACGCTTGCCCGCCGTTGGTGACCGTCAGCGCCCTGCCGCGCTCGACCAGCGAGGCAAACCATCCGCTCCACCCGGGGACAGGGCGGGTCACGACCAATGACACCAGCAGGTCGTGCAACTCGTCGACGTCGCGTGGGTCTGGGGTCGCCTCGCCGCGGACACGCGCGATGGCGTCGGGATCGAGCGCCGCAAGGTCGCGTGCTTCGACGGGAAGTCCACGCCGCAACGTGATCGCGCGGCTGCGCCGCTCCTCGAGCGGCGCGTCGTCGAGGAACGTATACGGGCGGCCGTTGACGATCTCGTGCGCGAGTGGCGAGGGCTCGACCGTGTCCTTGTAGCTGATCTCCACTTCCTTGCGCTCGATGCGCACGACGAGCTCGCGCAACGAGTCGACGTCCATCACCTCGTGCAGGCAGTCGTACATGGTCTGGTTGACCAGCGGATGATCCGGCGCCTCGAACGGACCCGTCGGGTTCTCGTTCTGACACGCGACGAGTTGCGGGAAGACCGCGCCCATGATGTCGTCGGACTCGAGGCGCTGAATCGGCGCGGGATTCTTGCGACCGCCCTTGAAGCGCAGCACCGTGAGCGAGCGATTGAGGTTCCACCGCCAGCGCACCGCCCACATCGGCGCGAAGATCGCGGCCTTGTGGAGCACCTCCTCCACGGTGTTGGACGAGAGGAACTTGGGGATGTCCTCGAGCGGAAAGCTGTGCTGCGGACCGAGCGAGAGCAGCACGCAGTCATCGCTGGCAGCAGCCTGCAGCTCGAAGTCGAAGGTCGCGCAGAAACGTTTGCGCAGCGCAAGGCCGAGCGCGCGGTTCACCCGCCCGCCGAACGGCGCGTGCACGACGAGTTGCATGCCACCGCTGTCGTCGAAGAAGCGCTCGAGGACGATGTGTTCGAGCGTCGGAACCACGCCGAGCGCGGTGCGCCCCGCCGCGAGGTAGCGCACGACCATTGCCGCGACGTCGTTGTCGACGCCGGCGCGCTGCTCGACCCAGCTGATCGCCTCGTCGGCGCCGCCTTCAGCAAGCAGTGCGTCGACCCCGCTGCGCAGGTCCGACACCTCGCGGCTGAGCTCCTCGGTGCGTGCGGGCGCTTCACCCAACCAGAACGGCACCGATGGTGGCGCACCGTGCGCATCGACGACACGAACCGTGCCTGCAACGACACGCCGGATCTTCCACGACGTGCTGCCCAGCAGGAAGATGTCACCTGCGGACGACTCGATGGCCCAGTCCTCGTTGACCGTGCCGATGAACGTGTCGTCCGGTTCCGCGAGCACTCGGTAGTCGCCTGTCTCCGGAATGGCACCGCCCGACGTCAACGCCGCCAGGCGCGCGCCCCGGCGAGCGCGCAACTCGCCGTTGATCTGGTCGCGATGCAGGTAGGCGGCAACGCGACCGCGGCCGGTCAGGATGCCTTCGGAGACGAGCTCGACGATGCGATCGAACTCCTCGCGCTGCAGCTCTGCGAACGGCGCGGCCTTGCGCATCAATTCGAAGAGGTCGTCCTCGCGCCAGTTCTCGGCCGCGCACTCGGCGACGATCTGCTGGGCAAGGATGTCCATGGGCAGATGCGGCGGGTGCACGGCATCGAGCGCGCCGCTGCGCACGCCCGCGAGCAGCGCGGTGCACTCGACGAGCTCATCGCGTGTCAGCGGATACAGGCGTCCTTTCGGCGTACCACCCCGGCTGTGGCCGGAACGACCGACCCGCTGGAGAAACGTCGCGATGCTGCGCGGCGACGCGATCTGACACACGACCTCGATTGGGCCGATATCGATACCGAGCTCGAGTGATGCGGTGGCGACGAGGGCGCGCAATTCGCCGGCACGCAACTGCGACTCAACACGTTGACGCCGGTCCCTCGAGAGGCTGCCGTGGTGCGCGGCCACCGCGTCATCGCCGAGGCGATCCGCAAGCAGGTGCGCGACTCGCTCCGCCATCCGCCGCGTGTTGACGAACACGAGCGTGGTGCGATGCGCTTTCACGTGCGTCGCGATGGCGTCGAGCACCTCGCCGAGCTGTTCGCGCGAGGACACCGCCTCCAGCTCACCCGACGGCAGCTCGATGGCGACATCGAGCGCGCGCCGGTGGCCGACGTCGACGATCGAACAGCGCGGGCTCCCGTCGGCATTGCTGCGTGCCGGCCCGGCACCTACCAGCAGTCTTGCGACGGTCTCTATCGGGCGCTGCGTTGCCGACAGGCCGATTCGGACCGGACGTCGCGTGCAGAGACGCTCGAGACGTTCGAGCGTGACCGCGAGGTGGGACCCACGCTTGTCGCGGGCGACCGCGTGAATCTCGTCGACGATGATCGTGGTCACTGTCGTCAGCGCCGCCCGGCTGCGCTGCGAAGTAACGAGCAGATACAGCGATTCCGGCGTCGTCACGAGGAAATTCGGCGGCCGCTTGATCATCGCGGCGCGCATCGACGCCGTGGTGTCCCCGGTGCGGACTTCGGCCCGAAGATTGGGCAGCGTCAGCCCCATCTCCTCGCCGATCGCCGCGATCTCCGCAAGCGGCGTTTCCAGGTTCTGCTGCACGTCGACCGCAAGTGCCTTGAGCGGTGACACGTACACCACCTGAGTCGCGCCCTCGACGGTCTCGCCACGCTCCGCGGCGCGATACAGAGCATCGATGCAGACGAGGAAGCCGGCGAGCGTCTTGCCGGAGCCGGTCGGCGCCGCAATGAGGGTGTCATTCCCTGCGGCGATCTGCGGCCATCCCTGTCGTTGCGCGGGCGTGGGGCCCTCAGCGAACCGGCGCTCGAACCAAGCCCGCACCACCGGGTGGAACGCACTCATGTCGCTCATCTGGGAGCCGCCAGTTTATCACTGCCTACAGAACAGGTGTTCGGTCGGCGCCCGACCTCAGATGTTCCTGTTCAGGAGATCCCCAAGCAGCCCGCCACCTCCGCCGAGGAGCCCTCCGCCGCCACCGAGTCCGCCAAGCGGCCCCTCGTCGCGGTCGTGCTCCTGGGCTCGGTTCTGTTCCGCCTCCAGCGCGAGGACACCGCAGAGGATCAGGAGATCGTTCTGACCCTCGGGAATATCGACCCCGTACGAGTCGGCGAGACTGATCCAGGCTTTCGACACGGTGGCGATGGTCTGCCCGTTGGCCGTGAGCGTGAAGTCGTGCCCAGAGAAGTTGCCGCTCATCTCCATCTCCTCGCCGCCCGACACGGAGAAGTTCCATTTCGGGTGGAAGGGGCCTGTGAAGCGCTGGTGCAGCTCGGCAGTGACGCCACTTGTCAGCGTGATCTCGTACGTCGCTCGCAACGCGACGAGCTTGCGGCTCACCCGCCCGACCTCTGCGCCGGTCAAGTCGTTGACCAGCATCAATCCATGGATGCTGAGGACCTTCCCGTCGACCTTCAGCACGGGCTGCCCGTTCTCGTTGAGGATGTCATTGTCCTCGCCGAGTGCAAAGAGCTTCTCGCGAACCTGGTATTTCATCGATCTAGCCGATCAATTGTGTGGCGAAGGCCTCGAGCTTGGAGTCGCTCGTGGACGGCACGACGGTGAGCACCAGGCCACTCTGCCCCGACACGGCGAGGATGGAATCCTCCTTGGGAACGCCTGCCTTCGAAACGGTCAGGATCACCGCCTGGCTGCCGACGCCGGAGACGTTCTGGGAATTGAGCGTCTCGCCCTGCGCCGAGGCAGCCTTCTGCTCGGCTGTCTGGACAAGCGAGATGAACGGGACCGAGACCGGACCGGTTCCAACGGTCAGGATGACCACGGACTGCACCGAGATCGCCAGGTACTCGCATGTCACCCCCGTGTCGCCCGTCGGCAGATCGGTGGACGGGATGGTCTTCGCGGTACTCACGTTGAGGCCGAGACCCGAGTTGATCGTGCTCGCCGACGGGCAGGTGAGACTGAAGTCGCGACGGTCGGTGTGGGTGTCGGCGCGGCGGTGGGTGGCGCTGTGGCGGGGGCGCTTGTGGATGCCGGCGACGAGGCGCCCGTCGACGTCGATCCACAAGCTGCAAGCGTGAGGCCTGCCAAAGAGATGACGAGAAAGGGGATGACTGAACCGGTCTTTTGCATCGCGCAAGTGTAGGAACGGAACCTTGCGATTACCTTTCGGTCGAATATCGAGAGACCGCCAAACCGTCCACTGGGACTAGCATTTTTGTCATCGAGAGGTTTGCCCGCTCCCGGTTGTGCGCCGCCCTCATGGCGGTGGCAGCGGTCACGTTCTGGATCGCTTCGGCGATCCATTTCGGGGCGCGGATTCCGCTCGGTTTCACGACGTTGGACGACCCGTTTCCAGGCGCAGCGATACCCGAGGCCATCATCGGCGTCGTCGTCGCGTTCGGTGTTCTTGCGATTGCCGTGCGGTGGCCTGCCAACTGGGGGATCGCAATCGGCACGACGTCATTCGCGATCGTTGGCACGTTGTTCGGCCTGTCCGTGACGTTGGGAAGCGGGCGATCGGCCGACGTCTCGTACCACGTGTCGGTCCTGGTGCTGTTGTTCGTCACGCTCGGCGTGCTGCTCGTCAGTCGCCGGAAGGCTCAGGCTCCGGTCTGAGCTCGGCCGCGATGGTGGAGGCGCCGGGGATCGAACCCGGGTCCGAAGCCGCGTTCCATGCGACATCTACGAGTGTAGTCCCGGTATTGATCTCACCAGAGCCGCGCCCTGGGACCAGGCTCGGCTTCGGCCAGCCTCGGTGTATGTCCCGCCCGGCGCCGAGGCGCCACCGGGCGGCGAGGCTGCTTGTATTAACGTCGGGTCCGACTTCCACAGCCGAGAAGCCGGTCGACGTCAGGCCGAAGCCTGAGCTTTTTCGCTTTTGCTACTTACGCAGCGAGAGCGAGGGGTGCGTTATTCGCACGTATATTTTTCCCGGTTTTACGAGCCCGGGGCTCGACTCGCATTCGCACGACCCACGACCCCGTCGAAACCAATACGCCCCCATGGACGCAGCTATCCGAGATCTAGCGTGCGCCTCCATGATACCTCGCGATCGCCGGTGACGCAATCGCCGTGAAAAACGACTCACGGAGAAGTTGTTGGTACGTAACGGCTATGCATCCGTCGCTACGCCGTTGCTCGGAGGGTTGGTAGGCTAACGCCGTGGTTACCGCTCCGGCGATTTCGCGCGCCCTCGCGCGGACAGCCTCATGACACCCCCCGTTTCCGCTGACGTCAAAGCGACGGCAACGCAGCCTGTCGTCACGCCTGACGCGACCTACAGCCGCCTCTTGCGCATCCCGGGCCTGCGTTCGCTGCTGGTCAGCTCGCTGCTGACGCGCACGGCATCCCAGATGTGGACGGTCGGCCTCGTGCTCTTCGCGCTGCAGCGGTACCACTCGGCGGGCGTCGCCGGCGTGTCCATCTTCCTGCTCATCTTCCCGGGGCTGTGCCTCAGCCCGATCGCGGGCGCGCTGCTTGACCGCCACGGCCGAAAGCGCTTGATGCGTCTCGACTTCAGCGTCGCGGCCATCTGTCTGACGGCGATCGTGACGCTCGCGGCGACGAACCACCTCCCGGTGTGGGGCTTGTATGCCCTGCTCGTTGCGGGCTCGGTGACGAGCACGTTGAGCCTCGCCGGAGCCCGTTCCTTCTTTCCGCTCATCGTCCCGCGCGACCTGTGGGACCGCGGCAACGCCGCCGACAGCATCTGTTTCGGCGTCTCGGCGATCCTCGGTCCGGGACTTGCCGGATTCCTCATCGCGGCGCTCGGGAGCGAGGCCGCGCTGGCAGGGGCCGCTGTCTTCTACATCGTCGGCGCGGTGGCCCTGCAGGGCGTCATCGAACCGGTGGGCTCCGGCGAGGTGTCGAGCCGGATCTTCTATGAAGCGCTGCGCGGCCTGCGCTACGTGATCGCCAACCGCACGCTGCGCTGGATCGCGGTCTCGATGTCGATCCTGAACGTCGGCTGGGGCATGGTCCTGGTCGCGCTCCCCGTGATCGTGTTCCGTCTCCATGGCAGCGCCGCGGTCGTCGGCGTGCTCCTGGCGCTCAACGGCGCGGTCGGGATCCCCGCTGCCCTGTTCGCCGGCCGCGTGCACACGGAGGGACGCGAGCGACAGTTCATGGCGATCCTCGGCACGATCATGGGGCTCGCCACCCTGATGCTCCTCTTCCCGTCCATCGTGGCCGTCGGCATCGGGATTGCGCTCATCGGCGCGGCCGACGGGCCGTTCAACATCTGCACCTTCTCGCTGCGCCAGCGGCGCACCGCCCGGGCATGGTTCGGACGCGCGTTTGCCGTCTCGATGAGCCTCAACTTCGCCGGCGTGCCGATCGGATCCGCCCTCTCGGGCCCGATCCTGGGATTCTCGATCCCCTTCGCGATCGCACTCGCGGCGCTGCTGATGGTGAGCGGCGGTGTCCTGATGCTGCTCAGGATCCCTGCTGTCGAGGAACCTGCGTAGGGTCGCGTCAGCCGCGAGACGGCCGCCCTCGGTGCCTGAAATCGGTCACCTTCGCCGCCGGGACCAGGACGTTGAACTCCTCGCCGTGCGGCCAGTCAATTCGACCGAATTGCTCCATGGCCTCGTCCATCGTGCGTTGGCCTTTGGCAGTCGGGCCGCCGGCAAAGCAGCCACCAAAGCGCGTCCCCGCCCACCGGCTGACGCTCTCGAGGTGACGGTCGCAGCAGAACATGAAAGCGACGCCGTCACGATGCGGGAAGAACAGGAACTTCATCGCCGGCTCACCGCACGTCTCAACCGGGTGATCCGTTGCGGGATCGATCGGGCCGATGCACTGGTCGCTCATCGCTGCGCAGCGTACCGGCCGGAGGTCGTCGCGTCCTGGCTAAGCGAGCGCTTCGAGGAGCGGAATCGTCGCTTCCGGCCCCGGCATTGCGTTGATCTCATCGCCAAATCGCTCGGCGGCCTGCCGGTAGCGGTCGTCGTCAAGCACCCCCTCCACCGCCGCCCGGATCGCTTCCGGCGTCACGCTGGCGGGCTCGAGTTCGACTCCGACACCGAGCGCCACGCATCGCCGAGCGTTGCAAGGCTGATCGGCGCCGAGCGGCAGCAACACCGCGGGGAGTCCGTGCGCGAGGGCGGCCATCACGCTGCCCGACCCTCCGTGGGAGATCACGAGGTCGCAACTCGGCAGCACATCGTCCTGGGGGATGTATCGCTCGATCCGGACGTGCTCCGCCTGGGGGCCGAAGGACGCGGGGTCGACGCTGTCGCCGACCGTCGCGATGACGTCGACCGGCAAGCCTCGCAGCCCGTCAAAAATCCGGCTGAACAGTTCGGGCACGTTGAAGACGGTGCCGAGCGTGACGTACACGGCCGGCCGCTTCGCCTCCCGATGCTTCCCCGCGACCCCGACCCCGCTGGGCCGGAACGAGAAAGCGTGCTCCGGCAACGGAGCGTCGGGACTGCGGAAGCTCGGCACAAACGGCGACAGCACCAGGCCGCCATCGAGCATGGCGAGGTTCGGGTCGTTCGAGAGACCGTACTCAGCGCGCAGCGCGTGCAGCGGCTCGGCGATGACGCTCTTGCGGAGGAAGTCGCCGGACGCAAGCACGAGCACGCTGGCGCACGGGATCGCGAGCCGCTCGGCTGCCACGGCCGCCCCGAAATCGACCTCATCGCGGATCACGACGTCCGGTTGCCACACTCGGGCGAGGTCGAGCAGCACCGCGGCATGGCGCGCCGCGCCTCGCCGCGCGAAATTCTCCCGCAGCTCCCAGTCGGACCGCTCGGGGTCGACTTTCACGAGCGGCTCTGGGGGCGGGGGCCCGACCCGCGGTTCGCTCGTGGGAAAGGCATCGAAGCCGTCCCCCTTGATGACGGATTGCACGTTGCCCGAGCCGGCGACCGCGACCGTGTGCCCCGAGCGCTGCGCGGCGCGGGCGACCGCAACCAGTGGCTGGTAGTGGCCGAGACCGCCGATGAACGTGAAGAGCATCCGCACCGCTCGGAGTGTATGGATGCAGCAGACTTCGGGCGCCGTTGCTAGGCTGATCCCATGCCTCATTTCGACGCACCGTCCGGCGCGGATCCCGCTGTCGGCCGGCAACTGAAGCGCGTGGTCGTCATCGGGACGAGCGCACGCACCGACGAGCGCGAGCAGCGCGATATCGAGCTCGACGAGCTCGAGGAGCTCGCGCGCACCCTCGGCACCGAGGTCATCGAGCGCAGCCTGATCTCGCTGCGGGAGCCGCACCCGGCGACCTTCTTCCGCTCCGGTGTCGTGGCCGCGTTCGCGTCGCATCTCGCGGAGCTGGACAAGCCCGCCGTGCTCTGCAACGACCAGCTCACTCCCCGCCAGCAGCGCAACCTGCAGGAGGAGTGGGGTGTCCCCGTGCTCGATCGCACCGAGGTCATCCTGGCGATCTTCGCCCGCCGCGCGATCACGGCCGAAGGGCGCGTGCAGGTCGAGATGGCGCAGCTCGAGCACCTGCTCCCCCGCCTGGCCGGTGGTTGGTCGCACCTCGAGCGCCAGCGCGGTGGCGTCGGGCTCCGCGGCGGGCCTGGTGAGAAGCAGATCGAGGTCGACCGCCGGCTCATCCGCCAGCAACTCAAGCGCCTCAAGCAGCGCCTCGTGGTCATCGAACGCCAGCGCCAGACCCGCCGGACGGCTCGTACCAATGTCCCGCTGGCGTCGTGTGCGCTGGTCGGGTACACCAACGCAGGCAAGTCGACCCTCCTCAACGTCCTGACCCACAGCGAGGTGCTCGCCGACGACCTGCTCTTCGCAACGCTCGACCCGACGTCGCGACGGCTCGAGCTGCCGTCCGGCAAGCTCGTGATCCTCACCGACACCGTCGGCTTCATCCAGAAGCTGCCGACGGAGCTGGTCGAGGCGTTTGCCGCGACGCTCGAGGAGGTCCGCCAGGCGCACATGCTCTGTGTCGTCGTCGACGCGTCGCATCCCGACGCCGAGCAGCAGCTCGAGACCGTCCTCGAAACCCTGCGCTCGATGGAGTGCGACCAGCCGATGATCCTCGTGATGAGCAAGGTGGACCGGCTCACTGCATCGGAGGTCCGCGCCGCGCGCCTTCGCCTCGGCGACATCGCAGGCGTGTCGGCACTCGCGGTCAGCGCGACTCGCGGCGTCGGGCTTCGCGAGCTCCGTCAGCGCATCGATGCGCTTGCCGCGGAAGTGGTCCCCGACATCAAGGCGAACCGTCCGAGCGCGGCGTCGCAGGCCGTTGCACCGGACGTCGAGATCGAGGCCGCGGCGGGCTGAATCAGCGCTTCAGCGCGCGGTCCATGTCGCGCTGGGCATCGCGTTTGGCGAGGTCCTCGCGCTTGTCCCAGAGCTTCTTGCCACGTGCGAGGCCGATCTCCACCTTGACGCGGTTGCGCACGAGGTAGAGGCGCAGCGGAATGATCGTCAACCCCTGCGTGTGCACGCGCGCGTCCAGGTACTCGATCTCGCGTTTGTGCAGCAGCAACCGCCGCCGGCGTTCGGGTTCGGCGTTGTGGCGATTGCCCTGCTGATACGACGCGATGTTCACCTGCATGAGCCAGGCCTGGCCGTTCTCGATGCGCACGTATCCCTCGCGCAAGCCGATCCGACCGCTGCGCAACGACTTCACCTCGGTGCCGGTCAGCTCGATGCCGGCTTCAAGGCTCTCGACGATGCTGTACTCATGCGTCGCACTGCGGTTGCGCGCAAGCAGGTTGTCGCCCGGTTTGCGCGCGGGCGTCGTCATGACCGCCGACCGCGCAGAAATGCCGCAGGTGTCATCGCGCGTTTGCCGGGCGGCGTGATCAGATCGACCCGGTACCCGCCGTCGCGCGTCTGGACGACCACCGATTCGCCTTCGTGGCGAACGATCTCGCCGGCGAATCCGAATGGGCTTTCGGTCACCGCGCCTTGCTGCACTTGCACATCGACGCCTGCAATCGGCGCCACGACGCCGGGCCACGGTTGCAGCGCACGCACCATTCGATCGACGACGACAGCGCTCTGCGCCGGCCAGTCGACGCGTCCGTCGTCTCGCCCCAGACGCGGGGCGTACGTCACGCCGTCCGCGGGTTGCGGCTCTGCCACCGCGTCTCCTCGCGCGAGACGGTCGAGCACAACGAGCAACTCCCTCGCACCGAGGTCGGCGAGCACGCGTGTCAGCGCAGGTGTCGTTGCGGCCTCACCGGTCGCAACGCGTGCGCTGGAATAGACAGGACCGGTATCGAGACCTGCGTCCATGCGCATGATCGACACGCCTGTCTCCGGATCGCCGGCGAGGATCGCATGCGCGATCGGGGAAGCGCCGCGCCAGCGTGGCAACAGAGACGCGTGCACGTTCACGGCACCGAACTTCGGGGCGTCGATGAGCGCCGAGGGCAGGATCTGTCCGTATGCCGCAACGACGAGGCATTCGGGCTCGAACGTGAGCACCTCGGCAACTGATCCCGGGAATCGGATCTTCAGCGGCATCAGCACCGGCAGCCCCATATCGCGCGCGGCGTCGGCGACCGGTCGCGGCGCAGGTCTCCCGCGGCTTCCGGGGCGATCCACCTGCGTCACCACGGCGGCGACGTCGTGATGTTCAGCGCAGGCCTGCAGCGCCGGCACCGCGAACGCCGCGGTGCCACAGAAGACGAGCCTCACACAGCGCTGACGACGCCGGGCTCCTCAGCCTCCTGTGCGGACTCGATCTCGCGCAGCGTTCCCTCGTTCACCCGGCTGGTGAAGAGAATGCCGTCAAGATGGTCGATCTCGTGCTGGATCGCGCGTGCAAGCAGGCCGTCGCCTTTGATGCGGACCTCCTTGCCGTGGCGGTTCCATCCCTTGGCCACCACCCGCTGACAGCGCGTGACCTCGCCAACCCATCCGGGCACCGACAGGCAGCCCTCGAGCCCGGTCTGCTCGCCCTCGCAGCGAACCATCTCCGGATTGGCGATCTGGTAGATCTGGTTGTCGACACGAAGGACGATGACGCGCAGCGACACACCGACCTGCGGCGCAGCGAGCCCAACGCCGTTGGCCTCGAACATCAACTCGACCATGTCATCCATCAAGCGACGAATCGCATCGTCGACACGCGGGACTCGAGTCGCCTTGGTGGTCAGGACGTCGTTGTGATCCGACGTCAGGACGATGGGAAGGACTGCCACGGTCTATCTCCGTTCATGGCCCAGGATCGACGTCAATGCTCCAGCCTCGAGCCCTGGGAAGATGTGCGAAAGCCCTCTCGATGTCGGTGCCCCGCACCGTGATCTGCCAGCGGTACTCGCCGCGCAGGCGGTGCAGAAATGCCGGAGTCGGACCGAGGACGTCGAGCCCGGCGCCAATTCCGAGTGTATCAGACAGCCGCTGAACCTCCCTGCGAGCCTCGATCTCGGCTTCGGCGTCATCGCGATGCGTGAACGTGCAGACGCAGAGCCGTGCGTACGGGGGAAACCGCAGCGCCTTGCGGACTCGGATCTCGTCGCGCGCAAACCCCAGGTAGTCGTGAGTGGTGGCGTGACGGACCGCGTAGTGCTCGGGGCTGTACGTCTGCAGCACCACCTGTGCAGGCTCGTCGCCACGCCCAGCGCGGCCCGCGACCTGCGTCAGCAGCGAGAAGGTGAGCTCGCCGCTGCGGTAGTCGGGGAAATGCAGGGACGTGTCGGCGTTGACGATGCCGACCAGGCGAACGTTGCCGAGATCCCATCCCTTCGCGACCATCTGCGTCCCGATCAGGCAATCAGCGTCGTGACGCCGGAAGGTGTCGTAGATGTCGAAATACGCATCGCGCGTACGCGTGGTGTCGCGGTCCATGCGGATGAGACGCAGCGCGGGAAAGCGCTCGCGCACCTCGCGCTCGAGTCGCTCCGTCCCCATCCCGAGCGCGCGTATCGAGCGGGATCCGCACGAGGGACACGCAACCGGCAGCGGTATCGACATGCCGCAGTAGTGGCAGTCGCAGCTGGCGCGGTCGACATGGTGCACGAGCGAGACGCTGCAGTTGGAGCACGTCAGCGCCTCGCCGCACATGCGGCACAGCACGACGGTCGCCGTGCCGCGGCGATTGAGGAACAGGATCGATTGCCCACCCTGCGCATGGCATTCCTGCATCGCTCGATCGAGCGTCACCGAGAGCGGGCCGGTGTTGCCCGCACGCAACTCGTCACGCAGGTCGACAACCTCGATCGGCGGCAGCGCGCGGCCGCTGACGCGCGCGGGAAGCGTCGCCAGCTCGAGATCACCGGTATGCGCGCGGTAGAAGCTCTCCACGCGTGGCGTCGCACTGCCCATCACTACCGGCGCATCGCAGAGCGCACCGAGCATCAGCGCCACGTCGACCGCGTGGTAGCGCGGCATGCGGTCCTGTTTGTACGCCGGGGCGTCCTCCTCGTCGACGACGATGATGCCGAGGTCGGCCACCGGCGCGAAGACGGCGCTGCGCGAACCGATGATCACGTCGTGTTCGCCGGCGCGGATACGGCGCCATTCGGCTGCGCGCTCGGCGTCGGTGAGCGCTGAGTGCACCACCGCGATCCTGCCCGGGAACCGGACCGCGAAGCGCCGGATCATCTGTGGTGTCAATGCGATCTCGGGCACGAGCACGATCGCTCCACGTCCCGCTGCGAGCGCCGCGTCGATCGCCGCGAGGTACACCTCCGTCTTCCCACTCCCGGTGACTCCGTGCAGCAGGACGCGCCGGTGCGTGCGCGTGGCGATCGCTTCCAGCAGCGGCGCGACCGCAGCGCGCTGCGCGTCGTTGAGCACCGGCGGCAGCTCGGCGGGGCCGGTCCCCTCGGCTTCTGTGACCGCCCGGGACGTCGATCGCGGCCCTGACCGCCGCGAAGGCCGCGTACGGACTCCCTTGGGCAGCATCGCCCGGAACACCTCGCCGAGTGGTGCGCAATACCGGTCGGCGATCTGTCGCGCGAGCGCGAGATGGTGGTCGAGGATGAGGCGTGGCTCGTCGATGACGAGGTCGATCGCGCGCACGTCGGCGAACTCGGTGAGCTCCGACCGCTCGACAACGTAGCCAAGGATGGATCGCTTCCCGAACGGAATCTGCACGCGCACGCCGGGGAGCACGAGCTCCACCAGCTCGTCCGGGATCGAGTACGTGTACGCGTCGCGCGGGAGCTGGGAGCGCGTCTCCGGGACGACCGACGCGAAGCTCATCGCAGCCTCGCGGAGATGGCCGACAGGATCGCGTCCGCCACCACCGCTTTCGGAGCGCGCGGGATCGACTGCCAGCCGCCGTCGGGATCGATCACGGTCACCTCGTTGTCGTCGGCGCCCATGCCGATGCCCGCCTGCGACACATCGTTGACGACGATGAGGTCGAGTTGCTTGGCCGCGAGCTTCGCCTGCGCGTGCTCGATGACGTGCTCCGTCTCGGCCGCGAACCCGACGCGAAACACACCGGCGGCAGCAGGATCAACGCACAACGAGCCGAGGATGTCGACCGTCGGCACCAGCTCGAGCATCAGCGTGTTCGAGCCCTTCTTGAGTTTCTGCTCCGCGACCGCGGGTGCGCGCCAGTCGGCGACTGCGGCGGCCATGATGAGGACGCGCGCGCCCGGCAGTGCCGCACGCACAGCGGCATGCATGTCGTCGGCGGTCTCCACGGGGACGATGTCCAGGCCCGTCTGCGACGCGGGCGGCACCGCCGCGGTGACCAGCGTGACCGTCGCCCCGCGCCGGATCGCCGCTGCCGCGAGCTCGTTGCCCATCTTTCCGCTCGACCGGTTGCCTATGTAGCGGACCGGATCGATCGGCTCGCGAGTCCCACCCGCGGTGATCACGAAGCGATGGCCGGCGAAGGAGGGGTCAGGCCCCGGCGCCAAGGAGGTCTCCCACGGCAGCGACGATCTCGTCGGGCTCGACCATGCGACCGGTGCTCTCGTGGCCGCTGGCGAGCCTGCCCCGAACGGGACCGATGATGCGCGCGCTGCGCGAGGTCAGCGTCGCCGCGTGACCCTGCGTGGCAGGGTGCTCCCACATCGCCGCCTCCATCGCCGGAGCAACGAGCAACGGAGCGCGGCACGCGAGCGCCGTGGCGGTCACCGGATCGTTCGCGAGTCCGAGCGCGAGCCGCGCGATCAGGTCGGCCGATGCCGCGACGACCACCTGTGCCTCACACCACCCGGCAAGCGTGAGGTGACTCATGCCGTGACCCTCGCCGGCGCCGTCGTCCTCCCACATGCTCGACGCAACCGGGTTGCCGCTCAGCGCGCGCAGCAGCGTCGGCGTGACGAAGTGCGTGGCCGCGTCCGTCATCGCGACCCGGACCTCGGCGCCCGCGCGGCGAAGGTCGGTGATCACCTCACAGGCTTTGAACGCGGCGACGCTGCCGCCGACACCGACAAGGACACGCCGGCCGTGGAGATCGGCGGTCATGTCTGTGCTCCGATGCGCGCGGCGCGATCCGCCTCGATGAGGGCGAGGATCTCTTGGGCGGCACGGGTGGCATCGTCGTTCACGACCTGATGATCGTACGTGTCCTTGAGCGCCAGCTCCGAGATGGCCAGCTCGTGACGGGCCCGCAGGCTTGCCGGATCCTCGGTGGCGCGGTCGACGAGGCGCTGTTCAAGGGCCTCGGCGCTGGGAGGCAGGAGGAAGACGTAGATCGTGTCGTTCCCGAGGCGGCCGCGGATCTTCTCGGCCCCCTGGACGTCGATCTTGATGACCGTGTCCTGCCCAGACGCGCTAGCCGCTTCCACGCTCTTGAAGGTGCGACCCTTCAACTCGCCGTACACCGTCGACCATTCGAAGAACTCGTCACGATCGATCATCGCCCGGAATGTGGCCTCGTCGACGAACCAGTACGACACCCCGTCGACCTCGCCGGGACGGGGCGCTCGCGTCGTGTACGAGACGCAGTACCCGAGCGTGGGATCGAGTGCGAAGAGCTCGCGCAGCACCGTGTCCTTGCCGACGCCACTCGGCCCGGTGAGGACGATGAGGATGCCCGGGGCGCTCACGGCTCGGTGCTCCGCAGACGGTCGCGCGCTGCGACGAGCTCCGGCGGCAACGGCGAGTCGAAGGTGCGCTCGGTGCCGTCCACGGGATGGACGAGGCGGAGCCGCATCGCATGGAGCGCGGGCCGTCTGAGGTCGGGGTCCGGTCGCCCGTACACGGTGTCCCCGATGATCGGGTGGCCGATCGAGGCGAGATGCACACGAATCTGGTGCGTTCGGCCGGTGCGCAAGGAGAGCTCGAGGACGGTTGCGCCGTTGAGCCGCTCGAGCACCCGGAAATCGGTGACCGCTTCGCGTCCGCCCTCGATGATGGCCATGCGCCGGCGATCGCGTGGGTGCCGTCCGATCGGCGCATCGATCGTCCCCAACTCCTCGCGGAACCCACCGTGGACGACCGCCCAGTACGTGCGCCCGAGCGTCCGATCGCTCAACTGGCGCGCCAGGCTTCGGTGCGCCGCCTCGGTCTTGGCGACGACGAGCAGACCGCTCGTATCGCGATCGAGACGATGCACGATGCCGGCGCGCTCGGTGCCCCCGAGCAGCGACCACGTCGTCCCCCGCTGCTTGAGCCCATCTGCGAGCGTTCCCGAGGGATGGCCCGGGGCGGGGTGCACGACCAGGCCCGACGGCTTGTCGATCACGGCCAGCGCGTCGTCCTCGTACACCACGGTGAGGTCCACCTGCGGTTGCGCGCGCACCGGCCCGGACGCCTCCGGATTCGCCATCTCCCCCGGCTCGACGACCACCGTCGCGTTGTCGCGGACGCGCTGTCCGGGTCGTCCAGTCCTGCCGTCGACGGTGACGAGCCCGGCATCGATCAACGTCCGTGCTGCATGGCGCGTGACGTTGCGATGCTCGGCGAGCCAGACGTCGAGGCGAGGCAGGAGCACCGCGGCGGCGGCGTCGCTCATGACGATTTCGCTGTTGGCGTGGATCGCTGCGACGGCACGAAGCTGAGCACCAGCAACACGACGATCGCGATGACGATGCAGCTGTCGGCAACGTTGAACACCGGCCAGAAGTGGAAGTCGATGAAGTCGACGACGTAGCCCTGGACGAGACGGTCGACGCCGTTCGACAGCGCGCCACCAAGGATCATCCCGATGAGCACCTGGCGGTACCACGTCGTGCCGTACCGGTAGCCGAAGAAGAGGATGTAGAGGCTCACGATCAGCGCGACCGCGAGGTAGAACCAGTGGAGTTGCGGCAGCACGCTGAACGCCGCGCCGGTGTTCTGCACGCGGTCGATGGACACGATCGCGTTCGGCCACACCTGCTGTCCGAGGGCGAGATGCGAGGCGACGAGCCACTTGGTGAGGTGATCGAACGCGGCGACGAACGCAGCCGTCCCGACGATGACCGTGTAGATCTGCCGGCGCGAGACGCCGCTCGGGTCGGCTACCGCTTGACTCCCAGCCAGCATCTGGCACCTCCCAGGTCCCCTTCCCACTGCGCGAGATCCTCGCCGCGCTGATCCTCGATCGCCAGCGCCAGCGTCTCGGCCTGCAACCACTCGCGGTGCGTGTCCACCGCGCGACGCGCATCGCCTTCGGCGTCGACCATGAGCGTGATCCGGTCCTCGACACGCAGTCCCGCCTGCTTGCGGAGCTCGTTCACCTTGCGGCTCACCTCGCGCGCGAGCCACTCGAGGCGGAGCTCGTCGGTGATCGTGGTGTCGAGCACGACGGCGGCGTGACCCTCCTTCGGGTCGACGTACAGCACCTTCTTGACGTTCAACTCCTCGGCGAAGATCGCCTCCACCTCGGCGCTGAGCGGCTCGCTCGCGAGCGTCGCCGATGCGAGCGGCTGACGAACGCGAACGCCGGCTGTCGTCCGCGCCGCAAGGCCGTCCTCGACGAGATGGCGCAGGCGGCTCATCTCCGCAAGGACATCCGGGTCGCGCCACACACCGGAAACCTTCGGGTAGTCGGTGAGGTGCACCGAGTCCGGTGTCCCCGACGTCGGCGGCGGATCCCCGTTGAACCCGCTGAGGTTGCGGTACATCCGCTCCGCCATGTAGGGCATGAAGGGCGCGACCAGTCCGGACAGCGTGATCAGCACGGTGTGCAGCGTCGCGAACGCGGCCTGAGCATCCGCGCTCGTGCCGGCGCTCTTCCAGAAACGCCGGCGCGATCGCCGCACATACCACTTCGAGAGATCTTCGACAAACGCCTCGACGGACTTGCAGGCGTCCGACGCGTCGTAGCGCTCCATCGCCTCGCGCACTGCTTCGACCGTCTCCGCAAGCCGCGACAGGCACCAGCGATCGAGCACCGGACGCTCGATCACCGGCGGTCCCGCGGATGCAGGGTCGAACTCCTCGGTGAGCGCGTACGTCACGAAGAACGAATAGACGTTCCAGAGCGTCAACATGAACAGGCGCACCACGTCCTGGAACGAGTTCGGGCTGACGCGCAACTCGGCGTTCTCGACACCCTGCGCGTAGAAGTACCAGCGCGTGGCATCGGCCCCGAACTGGTCGAAGATCACCTTGGGCTCGATGATGTTGCCCCGCGACTTCGACATCTTCTTGCCGTTCTTGTCCTGCAGTGTTCCGACGACGACGCAGTTCCGGTACGCAGGGGAATCGAACAGCAACGTGGACTCGGCGAGCAGCGAGAAGAACCAGCCGCGCGTCTGGTCCACCCCTTCGCAGATGAAGTCCGCCGGGTGCGTGTGCTCGAAGAGCTCTCTGTTCTCGAATGGATAGTGCTTCTGCGCGAAGGGCATCGCACCCGAGTCGTACCAGGCGTCGATGACATCCGGAACGCGATGCATCACGCCGTCCTTGCACGCGGCGCACGGCATCGTGACCTCGTCGATGAAGGGACGGTGGAGGTCGTCGTCGACGGTCAACCCGACTTCTGCCGCGCTCCCGATGCAGACCTTCTCGTCACAGTCGTCGCACACCCAGATCGGCAGCGGTGTGCCCCAGTACCGAGTCCGCGAGAGGTTCCAATCGATGAGGCTCTCCAGCCAGTTGCCCATCCGGCCATCGCGGATGTGCGCGGGCTGCCAGGCAACGCTGCGGTTGTGCGTCAGCAGCCGATCCTTCACGGCAGTGGTTCGGATGAACCATGACGTGACCGCGTAGTAGAGCAGCGGCGTGTCACAGCGCCAGCAGAATGGATACGTGTGCAGGATCCGCTCTGCGCGGTAGAGATTTCCCTGCTCGCGCAGGTCGTCGATGATCTTCGGATCGGCGTCCTTGACGAACATGCCGCGATACCGCGTCTGCCCTTCGAGAAAACGTCCGTCGAGTCCCACGACGTGCCGAACCGCGACGCCTTTTCGCTGGCAGAGCTCGAGGTCCGCCACGCCGTACGCAGCAGCCGTGTGCACGATGCCGGTGCCCTCATCCATGCTTACCAGCTCCGGCGCATCGAGAACGATGAAGGCGAGCCCGTCTGGCGGCATGTCGGTGAAGAGCGGCTCGTAGGTCATGTCCACGAGGTCACGACCGTCCATCTCGTCAAGGATCTCGTAGTCACCGTCAAGGATTTCGAGGCGCTGTTTGGCGAGGATGTACGACTCGTCGCCCTGCGCAACGCGCACGTAGCGCTTGCCGGAATGCACCGCGAGCGCGACATTGCCCGGGAGCGTCCACGGCGTTGTCGTCCACGCGAGCATGAACGTCTTGCCGTCGGAGTCGTTGAGCCGGAACTTGATGTACACAGAAGGATCCGACGTGTCCTCCTTGTATCCCTGACTCAGCTCGTGCGATGACAGCGTCGTCTGGCAGCGCGGGCAGTACGGCGTGACCTTGTAGCCCTGGTAGAGCATGTCGTCTTCCCAGAGCTCCTTGAGGCTCCACCACACCGACTCGATGTAGGTCGTGTCGTACGTACGGTATGGATGATCGAAGTCGAGCCAGTAGGCGAGGCGGTCGCTCATCTCGCGGAACTGGTCGATGTAGACGTTGACCGATTCCTTGCAGCGAGCGTTGAACTCGGCGATCCCGTAGTCCTCGATCTGCTTCTTGCCGCTGATCTTCAGCGCGCGCTCGACCTCGAGCTCCACAGGCAGGCCGTGCGTGTCCCAGCCGGCTTTGCGAGCCACAGAGAACCCGGTCATCTGCTTGTAGCGGGCGAAGACATCCTTGTAGGCCCGGGCGAGCACGTGGTGCAGGCCGGGCGGACCGTTGGCGGTCGGCGGCCCTTCGTAGAACACGTACGGCGGCGCGTCCCGGCGCATCGCGAGGCTGCGCTCGAAGACGTGCGTGCGCTTCCAGTGCTCGAGGATCTCGAGCTCCGCCTCGGCGAAGCCCGCGCGTGCACTGACCGAAGAGTACCTGGGCATCACCCAAGGATACCGGCAGATCGTTCGATGCCGGAGACCGCGGCCGTTGCTCTACCTCGCCGGGTTGCCGAAGATGGCGCGCCCGACACGAACCATGGTCGCGCCTTCCTCGATGGCAACGTCGAAGTCGTCGCTCATCCCCATGCTCAGCTCGGGGAGCCTCCAGCCGGTCACGTGCTCCATATGGTCCCGGAGGTGGCGCAGGCGCGCGAAGTAGGGTCGCGCGCCCTCGGGGTCCTCCAGGTGCGGCGCGATCGTCATGAGGCCCATCACGTGGATCGACGGCACGTTGACCAGCTGCTCGATCACCGTCTCCACCTCGGTCTCCGCAACGCCGAAGCGAGTCGATATACCGGTGAGCTCCACCTCGACGAGCACGATCAGTGGATCGCGATCCGGCGGACGGTTCGATGAGAGAGCGTCCGCAATGCGCTTGCTGTCAACGGAGTGCACGACGTCGAAGAGTCGCGCCGCCCGAGCGGCCTTGTTGGTCTGGAGATGGCCGATGAGATGCCAGCGCGCATCGGCTTTGACCAGTTGCTGCTTGTCGGACGCCTCCTGCACCCGATTCTCGCCGACGTCGTCGACACCCGCGGCGATGGCGGCGTCGACGTTTGCGGCGGCAGTCCCCTTGGTGACCGCGATCAGGAGAACGTCGGCGGGATCGCGGTTTGCTCGCTGTGCGGCGGCTGCGATGCGCGCGCGCACACGCTCGAACTCGGACCGCCACGGGAGTGAGAGGCGCGCCGCCCACGTCACTTCCCGAGGTCGAGCGGCAGCTCGCGACCGTCGGTATCCCGACGTTTGCGCTGACGCCGCGCGGTATCGGGACGAGTCCCTGGCGGATGCGCGAGAACGTCCTCGATGGTGGCGCGCATCTCCTGGGCATCCTTGAACGACCGGTACACCGATGCGAATCGGATGTACGCGATCTCGTCGCGCTCGCGCAGCCGCGACATCACCATTGCACCGACCTCGCGGCTCGGCACCTCGGAGATGTTCTGGCTGCGCAACGCGTTCTCGATCTCGGCCACCATCAGCTCGAGGTTGGCCGGCGTGAGCCGCGTCTTGGTCGCGGCCATCACCAGGCCGGAGAGCATCTTGGCGCGGCTGAACTCCTCGCGTCGCCCGTCCTTCTTGACGACGTACAGCGGCGGCACCTCGACCCGCTCGTACGTCGTGAATCGTTTGCTGCAGGCAAGACATTCACGCCGGCGCCGAATCGCCTCTCCGGTCTCGGAGTCGCGCGAGTTGACGACCTTGATATCCGTCTCGCCGCAGAACGGGCATTTCACGTCCGTCCCCCTTTGGAAGGATCTATCGACGGTCCCTCAGGAAGGCCGGGATGTCGAGGTCGTCGACGCTGTACGGACCGGTCGGACGGCCACCCACGGTGAACGCGGGCTGACGCTGATCTGACGCCACCGGACGCGCCGACGGCTCGTAGCTCAGCGTTCCGATCACGTCGATCTGCCCGGTGAAGCCGGTGGCGATGACGGTGATCTTCACCTCGCCCTTCATGTGCTCGTCGATGACCGTTCCGAAGATGATCTGGGCATCGGGGTCCGCGGACTCGCTGACGAGCTGCGCAGCTTCGTTGACCTCGTAGAGGGTCAGGTCAGGGCCGCCGGTGACGTTGAGCAGGATGCCCTTGGCGCCCGCGATGGTCGTCTCGAGCAACGGGCTCGCGACGGCGTCCTTCGCGGCATCCGCGGCGCGCGTGTCGCCGCTGCCGAAGCCGATGCCCATGAGCGCCTGACCCTGGCCCTGCATGATCGTCTTCACGTCGGCGAAGTCGAGGTTGATGAGGCCCGGGAAGACGATCAGGTCGCTGATGCCCTGCACGCCCTGACGGAGCACGTCGTCCGCCACCTTGAAGGCGTCGCCGATCGGTGTCTTCTTGTCGACGACCTGCATGAGGCGCTCATTCGGGATGGTGATGAGCGTGTCGACGCGGCCTTGAAGGTTCGCGATCCCCTCCTCGGCCGACTTCTGACGGCGCAATCCCTCGAAGCGGAAGGGCTTGGTGACGACGCCGATGGTGAGCGCACCCAACTCACGGGCGATCTCAGCGATGATAGGCGCGGCGCCGGTGCCGGTCCCGCCGCCCATACCGGCGGTGATGAACACCATGTCGCTGTCGGCGAGCGCACGGGTCAGCTCGTCACGGGACTCCTCGGCGGCCTCCATCCCCTTCTGGGGATCGCCGCCGGCACCGAGCCCGCGGGTGAGCTTGCCGCCAATGCGGATCTTGAGGTTCGCGCTCGACGCGCTGAGCGCCTGGTGATCGGTGTTGATCGCGATGAACTCAACGCCCTTGAGGTTGCTTCGGATCATGCGATTCACGGCGTTGCTGCCGCCGCCGCCGACCCCCACGACGCGGATGCGGGCGTTGCCTTCGAGTGTCCGGTCGAGGTCTGCCATGAGTTTCTCCTCGCGTTGTCTGTTCATTTCTTGAGCGGGGGTCGAATGTGGTGGTGTCTTGCGGCGGGCCAGCGCATCCCCCGGCTGGTCGAGCCCGTGGGTGCGCAGATGATCAAAAGAGCTCACGGAACCACCTCGAGAATTTGGCTCCGCTGGCGCCGTTGCCATCGGAGCTGCGGGCGGTGGAGCGTGATGGTCTGCGACCGAGGTTGCTCCGTGCACCCCAGCGCAGCAGGCCGACCACGGTCGCGTGGCTCGGACCGCTGATCTCGTCATTCATGCCGTGCAGGCCCTGCGGCGCCGCGACCCGTGCCGGGAGGTTGGTCTGTTGCTGCACCACTTCCGCGAACCCCCGCAGCAACGCGCCGCCACCCGTGATGACGATGCCACCCGGGAACATGCCGAGTGGTCCGGCGCGCTCGACTTCGGCTGCGATGAGCGATGCCATCTCGCGTGCACGCGGCCCGATGATCTCCGCGAGATAACGCTGCGGCACACCGACCGGCTCGTCATATCCCATCGGGGTGAGCGTCACCTCCGCATCGGCTGGCAGCGTCAACTGCAGGCAGTGACCGAAGTTGCGCTTCACCGTTTCGGCGGTTTCGAGGTCGCAGCGCAGCCCGACTGCGAGATCGGCGGTGACATGGTTGCCACCGACCGGAATGACACTCGTGTGCACGATGCTGCCGCGCGCGAACACGGCGATATCGCTTGTCCCACCACCGACATCGATCACGACGACACCGCGCTCGATCTCATCCTCCGTGACCACCGCCTCTGCGGACGCAAGCACCTGCAGCACCATGTCGTCGACGTTGAGCCCTGCTTTGTGCACGACCTTGACGACGTTCTGGATCGCGGTGTTGGCACCGGTGATGATGTGCGCGTCGACCTCGAGGCGATTGCCCGCCATGCCGATCGCGTCGCGCACGCCCTCCTGCCCGTCGATCGTGAACTGCTGCGGGAGCACATGGACGATGCGACGCTCCGACGGCACGCTCACCGCTCGTGCAGCATCGATCGCACGATGGACGTCCTGCTCCCGCACGTCGCGGTGGCCGGCGGCAACGGCAACAACCCCACGGCTGTTCTGCGAGGTGATGTGGCCGCCGGCGATGCCGACGACCGCCGAGTCAATGGGAACGCCCGACATCTGCTCGGCCATGTCGACCGCCTCGGCGACCGCCTCAGCGGCCCGGTCGATCTCGACCACCGCACCCTTGCGAACACCCTTGGATGCGACCACGCCGACACCCAGGACTCGGAGACCGGTACTCTCCAGGTCGGCTGCGGCGCAGCAGACCTTGGTGGTTCCGATATCGAGTGCGAAAACGCGGCGAGGACGGGTCACAGTATCGGCCTCCGAGTGTAGCCGTCGCGGGTGCGCCATTCAAGGGTTTTTAGGCGCAAAACCGCAAGATGCTGGGTTCGCGTGCCCAGTATGCCACAACATGTTGGTTGTCTCAGAGAGACGAGCAACGCGTCAGAAGGGTTCAGACGACGCTCCGTTAACGAGAACAGGGCCCCGTCACTGCACCTGTCAGACGAGACCCTGTACGCCGCGGTCTCAGTGGACCGGCGAGGCTGCGCAACCGTAGCACCGCTCGGTTGCGCCGTCTACGCTTGCTACGAGGTCGTTTCCGCTTCCGGAGCGGCCGCGCTCAGAATTCGACGACGATCTTGCCGCGCAGGTCGCCGCGCGCCATCTCGCCGAAAGCCGTGGCCGCGTCTGCAAGCGTATGGGTCGAGCCGATGAGCGGCCGCAGCGCGCCGGTCGCACACAGATCCACGAGCCGGCGCAGCTCGCCCCGCGTCCCCATCGTCGTTCCCGCGATCGTCGTGCTGCGGAAGAAGATCCGATTGAGCTGCGCCGGAGGGTTCGCTCCGCCGGTGGCTCCGGGCACGACCACAGTCCCGCCGGGTCGCACCGCTTTGAGACTCAGGTCCCACGTCGGTTCGCCGACGGTGTCGATGACGGCATCCACACCGACGCCGCCCGTCGCGCCAATGATCGCCCGAGTGGTCTCACGCTCCAGCGGAAACGCCGCCTCGGCGCCGAGGTCGACCGCAAGCGTCCGTTTGGCCTCGTCGCGCGACGTCGCGTAGACGATGATCCCGGCAAGCCTGCAGAGCAGGATGCAGGCGGTGGCGACGCCCCCGCTGGCGCCCTGCACGAGCACGCTCATCCCGGGCCGGAGCGCGGCGCGGGTGAACAGCGCCCGGTACGCCGTGAGGTAGGCAGTCGGCAGGCACGCCGCGTCGGCAAAGCTCACCTGCTCGGGAAGCGGCACGAGGTTCGCGCTTGGGATCTCGACGTATTCGGCGAGCGCGCCCGCGAGCGGCGCCTCGCTGAGCATCCGAAAGGTGCGGCACGCCAGCGGTTCATCGCTCAGACAGGCGGCGCAGTGCCCGCACGTGGTGATCGGGTAGACGACGACGCGGCTGCCCAGCGCGGGCGCTCCTTCGGGGGCATCGCCGCCGTATCCCGCCACCTCGCCGGCGGCATCGCAGCCCAGGATCTGCGGCGGCGTCACCGGCGCGGACGACACGCCACGCAACGTCCAGATGTCGTGATGGTTGAGGGACGCGGCACGCACTTTGACGAGCGCCCAGCCGGGTCGCGGCTCCGGTTTCGGCAGATCCCCGACGGTCAGATTGGCGAGTGGGTCGTCACCGCCCACTGCGGATGCGTATGCCGCAAGCACCGAGTGACCGTAGCATGGTGTCGCAATGCGCCTTGACAGCTTGCTCGAAGCCCGGAATCAGCCGACCTTCTCGTTCGAGTTCTTCCCCCCGCAGACCGACGACGGTGTGCGTCAGCTCTTCGAGACGATCTCGCACCTTCGCGAGCTCGAGCCGACGTTCGTCTCCGTGACGTACGGCGCGGGCGGTTCCGTCCGCCAGCGCACCGTCGACCTGGTTACCCGCATTCGCCACGAGCTGGACATCGAGCCCGTGGCACACCTGACGTGCGTCAACGCGACCGCCGGGGAGCTGCGGACGATTCTCGACGGCCTCCGCGACAACGGCATCGACAATGTGCTCGCGCTGCGCGGCGACCCGCCCAAAGGCTCCGACGCCTTCATCCCGACTGAGGGAGGGTTCGCGCGCAGCATCGAGTTCATGGAGTTCATCTCCGCGGGATACGACTTCTGCGTCGGCGGCGCGTGCTACCCGGAGAAGCATCCGGAGTCGGCGAGCAGCGATGACGACGTTCTGTTTGCCAAACGCAAGGCCGACGCCGGCGCCGGTTACCTGATCACCCAGCTGTTCTTCGACAACAGCAGGTACTTCGACTTCGTGTCCCGCGCTCGCGCCGCTGGCGTGACAATCCCGATCATCCCCGGGCTCATGCCCATCACCAATCTCAGCCAGATCACGCGCTTCACCACGAAGATTGGTGCCACGATCCCGGATCCGCTACTGGACGCGCTGCGTACCCGCGAGGCCGATCCGGACGCGGTGCTGCAACTTGGTGTCGCGTGGTCGACACTGCAGGCGGCTGAACTCCTCGCGGCGGGCGCACCGGGCGTGCACTTCATCACCATGAACCGTTCGCCGTCCACCCGCGCGATTCTCTCGGCGCTGCGAGCCGCGCGTCCCTGGGACCGCGTCCGCTAGCACGCGGCAGAGGTCAACCCGACGGCGTCGGTGACGGCGATGGCGATGACTTCGGCGAAGGCGAGGGCGAGGGGTTGGGGCTGACGGTCACCGTTCCCGGCGATGGGCTCGTGCTCGGTGATGGCGAGGGTGTCGGCGTCGGCTGGGGTGTCGGCGGAGGCACCGACGATGCGGCCGGCGGTGGCTGGGTCGCGGGGATGATCGGCAGCAGCGCTGCTTTGACCTCCGAGGGAAGCCCCGGCTCCCCACCACTCACCGGGTTGCCCGGGGACTTCGACGTCGAGGTACCCGAAGGTGGGATGCGCGAAGTTGAGCCGCGTTTTCAGCGCGGCCAGCGTCTCGATCTGCTTCGGCAGCAACTGAAGGGCATCCTCGGTGTCGAGCGGCCCAAGGACGGCACGCCATCCTGTGCTGGTCCAGATGCTCACCACGTCATCCGCTCCCCAGAGATAGGCGTCGACTGCGCATCCGAAGACAGCCGGAAAGCGCTGCGAGATCGTGCTCAACATCTGGACGAGTTGCGGGTTGAGCGGCTGGGGAGAGCCCGCCCGGTCGTCGATGAGCACGGGGACGCCATTGCTCGCGGCCGGTGTCGCGTCGATGCCGGGAAGGGTTGCGCCGTTGGCGGCGACCAGGGTGTCGGCGCCGTCGCGGCGGATGCGGAGCACCGGCGCGCGCTCGACGATGTCGATGCTGACCGTCGCCGGCAACTGCGTCGTGACCACCGCGCTCTCCACCCAGGGCAGCGCGAGCACGCGACCCTGGATGGCCGCGCCGTTGATCGTGAAGATGCTCTCCTCCGGCACCTCGGCAGCGGCGACCACGGCGCTGGTGGTCACCAGGCGAGCGCCGACGACGGTCACCTGGCGCACCTGGAACGCCGGCAGCGTCAACACCAGCACGAGCAGCGCCACCTGCACCGTCAGCGCTGCGACCGCGATGATGCGCCGTTTCCACGACGTGCGCCGGCGTGCGACCGGCGGCGTGGGCGCCTGCCCATGGCGTCCGTGCTTGCGTTTGCGCGGCGAGGGGTTCAGTCGCGTGCCCGGGCTGATGACGAGCCGGTGCACGGGCCGGGAGGAGTTGACGATCAGCGATGCCTGGGCTCGCACGAGGGCGACGTGGCGCGCTCGCTCGTCAAGCACCTCAGTGCTCACGAGGCGGCGGGCTCGGTGCGGTAGGGAAAGTGCATCAACGCAAGCTGAGACGTGAAGTGGGACGTTGAGGCCGCACGGGGCCGGGCCGATTATCCCCCAGGCGACGCCGGAGTGACCGCTCTGGAGCGTTCAGCGCGTGTCGCAGGCATGTAGGTGTCCGGGAGATCGTTGGCGAAGAGCACCACGTCGCCCGGTTTGGACAGCCGCTGCAGCACCTCGGTCGCCTCCGCAAGCGTGTCGACAATGTGGATGCGGTCCTCGCTCATGCCGCCCTCGCGGAGCCCTGCACACAACGCGGCGCTCGTCTTTGCCGACATGACGATGACGTGCCCGCACACCTGCGCGGCGTGCTCCCCGTAGCGGCGATTCTCGTCGTCCTCGACACTGCCGAGCTCGACGAGCCCCGGCGTGACGAGGAACTTCGTGCCGCCGCGCATCGCCGCGAGCACCTCCAGCCCGTTGTGCACGCCAACCGGGTTCGCGTTGTACGAATCGTCGATCACGGTCAGCGGACCCGTGGTCGCCATCAACTCCAGACGATGCTCGACCTGCGGCAGTGTCGCTGCAGCCGCGACCGCCGCATCGAGGTCGTACCCGAGCACATGCACCGCGGCGAGTGCGGCGGTGACGTTCGCGACCTGATGGCGGCCGAGCAGTGGAATCGTGACCGTGCGATCGAGGTGCTCCGCAGCCCACCGCCACTGAAACGCTCCGCCGTCGGCGTCGATGCGGATCGCCGACGCGACCACGTCCGCATCCGCTGTGGCGCCACCGTCCGCGAGCGCGTAGCGGATCACCCGTCGTTGCTCGGCGGCCGCGCGTTGCGCCAGCGCGACGCACGACGCATCACCCATCGAGACGATCGCAGCGCCGTCAAGCGGGAGCGCGACGATCACTTCGTACATCGCGTCGGCAATCCGATCCAGCGTCCCGAACCGTTCCATGTGCTGCGGGCCGATCGCGGTGACGATCGCGACGGTCGGGTGCACGAGCTGGCTGATGGCGGCGATCTCCCCCTGCGCGTACGCATCCATCTCCACGACGAAGACGCGATGCTCGGGCTTGAGGTCCTCGTTGATGGCGCGGCTCACCCCCATCAGCGTGTTGAAGCTCTTGCGCGTCGGCAGTGTGTTCACGCTCGGTTGCAGGAGCTGCGCGAGGATGTGCTTGGTGCTCGTCTTACCGAAGCTCCCCACCACGGCAAGCACGGTCGGGTTGACCAGGCGCAGCTTCTCGGCCGCGAGACCGAGGTAGTGCCGGCGGATCCGGGCCTCCGCCGGCTTGGTGACGACATTGGCAGCAACCAGGAGGATCTCGCTCAGGCTCGTGACCAGCCCGGCTGCGATGAGCACGAGCACTACGGAGATGACGGGGTGCAGCGTCACGATCCCCAGCGCGACACCGGCTGCGAGGATGACCGCGAGGAACCCGCCCGCGATGAGCAGCCGGCGCATACGCGCGGTCATGACGAGCGGCCGCTTCGGCGACGTCCAGCGCCACGTCAGCTGCGCTGCGGCGGCGGACGCGAGCCATGCCACCGCAATGGCGAGCGTTCGGGCCGCGGGGAGCACAGCGGCCACGCTCAACGCCAGCACACCGACGGCGAGACCCAGCCAGACCGCGCGGTGCGCGAGCCATTCGCGGGTCAATCCCCAGCGCAGGAACCTGATCGACTCGTATTCCTCGATCTGGAACATGCGCGCCGCAACGAGCGCGATGCGCGCCACGAGGAGCAGCCATACGATCGCGGCGACGGCGACAAGCGGACCGAGGAGTGGGCTCACGTCGCCGTCTCCTCCGGGTCGTCGCGCAGGAACACCTCGACGATGCGACAGAACCGTCCTGACTGCTCGAGATATGCGTAGTGGCTTGCGCCTTCGAAGACGACGAGACCCGCGTCGGGGATGAGGCGCTCCATGAGCCGTCCGTCGTCGATGGGCGTCTCCGTGTCGTTCTCACCCCAGATGAGGAGCACCGGGATGTGCACCTGGGGCAACAGCTCACGCAGGTCCTCGTTGACCAGTCGCACAAGCGTGCCGCGCATCGTTCCTGTGGCCGCGCGATAGTCCGCGGAACCGCGCTGGTCGGCCCTGCGACCGGCGCTGCGCCGGAGCGCGGACGGCACGACCGACGATCGCTCGACGGCGCGAAGCGCCTTGTACGTTCGTATGCGCGCCGACGAGGCGAGCGTGCGTCTCGGCCGGATCCCCGAGCTGCCGGCAAGCACCATCCTGGTGACGCGCCCCGGATACTCGGCCGCCATGACGATCCCGATGCGACCGCCGTTGGAATGCCCGACGAGATCGCAGCTCTCGATCCCCAGACGATCGAGCAGCGCGATGCACCAGGCCGCGTAGTCGTGCACCGACCAGGGCGTGTCTGGTTCGGAGGTGGCGCCGAACCCGGGGAGGTCGGGGACGATCAGCCGGTGCCCGGGCTCCAGCCCGTCCAGGATGGGGGCGAACAGCTCGGACGAGACACCCCACCCATGCAGGAGCAGCAGCGGCCGTCCGGCGCCGCGCACCTCCACAGCCGCTCGGGGGTGCTCACTCGTGACCTCCGCCATGTTCGTCCGCTCCCCTCTGCGGCCGGCGTTCAGCCCGGCCTACCGGTGAGCAGCCACGTCTCGATCGACGACGTGGTCGCCTGGCGCTCGCGATGCCGCGCCATCGCCATCTCCACGAGCCGGTCGAGCAGCGTTGCGAACGTCATGCCAGACGCCTCCCAGAGATAGAACGAAAGCGAGCCGGGCAGGGTGTTCAGCTCGTTGATGAGAAACGAATCCCGATCGGGCGCGACGAGGAAGTCGACGCGCGCGACGCCGGCGGCTCCGATGGCGCGAAATGCCGCGAGCGCCGCATCCTGGATCCGCCGGGTGAGCGCCTCAGGGATCGGGGCCGGGATGAACTCGTTGTGCGCTCTTCATGCCCGTCGCCGGAGCCTTGGCACCGCCTTTGCCTTTGGCGCCGCTGAGATATTTGTCCGCATAGCTCAGCGTGCCGGCAGTCTTCGGCTGCTCGCACACCGAGACCTGGACGTCGTCGCCGCGACCGAGTACCGAGCAGTTGATCTCGATGATGCCGTCCTGCGCCGCTTCGGCGAGGATCGACGTGTCGTATCGGAACGCAAGGTCCAGCGCAGCGTCGAGCTGCTCGCGGTTTTCGACACGCGAGACACCGATGCTCGATCCGAGCCGCAGCGGCTTGACGTACATGGGATAGCCCGGTGAGTGCTCGAGCTCTGCGCACACCGTCGCCGCGTTCTCCAGCCGGCGTGCACGCGTCACCGCGACGTCGTCCAGCACCGGTAACCCCGCGCCGCGCAGCGTCGTCCTCGCCAGGCGCTTGTCCATGCTCACCGCCGCAGACGCGACGTCGCAGCCGCAGTAGGGCACGCCCGCAAGCTCGAAAAGCCCTTGCAGCGTGCCGTCCTCCCCGTTGGACCCATGCACGAGCGGCATCGCGAGGTCGAATCGCGCAGCTGTGCGTGACGACCCGCCGAGCAGCCCGCGACGTCCGTCGACTTCCATCAGCTCGCCACCGGTACCGGGCTCGGGACGCATCGTCACGCGTGTCGAGGATGCGATCAGCTTGTCGATGTCCTTGTAGCGCTCCAGCTGGAGCAGATGGTCACCGGTGTACCAGGCACCCGATTTCGCGATGTAGACGGGGACCGGGATCATGCGGTCGGCCGGCATCGCCGCCATCGCCTGCTGCGCGGTGATCACCGACACCTCGTGCTCGACCGAGCGGCTCCCGAAGAAGACGCCGACATTCACTGGTTCAGGCATGCGCGCTCCCCGGCTGGGAACCAAGCAGGATGATCTCGCGCTCCAGGTCGACATCGAAGCTGCTCTGCACCGCATCGTGCGCGACCTCGACCAGCGCGAGCACGTCGGCAGCAGTCGCGTGATCCACGTTGACGATGAAGTTGGCGTGCTTCGGGGAGATCTGTGCGCCACCGACACGGTGTCCTTTCAACCCGGCCGCCTCGACGAGCCGCCCGGCCTTGTCATCGGGCGGGTTCTTGAACACGCTCCCAAGGCTGCGGATCCCGTACGGCTGCGACGCCTTCCGCTCGGCCTGGATCGCGTCGGTTCGCTCGCGAACGAGTGCCGGCGCATCGGGATGCACGCGCAGACGAGCACTGACCACGACGTGATCGTCCAGGTCGTGCTTGAAACGGGAGTCGCGGTACGCGAACCCGCACTCCGCAACGCCGAGTGTCGCTGCTGACCCGCGGGCGTCGAGCGCGGTGCACTCGATGAGCACATCGACCATCTCCGTGCCGAAGGCGCCCGCGTTGCCGTACACGCTTGCACCGCACGTCCCGGGCACACCGATGCCGAACTCGAGCCCCGCGATGCCGCGCGATGCGCAGTCCAGCGCCACGCGCGGCATCATGGCGCCACCACCGAGCACGATGCTCTCGTCATCGATCACGCGAAGACTCCGATCGTCGTGACGGACGACGAGCCCGCGAACGCCGGCGTCGCTGATCAATGCGTTGCTTCCCGCGCCGAGCATGGTCACGGCGATCCCCGTGTCGTGGCACCGGCGCATGAGCTCGCCAAGCGCAGCGGCGTCGCGCGTCGTCGTGAACCACTGGGCGGGGCCGCCGACGCCGAACTGGCTGTGTTTCGCCAGGGGCTCCTCGGCGCGCACTCCGGGGTACGTCTCGAGCCATTCACCTGTGGACACCCTGTACCTCCAGGGCGCCGAGGAGTTGCGGTGCGAGCTTGTCGAAGCCGCCGAGGGAGAGCACCAGGAGGACGTCGCCGGGGCGGGTGATCTGCGTCACCAGTTCGATCGCCTCGTCGCTCGAGCCCACGACGTGAACATCCTGCGTGGGTCCGGCTCGATCGGCGACATCCTGACTGGAGACGATCTTCGGCATGCCCCGCTCGCGCGCCTCCTCGATCGGCCCGATGACCACGACGTCCGCTCCCGTGAAACTCTGACGGTAGTCCTCGAGCAGCCGGCTCACCCGCGAGTACGTGTGCGGCGTGTGGATGGCGATGAGTCGCCGTCCCGGGTAGCGCTGGCGCGCGGCATCGATGGCGGCGCCAACCTCTGTCGGGTGATGCGCGTAGTCATCGACGACGGCCACTCCCCCACGCTCGCCAAGGATCTCGAAACGGCGCGCGGGACCTCGGAAGTCGGCGCACGCGGCGACCGCATCCGCGGGAGCGACACCGGCGTACTCCGCAAGGATCAACGCCGCGCATGCGTTCTGCGCGTTGTGGAGTCCCGGGAAGGTGAGGCGGACCTGCAACGGCGGAGCCTCATGCCGCTCCACCGCGAACTCCTGCACGCCGTGCTCGTCGTGCGCGCCGATGATCCGCCAGTCACTCGCCGGGTTGATGCCATAGGTGACGACAACAGGCTGCGCTGCCTCGGCGAGCGCGAGGCATTCCGGGTCATCGGCGCAGAGCGCCAGCACGCCCGTGGTCGGCATCGTCGCGGCCAGCTCGACAAACGGCGCCCGATACGCGTCCAGGGTGGCGTACACGTCGGGATGATCCAGTTCGAGGCGCGTGACGCAGGCAGCGTGCGGCCGCGTGTGGAGGAACTTCGGGAGCGGGTCCCAGGGTGCCGACGTGTATTCGTCGCCTTCGAAGACGAACGGCCCTGTCCCCAGGCGCGACGTCCCGCCGAGGTCGAGCGATGTCGATCCGAGCCGGAAGCCGGGGTGCAGTCCGGAGCGCTCGAGGATGTGCACCAGAAGCGCTGACGTCGTGGTCTTGCCGTGCGTTCCGCAGACACTGAGCCGCATGCGGTCGGCTGCGAGCGTCGCGTAGAACTCGATCTCGCTGACGCAGGGAAGCCCGCGCTCCCGTACAGCTGCGAGCTCGAGGTTGGCGGGCCGCGTCTGGTTCCCGACGACCACGAGGTCGGGCACCCCCCACCGATCGAGGTTCGCCGGGTCGCTGCGGTCCTCCCACTCGATCCCCGCCGCAGTGACGGCGTCACTCATCGGCGGATACGCATGGTCGTCGGATCCGGTGACCCGGTCGCCTCGCGCCTGCGCGAGCCTGGCGGCGCCGAAGGTCGCGTAGCCGCAGATGCCGAGGACGTGGACGTGACGGGTCACGCCGCCCTGCTCCGCCTGCCGGTGCCGGCTGCTTCGACGATGAGACGGACGACGGAGTCGGTGGCGTCGGGGAGGCCGAGCGCTTTGCTGGCCGCGGACATGCGCCGCCAGCGCGGCGGGTCGTTGACGAGCGACTGGATCTCCGTCCTGAGGCGCTCCGGCGTGCAGGACGCGTCATCGATGAGGATCGCCGCCCCCGCCTCGACGTACGGAGTGGCGTTGTGGCGCTGATGGCCGCCGGCGTGGGGATATGGGATGACGATCATCGGGCGGCCCAGGACCGCGCATTCCGCGATCGACGAACCGCCGGCGCGCATCACGACGAGGTCGCTCTCGGCCATCCGCACCGCCATGTCATCGAAGAAGGCGGCCACCGTGTAGCGGGGCGCGAGGTCGGCCGGGAGCGCTGCCGCCGCCCTCGAAACCACCTCGAAATCGAGGCTGCCGCACTGATGGACGATGCGCAGCTCGAGGTCGGCACGGAGGAGATCCGCGACGCAGCCGGTCATCGCGCGGTTGACGCGGCGCGCACCCTGCGAGCCGCCGGTGACGAGGATGGAGCGCAGCCGGTCGCCGATCGGGCGCGCTTCGATCGCCCGAACCTCGGCCCGGATCGGGTTGCCGGTGTGCACGACGCGGGCGTTCGGCAGATACCGCGCGGTCTCCGAGAACGACGCCGCGACCACCCGGGCGCGGCGGGCGAGCAGCTTGGTCGCCCGTCCGGGGACCGCGTTCTGCTCGAGCAGCACGACAGGGATGCGCTGGGCGATCGCCGCGGCAACCACGGGAACCGAGACATAGCCGCCGAGTCCGACGACGACATCGGGACGCATCCTGCGCACCAGTCGCCGGGCTGCGATGGTGGCGCGGGTGAGCTGCGACGTCGCCCGCGCGATCCCGGCAGGGCTGCCCACGTCGACTCCGCTCACGTCGAGGGTCTCCAGGCGAAGGCCGGCAGCGACCACGAGGCGTTCGGCCACTCCGTCACGGCGGCCGACCACGGCCACCTCGTCGTCAGGCCGGCTGTCTCGGAGCGCGAGCGCGACCGCCAGCGCCGGGGTCAGGTGACCCCCTGTTCCCCCCCCAGCTATCAACGTACGCACGATTTGTCGTCCCTTGCCGTCGACCCTGGGCGGAGATGTTGAGCAGAATGCCCATGCCCACGAGGGTGGTCGCCAGCGAGGTGCCACCGTAGCTGATGAACGGCAGGGGGATGCCCGTCGTCGGGATGACACCGGTCACCGCCATGACGTTGATGAACGCCTGCATGCAGATCCACGACGTGATGCCTCCCGCCAGCAAAGCGCCAAACCGATCGGGCGCGCGCAGCGAGGCACGCACTCCGCGCCACGCCAGGAAGAGGAACGCGCCGAGCACCGCGACAGTTCCGATCAGGCCGAGCTCCTCGCCGATGATCGCGAAGATGAAGTCGGTATGCGCCTCGGGCAGCCACTCGTACTTCTGCACCGAGTTGCCGAGCCCGACCCCGAAGATGCCCCCGGAGCCGAACGCGTAGAGCGCCTGGCAGTTCTGGAACCCGGAGCCGAGCGCGTCCGCGCACGGGTTGAGAAAGTGGGCGAGCCGGTCTGCGCGATAGGAGACGAGACCCACCAGCGCGACGCCGAACCCGCCGAACAGGAAGACGATGAGGACGAGGTGGCGCTTCCTCGCGCCCGCAAGCGCCAGGAGGATGAGCGCCGTGGTGGCGATGACGATCGAGCTGCCCAGGTCCCGCTCGGCGAGGACGAGCCCGAGGAGGGCGAAGAGCACGATCAGGTAGTCGCGGACGCCCCGCAGGCTTCGCACCGAGCCCTCGCGGTCGGTGAGCCAGCGCGCGAAGAAGACGACGGCGACTCCAACAGCGATCGCTGACGGCTGGACGGAGAGCGGACCGACCTGGAACCAGCGCTGCGCCCCGAAGTGCTGCGAGCCGACGTGCGGGATGAGCACCACGAGGAGAAGGACAAGCACCAGGAACATGACCGGACGCGCCAGCCGCGAGAGCCGGTGATAGTCGAGCCGCGCCGCCACGACCAGCCCCACGCCGCCGAGCGTGGCCCCGATGAGCTGATGGGCGAAGAAATAGTTCGGGTCGTTGTAGTAGAGGTAGCCGAGCGCCTCTGAGGCGCTGTACACCATCACGAGCCCGAAGCCGACCAGGCCGACGACGATGATCATCAGCCAGCCGTCGACACCGGCAGCGGCAGCCGCCCGATCCGCGCTCGCGAACGCACCGGCGACCCGAGATCCGCCGCGCCATCGCCCGGTGAGCCCGGTGAGCTTGCCGACCCGAGCGGCCATCAGGGCGTCCCCACGGGGCGCGCGGCGCGACCGGTGACGAGCTCGGCGAACACGTCGCCGCGATGCTCGAAGTCACGGAACTGGTCGAAGCTCTTGTAGCCGGGGGCGAGCAGGACGACGTCGCCCGGTCGCGTGATGGCTGCAGCGACATGCACCGCGTCGGCGAGCGTGGCGACGACAGTCCGCTGCGCAAAGCCGCGCTCGGCGAGTGCCGCGTCCAGCTCGGGCGCGCTCGCGCCGTTGATGATCGCGTGCCGGGCGCGAGCCACGACCTCGTCGGCGAGGCCCGCGATCGATGTGCCGGCACCTTTGCCCCCACCGATCCACACGATCGTGCGTCCTGGGAAGCTCCGGAGGGCAGCCAGCGCGGATTCGACGTTGGTCGCCTTGCTGTCATTCACCCAGAGCACGCCGTCCTCGTCCCGGACCGTCTGCAGCCGGTGCGCAACGGCATGGAAGTCCCGGACAGCGCCGGCGATCGGCGAGGGCTCGAGGCCGGCCGCACGGGCGACCGCCACCGCGGCGAGGACGTTCTGGAGGTTGTGCTCGCCGAAGAGCGGGATGTCCGCAACCGGCAGCACGACGGTGGCGACCCCGCCCTCGACACTGACGACGTCGGTCCCTCGCGTTGTCGCGCCATCGGTGATGCCGGGCTGGAGGCCGAAGTCATGCACGCGGGATGCGGTGACGGCCGCCATCTCGCGGGTGATCGGATCGTCGAACCCGAGGACGGCGTCATCGAGCGCGAAGCGGACGAGGCGGCGCTTGGTCTCCGCGTACGCCGCGAAATCGCCGTGGCGGTCAAGGTGATCGGGGGTCACGTTGAGCACGCACGCGATGGCGCAGCGCGGCTCGCGCACCGACTCGATCTGGAACGACGAGAGCTCGAGGACGACCCAGTCCGTCTCCACGACGCCGTCGAGGCGGTCGAGCATGGTCATCCCGATATTCCCGCCGAGGTGAACGCGCTCGCCGGCACGCTCGAAGATCGCCGCGACGAGCGCGGTGGTCGTCGTCTTGCCGTTGGTCCCCGTGATGCCGCAGATACGCGCTCGGCACCGCTCGAAGACGAGGTCCATCTCGCTGCGCACGGGGACACCGTGGGCGCGCGCAACCTCGAGCTCGGGGGCATCCCACGGCACGCCCGGACTGGGACAGACCATGAGCGCGTCCGCGGCGACGTCGTCGGGGTATCCGCCGAGCCTGACCTCGACCCCGCTCGGCAGCGAGGCGATGCGCTCCCGAATCGCGGGACTGTCGTTGCGGTCCACGAGGATCACACGATTGCCTTCGCGGGACAGCGTGATCGCGCAGGCAAGACCGCTGCGACCGGCGCCGATGACGACGACGGGCTTCTCGCTCACGACACCGTGCCTGCGACGTGCGCATATAGGACGGTGAGGGCGGTACCCAACGCCGCGACGCCGGCGAAGGAAACGACCAGGCGCTGCTCGCGCAACCCCAGCTCTTCGAAGTGGTGATGGATTGGGCTGGCGCGCAGGACGCGCCGCCCGAACCTGCGGATCGCGGTGACGTTGACGACGACGCTCGCGGCCTCGACGACGAAGACGATGCCGAGCACCGGCAGGAACCAGATCAGATGCAACTCGGCGGTCAGCGCAACGATCGCGCTGCCGAGCGCGAGCGATCCCGCGTCACCCATGAAGACGCGCGCAGGAAACCAGTTGAAGAGCAGGAACGATCCGACGACGCCGGCGAGCGCGACCGCGATCAACGCGACCGACATGTCCGAGCGGGTCACCGCGATGATCGTGATGCCGACCAGCACGAGCAGCGTGCAGCTGGCAGCGAGCCCGTCGACACCGTCTGTCAGGTTCACCGCATTGCTCGTCGCGACGACGGCGATGGCGACGACGATCGCCAGCCCCCAGCCGAGGTTCGGCGCCCCAAGCCCGGGAAAGAACTGATGCGAGAAGCCGGCGATGGTCAGTCCGATGCCGACGAGCACGCCGGTGACGCCCTGGAGGCCGAGCTTCTGCCAGACGGTGAGCCCGAGGCGTTTGACGTCGCTGATGTTGATGATGTCGTCGAGTCCGCCCGCGATCGCGCCGGCGAGCAGTGCGAAGAAAGGAACGAAGCCCGCACGGTTGCGGTCGACCGCGATCCAGACCACCAGCACGACGACGCAGAAGAGGGCGCCGCCGAGCGTCGGTGTTCCCTCCTTGGCTCGGTGACTCGCCGGGCTGTATGAGGCGACGTGCTGACGCGCCCCGGTCCGGACCAGGAGCCCGATGAACGCCGGATAGAGCAGGACCCCGGCGACGAAGGCGAGCACCCCGACGATGATCGCCTCCCTCACGGAGCGATCCGCCAGTCGTTGATCATCATCTCGGCCATCTGCTTCCAGATCGGCGCCGCGAGCAGCGATCCGAAGCGCCCGGTGTGGTTCTCCTGCGGCTCGTTGAGGATGACCATCATCGTGAACTGCGGATTCTGCGCGGGCATGAACCCCACGAAGGAGGCGACGACGTTGGGCCCGTACCCGCCGCCGTTGGGCAGCGCCACGCTCGCAGTCCCGGTCTTGCCCGCGATCTGGCCGATGTAGCCGGGTATCTTCGCCTTGAAGCCCTCGGCGCCGGGATCGTCGACCACGCCCACCATCATGTGCGCGAGCGTAGCCGCTGAGGTTGCCGACATCACCCGGCGGGTGGTCGGCACCACGGGTGTCGTGGTGCCGGTATTCGGATTGATGATGTCGTCGACCGCATGGGGCTGCACCCAGACGCCGCCGTTCGCCACGGCATTGATCGCGGCGAGCATCTCGACCGGAGTGGCGACGATGCCCTGGCCGAAGGAGGCCTCGGCGTACTTGAGGGTGTTCCACGTCGACTGCGCGGGCAGCGGATCGTTCACCTCGCCGGCGAGGTCGACTCCGGTCGGCGCGCCGATGCCGAAGGCGAGGAGGTTCGAGTAGAAGTCGTTGTCCCCCTCCATCTTCCCGGCGTCGATCGCGCCGTTGTTGAGGGAGTCGTCGAGCACCCACTGCATCGTGATCCGGCCGTGGGAGCGGTCGTCCCAGTCATGGATGAGATAGCCGTCGATGCGGGTCTGCTTCTCGTCGATCACGGTGTTGGGTGTGAACGCGTTGTTGTTCAGCCCACCGGCGAAGGTGATCACCTTCATCGTCGATCCCGGCTCGTAGGGCTGCGCGACAGCGAGATCGCGGAAGTCCGAGATGTTGGACGCGCCGTAGTTGTTGGCGTTGTACGACGGGTACTGCGCCCAGGCGCGAATGGCGCCGGTCTTGGTATCCATGACCATCAGCGTGCCCGACGCGGACTCTGTCGACATCACCCCATCAGCGAGCGCTATCTCCGCGTCGTACTGGATCTGCGAGTCGAGGCCCAGCTCCAGGTTGTCGCCATTCTTGGCGGCAACCTTCTGCTGGCGGCCGAGCACGATCGCGGTGCCGTTCACATCGGTCAGCGTCAACTCGTGGCCGTTGACGCCGCTGAGGATGGAGTTGTAGTAGCCCTCCACCCCGTACTGGCCGACGCCATTCGCGTTGACGAACCCAAGGAGATTGGACGCGAACGACAGGCCCGGCACCGGAGACGTGTCGTAGACGCTCTCCTCCGACGGGACGGTGCCGATGCCGCTCAACCGGAGCGCCTCGAGCTTGTCGTTGACGTCCTGCGAGACGCCTTTGGCGAGATAGTCGAACTGGTTGTTCTTCTGCAGCGCCGCGAGAATCTGCGTCGAGCTCACCTGCAGGATGGGCGCCAGCGTTCCTGCGACGGTCTCGCGGTCGGTCGCCGCGACCAGCGCGGGGTCGGCGAACACGTCGTAGACCTGCACGTCGCTGACGAGCACGCGTCCGCTGCGATCGAGAATCTCACCGCGGCTAGCCTGCAACGTGATCGAGGTGGTGTGCGTCGACGCCGCCGCCGCTGCGAGTGACTTTCCCTCGATGACCTGGATCTGAATGAGACGTCCGAAGACGGCTGTCGCCATCGCCAGAAACGCCAGGACGAGCCAGAGCCCTCTGCGACGCACGTCGGGCCCGTCGCTGAACGCATGCGCATTCTCGGACCGCCCTGATCGCACAGAGCGGCGCCGCACGTTCATCGGCCGGACGCGCTCCCACCGAAGTCACCGGCGAGCGCGGCCACCAGTTGCTGCAGGGTGCTGTTGGTTTCGCTCGACGTGAGCTGCTCGGCAGGCGGCGATCCGATCACCGGCGAGGGGTCCGCGACGACGTTCGCCCAGTGCCCGGCCGGATGCATGCCGAGCGTCTGTGCCGCCGCGATGATGCGCTCCGACGACCCGAGCCGCGCGAGCTCGCTGTTGAGTTGACCGTCCTCGGCGACCAGCTGCTCCTGCACCGCCGCCAGCTTTGTTGCCTGGTATGTGGCGGTGGTGACATGCGCCGTCTGATTGACATACGCGATGCCGATGCCTGCTGCGATGGCGATCACCGGCAGCAGTGGCAAGGGTGTGCGCGGACCACCTCGACGGATGCGCAGACGGCGCACCAGCGGTTCGAAGGGCACGTCGTCCGAGGGACGATCGGCGCCGCGCGGGGGACGGGTGTTGGGCACTGCCCTGATCTCCAGTGGTGGGACGTTGTGGAAGACGAGAGGAGGCCACGGGCAGTGCCCAACGGCCGTCGAAGGCGAAGGTGGTGGCGGGGGGAGCCGCTGCGAGCTGCGGCTCCCCCCTTGGGGAGAGCGACGTGAGGCTACGGGGCGAGCTTCTCCGCTACCCGCAGGCGTGCCGAGCGAGATCGCGGATTGGAGGCGAGCTCGGCCGCGTCAGGCCTGATGACCTTGCGGGTGAGGAGAAAAAGAGTGGCCCGGTGGACGCAGGTGCAGTGGGGCTGTTGGGGTGGACAAACACAGTTCTGTGCTGCGACGTGGAGTGCGTTCTTGACAAGGGTGTCCTCGAGAGAGTGGAAGGAGATGACCCCAAGACGCCCACCGGGCCGGAGGATGCTGATTGCTGCCTGCAGGCCTCGTTCGAGGCTTTCGAGCTCGTGGTTCACCGCGATGCGCAGTGCCTGGAAGGTGCGTGTCGCCGGATGGATCCGCTTCGGCCAGAAGCGGCGCGGCACCACCTGCTCGACGAGTTCGCGGAGCTGGGTCGTGGTGGTGAGTGGCACGAGCTCTCGGGTCCTCGCGATGCGGTTCGCGATGGGCCGGGCGAAGCGCTCGTCGCCGTACTCACGGATGAGGGACGCCAGCTCGTCCGCGGTCAACGAGTTCACCAGTTGCGCGGCGGTGGTCCCGGCATTCGGGTTCATGCGCATATCCAGTGGACCGTCGAGACGGAAGCTGAATCCACGGGCCGGATCGTCGAGTTGTATCGACGAGATACCGAGGTCGAAGACGACGGCATCCACCGCGACGACGCCGAGCGCGTTGACGATGGAGTCGAGATCCGCGAAGTCGCCCTGGGCGACCTGGATCGCATCGCCGTGGTCGGCGAAGCGAACGCGCGCGGCCTCGACAGCGCTCTGGTCGCGATCGATCGCGATCACCCGGCCGCCGGGGTTGACGCGCTCGAGGAGCGCGGCCGTGACCCCGCCGGCACCGAGCGTGGCGTCGACGGCAGTCTGCCCCGGCCGGGGCTGCAGGCTCTCTATGAGGGGTGTGAGAAGGACCGGCCGATGGCCCGCGCTGTCAGGCGCCGGGGCACCGGGTGTGGCGATGTCGAAGGTCCCCACGTCGGCCACGATCGGCAAGGGGATGGTCATATGTCGCGGCGAATCCGGCTTCGGCGCTCACGCCGGCGACGGAGATGCGGACGTTCCGCGCTGGTGGACCAGGTCCCAGACCTGGGTGTACTCGTCAGGGCTCAGGTCGGCCTGCTCGGCCAGCCAGCGCTCTTCCGCCGTGACTTCGACGCTGTTGCCGAGTCCGACGAAGACGACCATGTCGACGATCTGGGCGAACTCACGCTGCCGTGCCGAGAGGAGCAGGCGGCCCTGTGCGTCGAGTTCGAAGAGGTAGGCATTGCCGGTGAGGCGGCGCATGAACCGGCGTTCCTGCGCCGGAGTTCTCCGCGGTACGGCGGAATTGGTCCATCTCGCGCGCCCATTCGTCGGGCGGCAGGATCAGGAGCCGGGTCTCGGGTCCCGGAGCGACGACGCTCCCTTCGGGCAGCCAGCGACGCAGTTGAGCGGGAATTGCGACCCGTCCCTTATCGTCAATGCGGTGCCGGTACGTCCCACAGAACGTCACCGGAACGCGCACATCTGCCTGCGCCTGCTCTACCGTCACCGTAGCTACCTCGAGACCCCCACTACTCACCACTTTTCTCCACCAGCGGGCCGAACCCTAACAGGTGTGTGGTGAGGCGTCAACGCAAACAAATGTACGCTTCACCTCCCGGCATCCCGGGGGTTCAGGCGTCGTAGCGGGGCGTCTCCTGAAGGAGCGATGAGAGGTCGGCGCCGCCTGCGACCGGCTCGGGCGGCGCGCCCCGGCGGAACAGCAGCGCCCCTCCGGTTCCGTGCAGCGACATGGTCATGTCGTCGACCACCAGCCAGCTCGCCTCGCGGAGCGCGACGACGGTGACGTGGTTCTCCTCGAGGAACTCCTGGAGACGCTCCTCGCGCGTCTCGCCGATGCGCGCTTCAGGCGGTGGCGGATCGATGTAGTGCGGGTTGATCTGGAATGGCACGAGCCCGAACGCGGCAAACGTGGGCGGCTGGACAATCGGCATGTCGTTGGTGGTCCGGATCGTTGGGCAGGCCACGTTCGCACCTGCGCTCGCCCCGAAATACGGAACACCGCCGACGATCGCCGAACGAACCGTGTCGATGAGGTGGAAGCGGTGCAGCGCCGTCACGAGGCGAAAGCTGTTGCCACCGCTCACGACAATCGCGTCCGCTTCGGCGAGTGACGATGCGGGGTTGGGGACGGTGTGCAACCCGGTGACCTCGAGGCCGCGACCCGCGAAGCGATCGTTGAAGCGCGTGACCACGCGATCGGCGTCCTTCACGGCCCACGGCACCATCACCGCGCGGCGCACGCCGCGAAAGTGCTCGACGATCTCGTCGCCGGCAGAGGTGATGTCGCCGCCCGCATGCAGCATCAGACGTCGATTCACGTGCGTCGCACCTCCGGCGTCAACGGTTGTCCTGCGTGTACACCCCAGAGGATAAACTCGTCGGGCAAGCCGGCCAGACGGTCGCGGGCGCTAACACCGTCCGAGGAAAGTCCGGGCTCCGCAGAGCAGGGCGCTGGGTAACGCCCAGTCGGGGTGACCCGAAGGAGAGTGCCACAGAAATGACACAGCCCCGGATCCGTCCGGGGCAACGGTGAAATGGTGGGGTAAGAGCCCACCGGCGGCCGGGTGACCGGCCGGCCAGGTAAACCCCGCCCGGAGCAAGGCCGAACAGAGAACGAGCGTTTCGGCGCTCGGGAGTTGCTCGCTCCCCGTGTCTCAGGTGGGCCGCACGAGGCGCCGGGCAACCGGCGTCCTAGATGGATGACCGTCCCTCGTCTGCCGCGGCCGAGGACAGAACCCGGCTTATCGGCCGGCTTGCACTCTTTCCTCAGGATCCGAGCAACGCGGTGACCGTGGCCTCTCCGTTGCGGAGCAGGTCAACTGCTGGAAGGCGGCGGAGCAGGTCGCTCCACCCGGGCTCGCGAACCGTGATGTCAGCGAGCACCGCCTTCCCCTCCTCCACGTGGCCCGCGTCGGCCATGAGAATCGCCGACCAGAATGCGGCCTCGTCATTGCCGGCCAGCAGCGCGCGAGCACGCTCGTACTCCGTCAGCGCACCCTCGAAATCGCCCGCGACCTCGTGTTGTTCCGCGGAACTCGATGTGCTGGTATCCGCGATGCACGCCGATGAGCCGGCGGAGCTCACCGAGCGGATCGGGCGAATCGTCAACGCGAAGATCGACCAGCCGTTCGCGCCATGGTTGGCTCGAACTCGTCCCCGAGACGACAAGCATCGCGGCTGACTGGCGGCCGCGTATGTCGCCCCCGGCAGCCTCGGCCGCATCGAGCGCGGCCATCAGCCGGTCGGCGAGCGGTCCCGCCGATGTTGAGAATGCCTCGAGCATCGCGGGCCAGACACCGGCCCGACGCATCATGTTCGCCTGCACCGACACCCCTTCCGCCGTCGCGTGCCCTGCCGCCTCGATGCAGAGCGCACCGGTGTGGACCGCGACGCGGCCGGTCGCGTCGATGAATGCGACCTGGCGGCGCGCCTGGTCGGTGTCCGCGGACGTCAGTGCAGCCATCGCGGTCCCCGGATCGACGCCGAGCCGCATCAGGGCCAGGCCGCGCGGCCCGTACGCCGGCTCCGCGAACGATTGGGTTGCGACGGCGCCGATGCCGGGCTCGGCCCACGTCACCACGGAGCCGACGGAGAAGTAGTGCGATTGCACCGCGACGCCGAGCTCGCCGGTATCCGGATCGCGCGCAACGATCGAGTACGTCATCGCTTGCCGGCCTGCGTGATCGCCAGCATTCGCATGGTCTCCTCCACCGCCAGAGCGTCGACCCGCTCGTTGCCCGGAATCCCGCTGTGCCCGCGTACATGCTCGAACTCCACCCGCGCGTCGACCAGCGGATCGATCGTCGGGAAGAGATCGAGGTTCTTGTGACGCTTCCACCTCCGCTGCAGCCAGTTGATGACGCCGAGGCTGTCCGTGCGCACGACGATTCGCCAGCCGCGGTCCTCCCCGATGCGCGCACGAATGCGCAGCAGCGCCTCGCGAACTGCTTTCAGCTCCTCGCGATTGTTCGTTGTGGCGAGGTCCCCGCCGGCCGCTTCCTCGACACTCCCGTCGGGCCACTCGAGCCGGTATGCCCACGCGCCGGCACCGGGGTTCCCCGAGCACGAACCATCGGTGTAGGCGATGACCGCCTCGGTCATGGCGCCAGGATCCGGTCGCAGTTGGCGCACTGCGTGAGCCCGGTGCCCGTGCGCACCGCGCGGCGCTCCTCGTTCGAGATCGGCATGCGACAACCGCCACAGGACTCGCCCACGACGCCGGTGACCGCCGGACGCCGATGCGATGCGATGCGCGTGTACAGCGAGAGGTCCGCCGGTTCGGCCTCGGCTGCGAGCGTGGCACGTTCAGCGTTGCTCGTCGCGAGCTGCGCCGTGAGCGTTTCGAGGCGCGCGCGCAGCGGCTCCATCGCACTCTCACGCTGATGCGTACGCGCAGCAACGAGCGCCGTCATGTCACGCAGCGTGTTTTGCGCGGTGTCGACTTCCTCCATGCGCCCCAGCGCATCGTCCTCCGCGTTCGAGAGCTTTGCGCGCAGCGTATCGAGTTCGCGCTGCAACTCCATCAGCTCTGCGGGGTTGTGAATGTTGCCGCTGTAGAGCCGCCGGTCCATCTCACGGATGCGCGTCTGGAGCGACGCTGCTTCGAGCTCGGCGAGCCGCGCTCCGGAGCTGCTCTCCCGGTGCGCGTCGTGTGCGGCAGACTCTGCGACGCGCAGGCGATCGAGCTCAGGATCGCCGCGCAGCGACGCCTCGACCCCGGCAATCTCGGACTGCAGCTGCGCGATGTGGGCGTCCATCTCCTGGAGACGCAGGAGCACGGATGCGCGGCTCATGCCGCGGCCTCGTGGGAGACACGCACCAGCTCGGCGAGCGCGTGGCGAGCGGCGCCACTGTCGATGGATCGGGCGGCCATCTCCATCCCGTCACGCAGCGTTGCCACACGATCCCCGGCGACGAGCACGGCCGCCGTGTTGATCAGCACGACATCACGGCGCGGCCCATCGGCGCCCTCGAGCACAGCGATGACAATCGCCGCGTTGGTGTCGGCGTCACCACCGCGAACGGTGTCAAGTGGCACAACCTCGATGCCCGCATCCGCAGGGTCGAGGATCAACTCGCGCACGCCGTCCGGCGTGACCTCGTAACACTGCGCAGGCCCGTTGACGCCGAGTTCGTCGATGCCATCAGGCCCCGTGAAGACGAGTGCGTGCACATGTCCGAGCCTGTGCAGGACCTGGGCCATCATCGGCGCAAGCCGCCCGTTGGCAACCCCGATGAGCTGGTGCCGAACCCGCGCCGGATTCGCGAGAGGACCGAGCACATTGAACACCGTGCGGATACCGAGCTCGCGACGTACGGGGATCACGTGACGGAGCGCGGGATGATAGTCGGGCGCGTAGAGGAATCCGACGCCCGCCTCCTCGACGCAGCGGCGTACGCCCTCGGGAGGCAGGGAGATGACCACGCCGAGCGCCTCGAGGACGTCCGCGCTGCCGCATCGCGAGGACGCGGCTCGGTTGCCGTGCTTGGCAACCGGGCACCCCGCGCCTGCGGCGACCAGGGCTGCGGCCGTGGAGATGTTGAACGTCCCGGCACGGTCACCACCCGTGCCACACGTGTCGACCGCATCGACCGAGAGCGGGACCACGGTGGCATGCGCGCGCATTGACTCGACCATGCCGGCGAGCTCGTCGACGGTCTCGCCCTTCATGCGCAAGGCGACGGTCAGGCCGCCGATCTGTGCCGGTGTCGCCTCGCCCTCGATCATCGTGTCCATGACGGTTCGAGCCGTCGCCGTGTCGAGGTTCCGACCGGAGACGACCGCTTCGAGTGCCTGCCGCATCATCTCCTCACCCATCGCGGGCGACGGTATCACCGAGCGCGGAGAGGACGATCCATATACTCGAAGGGTGACTGCGCGGACGCTCGATCCGTTCGACCCTGACCTCGTGGCGCCCTGGCGGCTCGGGGAAGGCCCGCGTGGCGCGCTGCTCATCCACGGCTTCGCCAGCACGCCCCCGGAGTTGCGCCGCCTCGGGGAAGTGCTTGCCGAGCACGGGTTTCGCTGCCACGCGCCGGCCCTTCCGGGTCACGCCACGACGCCTCAGGACCTCGAGCGCACGCGCTGGCAGGACTGGGCGGCGCATGTGCAGGAGGCATTCAACGACCTCGCCGCCGAGTGCACCGACGTGGTCGTGGCGGGACAATCGATGGGCGGCACCCTGGCGCTCCACCTGGCGGCGAACGACCATCGCGTTCGGGCGCTTGCCACGCTCGCGGCGCCTGTCTGGCTGAGCGGACCGCTGCCCCCGCTCCTGCCGTTCCTCAGCAAGGTTGTGCGATGGCATCACACCGGTGACGACATCGATCTCTGGAATCCGGGAGCCGTCGAGGAATTGCACAGCTACGGGATACGGCCGACGCGGAGCATCAACGAGCTCCGCCGCGTCTGTGCGGTGGTCCGCAACGAGCTCGCCGAGGTACGCGCACCCGTCTTCGTCCTGCACGGCGAGCGAGACCGGACCATCGATCCGCGCTGTGCCAGGGAGATCGCGCAACGCCTGATCAACAGCGACGCAGTGCAACTCCGCATGCTCCCACGCAGCGGCCACGCGATTTCCGTCGACGTGGATCACGACACTGTCAACGCCGACATCCTGCAGTGGTTCGAGCGTTTCGCGGCGGCCGCAAAGAAAGTGACCGCGCATGCTGCGGCGCGCGCGAGTCGTTGAGCGCTCAGCTCGAGTCGCGCGTGGATTCCAGGAGTCGCGCCGCCATCTCGGGGTCGATCACCGGGTTCGCCGGGGGACCCTCGACAAAGTCGCGATGATTTTTGGAGCGATGCCGCTGGGTCGCCTGCGGCGCCGCACGCGCAGCGTCTCGAATGACATCCCCGCAGCCGCTGCAGCGCAACACGGCAGCGGCCGTCCCCTTGCCCGCATATTCACGATGGGAGAAACGCAGCTCGCCGCCGCACTTGGCGCAGCGACGACGTGGTTTCGCCTCGGACGGAGTGTCGGTGGTCATCGCCGCAAGCGTACGTCCACGAGCGTGCCGTGCCGGCTGTGACCCCCATCGTCGATCGGCTCCGCGACATCGCGCGCCCTGCCTCTGGTGCTCCCGTGCCTCCCGCAGACGGCGGACGCGCCGCGTCGGTGCTGCTGCTGTGTGACCCGTCGACACCCGGCGTGCCCCTCCTCTTCGTGCTCCGCTCCCCGGATCTTCGTGCGCACCCCGGCCAGATCGCGTTCCCCGGCGGTAGCGCAGAACCCGGTGATGCGGACGTGGTCGCGACCGCGCTCCGCGAGGCCAACGAGGAGCTGGGTATCGAGCCCAACAACGTCGAGATCCTCGGACTCCTCTCGCCTTTCGCGACCGTCGTGTCCGACCGCTGGTTGACGCCGGTCATCGGGCTCGAACGCACCGCGTCGCACCTGCGCGGTGACAACTTCGAGATCGCGGAGTGGTTCCGCATCGACATCGCCGACCTGCTCGTGGCCACGCACTACACCCGCGAGTTCGAACGCGACGGGATCCGTCGCAACGTCCACTTCTATGAAGCGTCGCAACGCGTCATCTGGGGTGTCACCGGCGGCATCCTCCATGAGCTGCTCGTGCTGCTCGGCCGGACGGATTGAGGATCAGACGCCCGCGGCGACGATCTTCTGGTCCTGGGCCTGCGCGACGGCCGCTGCGAAGGTCGGATCGACGGTCCCGTCCGAGTCGACGATGAGCACCACAGCGATCACGCTCCCCTCCTGGAAGACAATGCCGATCTCGCTGTACCCCGACGATGTCGTGCCGACGTATTCGTCCGCCTCCGAGCCGAGTCCTGAGGGCGATGACGAGCTCGACAGCGTCGTGACCTGACTCTTGACTGCGTCACGCAACTGCGCGTAATCGGCTGCCGCCGATTGCGACGAAGTGTCGAGCAGCACGTCATCTTCGATGCGATAGGTGTTGCCCGGATTGGCGAAGCCGCGCTGGTCGGTGTTTGCGGTCGCGTTCATCTCGCCGTCACTGATCTGCGCGAGCACCGGAGCGCCCGATGGCAACTCCTCGACCGTCAGCGCCAACGCGCTCGCAGCTGCGGCGGGTGTGGGCGACGCGTTCGATGACGGTGTTCCGAACGCGCCGTTCGCAGGCGTCGGAGTCGCTGATGACGAAGTCGTTGCGGACGTACTGCCGCAAGCGCCGAGTCCGATGGTCAGCGTGCCCGCACCGATTGCGAGCGCGACCCGCGTGAAATTGCTCATCAATGACTTCCCCCATTTGCCACCGTAGCACACGCGACCCGGATCAGCGGTAACGCGGATGCACCACAAATGGGTTGTTGCGCATCTCCTCATCGACCGTCGTGCGCTCGCCGTGGCCTGGATACACCACGGTCTCGGGAGGCAGCGTGTAGATGCGGTGCTCGATCGAGAAGATGAGCGCGGGCATGGATCCACCGAGCAGATCGGCCCTGCCGACGCCGCGATGGAACAGCGTGTCACCCGACAGCAGGTCGGGCCCGACGCGGAAGCAGACAGACCCGCGTGTATGCCCCGGGGTGTGCACCACTTCGATGTCGAGGTCGTGCCAGCGGAGCATCTCGCCATCGCGCAGCTCTTGCTCGCACACCACATCCTCTTGGTCGTCGGGGACTCCTGGGAGGTATCGCACCGCCTCGAGCTGTTCGCGATCGTCGGGATGGAGCGCGGCCTGGCAGCCGAACGCGGCCTTGAGTGCGGGCACGCCGCTGACGTGGTCCGGATGACCATGTGTCAGGAGGATGCGATCGCAGCGCAGGCCGCGCTTCTCCAGCAATGCGATCGTCTGCGGGTGCTGCAGCCCGGGATCGACGACGAGGGCATCAGTGGTGTCTCGTCGCCGCAGGACGTAGCAGTTCTGGTCGAACATCGGATCGACGACGATCGCGAGTTCGACGAGGTCGCGCAACGTGTCGGTCACGAGCGCAGGTACCTTGGGTTGGCGTTGATGGGACCGAGCACGTCTGCGCCGGTGATCGGCAGCACGAATCCCGCACCGCGACGTTCGCGCTTGCGGGGTGCGTCCGACTCGAGCAGTGCGCGGTCGAGCACCTCACCGACGTACTCCACAGGCACCACCTCGATCGCATCGAGGATCTCCTTGTCGACCTCATAGAGATCGCGCACGTTCTTGGCCGGGAGCATGAACGTCTTCAACCCGGATCGGTGCGCCGCCAGCAGCTTGTCCTTGACTCCGCCAATGGGCAACACCTTGCCGCGCAATGTGATCTCGCCGGTCATCGCGAGGTCTCGGCGAACGCGGCGTCCCGTCGCGACCGACACCATCGCCGTCGCCATGGTCACGCCGGCCGATGGGCCGTCCTTGGGAATCGCGCCCGCCGGGACATGCACGTGGATGGCATGTGTGTCAAAGAAATCACGGGGCGCGCCGTACTCGATTGCGTGGACTTTCGCCCACGACAGCGCAGCCTTCGCCGACTCTTCCATGACGCTGCCGAGCTGTCCCGTCAGCACCAGATCGGGCTTGCCGTCGATGGCGAGTGCCTCGACGGTGACGATGTCGCCACCAACCTCGCTGACGACCACACCGGTGACGGCGCCGATCTCGTCCTGCTCCTGCGTCTCACCGTAGTCATGCCGGCGCGGACCGAGCAGATCAGGAAGATCGTCCGGCGTCACAACGACCGGCGGCACGACTCCCGCTGCGAGTTTCCGCGGCACCTTGCGCGCGACCTCGGCGATCGTCCGGTCGAGCTGGCGAACGCCGGCCTCGCGCGTGTACCCGTGCAGCATCGCGACGATCGTCTCGCGAGGAATCTCGAGCTCGTTGCTGTCGAGCGAGTGCTGATCGAGCTGCCGGGGCACGAGATGCCGTTCCGCGATCTGGACTTTCTCCTGCTCCGTGTATCCCGTGATGCGGATGATCTCCATGCGATCGCGCAACGGCGGACTGATCGTCTCGGCGATGTTCGCCGTGGTGATGAAGAGCACCTGCGACAGGTCGTACGGGACCTCGAGGTAATGATCGCTGAACTCCCAGTTCTGTTCAGGATCCAGCACTTCGAGCAACGCTGCCGACGGATCCCCACGGAAGTCCGCTCCGACCTTGTCGATCTCGTCGAGCATGATCACCGCGTTTCGCGTCCCCGCCGTGCGCATCGACTGGATGATCCGTCCGGGCAGTGCACCGATGTAGGTGCGCCGATGGCCGCGAATCTCGGCCTCATCGCGTATGCCGCCGAGTGACATGCGTACGAACTTGCGGTCGAGCGCTCTTGCGATGCTTCGACCTAGCGATGTCTTGCCGACGCCAGGAGGTCCGACGAAACAAAGAATGGGCGTTTGCAGAGTCTTTCGCTGAGCGGGCTTGAGTGTGGCGGGTCCTGTCGTCGCGGGGACCCCTCGCCGATCCGCAGCCCGGTCTGACTCTTCGCTGTCTTGCGTTCTGGGAACGTCCTGCGCGGCGCCGGGCAGCCGATCGGCGCTTCCCCCCGCGCCGCCACCCGCCTGATCGGTGGCCGCGTCGGCTGCATCGTCGGGACCCGCGCTCACCGACGCTGTTTTCAACCGTATCCGATCCCGAACGGCCAACCACTCCAAGATCCGGTCCTTGACCTTGCTCAGGCCGTAGTGATCTTCGTCGAGGATGGCTGATGCACGCTCTATGTCGAGAGTCTCTTCAGGTGGGTCTACCCATGGCAAATCCAGGAGCCAGTCCACCCATGTGCGGACCATGCCCATCTCGGGGCTGGCGCTCGGGATCTGCTCGAGGCGGTGGACTTCTTTGAGGACGCGTGTCTTGACGTTCTCCGGCATTCCGGCCTTCTCGAACTCTTGTGGCGAGATCTTCGTCGTCTTCTCCGGCGTCGTCGAGCTCGGTCAGTTCTTTGCGGATCGCGCGCAACTGCTCGCGGAGGATGTGCTCACGCTGCGAGTTGTTGATCGTCTTCTGGACGTCTTCGTGGATCTTCGTGCGCAGTTGCGCCACTTCGACTTCGCGCGCGAGGAGCGGGATGAGCGTGCGGAGGCGGGCGATAGGATCGGTTTCCTGGAGAAGCTCCACGCGATCGTCGAAGTCGAAGTCGGGACAGGTGCTGGCGATGTCCGCGATCAGTTCGGGATCACCGGCGCGCGCCATGGCGACGGCGGTGTCGGCTCCAACCTGCGCGCCGGCATTGACGTAGTCCGCGAACATGGTCCGCACCGAACCGAAGAGCGCGTCGACCTCGGTTCCTTCGGTGATGTCCGCGACGACGGGAGTGACCGTCGCGATCCACGCGTCGCCACTTGCGTCGAACGCATCGATGCGTACGCGCTCCTTACCCTCGACGAGCGCGTGCGCGCCGCCACCGGGGAGGCGCCGGAACGCGCCGACGTGTGCGATGACAGCGATGGTGTGCACGTCTTCGAGCGATGCCTCGTCCCGAGCGGCGTCACGCTGGATCGCGAGCACGACGCGGCCGTCGCCGTTCACCGCTGCTTCCAGTGCTGCTACTGAGCGGGGCCGTCCGGCCGCCAGCGGCGCAAGCTGAGAGGGGAACACGACGTTGTCCCGGAGCGGTACTGCAGGGAGCGTCATCGACGCCGGCGCTGCCGGCGGGGAAGCAGGCTCGTCGGGCGCGGAAAGCTCAGCCTCAGGCATTGAACGAGCATAGCCGGGGCTCCGCGCCGTCAAACGTCGAGTGCCACCGCCACCTCCCAGTCACGGAGCCAGGCCGCGGCATAGTACGCGGCCGCCCCAGCGTGCTCGATATGGAGTGCGACCTCCCAGTTCGCGCCGAGCCCCGCGGAGCTCCAGTTCGCCGACGAGATCAGCGCCGAACCGTCCACGACCGCGCCTTTGGCGTGACCTGTCGTGGATCTCGCCGGATCCATGCGCCGGACCTCGAACGGCAGGCCGGACAGGAGGCGCGAATCGACGCTTCGCGGGATCGCCCCGAGCAGCAGCGCGCACTCGACGGCCTGGAGGGAGGCTTCAGCCATCAGATCGATCACGCGTCGTACCGACGCCTCCCCAGCGAGCACGTAGGGAACGGTGACGAGTACGCGGGTTCGAGCGCTCGCGATCAGCACATGCAGGGTCGACGCCACCGCATCACCTCCCGTGACGAGGCGCAGCCTCCGACCCGCCACGCTTGCGACGAACGGCGCGACCTGTGGCATCGGAGTCCCGACCGCGGGCACTCTCTCCACCGCTCCGTTCGACCACTGGGCGGGAGGTTGTCGGGCCGTCTCCCAATGCGCATCGAACGCCCCGCGAACATCGCGTTCGAGCGTTCGCGAGCCGGACGCGGTCGCCCACCACTCTCGGGTGCCTGATAGCAGCGCGGCGTCTGGTGGAAAACGAAGGTGACGATCGCGCGGTGCATCCCGCCAGAGGAGGTTGCCCGTGCCGACGGCGACGGCCCCGTCGATCAGCAGCAGCTTCCCGTGCGCCGCGTTGCCGTGCCCGCCGGCGACGCGGCATTCACCGCCGGCTGCGGTCAGGTCACGTGCGGTCGCCGCATTGCCGTCCGACGCGTGTGCGTCGAGCACGAGGCGAACGCGTACCCCACGCCGTGCCGCCCGCGCGAGCTCCCACCGATACGCCGGACCGACCTCGTACAACGCGGCGTCGATGCGCATCCGGGCGTCGCGCAGCAGTCTCGAAACCAACGTTCCCGCAGCGTCCGGCCCGAGTGCGCAGGTCAGCGACGTCACGCCTGCGACAGCATGCGTCGACCCACTCCTCCAGCGTGGGAGCAACGCACGCCCGCATCGCGGACTGTGCGCGCCCGTTCAGGCGCGGCGCTTATGCGGTCGCGGGACCCTGCTGCTGCGCAATTTCTGTAGCGCCGCTGCAGCGCACGCGATGTTGCTTCACGCGCTCGATGACGTCGTCGAGGACCGTGTCCTGGGCCTGAAGATGCTGACTGCAACTGCAGGCATTCGCTCAGGATCGCCTCGGCATCGTTATACGTCTGCTCGGAGCGCTTGTCCGCCGCCTTTCCCTGAATGTTCTGCCCGACGATGATGATCGGCAGCAGGACCAACTGCAGGAACGTATGCGCGATCCAAGCGCCGACGATCAGCTGCCTGGCCACTGCTCGATAGCCGCTGCCGCGAAGACTGGTCAGTGCCAATCAGCGTGAAGATATAGGCACACCACATGGTGCCGACCACCGAGGTGATGATCAATGCGACCTTGCCGTTGATCCCTACGCGCTCATCGTTGACCTTGACGGGCTTCTCATGCTTGCGCTGCTGCGATGCGCGGATGTGGAAGTGCGTGAAGAGCTCTTCCACCTTCGGGAATCGGCGCTATCGGTGCCGGCTGGGCGGGTACGTCCGTCATCGCACTTCTCCTGACACTGGGCGCTCGGAGGTGGCACCCAATCGGGCGGTATCGTGAACGATGCGAAAGGGTTTGAGTGCGCCCGGGTCAGGCTCGGCGGCGCAGCATCGCCGGAGGTCGTGACCGGCGCAGGCTCCACGCGGGCTGACGCTCGACGAACTCGTACATCGCAGCGGGCCTTCCGGCACCACCTTTCGACAGCGATCCGGTCGCGCGCACGAGGCCTGATTGCTCGAGCTCTCTGCGAAAGTTCGACGGCTCGTACGTCACGCCGCTGATCGCCTCGAACACCCGCCGCGCCTGAGGCATTGTGAAGCGCTCGGGCAGCAGTCCGACCGCGATGTTCGACCACCAGAGCTTGCCGCGCAGGCGCTCGACGGCGTCCTCGACGATGCGGGCGTGGTCGAAGCCGAGCGGCGGCAGGGCGTCGACCGGCTCCCATCGCGCGCTCGACTCCTCGGCTCGCAAGACGGCCGCGTCGATGAGCGCGAGGTACGCGACGGTGGGAATCCAGCCGCGGGGATCGCGCTCGGGGTCGGCGTATGTCTCCAGCTGTTCGAGGTAGACGGCGCCCACACCGGTCTTCTCGGTGAGCTTGCGTTGGGCTGTCTCCTCAGGGCGTTCGCTCGGGCTCATGAAACCGCCGGGGAGCACCCAGGTTCCCTCGAATGGCGCCTCGGTACGCTGAACCATCAGGACGTGCAGGCGGCCCGAGAGTGGAGCGAGCACGACCGGCACAGCCGACATCCCGGCGGGGGCTGGGAAGCCCGAGGAATTGACAGCCGTCATCCCGGTGGAACGGCCGGTGTCGGGGCGTTCTGGCATCGCGATCGATTGTGGCGACGCGCTAGGCTGCGTTGCCATGGAGACCGGGAACATCACGACGGCAGAGGGTTTCCGGGAGGCCTACGCCGAGATCTTCACCGACGTCTACGCGTTGACATCGAACCTCGATGACCGTCAGGCGCTCGGCATCACGGGATGTCCCGGGTGGACGGTCCGCGACCATGTCGCCCACATCGTCGACCTCGAGGGCATCCTCATCGGCCGCGCTCGCCCGAACCACTCTGTCCCGGAAGGGCTCCCGTACATCCGCAACGAGCCGGGCGAGTTCATGGAGGTCGGTGTGGATGCGCGCCGCGGCATGCCGTACCACGACCTCGTCGCGGAGTATCGGGACGTGACGAAGGAGCGGCTCGCGCGTTTGCAGGACCTGCAGGATTCGCAGCTCGACGAGATGGGCCAGGGCTTCTTCGGACAGTCGAAAGTTCGTTCCCTGCTCGCGATCCGCGTCTTCGATCTCTGGGCCCACGAGCAGGATCTTCGACGCGCGCTGGGCGAGCCGGGCGGCTTCGGTGGGATCCCGGCGGCGCACAGTCGCGAGCGCATGTTGATGGGCGCCGGCAACAACCTTCAGGAACGCCTCACCCCCACGGCGGGGACGACGTTGCTCTTCGACATCACCGGCACGGGTGGAGCTGTGCGCTCGATCGTCTTCGACGGCGAGCGTGGGAGATCGGGCATGGATGTCCCCGAGATTCCGACCGCCACCCTGCGCCTCGACATGAACACGTTGACGGTGCTCGCCTGCGGCCGTTCGGACGACCCGCTCGCAAGCTCCCGTGTTGTGGTCGAAGGCGTCCAGAACCTGGGGCGGCGCGTGCTCGAGGACCTGTCGGTCACGCCGTGATGCGCAGCCTCACGCGCCTCTTGCCAGTCGTCGCACTCACAGCGACGCTCCTGCTCGCCGGATGCGGCCTGCAGCAATCAGACTCGGCAGTCCCAAATGGAGGGCTGCCGGGTATCGACGGGCCCGCGACGCCGATCAGCGCCCCGACTCTGTCCGGCACCGACTTTGCATGGTCGTCGACACACGGGCACATCGTTGTCCTCGATTTCTGGGGCTCGTGGTGCGGGCCGTGCAACGCCGAGCAGCCGCAGCTCAATCAGATCGCGGCGGCGTGGATCCCGAAAGGCGTGATCTTCCTCGGCGTCGACGTGCAGGACACGAACATCAACGGCGCCGCCTACGAGCGGAACTACAAGGTCCCATATCCGAGCGTCAACGACGCGAGCGAGGTCATCATGTCCGAGTACAACGTGCCCGCACCGCCGACCGTCGTCATCATCGACACCAAAGGCAACATCGTCGATCACTTCCTCGGCACGCTCACCGGTATCACGCAAGACCTCACGCACCTGACCGCATGACCCAGATCACCGTCTACGGCGCGCCGTGGTGCCCCGATTGCAAGCGCGCGAAGAAATTCCTCGGCGAGCAGCGCGTCACCTTTGACTGGGTCGACATCGACCAGGACGCCGCGGGTCTTGCGCACGTCGAGAAGTTGCAGCAGGGTGGCCGTACGATCCCCACGATCGTGTTCGACGGCACTGACGTGCTCGTCGACCCCACCAATGAGGAACTGGCTCGCAAGCTCGGCCTGACGCTCGACGCCAAGCGTCAGTGCTACGACCTCGCCATCGTCGGGGGCGGCCCGGCAGGTCTTGCGGCTGCGATCTATGCGGCACGCGAGGGCATCGACGCGGTGGTCATCGAGCGCAGCGGGCTCGGCGGACAGGCCGGCGTGACCGAGAGGATCGACAACTACCCCGGGTTTCCGGAGGGGGTCGGCGGCGCGGACCTCGCCGAGCGTTTCATCGCGCAGGCGCGTCGCTACGAGGTCGAATTGCTCAGCGCAGTCAGTGTCGAGAGCATCTCCGTCGAGGGCTCGGAAGCGGGCGACGTCTGCCTTCGCCTCGCGAGCGGGCAGGAGATCGAGACGCACGCCGCGTTGATCGCGACCGGTTCATCGTACCGGCGCCTGGGTATCCCCGGCGAGGACGATCTCATCGGCGCGGGCGTGCATTTCTGCGCCACCTGCGATGGACCCTTCTATCGCGGCGCCGACGAGCTGCTCGTGATCGGTGGCGGCAACTCCGCGCTCGAGGAAGGACTCTTTCTCACGAAGTTCGCGACTCGCGTCCGCATCGTGCAGCGCGACCCGGAGCTCACGGCCTCGCGTCTCATCCAGGACAAGATCAACAAGGATCCGCGGTTCATCGTGCACCGCAACACCGAGGTCCTCGAATTCACGGGCAAGGGAACGCTCGAGTCCGTGCGCCTGCGCGACCGCGCTACCGGCGAGGAGCACGTCGTCCATCCGCGCGGGGCCTTCGTCTTCATCGGCCTCGATCCCAACACCGCATTCCTCAAGGGCACCGTCGACCTCGACGGGCGCGGCTTTGTCGATGACAAGGGCGGGTTCCGGACATCGGTGCCCGGGATCTTCGCCGCCGGCGATGTCAGGCGCGGCTCGACGAAGCAGCTCGGATCGGCCGTCGGCGACGGCATCGCCGCGCTGATCATGATTCGCGAATACCTCCAGGAGCACCACGAGATCGCGCCCCACCCGGAGGATTGACGCCAGCGGATTGCGCGATGCTATAGTGCAAAACGCAATATGGATATTCGCACTCGCCCCAAGGACATGGTCGCGCTGACCACGCTCGGCCTGCTCAGCGAGGCACCGTGCCACCCGTACGAGATCCAGCGGATGCTTCGCGAGCGGCACAAGTCGTATGCCGTCGGGAAGACCCGCGCGCTCTACCGCGCCATCGAGGAGCTCGAGGCAGCCGGATACGTCGTACCTGTGGAGACGAGCCGCGACGGCCGTCGCCCCGAGCGGACCGTGTACCGCATCACCCCGGAAGGCCGGGAGGAGCTCGAGAACTGGCTCGCCGACCTGCTGGCGGGGCCAGTCACCGAGACTCCGGTGTTCAGCGTCGCGGTCGGGCTGCTCGGCTACATCACCCAGGATCGGGCTGAGCAGGCGCTGGCGACTCGTCAGGTCGCGCTCCAGGCCCGCATCGTTGCCCTCGACGCCACGTTGAAACTGGCTCAGGACGACCTCGGGCTTCCCCGCCTCGTGCTCCTCGAGCTCGAGCACGCCATGGCACTGACGTCGGCGGAGCTCGACTGGGTGCGCTCGATCATCACCGACATGCAGTCCGGCGCTCTGGTCTGGAACGAAGAGTTGCTTCGAGCGCACTTCGAGGCGATGCACGCGGCGACTGCGGCGCGCCGTCAACACCGTGAACACGACCACGCGGGTACGCTGCCGCGTCCGGCCGCGCACCACGCACATACACCAGCAACGGTTCGGGAGGAGACACGATGATCGAGACGCACAATCTGCGGCGAGTTTTCAAATCGCGCAAAGGCGCGGTCGAAGCAGTCGCCGGCGTCGACCTCGACGTCAAGAAGGGCGAGATCTTCGGGTTTCTCGGACCCAACGGCGCGGGCAAGACGACGACGCTGCGCATGCTGTCCACGCTGCTGCCGATCACGAGCGGCGAAGCGACAGTCGCCGGCTACGACCTGGCGCACAACGCGGCCAAGGTGCGCTACGAGATCGGTTACGTGAGTCAGGAAGGCAGCAGCGCCCCGGAAATCCCGGGACGCACGGAGCTGGTGATGCAAGGCCGGCTGTACGGGATGACGAAGACACGCGCGATGCAGCGCGCCGCCGAGCTCATCGCGGCGCTCGAGCTTGCCGATTGCGCGGACCGCGCGACCAAGACGTACTCCGGCGGGCAGAAGCGCCGCCTCGACATCGGCATCGGGCTGATGCACCTTCCCCAGCTCCTCTTTCTCGACGAGCCGACGACGGGTCTCGACCCGCAGAGCAGAGCGAGGATGTGGGACGAGGTGCGCAAGCTGCGCGACACCGGCACGACGGTGTTCCTCACCACGCACTACCTCGAGGAGGCGGACGCGCTTTGCGACCGCATCGCCATCATCGATCACGGCAAGATCGTCGCCCTCGGCACGCCGGACGAGCTGAAGCGGCAGGTTGCGGGGGATGTGGTCGTCGTCGGGACCGACAACTCCAGTGATCGCGTGCTCGAGCTACTCAAGGGCCAGGCATACGTCCGCGAGGCCACGAGCGCCGACAACATCGTCCGTCTCTACGTCGACCGCGGTGAGACCGCCATGCCGCAGATCATCCGCGTCCTCGACTCCGCGGGCATTCCGCTCGCATCGCTGTCGCTGAGCCGCCCGAGTCTCGACGACGTGTTCCTGCATCAGACCGGGCGCTCGCTCCGCGATGCGGCATAGGAGGGAACGACGATGAAGATGCTCAAAGACACCTGGCTGATGTTTCAGCGCTATCTCTTCGTGTTCCTGCGCAACCCGGCGTGGGTTGTCATCGGCGTGCTGCAGCCGGTGCTGTACCTCGTGCTGTTCGCGCCGTTGCTGAAGTCGCTCACCGAAACACCCGGCTTTCCGTCGGGCGGCGCGTACAACGTTTTCGTGCCGGGGCTCCTCATCCAGCTCGGACTCTTCGGCGCAAGCGGCGTCGGTTTCGGGCTGATCGCCGAGCTGCGCGCCGGAGTCATCGAGCGTTTCCGCGTGACGCCCGTGAGCCGTTTCGCGCTGCTGCTCGGCCGCGCGCTGCGCGACATCCTGACGCTCGTCGTGCAGTCGTTGATCCTGCTGCTGCTCGCGATTCCGTTCGGTCTCAAGCCGACCGTATCGGGCGTGTTCGTCATGCTCGGTCTGGTCGCGCTCATCGGGCTCGGCATGTCGTCGCTCGCGTACGCGGCAGCGCTCGCCCTGAAGAGCGAGGACTCGTACGCCCCGCTCATCTTCACGCTCTCGCTGCCGTTGCTCCTGCTCAGTGGCGTGCTGCTGCCGCTGCAGCTCGCACCACAGTGGCTGCAACACATCGCGCAGGCGAACCCGCTGTCGTACGCGGTCACCGCCGCTCGCGACGTGTTCAACGGGCACGGCGGGGATCCCGACGTCTACAAGGGGCTGGCCATCATGGCCGCGCTCGCCTTGGTCGGCGTCGTCATCGGTGCACGCCGGTTCAGTCGCGCGATCGCCTGACCGTCAGAACCCGGAAGCGATCTCCTCGCGGCTGAGAAACGCCTGCACGGAGCGCGCGAGCGCCTCGTTGAAGGCCGTCCGCGACGCGGCGTCCTCGTCGGGCGTCACGGCGCTGACGGCCTGCCGGCGTTCGATCCACGGTGGGACCGAGCGGCCGATGAGGTCGTTGTCGACACGCACGGCAACGACCGCTTGCGAGTCCTCCTCCACCTCGATCGATACCTGGTGGACGACGCCGAGGTGATCGACCAGCTTCCAGGCACGTGCCCAGCACCGTGGCGATGCCAAGGCGCTCGACGTGAGTCGGACGGGGTCGGCGACCAGCGTCGTGTCGCCGTCAGGCACTGATGCGCGGAGTGCGACCCGGATCGGCGCGTCGAGCTCGCCGCTCATCCAGCCGACGAGGGACGGCGCGCGGTTATCGAGATCGGGCAGCGCGAGCTGATAGAAGCCGTTGGAGAGCGCCGCGACGGTGCTCGCATGGCGGCGGCAATAGGCGCTGTCGTTGAACATCGCGCCGTGGCGGATGCACCACGTCGTGCCGCAGACGCGCTGGCGTCGGTCCGCGTAGACGCAACGGATCGCCACGGACTGATGGCACCCCTGCTCCGTGCAGCGGACGCGACCGGACGGCCGTCGCAACGCCTGCCGCAGCTTCCACATTCGATCAAATGGCGCCATGGAGCAGCCTCCTCAGACACCCGATCGTACCAAACCCAACGCACCGAACGAATCGAGCGCGCTGTACTGATCAGCTTGCGAGGGCCGGCGTGTCCTCGAAGCAGGAGCGGACGACCGCGCCGAGCCCCGGAAGGCTGAACGGCTTGGTGATCAGGTGGTTGGCGCCCGCGAGCCTCGCACGCTCGACGTCGGCGTCGGCTGACAGCGAGGTGAACACCAGCACAGGCATCGACTGTGTCTGCGGTTTCGCCCGAATATGGCGGCACACCTCGATCCCGTCGACGCCCGGCATCATCACGTCGAGGATGGCCAGGTCGAAGGTTTCGGTTTCGAGCTTGCTCAGCGCCTCGGTGCCGTCCTGTGCCTCGGTGACTTCGAATCCTTCCATGCTGAGATACAACCCGACTACATGCAGCAGTCGCGGTTCATCGTCGACGAGAAGGATGCGCTGCTGGGCCAACGAGTGCGACCTCCCGGGCGCGTGGACAGGTGGTCGCCCCAGTATCGAGCGGCTGAAGCAAGCGAATTGGGCGACCATCGTTCCGTCACCGCTCAGCGACATTCGCCATGGCACCCGGCGCCGCCAGCCGGATCGTGCCGGATGATGTGGGGGCATGGTGGTCGCAGAACGCTTCGCGGGAGGTCCTGAGAACCGTGCCTGAGCCGGACGCACCGAGGCGGCCGACGCCGAGGATCCTCACCGAGCCGCGCCGCCCGGCGTGGATCCGGGCGATGCCGTCGGCGCCCTGGCTCGCCGTGGGTACCGTCTGCGTCGGCGCGTTCATGGGCCAGCTCGACGCGAGCATCGTCTCCACCGCGCTGCCCGTGCTCCGCCTCAATCTCCACGCGTCCATCGCGGCGGTCGAGTGGGTGGTGCTCATCTACGTCCTCGTCCTTGCCGGCACCGTCGCCGCCGTCGGGAAGCTGGCCGATCGGATCGGCCGCAAACTCCTCTACACATACGGATTCGGCGTGTTCGTGGTCGGATCCGCCGCGTGCGCGCTCGCGCCGTCGCTCGGTTTGCTGGTGGCCGCGCGGTTCGTCCAGGCGGTCGGCGCGGTGATGCTCCAGGCAAACTCGTATGCGCTCATTCGAGACGTCCTCCCGACGTCGAAACTGGGTACCGGGCTTGGGATCCAGGGTGCCGCACAGGCCGTGGGGCTCACGCTCGGGCCTGTGCTCGGCGGGGCGCTCACCGCGCTGGGCGGGTGGCGGTGGATCTTCCTGGTCAACGTCCCGATCGGCCTGGTCGGTCTCGGGCTTGGATGGTTCCTCCTGCCGAGGAGCACGCACCGCGATACAGAGAGCCGGATCGACGCTCAGGGGACAGTGTTGCTGGCGGCGATCCCGTCTGCCGCGCTCGCAGCACTCTCGCTGGCCGCGCAGCCGGACACCCCTGGGTGGACCATCCTGGCCCTGGCGATCGTCGCCTCCCTGCTCGCGTTCGCCGCGTTCCGGCGGCAACGGCGCGCCCCTGGGGCGGTCATCGACGACGCGCTCGTCCGCGTCGCCACGTTCATCGCCGGGATCAGCTCGGCGCTCCTCTCGTATGTCGTGCTCTTCAGCTGCCTCGTCGCCGTGCCGTTCTTTCTCGAGCGCGAGGAGCATCTGGGACTGGCCGCCGCCGGTCTCGAATTGACGGCGCTGCCGCTCGCGCTGGCGATCGTGGCGCCGTTCGGGGGGGTGATCCGCGATCGTGCCGGGCCGCGACTGCCCGCCGGGGTCGGGATGGCGATCACCGCGGCGGCCATGGGCATCCTGGCGGCCGCCGCAAGCCATCCCGGGCTCACGGTCCCGGCCCTGGCCATCGCGGGAGTGGGGATGGGCCTCTTCATTCCCGCAAACAACGCCGCGACGATGAGCGCAGCGCCGATCGATCGCGGTGGTGCGGCCGGTGGGCTCCTCAACACGGCGCGGGGGCTTGGCACCGCCGTCGGCGTGTCGGTGACGGCGATCGCGTTCGCCGCCGGCCGCGGCCTGATCACCGTCGCGCTCCTCATGATCGCGGTGTCCATCGCCGCCGGACTCATTGCCGTGGGGTGGTCTGTGCCCCGCATCCGCCCGGATCTCGAGGCGTAGGCCCGGGACACTCAGTCCGAGGCTGCCGGGTACCAGCGACCCGGGTTCTCGCCGACGCGCCGGGCGCGCCCTGAACGCTCGAGCAGCACGAGGTGGGCGAGCGTCTCTCCAACTGCCGCCCGGCGCATGAAGCCTTTGATCTCGGACCAGTCGCGCGACCAGCGGAGCAGCAGCGTCACGTCCCAGCACGTCGCGCCGGGCGATGCGGTGATCGCGGCGATGGTCTCCTCCAGCCGGCGGTGATGGTGGTCGACGAGCTGGTCGACACGCGGCGCGAGGCCGCGAAAACGCCACTCGTGAGCGGGCAGGACCTCGTCGACGTCGAGGTCGTGCACCTTGCCGAGCGCGTCGAGGAAGTCTGCCAGGGGGTTGTCCGGCTGCTGGACGTGGACGGCAATGCTCGGGCTGATCCTCGGCAGCACGTGGTCGCCGCTGAACAGCAGGCGACGTCCGCTGTCCAGAAAGCAGACGTGGCCGGGTGAATGCCCCGGAGTGTGCAGCGTGGTCAGATCCCACCCTTTGAGCGGTACTGCCGCCCGGTCCTTGAGCAGCACGTCGGGCAGGGCCGCAGCCACGAACTCGCGCACTCCCATCGAAGCGACGGTGAGCTCTTCACGTGTCTCCTCGGGCACACCGGCCTCGACAAGCAACGCAGCCATGCTTGCGAGCAGGGCCTCAACGCCGGTGCCGTATCGCGCCGGGATGAGCGCCGCATCGGCAGGGTGCAGCGCGATCCACGCGCCTGAAGCTTCGCGGAGGCGACCCGCAAGCCCGTAGTGGTCGGGGTGGATGTGCGTGATGAGGATCGCCCGGACGTCCTTCGGCGTGTACCCGGCGACGGCCATGCCGGCAACCAGCGCGGCCCAGGCCTCCTCGGTGCTCCAGCCGGTGTCGATGACCGCGAGACCGTCGTCGACCTCGAGGAGATAGACCAGCACGTAGCGCAACGGGTTGTTCGGCAGCGGGACCGGCACCGACCACAGCCCCGGTCGGACCTGCTCGACGTCGGGCAATCCCGGTGATTCCCACGAGCGCCGCTGCGCGATTCCGGTGACCTCGATCCCCGCCATGAGGGGTTCAGGCGCCGGCGGGATTGGCCGCGAGGTGTTCAAGGACGACGTCGGAGGCGTCGTCCCAGTGCTGGTCTGGGATCCAGTGCGAGCCGCCCTCCAGCTCGAGGAGGTGGTAGTCGCCCGTGCAGCGCTCCGCGGTGAGCTCCGTCGCTTCGCGGGTGAACACCGGATCGCCGTCGCTCCAGATGTGCAGCACGGGAATCTCGACGGGCTCAGCGTGGGCAGGTTCGGTGCCAAGCGCTCGATACCAGTTGAGCGGGCCGGTCGGTCCCACGTTGCGTAGTGCGGCGACGTCGCGATGGGCGTGTGCCCTGGTGAGGCCGGTCGCGGTGAGCAGCGACTCGGCGACGATGCCACCACCCGCCTCGAAGAGCGATTCGGCAACATGCGGCAGCCGCAGGATGGGGATGTACGCCATCCGCACGCGTTGCTGCGTGCCTTGCAGCGCTTGGCGGAGTGCAGCTGTGTGCGGAGTGGAAACGGCGCACAGAGAGATGACTGTCTCCGGATGGTCGCCCGCGAGCGCCCACGCGACGGTCCCGCCCCAGTCGTGCCCGATGACGTGGAAGCGCGTCGCGCCCAGCGTTGACGTCATCGCGAGCACGTCGTCGCAGAGTTCACTGACGCGGTATGCGTCGACACCTTCGGGCCTCGCGCCTGCCGAATACCCGCGCTGGCTGGGCGCAACGGCGTGATATCCGGCCGCGCTGAGCGTGTTGAGCGCGTTGCGCCAGCAGGAGCCGGTCTGCGGAAAGCCGTGGAGGAGCAGGACAAGCTCACCATCGGGAGGACCCGCGCTGAGCGCGTCGAACCGCATGCCGTTCGCCGCTATGGTCGTGTGCCGCACAGCCACTGCGATCCCAGCGTATCAGGCAGTCGCGCGATACCGGCCGCGAGCGGGTTCCTGCACCATTCGCGGGTGGCCGACGCATTGTTCACGCCCGACTCGGGACGGTTCGTCCCGAGCGAGCACACCCGTGGTCCCTGGGATCCAGCGGCGATGCACGGCGGTGCGCCGGCCGCGCTCATCGGTGGCGTGATGGAGGCGCTGCCGTCGGAGACACCGATGACGGTCGTGCGTACGACGGTCGAGATCTTTCGTCCGGTTCCGCTGCGTCCCCTCACCGTATCCACGCGCATCGAACGCAACGGACGGCGTGTGCAGTTGCTCAGCGCCACGCTGATGGACGGCGACACAGAAGTGTGCCGAGCTTCTGCGTGGCGCATGCGCGTCACCGACCTCGAGCTGGGCCCGGCCGAACCAACTCCTCCACCGTTTGCTCGACCGGCGGAGTCGGCTGCGCACGTGCCCGAAAGCGATGAGCCGGCATTCCACCGCACCGGCATCGAGATGCGCTACGCGAAAGGTGCGTTTCTGGAGTCCGGGGCCGCTATCGGCTGGTTGCGACTCACGATGCCGGTGGTTGCCGGCGAAACACCGACGCCACTCCAACGGGCACTTGCCGCCGCGGATTTCGGCAACGGTGTCAGCGCTGTGTTGCCGTGGGACCAGTTCGTGTTCATCAACACCGACCTGACCGTCTATCTGCATCGCGAGCCCGAGGGCGAATGGGTCTGCCTCGACGCGACAACGGACGTCGACGCACGCGGCGTGGGCCTTGCACACAGCCGACTGTATGACGAACGTGGCCCGGTGGGCCGATCCCTGCAGGGCCTGTACGTCGATCGCCGCCAGGCGACGTGACGTAGCCGAGCCGCTAGCCCGCGATAGGGCTCAGGACGCCCGCTAACCTCCGGGGCAGAATCCGGGAAAGGCCGTCGAGATGTCTGAAACGCCGACGAACTCCCATCCGTAGTAGAGGAACGCCAGCTCCCCCGCGCTCGTCTCGATCGGGACGGTCGAGGTGGCAAGGTCGCTGCACATCGCTGCCTCCACCTGCTGCACGGTGGCCGTCGGACTCAACGCCATGACGCGTGGCTTGTTCTTCTCGAAGTAGTTCCACGCCAGCACGTTGATGCCGCCACCGGGGCACAGAACAGGACTGGCATTGCCGTCCATGCCGACCTCGAGGGTCAACGAGCACTCGGACACGCCGCTCACCGGTGGAACAGGTGCTGGGGAGAGGATCGGCGCCGGCGTTGGCGACGGGGTGGGCTCGGCAGTTGGCGCCGACCCCGGCAGCGTCGTCACTGGAGATATGGAGGGGCCAGAGCCGGTCGGTGTCGGGGTCGTATTGCTTGCGCACGCAGCGAGTGCGGCAACCACTCCGAGGCAACACGCCAACAGGGTTCCCCTTACCACCTTCCTGCTACCACCTTCCTGTCCCCTTCTTTCGTCAGGCGCCGACGAGGCTCTGGACGCGCGGGTCCTGTCGAATCGGCGTGAGGTCGGGATCGTTCATCGCCCACTCGCGGAGTTCCGGCTGACTGCGGAGCGCGCCGCCCAGCAGAGGCAACGCCTCGTCGACACGAGCATTGCGCGCGTAGAAGCACGCCAGGTTGTAGTCGGCAACCGCCTTGTCCGCAGGCTCGGGGAACAGCTCGGTCTCGAGCGTGTAGGCCCAGAGCGCCGTCGCCTCCGCACCAGCTGGGTCATCGTGCTCCGCCAGCCATGACGACACGTGTTGCGCCACATGCGCGTGGCCGTTGCCGGGCACGAGCCGCCAGACCTCGCCGCCGGTGGGTCGCTCGCGGCGCAGTTCGACATCCCTACAACCTGCAACCGCTTCCTTGAGCGCCGCGTACGTCGTGACGGCCGCCGCGCGAACCACATCGGCGGAGTCGTACCGGTGCGCTTCGTAGATCTCGGCGTTGCGGCCGTCGATCTGGCTGTCGTCGAACGGACCCTCCACCGGTCCTCCCAGGCGAACCGAGTCGAGGATGCGGACCGCATGCTCGCGCCACGTGTTGAGATGGGCGATGTTGTCCTTCGCGGTCCAGCGTCCTTCCTCGGCCGCAGGTGTGTCGTCGCACAGCGTCAGCAGCACCGCCTCGTGCTCCTGCGCTGCTTCGAGTGTCTGCAGCAGACGGTCCCGCAGCGTCGCCTCGGTCACGCGGTGAGCATAACCTCGCGTAGCGCCGGGACGTGCCACGGCATCGCCATCTCCGCATACCGGCACAGCGCATTGACGAGCCGCATCTGCTCGGGCGTGTGACAGCGCGCGCGAAGCAGTTCTGGAGAGCACACGAGAATGGACACCGCACGCGCACGGGAGACAGCGACATTGAGTTGGTTGAGGCTGAAGAGGAACTCCAGGTTGCGCGGGAGATCCTCGACGCTCGACGTCGCCATCGAGAAGATGCTCACCGCTGCCTCCTGCCCCTGAAAGCGATCCACCGTGCCAACCCGAGCACCGGTGGGCAGTGCCTCGACGAGGCACGCGACATGCGCGTTGTACGGCGCGACGACGACGATGTCATCGAGCGTCAGACGGCGCTCCGCGCCGCTGTCCGAACGCCACGTGCCGCGCTTCAGCTGGTCGATGATCTCGCGCACGCGTTGTGCCTCGTCGTCGGACCGGATCCGATCCCCGGCGTGGTCGACGAATGCGTGGCGGAGCCCCGTCATCGGCACGCCGTTCTCGAGCACTGCCTGGCGCGCGCATTGCGGCTCGGAACCGAGCCGGTGCTCGTAAAAGGAACGCGAGATGAACGCGCTCACGTCCGGATGCATGCGCCACGTGAGGTCGAGCAGCACGCCCCGGTCGGGCGCGACGGTGACGTCGCCCCCCAGGAGATGGTCGAGCGCCGAGACACCGACTCCCGGCGGATGGCTGCCCTGCAACGGCTGCGCCAGCTGGCGAGGATCCCCGACGAGCACGAGGTTGCGAGCGGCACGTGAGACGGCGAGCGCGTCGGACAGTGACAGTTGACCGGCCTCATCGATGACGAGCGTGTCGAACATGCCCTCGAGCTCCGGTCGCGAGAAGAGCCACGAGGTGCCGCCGACGACATCGACCTCGTCCTGTGCCAGTGCTTTCTCGACGTCCTGAGGAGTCCGTGCCATCCGGATCGCATCGGTCCCCGCCGTGGAAGACCGCTGGTGGATCATCCGCGGCATTGGCCCGAGCCTTGGTGCGAGCTCCTCGATCTTTCCCATCAGCGTGCGAATCGCGCTGTGCGAGAGCGCGGTGATGCCGATCGGGCCGCGACCCTGATCAAGCAGCGCAAGGATGGCCTCGGCCGCGGTGTGGGTCTTGCCGGCTCCCGGTGGTCCCTGGATCGGAAGGCATCCCGCGTTGAGGTCAAGGATCAGGCGGATCGCGGTCTTCGGTGCCGTCTCGCCGGCCATACGGAGCTCACCGTGCGCCGGCGTACAGCGGCGAGGTGGAAGGCCCATCAACAGATCGCGACCGGCGCGCTGCGAACCTGGCGCGTCGATACCATTTGCGACCACCCAGCGCGCGAGGTCGAGGAGCGACTCCTCCTGCGCATTCGTTTGAATCGGCGTCGTGGGGACGAGGAATCGTGGCGACCCCCACGCCATTTGCGCAGGCGTTCGCGAGATCGTTATCTCTCCCCGAGCCGAGTCGAGCTCAGTCACCTCGCCGGCAGTGACGGCCCAACCCCGCTCGTTGCGCACCTGCGGATTCAGAGGTTTGTCGTCCTTGCCGATGCGGTGCTCCTGCGGATCGAATCGATAACGCTCGACGACGCGCGTCCCTTCCTCGCGCGAACCGATCTGCACCAGCGGCCCCAGGGCGTAGGTGTCGTTTTCCAGTTCCTCGGGCGTCATCGTGAGCTGATCGAAGTGTCGCCACCAGCCGACCTTGCTCTCACGGCGGTGATACGACAGTACCGGTGCGAGCAACCATCGGGCTTGCTCGGCGACGGTTCGTTCCTCCAACACCTCGGGGACCCCGGCCACGAGCGCAGCTGCAATCTCCTGGGTGGCGACCACCTTGTCGTGCACGGCTTCGGAGGCGCCACGGTCGACAGCCTCGGGGCGCTCAACGGGAGCCCCGCGAAGCGTCTCCTCCTCGGCGCGCCTCGCCTCGAGCCAGTCGCGCAGCAGCACGGTCGATGCGCAGTCACGCTCGTTGTAGAGCGCGATCTCCTCGAGCAGCGTGGGGTCGCCGTCGCTGCCGTCCTCGCGGCTGATCAACCACCGTTCGTACATGACCATGCTGCCGGCGGCGTCGGCGATCGACTCCTCGCGCGCCGGCATGTACAAGCGCTCCACCTTTTTGAGCGAGTAGGAGTCCGTGGACAGCCGAATTCCCTGGCGCACCACACGGTAGAGGTCGACGAGCACCTCGTTGCGCAGCAGGCGGTCCACCTCCTCCTCACGAGTGCCGTGCCGGCTCATGAGGCGGCGCAGCGCGGTCTTCTCGTACGCGGCGTAGTGGTAGATGTGCATGTCGGGATGGCGATCGAGGTGCGAAATCGCGAAGTCGACGAACGCCTCGAAGGCACGTTTCTCCCCCGCCGCATCGTGTCCCCACCACGCGTGATATTTCCCGCGCGTGTCGACCGCGCCGAAGAGATACTCGAGCGGGACGTCGCGAGCCAGCCCGTCGCCCTCCATGTCGAAGAAGAGATCGCCGGGTGATGGCGCCGGAAGCGCACACAGACCGTGGCCGACCTCCCACGCATCGAGCAGCTCGTATCGTGGCGAACCGTTGGGCTCTGGCCCCTTGTGCTGCAACGCGGCCTGCGCGCGGAGCGACCGGAACGTCTCGGCCTGCATGCGACCCGGCGGCTCCGCGTCGGCATGGGTGAGTGCCAGCGCCGACATCGTGTCGATGCCGGCGTCCTTGAATACGAGCACCTGACCCGATCGCATTCGCGCGACTTCGGACAGGTGATCGTCGTTCCTGCGCTGCGCCGCGCATCGCTTGGCGTAGCCGCATGTACCGCAGTGCGCAACCGGATCGGGGTACGTGTCATCCAAGCGCGAGAGCATCGCCGCGTCGAAGTCGCGTTTTACCGCGGCGTGGTACGCCGAGAACTCGTCGACGCGATACGGATGTTCCGTCCGCTCACCGAGGATGACCTGCATCCACTGTGGCGCTGTCCCCTGCAGTCGCTCGAGATGCGCCGAGTACTCGCACAGTTGCAGCAACGCCTCGGAGCGAACCCGGCGAGCAAGCTTCGCGTCCGCGGCCTCGTACGAGAACGAGCCAAGGTCACTCGGCCGGTCGACGCGCAGCAGGAAGTCCGCGCGGCCGAGCCAGCGCCCGTCGAAGAACGTCGGCTGATAGATGACGTCGTAGCCGGCGCGCATGGCCTCGAGCGTCCCGGCCTCGAGCGCCTGCAGCTCAGCGGCGGATGTTGCGTACCGGTCGGCGCCATCCTCGAATGCCTTGATTCGAAGACCGCTGGCGGTGAGGGCGTCGAGATGCCGGCGCTCGTGTCCAGCCCCGAGGTTGGCGAGTACTTCGCTGAGCGCCGACGGGTCGCGCTCGATGTGCTCTCCGGACGCGACGCGCCGCTTGAGCGAGACGAGGTGACCGCAGGCCAGGTAGTCGCAGAGGTCGGTGGCCGTGTAGACGGGACAGCCGTCAGCGAGGAATCGCATCAGCGAAGCATCCTCGCTCGACGGCGCCCCCGTTCGCGCGAGATGGGGAGGCTGAGCTGGCGGCCGCCTGAGCGGCGGGTGCCGTGTGCCCGATCCTGTGGCGTCGGTCCGACTGCGGCAGCGCGCTCGAGCGACAGCGAAGGAACCGTCGCGAAGAGCTCAGCTCGGCGTGCCATCAACGCCTGTGCGCGGCGGAAATACTGCCCATCGCCGTCGGTGGTTCCGCTGCCCGGGTTCGAGGTGTCTGGATCCATGGTCTGTAGCGTGGAATCGGGCCGCGACAGGAGCCTGTCGCGTAGGGTGACCGGATGCCCGACGAGATCGAGATCCGGCCGGTTCGTGCATCGGAATACGCTGCCGCGGGTGCGGCGACGGCGGGCGCCTATCACGAGTACCGGCGACCGGATGCACGCGGCTGGGACGCGTACCTGGAGAGGATGGCCGACGTCGCCAGCCGCGCGGATCGGACGACCGTGCTCGTCGCGCTCGATGGAGGCGTCATCGCCGGCTCCGCCACCCTGGAACTCGACGCACGGGTCCGTCCCGGGCCGTCCGAACCTCTCGCCCCGGACGAGGCGCACCTGCGCATGGTCGGCGTCAGTCCCGAGCACCGGGGCAAGGGCATCGGACGCCGGCTCGTGATCGCGTGCATCGACCTCGCCCGTGAGCGCGGCCGGCGGGTGATGACGCTCGACACCAATGTTGCGATGGTTGCCGCGCAGCTGCTGTACCGCTCGCTCGGCTTCGTCTCGACAGGGCCGCATCAGAGTCCGGGTGGTCCCGAGCTCGTCGGATACCGGCTCGACATCCCCGCAGAGTCCCGGACGACACGCTAGGCTCGTCGGCGTGCCAGGCGACTACGAGAAGGGTGAGAAGGAATACCGCGTCATCAAGCTCTTCATGCGTCTCTCCGAGACGGAAGTCGGCCTGACGACGCGACAGCTCGCGGACGAGCTGGAGGTGAACACGCGCACCGTCCAGCGCTATGTCGCGACGCTCCGGGACAACGCCGGCATCGACATCGAGACGAAGGACGGCCGCTGGCGCATCGGCCAGGGCAGCCGGCTCCCACCCCTGCAGCTCGATCACTACCAGGCGACACTGCTGCTCGTCGCGGTGCGCCTGCTGCAGCAACTTCGTCCCGAACAGGACCCTGCGCTCGTCGGTGCGCTCGCGCATCTCTCCCGGGCGCTGGCGGTGCCGTTGGTGAGCGAGTACCTGCGGCGGACGCTTGCGGCCGCGGAACGTCGCAAACCTGCGCCGGAACGCCTCGGCGTCGAGCGGGCGGTGATCGACGGCTTCGTCCAGCATCGAGAGATCGAGGTCCGCTACGTCGACGCGAAGGGCGTCGAGTCGCGGCGCGATCTGCGCCCGTATTTCATCGAACCGGCCGCCGAGAGCCGGCACATCTACGTCTTTGCACACGACTCGGTGTCGAGCGAGGTCCGCTCCTTCCGGCTTGATCGCATCCGCACCGCGCGCCTGTTGCCGACGACGTTCGAGGTGCCATCCGACTTCGACATCGACACGGCACTCGATTCGGCATGGTCCATCTGGCAGGGCTCGGGTGGCGATCGAGTTGTCCTCCGCTTTCCAGAGGCCGTGCGGCAGTGGGTGGACGAGACGCCCTGGCCCGCGAGAGCACAGCGGTCCAACCTCAGCGGCGGCGGGATCGAGGTCCGTCTCGATGTCGCGAGCGAGGTGGAGATGCGTCCCTGGCTGATGCGTTGGGGCTCGAACGTCGAGGTTCTCGAACCCCCATCACTGCGCGCGCACATGGCGGAGACCCTGGCCGCGGCAGCAGCTCTGTACGCGTCGAATCCGGGGAAACCGGGTAGAAAGTAAGCACGATGGACGAGAAGATCACCCTGACCGACGAAGAGTGGCGTCAGCGCCTGACACCTGAGCAGTATTCCGTGCTCCGCAAGGCGAGCACCGAGCGGGCCTTCACCGGCCAATACGTCCACGTCGACGCCGCCGGCGTGTATCGCTGCGCGGGCTGCGGCGCGGAGCTCTTCAGCTCCGAGACGAAGTTCGACTCCGGCACGGGCTGGCCGAGCTTCTACGAGGCGATCAACCCGGACGCCGTTGAAGAGCATCGCGACTGGAGCATGCTCATCCCGCGCACGGAGATCCGCTGCAAGAAGTGCGGTGGCCACCTCGGCCACGTCTTTCCTGACGGCCCCGCGCCGACTGGGCAGCGGTACTGCATGAACTCCTGCGCGCTGTCTCTCGACAAGAAGAAGGACTGATTCGCGATCGAGCCCTCGGCGCGGGCTCGCGCGGTACTCGAGCAGACCTTCGGCTTCGCGGACTTCCGTCCGGGACAGGCCGACGTCATTGCCGCCGCCGAAGCACGCGCTGATGTTCTCTTCGTAGCGCCGACCGGCTCCGGGAAGAGCATCGGCTACTGGATCCCCGGCATCGTCAACGGCGGCCTCACCATCGTGGTGTCGCCGCTCATCGCGCTGATGGTGGACCAAGTCGCGAGGCTCAACGAGCTCGGCATCCCCGCCGCGTGTCTGCACAGCCAGGTCAGCGCCACAGTCCGCGCGGACTTTTTGCGCGCCGCGGGCGCCGGCGAGCTGCGTTTCCTCTACCTCGCACCGGAACGAATCGGCGCGACCGGGTTTCTCGAAAGCTTGAGCCGTCTTGCAGTGGAACGGTTCGTCGTCGACGAGGCACACTGCATCTCCAGCTGGGGCCACGATTTCCGCCCCGAGTACCGGCGTCTCGGTGAGGCGATCGCCGCGTGCGGACGCCCGCCCGTGGGTGCGTTCACCGCCACCGCAACGCCGCGCGTCCGCGAGGACATCGCGACGAGCCTTGGATTGCACGCGCCGGTTGAGCGCGTCACTGGATTCGTCCGCGAGAACCTGACCATGTCGGTCATCCGCTGCCGTGGCGTCGCCGAGAAACGTGACGCGGTCTTGCGGTTGATCCGTCCGGGGGGCGGGCGCGCCCTTGTTTACTGCGGCAGCAGGCGAACGACGGACAGCATCACCGACGTGCTCGCACAGGCCGGCGTGTCAGTCGCGTCGTACCACGGTGCTCTCGACGGCGATTTGCGGCAGAGCGTACACGAGGGATTCGCCGCCGGACGCCTGCAGGCAATCGTCGCGACGTCGGCGTTCGGCATGGGCGTCGACTTCCCGGACATCCGCCGCGTGATCCATCACGACTTCCCCGGCAGCCTCGAGGAGTACTACCAGCAGGCAGGGCGCGCGGGCCGTGACGGCGAGCCGTCCGAGTGCACGCTGCTGTACAACGCCGCGGACCGGCAGCTCCAGGAGTTCTTCATCGAGCAGGCTTATCCCGAGCGCGATGTCGTACGCGCGGTGTATCGCGAACTCCTGCGCGAGGGGACGGACTCCATCGACGACTGGGACTCGCGCGGCGTTGGCGCCAACCCGGCGCGTGCGGCACTGGAGCTCTTGCGTCGCGCCGAGGTCATCCAGCCCGACGGCAGCATCCGGCGGTTGACCGGCGCGCCGGTCGATTTTGCCGAGCAGGCGCTGCTCAAAGCGAATGCGTATGCACGCGTGACCCAGGTCATGGAGTACGCGATCTCGCGCAGCTGCCGCCACGCGCGCATCGCCGACTACTTCGGCGAACAGGGCGTACCCAGGACCTGCCGTGCGTGCGACAACTGCCTGGATCCCGACAGCGGCGCCGTTGCCAGCGTCGATCCCGTCGACGTCGCTGCCGCACTCGCATGTATTGCGCGGTTCGACAACCACCTCGGTGGTGTGCGCATCGCGTCGATCCTTCGCGGCGCCACCGATGCGTGGACGGCGTCCCGTTCGTGGGTCACGGAATTGCCGTTCTTCGGCGCGCTCCGGACGTGGGACGTCGATCGAATCCGCGACCTCCTCGAACGGCTCGTCGAGCTGGACTGCGTGGCGCGGGGCCACGGCGAGAAACCGACGCTGGGGATCACCGAGCGCGGGCGCGCGGTACTGCATGGTGATACCGCTGTCGAGGTCGACGTCCGTGCGACGCGAACGCGCTCAACAACTCGGGGACGCAAGAGCTCGGCGAGCGGTCCCGTCGCGGAACTCACGCCCGAGATCAGCGCCAGATTCGAGGCGCTGCGACGCTGGAGACTGGAGGTGGCCCGCAGCAGCGAAGTGCCACCGTACGTCGTGTTTCACGACAAGACGTTGGTCGAGATCGCCCGCCGCAATCCGACGTCCAGCGCCTCACTGGTGTTGATAGCCGGCGTCGGTCCGGCCAAGCTCGCACGGTATGGCCAGTCGCTGCTGACCGCGTTGCGCGAAGTGGCCGATCGCTGACCCGTCGCGAGATCAGCTCAGCTTGCCTGTGGCTCCCGCCGGTACGTCACGTGTATCGACGGCACGCGCCGGGTCACGGTCCGGCTGAGCTGACCAAAGCCGCCACCAGTGTTCGCCGGATAGGTCGAACTGACATATGCGTCGCTGTCGGCCTCGGATTCCACTGCGTAGCCGAGCGCTCCGAGACGGGCCGAGTTTTTGGAAAAGGCGTCGCGGTGCCAGTACGGCTTCTCGATGGACTCGGGAAGTTTCTTGCGCCGGCGCAGGCGGATCGCGTCGATCTGGTTCATGGAATCCTCGAACCAACTCCTCACGCTCACGGCGTCACGCCGGGATATTGCAGGTCGCGGCGATGCCGCGCCGCGAGAAGTACTTCTGGTGGTACTCCTCGGCATCCCAGAACTTTCCTGCTGGGACGATCTCGGTGACGATCGGGCGGCGGTACCGTCCCGACTGCTCGAGCGCTGCCTTCGAGGCAACGGCTTCGGCTTCCTGTCCCGGGGAGTGAAAGAAGATCACCGACCGGTAGTTGTCGCCGACGTCCGGACCCTGACGGTTCAGCTGCGTCGGATCGTGGTTCATCCAGAAGATGTCGAGGAGCTTCTCGTAGCTCACCTTGGTGGGGTCGTACGTGACCTCGACCGCCTCGGCATGGCCGGTGGTGTGCCGGCAGACGTCCTCGTAACTCGGCGCTTCAGTGAAGCCGCCTGTGTAGCCGACCTTGGTCGACGTGACCCCGTCGACCTGCTCGAATACCGATTCCACGCCCCAGAAGCACCCTGCGCCGAATGTCGCTGTTTCCATGGTTCGAGTATGGCTCGATGGGGCCTCAGCCAATCACGATGCGTGCAGGGCCAGCTTCACCTGTCCGGTGGCGTAGATCGGCGGCCAGACGACGACGCTGACGCGGGGCGCCTGCCACTGCCAGACGACCGCGGCAGCGCGGATGTTCTGACCGACCTGGCCGGACGCGGTCGAGAAGAGCACGCCAGCGCCGTTGGGCAGGCTGCCCTCGGGGAGGTTGAGCGAGCGAGCCTCTGCGGCGATGCTCTGCGCCCCGTCGCTGCCGGCTCGACCAAGGACATCGGCGAAAAGCACCCATGCCGCGCTGAAGCCCGCAATCCCCTCCTCGCTCGGCACGTCCCCGGTGCGCTGCTTCCAGAGCGCGGCAAAACGGTTGTACAGCGCTCGGGCCTGCGGGTCGAGCGCATCGGGGTTGAAGTTCGCCTGCGGACGGTCGGACGCGAACACGCCGACCGCGCCCGACCCGAGCACGTTGCCGAAGTCCTGGTCGCACTGCGCCATCGTCGTCCCCATGAACACCTTGACTGACAGCCCTGCCGCGAGGAAGGCGCGACGGAACGCGATGCCGTCCTGGATGTGCGACGACAGCACCAGGATGTCGGGCTTCGCGGCAGCGAGCGCCTGCATCACCGGCGCCCAGTTGGGCGTGTAGGGGTTGTAGACGGACTCGCCGCTGATGTTGAGTTCCACCGGCCTCCAACGAGCTTCGCGTCGCGTCCGCGACGGAGTGCCCGTACTCGTCGTCGGCGGTGACGAAGTAGACGCGAATCCTCGAGACCGGGCCGAGCTTCGGGACCAGCTGGGAGATGATGAACTGGCCGGAGTTGCTGCCCAGCTCCGCGCCGTCGACGCCAACGCGGAACACCAGCGGCAACTCCCCGGTCACGCGATCAGCGACCGCGCCGGTCTCCCAGTACACCATCCCGTCAGCGGCCACCGCGGCGGCCGCGGGGATCGACAGCTGCGAGGAGTATGCGCCAATTACGGCAGGAACTCCGTCGGCGTGGAGGCTCGAGATTGCGGCGGGGATCTGCGCCTGATCCTCAACGTCGCGCAGGTCCAGCGAGATCGACCTGCCCCCGACGCCTCCCGACGCGTTGACCATCTGCGCGGCGAGCTGGACGCCGAGGTACTCGTCGGTCGAGTCGGGTGCGTCGGTCCCCGCCAGGGGAAAGATCGCGCCGATCCGAAGCGGCACCGGCCCCGCCGCGGCGACCGTCGCGCATGCCCCCGCCAGCACCGGAAGGATCAGCGCGCCGATGAGTCCGAGCGGTCGAGAACGCGAGGTTCCTGGTTCCTGCGGCACCGGGCGATCTTACCCGCGCCGTGCGCAGGACGGGCGCCGTCCAGCGCTACGGAACCTCCAGGCCGATCGGCCGCCGTCCGATGGCGCCCGCAGCCGTCGACGTCCGCGTCCCCTGACGTGCGGCCCATCCCCTACCCACCGCGTACGTGGCGGCCCCGATCGACCCGACGAAGAATCCGATCGGGAGGTTGGACAGGTATGCGAGGGCAATTGCCGCCCACACCGTGCCGAGCGCGATCAGGACCGACAGGCCCATGGCTGTGAACGGCCTGTTGGTGAAGGACCGGGCCGCAGCCGCCGGGCTGATCAGCAGGCTGAAGATGAGCAGGGCTCCGACGACCGGCACTGCCATCGTCGTCGTGAGAGCGACCACCAGCAGGAACACGACCTCCATCCGCAGGCGGCCGACTCCCCGAGCCTCGGCAACGTCGGGCATCACCGACGAGAACATCAGCGGCCGGTACACCACCAACACGGCGACGATGCAGACCACGCCGATCGCTGTGATGGGAATCAATTCGCTGCTGCTGACGCCCAGGACCTCTCCAAAGAGCAGCGAGAAGATCACAGGCGCATATTCGGTGGTCATCGACAGGAAGAGCGATCCAAGACCGAGCATCACGACGATCACGAGTGCAGTCGCGACATCGTGGCGTGCACGCTGTCCGAGTGCCGCAATCGTCAGGGCACCGAGGATCGAGAAGGCCGCCAGGCCGATGATCGCGTCGACACCGATGAGGCTTGCGCCGGCAGCTCCAGCAAACGCGCCGTTGGGCAGGGCGTGTGCTGCGAACGCGGAACCGCGCAGGACGATGAAAAACCCGACGATGCCGGCGACAACGGCAACGATCGAGGCCGACACCCAGGCGTTGAGCATGAGGCCCGAAAACATCACCCGGCCTCGGTCGCTCTGATCCGACCTGCAGGTTTCGGGCGTGCTCGAAACCGAAGCTGCGAAGCGAGATATGCGAGGAAGATCAACGTCACGACGAAGAAGCTCACCGGCCATCCGCCGCCGCTTGGGAACCAGTAGTAGCTGTCGTACGCGAGGAGCACGCCGACCCATGTTGCGGCCACCCCGATAACCGAGGCGATGAGCGCCGCGCGACCGGGCCGGTTAGTGACGCGGAGCGCGGTCGCGGCGGGTCCGATCAACAGCGCTGTCGACAGGATCGCGCCGATGGTGACCGCGGAGAGCGACACCGCCAGCGCGAGCGCGGTGAGATAGCCAATCCCCACCAGACGCACACGCACCCCCTGCGCGGTGGCAAGGTCAGAGCTGACCGAGCTGAGGATGAGCGGACGGTACATCGCGAGCACAATCGCCGAGGCGACGATGCTGAAGATGACGATGACGGGGACCATCGACGAGGGCAGCGTGAAGATCGATCCGAAAAGGACGTTGACCGTCGCACCCGTCGTGCTCGACGCCGTGGTGTCTAGGTACAGGAACAGCGCGGCCAGTCCGAGCGCGGCGCCGAGCACGATCCCGGTTGCGAGATCCCGTCCACGCGGACGTCGGATCCCGATCCACTCCATCACTCCGGCGGCCATCAGGTTCATTGCGACAAACCCGAAGAGCGGACTGATCCCGATGAGAAACGCCGCCGAGCCTCCAGCGGTACCGATATCGGCCAGCGAGTGACCGGCAAACGATTGGCCACGCATCACCGTGAACGTGCCGACGATGCCAGAGACCACGGCCACAACACCACCCACCACCAGCGCCGTCTGGACCGGGAGGTTGGAGAAGAAGCCTGGCTCGAAGATCATCGCTAGACCAGCTCGACGATCGATCCGGTCCCGCCATGCTGCAGCGCCTCATCGCGACGTCCCGCCACCACGAGAATGCGGTCGTGCACGTGGATGACGTCGACGTGGACCCCGTAGAGCTTGGTGAGCGCTTCGCTCGAGACAACCTCGGCGGTGGTTCCGGTCGCGATCCGTCCGTTGGCGACATACACGATGCGATCCATCACCGGCAGCAACGGGTTCATGTCGTGGGTGGAGATGAGCACCGCGATTCGCTGCTCCCTCGCAATCCGCGCAAGCAGATCGACGACTTCCTGTTCGGAGGCGATGTCCAGGTTCGCGAGCGGCTCGTCGAGGAGCAGCAGGCGTGGGTGGCTGATCAGCGCGTGTGCGATGAGGATTCGCTGCTGCTCCCCGCCGGAGAGATTGCCCACTCGCGAGTCCGCGAATTGCGCGGCATCGACCGCCTCGAGCATTGCGTCAACCTGTTTGCGACGCGTGGCGGACGGCCACGGCAAGCCGAATCGCTGTCCGTCGATGCCGAGACCAACGAGGTCACGCGCGCGCAGCGGCATGTCCGGATCGAGCGTGATTCGCTGGGGCACGTACCCGATGAGCGGCTGCCGAGATCCGCTCCCAACCCGCACCGTGCCGGTGGTTGGCGCGATGAGCCCCAGGATGACGCGCATCAGCGTCGTCTTTCCGGCACCGTTGGAGCCGATCAGTCCGGTGAATTCGCCCGCATTGATATGGAACGTGACGTCGTGCAGAATCTCGCGTCCCGACAGCGTGACGCTGATGCCGTCGACCGCGAGGATCTCGTCCGAACCGTTGGGGCTGTTTCCCTGCGCGGTCACAAGCTTGCGGTGGAGATACCGTCTGCAACCGCTTTCTGCAGCGCAGTGACCTCCGCGAGCATCCACGTCTGGTAGGTGAAACCCGGGGTCGGCATCGTTTCGTACACGCCGATGACGGGCACGTTCGCGGCGTGTGCGGCGCTGATGAACGTCTGCGTCAGCGTGTCGGTCACCTGCTGGTTGTAGACGAACACCTTGACCTTGTGCTGCGTGAAGAGATTCGTCTGGAACGAGATGTCCTGTGGCGAGGGATCGACCCCGTTCATGATGTCGGCCTGAAACCGGAAGGGCGTCAGGTTGTCGGCACCCGCGGCCTCCAGCATGTAGTCGGCGACCGGTTCCGTCGTGGCGACCGGCGTACCGCCGTATTGCGCCTTGAAATCGGCGATCGCCTGCAACCACGGGTTGAGCGATGCGATGAAGTTGGTAGCGTTCTCGGTGAAGTACGCGGCGTCGGCCGGCTTCAGTGCCGCGTAGTCAGCAGCCAGGGCGGTGGCCACCTTCGGCATCGTCGTCGGGTCATACCACAGGTGCGGGTTCGGGGTGCTGTCGGGGAGCCCCAGCAGATGCTGCACGTTGATGACCTTGCGAGACTGATTCGGCGACGCCAACTCGATCTTCGTCATGAAGTCGTCGTAGCCAACGCCGTTCTGGATGACCAGTTGTGCGCTGCCGATCTCCTCGGCGACGCTTGGGCTCACCTCATATGTGTGCGGGTCGGTGTTCGGGTTGCTCTCGATCGAGGTGACCGAGACATCCTTGCCGCCGATCTGCGCGGCCACGCTGCCGTACTGATTCTCGGCGGCCACGACCGCGATCGTCCCCGGTGCTGCCTGACCGGCCGTCGCACCGCAGCCGGTGACCAGACCTGTCAACGCGAGCCCGGCGGCGAGCCAGGTCAGGTGCGCAGCCCGACGAGGAGCTGAAATGTTCATGAGACCGGAGTCTACATGAAACTCAGTCTCGTCTAGCCGGTGAATCTATCCCGATCTGCCGAACGTGTTCAGTGCGCTCCCGAGATCGACAGCGCCCTCTTGAAGCGCCTGACCAATCAGAACACCACTGGCGCCGGCGGCCGCGCACGCGGCGATGTCCTCGAGGCTGCCGATCCCGCCGGACAGGATCACCGGTCCGCCGTACAGGTCGCGGCAAATCTGCAGGCCGTCAAGGTTGGGACCGTTGAGGAGTCCGTCACGCGTGGTGTCGGTGTAGACGAGACCGGCCGCCGGCCAGCGCCGCCATCTCCTGAGCAGTTCGGTGGCCGCGAGGCCGTCCTCTGTCCATCCCTGCACGCGCGCTACCCCTGCGCGAACGTCGAGCCCGAGCAGCACTCTGCCGTTAGCCGCGGCGCATATCTCGGCTGCGAGCTCGGGCTCACGCGCGGCGACACTGCCGATCACCACGAGCGACGCGCCGCTTTCGAGCCAGCGCAACGCTGTGTCGACGCTGCGCACGCCACCACCAACGTGGACGCCGCACCCCGAAGCCACGCTGACGTTGACGATGCGCGACACGGTGGCAGCGCTCTCCCGCGACGGCAAGCCACGAGCGGCATCGAGGTCGACGACATGCAATCGGGTCGCGCCGTTATCGATGAAGGTTCGGGCAAGCGTCGCCGGGTCGGTGCCGTAGACGGTCGGCTGCCCGTACTCGGTCTGCGACGGCCGGACGCTTCGCCCGCCCTGGACGTCGATCGTCGGGATCACCAGCATCGCCGGTCGCTCCGTCGACTGTCGACAACGCGCCGCATCGCACCGAGGCCCGTCATGCGGGGATTCTACGAGCCCCGTTGGAATTTATTGGCCGGGCGCGCTCATGAGGCTGACCATGTCGTCGTGGAGCAGACCATTGGTGGAGATGACGTTTCCCGAGTTCGATGCGGACGGCCCCGTCGAAATCGCTGAACCGGCCGCCGGCCTCCGTGATGATCACCTGCGTCGCGGCAACGTCCCAGGGGTTCACCCACGCCTCGAAGGCAACGTCGATCACGCCCTCGGCGACGAGCATGTGCGACCAGAAATCGCCGAACGCGCGGACGACGCGAGCCCGGCGCAGCACCTCACGGAACCCGGGTTCGCCGCGCCGTGCAGCGAAGTCTCGGACGTCGGTGCACGACACATACGCTTCCTCGAGCGTTGCCGTTCGTGACACATGGACGCGGCCGGACTCAGTGAACGCGCCCTGTCCGGTCGCCGCCCACCAGCGTCTCCCCATCGCGGCCGCCGAGACAACGCCGCAGACAGCGCGCTCGCCGCGCATCAGTGCGATGAGCGTCGCCCAGACCGGCACGCCGTTTGCGTAGCTCAGCGTGCCGTCGATCGGGTCGAGCATCCAGCGCCACTCCGCGCTCTCGTCGCCGCCGTACTCTTCCCCGACGATCTGCTGTTCGGGCCGGAGCCGTGCCAGTGCTTCGCGAAGTGCCTCCTCGGTGGCTTTGTCGGCGTCGGTCACCGGGGTGTTGTCGGACTTCGTGTCGACCCGAAGGTCAGGGGCGCGAAAGCGCGCCAGCGTGATCGCGTCGGCGATGTCCGCGAGTTCGAGCGCGACCTCGAGATGTGACTTCATATCGACGGCATAGTTTCGCGGTCCGCTGGTCCCGCGTGCCTTTCTCCATACCATGGCAAGCATGACCGAGACAGTCGCCACCGCACCCGTCCCGGCGAGCACCGTCGCACTGCTGCGCGACGTCGAGGGCGGCGTCGAGGTCTGCATGCTGCGAAGGCCCGGTCGCAGCAGCTTCGCCGCGGGAGCATTTGTCTTCCCCGGAGGCGCAGTCGATGCGGCCGATGGCACCGGACCGGAGGCGTACAGGATCGCCGGCATTCGCGAGGTCCTCGAGGAGGTCGGTCTCCTCATCGGCGGTGCTGCAGCGGGGAGCGGCGACGAGGACCTCGATGGTCGGGTCACGGCTGCTCGCGCGCAGGTCCTGGGCGGAGGCAGATTCACCGAGGCGCTCGCCGCGCACGGCCTCGTCATCACGCCCGACGACCTCGTCTACATCGCGCACTTCATCACGCCGCCCCGCGAAGGGCGCCGTTACGACACCCGGTTCTTCGCGATGCGCGTCGGTGCGCAGCAGCAGGTGGACGTGCATGCGGCCGAGGCGGTGGAAGGCGGATGGCACCGGCCCGAGGCGATGCTGCCACTGCAGTTTCCGGCGATCATGCCGCCGACCCGGATGATGTGCCATGAGTTCGCGCAACTCGGGTCGGTCGACGCGATCCTGACGACGCTTGGCGAGCGTCCGGTCGAGGTGACCGACATCACGCCGGAGATCATTGCCGAATGGATGGCACTCGAGTGACCGGCACCACCACACGCGTGCTCGCCCCCAACCCGTCGGTGTTCACCGGCCACGGGACGAACACGTATCTCGTCGGCGGCGACCGCACGCTGATCTGCATCGACCCCGGGCCCGACGATGACTCACACCTGGACGCGATCATCACCGCAGCGGCCGCACGCCATGCTCGCATCAAGACGATCGTGCTGACGCACTCGCACCCCGACCACCGGCCGCTGGCCGCGCAACTCGCCGAACGTACCGGGGCAACCGTGCACTGCTTCGACCCGTCATCCGGCGACGAGCACGCCACCGTCATGCAGGACGGTGATGTCGTGCGCGCCGGCGACGTTGCGCTTGTCGCGGTCCACACCCCGGGACATACGCGTGACCATCTCTGCTTCCACGATCCTGCCGTCGCACGCGCTGTACTCGGGCGATCACATCCTCAGTGGAACGACAACCGTGATTCATCCGGGCGAGGGCGATATGTCCGACTACATGGACTCGCTGCGTCGCGTGCGCGATCTCTCCCCCGCCACGCTGTTTCCGGGCCACGGTGAGCGCGTCGACGATGCCATGGCGCTCATCGATGAGTACATCACCCATCGGGAGCAGCGCGAAGCGCAGGTGCTCGACGCGGCGCAGCACCACGACGGCGCCTTCATCCCGATGGATCTTGTCCCCGGTCTGTATGCGGGCTATCCGGTCGAGGTGTATCCGCTGGCAGCCTGGACGGTGCAGGCGCATCTCGACAAACTGGTCGGCGACGGCCGTGTCGACCGCGCGGCTGAGAGCGGTGACAGCGAGGTGCAGCGCTACACCGCGCGTCGCGACTGAGGCTCAGTGGCGGCGGATCTTGCCGAGCGCAGTGCGGTCGAGAGCTCTCGACGAGGATCAGTTCGCGAGGCAGCTTGTGGCGCGCGATCGTCGCCGCGGCGTGCGACCGCAACAACTCGAGCGACGGCGGATCGCTCGGGATCCGGGGCACCACGCGGGCAACGACCCGTTGTCCCCACTCGCGGTCGGGGCTCGCTGAGACCACGACTGCGGCGACGTCCGGATGGCCGGCAAGCGCTGATTCGACTTCGGTGGGCCAGATCTTCTCGCCGCCGCTGACGATCACGTCGGCGAGCTTGCCGCGCACGTGCACCGTTCCATCCACATCGACCTCTCCCCCGTCGCCGGTACGCAGCCACCCGTCGGCATCGAACGCGGCTGCCGTCGCCTTCGGATCGAGACGGTAGCCGCGCATTAGCGTCGGTCCACTGATGAGCAACTCACCGCCTTCGGACGCGCGAACAGCAACGTCCGGAAGCGGTCGTCCCTCGTAGACGACGCCACCGCACGTCTCGGTCATGCCGTACGTCTGCACGAAGGGGACGCCGGCAGCCGCGGCCCGATCGCGCAGCGCCGCATCCATCCCCGAGCCACCGACGAGCATGGCGTGGAAGTGGCGCAGATTGCTGCCCGCGTCGAGCAGGCGGGTGAGCTGCGTCGGAACGATCGATGTGAAGCGCGCGTCGGGCAGCGCCGCAAGGGTTCCCGGCGTCAGCCGGGTGCGAAAGCTCACCGGAGCGCCGAGCAGCAGATGCCGGTACACGACGAGCATCCCGCCGATGTGCGCCAGGGGAAGACATGACAGCCAGCGGTCGGACGCGCTCGCGCGAAGCACGATCGCCGACGCGCGAATCGCCGATTCGACTGCACTGAGCGGCAATTCGGCGAGCCCGGGCGTCCCGGATGTACCGGAGGTCGCGATCACCAGGGCGACGCCGTCGGTGGCCGGTTTGCCCTCGACCCGTCGTACCCCGTTCGCATCGACGATGACGGTCGGCTCGGCGCGCTGTATCAACCTTTCGCGTTCCGGGGCGGCCAGGCCGATGTGGATCGGCAGGACCGCACATCCCACGTCGTGAGCGCTGCGCATGATCGGCAGCCACGCCCGGCTCGGCGGCAGCGTCACGGCGACAAGGTCGCGGGCTCGGAACTTCATGTGGCTCTGGGGATTCGGCACGGTCGCGAGCGTACCGCCCGCACAGACGCCGTCGGGCTACCATCGAGGCGAGCGCGTTTCGATTCGAGATCAGTTTGAGGTGTATCGCATCGTGGAATGGGTCGCGACCGGCGAGTGGGAGGACATTCGCTACGAGACCGCTGGAGGGATCGCCAAGCTGACGATCAACCGTCCCGAGGTGCGCAACGCCTTCCGCCCCACGACGCTCTTCGAGCTCACCCGCGCCTTCGAGACGGCACGTGACGACCCCGAGATCGGCGTGATCATCCTCACCGGCGAGGGCCCGGACGCGTTTTGCTCAGGTGGGGATCAGCGCATTCGCGGCGACGACGGATACCGCGATGCCAAGGGCGTCGGCCGGCTCAATGTCCTCGACCTGCAGGTGCAGATCCGGCGCCTCCCCAAGCCCGTGATCGCGATGGTCGCCGGATACGCCATCGGCGGCGGTCATGTGCTGCACCTCGTGTGCGATATGACCATCGCTGCCGACAACGCGCGATTCGGGCAGACCGGGCCGAAGGTTGGCTCGTTCGACGCCGGGTATGGATCGGGCCTGCTCGCACGAACCATCGGGCTGAAGCGCGCCAAAGAGATCTGGTTCCTCTGCGAGCAGTACGACGCTGTCACCGCTGAGCGCTGGGGGCTGGTGAACCGCGTGGTGCCGCTCGACCGGCTCGAGGAGGAAACCGTCGCGGTCTGCAATCGGATGCTCGAGATGAGCCCGCTCGCGTTGCGCTTGCTGAAGGCCGGTTTCAACGCGGACCAGGACGGGCTTGCGGGCGTGCAGCAACTCGCCGGTGACGCCACCCTCCTCTATTACATGAGCGAGGAGGCGCAGGAAGGGCGCGACGCGTACGTGCAGAAGCGAAAGCCGGACTTCGCGAAGTTCCCGCACCGCCCGTGATCGCGGAGGCGGCGCCCCGGCCGGGACCGCTCGCCGTCTGGTGGATCGGGGCTCGACCACGAACGCTCGTTGCGGCGATCGTGCCCGTGCTCGTCGGCGCGTCGTGGGCGGGACGGAACGCGGTCTCGATTCCTCGATCGCTGCTCGCGCTGCTCGTGGCTGTGGCCTTCCAGGTCGGCGTCAACTACGCCAACGACTATTTCGACGGCGTGCGCGGCGTGGACACCGCAGCGCGCATGGGCCCACGCCGTCTGGTCGCATCCGGCCTCGTGCCGCCTCATGCGGTTGCGACGGCGGCGATCGTGATGGTGTGCATCGGTGCGGTGGCAGGCATCGTGCTGGCCCTCCTCACGACCCCGTGGCTCATCGTCGCCGGAGTAGCGTCGGTGCTGGGCTTGCTGCTGTACTCCGGCGGCCCGCGCCCGTATGCGTCGGTCGGACTCGGCGAGCTCTCCGTGTTCCTCTTCTTCGGATTGGTGGCGACGTGTGGCACCGCGTACGTGCAGCAGGACCGCCTCGACATTGGCGTGCTCTGGCTCGCGGTTCCGGTCGGGCTGCTGGCGTGCGCGTTGCTGATGGCCAACAACCTCCGCGACATCCCGACCGACACGGTGGCGGGCAAGCGGACCCTCGCGGTGCGTCTTGGGGCGCAACGCAGCCGCCTGCTGTTGATGGCGACGATCATCGTCGCGCTGCTGCTGCCATCAGTCGGCGCGCTGGTTCGCTCGCTGCCGTGGTTGACCCTGCTGACGCTCATCACCCTCCCGCTTGCCATTGCCCCGATTCGTGTCGTGCGCGTCGCCGAGGGCCGAGCGCTCGTACCCGCGCTCATCGGGATCACGCGCCTCTCGCTGGTGTTCGGCGTGGTGCTTGCCGGGACGTTGCTCGCGTCGTGAGGCGCCTGCAGTTCAGCGTCGATCTGCTCCATCCGGTGATGGGGGCCACGCGACGCAACGGCTACCTCCTCGAGGGCCCGGCCGGATGGGGGGAATGCTCGCCGCTCGCAAGCTGGAACGAAGCGGAGCGAGAAGCCGCCGAGCGCTCCGCACTCGAAGCGGCGACGCTGCCGTTTCCGACGACCGATCGGACCCGCGTCGCGGTGAACGCCATGGTCCCTCGCCTCCCGCCGGATGTTGCAGCCACCCTTGCCCTCAACTCGGGGTGCGGCACCATCAAGGTGAAGGTCGGCGACGCGGACTCGCTGGACCGGGTGGCAGCGATTCGCGCTGCGTGCGGTCCCCGCGTGCTCATCCGTCTCGATGCGAACGGCGCGTGGGATGTCGATACCGCGCTCCGGATGCTCACGGTCCTCAGCGTGTACGACATCGAGCTGGTGGAAGACCCGGTCGCCTCGCTCGAGGATCTCGCGACGCTCCGCGGCCGCATTCCGATGCCCGTTGCAGCCGAGTCGTCGATTCGCACCACGGCGGACGCGCGCCGGCTGCGCGACCTCGAGGCAGCGGACGTCATCGTCATCAAGCCACAGCGCATCGGTGGCATTCGCGAGGCGCTGCGCGCCGCCGACGCTGCAGGGGTGCCCGCGATTGCGTCGAGTGCGCTGGAGACCTCGGTTGGCCTCGCGGCAGTCGTCGCGTTTGCAGCGGCGCTGCCGGAGTCTCAATACGCGCACGGCGCCGGAACCGCGTTGCTCCTCGCATCCGATGTCGTGAGCGATCCACTGATCCCGATCGACGGATGGCTGGTCCCGCGCCGTCCTCAGGTCGATGCGGACGTCCTGACGCCGGGATGACCGAACCGGGCGAGGGCGACGTCGCGCTGGCGTGCGTGAGCGCGCTGCTCGACGAGCTGGTCCGCGGTGGCGTCAAGCACATGTGCATGACGCCAGGCTCGCGTTCGACACCGATCGCGCTTGCCGCCGCGCGCCACCCGGGTATCACGCTCCACGTGCACCTTGACGAGCGTTCGTCTGCGTTTTTCGCGCTCGGCATCGCCGCGGCAAGTGGCGCGCCTGTGGCGACGTTCTGCACGTCCGGGACTGCCGCAGCGAACCACTACCCGGCGGTCGTCGAGGCCTTCATGTCGCGCATCCCGCTCATCGTGCTCACCGCCGACCGGCCGCCCGAGTTACAGGGTGTCGGCGCAAATCAGACGATCAATCAGCAGCAGCTGTTCGGGAGCTTCGTCAAGTGGTTCGGCGACAGCGGGCCACCCGAAAACGATGCACGTGCCTTCTTCCACTGGAGCAGGTTCGGAGCGCGTGCGATCTTCCAGGCGGTCGACAATCCGCCGGGACCAGTGCATCTGAACCTGCCGTTTCGAGAGCCGTTGCTCCCGAGCGGGGCAGCGATCACGACAGGGTCGCCGTTCGCCCGCACCGACATGACCGTCACGCACTCAACCACCGATCGGATGCCGGCGTTCGCCCGCGAGGTGGCGACGGGCCATCGCGTTGTCGTCGTCGCCGGACGCCTCCGCACCCCGCCCGCCGGCCTCGTCGAGCTGTGCGCCGAGCGCGGTTGGCCGCTGTTGGCGGAACCGATATCGGGGCTGCGAGGGGACGCCACCGTGGGGGATGCGCACGGTCCCCTCGCAGCCGGTGCGCTCCTTGCCGCGGACGCCGGATTCCGCGAAAGGCATCACGCGGACCTCGTCATCCAGATAGGCGCTGCGCCGACGTCACGCGGTGTTCAGGAGTTCGTGCGGAGCGCTGACCGGCTGTTGATCATCGATCCCGACGGCCTCGTTGCAGATCCGGATCGTCGCTCGACGCTCACCCTGCAACGTGACCCTGCAGAGGTCATTGCGGCGCTGCACCAAACACGCTCCTCACTCCCGCCGACGAGTCCCAACTGGGCGACCGATTGGTATGAAGCGGACAAGTCCGTGCGCACCGCGGTCGATACCCTGCTCAACGGATGGGAGGAGCCGTTCGAGGGACGCATCGCGCGCGACCTCGCCGCCACGATTCCCGACGGCGGTGTGCTTTTCGCGGGATCGAGCATGCCCATTCGCGACGTCGATCAGTACATGGCGCCGCGGACCGGCTTGCGCGTGCTTGCCAATCGCGGCGCGAGCGGCATCGACGGATTGGTGTCAACGGCGTTCGGCATCGCGACGGTGAGCCGCCCGACGTACGCCCTGCTCGGTGACCTCGCCCTCCTGCACGACGCCGCCGGTCTGCTCTGGGGAGCCCGGCGCTGCCCGAACGCAATCATCGTCGTGATCGACAACAACGGCGGCGGGATTTTCTCGCTGCTGTCGCAGTCATCCCTGCCGCGTGAGGAGTTCGAACTGCTCTTCGGCACACCGCACGGGCTCGATCTCGAGGCGATCGCGCGCGCCGCCGGGGCCGGGGTGCGATCGCTCGATCGCGCGGAGGTGTTCATCCCGGCGATCCGCGAGGCCGAGACGTCAGGCGGCGTGCAGGTGGTTCGCGTCTGTGTCGACCGGTCGCGATCAGCCGCGTTGCGCGCGGAAGTCGCCCGCACCGTCTCCGCGGCGCTCGCCGGCTGAGGCTGCTCAGTCCTCGGCGGTCAGCGCACCCAGTGCGCGCAGCCCGACACCGAACTTGGCCTCGGTCTCGAGCTCTTCGGACGCAGGCACGGACCCCGCGACGATGCCGGCGCCGGCGTGCAGACGCGCAGTCGACCCGGCGACCTCGGCGCAGCGGAGGGAGAGCGCCCATTCGCCGTCCCCCTGCGCGTCGACCCAGCCGACCAGCCCCGCGAAGAAGCGGCGATCGAACGGCTCGAGGTGCTCGATCAGTGCGGCCGCAGCTGACTGAGGCGTTCCGCACACGGCAGGCGTCGGGTGCAGTGCGGCTGCGATGGTCAGGGCATCCGGCGCGTCGGGTTTGAGCGTGCCTTTGATCGCCGTGTGGAGATGCCAGAGCGTTGCCGTCGATGTGATGCCGGCCTCGCTGTCCACCGTGAGGTTCATGCAGAACGGGGCGAGGGCGTCCGCGACGGCTTCGGCCACCAGCCGGTGCTCGCGCTGCTCCTTGACCGTGTCGAGCAGTTGCCGCGCGATCTCCTGATCTCTCATGCGATCCGGTGACCGGCGCGCAGTCCCGGCGAGCGGGTCGCTGAACACCTTCCGTCCTCGCCGCCGCACGACGAGCTCCGGTGAAGCGCCGACGAGGTGCGAGCCGCCACCGGGTAGCGCCACGAGGTAGACGTAGGCGCTGGGCTCCTCAGCCTGCAGCCGTCGGGCGAGCAAGCGGAGGTCGATGGGCGCGTCGGTCTCCACCAGCAGCGTCCGCGCGAGCACGACCTTCTCGACCTCGCCCGCCTCGATCGCCTCCAGGGCGCGCTCGACGGCGGCCTCGTAGTCGACTGGCAGGGGCTCGGGAATCAGCGCGGTAATGGCCCACAGCGGTTCGGGGGCGGCCTCGCCGTACGCCGGTACACCCCGTATGACGCGGTCGGGGACCCGCAGCACCGCGTCGCAGCTCCCCGCGAACGGCAGCGCTCCCATGGCGATCCCTTGGCCGGCTGTCCCCTCGAGCGCCGCCTGCACAAGTGCGGCGGCGCGCCGCACGTGTTCCGGACCGGCGGTCACCTTGATCTCCCGCGACTCGCCCGCTGCAGCGAGACCCTCGTGGCCGTGCTGGAGGACGACACCGTCGTGGTCGCGATAGGTGTCGAACAGTCCGCGCTCCGCGGGCGCTTCGAAGGTCGCGGGCACCGGCCGAACCACGCTCATCGCCGGACCCCGATCAGGAGCTGTGCCGCGCCGGCGCCGAGCACCACCCGACGGCAGCCGACGAACCCCGATCGCGCGAGCAGCTCGAGCAACCCCTCCGGGGACGGCAGATAGGCGGTCGATGCCGGCAGGTATCGATAGGCGCTCCGATCCGAGATCAAGCCGCCGACGAGCGGCACGACGCGCCGGAAGTAGAGCGCGTGCAACGCGCGCAGCACGGGGTTGCGCGGTTCCGACACTTCAAGAAAGACGGCCCGGCCGCCGGGACGGATCACTCGTGCCGCCTCGTCGAAGCAGGCGCCGATGTCGACGACGTTGCGGAGCGCGAAGCCGCTGATCGCTCCGTCGACCGAGCCATCCCGAAGTGGGAGGGCAAGCGCGTCGGCCCGAACCAGCGGCGCCGAGGTGCGCGCTTTGGCGAGCATCCCGGCCGCCATGTCAACGCCCACGCCGTGCAGTCCCGAGCGCTCGAGCACCCGGCAGAGATCGCCGGTGCCGCATCCGAGATCGACGACGTGCGCCCCGGCAGGGAGACGAAGTTCGCGGACCGCTCGCCGGCGCCACCCCGCGTCGAGGCCGAGGGTCATCACGCGGTTGACCAGGTCGTAGCGAGGCGCGATCCGGTCGAACATCTCCTCGACGGCCTGCGCCTTCCGCTCGCCGATCGGGAGTTCGGCCGCGGTCACCAATCCACTCTACCAAGCATTCCGCCGGCGGCTGTCTCAGCCTCGGGTTGCGGCTCGGGTCGGGCGCGTATGCACGCGAAGGGCAGATTCACCGGCAAACACGATGACAGCCGTGACCACCGCGGCCACCGCCAGCAACTCGGCGAGCCGCTCGGGGCCGCCGGAATCGCTCCCGATCACCCACCACAGCCACTCCCGAAACCCGAGCGCCAGGGGTACGGCCAGGCAGCCGATGACTGCGGCATCGACTGCCCGGCGACGGACCCCGTTGGCAGGTCGCTCGGTGCGCACCAGCCCGACGTATGCCCCCGCGGCGACGAGGAACGCGAACATACCGGTCGAGCCGACGACGACATCGATCCAGAGCGCTGGGCCTGCCCCCTCTCGGAGCAGCGTGTTGAGAGCGAGAAGCACGCCAAAGGCAAGTGCGGCACCCGACGCCGCGACGATCGGGAACCGCCGGATCGGCGCGACGACCGTGCCGTCCAGCCACGCGATGACCTCGTGCGCGAACCGCGCAGCCGGCCCCAGCCACCGTGTGCACCACTCGGCAAGCAGCAGGACGTCACTGAGCCAGTCGGTGACGGGCGGCGGGTCATCGCTCGCGCGGGGCATCAGGCGGCCCGCTCGCCGTATACCGAGCGCGGCATATGCCACGACAACGGACAGCACGGCGATCGCCGCGACCATGACACCGGTGCCGGCGATCCAGGCGGCGCGGTTCGCCTGCAAGGCGACGCTGAACCAATCGGAGAGGAGCGTGATGGCCATCGCGCCGAGTGCGAGACGGCTCGCGCGAAGCAGGCCGAGCACCCGCTCGATCGGAAGCGGCTGATCGCGACGGAACAGCGCGATCCGCACCAGGCACACGACTGCGAGCAGAGGCACGAAAAACACCGCGAAGGACGTCACCGCATCGTAGGGGTCGTCGCTCCATGGGACGTGGTCATAGAGGCCGAGGAACTGCTTCACAGGAAGCTGGAACACCATGAACACGAACGCGGCCACCAGCACAGCGCCGACGGCGCGGCTCACTGTCTCCCGGCGTTGATCACCGACGGGAAGATACGTTCGCATCCCGGATGAAACCCGCGAGCCGACCGTATGGCTACGGTCGGCGCCGAATCGACCTTCGTCTACTCTGGGGGCCATGGCGGTCAGCACCACCCCCTCGCCAAACATGGTCTCCGAGTCGCAGCCGGTCGCGGCGCGGACGACCGATGCGGTCAAGGTCTACGGACGCGGCGACGCGATGGTCCGCGCGCTCGATGGGGTGACCGTCGCGTTCGCGAAGGGTCAGTTCAGCGCCATCATGGGCCCGTCGGGATCGGGGAAATCGACGCTGCTCCACTGCCTCGCCGGTCTCGACCGGCTGACCTCGGGAACGGTGCACATCGGCGACGTCGAACTGGGCAGCCTCGGCGACAAGCAACTCACCCTGCTGCGCCGCGAGCGCGTGGGGTTCATCTTCCAGTCGTTCAACCTCGTCCCGACCCTGTCGGCGTACGACAACATCGTCCTGCCGCTGACGATCGCGGGACGCAAGCCCGACGCCGCCGCACTGGCGGAGGTGGTGCGCATCACCGGCCTCGGTGATCGGCTCAAGCATCGCCCCAACCAACTCTCGGGAGGGCAGCAGCAACGCGTGGCCGCGGCGCGTGCGCTGGCGAGTCAGCCCGAGATCATCTTTGCCGATGAGCCGACAGGAAACCTCGATTCGAAAGCGAGCACGGACCTGCTCGACTTCCTGCGCCACGCGGTGTCGGCGCTCGGCCAGACGATCATCATGGTGACCCACGATCCCATCGCCGCCGCGCACGCGGACCGCGTGGTGTTCCTCGCCGACGGACACGTCGTGAACGAGATGCACGGCCCAACGGCCGACAGCGTGCTCGGCGTGATGCGCCACCTCGGTGACTGACCGGCCAGCGCGGGGCTGACGGATGCTCGGGGTCAGCCTGAGGAGCCTCCTCAGCCACAAGCTCCGGCTTGCGCTCACCACGATCGCTGTGATCCTCGGCGTCTCGTTCGTCGCTGGCACATTCATCCTCACCGACACGATCGACGCGACGTTTACCGGGATCTTCAACACCGCCGATGCGGGGGTCGCGGTCACCGTGCACGGGCATGCGATCGCCGGGACGGGCAAGGGCATCGGCGGTGGTCAGAACCATCCGGTGCCGACATCCCTCCTCGCCACCGTTCGCGCCGTGCCCGGTGTCAAGGACGCCGTGGGTGACATCTTCCGCAACGGTGCGACGCTGATCGGCGCGAACGGGAAACCCATTGGTGGCAATGGTCCGCCGACATTCGGCGCCAGCTGGATCACCGACAGCGGGATCTCCCCGTATCACCTTCGCAGCGGCAAAGCACCAACGCAACCGACTGACGTGGTTGTGGATGCGGGAACCGCCGCGAAGAACAACCTCACCGTCGGTGACTCGATCCCGATCGTTTTCCAGGGCGGCGTCGAGCAGCACTTCACCATCACCGGGATTGCCGGATACGGCAGCTCGGACAACCTGGGCGGCGCGACGATCGTCCTCTTCAGCAACGCCACGGCCGCTCAGGTGATGAACGCCCAGGACAAATACGACAGCATCCTCGTGAGTGCCGAAAGCGGTGTCACGGATGTCGTGCTGCGCGAGCGGATCGCGCAGGCATTGCCGAGCTACGCCGAAGCTGAGACTGGTCAGCAGGCTGCGCAGGAGGCGGAACAGAGCACTGAGGACACGATCAGCACGTTCATCGGCACACCACTTCTGGTGTTCGCGTTCATCTCGCTGTTCGTCGGCTCGTTCCTGATCATCAACACCTTCAACATCCTGGTCGCACAGCGCACGCGGGAGCTCGCCCTGCTGCGCGCGCTCGGCGCGACCCGCGCGCAGGTGTTGCGGTCGGTGCTCATCGAGGCCGCGCTGACGGGACTGGTGGCGTCGATCCTCGGCTTCGGCGTGGGGATTCTCATCGCCAAGTTGTTGCTGTCGTTCTTCGGCTCGGCATCGACGGCCGGCATCACACTGCTGCCGCGCACCTTCATCGTCGCCGTGCTGGTCGGCACGATCGTGACGGTGATCGCCGCGTCACTCCCCGCCCGCCGCGCAACGAAGATCTCGCCGGTTGAGGCTCTCGCCGAGGCACTTCCGGAAACGCAACCGCTGCCGCGCCGGCGCATCGCGATCGGGGTTGTCATCTTCGTGCTTGGATGCGCTGCCCTCGGAGTCGGGCTGTTCACATCGAGCGACGCGAAGTTGCAGTTCATCGGCGTCGGCTTCCTCGGGGTGTTCATCGGCGTTGCGCTGCTCGCGCCGCTGTTGGTGGTGCCCGTCGCGATCGTGCTCGGGTGGCCGGTGCGGCAGTTCCGCGGCGCGGCCGGCATGCTCGCCGGCGAGAACGCGCGACGCAACCCGAGGCGTACGGCATTGACCGCCGCAGCACTCATGATCGGACTCGCGTTGGTCACGATGGTGGCGGTGCTCACGAACTCGCTGAAGGTGTCCACCGACAACGCCATCGAAGGCGCGTTCCGCTCAAGCTTCATCGTGTTCACGGAAGGCCCGGACTTCAGCACTCAAGCTGCGCAGACGCTCGCGGCAGACCCTGCCCTGAGCGATGTCACCGAGGTCCGCGGAACATCAGTCCTCATCGGAGGCAGTTCCGAAGGCATAGCGGCCATCGACCCGACGAATCTGGGCCGCGTGCTTTCGCTGAACATGGTGTCGGGTGACGCATCAGCGATCGCATCGACCGATACCGCGATCGTGGACTCGACTGAGGCGACCGCATCCAACGTGCACCTCGGACAGATGGTGACCTTCGACTTCCCGCAGGGATCGCCGGTGCGCATCCGAGTCGGCGGTATCTACACGGCCAATGCCCTTGTGAGCGGCTATATCGTGTCGATTGCGACCATGGCGCCACAGGTGCCGACGCCGCTCGACGACATCCTCCTCGCGAACGCCGCGCCCGGCGTTTCCGAACATCAGGCGGAGGCGGCGCTCGACCACGACGTCAGCGCGTTCCCGTTGCTCAAGGCGATGAGCCGATCCGAGTACCGCGCCTTTGTCGGTCAGTCGCTCGACACATTCCTGAATCTCATCTACGTGCTGCTCGCGTTCGCGATCATCATCGCCGTCCTCGGCATCGCCAACACGCTGATCCTGAGCGTGCTGGAGCGCACGCGCGAGATCGGCGTGTTGCGCGCGCTCGGCATGACGCGCTCACAGACGCGCTCGATGGTGCGCTGGGAGTCCGTGATCATCTCGCTGCTCGGCGCGGTGCTCGGTTTGAGTGTCGGCCTCGGTCTCGGCGTCGCGGTGACGGGTTCGCTGCACAGCCTGGGCATCACCGAGATTGCCGTACCGGGACAGAACCTTGCCTTCTATGCGATCGCCGCGGGGTTCTTCGGTGTGATCGCGGCCATCTTCCCGACGATCCGCGCGTCGCGGGTCGACATCCTTCGGGCCATCACGACCGAGTAGCGGCGGGATTCGCTGCGGTCAGGCAATCACGATATCGCCGGTCGGAGTAGCGATTCGAGCCTCGACGAGGCCGGCGCTTCCGTCCACAAACCGCAGGGGAAGGTCGTGCGGACCGAGCCAGTCACGCATCTCGCCCTCGGAGCCGCTGATGGTCAACTCGGAAAACCCGATCGGCGCTGAAGTGTGCCCGACACGTTGATACTTCTGCGCCCAGCGCTCAAGGCGTCCCTCGCTGTTTGGCCAGTCGATGAAGAAGGGCAGGTGCGGTGGTCCGGTGACCGACCGCCAGCCACGAAGCGTCCCGTGCTCGTCCACGATCGTGTAATCGAAGATGTCGATGCCGAGGCGCCGGGAATGCGCTGTCACATCATCGACGAGCACTGCCCAGGTAGCCAACCCTCCGCCGGTTTCTTCTATTGCGATGACCTGCCGGCCGACCTTCGAGCTTTCGGCGACCGTCCGATCCTCAACGGAGAGCAACTCAAGGTACGTCGGCGGGGTCAGCGGCACGCTCCAATTACGAGTGCCGGAGAACGTATGGAAGTCGCCACGTTCCGCGCCGAGACCGTGCCGCTCGAAGAATTCTTGCGACGCCTGGATGGGATCCCGGACCACATAGACGACGTGGTCGATGATCATGCCAGGCACTCCGTTTACGACTGACTTGGTTCGTCAGGCCGATCTTCGCTGCGCGGCGGCTCGTTCCCATCGCTGTTCGATCTGCCCGAAGCGCCATATCGCGAGCGCAGCGACCCACGTCACGACGAACAGCCCGACGATGATGAAGCCAGCCTCGTTGATGTTGAAGTTGGACATGAAGTCCCAGAAGCCACCGGAGAACTTGAGCTGCGCAGCGAGCAGCCCGAAGATCTCGATGGTCCCGATCAACATCGCCACGATGACCGAAAGTCCCGTGATGGTGATGTTGTAGTAGACCTTTCGCACCGGACGGGAGAACGCCCAGCCGTAGGCAAAATTCATGAACGAGCCGTCGAGCGTGTCGAGCGTCGCCATACCGGCTGCGAAGAGAATCGGCAGGCTCAGCACCGCGTACCAGGGAAGACCGGCTGTCGCGACGCCTGCTGTCGCCGCGAGGAGCGCCACCTCGGTTGCCGTGTCGAAGCCAAGCCCGAAGAGCACGCCCACCGGGTACATCTGCCACGGGCTCCGTATCGAGCGCATCAGCTTGCCGAAGAACCGCGTCATCAGCCCGCGCGCGTTGAGCTGCTGTTCGAGTTCCTCGTCGTTGTAGCGACCGCGGCGCATCTCCAGGAAGACCTTGATGATCCCGACGAGGATCACGAGGTTGAGTGCGGCGATGAGGTACAGGAACGTGCCGGAGACGGCGGTGCCGATGATGCCGCCGAACGTCTCGACAGTTGAGTTCGAGTTGCTCACCTGGGTGACGATGGCGCGCGCCGCGAACGTGAGACCGATCCCCAAAACGAAGACCACGCTCGAGTGACCGAGCGAGAACCAGAAGCCCACCGACATCGGCCGCTTCCCTTCGGACATGAGCTTGCGTGTCGTGTTGTCGATGGCCGAGATGTGGTCCGCATCGAATGCGTGGCGAAGGCCGAGCGTGTAGGCCGTGACAGCGACGCCGATGCCGAGGAACTTGGAGTGCTCGGGAAGGATCGCGACGATGAACACGCCCCAGCCCACGACGTAGAGGCCGATGATGAAACCGACCATGCCGCCGACCCTGCCCCACTCCCGGGGGGTCAGTGAGCCGCGGATCCGGGTCCAGCGAGACGGCGTCGCGGCCATTGGCAACCTCCTTGTTCCCCTCAAACGTCAGGAGCCTGCCCAGCGTATCAAAACGCGACCAGCACGCAATAGCGTCCAGGAGCCATCTGCACCGTCCGTTTCTTAACGATCGGCCGGGGCTATCCTTGACGAATGGCGCCCACGACTGTCGACGAACTCGTGGCCCAACTCCGCGAGGGTGGTTCGCGGGTCACGACGGCCCGCCGCCTGGTCCTCACGGCCCTGGTCCAGGGCGCGAGCCATCCCACCGCTGAGGAGCTGCTGACGGCCGTACGGACGCTCGCGCCGGACGTCCACGCGTCCACCGTCTACCGCAACCTGGAGGAACTCGAGCGCCTCGGCGTCGTGATCCACAACCACCTCGGCCACGGCGCCGCCACCTACCACCTCGCCACCGAGGCACACGGGCATCTGGTCTGCGAGATGTGCGGCGACACCATCGAAGCTCCCGAGGATCTGTTCGAGGCCATGGCCGAAGGGGCCAAGCGCCGTCTCGGCTTCGAGCTTCGCCCGTATCACTTCGCCGTCCTGGGCGTCTGTGCCGTGTGCGCGAAGGCCGGCACCAGCTCCTGACGTCAGGTACCGGGTTGCTCGCCTGAACGGGTTCGATCCGGGACGAGCCGCTCGACCTTGAGGAACTCCGGCGGCGCATGGTCGACCTGCAGCGTCGTGTGCTCAACATGGAAGCGGTCCTCCAGGAACCGCTCGAGGTCCAGCCGGATGGCGTGGCAGTCGTCCCTCGGATGCACCAGCACATGTGCAGACAGCGTCGGGAAGCCCGACGTCAACTCCCAGACGTGGAGGTCGTGGACGTTGACGACATGGGGGTGTGCGGCCAGCGCGGTGCCGATCTCCTCCGGGTCGAGGTCTGCGGGCGACGCCTCGAGCAGCACCCGCCCCGCCTTGCCCAGCAATCGGACCCCCGCATAGACCATCAGACACGCGACGAGCACGGACGCCAGCGCGTCGGCGCGTTCGAATCCGGTGGTCACGATCACGACGCCGGCGATGAGCGTGCCGATCAGCGCGTAGAGGTCGGTGAGGATGTGCCGGAAGCTCGCCTCGATGTTGAGGCTGCGTCGGTTCGCCCGCGACAACTGCCAGGTGACGCCGAGATTCACGACAATGCCCGCGGCCGCGGTTGCGATCACCGCGGCGCCCTGGACGGTGGGCGGCGACGCGATGCGCAGCACCGCCTCGAAGATGAGCACGGCGGCGAGCACCAGCAACGTCGCACCGCTGACGAGTGCCGCAAGGATCTCCGCGCGTTTCAACCCGAAGGTGAGGCCGCCTTTCGGCGGTCGTTGCGCCAGGCGCACGGCAACGAGCGAGACGCCGAGCGCTGCGACATCGGTGAGCATGTGCCCGGCATCCGAGAGCAGCGCAAGCGATCGCGAGAGAAGGCCAACCCCCACCTCGGCAACCATGAAGGCAGCGATCAGGCAGAGCGCGGCGACGAGCGGTCCCTGGTCAGTGTCCGCGCTCCTTGGATGCACGTGATGCGCTTCGACACCCTGCGGTATTGACACGACTTCACCCTACTCCGGCACATCCCACCACAGCGTGACGATCGGCTGCGAGGGCGGGCGCACGGCCCAGAGCCCGTCGTCGTGGACGAGACGGTCGCCAAGCGCTTCCGCTACCTCAGCATCGCGGCTCGCGTCGAGGCACAAGCGACGCCGGATCGACGCCACGGCGTCCTCTCGTCGCGCGAAGCCACCTGCGCCGCGCGCCTGCCGTGCGCTGTGCCGGCGGACGGGCAGGCCCAGACCACGGATGAGAGAAACGGCGTCAGCCGCATCCGGTCGCTCCGGACGTTCGAGGCCGTGGAAGCGCAGCCAGAGGTCGGCCATCCACGCCGTCGGATGACGCCGCGTGATCTGCATGACCACGCGCCGGCGAGCACGCGCATCCAGCGCAAGCGCAAACGGCGCGAGGTCGCCGACGTTGTAGGCGACGTGGTTGCAGACAACGACATCCGCTACAGGCGTGCGCCGTTGGACATCCGGCCACACACCTTTGACAGTCCGAGCCGCGACACCAGCGCGCCGCGCCTGGCGGCGAAATTCCTCGAGCGATGTGGACGCCGAGTCGACGCCGACGATCAGGGAGCAGCGCGGATGCAGCGGCAAGGACGCGGCGCCGCTGCCGACACCGATATCGAGCACCGTGCCGCGTTCCGGCAAAGCCTCGAGCGCGCGCCGACTGGCGAAGGTCCGTGCACCAGGTCTCGCGCGTTCGACACGTGTCCGGAACGGCTCGATCGGAAATCCCCACGGTGATTCCGGCGCTGCAGCAAGGATCGACTCAGGCAGCGCCCAGGCGCGCATCGCCTCGCGCCACTCCTCAGGAGTCATCCGTCGATCATGCGATGCCGGCGGCCGTGCCGTGCCGTCCCCGCAGTAACCCCGTTGCGACGCTGGGCGTTCCAGTTCCGCCGGTTGCGTGCGCAGCGCGCCCGAGCATCGGAGGGTCGCCGTCATGGCACACCACGGAAGGGTCGGGATCGTCGCGACGATCGCAACAGTCGCGCTCGCCGGCTGCGCCTCCACGGTCGTATTGCCAAGCGCCGTGGCGACAACGTCACCGACACTTGCTCCGACCGCGACACCGACCCCCACGCCCTCGCTTCCCATCCCCGCCGGGTTCCAGCCGGTGTCGCTCAGCGCCATCAGTGAGAGTGACTTCTGGGTGCTTGGCAGATCCGCTTGCGTGACCGTTATTGGGTGCCCGTCGGAGATCCTGCACACGACCAACGGCGGCAGGTCGTTTCATCGCATCCCCGCTCCCGTCACCGTCTATCTCACCGGAGCGGGCCCCGTCGGGCCGCCGACGGTCAGTGACCTTCGATTCGCCAACGCGTTGGACGGCTGGGCGTTCGGCAACGGGCCGGCATACGTCACGCACAACGGCGGAGAGCACTGGTACGAACTCAATCCGGATTGGACGTTCCTGCAGATCGAGCCGGGAGCAAACGGCTACGTTTACGCGAGCGTGCAAGTCTGCCCAACCCCGAATGCCACGTCCGGTTGCGTCGATTCGTTAATGCGATCGCGGGCGGACACCGATGGCTGGGCAGCGCTTGCGGTTCCTGGCGCACCTGTCGGGTGGCCGTCCATCGGTGTCCACGGCGACACCCTGTGGGTCATGTACTTCGATAGCAGCACCGCGCTCGCGTTGGTGTCCGGCGACGACGGTCATCTGTGGAACCGCAGATCAATGCCATGCGAACCGGATCTCGGTGGTCTGTACGACCCGGTGAGCACCACCGTGATCTGGGCTTTCTGCGCAACGGGAACGGAGGGCGATGCAGCTGTATCGACGAATGATGGCGTGACCTATGCAACTCACGAAGGACCTGCAACCTCGTTCGGGAACGGCTCGTTCGTCGGTGCGCTGTCGGCGCGCGAAGCGTTTGTAGCCGGACCCGCGGGCGTTGCGGTGACGACCAACGGTGGCCTGAGCTATCGTCCACTGACACAGTTCGGGTATGCGCTGTGGATCGGATTTACTGATTCGGAAGTCGGCTTTGTGATCAGTCAGAACCCGACGACGCTTGCGAGCCAACTCTGGCGGACTACCAATGCCGGCAGCACGTGGACCGTCGTTTCTCTAACCTAGCGCCATGACCGATTCCGTCGACGCGGCTGCGTTTCCCGGAACCGCCGAGCTCACGCACCTGCTCGTGGTCTCCGACATCGCGCGCTCCGTCGCGTTCTATCGCGACGTCGTCGGTGCGGAGCTCTTCCGCGAGTACGGCGGCACCAGCGCTGTCTTTCGGCTCGCCGGAACGTGGTTGCTGCTCGTGACCGGCGGTGGCCCGACCGACGACAAGCCCACCGTGACCTTCGCGCCGCCTGACGACGCGGATCGCGTCAGTAGCGAGATGACGTTTCGCGTGGCGGATTGCCGCGCCGCGTACGCGGCGCTCGAGGCGCGCGGCGCCGTGTTCCTCACACCGCCGGTCGACCACGGCTACGAGGTGCGCTGCTTCTTCCGCGATCCTGACGGGCACTTGATCGAGCTCAGCGAGGCACCGAAGGCGACGTAGGCGCTACGGATACAGCGCGTGCACGCCCGCGGCCGTCGCGCAGGCGCCGACCACCACAACGAGGAACGGGGCCCGCACCGCGACGAGCACGAATGCAACGGCGAGCCCCGCGGCACGCGAGTCGAGCAGGAGATGACTGCCGGTCGCGAACGTCGACACCGCGATGAGCGAGCTCAGCAGCGTCACCGGCAGCGCCTCGAGGACGCGCTTCGCGATCGGCAACTCCAGGAGCCGGGCCGGCACGACATACCCGGCGAGCTTCAGCACAGCACAGCCGGCCGACGCGACGATCACGGCGATCCAGAGCCTCATCGGCTGAACGCCATGAGCAATGCGACGCCGAGCAGTCCGCCGAGCAGGATCGGGGCGCCGACCGGAACGAACGGCACCGTCGCCAGCGCGATCGCCCCGGACGCCAGCGCTGTCAGGCGCATCCGGGTCCCCGTGAGCCGCGGCGCCAGGAGCGCGACGAACGCCGCCGGGCCGGCGACGTCGAGCCCGGTCGCTGCGGGCGAGCCGAGCGCGTTCCCCGCAAGTGCGCCAACGATCGTCGAGAGGTTCCAGAGGACGTAGACGCTGAGCGCCGTGGCCCAGAAGGCCCACGCCGCGTACCCGTTCGACGCTTCCGTCACCGCCATCGCCGTGGTCTCGTCGATGGTGGTCTGCACCATCAGGATGCGGCGCCATCCCTTCGGGCGGAGCAGCGCGTTGATCCGTGCTGCGTACAGCCCATTACGCGTGCCGAGCAACAGCGCGGTGCCGACCGCGGAAAACAGGGAGCCGCCGCCACTGATAACGCTCACCAGCGCGAATTGCGACGCACCGGAAAAGAGCACGAGCGAGAGCAGACAGATCTGCGCGAGGTTGAGATGCGTCTCGACCGAAACCGCTCCAAACGAGAGTCCGAAGGGAACGACGCTGACGCCGATGGTGAGCGCGCGGTTGCGAATGCGGCGATGCGCCGCCGCGCGGAGCTCTCTTGATTGGTCGTCATGCGGCGCAGCCATTGACGCGCTCAAGCCTAGGGAAAGACAAGCGATGCGCGCACTTGGAGATCGCGTTGACAGCTCAATTGCGCCATCAGTACCCTAGCGAGCATCGCTCAAACAGTGCAGCCACCCTTTCGCGCCGACCACGTCGGCAGCCTGCTGCGACCGGCGCGCCTGATGGAAGCGCGGGCACGTCGAACGGCAGGCGACATGACAGCCGATGAGCTTCGCGACGTCGAGGACAGTGCGATCCGCGACGTCGTGGCGATGCAGCACGACGTCGGACTCCTGTCCGCAACGGACGGGGAATTCCGCAGGTCGGCTTGGCACATGGACTTCATCTACCAGCTCGGCGGTGTCACACAGGCCGACGAGAAGTTGCACGTCCAGTTCTTCAACGACGCGGGCACGCTCGACTTTGCTCCGGCTGCACTGCGCATCAGCGACAGGATAGTGCTGCGCGAGACCATCTTCGCGGACCACTTCCGTTTCCTGCAGTCGACCACTGCGGACGGTGTGACGCCGAAGCTCACCATCCCCTCGCCGAGCATGGTGCACTACCGCGGCGGTCGCGCTGCCATCGATCCAACGATCTATCCGGATCTCGACAGATTCTGGGACGACCTCATCGCCGCGTACGCCGACGAGGTGCGCGCGCTCGGCGAGCTCGGCTGCACGTATCTGCAGCTCGACGACACCAGCCTTGCGTATCTCAACGACCCACGCCAGCGTGAGTTGATCGCGTCGCTCGGCGGCGATCGCGAGCATCAGCACGAGCTCTACATCCGCAACATCAATCGCGTGCTCGCAGCGAAGCCGCCGGGCATGCGCATCACGACCCACATGTGTCGCGGCAACTTCCGGTCCTCGTGGGCCGCCGAAGGAGGCTACGATTTCGTCGCCGAGGCCCTGTTCGGTGAGCTCGACGTCGACGGGTTCTTCCTGGAGTTCGATGACGCTCGCTCGGGCGGCTTCGAGCCCCTGCGCTTCGTTCCCAAGGGCAAGTACGTCGTCCTCGGGCTCGTGACCACGAAGCGTGGTGCGCTCGAGGCCAAGGACGACCTCAAGCGACGCATCGACGCCGCGTCGAAATACGTTCCGCTCGAACAACTCTGCCTTTCGCCGCAATGCGGATTCTCGTCCACCGTCGAGGGCAACACGCTGTCCTACGACGAGGAGGTTGCCAAGCTCCGTCTCATCGTCGAGACCGCTGCGGAGGTCTGGGGATAGCCGACGCGCGCCGCCCGGTGGGGATGGACAGTGCGCGACAGTTGGCAATTGCGTGTCAACGCCTGAGCGGCTCGCCGCAGCGGCCCGTCACCACCGACACGATTCACGAGCTCGTTCGCCACCTGGGTTGTCTGCAACTTGACCCGACGGCGATCGTCGCGCGCAATCACCTGCTCGTGGTGTTCAGCCGCCTCGGTCCCTTTCGTCACAAGCTGCTTGACACGCTGCTCTGGGACCAGCGCCTGCTCTATGAGTACTGGGCGCACCAGGCATCGATCGTTCCCACCGAGGATCGCGCGCTGCAGGCTGCACTCCCGCTGCCGAAGGGCGACCCGCACGGCTTGGAGTCGTGGGTTTCGAAACGCCCGATCGCCGTCGAGCCTGTCCTCGAGCGACTGGCTCAGGTTGACGCCGTGCACGCGTCGGACTTCGAGGAGCATGCGCGGAAGTACGAGTCGGGATGGGGCACGCGAAGCAGCATCTCCAACAGCCTCGAGCTGCTCTGGCTTCGCGGGCAGATCGTTCCGGCCGGTCGCGACGGACGGGGACGGCGCTGGGCACTTGCAGACCGCTGGTTTGGCGCGCCGATCGCGCACGCTCCCGAACGGCACGACGCCGTGCGCGTTGCCGCGATTCGCTCGCTCCGCGCGCTGGGCATCGCAACGCCGACGCAGGTTCGGGCACACTTTCTCCGCAACCGGTACCCAGGGCTTGCCGACATCTGGAGCGACCTCAAGGCCGCGGGCCTGATCGTCCCAGTGGATCTCGGTATCAAAGGCGACTGGTGCATCCACGTCGATGACATCGCGGCACTCGAGCGGATCGAAGCCGGCGAGTTCGAGCCGCGCGCAACGTTGCTCTCGCCTTTCGACAACCTCATCTGTGACCGCGATCGCACTGCGGCGTTGTGGGGCTTCGATTTCCGGCTCGAGATCTACGTACCGAAGACGGCGCGCTGGGGCTACTTCGTCATGCCACTGCTCCATGGGGACCGCCTCGTAGCGAGATTTGATCTCGCAGTTGATCGATCGGCCGGGACGCTCGAAATTCGGGGCGAGCGATGGGAGCCGGGGTGGGATGGCCGGCGCCGCCCGCTCCGGGCGCGAAACCGGGCACTCCGCGATCTTGCTCGATTCGTGGGGGTCGATTCGTACAGCGTGTCGCCGTCCTGAGTCGTCAGAATTCTCTTCTCAGGCACAAACTTGACGCGAGACGCGGCATCCGGCACAGTAGTGCGAGGGCGTCAAACGGGGCAATCGTCGAGAGGAGGTTTCGGGGGGTGCACATCGATCTGTATGTGGCGTTGGCCGGGCTCATCGTGGGATGCGCCGTTGGGCTGACGGGGATGGGCGGCGGGGCGCTGATGACCCCGATTCTCGTACTCGTATTCGGCGTGGCACCGCTCGCAGCCGTTTCGAGCGATCTGGTGGCGTCGCTGATCATGAAGCCGGTCGGCGCGGCAGTCCACGCGGGACGCGGCACCGTGCGCTGGAACCTCGCCGGGTGGCTCGCGATCGGCTCGGTGCCGTTCGCGTTTCTCGGCGTTGTCTTCCTCAAGTCGATCGGCAGCGCGACTCGCGTGCAGGCCATCGTGGGCGTCGCGCTCGGCTCGGTCCTGCTCCTTGCCGTCGGTGCACTGCTCTTCAAGATGTATCTCGATCACCGCAACGGCACATCGCGCGGCTCGGACGAGAAGCTGATCATCAAGAAGCTGCCGACCGTCGCGATCGGCGCGTCGATCGGCTTCATCGTCGGGATCACATCGGTCGGTTCGGGAACGCTCGTGATCGTGCTACTCCTCTTTCTGTATCCGCGTCTTCGCGGGTCCCAGATGGTCGGCACCGATCTCGCCCAGGCAATCCCGATGGTCGGCTCTGCCGCGCTGGCACACGTCATCTTTGGCGACTTCAAGCTCGGGCTGACGCTCTCGATCCTCATCGGCAGCATCCCCGGCGTGCTCATCGGTGCGGCGATCTCGTCGTACGCACCGACGGCGTTCCTCCGGGGCGCGCTTGCAGCCGTGCTCCTGGTCTCGGGCCTGAAGCTGGTCAATGTGCCAACGCTGGCGATCGGCCTCGTGCTGCTCGCATCGATCGTCGTTCTGGTCGGGACCTGGCTCTGGATTCGCGCGAGCGGACGCACGCTGCGCGAGATCTCCGGAGAGCCGGCGGTACAGGTCAAGGCACCGTCACTCTCGACGCCCTGACGATTCAGGGACCGCCCCGGTCAGAGAGCGGGCGGTCCCGCCACCAGTCGTTCGCGGATCTGATGCATGCGCTCGTCGGAGTGATGCGGTAGCTCCCACCGGGTCTCGAGCCACCAGGCGCAACCGGCGTCGGCCCATGGCGCGACCTTGGCCGCCGCCGCCCTGGTGTCGGCGGTTGGCGTCTCGCCGTCGATGACGACGTCGATGTCCGTGCCGCCTCGCTCGGCGAGCCAGACGCGCAGATCGCGAACATCATCCGGGCCACCGTCGCGGCCGGATAGCGCCCATTGCGGGATGATGCCGTCGCAGCGCAACACCCGCTGCATCGATTTCGGTCTCGGCCACACGCCGACGACCCAGATCGGCATCCGCTGCTGGGCCGGTTTGCCCACCTCGCCGAGATCCGCCCTGCGGCTCTCGTAGTGATAGTGGCGCCCGTGGTAGCTGCTGCCTCCCTCCCAGAGCGCGCGGATGAGGTCGATACCTTCATCGAGGTACTCCGCACGCATCCGGAGATCGATGACCTCGCCCGTATCCGGCAGGTCAGTATCGACCGCGCCGAGCCCCACTGCGAGGATTGCCCGGCCGCCCGAGAGCTGATCGAGCGTCACCACCTGACTCGCGACCTTCCACGGACGCCGCCACGGGAGCGGCGTCAGCATCGTGCCGAGCTTGACGCGGTCGGTACGGGCAGCCATGGCGGCCAGGAGCGTCCAGGCGTCGACGCCGTACGCCGCCTCCCAGACGAACACTCCGTCCCAGCCGGCCCGCTCCGCCACCACCGCGAGCTCCAGTTGCTGCGCAGCGGTGCCGCCCGGAAGCACGACTCCGAACTGCATTTGTCCTGTCCCCGCTACCGTGACCTGAAGGCTCAGGTCAGGCGCATAACGATACCGCCGTCCCTTTTCGCGGGTTCGGCCCGTATTACCGGCATGCGGAGCTTCACGCCCAGCGGGCTTGTCCTCGTCGCGATGATCGCTGTCCTCGCTGCGTGCGGCACGCCCTCGATCAAGCCGACGACGCTCCCGTCGACCCCAACGGCGTCCGACTCGCCGCTACCGACGCCCACTCCAAATGCGTGTACAAACGCGAGCGTGCTCGCGACCTGGAGCCTCAACCAGCTCGCCGAGCAGACGCTGGTGATCCCCGTGAGCGAAACGGATGTGACATCGATCACACCCGAAGTGCAGGCCGGTGCGGGCGGGGTCATCCTCTTCGGTTCGACCGCCCCGGCCAACCTCGGTGAGGTGCTCAAGACGCTGACGGCCACGGCGCCCGGCGGTATCGCGCCGCTGGTCATGACCGATGAGGAAGGCGGCGCCGTACAGCGGATGGCGAATCTTGTCGGATCGATTCCGTCAGCGCGAACGATGGGCGCGTCAATGACTCCGGCGCAGATCCAGGCGCTCATCACCACCGCCGCGCAGAAGATGCGCGCGGCCGGCATCACCATGGACCTCGCGCCGGTCCTGGACCTCGATGACGGCAATGGACCGAACGATCAGGACCCTGATGGCACGAGGTCGTTCAGCCTCAACGCGAACACCACCGCGGCCGATGCGGCTGCGTTCGCGGCCGGGCTCACCGCAGGAGGCGTGATCCCCGTCATCAAGCACTTCCCGGGGCTCGGGCAGGCGAGCGCAAACACCGACGTCAAACCGGCGACGACGCTCCCCTGGACAACGCTCGAGGGCGCCGGCCTGCTCCCCTTCGAATCCGCCATTGGCGCAGGTGCACCCGCACTGATGATGGCCAACGCCGTCATCCCCGGATTGACGACGCTGCCGGCGAGCATCTCGCCGAACGCGATCACCGGCGAAGTGCGCGGCCAGCTCGGATTCCAGGGCTTGGTGCTCACCGATTCGCTGTCGGCGGGAGCGCTGGTCGACATCGGCTACAACGTGCCGAAAGCAGTCGTCGCGGCAATCACCGCCGGTGCGGACATGGTGCTGTACACGGCTGCAGCGGCAAGCGTTGCCTCGCTGACGAGCAGCACGGTGGCGGCGGTCGTTGCAGCAGTCGGCGCCGGAACACTCGAGCGCAGCCGCCTCGAGGATGCGGTGGGACACATCCTCACCGTCAAGAACGTGGACCTCTGCGCCGCCTGACGCTCGGTCGGTCAGCTGTTGGTTTCGTCGGGAGGAAACAGCGCGGGGTCCGGGAACTCCGCCGCGGGCGCATCGACCTCCTCGCGCTGCGGACAAGCGGCGTCGAGCGTGTATGACGTCATCGAGAGCGAGCCGAACGTGTATCCATCGACGAGCACTTCGAGTGTCTGACCGCCCGCACCCGCCGCGCCGGCGAGGTACAGCAACGGCAGGAAGTGGTCAGGAGTTGGCACCGCGAGCCGGAATTCGGGACGCGCGTCGACGGTGAGCACGTCCGTCGGCGCATCGAGCATCTTCTCGCGTACCGCAGTGTCGAAACGCTCCGCCCAGTCGAAGGCACCGTCGGGATTGCCGAAGTCCATGCCACCCAGGTTGTGCACCACGTTGCCACTGCTCATCAGGAGCACGCCGGAGTCACGAAGCGGTGCAAGCCTCGCACCGAGGTCGAGGTGGTAGTCGAACGGCTTGGCGGCATTGATCGAGAGTTGCACGACGGGGATGTCCGCGTCGGGAAAGGCGTGCGCGAGCACCGACCATGTCCCGTGATCGATGCCCCAGCTGTCGTGATCGAGCCCGACCCACACCGGCTTGGCGATCTCCGAGACCTCCTCCGCGAAGCTCGTCGAGCCCGGCGCCGGGTACTGGAAATCGAACAGCGCCTGGGGGAATCCGTAGAAGTCGTGGATGGTGCGCGGCGTCGGCATCGCGGTCACCGCGGTGGAGCCGATGTACCAGTGCGCCGAGACGACGAGAATCGCGCGCGGGCGAGGCACCGACGCGCCGAACGACGCCCACGCGGCCGTGTAGCGGTTGTGTTCGAGCGCATTCATCGGGCTGCCGTGTCCGAGGAACACCGCCGGCATCGGAGCGTCAGTCATCGCGCTCATCCTACCGGTGCATGGCCGGAGTGCCGGTGCGTCAGCCGCCGGAACGCTCGAAGGTGATGCCCATCCCGTCCTCCGAGATGGTCAGCGTTGTGCCTGCGATCCACGCTTGGCCGACGTTGTCCTTCCCCGCCAGTCCCGCATGCAGCTGACCCTGCGCGTCGACGGACCAGCGCCCGGTTGTCTGACGTCCGTTGGGTGCGGTCGATGTCGCGGTCCCGTCCGGCGCGAACGTTACCGTCATGAACGCGCTGGTCCATGTGCCGACGATCGCTTCCGCGAGCGGACTCGTGTCGCGCTGATCAGGCGGTGGTTGCACCGCGTTCTGCTGCATCTGGGCTTTGAACTGCGACGCCATTGCCGCCATGTTCGCTCGGGTCTCCGCAAGCGAAGTCTCGTCATGGCCGTGATGTGTCAGCAGATCCTGCACCACGCTCTGTGCGTTGGCGGGGGTGAGTGCGGGCATCACGGGATCGGGCAGGCGCTCGAGATTGATGGCGTGGCGGCTTTTCGGCAGGTAGTACAGCCGGACATAGCCCGCCTCCGGCGCTGCGAGGTACCCGGCGCGATAGACATGCAGGCGCTTGCCACCGACATCGAGGTAGAACGCGGTCGAGCTGGAGCCGCGGCCATTGCCGGTCTGCGCGAACTTCGTGATCGCCCCGTCCACCAACTCGACGCGTCCACCTCGGACGTCCTTGCTGATGGCATCGCCACCCGTGAGCGCACGGACCAGGAGGAGCGCCGCGATGACGAAGCAGACGATGCCGATGATCGGCTTGATGGTCGCGTACTTCGCGGGGCCCGGTGCGAACGCGACGAGCGCACCGATGATCACGAGGATCACGACAAAGCTCAGCTCGCTCTTGCGATATCCCCGCGAGTTCGCGCGCCACTGCCGGCGCTGGTCATCAGTGAGCCGCCCGCTTGCGTTTGTGGCGAGCGCACTCTGGGGAAAGGGCCCCACGTCCGTTGGGGATACCGTCATGTCCTGCCTCCTCACCTGGTTCACCCGGACCAGCGCAGGAGCGCAACATATCAGCCGTTCGCGGTCCCTTGCTGGATCGAGTAACGGACTTCCGCGATGGGAAACCCGCTGCGGTCATCGGCGCGATCCTCGCCCGTCAGCGACCATCCGCGTGCTTCGTAGAACCCGCGAGCGTTTGCATTGTCGCGGAGCACCCAGAGGAAGACGTTGGTGAAACCGCGGGCGGCAAGCCGAACAAGCGCGTCGTCGAGGAGCATCCGCCCGATGCCGGCGCGGAGCGAATCCGGGCCGACGTGGAGCGAATAGATCTCGCCGGCGTTCGGGTCCCTCGGCTCGCGTCGCGGCCCGAAGCTGCACACGCCGAGGATCCGCTGCCCGTCGACGGCGACGGTCGTCTCGGTTGTCTCCGACGCGGGCGGCGTGAACGCACCCTCCCAGCGCTTGACACGTCCCTCCAGCGTGATCGTGCTCATGAACTCGGGAGGCGTGATCGCGGTGTAGGTTGCCCTCCAGCTCGCGAGGTGCATCGCCGCGATCGCGGGCACGTCAGAACGCGTTGCACGGCGGCGCGTGACGCGCGGGTCCGGGAGCGGCACGGCACGATGGTACGCAGTCGCGGCAGCGAATCCGCTGCCAGATCGACGATCCGCGCAGCGCTGCTAGGATGGCCGCTCCACGGATCGAGGAGGAAGGCGGATGGCGGCGAGGCGAGTTCGAAATCTGGTGATCACGGCGTCGACGCTTGCGTCATTGGTGGTCGCACAACAAGCGCACGCTGCGTCTGCTCCGGCGGTCGTCCACCCGGCCGCGGCTCACCCCGCGTTATGGGGCATCGACACCACCGACAACGTGCAGACGAGCGGCGATATCACCCAGACCAAGTCGGACCTCGGCGCCCCGCAGTTCGTCGGTCGCTACCTCATCTACAGCACCAAGCTGTCCACCACTGAGGCCGCATATATCCACAGCCAGGGCTTGTTGATTCTCCTCATCGACGACCCGAACCACGTATTCACCTCGGGAAGTGTTGACGCGCAACAGGCGATCGCGCGGGCAGCGTCGCTCGGCGTGCCACACGGCACCGCGATCTTCCGCGATGTCGAGACCAACGACCCGATCACGTCGACCTACATCGCCGCGTACTACGCGGCGTTCCACGGTTCGGGGTACACCGCCGGCTTCTACGAGAACGCGATCAACGGGCCGTTCACCGGCGCGTACTGCGCCGCCGTCGCGACCAACAAGGCGATCGCGAACAACTCGTTGCTGTACTCCAGCGAGCCCGAGCACACAGGTGCAAATCCGCGTCGATCCGCCAAGCCGGTCTTCGGGCCGAACAAACCGGGATGCGCGAATCGCACCGCGGCGTGGCAGTACCTGGAGCGCGGGCTCTTTCCCACCGGAACATGGCCGAACGTCGACGTCGACGAGCTGGCCGGACGTTTCTCGAGCTTTCTCTGGGGCTGACGCGACGCGGCGTCTACGCGGCCTGTGGGCGGAAGACGAGGATCATCGTCTCGCCGGCTTTTCGCGATTCGACGAGCCGAAGCTTGGTCGGCTCATCCGCGTTCGTGAACAGGCTCAGGCCCGAGCCGAGAATGATCGGATAGATCATGAGGCGCACTTCGTCGACGAGACGATGCTTCATCAGCGTGCGAACGAGCTGTCCGCTGCCGTTGATGAGAATGTCCCCCTCAACGTCGCGCTTGACAGCGCGAATCGATTCCAGAATGTTCGAGGCGATGATCGTGGAGTTGCTCCATGCGCCGTCGTCGAGCGTTGATGACACAACGTATTTCGGCATCGTGTTCATCTTGTCGGCGAACTCGTCGTGCATCCCCGGCCACGCTTTGGCGAAACCCTCATATGTGATACGCCCGAGCAACAACGCGCCGGCCGCCATGACCTCGTCGAACTTGAACTTGTTGCCTTCCGGTCCGCGATCGAATTGAAACGCCCACCCACCGCGAGCGAACTCGCCCGAGCCACCGGGGTCCTGGAAAACACCGTCCAACGTGATGAATTCCGAAACCACGATAGCGCCCATCACTGCCTCCCAATTGCGGTCCCCACGACATCCTGAGTGGCGCCGATGACATCCGAGTTGTCATTCTGAGCGCTGTGCACCCTTTCCAGCCCGTCGGCGGCATCACCCTTCCCGACACGGCTGCCTGCGATGCTGCGGTCGAGGTCGTCACGACGTACGCGTCGCCCGCATTGGTGAACCACTCACTCCGCTCGTATATCTGGGGAGTGTCGTACGCGCGTCGTCAGGACATCGCCTTTGATGCGGAGCTGCTCTTCGTCGCCGCGATGCTGCATGACATCGGTCTCGTGCCGGAGTTCGACAGCCACACCGTGCCATTCGAGGAGGCAGGTGGACATGTCGCCTGGGTCTTCGGGGCGGGTGGGGGATGGCCTGTCGCGCGGCGACAGCGAGTGGCCGAGGTCATCGTCCGGCACATGTGGAACGAGGTGGATGTCGCGGCGGACCCGGAGGGCCATTTGCTCGAGCTGGCAACCGGACTCGACATCTCCGGGCGCCACCCGGAGCGGTGGCCGGAGGAGCTACGCGCTGCTGTGGTCGCCGCCCTCCCGAGGCTCGGGCTGCGCGAGGAGTTCCTCGGTTGCTTTCAGGAGCAGGCGCGCAGGAAGCCAGAAAGCACTGCCGGCCAGGCGGTGGCGAGTGGGATCGCCGCCCGCCTGGCGGCAAACGTTCTTGATGCGGCTGAGGTCGAGAGCACCCACTAGCAGTTGGTGCAGGGCGTGAAGTCCATGGTCTGACCGTCGCTCGTTGCTGCGCGGGCTGCCTGCCCGTAGTCGCCGCGAGCCCAGAAGGCGACCCACGCCCGTGTGAACCGTCCCGGTCCACGAACCTCACGCATCTCGCGACGCTGCTGCGCGCGCGTCCGCTCTATCACTGCCTTGAGCATGTGCTCCTGCTCGGCTACTTGAGCCATCTCGATCAACTGGGGTCCGTACATGGTCATTGCCTCCGTTTAGTAACCACCCAACGTGGTTTACTAGTGACATCGTACCCCATCAACAATCACTTGTCAAATGCGTATACTGGTGACGATAGCGATGAGCGACCCCGAACCGAGAACCCCTGCTCCAGGTTCACTGCTGCTTGTCCAGCAGTTCCTCAACAGCTACGACATGCCCGACGGGGTGGACGGGCTCGAGACGCCGCAGCGGGCGGCTGACTGGCTGACCACCGCCACCGGCGTCGCCATCCGCGTCTCGGACAAAGAGCGTGGGCGGCTCGTCGCCACTCGGGAAGCGCTGCGGAACCTGCTCGAAGCACACACAGGAGAGAACGTCGATCCGGCCGTGCGTGTGAGATTGCAGAAGCTCCTCGGGCATGCCGCCTTGCGGCCCATCTTCACGGACGCCGGCGCGACCCTTGCCGTCGACTGCGCCGGTGTGGACAGCTTCCTCGGCATGATCTCCACGGCGATCGTCGAGGCCACCCTGATGGGAAACTGGGATCGCCTGAAGATCTGCCGCAGCGACACGTGCCGGTGGGCGTTCTACGACCACTCCAAGAATGGCTGCAGCTGCTGGTGCTCGATGCGCGGGTGTGGCACCAGAGAGAAGGCGCGGGCATATCGAGCCCGGCGGCACCCGGAGGCAGCTACCCCGGCGTAGCCGTCCTCAGAGCTGCTCCCAGATCTGCTTGGCGGCGCGCACGCCCGTCTCGACAGCGCCGTCGAGGAATCCCTGGTTGTTGATCGACGTGTGCTCGCCGGCGAAGTGCACGCGTCCCTGGGTCTGCGCGGCGGTGCCGCCGTAGTACTGGTACTGGCCCACCTTGTAGAAGGAGTACGCGCCCTTGACCCAAGGGTCGAGCGCCCAGTGGTCCTCGTACGAAGCGCCCGTGAACGCCGCTCGGGTGCCCGGGAAGATCGGCTCGATGCGGTCGAGGAACCAGTTGGTATCGCGCTGCGGAGACGGGCCGTGCGCCGCACCGGTCAGCGTGTCGCGACCGGTGCTCGCACCAGGAAACGCAAGCAACAGCGCAGGTGCGCCGTTGGGCCCGAGCGGCACCGAGTCGTCCCAGCAGACGTCGAAACTGTGCCAGTCCGTGTAGGCGACGCCGTTGAGGCCGAGCGGCGCCCATGTCTTCTTCGCGACCTCCACATGGATCTTCGCGTTCGTGCCCATGCCCATGGTGTTGATGACGCGCAACTTCGCTGCGCTGAACCCGGAGCGGCTGAGGTCGACGTCGCGCAGCATCGTGAACGGCAGCGCGAGCGTGACAAAGTCGGCGACGATGTCGACGGTTTTCGCGCCGTTCTCGAAGGTGAGCGTGTACGAGGCGTTGCTGTTCTGGCGGAGCGCCATGAGACGGTGGCCCATCTGAATGGTGCCACCGGGAAGCTCCCCCGCCATGCCGTGCACCATCTGGTCGTTGCCACCGACGACGTGCCACTTCTCGTCGTACCCGGGCAGCGGATCGAGTGAGCTGCGCGGGTTGACGCCGGTGAGTCCGATGAGGTCGAGCGCTGACTGATCACCGGGATCGCCGCCGTTTTCCGAAACGGTGTTCGAGAGCATCAGCTGGCCGAAACGAGACGTGCTCCCGATGGGCGTCTGGTCGAGCCACTCCGGCGCTGAGAGGCTATCGAGACGCGCCAACCCGGCGTCACTGTTCGACTCGCGGACGGCGTTGTGGAACGCCGCGTACGCGAAGTTCTCCCAGTCGGCACTCGCCTCGGCATACGTGTAGTAGCCGCCGTTGAACCAGTAGATCTCCGGCAGCCCGATGAGCTCGCCGCCGTTGTAGTCCTCGAGCGTCAGCCCGAGCTCCTTGACGAGATCCAGCGCCGCGATCTGGTCCGAATCGATGAACGCGCCACCGTGCTCAGTGATCAGACCGTTCGAGAAGTAATCGCGCAGCGACCAGCAGCGCCCTCCGATGCGGTCCGCATGGCCTTCGTACAGCGTCGACGCGACGCCGTGGCGCGTCCACAGCAGGTGACTGCAGCGCAATCCCGCCAACCCCGCGCCAACCACGGCGATGCGCGGTTGCTGCGACCCCGCGCGCCGGCTTGCGGCGAGGGCACGGGTCGCGGTGGGACCGAGCGCGACTCCAGCGCCCGCGATCGCCGCGCCCGTGAGGAAGCGGCGGCGGCTCACCGGGCGCGTTGCGGCTGTGCGCTGTTCGAGCTCCTCGAGTACTGCATCGACGGGAACGCCGCGTGCTCCTGGGCCTCTGCGTGGACGGCGAACATCCGCCGGAGGCCGGCCGTCAGCGGTGAACGCGTCGAGCGCCGTCCATGCAGAGGTCGATCGACGTCGTCGCTCACCATCCGGCCCCCTTTTCCTCTCTGCATCCGTATCGCCGCGGTCAACGGTCGTCGCAGGATAGCCAACTCAGAGGACCCGTTGGGAGGACATTGGCGATGCCGAGATGAGGCACCAACCTGCCGGCTGAGCGCAGTGCTCAGCCGGCGAAGGTCGGCGCCGGTCAACCGAAGAGAGAGCCGTCCGTCAGCAGTTCGATACTTCCTGGATCGGGCCTTCGAACTCCGGATATCCAAGCGTCTCGAACCGGTTGGTGCCGTACTCGGCGTCCTTGCCGAAGTCATGGACCTCGCGATGACACGTTGCCGAACTCAAGCACGCACGCGCCGTTGAGGTGCGTCGCGCTCCAGTAGGGATAGAACTTGCCGGGTCCGTCGGGCGGCACCGTGCAACCGCTCAACGTCGTCGAGGTGCAACTGTCCTCGCTCAAGGCGATGTCGGTCTGGAAGAAGAAGTGGCTGTACTGCGAGCCACGCGTCGTCGGCATCTGTTCCACGAAGCTCGCTGGATACGTGCCTGCAGTTGTGCCGGTAGGCCACTCCGTCCAGTAGGGCGAGCCGTCGAAGTCCAGGTCACCGTTCTGGTACACGTTGTCCTGGCATCCGGTTGCCTGGTCGGGCGCCGTGGACGTGCCAGGCCCGTCGAAGCCGGGATGCGTCGCCCCCTCGCGGTAGCAGTTCGCTTCACCTGCCTCCGGTCCGCCACCCGGGTCGGATGCCGTCTCGTAGGGTCCGGCGCAGGCGTTGAAGTCCGGTGTCCGGTCGGAGGCGTCGAACGGATTGCTGCTGAGCTTGTCGGAAAGGCTCGTGCAGGACTCCCAGTGGCCCGTCTCGAACTCGGTGCTCACGTCGGTCGCGATCGCGGCCCACGGGATGATGTTCCCAGGCTTGGCCGTCGAGTACTCGGGCTCGAAGTTGAAGGGGGTGCCGCTGCAGTCTGCGATCGACGTGTTGGCGAAGCCGTTCGCCGCCGACGCCTGCATGTAGCCGCTCTTGTGCAGCGTCAGATCGTCGATCGTGACTTTGAACGCGTGCCCCCCGCCTGGGGCAGGGGCATCAGCCATATGTATGGTGATCGTGTCCCCCGGATTCATCAGCAGCGTGTGGCTGTTGGGCACGAACGTCGCCGTGCTCGCTTCCTGCGGGCTCGGTGCTCCAGTCGGCACGCCGTTGGTCTGGATGAACGCGAAGTTCACTGGCTCTTCGCAGTTCGCGTTGCAGGTTGCGAAGCCCTCGGTGCACTCGAGGGAGTCAATCGTCAGCGCAGCGCACCAGTGGGTCGTGTCGCAGCTGGTGCTGTCCACGAACGGTGGCTCACCGGGTGGGTACAGCTGCATCTCCATGAACGTCGACCCACCGCCGTTGAACGTGCTCGTCGGCGCGTTGGAATCGGAGTTCGGCTTGCACGGGGCCTGCGGATACGAGTTGGGATCGCACAGAGCCATGGACATCCACGGCGCGGGCGTCAGCTCGAACCAGTGCGAGACATCGCTTCCCGGTGTCTTGTCGGTCGGCGCGGCGCTCGGGTCGGTACCGATCGTCTCGGTGAACGTGATGTTGCCGCCGGAGCCGGGCTTGGACGACTCGAAGGTCGTGTCCGGCTCGTCATGGCCGATGTACTGACCATTGTCGTAGAACTTGCCGCCCCAGGTGTTCTGGTTGTCGACGCCGAGGATGCCCTTGATGTCGGTGCAGGTCATCTCCCTGACCGACTTGTACGTCGGGCTGTCGCCATTGCAGTCGAGCTCACCGGTCTTGGCGGGCTTGAGCGAGTCCACCCTGTTGGACGCTTGAGCGACAGGAACAGGGGTGACACCGAGCAGCACGGCGCTCAAGCCCAGGGTCATTCCTGTGGCGACGAGGCGCGAACGCCGTCGTGACCATCCGCTCATCACCCGCCCTCTCAGGCGGTGACCTCCATCCGACGAAGTGCTCCACGTCATGGATAGCCCTCCTCTGTGCAGGACAATCGATTGCGCCGATCGAGCGAAGCGCACTATCGTCCTCGCGATCGGCGCCTGTCAAGTGTCCTTTCAAACCTCCTTGCGGCGGTAATTCCAGACGGCGAGCCCGACGATGCCCAGCACCCAGCACGCCGTCCAGAGCAGGAACGCGATCGACGGCGGCGACTGGACGAAGAACGGGTTTCCCGCGCGCTCAGTGGTGGCCCCAAGCACGTCGCGATACAGCACCGGTTCCAGCTCGTAGACCGAGCCACGCCAGAGCGCGTCGGTCGGCAGCACGAGCTGGCTGATGGTGCCCGCGTTGCTGATCGCAACGTTGCCGAACACCTCCCCGATCGCTCCCGCGATGCCGCCGATCCAGGCGACAAAGAAGAGGACGAGCGCGACGACACCGGCGGTCATTCCAGAGAGCCACGTGCTGAGCAGCAATGCCAGCGACATCACCACGATTCCTTCCGCGCTCAGGAATGCCGCCAGTGCCACCGGACCCGGCGGGACGTAGTTGCTGGTGATGTTCACCACGATCAGCTCCAGTGCGGTCGTGGCCCCGACGTATACCACGATGAGAGAGGCGAAACCGAGCCACTTCCCAAGCACGATCTGGTACCGGCTCACGGGTCGCGCCAGCATCGCGAGTGCCACTCCGGACTCGACCTCGCTCGAGATCGAGGGCGACGCGGTGACCACCGCGCTGAGTGCGAGGACTGCGCTGAACATGAATTCGACGAGCACGAGCACCTGAGACGTCGCAAGGCGCAGCTCGTCGCCCGGAATTGGCGTTCCGTCGGAGTTGGTGAGTGTCGCCAGGTGCTGGAACCCCCAGCCGGTGAGGCCGATCACGATGAGCGTCAGGATCGCCAGCGCGATCAGCAACTTTCGCCGCGCTGCTTCGCGGACCGTCAGCCTGGCGATGGTCAGGATTGCCACGTCGCTTCCTCGGTTCGGAGCAGCGCGAGGAATCGTTCCTCGAGCGTCTGGCGTACCGGCTCGACCGCGTAGACACGCGCGCCGATGCCGACCAGATCTGCGATCAGCTCCGGGACCGACTCGGCGCCGACGCCGGAGACGATGTACCAGCCGTCGTGCTCCGAGACCGTCCCGCGCCGCGCCAGCGCGGCTCGCGCGACATCGGTGACGCCACTGAGCCGCAGCCGGGCGCCGCCGGTACCGAGCAGCTCGTCGAGACCACCGGTCGCGAGCACGCGGCCGTTGGAGACGATGGCCACGCGGTCACACACCTGCTCGACCTCACCGAGCAGGTGCGAGTTGAGGAACACCGCGCAGCCGCGATCGCGGAGGCGGCGGATGATGTCGCGCGTGTCGGCACGCCCCACAGGGTCGAGTGCGGACGTGGGCTCGTCGAGCACGACGAGCGCGGGATCGCCCAGCAACGCAACGCCGAGTCCCAGGCGTTGCTGCATGCCCTTCGAGAACGTCTCGACCTTCGCATCCGCGTGCCCGGTGAGCCCGACCGTGTCCAGCGCCCCGCTGATCTGTGCCGCCCACTCCGCGCGAGCGATCTCCGCGAGCCCGCAATGGAGCGCGAGCACCTCGCGCGCGCTCAGCCAGCCCTGATAGCGGAACAACTCCGGGAGATAGCCGATCCGGCTCCGGGTCCGGCGATCGCCCGCACGCGCTCCGAGCACCCACGCCTCGCCGCCGGTGGGCCGCGTCAGGCCAAGGAGCAGCTTGACCGCCGTCGTCTTACCGCTGCCGTTCGGTCCGAGGAAGCCGAACACCTCGCCGCGCGGCACCACCATGGTCAGGCCGGAAAGCGCCACCGCCTGCCCGTAATGCTTGGTCAGCTCGAGGGTTCGGACCGCGGGCTCATCCTGCGAGACCGCGGCGGCCGTGCCGGCGGGCATCAGCGCAGCGAACGGGCGATGCCGAGCGCCTCTGATGCGCTCACCGTTCCGGCGACCACGTACACCACGCCGTTGTGTTGCCAGAGCACGACGCTGCCGAGCTCCGTCGAGTCGCCGATCAGCAGCCCCGAAGCTCCGTTGATGCTCACCGCCGATGCGCTCGCGAGGTCGATCGGGATGGGGATCGGCACGGTCTGCTCAGGATTGCGGATCGCTCGAAGCTCGGCTGCCACTCCGGTGGGAATTCCGGGGACCGAGAGCAGGTAGTTCTCGAGTTGCTCGACGGTCACGCCCGTGGAAGAAACCGTTGGCGTTCGCGAGGCGACCACGACGATGGCGGGTCCGCTCGACGGCAACGCGCCGCTGCCTTTGTAGAGCGCGCTCACGTCCAGGCCATACGAGATCACCACTGCCGGGTTGATCGAGACCGTCAGCGTGCTCCCGTCGAGACCCGCAGGCATGGCGGGCAGCTGACCGCCCGCCCGGGCAGCCGCAGCACGTGCGAGGTCCGCGAGAAAGGTGAACGAGACGATCGTGCCATTGATCACCGCGTAGTGCGGCCCGCCAGACACCCCTGCCGGAACAGACATGGCCGGCGTGGGGATGCCCGCCAGTTCGCCGGCTGCCGCGGCGCTCGCCTCAGCGGTGATCTGCAGCGGGGTCGACCCGCCGGTCACCGTCCCGTAGCCCGTGAGACCGGCCAGGGATCGGACGTCCGTGGCACTCACAGGCACAGCGGCGAACTGCGACGGCTGGAAGATGCTGAGGAAGTCCTGGGCACCGCCGCTGACAACGAGCAGCACACTTGCAGCCGCTGCGCACGCCACTCCCGCCATCAGGCGTCCGCCCAACGTGCCGAGCGGCCGCCGCGGCGCGGCGGCGTGGCGCACAGTCCGCTCCGGAGTGGTGGGTCGTGCGGCAGCAGCGGCCGCGAGTCGCATGCGTGCCGCCTCGACATCCACGACGAGTTGCGGTGACGCGAACAACGCGCCGGCAGTCGCGGCGTCCGCCGCGACGCGGGTGAGTCGAGCCCGGCAGCGCGCGCACGCTTCGAGATGACCCCGGGAGTGCCCGTCGAGCGCGACCGGTTCGTCCAGACTCCGACGGAGAGTCCCTTCAGAGAGATGCATCGATAACCTCCTTGCGCAAGCGCGTTTCGGCGCGCCGCAGCCTCGTTCCCACCCCGCTAACACCGATACCGAGCGCTGCCGCCGTTTCCGCGTAGCTGAGCCCGCTGTACCGCAGCGCCAGCACCATTGCGTCTCTCGCGGGGACGCGCGCGAGCGCTGCTCTGATCTCGCGCCGCGTCTCTGCGGCCTCGACCGCTGCTTGAGGATCGCCGGCGGGTGGCGCGTCCGCGGCGAAGCGCTCCTCGCGAGCGCCGCGACGGCGACGACTCCGTATCGCGTTCAGGGCTGCATGCACGGCCGCGGCGTGCAGCCACGCCGGCGCCTGCGCGCCCGGATCGTTCCCGAAGCGCCGGTGCAGATCGAGAAAGACCTCCTGGGCGACGTCCTCGGCCGCCGCCTGATCACCGAGCACGCGACCGGCGATCGCGGTCACTCGCGCGTACTCGGCCGTGAACAGGCGCTCGAAGCCCGTCGATGCGGCCTGCACCGACGGCCGGGACGGCCTGACGTTCACGAACGGAACCGCGCGGACCGGAGCGACGCGGGAATCGACCACATCAGGGAAGCACCGCCGACCCCCTGTTTGTGACACGCGAGTGGTGACAGCCGAAGGAAAGGCGTCACTGAGTACCCTTCGCGGCGATGTCAGTCGCGATCGGCAGCCGCATACGACGTGTCACACCGGGCTGGCTTGTCCTGATCGCGGCCTTCATCGTGATCCTCTGCGTGATCGTCCGACGGGGCGGTGACCCGGACATCTTCTGGCACATCGTCACGGGCCAGTGGATGGTCGATCACCGCCAGGTGGTGTCGCAGGATTTGTTCACGTTCACGGTGGCGGGCAAACAGTGGATCGACCCCGAGTACACCACCGAGATCATCGCGTACCTGCTCTTCAAGGTCGGCGGTCTGACACTCGTGTCGATCGGATTTGCGGCGGTCACCTTCGTTGGCTTCGTGTTGATCTGGCGCCGGGCCGGGCTCGAGATGAGCAACAAGGTCATCGCCGCGATCGCGATCGGCATCGCCGGGCTCGGGGGTGCCGAGGTCTGGGGACCGCGCCCGCAGATGATCACCTTCACCTTCACGTGTCTGGAACTGCTCTGGCTCGACCGCTATCTGCGGGGGAAATCGCGCGCCATCTACTGGCTCCCGCTCGTGATGGTGGCGTGGGCCAACCTCCACGGCGGTTTCCTGTTCGGACTCGTGCCGGTCGGGGTTGCGGCGTTCGTCGAGGCGGTGCACTGGATCCGTCGGGTCGACGGCGACGAGCACAAGCGACGCGTCCGCAATCTCATCATCATCTTCGTTGCGTGTGTCGCCGCTGCGGTGCTGAACCCGCGCGGCATCAACCTCTACGGCTACGTCATCCAGCCGCAATTCTCCGGGGTGCAGCAGAGCTTCATCGCCGAGTGGCAGTCACCCAATTTCCACGTGCTTGAGGAGCGCGGCTTCGAGTTGATGCTCCTCCTCATCCCGATCGCGTTCGTGCTGCGCCGCCCATCGCTGTGGGACGTCTGCCTGACGCTCGCGGTCACGTACCTCGCGCTCTCGGCCGTCCGCCACTCCGCGTTGTTCGTCGCTGCCGAAACCCCGATGCTCATCTGGTCCTTCTCGGCGGGATGGCAACGTTTGTCATTTGCGCAGCGCATCGCCGAATGGATGGCGCCGAGAGCAAAGCTCGTGCTCGGCGGCGCCGTCGCGGTCCTTGTCGTGGCGATCCTGGGGACAGGTCTCTTCGTACGTTCCACGCTGTCCGGCCAGACGAAGGCGACGGCCGCGAACTTCCCGGTGGGTGCGGCCAACTGGCTCGCGGCGAACCCCACCGTCGGCACGCACATGTTCAACCAGTACGGCTGGGGCGGCTATCTCATCAGCCGTTTCTACCCGGACGTGAACCGCAAGGTCTTCTCGTTCGGTGAGGCGACGCTGCTCGGCAACAAGGTGATGCAGCAGGTCGCCGATGTGGAGCTCGGCAACCCGGACTGGCAGCAGATCTTCACCGAGTACGACATCGACTACGTGGTGGACGTCCCGGAAGCACCGGAGGTGCTCGCACTGGAAGTCGACCCGCAGTGGACCCAGGTGTACGACGACGGACTTGCCGTCATCATGGTCAAAAACTCAGCGCTCGGCTGAGCCACCGTCGATGCCCACCGTCGAGACGATTCCGCGACATCCTGCGCTGGACGACGCAGCGCCCCGAGTGTTCTGGCTCGACGATACGGACGCGCCGCAGCCTGCCGCACCTCTGGACGGCGACACCGAGTGCGACCTCGCGGTCGTCGGCGCCGGCTTCACCGGGCTCTGGTCGGCATTGCTGGCCAAACAGCGCACCCCGTCGCTCGACGTCGTGATCCTCGAAGCGCGACGCACTGCCGCAGCGGCATCCGGACGTAACGGCGGCTTCTGCGACGCCAGCCTCACGCACGGGTTCTCGAACGGCCTCAGCCGTTTCGCATCCGAGCTCGACACGCTGGACCGCATGGGCCTCGAGAACCTCGACGCCATCGAGGCGACGATCGCGACGCACAGGATCGACTGCGCATTCGAGCGCACCGGCATGCTCGACGTGGCGACGGCACCATGGCAGTTCGACGAGCTCAAGGAACTCGCCGGCGAGATGCGCGAACACGGCCTCACGGTCGACCTGCTCGACGCCGACGCACTGCGGAGTGAGGTCGTGTCTCCCTCGTATCACGGGGGCATGTGGGTGCATGGCAGCACAGCGATCGTCAATCCCGCACGCCTCGCGTGGGGATTGCGCAGCGCGTGCATCGACGCAGGCGTGCGAATCCACGACGGCACCCCCGTGCGCTCCCTGCACAACACAGCAGGCCGCGTGCGTCTTGACACACCGCACGGCACGATGACTGCGAAGCAGGTCGCACTGGCGACCAACGCCGATCGACCCCTGCTCGCCCGGCTGCGCCCGTTCATCCTGCCGGTGTACGACTACGTGCTCGTCACCGAACCGCTGAGCGCCTCACAGCTCGACTCGATCGGATGGCTACACCGCCAGGGCATCGGCGACAGCGGCAACCAGTTCCATTACTACCGTCTTACCGCGGACTCGCGCATCCTCTGGGGTGGCTACGACGCCATCTATCATTACGGCAATCGCGTCGCGCCGAAGCTGCAGCAGCGCGCAGCGACATTCGACAAGCTCGCCGGGCATTTCTTCGCGACGTTTCCGCAACTCGAGGGTGTGCGCTTCACCCATCGATGGGGCGGTGCCATCGACACGTGCAGCCGGTTCTGCGCCTTCTGGGGGACGAGCCACGGCGGCCGTGTCGCGTACGCGCTCGGATACACGGGTCTCGGCGTCGGTGCTTCGCGTTTCGGCGCGGAGGTGATGCTCGACCTGCTCTCCGGCGAGACCACGGAGCGGACGCGGCTGCGGATGGTGCAGACGCGCCCGATCCCGTTCCCGCCGGAGCCGCTCCGCTACGGGGTGGTCCAGCTGACACGCTGGTCGCTCGACCACGCGGACCGCAACGAGGGCCGGCGCAATCTCTGGCTCCGGGGCCTCGACCTCATGGGGTTGGGCTTCGACTCCTGATCTCAGGAGTTGGCAAAAAGCTTCATGGCGTGTACTATCAACGGCATGAAGCAACACGGCACGCCCTCGCCCCGATGACCAGCCGAGTATTCGCAGGCATCGGGAGCTTCTCGGTCCGGTTCCGCTGGCCGATCGTCATCGGCTGGCTCGTGATCACGATCTTCTCGGTCAAAGTCTTTCCCGGTCTCTCGGACGTCGCGAAGGACTCGCAGAGCAGTTTCCTCCCCGCCAACTCGCCGTCGGTGCAGGCGGAGGACCTCGCGCAACCCTTCCAGGATTCGCAGCACGGCATCGCGACACTCGTGGTTGCGCGCGAAACAGCGACGCTGTCGCCCGCCGACATCCAGCAGATCACCAACGAAGAGGCGACGATCCGCGCGATCCCCGGCGTGCTGCGTGTGCAGGACTTCGGTCTCTCCCCCGACAAGCACGCCGAGCAGGCTCAGGTCGTCACCGACCTCCCCCCGTTCAGCGCGGGCAGCGACGCGATCTCACTGGTCGCAGCCATCCGGCACACCTTCCCCAGCGACTCGGGCGGCCTCGACTTCCACCTCACCGGAACGATCCCGGGATTCGTCGACCAGCAGAGTCAGTCGAAGAGCTCGATGGGCGACATCCAGAAGTTCTCGCTGCTCTTCATCATCGTGTTGCTCCTCATCGCGTTCCGCGCGCTGCTCGCACCGCTCGTGACGCTCGTGCCCGCGGCACTCGTGCTCGCGCTGGCGAGCCCGGTCATCGCGGGGGCAACACATCTCGGCGTCCAGGTATCCGCGATCACGCAGTTCATCCTCATCGTGCTCGTGCTCGGCGCGGGGACCGACTACGGCCTGTTCCTCGTGTTCCGAATGCGCGAGGAGCTCCGTCGCGGGCTTGAGCCCAAGGACGCGGTGCGCCGCGCGGTGGCAACGGTCGGCGAGTTCGATCACGTTCAGCGCGCTCATCGTCATCGCTGCGCTGATGTCGCTGATCATCGCGCAATTCGATTTCTACCAGAGTCTCGGACCAGCACTCGCCATCGGCATCGCGCTGATGCTCATGGCTGGGCTCACGCTGCTGCCGGCCCTGCTTGCAATCTTCGGACGCGCGGTGTTCTGGCCGTCGAAGGCGCGGCTCGTTGAGAACCCTCGCGCGAACATCTATGGACGTATCGCCGCGCGCGTCGTGCGCCGCCCGATGCCGGTGGCCGTCGTCGGCGCGATCATCTTCGGCGCAATCGCGCTAGGCCAGATCGGTACAACGACGGCAGGATTCGCCGATCAGTCGGCGCCCACGGGAACTGATTCCGCAGCCGGTGACACGCTCATCTCCGAGCACTACGGCAGCGCGAACCTGAACGCCACCGAGTTTCTCTTCAAATTCTCGACCCCAATCTGGTCGCACGCGAACGACCTGCAGACCATCCAGTCGGCGCTCACGGCCAACGGCGGTTTCGCGACCGTCGAGGGACCGCTTGCGTTTTCGGGTCAGCCGCTGACGCCAGACCAGTTGGTCGCGTTGCACAACGCGGGCAATGCGCAGGCGCTGCAGGCGCTCGCGCGTTTCGTGAGCACCGACGGACGCACCGTCCAGTACATCGCAGTCGAGCGTGGCGGCGGCGCCTTGCCGATCAGCGACATCCCCAGGGTGCGCGCGCTCGCGACAAGCACCGGTGCCGGCGTCGACGCGCAGGCGTCGGGCGTGTTCGGCATCCAGCCGTTCGCATATGACGTCGACCAGCTCTCGTCGTCCGACCTCTGGCACATCATCCCGGTGGTGGCGATCCTCATCGCCATCCTGCTCGCGATCGTCATGCGCAGCCTCGTCGCACCGCTCTACCTCGTGACGAGCGTGCTGCTGTCGTATCTCGCGGCACTCGGCTTGACCGCGATCATCTTCGTGCACCTCGGTGGTCAGGACGGCATCAACTTCGTCTTACCGTTCCTCATGTTCGTGTTCCTGATGGCGCTCGGCTCCGACTACAACGTGCTCGTCATGACACGCATACGGGAGGAGTCCCATACCCTCTCGACGCGCGAGGCGGTGCGCCGCGCGATCGGTGCGACCGGAACGACGGTGACGACGGCCGGGCTGATCCTCGGCGGGACGTTTGCGGTCCTCGCCTTCGCCGGTGGCGGTGCGTCGGGCGGCTCGCAGATTCAGCAGATTGGCTACGGCGTCGCGTTCGGCGTCGTGATGGACACGTTCGTCGTGCGGACGATCCTCGTGCCCGCCATTGTCGTGCTCCTCGGACGCCGCAACTGGTGGCCGTCCGGACTCTGGCGTCAGGGCGAACCGACACCGCCAGTCGCGCCCACGTCGGATGCACCATCAAAAGAGCCTGTTGCCATTGGGAGCGACTGACATGAGCACACTGCGCCAGATACGAGACGCGCTCGAGGCGGGGCAACGCACCCTCGTTGCGAACGCCGAGCCGTTGACCGAAGACGAGCTCATCGGTGCGTCGTATTGCAAGGACTGGAACATCGCGCAGGTGCTGTCGCATCTCGGCAGCGCGTCAGAGAGCTTCCGCCTCTACTTCGACGCCGGGCTCGCCAAGTCCGATCCACCTGGACAAGAGGCCATCGTGCCGATATGGGACAGATGGAACGCCATGACTCCCGAGGAGCAGCGTCGCGAGTCGCTCGCCGCATCAGCGGCGTTCATCGAGCACGTGAATGCCGTCCCTGCAGGCCAGCTCGCCTCTTTCCAGATGCAGCTTTTCGGGATGGACATCGATGCCGCGCGCCTGCTCGGCATGCGCCTCGCCGAGAGCGCGGTCCACACCTGGGACATCGTCGTGATGAGCGACCCGTCCGCGATGCTCGCAGCGGACGCCGTCGACGACATGATCGATCACCTCGGGGACCTCGCCCGATGGTCCGGAAAGGCCGACGGCGGACCGATGGAGGTGGAGATCGTGACCACAGATCCGATTCGCTTCTTCCGGCTTTCGGTCAAGGACAGCGTGAGCCTCGTCCCGTCGACCTCGGATCACGCGACCGCGACGCTCCATCTCCCGTCAGAGGCGTTGGTCCGGCTCGCCTACGGCAGGCTCGATCCGGAGCACACACCGGCATCAGTTGAAGCTGAAGGCGTCGACCTCGACGCAGTGCGGGCGGTCTTCCCGGGGTTCTGACCGGCCGGCCGGCTTTGGCGAAAAGACCCCTTTTCGCTGCCTCGACCCGTATTAAGGACGTGTCGAGCATGACCGCAGAACACCCGCGAGGCGTCGGCAGCGCCATCGATCGCACCCGCGATGACGCGTACGCGGACCGTTTCGACGCGGAACTCCGGCCGCTCATCCCCACTGCGTTGCGCCTTGCGGCCGCGATGCGCCTCGACCCGCAGGACGCCGAGGATGCTGTGCAGACAGCCGCCTTGCGAGCCTGGCGGAGCCGGGACAACCGCCGCCCGGCCACGGCTCTACGACCCTGGTTCCTCGCCATCGTTGCCAACCAGTGCCGTGAGACGCGGCGTGGCCGCTGGGCATCGGTGCTCCGTTTTGCCGATCCTCCGGCGTCCGAGGCGCCTGCCGTCGATATCGCCGGCTCGCTCGATGTCATCAGCGCGCTGCGCCGTGTGCCACCGCGCGTGCGACTGGCGCTCGTCCTTCGCTTCTACCTCGACCTTCCGTTCGAAGAGGTCGCATCCATCAGTGGTTGCTCGGTGGATGCCGCGAAGTCGCGTGTGCGTCGCGGTATCGAGAGCTTGAAAACCGCGCTGAACGTGCCGGAATCGTGAGAGGGGCCATGCGATGAGCAGCGACGACATCGAGAGCACGATCCGCGATCAGCTTCACCGCGCGATCGATCCGCTCGTGCCGGGCCCCAACGCCACCACGCGAGTCATGGATGCAGTCGCGGTCTCCGCCGCAAAGCCGAGCCGCCGCTTCCATATCGGCCAGGGAGTCGCGACCGTGCTTGTTGCGTCGCTCGTCGTCCTCGTGGTTGGCGGCGCGCTTGGCGTGAGCCTCGCGCTGCGCACACAGACGACGCCGAACGGTACGAGCACCCATCCCATCGTGCCGCTCGTCACGCCGACGCCGTCCCCGCTACCGACGCCGATGCCGTCACCCACGCCTGCAACTCTGGCCGCGTGCGACGGTACCCGTCTCGCCCCGTCGTTCCTCGATTTCGACGGCGCTGCCGGCTCCGAGGGTGGTGACATCATGCTCAAGAACACCGGGACGGCTCCGTGCACGATGGAGGGCTACACGACACTGGAAGGTGTCGCGAATGACCACGCCATGCATCTTGGTGTCGTGCATGTCCAGGCCGTGCTCATCAACAACAGCAACGGCACGATGCCGACCGTACAACTCATCACACTGCAGCCGGGTCAGGCGGCCTACGTGGCCGTCGAATGGACCGATGTGCAGAGCTCCGCGGCGCCATGCCCGGTCTACACGACGTTGCTGATCACGCCGCCGCAGGGCACGCACGGGGTGACGATGACCCTGACGTCGAAAGCCACACCGCCGTTCATGCTCTGCGCGCTGCACGGCACGCAGGCGTGGATCGACGAAGCGCCGGTCAGCCTGACGCGGTATTTCGCCGGCCAGTAGCGGGCTGCGTCGCAGCGAGGTACGCCACCACCCCCGCGATGAGGACCGCTGCGCCGATGCTCACGGCCCCGGTCCCCCAGTCAAGCCCTCCGCGCGCGTGCGACACACCGAGCCAGTCCGCGAACGACGCCCCGAGCGGTCGCGTGACGATGTACGCGAACCAGAAGGCGACGATCGCGTTCAGCCCGAACCAGCGATGGGCAACCGCCGGGATGGCGATGAGCACGGTGAATGCGACACCGGAAACGAAGTACCCGAGATGCAACGTCGTGGCAGTCATGTCCCCCGCCGCGGTGCCGAGCGCGAACGTCGACATCACGGTGAGCCAGTAGAAGGCCTCGCGCCTCGGCCCGTCGATGCTGTGGATGGACAGCGTGTGCTCGGTCCAGTACCACGCCACAAAGACGGCCGCGAGAACCACCGTGAAGAACGCGGTCGATACCGCATAGGGGATGCCGAGCTCGACGTGCAGGAAATCGGCGGCCATGGTGCCGAAGATGGCCACCATCGCGACCGCAAGCCAGTAGATCCACGGGTTGTAGCGCCGCGCGGCGAATTGGAGGGCGAGCGCAACCGCCAAACCCAAGCCACCGATGGCCACCGCCACGATCGGAGCGAGCTGGTGCACCAGGAAGTCGGAGGTCGCCTCGCCCATACCGGTGGTCAGCACCTTGGCGACCCAGAACGCGACGGTGACCTCGGGAACCTTGCGCAACCCCCTCAGGGTCCGAGTGCGGACCGATGGCCCAGAATCCATGACGATGCTGCAACTCGAAAGAGTCACGAAGCGCTACGGTGACCTCCGGGCGCTTCGTGACCTGAGCCTCGAGGTTCGCGACGGCGAGATCTTCGGATTCGTCGGCGCGAACGGCGCCGGCAAGACCACGACCATGCGGGTGGTCCTCGGTGTCCTCGAGGCCGACACCGGCGACGTTCTGTGGAACGGCAGTCAGATCACCTTCGCGCTCCGGCGCCGTATCGGCTACATCCCCGAGGATCGGGGCCTCTACCCGAAGATGCCCATCCTTTCGCAGCTGATCTACTTCGCGCGGTTGCACGGCATGAGCCGCCATGACGCGCGGGTGGCGTCGACCGGATGGCTCGAGCGCCTGGGTTTGGGGGACCGCGCGCAGAGCCAGCTCCAGGCGCTCAGCCACGGCAATCAACAACGCGTCCAGCTCGCCGCCGCGCTGGTCTTCTCGCCGGAGCTGCTCGTGCTCGACGAGCCCTTCGCCGGCCTGGACCCGGTCGCCGTCGACGCGATGTCAGAGGTGCTCCGCGCGCAGGCGAACGAGGGACGACCCGTCGTGGTCTCGAGCCACCAGCTCGACATTGTCGAGCGGCTCTGCGACCGCGTCGGGATCATCAATCACGGCGAGATGGTTGCCACGGGAACCGTCACCGAGCTCACCGACCGCGGCCCGCTGCGCTTCTGGGTGGACGTCCCCGGTGCCGTCGTGGGCTGGTACGACTCGATTCCCGGCGTGTCGTTGGTCGAGCAGGACGGGTCGCGCTGGCTGGTCCAGCTCTCCGACGCCGCAAGCGAGCAGGCGGTGCTCCAGAAGGCGCTTGCCATCGGCCCGGTACATGAGTTCCGGCGCGATCGGCCCGCGCTGACGCAGCTGTTCCGGGACGTCATGAGCGGGAAGGCGGTCGATGAATAGCCGGACGGTGATCCGCGTGATCGCGGAGCGTGAGTTCATGACTCGCGTTCGATCACGGGTCTTCGCCATCACGACGGTGCTCACGTTGATCGCGATCGGCGCCTACATCCTGCTGCAGGCGCTTGTCTTCAACAAATCGACCACCTCCCTCGATGTGGGTTTCGTCGGGCCTGCGCAGTCCATCGCGGCGCCGGTACGTGCCGAGGCGGCGGGTCTCGGCGTGGGGATCACGGTCCATCCGTATGCGTCGCTCGCGACCGGAAAAGCTGACGTGCAGAGCGGCACGCTCGACGCCCTCGTCAGCGGCTCCGGAGCGAGCACGACCGTGACGGTGCAGTCGACGGTCGACGGGACGCTGCAAGTGGTGCTCAACGACGTTGCACGCGAGCAGGTGCTCACGCAGTACCTCACCGAGCACGCCCTGCCGCCGAGCGACGTGGAAAACCAGCTCGCGTTCTCGGTGAACGTCAACGAGCTCTCTCCCGTCGACGCCGCGCGCGTGGAGCAGATCGTGATCGGCCTGCTCGTTGCGGGCATCCTCTACACGACGCTGATCATCTATGGACAACTCGTGGCGGCAGGCGTGATCGAGGAGAAGTCGAACCGCATCGTCGAGATCCTGCTCGCGACGGTGCGACCGTGGCAGCTCATGATCGGCAAGATCGTCGGCATCGGTCTGGTCGCGCTGGTGCAGGTCGTGCTCATCGCCGGAGTCGCGCTTGTCCTGGCGAGTATCACCAAGCTGGTGTCGATACCGACACTCGGTATCGATGTGGTGCTCAGCGGGGTGGTGTGGTTCGTGCTCGGCTACCTCGTCTATGCCTTGCTCTTCGCCGCTGCGGGCTCGATGGTGTCGCGTCAGGAGGACGTGTCGAGCGTCGCGATGCCGGTGATCTTCGTGCTCGTCGCCGCCTGGATCATCGCGCTCACCGTCGCTGCACCCAAGCCGGCGAGCATCGCGACCACCGTCTTCTCGTTCATCCCGTTCTCCGCGCCAGTGATCATGCCGATACGCATCGCGGCCGGAGTCGTGCCGTTCTGGCAGGTGGCGATCAGCGTCGTGCTCGTGATCGGGACGATCTATGCGTTGGCAGCACTCGCCGGACGCATCTATCAGAACTCGGTGCTGCGCGTCGGTGGCCGGGTGAAGCTCGGCGAAGCCCTCGGCCTGCCACCCGTCGACAGGACCCCGGGGGTGCGTGCCGACACCATGTGACGGGTCGATACCAGCCCGGAACCTGGTCAGCGAAGGGGTGCGATGGCGATGCGATCCCGCCCGTCGCGCTTGGCCTGATACATGGCGAGGTCGGCTGCCGCGACGACGTCGTCAAGCTGCTCGCCGTGGTCCGGGAAGACTGCGACGCCGATCGACGCGGTGACACGCTTCATCTCCGACGTCGGCGCGCGCAGTTCGGCCATCGCCGCCTGGAGTGCCTGGGCAACGCGCATGGCGCCGTCGACGTTCGAGTTGGTGAGGACGATGAGGAATTCCTCGCCGCCGAAGCGAACGGCGTAGTCGCTGTCACGGACGACACGCCGGAGCGCGCGCGCGACAGCACGAAGCACGGAGTCCCCTGCCGCGTGCCCTGCGCTGTCGTTGATCTGCTTGAAGTGGTCGAGATCCATGAGCAGGATGCCGACGCCCGCGCCGGTGCGCAGGCTCTGCGCCATCACGCGCGGTCCCATGTCGCGCCACCAGCGGATGTTGAACAGCCCCGTGAGCGCGTCGGTGAGCGCGCGGCGCTCGAGCTCGCCGTACATCTGGGCGTTGCTCCACGCGGCGGCGGTGATGAAGCCCAGCAGCGCGGTGCGCTCCAGATCCTCTTCGCTGAATGCGTCGAGCCCGTTCCGCCAGACGTCGAGCATCCCGAGACGCTGGTCGCCGGCGATCAACGGAATCGCGAGCATCAACTCGGGTTCGCGCTGGGTCCCCGGGATGGTCGATGCGGCAGGATGCGAGTCGGTGTCGGCGCAGCGGTACGGCTGGCCGCGGGCGAATGCCCACCCCGTGATGCCCTCACTCAGGGAGACGTCATTTTCCTCGAGCCCCTCGGTTCCCTCTCCGGCCAGCACCCGGGCACGGAAGCGATGGCGCTCCCAGTCCGCCTCGAATAGCGCGAGCCTGTCGACGGGGAGCACCTGTGCCAGCCGGTCGGCCGCCGCCTGGAGGATGCGCTGGGGGTCGTGCTCGGCCTGCAGCGTGCGTGCGGCCTCGACGAGAAAGCGCGCGAAGCTGCGGTCGTCGAGGCTGACGCCTGCGACCGCGGGGATGGTGATCGTCTCGATCGGGGCGCGGAGCGTGTTGCCGCGCTCATGAAAGACGCGAACCTCCCGGCGCTGAAACCACGCGACGGGCACGACATCGTCGGTGGCGTCGGCGAACGCCGCGTCGATGACGAGCGGCCTCGCGAGATGCGGGCCGACCCCGTACTGGACACCGACCTCGGCGACCTCTGAGGCAAGCGCCTTGCTGTCGATGCCGCGCGCGACGATGCGCCCTCCGAGACGGGCGACGAACACCACCGCCGCCGCGAGGTCCGCCTTGGCGACCTCGTTCGCGGCAAGCCGGCCGGGCAGGCTGGGATCGAGGAAGACGAAGTCCGCCCGCAACTCCGCGATGAGGTGCGTGTCGAGTGTCGGGGACACCACGCCGTCGACGGCGATCAGGAAGCCGAGCGAACGCAACTCGCGGAGTCGGGCCAGAGCGGTCTCGTCCAGGATCTCCTCGGTCTCGGAGCGCACGATCCACGCGAGTTCGGCCGGGTTCAGGCTCAGTCGTCGTGCTGTGGCGGCGACGGTGAACTCCGGTGCGCAGAGCACCGCGGACGAGAGCGGGACGAGCAGCACGGCAGGCCCGGTGTGCTGGGCGAGGGCAAGCGACGCCATCACCACGTCGTCAGCCGCGGCATCGGCAGGGCGTGGCAGCGCCTCGTACCCGAGGTCGACCCCGTCGATGAGATCGATCACGGGTTGAAGCGCGACGCCCGGGCGGTTTGCCGGGCGGCAGGGTCGCAGGATCCATCGCCCATCATTGCTGCGTTCAAGCTGCCCCTAGATTCCTTCTCTGTCCGGAACACTTCCCTTGTGGTCCCGGTCACACATTCGCACCGAGCGTCCAACAAAACTGTGTCATCGGGGACCGCAGGAGTCCACCGTTGCGATCTGCGACCAGGCTGCTTCGAGCCGCCTGGAGGAGTGGAACGCCGCCCCTTTCGGTAACGGCGGCGTCCACGACTCGCTCCTTACTACCCCGGGGTTCGCGCGGTTCAAGCGGCGACGCCCCGTTTCAACCAAGTCCCTTTCTAGTGCACCTGCACTGATGCCGACGTCATGCCCGAGCCGAAACTGCGCACGAAGATCACGCTCCCCAGCCCGATCCGGCCTTGCAGTCTGGTCATGGTTTCCTCCTTGGGGCGGTGCCCCGTATGACGTGCAGCCATTGTCTTAAGACCTCTGCGACACACCGCTATCCCAAGTGATGACGAGCTGGTAACGCGAACCGCAGAGGCTGGCGACCGCGATCGCACAGGAGCGACGCCGGGACCCGCAACATCTGCCGCGCATGGCTTCGCTCTCCCCGTATGCCGCGATGGCCTCCGCCGTGACGCTCGGCGTCGCCGACTTCACGGGCGGCCGCGCCGGGCGGCGGACGAGCGCGCCGAGCGTGGCCGTGGGGGTCGAGCTCGTCGGTCTGATCATGGTGCCGTTCGCGCTCCTGGTGCTGCCGCACGGCTTCGACGGTCTCGCCGCGCTCCAGGCATTCGCCGGCGGAGCCGTCGGCGGGCTGGGGTTGATCGCCTTCTATCGGGCGATGGCACTCAACCTCATCGGCGTCGTGGCGCCGATCACCGGATTCGTCGCCGCGGCACTGCCCGTGGCAGCTGGACTCATCGGTGGTGACCGCCTCGGCATCTGGCAGCTCGTCGGCATCGCGCTCGGGCTGATCGGGCTGCTCCTCGTCACGGGCGCCGACAGCGAGACCGCGAAGAACGCGCGCCGCGGTGTGCTGCTCGCGCTGTTCGCGGGGGTCACGTTCGGGCTGTTCTTCATCCTCTTCCACGCGGCAAGCCATGCCGGCGTCACCGCGTTTGTGAGCGGCCGTCTCGGTTCGAGCTTCGCCGCGTTCGTTGCCGCGATCGTGAGCGGCACGGCGATCGCGATTCGCCGGCCGGCGTGGCGGTTGATCGCGTTCGGCGGCTTGATCGACGGGTCCGGTGTGGTGCTCTTCCTCTATGCGACCCACACCGGACTGCTGTCGATCAGCTCCGTGCTGACGTCGTTCTACCCGGCGTTCACCGTGCTCTGCGCCCGCTTTCTGACGCACGAGCGCCTCACCCGGTTGCAGGCGCTGGGCGCGGTGATGGCGGTGGTCGCCATTGCCCTGATCGCGATCACGTGACCGAGACCAGCGAGGCGAGCGGACCGCCGACCGCGTGGATCAGGCCGGCGTGCGGGTCCCTTCGAACTCGAACCGTGTCCCGACGCTGCTCTGGATGAACGTATCCGGAAACCAACTCGCGATGGCGCGCACCGCGCGCAACCCGGTGCAATGCGCGGGGACGAGGACATCGGGAGCAACGTCGGCGAGTGCGTCACAGGTGGCGTCGACGATCGGATCGAAGAGCGGACCGCTCAGGTGAAAGCCACCGATCACCGCATGCACCTTGCGGACGTTGGTGAGTCGCTGCGCGTAGCGCACGATGTTGACGATGCCCGCGTGGCCGCAGCCGGTGAGCACGACGAGTCCCTTGTCGCGCACGTGCACGATGAGCGCCTGGTCATCGAGGATGAGCGGATCCGGCACCCACGCGCCGTTCCGGTACGCCTGGTGCACGGCGAATCCCTGCTCGAACGACGTCGTGCGGTCCACCTCCCCCGTGATGAGCACAGAGCCGCCGAGCAGAAACGACGGCTGCCGGTTCTCGATGATCTCGAAGCCCGCGTCGATGACCGCGCTCCGGCTCGTCGTCGGCATGTCGAACGGCTCCCTGCCCGGGAGGGCAAGCCGCCGCCGCGACCAGAACTCGGGATGGATGATCACGGGAACGTTCGCCCTGCCGACGGCACGGACAAACCCGTCGAGACCGGTGGTGTGATCGAAATGACCGTGGCTGAGCACGACGGTCTCGGCGTCCTTCGGATCGAGGTTGAGCCGGCGCATGTTGCCGACCATCCCGTCGGGGCTGAGCCCGGTGTCGAAGATCACGTGGCGTCGCTGTTCGCCGCTGATGACCGTGACGAAGGCGGAGAAACCGTGCTCGGCGCGCAGCGGGTCGATCACCTTCTGTCCTTCGATGAGCGCCGTCGGTGCCGTTGGGGCGTTCTCGATCGGCGCCGCAAGTCCCACGCGATGCGCTGGACCTTGGCTCGCGAGCAGCCCGTCGCTGACGTTGTCGACGAGCGTCGTGATGTGCACGGCGTCGACCGGCTCGAGCGCGATGACATCCTCGACGGGGCCGGCATCGGCCAGCGCCGGAACTGCGCCGATCGGCGTCGAATCACCCGCGCACATATCTGTCGCCTCCGCTACGCCGGCGTGCTGGTGATCCCGAGTGCGCGCCGGATGAACTCGAGTTCGAGCAACAGGAGGTTCTCAGCAACCGCCGGGTCGTTCGCCATGTGCGTCGCACCGGTGAGCGGCAACACCGTATGTTCACGCCCCGCGGCGAGCAGTGCAGCGGAAAACCGCAGCGTGTGCGCGACGACGACGTTGTCGTCACTGAGGCCGTGGATCAGCATCAGCGGACGCTCGAGCAGTCCTGCCTGACGGATGAGCGACATCTGGTCGTAGTTGGCGGACTCACGATCCGGATGACCCAGGTAGCGCTCGGTGTAATGCGTGTCGTAGAGCTGCCAGTCGGTCACCGGCGCACCGCTGACCGCGACGTGAAACACATCGGGACGGCGCACCACCGCAAGCGCCGCCAGATATCCGCCGTACGACCAACCGCGGATCGCGACGCGCGAGAGATCGAAGTCCGGCCAGTGCTCGGCCGCTGCATGGAGCGCGTCCACCTGGTCCTCGAGCACCGGTGTCGCGACGTCGCCGCGGACGGATCGCTCCCATGCCGGTCCACCACCGGGTGTCCCGCGCCCGTCGGTGACGAGCACCGCGAACCCCTGATCCGCAAACCACTGCGACTCGAGAAACGCGTTCGCCGCTGCCAGCACCTGCTGGTGCCCAGGGCCGCCGTACGGGTCGAGCAGAACCGGAAGCTTTGCACTCCCCGCTGCGTACCCGTGGGGGAAGAGCACGGCCGTGCGAAGGTCGCGCTTCCCGAGTGTCGCCATGCGCAGGTTCAAAGCAATCGCGGGCTGCTCGGCAAACGATTCGATGCGTGCGACCTCCCGATCATCGCGATGTACCGACACGCGCACCCCCGGTGCGTCGAGCCCTCGCTTGATCAGCACGGTCGTGCCACCTGCGCGGCGCGCCCGAATCACGCCACTGGCGTCGGGTAGCAATCCGTGCACGCCGTCGCTTCGCGACCACGTGTACACGCCGATCTCCGTGCGTTCGACCGATGCGCTGAAGAGCACGACGTCGCCGTCGACATCGAAGACGCCACGCAGCTGCAGCTCTGGGCCTGTGACAGCTTCATCACCGACGAGCAGCCGTTTCGCACCGTCACGGTCGACGGTCCACACGAGCGTGCCGTCGGCGAGATGCGCTGGAACGCCGCCGACGATGTCGACCCACGACTCGTCGACGTCCTCGCGCAGCACGGCTGTCTCGCCGCTGTCGGGGTCCACCGCGAGGATTCGCATCGTCCGTTCGTCGCGGCTCTGCACCACGACGAGCAGTCCATGCTCAGACCAGTCGGCCGTCGTGACGTACTCGAATGCGGCGGCATCCCAGCGCACGGGAACCGTTGTCCCGTCAAGCGCCACAACGTGCAATGACACCAAGGCGTTGTCGGTACCAGCTTTCGGGTACGCAACCTCGACCGGCGAACGTTCAGGATTCGACGGGTCGGCGATATGCCATCGCTGCACCGGAGAGACATCGACACGTGCAACGAGCAGACGAGAACCGTCGGGCGACCACCAGTACCCTTTCTGGCGCCCCATCTCCTCGGCGGCGACGAACTCGGCAAGCCCGTACGTCACGTTGTCGTCGTCCGGCTCTGCGAGCACGCGCGGAGTGGCACCGTCGATGCCGGACGTACGCAGCGCGCCGCGCTCGACGTACGCGATCGATGTTCCCGTGGGATCGAGCTGCGGGTCGATGGCGACACCACCGGTCGCAACCTCGGTCAGCGCCTGGGTCTCGAGGTCGACCACGTACAGACGTCCCGCGAGGTCGAACAGTGCGCGGCGCAGCCCGAGGTCGGTTGAGAACCGCACGATCCCGCCGGAGGACTCACGTGCGCGCTCACGGCGTGCTCGCTCCTCGGCAGGGATCTCGCCCGCATCGCCGTCCGCAACCGTACGGGGATCGACCACGAGCCGCTGCTCACCGGTCTCCACGTCAAGCACCCAGAGGCAGGTCGCCTGATCGGCGCCACTGCGCGTCCGCAGAAATGCGATGCGGCTCCCATCGGCGGCGATCGTGAAGTTTCTGGGAACGCCGAGCGAGAAGTGGCGCGTCCGCGCCTGCTGCTGGGGGAAACTCTCGGTCACCCTCAGATGGTGCCGCAGTCGGCGCCGCGTCCGCTTCCCGCCATTACGCGGTCGCCGCCGCATAGACGACGAACACCGCGTACGCGGCGAGCAACACGGTGGCGCCCAAGCGCGTCAGGCGCCGAATGACCAGGACGACCGCGAGGAGGCTCATGCCGAGCAGCCAGACGATGTAGCCCGGCGGCACAGCCGAACCAAGGCTCGGCACGAACAGAAGCGGTACGGCAATACCGGCGATCAGATTGAGGGTATTGCTGTTGAACGTCGCGCTCACCACCGCGGCGCCGTGGCCGTCCATTGCAAGGCGGATCGCCGCGTACGCGTTGGGCAAACTCGTTGCAGCCGCCAGAGCCGTGACGCCGACGAGCACCGTTGGGATGCCCCATCGCCCACCGAGCACCAGCGAACTCTGCACCACACAGGTTGCGCCGAGGATGATGATCGCCAGGCTTGGTGCCATGAGCAGGACCGGTCGCCAGGAGCGTGGCGGGGCGATGACCCCGCCAAACCCCTCCAGTTCCGCCTCGATCTCGTCGCCCTCCATGCCGGCTTCGCTTGACGCCGCGGCGAGCAGCCTGCGCAGGGGACGGGGCAACGGGAGTTGCGCGACGGTGCCGGGTCGCAGGACGAGAAAGAGCACATAGGGCACGAAGACAACGAGCATCAGCAGCCATCCCACGAACGCCGGGATCGCGCCGACGACGGCGCCGCCGACCATCACAGTCACGAGGATCGCGACGCCCGCATCCACCATCACGACGGCACGGTGGATCCGCAACTCGCCTCGTGCGAGGGCGGCACCGCCGAGCAGGAAGGCGATGTTGAAGATGTTGGATCCGAACACGACGCCTGCGGCCGTTGCCGCGGATCCGTTGACGACAGCGGCGACTGACGACGAGATTTCCGGCGAATCCGCGCAGAGCGCGACGATCAGGCCGACGAGGCCACCGAGGAGCCCGAGGTTACGAGCGAGACGGCCGACGCCGCGAACAAGGATCTCACTGGCTCCGAGCATCGCGACAAGAGCGACCAGCGCGACAGCAATGACGACGGCGGTGGGGAGCGTGCCCAATTGCACTAACTCGTCGGAGGTTGCGCGACCTCGATCCAGGCAAGACCCTCGAACCCAATGCGCATGCTCGTTCGAGTGCGGACGACAACCATGAGCACGCTCTCGCAACCGACGCACCGAAGCACCGCGCCGGGCGACAGCGGAAACATGAACGCGTGTTGCTCGCCGAATTCGGCGACGGTGCCACATGACGCGCACGACCCGCGAGCCGCGGTGATCTCTCCGACGAACACGTCCTGCAGAAGGCCGGCCATCGCGTTGCCGTCGAGTTTCAGGTGCGCTCCGTCCATGCTCATCCTCCGGTTGGCCCAAACCGCTCGGTCTTGATACGCGCCGGTTCGTGGCCGAGTTGCACGAGTGACTCCGCGACCGACTCGACGAGCGGCGTCGGGCCGCACACAAAGATCATGGGACGCTCGTTCGGCGGCCATGCGACCTCCGCAAGCATCGCCACATCGATGCGGCGTGCATAGCCGGACCACTGCGGCGGCCGCGCACGGGTCAGCGTGTACGCGGCCTCGAGTCCGGTACCGTCGGCGACGAGGCGATCAAGCTCGGCGCGATAGATCACGTCATCCAGTGACCGTGACGAGTACAGCAAGCGCGCCGGTATTGCACTGCTCCGTGCGGCGCGATGCCGGAGCATCGCCATGAGGGGGCAGACGCCGGACCCACCCGCGATCAACAGCACGGGGCCGCCGAGACTGACATCCCAGACGAAGTAACCACCGATAGGCCCGCGCAGCTCGAGCTTGTCCCCGATACGGAGCTCGCCTGCAAGGAACGGTGACACCTCCCCGTCGTCGATACGCTCGACGGTGATGGCCACGCGCTCCCCCGTCTCCGGGGGCGAAGCTATCGAGTAGCTGCGTTGCGCCTGATAGCCGTCGTCCGCGGTGAGTTCGAACATCGACGTGCTGGCCGGCACGATGACCGGGCCAGTCCGGCACCGTCAGGACGACGGTGCGCGCGTGCGCGGTCTCGTCGATGAGCTCCGCGACCTCTGCCGTGCGCCACGTCAGTCGCCGCTGTAGCGCTGCTCCAACCATGGATCCCCATACATGTGGTAGCCGTACGTCTCCCAGAAACCCGGGGCATCTTCGTTCATGAGCTGCAACCCGCGCACCCACTTCGCACTCTTCCAGAGATACAGATGCGGCACCAGCAGCCGCGCCGGGCCACCATGCTCGGGCTCGAGCGGCTGGCCGTCGAACGCGAACGCGATCCAGGCCTTGCCACCGGTCAGATCCTCGAGCGGAAGATTGGTGGTGTAGCCACCGTCGCTGAACGCCATCGCGTACTCAGCCGCCAACTCCACCCCCTCGAGGAGCGTGTCGAGCGAGACGCCCTGCCAGGTCGTGTCCAGCTTCGACCACTTGGTGACGCAGTGGATGTCGCGGGTGATCGCCTCACTCGGGAGGTCGCGGAAGTCCGTCCATGTCCAGGTCTTCACGGTGTCCACCTCACCCGTGATCGAAAACGTCCACTCCGCGAGGGGCGTGTGCGGAGTCGGGCCGGTCGACAGCACCGGGAAGTCCCGCTCCAGGTACTGACCGGGCGGGAGACGATCGCTGACCGAGCGGTCGCGCGGCCTCCCCTTGAATCCTCGCGTGACGAACGACATGACCGTGTACCTCCTGGGGCAAGCGCCGCAAGGGTACGCGAGAGTTCCCGACCCGTGGACGCGAAGATGCCGGAGCAGCGTTTGCTCCGGCATGGACGAGAATCGTTGAACGGTCAGCTCACGCCGACCGAAGCGATCAGGCGGCCTGCTTGGCGCCTGTCTTCGCGGAGGTGACACCGGTCGCCTTGATGAGGCGAAGGGTCATGTCGCGCTGAGCATCGAGCACCTGGGTGACGAAGTCAAAGGACTGCTCGACGACCTCGGTGGGCGACGGCTGCTTGATCTCGGCCGAAGCCGGCACGTTGCGGACTGCCTCGATGAGCTTTGCCTGCGACTCGCCGACGGTCTGCATGGCGGTGAGGAACTGCTTCTGCAACTGGGTGACGTAGTTCTGGTAGTCGGTCATGGTGATCTCCTTCGGGTGATCCGGGTGGTTTGTCCTGGTGCTTAGTCTACCAAGCACGCGCTGCTTATGTCAACCATTCTGCCGATTGGCGCGCCAAGCGTTACGATTGGATGCATGCCGACGCCTCCCCCGCCGTTCCGATCCGTGGGTGACTTCATCAAGTCGCAACGGGAGCTGCTGTCGCTCTCGATGCGCCAGCTGGCCGAGATGGCGCAGGTCTCGAACCCGTACCTGAGCCAGATCGAGCGCGGCGTCTACAAGCCGTCCGCGCAGGTCCTCAAGGGCATCGCGGACGCGCTCGACATGTCCGCGGAGACCCTCTACCGCGAAGCGGGGCTGCTCGACGATTCAGTCGAGCGCCCAGCAATGTCCGTGGAGGAATCGATCCGGGTGGACCCGCGCCTGACCCAGGAGGGCAAGCTGGCGTTGATCCAGGTGTATCAGGGCCTCATCGCCGCGCAACCAGCGCCTGAGCGCGCTGCGCAGCGGCCTGCGCCCCGGCGCGCAACGACCGCGTCCGCCGCCCCTGCGCGACCTGCGGCGCGGAAACCCGCCACGGCGAAGTCCACCCGCACGACCACGACCCGAAAGACGAAGCCCGCGAAGCGCTAGCCTCGAGCCGTCTTCGCGCGCGCCTTCGACGACTTCGCGCTCTTCGGCGCCGCGGTCGCCTTGGCGCGGAAGATCCGCCCTTCCTCGCCTTTGACATACATGCCCGGGCCAGGCTCACCTCGGGGCATCGCCGGCGGCGCCACGAGTGGCCCCGATCGCCCCGACGCCCACGCAACCCAGTCGTCCCACCAGCTCCCCTGCATGCGCTCGGCACCCTCTCGCCATGTGTCCGCGTCCATCGCCGGATCGACGCTGGGCCGTGTCCAGTACGCGGCTTTCGGATTCCCCGGAGGGTTGACGATGCCGGCAACGTGCCCGCTCGTGCTCAGCGTGTAGCGGACGGTACCGCCGACGTGCCCGCCGATCAGATATGAGCCCTTCCACGGTGCAATGTGGTCGTTCTCGGCGCCGAGCACGTACAGCGGTTGCTTGATCCGGCGCAGATCGATCGGCGTGTCACCGATACGGAATGCGCCCGGACGGACGAGCAGGTTGTCGACGTAACACGCGCGCAGGTATTGCGTGTGCATCGCCGCCGGCATGTTCGTGCTGTCGCCGTTCCACGCCAGCAGGTCGAAGGCTGCAGGCGTCTTGCCCATGTACCAGTTGTTGACGACGTATGACCAGACCAGATCGTTCCCGCGCAGCCAGTCGAAGGTTTGCGCCATGGTGGAGGCCTCGAGGTAGCCCGTCTTCTCGAGGGTTCTCTCGAGCCGGCCGACGCTGGCGCGATCGGCGAAGACGCCGAGGTTGCCTGGCACGCTGAAGTCGACGAGCGTGTTGGTGAGCGTCATCCACCCCACCCGCTTGCTCTCGCCTTTCGCCGCCAGATGGGCGAGACCGATCGTCGACATCGTCCCGCCGAGGCAGAGACCCACGATGTTGACCACGGGCGACCCGGTGAGCTCCTGGACCTCGTCGAGCGACGCCATCAGACCGAGTCGCAAATAGTCGTCCCAGCTGACGGTGCGCATCGAAGCGTCGGGATTGCGATAGCTGATGCAGAACACCGTGAATCCATGCTGCACCGCGTACTCGATGAAGGACCGGCCCGGTGCGAGATCCATGATGTAGTACTTGTTGATCCACGGCGGGCTGCACACGATTGGTTGTGCATGCACCTGCTCAGTCTGCGGCTCGTACATGAGCAGCTCGATCAGTTCGTTGCGCATCACCACGCGGCACGGCGTCGCCGCCAGGTTCTCGCCGATGACGAAAGGAGTCGTGTCGACCTGCCGGGGCCGCCCGCGGTTGTGCATCAGGTCATCGACGAAATTCGCCGCGCCGGCCACAAGGCTCTGCCCGCCGGTGTCGAACGCCTCCTTCCACACCGCGGGATTCGCCCACGGCAGGTTGGTCGGTGCGGCGGCGTCGAGCATCATCCCCAGCGCAAAACGCGCCTTGCGGCGATTGGCCGGACTCGCGTGGGATGCCTCCAGCATCGTCTCGGTCCAGCGCACCGTCTCGAGGTAGCTCTCCGCCGCAGCCCGAAACAGTGGGTTGAGCTGCCACGCGCGGTCAGCGAAACGCAGATCGCCGGGAGCGAGCTTGCCATCGTCTCGGCGCCCAAGCATGCGGCGCAGCGCGCGCACCCCGACGCCCGTCTGCTCGATCGATAGATCCGCAACAGACTTGGCGAAATGCAGCGGTCGACGCATCGCGTCGGAGACCCAGACGTCACGCAACGCGCCGCTGAAGTCGCTCGGGTCCACGCTGGAGAGCAGTGCCGTGTATGCGGCGTCCTCGGTCGCGTCCTCGATCAAGCGCGACTCACGTGAACATGCCGCCGTTGACGGTATAGAGCGCGCCGGTGATGTAGGACGACTCGTCCTCGAGCAGGAAGCGGACAACTCGGGCGACTTCGTCGGGGCGTCCCAGCCGGCGGAGCGGCACCCTTTCGATGATGCTGTCGAGGATGTTTTGCGGGATCGCCGCGACCATCTCCGTCTCGATAAATCCCGGAGCGACGCAGTTGACGGTGATGCCTTTGCGCGCCGTCTCCAGCGCAAGGCTCTGCGTCAGCCCGAGCAGCGCAGCCTTGGATGCCGCGTAGTTGGCCTGACCGATGTTGCCCGTCTGCCCGATCACCGAGCTGACGTTGACGAACTCGACCGCTGCCGCGTTCGAGCATGTGGTCGAGGACTGCTTTGATCATGAAGAACGCGCCCGAGACGTTGATGCGCAGCACCGACTGCCAGTCATCGACGCTCATCTTGCGCACCGTCTTGTCGATGGTGATGCCGGCGTTGTTCACGAGGAAGTCGACGCGTCCATGCGCCGCGAGCACCTCGTTCGCGACGCGACTGCAGTCCTCCGGCTCGGCGACGTTGCCCTGGTGCACAGAAATAGACTCGCCCTGCGAGGTCAGCTCCTCGTGGAGCTGTTTCGCCGAGTCGGCATCACGGTTGTATCCCGCAGCAACATGCGCACCGAGTTCGGGCGAGCTCGACAGTGATCGCGGCGCCGATTCCTCTGGTGCCACCCGTCACGATCGCCACCTTCCCCGAGAACGGACGTGCGGCGGATCCCACCACAGCCATAGCCGGGCCATCGTAGTGCCTGTGCACCAGGCTCCGCTAGGCTAGAGCGATGGTCACCGATCCGCGCACCCGGCCCCAGCAGCAGGCCCCGCCGCGCGGTGGACAGCCCCCGGCTCGCGGTCCCGGGTACAACCCGATCCGTTGGGGGCGCTTCTGGCTCATTTTCGGCGTGCTGCTCCTGGCCAACATCATCATCAGCGCCATCATTCAGGCCGCAAGCGCTCCTGCTTCGGTCACGATCCCCTACGACGTCTTCCTCACGCAGGTGGACGCGGGCAACGTCGTGAACATCACTGCGACGGGTGATTCGATCACCGGAGTCGCCAAGACAGCGATCAGCGGCGGTTCGGGCCAGCCCAAGGCCAAGGACTTCATCACGGTGCGCCCGTCGTTCGCGAGCGACAACCTCGAGGCCGAGTTGATCAAGCAGAACGTGAGCATTCTCGCGGAGCCGACGAATCCACCGACTCCGCTGTGGGAAACGCTGCTCTTCAGCTTCGGCCCGACGCTGCTGCTCGTCTTCGGCTTCATCTACCTCATGCGTCGCAGCGCCGCCGCGCTCGGCGGCGGTGCTGGTGGCGCCGGCGGCATCCTCGGCCGGTTCGGTCAGAGCGGCGCGCGTCTCTTTGACGCGGAGAAGCCCGGTGCGACCTTCGCCGATGTCGCGGGCATCGACGAGGTCAAGGCTGAATTGGTCGAGATTGTCGATTTCTTGAAGCAGCCCGAGAAGTACCAGAAGCTCGGCGGCACCGTCCCCAAGGGCGTGCTGCTCATCGGCGCTCCCGGCACCGGCAAGACGCTGCTCGCACGCGCGGTCGCGGGTGAGGCGGGCGTTCCCTTCTTCTCGATCTCCGCGTCGGAGTTCATCGAGGCGATCGTCGGTGTGGGTGCCTCGCGCGTGCGCGATCTCTTCACAAAGGCCCGAGCTGCCGCACCGGCGATCGTGTTCATCGACGAGCTCGACGCCATCGGCCGGTCTCGTTCCGCCGGGCTGCGTTTCGGTGGCAACGAGGAGCAGGAGCAGACGCTCAACCAGATCCTGACGGAGATGGATGGGTTCGACCCCCACGAGGGCGTCATCGTGCTCGCCGCCACCAACCGAGCCGATGTGCTCGACGCGGCGCTGCTGCGCCCGGGACGTTTCGATCGGCGCGTCACCGTGCCGTTCCCCGACCGGCGCGGGCGAGCCGCGATCCTGCGCATCCACACGGTTCACATCCCGCTGTCGACCGATGTGGACCTCGACGTCATCGCATCGCAGACAGCCGGCATGGTCGGTGCCGATCTGCGCAACCTCGCCAACGAGGCGGCACTCGCGGCCGCGCGACGGGACGCAATGACGGTGACGCAAGCTGATTTCACGGACGCGCTCGAGAAGGTCGAGCTGGGCTCGGAGCGCAAGCTCTCGCTCAGCGCGCAGGACCGCGAGCGTATCGCGTACCACGAGTTCAGGCCATGCGCTCCTCGGCCTGTTGCTGCCCGGCGCCGATCCTGTGCGCCGCGTGTCGATCATCCCGCGCGGCCAGGCACTCGGCGTCACCGTGCAGACGCCCGTCGATGATCGGTTCAACTACGGCGAGGAGTATCTGCGCGGCCGCATCACCGGCGCGCTCGGTGGCCGGGCCGCGGAGCAGCTCGTGTATGGGGTTGTCACGACGGGTGCGGAGAGCGACCTCCGTACCGTGACTGCGATCGCTCGCCAGATGGTCACTCGATGGGGCATGAGCCCGAAGGTCGGCGCACTCAACTTCTCCGAAGACGGTGACGGTTCAGGGCAGTCGCTGACAATGACGAAGCCATATAGTGAGGAGACCGCCGCACTCATCGATGAGGAGGTGAAGCGCATCTCCGACGAGTGCCTCGCACAGGCGGTGGACATGTTGACGAAGCACCGCGACCAGCTCAACGCACTGGTGCACGCGTTGCTCGAGCACGACACGCTCGGCGAGGACGACATCCTCAAGGTCGCGGGGATCGAGCCGGTTGCAGAGATACCGATCGAGCAGTCACCCGTCGGCGTGCCTGCGGCAACTCCGGCGGACTGAGACCGCCGGAGCGATCAGGTCGTCGGGATCTGCCGCCCGGTAATTGTGTCGATGGTGATCCGGACCCAGTGTTGCGATGCAGGGACGGCCCATGACTTCAGCGGTCCCCGACGCAAACGATCGAGCTCGGCTGCGTCGGTGACCTCGTCTGCGATTCCGTTGACAAGCACGCTCCATCCGCTGTGGTACAGGGGCTGGTTCGAATCGACCTCGAACGCGACCTCTGCGCCACTGTGAAGTGCGCTCAGCTTGGTCCCTTCGGCAGTGCAGAAGAACACGGCGTCGTCCTCGGCGAGATAGTTGACGGGGAGGATCGTGAGGCGACCGTCGGCGAGAAATCCCACACGACCGACGAACGATTTGTCCTGCAATAGACGCAGCGACTCCTCCTTCGTGAGGGTGACAACGCGAATCTGAGCTTCAGTCATGTCTCCATGGTAGCCCTCATCGCAAACGGCGACCCGCTAAGGTCGACCTACAGACACTGACACTCACAAGATGGGATCGAGATGACCTCCGCCACGGTCACGCTGTTCAGACCAACCGGCCCGTCCGAACTGGCGCTGATTGAAGCGTCGGGATTCCGCTCCTTCCCTCCACGGCTCCCGCACCAGCCGATCTTTTATCCGGTCGTAAACCTGGAGTACGCAACGCAGATCGCGCGGGACTGGAACGTCAAGAGCTCCGGTGCAGGCTTCGTGCTGCAGTTCGAGGTGGACAAGACGTTCCTCGACTCATTCGAGGTTCACCAGGTGGGCAGCCGTGTCCACGTTGAGTACTGGATTCCGGCCGAGCGTCTCGATGACTTCAATCAACACATTGTTGGACCGATCACGCTCGTCGCGGAGTTTCGGTAGCCGAGGTGAAGTCGGGCTGGGCTGCGGCTGACGATTTGGTCGCATAATCGAGGGAGCGCTCTCAATCAGGCAGGTTCATGAAGACGCACGTGTGACTTTGGACGTCGGCCGCCAATCTCCCGGACATGTCCCGCGCGGCGCATTATTCGTTCCCTACGTCGTGGCCGCGGCAATCTTCATCGCGATCCGCTTCGCGACCAACGGCACCCTCGGATTTCACATCGACGAGCTCTACTACATGGAGAGTGGCCGGCACCTGACGTTCGGCTACGTCGACTACCCGCCGATCGTGCCCCTCCTTTCCCGGATTGAGACGACGGTCCTGGGCGTGTCCCCCTGGGCGTTGCGGGTGCTGCCCGCGCTCGTCGGTGCGGTCAACGTGATGATCGGCGGCGCGTACGTCCGCAAGCTCGGCGGCTCATTGCGCCTCCAGACGCTCGCGCTGCTGGTCGGCGTGACCGCGCCCATCCTCCTCGGCACCTTTCTCTTCCAGACGGTCGTGTTCGATCAGTTCACGTGGATGGTGTCGCTCTACCTCTTTCTCTCGATCGTCCTCGATCGTCGACCGCGCACGTGGATCCTGCTCGGTCTGACTCTCGGCGTCGGTCTCGAAGTGAAGTACCTGATCCTTCCGCTCATACTCGGCATGGTCATCGCGACGCTCGTGACGCCGTCGCTCCGCGCGGACCTGCGCACGAAGTACCCGTGGATCGGTGCGACGCTGATGCTCGTCATCTGGCTGCCGAATGTGCTCTGGCAGATCGCCAACGACTTCCCCACTGTCAACTACATCCTCAATCACCAGGGCGACATCCAGTCAAGTGGCGGCGTCGCCGACTTCGTTGTGCTGTTCCTGGTGCTGCTGTTCCTGCTCACTCCGCTGTGGATCGCAGGACTTATCTCACTGTTCCGCACTCGCGAGCTTCGCGCCGTCGGGATCGCGTGCGCGGTCCCGTTGTTCGTCTATCTCTTTGTCGGCAAGGAGTACTACCCGGCGCCGACCATTCCGATCGTCATGGCAGCCGGCTTGATCGCACTCTCGCATCTCAAGCGCCCGCGACTGAGATCGTGGCTCGTGGCGGGCGTCGTTGTCGCGAGCCTCATCGATCTCGTCGCACTCGCGAAGATCACCATCCCGACGACGCCGGCGGACCGCATGCATGCCAGTGGACTCGACAGCCTGGATTCGGATGACGCGTCGACTGTTGGCTGGGTATCGATCACGCAGCAGATGACGCGGATCTACGGCGCGCTCTCCGCCTCGGAGCGGGCCACGACCGTGATCGTGTCGTCTGATTACGGTGTCACCGGTGCGCTGCAGATCTACGGGAATTCGCAGGCGCTCCCGCAGAGCTACAGCCCGCAGTTGAGCGACTACTACTGGCTCCCGCAACACGTGGTGGCGACCGACGTCCTGATGGTCGGTTACAACCCGTCCGATATCAGATTCATGTGCACGTCAGCCACAGTCGTTGCGCATCTCACCATCCCGTTCCACGTGGTCAACCTGGAGTCGGGCTCTCCCGTGACGTTCTGCACGCTCAACGCGCCACTCACCAGCGTGTGGGTGCGGCTCAAAGAGTTCTCGTAGTCTGGTCGTACTCCCCTCCACCTCAATATACCATCGCGTCCGGGGCTTGCGGCAAGCCGGGGGGTGTGGTGCAGAGTGTCGTGGCACGCGTTGGATTCCAGGAGCAATGTATGTCCGAACATGCCGTGGTGATCGCCGGCGGCGGTCCGACCGGGATGATGCTTGCAGCGGAGCTGACGTTGGCAGGGACCGACGTGGTCATCGTCGAGCGACGCCCGAGCTTCAAGCTCGAGAGCTCGCGCTCGCGAGGGCTGCACTCCCGCACCATCGAAGTGCTCGACCAGCGCGGTGTGGCGGAGCGCTTCCTCGCCGAGGGGAAGGCGGTGCAGGTGCAGTCGTTCGCCGGCGTCCCGCTGAGCATCGCTGACTTCCCCACCAGACACAACTACGGGCTCGCGCTGCTGCAAAGTCATTTCGAGCGCATCATGTCGGGCTGGCTCGACGAGCTTGGTGTGCGCATCCTGCGCGAGCGCGAGGTGACTGGTTTCGCGCAGGACGAGAGCGGCGTTGACGTCGCGCTCTCGGACAGTACTTCGTTACGGGCGCAATATCTAGTGGGCTGCGACGGGGGCCGCAGCGTTGTGCGCAAGGTTGCCGGCATCGACTTCGCGGGCTGGGACGCAACCACATGCTGGATCCACGCGGAAGTGGAGATGGACCAGATGCCGGAATTCGGACTGCGTGGCGGTGGCGGCATCGGCCCGGCCGAGGAAGGACGCGTGGGCCTCACCCTGATCGAACCGGAGACAGATCGCACCGACGAGCCCACGCTGGACGATGTGCGCGCAGCGCTCATCCGCGTCGACGGAACGGACCACGGGGTACACAACGCTCGCTTCATCGCTCGCTTCACCGATGCGACACGACAGGCCGTCGCGTATCGCAGCGGGCGCGTGCTGGTTGCAGGAGATGCGGCACACGTGCACGCCCCGATGGGTGGTCAGGGACTGAACCTCGGTGTTCAGGACTCGGTCAACCTGGGCTGGAAGCTGGCGCAGGTCGTGAGCGGAGCCTCTCCGGTGGAACTCCTCGACACGTATCACGCGGAGCGTCATCCGGTCGCGGCAAGAGTCCTGCAGAACACCATGGCACAGCGAGCACTCGGCGCAACGGATGCGAGGTCCATTGCACTCCGCGACACTTTGGCGGAACTGCTGCACATGGACGAGCCGCGCAAACACATCGCAGGCATGATCTCGGGACTCGACATTGCGTATGACCTCGGCGAGGGACATCCGCTGTTGGGGCGTCGCATGCCCGACCTGGACTTGACCACCGCGGATGGCATCGTCCGCGTGTTCTCGTTGTTGCGCCGCGCGCGGCCGGTGCTGATCAATTTCGGTGCAGCCGGCGCTCTCAACATTGCGCCGTGGGCCGGCAGCGTTCAGCGCGTCGATGCCTCGTATGCCGGGATGTGGGAGCTTCCGGTGCTTGGTGAGGTCAGCGCGCCGACCGCCGTATTGGTGCGTCCCGATGGACACGCATCATGGGTTGGCGATGGCACCGATGCGGGCCTGCGCGAGGCGCTCACAACGTGGTTCGGCGACGAGGTGGCGTAGCTCAGCTCGCGGAGGGATCGCCCACCGAGGATGGGCCGTTTCGGCTTGCGGACGCCGGTGATGAAGCGCGAGACGAAGGGCTCGCCGGCACGGAGCGCGACATCGGTCCGGCTCACGGTCGTCGCGCGGACTTTGATGAGGACCTCGTCGTCCTTGGGCACAGGCCGGTCTACGTCTCCCAGGCGCAGAACGTCCGGCGGCCCGTATGGATCGTGGACAACCGCTCTCATGCGACACGGCACGATGGCACGGTTCGGAGTCTCATCGTCCGAACGCCCAGGCCATCATGAGCGGGAACTCATCCCGCCACAGCCGGGCACCGTGCGACACCTCGCGCCGGTTCATCACGACGTCGGCACCTGCATCGCGCAGCGCGACTTCCCAGCGGATCGCGTTCTCGAGGAAGAACGGCTCGAGCGTGCCGCCAAAGAGATACACGCATGGCAGGGAGCTCGGCATCGCAGGTGGTGGTCGGTACCCGCCGCCCGGTGAGCCGGCGACCACGACGCCGTAGATGTCCGGGTGGCGAAGGCCAAGGGCCAGCGCGAGCTCTGCTCCTGCCGAGTAGCCGAACACAGCCGTCCGGTCGGTGGCGAGCGCGACCCCGAAACGGGACTCTGTCCAACGACGGACGTCCTCGACGAAGAATCGCTCATGGGCTGAAAACCGTTCCGCGTCGAAGACCGGCGTGTACTCGTGAAGGCGCGGCATCTCTTCGGGGAGCGAATGGACGCCGACGATCATCGTGGGCGGGACGTCGGCTGCTTCGAGGACGCTCCCCCACGTCGCGAGGCCCTGACCGTCGCCTGCGAAGACGATCGCCTCAGGCGGATCCGAAGGGACGTACACCGAGACCTGGCGACCACCGTCGTACTCGAGCAGCGTCTCGGTGACGAGCTCTCCCACTACCGCGCCGTCGCACCGTCGATCGTCGTCCCGAGCAGCCGGAGCAGCAGGGCATCAAACGTCTGCAACTCGGCGGGCGTCAGGCCCGCAAATGAGCGAGCGACAACACCGTCAACGATCTTGCCTCCTGCAACGCGCAGCTCACGGCCCTTGGCGGTCAGCTGGTGATGCACGGCTCTGCCAGGAGCCGGTACGCGTTTGATGAGTTCCCGCTCGATCAGGCGGCCAGCGAGCGCGCCAAATGACTGATCGGTCTGGAACGTGAGTTGCGCGAGATCGTGGAGCGAGGCGTCAGGGTTCTGATCGAGGTGGCGCAGCGCATCCCACTGAACGAGCGTGATGTCGAGTGCCGCCAGCTCCGCATCCAGGGCGCGGTGATGGCGCATCTGGAGCCGCTTGACCGAGAGTCCCACCTCTTGGAGTGGTCGCGTCACACCGTCGAGCATAGCAAATAGTAAGCCTCCTTGTATAAGCTTGCTTTTCTCAGTGTGCTTATATACACTCCCCGAGATACCGCCGAGACACGAGGAGGCTGATGCCAATGACCACGACCATCACCCAACAACTCACCGTCGAAGGCATCGGCCCTGTCGATGTGACGGTCTCCCAGAACGGAGCCGGACGCACCTTTCTGCTGCTCCACGGTGGCGCCGGACCCCAGTCAGTCGCCGGTTTCGCGGAGTTGCTCGTCGCGAGCGAGCCGGCGCGCGTCATCACCCCGACGCACCCCGGCTTCGGGGGCACCGCGCGCCCTGAAGCACTCTCCACGGTCCCAGCCCTGGCGCGGCTGTACGTCAGCCTCCTCGATGCGCTCGATCTCCACAACGTGACCGTGATCGGCAACTCCGTCGGTGGCTGGATTGCCTCCGAAATGGCCCTGCTCGGCTCAGCGCGCATCAGCGCTCTCGTGCTCGTGGACGCGGTCGGCATCGAGGTCGACGGCCATCCCGTCGCGGACTTCTTCGCGCTGACCCTCGATCAGGTGTCCCAGCTGAGCTACCACGACCCGATCAAGTTCCGGATCGACCCTTCGACGATGCCGCCGGCACAGCAGCAGGCGATGGCCGGCAACCGCGCGACCCTTGCGGTCTACGCCGGGGCGGGATCGGGATCGATGCTCGATCCGACGCTGCGCGATCGCCTCGGCGCGGTCTCTGTGCCGGCGCTCGTGCTGTGGGGCGACAGCGATCGGATCGTCGATCCGGAGTATGGCCGGGCGTTCGCGGCGGCGATCCCGAAAGCTCGGTTCGAGCTGCTCCCCGACACCGGTCACGTTCCGCAACTCGAGACCCCGGAACAGCTGCTCGCCGCAATCTGGAGTTTCGCGGAGAGCAACACCTGAGTTCGTGACGACTTTGACGGCGCCTGCGCCGACGCTTAGCCCGTGCGTGTGGCCACGCGTCGTGATGGAAGGGTCGACGAAATCGGCTCGGACCTGATGTTCAATACGCCGGCTTGCTCGGAGGCGCTCAGGATCGCGCTGACTCCGGCGGAGCCCTAGGGAGACTGGACGGACGCCCGGCGATTCGTTACGCGATCGTCGGCGATCGTGCGATCGCATCCCGCCCTCTCCGGCGACGATCGAATCCTTCCGAGAAACCCATATCCCTTCCTGATGGCGACGCCCACGTGTCATGACCCACACGCTGGGCGTCGCCGTCCCCCCTTCCCAACGGCGTCAGGCGCCGACGGTCACTCCTGAAGCCTCGAGCCGATCGAAGACCAGTCGCACTGCCATCGATCCCTCACCGATCGCGGTCGCAACGCGCTTGATGGATCTGCTCCTCGCGTCGCCGACGCAGAAGACACCCGGCCTGCTCGTCTCGAGAAGCAGTGGTTGCTGATCGAGCGTGCTTGCAGGGACGTCACTGCCGGTGAGCAGGAAACCGTCTTCATCGGCCGCGAGCTGGCCGTTGAGCCATTGTGTGCACGGCATCGCGCCGATGAACGTGAAGAGGCCGCACGTTGGATGCGTGACGATCTTACCCGAGCCGTTGTCGCGCAACGTGACGCCTTCGAGTTCCCCGTCGCCGAGCAGCCCGATGACCTCGGTTTTAGGAGCAACGGAGATGCGTGGGTCGCGCGCGATCTCGTCGAGCAGATAACGGGACATCGAGTGGCTCAACCCATCAGCGCGGATCGCAATGAGCACCTGGGTGCACCACCGCGAGAGAAAGAGCGCCGCCTGGCCCGCCGAGTTGCCGCCACCAACGATCACCGCCGGTCCACCGGAACAGGCCTGCGCCTCCATCTGGGTCGCCGCGTAGTAGACGCCGACGCTTTCGAAGTCCGCCAGATGATCGAGCGGCAGCCTGTTGTAGCGCGCTCCGGTGGCGATGATGACCGCGCGCGCGGAGATCACCTCGCCACCGTCGAGCGTCACGCGATGCGAATCGCCGGTCGACGACAGCGCGGCAGCCCCCGCGCCGAGCTTGATCCGCACCCCGAACTTCTCCGCCTGCAACGCCGCGCGTTCCGCCAACTCCTCGCCGGAGAGACCGGCGGGGAACCCCAGGTAGTTCTCGATGCGTGACGACGTGCCTGCCTGACCGCCGAGCGCCGTATTCTCGACGATGACGGTCCGCATCCCCTCGGACGCGCCGTACACACCGGCCGCGAGCCCGGCGGGACCACCGCCGACCACGAGCAGGTCGCAGTCGTCGGAGGCTGCGCTGGCGGACGGTGCTGCGGTGAGACCGAGCGCGACCAGCAGCGCGTGATCGGTTGGGTTGGAAAGCAGTGCACCACCGGGCGCGATGACGAGCGGCAGGTCGTCGGGTGAGACATCGAGCTGGCGAAGCGTCTGCTCGGCCTCCGGCATGCTTTCGAGCTCGAGCCATCGAAAGGCGACGCGATTCCGGGCGAGGACATCGAGCAGCCGCCGCGTCTTGCGGTCGAACCGCGACCCCACAAGCGTAAGTCCCAGTCCCATCTGCGTCAACCGAACGTGGCGGAGCAGGAACGCCCGCAGGAGGTAGTCACTCAGGTCGGCTTCCTCGGCCATGATGGTCCGCACCTGCTCGATGGGAACTCGGAGGACGCGCCCGGGCTGCGTCGCCACCGCCGTCAGGAACACGCGCTGACCGGTCAGGAGCCCTTTCTCACCAAGGAACTCTCGCGCCCCGTACGAGATGATCACCTGCTCCTCGGGCTTGCCGTAGTGGTCGACGATGTCGACCGCGCCCTCGAGAATCACGACCAGGTCGTACGTGGTGTCACCGTCGGCAAACAGCAGATCGCCTTGTCCCACCTGGGATTCGTCGCCATACCGGCGCAGGGTCGCGAGCTGCAACTCACCAAGGAGCGGGCGCGCGTCTGCGGCATCGGGCGGCGTGACGATGGGCGCGCCACGGACCGGATCGTGACGGGTCGCTACTGGTGTTTCTACGTGGTGGTCCGACATTCATGGCTCCGGTGCTGTCAGCCGGGGGCCGCGTGGCTCGCCTCGATCATAGGTCTCTCTCCTGGGATCTTGTCCCGGGGCGTCGCATCTGAGCTGACCAAACTGGAACCATGTGGATGTGCGAATCGATGTGGGGCGCCCCGGGAATCTGACAGGCCGCCAGGCCGCTATCGCAGCGCTCGAGCGCATCGCACACATCCTCGAGCGCGAACAGGAGCCCACATACCGGGTGCGCGCTTTCCGCAATGCCGCCGCTGTCGTTCGTGCGCTCTCCGACACGGAGTTGGAGGAGCGCGGCAGGCGCCGCACGCTGCAAAGCCTTGCGGGAATCGGGCCGGCGACCGCACGGGTCATCGAGGAGGTGCTTGCGGGTACGATTCCGGCGTACCTCGAGCGCCTCGAAACAGAGGCCCCGCCGATACCGGCCGACGCGCTGGCACTGCGCGCGGCCCTGCGTGGTGACTGTCACGTGCACTCCGACTGGTCAGACGGCGGCAGCCCAATCGAGGAGATGGCTCGCACCGCTATCGACCTTGGACATGAGTACATGGTGCTCACGGACCACTCGCCGCGGCTGACGGTTGCGCACGGGCTGAGCATCGAGCGCCTCCGCGAGCAGCTCGACGTCGTGCGCGAGATCAACGAGCGGCTCGCGCCGTTTCGCATCCTCACAGGCATCGAGGTCGACATCCTCGAGGATGGCGAGCTCGACCAGGAGCCGGACCTGCTCGCGCAGCTCGACGTCGTCGTCGCGAGCGTGCATTCCAAGCTGCGCATGCCGGGTGCGGAGATGACACCGCGGATGATCGCCGCAATCCGCAACCCGCACATGGACATCCTTGGTCACTGCACCGGGCGGATGGTCGTCGGCCGCGGCCGGCCGGAGTCGGAGTTCGATGCCGATGCGGTGTTCGCAGCGTGTCGCGAGCATCACGTCGCCGTCGAGGTCAACGCACGCCCGGAGCGGCTCGATCCCCCGAAACGCCTGCTCACCCTCGCGATCGAGACCGGATGCCAGGTCGCCATCGACACCGACGCGCACGCGCCGGGTCAGCTCGAGTGGCAGCTACGCGGGTGCGAGCGTGCTGCCCTGTGTGGTGTTTCTGCCGATATGGTCATCAACACGATGCCAGCAGACGACCTCCTCGCGTGGACACGGGCGGGGTGACTCAGGCTGGCGCGTAGCTTCTGAGCAATGGCTCCCAGTCCGCGTCGTGTGCACTCACGGTCCGTTGCGGTGGCACCACTGGTAGCGTCGACTTGAACCCCGCACCGGTGTCGAACGCAACGACGGTGTCGTCGGGCCCGATGGCCCCTTGACGGCGAAGCTCCGGCAGTGACGCGAACACTGCGGCGGTCTCGAGGCTCAGGAATCGGGCGCCGTGACTCGCCGCGAAAGCCTGCGTCGGTGCGAGCTCGGCCTCGGGTACCGCGATCGCCGTGCCGCCCGATGTGGTGATCGCTTCAAGGATGAGGAAGTCGCCGACGCTGCTCGGCACGCGCAAGCCTGCTGCCTCGGTCGTGGCGTCTTCCCAGGGCTCTGCGAATTGCTTGCCGGCGAGGAACGCGCGCACCAATGGCGCGCAGCCCTCGACCTGAATGCCGACCATCCGCGGACGCGCAGCGCCGAGCAAACCCATCGCCTCGAGCTCCGCGAACGCCTTCCACATCCCGATGAGGCCGGTCCCGCCACCCATCGGATAGACGATCACATCGGGCAGCGACCAGCCGAGGTCCTCCGCGAGCTCGATCCCCATCGTCTTCTTGCCCTCGACGCGATACGGCTCTTTGAGTGTGCTCAGGTTGAACGCGCCAGTGCGCTCCGCGATGCGCGCCGTCAACCGCCCGCAATCCGAGATGAGGCCGTCGACAAGGATGAGATCGGCGCCGCACGCCGCGACCTCAACCTGGTTGACGACTGGGGCGTCGCTCGGCATGACGACCGTCGCCTGCAGGCCCGCGACGGCGGCATACGCGGCCAGCGCGCCGCCGGCATTGCCCGCCGACGGCATCACGAAGCGTGTGGCTCCAAGCTCTTTGGCGCGGCTCACGGCAACCGTCATGCCGCGTGCCTTGAACGATCCTGTCGGATTCAGGCTCTCTGCTTTCACGAGCAGCCGGCGGATCCCGTACGCAGCGCCAAGTCGTGGCGCCTCCAGCAACGGCGTCGAACCTTCACCCAGGGTGACGACGTTCGCCCAATCGCGCACCGGGAGAACCTCGCTCCACCGCCACACGCCGAGTGTGCGATCGCGACCGTTGTGCTGACGATCGCGCAGCGTGCTGGCCGCTTGCTCGAGGTCGTAGCGGGCGAGCAGCGGACGGCTGTCGGACGGGTCGACGGTCACCAGCTCGTCGGCCGAGTAGGAGATGTGACTGAGCCCGCCCTCGAGGTGCGTCAGCGTGGAACCAGTCGCGCTGGTATCTACGTCGCTCATGACGCCTCGCTCCCGGCACTGCTCGGGACGCCGACAATCGAAACGTGGCTCATGTTCGGACTATAGACGCGTGATCCTCCCCAAGATCCGTGATCCACGGTTCATCACAGTGCGTCGCGGCGGTACCCTCCGGGACACCGATCATCACCTCCTCGCGTTGTGGGCGGCTGATTGCGCGGAGCACGTGCTGCACCTCTTCGAGCAGGTACGTCCGGACGACGACCGTCCACGCCGAGCGATCGAGCTGGGCCGGTCGTGGGCCCGCGGCGAGATCACGTGGTGGGAGGCGCGCACCGCGGGCGGCCATGCGAATGGGGCGGCCAGAGACCTGAGCGGGGCACCACGGCATGCCGCCTACGCTGCCGGTCAGGCCGCAGCGGTGGGCCACGTGGCGGCGCATGAGCTCGGGGCAGCTGCCTACGCCATCAAGGCCGTGCGAGCGGCAGCAATCGCGGACGACGGCGTGGCGGCGGGCCGTCTAGAGTGCCAGTGGCAGCACGACCAGCTCCCCAAGGAGATCCGAGCACTCGTCCTCGACGACGAGCGGCTCCGCAACGAGTTGTGTTGGTTTGCCTTCGATTGCTGACGCGGGCCGCGTCCGTCAGCGACCGCCCCGCCGCGTCGTCCCGTCAAGCAGCTCCCTCGCGATGTCGAGATGACCGGCATGACGTGACGTCTCCTCGATCATGTGCAGCACGACCCAGCGAACATTCGGTGGCACGAAATCGCCGTGTGTGCCGACCGGGCGCGCTGAGAGCGGTGTCATCGCGAGTACCGCCTCTGACGCTGCGCATTGGTCGCGGTAGAAGGCCACGACCGACGCGGACGGCTCGTCGCTTGTGAACACGACGGTCAATGGGTCGTACGGCGGCTGATCCTCATCGAGATCACCGGGAAGTTCCGGCTGCTTGCCGCATACGACACCCTGGAACCAGTGCCACTCGGCGCCGCCCAGATGCTCGAGCAGCCCCGCAGGCGTCCACCCCGTTGGCACAACGGACCGATGCCAATCCGCGTCGTCCATTCCCTCGACAATCGCCAATACCGACTCGCGCTGGCCGCGCAGAAATTCCCGGAGCATTTCATCGTCGGGTTCATCATTCACAGGAACTTCCACTCTCCTGCGCACTGCTGCTCACGATATGCGAGGGCACGCGTAGCCGTTAGTCCTCAACGAATTGCACGATTTGGCGGCATTCTATCGCTTCCCATCCGCTTCGCACCTCAGCTGCGCGGACGGGAGGCACTCAGCATTCGGACCGTGAAGGGGAGAATTGATTGCTGTGCCAGCTCGCCGCAGAACACGGTGAAGTGGAGACCATCGGAAAATCGGCACTGCTGACCGTCCACAAAGCTCGCGAAGTGGCCCTGCGGCGAGACAATGCTGTCGAGATTCTCGACCGCGACCCGACCCGTCGCACCGGCGGCCGCAGCCGCAAGCAACGCATTGATCTCTTCGTGGCGTGTAGGACTTGCGACGGCGGCGAGTGATCCGTCGGGGTTGGTCACATTGGCATCCGCGATGCTGAGCAGCACGACTGGGATGCCTCCTTGTCCCAGCGTTGAGAGCAGCAACGACATGCGCTGGCTGACATATGCATCGTATGCGGCCTCGCCGAGATGCTCGATGCGTCCGCCGATCTTCACGTCAAACAAGTCGCGCCACCCCAACTCGACGACGACCACCTGTGCCCCGACGGCCACCTCATCCTGGCGCCAGTGCTCGATCTCCGTGTTGCATTCCGCCGGCAACGGAGTCCAGCCGGTGCTCTGGGTCAGGTCGAACTCGCTGGGAAGTCCGAACCCGCAACCGGGCAACGGGTCCAAAAAAATCTCCGTGTTGTAGCGCTCCTCGTCCTGCATCAGCCCCACACCGAGTGTCGCTGCAAGCGAGTCGCCGATCACCAATACGTGCGTCGGCGGGCACAGCGGAAACGTGATCGAGGCACTCCCGCTGTAGGCGCTCGGGACCGGGATCACGTTGGCGGGGATCTAACTCGGCGGTGGCGGGGCGACGATTTCGTTGGCTGTGTCGGTTGCGACGACACTGCACGGCGGCGCCGACGTCGCCGACGCCGGCACGCCCGGGACGTTTGTCGGCGGCGGAGGCGGCACGAATGTCACGGCAGCAGCGTTTGTCGCAGCAACGAGGCTCGCTGCGGCGAGCGCAGCGCCGGCTGGCGCGAGCGCGCGCACACTCCAGCGCGGCAACCGCTGACGGCGAATGGGCTGCTCAATAGCGAAGAAGGAGACCGTTGCCACAGCGAATGTCACGCCGACGCGGACGACGAACAGCGCAAGCCCGCTGACGCCGATCAACTCCTGCGTGAGCCAGACGAATAGGGGAAAGTGCCAGAGGTAGAGGCCGTAAGAGATGTTCCCGATTGCTCGCATCGGGGGAATCGCGAGTAGGCGTCCGAGCGGCCAATGCGGCAACGCGGTGATGCCGAGAATGATCGTCGCGACGCACACGTCGAAGCCGAGAAACCCGAACCGATACAGCCCGTTCGAGCCGCTGCTCAGCGCGGAGATCGACCAGAGAAGCGCAAGGCCACCGGCGATAGTGAGGACGCCCAGGACCGCGTGTGAGACCCGTGGATATGCACTTCGTCGCCGCCGTCGCGCTGGACGTGTGACGGGGCGCAACGCAAGGCCGAGCGCAAGTGCACACCCGACCAGCAAGGCCTGAGCGCGAGTATCTGTGCCGAGATACACACGGTTGACTCCATCTGGACCAACCAGGAGGGCCATGTCCACAGCGGACGCGAGCGCGCCGGCCAAGGAGATATACAGGAGGAGACGAAGCGGTCGGCGGGGATCGGTTGCAGCGTTGGCGGTCCGCTTGACGATCCAGAGGACGGCGAGCACCACCAACGGCCAGATGATGTAGAACTGCTCCTCGATCGCCAGCGACCAGGTGTGCTGGAGCGGTGAGACAGGTCCCGTCGCACCGAAGTACGTGCTGCCCGCGATGAGTTGCTGCCAGTTCCCAACGTAGAAGAGTGCGCCAAGCCCGCTCGCAAGGAGATCGGGCACCGATTTCGTCGGACCCGCGATGGTCTGATAGATCCCGACCACCGCGATCACCACAAAGAGGGCCGGGAGCAGGCGACGTGCGCGACGAGCCCAGAAATGTTTGAGTGCAATCGACGACGTGTTCCGCATTTCGGCGATGAGCAACGACGTGATGAGGAATCCGGAGAGCACAAAGAACACTTCCACGCCGAGAAAGCCGCCGCCGGCCCACCCCACTCCGGCGTGGAACAGGATGACGGCGATCACGGCGACCGCCCTCAGGCCATCGAGTGCGGGCATGTGGCCCAGATGAGCCCCGCGCGCCGTCCCTCCCCTACGCTGCGACATAGCAGTGCATCGTAGGGGCATCCCGGCCGATGCGGCTCCTTGACGCCATCCGGGTTTCTTCCGGCGCCTACGCCCCGAGCTCGAGGCCATCGAGAGCCCCGCCTTGCCGCGTCAGCCCAATGTGACCGGGGTCGTCGAGGGGTTCCCGCCATGCCTTCCCCCGCACGATTTGCCCCACGTTTGCGTGGCTGACGCCGAACGCAGATGCAATGGATCGGTACGTCGCTCCGTAATTCGCCATGAGCCTGATTGCAAACACGTCATCGCCGGTAAGCCTCGAATTGGCGTGACGTTCGCCACGGTTTGAGCGGCGATTCAGCATCTGCTGATCGAATGTTGTCCAACGACAGTTGCCCGGTTCGTAATTGCCCTCGTTGTTGATCCGATCCAGGGAGAGGTCGTCCGGGCACGCACCCATGTCGGCGAAGAAGTACTCGAAGCGGCGCCAGCGATTGCAAACGCTGATGCCGCGCCCGCCATAGCGTGACCAGTCCGCACTCGAGCGATTCGTACAACGCGACAGCATGGCCTTCCAGGCGTGGTACGTGCGCGTGCCGTCACGAGCTGCTTGTCCGTGGCTGAGTGGCACCACCGCAGTGAAGCTTCCTGGCGCGCCCTCACTGCGGACAGTCGCCGGCCGCCCGGACCTCTTGATGCACCCATCCGAAGCCTCTGGGGGGACCGATTTGGAAGGGTCAGCGGGAGACGGGGCTCGAACCCGCAACTTCAACCTTGGGAAGGTTGCACTCTACCATTGAGTTACTCCCGCGGGTATTTGGTCTCTTGGAGTGTTTCCTTTGACAAAGGGGAGTAGTGGATCGATGCCCCAGGCCGGCTGAAACCCTCGGCGAGGGAGCCATCGTAGACCGCTGCAGCGTCATTGCGGAGGCCTCCGCGACAACTCGCCGTCGCGCAGAACCTGCATGAGCCGGTCGTGGGCATCGGCGGGATCCAGGAGGTCGTAGTGGTGACGGATCATCGCCTCGCTGCCGTGGCCGAGGATGCGTTCAACCACGATCGTGCTCTGGCCGCTCATGAGCATCCAGTGACACGCGCTGTGGCGGATCACGTTTGGGCTCACCGCGAACTGAATCCCTGCCTCGAGGGCGAGCGCGCCAACCATCTGACGCACACCAGGGACGGTGAGCACCTCGCGCTCTCCGGTGCGTCGGTCCCGACGCAGGCCGATGAACACCGGGTCGTCGTCCCCGCCTCGAGCAAGCGAGCGTATGCGAGCGAACATCTCCGGCGTGATCGGCACGTCTCGTTCGTCGACCTCACTTCGGACACGCACGAAGTGGCGGAGCCCCTGCACGAGCAGATCGCCGTTGGTGATCGCAACGAGCTCGCCAGATCTCATGCCTGTGTCGGCGAGCAGCCGGATGATCACGCGGTCGCGTTCAGCCGCGGCGGTGCGCTCCAATAGCGCGATCTGTTGACGATCCAGCGTGTTTACCTTGCGTCCGGCCGGCTGGTGCAACTCGACCTTCGGCGCCGTGGTCGAGTGTTCCGCGGCGTACCAGCGCATCAGCTGGTTCGCAGCCTTCTTGTACGTCCACATCGTCGCGTCCGACAACGGTTTGCCGACGCGGGTTGAGCGGCTGCAGAGGTCGGCGGCGAAGCGTTCCAGGGTGTCTTGGTTGATGCCGGCGGCACTCGCGATACCCTCGCGCTGACACCACGGCAGCAACACAGCACGCAACGAGTACCCGTACGAGTGCTTGATGGTGCTGGGTTTCACACCATTCGACAGGCAGTGGACGATGTAGTTCTCGATCTCGGTCGCCAGGTCGCTGCGCGGCGCCTTCAGAACCCGGGTTCCGGCCACAGTGCTCTCCTGACAAGTGAAGAAATGGAATGGAGTGTTCCCTGAGTATGCGGATTGCCACGAAGCAACAGCCTCGAGGAACTCCGCTCCAAAGGCTCCTTTCCTTCCTGCATTCGCCGGCGGTTCTCTGGTGCACTCGTCGGGAAGGGCATCATCAACGCGCGACGGACATTCGGCGATTGCCTCGCAGCGGCTTCAATGTCGTCGATGTGCTGCTCGTTTCGTTGCAGCGGCTCTGACATCATCACACTGCATGGACGCATTCCGAAACGACGTCGACGAGTTCTGCGACGGGACTACCAACGACCTCGCGTCGTTCGCCGTGCCCAGCGCCGACGTTGATCAGGCGTCGTTCGATGTCGCGAGCTCACGGATATCCACTCTCTGTCAGAGGCTCGCGGTGGGAGCGGCCTTCGCGCGCTGGAGTGACTTGCCGGAGCGCGACCGGGTACTCGACATCGCGCGGAATGACCCTCCCGCGCTGACCGAGGAGTCGCCGCGACACGTCTGGGAAGCGCTCGCAACGATCATCGGTTGGGATGCCTATGACGAGGTCCCATTGAGCCAGAACCGCCAGGCTGCAGCTCATCTTGCCAACGAACTTCGGTCACGACTGGTCGCCGACAAGGAGGGGACGCTCGCGGCGATCGTCCCGCCGTGGTCGACGGGGTACTCACTCAATCCGGTCCGCCGCTAGCCCGGTCGTGACCTGGTCGTCACGATAGGCCCGGCGACCCGGGGCATGATGCAGCGGTGATCAGGCTTCGACCGGACGCACGACGCCTTCGAATCGGCGTCGTATTCGCCGGCGCGCTCCTCATCCTCACCGCCTGCAGCGGACCCGCTGCCCAGGCTGTTCCGACGCCCGCGGGTGGTGGCGTCCTCGGAGCTCTCCCCCATCTTCCGGGACCGCCGACGCCGGCGCCGGCCACCGCAAATGCGACCGCCGAAGCGCGGTTGACGCTCGCGCCAACGCACCACAGCGCATCGCCGACCCACGCCCCGACGCCGCAGGCCACGTCGCTCACGAAGATCGGTGGCTGTCAGGTATTCCCGCCCAACAACCCGTGGAACGAGAACATCTCGAAGCTCCCGGTGAATCCCAACTCGGCGGAGTACATCGCCAGCATCGACTCAACGAAGCAATTCCTGCATCCGGACTTTGGCTCGGATCCGACGTACGGCATCCCATACACCGTGGTGCCGAAGTCACAGCCCTTCGTCCCGATCACGTTCACTGCCTACGGCGACGAGAGCAACCCCGGGCCGTATCCCGTTCCCCTGAACGCGCCGGTGGAGTCGGGCAGCGATCGTCACGTGCTCGTCGTCGACAGCGGCAACTGTCATCTCTACGAGATGTATGACGCACAGCAGGTCGGCGCAGGATGGGAGTGCGCGTCCGGCGCCGTCTTCAACCTCAACAGCAACGCGCTCCGCCCCGAGGGGTGGACGTCAGCGGACGCGGCGGGACTGCCGATCCTGCCCGGCCTTGCGCTGTACAGCGAAGTGGCCGCGGGCGCCATCGATCACGCGTTGCGGTTCACCGTCCAGGACTCGCAGAACGGGTGGATCAGCCCCGCGACGCACGAGGCCGGTTCGGCCAATCCAGGGTTGCCACCGATGGGACTCCGGCTCCGCCTCAAAGCGTCGTTCAGCCTCGCGGGATTCCACGGCGAAGCGCTCATCATCCTCACCGCGCTGAAGACGTACGGCATGATCGTTGCCGACAACGGCAGCAGCTGGTACATCAGCGGTGACACCGATCCGCGCTGGAACGACAACGATCTCGATCAACTGAAGACCGTTCCGGGCAGCGCGTTCGAAGCAGTCGAGACGGGTCCGATCCAGCACTGACCGCGGGTCAGCGCGATGCTGCAGTCAACTCCACGACGGGGTACTTACCGGCGGCGTAGTCGGCACGGATGACTTTCTTGTCGAGCTTGCCCACGCTCGTTTTCGGCAGCTCATCGACAAACGCCCAGCGCTCCGGCAACCACCAGCGCGCGACCTTCGGCGCCAGGAACTCGCGCAACTCCTCCGGCGTTGCGGATTTGCCCTGCTTGAGCACCACAGTCGCCAACGGGCGCTCGGCCCAACGCTCATCCGGGACGCCGACGACAGCCGCGTCCGCCACCGCCGGGTGACCCACGAGCAAGGTCTCCAGCTCCACCGACGAGATCCACTCCCCACCGGACTTGATCACGTCCTTCGAGCGATCGGTGATCTGCACGAAGCCGCGCTCATCGATGTTGCCGACGTCTCCGGTGCGCAGCCACCCGTCGTGGAATTTCTCCGGCGCTTCGGTGTTGTAGTACGAGCCGGTGATCCACGGCCCGCGCACCTCGATCTCGCCGACAGCCTCACCGTCATGCGGCACCACCGCACCGGCGTCATCGACGATGCGCAACTCGACACCCGGGACCGCCTTACCGGTCTTGCCGCGGTAGTGCATCTCGTCCTCGGGCGCCGTGTCCTTGGGTGGAAGCGCGATCGTCGCGATGGGGCTCGTCTCTGTCATCCCCCATGCCTGCCACAGCTCGATGCCGAGCACGTCCTTGTACGCGGCAATGAGCGACGACGGCACAGCGGAACCGCCGCACACCGCTGTTTTGATGCTCGACACATCCCCACCGTTGGCCTGCACGTGGTTCAGCAGCGCGGTGAGGATCGTCGGCACACCACCGGTGAACGTCGGCCGCTCCTGCGTGATGAAGTCGCAGAGCCCCTGCGGCTGCAGGAATCGTCCGGGCAACAGCAGATCGCTGCCGACCAGCCAGCCCGCGTAGGGCGTCCCCCACGCGTTGACGTGGAACATCGGCACGATGATGAGCAGGCGCCCGTTGTCATCGAGGCGGAATGTCGCCCATACCGCGAACGAATGCAGATACACCGAGCGATGGCTGTACGCAACGCCTTTCGGATCGCCGGTGGTCCCGGTCGTGTAGCACATGGACGCCGCGCTGCGTTCGTCGATGGCAGGCCAGCCGAACGTCGGCGACTCAGCCGCAAGCAGCGTCTCGTAGGCGAGCGTGTCGCCGAGTCCCGACGCCTCCCCGGAACCGACGACGATCACCTTCTCGACGCTCGGGCAATTCCCGATCACCGACGCCAGCAAGGGCGCGAGCGAGTCATCGACGATGACGACCTTGTCCTGCGCATGGTTGATGATCTGCGCGAGCTGCGGCGGTGGGAGGCGCAGGTTGAGCGTGTGCAGCACGGCCCCCATACAGGGGATCGCGAGGTACGCCTCCATGTGCTCCTGGTGGTTCCAGCAGAGCGTCCCGAACTCGGTCGCCAGGCCCAACGCCAAGCGTCCGCAGCGCGCCGGCGAGGCGGTTCACCCGCTCCGCAACCTTCGCGTAGCTGGTGTGCCTGGCCCGCTCGCCCTCGAAGGTGATGATCTCGCTGTCCGGGTACAGCTCAGCCCCGTGGCGAAAGATCTCCGTGATGCTGAGTTGCAAGTCCTGCATCGTCGAGTTCATGGGCTCCACACTCCTCTGCACGATCTTGCCGCTCACCGGTCACCAACCCGAGGCTCCCAGATCGCCGAGATCGTAGCGAGCATTCGGGACCTTGTGCAGCATCCGCGTCGCAAGGCCGCTTCGCTACCCTCGATGGTATGACCGTGACCCGAACCGGATCGATGACCGGCGCCGAGCTCATGCTCGCCACCGCCCGTCGCGAACCGGCCGACCGCACGCCGATCTGGTTCATGCGACAGGCCGGACGCTGCCTCGCCGGCTACCGCAAGCTGCGCGAGAGCTACGACATCCTCACGATCACGCGCACCCCCGAGCTCTGCGCGCAGGTGACGCTCATGCCGGTTTCGGAGTTCGGTGTCGACGCCGCCGTCATGTACGCCGACATCATGTTGCCGCTGACGGGGATGGGCGTTCCCTTCTCCATCGACCCCGGCATCGGCCCGATCATCCACGCCCCTGTGCGGAGCGCCGACGACGTCAACGCGCTCCGCATCGTCGACCCGCACGAGTCGACGCCCGAGCTGTACGAGGCGATTCGCCTGGTGCGCAAGGAACTTGACGGCACGACCGCCGTGGTCGGGTTTGCCGGCGGGCCGTTCACCGTCGCCTCGTACATGATCGAGGGCAAGCCCACCAAGGAATTCTCGAAGACCAAGGCGATGCTCCACGGCGAGCCGGAGCTCTGGCATCGGCTCATGTCGACGCTCACCGAGGTGACGATCAGCTACCTGCTCGCGCAGGTCGAGGCCGGCGCCCAGATGATCCAGCTCTTCGACTCGTGGGCTGGAGCGCTCTCCGTTGCCGCCTACGAGGCATCGGTCCTCCCCTACAGCCGCCGTATCCTCGAGGCAGTGGCGACGACGGGGGTACCGACGATCCACTTCGGGACGACGACGTCGCACCTCCTCGAATCGATGGCGAGCGCAGGCTCGGACGTGATCAGCGTGGACTGGCGGCTGCCGCTCGACGAGGCCTGGCGCCGGATCGGCGACCGCGCCATCCAGGGCAACCTCGATCCGGGCGTCATGCTCGCCCCCTTCGACGTCATCGCGAGGGAGGCTCGGCTGATCCTGGCCCAGGCGAACGGCCGTCCCGGCCACATCTTCAACCTCGGGCACGGCGTTCTCCCCGAGACATCGAGCGACGACCTGAAGCGCCTCGCCGAACTGGTCCATTCAGAGACTGCCCGAGCCTGACCGGAGCCGGACGCCTGAGGCCGCGCTATACCCTTGGCGCATGGCCCAGCTCGGCGTCGTGCTCGCGACCTTCGGCTCCGCCGTCACCGCGGACGATGTCCCCGCCTACATGGCCTCGGTGCGCGGCGGGCGCGAGGCGTCTCCCGAACTGATCGACGAGTTCCGTCGCCGCTACAACCTGATCGGCCGGTCCCCGCTCATCGACATCACGCGCGAGCAGGCGCACGCCCTGCAGACGCTGCTCGACTCCGACGCAAGCACGAGCGATGCAGTCGTGACTCCGGGCATGCTGCACTCGGAACCATCACTTGCAAGTGCGCTCGACGCCGTACACGCCGACGGCGGGCAACGCATCGTCGTCGTGGTTCTTGCACCGCAGTACTCACCGATCATTCTCGCCGGCTACGAGCGCGCAGTCGCAGCGTGGTCAGCCGCACATGCCGACGTCGACGTGCACATCGCCGGCGCGTGGCACCTCATCCCGGAATGGATCGCCGCGCTTGCGGAGCGTGTCACCGAAGCACTCGACCAACTCGATCCGACGGTCCGTGACACCATCCCGATCATCTTCACCGCCCACAGCTTGCCCCGCCCCGTCGTCGACCGCGATCCCGGTTACATCACGCAGTTGCACGACACGGCGACGTCAGTTGCCTGCGCGCTCGATCTCGAGGCGTCGCGCTGGAGCTTCGCCTACCAGAGCGCCGGCCACACACCGGAGGAATGGCTCACGCCGGACGTGAAAGACCTCTTCCCCGCGTTCCGCGATGCCGGGGTGACAGAGGTGCTCATCGTGCCGCTGCAGTTCCTCGCGGACCATCTCGAAATCCTCTACGACATCGACATCGCCGCGCAGGAGGAAGCGGTCGAGGCGGGTATCACCATGTACCGCATCGAGCTGCCGAACACACAGCCGGCGTTCATTCGCGCGCTCGCGACTGTCGTCGAGCGCGAACGCATGGGAGTCGCTTCCTCAGCGGTGTCCTGACGTCGATGGACGTCGACGAGCGCACGCGCGCGCAGGGATCGGTTGCGACGGGATTCGAGCCCGTGCGCGACGTGTTCACTGCGGTACTCAAGGAGCAGCGCGGTACAGGCGCAGCGATCGCCGCGTGGTACGACGGTCGATGGATCGTCGACCTCTGGGGCGGCACCGCGACGGCTGACGGCTCGCGCCTCTGGATGCAGGACAGCATCGTGCAGCCCTACTCGGTGTCGAAACCGTTCGTCGCGATGTGCGCGCTGTTGCTGATCGATCGCGGCCTCCTCGAACTCGACGCGACGATGCAGCGCTACTGGCCCGAATTCACCGCCCCCGCAACGGTCCGGCAGGTCCTCTCACATCAGGCCGGCATCGTCGCGATCGAGACGCCGGTCGACACGACCGCTTTCTACGACTGGGACCGTCTCTGCGCGCTGCTCGCTGCGCAGCAACCCGCGTGGCCACCCGGCACAGCGCATGGAGAGTCGGCGCTCTTCTACGGGCATCTCGTCGGCGAGATCGTGCGTCGCGTCGATGGACGCACCGTCGGGACGTTCCTCCGCGAAGAGTTGTGCGGGCCCGCGGGACTCGACTTCATCGTCGGCCTCACGCCCGACGAACAGGCTCGTGCAGTCGACCTGACCCGCCTCGAGGACATCGAACCAGCCAGCACCAGCGACCTGTACAAGCGCGCCACGACGAACCCGCCGGGCAACCGCGACCCGCACGTGGTCAACAGCGCGGCGTGGCGCGCAGCGGAAATCCCCGCCATCAACGGGCACGGCTCCGCACGCGGCATCGCCGGTCTCTACGCGGCGTTGCTGCGTGGCGAGCTGCTGTCACCGATGCTGTTGCGCGAGGCCACGTCGGTGCAGTGCAAGGGGATCGACGCAGTCTTCGGGCACGAGAACGCATGGGGCCTCGGCTTCGGCATCGACGACGAAGGCTTCGGCATGGGCGGTCTCGGCGGCAGCTACGGCGGCGCCTGTACGCGCAACGGCGCCAGCTATGCATTCGCGTTCGTCACCGGGACGACGGGCTCGCACGCGCGCGGCGAGCGACTGGAGAACGCGCTCCGCGACAGCCTCGGACTACGGCCGCTCTAAGCGGTCAGACCGGCCGGCTGACCCCGATCGGATTCGGGTAGTGGATGCCTTCGGGGCCCTCGAGGCGGGTGGCCAGGTGGTGGAGCATCTCGAAGAGTCGCTCGCGGCGCCCTTCGCTGAGCGCCTCCCAGACCCCGCCGGCAAGACGATCCGTCGCATCCTCGACGGTCGCTTTGACAGCCGCGCCGTGACTCGTGAGCTCGTGCTCGACATCGACGAGGCCTCGCTCACGCAGCCGGTCCCACGCAGCAGTGATCTCGTCTTCGCTCCAACCCCGCACCTTCTGCATGGTCTCCGCATCCATGCCCGTCCCCGCCGCCGAGGCCAGCACCAAAGCATCGAGCCCGTCGAGGCCCTGCACTGTCATCGCCGCGATATGCCCGTCGAAGCGGTGCTCGCGCAGCAGCGAGCACGCATGCCACAGCGCGAGATGCGGCACCTCCGGAACGGGGAGCCCAGCGTGGCCCGCATAGAGCGGACGCCCATCCACGTGCAGGCCCGAGGCGACCTCGAGCGTCAGCGCCGCCGCCTCGGTGACCTCATCGGAGTCGACCTCCGGACCCCAGAGACGCCGCAGCGCCGCATCGGCCACCTCGAGACGGGCGTCGAGCACGCGCTCGGGGCTCGAGAACGTCCACGCGTCCGGGATCGCCCGCTGCACCATCGAAGGGCGGAAGTTGTGGAACACCGCAGTCACCACCTCCCCGCTGACGACGCCCATCGGCGCCGACCGCGAGGCGAAATAGCCCATCCACCCCCCGCGCAGCCCGGCCGCTTTGTAGGCGGCCGTCGATTCTGGAGCGAAGTACACGATGGCGTGGATCGGCTCGTAGAGCGTCCAGGCGCGGCGCGCGAGTGACTGCGGCACGGGGACATCGTAGTGGCTGCCCCGTAGGTACCATCGCGCCACATGGTTCAGTCGGGAACGGGCGCGCACGGCTGGCGGCTGTCGACGCCCGGCTGGGTCCGGCTCCTCTCCGTTGCCGCGATCTTCGTCGTGCTGCGCATCCCGAGCCTCGTTGAGCCACCCACGTACAACGACGAGGGCACGTACTCCGACATCGGCTGGGCGCTCGACCACGGCGCCGTCCTCTACCGAGACGTCTGGGGCCACTACACGCCCGGTGTGTACTGGTTGAGCGCCGCAATCAATCTCGTCAACACATCGGTGCTCGCATTCCATCTGGTGCTCGCGATCGCACTCGCGCTGACCGCGTTGGGCATCTGGCTGTTCTGCAGGCGATTCGCGTCGACAACGGTTGCGTGGGCGGCCACGGTTGGGTTCGTGATCCTGTCGTCGCTGCCGACGCTCGAAGGCGATTCGCTCTATGTCGAGGCCATCGGAGCGGTGTGCGTCGTGGGAGCAGTACTGCTCGTCGCACGCCCAGGGGGTGTCAGCAGACGCGCGGCGATTGGAACAGGTGCCGCGGCCGCGGCGGCAATCCTGTGCAAACCCACCTTCGCGGCGGACGCGGTCGCGGTGGCCACGATCCCCGCCGTCATCGCATTGGCGTCAGGCCGGCGACCTGGACGAGCAGAGATCAGGACCCTCCTCTTCGTCGCGGGCGGGGGGTGCACGCTGCTCGGCATCGTCGCCGTGGCGCTGGGACTGGGAGGGTCGTTACCCGGGCTGATCGACGTGCTCACGCATCAGGACGTCTCCTATCTGCAGTCCGCAAACAGCGGCGGCGCCTCTGGGCGCGGATCTGGGGGCGGCTCGACCACCGTCCTCTTGCTCCTGACGGTCACCCGCATCGGCCTAGCACTCATCGTCGGCGCGCTCATCACGTGGTGGCTGGTTCGCCGTCACCACGTCGCCGCCGCGGTCGCGTCGTGGTGGCTCACCTGGGAGGTCGCCGCCGTGGTGCTCAGCGCATACGGGTATCCGCATTACGCCGCGCAGATGGAACCCGCGCTCTGCATCTGTGCCGCGTTGCTCGCGTCACGGCTGGTGCGCAGCGTCCCGGTTCGTCAGGTCGCGCTCGCCGTCGTGACCACCGTGGTCGCGTGGATCGTCTGCGTCGGCGTGATCATCGCGCCCACCGCCGAGGCGTCGGTCGTCGCCCCGCAGGACCTCTCGTCCTTCGTCACCTCGGTGGTGTCGCCCCATGTCATCACCCACTACCTCGGCAACGGATGGGAGCACGTTCTCGGTCTGATCACGCCGGCGAAATACGAGGCGGGGTTCGGCACGGAGCCGGCGATCGTGCGCGCGACGGTCGACATCATCGAAGCCCACAGCCGGAGCGGCGACCGCGTGTTCGTCTGGGGCCGTGCGCCGTGGGTGTACTCGCTCAGCAGCCGGCTACCGGCGGGACGCTACACATCGCTCAACTCGTCGTACACCCTCGACCCTCACGCCCAACCGCTGCTCCTCAGCGAGTTGCGCGCGCATCCGCCCACGGTCATGGTGCAGCTCGAGCCGCTGCCGCCGGCGATGACCGCCTTCCTCCATCAACTGCACTACATCAAAATCCTTCCGACGGCGTCGGGCGGCGAAATCTGCTGGGTCGCGCCGGGTCGCAGCTCGACTCGTGCTGAGCTCAGGTGCCCAGCCGAGACGGTCGCAAGGTCCCGTGGAAGATGCCCGAGTGCGTGAAGGTCGGTGACGTTCCCGGGCTGAACGGATTGCTCGTCAGCTCCGACGACGGCATGAACTGCAGGAAACGCGGATCCGCGTGTGCGGTATCGACGATCAACTTCTCGAGGACGCACGAGTTGTACTGCCGTGCTCTGTCCTCGAGGGTGTTCGCGTTGAGGACCACCTCCTGGCCCCACGTGCGCGCGTAGCGGCGCATGCCGGCGATCCGGCTGTGCTCCGGCGTCAGGCACTCGGCTGCGATCACGTTCTCGCTGCTCGCCCAGATCCCTGTCTCGGTGTTGACGACGAGGGTCTGATTCCCGGCGGTGTGCCCCGGCGTCGAGAGGAGCGCCACGCCCGGCCCCAGCAGCACGTCGCCGTCGATCACGGAGATCGCCTCCTGTCGCAGCGACTTGAACGTGTGCGGCTGGTACCACGGCACCTGCAGCGGGTGGAGGGCGTAGAGGGAGTCGAGCTCATCACGCTGCACCAGGAGTTTCGCGTTGCGGAGCAGCGCTTCGACGGTCGGTTCCGACGAGAGATCGCGTGCCGGCTCCGTTGTGCCAATCCATCGGCGAACGTCCTGCGTATGCAGGTGATCGAACGTGATCCAGTCGACGTCGTCGGCATCGATGCCGACGCTGCGCAGATGCGTCAGCACATCGCCGAGCGGTCGCGAGAATGCGCGCTCGAACATACTCGGCGTGGACCCGCCGAGGCGCGCGAAGTATGGCGTGCGGCGCGCGAGCTCCACATCTGTCGGCTCGAAGAGCAGCGTTCGCGAACCGCCGTCCGCGTTGTGCCAGCGCACGATGATCAATCGATGTGTCAGCGACAGATACGGCGCCGGAGTCATCGCGGCCCGGAAAAGACCGAATCGCGTCGGATACGGAAGTGACACCAGATCGAAGGTGCCGATCCAGTCCGGCATGCCGGTGGCGCTGAACCAGTCGCGAAATGCCGGAGCAGCGTGGCGGATCAACTCGAGCTGACGGCCCGCCTGGCGCTCGCCGCTCACGGCCACGAAATGCGAGATCGCTTTGATCTCCGCGTCCGGCGGTCGGGCGTGTGCTGTCATTGGAGGATGCCCGGCAGTCTACGCGGTGTCCGAAGCGTCGGTCGATATACTCGGCAGACGTGATCTTGCGAGTGTCGCCGTGAGGCGATGGGGGCGGTTCGTCTACCGCCGCCGCAAAGCGGTGCTGGTGGTCTCTCTCTTGGGTTTTGTCCTGTCGGTCGTCGGGCTGCTCACCGGCGGACAGCCCATCAACGCGAGCGATTACAACGTTAAGTCCGTTCAGGCAGCGAATCTCGAGTCGGCGCAGTTGCCGTCGACCACGGGCTCGTCGTTCACGCTCATCCTCACCAGTTCGCAACTGACATACGGCGAACCACAATTCGAGACCGACGTCAACAATGCGCTGGCGCCGCTGCACAGCAACTCTCGCGTGAGCGCGCTCGCCACACCCTTCACTTCCGCTCCGACCGTCGCGGCGTTGATGGTCTCGACGGACAAGCACAGCGTGCTCGCGCAAGTTGGTCTGCACATCGACTTCGCGGAGGCGCGCGCGCAGTACGGTGAGGTACGTGGCGAGGTGCACTCCAGCGCACTGAGCATCACCGCGACGGGCGACGTCCCGCTCGCATACGACTTCGACACCTTCCTGGCGAGCGACCTGCGCCGCTCAGAAGTGGTGTCGCTGCCGCTGGCCCTCATCCTCCTCGTGATCGTCTTCACCACCGGGATCGCGGCGTTGCTGTGTCTCGGCGTCGGCATCTTCGCCGTCCTCGGCGGTGTCGGAGCTGCACTGGCGCTGGCGCACGTGTACGACGTCTCGACGTACGCCGTGAACGTCGTGACCCTCGTTGGCCTTGGTATCGCGATCGACTACTCGCTGTTCATCGTGACCCGCTTCCGAGAAGAGCTCGGCAACGGGCTCAGCGTGGAGGACGCGCTGGCGACAACGATGGCAACTGCCGGCCGCGCCATTATGTTCAGCGGCCTCACCGTCGCCATCGGGCTGTCGGGGTTGCTCTTCTACACGGGGACGGCGCTCGTTTCCATGGGAGTTGCAGGGGCGATCGTTGTCGCGATCTCGGTGCTCTACGGAGTCACGCTCCTCCCTGCGTTGCTGGCAATCCTCGGCCGTCGCATCAACAGCATGCGCATACCGATCATGCAGCCGAAACCGTTCGGCCAGGGGGCGTGGCATCGGCTGGCGACATGGGTCATGCGCAGGCCGTGGCTGGTGCTCATTCCGACGGTTGCGATCCTGCTCGTCGCCGGTTCGCCGTTTCTCGATTTGCAACTGGCGAACAGCGACGTCAACCAGCTGCCGGTGACCGCTGAGGCCCGACAGGGTGCCGATCTCCTCCAGCGCCAGTTTCCGCAGGTTGGCACGAACACCATCGCCGTCGTCATCGATTTCGACCACGGCTCGCCGACCAGTCCCGACAACGTCGCGACCGCGTACGCGTTGAGCCAGCGTTTGGCCGCGCTGCAGGGGGTGACCTCGATCCGCAGCTACGTGACGGTGGATCCGACAACAACGCTTGCCGCGTACCAGTCGATGTATGCGCAACCGAAGGAAGCGCTACCTTCGGCAGTGCAGGCGTTGCTGACCAACCTGACGGGCTCGAGCATCGCCGTGCTCGACGTGGCCAATCCGTACTTCGTGACCAGCGATCAGGCGCATGCGCTCGTCCGGCAGATCCGCGCCGACAACTCGGTCTCCGGTGCGACGGTGAAGGTCACCGGCGACACCGCGTTCGACATCGACCTCGTCAACTACATGATCGATCACACCCCGCTCGCGATCGGCTTCGTGTTGGTGACGACGCTCATCGTGCTGACCATCCTGCTGCGCTCGATCGTCCTGCCGTTCAAAGCCGTGCTGATGAACGCGCTCTCGCTGAGCGCCGCCTTCGGTGCCCTGGTCTGGGTGTTCGATCAGGGACATCTCTCGGGCTTCCTCGGATTCACCGCCGGGCCGCTCGATCCGACGATTCCGGTACTGCTCTTCTGCGTCGTCTTCGGCTTGTCGATGGACTACGAGGTGTTCCTCCTCACGCGCATGCAGGAGGCCTGGTACGGCACCGGTGACAACCGCACGGCTGTGGCCAACGGGCTGGAGCGCAGCGGACGCCTGGTCACGGGGGCAGCAGCGATCATGGCGTGCGTCTTCCTCGCGTTTGCGCTCGCGAGCGTCGTGACCATCAAGGCGATCGGTGTCGGCATGGCGGTCGCGGTCATCGTCGATGCATCGCTCGTGCGCGCCCTGGTGGTGCCGGCGCTGATGCGCCTGCTCGGCAAGGCGAACTGGTGGGCTCCGGCGTGGTTACGGCGGCGCAACCCGGAGCTCGAGGACATCGCTCCCGCGGCCTGATGACGACAACGACAGCGACCGCGCCGGCCCCACGCCCGATGTTGCGTGGCTGGAGCCACCTGGTCACGGTTCCTGTCGCGCTTGCGGGGGCGATCACCCTGGTGGTGATCAGCGGTGGCGACATCGCGCGCCACATCTCGCTTGCCGTGTATGGCGTTTGCCTCGTGCTGCTGTTCGCCGTCAGTGCCTCATACCACCGCGGGCCGTGGTCGCTGAAGACACGCAGGGTGTGGGGCCGCCTCGATCACGCAACGATCTTTCTCGCCATCGCCGGGACGTACACGCCGGTGGTGGTCAACGTGCTGCGCGGCTGGCAGTCGATCGTGTTGCTAACGGTGATCTGGGTGCTGGCCGGCGCCGGCGTCATCGTCGCGACGACGGGCATCCCGCTGCCGCGAGGCGTCGTCGTCGGGCTCTACATCGCTGTGGGATGGACGGTGGTGTTCTTCCTCCCCGCGCTCGCGGATCGCATCCACGGCAGCGGTCTGATCGTGCTCGCCGTCGGTGGCGCGCTGTATTCCGCCGGAGCGATTGTCTACGCGCTGCGGTGGCCACGATTGTGGCCGCGCGTGTTCGGATTCCATGAGGTCTTCCACGTCCTGGTGATCGCGGCGAGCGCCGTGTATTTCGTGTTCATCACGGTGACGATCGCTCTCCCGCGCTGAGCCGTCTACGACAGGGCGTGCGTCGTGAAATGCGTGACGGTGCCGGCGTCGCATACCCATGCATAGGTCGTTCCGCCGAAGGTTTCCGTTCCGGTCGAGATCGTGCTGCCCGATGAACCCGAAGCGAAACCGGAAACACCGCCGAAATACCCGTTGCCGCTAGCGAACCATTCCCAGACCGGGACGGCGCTGCTGCTGCCGTCTGAAGTGCACGCCACAACGGGACTCCCCAGGAAGATGAGCAGGAAAAGCGGAACGAGGCCGATCGTCAGGAGAAGACCGGGTGCGCCCACGTTCAGAGTCCATGGCACGAGACCTTCCCGCCGGCGCACGGCGCGGAGAACGATGAGCGCTATCAGGATGAGGGCGATGGGGACGATGAAGATGAACAGCTCGAGGCTGCCCACAAGGAGGAAGATGACTCCAAGCGGTGCCAGCCAGGGCGTTACCCGGCCGCTCCGCGCTGCGACAGCGCCACCAATCACCGTTGGCACAACGCATATCGCGGCGACGACGACGACCCAGACGGGCATGATGTAGGCGGGCTGGGCCAGTTCGATAGCGAGGCGCACCGCCGCGCCCACGGCCAGCGCCGACGTGATCGCAGCCATTGCCAGGGCAGCGGGCTTGCGGGCCACCTGGACAGTCGGAGCCTGATGCACCTTCTCTTGACTTGGCATGCCAATGACGATAGACTGATCGAGTGATCAAGTCAAGCGATCAGGATATCGTCGTAGCGAAACCGACTGGCGAACTCCGCCGAGGGCGCCAGCGTCGCAACGAGGCAGGCGATCTCATGCGCGGGCGGATCGTGGATGCCGCGATCCAGACCCTCATGAGCAGCGGCTACGCGAACACCTCTGTGCGCGCGATCGCCGCCACTGGAGGTTTCAGCCCTGCGCTCGTCTTCTATCACTTCGGCAGCGTCGATGCGCTGCTCCTGGCTGTCCTCGATCGCGTCAGTGGCGAGCGACTTGCTCGATATCAGGCGCGCCTCGCCGACGTCTCGAATCTGCAGGACCTGGGCGTCGCCATGAGAGAGCTGTACGCCGAGGATCTGCAGCTCGGGCAGCTCACCGCCGTGCAGGAGATCGTCGGCGCGATGGCGTTCGACCGCGATCTGGGGATCGAAATCCTCGCCCGTATGCAGGTCTGGATGACCTTTGCCGAGCAGTTGGCGGCGCGTATTCTCGCCGGCTCGCCGCTGGCGGGCCTCATCGATCCATCTGTGATCGGTTCTGCGGTGATCGCACTCTACATGGGGCTCGAGATCGTCGCCCGCATGCGCGGCGGCGACAGCAGCGGTTCGAGTGCGCTGATGACCACCCTCGTTGAGGCTGCACCGTGGATCGATCAGCTCCTCGGTAAACGGGTCCAGGGGCGGCGCCGGCCGGCAACGTCGGTGTCGATCGAATGACCAGGGTCGCGATCACCGGCGCGAGCGGCTTTGTCGGGAGCCACACCGCGCGCGCATTGCTCGCCAATGGCGACGACGTCGTGCTCATCGCTCGACATCCCGACGTCGCGGCGATTCCGAATGGGAGTCACGCGCTGTGGGTTGCAGCGGATATCGGTGACGAGGCGGCACTGACACGCGTCTTCAATGGCTGCGACGCCGTCATCCATTGCGCCGGTATCAACCTCGAGCGCGGCTCGCAGACGTACGCGGCAGTGCACGTGGAAGGCACGAAAGCAGTCATCCGCGCCGCGCAGGCAGCCCATGTGCCGCGCATCGCGCTCGTGAGCTTTCTCCGCGCGCGGCCGGCATGCGGCTCCGCGTATCACGAATCCAAATGGACCGCCGAGGAGCTCGTCCGGCGCTCCGGACTCGCCTACACGATTCTCAAGGCCGGCGTGATCTACGGCGACGGTGACCACCTGATCGCCCACCTCAGCAAGTCGCTCACCAGCCTGCCCGTCTTCCTGCTCGTCGGATTCGGCTCACATCGGATGCTCCGACCCGTGGAGGTTGTGGACGTCGCTCGGATCCTCGTCGCGTCCACGCACGACCCACGGCTGAAGAGCGTGACGGTTCCCGTGCTGGGACCGGACGAGCTCACCCTCGTCCAGGTGGTCGAACGTGTCGGGACCGAGGTTGGCCGCACCCCTCGGTGCATGCCGGCTCCCGTCGCGCTGCACCAGGCGGTGGCGTGGGCTGTCGAGCGCCTCATGGTGGTGCCACTCGTCTCCACAGCGCAGGTGCGCATCCTCGCCGAGGGAGTCATCGAACCCGTGCTTGCGCCCGACGCGCTTCCGGAGGATCTGACGCCGAGGACGCCTTTTTCGCCCGCGTCAATCCGCGCCGCACTGCCGGCAACTCGCGGCTTCACGCTCCGTGACCTCCGCGCGTTCCGGCATCCGGTCTGACGTGCCAACCATCGATCTCGTCACCGATATCGCGGCGGAGCCGGAGGTCTGCTTCGACGTCTCACTCGATGTCGGCGTACACGTCGCCGCCTCACCGACGGAACGGATCGTCGGCGGCGTGCGTTCAGGCCGCATGCGCCTTGGTGAGACGGTCACCTGGAGCGCTCGGCATTTCGGGATGCGCTGGCGAATGACATCGAAAGTCGTTGCGTACGAACGACCGCGCATGTTCATCGATGAGATGCAGCGGGGACCGTTCGGGCGATGGCGGCACCAGCACATCCTCGAGACGACGGGATACGGGACGCGCATGATCGACCACGTCGCCTTCGCATCACCGTTCGGCCCGCTCGGTCGGATCGTTGACGCGCTGCTGCTCGAACGCTACATGACCAGATTGCTTCGCCAACACAACGATCATGTTCGAGCAGTCGCGGAAGGCATCGCGCCGACAACGCAGGATGCCGCCCATGCCCCAGACCGTTTGCGGCGCCGAGCGGTCCATGTCACCGGCATCGGAAGAACGACGATTCGGTGCGAACCATCAGCTGTTCTGGAGTTCGTTCTCGACGTCAGCCAATATCGGCAGGCGGATCACAAGATCGGTCGCCTCCACTATCTGCGCCGTGATGCGACCCACGGTCGAGTGCGACACGGCGGGAGATTCCTCGGGTTTCCGGCGCCCGCTGCCACCCTCGACTTCGAGCTGACGTCTCCGTCACGCCTGGACTTCCGCGGTGTGCGCATGCCCTGGCCGATGCGAGGGTTTCACGGCTCGTTCACCTGCGTGCCCACGCCCGGTGGGACGCAGGTGACGCACTCCGAATGCTTCATCTTCGGCCCGATCAGCGGTCGGGTGTTTCGCGCCCTCTTCGGCCGATGGTTGGTGCGCGACACCCAGGCCGAGGTCGTGCGAATGCAGCAACTCCTCGAACGAGGTCGTCGCTAGCGATCGGCGGCCAGAGTATGGAGTTGATCGAGCATGCGTCGAGCCATGCGGCGAAGTGCGAGTCCCCCCGCCACCTGCAACACCCCGTCAGCAAGAAGAACCACGGCCATCGACCGGTTCTGGTGATTGCCGCTATCGAACTCGGCCACCGCGTTACGACATCGCACATGGGCGTCCATCGACAGACATGGTGCTTACCCTGCGATCGTGAGCATCCACGGTTCGTTCCATCCGGCCCGTTCTCCGGGCAGGATGATCGCCATCGGAATTGGCGGCGCCGCGGTCATTGCCGGCGCCATCGCCGGCGGCGTTGCGATCGCATCCAGCTCGTCCGCATCGTTCGCCGCGGTCGCCGGACCTCCCGGGACACCCTCGGCGCGCTCGGATGCGACCATCGGCTATGACCCGGACACCAAGCAGGTCGTGATGTTCGGAGGCATGGGCGACTATGGCTCGCTTGGCGACACCTGGGTCTTCTCGGACTCGACATGGCGCCAGGAGCACACATCCCAGGCTCCGGCGGCACGGGGCGACGCTGCGATGGTGTTCGATCCCAAGCTGCGCGCGCTTGTCCTGTTTGGTGGTTGGGCAACCGGGAATGCAGGCGATCTCAATAGCACCTGGCTCTGGACCGGCAACGCCTGGGATCGTCGAACCACCGCCACGGTCCCTTACGGCATCTACGACCAAACCACATTGCAGCAGGACCACATGGCGTACGACGCCGCGACCGGAAACGTCGTGATGGTCGGCATCCCGGGCGAGCTGGAATACCAGTCGTGTTCAGCCGAGACATGGACCTTCGACGGCACCGACTGGCACTTGCAACACCCAACCACAGAATTGCCTTCGTCGGAAACGGCAATCGTCGATGACCCACAGACCGGCCATGTCCTTGCAGTGCTCACCGCGCGGGATGCGGTCGATAACGTGCGCGGCAGCCAATCCTGTCCGGTGGGCAGCCCCGAGGCGAGAGCGCTGTCAGGGTCGAGCACGTGGCGCTGGACCGGCTCGACGTGGATCCAGGTCAGCGCCGGCAGCGAACCCGGCGGCGCGGTCGATGGCAGCGAGCCCAATAACACCTTGCAGAGCCTGCAGGGCGTCGTCGGCACGTCGATGCTCGCGACCGGTGTCGCGACGGAAGTCCTCTGGTCGTGGAACGGCATTGGATGGTCCGAGGTCACGGGGTCGAGCCCTGGGCCGCCTGCCACATGGCAGAACGTCCAGTCCGATGACGGCCACGGCGTCGTGCTCTTTGGCGGCGCCGGACTCAACAATGGCCCCGACACGGAGGAGACGTGGATCTGGGATGGATCGCACTGGCGGCAGTTGCTTACCGCCGGTTACGCGGCGCCAACCCCGACGCCCGTACCGCCGACCCAAAACCCTGATGTGGTAACGCCCGCCGCACCCTAGCCAAGGCTATCGGCGTGCGTCGCGCCTGAGACTACTGCAGCTCGTACGCAAGGAGCACCGCGTACAGCGCGGGAATGATGAGGAGCGCCAGGCGCATTCGACGACTACGCGCGCAGTACAGCATCACTCCAACCGCGATCGCCACTACCCCAGCCGCAATCAACCACGCGCCCAGACCGAAAGTGACGACCCCCCAAGGACCGTTCGGGGACCCTTGCAGAATCCCCGCGGATATATCAATCCCCGCGGGGAGCAGCAGACAGAGAAAGCCGCAGAACAGTGTCGCCACCACCCCAAGGGCGCGGCTTGATGCCTTGACCGCTTCTCCACGGAACGCCATGACGGCGAGGGCGATGGACAGAGTCGCCGCGATGACAATCGCCAACGTATAGATGCCAAGGTCACCCGTCAGCCCTGAAACCACTAGACCTCCCCTACTCGTTCCCCACGGCAAGCCGATCCCCATGACCATGCACAACGCGCCGAGGACGATCACGATCCCGGCGATCGTTTCCCGGCGCACTCCCCTCAAGGCGCTCGGTCGGCGATTCATCTGCGGTCGGGTGACGTCAGCCATATGCGGCCTAAGGTGAACTGCCAAACTCGTCGCCGACCGCCGCGTCCCCAGGCCGTGTCGAAGTGGTGACAACGCCCCCGGCCGTGTCACCGCGTTGATGTTCGGCACCCCACCGTCGATTGTCGACGGTTTGGCCAGACCTGGCTCAGCCGGGCGGCGCGGCACCCGAATGCACGTAGATGGTCACTTCGTCTTTCGCTCCGTCGCTCCCCAGAGTGAGCACGTAGCACCCGGGCTGCGTGAAGGACATCTCGCCATCCCAGAATCGCCAGTACGGTTGTGCGCTGCCCGCCGGAATGTCGATTGTTGAACTGCTGCTGTTCGATCCGCTGAAAACCGGCATCGTCTTGGCGTGTCCGATCAGCTGGCCGGTGATGTCTACGGCGCCGGTGTACGCAGGATCGATCAGAAAGTCGGCCCCCTGGTCACCCGTATACCAGGAGTTCTGCCCCGAGAGATACACGGGGGCGGCGCCATAGCCGTATGAAGGCAGCCTATCCTCGTTCGACTTCGCTGGGAGCAGCACCCCCATTGTGATGTGGCACGTGGTGGGCACCTGGAAGGGATCAGCCACCATCTGGCAACCGGGAGTTGGCGTTGCCGTACAGACACCGACACTCGGGCCCGCACCCCGCAACGGAAGCGATGGCGTCCGAGATGCGGATGCCGACGGAAATGCCGACGGCGACCGCGCGGCGGCGCTTGCCGCACCGCAGCCCGAGACGGCAACGAGCGCAAAGACCGTCGCGAGTGTGCGTTGCTTGGCTCCCACTCACCTTCCTCCTTTCAACCGCTGCACGCACTATGCGCCGTGGTGCACCGAATAGGAACAATCCAACGCAGGTCGTTGGGTGACATCTCCGTCGCGGACACGTCGGCATGACAAACACGAGGTAGCGTCAGACGACACGCTTCGCGTGACACCGGGTCTGAACGATCGATCGGCTCAAAACTGCAGGAGGCATTGGTCGCACCATGGATCGTCGCGTTCTCGTGTGCGGCTTGGGTGCGGTGGCCGCCATCGCCGGGTGCGGCGGGGCTGTTGACAGCCATCGAGCCAACGCAGACGCCGCGAGGACGTCAGCGCCCATTTCGGGCATCGCCTCACTCCCCTGCCTCGTTCGTCCGACGTTGCTACCCAGCGCAGCCGACATGCCCGTCCCGATGACGCGCGCAGAGCCGCTCAGTTACGGCCCATCGATCGGGTATCTCGGTCGTACCGATCCATATCCAACCTACAAGGGCTTCGGTGAAGTGATCTACGCGTGGACTGGTCTCACGAGCGGCCCGGCCGCGCGATTCGACGTTTCAAACGCCAGCACGACGTCAGGAAACCAAGCGCACGACACGAATCCCGTCGACAACCTTCCGTCGAGCGGGCCGCTCTTCACCGACTACCCAATGCAGATCTTCGACGTCTCGCTCGAGATCGGCGACTTCGGGACGGTTCCGGCTGCCGAGCGTTGGATGACGCAGAGCCGGCAGTCCGACCCTGTCAACGACATTCCCGTCCAGGGCAACCTCGTGCGATACATCACCGTGCCGAGCTTGGGGGACGATACGTTTGCGATGCAGCTCGACCGCAGTTACGCCGGGGGATCTGGCGCGATGCCGCAGCTCGGACCGTTCGTTGGTGACGTGTATACCGACATCGAGGTCCGCGAGGGCATGTACGTCTACGCGGCCTCGATCGACGCTTCGCCGATGGCAGGCGCTGTCACCGCCGCGGTGCGCTTGCTTCAACTGATGACCACCCGTGAACCGGCTGCGTGCGGGACCACGGTGTCAGGCGTGGCTCGCGCCCAGTAAGCGCTGAGCCCTCGTAGGCGTGTCGCAGCGCCGTGACACCGATCGTCGGCGTCGGGTCCCACACTCGAGCGATGGGCAGTCCTGGTACGCCTCGTCGAATGAGCCCACCATTCGCTGTCCCTGCGTGGATGTGGCTTTTGGCGATGACGCTGGCGGCAATCGTTGCCACGTGGGACATCTGGACGCGTGGGTCCATCTTTGTCGCGATCATCGCAACCGTCGCGGCAATCTACTTCGCGGCAGGTTTCGTGCGTTCGCAACGGCACAGCCGTACGCCACATCCGTCTCACCATCACACCGTTCAAGAGTCACGTCGCGCACTCTCACCGATGGTCATCCTTACGGGCCAAGCGCCTGCCCTGCAGTTCGCGCGCGCCTTTGCAGTTGGGATGCTGCTGTGCCGCTTCGGGTTCGCTCCCGACGAGCCGCTCTTTGTCGATGCGATCCTCGCCGCGATGCTTGCGGGCGTAACCGTGCTCATGTTCGCGCTCCTGACGCCCTCCGTCGATAATCGGGAGGAATGAGCCGGAACAGAACGCTGTTTTCGATTGCTGGCGTTGCGCTGCTCGTCGGTCTGGCGTCACTGGTTGCCACTGGGGCGATCGGACGCACTCCGCCATCGCCACGAGCAACCACGCCACCGACGCTCGACCTGAGCGGAAGCTGGGAAGGACTGTCCACCGGCCCGTTCAACGGTTATGTCACTGTTACATTGACACAGACCGGTAAGGCGCTCGACGGGACGGTCACGATGTCCTCGCCGACCGAAACGATCCACGTCATCGGCGAGCTGAGTGGCAACCGCATCAGTTTCGGAGCAGCCGGTGTCGTCACGTACAACGGGACGTTGTCTGCGAGCACCATCTCCGGTTCATACACCGATCTCGCGACTGGGAAAGCGGGGACCTGGTCCGCAACTTGTCCGCCTGACCTTGTCCATACCGCGTAGGGGCTGTTGTTAACGCCTAAAGGTCGCCCCCTACTCAGCGCTCGAGCATTCCTGTGATCAGTGGGCTGAGAGCGCTACCCAGAGCAAGATTCCAGCGCACGCGACAACGAATGCAATCGCCGTGGCGAGAGCGACGGAGCGAGCGCGCCCATGTCCTACAGCGCTTTGTGGGTGCAGCGTGTCGCTGGTTCCGACCAATGCACTGCGGTCTGTCGCATCGCGGACGGAAAGCGCCCGTGAAGGCGCAAAGAGAAACATGATCACCCGGCGACGGAGGTCGTCTCGATGCGACAGATCCGCGTCGAGCACAACCGTGCCGCCCTGCGATACCGCGATGGCAGTCCCGCGGCTGCGATACCACCACTGCCTGATGCGAACGAGGTGAGTGCCTGGCGCCACTTGAAGCTCCAGCCTCCCGAGGGCTGGAAGCGTCCCAACCCGGGTGCCATCGACATAGACCACGAACGCGCCCATTCGTGGATCGCCGTACCATCGGCGACGCGACTCAACGACCAGCCGAGTTGCTGGTTCTGCCATCACCGGAGAACGGTCACTCACGCTGTTCGCTCAGGCGGCGCCACAGTTGCTGTGGGATACGCGATCGCGATTCGCATTCGTCGATTCTGGGCCAGCCTCATGACGATGCCATAGGGCGCATCAGATCGTGGCGGGGTTGCGACGAAGGATTGGGTCGATCTCCGGCGATGAGCACCGATCCTGCTGACCGGTGGAGCATCCCTACAATCTGGCCGATGAAATCGGTGCCTCGAGCGGTTCTCGTCGATGTCGGCGGCACGCTGTGGTCGGAGCTGTCGATGACGCAGGATGCCGACGGCAAACCCCTGAAAGCGGAGTACTCGGTTCTCAACCCGGCGGCGCGACACCGCGCGGTTTGGGAGAAGCGCCTGCTCGCGGTCGGCATCCCTGACGATCGGATCGCCGAACTCTGCACACAACTGGACGTCGCGCTGCGGCCTGCTGTCACCTCCGATCACTTCGATGTCTGGCAGGCGATCGACGGCGCAACGCAACTCGCCGGGGTTGTTGGGGTTGACGCCGACCGCATTCGCAGCGCGTGTTGCCTCCCGGCGGAGGACTTCACCACGCTCCTGCCCGGCGCGCGGGACCTGCTCGTCGCGCTCAAGCTTGCGGGCTCGAGAGTTGTCATTGCGTCGAACGCGATCTGGCGCACCGAAGCCGACTACTGGTCGGATTTTCGTTCGTTTGGCCTGGACGGACTGATCGACGCCGTGGTCTGCTCAGTCGATCTGTGCTGGCGAAAGCCCAGCGATCGTTTCTACGCCGCTGCCCTCGCGGAGGCCGGCGTTCCGGCCGAGGCCTGCTTGATGATCGGCAATTCCGAAGACAAGGACATTGCTCCCTGCAAGACACGCGGAATGGCCGCAATACGTGTGGCCATCGAAGAGCCGCTTCCGTCGGCGTCCGCCGCCGATGCCGTGTATGGATCGCTCGACGCGGTGTCGGCGAACTTCCGCTGACGCCTCGACGACTTCTACGCACGGGCCATCGACCGCCAGGTTCACAAGGACGCGGTGTGGGCCGGCGTGGCCGACTACGCCGACACGCTTCCATGGAACCTCGACGATCCGGACGTTGCCGCACTCGAAGCCTGCCGGCGCATGCAAACGTCAAGCGAGTCCGTGGCCGTCCACTGCCACGTGTTCACGCCGGAATCGCTCCGTGATCCGTTCGACAAGCTCGCGCGTCTCGATCTCGTCGACTTCGAGGTGGCGTCAGTCGTTCCGAACGAAGTCGGTTCGCTCGAGTTCATCGTCGGGCTCCGCCTCGTGGATCCATCAACCGGTCGCGAGAAGATGCGGGCCACGCAACTGCAATCAGTGGCGCAGGTCAGTCATCAACCGCCGCCAGAGCGTGCCGGGGTGCAACTCACCGGTATGGTCGTGAGTCCGCGGGAGACGGTTGGTCCGGAACGAAGGACGTCGCGCCCGGCTAGCCCGCTGTGACGTGGAACAAAAGCGTCTCGTTGCCACCGACGAGCCACAAGCCGGGTGACCCCTGTGCGAGCAGGAACGGGGAGGATCCCTCGGTCCCGGGGATCGGCAGCCGCGAGGACGACGCCATGCCCGTGCTCGGGTTCAGCGCGGTCAGGTACGAAAGCGGTTGCGGCGTGCCGGGGCCAAGTCCGGGGTAGAACTCCCAGATCAATCCCGACTCGAAGGCGATCGCGGTAGGGCTTCCTCCTCCTGACAGCGTGCTCATGTGGCCGTCAGCGAGGTCGACGCGCACCGGCGCGTCGCCGGTCGCATCGAAAACGTAGACGGCACTGCCGGCGCAGGCAACCATCGGAGACCACTCGCCCGGAAGCGTTGCGATGGTTCTCGCCGGTCCGCCACCAAGACTCACCGAATAGACGTTGATGCTCGGAGCCCCTGCCTCGTTCAGTTCGCTGACTCCCAGATACATCACGCCTCCACAGATGGCAAGAGCACTCTGCGCTGACACCGACGGACCCTGAAGCACCCCGGGTACTGTGGTGACGAGCGAGGACCGTCCTGCACTCAAAAGGTAGATGCCGGTCGGTCCGTTGGCAGTTTCGGACGACATGGCGAGCGCTCCGCTTCCATCGGCGACCACCGCGGTGGGGCCGGAGACGGGATACACATGTGCCAGCCTGCCCGTGGTCGCATTGAACTGCATGACCGTGTTCTCTTCGGGCAACACCTTCGATCCATCGCCGAAGCTGTTCGCCACCCAGACATAGTCACCGGCTGCAGAAACCGCTACAGGATCACCACCGACCACCCAGGCAGCGGTTTGCCGCCCTGACGACGCGTCGATACGCAAGAGAGTGCCCGGTTGCCCGTATGTCGGACTGATGGTTGCGACCCAAACGGTGCTCGGAGTCACGAACATCGCATTGGCTTGGCGAGATCCCAGGCTCACCTGTTGAGCGATGCGCATCGGAATAGCCGGTCCCAACGGCACACTCGGTGACGGCGTCGTGGGCCTGGCGGTGGTCGTCGCTGTCGGAATCGGCGCTGGAGTGTGATGTGCCGGCGAAGGCGTCACTGGTGAATGACGCGTCAGCGCAATGACGAGCGTGACAACGAGCGCGGCAGCAACACCGGCGCACAGGATTTCGAATGCAAGTCCTGAGCGGCGGTGCACCACGAAGTCATGGCGCGACACGAACTGCTCAACTCGGGCAAGTGCAATCTCGTCTGTCTGCGACAGTGGGCGGGAGCCGAGAGTCTCGCTGATCACGTCGACGTCATGGTTCATTGCTCACCTCACGGATCGACGACAGCGTTCTGCGGAGTGACTCGCGAGCTCGCGCGAGTAATTGCCTGGCCGCGGGCTCGCTAATGCCCAACGCGCTCGCCACGTCGAGGTTCGTCAGGTCGCTCCCGTAGCGAAGCGAGACAGCTGCTCGCTGCCTCCTGGGCAGACGCGTGAGAGCTCGGTCCAATTCATCGCTGCGATCCGCGACGTCGCGCGAACTGCTCGACGCTTGCCAGAAAGCCGGGACCACCAGCCATCGGCGGTGCGGACGGCGAGCCTCGTGATAGGCGATGGCGATAAACCATGGTGTGAACGCGCCGTGCCGCTGGGCGCGATGTCGCCACGAGCGGATCGAAGCATCCTGGAGGACATCTGCCACCTCATCCTCAGACAGCCCCATGGCCCGAAGGGCGCGATATGCGGGTCGCATCGCAGCCAGGAGGTCTTCCGCGAAGGCATCCTCATCGTCGGCCGCGAGCTCCTCTCTAGGCGCGACCACACGCCCCACAGCATTCAGTTCTCGATCGTCCATGGCCATCGCTGCAAGTAAGACCGCGGAAGTGGTGCGAAAGGTAACGCTCGGCGAAATTGTTGACTGTCGACGGTAATCGTTGGTCAAGGAATCTTTGTCCGTGCGCGATAGGGGGACGCACGCCTCGGTGGCGTATGTAGTACTGGGATGCGCGCTTCATTCGTGGCTATCAACAACGACGGGAGGGTCATGACGACCGGTAGCGGCACTGGTCCGATCGGGCTGTCTGCTGCTGACCTCGATGACGTCTACAGGACCGAGATCCGCCGGCTCATCGGGCTCGGAACAGTCCTCATGGGCAGCCGCTCCGCGGGGGAGGATCTTGCCCACGATGCCTTCCTGCTGGTGTTGCGCCGCGCTCAGCGCGACCCCGGCTACCTCCGATCGCCGGCATGGCCGTTGTTGCGAACCATGCTCGTCCGACTCTCGGTGCAGCGCCGCCGCTCGATCGCGCGAGAGGGCCGGCGCCTTGCTCGGTTCTGGGAGCCTGCGGTCACCGAATTCTGGGACCCCGACGCCGATCTCATCGACTGGCAGGCCACCCTCCGTACGCTCCCGCCACGGATGCGAGCGTGTGCGGTGCTCTTCTACGGAGAGGACCTGAGCGTCGCGGACGTTGCGCGCGAGCTCGGCTGCTCGCCGCGGACCGTCGAGCATCAACTGCATCGCGCGCGCCAGAAACTCGCCGCCACGCTCGGGATCAGCCGGAATGAGGAAGCGGGGCAATGAACACAACCGACAACTTCGACGCGTATGCCCGATCGATGACTCACAGGCTGCTGAAAGCCGCCGAGTCCGATCCAGCGAAGTCGCTGGACGAGCGCTCCACCACCGTCCCACGAACTGTGGCGATGCTCGTCGCGACTCTCGTGCTGGTCGCCGGGCTGATTCTCGTCGGAACCTCGGTGCTCCATATCCAGTGGTCGCATGGCCCCGTGAAGGTCGCGACGCCGCCTCCGGTGATCACCCAGGCTCCGACGGCTACCCCGACCACGACACCCTCTCCAACAGCCGCGCCGACGAGTGTCATCGCCAACGTCCACATGATCACCGCGACGGTTGGATGGGCGCAACGACAGTCCGACGGAGCGGTCCTCCATACGACGCACGGCGTGATGACGTGGTCCGTCGCGACGCCGCGCATCGGCAGTCAGGACATCATCGCCGTCGCATTTATCGATGCGGAGACCGCCCGCGCTCTCACCGCGGTTATCCCGCCGGATGGTGAATCTGCGTCGGCGGTGATTCGGTCCTGGGCCACCAACGACGGCGGTGCGACCTGGATCGACGAAGGAGGTTTCTCCGGCACCGCGCTGCAATACGAACCCGATGGAACGCTCGACTTCGTCGATCCGGACCACGGTTGGTACTCGGTGACGGGGCTCGCTGCTGCGGGCTCGTCAGCGATCTACGTCTACCGAACCGTGGACGGGGGCCGCCATTGGTCCGAAGTCGACACCACGAGCATCGTTCCCGGTCCCGGAGTCAACGCGCTCCCGTCGGGCTGTGACAAGAACCCTGTCTCGTTCATCAACACGGTCACCGGCTGGGATACAGGGGAGTGCGCCGGCGGGTCGGCCTTCCTGTATGTCACACATGACGGCGGCACGGTCTGGCGCGCTCAGTCCTTGGGAAACACGCGATCGGACGGCGGAAACGCAATACAGCCGCCGCAGTTCGTCAGCGGGAGTGTCGGGTTCATGGTCGAGTCCGTTTACCAGCAGGCTGGTGTTCGGACAACGGTGGACGTCACCACCAACGACGGCGCGACCTGGACTCCCAGGACGGCCCCAGGTCTCTACGCGGATGCGTCCGATTTCATCAACGCAGCGGACGGATGGCTGCTCATGAGCGACCCGGAGAGTGCAACCGTGACTGAGAGCCTGTTGGTGACCAGCAACGCCGGGCGAACATGGGCGCGCGTCCCGACGACCGCGAATCTGGCCGGCCTCAGCATCGAGTTCGTGACAACAAAAATCGGCTGGGCCTACACAACAATTCCAGAGGGATCGGGAGCGACACAGGGATTGCTGCAGACAACCGACGGCGGGCAGAGCTGGACCGCTGTCACGGCCACGATCGCGGGGGCGTGACCACCTCGCAGCTACTCCGAGCCGGCAGAAATCGCCTCCACAACCGCGTGGACACCGTTGGAACCTTCGGCCTCACGCACCTGCGCCAGGTACTCGTCGACAAGCTCACGCCCGCGCTGCGGATCGGCAACACTCGCGACCACGTGATACGCGGGCTCGTCGGGATCCGGCCGCACCAGCACGAATCCCCCGTCGACGTACACCTTGATCCCATCGACAAGGTCGACCGAGTCGGTCCGGTGCCGGTCGAGCAGGATGCGCATGACGCGGCCCTTCACCTCCCACGGGCAGAACTCCGTCGCGGTGACATACGCAAGGTGCGGCAGCGCAGCGCGCGCCTCACTCAACGGAACCCCAACCAGCGCTCGCAACTCGAGCAACTTCACCAGCGTGTACATGGCGTCGAAGGCACCGAGGTGTCCCGGCCACACGAAGCCACCATCGCCGTCGGACGCAAGGATCGTGCCGGCATTGGCGGACGCGCGCAGCACTGACGCCGGGTCACCCGCTGTCGAGGCGAACGTCCCCCCGCCCTGGCTCACCACGTCGCTGATCCACATCGGCGTGGCCGCAGGCGCGAGCACCGTCCCCGCACCGGAACGCAACAACCAGGACGCGAGAATGCCGAAGCTCTCGTGCACATCCATCACCACGCCGGTGTCGTCGATGAGCGTGATCCGCTCCCCCGTCGGGCTGATCATGCAGCCGATGTCAGCACGAACCGTCTTGCTGATGAGCGCGGTCTCGTCGGGCACGGTGCGGTGGTGCGCACCCTCGCGCAGCCCCGCGTTGAGCGGGATGGTCGTCACCCCGAGCCGATTGAGGATGCCCGGCAGCACCTCCGACGCATCGCTGTAGTCGTAGTCGATGAGCACCCGGAAGCCCGCATTGCGAATGAGGTCGGCGTTCACACTCTTCAACAGATGCGCGGAGTACGCGGCAATCGGCTCGCTGTACTCGATGTCGCCCATCTCGTAGAACGCAGCCCGCCGGAAGTCCTCGCGGAACAGCAGGTTCTCGAGCTTGCGCTCATCGCGCTTGTCGATCTGCAGCCCCTCGGTGTCGAAGAAACGGATGTCGGCGCTGCGCTGATCGAGCGGTGACACGAGCACGTGAATCCCCGCTGCGCAATCGGCGTCGAGCGTTGCGAACTGCGTCACCGCGACCGGCAACTCGCGAACGTCGCGAGCCTTGCCACCGGCACTGACGATGCCGGAGACGATCGCGCGCTTGATCATTCGCGACGAGCGCGCATGGTCCCGTCCGACCACGACGCACGCGCCCTTCGGCAACGTCGCGCCGAACGCGGCGCCAAGTCTGGCGCAGAACTCCGGCGTCAGCTCGACGTTGATGAGGCCGCCGAGCCCGTACGACGAGAACAGTCCCTGACGCCACTCGCCAGCCCAGATGATCGACTCGTTGACCGTCGACCCCGGCTCCACGCTCTTGCTCGGCCAGACCTTGACGCCGGCGCGGATCTGCGTCCCCTTGCCGAGCACGCACTCGTCGGCGACCACCGAGTTCTCCTCGAGCAGGCAGTCGTTCTTGATGGTGACGTTGCGGCAGACGATCGCCTGACGCAACCTCGCGCGCTCGCCGATGTACGAGTGCGTCCAGACGATGCTGTTGCTGATCTTCGTGTTGTCGTCGACAACGCTGTACTTGTCGATGACAGCGTGCTCATTGAGGATCGCGCCTGCCTTGAGCTTCACCTCGTCACCGATGAAGGCTGGTCCGTCGAGCTGCACGCCGATGCCGATCTCGACGCCCTCCCCCATCCAGACGTTGCCCTCGCGGCGCCCCGGGATGTGGCAGCGCACCTTGCCGTCGAGCGCATCCCAGTTGGCCTGCAGGTACGACTGGATCGAGCCGATGTCCGTCCAGTAGTCGTCCACGACGATGCCGTGGAGCGGCTCGTGGCGGCGCAGCATGGTCGGGAACACGTCCTGCGACCAGTCGGCGTTGGTGTCGGCCTTGATGTGGTCGAGCACCTTCGGCTCGATGACATAGATGCCGGTGTTGGCGTGGTCACTGAAGACCTCGCCCCATGACGGCTTCTCGAGGAAGCGCTTGATGTTGCCCTCGTCGTCGGTGACGACGACCCCGTACTCGAGTGGATTCGGCACCGAGTGCAGCACGATCGTCGCGTGCGAACCGCGGTCCTTGTGCGCGGTCATCACCTTCGTCAGGTCGATGTCCGTGAGCGCGTCGCCGCTGATGACGAGAAACGTGTCGTCGAGCAGGTGCGCCGCGTTGCGCACGCTTCCCGCGGTGCCGAGCGGCCGGTCCTCGACGACGTACTCGATCTCCATGTCGAGGTCGGAACCGTCACCGAGGCGGTTGCGAATTTCCGCACCGAGATAGGCCAGCGTGACCACCACCTGGGTGATGCCGTGCTCGCGCAGCAGGCGAAGGATGTGCTCGAGAACGGGCGTGCCCAGCACGGGTACGAGTGGCTTGGGCATGCGGCTGGTGAGCGGGCGCAGACGCGCGCCTTCGCCTCCTGCCATGACCACTGCCTTCACTCGGCCACCTCCTCGGGCACCGGTCTGATGGTCAGATCATATGGCGCAAGGCCGAATTTCACGTGGGCGGCGCGGATCCGGCCGTCGGCGGCACCACGCGTTGGTGCAGGGACATGAAGCGAAGACGCTCGAGCAGGCCCGCGATCACAAGCGGCCACGCGAAGTCCGCCGCATCACGGCGCGCCGCAACACGAAGGCGTTCGCCGAGCGCCGGTTGCTCCACGAGGCCACGAAGCGCGCTCGCCATCTCCGCCGGGTCGTCGGTCTCCACCACGATCGCGTTGCCATACGGGCGGGCATACTCCTCGCCCGTCGCACCCACCATGGCGATCCCGCCGGCCGCCATCGCCTCGAGACCAACCAGGCCGAACGGCTCGTGCCCCGAGTTGGCGAGAACGGCAGTCGCGGCAACGTTGATCTCTGTGATGACCTGGTCGGGCAGAAACCGGCGCAGGTGCACGATCGGCGCGCCGTCGGTTTCCGTCAGTGCGCGCACGATGCCGCCCGCATCCTCCACCGGCTCGTGCCAGTCGGTCACCGCGAGCCCGCACTTCGCGGCAAACGAGAGCACGGTGCCGCCATACGGCTCCATCCCGCCACGGATGAGCATCCGCGCCGGCAATCCCTCGACGCGCACCTCGGCGATGGCGGCGATCGCCTGCGTCCAGCGTTTGTCGGGGCTGAAGCGGCCGATCTTGAACGCCAGGCACGGTGTTCCCGCCGCCGCCCGGATCGCCTTCGCTGCCGACATGTCGACCGGTGCGAGCGCTCCCTCCGGGATCCCGTTGGGGATGACCACCGGGTTGACGTCATACGGCCACATCAGATGCTTCATGTACTTGCTGACTGTCGTGATCGCCGCGACGAAGTCGAGGATCGGCCAGTCGATCGCGCCAAAACCGAAGGTGTTGTTGGCGTTCCAGAGCAGGACTGCGTGCTTGCGCAGGTCGAACTCATACAGGCGATCGCTCAGGGACTTGCAGAACCACGCGGTGTGCCACTCCTCGCAGAGCACCGCGACAGTGCGGCCGGCCTCCGCGGCCGGACGGACGATCTCGTCGATCAGCTTGTCGGGTAGCGTCGCTGTGAGATCGCGGATCTTCGCCAGCTCACCTTCGTAGACGCCGTTGCGATAGCGAGCACTGATCTGCTGACACCAGCGCACCAGCTGGACGCCCTGGTCCATCTCCATGCCCGGCTTGTCGGGATCGCCGACGAAGACGAGCGTGGTGCGAAAGCCGAGCGCGGCAAAGGCGCGGCACATCTCACGAGCGCGCACACCAAGGCCGCCGGCCTGGCTGTACTGGTCGGGTCCTTCGAAGGACACCATGACGACGTCGAGGGTTTCAGGCGTGAACATTGCGGCACAGTGTGCGAAACCGGCATATGGAGGTGCCGGTGTCGCGTTGTCGGCCCTCCCACTCCCTCATCGGGGCGTCGGTGCGACCACGGACCGGGGGCCGAAGCCCCCAATCCTGGTCACAAAAGAGGCGAAGGACCGGCTGGCGGGCGCCGGTGACTCCGCCCGAATGAAGTGTGCCAAACGCTCTGAACGTAGCCTCCGATGCTGGGACACAGACGTGTAACGGGAGGGGCACGGTGTCACAGACCAAACAGCCGCACGGCGTTCTCGCCCATCACGAGGTCGCGCTCGGCGACCGTGAGCTCAGCCTGCGCGAACGCGTCGATGTAGCGTTGCGCCGGCAGCAGCGGATGGTCAGACCCGAAGAGCAGCCGATCCGCGCCGCAGAGATCGGCCACCGCGCGATATGCCGTCGGCGCGTAGAGGAACGGCCCGGCGGCCGTGTCGAACCAGAGGCGGCGGCAAAGTGCTGCCACCTCGGGCATGTGCGCGTAGAACGGGAGTCCCCCGCCGAGATGGGCACACACCAGGCGCAGGTCAGGGTTGCGCAACGCGAATCCGGCGACGTGCCCGGGCGTGGCAGTCCCCTTGCCCGGATACTCGTGACCCACCGGCTCGCTGCAGTGCAACACCATCGGAATCCCGAGGTCGACGCACGTTTGCGCCACCGAATCGATGCCGTCGCTATCGAGGTCGAATCCCTGGGCGTCGGCGTTGAGCTCGCCGACGCCGCGCAGCCCCTCGCCGGCGCACCGACGCAGCTCCTCTACCGCCCCGGGCCGCGCCGGGCTCACCGTCGCGAAACACGTGAGCCGGTCGGCATGGGCCTGCTGCACCGCGATCAGATGCTCGTTCACCTCCGCGCAATGCGCTGGATCCGCGAATGGCCATCCGAAGCACACGGAGCGGTCGATTCCCGTGGCGTCCATGGTCGCCAGCAGCTCCTGGGCCGTCAGGATCACCCGCCCGCCGCGATGGCAGAGGTCGAACCATGCATCGGCATTCGCAAGCTCGTCGCGCGCGTCGCGCATGCTCGCCGGAAGGATGTGCACGTGGCTGTCGACGATCACCCGAGCCACCTCCCCTGCGCGAAGATCCACGTTCCCGCGCACATCAAGACGCCGCTGGCGACCAGGATCGCCGGTCGAGCTCGCGCGAATCGTGCGGTGAGGTCCGCCACGAGGATCACCGCTGGGAAGAGGGCAAGGATGTAGCGCGGTTGCGAGCGCCAGAACGGCAGCGATGCAGTCATCAACCAGGCGATGGTGCAGTACAGCGCGAAGGATCGGGGGATCCGTGATGAGGCCCACATCCCGAAGCACAGCAACAGTCCGAGGAGCCCACAGGCCACTTCGCGCGCAAAGATCGACCGCGTCTCCCCATCGGAAGCACTGATCAGCGTGTGCCAGGTCGCGGCGAATCCGGTCCACGGCGGCGTCGGCTGGAGGCCGAAGGAGGGCGATCTGTCGGCATCCAGCAGGGCGCGCACGTCGCCGATGTGGACCTGCATGTAGAGGGAGTACAGCGCGAGCGGCAGCAGCAGCGCGAGCACGAGCAACAGATCCGGACGCGGGCGCCAACCGCTCCGGCGCAGCTGCTCGATGGCAAGCGCGGGGATGAGCGCGAGCCCCGTGAGCCGGAACGCGCACGCCAGCGCGCCGGCGACGATCGCCTTGCGCGACTGTCCGGCGCGCGCGTAGTACAGGCTCGCCGCTGCAGAGGCGATGAACGTGCTCTCACTGAACGGCGCGATGAGGAAGAGCGCGGTCGGCGCGAGTGCGACCAACCACATCGAGAACGTCGCCGATGCCTGGTCGCGCTCGGCGCGCACCAATCGAAAGAGATACCAGAGCCCCACCGTCTCCGCTACTGCGTTGACCAACCATGAAGCCGTGACATCGTCGCGGGTGATGAACGCGACCCCCTTCACGAGCAACGGAAACCCCGGCAGGAATGCGTCGATGTAACTGAGGTGCGCCGGATAGCCGTTGGCGGCGATCGACAGATAGCTGACCGCGTCCCACGCCGCCAGGTGGTCGTGCAGGAAGGTGAACAGCGGCACTCCCGGGAAGTCGAGGACCAGCACGGCGACGAACACGACGAGCCAGAGCACCCGCGACACCAGGACCGCCGCCAGGGCAGTCCCCCACGGCGACGCTGAGGCCCGTGTGCTCACGCCGGCGGATCGAGCCCGTCGAGCAGATCGGGATGCGTGCGCAGTTGCCAGAGCTCGCGGAACGCGCGCACCACAACGCTCACGTTGGCGCCGGTCGCGCGGCCGGTCGTGCGCGGGTAGTGATGGACGCCGACATCCATGAGGCGGTATCCGCTTCGCCGCGCACGCACCAGGAGCTCGGTGCAGACGAGCGCCCCCTCGGAGTGCAAGCCCTGACCGACCGCTCGAGGAAACAGCTTGAACGCGCAGTTCACATCGCGCACCGTGGGCCCGAAGAGCAGACGGACGAGGCCGAAGAACGCGCTGTGATACGCACGGCGCAGGAACGTGTCGTTGCGCCGGATGCGGAAGCCGGACACCACCTTGTCGGGCGCGTACAGCGCGAGCAAACGCGAGATCTCGGTGGGATCGAACTGGCCGTCACTGTCCATGTGGAACACCGCCTCGCACGTCGCGGCGTCGAACCCGGTGCGCAGGGCGGCACCGTAGCCGCGGTTGCGCGGGTGCGACACCACCCGCACTCGCCTGCCGGGCACCGCTGCACTCTCGGCGCGCGCCGCGGTGGCATCGCTGCTCCCGTCATCGATGACGAGGATCTCGAAGTCAGTGATGCCGAGCGCCGCGATGGCATCGCCGGTTCGCTGGACGGTCTCGGCGATCACCGCCTCCTCGTTGAACGCGGGAAGCACCGCGCTGATCGAGGGTTGCGCGCGCGCAAGGGACTTGCGGCCGGGCACCTCAGCTTCTTCCACGCACGTCGTAGATGATGATGTGATCGGTACGCGCCACGACCGGAAAGCCCTGTTCCGACCACCAGGTGAACCCCGGCTTTGATTCCACCGCGCCGGGGTCCGAGGTCCGGTTGTCAATCTCGACGTAGCTGATGTCGTACTTGTGCAGCAGCGCGAAGACCGGGCACGTCGCGGCGGTATCCGTGCACCCCGAGTACATCGCCTGAACATCCGCGTAGCGGGTGCCGATGTCGATGCCGTAGCTCCAGAGCCAGCCCCCATACCCCATGACGCCGATGCGACCGGCAACAGCGAGTACAGGGTCGTTGGGACGGCCGAAGGTGAGGAACACGGCGCCCTTCGGCGTCGTCTTCTCGAGCGTCGATGCCAGTTGCACTTCCTGGGCATTGGCGATCGTGTACGGCCCGGTGATCGCATCCGCCGGCGGCGTCCAGGGCAACAGCCGCAGGACCACAAGCGCGCCGGTGAAGAGCACCGGACCGACGAGCGCGATGGCGGCGATCCGCGGCCACACCCGCCGCCACCAGTGCGCTGCGAGCGCCCCGACGAGCAGCGCCATGACGAGGTACCAGTAGACGAGCAGCTTGGTGTTGTCCCAGTTCCAGGTCTGGAAGACCACGAGGTTGCACGCGGCGAAGATGATCAGTCCGCCCAATGCGAGTTCGAGCAGCGGCACCGGGAACGCCGCGGTCACGGCGCGCCCCGCGCGCGCCAATTCCCCGCCGGCGCGCCGAGCCAGCATCGCCAGCGCAACGAAGGCGAGGAGCGGCACCGCGATCCCGAGGTTGGCGAGCCAGAAGCCCCACCACTGCGCGGTCCCCACCATCCCGATCGCCTGGATCGCCCCGCCGACAAAGTTCCCGACGGACATCTCGAGACGACCGCTCGGATCGGCGGTCGTCCCCGCGTTGGAGAGCCACCCCGGTTCGATCCATGGATAGACGTTGGTGCCGTATGGATTCACCGACGAGCCGTGCGCCGTCAGCGCGAGCTGGGCCAGACGAACCCCGCCGATGAGCATCGCGACGCCGGCGAGCGCGAGCCACTCCCGTCGCCGCCGTCGCCAGAGCAGCACGAACAGCAGGATGGAGAGCGCGATAAGCGTCTGCACGTGGACGATCGGCAGGAGGCCGACCAGCACGCCCGCGAGCACGAACGCCTCCCAGCTCCTGCCCCCCGACGACGCGCCCGAGAGGACAAGCAGCAGCACGCTGATCGCCGCCGCGAAGCCGAAGAGCAGCGTTCGCTGGGGCAGCCACCACGCCATGAGCGGCGTGTACCACTGCATGTTCGGGAGCGGCGCGGTGCCGCCGTCGGACGGCAGGCCGTCGTAGGCGCGCGGCTGCGCGGCGATCGTGCCGGGCAGGTCGTGGAGCGTCCAGCCGATGATCGAGAGCCCCGTGCCGGGGTGAGTCACGACGTACTGGAAGGTGCACTGCGTGGCGGTGTAGCCATGGTTCGTGCAGGCGTCAGCAAAAACCCCGATGAAGCCGAGGCCCCCGCCGATGAAGCAGATGAGCACGGCGATGACCCCGGCACCGACGCCGAGCCCGAGACGGCGCCCAAGCGCGACGACGAGCATCCCGATCACCACCATGAGCACCGCGCCCGGGATGGCCAGGGCCAGCCCGGGTGACAGGCCGAGCGTGATCAGCGTGGCCGCGTGAAAGTCCGGAAGAAACGGATAGAGGAGCGTCGTCCCGCTGAACAGCGGGTTGATCGGCGGGATGTTGCCGCCCATCGCGAAGCTCGCGGCGGTCGTGAGGTGCTGTGACCAGTCGGCCCAGACCGTCGGGTAGCCTGCTTCGAGCCCGCCCGAGTCCGTGTAGACCGTATGCGCGAAGATTGCGGTGACCGCCGCCCCGCCCACGGCCAGCGCGATGATGGAGAGCCAGGGCGTCTGCTGGGCCCAGCGGTCCCGGGATTCGACCCATGAGGCGTACCAGGTCGACCGGGGATCGACTGTTAACAACGACGCCGCAAGCGCCCCCGCGAGCGCGATGAGCGGCCCCTCCAGCACGGTTGCGGTGCTCAGCCCGAAGACCAGCGAGAGGCCGTAGGTCACCCCGGAGGCGACCAGCACCCCGGTGATCACGCCGATGAGCCCGCGCTCCATGAGCGTCAGGTGGGTGCGGATCAACCCGGTCAGCGCGGCCCCGGCAGCGAGCGTCAGGGCAGCGTCAAGGATGACGAGGAACGCGGTCACCCGATGTCGACCCAGAGCCTCGTTTGCTGGTCAGCGGGACTCTGTGGCATCGCCGTCCAGATTGGATAGAAGAAGATGAACGCGGCAAGCACGGCGCCGATCACAGCAAAGCTGACAGGCGCGAGCGACACCTGTCTCCCGCGGAACGGGACACGCAATCGCCGTATCGCCGTCAGCGCGTACGCAAGCGCAAGCGCTGTGAACAGCAGCATGCCAAGCGCGTGGTAGAAGAAGAGCACGCGGCGCTCGTTGCCCGGCACCCACATCATCCACGACGCGAAATAGCCGAGCACGATGAACGCCGGCACGAAGCGTCGCGAGATGACCGCGGACAGGGTCACCAAGCCTGCGTAGATGATGACGCCGACGAACGCAACCGCGAACCAGATACCCGGATACGTTCGCGCGATCTCGTACTGCGACGACGGTTCCATGTGGAATTTCGTGATGAACTGCGCCGCCGTGTAGGACGTGTTGAAGTTGTTGGGGTCGTGGAAACGCACCGCGGCCTGGTAGATGATCATCATCGCCACGAGCGAGATCAGCCCGATCATCGGGACCAGCAGTCGCCACCAGTTCGGGCCGCGCGTCACCTGCCAGACGCAGAACAGCAGCGCGAGGATGCCGAGCCACCAGATCGCCGGATTGCCCATGTCGGTGATCTCCGCGACCTGGCCCTGCGTCCCTGCTGAGCTCGCGTAAAAGAGCACCGGATGCTCCATGATCGGCCACGTCAGCCAGAGCGACGAGTAGGGATGGCTGTGGCATTCCTCGGCGTGATAGCGGAGTGACGCGGCGTTGATCTGGATGATGTTGTCGACGGCTTCGACCGGGTTGGGGACGGTGAGTGGACCGACCTTCATCACTGGCACATCAAGGGTTTTCTCGGTTCCCGGCAGCCCCGCGACCGCTGGATTGCACCCGTTGAAGAAGTACACATCCGTGTGCTGGATCGTCTCGTAGCGTGAGAAGCACGCGAAGAAGATCGCGACCGCCACGATGCCGGCGACGAAGTAGTGGAGCACGGCCTTCGGACCCGCCGCGTTGCGCCACATGATCGTCTCGGCGCGCCCCGGTCCGGCGATGCGCCGCAACCACGGCACGAATGCCGCGATGTACGGCGAGAGCCCTCGGGCGATGATCAGCCCGGCCGCCACCACGAGCGGTGCGAGCGCGGTGAGCTTCGCCCCGAAGGCGAGGCCCGCGACGCCGGCCATCACGTACAGGGTCGTCCGCCACTGCGCGCGTGTTCGCGCCTGCCAATGTAATAAGAAGACGTAATAGAAGAGCGCGACGAAGAAGATCGCGATGATGTCGATGACGCCGGTTCGTGACTCGACGAAGGCGAGTCCGTCGAAGCAGATGAACAATGCCGTCGTGATCGCGAAGAATCGATTGCGACGCAGGCGCAGCGCGACGAGATACATCATCCCGACGAGCAGGCTGCCGAAGAGCGTCGTGCTCAGTCGCCAGGTCCAGCTGTTGAAGCCGAAGAACGCGATTGGCGGCGCCATCAGCAACTTCGCAAGCGGCGGTTCAGGATCGAAATACGACTCGGCCGGTTGTCGCAAGTCCTTCGCGGCGTCCACGGGGAAGTAGATCTCGTCGAAGACGTAGCCGCAGACGTTGATGTCGACGTGATTCACCTTCACACCGCCGACGACGCCCGCTTTTCCCACCGGTACCGTCGTGCACTCCGCGCCCGATCCGCTCGTCGTCGGGTAGCCGACGCCGTAGGCGTTGAGCGTCCCGGTGCCGCTCAGGAAGTCCGGCAAGATCGGGCTCGCGAAGCGCAGACCGAAGGCCAGAACCACCAGGGCGATCACGGCGATCACGTCGAATCTGCCCAGGTCGAGGAAGCCTCGCAGGCCGGCGCGGACGAGCGGCGGACCGCCGTCCGACTCCGGTCCGGGAGACTCGGGAGTGACTACTTCGCTTGACATCTATTTACAAGAATTGGAGGTTCCTTTACTGCTATCCTGAGAGGCGAGCAGTACAGTCAAGGCCGCAGGCGTTGCGCCGCGCATATCTGAAACTCATTCCCTTCCTGAAAGGCCGGAGGGTTCCCCCTCCGGTCTTTTTTTGCCCTTTGAGGGTCACAGCGCGCCCACGGGGCGGCTGCGCACACGGTCGATCGCGTCGAGCCATGCCGCATAGCCTGCCGTTGGCCGGACCCCGGACCTCGCCGGCACGAAGCGCCGGCCAGCCTGCCAGGTTGCGGCCGCATCCTCGGGTCCGCTGACCAAGCCGGCGCCGACTGCCGCTAGCATCGCGGCGCCGAGCGCGGTCGCCTCGGCGGTCGCAGCTCGAGCCACCGGCATACCGAGCACATCGGCCTGGAACTGGCAGAGCGCGTCCATCGCGCTCGCGCCACCGTCAACACGCAGTTCCGTGAGTGCCTGCCCCGATGCGCGCTCCATTGCCTCCACCACGTCCCGGGTCCTGTACGCCATCGATTCAACGACGGCACGGACGACATGGGCACGGGTGACTCCGGCGGTCAGACCGAGCAACGCACCGCGCGCGTCGGGGTCCCACCAGGGGGCGCCGAGGCCGACGAGCGCTGGCACGAAGATGCAGCCGCGACTGTCCGGCACGGACTCGAAGAGCGGCCCGGCATCCGCCGCTGATGCGATGAGCCCGAGGCCGTCGCGCAGCCATTGCAGCGCCGCACCGGTGACGAAGATGCTGCCCTCGAGCGCGAAGACGTCATCACCGCCAATGCGCCAGGCGACGGTCGCCAGCAGGCCGTCGCCTGGGTCGGGCACCGCGCCGCCCACATTCACGAGGAGGAACGACCCCGTCCCATACGTGTTCTTGGACATGCCCACTTCCACGCAGGCCTGCCCGAACAGCGCAGCCTGCTGGTCGCCAGCGATCCCGGTGATCGGGACGCGAAGGCCGAGGAACGCCCCCGGGTCGGTCGCCGCGATCGTCCCGGCACTCGGGTGAACCGCCGGAAGGATCGCCGGCGGGATGCCAAAGAGCGCGCAGAGGTCCGCATCGAAATCGCCGCGCGCGAGGTCGTAGAGCAGCGTCCGGCTGGCGTTGCTCGCGTCGGTGGCAAACGCAGCGCCGTCGGTGAGGCGCGCGATCAGCCAGGTGTCCACGGTGCCCGCGCAGACCTCGCCACGTGCCGCATCCGCGGCGAGCGCCGGGTCCTCGCGGAGCAGCCACTCGAGCTTGGTGGCGGTGAAGTAGGGGTCGAGCAGGAGCCCGGTGCGCCGCCGGATCTCGGGCTCCTCACCGCGGGCGCGATGCTCGGCGCAGATCGCGGCACTGCGCCGGCATTGCCAGACGATGGCGGGGGCGACCGGTTCGAGGGTCCCTCGGTCGAAGACCACGAGCGTCTCGCGCTGGTTGGTGATGCCGATCGCAACCGGCCGTGCGCCGGTCTCGCGGAGCAAACCGTCGCAGGCCGCGAGCACGGAACTCCAGAGTTCATTCGCGTCCTGCTCGACCCAGCCCTCGTGCGGATGGCTGACCCGGACGTCGCGATGCGCTCGCGCCACGATGTGCCCGTCGGGTCTCACGAGCAGGCAGGTCGTCCCGGAGGTGCCTTGATCGATCGCAAGCACCAGGGGTTCGCTCACGACCGGGGATGCTGACATAGGCGTCAGCCCCATGGACGTGCGCCGCGGTTCAGGCCGCTGAGGTCACCGGGGTCTGGGTGCTCGGGATGATTGCGAGCATGCGGTCGATCGCGCCGCGTGCCTGCGCCGCGATCACCGGATCGACCGTCACCCGCGGGCCCATGCGCTCGAGCGAGAGCGCGACCTTCTCGAGCGTGATCTTCTTCATGTAGGGGCAGACCGCGGCTTCGGACGCAGCGAGGAATCGCTTGCCGGGGGAGTCGAGCTCCATGCGATGGATGATCCCGACCTCCGTCGCGACGATGAACGTGCTCGACGGTGAAGCGGCGGCGCGCCGGACCATCCCCTCGGTGGAGGTGACCACGGTCGCGGGGCCGCGAAGGTCGCCGGACGACATGCGATACAGCGTCGACGACGTGCAGCCGCACTCCGGATGGATGAGCAGCTCCGCGTCGGGGTTCTCGCGACGCATCGCGTCGAGACGCTCCGGATGGATGCCGGCGTGGACGTGGCATTCGCCCATCCAGATGTGCAGCTTTCGCCCGGTGACTCGCTCCAGGTGCGCTCCGAGGAACATGTCCGGGCAGAACAGGATCTCCCGATCCGCGGGGATGGAGCGGATCACTGCCTCGGCGTTCGACGACGTGCAGCAGTAGTCGGAGAGCGCCTTCACCTCGGCGGTCGTGTTGACGTATGACACAACGACTGCACCGGGGTGCTGTCCCTTCCACTCGCGCAACTGGTCCGCGTCGATAGTGGCCGCCAGCGAGCATCCGGCCTCGAGATCAGGCAGCAATACGGTCTTCTGCGGCGACAGGATCGCGGCGGTCTCGGCCATGAAGTGGACGCCGCAGAACACGATCACCGAGGCATCGGTGGCCGCCGCCTGTTGCGACAGCCCGAGCGAGTCGCCGACGAAATCGGCGATGTCCTGCACTTCAGGACGCTGGTAGTTGTGGGCCAGGATCACCGCGTTGCGCTCGCGCCGCAAGCGTTCGATCCGGTCCAGCAACCCGGTCCGGTCCTCCCTCTCCACGTCAGTCGCCGTGTTGCGTTCTGCTGTGATCACCCCGCCACCTGTCCCCGACGCCGAGGGCTTCAAGACTTTAGGTCAGATTGACCTAAGCAAAGTATAGCAGGGTGTCCCGTCCGCGTTAGAGGATCTGCGGGGTCGGGCTCGCACTCGGCGGAGTCAGGTCGGAGAAGTCGGTTTCCTTCCAGCCGGAGCCGGATCTCACGTACTCCTGGAGGAGGTTCAGCTGCTGCCCCACAGAGGCGTCCTGATGGTCGACCTTGCCGGCGGCGTTGAGGTAATCGTCCTGCACCAGCGTCATCGTCACATTGAGGATGAGCCGGCTGTCGTTGCAGCCGGCCTGGACGACCGTCAGCTGATCGAGGTGGTCGACCTCGCGTTCGGTGAATCCGTGTGCGACGAGCTGTTGCTGCAGGTAGGTGGTGATGGTCGTGAACGCGTTGCCGGTGGTCACAGCCGAGAGGCCCGTGTGGTGCGGGTCGAGCTCGATCGCGTTGAGCTGGGCGTCGACGCTTGTCCAGATCTGCGTGGCCTGAGACTGCGAGACGCAGCCCGTCTTTGCGGTTGACGTCCCCTGCGCGGGCGGCGCGCAGGATGCGAGCATCGCGGCCACGGCGCCCGCAATGGCCGGCGTCACAACGCGGCGGGATTCCACGCGTTCGATTGTCGCGCCGTTCAGCCGGGCCGTCCCTCCTGTTCTACTGTGTCGCCGTGCCGGTGATGGGGGTTCTGCTGCGGCCGCGGAGCACGTTCGCAGCGCTTGCGGACGCTCCACGCATCGTTCTCGGGTTCATCGCGGTGCTCGGCAGCGGCGTGATCGCGCTCCTCCTCGGGTTGCTCGCCAACCAGATCGACCACGGCGGCAGCGTCGGGTCGGTGGCATCGCTCGTGCTACCGCTCCTCTTCCTTGTCTACTGGGGTGCCGCTGCTCTGATCGTCGACGCGGGTGCCGGCCTCGCGGCGCGTGCCGGACGTTGGCGGCAGTACCTCGCGGTGAGCGGTTTCACCTTCATCCCCTGGGTCGCGTTCGGCGTGCTCTCGGTCATCGAGGCGCTCGCGGGGACCGGGAGCGTGGCCGAGTCGATCGTGGCCTGGCTGACACTGCCGCTCCTCGCTTGGTTCCTGGTGCTCACGACCCTGGCCGTCTATGCCGTCTACGATGTGACCCCCTATGTGGCGGTTGCACTGGCGATGCTCCCCGACGCGGTGCTCCTGCTCCTGCTCATCGCCCTGATCGTCGCCACCAACGTCTAATTTCCACCGGCCGCGACTCCGAACCGTGACGATCGGCTCCCCGTGGCGCGCTTCGCGCCTATCCTTTGGCCGTGACTCCCGAAGAGCCGCGCGGGGCCGCGCCGGTCGTCAGCCTGGTCATCCCCACGCGCAACGAGGCGAGCAATCTCCAGCCCCTGGTCGATCGCGTCACCGCGGCGCTCGCGGGAACACGCTTCGAGATCTGTTTCGTCGATGACAGCGACGACGGCACTGCGGACATGCTGCTCGAGATGTCGAAGCCGCAGCCGACGGTGCAGCTCGCGCGCACGCAACCAACAATCCGTTGCCTGCTCCGCCAGGGCGCCGATCGGGAAGGCGGCCTGAGCACCGCTGTCGTCGCGGGTCTGCGCATGGCGCGCGGCCGGTACGTCTGCGTCATGGACGCCGACCTGCAGCATCCACCCGAGCTCGTCCCCCTCCTCCTCGCCGGGGCCGAGCGTGGCGCGGACCTCGTCGTCGCAAGCCGCTACGCGAAGGGCGGGAGCCGCGAGGGCCTCGCCGGCTCCACCCGACGATTCGTCAGCCGAGGCGCGACCATCGTCGCGCGGCTGCTGTTCACCGAAGCGCGGCAGAGCTCCGATCCGCTCTCCGGATTCTTCCTCTGCCGGCGGGCACTCGTCGACGGGATCGAGTTCCGGCCCGTCGGATTCAAGATCCTGCTCGAGCTGCTGGTCTGCGTCCCGGAGCTGCGAGTCGTCGACGTTCCGATGAACTCAGTCGGCGCGCGCAGCAGGCGAAAGCAAGGCCACCCCTCGCCAGGGGCTCCTCTATCTGCGCCATCTCTGGTCGCTGTTCTTCGATGTCCCGGGATCGGCGCGCGTCTGGAAGTTCGGGCTCGTCGGTGTCAGCGGCCTCTGCGTCTACCTCCCCATCCTCGCGGTCCTTATCGGCATCGCCGGGGTGAACCCGCTCGTCGCCTTCGTTCCCGCGTTTGCGCTGAGCGCGGCGTGGAACACCGCGATGAACTGGCGCCTCACGTTTGGCGACCAGCGCCGCGGTGGTCACGGACCCCGCCACTACCTCGAGTTCGCGCTCCTCAGCGGTTGCGTGATGTTCGCCGTCTTCGCGTTGCTCATCGGCGCACACGTCGCCTCGGTGGTTGCCGGCCTGGCTGCGGCTGTGGTGGCGATGGTGATCAACGGACTCGTGAACCGCGCGTTCATCCATCGCGGTCCGGCGGTCTGGGCTGCAATCGCCATCGACCAGGGTGTTCAGGGCGGCCTGTCGCGGCTTGCGGAGGATGTCGGCGCCGACCGCGCGTATCTGCTCCCGGCTCGCGGCGTGGGCTCGTCCGGTTTGCCGACGGGGCTGCTCGCCCACGTGATTGCCCACAAACGGCCCGTGCTCATCACCGAGGCTGCTTCGCATCGCGCGCAGCGACGCACCAATATCGAGACGGTGTCGCGGATGCTCCTTCCGGTCGTGCGTGATGACGTCGTGCTCGGGGTCGTGGTGTGTGAGCGGGTCGCGCCCGGCGGCTTCGACCCCGCGGCGCTCGAGACGGCGACGGTCGCCGTCGAGGCGATCGAACCCGCGCTGATCGCAGCGGCGGCCGACCGTCCCCACCGCCCGGAGGTGGCTCCGGCCCGGGCAGCGCCCGGACCGGCGAGGTAGTCCGACGGCAGCGGGGGTCCTCGCGACCGGCCGTCGGTGGAGTGCCGGTCGTTCGCTGATCCTTGTGGCGGGGATCGCCGTCGCAGTCGCGCTGCGTGTTGCCCTTGGCGCACCTGACGCCGCTGCGTCGATGCCCGCCGGTGTGGTCTTCGCGGTAGCACTCCTCTCGCTCGCCGCAGGTGCGGGATGGCGCGCCGGACGGCCGAGTCTCGCGGCAGTCGGCATCGGCGTTGCCGGTGGCGGCGTGCTGGTCGCGGCATGGCTCACGTCGCGCACAGGGGTCCCTGTCGACCTCGCTCCCCTGAACCCGGCGATCGCCCTATGGACTCCCGTGGTGGCGCTCATCGCAATCGCCGAGGAGGTCGTGCTCCGCGGCGTCCTGTTCAACGCGGTGCGCACCTGCGGTGGCGACGGGTGGGCGCTGGCACTGACGACGATCCTCTTTGCGGCGATGCATCTCCCGCTCTACGGCGTTGGCGCGTTGCCGCTCGATCTGGCGGTCGGCCTGCTGCTCGGCGGGCTGCGCATCGTGAGCGGCGGCGTCCTCGCGCCCGCCATCGCGCACGTCATCGCCGACCTTGCCGGTGGGTGGTTGCTGTGAGCCGGCGCCACGGCTGGGTTGTCGTCATCGTCGCGGTCGTTGCGCTGGCAACGGTGTGGCGAGAGCTGCCTGCCGCGTCGCCGCCGATCTACGACGGCAACTGCATCGCCGACCCGTACGTGACGCTGACGAGCCACCCCGCCGCAAAGGGCGCAACGACCACATACCCGGCAACGAAAGCACCCTTTCCGGACTCCGAGGTCTACACGGGCGAGACGCCGCCGCAGGCGCAGTTGCTCATGGAAGGCGGCTCGTTCGGCAACACCGCCGCAGTGACCGTCAGTGTCACGCCGGTTCCAGCGCCTGCGCTGAAGCCGTCCAATGGGACCATCGAGGGCAACGTCTACAAATTCTCCGCAGTGAACGCTGCGGGGGTCGCCGTTGCGCCTCGCGCGAATGTGCTGTTGACCATCGTGCTTCGCGGGACAAAGTCGGTGCCCGCGCCGATCATCGACCGCTTCAACGGCACCGCATGGGTTCCGCTGACCACCCAGAACGGAGGCTGTGGCAACACCTTCATCGCCCCCTCGAAGCAACTGGGCGAGTTCGCCGCCGTCGAACCAGGGGGAAATTCGCCGTCGCCACCTGCCGCTTCAGGCGGTGGGGTTGTGGGCCCGCTGGTCATCGGTGCCCTCGGCGGCCTCCTGGTCGTCGCGATCATCGTTCTCTTCAGTCTCGACAGGAGCCGGCGCCGGTCGCGTTGAGCTAGGCGCGAAGCCTCGGTGTGCCCATCCAGCTTTCCATCTCGATGAGCCAACGCTCGCCGGGCGGTCCCATGCCAGCACCCGGAACGCCGAGGCGCTGAAAAAGTGTTCGCCGTCCACCGAGCCGTTGCGTCAGCCGGTGCGGCAGGCCGGCCAGCTCTGCGGCCACGTCAAGGGCCGCCTCGTCATCGTCCGCAAGCCCATCGATGAGACCGAGCTCCACGGCTTGCGTGCCAAGCCAGACCTCGCCGGTGGTGACGCGCGCAAGCGCATCGTCGTCGTAGCCGCGCGCGCTCCGAACCGCACCGGTGAAGCGCTGGAAGATCGCATCGACCAGTTCGCGCTCGCGCGCCTCGTCTTCCTCTGTGGGCTCGCGCCATGGTGCGCCGAGGTCCTTGAACGGGCCCGTCTTGGTGACGACCATGCGTGCGCCGACACGGCGCAATGCGTCGACAACAACCGGACGCACGCTGATGACGCCGATCGACCCGACAATCGCGCTCGGAAATGCCAGCACACGGGTCGCACCGCACGCGAGGAAGTACGCGCCTGATGCGCCGGTGCCCTTGATCCACGCCACCACCGGTTTGCGCGCAGCGAGCCGGCGCACGGCGACATAGAGCTGCTCCGAAGCGATCGCGGTACCGCCGGGCGAGTCGATCTCGAGGAGCACCGCACGGATGCGTCCGTTGCGACGCGCGTTCCCGATGGTGCGAAGCAACTCATCGGTGCGCACCGCGCCGCCGATGGCGCCGCGAATCGGGAGAACGGCAATGCGTCTCCTGTCGCGGAGAGCCTGGAGGCGTTCGGAGCCGCGACGTTCAGACAACACCCCTGCATGCTAGTCCGCTCGTCCTTCCCCAGAACGCGGTCCTGTCCGGCACACTACGCAGTCATGGAGAGAGGACGGCGCTTGGAGGAGCGCCGCCACGCCCACCGTCGGGGTGAGCGCGGCACGCATCCGGTACTGATCGGCATCGCCGCCGTGATCATTCTCGTGGTGCTCGTGGTCATCTTCCTGCTCCTCCAGAAACCGAAGCAGGTGACGCCGATCGCAGTGCTGGGCAACAGCCCATCGGCAAGCGCCGCGGCGACACCGACCGCTGTTCCAGTGACCGTCGCGCCTACCGCTGCCCCAACGGCTGTGTCAACCAAACCGGCATTCGCGAGCTTGGATATCCCCCACACGGTGTCGTGCCTCGACATGAAGGGACAGCTGATACAAGGAAACGTGTACCCGCCAATCTCGTGGAACGCTATCAACGCAACTGGGATCACGATCTCGATTGACGGTCCCGGAATCTTCGGTTCATACGGCCCGTCGGGTTCGTTTACTCCTCAGGACGAAACAATCCCCTTCTCGTGCTCGGAACCGTTCAAGCACACCTACCTATTCACCACGACCGGCGGGTCTGGTCCCGCCGCCACGAAACAGGTAACGATCACCGCCACCCACTGAGCGCGAGCGAGGTCAGCGCTCGCCGGCGGTCTTTGCCTGGACGGCCTCGGTCAACGTCTTGTTCACCGGCTGGCCGCTGACGTCCATGACGAGGCCGATGGTGCTGCCGTCACTCCAGCCGCAGAGTGAGACGGCGGTCTGCGGTGCAGGTCGCGTTGCCGGTGAGCAGACGAACTGGCTCCCGTCCATCGTCGTCTTGACGGTCTTGGTCTTGTCGACGGTGACGCCGTCCATCTTCAGGCCTGTCGAGAAGTCATCGAAGAACTGGCTGCTCGTCGACGCGATGTCCGGACCCTGGGCGAGCAGCACGACCAGCGTCGGATGACCGGAGACCCCGTAGACGCCGCTGACGACCGTGGTCGCGCCGTACGCGAGCATCACCTGCTTCATCTGCTGCGTGACCGCCGCGGCCGCGGGCGTGCTGATGGGAGCGAGCGCGCCGACACTCGTCGGGGTCTTGATCGTGGCCGCCGGGGTTTCCCGGCCCTTGATGTACTCGAACGCCGCGAACCCGAGGATCGCGACGAGGACGAGCGTCAGGAGGATGCCGATCACCGCGCGGCCCGACGGACGCCGGCTTCGTGGCGCTGCGGGGACGTCCCAGGCTGACCGGTCCTTGGTCATCGCGGGTGTGGTGCGCGGCGACCACCCGGGAGTGCCCTCCTCGGTGCGACCGCGGAGCGTGTGCTCCTCGTCCTGGCTGCGGATGTTCCAGCCTTTGCCGCCTGGTGCACTGACCGGACTGACTTCTGCGGCCGTGGGCCGGAAGCCGATCGTCGCGGTGGACATCCGCTGCCCGACACCGACGGGCGCCGACGCGGGCACGGCTTCGAACGCATGGGGCTTCGACCCAGGGTCTGGCGGCGCAGGCTTTGAGGCGGGGACGGCCTCAAACGCGTGGGGGTTGGACCCAGGGTCTGGCGGCGCAGGCTTTGATGCGGGCACTGCCTCGAACGCATGAGGCCTCGGTCCAGGATCCGGGGTGCCGGCAAGCGCGTCGGCGACGAGTGCGCGGGTGGCAGCACTCCCGCTGGGAGCGGGCGGTGCGGGCGCGCGTGGCGTCGTCTCGAACGCGAGACCGGCGGCAGCCGAGTCCGGGGCAGGATCGCTCGCGGAGGCGCGTTCGGATCGCGAGGGGGCTGGAACCTTCTCGAACGAGAGCGAAGGTCCGCCGCTCTCCGTGGTCTGATCGGTCATCGTTCGCCCTTGGCGTGCGCGCCCTTATCCATCGCGATACGGGCCAGCCTATGTCGCCTGCAGTGCACTCCTCCCAACGTCAGGGCACTGCTGCCGGAGTGTCACGGATGTGTCACGCCGACCTGACGCGATCTGGTCATAGCGGGAAGTGGTCAGCGATAGTCGTGCGAACCGCTGAAACCACTCTGGTCGGGCGGCGTGCCGGGGTGCGCGATCCGGTCGCCGTCCGGGGTCAGCGCGGTCACCTGCTCGACGAGCACGTTGACCCGGCCGTGCTCGACCTGGAGCCGTCCGTCGACCATGAGCAACGGGTGGCGGGCCACCTCGAGCGTTCGCTGCACGACCGCGGGCCGGAACACGAGGTCGCAGTGCGCATCCTCATCCGCCAGCGTGAAGAAGCGGAAGCCGCGGGCCGTCGACGGCTGCTGGCGGGTGATGACCAGCCCGGCGACCCTGATGCGCGTGCCGTCGGCACCGTCGCGCACCTTGCCGAGCGGGACGCAACCGAGTGCATCGAGCTTGGCGCGCATGAACGACACCAGGTGCGGGCCCGTGCTCACCTCGGTGAGCGCGTACTCGGTGTTCACACGGGTGCGCTCGTCCATCTCCGGCAGGACCGGCGGTGTCGCGGGCAGTGCCATCAGTGGCGGCACGGGGTCGGCGCCGGGATCGCGCGGCGTGTGCGGCGCGTCGCCGAGGCGGTTGCCGGCGATGGCGCCGCTGCCGCGCGGCGGACCGGTGACGACTGGGGCGGCGGTGTCCTCGGGAGCGAGCTTCGTCCGTGAACGCCTGCGCGGAGGCAATCCCTCCTCCACCTCTTTCAACTCCCAGAGCAGTTGGCGCCGCGACCGTCCCGCGGCGACACCGTCGAACGCGCCGACACGGATCAGGTTCTCCATGGCGACGCGGGACAGGAGCGTGTGCTTCCAGAACGCGGCGACCGACGTGTTGGCGCCGTCGTTGATCGCGTCCTCGCACGCCGCACGCGCGGTCGGGCCAAGCCCGTGCACGTAGGCGAACCCGAGCCGTATCGCGAACGGCTGCTTGGCATTGTCGACGGCCTCGACGATGCAGCGGGCACGGCTCCGGGTGACGTCGACGGGCAGGACGCGGACGCCGTGGCGCTTGACATCGTCGACCAGGACCGACGGATGGTAGAAGCCCATCGGCTGCGCGTTGAGCAGCGCGCACGTGTAGTGCGCGGGATACGTCAGACGCAGCCAGGCGGTCTCGTATGCGGTGCGCGCGAAAGCGGCCGCGTGTGATTTGCAGAAGCCGAACTCCGCAAAGCCGGCGACACTCTTGAAAATCTGTTGCGCCACCTCCTCGCTGAGGTCGTGCTCGATGCAGCGGCGGATGAAACCATCGCGCAGCTCCTCCATCTCGATACGCGAGCGGTGCCGGTTCATCGCCCGCCGGAAGCGGTCCGCCTCGCCCGCGGTGTAGGCGGCAATCTCCATGACGATGCGCAGGATCTGCTCCTGGTAGAGGACAACTCCGCATGTTTCTGACAGGATCGGCTCCAACTTGGGATGCAGGTAGGTCACCGGCTCGAGGCCCTGGCGACGGCGCAGGTAGGGATGCACGGCATCGCCCTGGATCGGGCCCGGACGGATGATCGCCACCTGCACGATGAGGTCGTTGAAGCAGCGTGGCTGGGACTGCCAGAGCGACTGCTGTTGCGCACGCAACTCGATCTGGAAGAGCCCGATGGTGTCGACCTTGCAGATGACGTCGAAGACGCGCTGGTCATCGAGTGGCAGCTCGTCGAGGTCGGGCCGTGTGCCCGTGGTCTGCTCGATGAGTTCGAGGCACTCCGCGATCGCCGAGAGCGTGCGCAACCCGAGCAGGTCCATCTTGATGAGCCCGAGGTCCTCGACATCGTCCTTGTCGAACTGCACGACGACGCGGCCCGGCATGGTCGCGCGCTCCACCGGCACGACGTCGACGAGCGGCTCGCCGGTGACGAGCATGCCGCCCACATGGATACTCAGATGCCGGGGGGTTCCCTCGATCCGACGGAGGATGTCGACGTACTGCAGCCACGCCTGGTTGGACACGCCGACGGCCGGGTCCTGTCGTCGCGGGAGCCCCTCCGTCCCGGCTTCCGTGAACCCGCCGGGCCGGCTCCCCCTCGCGACGCCACCCGGCCTCGTGGTGCCTGCACCAGCCGATGTCAGCACGGTCTCCACGTCGGCCATGTACCAACCCTGCGTATGTGTGCCGAGCTTGTCGATGAGCGTCTCCGGAAAGCCCATCGCCAGCCCCACCTGACGGATCGCCATGCGTGGCCGGAAGGTGACGACGTTGGCGACCATCCCGGTGCGGTCCGCGCCGTATTTCTCGTACACGTACTGCAGCACCTGCTCGCGATGGTCGGTGGAGAAATCGATGTCGATGTCGGGCGTTCCCTGGTGGTCCTCATGCAGGAATCGCTCGAAGAGCAGGTCGTGCGCGACGGGATCGACACGCGTGATGCCGAGCAGGTACGCGACGATGGAGTCGGCCGCACTGCCGCGTCCCTGTCCGGGAATGCCGCGCTCGCGGGCGAACCGCATGATGTCCCACGTGATCAGGAAGAACTCCGCAAGGTGCGTCTTCTCGATGACGTCGAGCTCGCGTTGCAAGCGTGCCGCGACGACGCTCGTCATGGGGTGGTATTTGCGCTGCACCGACTCCTGACAGAGGCTGTACAGCACCGAGAACGGCGTCTCCCCTGCGGGTACCGGGTAGCCCGGGAAGCGCACATCGCTGAAGTCGAGCGACACTTCGCATGAGGCTGCGATGCGCGCCGCGTTGTCGAACGCTTCCGGAAGCTCGGGGAGCAGCGCGCGCAGCGTTGCCTCGTCGTGCAGGCGATGTTCGCTGTTGGGCAGGAGGAGCCCATGGGCTGCCGCCTGGTCGAGCGTCGTGCGGTGCCGGATCGCGGTGAGCACGTCCAGCAGCGGCTTGTCGGCGGCGGTGGCGTGGTCAGGGGTCGCGCTCGCGACCAGAGGGATGTCGGCCGCGCGCGCGATCGCCGCGCATTCCGCGACCAGCCAGCGGTCCGCGGGATGGAGGTGATTGCTGACGAGCAACGCGGTGCGCTCGCGCCCGAAGCATTCGCGAACGAGGTGCGCGTGGCGCAGCGCTTCGCGGCGATTCCCGTGCACCAGGGCATCGATCACCGCGCTGCGCGGTCCGCCGATGATCGCGATGCAGTCGTCGAGCGCGGCGGGATCCACACGGGCTGGATCGCTCTCGACGAGCAGCGTGGTCGAGGGGAGGCCGGGCCAGCCCTCGGGGAACGGGCCGGCGGTGGGTCGGAGTGCGGCGGGGCGCTCCGGCGGCGGCAGCGTCGGCCGTGCCCGGGGGCGGGATGGAGCGCGCCTGGCGGTGACAGGCGCCGGCTCCAGCCCGTCGATGATGAGCGGCTGCTGCCCCGCAATGGCGGAGGGCGGCTCGAGACCGTCGATCACCAGCCGTGGCTGGCCTTTGACGCCGGCGAGTTGGGCGGCACTCACCGCGCGGCAGAGCTGGCGATACCCGGTCCGGCTGCGCGCGAGGAGGCGAAGCCGTGAGCCGCCGGCGAGCTCGAGCTCGGTTCCGATGATCGGGTGGATGCCCTCGGCCTTCGCCGACTGGATCAGCTCGACCGCCCCGTAGAGGCCGTTGCGATCGCAGAGACCGAGCGCGGCGATTCCCAGCCGGGCGGCTGTCTGCACCATGTGCCGGGGCGAGGACGACCCTTCCAGGAAGGAATAGTGGGATCGGGCGGCGAGCTCTGCGAACGGGGGCACGGACTTGACAACTACTACAAATTTGTGTAACTATCGGTCGTGTCAGCCCGCCACCACATCACAGGCCTTCTCCCTTTCCCGGCCGCCGGTTCCCCTCAACCGGCGGCCACCAGGGAGGGGGAAACAGCTCAGTCATAGCGACGTTCTCGATGCCACTCGCCGGTCGCCAGATCCCGGTACAGATCCACGCAGTCCCCGCCCTCGAGCAAGCAGCGCACGTAGTCCCGGCCGACTGGGGCACGCCACCAGTCGGTTTCCACCCGCCACGCGTTGACCACCTCGGTCACCCGTCCCCACCCCTGCCCTATCCGGATCGCGACCGGACGTCCGTCCGCGCCAGTGCGCACTTCGATCACCCCCTCGAGCAGCTCGGTCATCGGGATCCCGCCACGACGGGCACCTCCCAGGTGAAGCGCCGCTCCGGAAGGTCGCCGGGATCGAGCGCGAGCCGGGGCCGGCGCACCGTGGCCGCGCCGAATCGGGAGCGGAGACGCTCCGCCGTGGCGACCACCGCCTCCCGTGCGCCGTCGCCGGGACGGAGCAGGTCGGCCTGCCGGCCCGCCGCCGGGGTGAGCCGGGTGAGGCTCACGCGCACCGCCGCAACCGGCGCCTGCGGCTGGAGCAGGCCGAGGAGACCGAGTGCCGCCGTCCAGAGCTCGCGGGCATTGCCGGCAGGCGACGGCGGCACGCCCGAGGTGGAGATCAACTCCATCTCCTCAAGCTCGAAGGCCACGCTCACCTCGCCGGCGGCCAGGGCCTCGGCGGCGAGGCGGGCGCCGAGTGTCATCGCGCACTCCCGGGCGCCGCGCAGCAGGATCTCGAGATCCCCGGTCGCACCGTCGAGCACCATCCGCTCGCTCCACGTCCGCTGCGCCGGTGCCGGCAGGATCCCGGCACTGTCCTCGCCACGAGCCAGGCGGTGGAGGCGGATCCCCTCGGGACCGAACTGGCGCTGCAGATCTGCCGGTCCCAGGCCGGCCACCGCGCCGAGGCAGTCGAGCCCGAAGGCAGCGAGCCGGGCGGTGACGGCAGCGTCGACCGGGAGCACGTCGAGCGGCAGCGGCGCCAGGAACGCAGCCTCCTCGCCGCTGCGTACCCGGCGGATCCGGCCGGGATGGCTGGCGCGTGCCGCCAGGCGGGCGACATATCGCGAGCCCGCCACGCCCACGGCGATCTCCGTGTCGAGGACGCCGCGCAGCCCGCGGGCCAGCGCCGACGCCCAGGTCGCCTCATCAGGAAACTCGGCATGGCGTCCGGAGAGATCGCCGAAGGACTCCTCGTCGCCGGCCTCCACCGTGGGTGAGAGCCGGTGCAGCTCGGCGCAGACGGCGTCGCGCAGCTTGCCGACCCTGGTGGGATCGAGCGGCACGAACACCGCGGCCGGGCAGGACTGCTGTGCCTGCCGCAGCGGCTGGCCCACCCGCACCCCGGCCGCCAGCGCCGCCGCCGAGGCGGCCACGACCGGCAGGCGCAGCTCGGGAGCACCGCCCAGGATCACCGGTTCCTCGCGCAGCTCGGGATAGCGGCGCAGGGCGGCGATCAGTCCGAGATGCGGGTGGCGGGCACAGAGGACGCGCACCTCAACCTCGAGCCGCCACGGCCGCTTCGCCCAGCCCCGGCACGATGACTGGCTGCACGCGCGGCACGATCACGCTCGGCAGCCCAAGCACCTCGGCGATGGCATACGGGCGCGGGTAGCGGAGCAGCACGGTGGCCTCGGCGCCGGGCGCGCCGAGCTTGCTCTTGGTGGTGGTGAGCAGCACCCGCAGCCCCGACACGTCACCGTTCGCACGCTGCCAGCCCGCGGGCGCGCAGGTGAGCGTCAACGATGAGGCGTGACGGAGTGGGAGGGCGACCGGAAACGGCGTGGCGATGACACACACCGCGCCGCGCTTGGCAACCGCCTCGGCGAGCGCGGCGAGCGCGTGCTCCCAGAGCGACGGCCGTGGCTGCTCCCAGCCCAGCGCGACCCCCACCCAGGGCATGCCCGCGGTGACCAGCGAGCGAGCCATGACCAGACCCCGCTCCCATTTCACGGGGCCCGGGGAGATCACCAGACAGGCGTCGAGATCGGCGCCGAGGTCGGCGAGGAAGCCTGGATCGATGCTGCCGGCGAGATCCACGTAGCCGGTGTCATGCGAGCGACTGGCCAGTGCGACCAGCGACTGCAGCAGCGTCAGCCGTCCCGACGGTCCGCGGCCGGCGGCGGCGAGCAGGGTGATCCGGCCGCGAGGCAGGCCGCCCGGCGTGAGCACGCCGTCGATAACCGGCACCGCGGTGGACCAGGCGCCGGCCTCTTCCGTCAATCCGCCACGGCGCAGTGCCTGGGGACCGTAGCGGGATCGAAGTGTCGCCAGAGCGGCGGACAGGGAATCGGGCATCGCTCCTCACTGGGAATTGCCATCGCCTACTGGGACGGGAGCAGGAGCGCCGAGGCGGGGACGCCAGTGTAACGAACAGATGTTCGATTCGCAAGCATCGTCCGGGACCTTACGACTGGCGGAGAATCGACTCGGACGTGGATGCGGAAGACCCGACTGGCAATCAGCGCAGTGCTCGGCACGCGGCCGTGAGACTGGTCGCGGTTGCAGCCGTCGTTGCCGTCGCCGGGGTGGGGTTCGCATTGCTGCCACACGCGAAAACCGCGCCGCCGGTCGCAACGATCGCTCCAACGCTACCGCCCCCCTCGCCCGACCCGACTGTCGGGCTCGGCTTCAGCGTCGCCGCCGATCCCGCGGCAAATGATGTGGTGCTGTTCGGTGGCCTCAACAGCGACGCAAGGACATGGCTGCTCAAGGACCAGTCATGGACGCTTGCGCACCCCCGGAGCAGCCCGGCGGACCGCTCCGGCGCTGCGGCCGCCTACGACCCGGCGACCAAGATGGTGATGCTCTTTGGAGGAACACTCGCCGCTGGCAAGGGAGTCGACGACACCTGGGGGTGGAACGGCTCGACCTGGCGCCGGCTCGACAGCGGCTCGAACGGGCCGCCGGCAGGCCAAGGAGCGCAGATGGCCTGGGACGCCACAGCCGGCGATATGGTGCTGGTGACCAACGGCGAGACCATGAACACCGCTGAGACCTGGGTCTGGGTCAACGGAAGCAGCAACGGTCATTGGCTCCGCGAACCGAAGGGCAATCTCGCGGTGAGTGTGTTCGGGGATGTCATGGCGTCCGACCCTGCCTCGAAGACGCTGCTGCTCGTGAGTCCGGTCGCGGCCGACAATGACAGTGCGGAGAGCATCACGCAGACGTGGGACGGGTCGAGCTGGCAGGTCATCACCCGCTCCAGCCCCGACATCGGCGCCATGGCCTACAACACCGCCAGCCACGCGTTGCTCGCATGCGGGCTGTCGATGTACTCCGAGTCCTCCGAGGTCATCAGCAAGTGCTGGCAATGGACGGGCTTGTCCTGGCTGGAGGAGCTACTGGCGAATCCGCCACCGGACTCGAAGCAGATCGTCATCGAGGCGGAGGTCTCGGACGCCGCCAACTCCCAACTCATCATGTTCGGTTGGCTCACCCGCGCCATACCGGGGCAGCCGCAACCACTCCGCGCCTGGACGTGGGACGGTGAGCAGTGGCTCGTGCTTCGCTAGCCTGTCCAGAGGCCGCCAGACATCTGACAACGCGCACGAACTGGCGAGATAATTCGGGTGTACGTACGCTGCCGAATACAGGCTCACCCACCTGCGCTCGGCACGTCCGATGACATCCGAACCTAGGGAGGCTGACATGGTTCGCACCACACTCACCGCTTTCGCGGTGCTCACCATCGCAGCACTGGCTGCGTGCGGTTCGTCGTCGACCGGCGGATCCCCGACGCCGACCGGCACCTCGACCGCCACCACTCCTCCGACGGCCGTTCCGACTGCGGTCCCGACCGCGGTTCCCACACCGACGCCGACGGCCAGCCAAGCGCCGCCCGCTGACGACCTTTCCGGAACGTGGTCGGGAGAGTACACCGGGCCGTTCAACGGCACGTTCACGCTCGTGTGGACGCAAACCGGCAACGCGCTCAACGGGACGATCAAGTTGTCGTCGCCGCCCGACACCCTCAACATCAACGGCAATCTGACAGGCACCACAATCAGCTTCGGGGCCGTCGGCGTCGTCACGTATACCGGCACTGTGGCGTCGAGCACCTCGATGTCCGGTTCCTACACGGACCTTGCGAACGGGCAGACAGGCGCCTGGAACGCGACCAAGACCTGAGGCGGCGCGATCAGGCAGCCGGGCTTGGCGCCGGTGGCAGCAGCGGCGCCAGGCCGATCAGGCTGAATCCCCAGTCGAACAGGCGGCTCTCGAGTCGCGCCGGATAGTTGGCGTTCATCAACACCGCGAGCATGCGGTGCCCGCCGCGCACGGCCATACCGATGAGGCACGCACCGGCGTCTCCTGTCCATCCGGGCTTGATGCCGACCGCGGCGGGATAGTCCGCGAGCAGGCTGTCGAGGTTGCGGAGGTGGTACGCCGGATGCCCGACGTCGGCGGGCAGCGTGATGCTTCGGGCGCCCACGATCTGATCGAAGAGCGGGAACCGGTCGTACGTGAATGCCGCGATCACCGCCAGGTCGTACGCGGATGCGTAGAGATGGGGATCGTCGAGACCGGCGGTCGCTGAGAACAGGGAGTCTTTGAGGCCGAGCGCCGCCACCTGTGCGTTCATCGCGGCGACGAAGCGTGGCGTGCCGACGGTGTCGGCGGCGATCGCGCTGGCGGCGTCATCGCCGCTGGGCAGCAGCATGCCCTCGAGCAGCTCCTGCACGGTCAGCGTCTGGCCCACCTTGAGGCCCATCAGCGTGTCGGCCTTGCTCTGACCGAGCGCGTCGGCAGTGACCGTCACCTCCTGATCAGGACCGAAGTTTTCGAGCGCGACGAGCGCCGTGAGCACCTTCGTTAAGCTCGCCGGTGGCACACCCAGGTTGGGTTGCCGCGCCCAGAGGATCTCGCCGGTGTCGAGGTCGACGAGGATGCCGGTGTAGGCCTGCATCTTTGGCGCCCCGGCCGGCATCACCGAGGGCATCCAGAAGCTCAGCCCGCCGCTCGCGATGCGCATGTCGAACCAGGGTGGGGAGGTCGGGACGGCGTCAGGCGTCGTCGTCGCGGCGACGACGCGCCGCACGGGCTGCGCATGGAAGGCAGCCGCGGCGGATCCCGCGACAACAGCGACAGCGACTATCGCCAGTGCAATGCGGGCGGACGGGGGCATCCGGCGCGGAGAGGGAGCAGCGATCGAGATGCATCGTAGTCCCTGCACGCTAGGCTGACGAGATGCCAGAGATGCTTGCCAGCTACGCCGCCGGGGCGTGGTACACCGCACCCGACGAAGGGACCGTCATCAACGACGCCGCGACGGGCGAACCGGTTGCGCGCGTTTCCAGCACTGGACTCGACACGCGCGCGCTCGTCGATCACGCCCGCGATGTCGGCGGTCCCGCGTTGCGGGCCCTGACGTTCCAGGCCCGAGGCGCGGCGCTGAAAGCGCTCGCAGCGCACCTCGATGCCAACAAGGCCGCGTATCAGGAACTGTCGCTCGCGACCGGTGCGACGCGGCGTGACGGCGCAGGCGACATCGACGGCGGCATCGGCACGTTGTTCGTGTACAGCAGCCGCGCCAAGCGCGAGCTGCCCGATGGACACGTGCTCGTCGACGGCGACGTCGAGAGCCTCGGCAAAGAGGGGACGTTCGCCGGGCGCCATGTGTACACGTCGCTGCACGGCGTCGTGGTGCAGATCAACGCGTTCAACTTCCCGGTGTGGGGCATGCTCGAGAAGCTCGCACCCACCGTCCTTGCCGGCGTGCCGACGATCGTCAAACCGGCCGGGCAGACCGCGTATCTCACGGCACTCGTGGTGCGTGACATCATCGCGTCCGGTGCGCTGCCCGAGGGTGCGCTGCAACTCGTGTGCGGTGGGGTCGGCGACCTCCTCGACCGTCTCGGCGGCGAGGACATGATCGCGTTCACCGGCAGTGCGAACACCGCCGCGACGCTGCGAGGACACGCCGCGGTGACCGCGCGCGCAACCCGGTTCAACGCCGAAACCGACTCGCTGAACTGCTGCATCCTTGGACCCGATGCCGTTGCGGGGACACAGGAATTCGACCTCTTCGTGAAAGAGGTCGGCCGCGAGATCACGACGAAAGCCGGGCAGCGCTGTACGTGCATCCGGCGCGCGCTCGTTCCGGAGGCGGCCGTCGACGACGTGCTGTCCGGACTGCGCGGACGCCTCGACAAAGTCGTCGTCGGCAACCCGCGCAGCGAGACCGTCACGATGGGATCGCTCGTCAGCCTGCATCAGCGCGACGAGGTCCGCGACGCTGTCGGTGCGCTCACCCGCGCTGCCGATGTCTTGTACGGCGACCCGATGTCGGTCAGTCCGGTTGATGCCGATCCGCAGCGAGGCGCGTTCATGGCGCCGGTGGTCCTGCTCTGCAACGACATCGACCGCGCCGAGCCGCACGAGGTGGAGGCGTTCGGTCCCGTTACGACGATCATTCCGTACAGCGACCCGCGCGGCGTCGCGCAGATCGCAGCCCGGGGTGGCGGGAGCCTCGTCGGGTCGGTCGTGTCGTACGACGCCGATTTCGTGCGCGACGTCGTCCTCGGCGCGGCGCCCTACCACGGGCGGCTGCTCGTGCTCGACCGCGACTGCGCGGCCGAATCCACCGGCCACGGGAGCGCCATTCCTCAGATGGTCCACGGCGGCCCGGGCCGCGCCGGCGGCGGCGAGGAGCTTGGCGGGATGCGCGCCGTCAGGCACTACATGCAGCGAACCGGGCTGCAGGGCTCGCCGGCCGTGATCGCCGCGCTGACCGGCGATTCCTGAGACGCGCCCGGCGCCGCTGCCCGTAAACTCGCGAGCGAACGTCCCATCCGGGCGAGGAGGTAGTGCGTGCGCGTTGCGGTGACCGGAGGTACCGGCTTCGTCGGCATCCACACGGTGCGTGCACTCAAGGACGCGGGCCACGAGGTGGTGGTCGTCGCCAGGGGAACGGTCCGGCAGCCCAAGGGCGAGCGCGTCAGCTTCGTCAAGGCCGATGTCACCAACTCGGCGAAGCTCGTCGAGGTCTTCACAGGGTGCGACGCAGTCGTCCACCTCGTCGCCGTCATCCGTGAGAAGGGTCGCCAGACCTTCGATCGCGTGAATCGCGAGGCGACCGTTCGCGTTGCCGAGGCGGCGAACGAGGCCAAGGTGGGCCACTTCGTGTATCAGAGCGCACTCGGCGCCGACCCCGACCCCCGCTTCCCCTACCTGGTGAGCAAGTGGTCGGCCGAGCAGGCGGTGCGCGCGAACGGGATTCCATATACGACGCTCCGCCCGGGGCTGATCTTCGGACCGGGGGACGCCTTTTTCACGCTGCTGACTCGGATGATGCGCATCGAGCCGGTCATCCCCATCGCCGGCAACGGCCGGACCCTCTTTCAGCCGATCGCAGTCCAGGACGTGACGAAGTGCATCGTGCTGTCGGTCGAGCGCGGACCGTCGGGAAAGGTGCACGAGATCGGCGGACCGGACCAGATGACGTACGACGAGATCATCCTCACCATCAAGTCCGAGCTCGGCATGCATCGCAAGCTGGCGCACGTGCCGGTGCCGATGATGATGCCGCTCGCGTTCATGATGGAGAAGGTGCTGCCGAACCCACCGGTGACGCGCGACCAGTTGCGCATGCTCGCACGCAACAACATCACGCGCGTCAACTCGGTGCGTGTCGCCTTCGGCTTCGACGCCATGAGCTTTGTCGACAACTGCAGCTACCTGCAGGACTACTGACATGACCGTCGACGAGCGCATCGCGGAGCTGGGCATCGTCATCCCGGAGACGACGGCGCCGGTCGCCAACTACGTGAGCACGCGACGCAGCGGAAACCTGCTCTTCGTCTCCGGGCATATCAGCAAGCGCGATGGTGCGGTCGTGACCGGCACCGTCGGCGACGGCGTCGATACCCAGGCGGCATATGAGCTCGCGCGCCTTTGCGCTCTCGACGTCCTCGGAACGATTCGCGCCGCCGTTGGTTCGCTCGACGATATCACGCTCGCCAAGATCACCGGCTTCGTCCACAGCGCACCCGGCTTCAGCGAGCAGTCCGCGGTCATCAACGGCGCGTCGGACCTCTTCGTCCAGGTGCTCGGGGCGGAGCGCGGCGCCCACGCCCGAAGCGCGATCGGCGTGATGCAGCTGCCGCTCGACGCCGCGGTCGAGGTCGAGGCCATCGTCGAGATCTCGGTGGGCTCGGACAAACCGGTAGGCTGATCCGGTGCGACCCTACAAGCAGCTCGGCGAGGTTCCCCGCAAGCGCCACATGCGCTTCTCGAGCAACGGCAAGGTGGCCTACGAGGAGCTCTTCGGACGCGAAGGCTTCAGCGGACCCTCATCGCTCATCTACCACCGCAATCTGCCTGAGGGTGCGCAGGACGTCAGCGAAGGGCCTGCCGATCTGATGACCCCGGAGCACGAGCAGGTGCACACCAACGCGCACCTCAAGGGCTTCGACCTGCCGGCGCAGGGGGACATGATCACGGGTCGGCGCTGGCTGCTCGTCAACGACGACATCCACATCGGGCTCGTCGCGCCCGACGACCGCGCAGCAGGTGCTGTACGTGAACGGCTCGGCGGACGAGATCCTCTTCGTGCACTCCGGCAGCGGCGCGATGCTGAGCCAGTTCGGCCGTCTCCCCTTCAAGGAGCACGATTACATCGTCATCCCGCGCGGCACCATCTATCGCATCGACCTCGACGATCTGGCCGACGTGCGCATCCTTTGCATGGAAGTCACCGGTCTCGTCGACGTCCCCGATCGCTACCGCGCGCGCAACGGACAGCTCACCGAGATCGCCCCGTACAGCGAACGCGATTTCCACGGTCCGGATTCGCTCGCGACCGGCGACGGTGCTGCGGAGATCTGGCTGAAACGCGCGAACCACGTGAGCCGGTACGTGCTCGACCATCATCCCTGGGATGTCGTCGGCTGGGACGGCACCATCTACCCGGTGACGTTCAACATCCACGATTTCGAGCCCCGCGCTGGACGGTTCCACGTGCCGCCGCCGATCCACCAGACGTTCCAGGCGAACAACGTCGTGATCTGCTCGTTCGTGCCGCGCAAGCTCGACTGGGATCCGGAAGCGATCATGCTGCCGTACCACCACAGCAACCTCGATTCCGACGAGGTGCTGTACTACGTCGCCGGCAACTACGCGGCGCGTCGCGGCATCAGCTACGGCTCGTTCACGCATCATGTCGGTGGACTCCCCCACGGACCGCAACCCGGCGCGCTCGAGGCATCGCTCGACCGTGCGCGCGAGACGGACGAGCTCGCCGTCATGGTGGATACCTTCCGTCCGCTGCACCGCACGGCGATCGCGCGCCAGATCAACGACCGTGATTACCCGTTCAGCTGGCACACCGGCGGCGTCAACGGGACGACGAGCATCGCGTGACCTCATTGCCATCGCTGGATTGACTGAGGTGAGCATTTCGCGCTGGTCACGCGCGCAACTGCAGGACGGGGGATGGATCCGGCGGATGTTCATGGAAGGAGAGCGTCTTCGCGCCGAGTTCGGTGAGAGCACGGTCGCGGATCTCTCGATCGGCCAGCCGCTCGAAGCGCCGGAGAGCATCGTCGAAGCATTCGCTGCCGCGAGCCGTGAGCGCTTCCGCGGTCGCTTCGGATACATGCCAAACCTCGGGTACCCCGACGTGCGCGAGCGCGCCGCGGAGGACGTCGACTTCCCCGGCATCACCGTCGACTCCATTGCGATGACGGCGGGCGCGGCGTGCGCCATCACCACCGCGATCCGCACGTTCGTCGATCCCGGCGATGACGTCATCGGCGTGGCGCCATACTTCCCCGAGTTCCGCCTGTATTGCGAGACGGCGTCGGCGCGATTCGTGCCAGTTCCGACCGGCGCGGATCTTCGTCTCGACCTCGACGCCGTTAGCGCAGCGCTGTCGCCGCACACGGCGGCGATCATCGTGAACTCGCCGTGCAACCCGAGCGGGCATGTCCTCGATGGGGGCGAGCTGTCGGGTCTCGCAGCGATCCTCGAGGCGCACAACAGCCGGCATGACCGCAAGGTGCTGCTGATCGTGGACGAGGTGTATCGGCGTCTGACGTACGCACCGCACAGGCGCGTCGAACCGTTCGCTGCGTACGAGCACACGGTGCTCGCGCGCTCGTTCTCGAAGGATCTCGGCGTCGCCGGCGAGCGCATCGGGTATCTCGTGCTGCACCCATCGCTCGTCAACGCGGAAACGCATAAGGGACTTGCGCAGTCGTTGCGCGCGCTCGGATTCGTGAACGCGCCGGCAACCGCGCAACGCGCACTCCTCCACCTCGATTCGTGGGAGATCAACGCAACGCCATACCTCGAGCGTCGCGACCTCGTGATGGACCGTGTGCGTGTGGATGGGCTCGATGCTGCCGAACCGCAGGGCGGGCTCTATCTCTGGCTGCGGAGTCCATGGCCCGACACGTTGCAGCTCATCGACGCCCTGGCTGCACGTCGCGTGTTGCTCACGCCCGGCATCGCGTTCGGTGTCCCCTCGCACCTGCGCCTGTGCTTCAGCGCTCCGCGCGCGAAGTTGACGATGGCTATGGATGCGCTCGCAGAGCTCGCCGTAACCCCAGTCTCCGCGTAGACCTCAGCACACCGGCGCGCTCGCTCTCCTCGGCGTGGGTTGCGGCATCGGTGGTGTGGCGGATCCGCTGTGGGCGACTGTGCCACCTGGACTGACGCGCCGAGGCTTGGTCCAGCCAATGACGACCGTGCGCTGATATTTCGAGCATGGGTCGCCACCCAGCGGCACTGCGGATTCCCCAAACGCGGCCGCATCCGTCTAATCCGCCCCCGCAGGGAGGATCGTTCGGCTCGGTGCCCCATGGAATTGTTGCGAGGCGACACAGAGCATCAACCGCCGCTTCCTCCGTGGGATATGCGCCGAATGTCTCGGCGTGCAACTCATCCTCGACCGAGTAGCTTTCCATCCCGTTCATGTGGTCAGGTGGCCAGAAGCATCAATGAGCATCATGCGAACCGTCGCAATCTACTTGAAATGGTCCGCGCAACACATCGAGGTCGGCAGCTCGCACGTCCTTGAAAAAGCGCATGTTCACATAGGCCGTTTCTGGTCCCAGTCGAATCTTTGTCCAGGGACCACCCATCATGCCGAAGTACGTCGTTCGCGGTAGCGTCCGAAGCAGGCGTTTCGGACGCCACTTCCACCAAAACCTCGCTTCAAGGACGTAAATGGCGTCGTCACTGACAGCAACAACTCGCCATCCCATCAGTGGCGTGACGATCATGTTGATAAGGCTGATGGGGATTGGAATGGCTCGTTGAACTCCAAATACTTGGCGAATCACGGTGCCTGCGGGCAGAAACGGCTGCGCCCGCTCCGCAATGTGGATCCGCTGTGGGGGCATTCGGGAGTCGCGAGTCTCAGCAGGCTCGAGAGAAAGCGGCGAGCCTCGCCCTGTGACCGATGGGGTCGCTTGGCGGCTGACGACACCCGTCACCGCCCTCGCAGGCTGCGGCGCGCGTTGTCGGGTCAACAATTCGCGGTCGATGAGTTGACGCTGCGCTTCGGCTTCATCGTCCTCGGAGCTCGGCCCGCCGGTCAGCCGCTGCCAGAAACCCAACCTTCTCACCCGCTCCACGGTACATGGCAAGACTACAAATTGACGCCGGCACAGTCGTTGTTAGCCGCGGCCATATGACAGCCCGATTGCAACCTGAACTCAATGCCCTGACCCGGTGCTTTGCGGGCTGCGAGCGCAGCTATGTTCCCGGCCACTATGTCCCTTCCTCCGGCGTGGTTTTACCGCGAGACCCAGCCACGTATTGCCGGGTACGTCGGCCCCGACGCAGCCGCACTCTGGGTAAGTAGCCGGTTCTGGTACGTCGTCGCCTGGACGCTTGCTGGGCCGCTGGGTCTTGGGTGCACGTTTCTCGCCGAAACGGGATCGCCTGCTGCACTCTGGATAGCGGCCGGCGCGGCCTGGGCTGCCGCTGTCCCTTTCGGTTGGCAGTCGCTCGCAAAGGCGAGCGCCGCCCGCAAGGCCGCTTCGCTATTTCTGACCCAAAACCGTGGGTACCGCATGGAGGTGCAGTTGCCGGTCACACCGTGGGCCTTCCAGTGGACGCGCGTCGTGGAACGGGCGGATGAGGAACACGGTGCTCACGTGGAACTCGCGCGCACCGCCGGCGTTCATGCGGCTATCGATCAGCTCGTCGAGCGACGACGTGCAGAGCGTCGCCTATGGTGGGTTGCTCTCGCCTTGTTTGGATTGCTGGCCGGTATCGTCATCGGCGGCCTTGTCGCAGTCGCGATCGGCCAAACCAAATCGTTGGGCGTCTTCATCTTGTTCGTCTCGGCGATTGCTGGCGCCTGCGCTCTTCCATACCTGCTGTACGGCCGCCATGAGCGCGCCCTGGACAAGTATCGAGTCGAGCTCACGGAGGAACTCGGACAGGGAATGGTCGACATGCAACCAGTCCCGGTCAGATGAGCGGCAGTCGAGAAGGTGTTCAGGTCTCGCCACGACGCTTCCTTACCGCGGCCGGGCAAGCTCGCGAGCGGCTCAATAGGATCGCTTTGTGCCGCATCTGCTTGTGGTTCTGATCGTTCTCGTCGTACTCGTGGGCGCTCTGCCAATCGTCGGGTTCTTTGTCTGGCGTACGCGACGCCTCGTCGAGAGCGCACTCGCTGACGCGCACGCCGGCGGCGGACATGTCAGCCCTCGCGTGGTTACGCTGGTGATCATCTATGGGACGGTTGCGACGATTCTCCTCATCGCCGGCCTCGTCTCGGCGTTCAGAGGTCCGCCAGTGGTGACCGTCGTGGGAGTCGCGATGATGACAGCGGCGTTCGCGTACGCGTGGGCGCTGTGCACTGCAGTTGCGCACAGTCGACGACCGGCCGTGATACCAGGAGGCGAATAAGAAGGCCCGTGTCGGCATGAGCTTGGTGGTCGCTGGTCTGCCCTTAGGCGCGTGGGGCATCGCTGGCCCACATTTGGGACTGACAGCGCCGAGAACATCGACGTCGTCCGCCCAGACGTCCGAACTCAGCCCGGGAGCTTCTTGAGTTCTCCGTTCGCCTCGAGGAGGTACGCCGCACTTTGATCAGCTGCGATATCACCCGGCGGCAGAAAGAACCCCGTGCCGATCGTGAGCGGGATCGCATCGTCGAAGCCAGGGACTCCAATGGCCTGACGGCCGGTCCCGGTGTTCGTCAGGAGTGTCCGATCGGTCGCCCAGTCAACCATCCATTCAGGGTGGAAGCCGCCGCCGGCACCGCCGCCGTCAACAACGATGCGCGAACCGTCCCACGAGATATCGACAGCCGCGCCGATCAGTGGGTAGCCTTCCTGACTGCCCCATCGCACCACATAACCGAGCACCGCCCAGGTGATCGAGTTGCGAATCGTCACTCCGGACGGCTCGTTCAGCGCCACAACACTGCCGCCGTGAGACGCGATCGGAATTCCCCAGGCAGCGTCGCCGAAGGAGTGTCGAGCGATGACGCGGCCTGTCGAAAGGTGCAGGACGATGAGGGTCGCGCTCTGACTGTTGGCGGACATGACGACTGCGCGATCCGCGCTCGGACTGCACGCCAGAACCTGCCAGGACCCGGTCACCGTCGCAGTCGGCCCGAGTGTCGCGACCACGCGCGCATGGCCAGTCTCATCAAACTCCACGAGGGTCGCTGTGGCCGGGCCGCCAATGGGCGCGTCCACTTCGCAGAGATGCGCTGAGTCGTCGGCCCAGGTTGGAGGAAGTGCGGCCTCGAAGAATTGTGCCGGCACCGTGCCGAGTATCTCCCCCGAATCCGCAATGATCTGATCGCCATTGAGCACCCGCATCCCGTTCGGTGCGACGTCAAAGCCCGAACTGCTGGGCGGAAGAATGAGGGTTCCAGCGATTTGGCCTGCATAGGTCCGTGCGGTCAACGTCACCGAACCATCCGCAGCTGTCGCAGTGCGATAGAGCGCCAGTGGCCCGGCGGCCGAGATGGTTGAAGGGATGGCAGGCACCGGCGATGGGGACGGTGTCTCGGTCGGCGAGACCACAGGAACGGTCGGTCCCGCCGGCCTCGGCGTCGCGGGCATCTGTCGCGGCAGCGCCAGGATGAGTCCCACAACCACTGCGGCGATGACCGCTGCGAAGAACAACTCAACTGCGAAGTGCCGAGCCCCACGCTCGACGGTCCGTGCTCCGAAGTCCGGCATCTCACGGTGCAGTTGCACCCGCTCAGCGGAGGCGCGCAACTCGCGCGTCAGCCGTCGAGCTTCGTCGTCGAACGCTGTGAGATCACTCATGTTCGGCTGTCTCTGACTGCGGCCGGAATGCGGAGAGGCGCTGGCGTGCCAGACGGAGTTGGTTCTCGACGGTTCGCGGCGAACATCCGAGATGCGCTGCTACATCGGTGGTGCTGAGGTCCTCGCCGTAGAAGAGAATCACGGTCGCTCGCATCCGTGGCGGGAGCGCTTGAAGGGCAGCACGCCAATCGAGCAACGAGGCATCCGGTTCCCACCGGCTTTCAACCGGCGGCTGCCACGCGCGAGTTAGTCGGTGCAACTCTCGCGACAGAGCGCGGCGGCGGTTGAGCGCCAGTCGAACGATCATCTTTCGCAGCAGCGGCCATGCGGGGCCATTCAGGTACGCGTTGTCAGCGTTCAACCGCTTGGCGAGTTGAACGAATGTGTCATGCGCGAGGTCCTCACCCGCCGCGGCGTCACCAGTGAGGATCGTTCCAAGCGAAGCGAGGCGAGTGATCTCTGCCACATAGATCGCTTCCAGCGAATCCATCCCTACGGCACCGGAATTCGCCGGGTCCGCTTTGACTACCATCGAGTGCCTCCACGCTACGACGGAGACCGATGCAGAGCCGCTTCTCACACTCTAGATACCCCGCTGCCCCCTCGCAGCCCCTAGACCGCCTCCAATCTCGGGCGAGTCGCTGCGACGCCTCGGCGCTAAGGGCCAAAGCTTCCTGGGTGCGTGAACCCCCAGACGACGCCGAACACGATCGCTGCTGTGACCAGGGCGACCAGGGCCACCGGGAGCATCAGCCACGCAACGCGCTTCTTTGCTGCTCGTACTTCAGCGTCATCCATCCGATGAGCGTACAGCCCCTGAGGACATGGCATTTACGCGACTTAACCGTCAACAATCGACCGGCGGGTGCGCTTCTAGCGCGGTAACAACTGTGATCGGCGCTCAACGCCGGGTTACGAACGGAAGACGCCCATCGGATCCGTGCGCATCATGGCGGGATACTGGGGATGAGATGGATCTCGCAACTGCCCTCATCGTTGTGCTGCGCTGTGTCGGGCTGGCGGTACTGATCCCGACTGCGGCCCGTGCCGCCACGGCCCACTACGCGAGCACATCACCATATGCAGCAGCCGGCGGGAAAACCATGTATCGCGTGACGGTCGTGGGCCTCACCGTACTCGTGGCGATGTGCTTCGTCGGAGCACTCGCACCAACGGCATACGGGTTTCTATTGTTGGGACTGACGGTCGTTCTCGTCCTTGGGGGAACGATTGCTGTCATTCGCTCGTATCGGAGAGGGCGTCGTCGACGAAGTTCACCACCGCCGCGATAACGAAGCTGAATCTATAGGCGATGGCTATGGTGTTCGCGCCACCAGACTGTGGACCCCAGGGCTATGACACCAGCGACAGCCAACGCGCCGACGTAGAGATAGGGAGCACCCGGTGCGCTCCAAACGAAGCGATACAGGACGACGAGCATCGCCAACGCTGTCTCGTAGCCGACGGTGAGAGCCAACAGGGTGGCACGAGCCCCCCGCTGAAAACGCTGACTCACTGCCACAGCGACAAAAATCCACAGCAGGATGAGCAGGCCAATCAGGTAGAGGCTCCACAGACCCAGGCCTGCGCCAAGCATCAAACACAGCCCTAACCACATCGGTTTGAGTCGTTGGTTGGCAGAAGGAACGTGCGCTTGCACCTGACGAGCGTAGCTCGGTGCAGTGCTCCCGGCATCGGCAATCCGTACCAATCGCGCGCTGTGTTCGGGGCAGGAAGACGATGAGCGATTACTCCGATAGGGTCATGCGCCGCCTGTCCGCCCTCGGTGTCGCCTCTCAGCCGTATGCTTCGTCGGCATGACGCTTGCGCTCATCGCGCCGTTCGCCATCGTCCTGGTGGTGATGAGCATCTCGGTTTCCGTGCTCTTGGATAAGGGGATTTGGGCGCGAGCGTTCGATGCCTATCGGTCTCCGGCCTATCGCCGTTCCACTGCGACGGTCATGCTCGGTCTATGCGTCGTTGTCCTCATCGGCCTATCGCTTATCGCTGTCGGTGTGCTTCCGAGTAGCCGCTAGCTGTGCCGATTCTTACGATCACGTCGCGGCAGCCGTTACTCGTCCTCCAGTCCAAAGGCGGCTATCGCCTCACGCAGCGTTGGACGCATTTGCATTGCGTTCGCTGGATGGTCGCGGAGCAGATCCCAGAAGTTGATTTCTTGATCCAGACGTCGCTGGGCTCGAAACGGTCCGTCGATGTTGTCTACCTGCACGACCGAGTAGCCGCCAGTCACGACGCCCTTGACCGCACGCCATAGATATTTCGGCACTCCATTGGCGTACTGAACAACTTCAATGAGCTCGATCGGCTCTTCAATCATTGCGTTCTCCCAGCCAGGCACTCGTCCGCTTGCGATGGATCCCCCACGTTGGTGGCGCGATTCTCATGAGGTGGGAGTGTGCGCTGACCCGAGAGCTTCCAACCCGAGGGGCCGTCCCCGACCTGCAACGATCCGCCATCGGAGATCAAGGGTCGCCGGACGGCAGTGTAGCGTCGAACTCAGGATGGATCCACAGCCGCCCCCGCTCGACGGGTGGCCGCCCTCGTTGCCGCCGCAGGTCTTCGGCACACCTCCGCCGCCGCCCCCGTGGCCCCCGACGACGCCGCCAGAGACCTCGAGCCAAACTCACGCGTTGCGCTGGATTGCCGGCGCCGGGACGCTGCTCGCGGTCGCAGGCGTGCTGATCGTCGCCCTCGTCGGATGGCATCCGCCCGGCTCTGCTGCGAACTCAGTTGCGAAGCAGACCACGAGCCCGACGACCTCGGCCACCGCCCCAACGTTGGCCACCGCCCCCAGCACAGCGATCCCATCAGTCGCGCCCGTGTCCGCCGCTGTCGCTGAAGCCGGGCGGCAGTATCTCGCTGTCGTCGGCCCCGTCAATGCCGACGGAGACCAGCTCATCGCTGCGCTCGTTGCGGACGAGGCGCTGCCGTGTACGTGCTCGCCGGGAGAATTCGAGATACGCGCGGACGCCCTCGCGGTCATTCCCTTGATCAACCGCGACACCGAGGCGATGCAGGTGGTGCTCCAGATGATCAAGCACGAAGTGCCTGCCGCAGCCGCTGACATCGACGCGGTCGTTGTCGACAACCAGGAGTACATGGAAGATCTGGGTGACGCACACAACGCATCACAGATCAAGAACGGCGCAGTGGGCCTGTACATGAATGACGCCGAAGCCGTGTACGACGCATCGCGGCCTGACTTTGCCCGAATTCCGCGTCGACCTCGGACTGCCGCCGCCACCCACGGCATCGCCGCAGCCTTAGGACTTCGCGCGGACCCCTGCATCTACGAAGTCGCTACGGACCAATACTTCGTGACTGACGTGCGAACGCAACGTGTACCGAGGTCTCCGGTCGTGCGAACCGATTCCCGACCACGGGCTGTGCTGCTTCCTGTTGTTCTGGCAATGAGCTCCGTCGGCGCGTCTGGTCAGACAGTGGCAGTCGCCCTCGCATCCACCTGTGGTTGACCGGTGAGATGAACTTGCACATCGTCGCCGGCGTCGTGTTGATCGGATTCGGCGTGGTCTATGGGATCGTCAGCCTCCGACAAGTCGTCAACGGCACAGGCTTCTGGATCCGGCAACCGAAGGTCACGCCATCAGTCGAGCTCGCCCGCGCGGGTGGTTGGGTCGGCGTGGGCCTGGCGGCCATCGCGGTTTTGCTGGGCGTCGACCAGCTCGTCCCAACGGCATCTGCATTTGTCGGTACGGCGGTCCTGCTCCTCCTCGGGCTCGGAGGCGTGTACGGCTTGATGCTTCGGCACCGCCGTACCAGTCGGACACCGTAAAACGCGAGTTCGGGAACCATGGTCCTTCGTCTCGGCGACGTAGGCGCCCAACTAACCCAGCTCACACCGCGCCGGTCACGTAACTCACGAATCTGACAACGAGCCGTCACGGGTTGTCTGCCATTTGAACTGCGGCGGCCCCGGTATGGCTATTTGTGTTGCTCGATGCTCACCTCCCAACGCCGCACGCCAGCGCCGCGCAATCGCCGACATCGCATCCTCCCGATACTCGCGGCGGTGCCCGTCATCGCCGTCGGCGCGCTCGCGGGATCGACGCCGCTGCGGGTCCTGGCGAGCCCACCCACCGCGGGTAGCACGCTCATTTTCGGATTCACGAACAGTGAGCAGAGCTTCGTCGTCCCGACGGGCGCGACGCTCATGCAGGTCACCGTTGTCGGAGCCGCCGGAGGCAGTACGTATCCCGAGAGCACGCCCGGGAATAACGCCGCCAGCGGTGGTCACGGTGCCGCTGTCACCGCTGATATTCCGGCGCCGACCGTCGGGAGCAACGTCTATGTCGAGGTCGGTGGCCTGCAGGTCGTCGGCGGAAACGCGACCGGACAGGGTGGGTTCAACGGGGGCGGCGACGGCGGCCCCGGTTCAGGCGGCGGGGGCGGCGCGTCCGACCTGCGGACCGTGTCGAGCAGTGCAGGGGCATCGTCACTGGCATCGCAACTCGTGGTCGCAGCGGGCGGCGGCGGAGCCGGTTTCGGCGGCGCCGATGTCAACAGCTTCTGCTACTTGTACGGCTGCCCTCCGGGCAACGGCGGCAGTGCGCAGACTGGGACCTCGACGGGAGCATCGGGCCAGTCCGGCCCCAATATCGATGGAACGGCTGACTACCACTACGGTGGATACGGTTACGTCCAGGGCGGCAACGGCGGCGGCGGCGCCACCTCCAGCGCTGCCGGTGCAGGCGCGACATCCCCCGCGCCTGACCCGAGCTGCGGATATACCGAAGGCGGCTGCACCGGCGATCCTGGCTCTCTCGGCGGTAGCGGCCAGGGCGGCGACGGCAGCAACGCAGAGGCTTCCGGTGGTGGCGGCGGTGGCGGCTACTTCGGTGGTGGCGGCGGCGCCAGCGGCGTCGGCTTCACAACGTACGCGGTCGGAGGCGGTGGTGGCGGCGGGGCTGGATCCAGCTTCGTCGAAGCCGGCGCGCTGAACGCGACATTCGCGGTGGCGAGCGTTGGCGCAGAGGTCATCGTCACGTTCAACCCGACCACGGTTGCCGCGAGCTGCACTACCAATCCCGATCACGTCAACACGAGCACGACATGCACCGCGACGGTGAACAACGTCGACAGTGGCGACGCTGTCGCCGCGACCGGGACGGTCAGCTGGAGCGACGCGCAGAACGGTTCGGCGTCGCCAACCTCCTGCACGTTGAGCGGTGCCACCTGCTCGATCTCGTTTACTCCCGCCGCGGGCAGCGAGGGAGTCCACCACCTCAGCGCCTCGTACAGCGGAGACTCCGCGCACTCCGCCAGCAGCACGACGACCACGGTGACTGCGTCAAAGCGCACAGACACCACCGGCGTGGCCTGCGCGCCGGCAACCATCGTCGGCGTGGCGACAAGTTGCACAGCGACCGTGACGGACGCAAGTACCGGTACAGCGATCACGCCTGGTGGAACGATGACGTGGACATCGGCTGCCGGCACGTTTTCTCCGACGACCTGCGGGCTGTCGGCCGGCGTGTGCTCAGCGGCGTTCACGCCCTCTGCAGGACATGTCGGGTCCGAGACGGTCAACGCCGCGTACGGGGGCGACACCGATCATCTGATCTCGACCGGGACCGCATCAATCGGCGTCGGTCAGCGGACTCAACTCGATCAGTGCCGACTGCGGGAGTTCGAACATCACCGTCTATCTGCCCGTGACGTGCACCGTCTCGGCCACCGACACGGCATCTGGCACGACATCAGCCCCAACCGGGACCGCCTCATGGAGCATCGCAACCGGGTCCGGACAGCTTGGCAGCGCGTGCACGTTTGGGGCCTCCGATGACGTCGGCTCCTGTTCGGTGGTGTTCATGGCGACGACCGGTTCCGAGGGCAGCATCGTGCTCGACGTCACGTACTCGGGCGACGTCGATTTCCCCGGTGCGAGCACGACGGTTGATCTCACTGCCGGGCCGCGGACCGACGCCACCGCCATCGCGTGCAACGCGCTCGAAGCGGGCGTGCAGGCGACATGCACCGCGACCGTCAACGACACGAGCGCCGGTAATCCAACAACGCCAACCGGCACTGTCGACTTCTCCGTCGGCGCGGGGAGCGGAACGTTTGGCACGAGCTCGTGCACACTCGGCAACACCGGCGCCTGCTCCGTGCTCTACACGCCGAGTGTCGCCGGACCACGAACGATGACCGCGGTATATCTCGGCGACGTGGACCACGCGATCTCCCTCCGCATCATCCAGGTCTGGTCCGCGCTCCGTTCGGTGACCGTCACCGCAGGGTGTGCAACCTCGCCGCTCGCGATTGGGCCATCCGACACCTGCACCGTGACGGTGACCGATACAGACCCTGGGCAGACGACGACACCGACCGGGACCGTCTCGTGGAGCGCAACGCCCGGCCCGGACTCGCTCGGCAGCTCCGGTACGTGCACCCTCGATGGCTCGGGCCAGTGCAACCTGTCGTTGATCGCCGACCCCGGCGCGACCGGAACGCAGACTCTCGACGCCACATACAGCGGTGACTCACTGCATGCGACCACCGACGGGACGACCAGTGTCGATGTCGTGCCGCAACTCCCGACGACCGATGCGCTCGTCGGAACAACGCCCGCCAACGTCGCGCTCACGCTGGCACCGAGCGCTCCGACAGGCGTCGGGCCGTTCACCTACAGCCTCGTGACCACACCGAACGTTGCAGATGGTGTCGCGACGATCGACGCCACAACCGGCGCGGTGACATTCACGCCCGCGACGGACTTCAGCGGCATCGTCCCGACATTCCTCTACGCAGTGACCGATCAGTACAACCAGCAGGCGCAGCAGAACGTGAACATCACCGTCACGCCGATCGCGATGCCTGATGCCGCGGCGGGCATCGCCGGCACGACGATCACCGCGACTCCCCCAACCCCGACCGGCGTTGGACCCTTCACGTATTCCCTTGTCGGCGCATCCGTGCCGTCCGGCGGCGGTACCTTCAGCATTGACGCGGCGACAGGCGTCATCTCCTTCACACCGACGGCAAGCTTCTCAGGCAACCTCAGCGTGAGCTATGTCGTTACCGACGCAACGGGTGCCACATCCGCTCCGGCCGTCGTGAGCTTCTCGGTGCAGGGATTGACGATCACGGTGCCGACTACCGGCGCGGACTCGGCTGCTCGTCTTCGGCGGGCTCGGATCCTCGTAATGGGACTGCTCCTCGTCGGTCAGGCGCTCTGGTTCCGCCCGCGACGCATTCGAGGCGTCTGACTACGCGTTCTGCTCGCGAATGAAGAGTTGCGAGACTTGGAACGCCGCGCCTCGGGTGGGCGGCGGTAGCGTCGACGCCGCGAGCGTCGGAGCACTCGCCTCGGCGAAGCGCCGCGCATCGTCGCTCGAAGTCCCAGATCTCGATTGCGTAGGTACCGGAGTCCGTTGAGCCGAACACGCGAACGATCGATCCAGCAGGCGGGGCATCGTCGCCTTGGAGTTTCGTCAACTCCGCGCTGAGGTCCTGATCCCACTCGACGATCGTGCAGAAAGCCATGCCCACCTCCGGTGATGGAGCGGCCGGCGTGACCGCCCCGATGTTTGTGGTCATTGTCCGGTAGGCGGCTGACGCGACGCCAGCAGACGGGTGCGGATCTGTGATGTGATTTCGACCACAGCCCGTGCTCGTCGTAGCGGTCGGTTCTCATGCACGCGGCGTTCGCAGCATGGGAGGACCTGCCCAGATGGTCAGCGGCGCCAAGAACCGGAATCTCGTGCTCACGGCGATGGTGTTCGCCGTCGCAATGATGTTCATCGATCAGACGATCGTGGCCATCGCGATTCCCAAGGTGCAGTCCGAGCTCTCGCTCACCGCGACTGGCTCGCAATGGATCATCAACGGCTACCTTCTGTCGCTGGCGGCACTCTTCGCCTTCGGCGGGAAGCTCGGCGACGTGCTCGGGCGCCGGCGCATGGTGATCGTCGGAGTCGCCGGTTTCGCGATCGCGTCAGGCCTCTGCGGGTTCACGCCCACCGGCAGCATCGCGACTGCCTGGATCATCACCTTCCGCGTCATCCAGGGCGCAACCGCCGCGCTCCTGTTCCCCGCTGCGGTCGGCATCGTCGTCTCGGCATTTCCGATTCGTGAACGTGGACGGGCGATGGCGATCTTCTTCGGGATCTCCGGTGCGCTGACCGCGATCGGCCCGATCACCGGCGGTTACCTCACGCAATGGACATGGCGAGCGATCTTCTGGATCAACATCCCGGTCGCGATCCTTGCGCTCGTGCTGATCTGGCGGTCGCACCCGCCTGAGGAACGCCACCCCAGCAAGCTCGACTACCGCGGCACGGTGCTCATAACGGGTGCGATGGGGCTGATCGTGCTCGGGCTCGAGGAGGCAACCACGTGGGGTTGGGGCAGCGTTGCGACATGGGCCTGTATCGCCGGAGGTGCGGTGCTGTTCGCCGCATTCGTGGCGTGGGAGTTGCGCATATCGGAACCACTGCTCCGCCTGCAGATCTTTCGCGACCGAGGGTTCGCCGTCGAGAATGGGGTGCTCGGTCTCGTATCGGCCGTGTTCGTGCCGTTCTTCTTCTTCGCCGCCATCTACGCGCAGGTTGCGCTCGGCGAGACCGCGACGAGCGCCGGCCTGTACATCCTCTATTTCTTCATCGGATTCGTGGTCATGGCGCAGATCGGTGGCCGCATTCTTGACAAGCGCGGCGCGCGGCCCGCAGTCGTCGCCGGGTGCGCGATCAGCGCCGTCGGCTTCTTCCTGCTCGCGGGAAAGCTCACCGACCTCTCGATCGGTGCGCAGGTTGCGTACATCATCCTGTCCGGCGCGGGCATCGGCCTCATGCTCGGTACGTCGAGCACTGATGCGGTGAACCGTGCGCCGAGCTCGAGCTACAGCGAGGTGACCGGCATCACGCAGACGGTGCGGAACTTCGGCGCCAGCCTTGGACTCGCGGTGCTCGGTGCGACCCTGATCAGCGAGAACCTGACGAACATCGCTGCCGCCTTGACAAAGGACGGCGTGCCGGGCGCCATCGCGAGCAAGGTGGCGGCGTCATTCGGTTCGACAGCGCCAAGCTCGGGATCGGCGTCCGGGCAGTCGCCGGTCCTCGTCCACGACGTGCAGCTGGCTTTCGCGCACTCGACGCAGACGGTCTTCTACATCATGGCCGGGGTCATGGCCGCGGCGTTCCTTGTCGCGCTGTTGTTGCCTGGCGGACGCATGGAGGCTCCGCAGGCCTGAGGCTCAGCGCGGCTGATCCGCGCTGGCAGCGTCCGTCGCGATCCTTCGATGCGATGGCGCCGGCCAGAAATGGCTACTCGGCGGGTGTGGGGCGTTTCCCTGGCAAGACGTAAACACCAGGAGACTCGCATGTTCCATCTCGAACGACTGCGCACCGTATCCCCCCGACGTATCGTCATTACGGTGGCTGCTCTCGCGGCCACCGCGAGTGCCGGCGGGTTGATGGCTGCAGCCCAGCCTGTCGCCGCTGACCGGTCGGCAACTCGCACAGCTCCTTCGCCGACGCCGGTCCCGGTGCTTTTGATGACACCCAGCCCAAGTGCGGTGCCATCCCCGGGTGACAAGGACATCGAGCACGAGGACTGCGATGCTGCCGAACACGCTGAGCACCACCAGGACTCGAACGATCGGGGCTCCGACGATCGATCCGGCTCCAGCGATGTCTGCGTTCCCGGAGCGGCTGCGGATCAAGACCATCACGGCGCGAACCGCGGGCCGCGTGGCGACGGAGCTGACGGCGGGGATCGTGGCGACGGTGGGAGCGACAACTAGTCGCAGCCGCCATGAGCACCGGTGCGATAGGTCCGTCAGACGGATGTCCCGTGCCTGACGAGTCCTATCGCCCTGGCGTCCGCGAGGACTTCGACCGACTGTACCGCGAGAGCTATCACCGGATCCTCTACACGCTCACCGGTATCCTTCGCGATCGTGCCGCGGCGGAGGACTGCGCACAGGAGGCGTTCGTGCGCGCGTTCCGCGCCTGGCCGCGATGGAAGCCCGCGGCGCCGGCGGAGGCGTGGATCCATCGCATCGCCATAAATGTGTCGATCTCGTACCGACGGCAGCAACGGCTGCACGAGATCGGCGAGGTCATCCGCCGATTCGGCACGCCGCAACCCGGCGTCGATCCCGCCGATTCGACGGAGGCGACCGCGCTCCACAAGGCGCTGCAGCGTCTGCCCGCGAAGCAGGCGGCGACGCTCGTCCTGCGGCATCACCACGGGTACAGCAACCGTGAGATCGGCTACGCCCTGAACATCTCCGAGAGCACCGTGGCCTCGCAACTCGCCGCAGCGAAACGACACCTGGCAGCTCTGCTCCGCATCGAGGACCGTGATATGGATACTCCGACGGGTCCGAGCGTTGTCACTGTGCACCCACGTTCACAGCGAGAGTCTCAGTGACGGACCATATCGACCGCATGCTCCAACGGAGCCTCGATGAGGGGTTCGAGGAGATGCGGACGACCACGCCGCTTCCCGCGCCCCGCTATGCCCCGGTCGCGTCGCGTCACGGGTCGTTCCGGCGACGCCTGCGTTTCGGGGTTCCGCTCGTTCTTGGCACGAACATGCTCGTGGGGCTGTCGGTGGTCACCATCGCTGCGGCAAGTGTCGGAGCGAAGACCGTCGTCACCGGATCGCCGAACCCACTCGTATGGACCCATCACAGCGCGCAGGTCTCCCCTTCCAGCTCATCGGAAGGCCACGGTCACGGGCACGGACCCTCTAGATCGGAGCCCACGTCGAGCGCACACGGCGCCGAATCCCCGGACGACCACGGCAATCCTGGCTCGGGATCTGATGACGCTTCGCCGCAATCGTCGTCGGACTCGAGCGGCGACGGAGGACGCGACGGGGGCGGTGACGGCTCGGGGACGCCAACGCCGGGAGGTGGCGGGGACGATGGCGGCTCCTCGTCGTCGCCCTCACATGGGTCTGACCACTAACCTCGCTAGCCGGCGATCGCCCCCTCAGCGGATCCCTTTGACGCGGAGGATCGCGCCGGCACCGACGATCGCACACACGCCGGCGACGGCGTAAAGCACGCCATAGCTGCCGCCACCGATCGCCAGGATGGCCGGCGCGCACGCCGGTGCAAGAGAAAAGGGCAGCGCGCCCGCGATGTTGAACACACCGAGATCCTTGGCATTCTGGCCTGGGTTGGGCAAGACATCGGCGACGAGCGCAAGGTCAACGGCCGCATAGACGCCGAACCCGAGCCCGCTGATCGCCATGCCGACGAGGAACCCGTTGAAGTTGCTTGCAATCGCGATCGCGAACAACCCCAACCCGTACGCGATCGCGGCGGTGAACACGAACACCTTTCGCCGCCCGCTCCGGTCGGAGAGATGACCGCTGATCAGCGAAACCGCGACGATGACGACCGCCTGGACGACGGTGCCCGCGAAGATCTGTTGCGGGACATCGGCAACGGAGCTGCCGATCTTCTGCATCAGGTAGTACGCCTCATACGTTGTCAGCAGTGCGTACGCCATGAGGAACAGAAACCGGCTCGCGAACGCCCACGCAAAATCCGAACTCGTCCGCGGCTTCACATAGAACGTGCTCGCGAATTCTCGAAGTGACCAGGCCGGGACGTCCGCTCTCGCAAGCCGACGATCCTTCAACACCAGTGCGAACAGCACGATGAAGAATCCTCCGGTCGCGCACGGGACGAGGAACGTCGCCGCGTTGTGTCCGTTGAAGATCTTCACGATGAAGGTGCCACTCACCGCCGCGATGGGCAGGCACACGCCCAGCACGCCGGACACCATGCCGCGCTGCACAGCGGGGACCTGATCCGGAAGCACGGCGACCAGCGAGGCGAGCAACGCGTTGAAGAACAGTTGCGCGAGGCACCATCCCAGCAGCACCACTTGAATGTTCGGCGCCACCGCGACGACCGCGACGCCGGCGGTCCCGCCGAGCAGACCGATCACCATCCATGGCCGGCGCATCCCCAGTCGCGACCATGTGCGGTCGCTCATCCTCCCGAAGAAGGGGTTGCCGAAGATCGAGACGAAGGCGCCGATCCCGGAGACCAACGCCAGGCTGCCTGGCGCGTCCTTGATACCGACAAGCGCGCTGACCTTCAATGGCAGGGTCACCAGGATCGGGGCGAGAAACACCAGGTTGGTGCTCATGAACGCGAGCATGTAGAGGGCGATGAATCCCCTACTCACCCTCGGTGCCGCAGACGCTTTTGCTTTCAGCGCGTCGTCGGCTCCGGCAGCGTATGTCAGTCCGGCCACACGTCAGTCTGGACTTCCGAGGCCGACACCGTATTTCGACCCGCAAAGGCAGGTCGAGTCTTTAGGCGAGTGACGACACCCAAGCGGCAATCTGTGATCGTGCGTTGACGCCGAGTTTGTCCATGATGTGCCGTATGTGACTCGCAACCGTCGCCTCTGAGATGAAGAGCCGCACGCCGATCTGCTTGTTGCTGAGCCCCTCCGCGACCAACCGGGCTACTTCGAGTTCGCGTTTGGCGAGCAGCGCTGGCGCGGTGTGCTCCGTCTCGGGGGCGTCGTCGCCGGCCGCTTCGCCGAGCGCGAGCCGTAACGCTGCTTCGCAACTCATGCGCTGACCTGCCTCGAAAGCAGCGTCGAACGCCACTGTACCCAACGCATCCAGCGCTGATTGCTGCGCTTGCACCACAAACGGAATCGTCGGTTCTCCAAGCGCTCCGCCGGTCTGCGTGCGCATCGCGTCGGCCGCCCCGAGAAGCTGTGCAGCCGCACGCATGCGGCCGACGTTGGCCGCGTTCCAGCCTGCAGCGGAGAGTCCGTAGTACTGGCCGAGCCGGTTGTCGACGCGCCGGGCAACCTGCAACGCTTCCATGAACCAGGTGTTCGAAGCCTGCAGATCGCCGTTCATCATTCCGGCGACGCCGAGGTTGCGGAACATGTTCTCGAGTTGATAGAGATCACCCGCGTCTCGGCTCAGGCTGACGCCATCGTGCGCACGCGCTGTCACTGTGTCGACGTCGCCTGTATAGATCGCGTGAATCCCCTGCGAGAGCACCAACTCGATCTTCGCCGGATAGTCATCCAGGGTCAGCGCGATCGCCTCGGCCTCGTCGAGGTAGCGTCGCGCCGCTTCAGGATCGAAGGCGACGGTCGACGTGCTCGCGCCCATCGACAACGATTCGGACAGCAATGCCTGTTCGCCTGCTTCGCGAGCGATCGCCACCGCACGGGTGATCCAGGGTGCGGAAGCGGCTGGATCGCCCTGCAGCATGCTCAACCATGCGCGCAGGTAGTACGCGCGCACCATCGTGGACGCAGACGCCTTCGCAGCGGGTAACAGCTGGTCGAGCCAACCGACAGCCTCCGTCGTCCCGTGCGTGATCCAGTAGTACTGCATCGACGCAGCGATATCGAGGCCGCGCGCGAGATCCCCGCGGCTCACACACTGGTGCAGCATCGCACGCAGGTTGTCGATTTCCAGGTCGGCCCATGCCAGCCACTCGACGAGGTGGTATCGCGCTTCGCCGGCCAATCGCAGGCATGTCAACCGATAGTGCTCGAGGCATCGCTCGCGCAGTTGATCCTCCTCGCCTGCCTCGCGCAACTTGACGCCCGCGTACTCACGCATCGTTTCGTGGAGCCGGTAGCAGACGGTGCCGCTGGACTTCGTCTTTGGTGACGAGTGACTTCTCGACGACCGATACCAGGAGGTCCAACACATCGGATTCCGTCGCATCGTCAGCCATGCAGACACCGGCGACGTCCTCGAGCGTGAACCGCGCGGCAAACACGCAGAGGCGTCGCAACAGGATTTGCTCGGCGTCCGTCAGCTGATCGAAGCTCCAGTCGATCGCCAGGCGGAGCGTCTGATGGCGTGGGAGTGCTTCGCGGCCTCCCCCCGTGAGGAGCGCGAAGCGATCGCTCAGCCGATCGAGGATCTGCTCGATGCCGAGGACGCGGGTTCTGACTGCGGCGAGCTCGATAGCCAGTGGCAGCCCATCGAGCCGCCGGCAGAGTGCGACGACGGTCGCCTGGTTTGCCGCCGTGAGCTCGAAAGCGCCCGATGCCGCAGCCGATCGCTCGACGAACAGCATCACGGCTTCGTTCTGCTGCAGCTGGGCGAGCGTGTCCGTGCCGTCGCCCGACGGGAGCTCCAGCGGCGGGATTGGGACCACGTACTCGCCCGCCACCTGCAGTGGCTCACGGCTGGTCGCGATCACGCGAACCTCTGACGCGGCACGCAGCACCTCGCTCACCAGCTGGGCCGCTGCTTCGAGGAGGTGCTCGCAGTTGTCGATGAGGAGCAGTAGCTGCCGCTCCCGCAGGTACGACACGAGGATCTCCATCGGCGTCGCGGTGGCCTGGTCCCTGAGGTCCAGTGCCGCGAGCACGGCGTGAGCGACAAGCGCCGGGTCGCGGACCTCGCCAAGCTCGACCAACCAGGCGCCATCCGCGAAGCCACGCCCGAGATCGGTTCCCGCACGAATGGCAAGGCGTGTCTTGCCCACGCCGCCAGGCCCGACGAGGCTGACCAGGCGCGCGGACGTCAGCTTCTTTCTGATCTCGCCAAGCTCACGTCGGCGACCGACGAATGTCGTCGCCTCCGCCGGCAGGTTGCCTGAGCGCTGCCGAGGCCTAGCCATCCCTCGTCACTGGGTGACTACGCATCGAATCAGCAATCCTGACGATGTCCCGCTCCCTGGTGTGCTCCCACGCTGGCCAGTATGAACGAGGAGCTTCCGAGCAGACGCGTAGAGATCACCTTCGTCGGTCGCCCACCGGCCCGCCAGATAGCGCGAGCGTCCGGTGTGAGCGACGTGGAGGTTGACGGTCATCGCGTGCGTTGCCTCGTCAGCGGCAGCGTGCAGCCGTTTCTCGAGGCATTGCACGGCTACGAAGTCATTGGTCTCACCGCCACACCGGCGTTTCCAGCCTCATGAACAACAAGGAGCGACAGATGCATTCGACAACCACGCCAACCACAACAACATCAAAAGGAGTCCAGATGAATCCGACACGCAAGATCGCACTGATCGTCGGTGTGCTCTTCTTCGCAACCTTCGTCACGTCGATCGCAGCAGTGTTCTTCTACGGACCGGTCCTCACGGATCCCAACTACGTCCTCGGCACCGGCGCCAGCACCGGCGTGTTCGTGGGCGCGTTCCTCGACCTGTTGCTGATCATCACCAACATGGGATGCGCCGTTGTGCTGTTCCCACTGCTCAAGAAGCAGAACGAGACCATCGCCCTCGGGTACGTCGTCGCTCGACTCGTGGAATGCACGTTCATCCTGATCGGCGTCCTCAGCGTTCTTGCCGTCGTGACGTTGCGCCAGCATGCGGCCCCCGGAGACTCGGCCTCGCTCGTCGTTGCGGGCAAGTCGCTCATCGCCATCAAGAACTGGACGTTCCTGCTCGGTCCTGGCTTCATGGATGGCATCGGCACTGGACTGATGCTCGGATGGCTGATGTACCGGTCCGGACTCGTGTCGCACCGCGTGGCGCTGCTGGGTGTCATCGGCGGTCCATTGCTCGCGATCTCGGGCGTTGCCGTGCTGCTCGGCGTCATCCCGGACGGCTCCACGGCGCAGCACGTGATGACCGTCCCGGAAGTGCTCTGGGAGGCGTTCCTCGCCCTCTGGCTCCCGTTCAAGGGATTCAGCGCGATCCGCGCGGGTGGCGCCGCGACGCCCGCAATTCGCGCCGCCGCCGGCGCGCCGATCGACGCAGCCGCCGCCGCGTAACTCAGTCAGTCCACGCATCACAACGCGGAGCTCGGCTTCGGCCGGGCTCCGCGCCGGCGCGGCACACCTCAAAGGAGCCGACACATGATCGTCGTCGACAACCTCACCAAGCGGTACGGCAACAAGACCGCCGTCGACGGGCTGTCGTTCGCAGTGCAGCCCGGCATGGTCACTGGGTTTCTCGGGCCGAACGGGTCCGGGAAGTCCACCACCATGCGCCTCATCCTCGGGTTGCACGCGCCGACCAGTGGCACGGCAACAGTGAACGGCACGCGCTACGCATCGCACGGAGCGCCGCTTCGCGACGTGGGTGTGCTGCTTGAGGCACGCGCCGTGCATCCAGGGCGATCCGCGTACGACCATCTCCTCGCACAGGCGCAGACGCAGGGGATCTCGCGAGCGCGTGTGAGTGAGCTCATCGAGTTTGTCGGCTTGCAGGAAGTTGCGAAGCAGCGCATAGGGCAGTTCTCCCTGGGCATGGGCCAGCGTCTCGGCATCGCCTCAGCCTTGCTCGGCGACCCGGGAACGCTGATGCTCGATGAGCCGATCAACGGGCTCGACCCGGACGGCATCCACTGGATGCGCGGTCTGTTGAAGACGCTCGCGGCCGAGGGTCGAACCGTCTTTCTGTCGTCGCACCTGATGAGCGAGATGGCGCTGACGGCCGATCACCTGATCATCATCGGCAGAGGCAGGCTGATCCGCGACATCAGCGTCGAGGCGTTTGTCCAGGAATCCTCGAAGCGCATCGTTCGGGTGCGCTCTCCGCAGGCGGCACAGCTCCGCGGTTTGGTGGTCGCGCAGCACGCGACCATCGCGAGCGAGGAGCCCGGCATGCTCGACGTCGATGGTCTGACGGCCGAGCAGATCGGGCGTATCGCCGCGTGCACGGGATCGTCCTCTTCGAGCTGACGCCGCAGACCGCATCGCTCGAGGACGCGTTCATGGAACTCACCCACGACGCAGTGGAGTACCGCAATCAGTCAACCAACGCCGGCGTCAACGACGCGGCAGGAGTGGCAGCATGAGCAGTGCATCGATCGCACCGATGAGCCTCCCGCGATCGCCGAGTGGCGGGCGCGTGACGCAGTTGCGAGTCATCGTCTCGGAGTGGACGAAGTTCCGCTCGTTGCGGTCTACGCGGTACACGCTGCTGGCGACCGTCGGGCTCACAGTTGGACTGGCCCTGGCCGCGGCCATCCTCGTCGTCACGCAGTGGGGCACGATGACCGCCGCCAACAAGGCGACGTTTCAACCGCTCAACGTAAGTCTTGTGGGCGCCAGCCTCGGCGTGATGGTGATCGGCGTGCTGGGTGTCCTGATGATGACGAGCGAGTTCACCACCGGACTCGTCAGTTCGACGTTCGCCGCCGTTCCGAAGCGCCTGCCGGTGTTGTGGGGCAAGGCGGTCGTCTACTCCGCGATCGCATTGTCAGTGACGGTACCGGCGATGCTGATCGCGTTCTTCAGCACACAGGCAATTCTCTCGGGCAATCACGTGCAGATCGGTTTCGAGCACGCCGGCGTTGCGCGGGCAGTATTCGGTGCAGCGCTCTACTTGACCGTTGCCGGTCTCCTGGGGATCGGACTCGGCGGCATCTTCCGCAGCACGGCGGCAGCCGTCACGAGCTTGACCGTCATCCTCTTCGTACTGCCGGTGATCGTGTTCATCCTTCCGGCTGGGCTGTCGAACATCATCTCGCCGTACCTGCCCGGCAACGCCGGCCAGGCGATCACGAGCATCGGTCCGCAGGCGCACTCCCTCGCGCCGTGGGTTGGGCTGGGTGTCTTCGCCGCCTACGCGTTCGTGTCGATTGCGGTCGCTGCGGTCCTGCTCGTGAAGCGCGACGTCTAGGTCGTACCCGATTCGAGGTCCGGTGTTCGAACTCGATTCTCGCGGTCGATTCCTGAAACCGGACTTGACCATTCGCGGCAGCGGGTGGAAGAGTCAGGCGGTGGCAGTTGGGTACCGAACCGCGGCACTCGACGAGTCGACGTGGCCGGCTTTCGAGTCGCTCGTCGAGCGCAACAACGGAGTTTTCGGCGGATGCTGGTGCATCGGCTTCCATCCCGAGGGCGTCGCCTGGGGACAAGCCGATGTCAACCGGCAGCGCAAACACGACCGTGTCCTTGCGGGGACGACTCATGCAGCACTGGTTTTTGAGGGAGCGGACTGCGTCGGCTGGTGCCAGTTCGGGAGTCCTGACGAAGTGCCGCGGATCAAGAGCCGAGCAGCCTACGAGAAGGGGTTGATCGCGCTCCCGGACTGGCGGATCGTCTGTTGCTTCGTCGGCAAGGGTCACCGGCGCAAGGGCGTCTTCGCCGCGGCGCTCGCCGGTGCGCTCGACCTCATCGCAGGCCTTGGAGGTGGAAGCGTCGAGGGCTATCCCGAAGATGCCGCTTCGGTACCCGCGGGCTTTCTCTTCCACGGCGCGCTGTCGACATACGAACGGCTCGGCTTCGCGCGCGACCGCAAGATTGGCAAGCACCGCTGGGTCGTTTCCAAGCTCGTGGAAGGCTCGTAGAGTCGCACGTACAACCGATCACGCAACAGGAGGGTCGTGACGAGTTCTTCTGACGCGGACCCCTTGACTGCACGGCACGCCGTCGCGCCGCCCCGAAGCTCGTACAGCGAGACGATACAGATGGCCGGTGGTTGCCGTGGTTGCGACCCTCGCTGCGGTCGCTACCGTGACGACGATCATCCTCGCAGCGCCTGCCACTGGCGTCATGGGTGAACTCGTGTTGTCGGGTGGCCCAGGCGACGGTTCCCAGCTCCGAGGCCAGCCGGTGGAATTGATAATCTCGTCCGGAGGACGCACCGTCTTGAGCAAAGACGTTCCGAGCAGCACCGTGGTGAAGGTCTCACTCTCACCCGGGACCTACGCCATTTCGGCCAAGGACGGTAACGCTGATTGCGGGACCAGTAGTGTCCAGGTCAAGACCGGGGCATTCTCTTCATTCGAAGTCGTCTGCAGCCTCCGCTGAACTGCAGCGAGGCGGCCTGGCGGCGGGGCTGTTCTGAGATTCTAATTTTGACCGAGATCCGATCTCAGGCACCCCTCCGTCGGCATCAGGATGAGGCGCTCTCCACCCGCGCCCTACACCCACCTGACGGAATCCTGGACACCCCCGCCTGAGATCAGTTCGGCCACATTTCCTCCACGAGGCTTCCAGTCTGGCTGCGACGTGGATCGCACGAGTGGCACCCCGGGCCGAGTTTGCATGACTCGACGAGCTCGCTGAGGTCGGACTACGTCACCTGCGCAGCAACCACTCGAACATGCCTTCTCTCCAGTCCATCCCCTAGCTCCCTCTGTGAGAAGACGACGATCGCCCGGCATCTCAGTTCCCCGTGGGCAGGCCATGTCAACTCTCGACAATCAACGCCCGTGGGATACGCGAGCAACCCTCGTAGCGGCTGATGTGGTCACTCCCTCCTAGCAACGCGTCGGCGGTCGTTTGGAACAGCACTTCTCTGAAGTGCCGCGTGGCGGAGGTTCCAGCCTCGACGAGCAGCAGGGTCAGCTCCACAGCTGACGAATGCTGGTGTTGCGGGAACCGCTCACGCGTCGGATTCGCTGCTTGCAGTCGCGCTGGCAACGGCTGGGGGTCTCCAGCAGACGCCGCCAGCGCCGAATGCCGGAACCGCTACCGGCGATGCCCTCTCGACAGCGCTTTTGGGACCGATGCGTTCTGCCGGGAGTGCCGCCCATGTTCATTGAGCGTCTGCGCAGAACCGAATGTGCTCCCATCGGGCAGCCAAGCCCTAAGGAACGCGCTAGTCTGGGAGCGTTGCGCTTACAGACCTGCCTGAGGACCCACCACGTAGGCGTTACCTGGAGCGCAGAAAACTAACTCGGCACGAGACTTCCGGCGAACTGCTGGACGACAGTCTTCGAATCGAGACCATCGACCTCGATTTGGAGCTGGCCCCACTGCGCCATAAAGATCCACTCCCCCTGCCAAGGTTCGTGCTGCTGTTCCATTTCGTACCAAGTTCCGTTCGCTAGCTTGACCGGGCGCAGAAGCGACTTGAATGCAATCATCGGGTTGCGGGGGTTCGAGAGTTCTTGGGCGGTTGCCCAGGACTCGTCAACGTGGATGGCGCGGTTGCCCGTGGATGCGTCGCTGCTCGAAACAAAAAATCCGAAGCTCGTGACTGAACTCGTAGAGGGAACCCAAATCACACGAGAGTACTGATGACCTGCCGGCAATGCTAACCCCGGAGGAAGCCAGGCCTTGAAACCCAGTTGGGCCTTCAGCGTCTGGAAATCCGAAAGGGCAGCTTGGTTAAGTGCATTCACCGTCGCGGAGGAAGCTTGGGACGACGTGGATGGCGCGCTCGCGTTGCCCTTGTTGGAGGTAGCGCGGGCGATGGCCGCAGTACCGAGTACAGCTCCGCCCACACAAAGGCATACGGCAGCTACCAACAATGTGCGCTTTGGAGCCCGTCTCGTCTTTGTTTTGCTCAACTCTCAGCCACTGACATAGCCATAGTACCCTTCGTCATAGCCCACCTTGGTTGTACTGACTCGCTCTCCCGTCCCGTCCTGCAGCAAGATGAAACCGCCGCAACTCGGACTCATTGTCCCGCAAACGTAGATAGGACTGACATCCGAACACAGGCTGGCGAATACATCGTTAAGCGAATCTTGGTTCACTGCACAAATATACGTTGGGCTGTTGAGGAGATGTCCCTCAGTCCAGATCTGGTATTCGGCATGTGTGGTCGAGGCGTCAACTGATGGAATGAATGCGTCCAGTGCGAAGTCCGCAGTGCACGCTTGAACGCAGTTGTACCAGAAGGCCTGGTTCCCGTCGTTCATATTCGTGTACTCCGTCTCGTTCCACGTCCACATCAGGCACGTGTCGAAGGCGTGGCTGTCGGTAGCGTCATGCCAGAACCCAGGCGGACCATTAGCATAGAACTGGCCGGTGTTGGGGCCGCCCTGATTGCAGGTGTCAGGAATGTCTTGAGTTCCTGGTGGTGTCGCGAGAGCCGACAACCCGCTTGCGAGGATGGCACTGAGCGCGATCGTCGTGGCGATAGTCATCAACGCGGCGAAACGCCGTCGCCCGTTGCGGCGTCCGGCGGAGACCAGCACCACGCAAACCCTCCTGCTAGAGCCCCGAGGATAGCATGAATTCGAGGGGACGGAAGTCGACGGACGCGTACGGCGGTCAAAGGTAGAGGAGCGGGCCGGCTGTCCATAATAAGGCGACGGTCAGCCCCAACCGTAGACCGTGGGGAAGGGTGTGTGATGGAGGCGGACGCGCGGTCATCGCCGTCACGAAAGCCGAGCGCATCTGGAGTCGCGCGATCGCTGGTAACAGTCGACAATCGACGGCGTCGTCCTGGCTTGTACACAGATGCCTGGCTTGTACATATCTGAAGGATGGCCAAAAGCGCGTGCGGGCACTTTGCGCGCAACCTGACGTTATGACATCGGTGCTTGCCATATCGAATGAGCACATCGGTCCCTCGCGCGCGTGACTAACGAGTTCCTGCTGGGGTCGGACCCAGGCTGGCTCAGTGCCGACTAAACTGCTTCATCCGTAGGGGTGCGTCGACGTTGATGAGCCGGGCGATTAGTTGGCAGACGAGGGCAAGGCACCAAGTCAGGCGCAGCAACTATCTCATCGCCCCCAACGCCTATGCGATTCGCCCCAAGCGTATTGGCATGACTTGGCAACAACTCCGCGCCAACGCCGCGCTCCTCGTGGAGTGGCGACCAAGCGTTCCAAGGTCGAGGGCCGCATCACTGAGCGTCGCGCGGACCAGGGCCTGGTCGGCGGTGGCATCGTCGCCAGCGAACCGCCTCTGGCCGCCGAATCTCCCCCGGACTAGCCTCCGGCGTGGGTGGCCTCGCGAGCAGTTCTTTTCAGCATGCCTGCGTTCCCACCCGCAGCCTCGCACTCCGCGCATCGCGCTCCGTTCGCGGCCGTACGCCCCCAGTGAACGCCGCTCAGCGCGAAAGCATCGTCAGATTTCGTCGACGACAGCCCCGCTCCCCAACCTCAGAGCTACCCCCAGAGGAGGCCTGGCGGGAAGGGGGGGATTCGAACCCCCGGAGGGACTTAACATCCCTCACCCGCTTAGCAGGCGGGCGCTTTCGGCCGCTCAGCCACCTCCCCAGGCCTCGGCCAGTATATGTCGTGTCCTCGACGCGACAACCGAAGCCGGAAACGCTTTTAGAGTTGCCCCATGGCTCGTGCTCGGAGGGGAGCCGCCGCGATCGTCGCCCTGCTTGCCGCCCCGGCGGCCCTGGCGATTGGGACCCTGCATGTCGACGCGGCGACGGTCCGGCTCCCGGTCGGCACCCAGCGCATGCAGATGCCACTCGACTGCGAGGCGACATCGCTGACGATCGCCCTGGCTTCGGTCGGCGTCCACACCACCCAGCAATACGTCCAGGCCCACTTCCCCACCGACACGCGGGCTCCGATCCTCGGGAGCGACGGGCTGCCGAGCGAATGGGGCGATCCGTACAAGGACTTCGTCGGGCACGTGATGGGCTCGGAGCCGGGGAGCAATCCCCACTGGGCTACGTACGCCGGCTGGGGTGCATATGCGCCGACCGTCGCGCCGGTGGCCGAGTCGCTCGGTGTCCCGGTCGCGGCGCAGCTCACCGGGTGGAACCCGCAGGCGCTCTACGCCGCGGTTGAGGCCGGGCATCCAGTGCTCGTCTGGACGACGGTGAATTACACCTCGGAGACCGCGCGCACCTGGACTGCCTGGGACGGACGCGTGGTGCCCTGGACCGAGGCTGGACATGTCGTCGTGCTCATGGGCGTCAACACGGCGGCCGGGACGCTCGAGTTCAGCGATCCGCTGACGGGCGGCTACAACAGCACGTCCATGGCGCAATTCGCCAAGACCTTCGGCATCTACGGCGACATGGCGATCGTGATCGAGCGCGTCGCCCACGCGGCCCCGGTTGCCGCGGCGACGCCGCATCGGGCGGCGGTCGTCGTCCATCCGCCGGCGACGCCCGTCGCCGTGACCGCTCCGCCGTGGGTGTCGATCCACCATGCCAGCGCCCGGAACCTCTTCAGCGACGCGAACGATGCTGACCATGCGGCGGCGAGCCTCGGGCTGCTCACCAGCGTCAGCGCCGTTCCCGAAGCGAGCCGTGGCACCGCACCTGTGGTGGTCGCCCTGGCTGCAGCCGCTATGGTTGCGATTGCATTGCTCGGCATGTTTATGCGGAGGCGACGGCGGGACCATGCGATGGGTGACGTTCCAGCAGGCTGACGACCCGGACGAGTTCACCGGACTCGTGGTCGACGATCGCGTTCACGTCTGTGCCCCGGAAACGACACTCCTGAGCCTGCTCGGCGACGACGGTGAACTGCTTGCCGCTGCGGCTGACACGGTGCGACGCGACCCGCACAACGTCGTCAATCTCGATGTAGTGCACCTTCGTGCGCCGATTCCGCGTCCGACGACAGTCCGCGATTTCTACGCGTTCGAGCAGCACGTCCGCACTGCTCGCCAGCGACGCGGTCTCGAGATGGATCCCGACTGGTACGAGCTGCCCGTCTTCTACTTCAGCAATCCGTACGCGATCGGCGGTCCCGACGAGGTTGTTGCAATCCCACCCGGATGCGCGGAGATGGACTACGAGCTGGAGGTCGCCGCTGTGGTTGGGATGGCTGGCGCGGACCTCGATCCCGAGGACGCGCAACGCAACATCGCCGGCTATTGCGTGATGAACGACTGGAGTGCACGCGACGTGCAGCGGCGCGAGATGAAACTGAGCATGGGACCGGTCAAGGGCAAGGACTTCGCGACGTCGATCGGCCCGATGCTCGTGACACCCGATGAGCTCGACGACGTCCGTCGCGACCGCAGTTTCGACCTCGCGATGACGGCGAGCGTCAACGGTGTGGAGTATTCCCGCGCCTCGCTCGCCGACGTGTACTGGAGCTTCGGCGAGATGCTCGCGTATGCGTCGCGCGGCACGCGTGTCGAGCCCGGCGACATGATCGGTTCCGGGACGTGCGGGACCGGCTGCATCCTCGAGCTCTCGATGGTGCACGGGCACGAGCGGTATCCATGGTTGCAGCCGGGGGACGTCGTCGAGCTCAGCGTCGAACGCCTGGGAACATTGCGCAATCGCGTCGTCGCCGGTGCGCCACTCCGGCCGTTGCGATGAGCACGCCCGTCGAGTATCTCGACCGTCTTGGTTTGGTGGAGGCACGGCTCGACGCGGCCGCGGCTGCCGAGCCGCACCCGGACGCGCTCACGGATGCGGACCCCGGCAGCGGAGAGCGTTGGGACCGCGGTCAGGTGTGGGCGCACTTAGCGGAGTTCATTCCGTACTGGATCCGCCAGACCAGGCCGGTGATCCAGGGGCAACCGTCTGGCGAGCCGGTGCGGTTCGGGCGGACGAAGAGCGATCCGGAGCGGATCGGGGCAATCGAGCGCGACCGGCACGAGGCGGTGTCGGCGCTCTGGGCTTCCACGAAGGAAGACATCAGGCTGCTGCGCACCTTCCTCGGCGGCCTGGAACCGGATCAGTGGCTCGCCATCGGGCTGCATCCGACTCGCGGGCCCATGACCGTGCCCGAGATCAACGAGGAGTTCCTGGTGGGGCACCTCGAGCAGCATGCCGATCAACTGGAACGGCTGGGTGCGAAACAGGACTGAGACCTCGCGCTCCGCAAAGGATTGAAGGTGGCAGAATCACCGCGCGCGGCAGAGACGTCGCGGCTTATGACGAGGATCGAGGGGCAGGGCGCTGACGCAGAACTCTGCCGAGGAGTGGAGGAACGCCGATGGCTGGAGTGAACGATCCCGGACAGATGGGTCCGCCCGCGCTGCCGCCGAGCTGGCCTCCGGCGACGCCTCCTGCCGGACCACCGCCGCTGCCGCCGGGCGTCCCTCCCGCCGCTGCGCCGCCCGCGCAGGGATGGACTCCGCCTGCGACACCGGCACCCGCGGGAGGCACGCCGTCCAAGGGAGGCGGCAGCAAGATGTTGTTGGGGATCGGTGCTGTCGTCGTGGTGCTGCTCATCGCCGGCGCGGCCGTCTTCCTGCTGACACGGCCCGCGAAGCAGAACGTCGCGGCCATCATCCCCGGCGCCTCAGCGACGCCGTCAGTCGCGCCGAGCGTTGCGCCAACCGCGACGCCGACGGAGTCGACCGCGAGCACGCCAACTCCCGACTTGTCCCTCGGCGCCACCGGAGGCTTCGGCGACACCGATGCGAACCCCGATACGACCTTCATCTGTGCGGCATCCGCGAGCACCGGGAGCACGGTGACCGCATACGTCACCGTGGCCGGCAGCGATGCTGACACCGGGAACGCGCTCTGCTCGGCACTCGAGGCCGATGGATCGTTGACGGAGATTTCGACGATCGCGGCATCGTCGTACGAGGCAGTCCCGACGTGCTGGCTCGGCATTCCAGGCGGGACGGTGACTGCGCGGATCTACACGGCGATTCCCGGCGGCAGCGACTCGGTCACGCAAACCCTGTGCGCCACGGTGTTCGACTCCCTGGGCGTCAGTGCTTCACCGGGGCCGAGTCCAACGCCTGCCAGCTGAGAGCTTCGCTGACGACCAAGGCCGCGTCCCGTCAGACGAACAGGAACCAGGTCATCGTTGCCTCGCTTTCACTTCGGGTCGGACGGGCCGATCGTAAACCGGACGTCGAGGCAGTGCTTGCCTGAACGAAGCGGACCACGGCACGAGCGGAAGGGGCGATTGGGACGTTCCTGCAACGCCCGAGCCAACGCACCCTCTCCAGGTTTCCCCAGATGGGGACCTCGTGAGCGGACTTTCGGCAGTCACGTCAACCGGGTGACATTAGACTGACGTCAGCCACTCGGAGGGATGCCGGAGCGGTTGATCGGAGCGGTCTTGAAAACCGCAGTGGTGTCAGAGCCACCGGGGGTTCGAATCCCTCTCCCTCCGCCAACGAACCCTTTATCTGATAAAGAACTTCACCTACCAGGCGAACCGCGATGCAACGTGCAGCACGGATATCCGCGAGGGCCGGACAGCAGTTTCTGACAGCACTTCTGCCTGACCGGATGCGTAGAATCGATCGCGGGAAAGCCCTGACGAATGAGAACCGGGCCATGCTCCCACCTCCCATTGAAGCGATATCGGTCGCACAGGTCGGCGACCAAGGGTCAGGCGCTATGATGGGGCGTACAGATGTTCGCTTATGATCCTACTTCCGGGTCGCGCACAGGAAGCGCCCTGCCACCTGTGCTTGAAAAGGATCCGGACCTTAGTCGAGCGGCGCTGCCTGCCATATATCTCGATCAGAACATTTGGATCAAGTTGGCTCGTGCAGCGAATGGCTATGTGGATGCGGATGACGCGCGCGACGCGCTCATATGGCTACGAGGGCTGGTCGATGCCGCTCTGATCGTGGTGCCCCTATCAAATGTGCACTACATGGAGACCCAGGCTCACTACGTGGAGGCTCGGCGGATCCGGCTCGGTGTCGTCATGGTCGAGATCGCCAAGCTCCGCACGCTCGCTCCCCCGAAGCGGATCGTGGCATGGGAGATTGATCAGGCCCTCGCTCGCCGCTTTGGCCGTCCGGCTAAAGTTTCACCCGTCAGCGTAGTTGGTTTCGGAGTCGGTCACGCATTCGGTGAACGACTTGAGGTTCCGGTTGGGCGACTACTGGACGAGACGATCGACGAATGGGCGCAACGTAAGATGCAAGCGCAGTACATCTTTGAGGTGGGCGCGATCACCGGGGTACGAGGCAATGGGCCGATGGAGAATTTGGCAGCACACAACGAGATCTCCTCGCGTTACGCGCAGGGCGAGCACAACCTCGCGTCAAGAATGCGTGCCGCTGGGATCACAGGGACCGCACGCGACGACGTCCTCCTGATCGACGAGATCGCTGATATCTCCCAGGTATTGGACGAGCGGATGCGCGCCGCACAAGTGACCTGGAGCGAGTTCACCGCTCTCGGGAGCGACGGCATCGCCTCCTTTCTCGATGACCTGCCAAGCCGCGCCGTTACCCTCGCGGTTCGCCGCGAACGTCATCGCAACCCAAATGAGCGATGGAAGAGTGGTGATCTCCACGACATCGCTGCTCTGAGCCTCGCGGTGGGCTACTGCGACATCGTGGTGATGGAAAAGCACATGCATGCGCTGCTGTTGCGCAGTGGGATTGCCGAGCGTTTCGGGACAACCCTCCTGCGGCGCGCGAGCGACCTGGTCGACGTGCTTGACCGGATGTTCAAAGGCGCAATCGCGGTTCACTCGACTTCATGATGCGCACGGTGTGTTGCGACCGGCGAGACTTCCGGCGACTACCCTCGGGGGGATCAACCAGGCGAGAGGTGCGCCGTCGTCTCTAGTGGCGCGCGCCCGCCGCAGAGCCGGCGCACTTCCCGAAGCTTGGTTGCCCCCTCGTCGGCTTGCTGACGAGTCTGTCTCAACTGCTCACCTTCGTTTAGACATTTGTCTATCTATATTGACGAGCATGCTGAACGCCGTTGTGTTACGCAAGACCTCGAAAAGGGGAGGCTGCAAGGACCACGCGTGCATTCCTCCGGATCTGGGTTCAGCTACGACGCCGCAGCCAGGCGACCACCACGCCGATGACCTCGTTCGGTGTCGCTGGTCGTGCAGCGAGTCGCCCCCCGTTGCGGGTTGCGACGCATCAACACGCGATCGTCTGGCGTCCGCTCGACGACAAGGTCACCGCCATCGCCCTTCCGCCCGCCGCGCAGTACACCAGGTCTCCGATGTTCGGGCCGCCGGCGATACGGCTTTCGGCGACGAACGCGATCCCTTCCTCACCCTCCGCGAGCAGATCTCCGATGGGAAGCGGAATTCGCTGGCTGGCGCTTGCTCTCGCTGTGACCGGCGGCAGCCCGACCACTTTCAGCCACCGAACCGCTTTCTGAGTGCCGCCTCGTCGGGTTGGAACCAGCGTTCGCAGCTGTCCCGACTGGCGTTGCAGCTCGCCCGCCTGGACCAGACGCTCGACCCGCCGCTGCACGGACTGCGGCCACCGGTATCCCAACCGCAACGCCAGTTCGCGCACGGTCGGGGCGTAGCCGTTGCGCTCGAAGCCTGCCCTGATTTCGTCGAGGACGGCGAGATCTGCTTCGTTGAGTTGGGCCACTCCGCTCGACGCCATCCCCGACCATAGCGTGCCGAGTGGCCGAGCGCCTGCAGCTCGTCACACCCTCCTCCCATCCGCCGAGGTCTTCCAGAAAACGCGCTGATACTTGTCCAGCGGTCGGCGTCGAAAGCGGCCGGTCAGAGGCCCAAGTCGAACGCAGCCGCCACCGTGACACGCTCGTCGATGGGGTCCGCACCACCGCTGCTGGTTATGTCGCGTTGCGCGCTATTGATCGTCTCCTCAATTGTTGTGATCGACAGGAGGATGCGCTCAAAATCCGGGGCTTCGCCAAAGATCATGCCTTTGGTCTTTTCGTAGTCGCGTTCCATCAGGTTAGTCATATCGCCCGTCGGGGACAACCGCACGTTGCCCAGACGAGCAGCGCTCACATCGATGCCTGGTCTACTGAAGAACAGGGCCGCGTGACGGACACAATCCACTGCCAGTGCATCATCAGCAAGAGCTTGAGAACCGACCGCGGACTCCATCAAGCAATGGAGGTCGTAGTAATGCCGCGATGCCCGATTCCCATGGCGTCGGAGCTCTTTCGCGTCATCAAACCTCCGTCGATGGTCATCGAGGATGATCACTTTGTCCCAGAAGGTTCGCTCCGGGGCAATCGTGGTCACCCCGTCGACCACGAGATCGAGTGTCTCGGCGGCGCGCGCGGCATAGGGCGTTATCCGCCGCGGCCGATTCGGCTCCAGCGCCGACCGCGCGCCGGCCTCGATTATGACTCGTCGTTCAATGCCAGAGGTATCCATCCCGCGCGTCGTCGGATAGTGCAAAAGGAGGGTCTGGTTGTCGGGATCGTCGGGATCAACCTCAACCCGACCCGTGCCGTGTGTGGCTTCATTGACCGCTCGCTGAAGGTCGCGCAGGAGCTCACCTGTGATGTATGCGCTGCACCTCGCATGAATTGACGCCAGCCGCCGCTTCCGCTCGTTGATCCCGAAACCCTCGAACTCATCCAACAACTCTCCGTGACCCAGGTCCTCTCGAAAGACGGTGATGTCGATATCTTCTGAGAATCGCTGAATGAGACCGAACCCCTTGGACAACGACGTCCCACCCTTGAAAAGCAGCCGGTGACTGTCTTCGGATCGCCCCTGAAAGAGTTGGTCAAGGGTCCAACAGACCCAGAAGTCTTTCTCGACATTCTCGAATGGCGTGCCAATCTGGGCTGCAGCGTCGAGGAATAAGCCGTCTCGGTCGCTCGCGGAGGCGTCGATGATTGTTTGATAGCCCGGGGCGGTCATCCGTACGCGACAGTGCTATCGGGCCGCATGAGCTGACGGATGAAGTTCTGCATCCAGGTCGGTAGTCGACCGAGTCCATCGCCCAGATCGTCGCGGATCGCCCTGCCGTGGCCAGGGTCGGCCAACAGGCGGCGGAGCTTGGCCGCAACGCGATCCCACTGGTCGGGATCTGCAAGCACATCACGCATCCAGTAGAGGGCCTGGACGACGCGCATGGCTGGCCGATCCGCCCAGTAGAAACGGCTTGCGGCCGCCTGCTGGAAGTGGATGACCTGTCCTCCAACCTGTATCGGCTGCAGGCGTGTGTCGACGATCACGGCGATGTGTGCCGGTACCGCAGTGGTCAACCCGAGGTCGTTGGCCGCGGTCATGCCATCAACGAGGGTGCGCGCCCCATCGCGGCGAACCACCGCCTGAATCACCGCCCGGTAGTCCGGCACCGCCTGCCGGCCCGTCAGGGCGTTGATTCGCGGTCGTCCGTAGAGACCTCGATCGATCCGGGTGAGATCGCCGCTGCCGACCAGGCGCTGGAGGGTCTTGTCAACGACCGCGCGCGATCCCAAATCCGCAAAGTCACGGGCAATCCAGACCTCGTTAGGGGCGCGAGCGATCCGATCAAGCATGCGAAAGCGAAGAGCCGAAGTGTCAGAGCTGGAAGGCATGTCCGAAGAATACTGCGAATTGCGGACATCTGTCAAGCGCTAAGCGACACCCAAGGCGAGAGGAGCGACCGCCCGTCGGCGACGATCCGCCTACTCAAACCCGATCCATGTCGCCCACAATCCCGGGCACCAGCAGAATCCCCGGCACTGGTTGCGTCACCTCGACGCTGCCGCGAGTCGCTCGGAACATTCGGAGACGATCGCGTGCCTCGAAGACCACGCTCAGAGTCGAGGCTGCTGAGAGCAGCAACTCGCCCCAACGCGAGGCAATCACGAACCGATCTGGACGAGTTCCTGCCAGCAGAACGCAGTCAACGCGGAGTGGAGAGAACGCGCCACGCCGGTGAAGACGTCACCCTTACCGTGCCTTCCTTGTGACGCGCCGAGCTTCGGTGAGGCGGATAGGGCACCCAGCCGCGGCAGTTACGTGTTGTAACCAGTCGGCGGTTGGGGGAAGACGTTGACCACGATAAGGGCGAGCCGCTGCTTCGCGAGGGTGAAGGTCTGGTCTGTCGCCGGGGTGGCACCGGCGAGCGGGGTGAGCTCGCGCAGTGTGTACTCGAGGTTGAGAACTCAAGTCGCCGGACACGGCTCGGCCGGCGGCATCGGTTGTGAACGTGTCGCCGACTTGAGCGTTGTTGAGCAGTACTTGGAAGACGGCGCCGCGCAGACTGCGCTGAGGAAGGGGGTTTCCGGCGCTATCCGCAACCCTCTTCTTGACCACCACCCGCCCACTCGTCGCCGGCGCTGGCGTGGGCTCTGGATCGAAGATCTGAGCACCGATGAAGCGCGGATCCTCCGGTGGGACGATGAAGAACGCCCCGAACTTGACCACGATCAACTGCAATAGGGCATCAGGATTCGTTCCCACCACCGGGAACACGGGATTGCTCATCCACCGCGTGAAGATGGTGTTGAAAACATCCAGGTCCCCGAACGAGACGAAATGGAGACCGAAGTCGATGCTGCCGTCAGGCGCGGGCTCCATGTACGGGAGACCGCGCCGGAAGATCTCGACGGCTGGCGACTGCTCAAGTCCGCGCGGCCCGACCTTGCGGACGTGCGAACCCACCCCCGGCGTGCTTGGATTTGCGTAGTCCGGCTCGTCCATCGGGTTCAGGCCGGGCTGTTGATCGAGGCGCGACCCGTCGTCCTTGCGCCGTCCGATCACCTGTTCCATGGCATCGTCGTTGAACGTCGCAGCCTGCGCGACCTCCTGGCTGATCTTCATGTATGCCATATACGCAGCGCCTTCGACCCACGCGGGCTCGTCACCCATCTGGTCAAGTCCGACCAGCGCGATCGTGCTGCGATTACTGAGCCCGGGGTTGCGCAGGCCGTCAAGGAATCCGAAATTCTCCCGGTGGCTGGACCGCTGGAAGCCTCGCTCGATGGCGATTTTGATCACCGGTGGCCCGGAGCTCGCCACCCACCGGACCAGCTGCACCAGAATCTCCTCTTCAGGCGACATCGCGTAGATCACGAAGTCCGGCGGGAACGGAAACGGGACCGGTAGCGTGGGAGGCACGCTAAACCCTGCCGGCGGAGCTGAGGTGATCCCAAAACGAGGCTGGCCGTTCGCGACAAAGAACGACGGCCCAAAGCCGACCGCCGCGTCGAAGAGCAACTGGCCCTCAGGAAGCGACCGCAGCGATGCGAGGTATTCGGTGATCGAAGTGAGCCACCGCTGCACCCCGGGACCATCGAGTGCTGGGTCGAGTTGACCGAAGATGAAGATGCCCGTCGAACGCGAATCACGGATCGCCGGGCTCGGCAGGACGCCTTGGGGGATCGTCATCGCGATCGCCTCCCTTTTGTAAAGGGCATCGAATTCAAACGGAATGTCCCGAGACAGCCGGGTTGACGGGGAGGCTGATGCCCGTTGCGTTCCCGCTAAGTTACCTTAGCGCATTTGCTAAGAACGGTTAGCAGGTGCAAGAATGAGCCGTGCCCACTCAGCTCGGCGAACTCCTCAGGTCGACGCGTGAGGCACTCGGTCTGAGCCTCCGCGAGGTCGAGCGACGGACTGGTATCCACAACGCTCATCTCTCCCAGATTGAGAATGGAATGATCGAGCGGCCCGCTCCGCACATCTTGTGGACGCTGGCGAGCACCTACGGCATCGACTACGACGAGCTGATGCGTCTGGCCGGGCACGTGGGGTCTGAGGCACCTTCTTCTTCGCGGCCCGCCGCCATCGCAGCACTCCGCGCCTACGGCCTGTCCGCCGATCAAGAGCGCCAGGTGATCGAGTTCATCGACGAGATTAAGAAGGAGAAGTCCTGAACGCGCGCATCCTCGACGATCTGGAGCGTCGCCAGATCTTCGGCGCTGCCGAAGCCGCTTTGCGGGCGGCCGCTGTCGTTGACGTCCTCCCAACGCCGTTGGACGCGGTCGCGCGCGCCGTAAACATTGCTGAGATCATCGACATCAGCCAGCTGCCCGCCGAACTGCATGTTCGCCGGCCTCATCTGGTCAAACGACTGCTGGGAGCGATCCTGTTTCGGGAGCGCACTGTCTTTATTGACCGCACCCTCTCGGAACCGCGACAGCGATTCACCCAAGGGCATGAAATCGGTCATGGGATCATCCCCTGGCACGCGGCCACCTATCGTTTGGACGATGAGCGCACGCTGCTCCCAGAGACCAAGGACGCCATGGAGGCCCAGGCGAGCCTGGCCGCGGCGCATCTCCTTTTTCAGGGGCCGTCACGCTTCTATAAGCGCGCCCTCGAGTACGAGGTCGGAATCGGGGCTCCACTCGCCCTTGCTGACGAATACGCTGCATCGCGGCACGCCACCATGCGCTACTACACCGAAAATCACCCCGATGCGGTCGGACTCGTCGTCACAGGCCAGTACCCGTCGGTTGCAGACGGCACCATCCCCGTGTATGACTGTGTGGAGTTCGGCGAGCTTTCGTCGAGAGTTCGGCAGTCTCTCGAGATTCTTTCCGACCGCCACCACGGCATTTGCAGGGGGCGACGGAAAGCCTTTCGGGGACATCTTGCACGCGAGCCGCAGTGCGCTCGACGTACCCAGTAAGAAGGTTGGCCTACGCGATCTGGAAGGAGAGGCTCGGGCGATGGTTGCTGAAGCGTTTTGCAACGGGTACAACTTCTTTGTCCTCCTAGCCCCTCACCGGCGCGTGCATCTTGGACGACGTCTGAGGGTCGAGACGCGCACCGCAAGCTAAGCGGGGCGACAGCGAATGGGATCTTTCGCGGCATTAACCGTCCAATCCCAGCGCTAGCCCTGCTGCCCTTTGGAGGCGCCTCATGCGATCTGCTTCGGGTCAGACACCTCTCAACTGAGCATCCCTGAACCTGTACCGTGAAAGGTGACCTGCGCGCTCGTGCGACCGACCAATGGTGCTGCAACTATTTGTCCCTCGCACAGACTCGCTATTTCCAGGTGCAGGCCCACAGCACGCACCACCTCCATCTTGGATCAGCGAGTATGTTCCCTGCCCGCAGCAACGAATTCGGACATCTTTCCTCGGACCTCGTGGTAGCGGTCGAAGTCAAACCCGAAATTCAGCGCCGCGGCCTGGGAACGTTACTGTTCTGTTTGCTCATCGTCGGCGCTCACCGCCGCGGCATTGCGGAGGTGATCGGGCTCGTTGCGGTGGAGAATCTCCCGTTCCAAGGCATGCTCAAGAAACTCAGAGTGAAGCCCGCCGAAGAGATACGCAACGGACACCTCGTCTACCTGCTCCCTACAGACTTGCAAGGATAGCGTCCGTGACGTCTGCAATGCCCAGTATTTCCTTGCGCGGTCGATGAAAACGACGCCATACTTCGTCGAAATCGAGGCCGCACACCTGCCGCGTCCAGGTGCGGAAGTCTTCGTTCCAAGCGCCCTGCTCGCATGGCGCCTCGGCTGACCGTATCGCCATTAATTCAATAACGGCATGCACGAAGTACTCTTCAGATCGATTGACCCAATCGGTTGGCCAGCGTCGGGTGATCGCTGCCTTGCGATATCCGGATCGCACGACGACAGGCGAGAGTTGAGGAGTCGGAGCGAACATGCATCGAGCGTACCGTCGACGTCTTCGAACGCCTCTACACCCCGACGCCGGCCAGGTTACAAGACGGCCGCGGTGATGTCGAGAATGCTTGGACCGTGACAGTTCTGTCCGCATCGATGATTTCAGCAGGACCAGGGTCTTGTAGCCGACGCCTCTACGCCACTTCGTCATCCAACACGACGATCGCTGTGCCGGTTTGATGCGGTCGCCAAGATCCGCATCCGTTCGCGCCCGCAATCGGTGCGTGTAGTCGCTGACGGTCATCGCGGATCCAGGAGCTCCGCGCACCGCTCGACCCAGGACGCTCTCCGTTTGCGCGATGCTGGCGGGGAGGAACGGCACGCCGCCGAAACGGCCCCCGAGCAGCGCCGCCGCGTCGTCGATGACGCTGCCCGTGCACGCAGCTTGTTTGGATCCAAGCTCCCTGGCGCCGTGACGCCTCATCGCGCGCTCTCGTGGCTGAAGGCTGAGGTCGACGATCCGCGCCTTGCGGCTTGAGTTATCCCACAAGTCGCTTCGGTCTGAAGATCTCCTCTTCGCGAACCCCCGCATCCAACCGCCGGCGCACCGCCTCGGCAGTCTCCACGACGAGCTGGGCGTGCATTGCCTGGGCGCTGATGTAACTCCGGTTCGCAACCTCGACCCGGTGCCCCAGTGCATCCGCGGTCGCGACCCCCGGAATCCCCAACGCGGCATTGGTTGATTCGACGGTGTGCCGGCTGCGGCTCGGCCACGCTCGTCGCACCCCGGCGGCCTTCTGCGTCTCATGAAAGAGCTTGTCGAGAAACTCGGGCCGCATCATCGTGCCCGCTGTCGTGGGGAACACCAGGCCGCCATGCTCGCTTTCGGGAAGGTCCCACCCCAGCGCCGCGACCAGCGCGTCGCGCTCCTCCATCCACCGACTACCCACTGAATATGACCATGCGGTCTTGAAAACCGTAGTGGTGTCAGAGCCACCGGGGGTTCGAATCCCTCTCCCTCCGCCAGTCGCGCCCTAGGCACGCTGGTTCTGGCGATAGTGCGCCGTCTTGTTGCGGTTGCCGCAGCGTTCCATCGAGCACCAGCGGCGCGTCCCTGGTCGTGAGCGATCGATGAACAGCAACGTGCAGCCCGCGCAGGTTCGGACGCGTGCAAGGTCGGGTCCGGTCACGAGCTCGACGCTCTCCCGCGCGATGTGGGCGAGTGCTCCAGTGACGGGATCCGGCCCGACAGACACGTGCGCGAAGTCGCGCCCGATCTGTGGCGCAACGACCGGGCTGCGCGCCCACTCGTTGACGAGCTTGAGATCGGATGCGCTCGGGCGGCCGCCGTCGCGTGCGCAGGCGAGCACCCGTCGGATCGCCTCGCGCAACTCGCGTGCGTCGTCGAGGAGCTCAACGCTCGCGCGCGGGGCGGCTGGAAGGCCCGCTTCTGCGATCCAGCCGGTCAGATCCGAGGGACTGGTCAGCCGTTCGATACGCCTCTGCGGGGGACCGCCGAGGGTCGCGAGGAAATCCAGCGTCACGTGCCCGAGGCCGAAACGGAAGTCACTCATTGCAGCACTAGTATGACAGGTGTTGCGTAACCTGTTTAACCGGTGTACAGTGCGGACCCATGACCACCGTGACAACCTGGCTCGCAAAGGCTCCCCACCACCCCGCAGAGCGCCGCCTGCTGGCGGCGAGCTTCGTCGACGCCCTCGGGACTGGCCTCTTCCTGCCGCTGTCCGTGATCTACCTCACGCGGATCGTCGGCCTATCACCAACGGGTGTCGGGCTCGGCCTGACGATCGCCGGATTTCTTGCGATTGCAGCCTCGCCGGTGTCGGGAGCATTGCTCGGTCGGTTCGAAGCGCGGAGGATCGTGCTGGCGTGCTTCGTGGCGAGCGCCATCGGGTTTCTCGCCTACATCGCCGTCAACTCGTTTGCCGCTTTCCTGGGTGTTGCGATCGTCATCCAGTTCGCGAGTCGCATGGAGCGGCCGGCCATGGCCGTGCTTGCGCTCGGCTTGACACCGGGCGCCCGCCAGATCGATGCGCTCGCCTGGCAGCGCTCACTTCGCAACGTCGGTTACGGCGTTGGTGGTCTGCTCGCCGCGCTCGCGCTCCTGGTCCACGGCAAGACACCGTTTGAGGTGATACTCGCGGCGAACGCCGTCTCGTACGTCCTTGCCAGCGTGCTGGTGCTGCAGCTACCGGCGGTGCGGCCGCCGGCGCGCGTGGACGATGAGGCGAGCGGCTATCGAGACGTCGTACGAGATCACACGTTCATAGGTCTCGCCCTGTTGAACGTGATCATGTCGCTGCACGACAGCCTGCTGCTCGTCGCGATGCCGTTGTGGATCGTCACCCGCACCGATGCGCCGCTTCCGATGACGGGGATGCTCTTCGCGCTCAACACTGTCCTCGTCGTGCTCTTCCAGGTGCGGTCCACTCGAAAGATGGCTGTGCGCGGAGGGGTCGCACGCAGCTATCGCACCGCCGCGGTTTCGTTCGTCCTTGCGTGTGGTGCGTTCGCGTTTGCTGCCGGAGTGCCTGCCTTCGTCGCGATCGTGCTGCTCACCGTCGCGCTCGCTGCGCTCACAAGCGCGGAGGTCGTGACCTCGGCAGGCGAATGGGTCTTCTCCGTACAGCTCGCGCCGGCGCGACTCCGCAGCCGCTACGTCAGCGTGTTCAAGACGTCCATGGCGGTACAGCAGGCCGTCGGACCGGCGCTCGTCACCACCGCGGTCGTCGGGTGGGGGCAACTGGGTTGGATCGCGCTCGCGGTGCTGCTCGCGGCAGGCACGCTGGCCAGCGGTCGACTTGGCGCGCGAGAGATCGACCGCCGCGCCGCTCGGATGCCAGAGACACCGCTCGCGGAAGCATCCGCAGGCTTTGACGAGCTTCGACCCGACCTACCGACGATGCTGCGGGTTTGACCCAGCGAGCAGAAACGCCGGCGCGCACAATACAGTGATGACTCGGAGCTTGGGCCGGAAGGGGCTCGGGCGGTGGGCGGCGCGAAGCGGGCTGTTGGCAATCGCGGTGCTCACGCTCGCAACCGGAGGATCGATCGCCGCTGCTGCCACAACTCGCACGATGGATGCGAGCCACCGGACCGTCAAGGTTCCTGAACTCGATCTCCAGCTTCAGGAAGCCGCGAAGAGTGACCTCCGAACGTTGCGATCGGAGTTGACCTTCGAACCGTTTCTCCCATCAGGTCTTGCCCTGCCTGCCGGCGATCTGTACAACCGGGTCACCTGGGGTTCCTCACCGGTCATTGGATTCGGGATCTTCATCAGTGCTCAATCGGGCACCGCGGGCAGTCGCGCGATCCACATGGATGAGTCCGTGATGACGCCAGCCGACCTCGCGAATCCCAGCCTCCCGATGAATGCTTTCAAATCGATGCTGCGTCCACTCAGGCTGTCCAATGGGACGTGGTTCGAGATGCAGCAACAGCACGCGCCGTGGCGAGGCGAATGGATCCTGATGCGCGTGGACGGCAACGTAGCGATCGAGATCGATGGCCTGAGTTCTAAGCAGTCGCTCACGCAGTTCGCGGCGAGCCTTGTCCGATCAGCCTAGCGGGCTGGCATAGGAGATTTCGGTGGTCGTCAGGTTGAGAGCGGTCCTGAGCAATCCGGAAACATCGACCCGCGCAAGCGCAACGGCGCTCGTCGCGGCGGTGGTCATGAGCGGCGCTGTTTTCACTCCGTTCGTGACTGAGGGCCTCTGTCTATTGTGCCGAGGTCCGGGTGGTCCGTCAGTGGCCGGTCATGTTCCTTTTTCAGTGAGCTTGTTACAAGGACTCGATGCCTGGACCATCATCGGTGTCGTCGTCGCGTTAGGCGTCGCAGCCGCGGGAAACCTCGTCAACGTCTATCGCAGGTTGACTGCCTCCGTCATGGTCGCCGCATCTCTGGCCTCGGTGGCGCTCTGCCTCTACGACGGTGTCAACGCCGGGGCTCGAATCATGGGCTGGGTACCGTACGGCATTGAGGAGGGTCCCAACGGCCCGGTTCGCTTCATTCCCGCTCGGATTTATTACCCGCCCATCAACCTGGGCGCAGGCTTCTATCTGTTCCTTGCAGCTGCCGTTGTCGCGTCCATCGCATCGGTGGTCACCGTATTGACCGTCAAGGGCAGGCCGATACGCGAGCGGCGCACAGTCACCGCGGCCTTGGTCTGACCGCGCCGCATTTGACGATGTGATCCCCGATACCGGCAGCCTGCCAACAGACGCTTCGTATGGACCGACCCGCCTACCCTCCGGGCCGGCTGTCGAGCATGCCACCGATGGTGTCGTCGGGTAGGAGCGGGTCTGCACAGTAGTCCGTAGCCAAACGCACGGCGTTCGAAGTGCCAACGCTGTTCGGATCGTTGTCCGGATAGCCCTCCTGCTGGGATATCGAGACCATGGTGGCCCGCTGATCGGCGTTATCCATCGAAACCCAGACCGAGCACGGTGTGGCATAGCCCAGTGAGCTCGCGCATCCTGTTGCGAGGAGCGGGATTGCTCCGGCTACAAAGAGCGCCGCAAGACGTCCACGTGTGGCGGAACGACGCGCGGATACCACGGCGATGCATCGCAAACCGGCCATAGCTCCATGCTGCGGACGCGCTTAGGCTCACCGATCGCGTTGGAGTAACGACCTTGGCCGACTTCAGCAGAACCGCTTCCGCGCATTGGTCGTACCTTGGAGGTTCGATGACGACTGAGATCACTGCCGACCCCGAGCTCACCCCGGCGCTGCGTCGCGAGACCGTGGAGCTGTGGGTGCTGGCGACCAACGCCGGTGGTTCTGTCGGCTTTCTCCCCCCAACGTCAGCCACCGTCGTGCGTCCCGTGGCGAACCAGATGTTCCGTGCGATTGCGACCGGCGCTCAACACCTGGTCGTTGCGCGCGACGGGGCTGATCTCCAAGGCTGGGTCGTGCTCGAGATGAACGCCATGCCGCTGGTGCGCCACTGGGCGTGGTTCAAGCGCCTGATGGTGCTGCCGTCTCTTCAAGGTCGCGGGGTCGGGCGCCAGCTGCATGGTGCCGCGATCGATGTCGCGCAGAGCCTGGGGCTCGAACAGCTCTACCTCACTTGTCGCAGCGGCACCGGGCTCGTTGAGTTCTATCGGCATCTTGGTTGGGAGGCTGTGGGTGTCATGCCGGACAACCTGAGGATGGTCGACGGGTCGTACAGAGACGAGATCTACATGCGGTTCGTGCTCAAGCACTGACTCGACCGGCGGCCGGCAACGCGATCTGTGCGATTCGGGTACTCCCGAACGTTAACCACACAGATGATGGTCAATCTCGCCGCTACGGACGCAGGTCGCGCAAGGGCGCACCACCTCGACGTCACGCTCGAGGCGGAGTTCGAAGTCATCTACCGCGAGCAGGTCGACGCCGTCTATCGCTTCTGCCTGGCACAGGTCGGCGATCCCACCGCAGCGGAGGACTGCGCAGCTGACGCATTCGCCGCAGCCTTCGCAGCGATGCGTCGCGACGGTCATGCACCCGACAACGCGCGACCGTGGATGTTCCGCATCGCACGCAACGCGAGCATCGACTGGATGCGACGCGAGCGAGTGCGCGGCCGCTTCCTCAAGCGCACGCACGACATGGAAACCACCGATGTCGAGACTGTCGCGGAGATCCGTTCAGAGCTGCTAGCGGCGTTGCGCGCCATCAGCCGGCTTCGGAAGCGCGATCGAGTGCTGGTCGGATTGCGGACTGCAGCAGGACTCAGCTACGCGGAGATGGCGGCGGTATTGGGTATGAAGGAGAACAGCGCTCGCATGGCAACCACCCGAGCGCTGGCTCGAGTCCGTCTGGAGGTTTCGCGCGATGCATGATTCCGATGCCGTCGAGCGCCGGCTCAGCGACGCATTTGCCAACGTCACGGCATCGGCCGCCGTCGACACGTGGCGCACCCGAACGCCGATGCCGCACGGCCGTCGGGACGTCGTCCGCTCGCGACTGTTCGCAATGGCACTGGCCGCGGGAATCGCGGCAGCGCTGCTCGCCGTGTCGGTGGCCGGGACCGTCGCGCTCTCACACTTCCACACCGCACCCTCGGTGGGTGCCCATCCGAGCGTTGCGCCTGTGACGACTGCCCCGGCGTCGCCTGTACCCACCACAACGACATCGCTCTGCTCATCCCTCGAGACGCCAAGCACCGTCTACGGGTTCCGGTTTGATGCACCCGGCTCCGCCACCCCAGCGATCTCCTGCTCGCAGGCAATCGCCACGCTGCGTTGCCCACCACCGTTTGTCTCAGGCGCAACGTGCATCAAGAGCGTCGGGCCGATCACCGCCCAATTGGTACGTGTGAGCACGGTCGAGACGATGGGCGAGGTTCGTGGGAACGGCTTCCCGTTCGCGGGCACTCCGTTCACTGCCAGCAAGCTCCTCGTGTGGCGGTTGACGTTCGAGCCGACCGTCTGCACCGTGGACAGCAGTGGCGTTTCCGGATCAGATCTCCCGCCGTTCTACGTGTTCTTCGCGCAGGCGTCCACGCGATGCCGGGAAGCCGACGATTACTTGATCGATGCGTCCACCGGTGACTTCGTCTTCTATGACAACACTCGCCAGCCGTGATGTAGGCGGGCGATACGCCAAGCGACCCCTTTCGAGACCTCGTGCGGACGTTGCATGATTCCGACGTCATGACAGCTGACGCTCACAAAGCATCGCTCCGCAACGCCCTGACCAACCAGCGCGACCACATCCTCGAGGCGCTCGAGGCGCTGCCTGACAACTCGCTCCGTAAGTCCGTGCTGCCATCTGGGTGGACACCGCTTGGCCTTGCGTATCACCTGGCCATGGACGTCGAACGGTTCTGGTTCCTGGACGTGATGGTCGGGGATCCGAGCGGCATCGCTGAAGGCGTCGAGGATGCGTGGCATCCTCCCGCCGACATGTCCGCGGAATCCGTCCTGGCGCTGTATCGACGCGAGATCGAGCTCGCCAACGCCGTCATCGACGCAACGCCGCTGGACCAGGCGCCCGCCAATTGGCCCGCACGCTGGCCTGACTGGCGATTCCGCGATCTCCAGGAGATGATGCTGCACGTGATCACGGAAACCGCGGTGCACGCCGGACATCTCGATGCGGTCCGCGAGTTGATCGACGGCAGTCAGTGGCTGGTGATCAGCTGATCCTGCGACGACGGGGCGCTTGTCTCATCCACGTTCGCACCCCTGCGTAGAGACCGACGCTGACCCCGATCCAGGCAACGATCGCGCACACGAGCGCGACGACCGGGACGTGCCGGACCAGACCGACGATGACCAGCGCGTACGCGATCATCCCGATGGCGCCGAGCGTGGCCCACCGCACGTCCGACACCGCCTGCGCATGTCCCTCGCGGCGTTCAATCAACGTCAGGGTCGCCGGCAGAATCGCCGGAAACGCAAGGAACAATCCCCCAACTTTCGCGCCGGCTACCTGCGCGACAAACGCGGCGACAACGGAGATCACGAAGCCAAAGGCGAAACGCAGCACGTAGTGCTTCATCGAAGGAAGACCGCCCACAGGACGGCGACCGTCACGAACCACGATGCGGTCGCCACAGCTGCACCTTTGACACTGCCCAGGCGATCGACCGTTTTGGCTCCGACGAGACACCACACCACCAATCCGACCGCGCCCGCGATCATGCCGAGCGACAGGTCGAACGCCATCAAGGCCCCGCTCGTCAGGAGCGTCACCAGCAGACTAGCGGTTGCGACGGACGGTGCGCTTGACGTGAGGCCGGCGAGGCTCCGTGGGCGAATTGCCTCGCCGATCAGCGCGAAGAGCACGACGAGTGCGCCGCCAACGAGGCCTTTGAAAAAGATGGTGAGGAGATCCAAGGGACCGGCTCCGAGGCTTAACGATTCCTTATCAATTTGCGCCACGGGGCCGTTCGGGCGTGTCGAGTCCGACGCATTTGCTCTCTCTGCCGCGTTCTGGTCCAGGCCTCTCCTCCTCGGTCTCGACGAGCAGGGCGCTGACGTGCTCGTCGGCATAGCCGTCGGCAACGGGATGCTCGTGGTACCCGCCGGCGGTGAGTTGACGGCCTACGGGAACTGACGCCTCAGCGGCGTCGCGGTTCCCAGCGGAACCGGCGTACCGCGATGACCGCGCAGAGCACGCCCCAGATGGCCATCACGAGGATGTCCTGCCAGGGAAAGGCGTCGATGCCCGGTTGAGTGCTGAACGTGGCAAAGACGGCGGTGATCATGTGCCGCACCGGGAACCAGTTGGAAATCTGCAGCAGCCCTGAGCCCGGTGCAAGTGGGAAGTACAGCCCCGACAGGAACACCAGGACGAAGAACACGAGGCTCACCACCGGGCCGGCGGACTCTTGATTGGGAATGGCAGTGCTCGCCGCGACCCCCATCATGCTGAAACACGCGACACCGATCAGCACCACGACGATGAGCGCGAACGGTTGCGCCGGCAACGCGACGTGGAACGCGAGTGCACCGACGAGCAGCAACACGATGATGTCGACGGCCGAGATGATCGCCATGTTCAGCGCCGTGGCGAGCACGAGGATCCACGTCGGGAGCGGCGAGAGTCGCAGGCGCATCAGCTGCCGGTTCTCGCGGCGAATCACAAGCGTGATCGCGAGGTTGGAGAAGCACACGGACATGACGCCGTACGCGCTGAACCCGGCAACGTAGTACTCGATCAGCGGGACGCCGCCAAGGAACGTCACCTTTGACGTGCCACCGGCGATCGCCAGCAACGTGAGAAACACCACCGAGAAGCCGACGCTGAAAAACGCTCCGATCGGGTTCAGCCAGAAGCTCAACTGCTCGTAGTAGACGTGACGTCCGATGAGACGCAGATCGCGCGTGAGCTCGTTCGCCGGCGAGCCGCGCTGCAGGCTTACCGACTGCTCCGCGCTCACTGATGCTCCTCCGCAGGCACCACGTCCTGGTTGCCGCCCGTGAGCATGACGTACACATCTTCGAGGCTGCGCCGCTCCACCGTCAGGCCGTCGATTGTCACGTCCGCGCTGACCGCCCAGTTGATGAGCGTCCGCAACACGGAGATCTCATCGGACGTGAGGATCTCGACGACGTTCCCATCGCGACTGGTCGGCGCAACGGGCACTGTTGCAAGATCTGTCGTCAGTGCAAGGCGGAACCGGATGCGCGCTTCGGAGATGTCACGCCCGCCGAGCGACTTCGGCGAGCCTTCCGCGACAACGCGACCGCCACGCAGCACGGCGACACGGTCGGCCAGCGCGTCGGCCTCCTCCATGTAGTGCGTCGTCAACAGCACGGTGGTGCCGCCCTCCGCAAGCGACCGCACGAGCGTCCAGAAATCGCGACGAGCCACCGGGTCGAAGCCGGTCGTCGGCTCGTCGAGAAACAGAAGTTCCGGCGCGCCGACAACACCGACGGCGAGATCGAGACGGCGGAGCTGTCCACCGGACAACGATTTCACCCGATCGTCCGCTTTCTCCGTGAGGCCGACGAGCGCGAGGACCTCGTCCACATCGCGCGGCGCGCGGTAATAGCCGGCATTGCGTTTGAGCGCTTGACGCACGCTCAGAAACGGTTCGATCGATGCGTCCTGCAGCACGATGCCGAGCCGTTCGCGTAGCTCGGTGCTGGTCGATCGTGACGCGGGATCCACCCCGAGCACCTGGGCGCGTCCCGTATCGGGCCTGCGGAACCCTTCGAGGATCTCCAGCGTGGTGGTCTTGCCGGCGCCGTTGGGGCCGAGCAGCCCGAACACCTCCCCCGCTTCCACCGAGAACGAGATGCCGGCAAGCGCTGTATGGTCACCGTAGCGCTTGCAGAGGTTGTCGACGACAACCACGTGCTCAGCCGTCATGCGGCAGCGCCTCACGAGCCATGGGGACGAGTGTGACGCCAATGGCCTTTCGCACCGAATCACCAATTCGGAGCGTCTGGCAGACCACTTCTGCGCTCGCGCCGATGGTCACACGAGCGTTGCCGAACTGGATATTGACAATCGACTGCGCAACCAACGGTAATCGTCGCGTCCAGTCAGCTTTCAGGGTGAGGCTTCGTCCAGTGACGCCGCAATGATCCGGCTCTTGATCAGCCAGGTGCGCTTTGCACGAGGTCGCGCGATCGCGCTTGGTGCCGGCATGGTGGTCGCCGCGGTCGCTTTCTGCCTCTTGACGGCGTCGGTCGATGTCGGACTTGCGCGCATCAATGGAGTGGTCGGTCAGAACTGGCGCGGAACCTACGACCTGCTCGTGCTTCCAAAGGGCTCGAGTCAGGCCAAGACGGGTGACCATCTCGTCCAGGTCAACTACCTCTCCACTGCGACGGGCGGCATCACGACATCGCAGGACGCAAAGATCGAGCACCTGCCAGGCGTTGGCGTCGCGGCGCCGCTGGCAGTCGTCGGCTATGTGCTCGAGACCGCATCGCTTCCCGTGGATCTCATAAACGTGGTCGGGAATTCGGGTGCGGAAGTCTTCAGCGTGACCTCCAGCTTCACGGCCGATCAAGGCCTGTCCCACTATCCCGTGCAGGACGATGGCTATGTGTACGTGACGCCCGATGCACTCAGCGGCATCCAGGTCGACGGCGGCACCCTCGGAGTCGTCGAGACACTGCCGAATGGGAAGAAGGTGAATGTCTGCGGGGTGCAGGGAGGCGACAACGCGTTCGTGACGTCGCCTTTTCAGCGTGACGCACTCGCGCTCTCCGGCGCGAACTGCTATTCACTGCAGGACACATCGCCCGGGCCGATCGAGGGGACGGTGGAGTGGTCATTTCCCGTCTTGATTGCGGGCATCGACCCTGCACAGGAGGAGGCGTTGACGGGCCTCAAGGGCGCGGTGACGTCCGGCCAGTACTTCAGCGGCGACGCAACTCCGTCGTCGATCGGCAACGACATCGTCGTTCCGCTGCTCGGGAGCACCGCGGCGTTCGACGGCGACGCCGATCACGTGACGATAGGACGGCTCCCGGCTGCGGCGATTGGCGTTGCCCGCTCTGGCGAGCTTTCGGGGCAGATCCTTCGATCGCTCGAAGCCGAGCCGTCGACACCGGTCCAGCACACGACCATCGCCAGCGCGCAGGCGTGGCAGGACCTCTTGACTCAGCTCAGCGGCCCCGTCTCGGCGGATCGATCCTCGTTGTCGCAGTTCGTGACCCAGTACTGGACCGTCGGGCCGGTGGCGTATCACGGTCAGCCGACGGGACAGCTGTCACCGGAACCTGTGTCCAACGCAAATTCGGTGTGGGATGCCGGGACCGACGTCAACGGCTCGACCTTCGTCGCGGCTCCGCCGGCAGCCGCCGACCAGGGGTTCCGCGTGCTGACCGAGCATCTAGGCCTCTCCGGCAACGGCGCGGGCATCGTGCTCATGAAGACCGTGGGTGAATTCGATCCCTACAAGCTGGCCGGGTTCGCGAATGCCGGACCGGGTTCCCCGCTCGCCAGCTACAGCGCACCGATCCTCACGGGCGCGAACGCTGCGAGCCGCGCGGACCTGGGGAATCAGCCGCTCGAGCCCGATGGCAACATGGCGGGCTATGCGCAGCAACCACCGCTGCTGTTGACCAGCATGGCCGGAGCGGCCGCGCTCGAGAACCCGCTCCGTTTCGCAGGCACGGACAGCCAGGCGGCGGCCCCGATCGGCTCGATCCGGGTCCGGGTCGCCGGGCTGCGCGGCTCGGTTCAGCAGCAGCTGATGAAGATTGCAGCCGTCGGCCAGGAGATCCGTCAGGCGACCGGGCTCCAGGTGATCGTCACCGCAGGCGCGTCGCCGCAGGCGGTTACCGTCGCGCTGCCCGCGACCGCCTTCGGGCGGCCGGCGCTCCAGGTGTCCGAGCAGTGGACCGCGGTGATGGTTGCGCTCGTCGTCCTGCAGCAGGCCGACCGCGAAAGCCTGGCGCTGTTCGCGCTCATCCTCGTGGTCTGCGCGCTGTTCCTCGCCGAGGCTGCGCTGGCAGGGGTGCGCGGCCGAAGAACCGAGATCGGTGTGCTCAGGGCGCTCGGCTGGGGCCGGCGCCAGGTCTTCGTGCTCGTGCTCGGCGAGGTGGTGGTGCTTGGGCTGCTTGCGGGTGTGGCCGGGACGGTGCTGTCCGCGGCGTTGATCGCAGGGCTGAAGCTCGCGCTCCCGTTGTGGCGCGCTGCATTGGTGCTTCCGGTCGCTCTGGTGCTATCCGTGCTGGCCGGGCTCGTGCCTGCGTGGCTGGCCGCGAGGTCGGAGCCGACGAGTGCGCTGGCACCTGCGGCACGGGCCCCGCGTCGCGCCGGTTTCCCGGTGCGGTCGATCGCCGGGATGGCGCTCACCGGGCTCGCTCGAGTCCCCGGCCGCTGCGCGCTTGCTGCCGTGGGGCTCGGCGTCGGTGTGGCCGCGCTCGCCGTGCTGCTCGCCGCGCAGGCGTCGTTCAACTCGTCGATCGGTGACAGCGCACTCGCCGGCCTGGTCACGGCCACCACGCGCGGAACGGATGTCATCTCCGCGCTGCTCGCGGTCGCGCTTGGCGCCGCGGCGGTGGCTGACGTGACATACCTGAACCTGCGGGAGCGCGCGGGCGAGCTCGCCGCGCTGGAGGCGTCGGGCTGGGGCAGACGGCAGATAGGCGTGCTGCTGACGGTCGAGGGCTTGTTCACCGCGCTGGTGGGCGCGGTCGGCGGCGGTGCGGTGGGGCTGGTGGCTGCATCGATCGCGTTCGGGCTCTCCTGGCCTGTGATTGGCGGCGCGGCGGCGGCTGCTGCAGGCGGAACCGTCGTGGCGCTTGCCGGCACCGCAGCCGTCCTGCTCTTCACCTCGGACCGGCCGCTTGCGGCCGTGCTGGCTGCCGATGAGTAGCGAGACCGCCGTGAGCATTGCGGTTCGCTTCGAGTCGGTGAGCAAGACGTACCGGTCCGGTGCGGGATTGCCCGTGCTTGCACTCGCGGACGTCTCCGTCGATATTCCTGTGGGCGCCACGGTGGCGGTGACCGGTCGCTCCGGCTCGGGCAAGTCAACGCTGCTCCACGTCGCAGGTGCGATGGACGTTGTGGACAGCGGATCCGTCAGTGTTGACGGTCGCGACCTCGGCGCGCTGAGCGGCGCGGCTCGCGCGCTGTACCGGCGGAGCATCGGCTTCGTCTTTCAACGTTTCCACCTGCTGCCGGCGTTGACAGCGCTCGACAACGTGGCGGCGCCGGTGCTGCCGTTCAAGACATCGTTCGACAAGCGCGCTCGAGCGCGCGAGTTGCTCGTGGCAGTGGGACTCGAGGGCCGTGAACATGATCTCCCGTCGCATCTTTCCGGTGGTCAGCAGCAGCGTGTCGCGATTGCGCGCGCGCTCATCGGCGAGCCGCACCTGTTGCTGGCGGATGAGCCCACGGGTAACCTCGATTCGGCCGTCGGCACCGAGGTGCTCGACCTGCTGTTCGCGTTGCACCACGACCGCGGGCTGACCATGTTGATCGCGACACACGACCCGGCAGTCGCTGCGCGCTGTCAGCGCGTCATTCGCCTTCGCGACGGCCGCATCGAGGATGCAGACGATGGCCGCTGATCTCGCGGCCGTCGAGGCTCCGGTGGCGCGGCACCACGGCGACGTCGACATCGCAACCATCGGCGCCCTGCTCGCCGACCCGGGGCGATGCCGGATGCTCCTTGCGCTGGGCGACGGTCGATCACTCCCCGCGCACGCGCTTGCGGTGGAGGCCGGCGTGACTCCCGCGACCGCGAGCGGACATCTCGGCAAACTCGTCGCCGCCGGTTTGCTCACGGTCACCGCACAGGGCCGCAACCGCAACTACCGCATGGCGGGACCGATCGTGGGTCGGACGCTCGAATTGCTCTCGCAGCTCGCGCCGACGACGCCGATTCGGTCGCTCCGCCAGGGGCTACGCGCCGATGCATTGCGCGAGGCACGCACCTGCTACGACCACATCGCGGGTCGCCTCGGCGTCGACTTGATGGCGAACATGCTGCGCGCGGGACATCTGTGCGACGTGGATGGTGGACGGCATCACGCTGAGGCCGACAATGCTCGCGCCGGATACCGGCACGACGTCGACTATCGCGTCACACCACAGGGGATGCGCTTTCTCAGCGATTTCGGCGTTCTGCTCCCACGCCACCTGGTCGTGCGCTATTGCCTGGACTGGAGTGAGCGACGCCACCATCTCGCCGGGATTGCCGGGCGAGGACTGCTCGATCGATGCATCGCACTCGGGTGGCTGCAGCGCTCACCGCAGAGTCGCGCCGTCACGGTGACACCGGCCGGGCATGAGGGAATTCTCGATACGTTCAACGTGGCAACACCGAGGATCGCTGCGCCATAGCGTGCGTGTCCTTCAGCGCTGTGGCGCGCCGTGTTCGCTGAAGCGCGTGCGTGGATTCACGCACCATCGGAGCACATCGGGCCATGGTCCGTATCCGTCGTCGATCGTGATGTGCCCGGCGGATGTGATGGTCTCGGCGTCGAGGTCGAGCGGCTCGCCGTAGACAGTCGATGCCGGCCCATCGACGCAGTACGGATCGGCATCAGAGCTGACGAGCCGGATCCGGGTGCGCGATGACGCGCGCAACGGCGCAGCCTTCCAGGGCCCGCTGAGGAAACTGGCGACGATCGGCGTGCGAATGAACGATGGACCCGGCGGTGACACGAGGAGGACCCGATCCGCCGACGGCGAGATCCTATCGCGAGCGCTCGCCTCGTACCAGAGGACGCATCCCATGCTGTGGGCGACGACGACACGCTCGCCGTTGCCCATCTGCGCCCACTCGGCGACGAGCATGTCGATCCACTCGTCGAGCTGCGGCGTGTCCGCGTTCGGCATCTGAGGGTAGAGAACCTGTTCGCCTCGACTGCGAAGCTGGTCGACGAGCCACCACTGCCAGTGCGCCTGCGGCCGATGGTTCTCCAGACCGTGGAGCACGAGAAAGCGGCGAGTCACGCTCACATCATCCATTGAAGTCGGAGATTACTTCGGCGGCCACCGAAGTGATCGGGACCTACGCTTCAAGGCATCACCGCAGGACATTGTTCGGGGAATGGCCATGAAGACAGCGATCAATGCTCAGCACCACATCACGGGCGTCCCGTACTCGTCGGCTGTCGTGGCCGGCGGGCTCTGCTTCATCTCGGGGCAGTTCGGCACCGATGCGGACAACCATCCGATTGGTGACGTCGAGGAGCAGACCACCATCGCGCTCGATCATCTCGAAGAGGTGCTCCGGCGCGCCGATTTGAGTCTCGAGGACGTCGTGCGAATCACGGTCTGGCTGCGCGATCTCGACGACTTCGACGCGATGAACCGCGCGTACCGCGGACGCTTTCCTGCGCCGCAACCGGCTCGCGTCACCGTCCAGGCGGCGGGTCTCCTGTTCGGCGCCGCAGTGGAGATCGACGCCATCGCGGCGAGCTGAGGGAGTCTTCGCCTAGTTGCTGCAGGTCCAGGTGACAACGCCCGTCTCGGGGGCATTGGTCGCGACATCCTGCAATCCCGAGAACGAGAGTGCACCGGACCCGTCCATGCCAACGGTGATCGTTGCGGTCGCGTTGTTGCCCGGCAGATAGGACGCGTTGTCGATGAGCAACACCGACACGAGTGCCGACAGGCCGGTATACGTCCCCGGACCGTGGTACCCGGTCTTCGAGTTGTTGATCGGCACGCCGGCGGTGTACTGGACGGTATGGCCGCTGACGTCGGTCGTGTCATAGGGAGTCGGGACGACGAACAACGTCGTGGCCGGGATTTGACCGTTGGCATACGCAGCGCAGGTTTCGTGACGCGCAGTCAGTGAGTCGGTGAACGAGCCGCTCACGTTCATCTCGCCTCTGAGCACGACGTGCGCAGAGAAAACAGCGAACGGTGAGTGCGTGTTACCCGTTGGCGTGCCGAGCGACGTGCCGCCCGCGCCACATCCCGCGACTAATCCCATTGTCAGAAGGGCGGCGATGCGCAGCAGTCGAACCATTCTCATGTTGGGTCACGATACGCAACCAAACGCGTCGCGGTAGACCTGGATCGCAAAAATCATCCCGTTGTATGACTAATCTGCAATGCAATCCGGATTGGCATTCGCCACGTCGAGGAAAGTGGTGATGTTCTCAGCGCTTCCACGCCGCCGCGATTGCCTCGATCTCGACAAACCAGCTCTCGTCGTAGATGCCGTTGATGATCACGGTCAGCGCCGGCCGGTGGTCACATGACCACCATAGCCGACCACGAGCAGTCGGACCATTGCGCTGAACACGTCACGGTCGTGGCACCGTCTTGGCACCGCACGCTGTCTGGTCGATTCCCTTGACGAGAATGAGCGGTGGTTACAAACGTCTGCTGCCCGACATGCTGGAAGTGGTCCGAGCTCGGAACCCTCTATACGTGCAAGCGCTGCGGCACCCCGCTCATCATGACTGATGGTCGTCGGGCCGATGAGGTCGCCGCGCTTCCACCAGAGGTGACTGTCGTCGCGCCACCGGAACCGCCACCTCTGGAACACGCGCCTGTGGGCTGGTCGGTCCGCGTTCGCGAACGCGTCAGCGGCTGAGCAACCCTGCGCACCTCCGTATCACGAGCTCGAGTGCCGCGCGTGCGTACTGTTTCGGTCGATGCCTCGCTGACCTGATCGCCGCCGTCGAATTCGATGGTGATCACCGTGTTGCCCGTCCTCATGACGTATTGGAACTCGGACGGCGTATCCAGAACGGTGGCGCTCCAATTGGTGACGATTGCCGCGTCCGCTTGCGTGAGCAGTGCAACACTTGGAATGCCGTCGCGCGAGGTGCCGGAATCAATTCGGATGCGGGCAGCGCTGAGACGCCGGGCCAGGTCGCAAACCAGCGGATGGCGTCGGTGACGGTCGCGAACGAGTTTGCCGTCTCAACGAACTGATCGATCCGCGTCGGGAACGCCGGCACAAGAGCGCTCGCATTGCGCGGTCCGAAGTCCGCTGGGAGACCACGCACCGCTGCGTTCTCGTCCGCAGTCCACTCGAATCCCGACGCCGGCCGCGTGGCTCCCAGCACCGGCTGGCCGAGGAGGACCGGAGCCGGCCAGCCACCGAGTGAGGTGACGACGAGGTCTGGCCCCACTGTGGCGGGCTGGAGCAGGACGCCAGGAGGTAGCGGCGCACACGCCGGCGGGACGAGTTGCCGTCAAGCCATTCGTGATCGTCCCGACCGCGGGGGTGCCGCGCCGCGGCCCACGGGGCTCCGCTCCGTCGCTGGTCCGGGAGCGCACGCTGGCTCCTCCGATCACGAGCACAAAGAGAGACGAAGCGACGGGACGCGCATGCAGTCGGTGATACGCCAGCGAAATGGGGAGGTCCGCCCGAGCGTCAGCCGCTGAGAGCCCTCGTCAGTCCCGAAAGGATTTCCTGAACGATCCGCTCGCGCTGGTCTGCTCCGTAGTCCTCAGGGAACTGGATTTCGATCTCGACGGTGCCCCCTCCCCGTCCGGCTGGCGCAGCCGCGAGCGATGCTCGGACAGCGCCGTCTGCTCCGCGTAGCCGCTCCAACCCGCGTTCCCCGTGGACATGCCGCCAGCGTATCTGCTCCCGCGTCCGGCGTTCGTCTTAGGGGAGGCGAACGTGCTGCGCGCCGAGTTCGCTGAGGCTCCGCACTCCCAGGAGCTTCATGGTGCGACGGATCTCCGCCGTCAGAATCTCCGCGGCCCGGGCAACGCCTCGCTCGCCACCCGCCATCAGCCCGTAGAGATACGCCCTGCCGACCATCGTCGCCTTCGCGCCGAGCGCGATTGCGGCAACGATGTCGGCGCCACTCATGATCCCGGTGTCGACCCAGACCTCGGTGCGATCACCGACAGCCTCAACCGCAGCGGGCACCAGCCGCAGCGGCACGGGCGCGCGATCGAGCTGACGGCCGCCGTGGTTGGAGAGCACAACGGCTTCGACGCCGGCATCGGCCATGCGTCGCGCGTCGGCGATCGTCTGCACGCCCTTGATGATCAGCGGTCCATCCCAGAGCGAACGGACCCACTCCAGGTCGGCCATCGTCATCGTCGGATCGAACAGCGCGTCCATGAGCTCGGCGATCGTTCGGTCCCATGAGCTCAACGACGCGAACGTGAGCGGGCGCGTCGTCAGGAGGTTGATCCACCACGCCGGGTGTGTCGCAATGTCCGCAACCGTCTTCGGCGTCAGCGTTGGTGGGATGGAGAAGCCGTTGCGCACATCGCGCAGACGCATGCCGGCGACGGGCGCGTCGACGGTGAGCATCAGCGCCTCGAAACCAGCGTCGCGCGCTCGGCCCATCAGCTCCTCGCCCGCGCCGCGATCCCTCCAGACATACAGCTGGAACCACTTGCGTGCAGACGGCGCGGCGGCGGCGACATCCTCGATCGATGTTGTCCCCAGCGTGGAGAGTGCGCACGGGATGCCGATCGATTCAGCGACTCGCGCCACGGCACACTCGCCCTCGTGGTGCATCAGGCGCGTGAACCCGGTGGGCGCAAACGCAAATGGCAACGCCGACACCCGCCCGAGTATCTCGGTGGTTGTGTCGATCTGTGACACGTCCTGCAGCACCGCCGGCGAGAACTCCAGGTCACGGAACAATCGCCGCGCGCGGCGGAGGCTGATCTCCGCTTCCGCGGCTCCATCGGTGTAGTCGAAGACGGCGCGCGGCGCGCGGCGACGCGCGACCGTTCGGAGATCCGCGATGGTCAACGCTCGTTCGAGACGCCGTGTTGTCGGGTTGAGCGAGAAAGGCTTGGCGCGCAGCAGAGGACGGATCTCGCGCCATTTCGGGATCTGTCGCTCCGACATCTCGCCTGGTCTCCCACTTGCCGGCACCTGCGGTGTGCGTCCGGGCATCCTACCGATCCGCGCCGGAAGCACGCCTTGATCAGCTGTCGAGCATGCGCACCATGTGAACCTTGGTGACGGCAGTTCCCTGCACCATCACCGCGCGCCGCTCACGGCCCCATTCCTCGAAACCGCACGAGCGATACAGCCGCTCGGCCGCGGCGTTGCCCTCGGAGACTCGCAGCTGTACCTGCAGGACGCCGGGGATGGACGACGCATGCTCGAGGCAGCGCAGCACGAGTGCTCTGCCAACGCCGCGGCGAGTCGCACGCAGCGCGACGCCCATGCCGAACAGTGTTGCGCTGTGACACTGCTGCGGGCGCGACGGCACGGTGAGTCCGACGATCCCGATGAGGTCACCCGCGTCGTCGAAGGCGCCGAAGACGGCGTCGTCGGGACGCCCTGGCGGTGCGATGCGCTCGACCGTTGCGGTCAGCGGCTGTGCGAACTCCTCGTCGAAACTCGAGGTGAATGCGAGCGGGGTCTCGCGAATCGCCTGCAACCGGAAGGCGCGATAGGCGGGTGCATCGTCGGCGCTGAGCGGGCGGATCGCAACTCCGTCCCCCACGGTGTTGCTCGATCAGCCCGCGTGAGGACGATCGCTACCGGCGCGAAACTCCGCGACCGCGTTGGCAACCGCTTCCTCGAGGTACTGGTAGAAGAGCTTGCGTTGTGCGATGTCGATCGCCACATCAACGTCCTCGCCCATGCGGCGGCGTGCGATCCACGGCGGGATGCCGTCGGCGACCATCTCGCTGCCGACGTTGATACGCACCAGCGCGTCGTTCTCCTCGGACACATGGATCGTCACCTTGAGCACGAGGCCCGTGTGTTCGACGAGGCGCCAGCTCCGCTCCCACCGCAGGTTCCGGTTGTTGTCCCGCGAGAGCCGAACGGCGTCGTCGACAAGGACTTTTTCACCCTCGCCCGCTGTCGCCTCGAGCAGCTTGCGAATGTGCTGATCGAGGTCGCGCGAAATCCAGTTGACCAGCGACGGCGTTCGGTCGTTGAGATCCGGACGGCCGTTGGGATCCGAGGCCAGCTCGCCGATCGCCTGGACCGTGCTTCCGTGCCGGCGGCAATACGGAACGTCGTAGAGGGTGACGCCGTGATCGAGGCAGGACGCAACCTGGCACATCCTTCCGCGACGGTCGCGATATGCGCAGGGCTGCGCGTTGCCGTTCGAGCAGCCGGGCACGCTACAGGTGATCCCCGTCGAGACGGGCACTGGCGGCGACGCGGCATCCGGTTCCGGGCGGCGCCGCCGGAACATGTTGGGCATCAGCGAAACTCCACTGGAGTCCATCCTACCCCGGGTGCACCCTTCTGACCGGCGCCGAACGAGATCCAGGCGAGCCCGCCGCGCCGGATCAGCGTTCGACGGCGACCGACGCTGGGCGCGTCACGGGTCGGATCAGCGTGCACGCAAGGCCCGACAACGCCGCCATCGCGGCCGCGTACCACCAGAGATCGTGGAAGTGGTTGAGCGCGTCAGCAAGCCCGTGCGGCGTGCCGAGGATGACCACCAGCAGCGCGATACCGAAGGCGCCGCCAACCTGACGCGCGGTCTGATTCACCGCGCTGCCGACGGCAAAGCGTTCCTGGTGCAGGCTCGACACAGCGGCGGCACTCAAGACGGGGAAGGTAAGTCCGATGCCGAGGCCGGTGATGAGCGTGCCCGGAAGCCAGTCGAGCAGATAGTTGTGGTCGAGGCCGACGCGCGTCGCGTACCAGACGAGGCCGGCAACGAAGACCGCGAATCCGGCGAGCAGCACCTTGCGAAAACCCACGCGCGCCGCGGTCTTGCCGGCAGGACCCGACACGGCAGCAACGACAAGCGGTCCGGGCGTTACGGCCAGTCCGGCGATGAGAATCGAGTAGTGCCAGACGCTCGTCAGGAAGAGGATGTTGCCGAGCAGCATCGCGAAGAAGCCCATGGCATACAGGAACGTCGCGAGGTTGGCGACACTGAACGAGCGGGTCCTGAACAGCGTCAGATCCAGAACGGGTTCGGGATGACGCGCGGAGCGAAGCAGGAAGATCGTGCCGACGACGAGCGCCACGACGAAGCACGCGATGATTCGCGAATTCGCCCAACCCCAGGTCGGCCCTTGCGAGATACCGAGCACCAGTGACCCGAGTGTCACGGCGATGAGCAGCGCACCGAGATAGTCGGGTTTCGCGTCCGGCCGGCGTGGGATCGAGCGCGACAGCACACGCCGGCCCGCCAGCCACGCAAGCGCACCGATCGGCAGGTTCACGAAGAACGCCCAGCGCCAGCCACCCACGGTGATGAGTGCGGCGCCGAACGACGGCCCCGTCGCCACTGCGAGTGCGCCAACTCCTCCCCACAGCGCGACGACCTGCGAGCGGCGCTCCGACGGAAATGCATCGAGCAACAGGCTCAATGACGCGGGGAGCAGTGCTGCAGCACCCACGCCCTGGATAAGCCGCCCGAGCACCAGCAACAGCACCGACGGCGCGAAGCCGCAGAGCGCAGAGCCCAGGCAGAAGATGCCGAGACCGGTGAAGAACACCCGGCGGCTGCCGAGGCGGTCCGCAGTCCGACCCGCGATCACCAGCAGCGATCCGAAGACGATCCCGTACCCGATGATGATCCATGCCAGCTCCGACTTCGGATCGCTCGGGAAAGACCGCTCGAGCGCTGGAAAGGCGACGTTGACGATCGAGAGATCGAGTGACGCCATGAAGGCGCCGAGTGCGGTCACCAGGAAGACAACGCGGGGGCGTTGGCGCGATGATGCCTGCACCGTCGGTTCGAGGGTCGTCAGCTGCGCCACGACGCTGACTCTAGGGGGTTGCGTTCTATTATGCAACTCACTAGGCTAGTAGCCATGGAACGCAAGAGCTTTGCCGGCTTCGACTGCTCCGTTGCCCAATGCCTCGAGGTCGTCGGTGAGTGGTGGAGCATGCTCGTCGTTCGCGACGCCTTTCTCGGCGTCACGCGCTTCGACGATTTCCAGCGCCGTCTTGGGATCTCGCGCAACATCCTGCAGGAGCGCCTGACCCGGCTGGCTGACGCTGGTGTGCTCGATCGTGTGCCGTACTCGTCGCATCCACCTCGCCACGAATACCGGCTCACCGACAAGGGCCGTGAGCTCTGGCCGGTGCTCACGGCGATGCGTCAGTGGGGCGACCGCTACGCGGCGCCCAACGGGCCACCGCTCGAGGTGGTGCACACCGAGTGCGGCGCCGTTGCGCAGGGCGTGTTCGTCTGCTCATCGTGCGGGGCGCCGATCGGTGCCCGTGACGTGTCAGCCGTTCCCGGACGCGGCCGCGAGCATGCGAACATCATCCCGCGCCGCACGCACGCGAACTGACGAAGCACGCACGGCGGTGATGGGGCTCTAACCCTCTGCTACCGCAGCCTTGAGACTGCGATAGCTGCGCAACAGGCAGCGCCGCATGCCGGTAACCAGCGGATCGTTGCGGTCGCATCCACTCGCGACCCACCGGTCGCAGATGCGCATCGCGTCGGCGCGCAACTGCCCGCTCTCGCGCACGTTTGCGATCGGCGTGTCATAGGTGTATGCGTACAGCGCCGCCACGGCTTCGCCCAGTTCGGCTTCGTCACGTTGCCCATCGTGCTGCAGCTCGCGATGCACGCGCCACCATTCCACTTCGAGGCGCGCGGCCTTCGCTGGATCGAATCCCTCGCCCCCGCCGCCGGCAAGCTGGTAGAAGCCGGTCATGAGGCCGCGCGCGCCGTCAGGATCGTTGTCGGGATACGGCGCCCACAGCTGATTCGCGCGTAGCACCAGCCAAGCGCCCCATAACGTCTGCGGCCACGGCAACCGGAACCCGCAGCGCACCAGGCCGACTGACGCAGCGAGGACTCGGCCCCACTCACGGCGGTAGTAGCCGATCCAGGCCGCACTTTCCATCTGCGCGAGGTCGACGGGGTTGAATGCGCGCACCGCCGCTCGAGCGTCGCGCTTGCGAAACCGCACCACCATTGGTGCGCCAACACCTCGAATCAGGAAAGTGCCGCCAGCCGCTGCGAGAGTTTCGTGGCGAGCGCATCAGCCTGCTGCTGAAACAGCGCCGACGGCTCGACGTTCGCGAACGCGACGCCCAGCTGGAGCACGAGCAATCCTCCGGTCAGACCGAGAAAGTAGACGTAGCTCGCCACCTTGGTCACGCCAGTCGCGAAGGTGTCCAGCGCAGACGTCCGCGTCCCCGTCCATGAACCGATGGTCATCGTCGCGGTGGCCACCGAGGTATCGCCGAACTGCTCCGCAGTGTTCTGGTCGTGCTCGGGGCACGCGCGTGCACCCGCTGTTGCCTGACCGATGTCGGTCACGGTGTCGGCTGGGTTCGCCTCGATGATCACGGCTTCCGTGACTGCTTTCGCCGCGGCGGCCAGCGACTGGCTGACATCGGTTCCCACCGCATCGCGCGTCCCAGCCGTGATGCCGGTCGTCTTGATACATGCGGTGGGAACGAGTCCATCACTCACGAGCGCGGCCTCCGAGCCCTCAGTCGGCGCCTGGCCCACCTGGGAATTGGGGACATCCCCGTCGCTGACAAGCGCGGCCTTGACGATTTCCACTGTCGGCGCTACCGGCGCCGCAGCCGTTGGCTTCGGGGTCGGTGCAACGGTCGACGTCTCTCCGCACCCGGCGATCACCAGCGCCAGGAGACCCGGTACCCACAGCTTGGTTGTCCGACGCAGCACGTTCCACTCCGACCGTTTGATCCAGACCGCATTGTGCCCTGCATGGCCCGGCCGAGTGCAGGACGGGAACTTCCCGGCCGGAGGCCGCGTCTCAGGATCGCCGATGCTCACTCGCCACCTTCTCGCCGGTTTCACGATTCTCGCGGCCGCAGCCGTGATCGCAGGATGCGCCAGTTCGACGATGAGCGCCGCGGGGGATGCTGCGTCGTCGGTCCATGGACCCGGGGAAGGCTCCGCCGGCCTCGCGATCGCCGGTGCGCCGGTGCAGACACCCGCGTCGACTGCCATCACCGTCGGCACCCCGCCGACGGCGGACCTGCAGCGGTCGGTTCGCGCGGCATATACCGTCCCGTCCGGAGCGTTTCTCACGTCGTTCGACAGCGTCATCGCCAGGGCGGTCGCGCTGGGCGGGTACGTCGCCAGTTCCAGCACGCAGCCGGCCCGCGACGGGCGCATCGTCAGCGGCGCCGTGACCCTCGCAATTCCTGCAACGAGCATCGCGACCTTCCTGAACGGCATGCCGTCTTCATTCGTCGCCTCGTCGATCGACTTCTCCAGCGTCGATCACACGGCGCAGTTCGTCGATGTCAACGCCGAGCTGGCGTCCGCGCATGCACATCTCCACGCGCTGGACACGCTCCTGACCAACGCCACGTCGCTCAGCGACATCACGACACTCGAACAGCAGATCGAAACAGTCCAGGTGGAGATCGACACCGATCAGGGAACACTCAACGCGCTCACGGCATCGGTCGACATGGCGACCGCGACCATCGCGCTCTCCGAACGCGGCGCGCCACGCCTCGTGGCCACGGCGCCGAGCGCGCTGTCCTCCGGAGTGACCGGGGGTTGGCACAACGCAGTCGCGGTCACCGGGGTCGCACTCGACGTGCTCGTCACCGCGGTCCCGTTGCTCATCGTCGCCGCGATCGGGTTCAGCGTCTGGCGCTGGATGCCGCGTTTCGTACGCCGAGCCCCGCGATCCTCCTCCTGATCAGGCCGATACCGCAACGTCATCACCGACCGCGTCCAGGCACTCATCGATGATGGCGCGAACCAGACGGTCGACACGCTGACCACCGAGTTGCGGGGAGCGGGTCGACAGACGATCGACGATCGCCTGCTCGCGCTCGACATCGCGCACCGGTGTCGATGCAGACGACTTGCGCTGCTGCACCGCCTCCACCATGGCCGCGCGGTACTCGAGCATCTGGAACACCGCGTCGTCGATGGTGTCGATCACCGCGCGGCATCCGCTGACCGTGTCCACGACGGCGGGCCGGGTCATCGCGCAGAGCGAGCGCGACGCCATGACGATATGCGCCAGTGCGGCGGGTGTGATGGCCTGTGCCGCGTCGCACATCGATCGTTCCGGCTCGGGATGCGATTCGATGATCAGCGCATCGGCCCCCGCCGCAAGCGCGGCAACCGCGAGCGAGGGGACCCAGCTGGCCTTGCCGGCGGCATGACTTGGATCGACGGCGATCGGCAGGTCGGTCAACTCGCGCAGGACGGCGATCGCACTGACATCAAGCGTGTTCCGTGTCGCAGTCTCGAAGGTTCTGATGCCGCGTTCGCAGAGGATGACCTGCGTGTTGCCTTCACCGGTCACGTACTCGGCGGCCGCGAGCCATTCGTCGTAGGTCGCGGACATGCCGCGCTTGACGATCACCGTCATGCCGCTCTGCCCGGCCGCGCGCAGCAGGGGGGTGTTGTGCATCGAGCGGGCGCCGATCATCAGCGCGTCGACGTGATCGCGGAGGACCTCGATGTCGCTGACCTCGAGTGGTTCGGCCATGACGGGCAGACCGGTGCGGCGTCGCGCTTCATCGAGGAGCGGGAGCCCGGCGAGGCCCATGCCCTGGAACGAACCTGGGCGGGTGCGCGGCTTGAGCACGCAGCCGCGCAGCACGCTGGCACCGGCTCGATGAGCCGCCACCGCATGCCCGACATAGCCCGCCTCGACGGCGCACGGTCCGGCGATGACGGGAATTGAGTCGCCGCCGACGACGACGTCGCCGATCCGGACTCGGCGAGTGACGTGACGATGTGTCGCGCTCGGGAGCAGCGGCTCTATGGTCACCGTAAGGATCCTCCGTGTGGTGATGGGCCACCTCACGGGATCCGGGGCTGACCCATCTTTGATGAACCAGCCCTGGTAAGCAACTGCGCGGTGTGTCTAGGAGACCCCCGGCAGCCTTACGGCTGGCGGGCCAAAGTATCGAGACGGCGCAGTCGCGAACATTGCACTCAATCGTATCACGGACATTTTCAGACGTCCATCCTCGCGATCATGCGCCGGGAACGCAGCGTGATCCGCCGTCCCGCGAAGATCAGGAGGAGGACGAGCAGCACGGTGACCCCGGCAGCCGCGTACGCGAGATCCTGGGTGGCCGTCCCCGGAAGCTGGATGTCCGTGTAGGTGACGTTCGTGAGATATCCCACCGGCGCGAAGAGTCCAGTGGGGTTCCCATCGCTGAAGTTCGCAGTGAACAGGAGCGGTGCGGTTTCGCCCGTTGAGATCGCCAGTGCCAGGACAAGCCCGGAGACGATGCCCGGAAGTGCCGGTGGAAGCAGGACCTTACGGATCATGCGGCCCTTCGAGAGGCCTAGGGCGACCGCTCCTTCACGAAGAGTCCGGGGAACGCTGCTGAATGCGAGTTCCGTGGTCTTGACGATGTACGGCAGGATCAGCGCGCTCAGCGCGAGGATACCGGCCATCAGCGAGTAGTGCCATCCGAGAGCGTTGACCAGGGCGACATAACCCACGTAGCCGACGACGATCGACGGCACACCCGCAAGCACCTCGGAGAAGAACCGCGCGGTGGCTGCGAAACGCGGCGGCGCGAACTCGGCAAGGTAGAGACCCGCAAGGACGCCGATCGTCCCGGCAACGATCAGCACGCCCAGGCTCAGTGTCAGCGTTCCGACGATGGCGTTCTGCAACCCAAGCTGATTGCCCGCCGTCGTCTCTGTGAGCAGGCTCGGCTTCAAAACCGGCAACGCGTGCGCGAGGATGCTGATGATGATGTCAACGGCGGGCGCGACAATCAGGAAGAGCGCAAGACCACAGAGACCCCAGAAGATCCCGGCGCGAACGTGGCTCGTGCGCGGCCTAGACACCACGACCCACCGGGAGCACGCCGCCTGCGACTCGCCGGACGACGAGCCTGCCCGCGAGGTTGGTCAGAAGGCTGATCGCAAGCAGCAGCAAGCCAAGCTCCGCCAGCGCGTGGACGCTCATCTTCGTGAAGTCGCCGAGTGCACCGTCGAGCGTGGATGCGATCCACGCGGCGATCGTGCTGCTATTGCCGAAGATGTTGCTCGGCACCGTGTAGATGTCACCGATGATCAGCAGGACGGCGATGGTTTCGCCGAGTGCACGGGCCCATCCGAGCAGTGACGCCGCGACGATACCAGTGCGGATATAGGGAATCGTCACCACCCGCACCGTTTCGTATCGGGTCATGCCGAGCGCGAGCGCACCTTCCTTTGCGAGGATGGGCACGCGTCGCAACAACTCGCGCGTGGTCGACGCGACGATGGGAATAACCATCACCGCCAGCACGAAACTCGCCGTAAGCATCCCTTGACCGACTCCGACCGGGGCCTTGAAGAACGGGATGACATGCCCGAGCGCGCTGACGGCGGGATAGATGTGGTCGGCGATGAACGGACCGAAGACCGCGACCCCCCAGAGACCGAACACGACACTCGGGATGCCGGCGAGCAACTCGAGGAACACCGAAAGCGGCTCGGCGATGCGGCGCGGAATGATCTCGCTCAACATGAGCACACCACCGACCGAGATCGGAACCGCCAGGACCAGCGCGATGAGGGATGTGGCAAGCGTGCCCACGATCAGCGGGAGGACGCCGAACACTGCGTGCGGCAGCGCAACCTGACCGTTGTGCGTAATCGTCGTTGTCGCGTACTGGTTACCGAAGTCGAAGACCGACCCCGTGAAGAACGACAACCCGTTGAAGATGATGGACGGCAGCGCGGCGATGATCATTATCACCGCGATAAAGCCGAGCAGTGCGGTCGGGACGATCGCCGCCAGCGCACTCACCGCGCGCAGCACACGGTCCGACCGCGTCAGCTCGGTGGTGCTCACTTGATGACGTGCGCGGCCGGCACTCACCTTGCCGGCCGGCGCACTGATCATCGACATGAGCGTGAAACGATTCCGGTTAGCTGGAGATCGAGTTGATGACTGTGGTGATCGCAGTCAGCACAGATGCGGGGACCGAGGCCTTCAGGCCGATGAAGTTCTCGGCCGAGAGGAGCGACGGCATCGAGCCGCCCGCAGGGTCGATCGTCCATTCGAGGAACGTCCGCAGCGCGAGCGCATCGTCGCTCGACGCCTGCTTCGTGTTCACCACGACGTACTCGAAGTTGACGATCGGGTAGGACTGGGCGCCGTCCTGGTAGATGAGAGACAGCGCCAGGTTCGAGGGGATCGACGCGGCGCCCGCCGTAACCGCGGCCGCAATGGTGGTCGGAGTCGGCAGCACGAACGCACCCGACTTGTTCTGCACCTGGACTTGCACCAGCCCGGCGCTGGTTGCCGCGGATGAAGCGCTGACTCCGATGTATGCGATGCATCCAGCCTTGCAGGCTGTGACCATTCCGGGGTTGCTTGAGGCACTGCCTTCACCGGCGACCTTTGGCCAGGTGACGCCTGTGCCGGCCCCCGGCCCACTCGCCCACGCACTGTTGGTTGCGCTGAGGAACGAGGTGAACAGGAATGTGTCGCCCGAAGTCCCCTGGCGCACGAGCGGCATGATCGTTGTGTCAGGAAGCGTCGCTCCCGAGTTGAGTGCCGCAATCGCCGGATCGTTCCACTTGGTGATCGACCCCTCGTAGATCTTGGCGATCACGTCGCCGCTGAGCTGCAGGCTCGTGACACCAGGCAGGTTGACCCAGACTCCCTGCGCGGAGATCGCGATCGGAATGTTCGCGAGCCCGGGATTCGTGGTGAATTGACCCGGGCTGAGGTACGCGTCGCTCCCACCGAGGATCGAGTTCCCTGCGATGGCGTCGCTGATGCCCTTGCCTGAACCACCGCCGGACGGCGCCAGCGTGATGTTCGGGTACGCCGCGGTCAGTGGCGCAACGAGTTCCTGCAGGTACGGCAGGAGCAACGACGAGCCGCTCTCACTCAGCGAAACGGCGGATGTCGGATTGCCGGTCTCAGCGGGCGCCGGCGTCCCCGCGGGTGACGATGACGTTCCCGCCGAAGTGCCGCCGCACGCGACGACCGCGAGCGTTCCGAGTAGTGCGATCCCCCCCATCAAGCCTGTGCGCATGGATACCTCCCCTGTTTAGGTGCGTGTTTGATTCGCTACCGGCGAGTACCGGTTTCGACTAGTGGAATTAACCGATGCGGCCGCTTACGTATTCGCGGCTGCGTTCGTCCTCTGCCCCGTGAAAGAACTTGTCGCTCGGCGCGGTTTCGACGAGCTTCCCTGCCATGAGAAATACGACGTCATCGCTGATTCGCAGCGCCTGTGCGAGATTGTGCGTGACGATGAGGATGGTCATCGTGTCGCGCAGGGTTCGCAGCAGGGCTTCGATGTGCTCAGTAGTCCCCGGATCGAGTGCAGACGTCGGCTCGTCAAGCAGCAGCACGTCAGGCGAGAGTGCCAGCGCACGCGCGAGGCACAGCAACTGCTGCTGACCGCCGGAGAGTGTGAACGGCGAGGAGTGGAGACGATCCTTGACCGCATCCCAGAGGCCGACTTCCGTAAGCCGCTGCTCGACGAGCGCTGCGTCGCCGCCGCGCGACACCATCCCGTGCGCACGCGGCGCGATCGAGATGTTGTCCTGGATGCTTTGCGGGAACGGATTCGCCCGCTGGAAGAGCATGCCCACGCGCCGACGGAGCTCGCGGACGTTCACATCGTCGCCATAGATCTCAATGCCTTCGACCGCGATCGAGCCGTCCACCGACATGCCTGTCGTGTGGTCGTGCATCCGATTCACCGAGCGCAGCAGCGTCGTTTTGCCGCACCCCGTCGGACCGACGATGGCGGTGATGCGCTTTCCCGAGAACCCGACGGAGATGCCGTCGAGCAGGCGGCGCTCGCCGAGCCTGACGGTCAGGCCCTTGACCGCGACGGTAGTCTCCGTCGACGCGCCGTTCTGATGAACGGTCTCAGCCGTCGGAACGCTCAGAAACCCCGCTCCAGCCACCACACTTCGCAGCCTAGCGGCGAGAAGTTTGTGCAGGTGTTAGCTGATGGTTAAGAAACGGGGCGACCTTGCAAGGCCCCGATGAGGGCACCGACGGATGAGGCTGGGACAGGGGATTCGGTGATCGCCCGGACCACCGCTACTCTGCCTGCGCCTGCCTCCACGACATCGGGAAGCGTCTCGGCATTGACGCCGCCGATCGCGAACCACGGGCGGGTCTCAGCTCCCTCTCGTTCGCGGGCAGAGGCGTGCCCGACGATCCCAAGGCCGGTGGCGGGACGCCCGGGCTTGGTCGGCGTTGCGTAGACGGGACCGACGCAGAGGTAGTCGGCCTCCACGGGCGACGCGTCGTACTCGGCATCCGAGTGGGTCGACAGCCCCACGATCAGGTCCTCCCCGACTGCGCGCCGGACCATGCCCGGAGGGAGATCGTTCTGCCCCACGTGCACCCCGTCCGCGCCGGCGGCCACAGCCACGTCGGGACGGTCATTGAGGATGAAGAGCGCGCCATGCTGGTCAGCGGCGTCGCGGAACGTCGTGCTCCAGCGCAGGAGATCGCCCGCCTCGGCGTCCTTCTCACGCAGCTGCACGATGTCGACACCGGCCGTCAGCACCGACTCCAGGAAGGCGTCGAGGTCGCCGCGCGCCTGCCGGGCGTCGGTGACCAGGTAGAGCCGGGCGCGGGAAAGCCGCTCCCGCCTCGCGTCACCCTGCCTCGACATCACCGAGAGTCGGCACGATGACCGGCCGGCCGCCGAGGTCGGCGACCCCTTCCCAGGACGTCGAGGCGTTGGCGTAGAGGCGCTGCGGGATCCTGCCCGCCCGGAAGGCGAAGCGCCCCGCTTCCACCCCATGACGGATCGCTCGCGCCATGAGGACGGGATCGGCCGCGCGCGTGATCGCCGAGGCGACCAGCACCGCGTCGCAACCCATCTCCATCGCCATCGCGGCGTCAGAGGCGGTGCCGACTCCGGCGTCGAGGACGACCGGCACGCTGGCACGGTCCCGAATGATCCGCAGGTTGTAGGGATTGCGAATGCCCGAGCCGCTGCCGATGGGCGCGCCGAGCGGCATGACCGCCGCGCAGCCGAGATCCTCGAGGCGGCGGGCGAGCACGGGATCGTCGTTCGCGTACGGGAGGACGATGAACCCGTCGTCGATGAGCTGCTCCGCGGCGACGAGGAGCTCGGCGCCATCGGGGAGCAGGGTCTCCTCATCGGCAATGACCTCGAGCTTGATCCAGTTCGTCTCGAAGGCCTCGCGCGCCAGCTTCGCGGTCGTGACGGCGTCGCGCGCCGTGTAGCACCCAGCTGTGTTGGGGAGGATGCGGCGGCCCGACGTGGCGACCACGTCGAGAAACGAGGCGCTGTTAGCGGGATCGAGGCGGCGCAGCGCAACGGTCACCATCTGGGTCCCGGACGCTTCAAGGGCCTCGCCGAGCGCTTCGAGGCTCGAGGCGCCGCCCGTTCCCATGATCAGCCGTGAGGTGAAGCGCTCACCCGCGATGACCAGCGCGTCGTCCATCAGCCGCCCTGAACCGCGTGCAGGATCTCGAGACGGTCGCCCGCATGGAGGGTCGTGTCGGGCCAGCTGGCGCGCAGGACGACGTCGCCGTTCCTCGCCACGGCGATACCGCGCTGCTCCGGCGGCAGCTCCATCTCGCGGAGGAGGTCGGTGAGGCCGAGACCTTCCGCGACCTCGCGGCTCTCCCCGTTGACCACGATGATCACGCCGGCACCGCCGCGCCGTGGCGCAGACGCGACGGCCACCACGGTCTCGTCGCTTCCGGCCACTCGCCGCCGCGCAGGACATCAACCACCGCGTCCGCGGTTGCCGGGGCGAGCAGGAAGCCGTTGCGGTAGTGCCCGGTCGCCAGGATGAGCCCGGGGGTATTCGACGCTCCGACGATCGGGGCGTTGTCGGGGGACCCGGGACGGAGGCCGGCGGACGCCTCCACAAGCTCGAGTTCGCTCACGTCTGGGACGAGCGCTCGCGCGTCCCGGAGGAGTTCGAGCACCGCACCTGCATAGACGGTGGTGTCGAACCCGCGCTCCTCGATGGTGCCGCCGATCACGACGCGGCCGTCGCCTCGTGGGAGCACATAGACGTGGCTACTGCGAATCGTGCGGGAGATCATGCCGGGAGCGCCGCGCAGGCGGAGGATCTGTCCCTTCACCGGCCGGACTGGCGGGCTGTCCCGTGCGGGGACACCACCGACACCACCCGACCAGCACCCCGCGGCGAGCACGACCTGGGCAGCGCTGATCCGCTCGTCACCATCGACGATCACGCCGATCGCCCTGCCACCATCGGTGAGGAGCGCACCGCGACCGCGGTGGATGTTGACGTCGAACTTCGCGCATGCCGCCAGCAAAGCCCCGGTCAGCGCCCGTGGATCGACGATGTGGTCGGAATCGACGAGCATCCCGCTCCGGATCGAGGGCGCAAGCCCGGGCTCGAGCTCGCGGGTTTCGCCCGCGGACAGCCGCTGCACCGGAAGGCCGATCGACCGTCGGTGCTGATACGCACGCTCGAGTGCGGCGTGCTCGTCGGCGTCGACTGCGACATGGAGCGTCCCGCACTGGCGGTACCCGGCCGTGTGTCCGGAGTTCGGCCTCCACGTCGGCGACGAACGCCGGATACCGAGCCGCAGAGTCGCGGCCCAGGTCGACGACAGCGTCCTCGCCGAACTCCGCCTCACTGATCGGGGCGATCATCCCGGCCGCGTAGCGCGAGGCGCCCGACCCAGGTTCGGGGTCGACGACGGCGACGTGCAGACCCGCGCGGGCAGCTCGCCAGGCCACAGAGAGGCCGATGACACCCCCTCCAACGATGACTGCGTCCACGCGTCTCCTCCGAATATCGATTCGAGTTTACGGGGACGGCTCGATTGCGCCGATCCGATCGAGGCGGTACCCGACCCCAAAGACGGTGGTGATGCGAAACGGCACCTGGGCGAAGGGCTCGAACTTCTCGCGGAGCCAGCGGACGTGCACGTCGACCGTCTTGGGGTCGCCGTAGAAGCGGTTGCCCCAGACCGCCGCGATGATGGCCTGTCGGGACATGACCCGGCCGGTGTTGCGCAACAAGAGCGACAGGAGGTCGAACTCCTTGGGCGCCAGCCGGAGCTCAGCTCCCTCTATGTGGATGGTCCTCGCCGCACGGTCGATCCGGAACCCCTCGAACTCCTCGATCTCGACTGCGCCCGCCGGACGCCCGCTCATCTCCGATCGACGCAGGAGCGCGGTGATGCGCGCAAGCAGCTCATTGAACGAGAACGGTTTGGTCACATAGTCGTCGGCACCGAGTTGGAGTCCGACAACCTTGTCGACCTCCGTGCCCTTGGCGGTGAGCATGAGGATCGGCGTCGCCGACTCCTGGCGGAGCACACGGCATACCTCGAGGCCGCTCAGCCCCGGGAGCATCACGTCGAGGACGATCAGATCCGGCCGCTCCGCACGCGCCAGGCTCAGCGCGTCAGGTCCGGTCGCGGCTTCGATGACGACGTAACCCTCGCGCGCGAGGTTGTATCGCAGCGTTTCGCGAATTGCGTCCTCGTCCTCGACCACGAGGATGCGCTTGGCGACGGTTGACGCCATGATCCGAGCTTACAAGAAGGCTGATCCAGGGCACAGGGCGCGGTAACAACACGGTTGCCACCTATCACGAGCACATTTCGTATGGTTGTATGCGCACCGACTGCGTGAACAGCCATCGGTGCGCATCGCCATCGCGCTGAGAGAGAGGCAAAGGAGTTACTCATGCGCCTGATGAAGATTGCGGTCGCGGCGGCGTTGCCGGTGGCGACACTCACAGCTGTCGTACCGGTCGCACACGCTGCGTTCGTTCACGCTCCGACGTCCGCTGCATTTCTGCCGGCGCCGACATACACATCGACATTGCTCGGCCCGGGCCTCGCGTCGATGTATCCCGTCGACGTGACGCAGAACGCGTCGTACTACTTCGTGCTCGATGCGGGCAGGTATCGCGTCGTCGCGGTGAACCGGTCGACCGGTGCGATCAGCTGCCAGGTCGGCGGCCATCAGGGCAGCGGCCCGGGACAGTTCGGTGATGCTCGGGCGCTCGATTTCGACACCGCAACCAATCAGCTGTACGTCGCCGACACGCCGAACAATCGCGTCGAGATCTTCTCGTTCTCAGCAAGCGCGTGCGCCGCGGGTTCGTCGACAGGGCTGACGTTCGTCTCCCAGTTCGGCAGCAAGGGCGCAGGGAACGAGCAGTTCAGCCAGGTGTATGGCATTGCCGTTGACGCGGTGAACGGCTGGGTGTACGCCGTCGACGGCGCGGGCCGGGTCGAGAAGTCGAATCTCGCCGGCACCTACATCAGTCAGTTCAATGCCGGAGGCACGCTCAACGAGCCGCGTCAGGTGACCGTTGCGCCGAACAGTGATGTGCTCGTGATGAATGCACGCAACCACGAGTGCGACGTCTTCAGCGACACGGGGAAGCTGCTCTTCACCTTCGGCAGCCAGGGCACGGGCAATGGCCAGTTCACCGACGATCCCCGCGGAGTTTCGGTGAGCCAGAACGGCAACCTGGTTTTCGTCACCGACTCAGGCGGCAAGCGCGTTGAGGTGTTCACGCTCACCTCGAACGGCACCAACTACACGAGCGCTGCGTTCGCGTACACCATCCCGTCGGGGACCAGCGCCGGAAAGTTCACAGGCCCGCGCGGCTTGACCACCACGGCTGACGGCCACCTCGTCCTCACCGATGAGTGGGGATTCGGTCTGCACGAGTTCACCTTCACGGCGACCGGCGCGACAGCGACGCGCAATCTTTTCGAAACGGCGCCGCCGGTGCCCGGCGTGGACTCGCCACGTGGCGTGCAGGTCGCTGCCAACGGACAGATCTACATCGTCGACTACTGGAACCAGCGCATCGAGTATCTGAACGCGAATGGCACCGGTGCGGCCTCGTTCGGATTCCGCGGCAATCCCTCGCAGAAGGGTGCGATCAATTTCGCATGGAGCGCCGCGATCCAGCCGGGAACCGGCGACATCTTCGTCGCCAATCGCGAGAGCAACCAGGTCGAGATCTTCTCACCGACGGGGGCGTCCCTCTTGATCTTCGGCACCAAAGGGATTGGCAACGGTCAGTTCCACTTCCCGCAGGGAATCGCCTTCGATCCGACCAACGGCACGCTCCTTGTTGATGAACTCGGGCAACAACCGAATCGAGCGTTTCACCATGTCGGCAGGCGACACGAGCGCAACATGGACCGCGACCTACGGCAAGAAAGGCGCGGCATCGTCCACCGCCGCTGCAGGTGTGCTCAACCAGCCGACCGGCATCGCGGTCGCGCCGGACGGCACCATCTGGGTTGCCGACACGCGCGACAACCGCGTCCAGAGCCTGTCCACGAGCGGCGTCTGGACCGTGTTCGCCAAAACGGTGGCGAGCACCGGACAGAAAAGCTTCCACGCGCCCTGGGGAGTCACCGTCGCCCCGGACGGCAGCATCTGGGTCGCCGACACCGGCAACAACCGGATCGTCTCGATGGACACGTTGGGCAATCTCATCTTCAACGCCACGGCCGCGAGCATGGGAGTCCCCGCAGCACCCATGAGCTCGGTGATCATGCCGTTCGCGATCGCGTTCAGCGGGACGACGGCGTACGTCAGTGACATCTGGAACAACCGCGTGCTCGCGCTGACCGCGTAGCGCTCCGACGGGCTTCCCCGCGAACCCTATACTCGATCGGGTGGAGCTGATCAGCGTGAGCGATCTGCACTCCGGTGCAGACAGCGTCGCGATGCTGCGCGCGGTCGGACTGCTGCTCGACCCGGGCATCGTGGCCCTGGACGCCGACGGCCGGGTGTTGCTCGCCAATGAGCCGGCGCGACTGCTGCTCGGGCTCGATCTCGACGAGGGCTCGGCCTTCGTTGCGGGCGAGGTCGACTACCGGCTCATCCGCATGATCGAGGCGGCACGTGAAAGTGGTGGTGTCGAGGAGCGCGCGATCAAGCTCCACGACCGCGATTTCGTTGCACGGGCGATAGCGCTCCAAGGAGACGTGTCGACCGTGCTGCTGGTGCGCGACGAGACGCGCGTCCATCATCTCGAGCGAGTTCGGCGCGACTTTGTCAGTAACGTATCGCACGAGCTGCGGACGCCGATCACAGCGGTGCAGCTGATGGCCGAGACCCTCGCCAGAGGGGGCCTCGATGATCCGGTCGCTGCGGCGGATTTCGTGCGTCGGATCGGCCAGGAGGCCGCGCACATGGCGCAGATGGTCGAGGAGCTCCTCGAGCTGAGCACCATCGAGTCCGGGCAGCGGCCCATGGCGAACGAGCGAGTGCCGATCGCCAACCTGATGCTCAGCCTGGATCGGTTGCGACCGCTCGCCGAGAGCAAGGGCGTCTCGCTGGTCGCCCGGGTCGATCCCGGTACGCCGGACCTCATCGGCGACTCGGCACAGCTCGGTCAGGTGCTTCGCAATCTCGTCCATAACGCCATCAAGTTCACGCCGTCCGGCGGGCGCATCGAGGTCAGCGCGGCGCCTCGCGGACCGGGGCACGTTCTCATCCGCTGCAGCGACACGGGGGTCGGGATCACACCGGCCGACCTGCCCCGGATCTACGAGCGCTTCTGGAAAGCCGACAGCTCACGCCAGCGCGACGGCGAGGGGTCCGGGCTGGGTCTCGCGATCGTCCGCCACGTAGTCGAAGCCCACGGGGGGACCGTTTCGGTGACCTCCGAACCCCGTCGTGGGACCGAGTTTCAGGTGGTGCTCCCGGCCGCCGAGGTCGACCCGGCGAGCGTCGATTGACCGGCTTGCCGCCGCGAAGTTGCGTTCGTTACCATTGGACAACGGTTACGACGTAGCAAGCTTCCTTGCAGGGGGAGGCCAATGGCGGAACGCGTTCTCGACATCGATGCGTCGCCCCCGAGCGAGGGGCACCCAGCACTGCTGGATCGGCACATCGACCTCCTCGATGCAGGTCTGCGCGGCACCGCGCCGCGAATGCGAGGCCTGCTTCGCCAGATGTCGGCATATCACCTCGGGTGGACGGACGCGCAGGGGCATCCGGCGAACGTCGCAGCTGGAAAGCAAATACGCCCTGCTCTGACGCTCTGGGCATGTGAGGCGCTCGGCGGTGACCCCGAATGGGCACTCCCCGCTGCCGTCGCTGTCGAGCTGATCCACAACTTCACGCTCATCCACGACGACATCCAGGACGGGGACCAGCTTCGCCGCCACCGCCCCGCCGTCTGGGCAATCTGGGGAGCCGAGCAGGGCATCAACGCGGGTGACGGCATGTTCGCCGCGGCGATGACGTCGCTGCTCGCGCCGGGACCCCGTCCCGGGCGCAGGATGAAGGCCGCGCACATCCTCACGGCCGCGGTCGGCCAGGTGGTCGAGGGGCAATGCCTGGACCTCTCGCTCGAAGGCCGCCCCGGCGCATCGCAGAAGATCTACCTCCGCCTCGCGACCATGAAGACCGGGGCGCTCCTCGGCGCGGCGATGGCTGCCGGCGCAGTGCTCGCGGGTGCGCCGCGAGCGGTGACTCAGCGATTTGACGCAGCTGGGCGGCTTCTCGGGCTCGCCTTCCAGGTGCGCGATGACTGGCTCGGCACCTGGGGCGATCCCGAGCTGACCGGCAAAGGCCGGAGCGGCGACCTGCGCCGCCGCAAGCTCACGTACCCGGTGGTTGCCGCGTACGAGGTCGCCACCCCGATCCGCCGCCGCGAGCTCCGCCGGCTCTTCAACGACCGCGAGCCGGGCGGCGAGTTCCGGCTCCGAGCGGTGCTCGACGAACTGGGCGGCCCAGCGCTCACAGCGGGCGTGCCGATGGTGCTGGCGCGCGACGCGGTTGCCGTCCTTACCGGTCTTCCCGACGAGGCGTTGACCGACTTCGCGGATCTGGCGATCCATGTTGCTGAACGCAACCGTTAGCCCGAGTCCCGTCACGAGCCCTGCATCGCCGACGGCGTCGCGCAAGGACGATCACCTGCGCATCAACATCAACGAGGACGTGGCGGCCAAGGGGGTCGACGCAGGCTTCGATGACTTCCGCTTCGTGCACCGCGCGCTCCCCGAGATCGACCTCGATGACGTGGATTTGAGCGCGCGCTTCCTCGACCGGACGGTCGGCGCCCCGCTGCTCGTGTCGTGCATGACCGGTGGCACGGCGCAGGCAGGCGTCATCAACGCGCGGCTGGCACGCGTCGCCCAGAGCCGCGGGCTCGCGATGGGGCTCGGCTCCTGCCGTGTGCTGCTCGAGCAGCCCGATGTGTTGCCGACGTTCGACGTGCGCGCGATTGCCCCGGACATCCCGCTGCTCGCCAATCTCGGCGCGGTGCAGCTGAATCTCGGCGTCGGTGTTGCAGAGTGCCGGCACCTCGTGAGCACGCTCCGTGCCGACGCGCTCGTCCTGCACCTCAACCCACTCCAGGAAGCCCTCCAGCCCGACGGCAACACCGTCTTCGCCGGCCTCCTCGCGCGTATCGCGACGGTCTGTGACGAGCTGGACGTCCCCGTGATCGTCAAGGAAGTGGGATGGGGGATCGCGGACGATCTGGTCGCCCAGCTGTTCGACGCGGGCGTCAGCGCGGTCGATGTTGCGGGCGCCGGCGGGACATCGTGGAGCGAGGTTGAACGGCATCGGATCGATGACCCCGTTCGCGCCCGCGTCGCCGGCGCGTTCGGTGGCTGGGGCATTCCCACGACCAGTGCGCTGATCGGCGCACGGCGCGCAGCGCCCGATGGCACCATCATCGCGAGCGGCGGCGTGCGCGACGGCATCGATGTCGCCAAAGCCCTGACTCTCGGCGCTGACTCGGTCGGCATTGCAGGTCCGCTCGTGCGCGCGGCGGCAGCGGGCGATGCGGCGCTCGAGGAAACGGTCGCCGTGATCCTCGGGGAGCTCCGCCTCGTGATGTTCTGTGTCGGCGCGACGCACGTCGGCGAGCTCTGGACCGATGCGCGCCTCGAGCGCGTCAACGGGATGGCCGTCTGATGGCACGAACAGGGACGTCGCTCGACGCCGCGGATGCGTACTGCCGCGAGCTCGTGCACCACTACGAGAATTTCACGGTCGCCTCGCGACTGTCGCCCAAGTCGCTGCGCCGCGATCTCACGCGCGTCTACGCCTTCTGCCGCTACACCGACGACCTGGGCGACGAAAGCGGCGACCGCGCCGTCGCCACACGCCGGCTAAGGCGGTGGCGCGACGAGCTGCGCGAAAGCTTCGAGCACGACGAGCGCACGCATCCGGTGCTCGTCGCACTTGCCGACACGGTCGATCGTCACTCGCTGGAAGAGCAACCGTTCCTCGACCTCATCGACGCCAATGTGCAGGACCAGCGCATCGACCGCTACGAGGATTGGTCCGAGTTGCGGGCCTACTGCACCCGCTCGGCCGCGCCCGTCGGGCGCATCGTGCTGCGCCTCTTCAACATCGACACGCCGGTGGCCGTGTCGCTCAGCGACGACGTCTGTGTCGGGCTCCAGCTCGCGAATTTCGCCCAGGACGTGTCGGTGGACGCCCGCCTCGGACGTACGTACCTGATGCAGCGCGACATCCGCGACCACGGTGTCGACGGCGCGACGCGACTCCTCTGCGATCGCGCGCGCACGCTGCTCGCATCGGGTCGCGAGCTCGAACGCCTGGCGCCGCCTCGATTGCGGGTACAGCTCGCCCTGTACAGGCTCGGCGGCGAGGCCATCCTCGATGCTGTCGCCGAGCGCGACTATCGCACCGCAACGCGGCGCCCGGTCGTCGATCGTGCGGCGCGTGTGCGCATCGCAGGCGCCGCGCTCTCCACCGGCCTGCGCCGTGAATCAGCACGACCCGCCCCGCTCACCGTGACCTCGCGAGCAGGGGACGAACGTGGTTGACGCGCCGCCGCTGCCCGACATGCGCGCGGCCGAGCGTTTCTGCGAGGACATGGCGCGCCGTGAGGCCGCCAACTTCTACTGGGGGTTCATCGCGCTGCCACGCCAGCAACGCGTCGCCATCTATGCGCTGTACGACTTCGCGCGCCAGGTGGACGACGATGCGGACCTCGCCGGGCGTGAGTCGCGGCACGCGCGCCTCGAGCATCATCGCCGCCGTCTGCACGGAGCCCGCCCCGGCGACACCACCGATCCCGTGATGGGCGTGCTCGCGCTGGCCATGCGCCGCTACTCGATCCCCACCGAGGAGCTCGAGATGCTCATCGACGGCGTCGCGATGGACCTCACGACCACGCGCTACGCAACCTGGGACGAGTTGCGTTCGTACGCGAACCTCGTCGCATCGGTGGTGGGTCGGATGTGCGTGCGCATCTTCGGATTCCGTGACGCGATCGCGCTCGAGCGCGCCGACGAGCTCGGAGTCGCTTTGCAGCTGATCAACATCCTCCGCGACGTGCACGAGGACGCAGCGCGCGGGCGCATCTATCTCCCTGCCGATGAGCTGGCCGCGTACGGCGTCAGCGAGCGCGACATCCTGGAGCGCCGAGTTGCACCCGGATGGCATCGCTTCATGGCGATGCAGGCCGCACGTGCGCGGGAGCTGCACGCCTCCGGCATCCGTGTCACGGAGTTCGATCCCCACGCAGCCTGCAGTCTGCGTTCGAACAATGGCGGGGATCTATCTCGGCATCCTCGATCGCATCGAGGCGACTCCCGAGCTGCCGCTGCACAGCCGGGCGCGATTGTCGAAGGCCGCCAAGCTTGGCGTCATGGCCCGGTCATGGCTGGCCGCGGTATGAAACGTCAGCCACGGGTCGCAGTCGTCGGTGCGGGCCTCGCGGGCCTCAGCGCCGCGATCGAGCTCGCAAAGCGCGGATGGCACGTCGACGTCTACGAGCGATCGCGTCTGCTCGGCGGAAAGGCCACGTCCTTCGAGGTCGAGGGCCACGAGGTCGACTGCGGACAGCACGTCGTGCTCGCGTGCTGCACGGCAACGCTCGACCTGGTCAGCGAGCTCGGCATGCGCGACTCGCTCTACATCCAGCCACGTTTCGAGGTGACCGTCCTCTCGCGCGAGCGGCGACCCACACAGCTGCGTGCGTCGGGGCTCCCGGCGCCGATGCATCTCATGACTGGCTTCGCGAGGTACCCGCACCTCACGGCGATCGACCGGCTCCTCGTCGGACGCGCGTTGCTTGCTGCTCACCGCGACAATAATCCCAGCGGGACCATGGCCGCGTGGCTGCGCCGGCAGCGGCAGAGCGTCCGCGCGTTGCGCGCGTTCTGGGAACCCTTCCTGGTCCCCGCGCTCAACGCACCACTCGACCGTGTGTCGGCCACGATGGGGCTCTTCGTCATCCGTACCGCGTTTCTCGGAGACCGCGACGCGGCGCGCATCGCGTATCTGACCGTTCCGCTCGCACGTCTTGCCGAAGCCGCGGCCGCACGCGCGGACGCTGTGCACATGCGTCAGGCGGTGGTGGGTGTCCATCACGATGGCCGGCGTGTCACCGGCGTGAAGTTGAGCGGCGGGGCGGGTGCTGCGTGCGACGCCTGCGTCATCGCGGTCCCCCCGCGACGTCTCGCGTCGATCCTTGATGACGCGCCTTCGTTCGGCATCGACGGCCTCGAGGCATTCGAGGCCATGCCGATCGTCGACGTGCACCTCTGGTACGACCGCCCGGTGCTCGGCTGCGACTTCGCTGCACTGCTCGACTCGCCTGTGCAGTGGGTGTTCGAGAAGTCGCCCGGGTATGTGTGCTGCAGCCTCAGTGCCGCCGAATCGCAGGTGGGCCGACCCGAGAGCGAACTCGTCGAACTCGGGCGCACGGCCCTTGCGGCGGTACTGCCTTCCGCCGCGCGGGCGCAACTCCTGCGCGGTGCGGCGACCCGCGACCCCGACGCGACATTCATCCCGGCGCCCGGTGTGCGCCGCCCCGGACCGGCGACCACGTTCTCGAACCTCGTCATCGCCGGCGCATGGACCGACACGGGTTGGCCCGCGACGATCGAGTCGGCCGTGCTCAGCGGGCGGACCGCTGCGAACACGCTCTTCCGCAACGCCGCCGGATGGCGGGACGCTCCTTCGTTGGAGGCGGCGCATGCAGTCTGACGCGCTGCGCTCCGCAGTCGACTGGCTGCTCGAGCAACAGGACCCGGCGGGCTGGTGGAGTGGCGAGCTCGAGACCAACGTCACGATGACCGCTGAGCACGTGCTGCTGCTTCGGTTTCTCGGCGCTTCTGATGATGACATCCGCGACGGTGCGATCCGGCACATCGCAGGCGCGCAGCGTGACGACGGCACGTGGGCGCTGTATCACGACGGCCCCGGCGACCTCAGCACCACGATCGAGGCGTACGTCGCGTTGCGCGTGCTGGGCGTCGACGCGAACGCGCCCCACATGCGGCGCGCGCTGCGCTTCGTCATCGATCAAGGTGGGCTCGCCGAAGCGCGCGTGTTCACGAAGATCTGGCTCGCCTTGTTCGGCGTGTATCCGTGGGATGGCGTTCCGAGCATGCCCCCGGAACTGGTGCGCCTGCCGGCGTGGGCGCCGCTCAACCTCTACGACTTCGCATGCTGGGCGCGCGGCACGATCGCGCCGTTGCTGATCGTCATCACGCACCGCCCGGTGAGGGATCTCGGCGTCGACGTGGACGAGATCATCGCTCCGGGCACGGCGCACCGCATGCACGTTGTTCCAGGCTCGGGTCCGTTCATGTGGCTCGACCACGCGCTCAAGCTCTACGACCGCCTCCCGATGCAGCCGGGTCGCGCGGGATCGCGGCGCAAGCTGGTCGACTGGATCGCGGAGCGTCAGGAGGCCGACGGCGGGTGGGGCGGCATCCAGCCGCCATGGGTGTACTCGTTGATCGCGCTCAACCTCGAGGGGATGCTCCTCGAACACCCGATCATGCGCCGCGGCCTCGAAGGGTTCCGCAGGTTCGCGATCGACGACGCGAACGGCTGGCGCCTGCAGGCATGCATGTCACCGGTCTGGGATACCGCGTGGGCGATGCTCGCGTTGCGCCGCGGCGGCATCGCCCGCGATCATCCGGCCCTGCGATCCGCGGTTGACTGGCTGCTCGCCGAGCAGATCAGCGGCGGCGGCGACTGGCAGGTCAAGGTCCCGTACGACGGCTGCGGCGGCTGGGCGTTCGAGTTCGACAACGACATCTATCCCGACGTCGACGACACCGCCGTGGTGGCGCTGGCGCTGCTCGAGTGCAGTGACTTCGGACGTGGTCGCGCGCTCGGTTGCGGAAGCCGTTCGCTGGTGCCGGGCGATGCGATCGCGCAACGGCGCGTGGGGCGCGTTCGACAAGGACAACACGCGGTCGCTCGTGTACAAGTTGCCATTCGCCGACTTCGGCGCGATGCTCGATCCGCCGTCGGAGGATGTCACCGCTCATGTCATCGAGCTGTTCGGAGCGATCGGTGATCGACCCGGGCACAGTGATATCGCGCCTGCGCTCGCGTACCTCCGCCGTGAGCAGCGTCCTTGGGGCTCGTGGTACGGGCGCTGGGGCGTGAACCACATCTACGGCACCTGGTGCGTGGTGAGCGCGCTCGTCGCGCTGCACACCGGCGATGACATGGTGCGCAGCGCCGCACACTGGATGCGCAGCGTGCAGAACCCGGATGGCGGATGGGGCGAGACCTGTCACTCCTACAAGGACGAATCCTTTGCCGGCGTGGGCACGAGCACCGCTTCGCAGACGGCATGGGCGATGCTGACGCTGCAGCTCGCGGGTCTCGGCGATGACCCCGCGTGCGAGCGCGGTCGCGCCTTCCTTGTCGAGCGCCAGCGCAACGGCACATGGGATGAGCCCGAGCACACGGGCACTGGTTTCCCCGGGGACTTCTACATCAACTACCACCTCTACCGGCACGTCTTTCCGACCCTTGCGCTGGCGGGCGGGGAATCCGCCGCGGCGCTGAACGCCGACGAGCGTGTGCTCGTCGCCCAGACATAAGCAACAAGTCCAGGAGAAAGGAGCAAGTCATGGCAGTGCCACTGCGACAAGCGATGAAGGTTGGGACGTACGTGGCTCGGCAGAAGCTGCGCCACAACGACAAATTCGCGCTGGTCCTGCAACTCGAGCCCCTCTACCAGTGCAATCTCGCGTGCGCCGGCTGCGGCAAGATCCAGCACGAGGATCCCATCCTGCAGCGCCGGCTCACCGTGCAGCAGTGCATCGACGCCGTCGAGGAGTGCGAGGCGCCGATGGTCTCCATCGCCGGCGGCGAGCCGCTCGTCCACAAGGAGATCGATCAGATCGTTGCCGCGCTGGTCGCGCGCAAGCGGTACGTGTATCTCTGCACGAACGCGCTGCTCCTCGAGAAGAAGCTCCATCTCTTCACACCATCGCCGTATTTCTCGTTCTCCATCCACATCGACGGGCTTCGCGAGCGGCACGACAAGTCGGTGTGCCGCACGGGAGTCTTCGACAAGGCAATTGCGGCCATCGCCGCGGCGAAGAAGGCCGGCTTCCGCGTGACCACGAACACGACGTTCTTCGATCAGGACGACGCCAACTCCATTCGCGGTGTGCTCGACTTCCTCAACGACGAGGTCGGTGTCGACAGCATGCAGATCTCACCGGGGTTCGCCTACGAGAAGGCGCCCGACCAGGACCACTGGCTGGGCGTCGAGCGCACGCACGCGCTCTTCCGCGAGGCATTCGCGGGCGGCCGGCGCAAGAAGTGGCGGCTCAACCACTCCCCGCTCTTCCTCGACTTCCTCGAGGGCAAGGTGGACTTCAGCTGCACGGCATGGGGCATTCCGAGCTACTCGGTGCTCGGCTGGCAGCGGCCCTGTTACCTGATGTCCGACGGCTATGCGACGTCATATCGCGAGCTGATCGACACGACGCCCTGGGAGAAGTACGGACGTGGGCGCGATGAGCGGTGCAGCAACTGCATGGCCCACTGCGGCTACGAGCCGACAGCAGTCGTCGCCACCTCCGCATCGCTCCGCGAGTCGTTGCGCGCGGCGAGCGACAGTCTGCGCCCCCGCGGGACCAAGCCCGAACTGAACTGATGTGACCTCACACGGAGCGGCGCCCGGCGAGGGTGATGTCTTCCTCACGGGCGCCTCGGGATTCGTGGGCTCGCACGTGCTGACTGCACTGCTTGCGAGTGGCTACCGGGTGCGCGTGCTGGTTCGCCGCGATGACGCGCTGCCACCCGGCGCGGTGCCGGTGCACGGCGACCTCCGGACTCCTGCAACGCTGGTGCCCGCGCTTCGCGGCTGCCGCTTCCTTGTGCACACCGCGGCGCTGTACTCGTTCTCTCCCCGCGACGGGACAACGATCGCCGACGTGAACGTCCGTGGGACGCAGGGCCTGTTGGAGGCAGCGCGCATTGCCGGCATCGAGCGCTGCGTCGTGACGTCCAGCTCGTCAGCGCTCGCTCCTGCAACCGGGTCACGCCCTGTGACCGAGCGAAGCTGGGCAGAGCCGCACCCCGGCGCGGTGACGTATCACTCGTCCAAGCTGCTGCAGGAACGCGCAGCGCTCGGCGCGACAACGCCGGTGATCACGGTGCTGCCGACGGCGCCGATCGGGCCGGGTGACCACCGCCCGACTCCGACCGGCAGGATCATCGTCGACCTGCTCCGCGGCCGGATGCCGGCCACGCTCCGTGGCGGCATGAACGTTGTCGCGGTCGAGGATGTCGCGGCGGCCCACGTGCTGGCGCTGGAGCGCGGCGTTGTCCGCGAGCGGTACATCGCGGGTGGCGTCAACCTCAGCCTCGCCGAGCTCTGGCGCCTCATCGCGCGGGCTGCCGGGCAGAAAGCGCGTGTCGTGCCACTGCCGTACGCGATCGCCGCTGCGGCGGCCCGCGCCGACGACGTTCGCGTGCGGCTCACCGGCGGGTCACCTGCCGTTCCGATCGAGGGCGTGCACATGGGCCGTCTCGACATGTTCTCGAGCAGCACCAAGGCCATCAACGAGCTCGGGTACCGCCCATCCAGCGTGGGGGCAGCCGTCGAACGCGCGGTGCGCTGGTATCGCGAGCACGGCTATGCCGCCTGAGGAACGGGTCCAGGCCATCTGCGCGATGAGCGTCGAGGCCTGGGGAGTCCGGCGCCACGCCCGCGGCATCCGGGTCTCGCAGGTGGGCATCGGCGGCTCGGCCGCGCCGGGCGACGCGTCCATCGTCATCAGCGCCGGCCTCTGCGGCGGGCTGCTCCCCGATCAGGCGCCGGGCAGCGTGATGATCGCGACCTCCGTCTCGGACGAGACCGGGGCGACGCACGCGTGCGACCCCCAGGTCGCGGCACGGCTGGAGCGCGCCGCCCGCTCCCTCGGGTTCGCCGTTGTCACCGGTTCGCTCGTCTCCACGAGTGCGCTGGTCACGGGGTCCGGGCGGGGCGACTGGGCACGCCGAGGCCACGTTGCGGTGGACATGGAGTCGGCTGCCGCCGCGGCGACCGCGCCGCGGTTCGGCACGGTTCGCGTCATCCTCGACACGCCGCACCACGAGCTCTCACCCGCCTGGGTGAACCCAGGGCGCGCGGTCCGCAACCCCGCCAACTGGCGCGAAGCGATCTGGTTGGCGATCCACACGCCCCGCTACGCGCTGCGGGTCGGGGCGGTGCTAGAGGCGGCCTTCCTCCGCGATATCCACGCCGAGATATAGCTGCACCGCTCCGCGGAGCATCTGCGCAACCCCGGGCACATCGAACTCCTGCGCCATCTCATGGAGTGCGGCCCGCTGCGCATGGAGCGCCGCCTCGACGACCCTGCAACCGGCCTCGGTGAGGCCGACTCGGACCATCCGCCGGTCGGGCGCGGAGCGCAGCGTCCGCACGAGCCCGCGGGCATTCAACTCATGGACCATCAGCGACACGCGCGCCTCCGGAGCCTGGATGAAGTCGGCGAGATCACCCTGGACACAACCCTCGGTGCCGGCGGCGCCGGCCTCGAGGAGCAGGTGGTACTGCAGGGGACTCAGGTCGTATCCCGCGAGCGATCGGTTGATTTGAATCATCGCCTGGCGGAAGCCGCGGCGGAATACCGCCGCGAGACGAAGGTCGTCGATCGTGGCGTCCTGGAAGAAGCCGCTGCTTCGTGTTGCGGGCTTCGAGGCTGCGACGGTCACGCCGCCGACTTTACAAGGTGCGACATATCCAGTCGAAGCGTCGATCCGCCCTGGCAAGCAAAGATATATTCACACACAGTAAATAAGAGTGAAGCTAGCCCAGTTTGGGGCTATTGACTGAATTGAGCGTTGTCAGGATGCTCGGCCAGGGGCCACATTGAGGGGGGTTGCCAGCCAGGGGGATGGTGCCCGGGGGGCGGTCCCGCCGGACGGGAGCGCAGCCCGCTCGATGCGGGCTACGTTTCCCGATTTGTTGCTCAGACCTCGTGTCCCAGCGCCCGCAGGGCGCGCACGTACTTCGGGGTGCTGTCCGGCTCGCCGGCGCCCGCGCCGTGCAGCAGGGCCATCACCGCGTCGATGAGCGCCGCGTCAGCGTCATAGAGCTCGACCTCGACCTCGCGAAACGTCTCGATGGTCCGGTCCTCGAGGCGGATCGACACCAGATCGTCCGCGACCTCGGCGGATCTGGCGTCGCCGGCCATGAGGTCCACGGTGTGCCGGATGGTGACCAGGCTCGCGACCGGACGCAACACCACGTCGCCGACCGCTTCGCGAACCACGACGAGTGCCTCCTCCGGTGGTGCGTCCGGAGAACCCGCGAAATCAGTCTCCTCGCGAGAGATCGCCAGGCCGACATGGCGCGCTCCGGCTTTGAGGGTCCACCGTCCCGGCTCGCCGGCTGCGCTCCGATGGCGCAGCCCGAGTTGAGCCCCGAGCAGCGTGAGCTGATCGGTGTCCCAGTAGGTCGCCGAGAGTTCGAGCAGTCCGCGGTCGACCGCCCGCGTCCCCGGAACCACGTCATCGAGGTCGGGCAGGACGAAGTCGGCCGCGACCGGGATCTTGATCTCCTGTTCTTCAGTCATCCCCACCAACTCTACGGGGAAGGGACGGTGGCGCCAGAGCCGTCGGTGGATCAGAGCCGCAGCGACTCATACATTCGACGACCCGCAGGGCGGACGCAAGGCCGCGTGCGGGGTCGCGACGACCGAGCGAGACTCCCGGGTTAGGCGGCGCTCAGAGGTATTCCTCGAACCCCGGCCACGCGCTGATCATCTGTCGCTGCAGCGCTTTCGGCAGCGGGAGGTACGTGCCCGTGGCCTCGGCGACCACGCTGCCGTCCGGCAACAGCACACGACCCTCGGTGTGCAGCGCACGGCGCAGCAAACGCGTGATCCAGCCTTCAACGCGCAGCACGGTGCCGGTCGGCGCGGCGCTGCGGAACCGCACCTCCAGCCGCGCGGTCACCACCCAGTGCCGGTGCAGCGCCGAGCAGCGACCCATCGCGTCGTCGAGGACCGCGCTCAGCAGACCACCGTGCGTGAACCCGGGAAAACCGACGTGGTCGGGACCCGGCGTCCATTCCGTGAACACGCGATCGCCGTCCAGTTCGTACTGGAGGTGCAGCCCCGCCGGGTTGCGAAGGCCATGGACGAAGTTCCGTTGGAAGGCGCTGCGATCGTTGAGCCATGCCGGGTCGATGGCAGCATCGGTCACGACGCGGCAAGCCGCTCCAGACCACCGAGGTACGGACGCAACAGCTCCGGGACGACCACCGATCCATCGCGCTGCTGGTTAGCCTCGAGCACTGCGTCATACGTGCGCGGGACACCGAGTGCGCTGCCGTTGAGCGTGTGCACGAACCGCGGCTTCTCCTGTGCCGACGGGCGATACCGGATGTTCGCGCGGCGCGCCTGGAAGTCGGCAAACACCGAGCATGACGACACCTCGAGCCACTGGCGCAACCCGGGCGCCCAGACCTCGACGTCGTACTTCTTCCACTGCGCAAACCCGAGGTCGCCCGTGCACATGAGCAGCACCCGGTAGTGCAGGCCGAGCAGCTGCAGCACGTGCTCGGCGTGCGACGTGATCAGCTCGAGCTCGTCGAGCGATGACTTGGGGGTCGTGAAGCGAACCATCTCGACCTTCTCGAACTGGTGCAGGCGGATGTATCCGCGCGTGTCCTTGCCGGCGGCGCCGGCTTCACGACGCCAGCACGGCGTAAACGCGACGTGCGCGATCGGCAGTTGCGCAGCATCGAGAATCTCGCCGGCGTAGAGATTGGTCACCGGCACTTCGGCAGTGGGAATGAGAAACAGCCCGTCGTCGGTGTGGTACGCCTCATCCTCGAACTTGGGCAGCTGCGCCGTGCCCGTCATCGCCTCGCGGCGGACGAGATACGGCGGTGCCACCTCGCTGTATCCGTGCTCGCGAGCGACGTCGAGCATGAACGACGTGAGCGCGCGCTGCAGGCGCGCACCGTCGCCGCGGAGGATCGCGAACCGTGACCCGCTGATCTTCGCCGCGCGTTCGAAGTCGAAGATCCCGAGACGCTCACCAAGCTCGTAGTGCGGCAGAGGGTCGAAGTCGAACGCCTGCGGCTCGCCCCAGGTGCGCGCGACAACGTTGTCCTCGGGGCCACCGCCGTCGGGGACGCTTTCGTGCGGCACGTTGGGTATCTCGAGCAGGAGCGTCTGGACCCGCTCGTCGAGCTCGCCGAGACGAGCCTCGCCCTCTTGCACCTGCAGCTTCAGCACACTGAGAGACGCGCGTTGCTCGTCGGTCGGCGCGCCGCGCATCGTCGCGGACGCCGCGCGCTGCTCGGCACGTGCCTGCTCGACGGCGGTGCGCAACGCGCGCGCCTCGGTGTCGAGCGCGAGCAGCTCGTCGATCGGTGCGGCCTCGCCTTTGCGACGCGCGCCGTCGCGAACCGCCTCGGGGTCATCGCGGATCACCTGCAGCGGCAGCATCAGGACTCCGTCTCCGTGTCGGCGCCGCGCTGCGGACGCATGGTGGGGAACAGCAGCACGTCGCGGATCGTCGCAGCGCCGGTGAGCAACATCACGAGGCGGTCGACCCCGATGCCAAGGCCACCCGCCGGCGGCATGCCGACTTCGATCGCCTCGAGGAAGTCCTCGTCGATCGGTGGAATCTCGGCGTCGCCGGCGCTCCGCAGCCGTGCCTGTTCCTCGAATCGAGCGCGCTGGTCGATCGGGTCGTTGAGCTCGCTGAACGCGTTCGCCAGCTCGCGACCCGCGATGATCAGCTCGAAGCGCTCGACGAACCGCGGATCGTCGCGGCGTCTGCGAGCGAGCGGGCTGACCTCGGCCGGGTAGTCGAGGACGAACGTCGGGTCCCAGAGCGTGCTCTCGAACTCGCTGCTCGTAGATCTCGAGCAACACCGCGCCGGGTCCGAGGTTGAGCGCGACCTCGACGCCGATGCCGGCTGCGGCAGCGTGCATGTCATCCCAGGACGCGATCGCGTCGACACCGGTCTGCTCGCGCACGAGGTGCACCATGGTCTCGGCGCGATACGGCGGACGGAGATCGAGCGATTGCCCGAACACCGTGCGCAGCAAGGGATCCTCGCAGGGCGCGCTGCCACCCTCCTCCGCTTCGACGACCTGCGGGCCGGCCGCGTTTGCGGCGGCAGTGATCAGCGCCTCGGTGAGCTCGCGCATGTCGTCATACGTGGCGTACGCTTGGTACGCCTCGAGCATCGTGAACTCCGGGTTGTGGCGCGGCGACAATCCCTCGTTGCGGAAGACGCGACCGATCTCGTAGACACGCGCATAGCCACCGACGAGGAGTCGCTTGAGGTGCAACTCGATCGCAATGCGGAGATACACGTCGGTGTGCAGCGCGTTCCAGTGCGTGCGAAACGGGACCGCTGCGCCACCGCCGGGAATCGGCTGCAGGATTGGCGTCTCGACCTCGAGGAAACCGCGCTGATCAAGCGTGGCGTGCAGCGCGCGGACGAGCCGCGAGCGCGTGGCGAAATGCCGCCGCTGCGATGCATCACTCAGCAGATCCAGATAGCGCTTGCGGTACTTCGTCTCCTGGTCCTGGAGCCCGTGGAACTTCTCCGGCGGTGAGTGCAGCGACTTGACGAGGAGCGTGATCGAGTCGACGAGGACGCTCGGCTCACCACGGCGCGTGCGCGTGAGCGGTCCGGTGATCCCGACGATGTCGCCGAGATCGAGCATGGCGACCAGCGCATGAGCGTCCCCCGGTCGATCCGCGCGGAACCACATCTGCATCCGTCCGGACTCATCCTCGATGTGCGCGAACGCGGCGCCGCCGAGATCTCGCAGCTGCATCACCCTGCCGGCGACCGTGACGACCGGACGATCCGCGGCGTCGACCTCAGCATCCGGATGCTCGGTCTCGTACGTGGTGAGCAGGCGGCGCGCCTCCTCGATGGTCGCGCTCGGCTTGAAGTCGACGCCGTACGGGTCGATGCCGCGCTCGCGTAGTGCATCGACCTTGCGGCGGCGCTCTGCGAAGAGATCGTCGGATGGCATGGGCGCTATCTTCTCCGGCGAGACGCGCTCCGTGCGCGTGACGCGCCCAGCGAGTGCCTAGTTGATCTTGACGATCTTGATCTGACGCGCGCCGCCGGGGCTTTGCACGTCGACCGTGTCGCCGACCTTGTGGCCGAGCAGCGCCTTGCCGACAGGTGACTCCATCGAGATCCGGCCCGTGGTCACATCGACCTCGGCAGGTCCGACGATGGTGAAGGTCTGCTTGCCGAAGTCGTCCTTGACATCGACGGTCGTGCCGACGCTGATGACTTCCGCTTTCGCTCCCCTCTTCGATGATCACATGGTTGCGCACCATGTTCTCGACGACGAGGATGCGACCTTCGAGCATTCCCTGCTCGTTCTTCGCCTCGTCGTACTCGGCGTTCTCCGAGATGTCACCGAAGTCCTTGGCGTACTTGATGCGCTCGGCCACCTCGGAGCGACGTACCGTGCGCAACTCTTCCAACTCGCGCTCCAACTTGACGAGACCGTCTTGCGTGAGCAGCACCGGCTTGTCCATTCAGTTCCCTGTAATTCAAAAGCCCGCGAAATGCCCAGTGGCATTCGCTCTTTGGAGCCCGGAGTATAGGGGAGCGTCATCCAACGGGGCGTAACAAGTTGTAGTCATTCCTTGACGGAAATGGCTTCGCTTCATATGATCCGTCGCGAATCCCAAAGTGGATCTCATTCTTTGCCCCCCCTCTCGGGGCGTCTCTGGTCTCCAGAGGCGCCCTTCTTTTTTGTGTTTGCTATCCCTCGCCGCTGATGAACAGCGGCTGAAACCAGCCCTCGGGTCGTGGACCGGCCGCAAGCGCGCGATCGAGCAGGTCGTCAAGCCGTTCACGCGAGTCCATCGTCTGCACTTCCGCGCGGAGCCGCGCAGCCCCCGCGCAACCGCGAATGGTCCAGGCGACGTACTTGCGTCCGATGCGCAGCGCGCGGGTCTCGCCGTGATACCGGCAGAGCATGTCGAGGTGACGCCGCGCAAGCGCGATCCGGCCGGCAAAGTCCAGATCGGGGAGGGTCTCCCCGGTGGCCAGGCGGTGGACCGCCTGGCGGACGAACCAGAAGTTGCCGAGCATGCCGCGGGCGATGACGACCCCATCGACCATCCCCGCCTCGATACGGCCGGCAAGCGTCTCGACGTCCTCGACGTCGCCGCTGCCGAACACCGGGACGCTGACCGCCGCCTTGACGCGCGCGATCTCCTCCCAGTCGGCCCGGCCCTCGTATTTCTGCGCGCGGGTGCGGCCGTGCACCGTGACCGACGCCGCCCCGGCGTCCTGGAGCGCGCGCGCCAGCTCCGGGGCGTTGATGGAGGCGTGGTCCCAGCCGAGGCGCATCTTCACCGTGACCGGCACATCCACCGCATCGACCATGGCGGCGACCACCCGGACCGTGGCGTTGACATCTCGTGCGAGCGCTGCGCCGCTGCCGCGGCTCACCACCTTGGACACCGGGCAGCCGAGGTTGACGTCGACAAGCACCGCACCGCGCTCGACGCACACCTGCGCGGCGTCGGCCATGACGGCAGGGTCGCAGCCGACGAGCTGCGCCGCCACAGGCGCCACCGGTGTCGGGAAGTCGAGCAGATGGAGCGCCGCCTCAGTGCTCCGGACGACCGCCTCTGCGGCAACCATCTCGGTCGAGACGAGCCCGGCACCGAACTCGCGGCAGAGCTCGCGGCAGGGTGCGTCGGTGATCCCCACCATCGGCGCGACGAGCACCGGGGACGAGAGCTCGAGCCCGCCCACGCGAAGCGGGCGAAGCGCGTTTGCTGCGACAGCCATCGCCCCATGGTACGGGGGCGGCGCCGGGACCTCAGCGATTCTGATCGTGGATCAGGCGCAGGCCGTGCAACGTCAGGCGCTCGTCGACGATGTCGATCGACGGCATCAGGCTGGCGAGGGACGTGGCCAGGCCGCCGGTGGCGATGACCTTCGGGGACCCGGCCATCTCCTTGCGGAACCGGGCGACGAGGCCCTCGACGAGACCGACGTAGCCGAAGACGATCCCGGACTGCATGCTCGCGGTCGTGCTGTGGCCGATCGCCTCGGTGGGAGCCGTCAGCTCGACCCGGATCAGCATCGCGGCGTGGTTGACGAGCGCGTCATGGCTGAGCTGGATCCCGGGCGCGATCGCGCCGCCGAGGTAGTCGCCGTTGGCGTCGATGGCGTCCAGCGTCGTGGCCGTGCCGAAGTCCACGAGCACCGCAGGTCCCTGATAGAGGTGATGCGCAGCGATCGCGTTGGCGATCCGGTCCGCACCCACTCGTCGCGGGTCGTCGTACTGGATTCGGATACCGGTGCGGGTGCCGGGGCCGACGAACATCGGTGGCTGGTGGAAGTAGGTGTGGGAAAGTTCGTCAATGCTTCGGGCAAGCGTCGGGACAACGCTGCTCACGATCACCGCGGTGACCTGGTCGGCGCTGAGGTCTTTGCGCTCGAGCAGCGCAAGCAGGTCCAGCCCGAGCTCGTCGCCCGTGGCGCGGTCGTCGGTGTGGATCCGGAAGTCGGCGGTGAGGTCGGCGCCCTCGAACACGCCGACGACGATGTTGGTGTTCCCGACGTCGATCGCGAGCAGCATGGCGGCGAGTGTAGGCATCATCGCCTCGTGATCGCGCTGCTCGACATCGGAGGCACGAAGATCGCGGCCGGCGCCGGCCGGGACGCGGCCGCTGGCGCCGTCCGGCGCGAGCCGACGTCCCCGGCCGCCCCGCTCAGCCAGTTGCGCAACCTCGTCGAGACCGTGATGGAGGGAAAGCTCCCTGAAGCGATCGCCATCTCGGCCCCGGGCCCGTTCGACCGCGATCGGGGGGCGCTCCTCAACCCGCCCGGGATGCCGGCATCGTGGTTTGGCCTCGAGCTCGCCCACCTCCTGGGGCAGCGCTTCGATTGCCCCGTGGTGGTCGAGAACGACGCCAACTGCGCCGCGATCGCGGAGGCCCGCATCGGGGCCGGCGCCGGGAGCGGGACCGTCGCCTACTGGACGGTCTCGACCGGCATCGGCTTGGGGGTCGTCAGCGCCGGACGCCTGCTCATCGGCCGCCACGACACCGAGGGCGGCCACATGGTCCTCTGGCCGGGCTGGGTTGGCGGCCCCCCATGCCACTGCGGCGGCATCGGCTGCCTGGAAGCGCTCGCGAGTGGGCGCGCGCTGGCCAATCGCTACGGCATCGCACCCGAGCACATCACCGACCCGGACGCGTGGGCCGAGGTGGGCCGGTGGCTCGGTCTCGCAGTCGTCAACACGACCGCGCTGCACGATCCCGATGTGGTCATCTTCGGCGGCGGCGTCTGCGCCAGCTGGCAGAAGTTCGCGCCGTCGCTGCTGGAAACCGTCGAGCGCTACCTCCGGCTGCAGGCGCGGCCCGAGATCGTTCGCGGCAGCCTTGGCGAGGAGCGGTCACTGCTCGGCGCGCTGCTGATCGCCGAGGATGTCCTCCGCGATCCATCGGTCCCCCTGACGGCGCGGTAGGCTACGGCGCCGATGACCGCCGTCCATCTCGTCTGCGACAGCACCGCCGATCTCGACCCTGCATTTCGCGACGCCCACACGGTACGAGTCGTCCCGCTCAAGGTGATCTTCGGCGAGGAGACCTTCTCCGACGGTGTCGACATCACCGCCGAGGCGTTCTACGCGCGCCTGTCCAAACCCGGGCCGTTCCCGCGGACCTCGCAGCCGACCCAGCCGAATTCGAGGCCGTGTTCCGCGAGCTCGGCAGTGATGGCGGGGCGATCGTCTGCACGACCATCTCGTCAGACCTGAGCGGCACCTACGCGTCGGCGACCCAGGCGCGAGCCGCGGTTCCGGAGCTGGACGTCCGGGTGATCGACACGCGCAGCGTCGCGGTCGGCCATTACGCGGTGGTCCGCGAGGCGGTGCGCGTGATCGAGGCGGGCGGCGACGCCGACGCCGTCGTGGCGGCAATCACCGCAGTCATGAGCACTTCCCGCGTCCTCTTCACCGTCGAGACGCTGGAGTTCCTGCGTCGCGGCGGCCGCATCGGCGGAGCGCGAGCGCTGCTCGGATCGATGCTCGATATCAAGCCGGTGCTCGAAATTCGCGGCGGAGCGATCGAGCCGGTGGCACGCGTCCGCACCTATCTCAAGGCGATCGATCGAGTCGTCGAGGAGTTCTCGCGGGCGGCCATTGCATGGGGTGGCGCGGAGTTGATCGTCGCCCACGCCGACCGGCCGAAGATCGCCGCGACGCTCGTCGAGCGGATGCGCTCCCAGACCACAGGAACGCCGGCGCTGACGGTTGTCGGTCCGGTGATCGGGTGCCACAGCGGACCGGGCGCCATCGGGGTCGGTTTCTACAAGCCGCTCGGCTAGAGCTCGCTCGCGCTCCGCGCCGGTTGCAACGCGGCGGGTGCTCGTTGTATCGTTGTCTTATGACAATAGATAAAAGGACCAGCGGGCCTTCGTCGCCGATCGAGTTCCGGCTCGACCCCACCTCCGGCGTCCCGACGCACCTGCAGCTCGTCCATCAGGTCGAGCACGCGATGCGGCTCGGGTACCTCAAGCTCGGCGACCAGCTGCCGAAGGTCCGGGATGCGGTCGCCTCGCTGGCGATCAACCCGAACACGGTGCTCAAGGCATATCGCGAGCTCGAGATCAAGGGTCTCGCCGCCGGACGGCCGGGTCAGGGGACGTTCATCAAGGCAACCCTCAGCCAGGCGACGCTCCCCGAGTTCGCACGGCTTCGCCGATCGCTGCTCGACTGGCTGGCGTCCGCCGATGCCGCGGGCCTGGACGAAGACGGCATCGACGCGCTGTTCACCAGCACGACCCGCGCGTTCCACACCAAGGGAGTGGCCGCAGGCGATACCGAGGGCGTCGCGTGAACGTCATCGAATCCAACGGCCTGGGCAAGCGCTACGGCACCTCATGGGCGCTTCGCGACTGTACGCTGGCGATCCCGAGCGGGCACGTCGCCGCGCTGGTCGGCCCGAACGGCGCCGGCAAAACCACGCTGCTGAACCTGACGGTGGGCCTCACGGCCGCGACCGAGGGCATCGTCACGGTCCTCGACGGCTGGACGGCAGGATCCCCGGCAGCGCTGGACGGCATCGCGTTCGTCGCTCAGGACACGCCGCTGTACAGGAACCTTTCCGCCGCGGACATGGTGCACATGACCCGCAACCTGAATCGGCGCTTCGACGACGCCTACGCCATGAGTCGGCTGGCCGAGCTGGGCATCCCCTTGGCGCGCAAGGCCGGCGCACTGTCCGGCGGCCAGCAGGCACAGCTCGCGTTGACCCTGGCGCTTGCCAGGCGCCCGGAGCTCCTCGTCCTCGACGAGCCGATGGCGATGCTCGATCCCCTCGCTCGGCATGACTTCATGGCCACCGTGATGACCGCGATCGCCGACAGCGGCGTGTCGGTGTTGCTCTCCTCGCATGTGCTGGCCGAGCTGGAGCGCGTGGCCGACTACCTCGTCCTCCTGTCGGAAGGGCGCGTCCAGGTGGCGGGCGAGGTCGACGAGCTGCTTGCGTGCCACCGCGTGCTCACCGGCCCAGCCGGCGACGCTGATGCCTACACGCAGCGGCTGCACGTCGTCAACGCGCGCCGCGGCGAGGCGCAGGCTCACCTCCTCGTCAGAACGGGCGGCCCGCACGACCCGGTGCCACCGGGCTGGGAGGCGCACCCGGTGAGTCTGGAAGAGCTGACTCTGGCGTACATGCGCGAGCCTGCCGCCGCGTCGTTGCCCGGCCCGGAGCGCGCTACGGTGGCACACCCAGTCGAGGCACGGCGTTGAGCGCCGTGACCGCGGTCGAGCGAAACGCGCATGACCAGCGCGTGCGTCCGCTGCCGTGGCGGCGGATGGCCTGGGTGACATGGCGGCAGCACCGCCTCACCCTGGTCGGGGTCCTCGCGCTGTTCGGCGTTGCGGGGACGTTCCTGCTCATCACGGGCCTGCAGATGCACGGCGCGTACTCGGCAGTGGCCGCGTGCCGTCCAGCAGGTTCGACGGCGTGCCAGCAGGCTGCAAACGAGTTCCTGAACACCTACGCCCCCGGGGCCGGATGGGTCCTCGGGCTGCTCCAGGTGATCCCGGCGCTGGTCGGGGCGTTTGCCGGTGCGCCCGTGCTGGCTCGGGAGCTGGAGACCGGTACCTTCCGGTACGCGTGGACCCAGGGCTTCGGACGTGCACGCTGGACCGTTGCCAAGGTGGTGCCGCTTGCCGTCGCGGTCACCGTCTTCGCGGCAGCGTTCAGCGCGCTCGTCGCCTGGTACCTGCAGCCGGTGTTCAGTGCGGGCGACGACAAAGGTCCGCTCGAACCCACGGTCTTCGACCTCCTCGGGGTCGCACTTGCCGCATGGACGCTGACCGCGTTCGCAATCGGCGTCGTCGCCGGCTTTCTCATCCGTCGAGTCATCCCGGCAGTGTTCGCAACGCTCGCTGTGTGGGCTGGGCTCGCATTCGCAAGCGGGTTCTTCCTGCGCTCGCACTACGCGGCGCCGCTGGTCACCGACAACCCCACGAATCCCGCCCAGGCATGGGTGATCTCCCAGGGCTGGTTCCGAGGCGGCACGCCTGCGAGCCTCGACATGATCAACGGCACGCTTGCGCGAGTCGACGTCCGTGCGGTGACGCCGGAATTGTTCCAACCCGGACCCGCGACCCCGCCCGATCTTGGCGATCCCGTCAATTACCTGATCCAGCACGGCTACACGCAGCTGACGACCTACCAGCCCGTCGGACGTTTCTGGCCGTTCCAGTTGATCGAAGCCGGCTGGCTGCTCGCGCTCTCGGTGCTCCTCGTCGCGACGGCTGTCTGGCTCGTCGGCCGCCGCGCCGCGTAGGGCTGAGTTTTTCGGGATATCGGCCAAAACGCTGGGGGCGGGGTAGCATTCTGAACCACGGTGGAATACAGAACGTGGTGATCAGCGCACTCGACACGGGACGAGTCGTCAACGCCCGTGTCGAGGTTGAAGACGACCCCGGCCGGCGCAGCCAGATCGTCCATGCCGCGGCCGCGGTCCTCGGCCGCAAGGGCTACGGGGCGACCTCGCTGAAGGACGTCGCCCGCGAGGCCGGTGTGGCGCCCGGGCTCCTCCACTACTACTTCGAGTTCGAAGGAGGACCTGCTCGTCGAGGTGGTCATCGTCATGGAGCGCCAGATGATCGCCGAGTGGAAGCGATCGGTTGCCGGAGTCGATGACCCGCTCGAGCGCCTCGTCGCCGGCCTCGACGCTGCCGAGGCGCGCTGCGTCGAGCAACCCGAGTTCCTGCGTCTGGTCCTCGACCTCTACACAGCGAGCCTGAGCAGCCCGGCACTGCGCCAGCGCTGCGCGAGCCTCTGCTCGCATCTCGTCGAGGAGATCGAGATCGAGGTGCGTCGCGCGCTCGGACCGCTGCCCGCGTACTCGCTCGTCGCGCCCCGCGACCTCGCCGGCGCGATCGCATCGGCAATCGACGGGATCGCGCTGTCGGGCCTCGTCCTCCAGCAGCCGACGGCCGCGCGCTTCCACGCGCTCAAGGTGCTCCTGCTCTCGCTCGTGGTGACCGCGTATGTCACCGCCGGGCAGACGCCGCCGGTCGCCCGCCTTGCGGAGATGCTCAGCCGCCACTCCTGACGGCATCCGGCAGCGGCGGGAGCAGCGCGACCGTGGCGCCGATCGGCCCCGGCTCCTCGCCCTCAGCGCGTCCCCAGAAGCGTGAGAAACGGCCGTCGTATCCGACGGCAAGACCACCGTGGAACGACACCGGCACCTCGTCCCAGTGCGGGGTGTGTCCGTGGACCACGCGGGTCGCACCGAAGTGCGTGAGGTAACGCTGGAGCCGTTCGGGATCGTCGAAGCCGTGACGCCCGATCGTGTAGCGCAGCGACTGGAACGCGCCGCCGCGGGTTGCGAGCCAGGCACGCACCGCGGCGTTCACCGCATCGACCGAGTCGCCGATCTCCGCGTAACGGTCATCGTCGGTGTGCTGGGCGAGCGTGCCGTCTTCGAGCAGGACCAGGAAGGGGAGCGCGCGGAGCCACGCCTCGAGCGCCGCGTCCGCGGCGACAGCATTGAGATCGGCCCAGTCGCCGCGCCTGCTCAGCCAGAGGTCCTCGATGCTCAGCCCGTCGCGGGTGCGCCACGCGCCGAGCTGGTCGCCGCCTCGCGAGCGCTCGACCATGACGAGCAGGAACAGGTCGTGATTGCCGAGGACGGACCGAGCGTTGCGCCGCTGCATCGCCAGTCGCGCGGCAGCCGCGCCGCCGCCGGCACCGGGCTCGCCGCCCTGGAAGAAGTCGCCGAGGAACACGGTGTTGACGTCGTCCTCGGGATACGCGTCGAGCGCCTGCCGGAGACGGTCGACGTCGCCCTGCACGTCGCCGACGATCAGGGTGGGCCGGGACATGGTTCCAGGATACGGGGCGACGCCATCAACCTCCCGCAGCGGCTCGACGTGTGCGGGCGACGAGCGTGCGGCCGCGCGTGATCTGGCGGCCGACCGACTTCGGTCCGGGGCCGCCGGGGACGTCGCGCCGGCGCAGCGCCGACTCGGGGTCGAACAGCCTCACCACGTTGGGCGTGAAGTGATCCGACGCTGCCTGCCACTCCTCGACGTCGAGGTCCGCAAGCGTGCGGCCGGCGGCGAGCGTGTGCGCAACAAGTTGCCCCACGATCGTGTGCGCCTCGCGAAAGGGCACGCCGTTCGCAACGAGGTGCTCGGCGACGTCGGTGGCCTGCAGCGCAGGGTCGAGCGCCGCCGTGCGCATCGCGGCAACGTCGAAGTGCACGACGGTGATCACCTCGGTGAGCATGCGCAGCGTCGCCGCTGTGGAGTCCACCGCGTCGAACAGTGGTTCCTTGTCCTCCTGGAGGTCGCGGTTGTACGTGAGCGGCAAGCCCTTGAGCATGGTCAGCAGCGTCACGAGGTCGCCGACGACACGCCCGCTGCGGCCGCGCGCAAGCTCGGCGACGTCGGCGTTCTTCTTCTGCGGCATCAACGACGAGCCCGTCGCGTGGCTGTCGGGCAGGCTCGCAAAGCCGAATTCGGTGCTCGACCAGAGCACGAGCTCCTCCCCGAGTCGCGAGCAGTGCACCATCGTCAGCGCACACGCAGCCGTGATCTCCACGACGAAATCACGGTCCGCAACGGCGTCCATGCTGTTCGATGCGACACGCGCGAAACCGAGCTCGTGCGCGACGCGGTCCCGGTCGAGTGGCAGCGTGGATCCGGCAAGCGCGCCGCTGCCGAGCGGGAGCTCGTCACACCCGGAGCGCGCTGCACCGAGACGGAGCGCATCGCGCGCGAACATCTCGACGTACGCGAGGAGGTGATGTGCGAGCGAGACGACCTGCGCCCGCTGCAGATGTGTGTATCCCGGCATCGGAGCGCGTCGATGCTCGTCGGCGCGTGCGACCAGCGCCTCCTGAAGGCCGGCAACAGCAAGCAGCAGGTCGGTGCACGCACGGCGCGCCCACATGCGCAGATCCGTGGCGACCTGGTCGTTGCGGCTGCGCCCGGTGTGCAGCATCCCGGCGACGGGCCCCGCGAGCTCGAACAGGCGTCGCTCGACGGCGGTGTGGATGTCTTCGTCGCCCGGTGCGACGTCGAACATGTCGCTGGACAGCTCGGAGGCGATCGCGCGCAGCCCGGCGTCGATCGCGCGATGTTGCGCGCTGCTGAGCACGCCGATACCGCGAAGCATACGTGCATGCGCGCGCGAGCCGGCAACGTCGTCAGCACCAAGGCGGCGGTCGACCGCCAGACTCGACGTGTAGCGCTCGACGCGGGCCGAGGTGGGCGCGCTCAAACGGCCCGCCCAGACCTTGGTCGCGCGCTTGTCAGGCATCCGCACGCCGCTGCGTGCGCCGCTCCACGTGCAACGGCGCTGTGTCCTCGAGCGCTCCCTGAACACGCGTCTGGGTGCGCAGGGGCAGCCCGAACAGCTCGATGAAACCACGTGCTGCGGCGTGGTCGAAGCTGTCCGTCGCGCGGTCGTACGTCGCGAGATCACTGCGGTACAACGACTGCTGCGCGCGGCGACCGACGACGCGAGCTTCGCCGCCCTCGAGTCGCATCCGTACGGCTCCGGTCACATGCACCTGCGTCTCCTGCACGAACGCGTCGAGCGCGGTACGCAGTGCGGAGAACCAGAGCCCGTCGTACACGAGCCGTGCCCACTCGTCGGCGACGGTGCGCTGGAACCGAGCGACGTCGCGTGTGATGGTGAGGCTCTCCAGCGCGTGGTGTGCCGCATGGAGCGTCACGGCCGCCGGCGCCTCATAGATCTCGCGGGACTTGATGCCGACGAGGCGGTTCTCGACATGGTCGATCCGGCCGATGCCGCGCGCACCCGCGGTCAGATTCAACTCGGCGACGAGCTGGTCGCCGTGCAGGCTGCGGCCATCGAGCGAGACCGGTACGCCGCGCTCGAAACCGATCTCCACGATGATGCCGGGTGCGTGCGCACTCGGGTGCGCCGTCCATTCGTACACCTCGTCGGGTGGCTCGATCCAGGGATCCTCGAGGATGCCGGTCTCGATGCTCCGGCCCCAGAGATTGGCATCGACCGAGTACGGGGACTCCTTCGTCGCCGCGACCTCGATACCGTGGCGGGCTGCGTACTCGAGCTCGTCGGGACGCCCCATCTCCCAGTCGCGGACGGGCGCGACCACGCGCAACTCCGGTGCGAGCGCGCCGACGGCGACGTCGAATCGCACCTGGTCGTTGCCCTTGCCGGTACAGCCGTGCGCGACGGCGACGGCCCCTTCCTCGCGCGCGACATCGACGAGCAACTTGGCGATGAGCGGACGCGCCAGCGCCGTGGCGAGCGGGTACACGCCCTCGTACAGCGCGCCCGCGGCGAGCGTCGGATAGCAGAACGCGTCGATGAAGACACGGCGCGCGTCCGCGACATGCGCGCTGACAGCGCCGTTGCGAAGCGCGCGCGCCGCGACCGCGTCGACGTCTTTCGACTCACCGAGATCCGCGGTGAGCGTCACGACGTCGTAGCCGAGCTCCTCCTGCAGCCAGCGCACGGCGACAGACGTGTCGAGACCGCCGCTGTACGCGAGAACGCAACGCTCGCGCGTCGTCACAGACTTGCTTCCGGAAGCGATGTCAACCGCCTCTGGAGGCGCTGCGCCGCCGGTCGCGAGCGTGCAATCACCAGCACGGTGTCGTCGCCGGCTATGGTGCCGGCGATCTCGTCGAATCGCGAACCGTCCAGGGCTGCGGCGACAAGCGGAGCGCAGCCGGGGTTGGTGTGAATGACCCCGAGCAGGTCGACGAACTCGATGGACTGCACGTGCTCATCGACTGCGTTGCGAAGCCGGTCGGCAGCGAGCTCGGTGTCGAGCTCTGCCATCGGCAGAACGTATCGCGCGCCGGCCTCACCGTGGTAGACGCGGAGCAGGCCGAGCTCGCGAATATCGCGGCTGACGGTCGCCTGCGTGACGGCGAACTGGCGTTGGTGCAACTCGGCAACGAGCTCCTCCTGAGTGCCGATGACACCACCGCGCACCAGATCGAGAATCGCGCGTTGACGCTTCGTCTTGGAGGTGATGCTCAGAGTTGGTGCGGAGCTCGCGCTCACGACGGATCTCCGTGTGGACCGGCGTCGACGGCGGCGAACGCCCTGCCCAACCGCAGCACCGCCTCGTCGACCTCGTCGCGCGTGATCACCAGCGGCGGGACGATGCGCAGCGTGCGCGCCCCAATGGCGTTGACGATCAATCCTTCGTCGAGCGCTGCAGCCGCGACCTTGGGCGCGAGGTCCGCGCGCAGCGCGACACCGAGCATGAGCCCGCGGCCGCGAACCCCAGCGATGGGCGCGCCGCGCTCCGCAAGTGCGCTCAATGACTCCGCGAGATAGTCTCCCGTCTCCGCGGCATGGCGGACGAGATCCTCACCCTCGACAGTGCGCATGACGGCCACCGCGGCAGCGCACGCAAGCGGACCGCCGCCGAACGTCGAGCCGTGGTCGCCGGGCTCGAAGACATCGGCGCGCGGCGCTGCGAGGATCGCCCCGATCGGGAAGCCGCCGCCGAGTCCCTTGGCGACGGTCATGACGTCGGGCGCCGCCTCCTCGTGCTGATGCGCCCACCATCGGCCGGTGCGGCCCATGCCGGTCTGCACCTCATCGAGGATGAGCAGGATGTCGCGCTCGTCGCAGAGGCGGCGGATTGCCGCGAGCCGTCCGGGTTCGAGCGGAACGACGCCGCTCTCGCCCTCGATCGGCTCGAGCATCACCGCGCACGTGGTGCTGTCGATGGCCGTTTCCAGCGCGCTGAGGTCGTTGTACGGCACGTGCACGAAGCCCCGAGGGAGCGGCTCGAAGGGCTCCTGATACCGGCGGTTCGCGGTCGCGGCGAGGGCGCCGAGCGTGCGCCCGTGAAACGCGCCCTGCGCGCAGATGATGACGTCGGCACCATCGCGATGCACCTTGCCCCACTTGCGCGCCAGCTTGATGGCACCCTCGTTGGCCTCTGCTCCGCTGTTGCAGAAGAAGACACGCGACGGGAACGCCGACGCGATCAACAGCTCCGCGAGCTCCAGCTGCGGCTCGGTGTAATAGAGGTTGCTCGTGTGGATCAGCTTCGCCGCCTGCGAGGCAATTGCCGTCTGCAGCGCCGGGTGGTTGTGCCCGAGGATGTTGACGGCGATGCCGCCGACGAGGTCGAGCATCTCGCGGCCGTCGGTGGTGGTGACCCAGGTGCCGTTGCCGCGCTCGAGTTCAATCGGCTGGCGCTGATACGTGTTCATCAGCGCCGCCTTCGCGCGCTCCGCGAGAGTCGCGCTGCCCGCGGTCACGACTGCTCCGTTCGTGTGAGCATCGTCCCGACCCCACGCTCGGTGAGCAGCTCGAGCAGCAGTGCGTGGGGAACGCGCGCATCGATGATGTGCGTCGCGCAACCGCCGTCGGTCGCACGAAGCGCCGCCGCAACCTTGGGGATCATCCCGTCGCGGATCACGCCCGCGGTCAGCAGCTCATGCGCCCGTGCCGCGTCGAGCTCACTGATGAGATCCCCCGCGGCGTCGCGAACGCCGTCGACATCGGTCATGAGGATGAGCTTGCTGGCGTGCAACGCGATTGCCAGCTCCGCGGCCACCGTGTCCGCATTGACGTTGTAGGCCTGGCCGTCGTACCCGAGGCCGATCGACGCCATCACCGGGATACGTCCCTGGTCGAGGATCGCGAGCAAGGGCTCGGCGTTCACCTGCGCGACGTCGCCGACGAAACCGAGATCGGCGCCGCCGGCGTCGGCGCGCGGCTTGACCAGCAACGTCGGACCGTCCTCACCGGACAGCCCGATGGCACCTGCACCGAGCGTGTGGATGCGCGCGACGATGTCGGGACCGATCTTGCCGGTGAGCACCATCTTGGCGATCTCCATCGTCGGCGCATCCGTGACCCGCAGCCCGTTGACGAACTTGGTCTCGATGCCCATGCGCTCCTGCCACGCGCTGATCTCCGCGCCGCCACCGTGCACGATCACCGGTCGCATGCCGACGAACCGCAGCAGCACGATGTCCTCGAGCACGGCATCGAGGTCGGCGGCCGCACTCGCGGCACCACCGACCTTGACGACGAGGATGTGCCCGGCGAAGCGCTTGATGTACGGGAGTGCCTCGATGAGTACCTCAGCGCGCTGGATCCGTTCGTCGATTGTCTGTTCTGGCATGTGCTCGTTTCTCTCGATGTCAGGTGGTGTAGTCGGCATTGATGTGAACGTACTCGGGTGAGAGGTCGCAGCCCCACGCGTGACCGGATCCGTCGCCGGCACCGAGGTCGATCGCGATGTCGATCCGCGGATTCGAAAGCGCGACACGGACGAGGTTGTTGTCGACCTGCTCCGGCGCGCCGCGATCGAAGACGACGACGCCACCGATCGCGACGCGGCAGCGGTCGAGCGTGAAGACGGCGCCGCTGCGGCCCAGTGCGGCGACGATGCGGCCCCAGTTGGGATCGCCGCCGTGCACTGCCGTTTTCACCAGGGGACTCTGCGCGACGACTCGTGCGGCGATGCGGGCCTGGTCGCTGTCGGCGGCGCCATCGACGGCGACGCGGAAATGGCGTGTCGCGCCCTCCGCATCCGCGACGAGCTGCTCGGCGAGTGAGTCGCACACCTGCAGCAGCGCGCTCTCGAAGGCGACAGCCGAACTCGAGCCGCTGCTGATGGTCGCGCCGCCGGCGGCGCCGTTGGCGAGCAGGAGACACGTGTCGTTCGTCGAGGTATCGCCGTCCACGGTCACGCAGTTGAACGTACTGTCGGTGACCCGCGCGAGCGCCGGCTGCAGCACCGACGTGTCCACAGGCGCGTCGGTGGTGAGAAACGCGAGCAACGTCGCCATGTCCGGGTGGATCATGCCGGCCCCTTTGGCGGTGCCCCCGATGGTGTAGGTGACGCCGTCGGACACGAAGGTGGCAACCGCGACCTTGGGAACCGTGTCGGTGGTCATGATCGCCCGTGCGACGTCATCGCCGGCGCCGGGCGACATCGCCAGCACTGCGGCACGGATGCCCCGGGTCATCCGATCCATCGGCACGGGACGGCCGATGACGCCGGTGCTGCACACGAGCACGTCGGATGGGTCGAGATCCAGCACGTCGCCGGTGGTGGCACACATCACCAGCGCGTCGCGGAACCCCTGCGCGCCGGTGCACGCGTTGGCGTTCCCCGCGTTCACCACGATCGCGCAGATGCGCGCGCCGCGCCGGAGCGTCAGTTGCGAGATCACCACGGGCGCGGCCTTCACCGTGTTGCGGGTGAAGACTCCCGCGGCAACTGCGGGAAGGTCCGAGCGGATCACGGCAATGTCGGTGCGCGTCTCGTTGCCGTCCAGGCGGATACCCGCGGCGGCGACGCCCGCACGGAATCCGAGCGGCGCGCAGACGCCGGACCGTGTCTGCTGCTCGACCTCGGCGGTCATGGCCACAGCACGCGGGTCTCCAGCCCCGCCGTCTCATCGAACCCGAAGCGAACGTTCAACGCATGCACCGCCTGACCGGCGCCTCCCTTGCCGAGGTTGTCGATGGCGACCGTGATCACTGCGACACCGTCCTGCCAGCCCACATGGATCGCGGCACGGTTGGTCCCTGTGACGCTCTTGGTTGGCGGCGGGACGGCAACGAGGTCGAGAAACGGGCTCGTGGCGCAGAAGTCCGCGTAGAGCTCGCGGAGCTGCGCCGCGGTGACACCCGGAAGTGGGCGCAGATACGCGGTCGCGAGGATGCCACGCGTCATGGGAATCAGGTGCGGGACGAACGTGAGGTGCACGTCCGCGCCCGATGCCTCGCGCAGCTGCTCGAGCATCTCGGACTTGTGGCGGTGCCCCTCGACGCCGTATGCATGCACGGACTCGTTGACCTCCGAGAAGCTGTTGCCCAGCTTGGCCGCACGCCCGGCGCCGCTGACACCGCTCTTGGCGTCGACGACGATGTCGCGCTCGACGACCCCGGCGCGGAGCGCCGGCACGCACGCGAGCAATGTCGCCGTGGGGTAGCAGCCGGGCACGGAGATGAGATTGGCGCTGGTGAGCCGTTCACGCTGCAGCTCGACCATCGCGTAGACCGCCTCATCGAGCAGGTCCGGCGTCGCGTGCTCGACGCCGTACCACTGTTTGTATGCGGCCGGGTCGTGGAGCCGGAAGTCGGCGGAACAGTCGATGACGGTCGCACCCTCCGCGAGCCACCCGGGCGCAAGTCCTGCCGCGACTGTGTGCGGCAGCGCGGCAACGACGACATCGGCGGCACCCGGTTCGAGGCTGTCACGGATGGTCAGCTCGACGGTGCTTCCCGGCACCACGTCGCGATATCGCTTGCCCGCGTCGCTACGGGCGAGCACGCCGATGAGCTCGACGTGCGGGTGCGCCGCCAGCAACGCGGTGCACTGCATGCCGATGTAGCCGGTGGAACCGACGACGGCGGCGCGAAGGGGCGTGGCCGGAGGCATGGCCTGCCCAGTATACGGGGCGTCTGCATACTTATGCAGTCACCGGCGCCGCCTCAGCTCTTCCGCAGTCCCTTGACACCCAGGCTGCGTCTGCGGGCTCGCTCGATGTTCACGGCCGCGCCGACGAGTGCGAGGTGCGTGAACGCCTGCGGGAAGTTGCCGAGCAGCTGCCCGCTGCGCATGTCCACCTCCTCCGAGAACAGCCCCAATGGCGAGCTGAAATGGAGCAGCCGCTCGAAGCGACGCTCGGCTCGCTCGAGATCTCCGGTGTGTGCCAGCGCGTCACAGAGCCAGAACGACGTCATGAAGAACGCACCCTCATGACCATGCAGTCCGTCCTCGCTCTCGTCCAACCGGTAGCGGTTGACAAGGACGCCCTCACCGAGATGCTGCTCAATGGCGCGCACCGTCGAGTGAATGCGTGGATCGCGATCGCCCAGAAAGCGCACCTGGCTGATGCGCAGCACCGCGGCGTCGAGCGCGTCATCGTCGAACACCTGGGTGAAGGAGCGGCGGTGCGCCGAGTATCCCCGCGCGGTGATCGCGCGATGGATGGCGATCCGCGCGCGTCGCCACGCGGCCTTGTCGTACGGAAGGTTGTAGCGGTCGGCGATGCGAATGCCGCGGTCGACCGCGACCCAGCACATCAGCTTGCTGTAGGTGTACTGCCTGCGCTCGCTGCGCACCTCCCAGATCGACGAATCGGGCTCCATCCAGCGTTCGATCGCCAGCCCGACGATGTTGCTCAATGCCACCCAGAGGTTCTGGCTGATAACGCCGCCGAATCGCGCATACACGTATGCGCTGTCGAGCACCTCGCCGTACACATCGAGCTGCAACTGGTTGACCGCTGCGTTCCCCGTGCGCACGGGCTTCGAGCCGCGATACCCTTCGAGGTGTTCGAGCCGGTGCTCGGTCGCATGCGCGTGGCCGCTGAGGTCGAACAGGTTGGGAATGTCGTCGACCTTGCGATCGGCAACGTGCCGGTGTGTCAACCAGTCGAAGTACGCGGTTGCTTCGGTGGTGAGTCCGAGTTGAAAGAACGCATACAGCGTGAACGCGGCGTCGCGCAACCAGGTGAACCGGTAATCCCAGTTGCGCTCGCCGCCGATCTGCTCCGGGAGGCTCGTCGTTGGCGCGGCGACGATCGCGCCCGTGGGTGCGTACGTCATGAGCTTCAGCGCCAGTGCCGAGCGCCAGACGTGCTGCTGATACGGACCGTGGTAGTCGACCTGACCGACCCAGCGCCACCAGTAGCGCTGGCTCTCGCGGAGCAGGGTGCGGGCCCGCTCGACACTCCAGGGCCGGGCCCCGCATCGCCCGGGGGCGCCGGAATGCAAGGCGAACGCGACGGCATCGGTTGCGTGGAGATGGAAGGTGTCGTCCGGCCCGTCAAGCTCGACCGTCGAGCTCAGACAGAGGTGCAGGCGCTCGGTGTCGGCGTGCACCTGCCCGTCCTCAACGACCATGGAGACGCGGCCTCGAGCGTAATCCGGAGCGGGGTCGAAGACCTGATGCATGGTCATCTCGCCGGCGAGGCACTCCACCAGCCGGACGATGCGGGCTCGGTTGTGCGGCTTGGCGTGCTGGACAACGCTGCGGTCGTCGATCGGCATGAAGTCGGTGACCACCACCACCCCGGTCGCCGTCGTGAAGACGGTGTCCAGGAGGTTGGTCCGGTCGCGGTAGCGCTGGTGCACCTGGTGGCTGTTCGTCGGGATGGATCTGCCAGCTGCCACCTTTCTCCGCGTCGAGGATCCGGCCGAAGATGGACGGGTCATCGAACCGCGGGAGGCAGAGCCAGTCGATGCTGCCGTCGACACCGACCAGGGCCGCCGAGCGGCAGTCGCCGATCAATCCATAGGAGCCGATCGGCAGATAGCCGTCCACGCGCTCTGCGGACGAACTGACCCAGGTCGCCCCCTCGGGCGGGGTGGGCTGGTGCGGAGAGGTCCGCGTCGAGCTAGTAGGAGTCCTCGGGACGCGCGTCGTCGTCGTCGTCCTCCTCGGCGTCGGCGACCGGCTTTGCGTCCTCTCCCTCCGACTCGAAGGTGCTCATGCCCGAGGTCGCCGAGGTCATCGTCGGCGTTCGCCGGCGCAGGCCGCCCGAAGCCGTCATCGGTCTCGTCATCGTCGAGCGGCGTGGAGTCGATCTCCCTCGACGAGAGCAGCGAATCCTTCGCGTACGGCCGGAACTCCTCGCGCCGGCCACCCTTGGCGAGCGGGAAGGACGACTTCCGGGCGTTCTCCGCGGCCTGGTAGGTCTCGCGAAGGATGATCTCGACGCGCTCGTCCTCGAGGCGCGCGACGGCCGCCGAGTAGCGGTTCCCGGTTTCCATCAGCGGCACGAGCCTGCGCGCGATCTTGGTGTCCACCTCGCCGAGCGAAACCCCGCGTGAGGTCTGGGCGCGAAGCGTCGAACCCTCGCGGTAGAGCTCCACGACGTCGCCCGGGGCGATCGAGACAGTGGCCGACTTCGAAGGCGCGCTCAGCACGGTGATGGCGCTCTTGCCGGGCTCCTCGGTGAAGAGCTCGACGTCGAACGGAGCGGCCGACCCGGCCACCATGTTCTTGCTCTCGAGCATGACCGTGAGCTTGCGGACGTTCTTCTGCGCGATCAGATTGAGAGGATTGATGCGTAGCGAGCCGGAATATGCGGCAAGCGCCTCCTCACGCTGGCCGAGCTCGGTCAGCGCTTTGCCGATCCGGTTGAGGGCTTCCTCGTCCTCACCATGGCGCTCGACAAGGGCTTGATTCACCGCGAGCGCGTCCGCCCAGCGGCTCTCGAGCGCGAATTGGATGGCCTCCTCGACGAACAGGCCGCGAGGCTTCACACGTTCTTCAGACACCAGGCTCCAGTCCGGATTTACGGATCAATGACCGCTGCGAGTGCTCTTCCTTCCGCCCGCCGGCAGAGAGAGGCGATCGGGTTGGTTATGATACCTGCTCAGTGAGGCGCGTCTGTTCTCTTTGCATCATCTCGACACCGCCCCAGCGATGACGCGGATCATTTCGGTCGCGAATCAGAAGGGCGGCGTCGGCAAAACGACGACCGCTGTGAACCTCGCGGCGGCCATCGCTGAAGCCGGCCCCAAGGTGCTTGCGGTCGATCTCGATCCGCAAGGTCATCTCACCATCAACATGGGCTGCCGCAGGCCCGACGAGTTGGAGAAGACGATCTACGACGTCCTCACCGACCATCGGGTCAACGTGTCCGATGTCCTGCTGCGCTCGGAGGGCATGAACCTCGATTTCATTCCCGCCAACATCGACCTCAGCGGTGCGGAGCTGCAGCTCGTGACGGAGTTCGGGCGCGAATCGATCCTTCGCGAGAAGCTCGAGCCCATCGACGGTCGCTACGACTACGTCGTCATCGACTGCCCGCCGTCGCTCGGTCTGCTCTGCATCAACGCGCTCGTCGCGTCGACGGACGTGATCATCCCGCTGCAGTGCGAGTACTTCGGCATGAAGGGCATGCAGCAGTTGCAGCGCACCATCGATCGTGTGCGCGCGAAGCTCAACAGCCACCTGCGCGTCGCCGGCATTCTGCCGACGCTGTACAAGTCGCGCACGCTGCACAGTCAGGAAGTGCTCGACCTTGTGAAGGGCGCGTATCCCGACCTCGTCTTCCCCATCACCGTCGACTTGTCGATCCGATTCGCCGAGACACCGCTGGCGGGTCAGTCGATCCTCGAGTACGCACCGAACTCGCCTGGGGCTCGCTCCTACCGGGCCCTCGCCAAAGCGGTCATCGCGCAGGACAGCGATCCGACCGTCGAGGTCTCCGGCAGCGCGGAGCGTCCGCGCGAGCGGGTGCGCGCGGCACGGGGGTGATGCGCGGATTTCGCCGCGCGCAGTTGCGCGGCAGCGACGAACTGTTCCGCTCCGAGGAACCGGAACAACTCGACGCCCCGCTGTCCCCGGCGATGAACGACGAGCCGGTCCATCCGGTCCCGTCCGCTCCGGCGCCGCATATGCGCTCGGTTCGTCTGACAGACAACGAACTGCGCATCCTCTCGGATGCCGTGCAGCATCTGAAGTTTCCGAGCAAAGCGATGCAGCGTCCGTCCGTCGATGATTTCGAGACCCTGGAGGTCCTCCGCCAGAAGCTGCTCGACGCCCTGTAGCTTCATATGGTCATCGGCACGCTGACGGTCACGCTGCAAGTGCCCGACAGCGAATCGCTCAAGGACAAGCGCCAGGTCGTGCGCTCGCTGACGTCGAAATTGCGCAACACGTTCAACATCGCCGTTGCCGAGGTGGGCGATCAAGATCTCTGGCAGTCGGCGGTGATCGGCATCGCCTGCGTGAGCTCCGACACGCGCCACGCCGACGAGATGTGTCAGAAGGTGCTGCGCTTCGTCGACGACCACGGCGAGGCGCTCGTCCTCGGCTCGCATTTCGAGCTGATTCATCTCTGATCACGTGCCGGTGACGGAGCCGGCGCCGTTGACGTCGGACCTGATCGAGGCGTACCAGGCAACGCTGCCATTCGAGCTCGACGAGTTTCAGCGCGAGGCGATCATCAAGCTCGAACGCTCGCGCGGTGTGCTCGTGAGCGCGCCGACGTCCAGCGGCAAGACGGTCGTCGCGGACTACGTCATCTGGCGGCGCCTCAAGGCACCGGCGCGGTTGCGCAGACCGAGGACGGACGCTGCGGACGTCATCTACACGACGCCTCTGAAAGCGTTGAGCAATCAGAAGTTCCACGATCTCTGCGAGCGATTCGGCGAGCACAGCATCGGACTGATCACCGGTGAGCACACGGTCAACGACGGCGCTCCCGTCCTGGTGATGACCACCGAGATCCTGCGCAATGTCCTCTACGACGAACCCGCGCGCGTCGACCGTGTGGGGGACGTCGTCCTCGACGAGATCCATTACATCGACGACTATCCGCGCGGAACGGTCTGGGAGGAGTTGATCATCGAGGCGCCGCGCCACATTCGATTGATCGGACTGTCAGCCACGATCAGCAACGTCGCGGAAGTCGCGACGTGGATGTCGGCGTTGCGCGGCACCATCGAGACGGTGACGCGCACCGAGCGCCCGGTTGCGCTCGAGATGTGGCTCGCCATCGACAACGCGCTCCACCCGCTGTTCGACACAGCCGGAAACGCGGCACGCGGCACGCTCGAGCTGGCGCAGGCGGATGCCGTGCAGCAGCCTCGCTTTCGCGAGGCGCGGCGCGCTCCGGACAACGACCTGCTCCAGGTGATCGAGGTGTTGCGCCGGCGCGCGATGCTCCCCGCGATCTATTTCATCTTCTCGCGGCGAGGGTGTCGCGAAGCGCTGCAACGCTGCGGCGTGCATGCGATCGACCTCACCAACGACGAGGAGAAGGAGCGCATCGATGCGGGGCTCGCCGAGCAGCTGGCGGTCCTCATCGATGACGACGAGCGGCGCTGCGTGCTCCTCGAGCTGGACCGGCGCCTGCTGCGTCGCGGGCTCGCGATGCATCACGCCGGACTCCTCCCCTACGCGAAGGAGATCGTCGAGAGCCTGTTCCAGCAAGGTCTGATCAAGGTCGTCTTCGCCACCGAGACGCTGTCGCTCGGGCTCAACATGCCGGCGCGCTCCTGTGTCATCTCGACGTTCACGAAATTCGACGGGGTGAGCTTTGCGGCGCTGACGAGCGGCGAGCTGACGCAGCTCATGGGCCGTGCCGGCCGGCGCGGCATCGACACGGTCGGGCACGGCGTCATCCTCAAGGAGAGCGACGTCGACCTCCGCGACATCTACGATGCGGCCATCTCCGGCGAGTTTGCCGTGGACTTCGAAGTTCTCGCCGACGTACACGATGGTGCTCAACCTGCTGCGCACGCGCTCCGCCGAGGCCGCGGAGCTGCTCCTCGACAGCTCCTTCGGTCAGTACCAGGCGATCGAGCGCACCGCGCGCTGGGATCATCGCCGCGCCAACCTCGAGGCCGAGCTCGCCGATCTTCGCCTCCGGCGCTTCCAGCATCCCCGCATCCCCTGCACGGAGAAGACGCTGACGTCGTTCCTCAGCGCGGGCACGCAGCTCGGCGAGACGCAACTCGAGTTGCGTCGCGCGCGACGCGGGCACTGGACCGACGCGCGGCGCGGCCGCTACGGCAAGGCCGGCGCGGATCCCGGCCAGAAGTACGAGGCGCTCCGGCGCACCGCGCGCTCGCTGCAGGAGCGGATCAACGATTCGCCGTGCCACCACTGCCCGTACCTCGGCGACCACCGCAACCACCGCTACCGGATCGCCGACATCGAGACGACGCTCGCGGGCGCCGAGGAAGAGCTCGAGCGCGCCCAGCACCGCTTCCGTCGCGAGTTCCAGGCGCACCGCGCGGTGCTCCGGGCGGCAGGTTTTCTCGACGGCGACGTGCCCACCGACCTCGGCCGCCTCGCCGGCTCCCTGTACGGCGAAAGCTCGCTGCTCGTCGCGGACGCGGTCGCCTCGGGCGTGCTTGCCGGCTTGAAACCGGAGGAGCTCGCGGCGACGCTCGTCAGCCTCGTCTCCGAGGACCGCGGCCGCGAGCGGCCACAACCGTCACGCCGCCACTTCCCGACCCCGCGAATCGAGGAGCGCCACCGCAAGCTGCGCACGGCGATGCGCCGGTTCGTCGAACTGGAGCGCGAGCATGGCCTCGAGACGATGCCGCCGCTGTCGCTCGAGCAGATTCGCCCCGCGTATGAATGGGCTACCGGGGTGCCGCTCGCTGACATCGAGCCCCCGCCCGGGGCCGACACGGGCGACGTCGTCAAAGCTGTGAAGAGCCTGTACTCGCTGCTCCGTCAGATGGAGCAGGCGTTGCGTGGGCACGAGCTGCACCCGGTGGTTGCACTGGCGCGCGAGCGGGTGGAGCGCGATCTCATCCGGCGTATCTGAGCGTCACGGACGATCTGTTGCTTGACAGCCGCAAGCGGCGTGCGTGCTAGGATTCGCGCACTGTGCTGACACCAAGCGTCGTGCTCGCAACCATGATCATGCCCCGCGGAGGTTTCCGAACGTAGGGGCACGCGCGCCCACGTTGTGGAAGCCTCCCGGATCACAAGACCGGGAGGTTTTTTTATGTCCACCATCAGTCTGCTCGAACGCTACGGACGCGCTCCTGCGCCGGCGCACGTGGAGTGTCTCGTGTGTCGCGCATGCGGTCACGAGACACCGATCGAGGCAACGAACATCTGCGATCGATGTTTCGGGCCGCTCGAGGTGCGATACGACTACGCCGAGGTCGCACGACGTGTGTCGCGCGCCTCGATCGAGGCCGGGCCACCGACCATTTGGCGGTATCGCGACCTGCTGCCCGTCGATGTCGACGTCACAGAACCGATAACGCTCGGCGAGGGATTCACGCCGCTCATCCACGCGCGCAATCTCGGCGCGGAGCTCGGGTTGCGCAACCTGTACCTGAAGAACGACACGCTGAACCCCACCGGCTCGTTCAAGGACCGCGTCGTCAGCGTCGCGGCGACGTGGGCGCGCGAGCATGGGCTCACGACGATTGCGTGCGCCAGCACCGGCAACCTCGCCAACTCCGTGGCCGCGTACGCAGCGCACGCCGGCATGCGTGCCGTCGTCGTCGTGCCGAGTGACCTCGAGCCCGCAAAGATGATCGGCACGTCGATCTTCCGGCCGACGTTGATTTCGGTCGACGGGACCTACGACGATGTGAACCGTCTCTGCGCAGAGCTCGCCGACTGCGTTGACTGGGGGTTCTGCAACCTCAACCTGCGCTCGTACTACAGCGAGGGCAGCAAAACGCTCACCTTCGAGACGGCCGAGCAGCTGGGATGGCGCCTGCCCGACGAGATCGTCATCCCCGTGGCGTCGGGATGCCAGTTCGTCAAGCACCGCAAGGCGTCCGGTGAGCTCATCGAGCTCGGCCTCGTGGAACGAGGCTCGCGCGTCCCGAGGCTGACCGGAGCGCAGGCGGCGGGATGCTCGCCGGTTGCCACCGCGTTTGTCGCGGGCGACGACACCGTCGTCCCGGTCCGGCCGAACACGATCGCCCGCTCGATCGCCATCGGCAACCCATCCGACGGTGCGGAGGTGCTCCGTATCGCGCGCGACACCGGCGGCGTTGTTGCGAGCGTCACCGAGGACGAGCTCGTCGAGGGCATCGAGCTCCTCGCCGCGAGCGAGGGCATCTTCGCCGAGACAGCCGGCGGGGTCACTGTGGCGGTGCTTCGCAATCTCGCACGCGCCGGTCGCTGGCAGGGCGATGAGACCGTGATCGCCTACATCACCGGTGCGGGGCTCAAGACCGCCGACTGCGTCGCGGCCCGAGCCGAGACCCCGGTCCCCGTCCAGGCGTCGCTGCGGGCGGTTCGGGAGCGCTATGCCGGCCTGATCTGAGAGGCACCTGAGCATCGGTTTCCCCCGCCATCTGCCGTGGCATAGTGAAGGCGATGTATCACCAGATTGCCCGCAACAAGCGAAAGAGCGTGATCGTGATCGTCGGCTTCTTCATCATCTGGGCCGCGATCGGGTACCTGATCGGCTTCATCGCCTCGGGTGTCAGCGGCGGCATCGCGGGCATCGTCATCGCGGCGATCGCGGCGCTGCTCGTGGTGCTCTGGTCGGTGACGGCGGGTGCCCAGTCCGTCCTTGCCCTCTCGGGTGCGCAACCGGTCACCCAGCAACAGGCGCCCGTTCTCTACGACGTCGTCTCCACACTCGCAATCGGTGCGGGGCTGCCGATGCCGAAGGTCTACATCATCAACGACCCGTCACCGAACGCCTTCGCCACGGGCACGAGCCCCGCCAAGGCAGCGATCACCTGCACGACCGGACTCCTCGCGATCATGAATCGCGAGGAACTCGAAGGTGTCATCGGGCACGAGATGAGCCATATCCGCAACTACGACGTTCGCCTCGTCCTGATCGTCGCGACATCGATCGCGCTGATCGGACTGGTCGCGAGTTTGTTGTGGCGCTCGCTGTTCTTCACGCGCGGTGGCAACAGTCGCGACGGTGGCTACCTGATCATCATCCTTATCGCGGCCGCCGCGTTGCTGTCGGTGGTCGCCGTCGTCGTCGGGCCGCTGATGCAGTTCTCGCTGTCACGCTCGCGCGAGTTGCTGGCCGATGCGAGCAGCGTCGAGCTCACCCGCAACCCGGCGGGGCTGCTGCATGCGCTGCAGAAGCTGCAGCAGAACGACAAGCCCTTCTCGAAGATGACCCACGCAACGGCCGCGATGTGCATCGACGACCCGTTGCAGCACCACGGTGGTTTCACGCATCACCTGTTCGACACGCATCCCCCGATCGAGGAGCGCATCGCGACGCTGCAGGCGATGCTCCAGGTCAAGGAAACCTAGAGAGCCTTACGCCGGCGGGCCGGCGCTCAACGTCACGGTTGCCGAGTGCGTCGCGCCGCCAGTGTCGAGCCAGGTCACGGCAACGCTGTCACCGGGGCGCCGGTCCTGCATGACCTGATTGAAGTCCGCGACGGACGGCACGGCAAGCCCTGCGACCTGGGTGATCACATCACCGGCCACGATCCCGGCGGCGGCAGCCGCATCAGCGGGCGTGGTGCTCACGACGACGGCGCCGTCGACGCCGCCTCTCGTGGTCACCTCGACGCCGAGCACTCCGCGATGACCTGATTCGAAGTACGGCGACGCCGTGCCCGCGCGGATCTGCTGCGCGATGGTCATCGCGCGCGTGATGGGGATGGCGCATCCCCAGCTCGCCGACACACCGGGAGCATTCGTCAACAACCCGGCAGTGTCCATGCCGATGACGCTGCCTTGCGCATTGAGGAGCGGACCGCCCGAGTCCCCCGGTTGGATCGGAGCGTTGAAGCAGATGACGCCGTCGAGCGTCTCGACGATGGTGGCCTCCTCGTCCTGCACCTGGATCGTCTCGTCGAGCGACGTCACCGTCCCTTTCGCGACGACCGGCGACCCGTTGCGTCCCAGCGCATTTCCTTCGCCGGTCACCTGATCGCCGACTGCGAGTGATCCGGACAGATCGAACGCCGTCGTGGGCAGACCCGACGCACCCTGAAGCTGGATCACGGCGACGTCCTGCGTGGGATCGACCCCGATCACAACCGCCGGGTATATCGGCCCTCTGCCCGCCAGCTGCGCGGTCAGCGATGTGGTGTTCGCGACAACGTGGTTGTTGGTGAGCACGATGCCGTTGGACGTCAGCACCATGCCGGTCCCGGCAATGGTGCCCTCAGGGATGTCGCCGTTGATGTTCACGATGCCTGCGTCCCCCGTCGCCGGCGCGGGCGTCGCCACCGGTGCGGCAGTGTGTGTCGAACCGCTCACGAGGAGATATCCGATTGCTGCGAGCGGGATCAACGCTGCGGCGCACAGGAGCGCGATCGCGTAGGTGCGGTTTCGGTTCGGCGGCAGCGGCGGTGGCGCCGGCGGCGGTGCCACCCACGGTGGTGGCGGCAGCGGTGGCGGCGGCGCGACGGTCGGCGTGGTCACGCTCAGGAGGGCGGAACGAAGACCGGTGAGGGCACGGCGACGTCGGTCGCGCCCGGGGAAACGCTGAGCGTCGCACTCATCTTCCACAACGAGACGTTGACGACGAACAGCTTCTGCTCGCTGGTGTCCAGGACGTACGCGCGGGTGTCATCAGGCGAGAGCGCGACCTCGTCCGGACGGGTGCCGACGGCGATCGATTTCGCGGTGGCAAGCGTCGTCGGGTCGATCCAGAGCAGCGCCGCACCGGAGTTGTCGATCGCGAGGATGGTGCTCGCGTCGGTGGTCTCGACGACGTCGACGAGGTTGCCCGTCTCGGCAACCGCCTTGGCCACCTTGTCGCTGATGGTGCTGATGTTTTCCAGCGCGTTGTCGCAGACGATGAGCAGATTCGTGCCCTGCTGCGGCATGACGAGCTCGCGAATGCCGGCCACAGGGATGACCGCTTTCAGCGTGTTGTCCGGCAGCTTGTACGCGAGTACCGCGGACGAGTTGGCGCAGGCGACGAACAGCTGACTCTCGTCGGGTGTCACGGCAAGATCGGTCGGTCCGCACGGGAGGTTGAACGTGCCCGCCACCCGCCAGTTGACGACGTCGATGACGGTGACCGTGCGCGCGAGGTAGCTCGCTACGTACGCGAGCGCACCGGACGACGACACCGCCATCGGGCCCGGCGCGGGACCGACGCTGAGTGGCGCGCCCGGCTTTGAGGTGGACGTGTTGATCTCGGTGAGCGTCCCCGCATGCAAGCCGTCGCCGTAGCTGAGCACCAGCAGCGAGCTGCCGTCGGGTGTCAGCTGCAGCTGGTCCGGCGATCGCGCGACGGAGATGGCCGGGCCCGCGGTCTGACCGGCGACGTTCAGGCGCTGCACCGTGTTGTTCAGTGAGTTGGCAACCCAGCTCGTCTCGGAACCGGTGCCGAGCAGCACGTCGGGAGCGTTGCCGACCGGGATGACACGGCCGAGGGGACCCTGCGTGCCGCCAACGAACGTGACGCTGCCGTTGGAGCTCGGGAACAGCACCCACGCGACACCTGGCGCGGACGGCAGCGCAATGTCACCGGGCGCGTTGGTCAGCGCCACCGGTGTGCCCGCTTTCTCAGTGAGCAGGTTGATGGGGACAAGGGTGTGTGTGAGCGCGCATGCGATCCACGCGGTCGTTCCGGTGGCATCGATGTCGACCCCGGTCGGCGTCGACCCGATAGCGACAGTCGCCACGACTGCGCGCGTGACGAGGCTGACGATCGACACTGTCTGGGCGCTCGCGTTCGCGAACACGGCGGTCTCGCCGTTCGGCGTCAGTGCGTACGCTGACGGCGAGACGCCGAGCTTGATCGGCGTCCCCGGCTTCTGCGTCGCCACACTGAGCGGAATCAGCACGCCGGGCTGGCCGTTGCTCCCCTGTTCGACGACCCAGGCCGTGCTCCCGTCCTTGCTGTAGAAGGCGAAGTCCGCCGGGTTCGAGCCCACCGATACCGGCGAGCCCTTGCCGCTCGACGGGTCATAGAAGTACACGACACCCGGCTCGCCATTCGACGTGTCGACGCCGACGAGCGCGCCCGTTGTCGTTGGTGACGGGACGTAGAAATCAACACCCTGGCTGAGCGCCTGCGCCGGCGCGACGCTGTCGGTCGACGTGTTCACCGGGATGACGGTCCCGCCAAGATTGTCGGTGACGTACAGGGTGGAACCGTCCGCGGATATGTCCTCATTGACCGGGAGCTTCCCGACGGGGATCGGAGCTCCGACATGGCCGCTGACGAGGTTGACCGGGACGATGTCGCCGTGGCTGGTATCGAGCAGGAACGCTTTCGATCGATCTGGTGTCGCGAGGATCTGCGCCGGCGCTCCCGGCAACTTCAGGGTCCGGGTGACTCCGCCGCCGGTCAGCGACTGCAGTTCGAGCTCCGCAGGGCCGGCGTGGACGACGGCAACGGTTGACGGCAGGGGGGAACTCAGCGGCACGACGGTCTCGGGGCCCTTGCTCGTGACGAAGAGCGCGCCTGCGGCGATGGCCGCGATCACGATGACGCCGCCGCCGACCATGACCAGCGGGTTGCGCTGCTTGCGGAGGGTAATGGGCGCGGGGCCGGGCGCAGACCGGTGCGGCGTGGTCGGCGGTGGTGGCGGCGGAAGTGGCTGGCCTTCCAGGAGGGGTGCCGGGGCGTGCATGAGCGCCGGCAGTGGCGGTGGCAGTGGCGCCGCGGGTCGGTCCCAGTCGTGGTTCGCGGTGTCCCTGGGTGCGCGGATACCCCAGCCCGAGCCGCTATCGGAATTGGCCTGCGGGTCCGATCCCTTCGTTTCGTCCGCCATGTGGTGCGACGCTACGGTCACCCGGTCCGGGCTGTTCGGCGTGCTGCACGATCGTTGCAAGCCTGTGTGGAACCCGCGTCCACGCGCCGACGTAGGATCGGCGTGGGTGTTTGCTTGACGGATACGGGAATCGATCGGTCGCCAGGGCCGCGGGGACGATTCGCGCCGCGCCTCGCCCTGCTCATCGCAGCGCTCTTCGTGGGCGGCTGCGGCGCGGCCACCGGCACTGCACCGCCCACGAGCGCCCCGACCACGACGGCCGCGGCGACCACTGCCCAGACGTCGCCGCACTTCCGTGCGGAGGCCGAGCTGGCGACGCTCCTCGCCATGGTTCGGGTGCCGTCCGGGGCGGTACAGGTGACAAGCGCGCCGGTCGCGTATCTGGATCAGGCGCCGGTGAGCGAGTTGTCGCCGAATCTGCTGACGCGGACATCGTTCTGGCGTATCGACATGTCGTTTGCCGGCGTCCTCGCCTGGATCGAGGCACATACCCCGGGAGGGCTGACGTCGGGAATGGGCGGGCAGGCCGGAGGGCCGGGCGTCCCGATGAATCGGAGTTCTCGGGTTCTCAGCCCCGTCGACGACCGCTTACGACGGCGCAACCATCGAGCTGGATCTGGCGGAGATGAGTCCGTCCGTGACCGGTTTGCGCGCCGACGCGGAGGTGGTGTGGCTGCCGCCGAAACCGGCGGACGAACTCGTGCCCCCTGGTACGACGGTGACGCTTGTGGCGATCAACCACTTCGGGGAGTTGGACGCCACGACGCTGCGCACGCGGCACCTCGACTCGGCGGACGGCGCGGTCGTGATCACCGACATCAACGCGCTGCTGCCCAGTGACGGCGGCGCCAGGGGATGCGCCTTGGACACCGGGTACCGCGTCCAGATCGAGGTGGTCGTTGCCGGCACTCCGCTGGTGTTCTCGTACTGGCCGGCATGCGCAGAGGTGCAGGTGACGCGGGCTCGGACGAGCCTCCTGACGTTGTCCCCGAGCGTGGCCTTCGGTAACGAGATCACGCATCTGATGGGCCCCGAGCCGGCGCCGTAGAACGCGGTCAGGACAGGTCGCAGACCATGATCACATCGACGTCTTGACGCCCGCATTCGGGCGCGTCAGAGTCAGGACGTTCGCGCGTGGCACTCCGGAATTCGGAGGCTGCAGCAACGGAGGGTGATGACATGACCGCAGCGAGGGTCGTCGGCTCATTCCGAGACTGGCTCAATGCCCGCGAGCTGCGCCGGATGGTCAGCACGCAGCACTTCCCGGAGACCATCGAGCGCCATTACTGGGACCGGAAAGAGTTCGGAACCGACGCGGCTGCACTCGAGAGCGTTGGCTATGCGCCGCTGTCCACGTCCGAGAACGATCCCTACGTCAGCGGCACGCTTCCGGCTGCCTCCAACGGGATGGGTGGCCACCTCGACCGCACCGTGAGCCGTCGCGTCGCCGCGATCCATGTGCTCTATCGGAGGCCGGCAACGCCCGCGGCGACCTGATCAGCGTCCGTAGACCGAGATGCAGTTCCTGCTTGCAGCGGTGAATCGCTCCCGTTCCCACCCGGCCCACCGATCCTGCAACTGGAGCCCGGCAATTCGTGCCATCAGGTCCAGCTCGCTCGGCCAGGCGTAGCGGCACACGATCGGAAAGAGCTGCACGCCCTCTGGAGACAGCACCACGTGACTCTCGTCGAGTTGCTGGCGGATCGGATCGTGGCGCCCGACGTCGAAGGTGACGCGGCCGACCTCGAGCTCCTCCGCATCGACGTACTGGTCATCGCGGAGGCGGTTGAGATAGGCCGGCACGAACCCCTCGACGACGAAGCAGCCGTCATCGGTCATGTGCTTGGCAGCGTTGACGAAACAGCGGACCTGATCCTCCTGCTCGAGCAGGTTGAAGAGCGTGTTGAACACGAGATAGATGAGCCGGTACGTGCCCTCGACTCCAACGTCGGCGAAGTCTCCCATCGCCACGGACATGCTGTCGCCGCCGGGTTTTGTGCGGAGCTGCGCGACCATGGCGTCCGACATGTCGATACCGTCGACGCGAATGCCCTTCGCGGCAAGCGGCAGCGCGATGCGGCCGGTGCCGATCGCGAGCTCGAGCGCGGGCCCACCGCGCGCAAGCTCGGCAAGCAGTGCCACGGTCGCCTGCTCGTCGCCTCGTAGCTCCTGGTCGTAGACATCCGCGGACGCCTTGTCGAAGCTGTCCATCGGGTGATAACCCTTCATCGCTGCACGCGCGTACGCACGACAAGGCGTTCCATGACCGGCGGCGTCAGGAGGGCGGCGCTGGGGCAGGCGGCGGCGGTGCGGCCGCAGGCGGCGGAACCATGGGTGCCGATGGCGTGAACGAGACCGTGGGCGCAGCGCGTTCGGCGTCCGCAACCTGGAAGAAGGCGAACGCCTGGAAATGCATGATCTGGCCGTAGATATTGGTCGGGAATGTCTGCAGCGCGGTGTTGAAATCGCGCACGTTGCCGTTGTAGAAACGCCGCGAGAACTCGACCTTGTCCTCGGTGGTCGTCAGCTGCTCCTGCAGGTTGAGGAAGAGCTCGGACGCCTTGAGCTGCGGGTAGTTCTCGGCCACTGCGAGCAACTGCCGGGTGGAACCCGTCAACGCGTCCTCGGCACCGGCCATCTGCGATGGATCCCCTGATTTCGACGCCGCAAGTGCGTTCGTCCGCGCTGCGGTGACAGCCTCGAACACGCCGCGTTCGTGCGCCGCATACCCCTGCACCGTGTTCACGAGGTTGGGGATGAGGTCATAGCGCCGCTTCAGCTCGACGTCGATGTCGGACCACGCCTCCTGCGTTCGCGTCCGCAGGCGGATGAGGCGGTTGAACCGGTACGCGACGTACAGGACGATCAGGACAACGACGATCAGAATGATCAGGAGTACGGTCATGCCCTCAGTGTCTCACTCCTCGCGAAGCATCGCTTCGGGAACGCTCACGACGCGGTACGGCATGTCGGTGATGTCGTAGTAGCGAATCGGTTTCTTGAGGCGTTTGGCGATGCCGATCTGCACCTTGACTCCGAGGGAGGGGTTGCCGAACACCCACATCTGATCGCAGCGCACGATGAGGTTGTTGAAAGCCTCGCGCACCACATCCTTCGGCACCGTGTGCACGAGGTAGTAGTCGAAGAGCATGAACGGGACGATCGGTACCTGACCCTCGTCGAGGACGAATTTGGTGATGTGCTGACGCCAGTAGAAATTGCGGTTGCTCAGCGCGCAATAGATGAGCTGCTTGGGGCGGCGCAGCGCTCGCTCGGCCTGTTCGGCGGGGCTGGCCTTCACCGTCGGCGCGAAGATGCGCTCGAGAATGTCCTCGGCGTTCTTCACGCCCGGCTGTGCCGGCAACTCGGTCTCGTCGCGAATCAGCGGTGTGCTCTCACGACGTGGCTGTCCCCGCTGGCCCAACCTTTCTCCCATTCACAGCAACGAAATTTCGAGACAGCCGATGATAGCATCGGCGATACCTCCCGAAAGTCGCACGTCTCACGGTGTCGATTCGGCCCACTCGACGAGTTCGGCGAGACGCAGGATGGCTTTGTCGAGGAGCGCGACTCGGGCGGGATCATTGAGCCAGCGACTCTGCCCGGACGGATGTGGCAACGGCAGCAGCGCGGGCACATCGCTCGGCGTCCCGTGCAGCGGTGCACCGTCGGCCGTATAGGAGGACCCAATGACCTCGTCGAGTTTCCGGCCGGGAAGAAAACGCTCGAGCGACAGCGAGCCGATGGGGATGATGAGCCGCGGCGCGAGCAACCCGATGACCAAGTCCAGCCACGGCGAGCAGAGGACGACCTCGGCCCCGCTCGGCCGCCGGTCGCCAGCGCCGTCGGGACGGCGGCCCGGGAAGCATGTCGTCATGGCGGTCATGTAGATCCGCTCGCGGACGTCGGCTTCGTCGTGGAGTCCTGCGCGAACGAGCCAGCGCATCAACTGGCGACCCGATCGACCTGCGAAAGGCCGGCTTTGATCCTGCTCGACCGGCCCGGGGGCCTGGCCGACCAGGAGAATGCGCTGCCCGGCGTGGCCGCTGAATACCGGATGCGCCCGGGGGATATACCCCGCATCGGCGCAACGTGTGCAGGCCCGCTGCTCTCGCTGCAGGGCCTCGAGCGCCTCAATTCGCCGGCTCGGGTGCGCCATCGTCCGGCTACTGTGACTCGCCGAGGTAGCGGCGCTTCCGCGCAGGCGATATCATCTGTACACCGCTCGCCCACGACGTGTCATGGCCGTGCGGCCGTCCTGGTCAGCCGTCGTCATTCGAGGCTCCATGTCCGACGAGTCTTCGCGGTCCGCCCGGCCATCCGGTCAGCGACGAAACGACGGCGCACCCAGCTGGTGGGCTGCTCTCGAGCGTGCTGACCTGCCGTCGGATGAAGGCGGCGTCCCGGCGGCTCACCGACGCTGGTACGAGGACGACGAGAACGCCACGCCCTTTGCCGAGGTCGCAGAGCCGCGCCCGGTGACCCGGCAGGTCAAGCGCGAGTGGATCCCCAACACGCTGGTGGCGCTCGCCGTGGCCCTCATGCTCGTGGTCGCGCTCGGTGTCTGGGACTCGGCGGACGACGCGCTCACGGTCACGATGCTCATCGGCGTGCCGCTGGTCCTCGCAGTGATCACCACCCTGGTCGTCGCCCGGCGGAACTCGCTGACCGCGTCCGTGAAGCGGTCCACGCACCTCGCGCTCATCGCGGCGGCACTCCTGGTCGTGGTGTCGTTCGGGTTATTCGACACGACGTTCGACGCCATCACCGTGGCAATCCTCGTCGTCGTGCCGGTGGTGCTGGCCGTGATCACCCTCCGGGTCGCCGCCCGCGTCGTCGCCCGGCGGACACGCTGACCGCGTCCGAGGCCATTTCCGGCAGCGCGTGACCCGAGAGCAGCGGCGCGGCCAGCCTGGTCCACGGCGACCTCGGCGTCCGCATCTCGATCCCGTCCCGGGACTCGTCCTGCCCGCGGATCAGGACGAGCCGGGATCGGCGCCCTCCCTGCGCGAACGCTTCGAGGCGGCGCTCGCACCGGGGCCCGCGGATGGCGCCGCACCTCGAGACGTGGAGGTGGCGACAACCCTCGCCGCAGCGCCGATCGAGCGCATCGGCGAGGTGGTGTACGGGAGCAACGGCGTCTTCCTCGTCGAGCTCGATGCGCCCGATCCAGCGGCGCCGGAGCAACCGCTGCGTGCCGTGTACAAGCCGGTGCGTGGCGAGCGGCCGCTCTGGGACTTCCCGCGCCGCACCCTGTACCTTCGCGAGGTCGCGGCGTACATCGTCGATTCGGCGCTCGGCCTCCATCGCGTGCCGACCACGGTGCTCCGCGACGGCCCGCTCGGGCCTGGGTCGATGCAGCGCTTCGTCCACGTGCTCGAGGAGGGACTGACCGCCGAGCAGGGCCAGCGGCTTGAGACGCAGCTGCGCTCGGTCGCGCTGCTGGACGTCCTCATCAACAATGCCGATCGAAAACGCGCCCACCTCCTTGTGGTCGACGGCCCGAACGTTCACGCGATCGACAACGCGCTGAGTTTCTTGCCATATCCCCGGCAGCGGACGGCCCTCATCACGCTGGGTGGGTCCGAGGTCCCGGCGAGGCTGGCGAAACGAGTCCGAGATCTTGCGGCGGACGAGACCCGGATGACCGCGCTGCTGACGCGCCTGCGGCGGCTGCTCAGCGAGGCGGAGGTCGACGCCTTCGCCCACCGCGTGACGGAGCTTGCGGCAGATCCGATCTATCCAGTGCTCGACGACTGGGACGGGCGCCCCTTCGAATGGTGGTGAAGGCGGCCCGCCGATCCGGCGGGCCGCCCAAAGGGGGAAGAGGGTTCGGCTAGCCCGAACTGCCCGTCGGCCCGGTCGAGCCGCCCATGTTGGGGCAGTTCGTGGTCGTCGACGGGGCTTTGGTCGCCGCCGGCGTCGTCGTGCTCGCCGCCAGCGTGCTGGCGGTGGTCGACGCGGCGGTTGTGTTCCCGGCCGCGTGAGCGATCGCGAAGCCGCCGATGCCCGATCCGACCAGAAGGCCTCCGCAGAGCATCGCTGTCGCCGCGATTTTGCGAAGACCCGTTGCCCGCCGCGGGCGTTCCTCCGGTGGCGAGGGGGGTGGAATGAGTTGGTCGCCGTCCATGGTGTGTACCTCCAGGGTGGTTGACGTTTGACGTTGATCAGCGTCGCGCCGTGGCGTCAGAGCCCCGTGGGCACGTCCTGGGAGATCGCTCAGAGTTTGTGACCGACGCGTCCCCGGATACTCTGGCCACGTGAGCTTCGTTCTCAGTCATGCGGGCGACGCACTTCGTCTCGCGTTCGAGATGTTCTGGGCGGTGTTGTGGCCGCTCGCGCTCGGATTCCTCCTGTCGGCGGTCGTCGAGACCTTCGTCTCCAAGCGTGCGATCTCGCACTTCCTGGGCGGCGGTGGGCTGCGACCGGTGGCGATTGCGACAGCCTTCGGCGCGGCGTCGTCCTCGTGCTCCTACGCGGCGGTCGCCGTGGCGCGAACGCTGTTCCGCAAAGGGGCCACGTTGTCGAACGCCATCATCTTCGAGTTCGCGTCAACGAACCTCGTGTTCGAATTGGGCCTGGCGCTGCTGGTGCTCCTCGGCTGGCAGTTCCTGGCCGCGGAGTTCGCCGGCGGCCTGCTCATGGTGGTGCTGCTGGCGCTCATCTTCCGTCTGACGCTCTCGCCTCAGCTCACCGCGAGCGCGCGCCTGCAGGCAGAGCGCGGACTGCGCGGAAAGATGGAAGGCCACGGCGAGATGGACATGTCGATCAGCGACGGTCCGCTGCTCGAACGCCTCCGCTCACCACGCGCGTTGACGTCGCTCAGCCATTACTTCTTCATGAGCGTCTACAGCCTGTGGTGGGATCTTCTGCTGGGATTCCTCATCGCGGGCGCGATCGGCGCGTGGGTGCCGCCGGCGTTCTGGTCACATCTGTTTCTCGGCGGGCACGGTTTCGGACCGGAACTCTGGAGTGCGGTCATCGGCCCGCTAGTCGCGCTGCTGAGCTACGTCTGCTCTGTCGGCAACGTCCCACTCGCCGCAGTGCTCTGGCGCAACGGCATCGGCTTCGGCGGCGCCATAGCGTTCGTCTTCGGCGACCTCATCATCCTGCCCATCCTCAACATCTATCGGAAGTACTACGGAGCACGCGTCGCGGTCTACCTCACCGCGGTTTCGTACGTGACGATGGTCGCCGCCGGACTCGCTGTCGGCGCGCTCTTCACGGCGCTCGGTTGGGTCCCGGGCAACCGCAGTGTCGCGGTGTTCAGCACGAGCGTTGCATGGGACGCGACGACCTTCCTCAACATCGCGGTACTCGTCGTCATTGCGCTGCTGCTGGTGCGCTTTCTGCGCACCGGTGGTGTGGGCATGCTGCGCATGATGGACATGCCGGCCGACCACACAGCGCATCACGGCGCGACCGCCGCGCACGATACGGGGACGTCATGAAAGCTGCAGTCGTCTCGTCGTTCGACACCGCACCGCGATACGCGGACTTTCCCGTCCCCACCGCGTCAGGCGATGACGAGATGCTGGTCGATGTGATTGCAGCGGGCCTGCATCCACGCGTTCGCTCGCAGGCGAACGGGTCGCATTACACCAGCACGGATGCGCTGCCGCTCGTCCCGGGCATCGACGGCGTCGGGCGCACTGCGGACGGACTCTTGCGCTTCTTCATCCTTCCGGACACCACCATGGGATCGATGGCGGAGCAGACCGTCCTCGATGTCCGGCGCAGCATCGTGCTGCCCGAGGACACGGATCCCGTCGCGGTTGCCGCCGCGATGAATCCCGCGATGTCCTCGTGGGTGGCGCTCCGGCAGCGCATCGAGTTCCGTCCGGGACAGCGTGTCCTCATCCTCGGTGCCACCGGCAACGCGGGGCGCATGGCGGTGCAGGTGGCGCAGCTGCTCGGCGCGCAGCAGATCGTCGCCGCCGCACGCCACGCGGACCGTCTTGCGGCACTGCCGGCGCTCGGTGCGACTGACACAGTGCTGCTCGACGGTGATGCCGGCGACGTCCCGCAACGCCTTGCTGAGGCCGCCGCCGATGTCGACGTCGTCATCGACTACCTCTGGGGCGAGCCGAGCACGGCGGCGATGATCGCCATCGTGACCAACCGGAACGATCCGAGCCGGCACCTCACATGGATCGAGATCGGTTCCGTCGCCGGCCTGACCGCCGCGATACCGTCAGCCGCGCTGCGCGCCGTTCGGCTCCAGATCGTCGGCAGTGGTCAGGGCTCGGTCAGTGCGCGCGAGATTCGTGACGAGCTCCCCGCGCTGGCCAGGGAGATCACCGCTGGACGTTTCTCAATCGACGCGCTCCCAATGCCACTTGCCGATGTGGAACAAGCCTGGGCCGCAGCGCCGAGCACGGCGCAGCGAATCGTCATCACGCCTGAGCGATAGTTCGCGGTGTTCAAGGAAAGTGGTACGCCCGGAGGGACTTGAACCCCCGCACCCGGCTCCGGAGGCCGGCGCTCTATCCAACTGAGCTACGGGCGCCCGTCGCGACTCGCCGGGACAACCGCGCCCAGTATAGGCCTCAGTCCGAATCGTCCTCGGCGGTGAACATCAGGCTGTCCTGCACCTCGTAGAGTGCGTCCATCCACTCCGAGATCTGCAATTCGTCCGGCACCCGTCCCGCAATGAGACGGTCCTCGCTGACGAGCGCAACCGCCCGTCCGACCAACTCGTACGGGACCTCGACCTCGTCGGCGAGGTTCAGCTTCTCGAAAGCGTCGATGAGCTCATCGATATAGCGAATCTTCTGGCGGCGCGCATTGCGTGCTTCGCGCAGCGAGGTCCAGCGAGCTTCAAGCTCGTCGATCTCGACGCAAGTCTCCTGGATCATTGGCTATCCACCCTCCGGTCCTCTTCCCCTGATAGGAACTCCATCCTATGTCGCACGATGAGGCTGGTCAAGAAGCGCGTTTTCCCGCTGTGCGCCTGAAACGCGTCGCCCGGACGAGGAGCACGCAGGACATCGTCCTGCACGCCGCCCGATCGGGCGCCGCCGAGGGACTCTGCTGCATCGCGGACGAGCAGACCGCAGGCCGGGGACGCCAGGGCAGAGCCTGGAGCGCTCCCCCCGGCTCGGCGCTCCTTGTGTCGGTCCTCCTCCGTCGTTCCCCTGCGGTCGCGTCGGGAGTGCCATTCGCGGCCGGTCTCGCACTGGTCGACGCGCTGGCGGCGACCGCCGGCGTCAGCGCCGGGCTGAAGTGGCCGAACGACGTCCTTGTGCAGGGACGCAAGCTCGCAGGCATCCTCTGTGAGGTCGCACCCAGCGGCGCGCACGAGGGCCGCGTGGCCATCGCGCTCGGGCTCGGCGTCAACCTGCGGGTCGATGCCTATCCCGATGGCGCGGTGGGCATCAGCCTGCACGACGTCGTCGAGCGAGCACCCGACGCCGAGACGATGTTTCGGGCGTGGCTGGACAAGCTCTGGGTTCGCCTCGCCACCCTCGAGGGCGGCGGCATCCCGGCGATCGTCGCCGACTGGCGGGCCGTCGCGGTCGGCCTCGGACAGCCGGTCACCGTCCGCAGCGCCGCCGGCGCGCTTGAAGGCGTCGCTGTCGACATCGAGGACGACGGAGCTCTCCTCGTCCGTTCAGGCGATGACGTGCACCGCGTGCTTGCAGGCGACGTCCATATCGGCTCGAGCGTACCGCCGGCGGACTGACAAGGCCGACTCCGGCCTCGTCAACGCTACGTCGAGGGGGTCGCGGTCGCTGAAGGACTCGGCGTCGCGCCAGTCGCTCCAGCCGCGGGTGAAGCCGACGCCGATGCTGAGGCCGCCGGCGCCGCCGATCCCGTGATCGTGAGCACTCCAGCCATGTTGGGGGCGTGGATGGTGCAGATGTAGTGGATCGTGCCGGGGCTGTTGAACGAAACTTCCCACGTCCCGCCGGGGTCGAGCGTGTCGTCGCTCAGGCACGCCAGGGAGCCCGAGAAGGTGACGGTGTGCTCGACGGATCCCGTGTTCTTCCACTCGATCACCTGGCCCGCCGCCACCGCTGGGGCGTTCGCTGGCGCAAACACGAGGTCATCAGTCGCATCAATGGTGGTGGCCGGCGTCCCGAGGCCGCTCGCGGCGAACTTCCCGGGGCACGCACCACCAGTGCCGGTGCTGGATGTGGGTGTGCCATTACCACAGCCAATGAGTGCAATCACAACGCAGACCCCCAACCCCACCGCAAGTGTCCGCAGATGACTCAAGTGTTTTCTCCTGACTGCATCTTAAAGGATGGGTTCGGCCACACGACTTCCGGCATCAGCGCATCGCCTCGGCAATACGATCGGCCGCCAGCTCCTCGTCCCGTCCGGGGTCGGAGAAGAGCCGCATGAATACGACGATGACTGCAATGAAATAGACGATGTTCCCGACCCCGAGCATGATCACCCCGCCGTACTGCTGATCCGTCAGCGCGGACAGGCCCCAGAGGCGCGGCGCCTGCACGTAGAAGCTGTAGAGCGGCGCCGGCGCGAGCGCGAAGACGATGCCGAGCACGGTCGGTGGGAGGCCGGCGACGGTCAGCGCGGCGATCTTCGTGAGGGGGCTGACCGTGACCGTCTGCTCGTCGCGGATGGGATCGACGACCGGCCACCACACGATGAGGCCGACCGTGATGAAGCTGATGTGCTCGAGGATGTGCACCGGGACGGTGGTCAGCGTCGTGTCGTACAGCGACGGGACATGCCACAGCAGCAGCACCGCGTTGAAGATGATCACTGCGGGCCAGGGGCGCGTGATCGCCCACCAGATGGTGCGGAGCGTGGTGTGGCGGTCCCGCGGCGCCGGCTTCGCTCCCGCGATGCCGAGAAGGAGCAACGGTGGCGCGATCATCATCAGCAACATGTGCTGGACCATGTGCAGCGAGAAGAGGTAGAGGTCGCCCCCGCGGTCGATGGGCGACTCGAGCGCGATGAAGGTGATCAGCAGCCCTGTGAAGAACAGCACGGGGCGCCAGCGCGGGTGGCGGAACCACGGGGTGACGTCGTCGTCCGGGCCGATCGTCCCGCGCCGCATGGCGACGATGTAGCCGAAGGCTACCGCCGCCAGGCCGCAGATAACGGTGGGATCCCACGTCCAGTCGCCGAATCCCAGGTGAGCCGTCAGTGCCCTCCGTCCTCCGGGAGCTCGAGGTACTCATTGCGTGCGCCGCGAGCCCAGAAGTACCCCGAGGCAATGAGGTAGATGAGCCCGCCGCCCCACATCAAGGGGCCGACGACGTCGCGGATGTCGGTGAGAAACCCCGTCAGCGTGATGGCGAGCGCCAGCGCGGCATTGATCGGGGCGAAGCTCGGCGGCGGCAGGTGCGGCGTCGAGTGCGCGTGCTCGTCACCACCGTCGTCGTGCGTGGTCAGCGTATCGGTCATCGGCGCCGCCTACTTCGTGACCGCGAGGAAGATCGCAGCCCACACGAATGCCGCTCCCATCAGTACGAGCAGGAGGATGAACATGAGGATGCCCATGCGCATGTTCTTGCGAGCCAGCTTTCGGTTCACCAGGGCATCCTCCTCAGAGGCCCGTCACGCGGTCGATCGCCATCACCGCGAAGAGCAGGGCCAGGTAGATCATGGAATGGTAGAAGAGCCGCCGTGCCGAGCGCGCCGTCGGCTTCCGGGAGGCGACGACAGCGTCGGTCAAGAGGATCGTGTCGAGGACCACAGCGCCCCCCAGGTAGACGGCGCCGAACGAGCGGGTGAGCACCGGGAGCACCGTCACCAAGCAGAGCACGATCGTGTACAGGACGATCTGGTAGCGGGTCTGGCGGTCTCCCTGGACCACCGGGAGCATCGGCACGCCCGCGCGGCTGTAGTCGCCTTTGAGGAGCAGTGAGAGCGCCCAGAAGTGCGGTGGCGTCCAGTAGAAGACGACTGCGAAGAGGAACACCGCGGTGAGATTGAGCGAACCGGTGACCGCGGCCCAGCCGACGAGCGGCGGAATGGCGCCCGCCGCGCCCCCGATGACGATGTTCTGCATCGAGGACCGCTTCAGCCACATCGTGTAGACGAGCACGTAGAACAGCAGCGCGGTCATGGCGAGCACGGCCGAGAGCAGGTTCACCGTCGACGCGAGCAGGGCGAAGGACGCGACGCCAAGCGCGATGCCGAAGGCCAGCGCCTGCGCCGGTTCGATCCGTCCCGCCGGAATCGGACGCGAGCGTGTGCGGCCCATCTCGAGGTCGATGTCCCGGTCGAACCAGCAGTTGATCGCGTTGGCACCCGACGCGGCCAACCAGCCGCCGGCGAAGGTCAACAGCACGAGGCGCCAGCCGGGCCACCCCTGGGCGGCGATGACCATCGCGGCGACGGCGGTGACCTCGAGCAGGAGGATGACGCGCGGTTTCGTGAGCGCGATGTAGTCGCGGACGACGTCAGTCGCACGACGGCGCGGAATGGCCTCGAGGCTGACAGCGACGGTCACAGTGACGTGGCTCGCGCGCGTGTGCGCACCGCATCGGTGCGCTGCGCCTCCGAGACGGTCGCCGCCTCACGCGCATCCTGGGTGGCGAACACCGCAACGAGTACGACCGTCCCCCAGAGGAGCGATGCGAGCGCGAGGTGCAGACCCCGGACCCACGCCGGGAGGCCAAGCTCCACCACGAGCGCACCCGCGGCGACCTGGAGGACGAGGAGCAGGTTGACCGACATGACGCTGATGCGCACGGCACGATCACCGCGACGGCGGCGAAGGATCATCGCCATGAGACCGCCGAGCAGCAGCACGACAACGAGCGCGACCACGCGGTGCGCGACGTTGATCGTGGCCGCCTGTCCCGCCGGCAACGAGAATCCGCTGCCGCACAGCGGCCAGCTGTTGCATCCAGCGCCAGAGCTCGTCTCCACGACGAACGCACCGCTCATGGCAACGAGATACGTCGCGACGACAGCGATGATCACGGGTTGCTTCACTGACGCAACCACGCCCGACGCGAGCTTCGGCATCTGCCGCGTCGTGCCCACCGTCGTCGCAACCACAGCAACGTAGATGAGCACCGCGAACAGGAGCAACGCGTTGGCGAGGTGGATCATCACCACCCCACCCGGGAGGTTGTACTCGACAGCGAGTGCACCGAGCGCGATCTGCACGATGAACAGCGCGGCCGCGATGGTGATGCCGATCTTGATCCTGCGCTGATGGCGATACCAGATCCACGTGCACGCCACCAGCACGATCACCAGCAGCGTGCAGATGGAGGCGATCCAGCGGTGCGTGAACTCGATGAGGGTGTTGATCTGCCAGGCCGGCAGCAGCGAGCCGTGGCAGAGCGGCCACTGGTCCGTGGTACCGCAGCCGTTGCCGCTCCCCGTGACCCGGACGATGCCGCCCCAGACGATCAGCAGGTACGTCGCCACCGCGGTCGCCACTGCGAGGCGGCGAAACCCGACCGACGGCCGCGAGATCATTGACCCACCAGCGTTACGCGGGTGCTCCCGCGGCCGCCTTCTTGCGCGCGATCCGCGCGTCGCGCACAGGACGGAGGCTCAGCACCTCCGGCTCCTCGTCAAAGTTCCACGCCGGTGGCGGCGACGATGTCGCCCACTCCAGCGTGTTGCCCTCCCAGGGATCGTCCGGTGCCGTCCTGGGCGCGCGCATGCTGATGACGAAGTTGATCATGAAGATGGTCACCGAGATCGCGATGACGAACGCTCCGAAGGTGATCAGCGAGTTGATGTCGCCCCAGCCGCGGTTGTCGAGGTAGGTCGCGATGCGGCGCGGCATACCGAGGATGCCGAGCGCGTGCATCGGCATGAACGTCAGGTTGATGCCGATGAACATCGTCCAGAAATGCAGCTTGCCCAGCTTTTCGCTGAGGAATCTCCCTGTGACCTTTGGGAACCAGTAATAGAACGCGGCGAAGACTCCCATGACACTGCCGCCGAACAGGACATAGTGAATATGCGCAACCACCCAGTACGTGCCGTGCACGAGGCGGTCAACGGCAAGGCTGCCGAGGTACACGCCATCGATGCCGCCGATCAGGAACATCAACAGGAACCCGCATGCGAAGAGCATGGGCGTGTCGTATTTGATGCTGCCTCCCCACATCGTCGCCAACCAGTTGAAGATCTTCACCCCAGTGGGCACGCCGATGATGAAGGTCGTGAAGGCGAAGAACGTCTGCACCACCAAGGGCAGACCGGTCACGAACATGTGGTGGACGAAGACGACGAATCCAAGGAAGGCAATAGCAACGATGGACGCCGCCATCGCTTTGTAACCGAACACCGGTTTTCGACTGAAGACCGGGATGATCTCGCTGATGATCCCGAAGGCGGGCAGGATCATGATGTACACCGCCGGGTGTGAGTAGAACCAGAAGACGAACTGGTAGAGCAGGGCGCTGCCGCCGTTGACCGGGTCGAAGAAGTTGGTGCCGATCTGACGGTCGAGCAGGTTCATCGCCAGACCCGCCGCGAGGAAGGGCGATGCGAGCACGACGAGCGCCGCTGTCACTTCCTGCGCCCACACGAACAATGGCAATCGTCCCCACGTCATGCCTTTGGCACGCATGTTGTGGATGGTCGCCAGGAAGTTGATGCCGCCGAGCATCGATGCGACTCCGACGAGATGGAGTCCGATGATCCACAGATCCTGCCCCATGCTGCAGCTGTAGTGCGAGCCGGTCAGTGGGACGTAGCCGGTCCAGCCGGCGTCACCCGGACCGCCGGGGCAGAGGATGCCGGCGTGTGTCGTCGCGGGGACGAGGAATCCCGAGTACATCACGATGCCGCCGAGCGGGATGAGCCAGAACGAGAGCGCATTGATGCGTGGGAACGCCATGTCGCGCGCGCCGATCATCAACGGGACCATGTAGTTCCCGAGCCCGGCCCACACCGGGATGATCCACAGGAAGATCATCGTCGTCCCGTGCATCGTGAAGATCTGGTTGTACTGCTCGGGCGTCAGGAACGTGTTCTGCGGCTCCGCGAGCTGGATGCGGATGAGCAGCGCCATGACACCGCCGACCAGAAAGAAGAAGAAGGTCGTGAACAGGTACATGATCGCGATCTTCTTGTGGTCGACGGTTGTCAGCCAGCCGAGGATGCCCTTGGATTTGTCATAGCGCGCGAAACGCACCTTGGGCAGAGTTGCGTCCATGACCGCCATCAGGATCCTCCGAGAGTGCACGCTTTGCTGCTGTCGTCGATCGTTCCATTGGGATTGCCGAACACGCACGACTGGAACTGGTTCATCGGCAACGACACGACGGTGAACGTCATCTTCGCGTGGCCCACGCCGCAGAGTTCGGTGCACTGACCGTAGTACGTCCCCTCACGTGCCTCGATCGGCGCGGTGTTGACGTCGCCAGGAATCGCGTTCATCTGCTGCCCGAGGGCGGGCGCGAAGAAGCTGTGGTTGACACCGCAGCCCTCGTCGGCGAGCTGCTGCGCGAGCGTGCTGCCCGACGGCACGTTCGGCTTCACGTTGCACGGCGGGTCAGTCGACACGATGTTGAGGCCGACATCGGTGTTCATCGGCAGGTAGAGCGTGCTGAAGCTGCGGATGCGCGCGCCACTCGAGGTCGTCCCGTAGTCGAACGTCCAGCTGAACTGCTGACCGATCACCGTCACGGTGTACTGCGAATCTGCCGCGACGTTGTTGATGAACGGCATGTTCACCGCGGTCAGGCCGAAGAGCGAGAGGAAGGTCGCCAGCGGCACCAGCGTCCAGGCGATCTCGAGCCTCGTGTTGCCGTGGAACTGCGGCGGATCGTCGTCGTCGCTGCGGCGACGGAACTTGACGAATGCGTAGAGCAGCAGCCCGGTGACGATGACACCGAGCACCACCGACGACCAGAACACTGCGGTGTACACACCGAGGGCCCGATCGCTGATGGTTCCGCCGTCGCCAAACGCTCCGGCGTTGTTGACGCAACAGGTCGACGCTGCGAGCACGTTCATGGGCGCGGCAGGATGATCGCATAGCGGCAATCGAGCGGGCAAACCAGATCGGGGATTGCCCCCGCACACAGACCCCGGATCACTTCTGCCACGGCTTGGTCTTGGTGTGGATCTGGCGCTTCACCAGTTCGGTGATGTCCGTGTTGATGAGCGCGGCGCGATCCCACGAGCCGCGGTTGGCCGGGGGCACAGAAGGATCGGGGAGCACCTCGCCGGTCGCCGTCGAGCGCTGGCGGCGGCGGAGCCGCGAGAGCATCGCGAGCGGGCTTGGCTTGCTCACAGGCGGAACATCCGCCGGCGCGCGGCCAGCTCGGGGTCGCCGGCGGCGATCGCGTTCGCGCTCTGCCATGCGTCGATCGCGGAGCTTGCCCAGAGGTACAGACCGGCGACGAACAGGCTCAGGAAGGCGAGCACCGAGAGCAGGGCGACGAGGAGGAACAGCGCGCCGAGATGGCGGGTGAGCAACGCGTGACCGACCGACTGGCCGGCGACGATCAGCAGGATTCCGGGGCCGATCGTGCAGACCGTCCACAGGAAGAAGTAAACCGCCTTGCGCGGCTGCAGGTTGTACAGCTGACCGAGCCCGGGAATGATCGACAGCAGCACCGCGAGTTGCGAGTTGGGCCGGCGCAGGGGCTTCACCCCGCCCACGTCAGCAGCCATGACCGGCGCCATGACACGCCGCAAGGGCAACGACGCCCACCTGTGCCTCCCGCCTCATCGGCTGACGAAAGCCCGGTAGACGTAGTAGGCGGCGAGCAGCAGTGTTCCGAACGCCCAGATGGCAACGAAGAGGACGTCGCCCCACCCGGCTTCACCGGGGTACAGCGGGTTCTGCAGACCGAAGAGAGCGAGCATCAGTGCGCCTTGAAGTTCTCGAGGAGGAACTCACCGTAGATGAGGATGAACGTGAAGACGAGCAGCCCGAAGAAGACGACGAGTGTCCCGATCAGGTCTCTCGCGAACGTGCTGCGCCGCTTCACTGTGCAGTGCTCATGGCAGGGTGCTGTAGTTCTCCCACTGCCGGATGAACTGGATGAGGATGTTGATCTGGGTCTCGCTCAACACGCGCGTGTGGTTGACGACGGCGCCGGCGCCTGGAGGCGGTGAGCCGTTGGCCGCGTAGTCGTTGGCGATCGCTCCCCAGTTCGGCATGATGCTGCTGTAGTGCTCGAAGCCGGTGAAGCCGTACTCGATGCACCGGTAGTAGTAGTCCTCGTTGAAGTAGCCGAGACGGTCCTGGTTGCTGAGAGGCGGACCGGCGCCGCCCTCGCCGAGGCCGCCGTGGCAGCGCGCACAGTTCTGGTAGTAGAGCTGGGCGCCTTCCGTGAATGAGTAGACCGGGTTGATGATCAGGTTCTGGTGCGCATCGGTCTCATCGAGCCCGAGGCGGTTGCCGTTGTGGCAGACGATGCAACCGATCTGGTCGATGCCCAGCTGGCCCGTCGGCGTACCGGCCCCGCCGTAGTTCGTCGCGGGGTTGAGGAATGACGGCAGGGGTCCGGGCTGCTCGACGGTCACCGGCTTCGCCACCGGCTGCCCGGGGGCGGTGTACGGCGTGTACGTGAACGAGGTGAACCCGTCTGCACCCATCGCCGCGTAGCTCTCCGACGGCGGGTAGTTGCCGCCATCCACCGTGACGTACGCCGGGTGCTCGCCCGTCAGGTCGTACTCCTTGGCGAGCTGCTGCGCGTCGGGCTCGTACTTGAAGAAGTCCTGGCTGAGACGCTGCGCGGCCGCCACTGGGCCGATCGTCCCGATATCCGGGACGTGGCACGAGATGCACCGCTCGACACGGTATGTGTCGCCGTCGATCGTCGCCTCAGGGAAGCTCGGGAAGAGCTGCTGGATCTGGACGTTGAAGTCCGAGGTCGGGTAGTCCTTCTGGTACTGCTCCTGGATGGCGATGTAGCCGCGGCTGGAGGTGTCCTTGAACGCCGCCCAGGCGACGAGCGCGAGCAGCGCAACGCTGAGGCCGACGAAGATGAGCCGGGTCCTCATACGGGCGAGCTCAGTCCCGGGTGGCCGAGGATCAGTGTCCAGTCCCAGTTGAATGCCTGGCCGCGGAAGAACTCGCCGATGACGACGAAGGCCACCGCGAGGCAGACGTAGACGGTGAAGAGCACGATCGCGACCTTACGGTCCTGCGGGCGGCGGCTGGGGTTGCGGTCCAGATACGGGGTCAGGATCATGAAGATGATCACGAAGCTCGGAAACGCGACGCCGGCCATGATCGGCGGGAAGCGCTCGAGCAGCTCCTGGAGGCCGACGAAGTACCAGGGCGCCTTGGCCGGGTTGGGGGTGATCGAGGTGTTGGCGTGCGACAGCAGTGGCGCGTTGATCTGGATCGATACGAGCAGCAGGAACACGAAGGCCGCGAGTCCGGCCAGGAACTCCCGCCACACCAGGTAGGGGAAGGTGACGACCGTCTCCTCGTCCTCGCGTCGCCGAATGATCAGCGGCGTGCTCGCAAGCTCGGGGCCCGAGACAGGCGTCTGCGGACGCGGGCTCGGTGCCCCGCGCGGGTCCGGTCCTCCCTCGACGACAGTTGCCATCAGAGGCCTCCAGTGAACCCGTCTTTACGGACGCGCCAGAAGTGTACGACCATCAGTAAGAAACCGATGAGGGGCAGGGCGATGACGTGTAAGACGTAGAACCGAATCAGAGCACCTTGTGCTACCTGGTCGCCACCGAGCAGGAGGTATCTGGTGTACGGGCCGACGATGGGTGCGTACTTGGCCATGTTGGTACCGACCGTGATCGCCCAGATGGCGAGCTGGTCCCAGGGCAGCAGGTAGCCGGAGAACGACAGCAGCAGCGTGATCAGCAACAGGAACGTGCCGATGACCCAGTTGAACTCCCGTGGCGGCTTGTACGCGCCCTGGTAGAAGACGCGAGCCATGTGCAACCAGACAGTGATCACCATGCCGTGCGCCGCCCAGCGGTGCATGTTGCGGATGATGTCGCCGAACACCGCGACGAACTGCAGATCCTTGACGTTCTGATACGCCGAATCCACCGACGGGATGTAATAGAACATGAGGAAAAGGCCGGTGATCGTCAGCAGGATGAAGAGGAAGAACGAGAGGCCGCCCAGGCACAGCGTGTAGGACACGCGCACAGCGGACTTCTTCACCCGCACCGGATGGATGTGCAGGAAGAAGTTGGTCAGCGCGGTACGGGCTGCGACCTTGTCGTTGGTCGGCAGACCATGACGGAAGACCGATCCCCACAGCTGCGCGACGAACGCGCGAACGGGGTTTGCCTGGCCCGGCGTTGCGCTCATCTAGTGAGAGCCCCCATGTGCGGTGCCCGCCTCCTCATTCGTCAGACCCCCAGGGTCTTGCCGTTGCTTTTCTTGGTGTCGACAAGCAGGCGCCATTCTGGCGCGATGTTGTTCCCCGGGCCGCGTGTCGCGACCAGTGCCGCCCGGTCGACGGCGAAGAACCCGTCCGGGGTGACCTCGATGTTGACCCAGTCCATCGGGCGCGGTGCCGGCCCGTAGAAGTTGGTTGAATCGATGAAGTATCGACTCCCGTGGCACGGACATGCCCAGCCGTTGGGGAGGCGCTGGTCGGACGTCCGGACGCCGCGCGCCTCGGCGACCGAGGCCGACACGCCCGAGCCGGTGGTGACATCGGTGACGTAGTTCGGCGTGCAGCCGAGGTGCGTGCACACCAGGTACACAGCGTAGATGCCGGCATCGTCCAGGACGACGGTCACGCGCTTGTCCGTCTCGGAGAGGACGTTGACAGGAATCACGGCCTTGCCACCGGAGACACCGCCCGTGAGCTGGGCAAACGTGAAGGCGGTCTTGAACAATGCGGGGGCGTTGTCTGACGCTACCGGGAACATGAAGCGGAGCACTTCGATGCCGCCGAAGAGCGACGCACCGGCAGCCGCGAGGCCACCCATGATCATCAGGAACTGCCGCCTCGTCGCTTCGGCGCGAGCACGCATCTTCCCTCTCGTCGATTCGTACGGGTTCAGCGCCATACAGTCCTCACGAGGGGGTTAGTTTCTGGCGACAGTGTACGGACTCCAACGCCGTACGCCGTCTCGTCCCAGCCGTCTCGCAACTCATCCGCCTACAGGAGTGGATTGCTCGCCGGAGGGGTGAGGATATTGGCGAACACGATCGCCGAAATCATGATCACCACGAAGACCACAATGATGGCGAAGCATCCGAAGTCAGTGCGCAGAGCGACGATGAGGCGTTCCATATCTCTCGTGTGTGGAGCGTCGGACCGGCGAAAGGATACGTCACGGCGCGACGCGGACGCGCATCTGCCGCCAGCCCCCCGGGGCGCCTGCCGGAGAGTAGCCTTTTGAAGCAGTGAGCGGATGGCGAGAGGTCGAGATCTACGGCACCTTCATCCGGTTGACGGGCGAGCTCGAGGTCATCGGCGCGGAACGCCTCAGCGACAGCATCAACCGGTTCGGGGCGTTCCTCCAGGTCCGCAACTCGCGGGCCGAGCCGCTCTCCACGAACTATCCGGTCCTGAGCCGGCTCGAGCCGCGGGTGACCATCGCCAAGTCCGGCGTGATCCTCGTCTGCCCGCTCGAGGAGGTGCCCGACGGCAACTCGGCGATGTGGCGCGAGACGGTCTCCTACGCGGCGTCGATCAACACGTCCGCCATCTCGCTGGTCGGTGACGTCCACCTGTCGCCGGGCAACGACCTCCAGGACCACCTCGAGCGCCACCCCGGGGACTTCCTCCCAGTCACCAACCTCTCTGCACTCTGGATCACGGCGATCACCAACGAGACCCACGCGGTCCAGCGCGCCTTCGCGCTCCTGAATCCGGCGTCGATCCTTTCCTTCTCCCTCCGTTAGCGAGCGCGGTTCGGCTCAGATCGCGGACTACGGCTCAAAGGCAGTAAGGCGGGAGGGGACGGGCGGCACTCAGCGAATTTGGCCGCTCCCGAGAGAGCGCGACAATTTGCTTGCGCGAACGAGGGAGCGGACAAGCTGAGCACGGTGACGCCCGTCCCCTCCCGCCCAACCACTGCGCCTTGTGTCGTAGTCCTCCGCGCCGGCGCTCAGACCGCGGCGAGCGCCTCTTCCCGCAGAGCACGGTTCTGACGCGACGCCTGCGCGAAGCCGATCGCCATGCAGACGACGGCGACGAAGGCGAAGGCGAGGCTGATGAACTCGTTGATGGCTCGCTGCCCGATACCGAGCGTCGACAGCCCCGTCCCGCCGAGGAACGTCTTCTCCGCCGGAGCGCCCCAGACCGTCCCGATGAAGGCCAAGAGCATCCAGAGGATCGCGTAGAAGTGCCAGATGGCGGCGGTCCTCGTCTTGCCGTGGCGCGGCTTGGAGGTGAAGTAAAAGCCGACCAGCGCGATCACGAGCAGGACCACATAGAAGTTGAAGAGGACGAAGACGATGAAGAACGAGATGATCTGCGCGGTCGTGAGTCCAGTGAACCCGCTGATCGAGAACGGGAACGGGTTGTTGACCGCAACCAGGCTCGCGAGCATCTCGACGGCGAAGCGTACAACAGCGGATCGGTGACGTAACCCCCGGGCCTCGCATAAGCTTCTGGTCAGATGGCGATCCTTCGCGCCCCCGCGTCCGCACCGTCCGGCGCCGTCCCGGGCGCCACCCGAACCGCCGCGATCCTGGGCATCGCTTCGTACGTGCCCGACGAAATCATCACCAACGCCCACCTCGAGGCGATGGTGGACACCTCCGACGCCTGGATCCTCGAGCGGACCGGCATCCGGGAGCGCCGCAAGGTCTCGTCCGGCATGACCACGTCGATCATGGCCGCCGAAGCCGGGCGCCGCGCGATGGCGGCGGCCGGCGTCGACAGCGTCGATGCGCTCATCGTCGCGACGGTCTCCCCGGACACGCCGCTCCCCTCCACAGCCTGCCTGGTGCAGCGCCGCATGGGGCTCGAGGGCATTCCAGCGTTCGACATCGCCGCGGCCTGTGCAGGGTTCGTCTACGGCGTCACGATCGCCCGGGGGCTCATCGTCTCGTCGCGCATGAACCGCGTGCTGGTCATCGCCGGCGACGCACTCACCTCGCTCATCGACTACAAGGACCGATCGACGTGCGTCCTCTTCGGCGACGGTGCCGGAGCTGCCGTGGTCGGCCTCTCCGAGGACGGCGGGATCGAGAGTGCCCGGTGGGGTGCCGACGGGAGCGAGGCGGACCTCATCTACTACGGACCGAAAGCCGGCGAGGAGGACAGCGAGAACGGTCTGCGCATGTACGGCAAGGGCACCTTCCGGCTCGGCGTCGAGCGCATGGCCGACATGGCTCGCGAGGTCTGCGAGGAAGCCGGTTGGGCGCTCGAGGACGTGGACCTGCTCGTACCCCACCAGGCGAACCTGCGCATCATCGAGGCGGTTGCCAAGCGGCTCAGCATGCCGCTCGACCGTGTCGTGATCAACATCGACCGCTACGGCAACACCAGCGGCGCATCGATCCCCATCGCGCTCTCGGAGGCCGTGGCCACCGGCCGGGTGCGCAACGGGGACCGCATCGTCTGCATCGCCTTCGGCTCCGGGGTTGTCTGGGGCGGCATCGCTCTCCGATGGATCGCGCCGACGCAGTGACGTCGCGGCGGCAGGCGCCGCGTCGCAGGCTGCAGGCGCCTGGACCGGAGCTCCGCCCCACCGCGCCGACCGCAGGGACGATCGCGTGCCCGCAGTGCCAGCGACGCTTCGTCGCCGAGCGCTACGCCGCCGACCTCAACGTCTGCTCGGAGTGCGGCCACCACGGGGTCGTCGGCGCCGCGCAGCGCATCGATCAGCTCGCCGACCCCGGCACCGCCGAAACGCTCGCGCTCGACGTCGGCGATCGCGACCCGCTCGGCTTCGACGACGGCGTCCCCTATCCGCAGCGTGTCGCCCGTGCTCGCGAGAAGACGGGGCTGCACGAGGCGTTTCAGGTCGCACGAGCGTCGATCGAGAGCAACCCCGTCGTCCTCGCGTGCATGGACTTCGCGTTCCTTGGCGGATCGCTCGGCAGTGGCGCGGGCGAGATCTTCGCGCGCGGATGCGAGATGGCCGTCGCGGAGGACCGCGCGCTGGTAGCCGTGTGCACCTCCGGCGGTGCGCGCATGCAGGAAGGCATCGCGTCGCTCGCGCAGATGGCTCGGTGCTCGTCCGCGGTCGCCGCGGTGATCGCGGCCCGTCTCCCCTACATCAGCATCCTCGGCGACCCGTGCTTCGGCGGGGTGACCGCGTCGTTCGCGGTGCAGTCCGACGTGATCATCGCCGAGCCTGGAGCGCGCATCGGATTCGCCGGCGGCCGCGTCATCGAGCAGGCGACACACGACAAGCTGCCGGACGGCTTTCAGACGGCGGAGTTCCTGCTCGCGCACGGCATGGTCGACATGGTTGTCGCCCGCGGCCACCTGCGTGCAACGGTCGGCACGCTCGTCCGCATCTACACAGGTCGCGCATGACGACGACCATCGAGACAACCGAACGCGAGCGGATAGCGTTCGCGGCTGTCGAGCTGGCGCGCCATCCCGAGCGCCCGCGCGCATTGCAGGTGATCGGCGCGATCACGCCGGACTGGACCGAGCTGCGCGGCGACCGTCTCTTCGGTGACGACCGCGCGGTGGTCGGCGGGCCGGCGCATCTGGGCGGACGCTCGGTGATGCTTATCGGGCAGGAGAAGGGCACCGACCCGATGACCCGCGCCCTGCACAACTTCGGCATGCCCCACCCCGAGGGATACCGCAAGGCGATGCGGCTCATGCGCCAGGCCGAGAAGTTCTCGATGCCGGTCGTGTGCCTCGTCGACACGCCCGCTGCGCATGCGGGCATCGGCGCGGAGGAGCGCGGCCAGGCGTGGGCGATCGCCGAGGCGCTGCTGTGCATGCTCGGGTTGCGCACGCCGACAGTCAGCGTCGTGCTCAGCGAGGGCGGCTCAGGCGGTGCGCTCGCGCTCGCGCTCGGCGATCGCGTGCTCGCCCTCGAAAACGCGATCTACACGGTGGCGCCGCCGGAGACATGCGCCGCGATTCTGTATCGCGACGCCGGCCAGCGCGCCCGCGCTGCCGCAGCGCTCAAACCCGGTGTCGAGACCGCGCATCGCGTCGGTCTCGTCGACGAGATCATCCCCGAGCCGCCACCCGGCGCTCATGCGCACGCGCCGCTCGTGATCGCTGCGATCCGTGGCGCCGTCATCCGGCATCTCGACGAGCTGAGCACCATCCCGATTGACGAGCTCGTCGCCGAGCGCCTGCGTCGCTACAGGGCTGCCGGCGACTGACCCGTCCAGGCGGCGAGAAGCTCGGTCTCGCGTTCCGGCGCGAGGCCGACGCGGGCGCGATTGCCGGTCACGACCTGCTGCCACTCCGGGTTGTCGCGCAACCACGACCAGGTGTCGAACACCGTGTCCCGCATGGACCGGCAGACGAGTCCCGAGCGCTGCGCGAGTGACGAGTCGGTCGTGTAGAAACCGGCCCACTCGCCGATATCCGGCACCCATATGGGGAGTTCCGTCCACGGCTCGACCTTGCGCTCGAGCAGGAATTCGGCGTCGACCCACGTGAACGCCGCATCGGAGCCCGTCGCCTCCTTGCAGAGATCGAGCAGCTCGGCCATCGTCGTGAATCCGGGATAGGTGAGCACGTTGACCGCGCCGTTCAACGTCGTGTTGATCGAGAACGTTGCAAGGTCGCGCGCGTCGATGTACTGCAAGCCGTTGTCCGGCGGTCCGGGAGCAAGCACCGTGCCGCCTGCGGCGATGCGGCGCAGCCACCACGGAAGGCGGCCGATGTTCTCGCGCGGGCCGAGGATGAGCCCGGGTCGCGCGAAGACGCAGCGGTCCTGGCCGAAGACGCTCTCGATCGCAAGCTCCGCGCCGCGCTTGTCGGCGGCGTAGTCGGTGGCGTCAGCATCCGGGCGTGCGTCGACTGCAGGCGAGGTCTCGTTGATGGGGCCCTCGTGCACCTCCTGGTACACGGAGATCGTCGAGATGTAGACGTAGCGGGCGGAGTTGGGCTCGAGCTTGCGTGCCGATTCGAGCACGACACGCGGGGCCCGCGACCACGCGTCGACGACCAGGTCCCACTGCTCGCCTGCGACGGAGTCGAGATCGGACGGCTGCGTGCGATCCCCGTGGATCACGCGCACGCCCTCGGGGGCCGACCCCGTCTGGCCGCGGTGGAAGACGGTCACATCGTCACCGTGCGCGAGCGCCGCACTCACGACGGCGGGACCGACGAAATCGGTGCCGCCGAGGACGAGGACCTTACGACTCATAGGCGATATGTTGCGCCACCGTCTTCTCGGGCCGGCGCAGGAAGAGCGCCGGAATCACACCGAGCACCGTCAGGATCGTGATGAACGCGAAGGTGCGGTCGAACGACGTGCTCAGTGCGTCGGCAGCGTACGTCTGGCTGAACTGCGCAACAACCGGCGCAGCCTTCACCGTGGTCGACGGTTGACCGCCGTTCTGGATGAGCGATGCGTACTGCCCCTGCAGATCCTTGCAGAACTCAGCGGTGGTCACCTGATGTCCCGTCGTTGTCGATGCGGCGCTCAGCACTGCGGTCGACGGCGCGCACGAGGCCTGGCCGATCGCGGTCGTGAACTGCGCCGCGAGCACTGTGACGAGCACTGCGATACCGATCGACGAGCCGATACGCTGCAGGCTGTTGGAGATGCTCGATGCGCTGGAGCTGAGGTGGCGCGGCACGCGGGCCATCGCCGCCGCCATCGACGGCATCATCGAGAAGCCCATCGCGAATCCGCGCAGCAGGAGCGCGGAGACAACCAGCCAGTTGGACGATGTCGGATGGATCTGCGCGAGCAGCAATCCTCCTCCGGCCAGCATGACCATGCCGACAGCGACAACAGGGCGAGGTCCGATGCGGTCGGTGAGATAGCCGCCGAGCGGCATCGCGACCGCGGCCGTGATCGCCTGCGGCAGCAACAACAACCCGGTCTCGAGCGGGCTGTAGCCGTGCACCTCCTGGAGGTACAGCGGGAGGAGCAGCATGCCGCCGAAGAGGGCCGTGACGATGATGAAGCTGAGGCCCATCGACCACGAGAAGGTCGGGTCACGGAAGAGGCGCAACTGCAGCAGCGGCTCAGGGCTGCCGCGCCCGCCGATGACGAGGTCGACGAGCGCGAGCGCAGCGCCCACGAGCATCACGAGGGTGTCCACCGCAGTCCATCCGTCGACGAGCCCGTTGCGCACGCCGACCACGAAGAGCAACGCCGCGAGCGGGGCCATCATCAGCGCGGCGATGCGCCTCCGGTCCAGCTGCGACAGGACGAACGCCGTGATGAACACCGCCGAGCCGGCGAGCATGCTGATGACGAGGAGCGAGCCCCAGCCGAGTGATGTGCTCTGGTCAACTGCGTACATCACCGCGACGGCCGCGGGCGGGGCGGTCAGGAGTCCGAAGGTATCGAGACGCAGCTTGTGCGACTTGTCGGTTTCCGTGAGGAACCGCCATGCCGACACGAAGGCGATGAGGCCGATCGGGACGTTGACGTAGAAGATGAGACGCCAGGAGAAGTCCTGCACGAACCAACCGCCGAGCACCGGTCCAACGGCAGGTGCGAGGAGCATCGGGATCCCGAAGATCCCCATGACACGGCCCATGTTCTGCGGCCCGACGGCCCGCATGATGATGGTCATGCCGATCGGCATCAACATGCCACCGCCGAGTCCCTGCAGCACGCGGAAGAACACGAGCTCCGGGAGGTTCTGCGCGACACCGCACGCCATCGATGCGAGCGTGAAGAGCGCGATCGTGACGAGATACAGACGCTTGGTGCCGAAGCGATCGGACGCCCATCCGGCCATCGGGATCACGGCACCCTGCGCGAGCATGTACCCGGTGACGACCCACGCGATGTCGGCATACGAGCCGGCTTTGAGGTCCGACTGCAGCGTCGGTATCGCGATGTTGACGATCGTCGCGTCGAGGATCGTCATGATCGTGCCGAGGAGCACGACGCCGAGCGCGATCCACTTGTAGTCGAAGCGACCCGTCTTGTTGGTTTCGACCTTCAGGCTGTCATCGACGGGGGCGGCCGGAAGGACGGCGGCGATATCGCGGTCGAGAACGTCAGTCATGTGCAGCCTCCCGTGCATGTCCCGGCTCCGGCCAGTCGACGACTTTGCTCATGAGCCCCACGAGCGTCTCGAGATCCGAGTCGCTCAGCGGCGCGAGCGCCTTGAGCGCGACGGTCTTGCGAGCATCATCGAATTTCTCGAGCATCTGCTCGCCGAGTGCCGTGGGGACGATGTGGATGATGCGGCGATCCTCGGGATCGTTGCGGCGCTCCGCAAAACCGAGGCGGATCATGCGATCGACAAGCGCGCTTGCCGAGCTGAGCGCGCACTGCTGCATGCGCGCGATCTCGTTCATGGTCGCGCCCGACGACGTCTGCATCGCTGCGCGCAACTGCTCCAGCGCACCGACCTGGTGCCACGTCACCGCGCCGAACTCGCCGCGCAACTCGTCAGGGACGCTAGCCATCAGGCGGCGCTTGAGGCCGCCGATATAGCCGAACAACGCTTCGGCGAGCTCGTCGCGACGCGCGTTCGATGTGTCACCGGCCGTGCCGGCGCGCTCGACAGTCGTTGCTGGGTTCACGTGGGGGACCTCGAGTGGTCAATCGCCCGAGCGCCGAATGGCTGCGCGCAAGTGTTCGATTGACGAATGGTTCTAGTGTAGAACTATTCGTGACTCGATGTCAAGTTGCGCTGCTGTCCTTGACCTTGCCCCGAATTCGTGATCGCCCGGTGAGGTGGTGCGATTGCCTGGCGGTGGCCAGTTCCGCGGTCGCGGCGGCGATCAGCCCTTCGACGTCCTGCGAGTTCCGCCGGATAGACGGCGACGCCGCACGACGCCGTCGCTCCCGCCCTGCCGGCCACGTGGTCGCTTGCCGTCTCCGACGCGAACCGCTGCTGAATCCGGCCCGCGATGATGCGTGCCTGGTCGCGATCGGCACCGGGCAGCACGCAGACGAACTCGTCTGCGCCGGAGCGCGCGGCACTGTCCTCTCGCCGAAGGATCGACCGAAGGACGTTGGCGACGCTCTCGAGGACCTGGTTGCCGGTGTCATGGCCCCACCGGTCGTTGATCAGCTTGAAATCGTCGACGTCGACGATGATCACTCCGAGGGTTGCCTCGCTCCTCGACGCACGAGCCACCTCCTTGTCCAGGACGTGGAGCACGTGCCGGCGCGTCGGGAGTCCGGTGACGGAATCGAGGAGCGCCCTGCCCATCTCCTCTTCGTAGCGACGCGCACGCTCCAGCGCTTTTGCAGCCTCATCCGCAAGCGCCGTCATCAACGGGAGGTCGCTCTCGGTCCACGCGTTCTCGCGTCGTTCGGAGGTCAGGAGGATCACACCGATCGTGCTGCCGTCAACCTGCAGGGGCGCGCCGATCGCGGAGCGGATGAACCCGAGCTTCGAGCGCCGCAGCCGGACCCGGTTGGCCTCACGGAGGCTCGCCTGAGCCATCGACGCCGACAGCGTCGTCGGCCACAGCTCGGCGTGTGTCGCGGCGAACGCCGCGCCACCCAGGCCCTCACCGGGCGCGAGCTCGTATGCGGGGCCACCCGTCGCGACCCCGTTCGCGGACAGGTAGACGCCGGGGGACTTGAGCAGGCCATCGGCTTGATCGTTCATGAGCACGAGCCCGCTCGACGTCTCGGGGAAGGTCTCGAGGCACGCCTCGAGCACCGCCGACGCGACCGACGGCACGTCGCGAGCGACCCCGAGCTTGCGACCGAGCGTCGCGTAGACATGTCCGCGCCGGGTCTCGGCATCGATCTGCCCGCGAGTGTGCTCGGCGCCGCCGAGCGCCAGGAGCCGAATACCGAAGAGGAGTGCGACCGCCACGACGAGCGACGCGATCCCCTGGCCCATCGGCGCACTGGTCATCCAGAGCACCACGAACACGACGATCACCGCCCCGCCCGCAATCAGCGGCAGCGTCGGCGAGTTCATCCGTCTCGATGCCCACCAGGACGGCGGCGAAGCCGCCCGCGGCGACCATCGCGAAGTCAGGCAGGACGGGAGCAGCGACGTGGAGGCCGACGGCGGCCAGCACCGCCAGCGCGACCGTGGCGACTGCCGAGATGACCTGACGATGCTCGTCCCAGCGGGAAGGCAGTCGGAGGAGGACCGCACCGATACACGCGGCGAGCGCGACCATGACGATGTCGGTCGCGCGAGTTGCGGGCGTCACCGGAAGCACGAGCACTCGAATCGCGACGGCCGCGCCCACGAGTCCCGCGCCTACTCGTCCGACACGCAACGGCATAGCCAATTCCAAACGATCTGCCACCTAATCCCCAATCCCTCTGAAAAGAACGTGTTCCGGGGCTCTCGACCCCGCCGAACCGTCCTGACTCCCAATTCAATTGTGGCAGAGATGCGCTGAATAGTCGTGTGCTACGCTCAACGAACTGACGTTCGCCCGGTCGCGGTTCATCTGAGCAACGCATGACCATTCGTCTTCTCCACCTCTCCGATCTGCACCTCGACCGGGCATTCGCCTCGATGGGCTGCCAGGGCGATCTTGCGCGACGCCGGCGCCAGGGCCTTCGCGAGGCACTCACCGCCGCGGGCCGCCTCGCCGCAGAACAGGACTGCGCGGCCGTGACCATCGCCGGCGACCTCTACGAGCACGAGCGCGCGGGCGTCGATACCGGGCGGTTCCTCGCCGATACGTTCGCGTCCTGGCAGCCGATGCGCGTCCTGATCGCCCCCGGCAACCACGACGCGCTCATGCCAGGCTCGCTGTACCGCCGCATCGAGTGGCCTTCCAACGTGACGGTCTTCCAGTCGACAGACCTCGAGCCCGTTGAGCTCGTCGACGGCGTGACGGTCTGGGGCCTGGCCCATCGCGAGCCGTCGTGGCAGGGCGATCCCCTGGCCGGATCGCCGGCGACCGGTGAGTTGGGCGTGCATCTCGCGCTGTTCCACGGCGCCGAGCTCGGGTCGCGGCCGGACGGCAAGTCGGTGCACGGCCCCTTCCACGCCGAGCGGATACGCGCGGCCGGGTTCGCCGCGGCGCTGTGCGGCCACTATCATCGCCGCCGCCTCGATACGAGGACAGGACTGCTGTACCCGGGCACGCCGGAGCCGCTCAGCTTCGACGAGGAGGGCGGCCGCGGGCCGGTGATCGTCGAGATCGACAGCCGCGGCGAGGTGCACTGCAACGCGCATGACACCAACCGCTGGTCGGTCTTCACCGTCGAGTGCGACTTCGAGGACTGCGGATCGGTCGAATCCGTGATTCAGGCAGTCACGTTCACCTGCGCGGCCACCGGGCTGTCGGACCCGGAGCGAACGATGATCCGTGTCGACCTCGTCGGCGCCGTGGACTGCGCGCTCTCCCTCGACGCTTTCACCGTCGAGCTCGCCGTGCGAGAGCGGCTCAATCTCGCCGCCGTGAAGGTGCGAGACCTCACGACGCCGCTCTTCGACCTCGACGCTGCGTTGACCGAGGAGAGCACGCGCGGCGCGTTCGTGCGCACGGCGACTGCTGCCGCTGAGGCTGATCCCGAGGAGGCCGAGGCCCTTGGTGATGCGCTCCGATACGGCCTCATGGCGCTGTCCGGCGCCGAGATCGGATTGCGATGATCCTCGAGCGTCTCGAAATCACCGGCTTCGGGTCGCTGCACGACCTGTCCGAGGAACTCCACCCGCGGGTGACGGTCATCGCCGGCCGCAACGAGTCCGGCAAGTCGACGTTGCTCCGCGCCGTGCGCGCCGCGCTCTACGGCATCGACGCGGGCGGCCAGGGGCGGCCGGTCGAGCGCAGCGACTGGGCCCGGTACGAACCCTGGACACGCGGCGGGTACGGCCTGGCGCTCACGTACAAGCTCGATGACGGCCGGCGCATCCGGGTGGCCCGGCGGCTCGACACGCGTGAGCAGTCGGTGCAGGTGCTCGAGCTCGGCGGATCCGAGCTCACCGATGAGCTGCGCAGCGGACGCGCAGTGACACCCGGACGGTTCCATCTCGGCATCGACGAGGCGGTCTTCTGCGCCACCGCATGGCTGGGCGACGACGGGCTGCGCATCGACGCTCCCGAAAGCGCGCGGCAGCGGGCCGGGCAGTTGCAGGAGGCGATCGAACGGCTCGCCGACACCCGTCGCGGGGTCACTGCCGCCCAGGCGATGGGTCGCCTGCGCGATGCCATGGAGCGAGTCGGATCCGAGCGTCGCGTCACGAGCCCGCTCGGGGTCGCCACCGCCCGCCTGAAAGCGCTCGATCGCATGCTCGAGGAGGCACGCACGCGAATGGCTGCAGTTGCGCTTGACCAGCAGCGCCTCGCGGACCTCGAAACGGCGCTTGGCGTTGAGACCGAGCACTGGATCGACACGGAGCGCACCCGCCTCGCCGCGCGTCTCGCCGACACGGCCGATCGACGTGCGCGACTCACCGACCTGGTGCGTGAGGCGAAGCTGCAGACGGCGGCGCTCGAGGCGACCGCGGCATACGGGAGGTTCCCGATCGACGGCGAGACCGAGGTCACCGCGCTCGGCGGTGAGCTCGTCCAGGCACGCAGCGCGGCGATCGATGCGCGTTCGCGGTGGGAAGCCGCGTCCGACCGGCTGCGGCCGATTCGCGCGCGGCGCGACGAGATCGCTCGCGGTGTCGCCGCAATCGGGGCGCCCGCCGGAGCACCCAGCGTCGAGGTCGGCGAACGCGCGCAGCGGCTGCGCGGTGAGCTGTTCGCGGCCGCGGGCACGGTCCATAGAGAGACCGGCGACGATGCGCGCGAGGCGGCGCTCCGTCGCGAGATCGCGGCCACAGGGTTGCGTGGACTGCCCGCGAGCGTCATCGACGATCTGCTGCCGCAGCTCGAGGAAGCCGCCCGCGGCGGTCTGCGTTTTGGCGTCGCTGCGGTGGCGCTCGCGCTGGTCACGGTTGTTGCGGCGCTCGTCCTTTCGCGGCGGCACGCTGACACGGCCACCGCCATCGTTCTGCTTCTCGGGACGGTTGCCGCAGGAGTGTGCGCCTGGCGATCGTGGAGTTGTTCCCGCTCGGCGGCCCAGGCGCGCGCAACAGCGCGACAGCTCGCGCTCGAAGCCGGTGCCGATCCGGCCGAGGTCGAGCGGCTCGCAGGACGGTTGCCGGTGCTGCGCGCACTCCACGCCGCGCTCGATGACACCGAGCTCCGCACGTCGCAGCGACGCGCGGATGCCGAGGCGACGCAGGCGGCGCTTGCATCGCTCCTCGTTCGCTGTCAAGCGCTCGCCGTCGAGGCCGGCGTCGCGCAACCCCTCCCCCGCCAGCCCGCGACAGTCGATGCAGCACTGCTGCTCGCAGGCAACATCCTCGACCGCGTCGACGCCACGGTGTTGCGCGCACGCCGTCGCGAGGAGCTGCTCGCGGAGGATGCCGTGCTTGCCGCGGACGACGCTGCGAGCGGCCAGCTGCGCGAGGACGTCGACCGCTGCGCAAAGAACGTCGCCAACCTCGAGTTGCGGCTGCGCACGATGCTCGGCAAGGCCGAAACGCCGGTGTCGGGCGATCTCGCAGTCGCGGTCGAGGAGTTCCGTCACGCGTGTGAGGCGCGCCGGGGACATGACGAGGCTCGACGCCGGCTGGCCGATCTGCAGCGGTCCGCCCGCTCGCTCGGCGGCGACGGCGCAGCGCTCGAGAGCGTCGAGCTCGACCTTGCCGATCAGCTCCGCCAGCGTGGTGGCGATCCCGAAGCAGCACTGGCGTCGACGCCGCCGGATGCGGCATCGCTGCAGCAGCTTGACCTCGAGGCCGAACGCGCCCGGCGCGCAGCGTCGTCGGCGAGTGATCAGGCGCGCGAGCTGCGGGCACGGCTCGGCGGCGTGCTCGACACGCTCCCCGTGATCGCGGATCTCGAGGACGAGCGCGACAGTTGCGCCGCTGCGCGCGAGCGAGGGCTGCGTCAGCTCAAGGCGCTGCGTCTGGCAGCCGAGATGATCGAATCGGCGGCACGCGTGACGCACCGCGAGCTCGCACCGCGCCTCGCCGAGTTGCTCGGCAACCGGCTCAGCCTGCTGACCGGCGCGCGGTACACGGACGTGAACGTCGACACCGACCACTTCGCGCTGGGCTTGCTCGGCCGGACACGTCCGGACATGGTTCCGCTCGACACCGTGTCGCATGGCACACGCGATCAGGTGGCGCTGCTGCTCCGGCTCTCACTGTGCGAGGTGCTCGGCGGCGCCGGCGAGCGCGCGCCGCTGCTTCTCGATGAGCCGCTGCTGACATCCGATCCCGCACGGCGCGACCTGTTCATCGAGTTTCTGCACGATGTGTCAGCAACACACCAGGTGCTGATCAGCACCGCCGACCCGGCGATGATCGAGGCTGTGTCGCGCGTCACGGTCGGTGACTGTGCGGTGATCCGCCTCGACGACCCCGTCGCGGTCGAGCTTGACGGCGCGTCCACCGCCGTCGGACGGCACAGCGCGAGGATGCGCCTGCTCTCCTCGCAAGGCTGATCCGCTCAGAGCACGCGGGCGATGCGCACCAACCCCTCGAGCTCCGACACCTCCTCGCTGAACAGCGGAACGCGCACGACCGGAACGTCGCCGATCCGGTTCAGACGCAGCAGCTGACGCGCCTCGCGCTGCGCCAGCGCGTTGCGGCGCAGGAAGGTCTCCCCCGTGAAGCGCGCGGTGTCGGCCGCCACCCGCGTGTGCAGCTCGGTGCTCAGCCACGACGCCACCTTCGCGTCCTCGACAAGCGTGGTCGCCGCAGCGACGGCTCCCGCATCGCGGAACGTTTCCGGGAGCACGCGGTTGACGACGATCGCGCGCAGCGGCATCTTGAACTCGCGAAGCTTCGTGCAGAAGAACTCGGCCTCGCCGAACGGACCGTGCTCGAGAGTCGTCACGACGACGAATCCCGTCTCCGGGCTGCGCAGCAACTTCGAGACCGATCGCGCCCGCTCCTGGACGCCGCCGTACAGCAGCTGCAACTGCTGCACGAAGTCCGACACCTCCTTGAGCACCTCGGCGCCGAGGAGCCGATCGGCGAGGCGCAGAAACGGGGTCGCCGCAAAGTTCATCGCACGGAATCCGAAACGCGAGGACGAGCCCGACAGCAGCGAGAGCAGGCGCGAGCCGACGAAGTCCGTCAGCCGCGTCGGTGCCTCGAGGAAGTCGAGTGCGCTGCGCGACGGTGGCGTGTCGACGACGATGCAGTCGTACTCACCGGCGTCGTGCAGCTCGTACAGCGCCTCGATCGCCGCGTATTCGTGCGACCCGACGAACGAGTCGGTGATGCGCTGATAGAGCGGGTTGCGCAGGATTCGCTGCGCCGTCGCACGGTCCGGCGAGTAGCGCTCGATCATCCGGTCCCACGCCTGCTTCATGTCGAGCATCGCCGCTTCGAGGTCGCCCTTGATCGTGACCCCGGCCCGCTTGAGACGCGGCTTCGGGACCCGCACCGGCTCGGCGCCGATCCCCTTGATGCCGAGCGCGGTGGCAAGCCGGCGCGCGGGGTCGACCGTGAGCACGAGCACCCGCTTGTCCTCCGCTGCAGCGATCGCCATGCCGAGTGCCGCGCTCACCGTTGTCTTGCCGACACCGCCGCTGCCGGCGCACACGACGACCTCGAGCGATCCGAGCCGCGCACCGAGGTCGCCTGCTTTCTCGCGAGGACCGCGCCGTCGCTCCGGGACGCGCTCGCCGGCGGTCATGAGAGGACGTCCCCGAGTGCGTCGGCGACAGCGCGCGTCGTGGTCAGGCCGGGACGATCGACGATGGCCGGGACCGGCAGGACTGGCATCGGCAGGCGGCTGCGCAGGAGACGCGCGTAGCGGGTGCTCGTGTCATACAGGCGCGCCTCGAGGTCGAGACCGGCCTCCAGGAATGCCGGCGAACCACCAAGCCGCGACGAGACCGCCGTCTCGTACTCGGGGTCGAGAAGCGCCGTCATGAACCGCCGGTGCGCGGCGGTCACCGGCTCCGTCGTCGCGCGGTTGAGGATGCAGACGTCGACCGCAACGCCCGACCCCGCTCGCATGCGCTCGTGCAGCTCGATCGCCTCGGTCACCGGCATCTCCTCGGGGAGCGCGCACAACATGACGGTCGTGCGGCGCGAATCGCGGATGAGCGCATCGATCCATTCGACCTGGGCGCGGATCACGCCGCCCTTCACGAGCGTTAGCATCGCGTGCGCGGACGCGAGGTGCGACTCGACCTGTCCACCGGGAGCCGAGTCGACGAGGATGAGGTCCCAGACCGGCCGCGCGCCGGAGGCCTCCTTGCGCCGTTCCTCATACGCGATCTTGCCGACGACGAGCATGTCGCGCGGTCCCGGGACGCCGGTCGCGATGAAATCGAAGACGCGCGCGAGCGGTGTCAGCCGCGTGAGGCGCGGCACCTTGAAATAGATGCTCAGGTATTCCTGGAACGACTCGTCGGTGCGCAGCTCGAGAACCGACAGGTTGTGCTGCACCACCCGCGGCGCAAAGCCCGACGGCGGCGACCCGAGCGCTGCGGCGAGGTCGCCACTGGCATCGACGTCGATCGCGAGGACTCGCTTCCCAGCCTTGGCGGCGAGCAGCGCGAGCGACGCGGTGATCGTGCTGCGCCCGGTGCCGCCCTTACCCGCGACGAAGATGACGCGCCGCCGCAGCAGCGTTGCGAGATCGATCCGCTCGCCGGCGATCGCGCGCCTAACGGCCGTCGACGGACTCCAGGACTTCGGCCGCGTGCCCGCTGGGCTTGACATCCCTCCACTCGCGCTCGATCGCACCGTCGGGTCCGATCAGCAGCGTGGTGCGCGCGACCCCCATATACGTTCGGCCCATGAACTTCTTCTCGACCCAGAGGCCCTGCGACTCGATGAGCAGGCGGTGCGGGTCGCTGATCAGGGGAATCCCCAATCCGCATTTGTCGATGAAGCGCTGATGCTTCTTGAGGGTGTCGGGCGAGATGCCGTACACCGTGACCCCCGCGTCAGCGAACGCCGAGGCGAGGCGCGTGAACTCCTGGCCCTCGAGCGTGCATCCCGGCGTGTCGTCCTTGGGGTAGAAGTAGAGGACGGTCCGACCGCCACGCAGGTCGTTGTTGGTGATGCGGCTGCCGGCCGAGGTCTCGAGATCGAATTCGGGCAGGGAAGCCCCGACGGTCATGGTGTTGCGAGTCCTCCGTGCCGCACCGCTCCTGGTGGCCAAGTGTAGTGAGCGCCTCCCTATACTCGGCGCGTGCCTGCGAACTCCGGCTCCGGAACGACAGCGACTCGCAAGCCGGCCCGCCCGCGCCGCGTCCCGGATCCGAAGGAGCCGCGGCCGATCCCGATCCTGCTGCGCTACATCTCCTGCGGGCTGCTGGCGCTCGCGGGCGGCGCAGCCTGGCGTTTCACCGTCTCCCCGAACGCCGTCGGCATCATCACCGGCTTCGCCGGCATCTTCTTCCTGCTCGTCGGCTTTCTCGTCGGCGGTGTCTTCTGGTACGGAGTGGACGTGCGCGCCCGCATGCGCCATCCCGAACGAATGCCCGACGAGCGGATGGTGTTCTCGTTCGTTGTCTTCGTGATGGTGCCGTTCGCGGTCCTCGGCCTGATCGGGCTCGTCTGGCTGCTCTCACTCCTCATCGGGGTGCACTGACTGACGGTGAGCACCGCGACCTCCTTCCGGTGGTTCCTGGTTGCGCTGAGCCTCGCGGCGGTCACCGCGGGATGCGGCGGCTCCAGCAGGCCTGTCGCGACGAGCGCAACGACGAGCGCCGCGGCCACACCGACAGCGACGACTCAGCCGGTGATCAGCACCCCCACCCCCGCCCCAGGTGAAACCGCGAACCCATCGGGAATGAGCAAGTTGTCGGCATGCACGCTCCTGACGCAGACGGGGGCAGCGAGCATCTCTGGGATCCCTGGCATCAGACGGGTCCCGACATCAAACCGGAGTGACTGCGCGTACTACGGCGGCCCAACCGGCTCCAACGCAGCTGAGCTGTACATCGAAATACCGTTCGGCACGCAACTGAGCCTCGTCCGGACGTCGCTCGCGACGCAGCAGCTGAGCGCGAACCCCGACATTGTTGCGGTGGCCGGCATCGGTGACGCCGCATACGACTACCACGGCTCCTCCAGTGCGGGGCTCGCCTTCGAGAGGAGCGGCATCGTGGTGGTGATCCTCTCCAACCCGCCGGGCTCGAGAGTGCTGAGCGGAGCAGCCCAACTGGCGGCGATCCTGAAGCTCGCCCCATCGATTGTCGCCAAGGTCTGAGCCAGATTCGACGACGCCCGGTTGCTGTTGCGGGCGTCAGTCAGTTCCAGGACTGGTGTCGGTTGCGTGAGCTGCGCGGATCTTTCGATGGAGCTCTTTGAGCGTTGCGACGAAAATCTCCGAGAAGGTCGGGAACGGTTGGATGGTGTCGCGCAGCACGTCGAGCGGCACGCGGGCGCGGATCGCAAGCGTCGCCTGCTGCAACCACTCCCCTGCTTCCGGGCCGACCGCGGACGCACCGGTCAGCCGTTCGCCGTCGCTGACCAGGGTCAGGAAGCCGGGGGAGTCGGCGTACGCCCGCGTGTACGTCTCGGTCTTGGCCACCTCGGAGAGCGGAGTCGTTGCGCCGAAACGCCCCTCTGCCACTCCTACGGCGGCGCACTGCGGGTCGGTGTACACGACGTCCGGTATCGCGTCGTAGTTGGCCTCGCGAGATTCGCCGAGGATGTTCGCGGCGACGACCTCGCCTTGATATTTGCCGACATGCGTCAACAACCGAACACCGGTGACGTCGCCGATCGCCCAGAGCCGTTCCCCGACGCGCAGATGCGCATCGACTGGGACGCCGCGCCGGTCGGCGGTGATGCCGACGGTCTCGAGCCCGATCCCATCCGTGCGCGGCCGCCTGCCGGTCGCAACGAGCAACCGGTCGCCGCGGAGCTCGCGTGCGTCGTCGAGCGTCAGGACGTAGTCCTCACCGTCGCGACGAACGGCCGTGACCTTCCGGCCCAGGAACAACTGGACACCATCGCGCTCGAGGACCGTCGCCAGGGCCTCCCCAAGCGGCGCGGGCTCGTGTGCCAGCAGGTGCGTTGCGCCCTCGACGAGCGTCACCTCGCCGCCGAGGCGTCGTACCGCCTGGGCCATCTCGACACCGACCGGACCGCCGCCGAGCACCAGCAGATGGCGTGGAATCGCCTTCATCCCGGTCACCTCGCGGTTGGTCCAGACGCCTTCGACGTCGGACAGCCCGGGAATGGGCGGGATCACCGCATCCGAGCCCGTCGCGAGCACGATGTTCGTGGCGCTGTACTGCACGCCGTCGACCTCGACGACGCCGACTCCGGCGAGGCGGCCCGTGCCGCGGATGAGATCGATGCCCTTGCTCGCCAGCCAGCGCTCCTGGCCGGCGTCCGAGTAGTCGGCAACCATGAAGTCGCGCCAGGCAAGCGCCGCCGCAACATCCACCTCAGCCGTGGCCTGCGCTTCGCGCGCATCGTGCACCGCCTCGCCCGGGCGCAACAGAAGTCTTCGAGGGGATGCATGCCCAGTACGAGCACTCGCCGCCGACGAGCGCGCGCTCAACCAGCGCGACCTTCAGGCCGCCGTCCGCGAGCTCGCCGGCGCAGTGCTCCCCGGGCGAGCCGCCGCCCACGACGATGACGTCGTAGGTGCTCGTGGTCACGTTGTCGTCTGGGGCGCGCCGTCTCCCGCCCGCTCTGTCTGCTCGTCGACCATGTACTGGGCATACCAGTCCGGCCAGTTCTCATCAGCGTGTCCGATCTCGGCTTCGTGGCGTCCGTGTGCCGCGGCTGCGCGGCGCAACGCAGCGGCGAGATCGGCGGGAGATTCGTAGGTTGTTGCCATCGGGCGTTCTCCTCAGCGGCCGGGAAGGCGCGTCGTGACTTCCTGGATGTACCAGCGGTTCCCATCGGGATCGCTGAACGAGACGAACGAGCCGTAGGTCTTGTGCTCCGGCGCCGGCCCGGACGCCCGATTCGCATCCCCGGCATGGTGGAAGACGCCGCCCGCGTCGTGGAACACGTCGCTCACATCGACGCCATGGGCGGCGAGCTCAGCTCGTGCCGCATCGATATCGGAGACCACGAGCTGCAAGCCGTCGGCCGAGCCGGGGGTCGCCGACGTGACGTCGCTCCCGAAGATGACCGAGCACGCGGAGCCCGGTGGGGTCAGCTGCACCACCCTGAACCCACCGTCGCCGGCGAAGTCCGCGTCAAGCCGCCAGCCGAGCGACTGGTAGAAGCTTTTGGCCCTGTCGACGTCCGCGACGGGCAGCACCACAACCTCGAGCCTCATGTCCACCCTGCAACCTCCGTGTCGTCAGTTCAGGAACGCACGCAGCCGGCCGGCCACCTCGGTCATCGACGTGCGGTCGGGGCACGTCTCCGGCGCCTCTTCGAGATACGCGTTGATGTCGGCCAGCGCGGCGACGATCTTGCCCATGCGCCAGAGCAACAGACCACGGTCGCGCCGCTCGGCGGGCGCCGACGCCATCAGGTCGACACAGCGATCGGCCGAGCGCAACGCCTGGTCCCAGCACTCGAGGCTCGTGTAGCAGCGGCGGAGGTTGCGCGACATTCGGGCGAGCATGTCGCGCGAGCTGGCGCGAGCAAGCTGCGCGGGCTCGAGACCGTCGACCGTGTGGCCTGTCGAGGTGGTCACGAGCCGGAGGACGTCCTCGTCGTCGAGCGGCTCGCCACTCGCGACTGTGTCGAACATATGCCCGTCGACGCGCACCACGAAGTGCCCGGGAAGGTTCACGCCCTCGATCGGGATGTGCGCACGAGCGCCGACCGCGATCCAGATCGCCGAGCAGGCGATGGGTACGCCGGCGCCCCGCTCGAGGACGTTGTGGAGGTAGTGGGCGCGCGGATCGCCACCGCCGGCACCGCGCAGCCGCAGCCGATCGCGCAGCAGTGCCCCAACCATCGGCGCGTCGGCGGGACCGCACTCGCGCAGGCCGCAGCGCGTGCGCAGCTCGCCGGCCAGCTCATCGAGGCGCTCGAGCCAGCGCTCGGGCTCCACACCGGGGCAGTCGTCGGCAGCGATCCAGAGCGCGCCCTCGGCGATATCCCCATCGCGCGCGGCACATTCCAGCACTGCCTCGCGCGGCTCCAGTCCCTGCATGGCCGGTAATCATGCTCCGCGACCCTTCTCTCTGGGCCTTTCGGTGCCGGGACCGCCGCCCCGGACGGCTCCACTAGACTGATCTTGTGCTGCTCGAGGAGATCAACGGACCTGCCGACCTGCGTGACCTCGGCCCCGAAGACCTCACCCGTCTCTGCGCCGAAATCCGGGATGTGTTGATCAATGCCGTGTCGCGGACCGGTGGGCACCTCGGGCCGAATCTCGGCGTCGTCGAGCTGACGGTCGCTATGCACCGCGTGTTCGAGAGCCCGCGCGACGCGATCATCTTCGACACCGGCCATCAGGCCTACGTGCACAAGATGCTGACGGGCCGCGTCGAGCAGTTCGAGACGCTGCGTCAGCAGGGTGGGATGAGCGGCTACCCATCGCGCAAGGAGTCGGAGCACGACCTCGTCGAGAATTCCCACGCCTCGACGGGACTCAGCTACGCGCTCGCCTTCGCCACTGCGCGTCAGCTCACCGGCGAAGGGGGCAAGGTGGTCTGCGTCGTCGGCGACGGCGCGCTCACCGGTGGGATGGCGTACGAGGCGCTGAACAACATCGGTCAGCTCAAACCCGAGATGGTGATCATCCTCAACGACAACGGGCGCAGCTACGCGCCGACTGTCGGTGGGATCGCCGAGAACCTCGGGCATCTGCGCCTCTCCCCGCGCTACGAAGCTGCCAAGGATGCGGCCGGCGTCGCGCTCCGCTCGCTCCCCGCGGTCGGGCACTCCGCGTACGAGACCGCGCGGCGTATGAAGAACTCCCTCAAGCAACTCGTGGCGCCGATCTCCATCTTCGAGACGCTCGGGCTGAAATACGGCGGTCCCATCGACGGACACGACCTGCAGGCGGTTGAGAAAGCGCTGCGCGACGCGGCGCGCATCCGCGGGCCGGTCGTCGTGCACGTTGTGACCAACAAGGGCCAGGGCTACGGTCCCGCAGTTGCAGACAAGATTGACAAGTTCCATGGGGTGTCGACGTTCGACCCTGACAGCGGCACCACGTCCAAGAAGGCGCCCGACTGGACCGACATCTTCGGCGACGCCCTCTGTGAAGCGGCGGAAGCGGATCCGAGGATCGTGGCGATCACTGCCGCGATGGCCTCGTCCACGGGCCTTCTCGAGTTCGCGCGGCGTTTCCCGGATCGCTTCTTCGATGTCGGCATCGCGGAGCAACATGCCGTGACGTTTGCCGCCGGCCTCGCGATGCGCGGTCTACGGCCGGTCGTGTGCATCTACTCCACGTTCCTGCAGCGCGCCTTCGACCAGATCGCCTGCGACGTTGCGCTGCATCAGCTCCCGGTGACGTTCGTCATCGATCGCGCCGGGATCACCGGGAACGACGGACCGTCGCACCACGGCATGCTCGACCTTGCGTTTCTGCGCTGCATCCCCGGCATGACGATCTCGGCGCCGAGCTCACCCGACGAGCTGCGGCGGCTCTTCGCCACCGGCATCGCGAGCGACGGCCCGTTCTCGCTGCGCTTTCCTCGCGGCGCCGCCCCCGGCCCCGGTACGGCGGCGCTCGATCCGCTCCCGATCCCCAGCAGCGAGATCCGCCATCGCGGGCGCGACATCGCGCTGCTCGCCGTGGGCAAGATGGTCGCGGTTGCGATGCACGCGCAGGAAAAGCTCGCTGCGGCAGGGGTCTCCGCGACCGTCGTCGACGCGCGTTTCGTCAAGCCGCTGGACCCGAAGCTCAGTGACATCTGTGCGCGCCACAAGGGCGTCATCACCGTCGAGGACGGTGTCGCGAGCGGCGGCTTCGGCTCGGCAGTCACCGATCTGCTCTCCGCCGACGGCGTCACCATCCCCGTGATCCGCATGGGTCTGCCCGACCACTTCATCGAGCACGGCGCGCAGGGTCCGCTGCTCGCACAGATGGGGCTCGACGCCGACGGCATAGCAGCCGCAGCGCTGACGCTGTTGCCGGCCGGCGAGGTGCTGGCGGGCTGAGTCAGCAGTAGGCGACCGGGTCGAACGCGCAGATGCTGGCGCCGACATAACGGTCGAACCCGTGCCCAAACGGTCCCCACCGCGAGACGAACAACTCCTCATCCTCAACCGGGTGACGGCGACCACGCGTCGCCGACTCGAGATGCGTGAGCTCCGCGGAAGGCGTGTAGACATTGCGATAGCCGGCGCGCAGCAGGCGCAGGCAGAAGTCGACGTCGTTGAGCGCCACCTGCAGTGACTCGTCAAAGCCGCCGAGCTCCTCCCACAGCACGCGTTTCACCATCAGGCACGCGCCGGTGACGGCGGACACATTGCGTGCGACGAGCCCCATGCCGAAGTAGCTCGAGAGGTCAAGATTCTCGGCCGGGACGTTGGGAGTGCCGACCCAGATCCCTTCGTGTTGCGGAGTCCCATCCTCGTAGAGGAGCCTCGCCCCGACCGCACCGACACCTGCGCGCTGACTGTGCTCGACGAGCGCACCCAGCCATCCCGGCCGTCCGCGCACGACGTCGTTGTTGAAGAGAAGGATGTGGTCGACCGGGCCTGCGGCAGCTACACCTCGATTCACCAGACGCGAGAAGTTGAAAGCACCGGGTGCACGCACGACGAGGTGCCCGCAGCGATCGAGGTACTCGAGTGTCGCTGCGTCCGTGCTGCCGTTGTCGACGATCACGAGGCGAACGTCAAGCTGCATCGACTCTCGTTCAACGCACGCAACCGACTGGCGGAGCAGGTCGACTGCATCTCGCGTGGGGATGATCACGGCGATCGCTGGAGCGCCGACGATGGAGCGACGCACGAGGGATGCCCCTTGTAGCTCGCTCGCAACCACGGTTCCGGTCTCTCCACATCTCGCGAGCCGGTCCTCGAGGAGCCGGACCCTGGCGCGATTCGCTTCGGGCTTCGCGTCGGTGCTGCCCGCGGCAGAGCCCGCGTTGATGCGCCAGCTGTAGAGCACCTCGCGAACATGACCGATCTCTTTCGCAACCTCAGCACATCGGAGAAAGAGATCGTGGTCCTGACTGCCGTCGAATCCGGTGCGGAACCCACCAGCACGATCGAAGAGCTCGCGACGGATTACGGTGAAATGACACATGTAGTTGCAACTTTCCATCAGCTCAGGCGACCAGTCAGGCTTCAGGTGCGCCTGGACACGCCGTTCCCACGGATCGAGCTTGTCCTCGTCGGAGTAGAGAAGGTCACACATCGGGTGCAGCCTCAGGTAGTCGACCATCGCGAAGATCGCATGAGGACGCAGCACGTCATCGTGATCGAGAAACGCGATCAGATCGCCGGTGGCCATGTCGGCGGCGGTCTGCGATGCGGCGGCGATTCCCGCGTTGACCGATCGTGCAGAGAACCGGATGCGCGAATCGCGGCTGTAACTGCCGGCGATCTTCGCGGCCGCATCGGTCCGCGATCCATCGTCGACGATGCAGAGCTCCCAGCGCTCGTAGGTCTGCGCCTGCACGGAGTTGATCGCCGCGCGAAGGAAGTTCTCACGCGGTTCGTACGTCGGCATGACGATGCTGACAAGCGGCTGCTGGTCCCACGCCTTCGACCGCTCGCGCATGCCGCGCAGCGCGGCAGGGCTCGGATCCTGGACCCGGCAAAACCGATGCCAGCGCAGGTCCACGAGATTCATCCTCGGTCCTCGCGACAACAGCAATCGCGGATCCGTGCGCGCCTCCCGCGCTGCGCCGATGATCGACGACAGTGCTCGCCGCCTCGCGGTCCCGGCGGGAGCGCACTTCCGCGACGTCGCGGCGATGAAGCTGCCGACCCGGTACGAGCCCGTGCCCATCAAGCTCACGAGGCTGTTGATCCGGTCCTCTGCCTTGCGCAGCTCAACGTACGCGTCGCTGAGCTCCTTCTCGAGACGGCGGACGTCGTCGGCTGTTGCATTCACGGCAGGGCGCGAATCAGGAGTGGCCGCGTCGATACCGTCATCGATATGCGGTGTCCCGCCGTGCGCGGGCGTTTGGCTTTCTTGAGTCGATGAGATCGTCGGGCAAACTCTAGGCGAAGCTCTGAGCATCGCGGCATCAAGCAGGGTTCCTTCCATACACTCATACCCATGTCCCTCCGCTGGCAGAACATCGTCATCGATTGCTCCGACCCGATGCTGGTCGCGTCCTTCTGGAGTGAGGCCCTCGGCCTTGAGCTGCACGGTCCCGATGACGGTGAGTGGTGGATCGAGCCGGGTGGTGAAAGCCCGGACATCCTCTTCCTGCAGGTTCCCGAGGGAAAGTCGGTGAAGGATCGCATCCACCTCGACCTCCGTCCGGACGACCAGGACGCGGAGGTGGAACGGCTCATCTCGCTCGGCGCTCGGCGGATCGACATCGGCCAGGGCGACGTCACCTGGGTGGTGATGGCCGATCCCGAGGCCAACGAGTTCTGCGTCCTGCGTCCGCGCCCAAGCGCGTAGGAGTCCCGCCGAGCCGCCGGGCCGCAACGCCCGACAAGCCGCCGAGACGCCGGGCTTGCTTTCCTGGTACTCAGTGCTACTATCTACCGGTAGTCGGTACCGCTGAGTAGACAGGAGGCGTCGCGTTTCGTGGGCAAGCAGCAGATGACGGAGATGCTCAAGGGCACGCTCGAGGGCATCGTCCTGGCGATCCTGTCCATGGGGCCCGCATACGGCTACGTGATCACGGCCCGTCTGCGGGAGCGCGGCTTCGCCGACATCGCCGAAGGCACCGTCTACGCCCTGCTCGTCAGGTTCGAGCAGAAGGCGTACGTCGATGTCGAGAAGACCCCGTCCGAAAAGGGGCCGCCACGCAAGGTGTATTCGCTCAACGCCCAGGGTCGGGCGTATCTCGAAGAGTTCTGGAGGACCTGGAGCTTCCTGGCAGAACAACTGGAACAACTCCAAGGAGGAGGCCAATGAACAGGTTCATCACAAAGGTGATCGGCGAAAAGCGGCAGTGGCGCGAGCACAAGGCACGCACGCGGAAGCTTCCCGAGAGCTATCGCACGGCTGTCGAGGCCCTGGAGCGCTACCTGATGTACTGCGGTCCCGGAGGTGACGGCGAGCGTGCCGCCGCCATGTTCGACGACCTCCTCGACCTGTTCGAGCAGAGCGCGGCGAACGGGACCCCGATCCGCGAGATCGTTGGGGAGGACCCCGTCGAATTCCTCGACACGTTCGTCCGGAACTACCCGGACGGGCACTGGAGGACCCGCGAGCGCGATCGGTTGATCAATGCCATCGACCGGGCCGCCGGCGAAACCGCCGGACGTGAAGCGAGCGCAGCCCGATGACAGCGCTGTCGGTGGATGCGCCCGCGATTCGCGTGCAGGGGGTCATGAAGTCGTACAAGAAGGTGGAGGCGCTGCGTGGCGTCGACTTCGACGTGGCGCGGGGCAGCATCTTCGCGCTGCTGGGCTCGAACGGAGCGGGCAAGACCACGGTCGTGCGAATCCTGTCAACCCTGCTGCACCTCGACGCGGGCACGGCGAGCGTCAACGGCTTCGATGTCGCCACGCAGGCTGCGGAGGTCCGCGGTTGCATCAGCCTCACCGGACAGTTCGCAGCGGTCGACGAGATCCTCAGCGGACGCGAGAACCTCGTGCTCGTCGCCCACCTTCGTCACCTCGAGGAACCGGGCGCGATTGCGGATGCGCTGCTCGACCGGTTCTCGCTGACCGAGGCGGGCGCGCGGCGGGTGTCGACCTACTCAGGTGGCATGCGCCGCCGGCTCGACATCGCGATGAGCCTTGCCGGGAACCCGCAGGTGATCTTTCTCGACGAACCGACGACCGGCCTCGACCCCGAGGCGCGCATCGAGGTGTGGCAGGCCGTCAAAGAGCTCGCCGCGCACGGCACAACAGTGCTGCTCACGACGCACTACCTGGATGAGGCCGAACAGCTCGCCGACCGGATCGCGATCCTCAACGAGGGTCGAATCCTCGTCAACGGCACGCTGGCCGAGCTGAAGCTGCTGCTCCCGCCCGCAAAGGTCGAGTACGTCGAGAAGCAACCGACTCTCGAGGACGTCTTCCTCGCACTCGTCGGTCGCGAGGGCAAGGCCGGCGCGGACGCAAAGGAACAAGGATGAACAAGCATTTCTTCGCCGACACGGCGTACCTGACCGGACGATCCCTGCGCCATATCACGCGCAGCGTCGACACGATCATCACCACGACGATCATGCCGATCGCGTTCATGCTGCTGTTCGTCTACGTATTCGGCGGCGCGATCAAGTCAGGCTCGCACTCGTATGTGAACTACCTGCTCCCCGGGATCCTGCTCATCACCATCGCGTCGGGCATCTCGTACACCGCCTTCCGGCTTTTCCTGGACCTGCAGAGCGGCATCTTCGAGCGCTTCCAGTCGATGCCGATCGCGCGGTCGTCGGTGCTGTGGGCGCATGTGCTGACGTCGCTGGTCGCCAACCTCATCTCCCTCGTCGTCGTCGTGCTCGTCGCGCTGCTCATCGGCTTTCGCTCGGGGGCGGGAGTGCTGTCGTGGCTCGCTGTCGTCGGCATCCTCATCGTGTTCACCCTGGCGCTGACGTGGATCGCCGTGATCCCCGGGCTCACCGCAAAGTCAGTGGACGGCGCGAGCGCGTTCTCCTATCCGCTCATATTTCTGCCGCTCGTCAGCTCCGCGTTCGTGCCCACGTCGACGATGCCCGGCCCGGTGCGCGCGTTCGCCGAGTACCAGCCGGTGACGTCCATCGTCAACACGATCCGAGACCTCTACACGCAGCAGCCGGTGGGGACTGACATCTGGGTGGCGCTCGCGTGGTGCGTCGCAATCCTCGTCGTTGCGTACACCTTCGCGATGGTCATCTACCGGGGCAAGATCTCGTAGGTCCGGCCTCGGACATGGGAAGGGGCCGGGCGACGAACCCGGCCCCCTGTCCAGGAAAGGGGTGTGCTCAGTTAGCTGAGCTCGCGCTCACGCGTCGTAGTAGAGAGCGAACTCGTAGGGATGCGGCCGCAGCGCGACCGGGTCGACCTCGTTCTCGCGCTTGTACGCGATGTACATGTCGATGAGGTCCTGGGTGAAGACGCCGCCCTCGAGGAGGAAGTCGTTGTCGACCTCGAGTGCGTTGAGCACCTCGGTCAGCGAACCAGGGAGGTCCTTGACCCGTGCCTTCTCCTCGCCCTCGAGCTCGTAGAGGTCGGCCTCAACGGGCTTCGGCGGCTCGATCTGGTTCCTGACCCCGTCGAGCCCGGCCATGAGGCACGCCGAGAACGAGAGGTACGGGTTGCACATCGGGTCCGGCGAGCGGAACTCGAGACGGCGGGCTGCGGGCGCCGCGCTATAGGTGGGGATGCGGATGCATGCGCTGCGGTTGCGTGCGCTGTACGCGAGCTTGATCGGCGCCTCGTATCCCGGCACCAGGCGGCGGTAGCTGTTCGTGGTCGGCGCTGCGAACGCGAGGATTGCCGGCGCGTGCTTGAGCAGGCCGCCGATGTACCAGCGCGCGGTATCGCTGAGCAGCGCGTAGCCGTCCTTGTCGTAGAAGAGCGGCACGCCGTCCTTCCAGAGCGACTGATGCGTGTGCATCCCGCTGCCGTTGTCACCGAAGAGCGGCTTGGGCATGAACGTCGCCGTGTAGCCGTTCTGGTAGCAGACGTTCTTGACGATGTGCTTGTAGATGAGCACCTTGTCGGCCATGTTCACCAGCGAGTCGAAGCGCATGTCGATCTCGGTCTGGCCGGCAGTGCCGACTTCATGGTGGTGCACCTCGATGTGCACGCCCGCATCGATGAGCGCGAGCACGATCTTGCTGCGCAGATCCTGGAGCTTGTCCACCGGCGGCGTCGGGAAGTAGCCCTGTTTCAGCTTCGGCCGGAAGCCGAGGTTGGCGGTGCCGTTCTTCCCGGTGTTCCAGATGCCCTCGTCGGAATCGATGTGGTAGTAGCCCTCGTGCGTGTTCTGGTCGAAGCGGATCGAGTTGAAGATGTAGAACTCGAGCTCGGGTCCCCAGAACGACGTGTCGGCGATACCGGTGCTGAGCAGGTATTCCTCGGCCTTGTGCGCGACGTACCGCGGGTCGCGGCTGTAGCTCTCGAGGGTCAGCGGGTCCTTGATGTCGCAGACGATCGCCATCGTCGGGATCTCGAGCGTGCCGTCCACGAAGGTCCGGGTCGCGTCCGGGAAGAGCAGCATGTCGCTCTCGAAGATCTTCTGGAAGCCGCGGATGCTCGACCCGTCGAAGCCGATGCCCTCCTTGAACAGGTCCTCGGTCATCTCGCCGACCGGGATGCTGAAGTGTTGCCACGCACCGAAGAGGTCCGTGAACCGGAGGTCCACCATCTGGATGCCACGTTCGCGAGCATCGCGAATGACATCGGCCGGTTTGGTCTTCGGCTTTGCAGGTGCAGACATCGCTGGCGCCACCTCTTCTTCAACTCTCACGGCTAACGATTGATCGATTGCCATAGGACTCCTTCCGGGACCGTGGACAACTCACCGCCGCCACCGAGGGACACATCGATCGCCGCGGCACTCTCTACGGAGAAGTCTGGGGATCGGCGGCCGTCGGGACTATGGACAGCGAGACCGACGGTTTGGCCCTGGTGCTTGTGCGCGGCGCACAAAGCGCCGGTCGTCGATCGTCAGGCGGCTTCGGGAGGAGGCTTGACGTCGGCCAGCTGAGACCGGGCGAGCGCCTTGTCCTTGAAGTAGACCTTGTTGATGTCGACGAAGGCGACCTGCGTCTCCGGGACATCCTCCTCGGCGTAGATCGCGTCCACGGGGCACGGGTCGACGCAGGCCCCGCAGTCGATGCACTCATCGGGATCGATGTAGACCATGCGGTCCACGTCCGCCTCGTGGATGCAATCCACCGGGCAAACCTCGATGCAGGACTTGTCCTTGAGATCGACGCAGGTCTCTGTGACGATGTAGGTCATCGCAAGCGAGTCTAGCAAGCACGTCCGTTGCCACTTCGGGCCGCCGTAACCACCGGGCGTACGAGTCTCTGGGGCGCCGTCGGAGGCGGTCGCGGATGAGCGTCCGGCGCCCAGGGGGATTCGGGTGTGAGACGCAGACACATGCTCGGCCGGCTTGCAATGGTCGCGCTGCCGATCGTGGGCATTGCCGCGGGGTCGGTGACCGCAGCGGCGGGCGGATCGTTCATCGGCGGCCTGACGAAAGTGACGGTGCTCGGCTCGACGGTGCCCTTCAACGGCGATGTCAACCCGTACGGCATGGCGGTGGTCGCGCAAAACCGGGGCAGCCTCGTCGCCGGCGACGTCCTGGTGAGCAACTTCAACAACGCGACGAACGCGCAGGGAACCGGCACGACGATCGTGCAGATGACGCCGCACGGCGGACGTTCGGTGTTCGCCCGCATCACCTCGGATGAGGTGAGCGGCGAGTGCACGGGCGGCGTCGGCCTCACGACCGCGCTCGCCATCCTGCAGAACAAGTGGGTCATCGTCGGGTCGCTGCCGACGTCCAACGGCATGTCACCGACCGCCAAGGCCGGCTGCCTGAGCATCCTCAACAGCCACGGCAACCTCGTCGAGACGCTCAACAACGAGGACGGCATCAACGGGCCATGGGATCTCACCGCGGTGGATCGCGGCGATCTCTCCTACGTCTTCGTGACCAACGTGCTGAACGGCACGGTCGCGGCAGGCGGCGGAATCGTCAATCGGGGGACGGTGGTCCGGCTCATCCTCCACACCGGTGGCAGTGCTGCTCCGTGGGTGGTGTCGAGCACCGTGATCGGCTCAGGCTTCTCCGAGCGGACGGACCCGGCGGCGCTCGTCGTCGGACCGACCGGTGATGCGGTGAGCGGGAACGGCACGCTCTACGTCGCCGACACCGCAGCCAATCGCATCGCAGCCATCCCCGACGCGTTCAACCGCACGAGCACGGCATTCAGCGGCGCCGACGTGAGCAGCAACGGCTGGCTCAACGCGCCGCTCGGCCTGACGCTGGCCCCCAACGGCGACATTCTCACTGTCAACGCCGGCGACGGCAGGATCGTCGAGACGACGCCGAGCGGCATGCAGTCCGCATTCCAGTGGCTCGACACGAGCGGCTCGCCGCCAGGCAGCGGCGCGCTCTTCGGTCTCGTTGTAACTCCCCTCCGCAACGGCGTCTACTTCGTGGACGACGCGACCAACTCGTTCGAGTTGCTCCACTAGTCTGCGCCGGCCAACAAGGGTGCTCAGCCGTCCGGACCCGCCTCCGGCTCCGGCTGGGCGCCCCGTGCGGCCCCTGCCTGGAGCACGTCACGGATGCGCAGGCAGAGATGCAAGTTGAGCCGCGTCGCGGGGTCATCCAGGCGAAGATGACCGACCTCCTCGATGCGCCGCAGCCGGTACAGCACCGTGTTGCGATGCAGGTGGAGGCGCTGCGCGGTCTCCGTCGGTGAGCCGTTGGCGGCAAAGAAGGCGTCCAGCGTGGTCATCAGCTCGGCACTCGAGCGCTCGTCGTATGCGAGGAGATCGCCAACCGTGCCCCGGTAGTAGTCGCTCAGCTCGGGGTGCTGGGCCATCGCGAAAAGCAGACGGTGCAACCCCAGGTCGCTGAAGCTCGCCTGCCGTCCCGGTCCGAGCAGGCGCCGCCCCATCTCGAGCGCATGCTCGGCCTCCCGGTAGGACTGGCGAACGCCGGCCGCCCCATCGTGGGTTCTGCCAAGGCCGAGCGAGGTCGCGGTGTCCCCGGTCGCCGACGCGCACTCGGCTCGCACCGTTTCAGCGAGGCGATACATGACGTCGGCGGCGACCTCGTTCTCGGGCATCGCGACGAGGCAGACGGCGTCATCGTGCGCGGCGACGAGCGCTCGCACCTCCCGGCGCGCGACGACGTTCTGCGCCGCGCGGAGCGCGTGGGCCTCCCACGACGCGGAGGGGATCGTGCCGCGCAAGGCGATCACGGTGACTCGTCCTGAGAGGTCCGCCCCGAGCCGCCGCGCCCGTTCCTGGGCCACCCGTTCGGAGGAGTACGAACCCGTGAGCAGGGACGCGATGAACTCCCCTTCGAGACGATCACGGGTCTCGGTGACCGCTCGTTCGCGATCGAAGTCGATGGCACATGCCGATGCGGCTCTTGCAACGGCGAGGCGCGCGATCTGGTCGAGGTGCTGGTCATCGCCGATCACGGAGACGAAGCCGCCGATGCCGCTGCGCATCGGCACAGGGCTCACCAGCGCGGCAAGCCCGCTCCGGCCCAGCGTGAACTCGTGCACGGGCGGGTCCGCGCCGAGCGCGGCGATGGTCAGCCCCCAGCGCCGAAGTGCCACCGCCTCCGCCCCGAGCTCGTCACGGAGCAGGAGATCGGGCGCGGTGAGATAGCGGACCTCGCCGGCCTCGTCCTGCCACGCGGCAGGCAGTCCGGTCACCTCCGCGAGCTTCTCGATGATCCTGTCGGGACCCGCCCCGCCGAGCGCCAGGTCCATCAGCGAGAGCTGGAGCTCCTGCGCGCGCTCGTGCAGAAGCGCGCGCTGATCGAGGATGAAGCGGACGCAGATGTGATGCGCGTCGCCGGCGTGGATGCCGTCGGGCAGCCGGAGGAGCGGCATCATCAGGCGGTCCGCGGCGGCGATGCTCTCGACCGAGACGTCGCCCACGACCGCGACGGCCACGCCGCCTTTCTCGGCGAAGCTGGTCATCACCTGCGGGAGATCGAGCCGCTCATCGAGCAGGCGGATGCTCTTGACGGGCACGAACGCGATCTCGCCGCCCTTGACCGCCTCGAACGCTGGCGGCCGCGTGCGCAGCGCGCATGCCCACTCGACCCTGCGCTCGAGGCCACCGCCACCGCCGAGCAGGTCCGTGCCGGGAGGCAGCACCCCGCGCCAGACATCCTTGACGGTGATCGTCGGCGCGCTCATCAGGCGAGCATCCGATCAGCAGCGCTCGAGGTACTGATTGATCTCCCAGGGTGTGACCTGGCCCCGGTATTCCAGCCACTCGAGGCGTTTCGCCGCGATGAAGCGCTCGGCGAGGTGGTCGCCGAGCGCGTCGATGACGACCTCGTCGGCCTCGAGGGCATCAACGGCGTCCTTGAGGTTGTCGGGCAGGATCCCGACGTTGCGGCGCTCCAGCTCGGTCTCGTCGAAGCCGTAGAGGGACTCCTCCACGGGCGGCGGCAGCGGCAGGCGGCGCTCGATGCCGTCGAGCCCGCAGCGGAGCATCACGGCGAAGGCCAGGTACGGGTTGCAGGAGGGGTCCGGGCTGCGCAGCTCGACGCGAGTCGCCTGCGAACGGCCCACGTGCGGGACGCGGATGAGCGCGCCTCGGTTGGTGCGCGCCCACGAGATGAAGATGGGCGCCTCGAAGCCGCGTACGAGGCGCTTGTACGAGTTCACGAGCGGCGCCAGCACCGCGCTGATCCCGGCGGCGTGGTGCAGCTGCCCGGCGATGAAGTGCTGCGCGATCTCGCTGAGCCCGTACGCGTCCTCGCCGGCGAAGGCGTTGCCGGCGTCGCGCCCCTGGAGGAGGCTCTGGTGGACGTGCATGCCGCTGCCCGGCTGGCCGTCGAACGGCTTGGGCATGAACGTCGCGATGGCGCCCGCCTGCTGGGCGACGGCCTTCAGCGCGTAGCGGAAGGTGATCACGTCGTCGGCAGCCTTGAGCGCCGGCGAGGCGTCGATGTCGATCTCGTGCTGGCCGCCGGCGATCTCGTGGTGGGACGTGTTGACCGCGATGCCCATGCTGATGAGCGCGCTGACCATGCGCTGGCGGAGGTCCGTGTTCCCGTCGCTCGAGAAGTCGAAGTACGAGCTGCGGTCGTGACGCGTCGGCTTCAGCGACCCGTCAGCACCGCGCTCGAGGATGAAGAACTCGATCTCCGGGCCGACCCGGTACTCGAAGCCGAGGCTGGCGGCCTCCTCGATCGCCCGCCGGAGCACGCCCCGCGGATCGCCCGCGTACGCCTCTCCATCGGGGGTTGTCGCCCAGCAGATCAGGCGGGCGGTGCGCTCCTGACCCCAGGGGAGGACCTGGAAAGTGGACGGATCCGGGACGAGGTACATGTCCGATTCGGCCGTACGCGCGAACGAATCGACTGACGAGCCGTCGAACCAGGTGCCGTGATTGATTGCCTGGCCGAGCTGCGAGGCCGGGATGGTGACGGTCTTGACCCCACCGATGACGTCCGTGTACTGGAGATCGATGTGGCGCACCTGCTCGGCCTCCACCCTCGCAACGAGGTCGTCAACGGCTTCCTTGCGGTTGGATGGTGGCAATTGAGGCCTCCCACTGGGCTGGATGCACAAGCTCGACGCGTTCCAGCGATTCTAACCCAGGTCGAGAATCGGGCCGAGCGCCGAATTCGCGCGGAGCTTCGTACGTCACGCACAGTACCGACTGGTATCCCGAGGTGCGCGCCGAGACCCGCAGCGGCCGTCGTCAGGCCGGGGCGCCCACCGCGACGGCCATACCGCCGAACGTCGTGATCGCGGCCGCGAACTGTGCGGTCGTCAGCGTCCGCACCACCCCGTAGAGCACGTCGACCACCGTGACCGTGTTCGCCACTGGGTCGTAGCCGATGACGGGCACCGCGTGCTCGCCGACAGCCCACGGGATGCGTCGGCCGTCCCAGGCCGTCCAGTACCGAGGGGCGTGCGCCTTGAAATCGGAGGTCAGCCACACGACGACCGAGTTACCGTCACGCAGCTGCTGGATGATCTCGGGGACGGTCCAGCCGAGCCCTCCCTGGGCGGTGGCGCCGTATCGCTTCGCTGCGGCGAGGATCGGCGGGTAGTAGACGCCGTACCCGGTGTAGCTCGGTTCGTAACCGTTGACATCGCCGACGAAGTCCACGTACGGGTCACCCCATCGCTCCGGGTAGCCGTCTGGTCCGCGCTGGACGGGACGCGCATCCTGGGGCAGGCTCTCGAAGATCTCGTCCTGGTTCACATGGATACCCTGGACCGCGAGCGCCACCTCCAGCGCGGCGGACTCGCAGTCGAGCGCCATGTCCTGCTTGATGATCGGCGCCGTCAGATACACGGATCCGACATCGGTGGGGATCGACGTCGCGGTCGTCGTCGGCGACGAAAGCACCGGCACCGGCGTCGGCAGCACGGCGGCTGACTGCGCGGAACTCGCCGAGGCGAGCGTCCAGAGTGGCAGCGCGATTGCTGCCGCAAGGGTCGCCACGCCTGCAGCGGCAACGGCCGGCCGGCGTCGTCGAATCATCGGCGTGCTCGCCTTTTCACGTCACACCCACTGTACCCAGGGCGGCGGTCTGTGAGCCTGAGCGCGTCGCCCCTATTGGGGCACGTGGATGCGGCCGCCAAGCTCGCGGAACTTCTTGGCCTGCTCCTCCATACCGAGCCGGACCGCCTGGTCCTCGGCGACGCCGTGCAGTTCGGCGTAGTCGCGGATGTCCTGGGTGATCCGCATGCTGCAGAACTTCGGGCCGCACATGGAACAGAAGTGGGCGACCTTCGCACCCGCCGCGGGCAGCGCCTCGTCGTGCAGGGACCGCGCGGTCTCGGGATCGAGGCTGAGGTTGAACTGGTCCTCCCAGCGGAAGTCGAAGCGCGCCTGCGACAGCGCGTCGTCCCACGCCTGCGCCCCGGGATGGCCCTTGGCGAGGTCGGCCGCGTGCGCTGCGATCTTGTACGCGATCACGCCGTCCTTCACGTCCTGCCGGTCAGGCAGCCCGAGGTGCTCCTTCGGGGTGACGTAGCAGAGCATCGCGGTGCCGTACCAGCCGATCATCGCGGCGCCGATCGCGGACGTGATGTGGTCGTAGCCGGGCGCGATGTCGGTCGTCAGCGGACCGAGCGTGTAGAAGGGCGCTTCGTGGCAGACCTCCATCTGGAGGTCGACGTTTTCCTTGATCTTGTGCATCGGCACGTGGCCGGGCCCTTCGATCATGACCTGCACGTCGTGCTGCCATGCGATCTGGGTCAGCTCGCCGAGCGTACGCAATTCGCCGAATTGCGCCTCATCGTTGGCATCGGCGATGCAGCCGGGGCGCAGCCCGTCGCCGAGCGAGAACGACACGTCGTACGCGCGCAGGATCTCGCACAGCTCCTCGAAGTGCGTGTAGAGGAAGTTCTCCTCGTGATGCGCGAGGCACCATGCCGCAAGGATCGAACCGCCGCGGGACACGATGCCGGTGATGCGCTTCGCGGTGAGCGGCACGTAGCGCAGCAGCACGCCGGCGTGGATGGTGAAGTAGTCGACGCCCTGCTCCGCCTGCTCGATGATCGTCTCGCGATAGATGTCCCATGAGAGCTGGTCGGCGTTGCCGCCGACCTTCTCGAGCGCCTGGTAGATCGGGACAGTTCCGACAGGAACTGGCGAGTTGCGGATGATCCACTCGCGGGTCGCGTGGATGTCCTTGCCGGTGGAGAGATCCATGATGGTGTCGGCGCCCCAGCGCGTCGCCCAGCGCATCTTCTCGACCTCGTCGTCGATGCTCGACAGCACCGCCGAGTTGCCGATGTTCGCATTCACCTTCACGAGGAACTTGGTGCCGATGATCATCGGCTCCGCCTCGGGATGGTTGATGTTCGCCGGGATGATGGCGCGACCGAGCGCGACCTCATCGCGCACCAGCTCGGGCGCGAGTCCCTCGCGAATGGCGATGAACTCCATCTCCGGCGTGATGACGCCGCGGCGGGCGTAATGGAGCTGGGTCACCGCGGCACCCGGGCGGGCGCGGAGCGCGGTGCGGCCCGTGGCGGTGGTGGCCTCGACATCACCGCGCTCGACGATCCAGGGGGCACGCAGCGGCGGCAGGCCGATCTCGGGCGCGATGGTCACGTCGGGATCGCCGTGAGGACCGCTGGTGTCGTACAGACGCAGCGCTGGGTTCTGGGTGTCGCCGCGGGCGCCCTTGGTGGCGGCCTGCGAGACCTCACGGAATGGCACGCGCAGGTCGGGCCGCGAGCCGTCGACATAGACGCGCCTGCTCGCGTTGTTCGCCGGCTGAGCGGGCGCTGCCACCCCCTCGCGATCGATCACGTCGGTCATGTCCGCCTCCAATGTGAGACGACGCCCGGAGAGCCGTCCTTGCGGAACGTCCGCTCCCTGCGCCGGCATTACCCGGATCAGGTTCTTCGGTCGGCCGCCCGCAGCGGCCCTCTCAGCCCGGTCCCGCCGAGCTCCCGTCCCCGCATGGTACGCCGCTTGTCACAAAGCACCAACTGGGGCTTGCAGAGATATCTCTCGATAGATATAATTCGATACATGGCTGTCGAAAGTAATGTCTCCAACCCCCACGACGATATCCCGGCCACCCACATCGCGAGCGATGAACCGCGCAAGCTCACCGACCCACGGGCGATGCGGGCGGTGGCGCACCCAATCCGGATCGCGCTGCTGGAGGTCCTCGGGAGCGAGGGTCCGCTGACAGCGACCGAGGCGGGCGAACTCATCGGTGAGAGCCCGACGACGTGCTCGTTCCACCTTCGTCAGCTTGCGAAATACGGGTTCATCGAGGAGGTGGCCGGCGTCGCCGGTCGCAAGCGCCCGTGGCGGCTCGTGAACGCGGGCATGAGCTACTCCGATGTCAGTGACGACGCGGAGACCCGCCTGGCGGCAAATGCCCTCAGTCGCGTGCTCCACGACTTCTACCTCGAGCGGTTGAAGGAGGGCCTCGAGCTGCGCCGCGAGGTTTCGACCGAGTGGCAGAAGACCACCGGCGCCAGCGAGTTCCTGCTCTACATCACGCCGGACGAGCTCCGCGAGATCGACGAGACCCTGACAGCCCTGGCCCGTCGTTACGTCGAACGCATCGGCAACCCCAAGAAGCGCCCGAAGGGATCCATTCCCATCGAGCTGCTGTTCTTCGCTTACCCACGCCCACCCCATCGCTCTCGCTGAGCGCCGAACTACGAAAGAAAAGGAGGTAAACGCCATGACAAACCTGCAGAACATGGAACTCGCTCGTTCGATCGAGCGCCATCGCAACGATTGCATCGAGCACGACAGCTTGAATCGCAAGTTGCTGCAGCGCGTCTCGACCATGCTCAACGCATGGGCCGAACGCCGTGACCGCAGCTGATGCTGCAACGGCAGCGTGCGGAGGCACGCGACTGCGTGCCTCCGCCGTCCCCACCACTGCGACCGGCCTGATCGGTGCGTGCGCTCCTCGCTGACCGCAACGGGCGTCGATATCTCGTCGGCCAGTTGCTGTCGGTCTTCGGAGACACTGCACTCTGGCTCGCGGCCGGCATCTGGGTGAAGACCCTCACCAACAGCAACGCCGCCGCGGGCCTGGTGTTTTTCGCGTTCAGCTTGCCGACGCTCATCGCTCCCGCCGCGGGAATGCTCGTCGACCGCGTCAAGAAACGACCGCTCCTCATCACGACCGACCTCGCGCTCGGCGCGTGCGTGCTGCTGCTCCTGCTGGTGCACAGCCGCGATCAGGTGTGGCTCGTCTACGTCGTCATGGTGCTGTACGGCATCGCATACGGGTTGCTTGGCTCCGGCGAGTCGGCACTCCTGCGCGAGATGCTGCCGGAGGAATTGCTCGGCGACGCCAACGGCATCCTGCAGACACTCCGTCAGGGGATTCGCCTGGTCGGCCCCGTCGCCGGTGCCGGGTTGTTCGCATGGAAAGGTGGTGGTGCTGTCGCCATCGTCGACGCGTGCACGTTCGTGATCGCGGCGGCAGCGACGTTCTCACTGCATGTGACCGAGGTGAAACCGGCGCCGAGCGAGTATCACTGGGCGACCGACCTGACAGCCGGCGTTCGGCATGTGTGGAAGACAGTCGTGCTGCGTCAGATGTTGATCGCGTGCCTGTTCGTCATCCTTCCGTTCGGGTTCTACGAGACGATCTCGTTTGCCGTGGTCGGCAGCGGACTGCACCGTCCGCCGACGTTCCTTGGCGTGCTCGCCACGGTGCAGGGCGTCGGTGCGATCGTCGGCGGCGTCACTGCCGGCCCCGTGCTGCGACGCACGAACGAAGGTGCGCTCTTCGGGCTCGGATGCGTGATGTTCACCATCTGCTCGCTGCTGCTCATCGTGCCGACGCTTCCGACCGTGATCATCGGCTTCGTCGCAGTCGGCGCGTCACTGCCATGGATCCTCGTCGGGCTCTTCACGCTCACACAACGCCGGACACCGATCGAGATTCAGGGACGCGTGTACTCGGCGTTCGACACGTTGATCGGTGTGCCGCAGACGGTGTCCATTGCCGCGGGTGCGGGATTGATCGCGCTGGTGGACTACCGCCTGTTGCTTGGCGCCGCGGCCGTGATGAGCGGTCTGTCGGCGGCGTACCTGCTCACGCGTAAGGAGCAACGGCAGGCGCCGCCGGGCGATGGTGCTGCGGGAGGGGAAGTGATTGGTGTGGTGGGCGAGGCCGCGGAGGCGGTGACGCTTCCGATCGGGTAGCGGGCCACGGCGGGCGGTTTGCGTGGGGTGCCGAGGCCGTTCGCTGAGCGCCGTCGTTGCGTTCGCCGCAGAACCCCGTGCCGGTCGGGTCGCGTTCGACGTCAGCCTCCTTGCGTAAGCGCCCCGTCCGGGATCCGACGCGTGCGACAGATCTCCGCGTACAAAGCAGCGCTCGGCTTCGCAACTCGCGCCAGTGTCTCGCGATCGACACCGAACAAGCCGAACCGCATCGTGTAACCCTCGGCCCACTCGAAGTTGTCCCACGCAGTCCAGTACAGGTAGCCGCGGACATCAACACCCGCATCGATCGCATCGGCGACCGCGGTGAGGTGCGTACGCAGATACTCGGGACGCAACTCGTCGTGGTCGTCGGCGACGCCGTTCTCGGTGACCATGATCGGCAGACCGAACTCGTCCCAGAGGCTCGCGAGCGCCGTGCCGAGTGAGGACGGATCGATCGCCCAACCGGTGCTGGACAGCGGAAACCCAGGCACAGCCTGATGCTTTGTGAAGAGCATCCCCGGTGCGCGGAGATCGAGTGACACTGCCTCGTTGGCATAGTGGTTGAGGCCGAGGTACGTGAGCGACCCTGCAAGCCCTGGGACCACCTCTCCATGACCGACCGGCGCGAGCATTCTGCCCGCGACGCACGAGCGCAGGAACCAACGATTGAAGAGATAGTCGGGGAGCGCGGCGAGCGTTCGCTCGAGGCGCGACCCCGCGGTGTGCGGCACCAGCCGGCGCTCGTGGTGCGCGATCGACACCTGGACCTCGCCGCTGCGCTGCCCCGTCATGCTGTTGCCTGTGCGCACGTCACGGTCGCGATGCGCCGCCAGGTTGTCGATCGTTCGTGCACGACTGTCGTGCTCCGCCATAACGACTTTGATCGCATGCGCGCCCGCCGCATGCATGCGCAGCAGTCCTGCCAGCGCACGAGTCGCGAGGCGCAAGGACCGCTCGCCGGGCGGCCACGATCCTTCCAGATACCCGAGCGTCGCAATCACCGCCGGCTCGTTGATGGTGATCCACCACGTGACCATGTCGCCGAACGCCTCGACGCAAGCCGCTGCATACCGCGCGAAATGCGCAGGCGCATCGGGGCTGGTGACACCACCAACATCTGAGAGCCAGACGGGCAATGTGAAGTGGTGCAGCGTCACGATCGGTTCCATGCCGAGCTCGCGGCACGTGCGGACGACGTCGGCGTAATGCGCCAGCGCCGCGGCATCATAGTGACCCGGCTCGGGCTCGACGCGCGACCACTCGACGGAGAATCGGTACGCCGTCTGATGCATCGCCGCGAGCTGCGCGAGATCCTCGCGATAGCGGTGATAGTGGTCGATCGCGATGGTCGCGTCGCCACCGCCGGCGATCGCCTCCGGGTGCGCCGCGGTCCAGCGCGACCAGTCGTTGTCCGTGCCGCCCTCCACCTGGTGCGCCGCAGTCGCGCACCCGAGCAGGAAGCCGTCCGGCAACTGGCGGGGCGTCAAACGCCCGCCGCGGGAGCCTCGAGCACGAGCCGCCGATACCCATCGGACGCCTCGTCGACGACCACCAGCACTCCGTTCTTGCGACTCCACGCGCGCACCGCAAATGCGTGCTCGGTGATCGGCGACCGGACCTCGAGCCTCGCCCCGGGCTCGAGCTTTGCGTAGGCGCGACGAACGCGCTCCAGTGGGCCTGGCTCCGAGCAGAGTTCCTCGGCTTCGGTGAGGTCGAGGACGGCCATCTCAACGCTCATCGCGTGGATCGCTGCGTCGGCTGCTGTTCGGTTGGCCGCGCCGGTCGTCGTTTCGGCCGCTGGAGGGCTCGGATCACGGCACCAGAATACGTGCGCCTCAAGACATCAGGCGGCGTTTGCTGCGCTCCACCCTTCCGGGAGCCCACTCGGACGTGCCCATAATGCGCAGATGCCCACACCAGAGCCGAAAAGGCTCGACGACACCGAGGGTGAGGAGGAAACCCCCCGACGGGTGGCCGGCACCGTCCGACTGATGACCGAGGATCCGTTCGAGGTCGACGAGACTCCTCCGGGCGGCATCGGACACAGCCTCGCCGGTCTCACGACCGAGAAGCCGTGGCTCATCCCCGTCGCGCTGCTGGGGATCGGCGTGGCTTTCCTCGTGCTGCGCCGCCGGCGCTGACCTCGATCCCCTCGCGGGACACTGCATCGACGCTTGGCGGACTGCTCGGTCCGGCGAAGATGTCCAGCAACAGGGCCTCGAACGCCAGTCTCGGCTGAGCGTAGGTTGCGACCGCCTCAGCGGTCTCGAGAATGCGCGCCAGGATCTCCACGATCCTCGTGAGGTCGAGATGCTCGGCCCAGCGCTCGAGCGCGGGGCGGTACGCCTTCCAGACCGCAAGCTCGGGCGCGCCGGCAGCGAAGCAAGCAGCGTCGCGAACGAACGACGCCCACGCGCCGAGAGTGACGAGCGCCCTCTCGCGAGCCTGGGCGAGGCGCTCGGTGTCCGTGGACGCCGCCGCGACAACGGCCCCGGCGGTTCGGAGCGCAGCCGCGGTCCCGCCGCCGCCTGCTCCAAGAAAGCTGTCGAGCGCGTCCAGTTCTCCCTCGAGCGCGCCGGGCTCGGTGGCGAGACGGAGCGCCCGCCCCGGACGCCCGGCCGACAGAGCCGCGGCGGTGGTCGCGTCGTGCTCGCTCACGCCATGCTCGCGTTGGAGCCAGTTCTCGATCACCCGGGGGTCTACGGGTCCGAGGACCACGGTCCGGCATCGGGAGCGAACCGTCTGGAGCAGCCGTTCCGGGTGCGCGGTGGTCAGCACGAGGTAGGCGTGTGGCGGGGGCTCCTCGAGCACCTTGAGCACGTTGTCGGCCGCGTCTTCGGTGAGGCGGTCGGCCCGGGCGACCACCGCCACGCGATTCCCACCTGCGTACGCGGTGAGCGAGAGGAACTGCTGCAGCGTCGGCCCGAGCTCATCGTCGCCCGCCCGGCGGGTGGGGTTGGCGGAGAAGCGTCCGATCCCGACGTTCTCGGACGCCGAATCCTCGACCCAGAGATCGGGATGCGCCGCCAGCCCTCCAGGCCACGTGTCCCCATCCAGCAGTGCCGACGCCAGCGCCATCGCGGCGGTCGTCTTGCCGACCCCCTCCGGCCCGATCAGAAGGAGTGCATGCGTGAGCTCGTCATCGAGGCCTGCGGCCACGAGGCGCTGGAGGACGAGGCCGTGGCCGATGACGGAGTCGAGCGTGGTCACGCGACCGATTGTGCAGAATTGCCCGCGGTGACTCAGTCCCAGACGCCAGCGCAGGCGGCCGAGTGGCCGCCACACCAGGTCGATAGCGGACGCCACTACGCCGCTCGGGTCATCCTCTACATGGAGGCGGCATTCCTCGTCCTGATCGCCTTCGGATTTCTGAGCGGTGCCGAGGGCACGGATCTGCTCACGGTCGCCGGCGGTGGCGGTCTGTGTGTTGTCGGTGTCGTGATCCTTGGTGTCGGTGCAACGCGCATGCGCCACGACGTCGCCGTTGTTCGCGATCCGAATGACGAGCGTGTGCCATGGGACTGGACCGACTTCGTGATGTTCTGGCCCGGCTGGTTCAGCGCGTTTCAGCTGCTCGGATCAGTGGCGGTGATCGTCGTCAATCTGGTCGGAAGCAACGATCCGGCTGTTCGCAACGCGATTGAGTCGTCGGTGCTCGCCGTGTGTCAGTACGGCGGCATGCTGTTCAACATCTTCGTGCTGGGCTTCATGCGCCGCGGCGGCACATTGCGAGATCTGGGCTGGCGCGGATTCCACTGGTGGTGGGTGCTCGTGGTGCCGATCGCCGCGTATGTCGCGCTCGTGGGAGCGGACTATCTGCAGCAGGTCAACCAGGCTATCTTTCCGAGCGTCAGCAACGGACAGTGCGTGTCGGTCCGTCACGACTACAGCCACTACTACCTGCTCGCGATCATCGTCGTTTGCGTCATCGCGCCGATCAGTGAGGAAACCATCTTCCGCGGATTCATCTATGGATGGTTACATCGCTGGGGACCGGCGGTGCTGGCTGTTCCACTCAGTGCGGTGATCTTCTCCGCGCTGCACCAGCAGTTGGTGCTGTTCCTGCCGTTGTTCTTTGTGGGGCTTGTGCTCTCGCTGCTCTATCAGGGCTCGCGGAGCATCGTTCCGGGTGTGTTGACGCATGCGCTGTTCAACCTACCCAATATCATTCTCATCCTGAGTACGACCACGACCTGCTGACGTTTGTCCGCGCCCGGTCCCTGGCGCGGGCACACAGTGAGTTGGGCGATGGCCGCAGCGCACCCATACCGAGTCCAGACCTGGCGTGACATTCGTGCAGCAGGAACCCTGATCGCTTTCTGGCTGTGCCCCTGGGCGATCCTCACGGTTGCAACCTGGGTCGCCGGTGGCCGCCCGAGTGCGTCGCCGTTCGACTTCGTCGATCCGAGTCGCATCATTCGCCGATTTGGTACGGAGAGCGGGGCGTACCGGTGGTGGGTGTTCGTTGATCCGAAATCGTCTGTGTCACCGTGGGCGTTCTGGGTGACCGCCGGAGTCACGAGCGTTGCGGCCGCCGTTTGCGGCTTCGCTCTCTGGCGTTTTTCAACAGGCCGCAGACCAGGACGGCCTTCTCGCGGGCGCATCGTCCGCACCGCGCACTGGGCTCGACGCGCAGACCTGCGCGCCATGAGGCCGCGGCGTGGACGCGCCGGCGTCTTCTTCGTCGGAACGCATCAAGGCCGGAAGCTCGTCACGCAGAGCGAGACCAGTGTCCTCGTGATCGGGCCGACCCGATCCGGAAAGACGACGGGCCTGGTAATACCCAACCTGTTCGACTGGAACGGTCCGGCGATTGCGACGAGCACGAAGAGCGAGCTCGTCGAGCTCACCGCCGGATACCGCCAATCTGTTGGGCCGGTCCACATCTACGATCCCACCGCGGAGATCGGTGCGCCCTTCCGAACAGTGACGTGGTCACCGATCGCCGGCTGCGACAATCTCGACCGCGCGTGGACCGTCGCATCCTGGCTGTGCGCGTCACTGCAGCAGGGTGGCGGCCGGGGAGACAACGACTGGGCGCACTGGGCTGAGTCGGGAAAGCTCCTGATCGCGCCCCTGCTCTACGTGGCGGCGGTCAGCGGACGCACCATCGTGGACGTTCGCACGTGGGTGCACGGGTTCGACATCGCCACGCCACTCAGTATCCTGGAAGAGCTCCTGCTCGACCCCGCGATTGTCGGAGACGCGGATCCGATCCGTGCCATGTCGATGCTCGCGTCGGTCGATCAACGCCCGGAGCGCGAGCGGGGAACTGTTTTCTCGACGGTGATGCGGATCTTCAACGTGTTCAGCGAACGCGCTGTGGCCAAGTCCGCGATGACGAGCCGGTTCGACGCCGAGGAGTTTCTGCGCTCTCGCGGAACGCTGTACCTCTGCACACCGCGGCAGTCACCTGAACGCGTCGCGAGCCTCTTCGTCGGCATCCTGATGACGGTCGTGACCGCAGCGTACGCAATGGCGGAAGCTTTGCCGGAACGCCGTCGAACCGAGTGCCTTGGACTGTTCCTCGATGAACTCGCCAACGTCGTGCCGATCGAAGATCTTCCGGCGCTTGCGTCGCAGGGTGCAGGACGCGGCGTGATGTTGCTGTCGATTGTCCAAGACCTCAGCCAGCTTCGGGCGCGATACGGGATCGACCGAGCAAACACAATCCTGAACAACCACGGTTGCAAGATCATTCTCCCCGGAATCAGTGACCCGGAAACGGCCGAGGTGCTCGGTAAGTTGGTCGGCCGCGCAGAGTACAGCGAGCAGCAGGTAAGCCTCGGAGCGGATGGCCGGATCAGCCGCTCGTATTCGACGCGGCACGATGCCATTGCCTCGCCGGATGCACTTCGACAGCTGCGCGCGGGCAGTGCCATCGTGATCCATCGGGACAATCCGCCGGCATTGGTCGACCTTCCGTACTGGTTCCGGAAGGCGCGCTATCGACGCCTCGCACGCGTCCCCTACTTCCGCGCCGCTGACAGCGTCAAGCGCTGACTGCTCGGCGCAGCGACGCGTATGACCGGGGCTTCGTTCCGCGCTAGTCGCGAGCCAGCGCCAGCATGTCGTCGGCCAGCTGTTCGAACGTCGCCGTCATGAACCCTCGGACGGTCATGACACGCACACGATCCGCGAGCCAGGCGACGCTCTCGCCCCCGTCGGCTGCAGCCGCGATGACATTCTCGACAGGGCCGGCGGAGCGCTGCAGGCGTTGCTGTACCAGGCGTTTCAATTCGGGAAGGAGCGCGTCGACGCTCGAACCTGCGGATGGCATCGCGCGATCAAGCACGACGAGCGGCGCGAAAGGCTGCGAGCCAAGCGCATCGCCGAATAGCGCGGAGAGCGTGGCGTTGCCGTCGGACCGATCCGCCGCGACAGCCGGTGGCGAGACGTCGTGGCGAACAACGCTCACTGGCGTTGCCGAACCTACCGCGCCCTGCGCGGCTCTCCTCACATCCATGCCACCGGAACGCACACTCGTCTCGGATGAGACCGTGACGCGCAGTGATCCCGCGCCCGCCTCAGTGAGCGCATCGATGAGGCCCGGGGCGCCGAGCGACGGGTGGGTATCGGTGTACGTCGCGACCTGGTGACCGGCGCGAATGACGGTGACACCGCACCCCGCAGGCGTTCGCACCTCGACGACATACGTGCTCCCCCGCGCGCGGAGATCGTCGAGCAACTCCGACCACCGAGTCCACTCCAAGCGGAGGTCTTCGTAGCACCGTTCGCCGCTCAACACAGGACCGAGGATTGACATCGCATCCTCGGTGAGAGAGGCCGCCGACATACGGGCGCCGTCCCACCCGTGCATCGACTCCACCGCGGCATCGCCGGTATGTCGTGCGCCGTCGATGCTCACAAACTCCGATATGTCCCCACCGCGGACGACAAGCACACCGCGCCGGTGTCCGTCGGCAACCGTGATGAGCCCATCCCCGAGTGCGGGCGCGAGCGCATCGAGCACGATGGCGCGTGCCGGCAGCGCTTCGAAGAGAGGCGTCCCAGCGGGCAGGAGCGGCAATGAATCAACCCAATCGACCGCTCCACCCATGCAATTCAGTATGGAGCGCGGTCACTCGGTTCGTTGGACATTCGGCGGACAAATCCGGGCGGCTCGCCAAGCTGGTAGGGTCGATTGCCATGGACCTGGGGCTGCGTGGGCGCGTTGCGTTCGTCGCCGCATCGAGCAAGGGGATGGGCCGCGCAACGGCTGAGCAGTTCGCCGCCGAGGGCGCTGACGTCGGGATGTGCGCACGTTCGGAGACGGAGCTCATGGCGGCGGCAAAGTCCGTGCGATCACACGGCGTGCGCGTCGTGGCGACGCCTGCGGATCTTCTTGATGCGGAGCAGACCCGGATCGCCGTGGAGCGCACTGTCGCGGAACTCGGCGGGCTCGACGCCCTCGTAGTGAACGCAGGCGGGCCACCGCGTGCGGGGTTCGTCGAGCTCGATGAAGACCAGTGGGCGACCGCACATCGGCTCACGTTCATGAGTGCGGTACATCTCATCCAGGCGGCCCTGCCGGCACTGCGCCAGTCCGACGCGGCCGCGATCGTTTTCATCACCTCGACCACCGTCAAGCAACCCATCCAGGGACTGACGCTCAGCAACAGTATTCGCGGTGCCGTCAGCGGCCTGGCGAAGACGCTGTCGAACGAGCTTGCCCCGCACATCCGGGTGAACTCACTGCTTCCGGGTTCGATCAGGACCGACCGTCAAATCGAGATTGCGCGCGCCGCGGGCGTTACCGATCTCGACGCGCATTTCGCCAACGTCGGCCGCGGGAATCCGCTGGGCCGCATCGGGGAACCCGACGAGATTGCACGCGTTGCAGTTTTCCTGTGCTCTCCGGCGGCGTCGTTCGTCACCGGCGCGACGCTGGCCGTCGACGGAGGCCAAATCCAGTCGGTGGTTTGATCCCCGGGCGAGGAACGATGGTCACGGCTGTCGCCGCCGACGCCGGAGCCGGCGCGTCAGTGCCCGAGCGGGAATGGAATCGGGATAAGCGTGCTCCCTGCAGGAACCGCGATCGTGACATCGGTGCCGTCTGCGTACCGGCGATGCCAGACATGGCCTCCAGCATCAAAGGTATCGGCGGCTGAGAACCGCGAGGAACCCTCCTGGAATTGGCACGCCTCGGACGCCTGGGCGCCGACTACCGCAAGCACGCACTGCCCGGTAGTGGCCAGCCCTCCCCACTTCATCACGGCGCCGGCGCGCGATGTCCCTTCGTGAGGCACGCTGATGGCCAGCGACGCCGGCCCACCGAACACGTGCAGCCCGGCCGCGGCTTGCGGTACGACCGACGTGAAAAGGACGCCGTCGACATCAACTCCCGCCGCATCCATGACGACAATCGAGGTGTGCGCGCTCGTGGCCAGCCACACGCCGCAGAGCCCGGCGACCAACGCCGCAAACGTGACCACCTGTGGCTGGTGACGACGCCAGCTGCGCAGCAACCTCGAGGGATGGCGGCGTGCGGGAATGAGGCCGCCAAGCGGGACGGGTAGGAGCTGCGGTGAGCGGTCGAGTGTGGTTGGACCCGCGGCGCGATCTAGCCGACGTTCCTCAGACATTCCGCGTCAGCACTTCCGACATGGCGAAGTCGATGACCCGCGGAGGATCGAGCGTGACGCGCATCACCAGCCGCAGACGTCGCCGTTGCGCAGGTATCAGCCTGCCCCTTGGCGTCTGACGAACACATCGGTCATCAAACTCCAGCGTCGTCAGCACCGGTTCCTCCGTCTGGAGCAAGTCGCCTTCGATGCGGAGGTCGCCGAATGAACCGAAATCCGGGCGCATGACATCGCCTCCGGCAAGAAAGGGGCCCAGGGCCTTGTGCAACTGCGACTCCACCGCGCTCTCGGCACACTCCCCTGGTGGATCGTGCCCGGCCATGAGGAGACCCAGGGTGTACGCGAACTCGTCGACAGCGTCACGCACCTGCTCAAGGCGCTGCTCGCGAAGCGCGTGATCGCTCACGCGTCTTGCCGTCCGTGCACCCCGACGAAGCGTTGCAAGACGCGAGATCATCGCGGTGCGCCGACAGGAGATTGCGCGATTGCAACAGCGAGTTCTCGATACGCCGATCGGAGCGCACCGGACACCGTCTCCACCGGAACGCCCTGCATGCCGGCATAGCGCACGCGCTCCGCATCGTCGGGCATGTCGACAACTCGATAGGCACGTTGCGCGATCGCGCTCATGTAGCGTCTCGCGAGCGGATGCTCACGGTTGCGCCGACTTCTCGCCACCAACGAAGCGATGATCACTGGCGGCAGATCGCGCATGTCCAGGTAGTCGAGGACCCCGTTGAAGTCCTGTTTCGACGCAGCGCTTGGCAGCACGAGGACATCCGCATGTTCCAACCAGTAGGCGGCGGCCGCGGCTTCCGGCCCTGCTGTCGGATCGGGCAAACGGTTACTCAGGTCCACGATGATCAGTGGATACTTTTCGCGGAGGAAAGCCGCGAAGAAACCTACTTCCGTGCGGGTGTACTCGGACGCGTCCCGCGACTCCGGGTAGCACGCGAGCGATGGAGTCGAAGCGTGCACCGGTCGCGGCGGTTGCTGATTGCCGGCCAACGCGGCGATCACATCGCGGACCGTCGCGGCTCCAGTCGGAAGATTCAACTGACCCCAGGCGTCGGGATTGGCGAGGTTGGCGTCGACGAGCGCCGCGCATCGCCCGACCGAATCGAGCGCTGCGCCCGCGATGATGGCAACCCCCGCCGCGTGGCTCGTCTTGCCGACACCGCCCTTGCGTGATCCGACCGCGACGATGGTGGATCCGCGCTTGATGAGGTCGTCGGCGAGAACTCCGATCGGATCGGTCCGTCTCCTCCCGTCGAGCGCGTGCACCACGTGTCCAGGCCGGGAGGTGAAATGCACGTCGCGCAGGTTCGCGCCCTGCGGTGGGTGGCTCAGCGAGCGAATGCAGCGGTTTCACGACACTCGCTTCACTGAGAGTCATCGCGATGAGGAGATCGAAGGGGTCAGGTCCTTGTCCGTCCTCGTCCGCGAGGAACGGTGACGCTGAGCCGCCGTCGCGTCCGGCCTCGCTGCGTAACCGCGCGGCCATCGACTGCGCTCGGTCGACCTCCGTTCGTTCGTACAAACCGTCGGCGACGAGGTCGTTCATGACCGCGGCGGCATAGTCGAGGAGGCCACCCTGCGTGACCACGATGACGTTGGTCTGGTGGGAATACTCAGCGGCGGCCTCCGCCGACCTGACTCCCACGTAACAACGCCCGTCGAGTCCTCCAAGCCAGTCGGGTATCCCGGCACTGTGATCGACAACGAACAACGGAGGCACATCAATCGGGACCTCCGCGTCCCACCAGGCGTCAACCTGCCGCTGCGCAACGCCGTCGGCGAAGAACCCGATGCCCTGAACCGGAGGACGGTGAACAGTGAGGCGTGCGGTGTCCGTGCACAGATCGACGAGCAGGCGAGTCAGCGCCTCGGCGACGGCGTCATCGTCGACCAACAGGATCACCGCATAGCGAGCCGGCGTCTCATTGAGCAAGTTGAATCGCCTCGCTGATGTCCGCCGCGTTGGATCCGCAGCACACCGACGTCGGAGGCATCGAACGGTGAACGGTGCCGACGACAAGCAGGACCAGGCTCGCAGCCAGGAGCATTGCCGCTCGCGCTGCAGGCCTGCGCAGGACTTGTGCCTGGTCGACGATCTGAGTCAGGCCGACGAGCAACCCTGATGCCGCAACGATGATCACGATCCAGGCCAGACACGTCATCACGGCCTCACCCGCCTCCTGCGTGGGGATTCCACCGCCGAAGAACGTCAGCGCTTGAACAACGTCGGGTGTGCCGAGGGTCAGGCGCGCCGCGCCAAGCAGCAAGCCGACCAGCGCGAGCGTGAGAATGACCCGACGCATCAGGTGTCGATCAGCCTCCGAGCCCGGATGAGATGGCATGGAACGTTGGGGCGCCGATCAGCATCAGCAGCGGTATCAGCATGCCCGCAATTGGGAGCGTGATCAGGATCCTGGCTCGCGCGGCGCGGACCCTCGCATCGGCGAGTCGTTCCTGGTAGACCGAGAGCGCAAGCCGCGTGTAGGCATCTCTCTCCGACACTCCGACGTTGGCGCTGGCGGCGCTGTCGGCCACATTGCTGAACTCGCGGATGCGGTACGCCTCGCCGATCATCCGGTACTTCTCGCTGGTAGAGCGAAATGTGCCACGGACCAGCCGCTTGAAGCCGCCCCGGTCGAGCAGATCCTGCAGTGCGCCATCCCACGCGCAGCGCGACATGATGCGGACGGCGTCGTCAAGCTGGAGGCCGCGCGTGTCGGTCATAACCGCGACGGCCATGAGCGTATCTCCCAGAATCCGTGCTGTTCTGGCCTGCGTGTCACGGACCTTGCGCCGTAGATCGATGATGGACAGAGGAAGGATCAGTATCCCGACCATCAACGCCACCCAGGGGGCCACGGGCCACTGGCCTTCAACTGCCCGGCCGGCGGCCGACACCGCGAGCAGCACGGCAAACGTCATCAGTGCTATAGCGCATGTGCGGGCGAGGAAGCCTGCGGGCGTCTCGTCGCTGTGTGCTTGCGCGAGGAGTTGTTCCAGATCGAGTTCGCGCTGCAGGCGTGTCAGTGGCGGTGCCTTTCGGGCCAATCGTTGCAGCACCGACCCGCGCGTCTCGAAGCCGCGAAGGTGCGCCATTCGCTGCCAGGCGCGCGCGTCCGCCGGCGCGAAGAGATCGAGCAGTAGCATGCCGCTTGCCCATGCCCCGATGACGAGAGCGGCGATCACCGCATAGGGGATCGCATCAGCCATGGGGATGTACCTCCTGCTCCTGAATCCGGAGCAGGTCCCACCGTGTCCACGCAACAACCCGCGCGATCCGTCCCAGCATGGCGATGAGGGCGAAGAACGTCGTCACTGCGATGAGCAACACGATCGTACCTGCTGCAGTCTCGTAGTAGGACCGAAAGCTCTCGACGCGAACGATGCTCACGAACATGACGATCATCAGTGCCGACATGGCAAATGTCACGGCCCGCTGCTGCGTCAGCGTTACCAGGGACTCTTCTTCGACCGCCAGCTGTGCCTCGCCCACGGGAATCAGGACGTCGTCGATAGCGGCAATCAACCCTTCGAGACTGCGGGTCCGCGCCCAGATCAGCACGGTGCACGCGTGCTCGACGATGGGCGAGCGTGACCGCAGGCCACACTCGACGATGTTCCCTGTGACTGAGCCTCCGCTCGCCCATGGCTCGAGGACATGGCCCAGCTCCGGTCCCGGATTTCGTCCAATCTCCTGAAGGGCGGAGTCGAGCGACTGGTTGCCGATTGCCATGCGGTCGCGCAGCACGCGCAACTGCACGAGAAACGCGCGCTCCATGCGTAGCCGGCGCCGAGCAGCGCGCCCGGCAACAGCAAAGCGCACGCCGAGGAAGCCAATGGCTCCGAGGAGCGCGGCGAGCAGCCAGATCTGCGTCGTGATGCCCACAAGGATCCCAAGCAGCGTCAGTCCACCGCGAAGTGCGATCCAGTTTCGCCAGCGCCAACCCAGGGCGGCGGCGACGTCCTTTTCGTGCTCGAGGAGCCGAATTTTTCGACGGTTGGGCGTTCGCGCCATCGGGTGGATATCAAGAATCGCGGCCATTCCAGCGCAACCACAGGCAATGATCACGGCCACACCACTGATCAAGATCACCGGCTCAGGGAGCCCGAAGCCCAGCATCACGGTTCCGGTATCTCATCAGTACTCAGGTGTGGTCGAAGACGAGGTGCCAGACGGTCCAGGTTTCCGATCAGGTCCGTGGCGCGGACCAGACCGCCGCTCTCAGTCTGGCGGTATACCCACTTGTGGTTCCCCCCTCGCTCGACAGCGACCACCCCAGTAATACGGCGACGGCCGTCCTGATTTGCGATGTGGATGACCACGTGCACCGCCTGCTCAACAATCCGACGAGCCAGGCGCTCATTGCCTGCGAAGCGATGGTTCTCCATCACGTATTGAGCGGCCTGGTCGATCGCGAGTTCCGCATCCTCTGCGTGGATGGTGGTCATCGAGCCGTCGTGGCCCGTCATCAACGCTTTACACACGGCTGCCATTTCCTCGCCTCGCGACTCACCGAGGATGAGTTGATCGGGCTGGAACCGCAGGGCATGGCGGACGAGATCGAACATGGTCAGGTGACGAGCGTCGCTGTCCTGCCGAATCGACGGGATTGTCGACACCGCAGTTGTGAGTGCGTGCCACTCCGTGCCGTCACCTCTGTCCTGGTCGAGATGCAGCTCCGCGCCGTCCTCGACGACAACGATGTGGTCCTCGTCTGCGACGAGCCCGGCCAGCACTCGGAGCAACGTCGTCTTGCCAGTCGACGTCCCGCCTGCAATGAGGATATTGGCCCGTCCGTGAACACAGGCCTCGATGAACTGTGCGACCCCGGGCGCCATGACCATTTGCGAGACGTAGTCGGCCAGGTCGCGGACCTTGGAGCGGGCGGGAACACGTATCGCAGCCTTCACGTCCGATTTTCCCGACACCGCCGGGCGCTTGGCGACGCACAGACGAATGACGCTGCCGATGTTGGCCTCGGCAATCGGAGAGGCATCCGTGATCGACTGATCGCCAGTCACACCACGCAGGCGGATCACGCTGCGAAAGAATTCGAGGACTTCCTCGTCGCTCGAGAATGGGCTCGATCCGATGAGCGAGAGCTTGCGGCCGACGGTGCTGACCAGCCAGTGGTCGTAACCGAGACACGTAATGTTCTCGAGATCGGCGCCGTAGAGGAGGAGCGACAACGGGTAGAGATGCGAGCCGAGGATCACCGCGTTGCGCTGTGTTGTCGCTCGGTATCGCGGATTCCGTGTGAGCTCATCGACAACGGAGAGCGGTAGGCCACTGGTCTGGGGCGCCTCCACCGCACGCGTAATCGCCGCTGCGACATCGTCGGCAAGCCGTTCCTCATGCAGGACGGACGCAGGTTCGCCGTTCCTTGCCTCGCGCACGGCAGTAGCGAGAATCTGCGCGACCTCGCGTTCCTCCGTCGGGATTTGCGGCCATCGGCTGACCGGGACCGTGCCCGTCTTTGTCGGCTCAGATACCGACCGGAACTCAGCGTGCACAGCGCTCATACGTGCAATTCCGCCTCAACACCGGTGAGCGTGAGCGGCTTGCCCGTGTCCGCCATTCTTGCCGCGCGCCGCTCGTCCCACTGCCACCCTCGCCGCATCGGCAGGTCGGGAAGCTCGCGCTCGATGCTCTCTGCCATGACACGGCGATGTGCCGTGCCCCGCTGTTCGCAGACGATCAGTTCGCCGTGCGGTGGTCGTGCGGCGCGTAGGACATCAATGCTTCGCGACAAGAGCGCCGGTTCATCACGAATCACGATGAACACCCGATGAAAGGCGGAGCACACGGCGTCGGCAGCAGCCTTCGGAGACCGCAGCGTTGGGTGCGACCAGGGATGCCCGAGGTCGACCACGACGGTGTCGCACTCCAAGGCCCCCAGCGCCGGCGCGATCGTTCGGAGACACTCGCCAATCTCGAACCCGTACGCACCCCGCAGGCCTGGAATCACTCGTAACCCGAGTCGGCCGGGCACGTGCAGCGCCTGCGCGGCGAGCACCTCCGTCGTGACAGGACGACCGCCGAAGCAGTTCGCCAAGCCTCGGTCGTCGAGTTTCAGGTACAGCAGATCGGCGATCGTGCCACCTTCCATATCGCAGTCGACAAGGACGACTGATCGGCTCGCAGACAACGTCCAGGCGAGGCTCGTTGCCCACGATGTCGAGGTCTGTCCCGCGCGAGTCGTGCACACGCCGAGGAGCGCGTTCACGGCGTTGGCGTCGCTTCATCCGGCAGATCCGTGCACGCGGCACCGCAGAGGATGCGAATGGCTGCGCTCGCGCCGAGCGGTGACGGCGCAATCTGTGCACCAGCAACAGTTAACGCAACGTGGAGGGCAACGTCGGACGAGCCGACGGCAATCCAGGAGGCTTCGTCAGCAACCGGAACCAGCACTGTCAGTGATCCGCCGGAAACGGTATTGACGATGAGATCGTGCCCAACCAACACCTGCTGATCGCCGCCGAGCGCAGCGAAGATATCGATGCTCTCACCTGCCGCAAGCGGAGGCGGCGTTTCGATGGTCAGGGCGACAACGGACTCGGCCGTGTTCGCGATGAGATCATCGGCGCGAAGAATGTCGTTGGTCGCGAGATTTCTCGCGAAGCGTGCTGGGAAAGCGGCCGGGGCGCGCGTCTCATAGTTGAAATCGCCCGCCTGCGCGCGGACCTGGACAAGTTGCACGTCGGCAACGTCATACGACGATCCAGCTGCGACGTCGTGCGTGACAATCAACACAGAGACGGTCTGGGTCGCGTTGCTTCGCTCGGTGTACACGATGAGACCGAGCACCGCAACGATGACAGCGCTGAAAAATACGGCAGCCGCAAGCCGTCGATGGCTCATTTGGTGCCCCCCTCCCTGAAGTACCTCGCCGCCAGGCACCAACGAGCATAGGCCAAGTGACAGGGGTACGGTGAGCGAGAGATCATGGCGGCGCCGTTCCCCAGCACCGTTGTCCAATCGCGTCGTGCTGACTCGGATACCCTGCAGGAAGAAGGGCACACGGATCGATTGGTCTACCCCGAGTGACCACCTCGAAATGCAAGTGGTATCCGGTGGCGCAGCCGCTGGCACCTTCGTATCCAAGCGGCTGACCAGCAACGACGTGGGTGTTGTCTGCCGCCGCGAATCCCCCCAGGTGACCGTATAGAAACGTCAAATCGCCGCTGACGAGCTCGCCGTAGGTCCCGAGACCACCGGAGTGACCAGCCGGAAATCCGCACGGTACTGGCGCGCCGTGCCGTTGATGGAACGTCCCCGCGGCCACCGCCACGACGAGCGTCGAAGGTGGGCACACGATGTCGACACCTGTGTGCGGGTGCTCCCATGGCGTGTCACCAAACCCTTGGCTCGCGTAGAGCCCGCGACACGACATCGGCGCGCCAACGACTGAATCGACCACCGAGATGCACGAAGCGGCAGCAGCGCCTGACGGGCACGGAGCCGAGCCGTCGGAACCAAGGCCTGCGAGCGTCGCAGTGACAGCTACGAGCGCTCCGCCGATCGCGAGGACCATCGCGCCTGCGATACATGCGCATGCGCCGCAGCCGGCGCACGAGACAATGCAACAACGGCGTCCTGCCCGCGACCGGGACGCGCCACTCGATGCGAGTCCGGCGAATCCGCGAAGTGCGCGGAGCTTCGACAAGGTTGCGGCGAGGGCCGCGGGGAAAGCCACAGGTCAGCGCACAGGCGTTGGCTGACGTCGCGGGACAGGTGAGGACTGGGCAAGTGCAAGCAAGGCTGGCCCAGGGACGATGGAGACAACAGTTCGCTCGGCTCCAGAGAGCAGTACGGCACGCCCCTGAACTGATGGATTGATCGCTGCGACCTCGTCCTCTCGCAGCCCGAAGACGTCGCGTACATCGGCGAGAGCAGCCTCCTCCACGCCGAGAATGATTTTGGTGGCAGCCGTTGCCACGAGCGTTCGCCCGAGGTCGGTCCCGATGAAGTCGTGTATTTGCTGCGAACACATCCAGACACCAGCACCGTGCTTTCGTGCCTGCCGGACGAGCTGTCCGAGGACCTCGCCTGCATCGGGATCGATCGTCACGCGATGCGCCTCGTCGACAACAACGATCAAGCGGCCATGGTCACGGCCGAGGGCAGCAAGCACCGCAGTGAGCACGACGGCGAGAGCCGGCGTGAGATCCGCGGCATACGTGAGAGCAAACTCACGCAGTCCAACAGAGACAGGGCGATCACCAACGCGAAACGTCGATGGTCGATCGAAGACGCGCGCACGATCACCCTGAGTGAAACGTCGAAGACGTGCCGTGATGATCCGGCATCGCTCCTTTTCACGACGCGTGAGAGCGCGCGTTATTGACGCCGTCTCGATGAAGGCGACGAGATCGTGGATGACGGGCTCACCACGGCTCGGGTTCTGGCCCCACTCCCGGTAGAAGGCGGCGATCTCACCGTGTATCCATCCCTGGTCCTCATCAGGGAGCCGGCGGATCGGACGGCCGTCCTTGATGCCTTTCTCGTCACCGGCCATGACGCTCAGTACCGGCAACACCAGTCCTGCTGCGATATCCGGCGCCACCTCGACGCCGGGCGCCAGAGGATTGAGTGCATCGGTCCCCAGTTCGTAGTGGAGGCCACCGACCGCACTCATGACCCGTCGGTACTCGGAATCCGGATCGATCACGACTGCCGACGCGCCTTCCATGAGATGGCGCACGAGTAGGGTTTTGGCAGCCACGCTCTTTCCGGAGCCTGAGCTGCCGACAACGACGGCGTTGTGGTTGAGCCTGCTCCAGATCGAGAGATATGCCGGAGCACCCGTGACCTGGTTGATGCCCACCAACGGTTGACGCTGATCCGCGAACGGCGTCCCGAGTGCCGGGAGCAAACACGCCGCGACTGCATCGGAGGTGAGCTGCAAACTCCGTCCGAGCGGTGCCCCACCCGGAGCGACTGACATGGCTGGAAGAAAACCCGGTGACGTGACCTCAGTGACCTCAAAGCCCAGGCCGCGCAACAGCCCGTCGAGCCGCTCCGCAGCTTGTACAGCGCGTGCGAGTATCGAGTCTCGAATCGCGAAGCTCACTGCCACACGGCACGGGACGATCTGACGCTGTGCGATCGCCGCTAGAACCGCAGTGGTGTCTGCGAGCGCGACCTGGTTGTCGACAGCGTCGTTCCCCTCGCGCGCCGTATAGCGCTGCATCGCCGCGCGGCGGTGCAGCACGGTTCGAGCAACAGCAGGTTCGACTGGGAGCACATGCATGCTCGCGATGCCCTTGACCCGGCTACGAATCAGTGCATCGACGACCGTGCCAGATGAGATTGTCGACGGAAGTCGGGTGACCGTCAGAACGATCTGGAACTCGTCACCGATACGAACAACGCCGCGCGCACTGGTCGCCGCGGTACGGGTTCCTATGACGGTGTCGACGAGTACGTCGGCGATGTCGTCACGATCAGGAATGCTCGCGGCGATCCCAAGGCTTGTCGCCGTCCGCAGTGCCGACTGCAGGACCCGCGATGCTTCCTCGACGCTGGCTTCCACCGCGCGCGGAAGGCGAGTAGCGCGACTGAGCCATGGAATGCCGTCCGCCGCCGCGATCCCAGGGGAAAGCACGACAAAGTGGCGTAGCCCGAGACTTTGTTCAGCGACGCGCCCAGCCAGGTCACGCTCCAGTTCGACGAGGCGAGTCGCGGGAAAGCCTTTCGTACGTTCGTCAAACGCGTCCTGTGCTCGCCGGCTGTCGAAGTTGCTCACCACGCTGACCAGCTGCGCCGGACAATCCAGCGACAACAGCCACTGGACGAGAACGGAGCACCACTGCGCGTGCTGTTCGCCGGAGGGTGATCCGTCCGGGCCTTCAACCATCAGGATTGCTCGTGCTCCCCCCGGATTGAGGCGGATGATGCCGGCGTCGGCGTTGTCCACCTGGGGAACGCGAGTCAAGTGTCGGAGAGCGCGCACCCCTCGCCTGTTTCCTAATTCCGGACGGACACGCGACACCTCGAGGCCCGCGCCTGTGAGTAGCACTCGTGCGCGTCGTCCCTGACCATCGAGCACCGCAGTCGGCATCAAGCGCCGCGCAACCCGATAGGCAAACCACGTGCCGATCCAGATGCCCTCGCGCATCGGCGCCGCAAGGGTGAAGCCGAGCATCAGCACGGCTACGGCTATGCCGAGTCGAGTGCTGACCGGCAGCGCACTGATCCCAAGACAGAGCAAGGCAATCGGCGAGACGGCAGTGAGGACCACAAGGGCACGCAATGGGAGCAGGATCGGGCCGACGGGCACGCGAACCTGCGCGTCGACCGCCAGCGGTACGCGAATGGTGCTCACGCCAGCGCGGCCTCGAGCGGGGGCAATCCCGAGGTTCCTCGCGGAGATGGAGTGGGATCGGCACGCGAACTCGCTCCGAGCCATGAGGAGAGAAAGTCATCGGCGAAGGCCGCCTGAGCGCTCGACGGCGTTCGTTCCCACGCAAGCTTCGCTCGGTCGCCTGAGGTCACCGACCCGTACGGCTGGTCCCGCGTGACCGATCCGATCGTCGCCGCGTGTGCCGCACCGAAGGCGTTGAATGCCTGTTGGGAGAAGAGTGTCTCGGAGCCGGCGATGGCTGCCTGTCCATCGGCTCCGAGCGCTCCGGCCATATCAGGCGGACCAGTCGATGCAACGAGATCGGTCGCCGACGCCTTTGACCCTACAACGCCGCGACTGGCTGCAAACGAGTGCGATCCCGCCGCTGAGGGATCGAGGCCCTGGGCAGCGAGCCCCATGCGCTTCATGAAGTTCACTGCGGAGTTGCTGCCGCTGCGATTTGCGCCGAGCGCCTCTGCCATGTACCCGACCGACGACAGACGGTGCACCGGCGCGACCACAGTTGCAACCCCAGCTGCGAACCCCGCCATCGCGCTTCCGTGACTGAAGCCGCGCCACGTGAGGTGGTGGATCATTTTGCTGGCGAACCAGAGTCCGCCACCCATGATCACCATCGCAAGTACTGGACCGATGACCAGTGACGACACCACATGCGACGCCAGCGTCAAGCTCAACGCGATAGCGATGCCGAGCACGAGCGGTGTCAGCAGAACGCTACCGAGGAGATCCAGCCACCAGTGAAAGAATCGATTGTTGGTGTCGAATACGGCGGTTGCAAAGCAGAGGGGTGCGGTGACGACACAGAATCCGAGCATCACGGTGCGGACGATCATGAGAAACGCCGCGTACAGGACCAGGATGAGGAGCGGAATCCCGCCGGCAACGACGGCCACCATGTCGTGGCTTGCGGCCGCGAGCACCGACAACACGTGGCTGAACCAGCCCTCACCCGGCTGCATCGAGCTGAGAAACGACGTGTTGAGAATCAGCCCCACAACGGCACCCGCAACGGCGATCGACGCATTGATCGCCCACACGATCGCGGTGTAGCCAAGGCTGACTGATGTCCCAGGGATTCCGATGACTGCCACAGCGACGAGGAAACGCGGCAGCACCGACAGAATCGTGTCCATCGCGCCCGTCCGGTGATCGGCGAGCGCGCGAATGATTCGACCGGCAGCAGCAACGGCCGCGATCATCAGTGCCGGCGCTGCCATGCCGCGGTACAGGCTCTCGTAGATGTGCGTCGAGTTCGAGCTGGTTTCCGGGGGAGCTCACAGTTCCGAGAAACCACGTCTGCAGCTCTGCGGGAAAGATCGCATTGGTGATCCAGTTCACGGCGTCTGCGATGAAATGCCCGGTGTCAAAGAAGAAGCGAAAGAACTGGGTCAGGATGGTCAACACACCGCCGAGCACGTTGAGTACCGCGCCGCCTGCACTGTAGGCGCCGTGAAAGAAGCCTCCAACGGTCTCGATCCACGTGACCGGATTCCACCAATCGGCCGCGATCACCATGTCCTCGCCTCCTACAGCGTCAGCGAGAAACGCGTTGCAGGGTGGCGGCGCGTGACGGCTCTATGACACGCATCGTGGCGGAAGCTGGCGACTCGCACGAGTGCTCCGATGCACTCAGCCAGTCGGTCCGCGGTGGATTCGCGCGTGACTGTGGCACGATCAGCCGGTGTCGCGCGAGAGCGACGGTCAACAGATAGATCTCCATTACCCAACGCCGGAAATCGACTTCACGAGCTGGAGTACGAGAATGGCGCCTCCACCCTTGGTCACCATGTCGACCATGAACGAACCGCCGGACTCCCTGTGCTCCATCATCTTGTGTATGCCTGAGATCGCGACCGCAGCGGGGATCAGAAATTGGGCCGACGTCAACAACGGGTTCGCTACTCGCGCCAGAACCTGTTGCGACAACGGATCATTCGGCATGCCTTGCGCCGCGACGATCAACCAGTGAAGCGTTGCAGTGACTGCAAACATGACCATTGACGTTGCTCCTACTCCCGAGTCTGCGAGTAGCCCTCTGGCAGGCCAAACCCAAAGTCTAGGAATAGGGCGCGGACAGCCCGCGGACGGTTGGCGCCTCCGTCCGAGTTACTCGTCTCGGTTGCGCTGACCGAGGTCGCTCCATCGCTTCGCCTCGGTTAACAGACGAGGCTCTATCGGCGGCATGTGTCGTATCGCACGACGAATGGTGACCAAAGACCCTTGTTTGCTTCGGGCCGCAGGGCCACGCTGAGATTTCAGTAACGCCAGGAGGATCCAGCGATGAAGGCACTTGTGTATCACGGACCGGGACGCAAGGCATGGGAAGACGTGCCCAAGCCAGAGATTTCCGCGGCGACCGATGCCATCGTCAGAGTTGACGCGACGACGATCTGCGGCACAGATCTCCATATTCTCAAGGGAGACCTCCCTGCGACCGTCGACGGCAGGATCCTCGGGCACGAAGCCGTCGGCACCGTCGAGTCGGTCGGCAACGCAGTGAAGAACGTCAAGCCAGGAGACCGTGTCCTGGTTTCGTGCGTCAGCGCCTGCGGCGCCTGCCGCTTCTGCCGCGAAGGACGCTACGGGCAGTGCCTCGGCGGTGGCGGGTGGATCCTCGGCTACATGATCGATGGTACGCAGGCCGAATTCGTGCGCGTGCCGTTCGCCGACACCTCAACCTACCCAGTGCCTGCAGGCGTCAGCGATGAAGACTTGCTGATGCTCGCGGACATCCTCCCGACCAGCTATGAAGTGGGTGTCCTCAACGGGCACATCACGCCAGGAGACGTGGTCGCGATCGTCGGCGCAGGCCCAATCGGGTTGTCAGCGATGATGACCGCGCAACTGTTCAGCCCTTCGCACATCATCGCCATCGACCTTGCAGACACGCGTCTCGAGGCGGCCAGGCGATTCGGTGCTGATGTGGTCATCAACAGCGGTCGTGACGATCCGCTGAAGATCGTGCAGGACCTCACCGGCGGTCTGGGTGCGGATGTGGCCATCGAGGCTGTCGGCATTCCGGCGACCTTCGAACTCGCAGCCGATCTGGTGCGACCCGGAGGACGGGTTGCAAATGTGGGTGTGCATGGCAAGCCCGCGACCCTGCACCTCGAAAAGCTCTGGACACGCGATGTGACCATCACCACGGGCTTGGTCGACACGTTCAGCACCCCGACATTGATCCGTCTTCTTGCCGGCGGACAGCTCAAGACCAACGCTTTTGTGACACAGCGGTTTGCCCTCGACGACATGATGTCTGCCTACGACACCTTCGCCCGTGCGACTGAGACTGGGGCGCTGAAAGTCGTCATCTCCGTGGATGGGGCACCGACAGAGCAGGCGTTGCCCGTCCTCGCGGGCGCAAGAGCCTGATGTCGCAGAATTGACGTCACTCGGCGTGCGCCTGCGCGTCCACTACGGAGATTGGTGATGTTCAAAAGCATCGTGGTCGGAGTCGATCGCTCCGAACATGCGAAGGAAGCGCTGATTCAGGCGATCGATATCGCCCGCACGCAGCAGGCGGACCTGACTGCTGTGATCGCGTACAGCACGGTGATGTCCTGGGGGCCCGTCTCCCCGCTGCCGCAGAGCGCTGTCGACGAGTGGGTCTCCGGCATCGAGGCTGACGCCAATGCGATCGCCGACGAGACAAGGGCCGCAATACCAACCGGGGTCAAGTCGAACGTCATCGTCGTGGACGGCGATCCGGCGCAGGTGATCCTCGACGAGGTGGAAACGGGCAAGCACGACCTCATCGTGGTGGGCTCGCGCGGCAGGGGCGATGCGGCCTCGCTGCTCCTTGGGAGCGTGAGCCACGGCGTGCTGCACCACAGTCGGGTCCCGGTGCTCATCGTGCACGTGCCCTCGGTGGAGACCGCCGCCGCAACGACGTAAAGGACGACGAGGGCGTGGCAAGCGACCGACCTTCAAGTCGCTACTCCACGCCCGCGTTGTTCGGGCTAGAGTCCGCGGTGCGATGGGTGTTGCGATCATCGAAGGGCTGCACATGCTCTTCGCGATCTTCTGGTTCGGCGGCACCCTTTTTGCGAATTTCGTTCTGGGTCCGGCAACCGCTCGCACGAGCCCTGCGGCCGCAGGCGAAATGGGGACCCAGATCGGGATTCAGGCGAATCGCGTCATTCCGCCAGTCGCCGGCCTCGCGATTCTCCTCGGCTTTCTGCGCGGTACGGTCTGGGGGCCGATCGACAACCTCGGCGCGGTTTTCAACACCGGTTTCGGTAGGTGGTGGTTCATCGCGCTCGTCCTTGCGATCATCACTTTCATATGGGGTCAGCGCGTGACTGGCCCCGCAGCCGCTTCAATCGGCACAGCAACGACCGCGGAGGAGCGGGTAGCGCGAATTCAGCGGACGATCCGGCTCGCCTCGCTCGAATTGATCGGCTTCTCCGGGATCTTCAGCATGATGATCCTGATGCGCTTCTACCCCTGACACCATCACTCAAGCGGCGTGGGGTCCGGGGCCCGAGCGTGCGCGGGTACGGTGGCAGCCGGTGCGATCGCCAGCATCTGTCCGTCCTCGCCGCGCGCCAACTGCCATCCCCCTTCATGCACCCGGTGATGATGGTGATGGCAAAGCAGCACCAGATTGCTCAACTCGGTGTCGCCACCCTGCGCCCAGTGGACCAGGTGATGTGCCGCCGTCCACGACACTGTTCGATCGCAGCCTGGCCACGCGCAACCGCCGTCTCTGACGCGTAGCGCGCGCCGAGTTGCGAGCCTCGGAAGGCGGTGAGTCCGGCCCATGTCGAGCACGGCCGAGTCAGGGCCGAGCACAACGCGCGTGATGTTGGCGTCGCACGCGATCCGCTGCACCGTCGCACCGGCGATCGGACCCGCTCCTTCCAGCACGCCGGCCGGAGCTCCCGGTGTCCCCGCCAACGTCTCGAGCGTTGTCGTCACCTGGAGATGGGGACGCTGACCACTGACGCTCGGCACGAGCCCGGCATTGAGGCTGTGCTCTGCGAGCTCAACGAGTGCGTCCGCATAGCGATGGTTGCGGCTGCGCAGATCATCGCTTCCCGTCCGCCGCGCGAGAGGATCCAGCGCCGTCCGGATCGTGGCCCACCCGACGGTGTCGAACCACCCGTTCACGAATCCGCTGCGGTCCTCGCCGGTGCGTACTTCCAGGCTGCGGTACTCCGAATCCTGCGATTGCGCGGTGAGGAACGCCGCCGCGTCATGAGCGTGGCGCACCTGGGCGCAGTCGTCTCGAAACCGAGCGAGTGGATGCGCCAGGGCTTGGGTCAAAAGCGGATGCTCGTCAAACCCCGCGGCCTCAGCCGGCGTCTGTCGCAGCGCCTGCGCGGTACCGGCCAGCACTGCAAGATGCGCAAACCCAACCTTGCCCTCAGCCACGGCGTCGAGGCTCTCAGGAATCGCAGGAGCCTGGTCGCCCACGCAGATCGCCTTCCAGGCAGCTGACGCGGTCATCCCGCACTCGAGACGGAACCACTGGATCGGGCTCACGCAGCCCTGCCAGTCCGTCTCCGGCGTGGCCGCGAACGCGGAGGCAAGACGTGAGAAGTGCACCTCGAGACAGTCGGACGCCTGGCGGACCCGGCGCAGTTGATCGCGAAGTGCCTCGGGATCCGCTGGCATGTCCTGCGCTGCCACAAGCGCCACCGAACTCACCAACCCCTCAACAGGATCACTATGCTCGTCAGCGCCACTAAACATTCTCGTAGTATATACACAGCGCAGCGTAAGTCCGGCCGTCGATCGCTGGTCGCGGCTCAGACGACGCTGACCGCAGGGGGCCCGTCCAGGCACAACGCATGAGGCTCGATCGACGCCATCCCGACATCGCCGACCGGTTCCAGTAGCGACGCCTATGCCGGCGGAGAAACCGCCTCGGCCCGGGGGGCCACTACACGCACCGGCTGCGGCCGCGCGGGGCTCCCGCCGCGCAGCCACGACGCCGTCGCACCGACCAGCATCATGATCACCGAGAACGCGAAGGTGATGTGCATCCCGACGATGAACGGATTCGAAATCAAATTCGGGAAGAACGTCTGACCGGACAGGTACGCCGCCTGACTCGCGCTCAGCGTGTGCAGCGTCGGACCGAGCAACGTGGTCATGGGGTTGTATCCGAGGAACGCCGCAAACAGTGACCCCACCGGCGGCAGATTCGCCACCTGGTGCGCCACAGCAACCGGCACACCGTGCGCCGTGAGTCCGTTGAACATCGTCGACGGCAACGTTGAACTCAAGCCCGCAATCATCAGCGAGAAGAAGATGCCGATCGACAACGTCATACCGCTGTTCTGAAACGTCGCAAGCATTCCCGACGCAACACCGCGACGATCCGCCGGCACCGCATTCATCACACCGGCCGTGTTCGGCGCAACGAACATCCCCATCGACACACCGACGAGGAACAGCAGCGCCGCAAACGGCAGATACGAGAAGTTCGCCGGAAGGAACATCAGCAGCCCAAAGCCGATCGCCGAACAGATCATCCCCGCAGTCGCAAACCCGCGCGCACCGAGACGATCCGACAAGAACCCCGACGTCGGCCCGCCGATAAGAAAACCCGCCGTCAGCGGGAGCATGAAGATGGCCGCCCAGAACGGCGTCGACTTCGAAGCTATACCCGTGCAGCGGCAGCCAGATTCCCTGCAACCAGATGATCACCATGAACATCAGGCCACCGCGGCCGACGGAGCTCAACAGCGCCGCCACAGTCCCAAACGTGAACCCGCGCAACTTGAACAGGCTCACCCGGAACATCGGCTCCGCAACCCGTGTCTCGACGATCACAAAGACGATCAGCATCGCGATCCCGCCGATGATCGCCGTCAACACCGCAGGGTTTCCCCATCCCATCGACTCGTTCTTGTACGGCTGGATCCCATACGTGATCCCGACCAGCACCGAGATGAGCCCCACCGCGAAGAGCACGTTGCCCCACCAGTCGACACGCGACCGCTTGACGACGCCGGTCTCGCGCAATTTCAGGTACGCCCATGCGGTGCCGAACAGACCGACCGGCACCGACACGAGGAATACCAGGTGCCAGTCCGTTGTGGACAGCAGACCACCGACGATGAGCCCGATGAACGACCCCGACACCGCCGCAACAGCGTTGATGCCCAACGCCATCCCGCGTTCCTGCTGCGGGAACGCATCGGTAAGAATCGCCGTCGAGTTCGCGAAGATCATCGCGCCCCCGACGCCCTGCACCAACCGGAAGAAGATAAGCTCCAGCGCCGCGGATGGCCCGGTCGTGAACACCACCGACAGCAAGATCGAACCCACCGTGAACACGAGAAAACCGAGGTTGTATAACCGGACTCGGCCGAACATGTCGCCGATGCGTCCGAGGCTCACCACCAGCACGGCGGTGACCACCATGTATCCCATGATCATCCAGAGCAGATAGCTGACATTGCTCGGGACGAGCGGGTTCAGCTGAATGCCGCGGAAGATCGCGGGTAGCGAGATGAGCACGATCGACGAGTTGACGGTCGCCATCAGCATGCCGATCGTCGTGTTGGAAAGCGCTACCCACTTGTAGCGGGGTCCGACCTCACCGTCCTGGTGACGGGCGGCACGGGGACGGCGGACGCCGAGGGTGCTCACGCGGCCGGCTGCGCCTGCTTTTCCCGCTCGCGGATCTCGCGCTCACGCTGGTGCTTGCGCACGCTCTCGAGGTCCAGCGGCAGACGGTCGCGCTTGATCTCAGCGACATTGGTGTTGCGTGCCATCCAGGAGAAATGCTGCCACAACTCGGTGGCGCCGCTATCGTCGGGGACGTTCGTGATCACCGGACCGAACATGCTCGGCCCCGCGCCGCCGTCCAGCACGATGGTCGGCACTCCGAATGCCTGGTGCTCGGCGACGACGTCGTCGTGCTCGCGCTGCACCGCCTCCCACGTCCCGGGATCGGCGAGCGCCCGCTGCAACAGCTCCGGCTCGACGCCTGCCTCGCGGAGGCTCGCCTCCAGCACTGCATGGTCGTCGACGCGCTCGCCGCGCTGGTGGTGGGCGTCACTGATCGCCTTGTAGAAGGCGCCCACGGCGGCATTGCCGTGCTGCTCACGCACGGCGATGGCGGTTCGGAGCGCCGGTCCGGACCACATATCCGGGTCGGCGCGCCCTTCGTCGCCCCGGTTGACGATGGCGAGCGAGAACACGCGCCACTCGACCTCCACGACACCGAGCTCATCGAGGCGTCTCGCCCAGCGCGACGTCTGATAGCACCACGGGCACAGCGGGTCGAAGTAGAAGCGGATCTGCTCAGCCATCATCAACAACCTCTCAAATCGTCGAATTCCGAATTATCGAAGCGCGGGTCGCCGCAGCGACGGAATTACGCGCTGGCGCCGACGGGAACCTGCGCCTCTGCCTCGGGAGCCTTGTCGAGTCCGAGCTCACCATCGATCTCGAGCTTGACCTTCTCGCCGACGAGCACGCCGCCGCTGCCGAGCGGGACGTTCCAGACGAGGCCCCAGTCGCTGCGGTTGATGCTACCCGTGAGGGTGCCGCCGACCTTGACGTTGCCGTAGGGGTCGGTCTCGCTGCCGCTGTGCTCGTAGTCGAGCGTGATCTCCTTGGTCACGTCCTTGATCGTCAGATCCCCGGTGACCTTGTAGTCGTCGCCGGCCTTCGTGATCGACTTCAGGGTGAAGGTGATCGTCGGGTATTTCTCGACGTCGAAGAAGTCGGCGCCCTTGAGGTGGCCGTCGCGCATCTCGCTGCCGGTGGTCACGCTCGCCGCCTGGATGGTCACCGAGCCGCGGCCCGTCGTCGGGTCATTCGGATCGTCAAGGTCGAGGTTGGTCGCAATGTCGGTGAAGTGACCGCGGACGGTCGCGACACCAAGGTGCTTCGCGCTGAAGTTCACTGCCGTGTGATGGGGGTCCATGGACCAGCTCATCTGAATCTCCTTGCTCCGGGTGTGCCCCCGACGGCACCGGCCACTCAAAGCCACCGGTGTCAGCATTGTGAAATATAGTGCTATAATTTGTCAAGCGGTGAACAACGCGACGCGGCCCACATGGTCGGGCTAAGATCACGGCGGGTTGGAGGACCCGATATATGAATACCGAGCGCGAGTACTGCCCGGTCCACGAAGCGATCCAGGTGCTGCAGGAGAAGTGGACGATGCATATCGTCCGTGCCCTTTTGGACGGCCCTCTGGGGTTCAACGAACTCGGCCGCGCGGTCGGCGGCTGCAATCCGGCGACCTTGAAGGTGCGCCTCGACCATCTCGAGGAGCTCGGCATCCTCAAGCGCACCGTGCACTCCCAGATGCCACCGCGCACGTCGTATGAGCTGGCGCCGGCCGGGGTCGACCTGCAGCACGTCATCGAGGCGATCGACGGCTGGGGTCGCAAACACCTCGACGGCGAGGCCGCCGCGGCTGACGAGGGTCAAATCGTCCTCGTCGGCTAACCTCTGGGAGGTGATCCGAGGACGGGTTGCCTCCCTCAGTGTGCTCATGGTCGTCGCGGCGTGCGGCTCGGCGACGCCGCGGACGAGTCCGAGCCCTTCGGTCACGCCCACGGCGGGACTGGTGACTCCGACCCCCACCGCGAACGCGTGCGTGGCGCCCTCGGGCGAGCCCGCACCGAGGGGAGCGATTCCGGCCAACTACGCCACCGCCCTGGCCTTCGCCCCTGACGGCAGGCTCTTCTGGACGGAGCGGTCAGGCACGGTCCGGGTCTGGCAGAACGGAGCGAGCAAGGTGTTCGCCAAGGTGAAGACGGTGACCACCGAGCCCAACGGGACCTACAGCGAGCGCGGCCTGCTCGGCCTGGCGATCAGCCCGACGTTCACCACCGACCGCTACGTCTACGCCTTCTACTCGGACGCCAACTACAAGACCCAGCACGTCATCCGCTGGACCGACTGCGACGGCACCGGGACCGCGGCAACGATCATCGCCACCTTCCCCGCCGGCGGCGACTGCTGCCACAAGGGCGGCCGGATCGCGTTCGGCCCCGACGGGAAGCTCTACGTCACCCTCGGCGACGAGCACGACGCGCCGGCTGCGCAGAGCCTCGCCGACGTCCGCGGCAAGGTCCTGCGCTACAACCCCGACGGCACGATCCCGTCCGACAACCCGTTCGGCCCCACCAACCCGATCTGGGCGTATGGCTTCCGCAACCCGTTCGGGATCGCGTTCTCGCCGGCCGGGCAGCTCGCCATCACGATGAACGGACCGTCCGGCGACGCCGGGAGCCCAGGCACCGGCTACGACACGCTCTTCCTGAACGTGACCAAGGGTGCTCACTATCAGTGGCCGGGCTGCTACGGCTACAGCCACCCCCTCCAGAGCTCCTCGTGCGACGGCGGCACCGCGCCGAACTGGAGCAGCGAGGCGAGCACCTACGTGCCGACGGGGGCGACCTTCGTCGATGCCAGCGGCCCGGCCGGGTACGCGGGACACCTCGTCTTCTGCACCTATGACCGCGGGATGCTCATCGCCACGGCCGGGAGCCCGCACGCCACTGTCCGCGCCGGGCCGACGACCTGCCGGCTCGACGTCGTCGAGGGCCCCTCCCACGCGCTGTACTGGTCGGACGAGACCCACATCTACGTCCTGACGTAGCGCGGCGGAGGCGGCAGCCAAACGATTGCTGCAGTCGGCAGGTCACGATCCGGGCCCGTGACCCGCGCACTACGCGCAGGGGGAGGAGGAACCCAATGCCCACCGTCATCATCACCCACGACATCGATGACACCAACCACTGGCTCGCGTCGCCGAAACGTCAGGATTTCTTCGGGCCGAAGGGCATCACCGTCCGGACCTTCCTCGACACCCGGGACCCGAAGCGCGCGGCCGTGCTCGTCGAGGTTCCGGACATGGAGCTCTTCGAGGCGATGATGCATTCCCAGGAGGTCGCCGACGCGATGCTGAGCGACGGCGTCCACGGCGACACGGTCGTCCTCTTCCACGAGTGCGACGGCCCCCTCGAGTAGCCGGCACCAGGCCAACGATCGGGATCTCCCGTGACCGGGGAGCGTCACGGAGTCGAAAGGTTGGCAGCACTACCGTCCTGATTCGGAACCTAGGAGGTTGCGATGGATCAGGACAACTTCGCCTACACCCCGCCGTCCGATAACCAGTCGCGGCGGCGTAGCTTTGGCGGCCTCGGCCGCGGTCCTGCCGCGCTCCTCTTGACGGTCGGCCTCCTGATTGGAGGCGGCGTCGGGGGTTTCGTCGTGGCCAACGCTGCTTCGAGTGCGACTCCGGCGCCTTCCGCCGGGTCCGGTGGCTCGCATCCCTGCCCGAACATGGGTGGATCCACCAACAACTGACCCGCAACGATCACCTGGGTGATCAACCAACCAAGCCTCCCTCCCAAGACGGCTCGCCCTCCCGGGCGAGCCGTCGCCGTTTAAGGCGACTAGGATCCCGGTGTGCCTCCTCGCTTGCTCCCAGCGGTCGTTTTCACTGCGGGGGCATCGTCGCTGGCGACCGAGATCTGCGCCACCCGGCTGCTCGCCCCGTACTTCGGCTCGTCGACCGTGGTCTGGGCGAACGTCATCGGCCTCATCCTCATCTATCTGTCACTGGGGTACTGGCTCGGCGGCCGGATCGCGGACCGGCATCCCACCCCGCGTGTCCTGGGGCTGATCCTCGTCCTCGGCGCGATCTGCACCGCCGTCCTGCCGTTCGTGGCGCGGCCGTTCCTCAACCTGGCGCTGCAGGGCTTCGCCGCGCTGAGCATCGGGGTCGTGGTGGGGTCGTTCGTCTCGACGCTGCTGCTCTTCTCCATCCCCGTGACGCTCATGGGCATGGCATCGCCCTTCGCGCTTCGCCTGGCGATCACCGACATCGAGCGCGCCGGCCGGACGAGTGGCCGGCTCTCCTCGCTCGCGACCGTTGGCGCCATCGTCGGCACGTTTGGGGCGGCGCTCGTGCTCATTCCCGGTGTGGGCACGCAGCGGACGCTGCTCATCGCCGCCCTGCTGGTGGCGCTGGTCTCGATCCCGTTGCTGACGCGCCCGGCCCTGGTCGCGAGCGTCGTGATCATCGGGCTGCTGATCGTGCCCCCGGGGCTGGTCAAGGAGACGCAAGGGACGATCGCCGAGCGTGAGACCACGTACGGTTTCGTGCAGATCGTCCAGGAGTTGGGTCGCATCGTGATGCGCTTCGATGACGGCATCGCCGACCAGTCGGTCTACCGAGCCGACACGGCGCTCACCGGCGGCGAGTGGGACATGCCGCTCGTCGTCCCGCCGCTGCTCGCCCACGGCCTGCATCGCGTCCTGGTTATCGGCAACGCCGGCGGGACGACTGCACGGGCGCTTGCCGCCGAATACCCGGGCATCCACATCGACGCCGTGGAGCTCGACCCGGTCGTGACGCAGCTGGCCCGCGAGTACATGCGGCTCGACTCCATCCCGAACCTCAACGTCATCACCGCCGACGGCCGCGAGTACCTCGAGACCACCGGCCGGCGCTACGACATGATCGTGGTCGACGCCTACCGCCAGGAGAACATCCCCTTCTACATGGCGACGCAGGAGTTCTTCTCGCTCATGCGCGCGCACCTCAACCCGGGCGGAGCGATCGCGCTCAACGTCGAGCGCGTTCCCGGGAACGACGACCTCGTCAACGCGATCAGCGGCACCGTCGCCACCGAGTTTCCGCAGGTATGGGTGTGGCCGGCACTCCATTTCAATGAGCTCGTGGTTGGACTCGACACGCCGATCACACAGCCGTCGCTGATCACGCGCATGCAGACGCTGCCTTCGAATGTGCTCGTCCTCGGACCGCTGGTGGTGTCGGAGGCGTTTGTCGCGAAGCCGTCGAGCGATCCGCTCACCGACGATCACGCACCGGTCGAGTGGCTGACGGATCGCGCAGTGCTTGCCTACATCGCGAGCGGTGGTGTGCTCGACGAGCAGTTGCTGCCAACCGCGCCGTGAGCGTCACATCGCGATGTCGAAATCTCATATTGCATGGCCGTTGACGCGTTTGCTAGGATTTCGTCGTTCGGTACTTTTGAACCGATGAGAGGGACAGGGGTCGGCCTTGAGGGATGGGGGATCGCAGCGCTCCCCGGCTTACTGTGAGCCGGGGAGCGCTCTGCGAAAACGAAGCACTTGGCCGATGTCGTCGAACCCTAGCTTCGCGTACAGCTGCTGCGGCCAGTCGTTCGGATCCATAGTGAGAAAGACGAGTTTGCGGTCGTGCGTCAGCTCGAGCGCGCGGGTGACCACCGCCCGCGCGTAGCCGCGCTTGCGGTACGCCGGCACCGTCGCGACGCTCTCCACCTGCGCGACATCGGCGTCGAGTTCGAACACTTCGCAGTACGCCACGACACCGCCATCCTCCATCACAGCGAGATGCGTCGTCGGCACGGACTGGGCGATGCGTTCCTGCTTCTCGCGCACCTGCGCCGCGGCGTCGCCGAGCGCCCACACCTCGTCGTTGAGGGTCTCCATTCGCGCAGAAGTCATCGCGGCCTGGTCGACGACCCGAACCGCGCTGGTGTCAGCGGTGAGGTCCGGTTCGCGTCGCCGCACCATGATGCCCACCGGCTCCGCGAACCAGCCGGCCGCGATGAACCCCTCGGCCAGCGCTGCCGACTCCTCGCACGCGACGAACTCCACGATGCGATTGGGCATTCCCGCCTGGATCTCGTCGGCCGCGTCGCTCACCTCCACCATCGACATGGCGAAGCCGTGCCCGAGCACGATGACGCGGTTGGCGTCATACACGAGCGGGAGCGAACGCGTGCGAATGAACGCGCCACCAGACCACGAGCCTCGGTCATCGGCGCCGGTGGCGTCGACGCGACGAAGGTATCGCGTCACCTCGGCGAACTCTGGCGACATCACCATCGCAGCGTAGCCACCGACGCGATGCGAGGCGCATCACCACAAACACGACGTTGTTCACGCAGTCGTCGTCACATCCGCTGCGGCTGTTATCGCGGTAGACGTGTGCGCCAAACGCGCCACTTGCATCGCCCTATGCCGTTTGCTAGGCTGCGAGAGCGGATGAAGCGTTCGGGAGTAATGGCCCGATCGGTATTTCTTTCGCTCACGGTGGGGAAACTCGTGACAGGGGGCGCCGGACCAGCCGGCGGTTAGGAGGCAACAGGGTGTCGAACTCGGTTCGTGAAAATCATCGCCGCACTCGCCGCGATATCGCTCGCGTTGGCGCGGTAGCGGTCGCCATCGTCGCCGCGGGCACGGCAAGCGTGGTCACCGCATTCGCGCACCACATCGTCTCGACGACACCTTCGCCGAAGACCGGCGTGGTCGCCACAACTCCGCTCACCGATACCGCGCTCGTGTACGCCGACAACACGCGGCACATCGTCTTCTCGCTCTGGGCGCCGAACACGTGCGGCACGCCCGGTGCCGCTCCCGTCTTCACCGACAGCGAGCCGGTGACCACTTCGGAGCTCACCAACAGCACCGTCGACTCCGCCTCGTACGTTCCGCAGCAGACCGGTGTCTACGCGTGGACCGCGGAAGTCATCGTCAACAGCGACGGCTCCATCGAGAACGGACCCACCGCGTGCGGCGACGAGCAGGTCACCGTCGGGCCGGCAACTGATTCGATCAACACCACGCCTTCGGACGCCGACGGCGCGACCGTTGGAGCAGCGCTCACCGACGCCGCGAAGGTGACCGGCTTCAACCCGACCGGCACCGTGACGTTCGCGCTCTTCGGACCGGACAACGCCAACTGCGTGACCGGCGACTCGGGCACGGCGCTCCAGAGCTGGGTGGTCGATCTCTCCAGCAACGGCACTGCCAACGTTCCCGCGGCATCCGGCTACAAGACGTCGAAGCCCGGCACCTACAACTGGGTCGCGACCTACAACGGCGACAACGCGAACCTGCAGGCCACCAGTGGCTGCGGCTCCGAGAGCGTCGTCGTGGGCAAGGCTTCGCCGACGATCGTCACCACCGCGTCTGACGGCGGCCCCGTGGGCACGCAGATCCACGACACCGCGCAGGTGTCGGGTGGCGCGAACCCGACCGGAACAGTCTCGTTCTTCCTCTACCCGCCGAGCGACACCGACTGCACCAGCGGCGACTCGCCTGGCTGGGTGCAGCACGTGGACGTCACGCTTGGCGCCGACGGCTCGGCCACCAGCGCCGCAACGCCGTTCACCACCACGACAGGTCGGCACCTACAACTGGATCGCCACCTACAACGGTGACGCCAACAACGACAGCGCCACCACCAAGTGCAGCGACGAGCAGGTCACCATCGGCAAGGATCCGACGACCGTCTCGACCATCGCATCGGCCGGCGGTGTGGTTGGCACAGCGATCCACGACAGCGCGCATGTGACTGGCACCTTCCAGCCCACCGGCACCGTGACCTTCACCCTCTACGGGCCGACGGACACGACCTGCAGTGGCGCCGGGATCTTCACCAGCACCGTCGCGCTTGACGCGTCCGGCAACGCGGTTTCGGCCAGCTTCAGCGCAACGGCGACAGCCGGCACCTATAACTGGGTCGCTGCATACAGCGGCGATGACAGCAGTGCGGCATCGACCAGCAAGTGCGGCGCCGAGCCCGTGGTCATCACCCCAACGGGTGGCGTGCAGGGCATCACCACTCCGGGCACCGGCCTGGCGGGTGGCATCACCCAGGTTGGCATCGGGATCGAATTGCTCCTCGGCGGCCTCGGTCTGGCCCTGGGCGGCGAGCTGATCCGCGAGCGCCGCAGGCAGGCGTAACGCCCCGGTAAAGGCAATCGGCGAACTAAGGAAGGGATGCTCGCCTTTCGGTACCGTGGGTTATCCTCAACACCCGCGCTGGTCGCCACCAGTGCGGGTGTTGTTTGCCCTCAGGAGGTCCTAGGTTGATGCAGAAGAGAACGCTAACCGTCCTTGCCATTGCGGCATTTGCTGGGACGGCGTTGCCGTTCGGGCTACCGAAGGATGCGGCGGCTGCGCCGCTTGTCGTCGGATACAACTCAATCGTCATGTCGCCGCTGCCGATAGCGCAGCCGGGAACACTGATTCCGCCGGCAGTGTCGACGAACACGGTGACGATGTGCGTTCAGCCGCAGGAGAACGGTGCCAAGATCGCTCCGGGAGCGACAGTGTTCCTCAGTATCGACGCGGGTCTCTTCACGTCACCGACTGCTAGCGGGGGATCTGCCGTATCGGGCAGCACGACACTGACAAGCACACCGCAGTCGTTCGTGACTGTTGACACGTGCACCTTCAGCAGCCCCGGCGGGTCGAGCGGTACCGTCAACGACGCCGTGCCGCTGACCTACACGGGACCGAATCCGGTCCCCGTCAACGGACGTGATGTCATCGCAGCTGAGTTCGGACGCGAGCTCGTTCAATGCCACCACTGGGCAGTGCACAGGTCCGGGAGTGTGCGGTACCGGTACCTACGTCTTCTCGCCAGTTGCGTCATACACGTTCTCGCCGGCGGCACCCACAATTGCGCCGCCCGGAACACTCACTGCGGGTCAGACCGTGCCCATCACGGTTACCGCCTTGGACGGACCGGGCGGAACGGGTCACCCCGTGCCTGGAGCGTTCATCGACATCTCGCTGACCAGCACCGCTGCATCCGGCGGCTCGGCAACCGGCGTCAACAGTTTCGACGGAAACCAAACGCAGAAAGTAACGAACCTCCCGACGAGATTCGGTGCGACCAACGCGGGGACCGTGCTGGTGACCTATGCGGCGGCGAATCCGCTGCCCGCGTCCGGCGTTGACACCATTACCGCGCAGAACCACCCGACAGAGACCGTCGAGGCCTCGACCTCATACACATACGGCAGCACGGTTGCCTTCTCGCAGGCGCCGTTTACGCCAGTGACGACACCTTTCCGTCTCTGCGATACGCGACCTCACGGTGGATCGATCCCCCTCAACCAGTGCAATGAGCCCGGCCAGGGATCGCTCGGCTCTGGCGCTGTTCGCACGATTCAGGCGACCGGCGTGACTGGAAGCGGCGTGCCCCTCACCGGAGTGAGCGCCGTAGTTCTCAACGTGACGGCTATTCAGCCGAACACGAACACGTTCATCACTGTGTACCCCGCTGGTGCCGGCAGGCCGGCAACTTCGAACCTCAATCCTCTGAAAGGTTCGATCGTGGCCAATCTCGTCGAGGTTGGTGTCAACGGGTCCGGTCAGATCGATGTGTTCAACGATGTGGGCGTCACCGGACTGATCGTTGATATCGAAGGCTATGTCGACTCCGGCACTTCGACCGGGCTGTACAAGCCGATCGCCACCCCCGTCCGCATCTGCGACACGCGTGCAGCGGGCAGTGGTGTGATCGCAAATCAGTGCGACGTCGGAGGGACTCACCCGATCAACGGTGGCGCTTCGTTGGCGTTCAACATCGACGCCCAAAGCGATGGCGTTCCGACCAGCGCCAGCGCGGTGGTCTTCAACCTCACCGCAATCAGTCCGTCGAACAACACCGTGCTCACTGCGTATGCCGGTGGCACCTCGGCACCGAACGCCTCGAATCTCAACCTCAGCGCCCACGAGGTGTTGCCGAACCGGGTCGTCGTCCCTGTGGGAGCCGGTGGCGTGGTCGACATCAAGAACAGCGTTGGTTCGGTCAATGTCGCTGTTGACATCGACGGATACTTCCAGACTGGAACGGGTTCGCAGTTCACTGCCCTCCCGACTCCCGCACGCGTGTGCAACACCAGCACCGGTACGAGCGACACCGCAGGATGCGTCAAGGCTGCGGTGACCGCAGGCGGAGTGCTCAACATCTTCGTCGACGGTATCGACGGCATTCCAGCGCTTGGCGCGGCTCACCAGCCCACGGCGCTCGTCGTCAACGTCACTGGGGTCAACGCGAGCAGCAGCACGTTCATCACCGTCTACCCCGGACCGGCGGGAGCCGGTCGTCCAACGGCCTCGGATCTCAACCTTCTCAAGGGTCAGACCGTGCCGAACCTCGTCTTCGTCGGCGTTGGTGCCGATGGCAGCATCAATTTGTTCAACGACCTTGGCAACGTCAACCTCATCGTTGACGTCCTCGGTTACTACAGTTGAGTCAGGACAAGTAAGGAGCTACGCCGTGGGGGGGAACACACCTGTTATCGAGTTCGGACCATGAGCTCGCCCGGTACGCAGCAGTTGCGGCCGGGCGAGTCCTCATGGATCTGCGTGATGAGCTCGGGTTCGACGACAGCAAATTGCTTCGCGACCGCGGTGACCGGGTTGCGCACGAGCTGCTGACAAAGCTGCTCGCGGAGCAGCGCCCGGATGATGCCGTCCTCTCCGAGGAAGGCGCCGACGACCCGAGTCGTCTCAAGGCACGCCGCGTCTGGATCGTCGATCCACTGGACGGCACACGCGAGTTCGGCGAGGACGGTCGCACCGACTGGGCCGTGCACGTCGCGCTCATCGAGAACGGCAGCCCTGTCGCAGCCGCGGTCGCGCTTCCCGCGCGCGACATGGTCATGACGACGCTGCCCGTCCCGCCGCAGCCGGAACGCGCTCCAGGACGCATCCGCCTGGTGGTGAGCCGCTCGCATACGCCGCCCGAGGCACTTGCCGTCGCGGCTGAGCTCGACGCCGAGCTCGTCTACATGGGCTCCGCCGGCGCAAAGACCATGGCTGTCGTGCTCGGAGACGCGGACGCGTATCTCCACATCGGCGGGCAGTACGAGTGGGACTCCGCTGCGCCCGTCGGCGTCGCACTTGCGGCCGGCCTCACCGCGACCCGCATCGACGGTTCGCCGCTCCGCTACAACCGCACCAGCCCGTGGCTTCCCGACCAGCTCGTGTGCCGGCCGGACCTCCACGAGCGCGATCGTCGAAGCCGTCCGCACAGCCTCGGCCTCGAACCCTTCCTGACCTTGGCGCGGGCCGGATTCTCCACCTCCTCACAGGTGGCGAATCCGGCACCCGTTGCACAATGGTTTGCATGAGAGGAGCCGTGGTATCGCTGTGTCCTGAGCGGTCCGCAGCCGCGCGGTGAGCAGGTCGCAGCTGACCCGCGTCCCCCGTTCGGCACGCCTGACCGGCCTTCATCGCCACGATCGCCGTGGCCATGCTGCTCGCAGGCTGCGGGACACCGTCTGACTTCCCGACAGTCACCGCAACGCCGTCTCCGGCCACCTCTGCGCTCCCCAGTCCGGCGCCGAACAACCTCAAGCCGCCGCTCACAGGCCTCCTCGATCGGAACGGAGTACCGCCCGCCAGCTATCTCGGGGCGCTCGGCGGCTACGTGGTCAACGTCTACTGGAAGGACCTGCAGCCCACGCCTGGCGCCTCGCTGACGCCCAACAACGCCATCGACCGCGCGATCACCGAGGTCAATGCCCTCAACGCCCAGCACGGCACGCAGCTCGGCCTCAAGATCCGAGTCTTCGCGGGCATCTGGGCGCCGCAATGGGTCAAGGACCTCGGCGGCAGCCCCATCAGCCTCGTCAACCCGCAGGGTGGTGGGACCGGCACGATCGGGCGATTCTGGACCGACGCCTTCGGCAGCGCGTACGACCACTTCGAGGACATGCTCGCGGCGAAATACGACGAGGTACCCGTGGTCCGCGAGGTCACCATCTCGCGCTGCACCACCTTCTATGACGAGCCGTTCATCCGCGACACCAACGACCCGGGTGACGTTACCGCGCTGCTCGACGCGGGATACACGCCGACGGCCGACGAGCAGTGCCAGCGCCAGGAGATCGCCACCGCGACGGTCTGGCAGCACACCCGCAGCGACCTGGCCCTCAACCCGTACGAGGTGATCGGCACCGCCGGCACCAAGGCTGTTGACGAGCCCTTCACGCTCGAGATGATGCAGTACTGCCGCCAGCTCCTCGGTCTCGGGTGCGTGCTCGAGAACAACTCGCTGCGGTACCCGGTGACCGGCAACGGCTATGAGGCGATGTACGAGAGCATGAGTGAGCTGGGCGCGCCGATCTCATTCCAGACGGCCACCGCCGATCGCGTCGGCGATCTCTCGGAGACGATCGGCTACGCGGTCACGCTCGGGGCAAACTCCGTCGAGCTTCCCGGGGGATACCAATCCATCGAGACGCCCGCGACCTTCTCGGCTTCCAGCAAACTCCTCGCGAACAACCCGCTTGAGAGTCTGCCGGCGCCGCCCGAGCAGTCATTCACCCCGGTCACATAAGCGCCAGCAAAGCCCGCCTTCCTATGGCGCCGGGCGCGCAGACCGCGCCAAACCCGCCATTCGTCATTCCGGTATAATTGCTCCACGCCCGGTCCGAGGGGGACCGATAGCTATCGGGAATGGTGACCAGAGGGGGTTCTTCTATGCGACCGATGAAGGTTGCGATTGCGGCGTCGTTGCCGCTGATTGCCGTATCCGCGATCCTGCCCGGCGCGGGCGCTTCAGCGGCGCCGAACTTTCTCGCCGCTCCGACGTACTCCAGCACGCTCCTCGGCGCCGGCCAGGCTTCGATGTATCCGGTCGACGTGACGCAGAACACCAAGTACTACTTCGTGCTCGACGCGGGGAACTATCGCGTGGTCGCGGTCAACCGGACGAGCGGCGCCATCGACTGCCAGATCGGCGGTCTGCAGGGCAACGGACCCGGTCAGTTCGGTGACGCGCGAGCCCTGGACTACGACACGGCTACCAATCAGCTATTCGTCGCGGACACGCCGAACAACCGGGTCGAGATCTTCTCGTTCGCCGCCACCAAGTGCGCGGCGCACTCGGCGACGGCGTTCACGTTTGTCTCGCAGTTCGGCACCAAGGGCACGGGCAACGAGCAGTTCGCGCAGGTCTACGGGATCGCCGTCGACGCCGTGAACAACTGGGTCTACGCCGTGGACGGTGCCGGCCGCGTCGAGAAGTCGACGCCGGCGGGTACGTTCATCAGCTCCTTCGGAACGGGCATCCTCAACCAGCCGCGCCAGGTCACCGTCGCGCCCAACAGCGACGTCCTCGTCATGAATGCGCGCAACCACGAGTGCGACGTCTTCAACAGCGCGGGCACGCTGCTCTTCGCCTTCGGGAGTCTCGGCACCGGCAACGGCCAGTTCACCGACGATCCGCGCGGCGTCAGCGTCAGTCAGAACGGCAAGATCGCATTCGTCACGGACTCCGGCGGCAAGCGCATCGAGGCGTTCACCATGACCTCGACCGGCAGCGACTACAGCAGCGCGAAGTTCAAATACACGATCTCGTCGGGAACCGGCGCCGGTCAGTTCGTCGGCCCTCGTGGCCTGACAACCACGTCAAACAACATGCTCGTCCTCACGGATGAGTGGGGCTTCGGCCTCCACGAGATGTCGTTCACGCCAACCGGCGCGACGCCGACTCGCAACCTCTTCGAGGTTGCACCGCCGCTGCCCGGCGTCAACTCGCCGCGCGGCGTTCGCGTTGCAGCCAACGGCCAGATCTTCATCGTCGACTACTGGAATCAGCGCATCGAGTACATCAACGCCAACGGCACGGGCGCAGGCTCGTTCGGCTTCCGCGGCAACCCGTCGCAGAGCGGCGCGATCAACTTCGCGTGGGATGCGGCCATCCAACCGGGCACCGGTGACATCTTCGTCGCCAACCGCGAGAACGACCAGGTCGAGGTGTTCTCGCCGACGGGAACGTCGCTGCTTATCTTCGGCCAGAACGGCAGTGCCAACGGGCAGTTCAGCTTCCCGCAGGGGATCGCGTTCGACCCGACCAACGGCACGCTGCTCGTCGACAACTCCGGTAACGACCGGGTCGAGCGCTTCACGATGTCCCCCGGCGACACCAGCGCCACATGGACCGCAACGTACGGCACGTTCGGTGCCGGTTCGACGTCGCCCGCCGGCGACCTCAACAACCCGACCGGAATCGCCGTTGCGCCGGACGGCACCATCTGGGTCGCCGACACGCTCAACAACCGCATCCAAAGTATGTCCACCACGGGCGTCTGGAAAGCGATCACCAAGCCCGTCGGCACGGGTGCCCAGAAGGCGTTCAACATTCCGTGGGGCATCACGGTGGCGCCCGACGGCAGCATCTGGGTCTCGGACACCGGCAACAACCGCGTCGTGTCGGTGGACACGTCGGGCAACCTCATCTTCAGCGCCACCGCGGCGAGCATGGGGATTCCGGCAACAGCGAAGGACTCGGTGATCTATCCATTTGATGTCGCCTTCAACGGCAACACGGTGTATCTCACCGATGTCTGGAACAACCGCGTCGTGGTGTTGACGACGCACTGAGCTTCGCAAGGAACGTGGTGACGTGACCGCGTTCCCGTATGGGATGGGAGGAAGGGACGTGCAACACCACGTCCCTCGTTACGGGATAGGGAGTTGGGACATGACGGTTGCATCCATGCAACGTAGGCGCCACTGGGTGGTCGCCTGTGCAGTTGGACTGTGCGCGGTCGCGGCATCGGTCGCCGGCGAAGCCGGTCACCTGCAAGCGGCATCGGCATCCACCACGCCGACATACGTGCGCACCATCGGCCATGTGGGCGACGCGTTCGTCTATCCGTGGGGCATGGCAACCGAGCCCGCTGTCGGCGGTGCCTGGGACGGCGACGTCATCGTCGGCGACTACAACAACTACAACGTCAAGGTGTTCCAGCCCAACGGCACGTACGTCACGAGCTTTGGCTCCAGAGGCGCGGATCCGGGAGAGATGGGGCAGCCCTACGGCATCGCCGTAGACCCCAACGACGGATCGATCTACGTCGCCGACCTGAACAATCGTCGCGTCGACAAGTTCAGCGACTCAGGTGTCTTCGAGTACGCGATCACGCCACCCCACGCGTACTACGCGCCGTTCGTCGCCGTCAACCGCGAGGGTGATGTGTTCGTCGTCCAGTCGACCGGGCTGAGCAGCACCGCGCCGAACGAGATCTTCGAGTACGACAGTCTTGGCAACTACATCACCGTGTTCGGCACCAACGGGACCAGCTGCACGTCCGGGCAGTTCGCGCTCATCCGCGGCATCGACGTCGACGCCCTCGACAATCTCTACGTCGACGACGTCGGCAATCGCTGCGTCCAGGTGTTCAACACCGCGACCGCTCCCTGGACGATGGTCGACAGCTTCGGCAGCAAGGCCCATCTGAGCAGCAACACGCGCGGCATCGCCATCGACCGCGTCAACGGCTACGTGTATCTCGCTGATGCGGCGAAGCAGGTCGTCGATGTGTACACGACGTGGAACGGTGTCAGCGGCGGCGTCTTCAAAGGCACCATCGGCACGCCGGGCACCGATCCCGGCCAGCTCGAGGGACCACGCGGGATCGCGGTCGGACTCGACGGCACGGTCTTCGTCTCCGATTACACGCAATGGACCGTCGACGCCTACTCGTCACCGACGAGCTCGCCGAAGTGGACGTTCAAGTACGCCGTCCCGAACCCGGCGATCCCGCCGCCCGCAGGTGGGTTCAACAATCCGACGTCCGTTGCCGTCTCGACGTTCTCCGGCTCTGCCGGTCAGGTCTACGTCGCCGACACCTTCAACATGCGCGTGCAGCAGTTCACCAGCACCGGCACCTGGATGACCATGTGGGGCAGCCGCCTGCCGCAGCTGGGCGCCGGCTACGCGATGGACTATCCGCGCGGCGTCGCGATCGATCCCACGAACGGCAACGTCTGGGTGAACGACACGCGCTCCGGCTACATCAAGGAATACACGCAGAACGGCACGTTCATCAGTGACTTCGGTGGCCAGGGTCAGGCCAACGGCCAGTTCTACTACTCGAGCGGCATCGCGGTCGGCCCCACCGGGAACATCTACGTGACCGACACCGACAACGACCGTCTCCAGGTGCTGACGCAGAGCGGCAAAGAGGTCGCGGGATTCCCCGTACCGTGCGGCAGTGGGTTCAGCGCGGGCGGTGCTGCCGGCTGCACCGGCGTCACCGTCGACGCAGCGGGAAACATCTACGCAGCGGCGCCTGAGAAGGGCGTCGTCTACGTCTTCAACTCGGCAGGGACGCTGATCGGCACCATCGGAGCGACCGCACCCGGTGGAACGCTCGGTGAGCCGTGGGACGTCGCCCTGGTCGGCACCACGCTCTACGTCACCGAATCGACCAACAACCGGGTCAGCGAGTTCAACGTCGCGACGCCGGCCGGCCCGTACCCGTACCTCGGCAACTTCGGCGGGGCCGGCAAGGGGAACGGGAAGTTCAACCGCCCGCTCGGCATTTCGGTCGATGCCGCCGGGAACATCTACGTCGTGGACTACACCAACTCCCGGATCGAGGAGTTCGCGCCCTGAGGTTCGTCTGACGTACCCCGCGGGCTGAGCCCAGGTTGGTCGGCCAGCCGAGCGATGAGCGGGGCGGCAGTTGGCCGGCCAGCCCTCCACAAAGTCGTCCATACGACGCACGGTTGGTGAATTCAAATATCACCTACTAGGATGACTTTGTTCGCGCATGCGAATACACCGGCAGGGTATGCGGCGGGTGTCGTAGACTGCCGCCGACCTTGACGAGCCAGATCTCCGAGGTCACTTCAGTAAACCCGGACCAGACCTCCGGGGTATGAGCATCGCGCGGGAGGACCCCGCGCTCAAGGGGAGAATGCCTGTGAAGCCAAGGTGGACCGACCGCGCCCTCAAGGGCACCGCGATTGTTGTTGTCAGCTTCCTTTTCGGAATCGCCTACGCCTCGTCATCGTCGCCAATGCGAACCGTCTCGTCGGGGATCGCCGCGCTCAACTCCGGCCGCTTCAGTGGCCTGACCCCTTCCGCACAAGGTGCGGTTGGCCAGTCCGCCGCAGCGTCGACCCCTGGTTCCACTGGTGGCGCAACGTCCGGCTCACGGGGTTCCGTCTCACTCTTGGGCGCCGGGAGCAACGCGCTCTCCCCGCAGTCCACGGCAAGCAGCATCGGGCTGTGGGCCGCTGACTGGGGTGGCGCTGCCGCCAAGCGTTCCACGGCTGGATGGGAAGCCGCCGCGCACAACGATCGCATCCTCATCGGCGGAGCCGGTGTGTACTCGAAGATGATTCCGCAGCTGCACGCGTGGAATCCGAACCTGACCGTGCTCGTCTACAACATCGGGCCCTACCTCCAGAAGGGCTCGTCTGCGTACAGCCAGATCCTGTCGGAGCATCCGACGTGGTTCGCGCACGACAGCAAGGGCCGTCTCATCAACCTGCCCATGTTCCCGGGGAACTACCTCATGGACGAGGGCAACTCCGGGTACCGGGCCTGGCAGGCCTCGCAACTCGAGCAGACGGTTGCGGCCGACGGCTTCGACGGCGCGATGGTCAACTCCGTCGGTGACGCGCCGGTCGGCGGTGGCCACTACGCGAGCGGCGTCCCGATGGATACCGCAACCGGAAAGGCGTACACGCCCGCGCAGTACCTCGCCAACTCGGTGCTGATGCTCAACGGCGACAAGGCGGCCCTGGGAACCAAGTTCCTTGCGTTCAACGGGCTGATCAGCGGGCCTGAGTACCTCTCCGAGACGCACATCCTCGCCGGTTCGAACGCGAACGCGGGGATCTCGGAGCTGTTCCTGCGCCAGCCGACCGGCTCCATCACCGCGTTTCCGACGGCCACGACGGTCCAGGACTCGATCGCGATGATGACCGACCTCGGCGCAGCCGGCAAGGCGTTCCTTGGCTGGACCAAGGTGTGGGTGAACGGATCGGCGGCGCAGGTCTCGAAGTGGGAGCAGTTCGCTCTCGGGGTCTACCTCCTCGGGCGGCAGTCGCTGTCGTACCTGGACTTCATGCCCTCGCACAGCGCCGACAACACCGCGGTCAGCTACTCGAACCTCACCAGCAACCTGGGGGCACCGCTCGGTGCCTACACCGTTTCGGGATCGACCTTCACCAGGAAGTTCCAGAACGGCACGGTGACGGTGAACGCGAGCAGCGGCGCCTCAAGCATCAACCTCACCTGACCTGATCTGTTGGGCGCGGCCGCCATGGCAGACGCTGTGGCGGCCGCGCACTTCGTCCCGAGAACTATCGGCCTCACCCGTCGCGGGATCGATCTCAGCGATCGCGGCGCTCGACGCGACTGCCGCGTCTGAAACGAGTCCCGGAGAATCGGTATGATTGGCGGGGCCAAGGTTTTCGCGCCCGGGGGGACTTGGCACGGGTAGGGAAGGTCAGTCAGGGGCAGGGGTGATTCCAATGGCACGTGGGTTCCATCTGGCTGCCGCTCGGGGAGTGGGCACGCTCTCGCTGGCGATCGCCGCGTCGCTCATGACGACTGCGGGCACGCAGGCGGCGTCACTGACGACATCGACCGCGACGCCCATTACGACGATCGGTGGCAGCGCCACCGCGCAGATCTACGCGTGGGGCACCGCGACGATGCCCGATGGGTCGATCCTCGTCGGTGACTACTGGAACCTGCGAGTCGTGCACTACAACGCCAACGGCACGCCGGCGACACCGTTTGTCTTCGCGGACGACCCCGGGTTCGGACCGGGGACGAACCAGTCGCCCTTCGGCATGTGCGTCGACCTCACCCACGGAGCGGAGGCCGGTGATGTCTACGTGACCGAGGGCAGTCTCTACAACATCAACATGTACAGCTCCACCGGGAAGTCCATCACCAGCTGGGGCAACAACAAGGCTGTCAACCCGCTCACGTCGCCATCGCAGGTCGACTATCCGTCGCAGTGCGCGGTGAACCCGGTGAACGAGGACGTGTACGTCTCGAACCAGTTCGGTCAGACGCTGCTCATCCTCGACCCGTCGCACCCATCGGCAGCGCCGCGCGTCGTCACCATCCCCGCACCGAACACGTTCATCCAGCCGCGCGGGCTCGCGTTCGACAGCGCGGGCAACCTCTGGGTCGCCGACCAGGGTCACCACCGCATCGACATCTACCCAAACGGCGTGACCGGCAACAAGCCGATCAAGACGATCCAGCCGCCCGGCGGCGTGTCAACCACGTTTGACATGCGCGGTATGGCGATCGACACGACGAACAACCTGATGTTCGTCACCAACGGGCAGAACTGCCTCGTGCAGGAGTTCAACGCCAACCCGTCGAGTCCCCAGGAGGGACAGTTCATCACCAACTTCAACGGAGTTGGCGCCGGCGGCAGCGATTGCGGCACCGGCCCGGGACAGTTCGAGGATGGCGCGCGTGGCGTCGCCGTCGACGGCAATCACGATGTGTGGGTTGGTGATCTCGGCGATTTCCGCGCCCAGGTCTTCACCGAGAGTGGCAAGCTCCTGCAGGAGATTCCCACGCCGCCGTCGCCTCCGCCGACCGGTGGGTTCAACGGACCGCGCGGCGCCGCATTCGATGCCGCGGGCGATCTCTTCGTGACCGACACCTACAACGAGCGCATGGAGAAGTTCACGCTCGTCGGCGGTGTCTACAAGTTCTCACTTGCGTGGGGCATGCGCGGTGAGACACCGAACACGTTCAACTATCCCCGTCTCGAGTGCTTCGACCCGAGCAATGGCGACGTCATCATCGCCAACACGGACTCGAACGAGATCGTCGCATGGAGCACCGCCGGAAAAGAGGTCTGGGCGGGCACCGGCCTCGCCGACCCATACGGCGTTGCCTGCGGGTCCAACGGCACCATCTACGCGGCGAACAGCAACGGTCAGGACGTGGTGGTGTTCAACAGCTCGGGCGTGCAGACCGGCACGATCGGGAGCGGACTCGGGTTCGTGCGCGGCATCTGGGTCGACACCGACGGCTCGATCTGGACCGACGTCGACGCGACCGGCAACGTCTACCACTTCTCCGCCGCCGGAGCACTGCTCTCGAAGTTCAACGTCGGTGCTGCCAACGGTGCGTTCGGCATCGCCGGTGATGCCGGGTATCTGTACATCGCGCTCAGCTCCACGAACACCGTCGCGCAGTACACGCGCAGCGGGACATTGGTCTCGACGTTCGGCGGCTACGGCACCACGCTCGGCAAGATGCGCACGCCGCAGGGACTGAGCTTTGGGCCGGGTGGGAAGCTCTTCGTCGTCGAGGAGAACACCGACCGCGTCAGCGAGTGGACGGTCCCCTGACAGATCGCTGATTCAGCAGACATGCCGAGGCCGCCACGGATGATTCCGCGGCGGCCTCGCTGGTTGTTGGGGTTTGGGGGTTAGGGGTTCATCTGGATGGCCGAGCTGCTGGTCGCGAGGTTCACCGTCACCGTGCCGTTCTGGAAGACGCGGGTGTAGGTGCTGCCGCTGACCGTGTAGGCGCCCATCGCCGTGCCCATGTCCTGCTGGAGGTTCGGGTAGGCGATCGCGGTGTTGTCAGCGCTGTGCGAGGACATGAAGTCGAGCAGCGAGCCGGATCCCTGGCCGAGCAGGTACACGCCGAGATCGAACTGCTCCCACTGGCTCACCTGCGCAGGTGTTCCCGTCGACCAGACCTTGGTCCAGCCGAGGAAGGTCTTTCCGTTGGCGGCCATGTCGTTCATCATCGTCAGCGAGTCGTTCAGGGCGGTCGCGTTCGGGTACGTCGTGACGGAGGACGTCGGCTGGCGGAGGAAAAGCTCGCTCACGCCGGCATCCGCGTTGGAGGTGGCGAGGATGCTCGAACTCACGGACGAACATCGGGCCGCTGACCAGGCCGTTGAAGGCGAGGTACTTGCCGTCCAGGGCCGCCTTGTCGCTGTTGAGCATGAGCACGCCGTTGTCGAGCCACTGCGTGGCGGTGTACAGCGCCCCGGTCGCGGGGTTGACGGGCGGCGAGCTGGAGTAGCTGCCGAGCGGACCGGCGCCCATCGAGTTCGTCCATGGCACCGTCGAAGCCGTACTCGGCGACCGACGCCGCGAGCTGCTGGGAGTGCCAGGCGCGGTAGCCGGCGTTGCCCGGGTCCATCAGATAGTTCCCGGGGAACGAGGGGAGGTTGATGAGGTTGCCCTTGGCGTCATGGGCGAACCAGCTCGGATCGCTGGCGAGGATGGTGTTGAAGTTGGCGCTGCCCTTCTGGAGATAGGGGCCGAGGTTGTACTCGAGGATGGTGACGTTCGGGTTCCACGCCTTGAGCTGGGGGATCCACTTCTTGTAGACGCCGGCCTGACCGATGAGGACCGAGTTGTTCATCGCGGCTGCCTGCCAGCCCGCGGCGGTCCGCTTGGCGGCTGCTCCGCCCCAGTCAGCGGCCCAGAGGCCGATCGTGGAGGAGCTCGAGTCCGTGCCCGAGTCGGCCGTCATGGTCGTGGTGTGTCCAGCTGCAGCGGCGGCTCCACCGGACTTCGTGGTGGTCTTCACGTGGGTCACTGCGACCGACGAGGAGAGCGCCTTGAAGGCGACGGCGGATGCGGCAGGACTCACGCCCGGCGACGCGATGACGGTGCCCGGGCCGAGGATCGCGAGCGCCGCGAGCGCGGCGCCTGCGGATCCGAGTGAGTAACGAGCGCGAAGATGAGACATATTTTTCTTTCCCGTGGTTGTTGGTCGATTGACGAGGTGACCTGCGTTGCACTGTGGGGACCGGGCCGTTGCATCCCGGTTGTCGGGCTGTCACTAAACGCCGACATGGCCCCTTGAGTTGTTGCGATCGAACGTGCGGCGCTGCTCGCGCCCGGCGTGTCAGCCCGCGGCGCATCGCCGCTGAGCTCGGCCCGGCCGGCTCAGCAACGGGGACGCGGCACCCGCCCGAGACGCTAGGAGGAGAACGACCGCCCGAGCGTCATGAGCTGCGCCGGTGTGAACTGCGAGGGGTAGCCGGCGGGAAGCTCCAGGCTGGTGGCTCCCATGGTCTTGGCACCGTTGACCACTGCCTCGAGCGAACCGACCTTGGCGAGGGTCGCGGTCTGGAAGCCGATGGGGCCGCCGGTGCTGGTGATGAAGGCGTACATGCTCTGGTAGTCGCCCGAGCCGGTCAGGTACGTCTGGCGGAGGCTGTTGTTCTCGAGCACGAGCTGGTTGCCAAGCGCGGAGCGGCCCGAGGTGATGAGCTGCTGGGTGAACGCTTCGTCCTGCGTGTTCGGGCTGGCGGTCTGGTACGGGTTGAAGGCGAAGGCGACGTGCGTGTGCTTCCAGTACTTGCCGAGCGAGGCGAGATCCGAGATCTGCTCCTGCTCGTCAACGGAAGTGCTGTAGCCGGCTGCGGCCAGCGCGGCGACCGTCGACGCGCTCTGGGTCTGGCGGATCAGCGATTCGTTGTAGACGGTGGTGTTCTTGGCCATGACGACCTCCCTGATCTCAGGGACGCTGTCGTACTTGGCCGCGAGCTCGGTCTCGAACTGGTAGTAGGCGGCGCTGAACTGCGCGGTCCAGAAGCGGGGGCAGCAGCCCGAGGTGCCGGAGGTCGGATCGGTGACGGTGAAGCACGCGCCGCCGAGGTTGAGCGCCCAGGTCGGCGAGTGGATGCCTGCCTCGACCCGGAGCTTCAGGCCCTCGAGGTGAGTGGGGTTGGCAAGGTTCCAGGCGCGAACGTTGGCGATCGCCTGGTCGATGGCGTTGTTCGGGGTGATCGGTCCGCCCGGGGTCAGCTGGAGCTCTGCCCAGGAGACATCACCGACGTCCGGGTCGCCCTGGTCGTCACGCGTGCCCTGGATGTCGTAGCCGCCCTCGGCGGTACGGTCCGCGGCCGGCGGAACGCCTGTGCGATTGAGGAGTCCGGTGAGCTGCGGCTTGAGGACGGGCTTCTGCGGATGCCACTTGCTCGCGGCTGCTTTCGCTGCTGCAGCTGCCTTGGCGGCAGCGGCAGCCTTCGCGGCGGCCTTCTTCGCCGCGGCGCTGTGCGCAGCGGTCGTCGTATGACTCGCGCTGTGCTGCGCGGCAGGTGCTGAGACTACGGGCGAAAGTGCTGTTGCTCCAGCGTTGGATGCCATCGCGGCGATGGTGGCAATCCCGGTTGCACACGCTGCGATGATGGTGAGAGAGATGGTGGTGTGACGCATGTCGTGAGTTCCCAGCAAGGTGTCTGACGGCTGGGCTTCACTGTGCGACGACGCGGTTGCTCGAAAATGGTCAAAGAGTCACGAACACGTTCGATAGCGACCAGCGTGCATCTCACAACACACGCATGTTCCAGTGCGTCCCCGCTGCAACGTTTCCGTTGCAGCGGGGTGCGTTAGCGCCTACGAACTGGCTGTCGTGAACGCAGACAGCGCGGTCATCGCGATGTTCCCGCTCGTGTCAAGTGCGCGAACTTGTGCCGTGTACTTGGTCGAGAACGACACGCCGATGAACCCGAAGCTGAACGTGCATGACGTCAGGCTGTCGCAGACTGGAGCCGCGTAGTTCCACGTCTTGACCTTCGTCCAGTTGGAGTGATTGCCGTCCCACCAGAGGTTCGTGACCGCATTGTGGACTGCGACCTCGAGATCGCCCAGGCCGACGTTGTCCGTGGCGGAACCCGTGATCGTGACGGTCGATGCCGGCACGATCTGCTTCGCTGTGGGCGACGTCATCGCCACGGTTGGCTTCGTCGTGTCACCCGACGGGAGCGGGACGGACTCTGAGAACACCTGGACTCGTCCCTGGTTTGCCGATGCCACATAGATGTTGCCCGAAGCGTCACTTGTGATACCGGACGGTTGGTTGAACTGGAACGCCCCAGCTCCGGTACTCCCCCACGCGCCGAGATAGTGTCCGCTCGTGTCGAACGCCTGGACGTTGTTGCGTTTGGTATCGGTGACGTACACGACGCCGTTGAGCACCATGATCCCCCAGGGCGATTCGAACTGTCCGGCTCCGGTGCCACCGCTGCCCCAGTACGCGATGAGGTTGCTCGTACCGGCGGCGTACTCACGAACCTGATCACGACTCTGATCGACGATGAAGGTGTTTCCGGTCGCAGGGTCAACCGCAACGCCGAAGTTGCAGCCGTTGATCTGACGCACGTATGTCGGCGGCGTTGTCGTGGGATTCGCCGGATCCGTCCAGACGGTCATCGTGCACGACCAGTAGTCGCCGATGTACGCGTATCCGCCGTAGAAGGTGACGTCATCCGGCGCCTCGAAGCTGCCCGGCGAGCTCGAGTCAAGACCTGACCCGATGCTGTTCAGGTAATTGCCATTGTCGTCATATATTCGGATGTAGTAGTCGCGTGTGTCGGCCACCCAGACGTTGCCGTTGGGGTCGACGCCGATGCCGCGCGGATAGTCGAGCCCGTAGGGTGCCGTGCTCCCACGGTGGCCCCACGTGCCGATGAACGTCCCGTCGGCGGCGAATTCCTGGAATCTGTCGCTCCACGAGTTCGGCGACCCACACGGTGCCGTTGACCGGGTTCACCGCGACGTCGCGAGCTTCGGAGAGAAAGCCCGGCGCCGGCGGCTCGGCCGGATTCGGGTACGAAGCCATGAATGTGCCGGTGGGCGAGAACTCCTCGAAGCGGAAGTTGCTGTAGTCGGCCGCCCAGAGGTTGCCGGAGCTGTCCACCGCGATCTGCCGCGCACCGTCACCAAACTGGCCGGGGCCGCTGCCCTGCGTACCGATCGTCGCGACCAGCGTCGCGGGATTGTTCGACAGGTTGAACTCCTGGATGTGGTAGCCGGCCGCGTCGGAGACGTAGAGCATGTTCGTTGACTGGTTCAGTGCGAGACCGCGCAGATCACCAGTGAACTGGCCGCCCGATGTCTTGGGTCCGCCGATATCGCGGATGTACGTGGCCCCACTGTTCGTCCCCGAGTTCGGATGGAACTCCTCGACGCGCAGGTTGCCCGCGTCTGCGACGTAGACATCGCCGGCAGCGTCCGTGGCGAGACCGGTGGCCTGGATGAACTCTCCCGTGTTCGGAGCGGTCCCGTAGGTGCCCCACGAGTTGATCAGCGGATCGGTCGACTGCGAGATGTCGTATTCCTGCACCTTGTTCGGGTTGTGCGTACTCGCCGAAAGGTGTCCGTTGACCACGAAGAGGTGCTGGTTGTTGTCGATCGCGACCCACGCCGTGTACTCGGACTTGGTGTTGATCTCACCGATGTACTGGCCCGTGTCCGAGAAGTGCGCGATGTAGCCCGCTGTCTTCTGCGTGCCGTTCTCCGCAACGTAGATATCGCCGTTGGTCGGGTCGACAGCGATCAACTCCGGCTGACCCTGGCGGGTTGCGGCCGACTGATAGAAGGACGCGGTCTGCGTCCCCGTCGGGGTGTAGCTGCGGACGTAGAAGTTCCAGTAGTCCGCGACCTCGATCTGGTTGGTCATGGCGTCGTACTGGATGCCCCATGCATAGACGCCGGCAGTTCCCGTGCCGCCGATGGAGCGCACATACCCGGGAGGCGTGAAAGTCGCCGCGCCGGCTCCGGTCACGCCCGAACCCAGGGCGACAGACGCCAGCACCGAGCCGGCTCCGAGTTCCGACCACCGCCATACGGGTGGCCTTTCGCATGGAATGCATTGTCATCTTCCCCCTACTACGAGATGGTCAAGGTGTACACGAGGATCCGGTCGTTGTACGTGTCGGCGATGTAGAGCTGACCGTTGGGACCGAAAGCGACGTTCTCAGGATCGAACAGCTTCGTCGGGCCGCCACCCGTGACGTCGCTGGCAGTGATGACGGCAGCCTGGCTGCCGTCGGATTCGTTGATGATCACCACGCGGTTGTTGTCGCGGTCAGCGACAGCGAGCAGTCCAGCGCCGTTCGAGGCGACACCGTACGGGAGGTTGAAACCGTCGGTGAAGGTTGCGACCGTGGACGTGACGTTGCCGTTGCTCACCGCGAGCTCGACGACGCGCTTGTTCACGCTGTCAGCGACGAACAGGTTGCCGGTGATGGGGTCGATGCCGACACCCGCGGGTGTCGTGAACTGGCCCGCGCCGGTCCCTTTCGTGCCGTAGACGCTGATCGGATCAGGCTTGTTCGGCGGGGTCGACCCGGCGACGCTCCACGATTCCACACGGTTGTTCTTCGTGTCGGCGATCCATGCGTAGCCGTTGCCGATCGCGATCGAGTACGGATAGTTGTCATCCCCAAGCGCCGTTCCCACGACGCCGAACTCCGCAAGGCCGTTGCAACCTGATGCGAGCGGCTGCAGGATCTGCAGGTCGCTCTGCTTGGTGTCGGCGATCCAGTAGTTTCCGGTGGCCGGGTCGACGGCGACACCGCGCGGCCAGTTGAAGTCACCGGTGCTGGTGAAGCCACGCTGCCCGCACATGTTGATCAAGTTGCCCGTCGAGTTGAAGACATCGACCCGCTGGTTGACGGAGTCCATCGCGATGACATCGCCCGCCGAGTCGAACGCGATGCCGCGCACCTGATTGAACACCGAGGTGTCCGTATCGCCGGGTGGCACGACCGGGTTCGGAATGGTCTGTGCGTACGTGTAGCCGGCCGGCGACCGGGTGAACTCCTCGACCCGATAACCCCAGAGATCGGCGCCCCAGACGTTGCCGTTCGCATCCACGGCCACACGCCGCAATTGCGTGAACGTGCCCGGCGTCGTGCCGGGCGACCCCATGTCCGCGACGAACACGCCGCTTGGAGTGAACTCCTGGATGCAGTCGTCATTGGAGTCCGCGACGTAGATTGCCTCACCGGGCGATCCGTTGTTGATATACGGGTCGGTGCCGATGGCGACACCGTATGGGTTCTTGAAGGTGCCGCCAACGTTGCCGCTGCACACTCCGCTCGTGGTCTTGTTGCCCTTCTTGCCGAATGTGGCGATGCAGGTGCCGTTCGCGTTGAACTCGAGGATGTTGTTGCTCGTGTAGTTCGCGACGTACACGTTGCCCGACGCATCAGCCGCGGCATCGCGCATGCGGTTGAGCGTGCATGCACCGTTGGAAACGATCGTCTGGACGACGGTGCCGCTCGTGTTGAAGACGATCACCTGGCTCTTGGTGCCGTTGGCGACGTAGACGAGCTGCCCGGCCGGAGTCGTGCTCACGGTCACCCCGATCGGGGCGCCGCCGCCCGGCATCTTGAAGGGCTTCACGAGGCACTTGCCGGTGGTACCGCTCAATTTCAGGATGCGGCCGTTGCCGTTGTCGGCGACGTAGATGTTGCCCGACGAGTCGACGCCCACATCGCGAGGCTGCTCGAAGTCGGGAAATGTCGCGGGCTTGGCACCGCACGGCGCGGCATTGCCTTCAGCTCCGCCTCGCCACACCGGCGTGCCGCTGGTCGTGTACATCGCGACCTGGTCGTTCCCGGTGTCTGCAACGACGACGTTGCCGGCGATCCCGGCGGCGGTCGTGGTTGCGTTCGTCGGCACGATCTCCATGCCGGAGGGGTACATCGCAGCGTGTCCCGGGCCGCCGATCGTCGCCGCGTAGGCAGCGGTGACCGTCGAATCTGTCGCGGATGAAGCGCTCGCGGGGAGCGCGGAGCCGACGACGGCGGCGAGGATCGCACCTGACATGGCAACCCCTGTCAGCGATCCAAAGCTGAGCCTGCGAGCTAGTTTCCTTCCCTGGTACATACGTCCCCTCGAGCCCTCTCTGGCTCAATCCCCGCTGGTCGAATCTCCCCGAAATGCATCGTACCATTCCACGGCGTTCGCGGCAAACGCGTCATCCTGGGGCGACTGCGCGAACTCGTCGAGGGCGTTCGAGCCGGTGCGCGGGACTCCAGCTGCCTAGCGGCGGCGGGCGGCTCCCGAGCGTGAGAGCACCTGCTCGTAGACCTCCTCGGTGGCGTCCGTCGCGGCGTCCCAGTCGTACTCGCTGACGATCCGGTCGCCGAGCAAGCGTGCAGCCTCGCGAGCCTCTGTCTGGTCGCGCAGTGTCGCGGTCAGCGCCAGCGACAGTCCTCGGGCGTCGCCGCTCGCGAACAACCGCCCCCCGGCTCCGTCCTCACCGATGACCTCGCGGTTGGGTGCGATGTCGCTCGCGACGAGCGGCAGCCGGTACGAGGCGGCCTCCAGCAGCGTCAGCGCGAGCCCTTCCAGCCGGGACGGAAGCACGAAGAGCGCCGCGTTCGTATAGAGCTCCTGGAGCAGCTCGCCGTGCACCGAGCCGACGAGCAGGACCCGCGGGTCGCGCGCCGCGAGCACCTCGAGCTCGTGGACGTAGGTGTCCGTGAAGCTCGAACCGCCGGCGATCACGAGCCGCGAGGTCGTCTTGACGTCGCCGAAAGCGCGCAGCAGCAGGTCGGGCGCTTTCTCGGGCACGAGCCGGCCGAGGAAGAGCGCGTAGTCACCGCCCTCGAGGCCGAACCGCTCGCGGATCAGGTCGGGTGCACGCCGCACCGCCGGCGCCACGCCGTTCGGGATGTAGTGGGCCGCGCGCCCATACCGCTCGAGGTAGAAGTCCGCGAGGTTCTTCGACACCGTGATGGTGGCGTGCGGGACGTGGGCGCTGATCCACCCGGCGCTCTTCAACGCCGCCCGCGCTCCCATGCCCCACTTGTCGCGGTCGTAGTCCAGGCCGTGGATGGTGAGGACCACGCCGCGCCGCGTCAGCGCGCGGGGCAGCGGCGTGAAGACCGACGGGCCGATCGCGTGGTAGTGGAGGATGTCGGCGCGGTCGGCGCCGGGGCCCATCGCGACGGCAGTGGAGAGACCGCTGTGCACCAGGGCCTCGAGGTGCTTGGTCGGCGCGGTGGGGATGTAGCGCACCCGCATACCGCGGTACTCGCGGTCCCGGCTCGCTGTGTAGTTGCCACGCGTGTAGACGGTGACCTCGTGCCCACGGTCGGCCAGGCGCGACCCGATCTCCTCGACATGGTGCTCGATACCGCCAATCGTGGCTGGAACTCCGCGCTGGCCGATGAAGGCGACGCGCGCCGGCTTCATGCCGCGCGAGGCTGCATCGTCCGCTCCGCCGCCGCGTACATCGCCCCGATCCGCCTGAGGTGTCGCTCGGGTGCGAACTCGTCAACGATGGTCGCGCGGGCACGCTCGCGCATTGCATACGCGCGCGCCGGATCGTGAACGTATGGAGTGAGCGCGGCAGCGAGCGCCGCGGGGTCGTTGGCCGGCACCAGGTCGCCCGTCGCGCCGGGCTCGATGAGCTCGGGCATGCCGCCGAGGTCGCTGCCGACGACCGGCGTCCCCCGGGCCAGCGCCTCGAGGACCACCATCGGCTGGTTCTCGTACCAGCGCGACGGTACCGCCACGACCGCGGCTCCGAGCATGAGCCGCTGTACCTCGGCCTTGTCGACGAGGCCATGGAAGCGCACCTTCCCCGGCGCGACCGAGTCCGCCAGCGCGCGAAGCTGCGCCTCATCGGGCCCGGTCCCGGCGATGTCCAGCACGCCGTTCTCAATCTCGCCGATGGCCCGGATGGCGATGTCGATCCCCTTCTCCGGCGAGAGACGCCCGGCGACGAGCACGCCCGTCCCGGGCGCCTTCTTGATCGGGATGTCCGCCGTCTCGATGAAGTGCGGGACGTGGACCATGCGCCGCGGATAGACGCCCGCCGCGCGCATTCGACCCTCGAGGAACCGGCTCGGGCAGATGAAGACCCGCACCGGCGCGTACGCGCGAGTGATCGTATGCACGAAGAGCTCACCCGCCATCACCGCGCTCGATCCGAGGGAGCCGTCCTTGCAGCGACGCAGGATCGCGTTCTGGAAATGGCCGCCGAGGCAGGCCTGGCAGAGATTCCCGTGATCCAGGAACTGATACGTCGGGCACGCCAGCTTGTAGTCGTGCAGCGTCATCACCGCGGGGATTCGGCGGCGGGCCACCGGCCGCAGCACCGACGGCGAGAGCTGGTGGTAGATGTTGTGCATGTGCACGACGTCCGGCCGGAAGTCGGCGAGGACCGCATCCATGCCGCGACTCGCCGACGTGGAGTAGAGCATCCGCGCCACGCCGCGCGCCCGGCCGGTCAACGTCGGCGGAGGCGGCTCGAGCTCGATGTGATCGGGATAGTGCGACGCGTACTCGAGGTGCGTGTTGAGCGGATGCGCCATCCCGAAGAACGCGACGGTGTGGCCGGCTGCCACCTGGAGGTCGGCGAGATCCTCCATGTATGCCTCGGCACCGCCGCGCCGGTAGAGAAACTTGTTGACGTGGAGGATCCGCATCTCGTCAAGTGTCCTCTGGAAGGCGCGACCGTGCCTGACCGTTTGGATGCGGTCAAGCTCCCGTGGTCAGACCGTTACTGGGGAACCTGCCACTCGCTGACGCGGTCGTTGTTCTCCTCGACGACGAACAGATCGTTGTTCGGCCCGCCGAGCGAGAGCCCCTGCGGCGTGTGCATCGTGCCGATGCCATCGAAGGCGTTGAAGACACCGAACGTCCCCTTGAACGTCGGAGCCTGCGTCGCGCCGTTCTTCGTGTAGTACACGATGTTGTTCGTGGACGAGCACGCGAGGTAGAGATAGTTCGTTGTCGCGGCGATGCCGAACGGGTTGCACGCCTTGCTCGAACCGCTCGATGCGATGAAGGACGACTGCGAAAGGAGCGCGCCCGGCTGCGTCGGATCGTTGAAGGATGCGAAGTGATAGACGTGGCTGGCGGTCCCGGTGTCCACCCAGACGGAGCCGTCGGGGTCGACGTCGATGCCGCGCGTGAAGCCGACGATGCTGCCCGTGCCGATCGTGTTACCGGGGAGGGCGGAGTTCACTGCGGGCGTTCCGTCCTGATTGAGCACCACGATGTTCTTGCCGTTGCTGTTGGCAATGTAGATGAGGCCGTACCCCGGCGACGCCGGATTCGTGTCGCACGCAACGCCGTACGGGTCAGCCAGTCCGGTGGTGCTGCTCCACACCACGCTCGGCGGGTTGTTCACCCGGTTCGGATTCCACGCGACGATCATGTTGGAGTCGGTGTTGGCGACGATCAGAGCCCCGAGGCCGTTACCGGTCTGCGTAAGCGGATCCCAGCAGAGCAGCCGCGGGTAGTTGAACTGACCCGGCCCATCGCCGCGCATGCCCCACGCACCGGGCGTGACGCTGCTGCTGTTGAGCGCCGTGTTGAGCACCCATCCGTTCCCGCTTGGCGAGAACTCTTCGATGCGCTCGTTGTACATGTCGGTGACGTACATGTTGCCGGCGTTGTCGAACGTCACACCGCGCGGCCCGTTGAAGCCGCCGCCTGCGGGCACGGACGGCGGGCTGGTCGCACCGTTGTCGCCCGGCCAGTATCCCGGCACGTTGTTCAGGAAGTTGCCGCTCTCATCGAAGATCTGTGTACGGAAGTCGGCCAGATCGCCGACCCACACCTGGTGGTCGCCGTCGATCGTGATGCCACGAGCGCCGTCCTCGAACTGACCGTTGGCGCCGAGCTGACCCGGCGTCCCGCAGTCACTCCCGGCGACGAGGTTCGCCTGGTTGAAGTTGGTGAGAAAGGCGACATTCTTGTAGTTGTTGGTGGGGTCTGCGTTGAACTCCTGTACCAGGCAGTTCTGGCCGTTGGTCACGAACATCAACGGCGCCCCGGTCGGGTCCAGCGCGGACGCGGGCGCGGTCAGGTCGAGCGCAAGCCCGCGCATGTCGAACGTGGTGGTCACGCCACCGGGAGGGGTGACCTCCTTGATGGGCTTGCTGCAGGCCGATCCGCTCGGCCACGGGTTCTGCAGGCAGCTCGGGCTGTAGATGTCGACCCGGTGGTGGCCCTGGTCGGCGATCCAGATGTTGCCGAGAGCATCGAACGCGAGCCCGCGCGGCTGGATGAAGGTGTTCGGCGACGGCGGAGCGACGAAGGTCGCCTGGTTGGTCGCCGGGTTGAGCACGACGATGCTCTTGCCGAACTGGTTCGAGATGTACACGAGCCCGGTCGTCGGGCTGACGACGCACTGCGACGGATAGTCGAACGCGACGGAGTGGACCGCATTGGTCGTGCCCCAGCTGGTGACCCAGTTGCCGTTGGGGTCGTACTGGATGACGTTGTAGAGACTGCCCTCGGTCATGTAGACGTCGCCCTGGAACGGTCCACCGCTGTTGTCGACACAGATGCCGAACGGCGCCTGGTTGGTGTTGTTTCCGAAGCCGAAGGTGCTCTTGGTGAACACGAACGGGGTTGCGTCGGTGCCGTCCTGGTTGTAGTGGACGATGCGGTTGTTCCAGTAGTCGCCGACGAGGACCGAACCGTCCGGCAGGGTCGCGTCGCCCCAGCCGTAGAGGGCCGCGTTGGCTCCGTCGATTGCGAAGACGGCTTTCTTGTTCTTCTTCGTCGCCGGCGCGGAGATCATCGCGGAGGTTGTGTTGATGACGCTCGTGATCGTGGCGCCCGTGGGAATCCCCGACGCAATGATGTCGAAGCCCACGTCGGCCGTGGTGAAGTTCGCGTCAGCGGCGGTGACCAGCTCGCTGCCGATGGTCAGGACCCCGTCCGGCCCGGTCACCCGTCCGCCCGCAAACGTCCCGGTCGGCGTGGGTGTGGTGACGGTGGCGTGCCCCTGCGACACGGTCGCGCCCATGGCTCCGGCGGCGCACAGCCCCGCGAGTGCTGCGATGCCGACCCGGCGGATCGCCCGAACGCGAACTCTGGTAGTCATCGGGGTACGTCCCAACAAAACTGATCTCCTGGTCCCTGTCCTGCTCGGATGACCTGCCCGCTCCCTCGCTTCCTGGCCACCGCGTTCTTTCCCATGATAAGGGGTCTGTGCGACCCAGCGCAAAAGCGGATCACGCGCCAACCTTGACCGGCTCAGGCTCCACCACCGGCGGCGGCAGGCCCGCGAGGACCGCGTTCTCGCTGTAACGCGTGACGGCATATGCGGCCGCCGCGAAAGCAACGTAGTACCAGAGCACGATCACCTCGGTGATCACATTGGACACGATGCTGATGATCACGAACGCGATCACGCATGACGCGAACCCGACCGCGATACTTCGCTCGTACGTCCACGCTCGTCGTTTGGTGAAGCGCAGCGAGTTCGCGCGCGACCATGACCATGCTGACCAGCAGCACGAGATACGCGATCGTTCCGATGACGCCGGTCTCGACATACGCTCGGAGGAAGTCGTTGTGCGGCTCCTTCGCCTGATCGGTCGAATAGGAGCTCATGTTGAGTCCGATGCCGGTGATCGGGTCCTTGTCGGCCAGCGGCAACACGTCGCCCCAGTAGCTGAAGCGCCACTCGAGCGAGTTCGACGAGTACCCGGCGGCGCTCGTCGACGAGCCGAGGTCCGCGAAGCGTCCGAGCACTGACGGCAGCGCGACGATCGACACCATGATGCCGCCGACCATGAGGCCGAGCATCAGCCGGCGCCGGCCGATGAGCGCAACGGCGAAGAGCCCGATGATGCAGGCGATCCACGCACTCCGCGTGAAGGTGTAGTACAGGCACACCAACGATAGGACGAGCAGCACCGACATCCCGATCTTGCGTTTCTGCGAGAGGTGCGGAAAGATCGCCGCCCCCATCACGATGAGCATCGTCAGATAGATGGCGAATGGGTTCGGCTGCGAGAAGGTCCCTTCGTAGCGCGCGAAGCCGCCACTCGTGAACTGCGGGTGATGGAGCACGACGTTGAAGATCGTGTAGCCGACCGGCACGATCGATGAGACATAGATGGCCGCGATCAATCGCTTGACCAACTCACGGTCGACGAGCATCACCTCGAGGACCGCGAGCATCATCGCCACGGCTGCGACACGGATCGCCTCGAGCAGGCTGACGCTCGGCAGCGCGGAGTTGATGATGCTCAGGAATCCGGTGAGCGTGAAGATGATCAGCGCAACGCGATGGATCGACGCAGGGGGCGACTTGCGACCGTCGCGCAACCGTGTGAGGAACCAGAAGAAGGCGACGAGGAGGAACAGCACCGCCAGCGCGCCTGCCGGATCGAGCCCCGCGGCTGTCGGGTTACCGACGCCTGCCGCACCTGAGTTGCCGGCCTGGGGCTTGGTGACATCGAGGCTGGCGCGAATCGCGATGGTCGTGAGGACGAAGTTCTCGAAGTTGACGAGTCCGAGCGCCACCATGCCGATGCCGGCGAACCCGCCGAGCGGGACGACCAGCAGCAGCTTGTTGCCGCCGAGGTATGCCTCGATCGCGCTCTCGATCGACAGGGCGAAGATGGCGACGATGCAGGCGATGAAGATGAGCCGGCTGCGCCGCGTCGACGGCACGACGTCGGCCATCGGACGCCTCGTGATCATCGACATCAACTACTTCCCCTGTTCACGAGAGCACTCGGAAGCTCCGGTGCTCGTGGCCCTTCCGGCGTGAAAGCCGTCCCCACGCGACATCCGCTGCCGCGTAGACGACATTGTAACTGCACCCGTCTCTCATGGCAAGTTTGGCGCGTTTGGTGCGGTGTGCCTGGGGACGGCGCTTGCGTTTCACTCCTCCGCCGGCGGCCTGCGGCGGCGAAGGAGCGACCGCCAGTTGCGGATCTCCCCGCCGGCAAGGAAGTACAGCACGATGAGCAGCGTGGCCAGGCCGGCGAGGCCGGCAATCGGCGTGCGGATGAGCAGTTGGACGCGGTCGCCGGTGCGGACCGCGTTTTCAAGGTGCAGGACGAGTGTGGCCCCGATCATGACCACCGCACTGAGCGCCGACGCGATCGCCAAGCGGAGCGTGAACGGCAGGACGCCACTGAGCGGGTTGCCGTCGGTGTGTGTCAGCCGGTACCAGGCGTGTCCAGCGTTGACGTACTGCGCCAGCGAGTAGGCGAGCGCCACCCCGATGATGGCGCTCGTGTTGTGGATGCCGAACGGCAGTACCAGCAGCGGCAGGAGCACCAGGTTGGCGATGCACCCGTACAACGCATTCCGCAGCGGTGTTCGGGTGTCGAGCCGTGCGTAGAAAGGGGCGAGCAGCGCCCGCTGCAACGCCTGCCCGACGAGGCTGATGGCGTAGACGATCAGCACGGTGCCCAGCAGCTCCGCCTCGATCAACGTGAACTTGCCGCGATCGAACACGGCGACTGCGGCAGGTTTGCCGAGCACAGCCATCAACGCTGCGAGTGGCAGGCTGATCGCGAGCATGATCCGGACGCCGAGACCGGTGACGCGGCGGACCTCCGCCTGGCCACCCAGGTTGTGCGCGTCGGTGAGCCGCGGGACGAGCGCCACGATGACGGAGCGGAAGAACACCGTCCCGCCGACCGCGGAGTTGATCAGGAACCCATAGTTCAGGACGCTGATCGATCCCGTGGGGAGGAACGACACGATCAACTGCTCACCGAGTTCGGGCCACCGGGTTCAAGCCCGCGGCGCCGAGCGGCCGGACACAGAGCTTCCCCACCGCACGGAGCTGCGGATCCCCGAGGTCGAGGGCCGGCCTGATTCGCAACCCGTGCCGGACCGCTGTCGCGCACATGAACACGAGCTGCGCCGCGGCGCCGCTGACGAACGCGACGGCGACAAGCTGGATGTCCTTCCACCCCAGGATGGGGAGCACCAGGATCATCGCGGCTGCGAGACCGTTGAGGACCACCGTCATCAGCGCCGGGGCGACGAATGCGTAGCGCGCGTTGAGGTACGCGCGCATGACCTCCGCTATCGCGACGAGCGGGATCATCGCGAACATGACCGGCACCATCGATGCGGCGGTGCTGAACTCGCCGGACGGGAGGCCCGGGGCGGTGACGTGCACGAAAGGACCGGCGATGAGCCACGTGAGGAGCACCAGCGCCGCGCCGACGATGGCGACGACTGCGATGACCATTGATATGAGGCGGTCCGTGGACCGCTCGCCGCGCTGGGTCAGCGACGTTCGGAACGCGGGGACGAGCGCCTGGTTTGCCGCGGCCGTTATGACCGCGACAAGGCCGATCGGGATGCGTGCGGCGACGAAGAACTCATCGGTTCTCGGCCCGGCACCGAACTTGAAGGCGATGCTGATGTCGAGGATGAGCCCGGCGATGACCCCGGCCATCGCCGCGACTCCGGTGAGCCCCGACTGCCGGAAGATCGCGCGGTCCGATTGACGCCCGGTTTTACGAGGCCCTTCGACGGCGGTCACTCCACACCTCTAAGCGGCGGCGCCGTCGCGCTGGCTGCGAAGGGTCGCGTCGAGGCGGTCCTGCAGGTGGTCACAGAGTGCGCGCACACGCGGGTCGATGGGAAGCGGACGCGCACCGCCCGAGCCGCGAGGCGAGATGTGCTCGATCAATGCGGGTCGGTAGTCGAGCGCCAGGAACCCGCAGATCGCCTGCATCGCGATGACCGGCGTCGCCAGCATGTCCTGGTACGACGCGAGGAGCACATCATCGCGCCTGTCGAGGCCCATCTCGAAGTACAGGCCGTTGCGGATCCACCAGAAGAGCGACGCCGCAGTTTCTGCCGTCATTGTCGAATAGTCGTAGCTCGAGATCTCGTCGAGCGTCGACTGCGAGAGGCGCTGCGCCTGCCACATCGACCCACCTTTGCCCGCCGCGATGTCGCGCAGTGTCAGCAGGTTGTTCCGCCCGAACTTCGACACCGCCGAGCGCGCGCGGCCGTCGACGTCGCGATACGCCCAGATGGCGCGGCCGGGAGACGGGGTGTCGAGGGTGTCGAGCAGATGATCGACACGATGCGAGTCGCAGAGCGGCTTGAAGAGGACGTACTCCTGTTTGCTGGCCATCACGACACGGCGCACGACAGCATCGTCGCGAAGCAGGAAGTGGTCGAAGACCTCGCGGTCGTTCTCGTTGTGCACCTCGAACTCCGGGGCGATGTCGAGCCCTCGAGCGAGCATGTTCGTGCCCGACCGTTGCAGGCCCACGAGGTAGACCGGTGTGGCGAGCCCTTCCGCACGCGGATGTGCGCGGCGCCAGTTCCACTTCGCGGCCGACACCCGGGCGCGTGTGACCGGGTTGAGCTCGTCCTCCTCGACAAGGCGTGAGAACCCTTCGGTCCGGCCCCAGCGCAGGTGACGTCGCAGCCGGCGTGCCGTCCGCGAGACGCTGCCTTCCCCGACAGGGGCGCGGTCGAAGATGGTCTCGTCGCCGCCCTTTGGCGAGTCACTCTTTGGCGCACTGCTCTTCGGGGAACTTTTGCCCGTCGCCGGGCGCAGCGGATAGCCGTACCGGAGCAGGAGCGGCGAGGTGAGCGTGCTGACGAGGCGGCGATCACGAGGGGCCATCGCGCTGCGCCAGCGATCGTCGGAGCGGAGCGTGATCTGCCCGTGGCGGAGACGATCCGGGTTGCCCGCGACGCTGTGGTTGGCAGTGGTTCGCACCTCGTTGCCGTCCACGAAGGGCAGCTCGGCGTTCTCCATGCCGACCATCGCGAGAATCCGGCGGACGGCGGCCGGTGGATCGGCGACGAAATCCTCGTAGCGCAGCCGGAGGTAGCGGCTCGGCCCGCCATGGAAGAGCATCCCGCCGGCGACGTTCCAGACGTCCCAGAGCACGGCCGACTTGGCAGGTCCGATCTGTTCCATATGCGATCGGGCTGCCCCGTCGCTCAACTCCTTCTTGCTCGCCCAGGAATGAGCGGCACCGCGCGGATCGCGGATGAGGTGCACCACGTGGAGGTCGATCCCAGGCGTCGCGGCGAGCACGTTGGCGTAGGCCGGGAGCTTCGACGAGTCGACGATCGCGCGACTCCCCGTGACGTCGGCCATCGCTGCGTAGAGGGCCGAGAGCGCGTCGCGGTCGTCGGCGTACCTCGCGGAGCGCGCCGGGTTGAGGCTGTGGCGGACGCCGCCTGCGAGGATCCCCGGAAGGTTCCGGATCCTCCCCGTGCGCTGGAGCATCGTGAGCGCGGCGTCGACGCGCTTGGGATCGTCGAGATATCCGGCGCGGGCGAGGACCTTGCTCCAGACGGGACATTCCCGGACGGGGAGGCCGCACCCACAGAGCCGGCTCTCCTTGAGCCCGCGCTGCCACAGGTAGCGCACCTCGCCCGCGGCGAACACACCGTCGACCTCGCCCAGGATGTTGGCGAGCACGGTACTCCCGCTCCTGCCGGTTCCGGCGATATAGATGACAGCGGTGGACATCAGTGTCTGAACTTCAGCGCGCTGGTCCGGCGCCATCAATCAGGCGACCGGCGTCACGAGGCTATCAGCGCCGAAGGAGCCCGCCGCCGGAGCGCTCCGGCGTTGTCTCGGCTTCCGTGGGGTCGACAGGCGTCGCGCGCCACGGATCCCGAGGCGCGTCCGCGACCTCCGTCATCGTCGGTGCTACCGGTGCCACAGGCGCGACCGGCGCGCTCGTCGTGGACGCTGCGGCCTGCGACGACGCGGGCGGTGCGGCCGGCCAGGCGAACGAGCCCTGCTGCGGTCCGGCGGCCGCGGCGACCGGGCGACGGCCCGACCGCATCAGCTCGAGGATGAGGATGAGACCGAGCATCATCAGCAGCGCCAGCGCGAAGGCGATGCCGGCGAACTTGATGACATCGCTCAACTTGGAGAGCCTGCCGACGTTGACGACGGTGACGGTGCTCGGGTCGTGGTCCGTTGCCACGAGCGCTTCAGCGGCAACGAGCGCACTCTGCGCATGGTCATTCGAGGCGCTGGCCGCCGACGCGGCGCTCGCGAGCGGCGTGTAGATCGCGAGCTGCTGCCCTGCCTGAGTGACGACGGTCTTCTGCGCGTTGATGCTGACAGTCAGCGACGGAATCAGCTTGACGTCGTTGTTGATCTTTGCTGTCTGGAGCTGCGCCTCGAGCGCGCTCAGCCGAGTTGACTGGACGTTGTAGTACGCGGCGGGCGACGGGTTGCCGTACTGAGCAACAAAGTCATTGATGTTGGCATTTGACTTCTGCAGCAACGTCTGTGCCTCGGTCACTTCGTTCTGCGCCTGGATGAGCCCCGGCTGCGCGATGGCATCCATCGACACGATGGTGGCTTCACGCACCGCGCCGGTGAGGTTCTGATCGTGCAGGCCGACGAGAACGACGTGAATGATGTTGCTCGACGCGGTGACGGTGTCGGCGCTGAGTCCGGTCACCAATTCCGCAGTCGGAATGTTGAACTTCTGGTGAACGTCATTGATCACCGGCTCCGAAACGAGAACGTCCTTGAAGGTGTCGACATACTGCGACGCCGCGCTCTGCGACGTGCCGTTTCCGCTGATCGCGGGAACGACGACAGTCGCGTTCGCCTGGTACTTCGATGGCTGCTTCTCCAGGAAGAATCCCGTGATCACTGCCGCGACGATGGGCAGGATGATCAGCAGCGGAAGGATGCGGCGAATGGCCCGCAGGTAGTCGCGAATCTCCATGGTCGTTCAGTCCCCTCTCTTAGATATCGATGCGCCGCCCGCGCACCCCGACGACGAGCATTCCGGCACCCGCGAGCAAGAGCGCGGCACCGATGGTCAGCCAGCCGCTGCCGGCTCCGGTATCAGGCGTGGTGGTGGTGATGCCCTGGACACCGCCGTCCGGTGTGGGCGTCGCTGTTGCGCCACCGACGCCACCCGACGGTGTCGGGCTGGACGTGGGCGTTGCGGTCGGTGTCGGAGTTGGGGTCGGCGAGCCGGAGCAGCCGAGCACGCGGATGAAGCCCGATGCCAGCGTCGCGCGATCGCGGCCGTTGTCGCCGCTCTGCTTGAACGGCGCCCAGACGTCGATCTGGTAGTAGCCGCAAGCGTCGAAGTTGTACGTCAGCGAGAGGGTCTGGCTGCCCATCGACGCCCACGTCTCCGTGAATGCCTGGCTCCCGGGCATCAGCGCTTGGGTGGTGCCCTCGGGGCCGCTGAAGGTGATCCCCGGCTGACCCGGCTGACCGTCCGAGACGTCCACGCCGTTGTACGTGAGGATGTGGTGCGCGGAGAAGTTCAGCGCAACGGTCTGCGGGCTGTTGGTGATGTTCTTCGCGACGACGTCGAAGTTGACCGTGACTGCCCCGTTGGAGATGTTGTAGGTGTCAGGGCTGCTCATGAAACCGGTCGGATTGGCCGCCGAGAGGATCCCCTCGAAGTTGGGGTTCCCGCCTGCCATGGCACTCTGAGACGCGAACAGGGCGAAGCCAAGGGTGGCGGCGCCGGCGAAGGCGGACAGCCCTCCCACACGCTTGAGTGAAAGTCCGTTTCGCAGGTTCATGAATACCGCCTTTGGTGAGTTCCCGCCACGACGTTGCTGCTCATTATTGATCGCATCGCGATTACGCGCCCAGACCCAGGTCCGTGCTGATCTCGGCGGCGTCTCCAATGGCGGTTCCAACCGCGCCATTGGGGCTGCGAAGCGCAGTCAGGGTGGCCCGGGCCGAGACGATGGTGGCCTTGTTGCCCGGGAAGCCGGCGGCTGTGAGTGACAGCACCGAGCTGAGTGCGGAATTCAGGGCCGTCTGCGCCGCCGGGATCTGGCGGTTGAGATCCGCGAGGAGCGCCAGGTCCTTGGCATACGTTGGATCGCTGCTCCCCGCCGCGGCCACGGAGGTGGCGAGCGACTTCGCCTGCCCGGCGAGGTCGTTGAGCTCCGCGAGCATGTCGCCGCCGGCGAGCGCCAGGTGGACCTGGGGCTCGACCAACCCGTACACACGGGTGGAGGCGTTGAGACTCGTGACGTCCGCCCGCACGACATCAGTCAGCGTTGCGGACGAGATGCTGCCCACCAGCGCTTCGAGCTGGCCGTTCACCGTCTCGAGGAGCTCGAGGAGGGATCCGCGAAGGCTGCGGCCCGAAACGGTCACGGTGCTGACGTACCCGTTGCCGCCCACCTCGGAGATGAGCGCGTTGACGATCTGCTCGCGCTTGACGAGCTGATTCGTGCCGAGGCTGATCAGCTTCTCGAAGTTCTCCGCCTTGATCAGACTCGACGGGCTGTTCAGCGCGTTGAGCTCGATCAGCGCCAGAGGCGCCTGCGTGCCGCTCTGCGTCGAGTTGACCGCATCGAGCTCGTTGGTGATCGCCTCCTCGAGGCCCGCCAGCGCGTTCGCCGAGGACTGCGCAGGAGCCGACGTGGCGCTGCGCGGCACACCGAGCACGGCACTGCCGGGCGCAGTGGAGGCACAACCGGCGAGGAGCAGACCAACCGTGGCTGCGCCACCGATCAGCGTCACGAGACGCGAAGACGACCTATCCATGATTCCCCCGTACGTGCCAACTGCAGACGCCCCGCTGGAACCCGCCGGCCGGATTCCCGCCGACCCTCACCTGACCCTTCCAGGGCAGTTCGTCCGTGGCCAATCATGACCGACCCGGCCTAGAAAGTCAAAACCCCGCATCGCTTCAAACTTACCGAAGGCGTCGCGGCCGTGAACTGGGAGATCGCGCCAAAGGTGGCAAGAGCGTCAATTTGACTTGACCGGAAACGCTCGTTAGAATCAGTCCTCGGGACGGAAACAGGGTTGGTGCGGGTCTACCGGGGGGTTGCCGTTCCACGGCACCTAAGTCGACAGGGGAGAAGAGTTGTGGAGCTTGTGGAGGAGTCGCTGCTGACTTCCAACCTGACGCAGGAAGGGAGTTGGAGCGAAGGGGGAAACGCAGAGGCGGAGCTCGTCGGTGAGTCGCAGGCTGTCGCAGCCTCGCCGGTCACCGCGGCCCATCAAGGGTCCGCGCGCCCATGGCCGCTCATCCTCGCGTTCGTGACGTTTGCGGTCGACATGATCGCCGTCCTCGTCAGCACGTATCTGGCGAAGTCGGTCGCGCACGGCGTCGGCTGGGACAGTGGCAAGCCGCTCGTGCTCGAGTGGCCGATCTTTCTGACCGCAGCCGTCTGGCCGGTCATCTTCGCGATCTACGGCCTCTACGACCTCCGCCGTCCGACCCATGCGACAGCAGAGTTGCAACGTCTGTTCAACGCGATCCTCATGTCAGTGCTGCTGATCGTCCTCATCACGTTCATCGGCCCGATCGAGATCTCGCGCAGCTTCGTCGTCTGGCTGCTCGGTTTCAGCCTCGTGACCGTCGTCACCGGACGCCTGATCACGCGCCGGCTCGGTCACTCGCTCAACGCGCACGCGGTGACGAGCCAGGTGACCCTGATCGCGGGCACCAACGATGAGGCGCGAGCGCTCGCACGGACGCTGATGCGCCGTCCGTGGATGGGCTATCGCATCTGCGGCTTCGTCGAGGTCGCACCGTCCGGGCTCGAGGTCATGGACGGGCTCCCCGTCTTCGGCACCGTCGACAACATCGCGCAGATCACACGTGACCACGCGGTGCGCTCAGTGATCATCGCCGGCAGCGCAGCAGGGGGAGCGACGTTGCAGTCAATCGAACTCGGCGCTCGGTGCGGACGTGAGCGTTCGCGTGTCACCAGGGCTCGCAAACCTCGGCGCTGCGCGCGTCATTCTCGAGCCGATCGACGGCATGGCGCTCTTCTCGTTGCGGCGTCACCGTTTCTCGCGCCGCCAGCGATTCCTGAAGCGCAGTGTCGATATCGGAGTCACGTCGGTTGCCATCGTCGTTAGCGCGATACCGATGCTGCTGATCGCCCTCGCGATCAAGCTCACGAGCCCGGGACCGGTGCTGTTCCGGCAGCGTCGCGTCGGCGAGCAGGAAAAGGAATTCACCATCCTGAAGTTCCGCACCATGGTCGTCGGTGCGCACTGCACAGCGCGACGGGCTGGACAACGAGGCTGACGGTCTGCTCTTCAAGATGCGCCGCGATCCTCGCGTCACCAAGGTGGGGGCCTTCCTTCGCAAGACATCGCTCGACGAGCTGCCGCAGCTGTTCAACGTGTTGAGCGGCGAGATGAGCCTCGTCGGCCCGCGGCCCGCGTTGCCCGAGGAGGCGTCGCGCTACGCCGAGTTGCAGCGCGGCCGGCTCCGTGTCAAGCCGGGTGTCACCGGGCTCTGGCAGGTGAACGGACGCCATGATCTGGCCTTCGAGGACTACGTTCGCTACGACCTCTTCTACGTCGAGAACTGGTCGATCACCATGGACCTCTACATCCTCGCGAAGACGATCCCGGCGCTGCTGACGGCTCGCGGCTCGTACTGATCAGACGGCGTAGCGACGGGCGGCGAGCGCATCCGCAAGGATGCGGCTGAGGCGCTCGACATCGGGTGCGGCCAGGTCGCGGCGAAATGCGTCGGAACGTGACGCGGTGAACGTGTGTCGCTCGAAGCCCCGCTCGAACTCCGCGTCCCATGGCAGGCCGCAGAACGTGAGCATCGAGGCAAACGTCTGACGCGGGTTCGCCGCAACGTCTTCGTAGCGGACCTCGAGCCAGTCCGCGGACGGAATCGTCGCGCGAACGCTGTCGAACGAGTTCGATGAGGAGCTGCCACAGCAGCCCCGCCAGGACGACGAACGATCGACCCAACTCCTCCCACGCAGCCTCGAGCTTCGGCGGGAGCGGTCCCCACTGCCAGTGATCGGGACCTTCGAATCCGCGCCACCACGGCATCTGCAACCAGGAGTTTGCGACAGCCCGGCCGTCGCGGACGACGTGGATGAATCGCGCCGACGGAAAGATCTCGCGGATGAAGCCGGCGCGAGGCCAGCCCGTGAACTTGTGCAGGAACGTGTCCGTGCTCTGTGCCTGAGCTCGCTCGTGCATGAACGCGCTGAAGCGGCGTTCCAGCCACGGGGTGACATCCGATTCGGTGAGGTCTCGCAACGGCGTCGCGAGCATCGGTGTGACTTCGCGAGCCAGGACGCGATACCCCTCAGACGGTGCGTACCGCAGCCTCGACTTCTGTGTCGCGGCCGCGGGGAGCCGTCGATAGAGCCGCCCGTTCCAACGACCCGCCGACGCAGGCAGGTTGAAACGATCCTCGAGATTCGAGACAAACCCTACTGAGGGGTGCCGGCAGAGCACCTCTTCGACAAGCGTGGAGCCACAGCGACCGGTGCCGAGAACGAAGACGAACCGGGGAGCGCCGCCGGCGTCAGGCGTAGCCACGCTTGCTCAGCTCGCCTGCCTGCACTTCCTCAATGGTCGTGACCACCTCGGGTGGCAGTCCCTTCTTCCACGAGTTGTTCCGGTTTCTGAACTGAATGCGTTCGATGTCCTGCCGCCACGTCGGATCGTCGTCGAGTCCGGCAAAGGCGGCGACACGGCGGATCGTCTCCACCGGCTCGGCGGTGAATTCCTCGTAGGTCAAGCGGAGCACCTGCTTGGGGTTGAGCTCCTCGATGCCCGAATCGATGGCCCGTACCTCCTCAACCCAGTTTCGCGCGCACAGCTCCCAGGGATCGCGGCCGTCCTCGCGCCACGCCTTGGGCGTCCCACCGTACCACCACACGATGCTGTCCTCCCACCAGTCGACGCGCGACAGCGAGACCGCGACCGCGCGGCCGTCGCGGGTGATGTCGACGAAGCGCGCGTTGGGAAACGCGGTGGCGAGCAGCGGGATGCGACGGACGTTGGCGATGCGCTTGTTGATGAAGTGCGTGCCGCCTCCCCAGCGCACCGTGCCATGAACAGCTGTGCGCAACTTTCGCGCCGCATCCATGCTCACCGTGTCGCTGGAAACACTGTCGGGAATGCCGCATGCGGCGAACACGGGCTCACCTTCAACAGGCATCGGATACATGCGATCACGCAGCTTGCGCGCGCCCGCATACACATATGCATTGGAACCACCGGAGAACCACACCTGGCGCCGATGCTCCGGTGTATGGCGTGCGATGTGGTTGGTAACACTGACAAATGGGTGCGTGGGCAAACGCCGGAGATAGTTGTTGAAATACGCCGCGTCCGGATGCAGACAGAGTCCTTTATAGAGAAAACTCGTCCCCGAACGAGCAGCTCCAATCAAGAACGTCGGCGGTTGCTGATCCATCTTCACCCGTCGACGATTCTGTCATAGGGCTCTCGGGCCATCGAAAACGCGCGAGCATCGTTGACGTTCCGTTACGATGATTTGTCGCTCCACGATGACGTACCGTCCGCCGTATACCGACGATCCAGCGGGTCTCGATCAGGCGGCATCGCGCGCGCCGGCTCCGATTCCGCGGACGGTGCTGAGGAACCCGGTGAAGATCGCCGCCTTCGTCGTGCTGCTCCTGATGCTGTCGCTCCTGGCGGTCGCGGTCTTCATCGCGATCACCATCGGGGTGACGATCCTGGTCGGCGATGTCGTCCCCCGGCCCGTCAACGTGTTCGTGGCTCCGGTGGCCGGAGTCGCCGTCGCCGTCCTGTGCTTCGGAGGCGCCTCACGTTTTCGCCGAGGCATGTTCAAGAACCGATACGGCCTCATGCGCCGGCCGCCGCGGGATCCCAAGCCACAGGAACCCGCCGGCTAGATCACCCTTCCCTTGTCAACCTCGGGAGGCAGCCGCGCGGCCCCGAAGGGCCGCGCGCCGCCAAGTCCCGAATGCAGCCCTTAGACGGGCAGCACAGTCCTCTTGAAGACCGCGTTCGACACGTCGGCGAACGAGGTGTAGATCGCGGCAGCCGCGGTGAGGATGCCAAGGATCCCGCCGATCTGGGTGAAACCCTTACCGGCAGCATCGTGTCCCCAGAAGCCGATGCCGAGCCCGACAAACGTCAGGGTCAGCAGGACGAAGACCACGGTCACGGCCTTGGCTCCCGCCAGCGACGCAACAGTCATGTACGCCGTGAAGAGTGCCCACGCCATTGCGTAGAGCCCGAGCATTGGGGTCGGGTCCTTCGGGAGCTCAGCACCGAAGAGGGTGTTGATGAACACGAAGCTGAGCCAGAACGCCCCGTAACTCGTGAATGCGGTGGCGGCAAAGTGGTTGCCGTTCCGGAATGCGACCAGCCCCGCGACGATCTGACAGCCGCCGCCGAAGGGAATCGCCAGCGCCAGCACGATTGGCGTCGACGTACCCGGGATGATCCCGGCGTTGATGAACGACAACAGGAGTGTCGTCATCCCGAATCCGACGAGCCCGAGTGGGGCCGGATTTGCGAACAGCGAAACAGCAGGCGCCGCGGGTGCGGGAGCCTGAGTCGCCCCTGATACCTGTGCCATAGGTCGGTAACCCTCCAATGAGTTCCGGAGTCATTCGCACTCCGGGCGCGTGTTCGTTGTCGAACTGTCCCCCATCGCTACCTATCTACTGTTCCTTGCTCTCCTCCTCCGTGGCGCGGCGCTGGAGATCCGCAACGATGCTCGCATCGGCAAGCGTCGTCGTATCGCCGAGCTTTCGGTTCTCGGCGATGTCCCGGAGCAGGCGGCGCATGATCTTTCCGCTTCTGGTCTTGGGAAGGTCCGGGGTGAACGCGATCCATTTCGGCTTCGCGATCGCGCCGATCAGCTTGCCGACATGGTTTCGCAACTCGACGATCAGGTCCGTCGATTCCTCGTAGCCGGCCCGCAGCGTCACGAACGCCGAGATGGCCTGGCCTGTCTCCGGGTCAGCCTTGGCGACGACTGCCGCCTCCGCCACCGCCGGATGATCGACGAGCGCTGACTCCACCTCGGCGGTGGAGATTCGATGTCCTGCGACGTTCATCACGTCGTCGACCCGGCCCATGAACCAGAAGTAGCCCTCCTCGTCAATGCGAGCGCCGTCACCTGCGAAGTACTGATTACCGAACTTGTTCCAGTAGGTCTCCTTGTAGCGCTCGTCGTCGCCCCAGATGCCCCGCAGCATTCCGGGCCACGGCCTCGTCAACGTGACGAACCCGCCGCCGCCCAGCGCGACCTGAACTCCGTTCTCGTCAACAACTGCCGCACCGATGCCCGGCAAAGGCTTGGTTGCCGAGCCCGGCTTGAGCGTGGTGAGACCGGGCAGAGGGGCGATCATGATGCCGCCCGTCTCGGTCTGCCACCAGGTGTCGACGACCGGCACGCGATCGCCGCCAATGTACTTGCGGTACCACATCCACGCCTCGGGATTGATCGGCTCACCGACGGTGCCGAGCATGCGCAGGCTGGTGAGGTCGTGCGCCTCCGGGTGCTCCGGTCCCCACTTCATGAACGTGCGGATCGCGGTCGGCGCGCAGTACAGGACGGTGACCTTGTACTTCTCGATGATCGCCCACCACCGGTCCTTGTTCGGGTAGTCCGGCGTGCCCTCGTACATCACCGAGGTCACGCCGTTGCCGAGCGGCCCGTAGACGATGTAGGAGTGCCCGGTGACCCAGCCGACGTCAGCCGCACACCAGTAGACGGTGTCGGGCTGGATGTCGAACACGAGGTCGTGGGTGAACATCGCGTAAAGCAGGTACCCACCCGTCGTGTGCTTGATGCCCTTGGGCTTCGCGGTGGTGCCCGAGGTGTAGAGCGTGAAAAGCAGGTCCTCCGATCCCATGTGCTCCGGCTCGCAGACGTCGGACTTGTTCTCGACGAGGTCGTGGTACCAGTGGTCGCGGCCCTCCATCATCGGGACCTCGTTGCCGGTGCGCCGAACCACGACAACGTTCTTGACGGTCGGCGAGCCCTCGCACGCCTCATCGACGCTGCGCTTGAGCGGCACAAGGTTGCCGCGCCGCCAGCCCTCGTCGGCGGTGATGATCGCCACTGCCGCAGCATCATTCATGCGGTCGCGGACCGCCTCGGCGCTGAACCCGCCGAAGACCACGGAGTGCGCGGCGCCGATGCGCGCGCAGGCCAGCATGGCCATCGGGAGCTCCGGGATCATCGGCATGTAGATCCCGACTCGATCCCCGCGCTTGACGCCGAGCTTGCGGAGCGCATTCGCGAACCGGCAGACGCCGGCGAGTAGCTCGGAGTAGGTGATGGTGCGGGTGTCGCCGCCCTCACCCTCGAAGTGGTACGCGACCTTCTCGCCGCGCCCGGCCTCGACGTGGCGGTCCAGGCAGTTGTAGGAGACGTTGAGCTCGCCCCCGAGAAACCACTTGGCGAAGGGGAGGTCCCATTCCAGGACCTTGTCGAACGGGCGATACCAGGTCACGTACTTCTTCGCCTGTTCAGCCCAGAATCCTTCGGGGTCAGCTTCGGCCGCCTCATGGAGGCTGTTGTCGGTGACCCGCGCCTTGGAGCGGAACTCGGCGCTCGGAGCGAACGTACGTCGCTCGTCGAGCAGGGTGTCGATGGTCCTATCGCTCTCGCTCACCACAACCTCCAGACGGCGTCCAACGGAAATTATTTGTCGCGCATTAATTGCACTAGTGGGGCAGCTTCCACAAGCACCTTGTTTTGAAGGCGACTCGGGGATCGGGGCTCCCGCCCCCCGTCGAGCCGTGGTTGGACGGCCTACCAAGGCGGAAAAGCGACGGCCCGGTGGTGTATCGGCGTTCCGTGACCCTTTGCAACCAACTCTTCACAGCTTGCAATCGAGCCCGGACCGAGATCGCCTCGATACTGGCATTCGGGTGGACGAGCAGTGTCGAGGACACCGCCGACTCACATCTCTGGAGGAGCGACCATTCTCACGCGAGAGCGCCGGAGGCAACGACGCGGGACCCACGGGCAGGGCCTGGTTGAGTTCGCCATCGTTGGCGGGCTCCTCTTCTTCCTGATCTTCGCGATCATGAACGCGGGCTTCTACCTCTACGGCGCCAACGCCATGCAGTATGCGGCCGACATCGGCGTGGCGACGGTCGCCGCAGAGGGCAACTACTCGAACCCGACCGCGCCGGCCCCGAACAACGCCGACGCTGTGGCCCTCTCCAGGATGATCGCCGTGGGCCTCAACAGCACCCCGCTGGTGAAGGTGACGGAAGTCGACATCTACAAGGAAACCGTCACGGCGGGCGTCTTCGCAGACGCGACCACGTGCGGGAGTGGCGCCACCCTGTGCAAGAACGTCTACAGCGGTGCCGGCGTCCTCCAGGGAACGCTCAACTGGAACCCCGCCGTCCGCAACGTGGGTCCGACCCCGGACTACGCGAAGCTGGTCATCAAGTTCTCGTACACGCTGCTGATCGGTACAACCACGTTCAACAGCACGACCGTGAACCTGTTCCGTCTGGAGCCGCAGCAGTGACGCGCCGCCGGCTTCGCGACACCCGCAAGGGCCAGGCGATGGTCGAGATGGCGATGCTGCTTCCCGTCCTGATGCTCATCTTCCTTGGCGCATGGACGGCCGCGAACCTGATCGACGACAACGATGCCGCGGCCCAAGCCACTCGCGCCGGAGCGCGGCTTGCCGCCGAGCTCGGCAACGCATCGAGCCTCGGCTTGACCCAGGCGCAGGTCGACCGCGACATCATCGACCAGGTGCTGCCGATCGTCTCGCCGCAGCTCACCAACGCGGTGGTGACGGAGATCGACATCTATCAGCCGAACGGCTGCACCGGCACGACGCCGTTCTCGTCCGGGACCTGCCCGCCCAACAACGGCGCGTACTGCTCCACGGTGACGACCCCGTCGTGCTCGCCGTCCGAGAACATCGATTCGTACACCGTGACCAACAACGTGGCCTCTGCGACGTGCAGTCCCTGCACGTACACGCTTGCCCTGCGTTTGCAGACGCATCCGAATGAGGCGGAGCTCGGCGTTCGTTTGATCTTCAAGTACACGTCACCGACCCTGTCGTTCTTTACCCAGACCGACTCGCAATACACCGTCATGCGGCTGGCGCCGACATCGTGAGGAAGGAGACCATGAGCGCAGCACCGAATCGGCCCAGCAGGCGATCCGCCAAGGGTCAGGCAATGGCGATCTTCGCCCTCGTCTCGGTCCTCCTCTTCGTCGTGGCCGGACTCTCCATCGACGCGGGCACCAGCTATCTGACGAGCAACAAGATCGAGCGCGCGGCTGCGGCCGCAGCCCTCGCCGGCGTGGCATACCTCCCCGGTGATATTCCAGACGCGCTGAACGCGGCGCTCGTCGAGGCCGCACGTGATGGCTTCCCCAATGCGGGCGCAGGCAAGCGTGCGGAAGTCCCGCAGCATCGCCATGCGTCGATCACCTCCGAGCCGACCACCAACGAGTTGAAGGTCACCATCTCCGCAACGGTCGGCACGATCTTCCTGCGCATCGTCGGGTTTGGCTCGCATACGGTCGTGCGCTCCGAGACCGCGCAGTACCTTCCCCCGATCTCGCTCGGCCAGCCGGGCGGACAGCAGGGCTCGCGCTCTCTCGGATCCGAACTGCACCGGGCTGCCCAACTACTGCGCCAGCACATGCGTCCGGCCTCGGCAGCGGCGGCAACAACTACTACTTCGAGCGCCAGGAAGGCTGGGGCAACCCACGCTCCGAAGGTGACCCGTTCACGCCGTCGCCCGCTCAGACGAACAACGGATGCGGCCCCAGCGGCGGCGACAACTGCAGCGCGGCCTCGGCGCCTGACTACCACGCCATCAGCACTGAGGCCGGCACAGCACCTCCGGCAGACGCGACCCTCAACTACGCGGGAGGGTCGAACTACCTGATCACGATTCCCAACGGGCAGTCAGCGGACCCGCAGGTCTTCAATCCGGCGTTCGCGCCAGACACCTGCGACGGGAGTCAGACGGCGGTCTACTGCTACCACGAGAACAACTCGAGCTTCGCGGGCACGGGCGCCCCGAACACCGCGTACTCCGCGATGGAGTACACGCTGTACCAGGTGTCGACGCTCTCCTCTCGCACCGGCGACGTCAAGGTGAGTCAGGAAGTGTTCTACCCGTACAACGCAACGGGTCTGTCAACGACCTCCGGCTGGTTCTACTACTGCGGAAACACCGCGCAAGGGGCGAGCTGCAGCTCGACGCAGACTGCAGTCACGAACGCGCAGGACTCCGTTCCTGCCACGTATCACCAGTGGGTTTCGGCGATCAGGTACAACCCGACGAACACCTACGACAAGCGACTCTTCAAGGACCAGACGCCACTGGGCGGTTCCGGCTATCTCGTGAACAACAGCGGTGCCACCGAATACTACCGCCTCGAGGTCGACACCCTGGCGTGGAACGGCGTGCCGTCCTGCCCCGCGACCTCCGGACCGTGCAGCAACCCGGTCACCGGAACGAACACGTACTCCGAGGCGCACAAGGGATACGCGGTGCGCCTCGTCACCGACAACGGCAGTCCGACCGTGACTCAGGGCACCGTCAACGGTTCGACGAACTGCACGAACTGCTCCATGTCCGCAATGGATGACATGACGGTGTTCACTCCGGTCAACGGCGCGACCACTCCCCAGTTCAAGATTCCGCTGTTCGCCATCGATCCGACGGCGTATGCCGGACAGACGATCAACGTCGACCTGTTCGACATCGGCGACGTCGGAGGAGGACCGGCGTATGTCGGCCTGCAGCAACCTGACGGCTCGACGTGGGCCACCGCCAACTCCGTCATCGACCTCGGGGCGTCGCTCGCGGGAGCGAATCCGCCGAGCACGGGCGGTACCGTCACATCACTCGGCACGTGGCCGGGCAGTGGCGGTGGATCGTGCACCGGTTGCTTCCAGACGGCTGGTTCAGGCGGCGGCGCAATCTACCAGGGCCAGTGGGTCCAGATGCAGATCCAGATCCCAGCGAGTTTCACCGGCCTGGGCGGCGTCAGCTGCGCGGGAACCGGCCCGCCCATCGCGGCCTGCTACTGGAACCTCGTCTACGACGTGAGCGCGGCGGCAGTCGCAGGTGACACCTTCGCCGTCGAGGTCGGCTTCGACGGCAGTCCGGACCACCTTCTGCCCTAGCGGCACGCAGCCCTGTCTCACAGCGAACTCTGAGCATCCGCTCAGATCGCCGTGAGCGGGTGGCGGCAGACTGAGGCCCATGGCATCCCGACCGTTTTTCAACGATCCGCCGCCGCCTCCGCTGCCGCCGGCGTGGCCCGCGCCTGAGGTCGCTTCGCGTCGCGGCGCTGATGTCGCGCCGTTCCGGTGGGCCCGGCAACTGGTACGCGGACGTCCAACCGACGCGGCCTGGGTGCGCCCCTCGCTGATCGCTCTGCTCGGCATCGCTGCGCTCCTCTATCTCTGGGACCTGAGCGCATCGGGCTGGGCGAACGCTTTCTACTCAGCTGCGGTGCAGGCTGGCTCGACGAGCTGGAAGGCGTTCTTCTTCGGATCGTTCGACGCCTCGAACTTCATCACTGTCGACAAGTCACCCGCTGCGCTCTGGGTGATGGACATCTCGGCAAGGATCTTCGGCGTCAATGCCTGGAGCATCCTCGCCCCGCAGGCACTCGAAGGTGTGGCGACCGTCGGCTTCACCTACCTGGCCGTTCGGCGCTGGTTCCCCGCTGCTGCAGGGCTCATCGCGGGCGGTGTCGTCGCGCTGACGCCGGTGGCCGCGCTCATGTTCCGGTTCGACAACCCCGATGCGCTGCTCGTCCTGCTGCTGACAGCCGCCACGTATGCGGTCATCCGCGCTATCGAGGCTGGCAAGACCAAATGGCTCGTGCTTGCGGCCACCCTGGTCGGCTTCGCCTTCCTCACCAAGATGCTGCAGGCGTTCCTGGTCGTCCCCGCCTTCGCGCTCGTCTATCTGTTGGTCGCGCCTGTATCACTCCGCAAGCGGCTCACCCAGCTCGTGATCTCCGCTGTGACGATGATCGCCGCCGCGGGATGGTGGGTCGCGATCGTCCAGCTGACGCCGGCTGCGGACCGGCCGTATATCGGCGGTTCGCAGGACAACAGCATCCTCAACCTGATCTTCGGCTACAACGGATTCGGACGCCTCACGGGCAACGAGACCGGGAGTGTCGGCGGGTCCGGCACCGCCGGATCCATGTGGGGACCGACGGGTTGGGACCGTCTCTTCAACGTCAACTTCGGCGGACAGATCTCCTGGCTGCTGCCGGCTGCGTTGATCCTGCTTGTCGGCGGGCTCATCCTCACGGCGCGCGCCGCGAGGACCGACCGCACGCGAGCCGCGTTCCTGTTATGGGGAGGCTCACTCGGCGTGACGGCGCTCGTCTTCAGCTTCGCCGCGGGCATCATCCATCCGTACTACACCGTCGCCCTGGCGCCCGCGATCGGCGCGCTGGTCGGTATCGGCAGCGTCCTGCTCTGGCAGCACCGCGCGCAGCTCTGGGCTCGTCTCTTCCTCGCCGGTGCGGTGGGGGCAACCGGCGTGTGGTCCGCCGTGCTGCTCGGCCGCAGCGCGACGTTCCTGCCCGGGCTCGCTGCTGTCGTCGCCGCGCTGGCGATCATGGCGGCTATCGCCCTGGTGGCGGTGCCGGTCCTGCATCGAGCGCTCGCAACCGCTGTCATCGTGGTCGCGCTCGCCGCGGCGTTCGCCGGGCCGGCCTCGTACACCATCAATACCATGCTCACGCCGCACAGCGGCGCGATCCCGTCCGCCGGTCCGACCTTGACGGCGTCGCTCAACGGCGGCTCCGGCGGTCTCGGCGGCGGCGGTTTTGGCCGCGGCGGCGGTGGTGGGTTCGGTGGCGGCGGCTTCGGGCCTCCGGCCGGCTTCGGCGGGCGGTGGCTTCGGTGGCGGCTTTCCCGGCGGCGGAACCGGTGGCGGCGGCGCTGGCTTCGGCGGCGGTGGGTTCGGCGGCGGAGGTGGTGGCTTCGGTGGCAGCACCGGAGGCAACTTCCTCAACGCGAGCGCACCCGGAGCGGACCTCGTGAAGCTGCTCAAAACGGACGCATCGAGCTACTCGTGGGTTGTAGCCACTATCGACGCTAACTCAGCCGCGGGATACCAGCTTGCGACCGATGACCCGGTGATGGCGATCGGCGGGTTCAACGGCACTGACCCGACGCCCACGCTCGCGCAGTTCGAGCAGTACGTCGCGCAGGGCCGGATCCACTACTTCATCGGCAGCGGCGGCTTCGGCGGTGGTTCGGGCACATCAACCCAGATCGCGCGTTGGGTGGAGCAGCACTTCACGTCCACACGCGTCGACGGAGTGACCGTCTACGACCTGACCCAGGCTTCGAGCTAGCGACGCAGCGTCAGTGGCTCATCCAGGCCGCGGCCGACGTCGCGTCGAGGTCGACGCTGGCATCCGTGACACGCTTTGCGAGGCCGGGGTGTGGACTGCCCGCGTTGGCGATGTACCAGAGCCCGAAGTTCCCGTCCGGGTTCGACGCGTTCATGTACAGCAGGTTGTCCCCGCTCGGCGACCACGACGGTGAGTTGCAGAGGCAGTTCGCGACAAGCACGTGCGGCGCGCTGAGCGTGGTGCCGTTCAGCGTCGCGACCTCGAGGTCCGCCGTCTGGCCGAGATCGCACACCATCGCGACCGTGACACCGTCGGCTGCAACCGCAGGAGCACCGCAGTCCTGCGCGGGTGTCGTCAGCGACACCATCGGGCTGCGCGGGCCTGTCTGCACGCCGAGGACGGTGACCACGGTTCCCTTCCCCGTGTTGGCGTAGCTGCTGTACAGGACGTTGCCATCCGGGAGCGGCACCGGCTCGATATCGCCGCCGGTGTACGCATCCGGAACCGACCAGCGTGTCCCGCCTGTGACGCCCTGGTCCCCGATCGCCACGTCGCCGCTCAGCGGCGCCGACCAGAGTGAGAAGTCCACCTCGTAGCTCTGACCTGGCGCGGACTTGGGCGCGTCGGTGGCGAAGAAGACGCTCGAACCGTCGGGACCGGCTGCGGGATAGATCACCCAATGGTCGAGCTGCAGGTTCTTGTTCCTCGTGGACTGGTCGTTATCGGTCATCTGGCTGAGGACTTTCCCTGCAGCGCTGACGTGGTACATGTCGGAGTATTCGTCGAAGCGCCGGATCACGAGCAGGCTGCCGTCCGGCAACACTCGCGGCTGGCTCCAGTCACCGCCGGCCGGCAGGGGCAGGCGACGCACGCTCGATCCGCTGATCGCGTAGATGGCGCCGTCCTGGCTGACGAAGATGGTTCCGGACAGGCGGATCTGCGGGCTCGTCGTGTTCACGAGGCTGGCCGAGGTGCCGTGGGTCTGGAACGCGGCGAGCGCGCGGTTGGCGGCAAAGCCAGTGAACACCATGAACCCGATCAGGATGAGTGCCCGCTTCATGTCAATTTGCCGGGAAGTACTTCGCGACCTCGGGCCGGATCAGCGCCCAGTTCGGGCGGAGCGCGTCTTGCAAGTCCACGGTTTCGGTGGTCGTGTACGGTGGCAGCAGGACGACCTGCGTGATCGATGCGAGCGGCACCGAGCCAGCGATCGGCAGGAGCCCGCTCACCTGGCTGATGCTCATGTTCGTCTGGAAGTCGGACCCAAGCGACGCCGCGAGGTTCGGGATATCGGCGAGCGTCAGCGTCTTCGTCTTGGCGCGCAACGCGATCAGGATCTGCTGCTGGCGCTGCGATCGCGCGAAGTCCCCGTACGCGTCGTCGTGCCGGGCGCGCACGTACTGGAGGGCCAGCGTGCCGTCCATGTGCTGCGCGCCGGGGAGGACGAGAATCCGTTGGTAGGCAAAGGGACTCCCACCGGAGAGGTCTGCCGGGTAGTAGTCGTCCATCACCGGGTTGTTGGCGATCACGTTGACGCCACCCACCTGGTTGAGGACCGATACGAGGCCCTGCAGCCCGATCCACGCGTAGTAGTCGACGTGGACATTCAGATCTTTCTCGACAGTCTGGATGGCGCACTGGGCGCCGCCATGCAGGAACGCCTGGTCGATCTTGCCGTTGTGGCCATTGCAGAGACGGACCCAGAGGTCGCGCGGGATCGAGAGCATGGTCACGTGCTTGGTGACGGGGTCGACCCGCGTCAGGATCATCGACTGCGTCAGGTAGTCGCCCTTGAACTTCGAGTCGCTGTCAGATCCGAGCAGCAGCAGGGTGAAGGGCGAGGTGGACGAGAGGCTTTCGCTCGCCGAAACCGGGCGCAGCTGCGGATTGCCGCCGAGCGTTGTGTTGGCCTGCCCGGTGTCGCGCAGCGCGACCTGGATCGCCGGCAGGAAATACAGCACCACCCCGGTGAGGATCGAAACGGCGAAGCCGGCCACGACGAGCATTCCCCGAGTCGCTCGCTGGCGGCCGGTCCGCAGCGACGCCCGGCGGCGCCGAACCGGGCGCCGACCCATGAGATCACGCGAACGAGGCAAACCTCGACCTCTGCTGAGACGTTGAGTGGAACGACGAGTTCAAGGACGGCCCCTGCCGGAAAGGGCGGGGCCGTCAGATGGTACCCCGAGGTCGCCGCGTGCGAACAAATCCCGCGCTCATGGCCGCTCGGCGCATCTGCATGTACGCTCATCGGCGCGATGGAATCAGCGGTGGGACCGGCGTGAGCAAGAACCGTCTCGAGGCGTTCAGCGACGGGGTGATAGCGGTCGCAATCACGCTGCTCGCGCTCGATCTCTCGGTCCCCGGACCGGGCCACGGCTCACTGCTGACGCTGGTCGGCGACCGATGGCCGGAGTTCGCGGCGTACGCGGTGAGCTTTCTCCTCATCGGGATCATCTGGGTCAACCACCACGCCCGCTTCAACCAGATTGCGTACGTCGATCGGACCCTGCTGTTCCTCAACCTCGTACTCCTGCTCTTTGTTGTGCTGATTCCCTTTGCCACGGCCACGGTTGCCGCGTATCTGACCAGCGACAGCACGGACTCGCACACCGCGATGGCGTTGTACGCGGTCGTCCTCGAGGGGATGGCGCTCAGCTTTGGCGGCATCTTCGAGTGGTCGCTCGGCGAAGGCCGCAGCACGGTCCAGGTCCCTCGGAGTCAGCGCCGCCAGGCACGCATCCGAACGTCGATCGGCGAGGTCGTGTATGTGATCGTCTTCGTGGTGGCCTTCATCAGCGCACCGATCGCGCTTGCTATCACTGGGCTCACGGGCATCTATTACGTGTTCGCCCCACTGCCGCGCGTGAAAGAGGATCTGACGGGGATTTCCGAGTAGTGGGTGCCGGCGCGCGGCCCCGAGCTCGAGGTCTCAGCAATGTCACAGACACGGCTCAGGTCACGCTGAGCAACCGGCCTCATGCTGCAGAGTGTCACCAAACCGAAAACCTCGGAGCCGGATCATGAGCAGCGACATGCAGGAACAATTCCCCTTCGACCCGCCGCCGCCCCCAGCGGACCCCGCCGGGGCAGCGTACGGTCACTGGGCGCCGGATCCCAATTGGGGGCCGCCCGCCTGGCCGCCGGCAGCTCCTGCGCGCAGCCGCTCCCGCTTCATGCAGCGCACGCTCATCGCCGGTCTGGCGATCGTCTGCGTCGGCGCCGGCGGTGGGACCGCCTGGGCGATCACGAGCGCCACGCTCACGCGCACGCCGACCACAGCATCCCTGCCCGCGGGCAACCAGACAGGCGAAGCCCCGAACAGCACCGGCGACAACCCCACGGGCGGAGCCGCCCCCAACAACGGCGGCACCGCGTCCAGCGCAGCCGTCGCCGCGATTGATGCTGCCACTGTTGACATCAACGCACTGACCGCGGCCCACACCGGCGAGGTGGCCGGCACCGGAATGATCATCACGTCCTCGGGGCTCGTCCTCACCAACAATCATGTCATCGACAACACCGTGAATATCACGGCGCAGATCGACGGAGCCGGCACCACCTACAAGGTGAACGTGATCGGCTACGACGCATCCGACGATGTCGCGCTCGTCCAGCTGGTCGGTGCATCAGGCCTCGCGACCGTCCCGATCGGCGACTCGGACAAGGTCAGCATCGGTGATTCGCTCACCGTCATCGGCAACGCCCTCGGCAAGGGCGGTACGCCCGCCGTCGTGACCGGCATCGTCTCCCAGCTCGACCAGCAGATCACCGCCAGTGACGAGAGTGGCGACACCGAGAGCCTCACCGGGATGCTCCAGGTGCAGGCGGACATCGAACCCGGCGACTCCGGTGGGCCCGAGATCAACGCCGCCGGTCAGGTCATCGGCATGACAACGGCGGGCTCGACGTCCGGCAACCCGAACCAGGAAACCGGTGCCACGACCGGCTTCGCGATCCCGATCAACAAGGCGATGCAGATCATCGCCGAGATCCGAGCCGGCAGCGGACCGAATATCCACATCGGCAACGCCGCGGAGCTCGGCATCCAGGTAGGGGCGGCGACCGCCACGCAGACGGCGCCCGGCGCCTATGTCGCCACCGTCCTCCCGGGGACACCGGCGGCGAGCCTGGGCATGGTGGCCAACGACCGGATCGTGAAGATCAACGACATCACCATCACCTCGTCCAATGACCTGCACAAGGCGATGGAGGGGTTCAACAGCGGGCAGACGGTGAGCCTGACCTGGATCGACCCGGACGGGACGTCGCACACGGCACCCCTGACCCTCGGCCTCGCCCTCTGGCCGGACTGAGGACCGTCGTCTGCGCCGGATGCGGCGCCGAAGTGGCTGACGTCGCCGGACCGACCCACGACTACATGACCTCGGCGCCCGGGTGCTGGGCGGCATACGGAGGGCTGCTCGCCGGGAGCAGCGACTGGAGCGTCGACCGGGGAACGGCCCAACTCCGGACCGACGCCTACGCGAGCCAGCACGCAACCAACCCGGACCCCCGCAACCGCCAGTCGGTGGCGGTGCATTTGATGAGCCTCTGTGCCACCTTCGAGCTCGGCGTGCTACCAGGCCGGACCACCACGCTGCTGGGGGAGTGGACCCACCGCCCCGGTGGATATCCCGATCTGATCTCCGGCGATCGGCACGGCACCGTCACGGTGATCGACGTCCACGCAGCGGGCGGCGGCGAGGCCCACACGTTCGCCGTCGAGCGCTGGGCCCGCTCGGTGTGGGACGCGTGGGGTGCGCATCACGCTGAGATCAGGGAGCTGCTGGCGGAACACGGTCTCCACTAGGGGCCGCCGACTATCGCATCGGCCGTCACATCAGCGATTCCGGAGCGTGATGACGCGTTTGGAGCGTCGCGATATAACTCTGGCAGCCCCTGAGGGGGGTCCGCCGGAGGCCGGCGCAGGGCCATCGCGGAGACACTCGAGATGTACAGGAACCGTATGGCGTCACTCGGTCTGTGGTGACCTCCGAGTCACACGTCGACGATCCACGGGCCGGGCCCGTGGCGCAGCCGGAGGAACGCGAGCGCAGCCGGCTGCCGGCGATCTGGGCGTTCAACGCCCTCCTCGTCGCGTCGGCGGGCGCCGTCTATGTCTTCGCCGTCGCCCCGCTGGTGCAGACCGGGGAGTTCAAGGTCGCACCGATCCTTGTGCTCGTCGCGCTCGTCGCGGCGTTCACGGCGACCGAGTGGGGGCGGGTGTTCATCCATTTCCGCCAGGAGGCGCAGTCCTACTCGCTGAGTGAGATCCCGCTGGTGATCGGGCTGTTCGCCGTGGCGCCGGATCACCTGGTGCTGGCGCGAGTGCTCGGCGCCGCGATCGGTCTCGGCCTCATCCGCCGCCAGGATCCGAAGAAGCTCGTCTTCAACCTGGCCAGCGTGGCGCTCGAGACGGAGATGATCACCGTGCTCGTCCATCGTGTCGCCGGTGCCGCCCCGATCCCCACGCATCCGATCGTCTGGCTCTGGGTGCTCCTCTTCATGTCGGCGGCGTCGCTGCTCGGCTTCGCGCTCAGCGCGGCGGTGATCTCGATCGCCGTCGGCCGCCAGTCGTACCGCCAGTGGGTCCAGTCCGTGTCCTTCGCGCTCCTCGGAGGCTTCGCGAACTGCAGCCTCGGCCTCGTGGTCGTCTCGATACTCGAGCGCCAGCCGGAAATGCTCCTGCTTCTCGTCACACCGCTTGCCGCAATGGGCGCGGCGTACGTGGTCTATACCCGCGAGCATCAGAAGCATCAGCGTCTGCTGTACCTGTACGAATCGAGCGACATGCTCCAGCGCGCGAGCTCGGACGGTGCCGCGATCCCGGAGCTTCTCGACCAGCTCTGCAAGGTCTTCCGCGCCGATATCGCCACGGTCACGCTCCTGCCCACGGCAACCGGGAGTGGCTCGCTGCGCGTCATCAGCGCGAGCGGCCGTCACCGCGAGAACACTGACAATCCGTTGCAGCCTGCGGCGCTCGAACACTTCGTGCCACTTCTGGACGAAACAACGCGAGGGCTGATCGCCGTCGAGGCGACGACGGATCCCGACGTTCGCGAGTGGTTGCGCGGGCATGGCTTCAAAGACGCGATGGGCACGCTCCTGCAGGGCGAGGGCATGCTGCTCGGTTCGCTGGTCGTCGCCAACCGGCTCAGTGACGTCGAGATGTTCGACAGCGACGATCTGCGTCTCTTCGACGCATTCGCCGCGCAGACGAGCGTTGCGGTCCAGAACACGCGGCTCGGGCACCGCCTGCGCGTGCAGGCGTTCCACGACACCGTCACCGACCTCGCCAACCGCGCCCTCTTCATGGATCGCCTCGAGCACGCCCTCACACGGCGCGAGCGCGACAACGAGTCGCTCGCGGTCATGTTCCTCGACCTCGACGATTTCAAGGAGATCAACGACAGCCTCGGTCACGTCGCCGGCGACGAGCTGTTGATGCATGTCGCCGCCCGCCTGAAAGACGTGCTGCGCGCGTCCGACACGCCGGCCCGTTTTGGCGGCGACGAGTTCGCGATCCTCCTCGAGGAGACCGCCGATCCCGAGGACACCATCCGCGTCGCGGAGAGGATCGTTGCGGCGTTCAAGCCGCGCTTCGTCGTCGCTGGCCGCGAGGTCACGATGAGCGCTTCGATCGGCGTCGCGATCACCGCCTCGCGCGACATCACCGCCGAGGATCTCGTCGGTCAGGCCGACGTGGCGATGTACCGCGCGAAGGTGAAGGGCAAGGACACGTTCGAGGTCTTCGAGCCGGGCATGCAGGATGTCGTCGCGCGTCGCCTCGAGGTGCGCAGCGGCCTGGAGACGGCCATCGACCGTCACGAGCTCATGGTGCTCTACCAGCCGATCGTGGACCTTGCGACGAGCACGCCAGTCGGCGTCGAGGCGCTGGTTCGCTGGAAGCACCCGAGCTGGGGCATGGTGGTTCCATCGGAGTTCATCGGCATTGCCGAGGAGACGGGAATGATCCGCGAGCTCGGGCTCCACGTGCTCGAGGAGGCATGCCGCCAGTGGGTGGCGTGGCAGGTCGCGTCCATGGACGAGGCGTCGTTCACGTTGAGCGTCAACGTCTCACCACGCCAGCTGCGCGACCCGAGCTTCGTCAGCGAGGTCGGGCGCATTCTGACCCGCGCCGGTCTGCCGCCCTCGCACCTCACGCTCGAGATCACCGAGAGCTTCATGGTCGAGGACCCGGCGAGCGCCCGTGCGCGCCTGCACGAGCTCAAGGCCCTCGGTGTGCGCATCTCCATGGACGACTTCGGCACCGGGTACTCGTCCCTGGCCTCACTGCAGGACCTGCCGCTCGACATCCTGAAGATCGACAAGGTGTTCGTCGACCACATCGCCGAGGACCCTCGGCGCACGGCGTTCGCGCAGGCGATCATCCGCATGGGAAAGACGCTCGGGCTCGGGCTCATCGCCGAGGGCGTCGAGACCGCGGAGCAGAGCGAACAACTCCAGAGCCTCGGCTGCCGCTTCGCGCAGGGCTTCTACTTCTCGAAGCCGGTTCCCGCCGACGAGATCCAGCACATGCTCAACGCGTCGCACGCCACGCGCGTGGCCGGCGGCCGCTGGTCGGACGGCGCGCCCCAGGACCCGCGCGCCTGGCTGCGGGTGCTCGACCACACCGCTTAGTACACTCGCCGGCAGTGAAGGGCCGGAGTCGATGGAGCCTGGCTCTCGGATGCGTCGCCATCACGCTCATCGCTGCGTGCGGCGGCGCGTTGACGCCCTCCGTGACTTCGGCGCCGCTCGTGAGCATCGGACAGGGATTGCGCAGTCATGCCGGGCTGGCCGCGACGGTGTACTCGCGAGGCCTCGCAACGGTGGCGGCGCTCGCCTTCGACCCGCAGGGACGTCTCTGGGTCGCGACCGCCGCATACACCAACGACGGAAAAGACGGTCTGTACGTCGTCGAGAAGGCCGGAGCCGCTCCGCTCGAAGTGGCGAGCGGGCTCGACACGCCGCTGGGCCTGCTCTGGAACGCGGGCGCGCTGTACGTGTCCTCCACGGGCAGCGTCGACGCGTACAGCGACTTCAACGGCACGCACTTCTTGTCGAAACGAACGGTCCTGACCCTCCCCGCGAACGCGGGAGAGAGCAACGAGCTCGTCCTCGCGCCCGACGGAAAGATGCTCATGGGCATCACGGCGCCGTGCGACCACTGCTCACCGCCGCTCGCGGTCTCCGCATCGATCATCTCGTTCCTGCCCGACGGGTCAGACCTCGAGGAGTACGCAACTCACATCCGGGCACCCGTCGGGCTCGAGTTCTACCCCGGCACCGACGACCTGTTCGTGACCATGAACCAGCGTGACGACCTCGGCGCGCGCACCCCGGGAGACTGGCTGGCGGTGGTGCGGCAAGGGCAGTCCTGGGGCTTCCCCGCCTGCTATGGGCAGGGCGGGAGCCCGTGTGCGGGCGTGCCTTCGCCGCTTGCCGTGCTCGACAAACATGCAGCGGTGAGCGGCGTCGCCATCGTCACCGGCCAGCTCGGCAGCAGCGTTGGGACCGCGGCGCTCGTCGCCGAGTGGTCGGACGGCGTGATCAAGGAGGTCGCGCTCTCGAAGCACGGGTCGACGTACTCGGGCACCGTCTCGACGTTCATGACCGGGCTCGACAAGCCCGTGCCGGTCATCCTCGGCCCGGACGGTGCGCTCTACGTCGGCGACTGGGGATCCGGGACCGTGTACCGCGTCGCCCCGGCCTGACGCTCAGAAGATCGCGTCGATCCGCGCCAGGATCTCCGGCGTCAAGCGCTCGATGACCGGCAACGCGCCGAGGTTCTCGTGCACCTGCTCCACACGGCTCGCGCCGGTGATCACCGTCGAGACATGCGGGTTTGCCGCGCACCACGCAATCGACAGCTGCGCGAGGCTGACGTCGAGGTCCTTCGCGATCGCCTCGAGCTGACCGACCCGGCGGTTGGCGTCAGGGTCGGTGACCATGGACTTGAGCCAGCCGTAGCCCGGGAGCGCCGCGCGACTCCCCTCCGGGACGCCGTCGCGGTACTTGCCGGTGAGCAGTCCGGACGCGAGCGGGCTCCATGTGGTGAGACCGAGACCGATCCTGTCGTACAGCGGAGCGAACTCCTTCTCCACCTTGTCGCGGGTGAAGAGGTTGTACTGGGGCTGCTCCATCAAGGGCTTGTGGAGGTGGTGGCGCTCGGCGATATCCCACGCTTCCTGGATGTCGGCTGCGCTCCACTCCGACGTGCCCCAGTACAGCGCCTTGCCCGACGTGATGATGTCGTGCATCGCGCGCACCGTCTCCTCGATGGGGGTCTCGGAGTCCGAACGGTGGCAGTAGATCAGGTCGAGGAAGTCGAGACCGAGGCGGCGCAACGACCCGTCGACTGCATGGAGCAGGTACTTGCGATTGAGTGTGTTCTTCGTGTTGACCGAATCCTCGATGCCCCAGAAGAACTTGCTCGAGATGACGTAGGTGTGGCGCGGCCAGCCGAGTTCGGCGATCGCCGCGCCCATGATGGTTTCCGACTTGCCGCCGGAGTACACCTCGGCGTTGTCGAAGAAGTTGATGCCCGCGTCGTACGCCGCCGCGAGGCAGTCGCGCGCGTTGGCGCCGGCAAGCTGGGGCCCGAAGCTGACCCACGATCCGAACGAGAGAACGCTGACCTGGAGCCCTGAGTGCCCGAGGCGTCGATACTGCATTTCCATGATCACCGAGCATAAAGGCACGCCCCGGAGTCACCGCGGTGGTCGCCGATGAGCCAGGTCGACACCATCACCGGGTGGATCGCGGCGGCACTCTTCGGCGTCGCGATCGTCGCCTCGCTCGTCAACCGATGGCGCCTCGCCAATGGGCACAGCTTCTCGATGGCATGGTTCCGCGCGCACAACTGGGTCGGCACCGTGGCGACGCTCGCGGGCATCGGTCACTGCCTCTCCTCGGTGGGACGGGCCACGCTGCCGGTCGGCGAGGAGATCGGGGTCTGGGCGGGCGCTGCCGCGGTTGGCCTGCTGGTGCTCACGGCGTTCGCGGGGAGCGGTCTGTCCGGCGCCAAGCGCGACGCGCGCCGGCGCATTCGCCGCAACCATGTGGCGACCATGTTCGCCGTCCTCGCGGTGGGCATCGTGCACACCGCGCTCAACGGTCCGCTCGCCGGCAGGTGACGGCATACGAGCGCAGTTCGAACGGGACTCTGGCAAGATGATCGCCCCGACCTGAACACTGCCGGAGATCACGCAACGAGATGACTGAGACAACCGAGATCGCCCCACCGCCCGGCGCGGGCGCCACGCCCGTGCCTGCCCCGCAGGGCGACGCGCTCGACCCGCGCCGCTGGCTCGCGCTCGGGGCCGTGATGACGGCGTTGTTCATGGTGCTGCTCGACGTGTCCATCGTGAACGTCGCGGTCCCGGCGATCCGCAGCAACCTCTCCGCGAACAACGCCGACATCCAGTTCGTCGTCGCGGGCTACGGGCTCGCGTACGCGGTGATGCTCATCACCGGCGGACGACTTGGTGACATCTTTGGCAGAAAGAAGTTGTTCCTGATCGGCATGTCCGGCTTCGTCATCGCTTCCGCGCTCTGCGGTCTCGCGCAGAGCGCCATCATGCTCGACCTCTCGCGCGTGCTCCAGGGAACGATGGCGGCGCTGATGTACCCGCAGGTGCTCTCCGTCATCCAGGTGAGCTTCCCGCCGCAGGAACGCGCCCGGGTCTTCGGCTTCGTCGGCGCGGTCATCGGCATCGCGACGATCACCGGGCCGCTCGCCGGTGGCTTGATCATCCGCAACGACATCACCGGTGGGTCGTGGCGGTGGATCTTCCTCGTCAACCTTCCGATCGGCATCGGGGCGCTCATCGCCGCGACCCGCCTCGTCACCGAATCCCGCGCGCCGAACGCCAAGCGACTCGACGTCGTCGGCGTCGTGCTCGCGACTGCGGGCATCCTGCTGCTCGTCTATCCGCTCGTCGAGGGACAGGTCGCCGGATGGCCGGCATGGACGTTCATCTGCATGGCCCTCAGCCCGTTTGCGCTGCTCGCATTCATCCTCTATGAGCGTTCGCTGCCGTCGACTCGATTCCCACTCGTGCAGCTCTCGCTGTTTCAGATCCCGTCGTTCCGTATCGGCGTCGCCATCTCCGCCGTTTTCATCGCCGGCATCCCTGCATTCTTCTTCACGTTCAGCCTCATGCTCCAGGTCGGTCTGCAGTACAGCGCGCTCAACGCCGGACTCACCACGATTCCGTGGAGCCTCGGATCGGCGTTCGCGTCCGCTATGTCGACACGCGTCGCGCCCAGGCTCGGCAAGTGGACCATCGCGATCGGATCTGTGCTGTTGGTGGTTGGAATCCTCGGCATCATGCTGACCCTCCACCTGGCGGGTACGAGCGTCACGGGATGGGACCTGATCCCGTCGTTCCTCGTCAGCGGTCTCGGACTTGGGACAGTGATCGCGCCGCTGTTGAACATCATCCTTGCGGGTGTGCCCGGGCGCGATGCCGGGTCCGCGTCGGGCGTGCTGACGACGTTTCAGCAACTCGGCGGCGCCATCGGCGTCGCCGTTGTGGGTGTCGTCTTCTTCGGGTTGCTCTCCAGCCGCGCGACGACTGCGATCGCGACCGTCACGCCGCAACTCCAGTCGCAGCTCGCGGCCGCGGGGGTGCCGGCGCCGCAGTCCCAGGCGGAGATCGCGACGTTCACCCGTTGCTTCAAGGCACTGGCTGCGTCGAGCGATCCGACTCAGCCGATTCCGGGATGCCCCGCAGCAAGTACGGCGCCGACGACGAATCCCGTGACCAATGCATTCAACAGCGCCGCCTCGGTCGCGCTCGGCCGTACCTTCGTTTCGTCCGTCGAGCGGATCCTGTTGTTCAACGTCGGGTTCTGGGCGCTCACCGGCATTCTGTCGATGTTCCTGCCGCGGACCCGTCCACAGCAGGCGCCCACCCCACCCGCAGCAGCCGCCCCGCACGCGGGCTGACGGTCGGCGCGACCCTCTGGCACTGCGTGCGCGGCGTGTCAGCTGCGCGTCTTAGTTCGAGAGACCGTGGCTGATGTTCGAGAAGACGTTGTTCACGCTGTGGCCGAGCGTCGTGAGGATCACGATGACCACGATCGAGATGAGCACGAGGATCAGGGCGTACTCGACCATGCCCTGGCCCTCTTCGCGACTGTTGAGCTGATCCAGCGCGGCGCGGATGCGCTCGCTGACCTCCGTAACCCTGTCGACCATGATGATGTCTCCGATGAGTGCTGTTCCCCGGTGTATCGAGGCGATGTGCTCATCGTGGGTTTCGATCTCAAACCCTTTCGGAAAGCTCGGTAACAGGCAGTCGCACAACGATTCGCGTTCCACCGACATAGTCGTCATCGATTGCGATCGTGCCTTTGTGGGCAGAAACGATCGCCGCGGATATCGACAGGCCAAGTCCTGCACCCCCGGTGCGCCGCGAGCGTGAGTTGTCACCGCGCGCGAAGCGCTCGAAGACGACCGGGCGCAGCGGTGCGGGAATGCCCGGACCAGTGTCCGTGATCGTCACGGCGCAACCGCCTGGCGGTGACGCTGCCATCGCGACGCTCACGACGCCGTTGCGAGGTGTGTGGTTGAGCGCGTTCTCGAGGAGGTTGTCGAACAGCCTGCCGAGGAGGAGCCCATCACCGTCGAGCGACGCCTCGCAGCGCAATGATTTCGTGAGGTGGACGCCCATCCTCGACGCATGACCCTCCCAGCGCGCATATGCCTCCTCCAGCACATCGCTCAAGTCGATTCGCGCCACCGAGGCCATGAGACCACCGGCATCACTTCGGGACAATGTCAGCAATGACTCGGAGATCTTCACGAGTCGCTGCGTGTTCTTCAGCGCGAGGCGAACCGTGGCGGTGAGCTCGGCGCTGGTGCGTTCCTGGCGCAGGGTGATCTCCAGCTCGCTCTGCAGCGCCGACAGTGGGTTGCGCAGCTCGTGGGCCGCGTCCGCGGTGAAGCGGCGCAGTTGATCCGTCGTCGCTGCCTGTGCTCGCTCGCGCGCGACCAGTGATCGGACGGTCATCTCGCTGAGGCATGCGGTCACGACCACGGCGATGAACTGGAACTTGGCGGTGAGCGGGTCGATGGCGCCCTCGACCGCGGTGAAAAGGGTGACGCCGATCGCAAAAAGGGTCACCACCGCGGTGAACGGTGTCGGCAGCAGCCACGCGGAGAAGAGGACGGCCAGGAGCAGGAAGCCGCCGAGCGTCGGGTTGTTGGGAACGACAATCTCGACGATGGTCACGGAGCCGAGCAACACGAGACAGCCGATGAAGATGCCCATGCGGGCGACACGGTTGGTCACCTGCCGAGGAGTGAAGGCGTCCCGGTTCCAGGCGATGGCGATCACGTCAGGCCACCCCTGCGCTCTCGGCGATGAGCCGGTACCCGACCCCCCGGCACGTCTCGATGATCACGTCGGCGGATGCCGCTGAGAGCTTGCGCCGGACCTTCCCGGCGTAGACCTCGACCAGCCCGGAGTCGACGGTCTGCCCGTCACCCCAGACGGCGTCGTGGATCTGCTCCTTGCTGAGCACCTGCCCGGGGTGGCGGAGGAACAGCTCCAGCAACTCGTACTCCCGGCGCGTGGTCGGGACGACGTCACCGCCGACCATGATCTGGCGGGCCGCGCTGTCCATGCTCAGGTTGCCGGACTGGAGGACCCGGACCTGGGGACCCAGCTGGCGGCGGCTCAGGGCACGGACCCGTGCAAGGACCTCCTCGAAGTGGAAGGGCTTGGCGAGGTAGTCGTCGGCGCCGGCGTCGAACCCGGCCAGACGATCTCGGACGTCGTCGCGAGCGGTGAGCATGAGCACCGCCGTCGGGGCCCCCTGCGCGCGCAGAGAGCGGCACAGATCCGTGCCGTCGAGATCGCCGCCCAGGTTGACGTCCAGCAGGGCGACGTCGTACGGAAGGCTGGTTCGCATCGTGTCGAGCGCCTCCTCGGCGGACAAGGCGACATCGACCGACATCCCGGCCTCGGCCAGCCCACGCGAAAGGCTGGCGGCGACCTCAGGTTCGTCCTCGACGACGAGCACACGCACGTTTGGCATCGTATTCGCGAGAACGCGGCGTATCGTCCCCGCGAGTGACTCGATACCTGCTCTTGTGAATGACGTCATCGCCGCGGACGGGGACGTCGTCATCCGGCGCATGCGCGACGCCCCGGACGACTACCGGCTGATCGTCGCCTGGCGCAACCAGCCTCACGTCCGGGAGTGGTGGGATCCCGACGATCCCCCGCTGACGATCGAAGCCGCAATCGAGGAGCTGCGCCCGTCGACTCAGCCGGCCGGTTCCGAGAGCGCGTGCATCATCGAGCTCGATGGGGCGCCGGTCGGCTACCTCCAGTTCTATCCCTGGGATGGAGAGCAGGACTACCTCGCGGAGGTGGGCATCACCGTTCCCGCGGGTGCCTGGGGGCTCGACATCTTCATCGGCGAGCGTGCGCTCATGGATCGGGGCATCGGGTCCCGAACCGTTCGGTTGATCTCAGATCACCTCTTCGCCGAGCACAACGCCACGGCGGTTGCCCTGGCGACCGAGGTCGGCAACAGCCGGGCGCAGGCGGCGTATGTGCGGGCAGGGATGCGAGTGGTCCAGCAGTTCCTCGACACCGATACCCGCGACGGGAAGCGTGTCGAGTCCGTGCTCATGATTCGCGACCGGCCCGGCGGAACAGCTGGCGGGCGATGATCTCGCGCTGCACTTCGGAGGCCCCCTCGTAGATGCGGATCCCGCGGACCTCACGGTAGAGGTGCTCGAGGAGGTGCCCGTGCTCCAGCGAGCGGGCGCCGTGGACCTGGATGGCGACGTCCACGGCGAGCCCGGCGGTCTCGGTCGCGAAGAGCTTCGCCATCGCGGCTGCCTCGGTGATCGGCGTGATGCCGGCGTCGTGGGCTGCAGCGGCGGCATGGACGAGCAGCCGCGATGCCTGGACGCGGGTCGCCACGTCGGCGAGCTGGTGACTCACACCCTGCAGGGCTGAGAGCGGGCGTCCGAAGGCCTCGCGCCCCTGGGCATGGACCACGGCCGCGTCCAGTGCGGCCTGGGCCATTCCGACTGCGGCAGCGCCGACACTGGGACGGAAGAGGTCCAGCGTGCGCATCGCCACGCCGAAGCCATGGTCGACCTCACCGAGGACGTGCGTGGCCGGAACCGGTACGCCGTCGAAGCGCAGCCTTCCGATCGGGTGGTCGGCCACGAACGGGATCGGCGTCCCGGAAAGGCCGCGGCTGTCCCGAGGAACGGCGAACGCGGTGATGCCCCGCGCGCCCGCACCGGCTGTGGTGCGCGCGAAGACGGTGTAGATGTCCGCCTCGGGAGCATTCGAGATGAAGACCTTCTCGCCGGAGAGGCGGAAACCGTCGCCGTCCGGCTCGGCGAGGAGCGAGAGTGACGCCGCGTCTGATCCCGCATCGGGCTCCGTCAGCGCGAAGGCGGCGACAGCCTCGCCCGCCACCACGCGCGGCATCCAGAGGTCGGTGACCTCCGGACGACCAGCAGACTGGATCGGATGCGATCCGAGGCCCTGGAGCGCAAACGCGATCTCAGCCTCGGTCGAGAACCGTGCGAGGCCTTCGCGGATGAGGCAGAGATTGAGGACGGACAGACCGCGCCCAGCATCGAGCACGTGGGGCACGAGGCCGTGGGTCGAGAGGGCGGCGACGAGCGGCCGGTTGACGCGACCCGGCTCACCACTCCGCGCCATCGGCGCCAGCACATCCCGGGCGAGCGTCTCGCTGCGAACGAGCAGCGCCCGCTGCGCCTCGGAGAGATGGGCGTAGGTGGTGCTCATCCCAGGACGGCGACGCCGACCAGCTCGACGAGCGCTCGCGGATCGAGGAGCTCGGTGATCCCGAGGAGCGCCATCGCCGGGTAGCGGCGGCCGAAATGCTGACGCCATACCGTTCCGAGCTCCCGCGATGCCAGCCGGTAGGCGGCGAGGTTCGTGACGAACACCTGCAGCGAGACGAGATCGTCGGGCTCGCCGCCGGCGGCGCGAAGTGCGGCCAGCAGATTGCGCGCGGCCAGGTCGAACTGCTCGACGATCGTGATCCCCTGAATCGTCCCGTCGGAGGCCTGGGCCGTCTGGCCCCCGAGATAGATCGTCTTCCCGGGAGGCGCAACGACGGCGTGAGCGTAACCTCTCGGCGGCGCGAGGCCCGGAGCAATGACGATCTCCGGCTTGGGTGTCATCGCCCTTCCCAGACCGGCTCGCGCTTCTCGGTCCAGGCCCGGTGGTACTCGGCGGCATCGTGGCTGCCCATCAACAGCGCCTGCGTCATCGCCTCGAGCTCCAGCGCGCCGCCGAGATCCATGTCGAGTTCCTTGGTGAGCAGGACTTTGGTCGTCGAATACGCGAGCGCGGGGCCGGACGCAAGCCGGTCGGCGAGTTCACGCGCCGCGGCCGGGAGCGCCTCGTCATCGACCACGGCAGTCGCGAGCCCGATCTGCAGCGCCCGGTCGGAGTCGAGGGTGTCGCCGAGCATGAGCAACTCCATTGCCCGCCCGAGCCCGATGACACGAGGGAGCAGGTACGCAGACCCCATGTCTGCACCCGCGAGCCCCACTTTGGTGAAGAGGAACGCGAATCGCGCCGAGCGCGCGAGCAGGCGGAAGTCCGATGCGAGGGCGATCACCGCACCCGCGCCGGCGGCGATGCCGTTGACCGCCGCGATCACGGGAAGCGGGCACTCGCGGAGCGCGCGGACGACCGAGCCGGTCATCCGCGTGAACTCGAGGAGGTCGCCGGCCCGCATCGACTGCAGCGCCCCGATGATCTCGACGACATCGCCGCCCGAGCAGAACCCTCTCCCGCTCCCGGTGATGACGAGCACTCGCGCATCGCCTCGATGCGGCAGCTCCGCGATGAGGTCGCGGAGGTCGGCGTAGACGTCGAACGTCAGCGCGTTGAGCTTCTCCGGACGCGAAAGCGTGATCGTGGCAACGCCGTCGGCGACAGCGAAGTCGAAGTGCTGCCATCGATCGGTGAACCCGGCCGACGCCCGGAACCTCGTCATCCTGCTGTGCCTCCTTGACCGCCAGCCGGTATCGCGATCGCGGCGTCCCGCAGCGCGGTCCGGTCGATCTTGCCCGAACCGGTACGCGGCAGGCTCGGCACGAACCGCACTTCGCGCGGGACCTTGTGTGGCGCAAGCCGCTCGCGAACGAATGCCTGCAGCGCCTCGGGAGTCGACGTTGTCCCCCGTCGGATGACCACCCACGCGCAGCTCCGCGTCAGCCCGTCGCGGTCGGCGGCGACGACCGCGCACTCGACAACGTCGGGGTGCGTCGCCAGGCAGCGCTCGATCTCCGCCGGCGCAACGTAGATGCCGCCCACCTTGAGGAGGTCGTCGGCCCGGCCGCGATAGAGGAAGAAGCCGTCGGCGTCGCGCTCCGCGAGGTCGCCGCTCATGACAAGGTCGGTCGCGAAGGTCCGCTCGGTCGCGCCGGCATCCTGCCAGTACTCCAGAGCAGCAGTCTCGCCACGGATCCAGAGGCGCCCGATGGTGCCGGCGGGCACAGGCTGGTCATCGTCGTCGACGATCGTCACGTCGTACCCCGGGACGACCTCGCCGATGCTCCCCGGCCGGGACCGGCCCGGTTGATTCGAGATGTAGATGTGGTACGCCTCGGACGACCCGATCCCGTCGAGCACCTCGACGCCGAACGTGTCGTTCCAACGGTGGTGCAGCGGCTCGGGGAGCGCCTCCCCCGCCGATGTGCAGAGCCTCAGGCAGCTGAGGTCCTGGTCTTTCGCGCTCGGGTGGTCGAGCATCGCCTGCATCATCGTCGGCACGTTGACGAGGATCGTCGGGCGGTGGCGCGCGATGAGCTCGAAGATGAGCTCCGCCGTCGTGCGCTCGCGGAAGATGAGCCCCGCCCCGCCGACACCGAACGGGAAAAGCGCCGCAAGATCACGCGCGTAGCCGAAGAAGAGCTTGGGGACGGGGAGGACGATGTCGTCCGCGCGTATGTCGAGCACGCCGCGCGCATAGCCGTCGTAGCTGAACATCGGGCTGCGCGTGCGATGGACGCACGCTTTCGGCTTGCCGGTACTGCCGGTGGTGAACTTCCAGAGCGCGATGCTGTCGAGCGTCGTCGCAGCCGCCTCGAGTGTCGCCGCCTGGCGTTCGACCAACGTCTCGAACGACATCTCGCCGGCGCGGAGCTGCTCGTCACCTGCTCCGAGGACGAGCAGGATCGGGTGCGTGCGCGTGGTCTCGGTCGCGACACGCATGCGTTCGAGCGTCGCGCCGTCCACCACCACCACGGACGCGCCGGTGTAGTCGACGTAGTACGTGTAGTCCTTGGGCTGCAGGAACGTGTAGACCTCGGCGGTGACCGCGCCGACCTTCTGCGCCGCGTACCAGGTGGCGACGAAATCGACGGAGTTTGCCAGCGCGAGCAGCACCCGGTCCTGCGGGCGAACGCCGAGCTCGAGCAGCGCGTTGCCGATCTGATTGACCCGCGCCGCAAGGCTCGCGTAGGAGCAGGAGCTGTCGCCGTCGAACAACGCTGTGCGATCGCCGCGCCCTTCGGCGACGTTGCGGTCCACGAAGTGCGTCGCGAGGTTGCAGCGTTCCGGCGTTGGGCTCACTGACCGGGCTCGGGCTCGATCTGTGCACGGATCAGGTCGATGAGCAGGGCGGCGAGCGTGGCGAGTGTCGCGTCGCCCTCGCGGGCCGTCGCCTCGGCAGGCGCCCCGCAGTACGCCCGGTCCATGCCCATCGCGAGAAAGTCGGTCTGCCCCGCGGCCATCGCGGCGGGCATGTTCACTCGCAAGGCAGGCAGCATCCGCATGACGTCGGTCTCGATGAGCTCGGGATGCGTGGCGAGCACGAGCGAGGTCTCGTAGCGTCCCGCGTGGGCGGCCCCGCTCTTGAACTCCTCGGTGAGCTGCTCGGCGACCACCCGACGGGTGAGGTCGAGCAATCCAATATGCGCAGTCTCGGCCGCCCGTCGCAGCGTGGCCACCTGGGCAGGCTCGAAGTGGCTGTTCACGATCACCTGGTGGCGAAAGCCCTGCGCTCGCAGCGACGAGCTGACCTCGACGATCAGCGCGTGGAGGGTCTCCTCACTGATGGTCACGGCCCCGGTGAACGCTGCCGCGTAGTGGGTGACGCCGAATCCGATCTCCGGGAGGACGAGGGCACGGACCTTCGGGTCGCCGGAGAGCTCGATCGCGGCGCGCTCGCAGACCGCCGTCGAGATGATCGAATCCGTGCGCAGGGGTGCATGGGGACCGTGCGGCTCCACAGCCCCAACGGGGAGGAGCAGCACGGGCACCGGCCCGGAATCGAGCATCGCCCGCGCTCGCGGGGACGTCAGATCGGCGAAATGGATCGACGACGGCATGCTGATGACGGCACACTCACGACGCTCGACACTCTACAGTTGCGCACCGACTCACATGCGCATAGCGGTTGTCGGGGGCGGACCGGGCGGACTCTACTTTGCGGCGCTCGCCCGCCAGCTCGACCCCGGCGCGGACATCACCGTCTGGGAGCGCAACGCGGCGGACGACACGTTCGGCTTCGGTGTGGTCTTCTCGGACGAGACCCTCGGTGGCATCGAGCATGCGGACCCGGCGATCCACCACGCGATGTCGCAGGAGTTCGCGCGCTGGGACGACATCGACATCCACTTCAAGGGCCAGGTGATCACCTCGGGTGGCCACGGTTTCGCGGCGATGAGCCGCCGGCGATTGCTCCAGATCCTCCAGGAGCGCTGCGCCACGCTCGGCGTCGCACTCCGGTTCAACACCGAGGCACCGCCGATCGAGACGCTCGCCGCGGAGTACGACCTCGTGGTGGGCTCGGACGGAGTCGAACTCGGCAACACGATCACGCTACGCGGAGTCGTTCGGGCCGCATCTCGATGTGCGCCGATGCAGATTCATGTGGCTCGGCACCGATCTCGTCTTCGACGCCTTCAAGTTCTACATCGTCGAAACCCCTTACGGGGTCATGCAGATCCACGGCTATCCATTCGACGCCACGGGCAGCACGTTCATCGTCGAGATGAACGACGCGGTATGGCAGCGCGCGGGATTTGCCACGCACGCAGCGCGTCCGTTCGCGCCGGGTGAGAGCGATGACGCGAGCATCGCACAGATCCGGACCCTCTTCGGTGACATTCTCGATGGGCACGCGGTCCATGCAAACAACTCGCGGTGGATCAGCTTCACCACGGTGCGCAACGACGCGTGGTCGCACGCCAACATCGTGCTCCTCGGCGATGCGGCGCATACCGCGCACTTCTCCATCGGCTCCGGGACAAAGCTCGCCATGGAGGATGCGCTCGCGCTCGCCGCGTGTCTGCACGAGCACCCGAGCGTCGTCGGCGCGCTCGCCGCGTACGAAGGCGAGCGCAAACCGGTCGTCGTGTCGACGCAGCGCGCGGCGCAGGCCAGCCTCGAGTGGTTCGAGAACCTCGGCCAGTACGTGCACCAGGATCCGATGCAGTTCGCGTTCAACATCCTGACCCGGAGCAGGCGCGTCACCTATGACAACCTGCGCCTCCGCGATCCGGAGTTCGTGGCCGAGGTCGATGCATGGTTCGATGCCGAAGTCCGGCATCAGGTCGGACAGCACGCCGGTCCCGATGCGCCGCCGATGTTCCAGCCCTTCCGCCTGCGCGCCTTGGAGTTGAAGAATCGCGTGATCGTGTCGGCGATGGACATGTACTCCGCGACCGACGGCATGCCCAACGACTTTCACCTCGTGAACACCGGGAGCAAGGCGCTGGGGGGCGCGGCCCTGGTGATGACCGAGATGGTCTGCGTGTCACCCGAGGGACGGATCACCCCGGGCTGCGCCGGCATGTATCGCGAGGAGCACGAGACGGGCTGGCGGCGCGTGGTGGAATTCGTGCACCAACGCACGAGCGCGCACATCGGTCTGCAACTCGGCCACTCGGGCCGCAAGGGATCCACGAAGCTGATGTGGGAGGGCATCGACGAGCCGCTCCCCGATTCGAACTGGGAGGTTGCGGCACCCTCGGCGATCGCGTACTCGCCGGCCAACCAGGTGCCGCGCGAGCTCACCACGGCGGAGATGGACGACATCCGCACGCAGTTCGTGTCGGCAGCCGAGGCGGGAGATCGCGCAGGGTTCGACATGCTCGAGCTGCACTGCGCACACGGATATCTGCTCTCGAGCTTCATCTCTCCCATCACGAATCAGCGCACCGACGCGTACGGGGGATCGCTCGATCACCGCATGCGCTACCCGCTCGAGGTGTTCGACGCCGTGCGCGCTGTCTGGCCCGCGCACAAGCCGATGAGCGTGCGCATCTCCGCAACCGACTGGTACGAGGGCGGCATCGATGCGGACGACGCTGTCGAGATCGCGCGGGCGTTTGCTGCGCACGGCGCCGACGCGATCGATGTCTCGTCGGGGCAGGTGCTCAAGGAAGAGCGACCGGCCTTCGGCCGGTCGTATCAGACGCCGTACGCCGACCGCATCCGCAACGAGGTCGGCGTCGCGACGATCGCCGTCGGGGTCATCTCGTCGTACGACGACGTCAACTCGATCATCCTCGCCGGCCGCGCCGACCTCTGCGCGCTCGCACGCGCGCACCTGTACGACCCTCAGTGGACGCTGCACGCGGCAGCCGATCAAGGGTACTCGGGGCCGGGAGTCGACTGGCCCGATCCGTTCAAGGCCGGCAGCCGCAAGCCGCAGGCAGGGCGCACCGACGGCCCGAAGCCGAGGCTGCAGCTCATCCGCGAGGGCGAGGTCCGCACCCGCCACAGCCGCTGGCGCCCCCCGCTGCCATGATCTCCCACGCGACTGAGCGGACAAGGAGGTGCACATGGCGAGCGTCCTGAACGAAATCATCGTCGACTGCCGCGATGCCGAGGCCCAGGCATCGTGGTGGTCCCGCGTTCTCGACTGGCCGGCTGTCGACGAGGGTGACTACTGGTGGATCTCCTCGGACGGCACCGAGGACGCAGCGATGACGATCTGCTTCATTCCCGTGCCCGAGGGCAAGACGGTGAAGAACCGCGTCCATATCGACGTCAGTCCTTCGGGATGCGAGCAGGCAGAAGAACTGGAAAGGCTGCTGTCGCTCGGAGCGCGCCGCAAGGACATCGGTCAGGGTCCGGACGTCTCGTGGGTCGTGCTGGAGGATCCGGAAGGCAACGAGTTCTGCCTGCTGCGGACCAGAAAGGGCTAGCGCCGACCGTCGAGACGGACCGTCCAGCGATCGATGCTGTCGACGCGCAGGTGCGTCTGATCCCACGGGTCGCGAGCGAGCGTTTCCCGCACGGCTTCCTCCGAACTCGGCCTCGACGGCGAGGACAACGCGATGCTCATCGGCGAGTGGTCCTCCCAGGACGACGAACCCGGAGGCCACGAGGCCGTCCATGAACGCCGCGTGTTCGGTCCAACCGGACTGCTCCTCGAGAGGGCGTCCCTCTCGCCACTCCGGGCCGCTGCGCCGCTCGACGACGAAGAACGTCATCCACTGACCTCCGCGGCCATATCGCGCAGGCGCGTGGTTGTGTTCCAGTTCCGCGTCGTGGTTCGGATCCCCAGCACTTTGTCGAAGTCGGGCAGGCGCGAGCCCATGACCCCGTTGCGCAGGCGAAGGTAGATGACACGGTCGCCGACCGCGAACTCGTCAGGCGCGCACGCGTCGCGATCGACGGCGGCGATCTTCGCTTCGGGCGGTGCTGTCGCGACAAACGTCGCGAGCAACTCACTCGAGGCCGCACCCTGGGCGACGAACGGATTCGAATCGACGACGGACGCAAGCTCCGCGGCGCTGCGCACCAGGACGGCGACCTCCATGCCGAATGTTGCTTTGATTGCCGCCGAGATCTCCTGCTCGAGCGTGGCATCCTTTCCCTTGCCGGCAGCAAAGAGGGCGTTGCCGCTCTGCAGATGCGTGCGCACGTCCTTGTACCCAAGCAACTCAAGCATCGCGCGCAGGTCGGCCATGGCGATACGCTTGTTGCGCCCGACGTTGATGCCGCGCAGCAACGCGATTCGGGTGGTCATGTCGAGGCCACCGGATCCCCGAACGTCAGCGCGGTGTCGAGCGAATCCAGGAACCACTTGCGCTCCTTGCGCATGAAGAACATGTGCCCGCCGCGGAACGTCACCAGCTGCGAGTGCGCGATGCCGTGGCGGATATCCTCCGCGTGGCGGAGCGGGAAGATGAAGTCATTGCGTCCGTGCATGATCGTCGTCGGCACCTTGATCTCGTCGAGGCGATCGATGCACTCATAGACATGCGACGCCTGACTCTGGCGTGCCTGCGCGTAGGCCGGCTGCGGGTACTTGCCGCGAAAGAGGAGACGCCCCACGAACCTGAGCATCTCCATGCGCGTGGGGCCGTTGTCAGGCCTCGCGACTGCGGAGGTGCTCACGAGCACGAGACGCGCGACCAGTTCCGGGTGTTCGAGTGTCAGCTCCATCGCGATCCGCCCGCCCATCGAGATGCCGACGACCGTCGCGCCGCTGAACTCGAGCGCCTGCATCAGCCCCGCAGTGTCCTCGGCCATCATCTCGATGGAATATGGGATATCCGGCTTGTCGGTGCGACCCGACCCGCGGTTGTCGAACGCGAGCACACGACTCGCCTGCGCGAGAAATGCGATGAGCCGCTCCAACTCGGTGATGTCGTTGCTGAGCCCACCGATGAGCACGACCGGTTCGCCGGTGCCGTGCAGCTCGTAATACATGTCGATGTCGCCAACTCGCTGGATGGGCATGCTCGACAACTCGCTCCGCTAGCGCGATCCGTTGGTGCTGTGACGCAGATCTTCCTCGATGCCGCGAGCCGCGGCGAGCAGGTGCGGCAGAAACTCCTCGCGCACAAGGTCGGGGCTGCCCCGGCTGACGGGCGACGACACGTTGACCGCCGCGCTCACGCGTCCCGAGAGGTCGTGGATGGGAGCGGCGATCGCGCGCAGCCCTTCCTCGAGCTCCTCGTCGACGAACGACCAGCCCTGCTCTCGCACGAGCAGCAGCTCGGCGCGCAACGCATCGACGTCAGTGACAGTACGGGCGGTCAAGCGGCGCAGTTCCACGGATGCGAAGTAGCCGTCGAGCCACTCGTCGCTCTGCCCCGCGAGCAGCACGCGTCCCATCGATGTCGCGTACGCCGGAAAGCGGGTGCCCACGCTGATGGTGATGGTCATGATCCGGCGCGTTGGCACTCGGGCGATGTAGACGACGTCGTCGGCGTCGAGCACCGAGACCGACGATGACTCGCGCAGCGCCCCCACCAGGCGCTCCAGGTGGGGTTGCGCCACCTCGTGGAGACTGAGGCTCGAGAGGTAGGCGTACCCGAGCTCGAGGACGCGGGGGCGCAGCGCGAAGAGGCGGCCGTTGTTGCGCACGTACCCGAGCTCCGTGAGCGTGCGCAGGAAACGGCGCGCGGAGGCGCGCGTCAGGCCGGCGGCACGAGCGACATCGCTGAGCGTGAGTTCCGGATGCTCGGCGTCAAAAGCGCGGATCACCGCGAGACCGCGTGCAAGCGACTGCACGAAATCCGCACCGACCGCATGCTCTGCGCGCGCCTCGGTCATGGCTGATCGGCGGGCGCCGGGGACGTCTCGGGCTCGGCTTCGACCACGTCGCGAGCGATGCTGAACGCGCGGTTCGCGCGAGGCAAGCCGGCATACACGGCAACCTGCAGCAGCACCTCCTTGATCTCGTCGACGGTGACGCCGTTGCGCAGCGCTGCTCGGAGATGCATCGCGAGCTCGTGCTCGTTGCCCTGCGCTGCAAGCATCGCGACGGTGATGCAGCTGCGCGTCCTGCGGTCGAGCCCCGGCCGCGACCAGACGGCGCCCCACGCGTAGCGCGTCAAGTGCTCCTGGAAGTCGCTGGTGAAGGCGTTCGCCTGAACTCATCGCCCGATCGACGTGCGCATCGCCGAGCACCTCGCGGCAAGTCTTCATCCCCTGCTCTCGAAGATCGTCCGGCATCAGTCCTCCCCTCGCTGTTCGGCCAGGTGCTCGAGCACCAGGCGGCTGACAATATCGGGCTGCTCGACGTTGACGAGGTGGGCCGCATCCGGCACCACCGCGACAATCGCGTCGCGGAATGATGCGCCGAACAGCACCGCCGCCGACGGTCGCACGATCGCGTCGTCGGCCCCGGCGATGAGCAGCGTCGGCGCGTCGATTCTGCGTATCCGGTCGCGAAGGTCGCACGCCACGATCGCATCGCAGCAACTCGCGTATCCTTCGGCCGGCATCCCGGCGAGCTCGTCAGCAAATCGGCGCACCGTGGCCGGTTGGCGACCGGCGAATGCCGGGGTGAACCAGTGCGACACGACGCCGGCGGCGATGGATTCGAGGCCACCGGCGCGAACCGCGAGCGCGCGCTCGCTGTACCGGCTGACGGGCTCGAGTCGCGCGAGCGCGCACATGACGATCAGACGGTCGATGCGCTGCGGGTGCTGTGACGCGAGCCAGAGCCCCACCATGCCGCCGAGCGACAGACCGCAGAACGAGGCGGTCTCGACACCGAGATGGTCGAGCAGCGCGATGACGTCCTCGCCGAGCTCGTCGATGCTGTACGGACCGTCGGGAGCGGGGGACGCACCGTGGCCGCGGTGGTCGTAGAGGAGCAGGCAGTACTGCGACTGCAGCGCATGTTGCGGCTCCCACATCGAGCGCGTGGTGCCGAGCGAGCTGCTCATCACGAGCATCGGCAGGCTCCGGTCGCCGAGGATCGTATGGGCCAGCGCGACCGTCACGGCGCCGCCTCGGACGCGTGGTGCGCTACCTGCGCACGATCGATGAAGTCGCGCGCCGAGCCGAGATACGCGGCAGGATCGAGCGCGGCCGCGATCTCCGTTGCGCTGAGATGGCCGCAGACCTCGGGGTCCGTCGCGACGACGGAGGCGAATGCGACATGGCGTTGCGCGGCCTCGTCGCTGCAGCGCCGAACGATGTCTCGCGCGACACTCGGGCCGGTCTTTGCTGCCAGGCGTCCGGCGATGCTCTCGGCCATCACCAGCCCGCCGTCCGACCCGAGGTTCATCGCCATCCGCTCGGCATCGACCGAGAGGGTACCGAGCAACTGCGCAGCGTGACGAACGGCGCCGCCGGTGAGGCGGAGCAGTGCGCGGACGGTCTCCCACTCCGCATGCCATGCGCCAGTGGCGCGCTCGTGCTCCTGCACCATCGCGTGGAACACCGTTGCGACCAGCCCAGGCGCTCGCTCGGCGGCGGCGATGATGAGCACTGCTCGAATCGGGTTGTGCTTCTGCGGCAATGTCGACGACGTGCCGTGGTCGTCGCCGCCGCCTTCGGTCGCCTCGCCGACCTCTGCCTGCGCAAGCAGGGTGACATCGCGTGCGATCTTCCCGAGCACGCCGATCGCTGTCCCCAGCGCTGCCGCAAGTTCGGCGACGCGTGTGCGGTCGGTGTGCCACGGCACCACCGGCTCCGCGAGCCCGAGACGCTCCGCGAATCGGTGCATGACGTCGATACCCGCGCCGTGCAACGGGGCAAGTGTCCCGGCCGCACCGCCGAGCTGCGCCGCAAGGCGTTCGTATCGGACCTGCGCGATCAGGGCGCGCGCATCATCGATCGCCACGAGCCACCCGGCTGCCTTGAGACCGAACGTCGTCGGCACCGCGGGCTGCAGGAGCGTGCGCGCCGTCATCAGCGTGTCGCGATGCGCTTCCGCGAGTTCCGCACACGCGACGCCTGCATCACGCAGGTCCGCAAGGATGAGGTCGAGTGCGCGTTGCGCCAGCAGCGAGAGCGCGGTGTCGACGATGTCCTGACTGGTCGCGCCGAGGTGGACGTACGGCCGCGCATCGGGCGATACCGCGGCACGCAGGTCGCTGACGAGCGGTGCCGCCGGGTTGCCCGCGCCGACCGCGCGGCGTCCGATGTCCGACAGGTCAAACCGGTCCACGACACAGGCCGCAGTGATCTCGGCTGCGGCTGCCGCCGGCACGAGCCCCGCGTCCGCCTCGGCACCGGCGAGGGCCGCTTCCGCGTCGAGCATCGCCTGTACCCAGGCCACATCCCCGACGGCCTGGTCCACGTCGGCGCTGCCGAAGAGCGAGTCGACGAGCCCGTCAGCGGTCGAAGAAGACGGTCTCACGCGCGCCCTGAAGGTGGATGTCGAACCGAAGGCCGGCGCCGTCGGCAACAGCAACGAGAGTCGCGCGTTCTTCAGGGGTGAGCGACCGCAGCACCGCGTCGGTCTCGTTTGCGCCGCCCTCGTCGGGGAAGTACACCCGTGTGACGAGCCGTGTCAGCAGCCCGCGGGCGAACACCGACACATCGATGTGCGGCGCTTCCGTCGTTGCTCCCGACGGCTTGACCGCAACCACCGCGAACTGTCCTTCGTCATCGGTGGCGGAACGGGCGACGCCCTCCGGCTGCCACGTCTCCACAAGTGCATCGCGAACAGGTTGCCCATCGCCGTCGAGCACCTGGCCGGAGATGCGCACTGCTCCCGGCGATCCCTCGGCAACGACGTGCGTGCCGATCGTAGGACCGAGACCGATCGCGAAGAACGGTCCCACGGTCTGCGACGGCGTGAGTGGGAGCGTCATTCCTCCCCATCATCGTGCAGCGGGGTGGCGTCCCGCCCGGCAACGACGATGTCCCACTCGTACCCGAGCGACCATTCGGGCTGGGTCAGTTCCAGCGACCAGCGCGCGACCAGTCGCTCGCGCACCGTCGGGTCCGGCATCGCGTTGTAGAGCGGGTCGAGCGGCAGGAGCGGGTCGCCGGGAAAGTACATCTGCGTCACCAGCCGCTGGGCAAACGCGTCGGAGAAGACCGAGAAATGCACGTGCGCGGGTCGCCAGGCGTTCGGATGGTTGCGCCAGGGATACGCACCCGGCTTGATGGTGATGAAGCGATATCGACCCTCGTCGTCAGTGAGACAGCGCCCAGCACCGCTGAAGTTGGGATCGAGCGGCGCCGGGTGCTGGTCGGAGACGTGCGCGTAGCGTCCCGCGGCGTTCGCCTGCCACACCTCGACGAGCGCCCCGACGACGGGCAGGCCCTGCGCATCGCGGACCGCACCACTGACCGTGATGCGCTCACCGAGCGGCTCTCCCTCGTGCTGGCGCGTGAGGTCGTGGTCGAGTGGCCCGATCGTGATCCCGGTGATGAGCGGGGCCGACAGGTCGGGAAAGCGTTCCGGGAGAACGTGCAGTGGCCGCTTCGGTGCGCGCAGCTCGCTCGAGCGATACGCGGGTGTGTTGTTGGGCGGATGCGCCGAGGCGGCCATCAGCTCTCGAGAACGACCGCCAGCCCCTGGCCGACACCGATGCATATCGCGGCGAGGCCGAAGCCGCCGCCGCGACGGTGCAACTCGTGCGCCAGTGAGCCGATGATCCGCGCACCGGAGCAGCCGATCGGATGGCCGATCGCGATCGCCCCGCCGTTGGGGTTCACCTTCTCCGGATCGAGCTCCGGCCAGAGGTGCAGACACGCCAGCGACTGCGCCGCGAACGCCTCGTTGAGCTCGACCACCTTGAGGTCGTCCCAGCCGATGCCCGCCTTGCGCAATGCCGCGTTTGCCGCATCCACCGGGCCGATCCCGTACATCGGCGGCTCGACCGCGCTCACGCCGCGCGACACGATGCGCGCGAGCGGTTCGCGGCCGGAGCGGCTCACCCCGTCGGTGTCGGCGAGCAACACCGCCGCCGCGCCGTCGTTCAGCGGCGATGCGTTGCCGGCGGTGACGGTGCCGTCGGCGCGAAACGCGGGACGGATCCGGGCGAGCGCCTCGAGCGAGCTGTCGGCCCGGATGCACTCATCGCGATCGAGGTCGACGCCCGTGATCGGGACGACCTCATCCGCGTAGCGGCCTGCATCCCACGCGGCTGCCGCCTGCTGATGACTGCGCAACGCGAACGCATCCTGCGCCTCACGAGTGATCGAGTATGTGGACGCCAGCAACTCCGCGCCCTCGCCGAGCGAGATCGTCCAGTCGGCACGCATCCGCGGGTTGACCATGCGCCATCCCAGCGTCGTCGACCAGAGCGTCTCGTTGGTGCGTGCGTAGCCCTTCTCGGGTTTCAGCATCACCCACGGTGCGCGGCTCATCGAACTCGACACCGCCACCGATGCAGACGGAGTGATCGCCGACCTGGATCGCGCGACTCGCCTGGATCACCGCCTCGAGGCCGGACCCGCAGAGCCGGTTGACCGTCGTCCCAGGGACGGACGGCGGCACGCCTGCAAGCAGCAGCGCCATGCGCGCGACGTTGCGGTTGTCCTCGCCTGCGCCGTTGCCATCACCAAAGACGACATCGCCGACCTCGGCCGGATCGAGCGACGGACTGCGCTCGAGCAGCCCTGCGATGACGTGCGCAGCAAGGTCGTCGGGGCGCTGGCCGGCGAGCGCGCCACCGTGGCGGCCGATCGGCGTGCGCACCGCGTCCAGGATGAATACCTCCCCGCTCATCAGGCGCCCTTGGTGGCCTCCAGCCGGCGCAGCACGGTGAGCTCCTCATCGCTCGGCGGGTCTGTCGTGGACAGGTCCGCGGAGACGGCGAGCTGCCACCCGGTCGCCGCCTGCGCCTGCTCCACCGTCGCGCCGGGATGCAGGCTGACCAGCGTCAGCTCACACGTTTCCGGGTCGGGTGTCAGCACACCGAGATCGGTGATGACGACGCGCGGACCGGTACCGCGAAGCCCGAGACGCTGACGATCGCCCGGTCCCTGCCCGAAGCCCACCGACGTCACGAAGTCCACCCGATCGACGAACGTCCGCAGCGTCTGGCGGACGACCACGACACCCTCGCGGCAGGACGCTGCGATCTCGGGTGCTCCCCCCGCGCCGGGAAGCCGGACTTTGGGATGCCGGTAGTCGTTGCCGATCACTGTGGTGTTGATATTGGCGTAGCGGTCGATCTGCGCCGCACTCAGGAAGCCAACGTCGATCCTGCCGGGCTGCAGCCAGTAGTTGAAGACTTCGGGGACGCTCACGACGGTGTCCGCGGTGTCGGCAAGCATGCCGTCGCCGATGGAGAGCGGCAGCCGGTCCGGTTTCGCGCCGAGCGTGCCGGATTCATAGATGAGCACGACGTCGGGTGCGTGCGTGAACCGCGCCAGGTTCGCCGCGGTGCTCGGCAACCCGATGCCGACGAAACACACCGTCCCGTCGTGCAGCTGCCGCGCGGCGGCGACGGTCATCATCTCGTCGGCGGTGTAGGCCTCGGTCACGCCGCGGGCGCTCGGCGCAGCACGTTCTCGTCCATCCAACGCAGAAACGTCGCGCGCTCGCGGCTGATGCCGTCCCACTCGGTGTAAAAGGCGTTGTCCCGATAGGAGTATCCCTGCGCGTACGACGGATGCGCGCCACCGGGTGCCAGTGCGATGTAGTCTGTCGCGAACGACGGCAGGATCACGTCCTGCGGCTTGGGATCGAGGCTGTCGACGATCTCCTCAACGGTGATCAGTGAACGCTTCGCGGCGAGCACCGCTTCCTTCTGCACGCCGACGATCCCCCACATCTGCACGTTGCCCTTTCGGTCCGCGCGCTGCGCATGAATGATGGTGACGTCGGGAGACAGAGCCGGCACTGCGGTGAGCACCTCACCGGTGAACGGGCAGGTGATCGGCCGGATGGTATCGGTGTGCGCCGGGAGGTCGGTCCCCACGTAGCCGCGCAGCACGGCGAACGGCAGTCCGCTCGCACCGGCCAGATAGCGGTTTGCCATACCCGCGTGGCTGTGCTCCTCGAGCTCGAGCGGGAGCGGCCATGCGTTCTCCACCGCATCGCGGAAGCGGTGCAGTGACCCGACGCCGGGGTTGCCGCCCCACGAGAAGATGAGCTTGGTGGCGCAGCCCATTCCGATCAGCTGGTCGTAGATGAGATCCGGCGTCATGCGCACGAGCGTGAGGTTGCGGCGCCCTTGGCGGATGATCTCGTGCCCGGCCGCAAACGGGATCAGGTGCGTGAACCCCTCCATGACGAGCGTGTCGCCGTCGTGGACGACCGCGGCGACGCCGTCGGAGAGGCTGACAATCTCAGCCATCGTCGCTCCCGAAAACGTTCGCAGAGCGCACATGCGTCCTCATGCCAATAGTATTGAGATGCGACGGCCGGTACGTCAAATGCGCTTGCCTCTCGCTACAGGGATATGGTACGTTCATTCAGAGAACGTGAGTTCGCTATGCGAACATCTTAGCATCGGAAAAGTACGGGGTGCGAGCCATGTCCCAAGAGGACACCCTCGTCCGAGCGGGCGAGGTATCCATCGTCGACCGCCTCATCGGCGATCATCCGGTGACCCGACGCACCGTGCTCAAGGCGCTCGGTGCCGGCTCCGTCTCGATGGTGGCCGGTGGTCTTCTCGACGCCTGCGGCTCCCTCGGCAGCACCGGTGGCACGAGCAGTGCGGGCACCATCAAGATCGGGTACGTGAGCCCGCTCACCGGTCCGGACGCCGGGTTCGGCGAGCCGGACCCGTACGTCGTGTCGCTGGCGCGCAAAGCCTTTGAGAGCGGACTGACCATCGGCGGCAAGAAATACAACGTGCAGATCATCACCGAGGACAGCCAGTCCGGCACGCGCGCCGCGCAGGCTGCGGCGGATCTCATCAACTCCTCTGATGTCGACCTCATCCTGACCACGTCCGCGCCCGAGACGGTGAACCCGGTTTCGGACGCAGCTGAGGCCGCGGGTGTGCCGTGTGTGTCGACGGTCGTGCCCTGGGAGGCGTGGTATTTCGGCCGCCAGGCGAACCCCGCAGCCCCGGTTGACTTCAAGTGGACATTCCACTTCTCGTTCGGTGTCGCGCAGTTTGCCAATGCATACGAGAAACTCTGGCCGCAGGTGCCGACCAACAAGGTCGTCGGTGTCATGTGGCCGAACGATGCGGACGGCAACGCGATCCGCGCGGCGCTCGGGCCGCTGCTGAAGATGGCCGGCTACACGATCATCGATCCCGGCGCATACGCCGACGGCTCGACCGAATTCACGTCGCAGATCAACCTCTTCAAGCAGAAGAACTGCGAGATCTTCAACACCTTCCCGATCCCGCCGGACTTCGTCACGTTCTGGGAGCAGGCCGCGCAGCAGGGTTACGTGCCGAAGATCGCTCAGATCGCGAAGACAGGGCTCTTTCCGTCCCAGGTGACAGCCCTCGGCTCAATCGGCAACGGCCTCGCCAGCGGCGTGTACTGGGCACCGACGTTCCCGTATAAGTCGTCGCTGACCGGCATCAGCTCTGCGGACCTTGCCACCGGCTACGAGTTCGAACTCGGGCAAGGAGTGGAACCAGCAGGCAGGCGCAAGCCTGGCGCTGTTCGATGTCGCAAACGCCGTGCTCAAGGCGAGCGGTGATCCGAAGAACAAGCAGGCGGTCGCGACGGCGATGAAGACGCTCACGGTCGAGACTTCCGCTCGGGAATCTCGCATGGGGAAAGGGCCCGAACGCCAACGTCGTGCCAACGCCAATCATCGGCGGTCAGTGGGTCGCAACGCCTGGCACCGCCTACCCCATCAACTTCGTCATCTGCGAGAACTCGAACGACGCCAACGTTCCGATAGCGGCGACACTGACCGCTTACAGCTAAGCCAGGGGCGCGTATCGTCGTGCCGATGTCCTCGCCGCTGCTCGAGGCCAGCAGTATTGGCCAGCGATTTGGCGCCCTCGTTGTCCTCGACGGCGTGGATTTCACGCTCGCGTCGGGCGAGGCCGTCGGCGTCGTCGGACCGAACGGCGCTGGCAAGACGACTCTGCTGAACATCCTTGCGGGCTCGCAGCGTCCGTCGTCCGGACGCGTCAACTACGAAGGCAACGATGTGACCGGGCTGCGCGCGGACCGGCGCTGCCGCCTCGGCATCGCGCGCACGCACCAGATCCCGCGCCCGTTCTCCGGCATGACTGTCTTCGAGAACGTGCTGGTGGGCGCGATGCTCGGTGCCGGTCAGCGCCACGCCGCAGCGTATGCCAGTGCCGTCGACGTGCTGCAGACATGCGGCCTCGTGGGCGTCGCCAACCGCCGCGCGGCCGACCTCGGTCTCCTGGACCGTAAACGCCTCGAGCTTGCGCGCGCGCTCGCCACGAACCCGAAAGTCCTGTTTCTCGACGAGATCGGCGGCGGGCTCACCGATGCCGAGGCGCTGGAGCTCGTCGGCACCATTCAGGAGCTCCGCAAACGCGGTATCGCCATCATCTGGATCGAGCACATCGTGCATGTGCTCGTGCAGGCGATCGACCGGCTGGTCTGCCTCGATTCGGGGCGGATCATCGCCGACGGCGCGCCGAAAGACGTTCTGGCTGACACCCGCGTCATCGATGCGTACCTCGGCTCAGCCGCGCCGTGAGCCTGCTCGAGGTCCGCGCGGTCGACGCGCAGTACGGGCTCCTCAAGGCGGTGCGCGGCGTGACGCTGAGCATCGACCAAGGCGAGACGCGCGCACTGATCGGCGCCAACGGCGCCGGCAAGACGACGCTGCTGCGCACCATCGCGGGAGCGCATCGACCCGCCGCCGGCAGCATCGTCTTCGACGGCAAGGACATCACCGGTGTCCCCGCACACCGGCGGGTCGCACTTGGCATCGCGCTGGTGCCCGAGGGCCGCCGCCTGTTTCCCGGCCTCACCGTGGAAGAGAACCTCAGCATCGCCGGAGCGCATAAGCGCGGTGGCGAGTGGACCGTCGAGCGCGTGCTCGACGTGTTCCCCATGCTTCGCGCTCGACGCACGCAGCGTGCTGCAACGCTCTCCGGTGGCGAGCAGCAGGCGACCGCGATCGGCCGCGCGCTGATGTGCAACCCGCGCCTCCTGCTGCTCGACGAGGTCTCGCTCGGGCTCGCTCCCCTCGCGGTCGCCACGGTCTACGACTCGCTCAAGACGCTCATCAGTGGCGGGACGACCGTCGTCATCGTCGAACAGGATCTCCGCCGCGCACTCAGCGTCGCAACCCGCGTCACCTGCATGCTGCACGGTGAGGTAGTGCTCGAGGGAGCCGCGAACGACCTCACACGAGAGCAGGTCACGGCAGCGTATTTCGGGACGCAGCGCGCCTCCGGGGTTGGAACGTCGTGATCTGGGTCAACGCGATCGTCCAGGGAATCCTGCTCGGCGGCTTCTACGCGCTGCTCGCGTGTGGGCTCTCGCTCATGTTCGGCGTGATGCGCATCATCAACTTGGCGCACGGCGACATCGCGGTCGTCGGTGCGTATCTCGTCTGGCTGCTCGCGACTCAGTTGAATATCTCGCCGTTTCTCGCGGCGCTGCTCGTCATTCCCGGCATGTGGGTCGTCGGCTACGCGATGTACGTGCTGCTGCTCGAGCGAAGCCGCCGCGCCGGGCTTCTGGTCCCGCTGCTGACGACCTTCGGCCTGGCCATCGTGATCGAGAACGTGCTGCTCCAGATCTTTTCGCCCGACGTGCACTCGCTGCTGAGCAGCACCGGCACGCTCGCGACTGCAAGTGTGCAGATCGGCAGCGGTCTGTCCATCTCCGCGCTCGGGACGCTCATCTTCGCCACGGCGGTGGTCGTGCTCACGGCGCTGCAACTCTTCCTCTCGCGCACCAACGCCGGGCGTCAGATGCGAGCAACAGCCGAGGATCCTGACGCGGCCGAGCTGATCGGCATCAACGCCCGCGCCGTCTATGCGAAGGCGACAGCAATCGCCGTCGCGACGGCTGCGCTCGGCGGTGTCTTCCTTGCGATCCGCTCGACGTTCGATCCCTCGACCGGTCCCACGCAATTGATCTTCGCGTTCGAGGCAGTGGTGATCGGCGGCTTCGGATCGGCGTGGGGCACGCTGCTCGGCGGCATCGTGCTCGGCGTCGCGCAGGTCATCGGCGAGCAGGTCAACCCGCAGTACGCGGTGCTGTTCGGTCACATCGTGTTCCTGCTCGTCCTCGCGTCGCCGCGCGGCGGCATCCTTGCGCGCCGAGGTCGCGAACAGTGATCCGCACACGCGGCGCACCGATCGCCGGCGCGTTCCATGTGCAGCGCTGGACACGTGTCTCGGTCGCGTCAGCAGTGATCACCGTTGCGGTGATCGTTGTCCTCGCGATCGTGCCGTTCTTCTTCGGATCCGACGTGACACAGCAGCTGACGGTGCTGCTCACCTTCGTGATCCTCGCCGTCATGTGGAACGCGCTTGCGGGATATGGAGGACTGATCTCGGTCGGCCAGCAGGCGTTCATCGGGCTCGGCGCGTACGGGACGATCTTCCTGACCCAGCATGGGTTCACGCCGTATTTCGCGATGGTCGTCGCCGGCGTCGGCGCCGGCGCTGTCGCCATCCCCGTCTCGTTCATCATGCTACGGCTGCGCGGCGGGCAGTTCGCGATCGGGATGTGGGTCGTCGCCGAGGTGTTCGGCATTCTCGTGTCACTCGACCAGAGCCTCGGCGGCGGCACGGGCGTATCGCTGGTCGGACTCAACGTCTACGCGCCCGGGTTCCGTCAGGCGTACACGTTCTGGCTCACGCTCGCGTGCGCCACGGTCCTGCTCGGACTCGTTTTCTTCCTGCTGCGGCGCCGTATCGGGACATCGCTGCAGGCAGTCCGCGACGACGACGAGGCCGCGGCTTCCCTGGGCGTCAACGTCGCACGCTCCAAGCGCGTGCTCTTCATCGTCGCTGCGGTGGGATGCGGCATCGCGGGTTCCCTCTATCTTGCGAACACACTGTTCATCCAGACGGACTCGGTGTTCGGCGTGCAGTGGACCGCGTACATGCTGTTCATGGTGCTGGTCGGCGGGCTCGGCACCTTCGAAGGGCCGATCCTCGGGGCGATCATCTTCTACCTCATCCAGGCGCAGTTCGGGAACAGCGGCGCCTGGTATTTCGTCGGGCTTGGAGCGGTCGCGATCGTGTTTGCGCTGTTCCTTCCCAACGGGATCTGGGGCGCCATCGACCGGCGCCTGCGGTTGCGGCTCCTCCCCGTCGGCTACACACTACGATCGCTGAAGACAGCAGCTCCGGCCGAGCCCGCGGCCACGACCGACGAAGCGTGATGACGAGAGCAATGCGAGAGGACATCGGGATTTGGAGGTTGGCGCCATGACGACCACGCAGACGGTCAACGGCAACGTGCGCGAGTGCACACAGTTCATCGGCGGCGAGTGGGTGGGTGCGTCCGATGACCGCTCCTTCGATGATCTCGATCCGTTCACGGGGCAGGCCGTCGCCCGCGTTGCGGCGGGGACCCGTGCCGACGCCAAGCGCGCGATCGACGCCGCGGCCGAGGCGTTCCCGGCGTGGTCACAGACACCGGCCGCCGTCCGGCAGGCCATCTTTCTGAAGGCGGCGGACATCCTCGAGTCGCGTCGCGACGAGGTGGTCGGCTGGCTCGCCCGTGAGACCGGGGCGAGCTTCGGGTTCGGCATGTTCCAGATGGGATTCGTGCCCGGGCTCTTCCGTCAGGCCGCGGGTGCCGCGTACGCGCCGCTCGGTCAGATCCTGCCGACCGACATGCCGGGCGCGATGGCGATGGCCGTCCGCAAGCCCGTCGGTGTTGTCGGTGCGATCGCACCGTGGAACGCAGCGCTGATCCTCTCCGCGAGGTCGATCGCCGCTCCGCTGGTGTTCGGGAACACCGTCGTCCTCAAACCGTCCGAGGAGTCGCCGTACAGTGGTGGTCTGCTCTGGGGCGAGATCTTCGCCGAGGCCGGTCTGCCGGCCGGCGTGCTCAACATCGTCACCCACGGCCCCGGCGAAGCAGGACCGATCGGCGACGAGCTCGTCGAGAACCCGAAAGTCCGCCGCATCAACTTCACGGGCTCGACTGCGACGGGACGGCGCATCGCGGAAGCCGCGGGACGCAATCTCAAGCGAGTCGTGCTCGAGCTCGGCGGCCAGAACCCGTTGATCGTGCTCGACGACGCGGACCTCGACTACGCCGTCGACGCGGCGGCGTTCGGCGCGTTCCTCCACCAGGGGCAGATCTGCATGTCGGCGCGGCGGATCATCGTCGAGCGTCCCATCGCCGACGCATTCGTCGAGAAGCTGACCGCCAAGACCGCCGGCTTGAAGCTCGGCGATCCGAAGGAGATGGACACGATCATCGGGCCGCTCATCAACGCGGCCGCACTCGCCACCGTGCAGCGACGAGTCGATGCGGCCGCGGCTGCCGGAGCGCGCGTGCTCACCGGTGGCGGGACGACCGGAACGTGTTTCCAGGCAACGCTGGTGATGGATGTTCCCGCGGACTCGGAGCTCGCGAACACCGAGACCTTCGGCCCTGTCGCGACCATCGAGGTGGTGAACAACGAGGATGAGGCGGTGGCTCGCGCCAACGACACCTCGTACGGCCTGTCCTCCGGGATCATCACGAGCGATCCCGACCGCGGGATGGCAGTTGCAAACCGCATCGAGGCCGGCATCGTCCACGTCAACGACCAGCCGGTGCACGACGAGCCGCAGATGCCGTTCGGTGGCGTCAAGGACAGTGGATGGGGACGCTTCGGCGGCACCTTCGCCATGGAGGAGTTCACCGAGCTGCGCTGGATCACCGTGCAAACCGGGCGCAGGCCGTTCCCGTTCTAGACGTGGACGAGCCGGGGTCGCGGTTGCTCCATGCCCGGCTGCAGGCTCAGGTCGGCATCATCGGTGCCGGCCCTGCTGGACTCATGCTCGCGCACCTGTTGCGAGCCCACGGCATCAGCTCGGTCGTGCTCGAGTTCGCGATCGCGGGAGTACGTCGAACACCGCGTCCGAGCCGGTGTGCTCGAGCAGGGCAGCGTCGACCTGCTCGAGCGCACGGGGGCCGGCGAGCGGATGCTCCGCGAGGGGCTGCCGCACCGTGGCATTCAACTGCGCTTCGGAGGCAGCGACCACCGCATTGATTTCAGCGAGTTGACCGGCGGCCGGGGCATCACGGTCTACGGGCAGCAGGAGCTGGTGAAAGACCTCATCAAGTTGCGGCTCGACGCGGGCAAGTCGATCTACTTCGACGTCAGCCAGGTAACGCCCCTCGACATCGACAGCGCTCGCCCGCGCATCGGGTTCACGCACCAGGGCGCGCATCTAACGCTGCACTGCGATTTCATCGCGGGCTGCGACGGCTTCCACGGCGTCTCTCGCGACACGATCCCGGCGGGCGTGCTCACGGCCTACGAACGTGAATATCCCTTTGCCTGGCTGGGCATTCTCGCCACCGTTGCTCCATCCTCCGAGGAGCTGATCTACTGCTACCACGAGCGCGGGTTCGCGCTGCTCAGCATGCGGTCACCGACGGTGAGCCGCCTCTATCTGCAGGTTCCGCCCGACGAACGGATCGACGCCTGGTCCGATGGACGAATCTGGGAGGAATTGCAGACGCGTTTCGCGCTCGACGGCTGGACTCTGCATGAAGGCCCGATCACGGAGAAGGGGATTGCCGCGTTGCGGAGTTACGTCGTTGCACCGATGCAGTTCGGGCATCTCTACCTGGCCGGCGACGCCGCGCACATCGTGCCCCCCACCGGCGCCAAGGGGATGAACCTCGCGCTGCGCGACGTCAGCATCCTCGCCGACGCGCTCGCGGCGTTCTATCGCACGGGCGACACCGTATCCCTCGACGGGTACTCTGCGCAATGCCTGCGAAGCGTGTGGCGGGCGCAGCATTTCTCGTGGTGGATGACGTCGATGCTGCATCGCTTTCCGGACAGCGACGCGTACCAGGCACAGTTGCAGCTCGCGCAACTGGCGTACACCGTCGAACTCGCGGGCGGCCGCGACCAGTCTCGCGGAAAACTATGTCGGCTACGAATGGGGACCGGCGTGACAACGTCCGACGAGACCGGATACGGACTGACCGTGCAGGCCGTCGACAGTCTCGCGAACTGCGCTGACCCGCGGTTGCGCGAGGTGCTCGGCAGCCTCATCCGCAACCTCCATCACTTCGCTGTCGAGACGTCATTGACCGAGGCGGAGTGGCTGGCCGGCATCCGCTTTCTCACCGAGGTGGGGCAGATCTCCAGCGACCACCGACAGGAATGCATTCTCCTGTCCGACACGCTCGGTCTCTCGATGCTCGTCGACCTGATCAATCACGGCGCCGATGACGACGCCACGGAATCCACTGTGCTCGGGCCGTTCTACGTCCCCGATTCTCCATGGCGCGTCAACGGCGACGCCATCACCGCCGACCTGGGGAACAACCCGCTGCTCGTCAGCGGCCACGTGCGCGACACCGCCGGCCGTGCGCTCCCGGAGGCCGTCGTCGATGTCTGGCAGAACGCTGCCAATCGTCTCTACGCCGTCCAGGATGAGCACCAGTCGCCCGACAACCTCCGCGGCCGGTTCCGCACCGATCCCGATGGCTCCTTCGCGTTTCGGACGGTGCGACCTGTCGACTATCCGATCCCCGATGACGGACCGGTCGGCCGCATGCTCGCCGCCACGGGACGCCATGCATGGCGTCCGGCGCACGTGCACATGATCGTCTCGGCGCAGGGATACGACCGGGTCACCACACATATCTTCAACTCGGCAAGCCGGTACCTCGACACCGACGTGGTCTTCGGTGTGAAGCCGTCGCTCGTGCGCACGTTCACCGAGCACGACCCCGCGCTCGAGCCGGCTCCGCCGGGCATTGACGTGCCCTGGTGCAGCGTCGACATCGACATCGTGCTCCAACCCACCGGCGAGCCCGCGCGAGACTAGGTCGGCGCCGCCTCGGGCGAGTCCATCTGCTCCTGCAGGCGGCGCATGCCGCGCAGCCAGCGCTCGGTGTCACCGGTCTTGCGCTCCATCCAGGTCTGCGCGATCGGGTCCGAGACGACGAGAAACTGCTCCGTGCGAATTGCGTCCACCACCGACGCCGCAACGTCCTCCGGTTCCTTGATCGGGCCGGCGACCATGGCCGCGAACGCGGGTGGCGCTTCCTCGAACATCGGCGTGCGCACGCCGAGTGGAGCGACCAGGGTGACGCGGATGCCCCTGTGGTGGTACGTGATGGACAGCCACTCCGCAAGGCCCACGACCGCGTGCTTGGTGGTTGCGTACGTGACGTTGCCGTGGCTCGTGAGGATCCCCGCCATCGACGCGGTGTGCACGAGATACCCGCTGCCACGATCGAGCATGCCCGGCAACACGGCACGCACCGCGTGGACGTGCGCCATCACATTGACCGCCCACTGCTCGTTCCAGACGGCAGACGGTGTGGTGAGGATGTCGCCGCCCGTCGCAACGCCCGCGTTGCTGTAGAAGATGTCGATCGGACCCAGGCGGGACTCGACGTCGGCGACCATCGCCGCAACCGCTGCCTCGTCACTGACATCGCACGGCGATGCGATGCCGTCGATCTCCGCGGCCACGGCCTCGCATCCCTCGCGATTGCGATCCACCACCGCAACGTGTGCACCGGCGGATGCGAACGCGCGGCAGGAGGCCGCCCCGATGCCGCTGGCACCGCCGGTGATCACTGCAATCCTGCCCGTCAGTTCGATGGCGGGATTATAGGTGGGGCGCTCCCGCGAGCCATTGCAGCGCAGCCTCGGCGCTGCGATCGGGCGGGAACACCGGGTAGATCACGTGCTCGATGAGGCCGTCGTGGACGAAGAGCGTCAGGCGCTTGATCAGCGTCATGTCGTCGAAGACGAACGTCGGCAGCCGGAGCGCGTTGACCATCTCGAAATGCTCGTCGGACAGGATCTCGAAGCCGGTCCCGAGCCGCTCCACCATCTCGCGCTGGTACTCGGTCGTCTGCGTGCTCATCCCGAACACCTCGGCCCCGAGATCGCGGAACGCCGCATACCGATCACGGAATCCGCACGTCTGTGGCGTGCAGCCTCGCGCGCCGGGGATCTCGTTCCATCCCGGTGGTGGTTCGAGACCGTCCTCGCCGGTGCGTGGATAGCAATACACGACGGTCCATCCCGGAAGGTCTGATAGCCGGACCGCACGCCCCGCTGTGCTGTTCAGCGCCAGTGACGGCACGCGCATGCCGGGCAGATGTGCACATGCGCCGTCGTCGATCGGCACGGGAAGGTTCGGCGGCAGTGCCCGGATGTCGTCGACCGGCGCAGACACGTCAGTGCCGAACTTCCTCGGGGGTCTCGTACCAGCGGAGCCGCTCGCCGACACGGCTGCGCAGCCGCCAGGCTCGCGACTTCGGCGCGTCGTCAACAGCTTGCAGCAACGTACGGACCTGGTCGCCGACGTTGTGCACGGCGTTCGGTACCTGTTCCTGCGACCAGAGCTCCGCGACCTTGCGCGCGTTGCGTTCGAATGTATGGCAGAAGCCCCAGTCCTTCCCGAGCACCGACCGCAGGCGCGGCAGGCTCACACCTTCCTGGTCCGCGTCGTCCTCGCTGAACGGGTGATCAGCGAGCAGGCACATGGCATCACCGAGGTCCTTGCGATTGATCTCCCACACCTGGAGCTTGGACAGCAGCAGGTCCGCGAGCGGGACGGTCAGCGCCGGGCCATCAAGCCGGCCGCGGAAGTCGAGCTTGTGCGACATCACGAGCTCGTCGATGACGACGTCGATCGACCAGCGCCCAGCAGGTTCCTGGTAGTAGAGCCGGGTTGCCCCGTGCAGGCCGTTGAAGAACTGATCAGGGAGGTATCCCTGGGTGACCAGCAGCGCCTTGAACCTCGTGGTGCCGGCTGAGCCGACGACGAAGTCCATGTCGAGATACGAGCGGGCAAACGGGCCCGTGTGGACGCTCGGGCAGCGCGCCCAGATCGCGAGCCCACCGATGAGCTTCGCGGGCAGAGCGAGCTCCACGCATGCGGTTGCCAGGCGATGTGCTTCGTCACGTAAGTCGACAACGATCGGACGCTCGTTCTCGGCCATCATCAAGCTCCACTCACCATCCGGACATAGTAAGGGCGGCCGATGGCTTCACCGACCGCCCTTACCAGCCAAGGGGGACGTGGTCACTCCGGCGGGAGTTCCTTGTAAACAAATTTGATGTTGATGCCCTGGCTCGAGCGGATGAGGCTCGGGATGTAATAGAGCAGGCAGCCGCCGACGATCAGGCCGCCCAGCCAGGCTGGTATCCACCACGCGTTGGCCGTGTCGCCGGCCATGACGAGCGCGGGGAACTGGAACGAGATGAAGATGATGGCCACGAACTCGGCGATCGACATCACGCCCACGATGTAGAGCACTGGGATGCCGAGGAACTTGACGTTCGCGGGAGACCCTTGATACAGGTCAGGACGTCGGGTGGGTAACGCAATTGCCGCGAGTCCCACGATGATCACCGCAAGAGCACCCGCCAGCACGATCAGTCCGAGCACAAGCTGGAACTGATTCCCGTACACGCTCCAGATCACCAGGGCCGCGATGATCACGTTGGCGACGATGATCGCATTCACCGGCGAATGGGTCCGCTCGTTGATTTTCGCGAGGCTTTCAGGCATGAGCCTGTCGAACGACCATGCGAAGAACGACCGGATCGGCATGAACGTGTTCGCGATCATCGAAGGCAACGACCAGAACAGGAACGAGCCCATGATGAGGATCGTCAGCACCGGTGTGTTGAAGACGAGTGACGCGAGGAATGGGTAGAACGGTCCGGACGGGATCTTGTACTGCGTGCTCGCGGCGTTCAGCGCGTACACGAAGTTGTAGCCCGCGATCCGGAAGAGCAGCAGGACGCCGATGATCAGGAGGATGGTGTCCCAGCCGAGTGCTCCGAACATCACTGACAGCTGGCGGCGCCGGTTCGAGGCGCTCTTCAACTCGCCGGACATGTACACCGACCAGAAGTTCCACATCATGAAGCCCTGAATCGAGAAGAGAGTCGGCCACGTGGCGTTGCCGTTGAAGAACTCGGTGTGCGCTCCCGCCGCACCCGGCGCTCCCGCGATCACGGCGGCGACGGTGCCACCGCCGAAGCTCTTGTTCAGCGAATCGAAATGCGAGAAGAAATCGGCCTGGCTCCCGATCAGCAGCACGAAGAACGCGATCAGGGTGCCGACCATCGCGATGAGGAACGAGTAGTTCTGCCAGCGGAAGGTCGCTTTGGTGCCGCTGATGAGGATGCCGGTCATCAGCAGGACCATGAGCAGCGACGCGATGAGCTCCCAGGTTTGGTTGGTCTGGAATGACGTCCCCCAACTCATGAGCGTGCTGTTGTTCGCGAACGAACCTAATGCGACGAGCACCGGGCCGAGCGCGAGCAACGTGAAGAACTTTGCGAAGAACGCGGCACCCAGGAGGCCGCCCGCGATCATGCAGAGGTTGGATATGAGCGCTATCGGCGGCGCCAGCACACGACTGACCCAGACGTAGTCACCGCCGACCCTCGGCATGCTCGAGCCGAGCAGCGCGAACATGATGAGGACGGGGATGTTGATGACGGCGACCAGCAGGAGCACGCCGGCGACGTTCGCGCCGGGGAACGCGACCAGCGTGAAGAAGATCGAATACGCGATCGTCGACCCCACCGGCGCAGAGATGACAGCGTTGAAGATCGTGGCATCGACGGCCGACGCCGAACGCACCAGCCCGGTGCTGTTGCGGACGAATAGCCTGCTTGCGGTTGCCATGACGACCCTCCGGCGGCTTGTCCGCCCCCAACTTGACACACGCGTCGAAAGCAGGCAGAGTTGAACATAATCGAACACCAGTGTCAAGTAGGGCTTGCACACGGAGGGACACCCTTCCGATCAAGACCCGACAATCGCGATCAGGACCGAACAACGGCGAGGAGACGCTCAACGTGTTAGCGGTGGAACGGCGCCTGAAGGTGCTGGAGCGGGTCGCCGAGGACCAGGCAATCGAGGTCAGTACGCTGGCCCGTGACTTCCAGGTCTCCGAGATGACCATCCGTCGCGACTTGCGGCGTCTCGAGCGCGACGGGTTCGTCCGGCGCACGTACGGCGGTGCCACAACCCACCTGGTTCGTACCTTCGAGGTCGGCGCCAACGCTCGCACGCTCCGCCACGCGAAGGAGAAGCGGCTCATCGCCCGGTGCGCAGCGGAGTTGACCGTCGGCGTGCGCTCGATGTTCCTCGGGATCGGCACCACCGTCGAGCACTTCGCTCGTCTGCTCCCGGTGCGCGAGGACCTCATGGTCATCACACCGTCGCTGGCGGTGGCGAGCCTGCTCGGTACGCGGAATGTTCGCGTGATCATCGCCGGCGGTCTCGTGCGACAGGACGAGTTGACCTGCGTCGGCGCGTCCGCGGTCGAGGCCGTTCGACGCTACAACACCGACACCGCGGTGATCGGGGCTGCCGGCCTGTCCGCGCGCCGCGGCGTCACCGAGCTCGACGATCGTGATGCCGACGTCATTCGCGGCGGCCTCGAGCGGACCGAGCGGATCATCGTCATCGCCGACGGAACGAAGTTCGGCAACGTGGCGATGAGCACGGTGGTCCCGGTCGAGCAGGTGTCGGTCATCGTCACCGACGCGTCCGCCGACCCGGAGGAGATCTCGAGGATCGAGAGCGCCGGCTGCGAGGTCGTCATCTGCTCGGCAGAGAACGCAGCCACGCGCGCCTCGCGGAACGCCGCACGAGAGATCCGAGGATCCGCATGAGCCTGTTGCGTCGCCTGTTCGGCGTTGACAAGCCGATCATCGCGATGCTCCATCTCCCGGCGATGCCCGGCCGGCCGCTCCACGATCGAGTGGCGGGCATGGGGCATCTGGTGGACACCGTCGGGCGTGACATCGAGGTGCTGCAGCACGCCGGCGTCGACGGATTCCTCTTCTGCAACGAGGCGGATCTCCCGTATCAGATCGGCGTGGGACCGGAGGTCGCTGCCGGGATGGCGGCGGTCATCGGACAGGTGCGATCGACAGTCACGCTGCCGTTCGGCGTCAACCTCGTCTGGGACCCGATGGCGAGTCTCGCCGTCGCGCGCGCCACCGACGCGGTGTTCGTTCGCGAGGTGTTCACCGGCGTCTACGAGAGCGACCTCGGGGTCATGCGGCCTGACTTCGGGGCGATCGCCGCGTATCGCGAGCAGATCGGCGCGGGAGCGGTCGCCCTGTTCAGCAACATCACACCCGAGTTCGCGAGCACGCTCGGGACGCGGTCACTCGCGGAGCGTGCGCGCAGCGCGACTTTCCTCGGCGTCGACGCGATCCTCATCAGCGGACAGCTCACCGGAACGTCCACCAGCGTCCGCGAGCTGCTCGAGGCCAAGGCGGCCGTCCCGCACATGCCGGTGCTCGCCAACACCGGGGTCCGCGAAGACAGCGTCGACGAGATCCTGGCGATCGCCGACGGCGTCCTCGTCGGCACGAGCCTGAAGCGCGACGGCGTCACCTGGAACGGCGTCGACCCGGAGCGGGCCGACCGGTTCATGGCGGCGGTCCAGCGCGTGCGCGGCGCGGTTCCAGTCTGAGATGGCGAAAACACGGATCTACTTCGTCAGCGACCTGCACGGCTCGAACGTGTGCTTTCGGAAGTTCGTGAACGCCGCCAAGGTGTACGAGCCCAAGGTCATGATCCTCGGCGGCGACGTCGCCGGCAAGGCGATTCAGTCGATCGTGCGCGCACCCGGTGGCCACTGGAAGTGCAAGTTCGTCGGCACCGACTACGACGTCGTCGACGGTCCCGAGCTCGTCGCGCTCGAGAAGCTCATCTCCGATCACGGCTACTACCCGTACAAGGCCGACCCCGGGGAGCTCGAGGCGATGGAGGCCGGCGAGGGGCTCGATGCGTTGTTTCTCGAGCTCATGCGCAAGCGCCTCACCGAATGGCTCGAGCTTGCCGACGAACGCCTGCGTCCGATGGGCGTGCCGCTGTATTTCATGCTCGGCAACGACGACCCCGAGGAGCTTGCTCAACTGCTCGACGGCGCTCCATGGGGGACGCACGACGAGGGCAAGGTCGTGTGGCTCGACGACGAGCACGAGATGATCAGCACCGGGTACTCGAACGTCACCCCCTGGCACACCTATCGCGAGCAGGACGAGAACCAGCTCAAGGCGTCGATCGATGCCATGGTTCCCTTGCTGCAGCACCCCGAACGTGCCGTGTTCAACCTGCATGCGCCGCCCTACGGCACGCAGCTCGACGAGGCGCCGCTCCTTGACGCGAACCTCGTCGTGCAGGCATCGCTCGGTCAGGTGCAGATGGCCGCGGTCGGCAGCACAGCCGTGCGTGATGCCGAGCAGACCTACCAGCCGATGCTGGGGCTGCACGGGCACATCCACGAGTCGTCCGGCATCCGGCGGATCGGGCGCACCGTCGTGATCAACCCCGGCAGCGACTATTCCACCGGGGCGTTGAACGGCGCGCTGATCACGCTCGACGGCGAGAAGGTCAAAGCGCAGCAACTGGTCCGCGGGTAGGTTCCCGTCATGCCCAGTGCTCTTGTCGATGCGCTCGTTTCCATCGACGTCGGCACCTCGGGTGCTCGCGCGACCGCGTTCGACACCGCCGGCGGGCGCCTGCTCGAGGTGCGTCGCTCGTACCCCACCCGGATGCCGCGCGACGGATGGGCGGAGCAGGACGCGACGAGCTGGCGTGACGCGTCACTCGCCGTGCTCGGCAAGCTCATCGCGGAACTCGGCCCGAGTCACACGATCCACGCGATCGGCCTCACAGGCCAGTGTCCGTCTGTCGTTCCGATCGACTTGCGCGGTACGCCGCTGCGGCCCGGGATCATCTACCGCGACAACCGCGCGGTGGCGGAGGCCGACGCGTTTCGCGACCGCTTCGGCGCTGCGCATTTGCACAACCTCACCGGGCACGTCCCCGCCGCGTTCCACGTCGCAGCGAAGATCCTCTGGATCCGCGCGCACGAGCCCGAGGTGTTCAAGGCGACGCGCCTGTTCCTCGAGCCGACGGAGTTTCTGGCGCTGGCGCTGACGGGCGAGACCGTCACCGACTGGACGATGGCGGCGGCGAGCGCGCTGCTCGACATTCGCAAACGCGCCTGGGCGCCGGAACTGATCGACGCGCTGGGTCTCGACCTGCAACAGCTTCCGGTTCCACATCCTTCATGGACGATCATCGGGGAGCTGCGCCCCGCATTGGTGCGGCGTTTTGGGCTGCCGAGGACGATCCCGATCGTCGCCGGAGCGGGCGACAGCATCGCCTGCGCGTTTGGCGCGGGGGTCGCGTCGCCGGGACCCGCGAGCGAGATGGCGGGCAGCTCGACGTGCCTCAACACCGTGGTGAGCGAGCCAACTCGCGACCTCGCGATCACCCATTACCCGAGCGCAGTGGGACCGACCGGGTATGTCACCGAGGTGGGCATCAACACCGCCGGCGAAGCAGTCGACTGGCTCGCCGAGCTGATGTACGGCGGGCGTTCTGGCCGCCCCCGCGCCGAGGATTTCGAGACGCTCGACCGCGAAGCTGCGGAAGTGGCACCGGGCGCCGACGGATTGCTGTTCGTCCCCGTGCTCGGTGACGGCGAGCGCGACGATCCGATGCTGCGCGGCAGCGCCGTCGGGCTGTCGATCCGCCACGACCGCAAGGCGTGGGCGCGGGCGACGCTCGAGGGCGTCGCCTTCGGCATCCGAGCGCACCTCGAATCACTCGGCCGCGCGAGCACGCCGGTGACCGAGTTGCGTGTGTCCGGCAGGCCGGCATCGCTGCAGACGTGGGGGCGGATCAAGGCTGATGTGCTCGGCATCCCGGTGTCGCGCGTCCCCGGTGATGCGACGGGCGCCGGTGTCGCGCTGCTCGCCGGACTGGGCGTCGGGCTGTACTCGAGCCCCGAGGTTGCGATGGCGACAGCCTGCAGGCGTAACTCACCGATCGAGCCCGACGCCGCGAACCACCAGAGATACCAGGCCATCTACGAGCACTACCGCGAGGTCGTGGCGTCGGCGACGCTGCGCGTCTCCACCACCAACGCGTCCAAGCCGCAGGAATCGCAACGTCATCCGGGAGGGTATGGATGAACGTGACGCTCGGCATCAACACGTGCTTCGCGCTGAAACGCTGGCCGCGGCCTGCGGACTGGGCGTCGGTGGTCCGCAACGACCTCGATCTCGACTTCGTCGAGCTCTCGCTCGACCTCATCGAAGGCACCGACACGTTTGCAGGACGGCGCGACGCGATCGAGCGCACGCGTGCGGCACTCGATGCACACGGCCTGCGCGCGCACGCGACGTTCACCGGGCTCGCCGCCTACTCGCTCGATCTCCTCATGCATCCCGACGCCACCCGGCGCGAGAGCGCGCTGGCCTGGTACCGCGAGGTGGTCGACCTCACGGCCGCACTTGGCTGCAGAGCGACCGGCGGTCATGTCGGGGCGATGAGCGTGCCCGACTGGTCGGACCTGGAACGTCGCGCCGAACGCTGGGGGACGCTGCGCCGTGACCTCACCACGCTTGCCGAGCACGCGCGCAACGCAGGGCTCGACCATCTCCTCGTCGAGAACCTCGTGGCGGTGCGCGAGCCGTCGATGATGCCGCAGCTCGAGGACCTGCTCAGCGACGGCGACATCGACCATGTCCCGTGGAAGCTCTGTCTCGACGTCGGCCATCAGTGCGTCCCCGGCACGACCGGGGACGAGCGTGATCCCTACGCGTGGCTTCGCCGCTTCGGAAGCCGCCTCGCCGAGGTGCAATTGCAGCAGTCGGACGGGCTCGCCGACCATCACTGGGCGTTCACCGCGGAGCACAACGCGGGCGGCATCATCGACCCGGGACGAGTGCTGAGCACCCTGGCCGAAACCGGGGCCGGCGACATCGATCTGGTCTTCGAGATCATCCCGGGTTGGGAAGATCCGGACGATCAAGTCATCGACGACCTGCGGTTCTCGGTCGATCTGTGGAAAGCGGCGATTCGCGACCACACATCAGACGCCGGGGGTTGATGCGATGCCCGTCGTGCAAGCCAACGGAATGGACATCCACTACAGGATCAGTGGCGAAGGGACCGAGACGCTCCTGCTCGTGAACGGTGTCGGCGACGACCTCGAGGGATGGGCGATGCAGGTCGCACCCCTCGTGGCTGCCGGGCTCCGCGTCGTGACGTTCGACAACCGCGGCGTCGGACGGTCGAGCCATCCACCCGGCCCGTACACGAGCCGCGAGATGGCGGTGGACACCAAGGCACTCGTCGACACGCTCAGCCTGGCCCCGTTGCACCTGGCGGGCGTGTCGATGGGCGGTCTGATCGCGCAGGAATATGCGCTCGCGTATCCGAACGACCTGCACTCCGTTGTGCTTGCCAATACATATGGAAAGCCCGATGCCTACACGCGCGCTGCCTTCGACGTCTGGGGTCAGATCGCTGTGACCGCCGGGATGCCCGCGATGATGCGCCAGCAGGCGCCGTGGGTTTTCAGCCCGCGGTTCTACGAGAAGCAGCCGGAGCTGCTCACCACGTATCTCGGCGAGATGGAGCGCAGCGTTCAGCCGGCGGCATCGTTCGCGGCGCAGATCGGCGCTCTGGTGACGCACGACTGCTCCGATCGCCTCGGAGCGTTGCGCACACCCGCTCTCGTCATCGCCGCGGACGACGACATCATCATCAGGCTTGCCCTGTCGCATCGCATGTACGAGGAACTGCCCAGTGCGGCCTGGGCGATCGTTCCCGGCGGGCACGCCGCGTTTCTCGAGAATCCTGAGCCCTGGAATCGCGCCGTCATCGAATTCGTCGATCAGCACCGGAGTGCGGTGCATTCAGGAGAGAGGAGATCGGTATGACACTGTCGCTCGCGCAGCGCTTCGGCACGCAGAAACCGGTGATCGCCATGCTGCACTTCCCAGGCCTGCCGGGACGACCGAGGCACAACCGCGAGCTGGGTCGGTCGCATCTCGTCGATGTCGTGGGTCGCGACCTTGAGACGCTGCAGGCGGCCGGCGTCGACGGGGTGCTCTTCTGCAACGAGGCCGATATCCCGTACCAGCTCAGCGTCGGACCGGAGATTCCGGCTGCGATGGCGGCGGTCGTCGGCGAGTTGCGTTCGTCGGTCAAGGTGCCGTTCGGTGTGAACATCCTCTGGGATGCGAAGGCGACGCTCGCACTCGCCCGTGCGACCGGCGCGACGTTCATCCGCGAGGTGCTCACCGGTGTGTACGAGAGCGACCTTGGCATGATCGCTCCCTCCATCGGCGATCTCGCGGGCTATCGCACCGCGATCGGGGCTGACGACGTCGCGCTTTTCGACAACATCTCGCCCGAGTTCAGCAGCGCCGTCGGCACGCGAGGGATCGCCGACCGAGCCCGGGGCGCGGCATTCCTCGGCGTCGACGCGATCCTCATCTCCGGCCCCGCGGCGGGCGTGCCCTTCGCGATGAGCGACCTCCAGACTGCCAAGGATGCGGTCCCGGACGTGCCGGTCTTCGCGAACACCGGGGTGAGCGCCGAACGCCTCGACGAGATCTTCGCGGTGGCGGACGGCGTGATCGTCGGCACCAGCCTGAAAGTGGACGGTGTGACGTGGAGTAAGGTCGACCCTGCGCGCGCCGGACGCCTCATGGAGACGGCTCGCGCCATTCGTTCAAGGAGTTCCTGAGCCAGAGAGGTTGTCGTCATGGACTTCAGAGCCGCGCGTGACGTTCTCCTTGCGCACCGGCAGGACTATGCGACTGCGTACCGCGATTTCCGATGGCCACAACCGGAGCACTTCAACTGGGCGCTCGATTGGTTCGACGTCATCGCTCGCGACAACGACAGCCCTGGGCTCTGGGTCATCGATGAAGACGGCTCCGAGACGATCCTCACCTTCCAGCAGCTTGCCCGGCGGTCCGACGCGCTGGCGTTGTGGCTCCGCGCCAACGGCGTCCGTCGCGGTGATTCGACACTGCTCATGCTCGGCAACCGGGCTGCGCTGTGGGAGTGCACGCTCGCGCTGACCAAGCTCGGCTCGGTGATCATCCCTTCGTCGACGCTCCTGACGCCCGCGGATTTGAGGGACCGCGTCGCGCGGGGCAACGTCGCGCACGTGATCGCCGAGTCGGTGCAGACAGGGCATTTCGCGGACGTCACCGGTGACTACACGCGCATCGCGGTGGGTGATGACGTCGACGGCTGGCTGCACTACGACGACTTCCTCGACACTGCCGGCGGGTTCACACCTGATGGACCGACGCGAGCGAGCGATCCGCTCTTTCTCTACTTCACCTCAGGGACGACGGCGCAGCCGAAGCTCGTGGAGCACACACATGCGAGCTACCCGATCGGCCATCTCTCCACGATGTACTGGATCGCGCTGCAGCCCGGCGACGTGCATCTCAACCTGGCCGGCGCGGGGTGGGCGAAACACGCGTGGAGCAACATCTTCGCCCCGTGGAACGCCGAGGCGACCGTGCTCATCCTCAACACTGCGCGCTTCTCGGCGACACGCCTGCTCGACACGCTGACTCGATGCGCGGTCAGCAGCTTCTGCGCACCGCCGACGGTGTGGCGGATGCTCATCCAGGAAGACCTCAGCGCCTGGAAGCCCCCACTGCGCGAGGCATTGAGCGCGGGCGAGCCGCTCAATCCCGAAGTCATCGAGCAGGTGCGCCAGGCGTGGGGTCTCACGATTCGCGACGGCTACGGACAGACCGAGACCACGGCGCAGGTGGGGAACTCGTCCGGACAGCCTGTGAAAGCCGGGTCCATGGGCCGGCCCCTGCCGGGATACGCGATCGACCTCATCGATCCCGCAAGCGGTGTGCGTGGTGACCAGGGAGAGATCTGCATCGACCTCTCGGAGCGTCCGGTCGGGCTCATGGTCGGCTATCGCGACCGCGAACAGAACGATGACGCGATGCGCGACGGCTTCTATCACACCGGAGATGTGGCATCGCGTGATGCCGACGGCTACATCACGTACATCGGGCGCGCCGACGACGTGTTCAAGTCGTCGGACTACCGCATCTCCCCGTTCGAACTGGAGAGTGTCCTCATCGAACATCCTGCGGTGGCGGAGGCGGCGGTCGTGCCCTCACCGGACGCGATCCGTCTTGCCGTGCCGAAGGCATTCATCGCGCTCGGTGCCGGCCACGCGCCTTCGGGCGATGTCGCCCGCTCCATCTTCGAGCACTCGCGCGGCAACCTTGCCGGCTACAAGCGGGTGCGCCGCCTCGAGTTCTCCGAGCTGCCCAAGACGGTCTCCGGGAAGATCCGGCGAGTCGACCTGCGCGGCCGGGAGAACGCGCTGCGCGAACAGGGCGCGAATCAGCGGGCCGAGAACGAGTACTGGGAAGAGGACTTTCCGGAACTGCGCTGACACGAAGCGGTGACCCCGCGGAATGCCGCGGGCACGCGCCCATAGCATGGGAACGCGATGCTCAGGCAATCCAGGAAGTGGCTGCTGATTCCGATCGGGCTGCTCTCCTTGACGGGCGTTCTCGTGGCATCTGCCTCGTCGCCGTCGGTCACGTCAGGCTGGGTGACGGTGGCCTCGCCACCGGGAACCGTCCTGATCGACGTTGCCTGCCCAACGACAACCGACTGCTGGGGCGTGGGTGTCGGCAGCGCGAACCAGTCGGCGATCGAGCACGACAACGGCAGCACGTGGACCGTCGTCGCCAGCCCCAACCCTGGTACGACCGATGAGCTGACCGGTGTTGCGTGCGCCGGCGCAGAGGACTGCTGGGCTGTCGGGCTGACTCGGAACGGGTCGTCGCAGGGCGACCTCATCGAGCACTACACCGGGTCAGCGTGGACGCTGGTCAGCGGTCCGGGAGCCGGGCTCATCGGCGTCACCTGCGTCACGTCGACCAACTGTTGGGCGACGGGCTCGGTGGAGCCAGGAACGCCAGGCGGCGCAGCGATCGAGCACTTCGACGGCACGTCATGGACAGTCGCCGCGAGTCCCACGCCGATCAGCCACGACGGCTACGCGCTCGGCCGCATCCGCTGCTACGGCGCGTCGAACTGCTGGGCGGTCGGTGAGGGGAGCCCGGTCACGTCGTCGAGCCAGGCTCTCGCCGAGCATTACGACGGCACTGCCTGGTCGCTCGTGGCGGTTCCCGATGTCGCGGTGAACCAGAACTCTCTACGACGTCGCATGCACAAGCGCAGGCACCTGCTGGGCTTTCGGTTGCGACTCAAATACCCCGACGGTCACGTCGTGCGACGGCTCGGCGCTCATGGAGCGCTACAGCGGTGGATCGTGGACGGTCGCCGCAAGCCCGACAGCGACGAGCACGAGCGGCTACGGCGATGTTGCGTGTGCAACCGCCAGTGACTGCTGGGTCGTCGGCGTCGGAGCGAACGGTGCGCAGCACGTTACTGAGCACTACAACGGCGTCGCATGGTCGATCGACTCGAGCGCCGTGAACGCGAACGCTGTCACCTGTTTCGCGTCGGGCGGGTGCTGGGCGGCCGGCAGCACCGTCGCGCGGTACACACCTGCAGTGACTCCCCCACCTCCGACACCGACGGCGACTCGCGTGACACTGAAGCCATCCCCGGTGAAAAAGGTCACCGCCGCGGCATCACCATCGCCGTCGTTGCAGCCAGGTGCTGTCACAGCCGCAACGCCCCTGGCGTCGGCGACACCCTCAGCGCGTGCAGGGCCCGTCGCTCTGACAGCAGAGCCACGACAGCCGACCGGTGCGCCGTGGGCACCCATCGCCGGTCTCGCGATGATCGGTGCCGCAGCTGCGACCGTGCTGGTGACCCGTGCCGTACGCCGGCGCCAACCTGCCGACCCCGAACGCAGCTGGTTCGACGGCAGACCGCTTCCATAACCTCCGGGCGTCAGGAGTAGAAGCGGTACACCCCCTGGGCAATGCAGCAGGGCTTCTCGGCGCCCTCGCGTTCCACAACGAAATCCACGACGATCTGCGCGCTGCCGTCGGCGACGGTCTCGACGGAGATCAGCGTCGCACCCGTGCGGATTCTCGACCCGACGGGAACCGGCGATGGGAAGCGCACCTTGTTGAGACCGTAGTTGATGCCGAGGCGCACGCCGTCGAAATGGAGGATCTCGCTCCACATCGGAATGATCAGCGAGAGGGTCAGGAAACCGTGCGCGATCGTGGTGCCGAACGGCCCGGTCGCAGCGCGTTCCGCATCGATGTGGATCCACTGGTGATCGTCGGTCGCGTCAGCGAAGGTGTCGACGCGCTGCTGCGTGATCTCGAGCCATTCGCTGTATCCGACGTGCTTCCCGACCAGCGCCTCCAGCTCCGCGACACTACTGATTGTTGTGGTCACCCGGTCTCCTCTCGTGGCAGATGGGACTTCTGCACCTTACCGGAAGCGGTGTGCGGCAAGGCGTCGACAAACACGAACGAACGCGGCACCTTGTACGCGGCGAGGCGCGCGCGCAGATGCGCGGTCAACTGCTCTGCGTCGACGGAGTTGCCGGCGGTCGGGACGACAAACGCACGACCCACCTCGCCCCACGTGTCGTCCGCGACGCCGATGACGGCGGCCTCGGCAACCATCGCGTGGTCGCAGAGCGCCTTCTCCACCTCGGCTGGGTAGACGTTCTCGCCACCCGAGATGTAGACATCCTTGAGACGGTCGACGATCGTGATCACGCCGTCGTCATCGGCGACGGCAATATCCCCCGACCGGAACCAGCCATCGCCGACGAATGCCTGATCGGTCGCGTCCGCGCGCTGCCAGTAGTGGTGCATGACGTTCGGTCCTGCGATGACGACCTCACCCGGCTCACCGGGTTCCACGTCGTCGAGGTCGTCACGCACGATCCGCACGTCCGTGAAGAAGTGCGCGACGCCCGCTGCACCGGCAACGTGGCGCCCAAGCGCGGGGTCGACCATGAGCGCCCCCGGCGCCGTCTCCGTCATCCCATAGCCCTGCACGAACGCGAGACCACGCTGCTGGTATGTCGCGATGAGTGACGTCGGCACCGGTGCGCCGCCACAGAGCAGGAGGCGCAGCGACGACAGATCAGCGCTCGCCCATCGCGGCGACTGAGTCAGCGCGGCAAACATCGTCGGAACACCGAACAGCAGCGTCACCCGTTGCTGCTCGATCGCATCGATGACCGCCTCTGGATCGAATTTCAACTCGATGACGAGCCGGCCGCCCTTCAGCAGGGTCGGCAGGCACGTCATGTTGAGGGCCGCGGTATGGAACATCGGCGCGGTCACGAGTGTGACCTCGTCGCTGCGCAAGTCGACGTCGACGAGCACGTTCAGGCAGTTCCAGATGATGTTGTTGTGGGTGAGCACCGCGCCCTTCGGCCGGCCCGTCGTGCCCGACGTGTACATGATCATGCAGGGCGAGTCGAGATCGATGTCCACACTGACCGGCGCGTCACGCGCATCCGCGATCGCAACGTCGTAGTGGAGCGCGCCCGGGTGGTCGCCGTCGACCGCGATGAGTGACGGCCGGCTCGCAGTTTCGAGCGATCCGACAGTGCCCGCGCACGTCGCACCGAAGATGAGCACGGACGAACCCGAGTCGCTCAGCATGTAGTCGATCTCCGGGGCTGAGAGGCGCGCGTTGAGCGGCACGAAGATTGCGCCGAGAATCGCCGTCGCGAAGAGGCTCTCGAGAAACGCCGGATGATTTGCGCCGAGATATGCGACGCGCGCGCCCTGATGAACACCCGCTGCACGGAGCGCGTGCGCGAGACGGTTCACTCGTGATCTGAGCTCCCCATACGTGGTCACTCGATCGCCATAGAGCATCGCCGGACGGCTCGAGGCCTTCCGTGACGCGCGCTGCGGCCAGGATCCCAGGCCTGTCGCGCGTACCGGCGGCATCACGAGAGTCCGAGCAACGCTACCGCGTTCTGCTTGAGGATTCGTGGGCGCACCTCGGGCTTGATGTCCAAACTCTCGAAATCCGCAAGCCAGCGATCAGGCGTGATCAGCGGGTAGTCCGAGCCGAACAGCACCTTGTCCTTGAGCAGCGTGTTCGCGTAGCGAATGAGCTGCGGCGGGAAGTACTTCGGTGACCAACCCGAGAGATCGATGTACACGTTGGGTTTGTGGGTCGCCACCGCGAGCGCCTCGTCCTGCCAGGGAAAGGATGGATGCGCCATGACGATGCGCAGGTCGGGGAAGTCGACCGCGACGTCGTCGATGCACATCGGGTTCGAGTACTTGAGGCGGATGCCGCCACCGCCGCGAACGCGCGCGCCGATCCCGGTCTGCCCCGTGTGAAAGATCGCCGGCAGTCCGAGTTCCTGGATCACCTCGTAGAGAGGGAAAGCCACGGGATCGTTGGGGAAGAAGCCCTGCAGGCTGGGATGGAACTTGAAACCACGAACGCCGAATTCCTGCGCAAGCCGTCTCGCCTCGCGCGCGCCGGGCGCTCCCTTCGCCGGGTCGATGCTCGCGAACGGGATGAGCACGTCGGCGTGCTCGGCGCATGCAGTCGCGATCTCCTCGTTCGATATCGAGGGATGTCCGGTGGCGGCCTCGGCGTCGACGGTGAAGACGACGGCAGCGAGTCGTCGCTCGCGATAGTAAGCGGCCATCTCCGGCACCGTCGGCATCCTGTGGTCGGCGCCGAAGTACGCCGCCGCGCCCTCGCTCAGATGCGCCGGCAGCGACGGATGCCCCGATGCGGACACCTCGGCATGCACGTGCATATCGATCGCGACGAGTGCGTCGAGGTCCATCACATCAGGACTCACATGCGCGTGAGGATGACCACCGGGATGACACGGGAGGTGCGCGTCTGGTACTCGTCGTAGTGGGACCACACCGAGGTCATGATCTTCCACAGCGCCGGCTTCTCCGCATCGTTCGCCGTCCGAGCACGTGCCTTGAAACGCTCGCCCTTCACCTGCACTGTCACCTCAGCGTTCGCCTGCAGGTTGAGGTACCACGCAGGCGGTTTCGGGCGGCCACCCACTGATCCGACCACAAGGTAGTCGTCGCCCGATCGGCCGAAGATCAGCGCGTTGCTCCGCTGTTCGCCGGTCTTGCGGCCTGTGGTCGTGAGAATGAGGATCTCCGATCCTTCGCGCCAGGTGAAGCCTTCCTCGCCATCGGTTGCGATGTAGCGATCGACGTGCTCTTTGCCGAACAGCATCGGGTCCTCTCCGGAGTGTGCAAGTGGGCGCGCGGCGTGGGAATGGCTTTCGAGTGTAATTTACCTGTGCGCTGCAACCATCCGTGCTGCTCCCCACCCTATTCGATCGGCGAGATCTGACCTTGGGATCGAGAGTGGGCGCGTTGATCGGCCGCATGGGCGCCCTCGCGGTGGCAATCGCTGCGGCGATGTGGGCGACGGATGCGTACTTCCGCCCCGCGCTCACGCGCGAGCTCTCCGCGAGCCAGATCGTGTTCGCCGAGTCCCTGCTCATCGCGCTCTGTTTCCTGCCGGTGATCGGCCGCGTCCGTCGCGAGCTGCGGAGCCTCTCCGCGCGCCAGTGGGCAGCCATGGCCATCATCGCGCTTGGCGCGCAGGCATTCGCCACGGTGCTCTTCACCCAGGCACTGAGCTTCGCGTTTCCCGCGCACGCGGCTCCGGACTTCAACGTCGAGAACGAGGTCTACCTGCTCTATCTGCTCCAACCGGTCTTCGGTATCGCGCTCGCACGTCTCGTGCTCAAGGAGCGACGCAAGCCGTATTTCTGGCCGCTGGCGGCGTGCGCCGTTGTCGGTGTGTATCTGATCGTCTTCCCGCAGAACCCGTTGGCGCCGTTTTCCTCGGTGCAACACGGGCAACTCCTCGCCGCGGTCCTGATACTCGGCGCGGTGCTGCTCTGGGCGTCCGGGACCGTCTTCGGACGCTACAGCCTCGCCAACGTGTCGTTCGTGACCACGGCCGCGATGCGGTTCACGCTTGCCCTGCCGGTCCTGTTCGTGCTCATGGTCATCAACGGTGGCTTCGGGGCACTCGGCCAGTTCTCGGTGCATCAGATTCCCAGCTTCATCGGCATCGCGCTCATCCCCGGTCTGCTCGCGATGCTCCTCTATTACCGTGCGCTGTCGAATACGCCCGCATCGATGGCATCGATCGCCGAGCTCGGCTATCCGTGCACGCTGTTCCTCGTCTTCTCGTTGCCTGCGCCGGTCGGCCTCGGCTTCCCCTTCTACGGCATCGAGATCGTCGGTGCTGTGGTGCTCGTGGCCGCGGTGACGACGCTCAACCTCCTGAAGGACAGCAACGTCGTCGTGGCGCCGCCCCGAGTTCGACGCGGTGCTGGCGCATGAAGGTCGCGCCTAGTGCCCGGCACACTCTGGATCGTCGTGCTCATCAAGGACTTCAGCACGGCCAAGAGCCGGCTCTCACCGGCGATGCGGCCGGATCAACGCCGCGCGCTCGCCGAGATGACCGCGACTCGCGCGCTGGACGCCGCACTCGCCGTCGGACCGACGCTCGCAGTCTGTGGCTCCGAGGAGGCGGCCGGCCTGGCGCGCAGCCGTGGTGCGGACGTCGTTGTGGAACAGTCGCCCGGCGGCCAGAACCCCGCAGCGCGCCGGGGGTTGGATGAGGCCGTGCAGCGTGGCGCCACCGCGGCGCTGCTGCTGAGCTCCGACCTGCCGCTCGTGGATGCGGACGGGCTCCGCCGCCTGCTTGCGCACAGCGACACCGGCGGGGCGATCGTTGTCGCCGCGCCCGCGGTGGGAAGGCAGGGCACGAACGCGCTCTACCTGCTACCACCGGATGGCTTCGAGCTGCACTTCGGCGAGGCGTCGCTGCCACGCTTTGCGGCGGAGGCACACCGGCGGGGACGCAGGTTCGTCATCCACGACGACCCGAGCCTGGCGCTCGATCTCGACGAGCCGAGCGACCTGTCCGCGTGGCGCGTGCTCGAGCCGACGGCGTGAACATGGAACTCCGCGGAGTCGAAGGTCTCCCGGAGATTCGACCGGGCGACGACCTCGCCGCACTCATCGTCGCGGCAGCTGCCCCCCTGCAGAGCGGCGATGTCGTGGTCGTGGCACAGAAGGTGGTGTCGAAGGCCGAGGGCCGGCTGCGCAGCCTTGCGGGCGTCACGCCGTCCGAGCGTGCGACGGAGCTCGCCGGCAGGCTTGACAGCGATGCGCGCCTCGTCCAGGTGATCCTCGACGAGAGCACGCGCATCGTGCGTGCCGACCGTGTCCTCATCGTCGAGACCCGTCAGGGTTTCGTCTGCGCCAACGCGGGCGTCGACAGGTCCAACGTCGCCGGCGATGACCAGGTGTGTCTCCTGCCGATCGACTGCGACGCGAGCGCGCGCGGTCTGCAGGAACGGATCACCGCGCTCTCCGGAGCGCACGTCGGTGTCGTGGTGAGCGATACGTTCGGCAGGGCCTGGCGGATGGGGCTCACCAACGTTGCACTGGGCGTCGCGGGGCTGCCGGCGCTCATCGACTACCGAGGACGTCCCGACGATTTCGGCATGCCGTTGCAGGCGACCGTCGTCGCCGTTGCCGACGAGATCGCAGCTGCGGCCGAGCTGCTCATGGGTAAGACGCGGCGCGTGCCGGTGGTGATCGTGCACGGCTTCGATGTGTTCGAGGGCACGTCCGGCAACGGCCAGGAACTCGTGCGCCCGCCGGAGCTGGACCTCTTCCGGTGACGCCGGCGTGAGGCTCACGCTGCTCTCCGGTGGCACCGGCGGCGCGAAGCTGGCCACCGGGCTGGCCGCCGTCCTCCCCGCACCGGACCTCTCGATCGTCGTCAACACCGGGGATGACGACGAGTTCTGGGGCATGCTCGTCAGCCCCGACGTCGACGCGATCCTGTACCGGCTTGCCGGACTGTTCAACGACGTCGCCGGCTTCGGCGTGCGCGACGACACCTTTGCGGCACTCGACATGCTGCGCACCCTTGGCGAGGACACATGGTTCCAGCTCGGCGACCGCGACATCGGCGTCCATCTCCTTCGCGCCACCTTGATGCACAGCGGCCTTCGCCTCACCGAGGCGGTCGCGCGGATCGCTCGAAATCTCGGGATCGGTGTTGCGGTGCTGCCCATGAGCGATGACCCCGTGCGCACGCGGATACGCACCGCAAGCGGCGAGTTGAGCCTGCAGGAGTGGTTCGTGCGCGAGCGATCGCGGCCACCGGTCCTGGGCATTCGCTTCGCCGGCGTCGACGATGCGCGCCCGGCGCCGGAAGCACTGGCGGCGATTGTCGACGCGGATGTCGTGATCATCGGCCCGTCGAATCCGGTGGTGAGCGTCGACCCGATCCTTGCGGTGCTCGGTGACTCCCTTGACCGCGCGCGTGTCACGGTGATCTCGCCGATCGTCGGCGGGCGGTCACTGAAAGGTCCGACCGTCGAGATGCTCCATCAGCTCGGCGAGGAGGCGACCGCGCTCGGGGTTGCGCGACGCTACGCGGGCATCGCCTCCACGATCGTCATCGATCGTGCGGACGCCGGCCTGCAGGAGCCCATCCGGGCGCTCGGCATGCGCGTGCTCGTCGACGATACGGTCATGGTCGATGCCGCCGGCGAACGCCGCGTGGCGGGCGCGCTCGTGCAGCGCCTAGAGTCGACCGATGGATCATGAACGCGCGCTCGACTTCATACGCAAGCAGCATCGGGCTGTGCTCGCAACATACCGTCAGGACGGTCAGGTACAGATGTCCCCGGTCGCGGTCGCCGTCGACGAGGAGTCGCGCGTGGTGGTCAGCACCCGTGAGACCGCGATGAAGACGCGCAACCTGCGCCGCAATCCGCGCGCGAGTGTGTGTGCGCTCAGCGAGCGTTTCTTCGGCGCCTGGTACAGCGTGGAGGGCAACGTCGAGATCCTCAGCCTTCCCGAAGCGCTCGAACCACTCGTCGACTACTACCGCAGAGTCTCCGGCGAGCATCCGGACTGGGACGAGTATCGCGAGGCGATGGTGCGCGAGCAGCGGGTGCTCGTGCGCATCACCGTCGATCGCAGCGGGCCGAACCAGTCGGGCTGAGCGCGGTCAGCTCGTCAGGCGGCGCAGGCGAGGCAGCACGTCGCGCGCGTAGAGCTCGAGGAAGCGCCGCTGATCCGTCCCGGGCGCGTGAAAGATGAGGTGCGTGAAGCCCAGGTCGAGGTAGGGCCGGATGCGGTCAACATGCTCATCCGGGTCGGTCGAGACGATCCATCGGCTTGCGGCGCGCTCGGCCGGCAGCGCGTCGGCGAGACGCTCCATCTCGATGGGGTCCTCGACGCCAACCTTCTCCTCCGGCGAAAGCGCGAGCGCTGCCCAGTGCTTCGTGTCGTCCAGCGCCCGCCGCGCGTCGGTGTCGAACGACACCTTCATCTCGATCGCAAGGTCGAGGTCCGCAGGGTCACGGCCTGCGCCGCGCGCACCCTCGGTGACCGCCGGCAGCAGCGTGTCCGCATACAGCTCCATGCCCTTGCCGCTCGTGCACATCAGCCCGTCGGCGATGCGCCCGGCGAGGCGCGCCGCAGCGGGCCCGGCTGCGGCGATGTAGATGGGAATCGGAGTCGCCGGGCGGTCGTAGATGGTGGCGTTCTTGGTTCGATAGAACGTGCCGTCGAAGGTCACGCGCTGCTCCGTCCAGAGCGTCTGAATGATCGTGACCGCCTCCTTGAGCCGGGCAAAACGCTCCTTCTGATCGGGCCACTCGGTGCCGAGCGGCGCCTCGTTCAAGGACTCGCCGGTGCCGACGCCGAGCCAGACGCGTCCGGGGAAGAGGCATCCGAGGGTGCCGAAGGCCTGCGCTACAACTGCTGGGTGATAGCGGAACGTGGGTGTCAGCACGCTGGTGCCGAGCTGGATCCGGCTGGTCGCCTGCCCCGCCGCGCCGAGCCACGCGAGCGAGTACGGCGCGTGACCGCCGGTGTGCCGCCACGGCTGGAAGTGGTCGCTGATCGCAGCCGTGTCAAACCCGGCCTGCTCGGCGGCGATGACGAAATCGAGCAACTCGACGGGGCCGAACTGCTCGGCCGAGAGCTTGTAGCCAAAGCGGACCGCATGGGGCATCGGGCCATTCTCACCCACGCCGCGGGAAATCCGGATCAGCGGGCGAGAACCACAGGATCCGCGGTCTCGCTTGGGGAGTACTCCGAAGCCTCCGCGAACTCGTGAGCGACGATGCGCCCGGCCGAGTCGAGCTTCGCGACCAACGCCTCGGGCGCGAACGGCTTGCCGAGGTACTCGCAGCGCAGGTCGTACGCGCGGTTCAGGACCTCCGCGCTGTCGAGCAATCCGGTCATGACAACGACCGGTGTCTGCCAGTTATCAGCCGATTCGCGGATATGCGCGATGAGACTCCAGCCATCACCATCGGGCATGCCGATGTCGATCACCATCGCGTCGGTGCGCTTCGACAGCTCGGCCATCGCCTCCCTGATCGTGACGGCGAGAACCGCGCGCATCCCGGCCCGCTCGAGGATCCTGCACGCGGTCGCCCCGACCGCCTCGTCGTCGTCCACGACCACGACACGACGCGTTGCAGCTCGTGGCGCAATCGGGTCCGCTGCGGAGTAGAGCGGAAAGATGGCGACCCCGCTCGGCTGAGCGAGCGCCAGAGCGCGCTCGATGGCGGCGCCGGCCATCGGCATCGCGAAGTGGTAGCCCTGCGCCAGGTCGTATCCAGCGGTACGCAGGTGCTCGGCCTGATCGGCTCGTTCGACTCCCTCGATGACAGTGCGCAGCTGCAATGCGTTGACGACGCCGATGACCGCGTCGAGCACGCTGGTCGCGACGTGTCCGTCGGGAACGTGGTCGACGAGCGACTTGTCGATCTTGACGATGTCGACGGGCAGCCGCCGGAGCCTCGCCAGCGACGAAGCACCAACCCCGAAGTCATCGATCGCCATGCGCACGCCGAGCGCCTTCAGCCGGCTCAGAATGCGGATCGCGCTGTCCGTGTCGTCGGTCATCGCCGTCTCGGTGACTTCGAGGATCAGGCATCGCGGATTGATCCCGGTGGTGCGAAGCGCTTCCTGGACGATCTCGACCAGGTCGTCCGAGTAGAGCTGGCGCGGAGAGACGTTGACGCTCATCGCAAGGTCGGCGGTGCCGGCGTAGTCGGCCTGCCACGCGGCCAGGCTGCGACATGCCTCGTTGAGCACGCGCGCGCCGATCGGAATGATCAGGCCCGTCCGCTCGGCAATGGGGATGAAGACACTCGGCGGGATCATGTCTCCGTCGGGATGCCGCCACCGTGCGAGCGCTTCCACCGACATCATGCGTCCGTCTTTCAGGTCGACGATCGGCTGGTAGTGCACGATGAGGTCACCCGTCAGCCACGCGGTGCGCAATGCGTTCTCGACGCGCACGCGTTCCGCCACCACACGGTGCATGCTCGGCTTGTACAGCGCGTAGCCGTTGCCGCCCGCATCCTTGGCCGCGTACATGGCAAGGTCCGCGTTGCGCAGCAGCTCGTCCGAGGTGTCGCCGAGTTCCGCCTGTCGCGATACCGATGCTGGTGGCGATGCTCGCCGTCGTGACACGCAACGCGATCGGCAGCTCGAGCGACGCCAGCACGCGACGGGCCAGCGCGATGGCCTGATCCGCAGGGCTGTCCGCAAGCACCACCGCGAACTCGTCGCCACCGAGGCGCGCCACGAGGTCGACGTCACGAACGCTGTTCACAACTCGCTGTGCCACCTGGACGAGCACCTGATCACCCGCGCTGTGACCGAAGGTGTCGTTGACCTCCTTGAACCCGTCGAGGTCGAGCATGAGCAACGTCACGTGCTGGTGCGACGTCTCGATGTCCGCGAGCGCTCGCTCCAGCCGCCGCTTGAGCAACGTGCGGTTCGGCAGACCGGTAAGCGCGTCGTGCGACGCCTGGTGCTCCAGTGCACGACCGAGTCCCAGGTTCATGTAGAGCGCGAAGTACATCCGCAGCAGCGTCACGCCGATCAGCGCGAGCATCACCCATACGAGTGCTCGCGCGATCTGCGCGTCGCCGGCTCGCAGCCCAACCCCGATGGCGCAGGCGAGTGCGACCGGGAGGATGGGAATCCACATGACGGCTCTGCTTCTCGTCGTGTCGGCGAGCGGCGCATCCGGCTGGCGCCGGAAGCAGAGCGGGAAGAGTGCTGCGAGACCGAGACAGAGCAGGCCGGCAGTCCAACCGGTCGCGTACAGCGATCCCGGCTCGAGCAGGCGCAATCCCGACTGGTGCGCGAGTTGCGTGTCGGATAACCCGATGCCGAGCAGCGCGGCGCCGAGCAGCAGCGCGACCGGGCGTGTCTTGCGCCCGATGCGCGCGGTCACGGCGACGATCAGCGTCAGCACCACCACATCGGTGATGGGTTGCGCAAGGCTGATCATGCTGACCACGATCGAGGTCCGTCCGTCGAGGAATGAGTAGTACCCGGAAGCGAGTCCGAGCACGAGGACGGCGCCGCCCATGAGCAGCCCGTCGCAGTACGCAACGGTGACCGCGAGGCGTGGAGCGCGCACGCGCATGAACGTCAGCGCGGCGACGACACCGAAGGGAAGTTGCACGAGGATTGCGACATCCGTCCACGACGGAAATCCAGTCACGGTGTGCGCGGCAAACGCATTCCAGTCCGAGACCGCTTTGAGGATTGCGTAGACGCTCCAGCAGAACCACGCGATCCTGCGGCGCCCCCGCGATTGCTGTGCCGCGACCAGTGCGAGTGCGCACGCGAACAGAGCCGCACCTACCTCGGCAAGGTTGTGCACCGAGTCCTCGAATGCATTCCCGCCGATATTGAGCAGCGATGCACAAATGAGCGCGACACCGAGGGCAGCGACAATCGCTGACACGACGATGAACAGCCGGCGAGAGAACACGCTGTGCCTAGCCCCGGTGACCGCTCTCGATCGGAAGGATATCGATGGCCACGCTCAGAGTCTCCGTCGATCGACGTTCGAGGGCACGCCAAGGTGCCGCGTTGTCGGATCTCGTTCAACACCGTCACAAACATCTCGCTCCGGCCCGACTAGAACTCGATGCATGGCGAAATGGGTTGTCCTCCACCTCAACGATGGAGATGCCTCGACGTACATCAATGTGGACGAGGTGACCCAGGTTCGCCAGATCGCCACCGGGAATACCCGGATCTTCTTCACTGACGGGACCGATGTCTCGGTCCGCGAGGATGCCCCGATCGTCATCGCGGCCTTCCGCCGGGATTCGATCTAGGTCACGAGCGAGGCCTCAGTCATCGACGATGTGAGCGTCGCGATCGTCGGGTACGGCCTCTCCGGCCGGGTGTTCCAGGGTCCGCTCATCTCGGCAACACCGGGAATGCGCGTGGGCGCAATCGTGACTGCAAACCCGGAGCGCCGGACAGAGGCGCGGCGCGATTTCCCCGAAGCCTTGATGCTGTCCCAACCACAGGACGTCTGGAAAGCCGCAGATCGTTTCGATCTCGCGGTGATCGCCACCGCCTCGGGGTCGCACGCGGCACTGGCGGGCGCCGCCATCGACGCGGGCATCGCGGTGGTCGTCGAGAAGCCGATGGCAACATCGGCGGCGGCCGGCCAATCCCTCGCGGACCATGCCGCGGCGAAAGGGGTGCCCCTGGTTCCGTTTCTCAACCGCCGTTGGGACTCCGATCACCTCACTCTCCTCGACCTCCTCGCCGAGGGCCGGCTCGGGACTGTGCTCCGCTACGAGTTCGAGATTCGAGCGCTGGCGCCCCACCCCGGGCTCCGGTTGGCGGGACAACCGCGCGCCAGAAATGGGCGGCGGGCTGCTGCTCGACCTCGGCACCCATCTGATCGACCAGGCGCTCACCCTGTTCGGACCCGTGGGTCAGGTCTACGCGGAGATCCTCGATCGCCGTGGTGGCTCCGACGACGACGTTTTCCTCGCGCTCCGCCATGAGAACGGGGTGCTCTCGCATCTCTGGGCGGGCGCCCTCGCCGCCGCCCCGGGCCCTCGCCTTCGCGTGCTCGGGACCCGCGGGGCGTACGTGATGACCCATCTCGACGGCCAGGAGGATGCGCTGCGCGCGGGCCGGCGGCCAGACCAACCCGCGTTCGCTGACCCACCGCCGGATCGCTGGGGCCGTCTGCTGCACGGTGACGGCGGCGAACCGGTGCCCAGCATCCCAGGCCGGTGGAGCGAGTTCTACGTCGGGGTTCGCGATGCGCTGCGCGACGGGAAGCCGCCGCCGGTGACCGCCGCGGATGCCGTGAGCGGCCTGGCAGTCATCGACGCGGCCCGCGAGAGTGCGCGAGGAGGCGTCCTGGCTGTGCCGGTCTCCACAAACGCGTAGAGTTCCAGCCTGGTTGCGCCTTGTGCGACGGGAGGAAAACGGTTGTCAGGAAGGAACACCTGGGTACGCGGGTACCTGGCTGTCGCCACGGCATGCCTGCTGGCCGCACAAGCGGCAGCCATGAGCACCCATGCCGCATCCGCGGACGGCACGGGGCCGGCGTTTCGCACCTCGGCCGTGATCGGCGGCGGGTTCATCAGCGTCGTCGCCCAGGCGACCGACGGGACGCTGATTGCCGGGGGAGACACCGAGGGCTTCTTCCGTTCGGTGGACGGAGGGCAGACGTGGACCGTGCAGGACGCGGGTCTCCCCGCCTCCGGCTACCGTGTGGCGGCACTCCTTCCTGTCGGAAGCACGTGGTTCGCCGGCGTCGGCGACGGCACCAACGGCGGGGTCGCCGAGTCGCTGGATGACGGCGTCACCTGGGTGGAGTCCGCGCATGCCGGCACCGGAACACCGTCGGTGTTCGACGGTACGAACCTCCCTGGTCAGATGGGCAACCCCCGTGCCACCGGCAACCTGCTCGCCACCGACGGGAACTACCTCTACGCGGCAACGTTTGGGCACGGCCTGCAGCGCTGGGCGCTGTCGTCTCCGCGACTCGGCGCGTCATGGCAATGCATTGCGCTGTGCACGTCATACATGAACTCCCTGACCCTTGACGGCCGCGGCGATGCATTCGTCTCGGTCGTCTCGAGAGCGGGCGCCAGCCTCGGCGTCACCGAGGTGACCAGCCTGGCGTCGAAGGTGAAGACGAAAACCGTGAGCGCGAAGAAGGGTGTCTCCGTCGGCGTGCAGGAACTGCTCATCCTCGGCACGCGCGTGTACGCCGCCGGAGCCAACGGCATCGGCTACTGGAGTGGCACGGGCACGACATGGGTCACGTTGGACTCGACGACGCGCTGGTACACGGTGAACGGCTACGAGGTCACACCGGGAAAGTCGCCACTGGACATCCTGTACGCAGCGACGTATGCGGGGCACGGCGCGCGCGACGTCGAGCAGCTCGTCGTCACGGGGACCAAGGCGGCCATCACGGGGATGGTGCCCAGCGGCAGTGTGGGATCCACCGTCTACGGGACGACGACACCCTGGTGGGAGCCGACGAGCGCGGGCACCGCGGGACAGAACCTCGGTCCTCAGGCGATGGTCGGCGGTTGCCCATCATCGACAAGCCCGCTCTGCGCCGGTCAGACCACTGATTTCTTCGCAGGCTCGAACATCGACGTGCTGACGCACAACAAGGGTTCGGACGTGCTGCTCATTGCGGGCAGGTCGGGCCTGTGGCACTACGACCCGTCGACGTCGCCGCCGTGGTTGCCCGCGGTGAATGGCGTGGTCTCGACGTTCGAGCTCGACGCGGCGGTCGATCCCGCCGATCCGTCAAACATCGCGGCGACCGACGCGGACTGGAATGTGCTCGCGTCGACGGACGAGATGAATGACGTCGACACCATGGTCGCTCCGCCGTTCTTCACCGGCAACAACGGCACCGGGTATGCCGTCGCGTGGGACACGAGCGTCTCGCCGTCAGCGCTCATCGTCTCGGGCGGCAGCGGAGGGAGCAAGGCCCTCGGCTCGATCTGGTACGACCCCGCATGGTCCACGGGTGGACCGTTCACGGCACTGCCTCTTCCACCCGGGGTGACGTCGCGCCCCATCGCGCTCGCGACGGAGACCATGAGCCCCGGGAGCTACGTCCTGGTCGCCGCGTTTCAGAACACCGGCGTCTACGCGTTCACGGGCACCGGAACGACCGGCATATGGACACAGATCACCAACGGGACCGCGGGTGGACCGTCGGTCTCGCCGACTGATCCGCACGGCGTGACTCTCAGCTGGGCCATCGACGGCAGTGCTGTCTTCATGTACGACACCGGGACGCACGCGGTCTGGGAGGCGGGGTTCGCCGCGGGAGTCTTCGCGCCGTGGGTGGAGGTGTACGCGGACCCCAGCCCCACCCCGGGTAGAGGATGGGTCGTCACCGATCCAGATATCCCGACGGCCGTGTGGATCGCCAATACGAACGGCCTCAGCTACGTGGACACGGCAACGTGCGCCACAACTCCCTGCGTGCCGACGTCAGTGATTGCCGGTCCCGGCGGTCCGGTAGCGGCGTATGCGAGCGCGGCCGGCGACTATGTCTACATGGCTGCCGGCGGTCCGGCGCCGATGTTCTGGGAGGTGCAGGTGACGCAGTGCGCGGTGAGTTGCCCGGCGTCGACCGGCTTCGTCGACCCGTACTACCACGAGGCGGCGGGCAACGCCATCTCGCTGACGGCCGGGACTGACGGGACGGTCTATCTCGCCACGCAGGGCAACGGCATGCTGGTGGCCACCGCACCGTAGGCCGGCGCCACATCCCCCGACGCGTCGGTGTGGCAGCATGAAACGGCCGATGGCCTTGACCCCCCTGCTCATGATCCCGGGACCGACGCCGGTGGCGCCGGAGGTGCTGGCGGCGCTCGCCGAACCCGTGCGCAGCCACATGGGGCCCGAGAATGCCGCGAGCATGCTGCGGATCCAGGAGGGGATTCGTCAGCTGATGGGGTCGAGCGCCGGCCGCGTGCACTGCTTCGCAGGGTCGGGAACGCTCGCTCAAGAGGTCGCCCTCGTCAACCATTCGTCCCCAGGCGATCGCATCGTCGTGGTGAGCCACGGGTTCTTCAGCGACAGGTTCGAGCAGATCGCCGAGACGCTCGGCCTGCGTGCCGACGTGCTGCATGTCGAATGGGGAGAGCACGCGGATCCCGCGGCGGTGCGCGCGCTCATCGTCAGCGGCGAGCCTCCCGCAATTGTCTGCATGACCCATGTCGAGACGAGCACCGGCGTCCTCGCCGACTGTGCGGTGCTCGCGGCGACTGTGCGCGACGTGGCGCCGGACGCGATCATCGTGGTCGACGGCGTGTGCGCCACCGGTGGCGTCGAGGAGGCGATGGATGCATGGGACGCCGACGTCGTGCTCACCGGGGCGCAGAAGGCGCTCGGCGTGCCACCCGGCCTCGCAATCCTCGCTGTGTCGGAGCGCGCGCGCCGGCGCCGTGAGTCACTCGGCGACATCCGCGCGTACTACGCGGATCTGCGCCGCTGGGACGTGTCGGTCGACGACCCGAAACGCTACTTCTCCACCCATGCGGTGTCGCTGATCCGTGCCCTCGAGGTCTCGCTCGACGAGATCTTCGACGAGGGACTGCCGGCGCGGTTCGAACGCCATCGCCGCGTCGCAGCGATGGTTCGCGACGGCATGAGCGAGCTCGGATTCGAGCCGCTCACGAACACCGCGTACGTCGCGCCAACGCTCAGCGTCTTTGCGCTGCCGGACGGCGTCGACGACGCGACGTTCCGTGCCGGGATGACGGAACGTGGCGTCATCATCTCGGCCTGTCTCGGCCCGTGGGCTGGACGCGGCATCCGTATCGGCCACATGGGGACGGCTGCGGAAGCCGAGGCGACGCGGACGATCGATGTTGCCGCCGCAACGCTTGGCAAGTGAGACGGGATGACCGGCAATGCTTGAGGCCGCAGTCCTCGAGCGGTTGCGCGCCACTGTCGGTGATGATGGCCTCATCACGGACCCAGCGGCGCTGCGGACATATGCCTGCGACGGACTGACCGGGCACAGGGTCACGCCCGCGGCAGTGGTGCTGCCGCTCACAACGGCCGCCGTTGCCGCAGTCGTGCGCACCTGCGTCGACGCGAACATCCCGTTTGTCGCGCGCGGCGCGGGCACCGGTCTCTCCGGCGGCGCGCTCCCGTCGGCCGACGGCCTGGTGGTGTGCCTCACGCGGATGCGCTCGATTCTCGACATCGACCTCGACAACCACCAGGTCACCGTGCAACCCGGGGTCACCAACCTCGAGGTCAGCAAAGCGGTGCGGCCGCTCGGGTATTTCTACGCGCCCGATCCGTCGTCACAGCAGGTGTGCACCATCGGCGGGAATGTCGCCGAGAACTCGGGCGGCGCGCATTGCCTGAAGTACGGGTTCACGACGCACCATGTGCTCGCCGCTACGTTCGTCACCGCTGACGGTCGTATCGCGCATCTCGGTGGCGCCGTCCGGGATGCCGCCGGCTTCGACCTGCTCGGGGTCGTCATCGGCAGTGAGGGCACGCTGGGCATCGTGACCGAAGTGATCCTGCGCATCGTGCGCGTGCCCGAAGCAACGCAGACGGTGCTCGCGGCGTTCAACAGCATGGGCGACGCGGGCGAGGCCGTGTCGCGAATCATCGCAGCGGGCATCACACCGGCCGCGATCGAGATGATGGATCGGCTCGCGATCGAGGCGTGCGAGCAGACGGTGCACGCCGGGTATCCCGACTGCGGCGCCGCGCTGATCGTCGAGCTCGACGGACCGGCCGTCGAGGTGGATGCGTCACTTCGTGCAGCCATCGAGACGTGCACTGCAAGCGGCGCGACCGAGATCCGCGTCGCCGCGGACGACATCGAACGAGCGTTGATCTGGAAAGCGCGCAAGGCCGCCTTCGCATCGATGGGCAGGATCAGCCCGAGTTACTACGTGCAGGACGGCGTCATTCCGCGGACCCGTCTGCGCGACGTGCTCGAGCAGATCGATGCGCTGTCGGCGTCGTACGGGCTGCGTGTCGCCAACGTCTTTCACGCCGGTGACGGCAACCTCCATCCGCTCGTGCTCTTCGACGACACCCAGCCCCGCGCCGGCGAGCGCGCGCTCGAGGTGGCGGGGAAGATCCTCGAGGCGTGCATCACCGCCGGCGGCTCGATCACCGGCGAGCACGGCGTCGGGTCCGACAAAGCGTGCTACATGCCGAAGATGTTCAGCCCGAGCTCCATCGATGTCATGGGCCGCGTGCGTGACGCCTTCGATGCGCGCGATCTCTGCAATCCGGGCAAGGCGCTGCCGACACCGCGCCTGTGCGGTGAGGTTCCGGGGATGTACCGGCCGCATCCGGCCGAGCTGGCCGGTCTCGCGGAGCGCATGTGATGGTCGCGACAACCGTGGATGTGGGCGTGTTCAACGACATCGTCGGCGCCGACAACGTGCGTGACGCGGACGCCGCCGATGCCGTTCGCGGTGTGCAGCCCAGCGTGGTCGTCTCGCCCGCGAACGAGGCCGAGGTGGCGGGGGTGCTCACGGCGGCAACAGCGCGCCATCTCGCGGTGGTCGCGCGTGGTGGCGGCACCAAGCTCGACTGGGGCGCCTCGCCGGCGCGCTGCGACATCGTGCTCTCGACCGCGCGGATCGAAGGGATCGTCGACCACGAGCCTGCGGACCTGGTGTGCGTCGCGCGCGCGGGCACCACACTCGCTGCGCTGCAGGCTCAGCTCGCATCCACTGCCGGCTTTCGCCAGCGCCTGATGCTCGACCCGCCGCAGGGCGCTGCCGCAACGCTCGGCGGCATCGTCGCGACCGCGGCGAGCGGTCCGCTGCGCACCCGCTTCGGAACGCCTCGTGACCTGGTGATCGGCGCGAGCTTCGTGCTCTCGGACGGCACCGTCGGACGCAGCGGCGGCAAGGTCGTGAAGAACGTCGCCGGTTTCGACATCGCCAAGCTGCTGACCGGGTCGCTCGGCACCCTCGCGGTGATCACCGAACTCGCTGTTCGACTCCATCCGCTCCCGGCGGCATCGTCGACCGTCGTCTTCGAGTCGCGGTCCGTCGAAGAGCTCTGCGCATTTGCCGCCGCGATCGGGCGGCTGCAGGTGACGCCGAGCGTCGTCGACCTGCACTGGCCCGACGGCGTCGTCGTCGTCCGTTTCGACAGCTCGGTCGAGGGCGCGGCTGTCCAGGCCGAGCGTGTGACGCACGCAGCCGGCGGACGTGAGCTCGGCGAGCAGGAAGCCGTTTCGATGGCCACTGCGCACGAGGGCACGCCGTGGCACGGCTCCGGCAGCGTCGGGGCAATCGCGGTCTTGCCGTCGCGCGCCGCAGCACTGCTCACCGCACTGTCGGGGGGAACGTGCGAGGCGCTCGTGTTCCGGCCGCTGCTGGGAACGGGGGAACTGCGCTTCGCTCCGGAGGCGACGAGTGACGTTGCAGCCGCTGTCCGCAACGCCGGCGGGCGGCTGGTGATGCGCCGCGGCGACGGCGCCGACACTGGCGCGAACGACGACGTCGCTCTCGACCTCATGCGATCGGTGAAGCACGGGCTCGACCCTGCTGGAACGCTGAGCCCCGGCCGGCAGCTGGGTGGGATCTGAGATGACGGTCGGCGTCGGTCCTCCGACGACTGCGGGTCACCCCCGAGACGGCGCGGCAACCGTCGCCTTCGACGACCACCATCGCCCGGACGCGGCACTCATCGGCGATTGCGTGCACTGCGGCTTCTGCCTGCCTGCGTGTCCGACCTACCTGCTCTGGGGCGAGGAGATGGACTCGCCGCGGGGCCGCATCCTGCTCATGGACCTCGCCGAGCGCGGCGAGATCGGCTTGGACCGTGAGGTCGTCGGGCACTGGGACGCGTGCCTCGGATGCATGGCCTGCGTCGGCGCCTGTCCCTCCGGCGTGCAGTACAACCGGCTCATCGAGCAGGTGCGCCCGCAGGTCGAGCGGCGATTTGCGCGGGACTGGCGATCGCGAACCGGACGCGCCGCTCTGTTCGCGCTGCTGCCACATCCGCGCCGGATGCGCAGCGTCGCCACCGCTGTCGCCGTTACGCAGGCGCTCGGTCTGCGTCGCGTCCTGCACTGGCCACTGGCGCAGCGCATCGTGCCCCGGACGTTGCGCCGCCTCGACGACATGGCGCCCGACCTCCGTCTCGCCGAGCTCCGCACACGGACGCCGCGGCATCTCACACCCGAAGGAGCACCCGTGCAGCGTGTCGCAGTGCTCACCGGGTGCGTGCAGGATGCCTTCTTCTCGCACGTCAACCGTGCGACCGCGCGCGTGCTCGCGGCACATGGCTGCGAGGTGCTCACGCCGCCGCTGCAGAGCTGCTGTGGCGCGCTCGAGATCCATGCCGGACGCGAGGTACCTGCCCTTGATCGTGTGCGTGCGCTCATCACGCAGATGGAACGCATGCACGCCGATCGCATCGTCGTGAACAGCGCGGGCTGCGGATCAGCAATGAAGGAGTACGGCGCATTGCTCGCCGACGATCCGCTGTGGGCAGAGCGAGCAGTGGCCTTCTCGGCAAAGGTCCGAGACGTCATGGAGGTGCTTGCCGAGCTCGAGGTGCGGCCGCCCGGACGGCTCCATCCGTTGCCCGCCCGCGTGGCGTACCACGACGCATGTCACCTCGCCCACGCGCAGGGCGTGCGCTCACAACCGCGAACGGTCCTGCGCAGAATCCCGGGCCTCGAGCTCGTGGAGATCACGGAGTCGGATGTGTGCTGCGGCAGCGCGGGTATCTACAACCTCGTCGCCCCGCAGGCTGCGGACGATCTCGGGAATCGCAAGGCCGCGAACGTCGCCGCGGCGCGCGCGGACTTCCTCACGGCGGGCAACGGCGGCTGCCTGCTCCAGATCCAGGCAGCCCTGCGCCGCAGCGGACATCAGCTTCCCGTGCTCCACCCTGTGGAATTGGTCGACGCGTCGCTTCGGGGCATGCCGACCGCGATGCTGCGCACGCCGAGGTAGCACGTCCATGACGACCGAGATGTCCGTGCACCGCAACGCGTCCGTCGTCGTCGTCGGTGCCGGTGCTGCCGGTCTGGCGGTTGCGCTGCAGTTATCGCGGGCCGGTGTCGCCGATGTCCTCGTCGTCGATCGCAACGCGTCGCCGGGAATGGGATCGACGAGTCGCGCCAACGGCGGCGTGCGCGCGCAGTTCACGACGGCGATCAACATCGCGTTCTCGCGTTTCACGATCGAGAAGCTGCGAGAGCTGCACGAACAGACGGGAGGCCAGGTCGGCTTTCGCGCCAACGGCTATCTCTTCCTGACCGGGACTGAGGCCGGTGAGGCGGCGCTCCGCCAGGCACGAGCGCTGCAACTGTCGCTCGGTGTCGACGTCGACTGGTTGTCACCATCGGACGTGGCCGCAATGGTGCCGTTGGTCGACCAGGAAGGTTTGCGCGCCGCGACGTTCTGCGCCACGGACGGGCTGATCGATCCGCACGGTGTGACGAGCGCACTCTGGGATGAGGCGCGGCGTCTCGGCGCGTGGCTGCTTCCGGACACGGAGGTCCTCGACGTCACCGCGTCCGAGACCGGAGTTGTCGTGCACACGAGCAGCGGCGAGATCCGTGCGGAGTACGCCGTCAACGCCGCCGGCCCGTATGCGGCATCGCTCGCAGCGACCGCGGGCATCGAGCTTCCGGTGACGCCGCGCCGGCGCAACCTCGCGTGCACCGAGGCCATCCCCGGCCAGCCGGACGTTGTCCCGATGCTGGTCGACAGCGACACCGGAGTGCTCACGCGCAGAGAGGGCGCGGGATTCCTCATCGGCTTCTCGGATCCCAACGACCCACCGAGCCTCGACACGAGCTTCGACCCACAGTTTCTCGATGCGATCGCCGCGCGCATCGGCAATCGCTTCTCCTTCCTCGAGAACGCGCACATCAACACGCGAAAGTGCTGGGCCGGCCTCTACCCGGAGAACTCCCGACCACCACGCCATCGTCGATGCGCCACCGCAGGCGCCTCGTTTCATCCAGTGTGTCGGCTTCGGCGGCCACGGGATCATGCATTCCGTCGCCGCTGGTCAAGCCGTGGCGGAGTTGATCACCGACGGCCGCTGCACCACGTTCGACCTGCACCCGTTGCGACTGCAGCGCTTCGACGAGCCCGGAGGAGCAGCGGAAACCGCGGTGCTCTGACGCGCCGCCCGGGTCAGTGCACCGTCGCAGCTGCCGCGAGCATGGATGCGATCTCGCCGTCCGGGTCATCGATGAGACGGTGCAAGGCCTGACGCTGAGCCTCGTCGACCGCCCGCAACGGGGCACGCACCGCATCGTCGATCGCGACCCCGCGGTGCTGCAGGATGGATTTCATCGCCGAGTGGAACGGCGCGATCTCGAGCGACGACCTGATGCGCGCCGCCAGGTCGCTGGCCTCCGCAGTACGCGCTGTGACGGCGTTGATCGTAGCCTCGGGAAGCGCAGACGCGAGCCCCGATACAGACCCGACCGCGCCCAATTCCATGCCTTGCGCGATCAATCCCTCGGCACCGATGAAGATATCGAGCCCGTCGATGAGATACGGCCGCACGGCTTCGAACGTCGAGTCCGAGACCTTCATGCCAACGAGGTTCGGCGCGCTCGAACGCAGGCGTTCGATGACCTCGATGGGAATCGAGTAGCCGCTCCGTGCGGCGAACTCGTAGACGTAGAACGGCGTTGGTGCGCATGCGTCGGCGGCGGCGTCGAGATGACGCCAGATCGCGTCGGCGTCGAGCGGGAAATATGGCGGTGGGATGACCGCCACGCCTGCGGCGCCAACGCTCGCGGCGTGCTCGGCGAGCACCATGGTGTCGTGGGTGGTCTGGGCGCCGCAATGCACCACCACCGCAAAGCGGTTGTGCGCTGCCGCAACGAACGCGTCGGCCACCTGGCGCCGCTCCTCGACCGAGAAGAGGATGCCCTCACCGGTGGTGCCGAGCGCCAGGATGCCGTCGAGCCCGGCGCGGACATAGAACTCCGCCACGGCGGCGATCCCATCCTCGTCGATGCTGCCACCGTCACCCACGAGCGGCGTGACCGCGGCCGCAAGGGTGCCGCGAACGTTGGTGTTGGCTGCCATCTGCGGCACGAGTGTAGCCCTGGTGGGAGCAGCCGACGCCTCGGTACGATCAGCACCCATGGCAGATCCAGCGCGAGTCTTCTTCAAGGACCCGTCATACGACGGGCAGTTCGTTCGGACACTGACAGCGACGATGGTGGACGCGGCCGATCTCGGTGAGGCATGGGCCACCGCTCGCCGTCTCGGTAGCCCAAGCGGGGACTCATGGCACACGGCATGGTCAACCACCGCCGCGGCGGCACGATCGGCCGCGAACTCGGCGCGTGCCGCCGGGAGCCGCGTGTCTGCCCGCAAGGCGTATCTGCGCGCGAGCGAGTACTACCGCCAGGCGTACTACTACATCAGAACGCACATCGACGATCCGCGCCTCGTCGCCGCGTACCAGGCCCACGTCGAGACGTTCATCGCCGCAACCGAGCTCATGAACCACCCTGCCGAAAAGGTCCGCATTCCCTACGAAGGAACAACGCTCTCGGGATATTTCTTCGCTCCGGACGCGAGCGGAGTCGCGCGTCCGACGCTGCTGTTTCCGTGCGGCTACAACTCGACGGCGGAGTCGGGCTGGACGAACATCCCGGACGCGCTCGAGCGCGGCTACAACGCTTTGAGCTTCGAGGGACCGGGTCAGGGTGAGGCGCTGTTCACGCAGCACCTGTACTTTCGCAGCGACTACGAGAAGGTGCTGACACCCATCGTCGACTGGGTCCTGACGCGTCCGGAGGTTGACCCGTCACGCGTCGGCCTGATCGGTCGCTCGTTCGCGGGGTACCTGGCTCCGCGGGGCGCGGCATTCGAGCACCGTCTCGCTGCACTGGTGTGCGATCCGGCGCAGCCGGACATGGGTGCGCGTCTTCCCGACGGTTTCGTCGGCAAGGTCGCCGGACCCGTTGTTGAGGTGCAGATGCGGTTGAGCGGCGGCCGCGCCGAATTCTTCGGTGCGCGAATGGCATCGCACGGGCTGCTCTCGATCGACGACTACTTTGCGGAGCTGCGCCGCTTCAACATGCTCCCCGATGCAGCCGGCATCACCTGCCCGACGTTCATTGTCGAGTCCGAGAACGACTTCGCCGGCGGCAGCGGTCAGGAGTTGCGCGACGCGATGACAGCACCCGCCGAGGTGGTGCATCTCACCGCGGCGCAAGGGGCTGACGGTCATTGCGCCGGGCTCGGCCAGGAGGTCTGGGCAGAGACGGTGTACGCCTGGCTCGACCGGACACTCGCACGTTCAGCAGCGACGGCGCACTAGGCGGACGGCGACGACACCGGCGAGTGGTCGGCGAAGTGTCGGGCCACAGCCGTGAACAACTCCTTTGGCTCCCAGGTCATATCCGGATAGACCCTCCCGTGGCGCCTGCCGGGCAAGATCTTCACGAGAGACATCGAGTCCATGTCGATGTCGTGGCGAGGATCTTTGTCCGTGTGCGCCTCGGGCGTCACGAAGGTCGACAGCAGGCACCCCGCGACCCCCGAGCCCTCCAGTTCGTCGAGGGTGTCGGCGATCTCCCGCGCCTGCATTGCCTCGTCGCGCTCGTATCTTCCGTTGAGGCGTGGTCGAAACAGATGCCCGATCACCGGTCGCGTGTGCAGGTACAGCCGGGTGGTGTCGGTGATCCCGAACCCCAGAGCGCCCGAACTCTCGGCGCCGTGGTACGTGCGCATCCCGAACTCGGTGACGATCACGGGCTTCCCCGTTCCCAGGAATGGTTGGAGCATCTCAACGTAGCGGTCTTTGGTCCGCGCCTCGCGATAGTGATCGACGCCCACGTAGTCGAACGGCCCCCAGTCCAACTGCTCGAAGGTGAGTGCCGCATAAATGACCGGGCCAGCGAACGCGGTGCGCACTCTGGGGACGAGGATAGACAGGTACTCGGCGAGCTTCCCGTTGCGGAGCACTGACGGGTCAGCCTTGAACGTCTGCACGCGTGCGACCACGCTCGTGCCGGCGATGATTCCAGGCGTGAAGAGCGTGAGCTCGCTGCCGGCGACGAAGACGACGCGCCCGCGATGTGCCACCTCCAATCCCGCCGCTGCTTTCGCCGCCGCGACGAGGCGGTTGGTGGTTTCCTCCAACGAATACTCGAAGTAGGTCGGCGAAAACCACACCTCGAGGCCGAGGTTCAGTGCGGTCGCTGCGGCCGCAGTCAGTCGTGCGACGTCGCTGCCGACGATCCGCACGGCGTTGGCATGCAGGTCATCGCGAATAATCTCGAGCTCGCGGCGCACCACCGACAGGTCGAGTGCCGATCGGCGCGTCGAGATGGCATATCCCGGGCCGCGGAACACCGTCCCCGTGTCGTAGTGAACGCCCAGATGCTGCAACGTTGTTTCACCCCATATGATGGCTCAACAGGACGCTCGCCCCGATGGGAGCGCCCACCACTGATCAGCGGTAAGGGACGCCGAAGTCGGCCCTGGTAATGCTCTCCCCGGCCAGTGGATTCGGGAAGTGGTACGTGACGCGAACGCCCAGATCGGTCGGCGCGATCTGGTGGCCTTCGGCCCATGCCTCGAGGGACTCCGAAACCAGTTGCCACTCCACAGGGCTCGACCGCTCGGACGGGCCGAAATCAATGAACGCTTCCTTGTGAGCCGGCTCCGAGCGCAGGGAGAAATCCGGATAGTTGGCCGCTTGCGTCGCAGCCAGATCGTCGGGAACGGGCCGGCACCATTCGAGCGGGCCATCGCTGTCATTGGTGACGTCGCCCCAGAAGATGCAGAACGTCGCGCCGGCCGGTCCCTCAAGGCGCGGCGGCGGACGATCCCTAAGCAGACCGATGCACTCCTTGCCGAAGGCCCACGCGCCCGAACTCGCCGGCAACGTTTTGCTTCCGGCAGAGGATGCTCCGTCTTGGTACCTCTCTAGTCTGCACTTCGTACATGACTGATCTCCTTCCGTTGAGTCGGTCGATGATGATTCGGGCCAGCTCGCTGCGCGCGAAGTGTTCGGTCTCGGCCGTCGCCCAGTACCCAGTGATGCGCTGCGCGGCCATCTCCGGACTCAACGCGAGGATGGCGGAGATCTCCGCCAGAGGGACGTCGAGCTGGCGAAGATCGGCGACCAGGCGGGCCGGTTCGAGCTGATCGATTCCGTAGAAGCGGTAACCGGTGGCGTCGTCGACCCGCGCAGGGATCAGCAGTCCCATCTCGTCATAGAGACGCAGCGCCTTCGGCGACAGACGGGAGAGTCTGGCGAACTCTCCGATGCTCAACTGCTCCATGCCACCACTCTGGGGCCTCCCCCAAGGGGAAGGTCAAGCGAGGGAGGCGATGTCGTATGGATCGCGAAGATCGCTGCGCCGGATCAGCAGATCCGCGACGAGACCTGTCCAGCCCGTCTGGTGCGATGCACCGAGGCCTCTGCCGTTCTCCGCGTGGAAGTATTCGTGGAACGGGACGAGGTCCGCGAGATCGGGTCGCTGATACGGGGCCGTGCCCGCAACGACCGGTCGAATGCCGTGTTCATCCTTGAGAAAGATCGTCGTGAGGCGGCGCGCGATGTCGTCGGCGATTGCGCCGAGATGCAGCTGCGTTCCCGAGCCGCGCGGGTACTCGACGGTCCATGTGTCGCCGAGAAAACGGTGGTACACACGGAGCGCGCCGATGATGAGGTGGTTGGGCGGAAACCACACCGGTCCACGCCAGTTGGAATTGCCGCCGAAGAGTCGTGACGTCGATTCGGCCGGCTCGTAGTCGAGGCGTGCGCTGACTCCGTCGATCTCGAGATCGAGCGGATGCGCTTCGTGATACTTCGACAGCGCGCGCAGGCCGTGGTCACTGAGAAACTCCTCCTCGTCGAGCACGTGCTCGAGGATGCGGCGCAGGCGCTCGGGATCGACGATCGCCAGCAGCCGGCTTTCGCGCGAGTCCGGTTCCACCGCGAGTGACACAGCGGCGGCAAACTGCGGCTTGAGCTTGATGAACAGGCGCAACCGCTCCGCGAAATCGGGGAGCAGCTCCAGCGTTGCGTTGCCGAGCGTGGTGGCGGCACACAGTGGAATGAGCCCGACGATCGAGCGCGCCTGAATCGGGATGCGCGAGCCGTCTGCGAGATGCAGGCTGTCGTAGTAGAAACCGGCCGCGTCGTCCCAGAGACCCTGTTCGTTCATGGCGGTGGCAATCGCGGCGAAATGCTCGAAGAACTTGGTGGCAACGTCCTCGTATACCCGGTCGTGCGCGGCGAGCACGAGGGCCATCTCCAGGAGGTTCAGCGAGTACATCGCCATCCAGGCGGTCCCGTCCGACTGCTCGAGGTGACCGCCGAGCGGCACCAATGCCGATCTGTTGAACGGGCCGATGTTGTCGAGCCCGAGGAAACCGCCCTCGAAGATGTTGTTCCCCTCGGCATCCTCGCGATTCACCCACCACGTGAAGTTGATGAGGAGCTTGTGGAACACGCGGGCGAGGAAGGCATGGTCGGTTGCGCCGTCGATCTCGAACACACGCAACGCGGCCCACGCGTGCACCGGGGGATTGACGTCGTCGAACGACCATTCGTACGCCGGCAGCTGTCCGTTGGCGTGCATGTACCACTCGCGGCACAGCAGGATGAGCTGCTCTTTCGCGAACTCGGGATCGACGTGCGCGAGGGCGACACACTGAAACCCGAGGTCCCAGGCCGCAAACCACGGGTACTCCCACGTGTCGGGCATCGACAGGATGTCCGCGTTGTCGATGTGCCGCCAGTTCGCGTTGCGACCGCCAAGGCGTTCCGCGGGCGGAACCGGTCCCGCCGGATCGCCGTCGAGCCAGCGCGCGACGTTGTAGTGATAGAACTGCTTCGACCAGAGCATGCCGCTGAGCGCCTGCCGCGCGACGAGCTGCTCGTCAGCGCTGAGCGTGTTGGAGATGATGCTCGTGTAGAAGGCATCAGCCTCGGCGTGACGCAGCGGCAGCACGTTGCTCGTCTCAGCTTGCTGCGCGGCCACATCGTTCGGACCGAATCGAACGTGGATGGTGGCCGTCGCTCCGGCGTCGACATCGAGGGCGTAGTGCAACGCCGCCTTGGTACCGACGAGCGCTGGATTCACCGTCGCCGAGCCCGCGACAACATGGTCGTTGATCGCGTCCTTCGGATACGCACTGCGCGAGGGCGATCCCCAGAGACGCTCCGCATTGCTCTCGTTGTCACAGAAGAGTGGAGTCGGTGCGCCGTCGCCGCTGAGGAAGCGGCTGCCGATCACCGTGTGATCGGCGACGATGCGGTCGTTCTCCCATCGCATCGACGGAACCGTGTCGGTGATGCCCCACGCCCACGTGTTGCGAAACCAGATCGTCGGCAGCACATGCAGACAAGCCGCTGCCGGCCCTGCGTTCCGAGCACGCAGCTCGACGGCGAAGTCGTCGGGCGAGATCTTGGCGTAGTCGACGGTGATGTCCCAGAACCCGGCGTCGAGCCCGCCGGTGTCCGCGAGCTCGTACTCCGGATCGAGCGTTGTCCGGCGACCGTTCTCCGCGACGAGGTCGTCGTAGGGGAAAGCCTGCTGCGGGTACAGATAGCGCCAGCGCATCCAGGAGTGCGTCGGGGTCGAGTCGACGTACCACCAGTATTCCTTGGCGTCCTCACCGTGATTGCCCTGGGGGCCGGTGAGACCGAAGATCCGCTCCTTCAGGATGGGGTCGACGCCGTTCCAGAAGGCGAACGCCATGCAGAGCAATTGATGCTCGTCGCAGAGTCCGCCGAGGCCATCCTCGCTCCAGCGAAACGCTCGCGACCGTGCCTGCTCGTGGGGAAGATAGTTCCACGCGTCACCGTTTGCGCTGTAGTCCTCGCGCACGGTGCCCCAGGCTCGCTCGCTGAGATACGGACCCCAGCGGCGCCACGCCGCGGGATGCTCGCGCAGCCGCCCCCGCTCGGGGTCCTCGTTGCTCACGTCAAGTCCGCGACGATAGCACCCGGGCGGGGCGGCGACTGCGCGGTGTTCTAGGAGACGGTGATCGACGCGGTGTTGTTGTTCGTGTTCAGCGCCACGACGCCATCCTGGAAGTTCCGGGTGTAGACGCCGGCGACCAGAGTGAAGGAACCGGCCGGTGCGCCCAGCGCCGCAAGCTCACTCGGGAAGTAGATCGTCGAGCGATCGGCGCCCGACGAAGGAGCGCTGAACAGGTAGTAGTCACTGACGCCGTTGTCGACGAGGAGGTACGCGGCGAGCGCGTACGTGTTCCACGCTGATTCCTGCGCCGGCGTTGCGGAGGTCCAGACCTTGGTCCAGCCGAAGAACGACGAGCCCTGGGCGTTGAGCGCCTGGACCATCGCGAGGTCGGCGGCGATCGTCTTGGCAGTCGGGTACACGGTCGGCGAGTTGCTCGCCAGGCGGATCCACGAGTTCGTCTGTCCGCCGTTGGCTGTCGAATCGGTGATGTAGTGCGTCAGGGTGGTGAACTCGGCGCCGTTGACGAGCCCGGTGGAGAAGAGGTACTTCGAGCCCATCGCGGCCTTGATCACGGAGAGCGTCTGACCGGCCGCCTGCATCCAGGCAACCTTGGTGAACGCAACGCCGGTCGACGGATCGATCGGGACGCCTGTCGTCGTGCCGGAGAACGGACCGGGGCCCATCGAGTCGATGTAGGCGCCGTCCCATCCGTACTTGTTGATGTTGGCGACGACCCTCGACGCCTCTTCAGCCTGCCAGCCCGGATTGGCCTCGTCCATGAGGTAGTTGTTGGAGAACGCGGGTGAACCACTCGCCGCCTTCACGGTGATGAGGTTGCCGGATGCGTCGCGCGCGAAGTAGTCAGGGTGCGAGGCCATGAGCGCGGTGTACTCGGCGGAGCCGCCCGTCGTGTACGGACCGAGGTCGTAGACAAGCACCTTCACCGCCGGATTCCACGCGTGGAGCTGCGGGATCATCTTCCCGTACACAGCGCCGGGAGAGCCGACGAGGATCGCATGGGTCTGTGCAACCTGCTGCCACTGCGCTGTCGTGCGCGTATTGGCGGCACTGTTCCAGTCCTGCGCATAGAGCAGGATCGGACTGGTCGCCGTGGTGGCCGCAGCCTTCGTGCCGGCGGCGTGCGCACCCGAAGTCGCTGCATGCGTTGTGGTTGCGCTCGGTGCCGCACCAGTCGGCCCTGCAACGGATCCGGCGTGCGGCGCGCCAAGCGTCGTGGATGTCTGCGCGGCAGTTTGTGCTGCGGACAGCTGCGCTCCCATCGTGGCGGCGGGAGCGGTGGCGGCGAGTCCCGTCACGATGACGGTCGCGCCGGACACCAGAGCGAGTCGTGTGAATACGTGGGGCATGAGTTTTCGCTTCCTAATAGACCGGTGAAAGAGACTGATAACGTCTCTGTCACACTCTGATCAACGCGTATCTCGTTCCGGTTGCCGACCCGTCGCATAGCGCCGATCGACATGGTGTTCGCGTAACGACCCGGCATCCGGAACGTCAGACCCCGGACGAGACTCCCCACTCCTGATCCAACCCCAAAGCTGCCCGTGGGGCGCTAGGCTACGGCATCACCCATTCATTGCGTGGCGGCGGGAAGGCAGTGCGACCTCGGTCCGAACACACCTTCAAAATGCGGGCGCCTGTCGGCGCGTCGGTCCGGCGGGTGCTTGCGCCCGCCGTCGCGGTCGCGCTTGCTGCGATTGCGCAGATGCCCACCGCGGCGGTGTCGCGGGCGCAGACCCTTGTCCGGCTCGACTCCAACAACGAGCGTGCAACGCGCCACGCCCGCCGCGCCTGACAAGAGTAGCCCGGCGCCCGGTCCCGGTTACATCACGCTGCTCTTCGGCAGGACGATGTTCAGCGTCGCCGACAACAACTGCAACCAGCTCGCCGGCTCGGTGTCGCTGGACCAGGTCGCGCAGGACCTGGCGAACCGCGGTCTCACGGCAACCGGGGTCGTCGTTGTCGACCGAACACAGACCACGAACCGGCTCTGCTACGGCGGCAGTCTGTACCCGACGTGGTCGGACCTCGACACGCTGCGCGACACGTATGGGTGGAGCTTTGACAGTGACGGCATGAGCCACAACGACATCACGACGATGACTCCCGCGCAGCAGTACGAGGAGAGCTGCGGGTCGCTCGCATACCTCGCCGAGAACGGCATGACGACGGCGGACGCTTTCTACGCATACGGCGACAACTTCCGCACCACCGCGATCCAGACGAATACCGTCAGCCAGTGCTACGACTACGGGCGCGTATACACCGGCGGCGTCAACAACCGAGCCACGCTGACCGCTCCCTATTTCCAGAAGACCAACTCGATGCTCGGCGGCGCCTGCAACGACTCGACCCAGTCCTGCTACAAGCTCAACACCAACGGCAAGCGCTACGCCTCCCCCGTCGCGATTTCCAGCCTGCTGCAGGTCACGGCCGACCAGTGGGTGGTGGTCCAGTTCTACCGGATGGTCACGGGCGTGAGCCTGAACACGAACCCCTCGTGGGACTGCACGAGCCCCAACTGGCAGGACCACTGGACGAGCCAGACGGAGATGTACTGCATCAACGATTTCGACCAGGCCATCAGCACGATCCCGGCGGGGGCGGTGGTGACGAGCCCGGCAACGGTGGCCGCCGCGTGGGGCAGGCAGGTGTCGAACATCGCCGGTCAGGTGACTGCGCAGAGCACCGGCCAGCCGGTCGTCGGCGCGACCGTGACGTGGAGTGGCGGGAGCGCCACGACTGACAGCAGCGGCTACTACACCCTGGCGAACGTGACGCCGGGGTTGCAGAGCGTTGCCGTCTCCGCGTCCGGCCAGCCCTCGGCGCGAACCAGTGTGTCGGTGATCACCGGTGGAACCGCTCTACAGAACTTCACCCTCGGTGGGGCAACGCTCGGCGCCATCGCCGGCACCGTGACCGACAGCGGCAGCGGCGCACCGATCGCCGGCGTGTCTGTGAGCTGCAGCTGCTCCGTCGACACCGCCACCACAGACCTCAAAGGTGACTATGCGTTCCAGGGCCTCGCGCCGTCGGCGTCGTACTCGCTGCAGTTCTCGGACGACGATTACAACTCGCAGAACGCCAACGTCTCGGTGAGCGCGGGGCAGACAACCACCGAGAATGTCGCACTCACAGGGATTCCTGGCGATATCAGCGGAACGGTCACCGACGCGCAGACTGAAGATGGCCTGCCTCAGACCACTGTCACGTGCACGTGCGCCGCCGTTAGCATGATGACTGACGGCGACGGGGACTATGCGTTCGACAGCGTGGCACCGGGGACGTACTCGATGACATTCACCGCATCAGGCTTTGCCACCGACGACGTCAATGATGTCGTTCTCGCACCTGCCGGGAACACGACGGAGAGTCCGACGCTCGCGCCGGGGGGGACGATCGAAGGCAACGTCGTCGACGCCACTACGGGCGGCGTCCCAATCTTCGGCGCAACAGTGACATGCAGTTGCCAGACCGGCAGCGTCCCCACGGACAGCCACGGCAACTTCGAGTTCGACGACGTCGCACCTGACACGTACTCGCTCACGTTCGCGTACAGCGGCGACGTCTCGCAGACCATCGGCGGCGTCGTCGTGACATCGGGCGCGACGGCGATACAGAACGCCGCGCTCGTTGAGGACGGGGGCATCGCCGGGACGGTCACCAACGTGGCCGACGCCGCAGCAATCGTCGGCGCGAGCGTGACCTGCACGTGCGCGAGCGGTCATGTGCTCACGGACAGCTTGGGCGACTACGCATTCGCCGGCGTCGCGCCGGAAACGTACCTGGTCAGCGTCACTGCTGCGGGCTTCGGCTCCGGGTCCAGCTCAGTCGAGGTTGACTCCGGTCCGCCCACCACGCAGAACTTCGCGCTCACCGCAAGCGGGCACACCGTGGTGTTCAGCGACGGCTTCGAGAGCGGAAACCTGTCGGCCTGGACGGCGTCCCATGGGTTCGGGCTCGAGACGAGCCTCGTGCACTCGGGACAGTACGCCGCCGAGGCGAACACGACCAACGGGGCAACGTACGCGCGCGCGGTGCTGCCGTCGACGTACACGACCGGATACGCCCGCGTGTGGTTCGAGATCGTGAGTCAGTCGAGTACGGTGAATGTGCTTCGACTCAACAACGCCTCCGCTGTCCAGATCGCGTACCTCTATGTATCCCCCACGACGAAAACGCTCGGGATGACGGCGGGCAAGATGTTCACGTCGACCACAACCGTCAGCGAGGGCGTCTTCCACGAGCTCGAGATGGAGGTCACGCTCAGCGGCGCGACGAGCACCACCCACGTCTGGCTCGACGGAACGCTCATCTCGGCGCTCTCGCGTACGGTGACCCTTCCAGCCGCTCCGATCAAGGAGCTCCAGCTGGGTCAGGTGATGACCGGCGGCACGTACAACGTCGCGTTCGACGACGCCGCGTTCGACACCGCGATGCTCCCCTAGTCCTGGGCCGGCGGTTCGCCGCTTGACAACGCGTGAGTGCCCGCCCTAGAACAGCGCCATGGTTCCATGTCTCTGCACGCCCGCGACTCAAACGCGATGAACGCCGACGAGATCGTCCATCTCTCACGCCGCTACACCCTCTACGACTGGCAGGCGCAGGACAACGCCAATCCAATCCCTGTCGATCACGCCGACGGCGTGTATTTCTACACGCCGGACGGCAAACGCTATCTCGACTTCAACAGCCAGCTGATGGGCGTCAATATCGGTCACGGCGACAAGCGTGTCATCGCCGCCATCGTGCGCCAGGCGGAGAAGCTCGCCTACATCAGTCCATTCATGGCGCACGAAGCCCGCGCCGTCCTTGGACAGAAGATGGCCCAGATCCTGCCGGGCGATATCGAGAAGGTGTTCTTCACGCTCGGTGGCGCGGAAGCCAACGAGAACGCGATCCGGATGGCCCGCGCCGTCACCGGCCGCCAGAAGATCCTGGCGCGCTACCGCTCGTATCACGGTTCGACAAGCGGCGCGATCAGCCTGACCGGCGATCCGCGACGCTGGCCCAACGAGCCCGGGATCCCGGGCGTCGTGCACGTGCTCGACCCATATCATGGGCTCGGACGTCCGGTCGACACCGCGGAGCAGTCGCTGGCATATCTCGAGGAGACGATCCAGCTCGAGGGCCCGGACAGCATCGCCGCGTTCATCCTCGAGCCCGTGACCGGGACCAACGGGATCCTCATCCCACCGGACGGCTATCTCAAGGGCGTCCGCGACATCTGCGACCGCTACGGCATCGTGATGATCGCGGACGAGATCATGACCGGCTTCGGGCGCACCGGAGAGTGGTTCGCCGTGAATCACTGGGGCGTCGTGCCGGACATCATCACGATGGCGAAGGGTTTGACATCGAGCTATGTGCCGCTCGGCGCCGTCGGCATGCGACCCCACATCGCCGAGTATTTCGAGAAGCATGTGTACTTCGGCGGCCTGACGTACAACAGCCATCCAATCGCATGCGCTGCGGCCATCGCGACACTCGACGTCTACATCGAGGACAAGCTCATCGAGCACTCCTCCCAGATGGGGGAGCTGATGGGTGCGCATCATCAGGCGATGCTCCGCGACCACCCATCAGTCGGGACCGTGCGGAACATCGGCCTCTTCGGCGTCCTCGAGCTCGTACGCGATCGCACCACGATGGAGCCCATGGCGCCGTTCAACGGCGGCAGCGATGAGATGCGCGCGATCGACCGCTACCTCCTGGACCACGGTGTCTACACGATGGTGCGCTGGTGGGACGTGATGACCAACCCGCCGCTGTGCATCACCGAAGCGGAGCTCGATGAGGGGTTCGCGGTCATCAATGACGCACTGACCATTGCCGACAAGGCAGTCAAACGTTGACGGAGCATGTCGTCGCCGTTATCGATGACGATGCGCCGAGCAGCGCACTGCTGACACCGCATCCCGGCGTCCGATACGTTTTCGTCGAGCCTGGGTCGCCGCCTCCACTCGCCGTGTTCCAGTGCGACGCGCTGTTCACGTGGGACCCGAGCAATCCATTCCTGCGCGACAACTTCTCCCGGCTGACGAAGCTCCGGTGGGTGCACGCGTCCAGTGCCGGCGTCGACAGGCTGCTGTTTCCCGAGCTGGTCGACAGTGACGTCGTCCTGACCAACTCGCGATACGTGTTCGACGAAGCGCTCGCGGAATACGTGATCGGCCTCATGCTCATGATGAGCAAGGATCTCGGCACGACACTTGCGTTGCAGCGCGAGCATCGCTGGGTCAAACGCGAGAGCGACACACTGCGCGACAAGGTCGCGGTGCTCGTCGGGGTCGGACCGATCGCGCGTCGGGTTGCCCAGCTAGCGAAGGCATTCGGCATGGTGGTGCACGGCGTCGGGCGCACGGCACGCAGCGGTGATCCCGACTTCGGTGACATCTCGACCGCGGAGGCGCTGCAGTCGCTGTTCGCCATCGCGGATTACGTGGTCATGGTCCTCCCGAAGACGCCGGCGACCGAGCACCTGGTCGACGACGCCGCACTGCGGGCGCTCAGACCTGCGGCGCGTCTCATCAACGTCGGGAGGGCGTGGTCGCTCGACCAGGACGCGTTGGTTCGCGCGTTGCGCGACGGGCGCCTGGCGGCCGCGGCGCTCGACGTCGTCGCACCCGAGCCGCTTCCTGCCGACGACCCGCTCTGGGACACGCCCAACCTGATCATCTCGCCGCACATGTCCGGCGACCACCACGGCTGGCAGGCGGACATCGCCAGACTGTTCGATGCCAACCTTGGGCTGTGGCTCCGAGGCGAGCCGTTGCGCAACGTCGTCGACAAACACCTGGGTTACGCACCCGGCAATTGAGGGGTCTGTCCATGGGCACGTCAAACCGGATCGCGCTGTGACGCGGATCGGAGTGGTCGGTATCGGGAAGATGGGCCAGCCGATCGCGAGCCGTCTGCTGGCGGCCGGTAACGAAGTCTCGATCTGCAACCGCTCCAAGAACGCCGCGCTCGAAGCGCTTGCGGAACGTGGCGCCACGGTGTGCGCATCGCCTGCGGAGCTCGCGGCGGGAGTCGACGTGATCCTCTCGGCTTTGCCCACCGAGGACACCGTTCGTGACGTGTACACGGAAATGGCCGGGGTCGCGGTTGCCGGTCAGCTCTACGTGGACCACTCCACCGTCAGCATCAACCTCAACCGCTGGTGCGCTGAGCAGGTCGGCTCGCGGCACGCATCGTTTCTTGACGCACCGGTGTCGGGCGGTCCCGCAGGAGCTGAGGCGGGCACGCTGACGGTGATGGTCGGCGGCGACGAGGAGACGTTCAACCGCGCGGTGCCGGTTTTCGAGCAGTTCGGGTCGAAGATCCGGCTCTGCGGTCCGGTGGGCAGCGGCCAGGCGATCAAGCTCGTCAATCAATTGCTGGTGGCCGTGCACACAACCGCGTCCGCTGAAGCCGCCGCGCTGGCGGTGCAGCTCGGCGCGGATCTCAGCACCGTGCAGGACGTCATCGGCACGTCGTTCGGGAGCTCAGCGATGCTGCTGCGCAACCTGCCGCGATTCATCGCGCAGGACTTCAGCCCGGCCACTCCGATCGGTCTGATCGCCAAGGACCTCTCGATCATCCATCGGGAAGCGGTGAGCGCCGGCGTTCCGCTCCTGCTCGGCACGGTCGCCGAACAGTGCTTCCTCGACGCCAGGGGGCGCGGCTGGGCGGGCGAGGACATGTCCGCACTCATCAAGTTCTGGGATCGCAGCGACGGTCCGGCGCCTGCGGCGGGATCGGGAGCCTGACATGCCGGTCTTCGCCGCAAACCTGAGCATGCTCTGGCCGGAGCTCGGCCCCTACGACCGCTTCGCAGCCGCCTCCGCAGCCGGATTTCGCTATGTGGAGATGCTCTTCCCGCACGAACTCGACACCGAGCGTCTCGAGGGAACCCTCACCCGCTTCGACCTCGAAATGGTGTCGTTCGACCCCGCGCCGGGCAACTGGGCCGGCGGCGAGCGCGGGCTCCTGACACTCCCCGGCCGGGAGATGGAGTTCCTGCACGGCGTGCGCGAGGCGATCAAGCTCGCGGGTCGGCTCGGCACGACGCGCCTCAACACGCTGGTCGGCATTCCGCCCGCCGGCGTGAGCAGCGCTCAGGCTCGCGCGACGGCGATCGCCAACCTGAAGATGGCAGCGCCGCTCGCCCGCGATGCCGGAATCACGCTGCTCGTCGAGGCGATCAACAACATCGACATGCCGGGATACTGGGCAGGCACGGTGGCGGCGGCCGTCGGTCTCGTCGAGGCGGTCAACGATCCGAACGTGCGATTGCAGCTCGATCAGTACCATGCGGGCATGGCCGGTGAGGATGCGATCGAGTGCCTGCATGCTCACCTGCCGCTCGTCGCGCACGTCCAGATCGCCGACGTCCCGGGCCGGCACGAGCCGGGGACAGGCTCGCAACCGATCGAGGAGTTCCTCGACGATCTCGACCGAGTCGGGTACGACGGCTACGTCGGCCTCGAGTACCGGCCGCTCACCGACACGCAGAGCAGCCTGCAGTGGCTCCGCGCATATCGCGGACAGAGGGCATGACGTGAGGGACCAGATCCGCCGGGTCCGCGCGAACGAGTTGACCGATGGACCGGTGACGGCGGGGATGGATCGTCGCCAGGCCGTGGCGACCGATCTCGTGTGGTCCGGACTGGTGCACACGCAGCCGGGCGCCGTGTCCGGTTGGCACCATCACGGCGATCACGAATCGGTCATCTACGTGCTCCGAGGCGCGCTGCACATGGAGTTCGGCGCGCACGGGGATGACGTGTTCGACGCCATGCCCGGTGAGTTCGTCTACGTCCCGCCGTACAGCATCCACCGCGAGGCAAACGTGACCGAGGAGTTGGCGACGCTTGTGGTGACGCGCAGCGGCCAGGGAGAGTCCGTGTTCAACGTGGACGGGCCGGAGGGCGGCGTATCGTCCGGCAACGCATGACAGCAGCGAACGATCCCGCGCACGAATTCGCGTCCGTCAACGAGCTGGCGCCACTCGCCCTCATGGACGGACTTCGAGTCCGCGCAGTCAACGGCGAGCGCATCACGCTCGGCGTCTTCGAGCTCGAGCCGGGACTGCGGATGCCTGAGCACCGTCACCCCAACGAACAGGTCGGCGTCGTCCTCCGCGGCGAGCTCACGTTCACGATCGGGGGCGAGACACGGCTGCGTCGTCCGGGCGACATGTGGGTCATCCCTCCCGACGTCCCGCACACCGTCGAGCAGGCGGGCAACGCCGGCTGCACCATCGTCGAGACGTTCTCGCCGCCGCGGGATGACTGGGCGGACAAGCCGCGCGAGGATCCGTCTCCGGGCGTGTGGCCATCGGACTGACCTGGGGCTAGCGGGGCTTCGGGTGGTCGATCCGCTCCCAGGTCGAGCCCGATAACGTCCAGACCTCAACCGGCACCGCACTCGACGCACTCCCGGGCGCCGGCGAACCGAGCAAGAGCAACTGGTGCCTGTCGCTGTCGGTGACCTCGACGCCGCCCAGCAGGGGGAGAGCGCCTGCCGCTCTCGAGATCCAGCCGCTCCGGTACCAGACCAGCAGCGCCGGCTCCCCCGGCGCGGACGTACCGCAGGCGCAGAGGACGAGGCTGTTGTTGGCGGGGTCGAGCGCCATCGTCGATGCGCCCTGCGGTGAGTTGTCGGGCGTCGCCAGGAGGCTCCACTTGCCGCCGTCCCAGCGCCATGTCGTGTTGACGGCGCCGGTCACCGGCGGGAGGTCCTCGCAGCAGGCGACGGCGATGAGCCAGTTCGTCGTCGGGTCGAACCACATCGGGCTGTACGACGCCCCCGACGGGAGATCGCCACCGGCAGGTCTGGCCCAGTGCGTTCCGGCCCAGACCCATGTCTCGCCCAACTCGCCGATGACGCCCGATGACGTTGTGAGCACCATCTCCGTGAGCGCCGCGTCCCACGCCATGTCGGACCCTTCACCCGGGTCGGGACCGCCGGCGCCGCTGTCGAGATCCTCCCAGATGGTTCCGTTCCACCCCCAGGTGTCATGCACCGGCGTGCCCGGCTCGGTGCGGCCGCCGAACAGCATCACCATCCTCGTCTGGGGATCGTATGCCGCAGACGCTCCATACCGCCCGGGCGGGCTCACGGCGGGGTGGAGTTGCGTCCAGTCATCGCCGTTCCAGACCCAGGTGTTGTCCCAGTCGTCGACGCCGCCGAAGAGGACGACCTCGTGCGTATCGAGATCGTCCGCGACACTGAACAGCGCACCGGACCGTGGTTCGTCCTCGGCCGCCGCCGGGGTGACGTTGCTGACCGGGAGCGAGCCGGCAGGCGCCGTCGGGGCGACAGCCGGATGCCTGCCGAACGCGAGCACGAGGCCGATCCCACCGACAGCGGCAATGAGGGCAAGCAGGGCCAGCACGGTGACGCCACGCCGCGCCCCGCCTCTTCGCTCGTCCACCGATGCGTCTTCCATGGTCCCCCTCGGGAAATAATGTGACACGAGAGACAGGCCTCTATCCAGGGGGCCGGCGAGCAGCCGTCACAAGGGGAAATGATGACCACACTCGAGAACCGACCGAACACCGCACTGCTCGTCGTCGACGTCCAGACCTGCGTCGTCGAGGGGACGCCGCGGCGCGACGCGGTCGTGGCGAACGTGGGCACGCTGGTCGACAAGGCACGCGAGGAGCAGGTCCCCGTCGTCTGGGTCCAGCACTCAGATGAGCAGATCATCCGAGGCAGCGACGGCTGGCGGATCGTCTCCGAGCTGCATCCGGATGCGGCGGAGCCGCTTGTCGAGAAGCACTACGGTGACTCCTTCGAGGACACCTCGCTCGAGACGGTGCTGTCGGGCCTCGGGGTGGGACGCCTGATGGTCGTCGGCGCGCAGACCGATGCATGCATCCGCTCGACGCTGCACGGTGCGCTGGCCCGGGGATACGACGCGACGCTCGTCAGCGACGCGCACACCACCGAGGACCAGACCGAATGGGGCGCACCCCCGCCGGAGATGGTCATCGCGCACACGAACCTGTACTGGACCTACCAGACGGCCCCGGGCCGGACGGCCGGAACCGTCGAGACCAAGGACGTCGACTTCAAGGGTTAGACGGTGCGCAGGAGCTCGTGCATGTCCTCGAGCATCCTGTCCGCCAACCGAAGGAAGCTCCTCGCACGCCAGGCAGCCTCGGTGGGCTCACCGGTGCCGACGAGCACCGGAATGACCGCTTCCTTGATGTCGATCAGCAGCGTTTCGAGGTCGCGCATCAGGGTCATGACGCGCGCCAACGCATCGTCCTGCTCACTCAATAGTCCCCCTTAAGGTCCGCCACAGCAGGCCGTTCCCCAACGGTGGCTGCCGCACGTCCGCCTGATGATGCCGGTCGGCACCGCGATCATCATCGCACACTTTTGACGTGCTTGGCGCGTTTGATCTTGTTGCGACGCACACGGGCTGACGCGCTAGCCGAGCCGGCGCCAGCTCGAACCGCCGAACGCCCATACCTCGACCGGGACTGGATTCGATGCCGCGCCGGACAGCGGGGAACCGAGGAGGAGCAACTGCCCACGGTCGGCGTCGGTGACCTCGACCCCACCGCGCACCGGTAAGGGAGCGCTGGGTACTGTCTGCCAGCTGCTCCCGGTCCATTCGGCGAGCTCGGGCTCGGACGGCTCGGAGTATCCGCACGTACAGAGGACGAGCCGCCCGAGCGACGGGTCGAGCGCCATCGTCGAGCCGTCGAGCGGCGCCGGTGTCGTCGTGTCAACCGGTTTCCAGGCGGTGCCGTCCCAACGCCAGGTGGAGTCGACAGCGCCAGTCGGCGCGGGCGGCCCGGAGCAGCACCCGACCGCGGTGAGCGCCCCGGTGGCTGGATCGGACCACATCGGGCTGTAGAACCAGGCGCCGGGTAGGTTGCCCGCCGGTGGACGGCTCCAGTGGGATCCCGTCCAGACCCATGTCGCACCGGATCCCGTCCCGCCCAGCCCGATGACCAGCACCATCTGCTGTTGCGCGACATCCCAGGCCATGTCCGAGCCCTGGCCGGTTGCAGGCCCGTGGTCGCCGAAATCGACCTCGTTCCACTCCAGCCCGTTCCAGGACCATGTGTCGTTCACCGGCACGCCGTCCTCGGTCACGCCACCGAAGACGAGGACCGTCTTGCTCACGGGGTCATACGCAGCCGAAGCGCCGAAGCGTCCCGACGGGCTCAGTTGCGGATGCGCGAGAGTCCACGCGGATCCGTTCCAGAGCCACGTGTTGTTGCCGTTGTCCTCCCCGCCGAAGAGGACGACATCGTGCGTCGCGAGATCGTCCGCGACCGCGAACGACGTGCCGACCTCGGGCTCTGAGGGCACGGCACTCGGTGTGGCACGGAGCGGCACCATCGTTGTCGGCGACGGTGGGACGACCGTCGGGTGCTGGCCGAGGGAGATGACGACGCCGACGGTGCCGGCAACCGCGACGATCCCGACCAGCGCCAGGGCGGATCGTCGACCGGAGCGGCGCCGGGGTGTGGGGTCGGGCTCATTTCCGTTCTGCATGACGTGCTGCGCATCAATGTGCCACGCCACGCAGAACGGGGAGCGAAATTTGCGACAGGCTGTTGTCGCCGGGCCGCCCCACGATTCGTGGCATGCCGTTCACGAACGACGACGCCCGCATGTACATCACCAAGGTCCGCTGGCAGTTCGCCACGACGATGGACGACGTCCTTGCCGACACCCAGCTGATCAACCGCGCGCGGGTTGACGATCCCACCAGCGCGTAGCGCCTACTCCCCGAGCGCCACCGGCTCCGCAGGCAGCCGTCCGTCGAGCAACGGGGGGAGCAGGTGCGGCAACCGCGACGGCGAGAAATGTTCGGCGGTCTCCTGGAGCTCGTCGGGAGTCCACCACCGGTACTCGCGGACGATGCCCGCCTCATCGGCGTCGAGGCCGCTGATGTCGACGACGTGCTCATCGATTCGGACGAGGAAGAAGCGCTCGAGATGGCGCTCGTCGACGTCCTTCCAGCGAAAGATGTAGTCACGCGTCCACACCGGCGCCGGGAGCGACGCGGCATCGACGACCAGGCCGATCTCCTCCTCAAGCTCGCGCACGATGGCGGCCTCATCGGATTCGCCCGGGTCGACTCCTCCACCGGGTGCGAACCACCACGGATCGCGGTTGGGAAGAGTCGCGTGAAAGAGGACCAGACGGTCGGAGCGATCAACGACGAGCGCACGAACCGCGTGTCGTACCGGCGGCGTGGCGTCCGCGATGGCTAGAGGTTGCCTCGCGCCGCCTGCTCGCGCTCGATTCCCTCGAACAGCGCCTTGAAGTTGCCCTTCCCGAAACCCTTGCAGCCTTTGCGTTGGATCACCTCGAAAAACAGCGTCGGACGGTCGCCGACGGGGCGCGTGAAGATCTGGAGCAGGTAGCCGTCGTCGTCGCGGTCGATGAGGATGCGCAGTGCCCGCAGGCGATCGAGATCCTCGTCGATGCCGGCAGCGCGGTCGCCGAGCGCGTCGTAGTACGCACCGGGCGTGTCGAGAAACTCGACGCCGCGGTCGGACATCTGCTGCACGGTGCCGACGATGTCGTCGGTGTGGATCGCGATGTGCTGAATGCCGCTGCCGCGGTAGTAGTCGAGATATTCCTGAATCTGCGACTTCTTGAGCCCGACATAGGGCTCGTTGATCGGCATGGTGATCATCGTCTTCGGGTCGCGTGCGACCTTGGAGCGGAGCGCGCTGTACTGCGTCGCGATGTCCTTCTCGTCGAATTCCTGAAAGACGGTGAACCCGAACACCTCGGAGTAGAACGACACCCAGTCGTCCATCTTCCCGGTCTCGACGTTGCCGACGGTGTGGTCGATGAAACGCAAACCAACGCCGCCACCGCTTCGGTTGTCGGCGCGATATCCGGGCCAGAACACGCCGGTGTACTCGTCGCGCTCCACGAAGGTATGGATGGTGTCGCCGAAGGTGGCGATGGATGCGGAGGTGATGATGCCGTGCTCGTCCTCGGCACGGCTCGGCTCTGCGACGCTGCGCGCGCCGCGTCCGGTCGCCGCCTCGTACGCAGCGGTGGCGTCCTCGACGCGAAGCGCGATCCGGCGGACGCCGTCGCCGTGCAGCCGCAGGTGATCGGCCACCTCGCCCTCGGGCTGGAGCGGCGCCGTGAGCACCAGGCGGACCTTGCCCTGCTGGAGGACGTAGCTCGCGCGGTCGCGGATGCCGGTCTCGGGGCCGGCGTAGGCGATGACGTCGAAGCCGAACGCCTGACGGTAGTGGTACGCCGCCTGGCGCGCGTTGCCGACCCAGAGTTCCACGTGATCGGTGCCCTCGAGCACCGGGGCGGCGACGTCAGCGACCTGTGTCATCTCTCCCTATTGTCGCCTCTGGGCTCGAAGCGCGTCGAGGAGCCGCGGGGCTCAGGTCCGGGCGCGCTGCTCGCGGAGGATGGAGCGGGCCTTGGCCTTCACCCAGGCGGTTGGCTCCGGGGTGCCGTCCTCCCGCCACTCGAGGATGAGCAGCGAAGGTGGCAGAGTGGAGATGCCCTGCTCCGTCTGATAGTGCTGAAAGACGGCATGCACCTTGTCAGCACAGGTCGTCGGGCTCTTCAACTCCCAGGCCGCGAGCAGATCGTTCCAGGCCTGAATGAGCGTCAGCTCGACCAGGTGCGACGGGCGGGGCGGCTCGTCCGCGGCCATCGCGGGCAGGGTATTCCTCGTGGCCTGGAGCCTCCGCTGTGGCCGCGAAGTCGCGCATCGGCGTAGCAATGGCGTGACAGGGCACCCGAAGCTCGGCAGACGATGTCGTCCACCGGCTTCGGATCAGGCAAGTCACCGCCTCTACAATGAAAAAGAGATGTCTGTCCAAGCACCCGTCGCGGATCCCCAGGAGGCGGAGTTTCAGGGCCTGATCGACGCCGATCAGCGCATCGAGCCTCGCGACTGGATGCCGGACGCATACCGGAAGAGCCTGATCCGGCAGATCGCGCAGCACGCGCACTCCGAGATCATCGGCATGCAGCCGGAGGGCAACTGGATCACCCGGGCGCCGTCGCTGCGGCGCAAGGCGATCCTCATGGCCAAGGTGCAGGACGAGGCCGGGCACGGGCTCTACCTGTACTGCGCGGCGGAAACGCTCGGGGTGGACCGCTCCGAGCTGATCGACCTGCTCGACGAGGGCCGTCAGAAGTACTCGAGCATCTTCAACTACCCGACGCTCACCTGGGCCGACGTCGGCGCGATCGGCTGGCTCGTCGACGGCGCGGCGATCACCAACCAGATCCCGCTCTGCCGCTGCTCGTACGGACCGTACGCGCGGGCAATGGTCCGCGTCTGCAAGGAGGAGTCGTTCCATCAGCGACAGGGATTCGAGTCGCTGTACGCGCTCTCGCACGGCAGCCCCGAACAGCATGCGATGGCGCAGGACGCCGTCAACCGCTGGTGGTGGCCGTCGATCGAGATGCTCGGGCCGCCTGACACGGAGTCGACGCACAGCGCGCAGTCGATGGCGTGGGGGATCAAGCGTTTCTCCAACGACGAGCTGCGTCAGCGCTTCGTCGACATGGTTGCTCCGCAGGCGGTCGTTCTCGGATTGACACCGCCCGATCCCGACCTTCGCTGGAACGAGGAGCGTGGTCACTACGACTTCGGCGCTCCGGACTTCGAGGAGCTCCGCCGCGTCGTGAGCGGCGACGGTCCGTGCAACCGGCAGCGCGCCGCGCATCACCGCAAGGCGCAGGAGGACGGCGCCTGGGTGCGCGAAGCCGCAGCGGCATACGCGAAGAAGCACGGCGCCACCGAGCACGCGGCATGAGCACCGACACGCAGGAACCGCTCTGGGAAGTCTTCATCCGCAGCAAGCGCGGCCTCTCCCACAACCACGTCGGGAGTCTGCACGCGGCGGACGCTGAGATGGCGCTGCGGAACGCGCGCGACGTCTACACGCGACGATTGGAGGGCGTGAGCATCTGGGTGGTGCCGTCGTCGGTTATTACCGCGAGCTCCCCGGATGAGAAGGACTCGTTCTTCGATCCTGCCGCCGACAAGGCGTACCGGCACCCCACCTTCTACTCGATCCCCAAGGAAGTCCAGCAGCTGTGACCATCGTGGTCGCTGACGCGGCGGCCGTGTACACGTTGCGCGTCGCGGATGACGCACTGGTGCTCTCGCACCGGCTCGCACAGTGGTCGTCGTTCGCGCCGACGCTCGAGGACGACATCGCGCTGACGAACATCGCGCTCGACCTGCTCGGTCAGGCGCGCGCGCTGTACGCGCGCACCGCGGAGCTGGACGGCACCGGGCGTTCCGAGGATGACTACGCGTTTCTCCGCGACGAGCGCGAGTTCGTGAACTGCCTCCTCGTCGAGCAGGAGAACGGCGACTTCGCGATGACGATCGTCCGCCAGCTCCTCTGCTCGACGTTCCAGCTCGCGCAGTGGCAGGCGCTCACACAGTCAACCGACGAGCAGGTCGCGGCCGTCGCCGCCAAGGCGGTGAAGGAGTCGGCGTACCACCGTGACCATGCCACCGACTGGACCATGCGTCTCGGAGACGGGACCGACGAGAGCCATCAGCGCATGGAGACGGCGCTCGCAACCCTGTGCCCCTACGTCACCGAACTCTTCGAGGTCGACGACGTGACGCGCGACGTCGTCGCGCGCGGTATCGCACCCGATCCGGCGATCCTCGGCCTGGAGTGGGAGGCGTACATCGACAAGGTGCTCGGCGCTGCAACATTGCAACGTCCGGAGGGGACCTGGATGCCGACCGGCGGTCGCCGAGGACTGCACACGGAGCCGTTTGGGTACATGGTTGCTGAGATGCAGCACCTTCATCGCTCCCATCCGGGCGTCACATGGTGAGCAGCGTCGAGGAGATCCGCCGGATCGCCGGCGAGATTCCCGATCCGGAACTGCCCGCGCTGACCATCCAGGATCTCGGGATTCTCCGCGAGGTGCGTGTCGATGCCACCGGTGCCGTCGTCGTCGACATCACACCGACCTATTCGGGATGCCCGGCGCTCGAGGTCATCCGTGATGACGTGGAGCGGTGCATCCACGAACAGGGGTATCCCGATGTGACCGTGCGCATCGTGCTCTCGCCGGCATGGACGACCGACTGGATGACCGACGCCGGGCGGCGCAAGTTGCTCGAGTACGGCATCGCTCCACCGCGTGAGCGCGGTGCCGATCTGCAACTGCTGCAACTCAGCGTCGCGTGTCCAACCTGCGGATCGGCGCACACCGGCGAGGTCGCGCACTTCGGCTCGACACAGTGCCAGGCGGTCCGCGCGTGCTCGGACTGCAGGGAGACGTTCCCGCACTTCAAGGAGCACTAGGGGTTGACGGTCTCGTCGCCCGAGGCGCCGGCGGGGCACCGGCGCGCGACGATCCATCCGCTGCGCGTCAGCGCGGTGGAGCGGCTCACCGACGACGCCATAGCGGTTGAGTTCGAGATCCCGCCGGACCTCGTCGACGAGTACCGGTTCCTGCACGGCCAGCACGTGTCGCTGCGATCGGTCGATGCGGGCGACGACATCCGGCGCAGCTACTCCATCTGCAGCTCGCCCGGCTCCGGCCGGATGCGCGTTGCGGTGAAACGGCTTTCGGGGGGCGTGTTCTCCGCGTACGCGCATGACCATCTCAAGGCCGGCGACATCATCGAGGTGGTAACACCGATCGGACGGTTCAACACACCGCTCGATCCGGCGCAGACGACGTCGTACGCGATGATCGCTGCGGGCAGCGGCATCACGCCCATCCTCTCGATTCTCACAGCGATCCTCGAGGTGGAGCAGCAGAGCTCGGTCACGCTCATATATGGCAATCGAACGGTGCAGGACATCATGTTTCTCGAGGAACTCGAGGACCTGAAGAACTTGTACCCGGGCAGGTTCGCGATGTACCACGTGCTGTCGCGTGAGGAGCAGGACGTGCCGCTGTTGCACGGCCGCATTGACCGCGAGCATCTCGAGCAGTTTTTCGAGCAACTGGTCCATCCCGACGATGTGGACGAGTGGTTCCTCTGCGGTCCTCGCGAGATGATCGAAACCGCGCGAGCGCTGCTGATCGAGCGCGGCACCGACCCGAGCCATGTGCACTCCGAGCTCTTCCATGCCGACGACAAGCCGCGACCGGCGCCGGTTCGCGAGGTTTCCGATGAAACTGCGGAGGGCGGGAGCCAGGTCACGATCGTGCTCGACGGCAGGAAGTCGACCTTCCCGCTCGCGCGTGACGGCGAGCGCATCCTTGACGCCGCGCTGCACGTGCGCTCGGATGCGCCGTACGCGTGCAAGGGTGGGGTGTGCGGCACCTGCCGGGCGAAGTTGCTCAGCGGGACGGTGGAGATGGAGCAGTGCTTCGCGCTCGAGCAGAGTGAGCTCGACGCAGGTTTCGTCCTTGCCTGCCAGTCGCACCCGACCTCCGAGAAGGTCGTCCTCGACTTCGATCAGTAAGCGGAGACGTGATCGGTAACGCCGGAGAACGGGCTGATCTCAGTCTTCGGCTCCAGCCTCCTCGGGGTGATCGATGTCGCGCGGAGTGTCGTTGAAGAGATTCAGGTAGTCGGCGTACACGAAGCGCCGGTTGCGGCGATTGCCGGTCAACTCGTGCAGGATCCCGAGTTCTTCGAGGCGTTGGACGATCCCATTGGCCCCTTGAAAGGTCAACTTCAGCTCGCGCTGGAGGAAGACAACGGTCACGATTGGGTACCGCCAGAGCAGCTCATGTACTCGCAGGGTGTTGACGCTCGCCTTGCTCCTTTGCAGGAGCTCTCGGTTGCGCTGCTGAAGCTGAAGAATGGCTTGCGCCGTCTGCCAGGCCTCGTCGGCCGTTTCAGCCACGCCTCTCAAGAAGAAGTCAAGCCACTCTTCCCAATGCCCTCTCAGTCGGACTGCCTGAAGCCGATCGTAGTACTCAGCCCTTGAACGCTTGAGGTAGTAACTGAGATAGAGCAGCGGCCTGTGAAGCACGCCCTCCTGACAGAGCATGAAAGTGATCAACAGCCGCCCTATTCGGCCATTGCCGTCGAGGAAGGGATGGATCGTCTCGAATTGTGCGTGCGCCAAACCTGCCCGAACGAGCGCTGGACAGGTGTCGTCATGCATGAACTTCTCGAGTGCACCGAGATGCTCCAGGAGAACGTCCGGGGGAGGAGGAACGAAAATCGCGTTCTTGAGTGTCGAACCAGGCGGACCGATCCAATTTTGGGTCCTGCGGAACTCGCCGGGATCGTAGTGCTGGCCTCGAACCCCTTGCATCAACTGACTGTGGATCTCGCGGATGAGTTTCAACGACAACGGCAGTTCCACCAGCCTTGCGAGACCGTAGTTCATGGCCGATACGTAGTTGATGACTTCCGCGACATCGAGGGGAAACTCGGCGTCGCCTTCGACCTCGAACACCAGAATGTCGGTCAGGGATGCTTGAGTGCCCTCAATTTGCGAACTGAGGACGGCTTCGCGATTGACGTACATCCCGACGAACAGATCCGGGTTGGGAATGAGTTAAGTCGCGGCGTCGAGGCGTCCGAGGGCGAGAGTCGCGTCACTCAGGAGCCGCAACCGTTCAAGCGTGAGTTCGAGCGGTGGATCGTTTGGTGGCAGGGGCTGCGGGATGAAAGCGCGATACCCCGTTCGCTGACGTATGTACGTCCCAGCTCTATGTCCGCGGACACTTTCCGCTGCGTTGAATACACCCGCCATTGCGCCGCCATACTAAAGCAAAACGCCTATTTCATGTAATAAGAAAGAGGACGCGGCACCATATTCAACCGGCCGGAGCCTGGGAGTCAGCCGAAACCAGTAACGGCGTCAGCTGACGGGGATCGGGGTGGCGGCAACCGCTTCAGCAGGCACCGCCTCGGTGACTGGCGTGCGCAGGATGCTGTCGAGCAGTCCGGGGTAAGCCTCGTTCAGCTCGGCGCGGCGCAGGCTCGTGAGCTTGCGGGTCCCCTCGACGCGCATCTTGATGATGCCCGCCTCGCGAAGGATCTTCATGTGGTGACTGAGCGTTGACTTGGTCACGGATGCCACGAGGCTGCCGCATGGGCGGGGCTCGGTCGACTGGGCAAGGTCGCGGACGACGGTGAGACGCACCGGGTCGGCCAGGGCCTGGAGCACTTCAGTGATACCGGCGATCGGCCGCTCCGCGAGAACGCTCGCGTCGTAGGTATGGCCCTCCGGGACCTCAGTTACCCAACCCATTGTTTGACACCCATCGAACTTTGTTGTACGATCCACATCGAACGTTACCACAAGGAGGCCCCAAATGAAAGTAGCTCAAGCAACAGCAGCCCCCGTGACCAACTCCGTCCGGAGGACGGTATGACCTCGTTGCGCTCAGCAGCGGCCCGGCGGTGGATCGCACTCGTCGTGCTCTGCGTGGGCCAGCTGATGATCGTGCTCGACTCGACGGTGGTGAACGTCGCCCTGCCGTCGATCCAGCGCAGCCTCCACACCGACCAGGCGTCGCTTGCCTGGGTCATCAACGGCTACCTGATCAGCTTCGGCGGCCTGCTGCTCCTGGCCGGTCGCCTCGGTGACCTGCTCGGACGCCGGCGCCTGTTCCTGACCGGCGTCGCCATCTTCACTGTCGCTTCAGTGCTGTGCGGCCTGGCGCCGAGCGAAGGGCTGCTGACCGCCGCCCGCTTCGTGCAGGGCGTGGGTGCGGCTGTCGTGTCCTCCATGGTGCTCGGGATCCTCGTGACCCTCTTCAAGAGCCGCGAGCAGACCGCGCGCGCCATGAGCATCTACGCGTTCGTCGCTTCGGCGGGCGGGTCGATCGGGCTCCTCGTCGGCGGCGTGCTCACGCAGGCGCTGAGCTGGCACTGGATCTTCTTCATCAACCTGCCGATCGGCATTGCCGCGTTCGTGTTCGGGTCCATCCTGATTCCCGAGCACACCGGCTCCGGTCTTCGCGGCGGCGTGGATGTCTGGGGTGCGGTGCTCATCACCGCGGCGCCGGCACTCGCCGTCTACGCGATCCTCGAGGCGAGCACCAACGGCTGGACGTCGGTGCGCACGCTCGGCATGGCGGGAGTGACCGCCGTGCTCATCGCGGCGTTCATCTTCGTGGAGTCACGCGCAGCGCATCCGCTCGTCCCGCTGCGCTTCTTCCGCTCGCGCAACGTCGCCGGCGCGGTGCTGGTGCGGTCGCTCTTCCCGGTCGGGATGTTCGGATCCTTCTTCCTCGGCGCCCTCTACCTGCAGCGCGTGCTCGGGTACTCGCCGATCGGTGCTGGGCTGGCATTCATGCCGATGAACATCTGCGTTGCACTGTTCTCGTTGCTGGTCACCGCTCGCGTGGTGAAGCGATTCGGCGCGAAGGCAACGCTCATCCCCGGCCTGGTCCTCATGACGGCAGGACTGCTGCTGCTCGGTCAGGCGCCGGTCAACGCGGTGTACGCCATCAGCGTGCTGCCCGCGCTCCTCGTGATGGGGATCGGCGCAGGCCTGATCTTCATGCCGAGCGTGCTGCTCGCCATGAGCGGGGTCAACGGCAGTGATTCCGGTCTCGCGTCCGGTGTGGCCAACGTGGCGATCCAGATGGGTGCCGCGGTCGGTGTCGCGGTGCTCGCGAGCATCTCGGCGGCGGACAGCACCGGCCTGCTGTCCCGGGGCGCGAGCCTCAACGTCGCACTGACCTCCGGGTACCACCTCGGCTTCGTTGTCGCAGCGGGTTGCGTTGCAACTGCAGCGATCGCCGGAGCGGTCGTGCTTCGCGGGGCGCGCCCGGCGGTGCATGTCCAGGCGCAGGAAGTCTCGCTGCTCAACGTCGACATGGCGGCCTGACCCAACGCAATTGCCGGCGGATGCTGTCGGGGTCGCGCTAGACCTCGATAGCTCCGCCGACGTTTCGCAAGTGGTCGCGGAACGTCAACGACGGCGTCTCCTTGCGGGCAGCAAGATAGGCTGCGAAGTGCACCTGCTCCCGCAGCGGGACGCCGTTTCGAATGCGGTCCGCCTGGCGTCGCTCGGTATCGCGAATCGTTTCGGCCAGCGTGAGGATCTCGCCGGCGCGAGCGGCTGGAACGAAGAGCACTCCGTCCTCGTCGCCGAACACGACGTCTTCGCTGGTAACCGTCCAATCGCCGACCGTTGCAGACGTCAACGCTTCCGGGTGACGCGCATCGAGCCGTTGCGGGCCGGTCGGCAGCGACCCCAGGCTGAACAGCGGCAAGGCGATCGCGTGGATGTCGGCGGTGTCGCGGTGCAAGCCCCAGATCACCATCGCCTCGAGCCCGGCGGTTTGCGCCTCGAGCGCGACGAGGTCCCCGACACACGCTTGATCCAGCCTGCCGCCGTTGTCGACGACGAGAACGTCACCTGCGGTGGCGGTCTCAAACGCCTCGAGAAAGATGTCGACGCTGCCGGCATGACGCGCTGGACAGACGCGTCCGGCGATGTGGCTCCCCGGCACCGCCGCCTGCAATGCCGATGGCGCGCAGCGCACTGCGACCTGAGCGCGGATGCAGGCATCCGCAACGTGCGCGGTCGTCAGCGCCGCAAACCGTTGGCGCAGTTCCGCGTGATCCATGCCTCCTCCCGGGTCAGACGATCGGTGTCAGCCAGTCGGCGTGACGGGCGTCGTCGCCTTTGCAGGCGGCAAAGTAGCGGTCCTGCAAGGTGCGGGTGATCTCGCCTGGCTCACCGTCGCCGATGCGGCGACGATCGATCTCGATCACCGCTGAGACCTCAGCACCGGTGCCGCAGAGGATCACCTCGTCCGCGATGTACAGCTCGCTCCGGTCGATCTTGCGTTCCACAACGTTCAGCCCGAGGTCGTCGCGCGCGAATGCCATCAACGTCGCGCGCGTGATGCCCTCGACGATGTTCTCCGATGCCGGGGGCGTGATCAGCTGCCCGTTGCGGACGATGAAGAGGTTCTCTGCGCTGCCCTCGCAGACGTTGCCGTCCTGCGTCAGCAGGATCGCCTCGTCGAAACCGTTGAGGAATGCCTCGGTCTTCGCGAGCGCGCTGTTGATGTAGATGCCGGTCGCCTTCGAACGCGGCGGCGCGACGTTGTCGTCCATGCGCCGCCAGCTCGACACCTGGCAGCGGATACCACCGGTCGTGTCGACATACGCGCCGAACGGCACCGGCACGATCATGAATCCGTCGCGGAGATTGTGAAAGCGGATGCCGATCTCCTCGTTCGCCTTGTAGATCAGCGGCCGGATGTACACGTCGGTCGTGAACGCGTTGCGACGCATCACCTCGACGGTGATGTCGCAGAGCTCCTCGACGCTGTGCGGGAGTTTCATGTGCAACATCTGCGCGTTGCCGGTCATGCGCTGGAAATGCTCGGGCATCTTGAAAACGTTCATCCGCCGCTGGCTCTCGCTCCAGTACGCGCGAATGCCCTCGAAGCACCCGGTCCCGTAGTGCAGTGCGTGCGTGAGGAGACCAAGATGCGCATCGCCGTACTGGCAGAGCTTGCCGTCGAAGTACACCCAGGTGTCCGCTTGCGCGCGGCGCAGCTCGGCGGCGGCGGCCGGTGCCTTGGTCGGGGTCTCAGTCATCGTTCAGTGCCTCATCAGGGGTTTCGATGAGATCCGCGAGATGGCGAATGAAGCCGCCGGCGACTCCGCCGTCCACGACGCGATGGTCGAACACCAGTGAAAGCTCGACAACCGAGCGTGGCACCACCGCGTTGTCCACCACCCAGGGACGTGTCGCAATCCGGCCGACACCGAGGATCGCTGCCTCCGGGGGGTTGAGGATCGCGGTCCCGCCGTCGACACCGAACGCGCCGAAGTTGGAGACGGTGAAGGTGCTGCCGCGCAGGTCGGCCGCATCGATCGAGCCGTCACGCGCGGCGGCCGCGAGGCGCTGCAGGTCCGCAGCGATGTCGGGAAGCGACTTGGTCTCCGCGTTGCGGATGACCGCGACGACAAGTCCGTGATCCGTCTGCACTGCGGCGCCGAGATGCACCGGCTTGAACGCCACCACCTCGTTGGTCGCAGGATCGAAGTGCGCATTGAGTTGCGGGAACTTCCCGAGCGCGACAGCGCACAGGCGAAGGATCACCGCGAACGGCGTGATCCGGACACCGCTGGATCCACCCAACGGTTCGGAGCGCCACTCCAGAATGCGGCTCGCGTCCGCACTGAGTGTTGCGGTCGCCGTCGGCGCCTCGCGGTACGAGCGTGTGAGGCGTTCTGCCGCAATGCGATCGACGCCGGTCAACGGCGTGCGCACGCCACCGGAGAGTGCCGGCGCTGCGCTGACCGGCTTCGGCGCGGCCGCACTGCCCGCACGCTCGAGGTCTGCCTGCGTCACCATGCCGCCCGGCCCGCTGCCCGCGATGGTCGCGAGGTCGATGCCCATCCCCGTCGCGAGACGGCGCACCAGCGGTGATGCCGGCGGTCCGGGTTTCGCGGCCGCCGGAGTCGCCGTTGCTGCTGGCGCGGCACTCCGTCGCGTGCGGGGCGCCGACTCGCTCGTCCCATACCCGACAAGGACGTTCCCCGACGCCGACTCGGAAGGCCCGCCGGCAACCTCAATGCTGATCAGCGGCGTGCCGACCGCGATGGTCTCCCCCTCGACACCGTGGAGCGTTGCGACGCGTCCGGCAAACGGCGTCGGGACTTCGACGACCGCTTTCTCGGTGGTGATCTCGGCGATGGGCTGGTCGACCACGACGACGTCGCCCTCGGCGACGAGCCAGCGATTGATCTCCCCCTCGGTGAGCCCTTCGCCGAGATCTGGCATGAGAAAGTCGCGAACCGTCAGCATCGCTCAGTACTCGAGCAGACGCGCAACGGCGTCGAGGATGCGATCCGCATCGGGCAGGAAATGGCGCTCAATCTTGGCCGACGGGTATGGGATGTCCCATCCCGTCACGCGCAGGACCGGTGCGGCGAGGTAGCCGAAGGCGCGTTCGTTCAACTCTGCGGCAATCTCCGCGCCGAACCCGACGAACCTCGCAGCCTCGTGGACGACGATCGCGCGGCCGGTCTTCGTGGCGCTTGCGACCAGCGTGTCCATGTCGAGCGGCGACAACGTGCGAACGTCGACCACCTCGAGATCCCAGCCGCTTTCAGTGGCTGCGCGGGTCGCGGCTTCCATCGCGGTCGTCACCATCGGGCCATACGCGATGAGGGTCGCGGTGGTTCCCGCGCGGCGAACCACCGCTTCGCCGATCGGCGGCGCGGTGACCGGCAGATCGAGGTCTTCCTTCAACCAGTAGCGGCGCTTGGGCTCGAGGAAGATCACGGGGTCGTCGTACGCGATCGATGCGCGCAGCAGCGCATATGCGTCGGCCGGCGTGCCCGGCGACACAACGGTCAAGCCTGCCGTGTGTGCGTAGTACGCCTCGGGGCTCTCGGAGTGGTGCTCCACCGCGCCAATGCCGCCGCCGTAGGGGATGCGGATCACGAGCGGCAGCCCGACGCGTCCTCGTGTGCGGCTGCGGTATTTCGCGACGTGGCTGATCACCTGGTTGAGTGCGGGATACGAGAATCCGTCGAACTGCATCTCGACGACCGGGCGCAGGCCATACATCGCCATGCCGATCGCCGTCCCCGCGATGCCGGACTCGGCGACAGGGGTGTCGAAGCACCGGTCGATGCCCATCTCCGCCTGCAGGCCGTCGGTGACGCGGAAAACGCCGCCGAGCTTGCCGACGTCCTCGCCGTATACGACGACGCTGTCGTCCTCGCGCATGGAGTCGCGCAACGCGGCGTTGAGTGCTCCAGCCATCGTCAGCTCCATCAGGACGTCTCCTCGGCGGCAGTCAGTTCCTGATTGAGCACGGCACGCTGCGCCTGCAGTTGCGGCGTCGGCGTCGCGTACACGTGGTCGAACATCTCGCGCGGATCGCCGGGCGCAGCGTCGAACAGGAAGTCACGCATGCGCGCTGCGACCGTCTCAGCCTCGGCGTCGATCTCGGCGAGGTACGCGTCGTCGACAACACCGCCTTCGCGGAGCACGTGCAGGAACATGTCGACGGGGTCTCGCGCACGCCACGCGGCGGACTCCTCGTCACTCCGATACCGCGTCGTGTCGTCCGCGGTGGTGTGTGCCTCGAGTCGATAGGTGACCGCTTCGACGAGCGTCGGTCCGTCGCCGCGACGCGCCCGCTCCACCGCAGCGCGCACGGCGCCGTAGACGGCGATGACGTCGTTGCCGTCGACGCGGATGCCTGGCATACCCACGCCCGCCGCGCGCAACGCGATCGACGACGCCTTGGTCTGCAGCCGATACGGGACGCTGATCGCGTAGCCGTTGTTCTGCACGACGAACACGACGGGTGCGCCCGACACTGCAGCGATGTTCATCGCCTCGTGCGCGTCTCCCTCGCTGGCGGCACCGTCACCGAAGAACGTCAGCGCGACGATGGGATCGTGCTTGATTTTCGCCGCCATGGCGAGGCCGACGGCATGGAGCGCCTGGGTCGCCAGCGGGGTGGTGAGCGGCGCGACCCGGTACTGATACGGGTCGAAGCCGCAGTGCCAGCTGCCCGAGAAGAGCGCGAGCAACTCCACGACGTCGACGCCCCGCGCAAAGGTGCCGACCGTCTCGCGGTACGTGGGGAACAGCCAGTCGTCGGCCTCGAGCGCGAACACCGACCCCACCTGCGCGGCCTCCTGGCCGTGGCTCGAGGCGAAGACGCCGAGCGCACCCTGACGGGTGAGGTTGATCGCCTGGCGGTCCACCCGGCGGCTCAGCGCCATGAGGCGGTACAGGCTGCGCAGCTGATCGTGGCTGAGCGCAACGTCGTGCGTGGTGAGCGCACCCATGGATCCCTCTGCTGCCACGTCCTGCCAGGCGGCCTTGGTCAGTGACGCCACACCCACACTCACGTTCATCGATCCTACCCCTGCGGGCCGGGGGCACCGAAATTCGGCGCGCGCTTGCCGCGGCGGGCGGCCACGCCCTCGGTGACGTCGGGACCGGTCATCCCGAGGAATTCGAGCGCCAGCGAGCTGTCGAAGATCGGGCCGGCCGCCCGCAGCCAGTTGTTGAGCGCGTACTTCGTCCAGCTGATCGCCGTCGGCGACCCGGCTGCGAGCTTGCGGGCGACCTCGAGCGCCTTGGCGTGCACCTCGCCGTCGGGCACCGAGAGCGAGACGAGCCCGATCCGCTCGGCCTCGGCGCCGGTCACCGGCTCGCAGAGCAGCAGGTGGTATTTCGCCTTCGCCATCCCGCACAGCAGCGGCCAGATGATCGCGGCGTGGTCACCGGCCGCGACGCCGATGCGCGTGTGGCCGTCGATGAGGCGCGTCGTGTGCCCCGCGATCGAGATGTCGGCGAGCAGCCCGGCGACGAGGCCCGCTCCGACGGCGACGCCGTCCATGGCCGAGACCACCGGCTTGCTGCAGTTGATGATGTTGTAGACGAGGTCGCGCGCCTCGCGAAGGACGCGGGCTCGTGCGCCGAAGTCGGACGCGATCTCCTCGATGAGGTCGAAGTCGCCTCCCGACGAGAAGGTTCCGCCGGCGCCTCGGATGATCACGGCTCGTGTGTCGGGATCAACGTCGACTGCGCGCCATACCTCCGCGAGGTCGCGGTGCATCGCCGCGTCGGCGGCGTTGAGACGACCCTGCGCCTGCATCGTGATCACGAGGATCCCGTCCTCAGGACGGTCGAAGATGAGGCTGGGAAATGAGCTGCCGAGGTCGTTCATGGGTTGGCGCTACCGTCCCGTGAAGGACGGCTTGCGCTTCTCCTGGAAGGCGGAGATCCCGTCCTTGTAGTCATGGGTGCGCGAGGCGCGGCCCTGCGCGGCAGCCTCCTCGGCGAGCACCTCCCGGAGGGACGGGTGCGTGTCCTCGATGCTGCGCACGAGGCGCTTGGATTCGAGGAACGCAGCGGTAGGGCCGCGAGCGATCGATGCAGCCAGCTCGCGCGTGCGGCGCAGAAGATCCGCGCCCGCGACACTCCGGTTGACGAGACCCCACTGCTCGGCCTCGCGTCCGGAGAGCAGACGGCCCGTGTACACGAGCTCGAGCGCCCGATGCGGTCCAACCCTCGAGACGAACGCAGCGTGCGCGCCACTGTCGAGCACTGCCCCGATGCGGGCGAACGGTGAGCCGATGCGCGCGTCGTCCGCCGCGCAGAGGATGTCGCACGCCAGGGCAAGGCCGAGCCCGGTGCCGAGGCATGCACCCTGCACGGCCGCGACGGTCGGCACGGCGATGGTCGCCATGCGCTCGAGCAGCGGGTTGAAGATGTCGCGAAGAATCGCCTCGCCGTCCTCGTGCAGGGGATCGGCGTCCGCGAGGTCGCGGCCGCTGCAGAACGCGCGCCCTTCACCACGGACCAGGAGCGCCCGCGCGCCGCCGGCCTCCGCCTTGTCGAGTGCCTCAGCGAGGTCGTGAACCATCGCGAGGTTCATCGCGTTCATCTTGTCCGGACGGTTGAGCACCAACTCGGCGACGCCGCCCTCGATGGTCAGCAGGACGGGTCCTGTGCCCTCAGATGCCGGCATACGGTGCGCGCTCCTTGGCGGTGAGGATCTTGAGCTGGCTTGCGCAGACGGTCACACCGTTCTGGTTGAGGATGTCCCACCGGTACGTCACCAGACCCGACTTGGCGTCCTTGTCGGACTTCTCGATGACCTCGATATCGAGGTAGATGGTGTCGTTGATCCACGTCGGCGCCGTGTAGCGGAGGCGATCGGAGCCGTAGTTGGCGAGGATCGTCGTCGCGTCGGCAGGGACGCCGAGACCGGTACCGAGCGCGAAGACCATGATCCCGGGCGCGACGCGCTGGCCGAACATCGAGCGCTCGGCGGCGACCTTGTCGATGTGCGGGTAGAACCAGTCGCCGGTCAGCGCGCACCAGTTGACGATGTCGCCCTCGGTAATGGTGCGGCCCCGGGTGCGCTGGGTCTGTCCGACCTCAAGCTCGCCGTAGGTCCGATAAAGGAGAAACCGATCCACCCGGAGCAACCTCCCGTGGCCCGCCTGCCTGGACAACCGGCGGGCTGCCGCAGTCTACGACCGGCGGTCGATCACCCGCTGCAGCTTGCCCATCGACCGCTCGAGGGTCTCGGGGTCGATGACCTCCACCGCGACCGTGACCCCGACGCGGTCCTTGACCTCGCGGGCGAGGTCTCGCGCTGCTCCGTCGCGCCGGTCCGGCGGGCAGTCGACCCGAGCCTCCACGCGAACGCTCATCGCATCCAGGCGACCTTCGCGGGTGAGCACCAGCTGGAAGTGCGGCGAGAGCCCCGGCGTGCGCAACACGATCTCCTCGAGCTGCGTCGGGAAGACGTTGACGCCACGCAGGATGATCATGTCGTCGCTCCGGCCGGTGATCTTCTCCATGCGCCGGAACGCCGGACGTGCCGTGCCCGGGAGCAGGCGGGTGAGGTCGCGCGTGCGGTAACGGATGATCGGCAGCGCCTGCTTCGTCAGCGAGGTGAAGACGAGCTCGCCCGACTCGCCGTCGGGCAGCACGTCGCCAGTGATCGGGTCGACCACCTCCGGGTAGAAGTGGTCCTCCCAGATGTGCAGGCCGTCCTTGGTCTCGACGCACTCCTCGGCGACGCCCGGTCCCATCACCTCCGACAGGCCGTAGATGTCGACCGCATGCATGTCGAGGCGATCCTCGATCTCGGTGCGCATCGCCTCGGTCCACGGCTCGGCCCCGAAGATACCGATACGCAGTGACGACTGCTTCGGGTCAAGTCCCTGGCGCTCGAACTCATCGAGGAGCGCGAGCATGTACGAGGGCGTGACCATGATGATCGACGGCTCGAAATCGTTGATGAGCTGCACCTGTCGCGGTGTCATTCCGCCTGAGACCGGCACCACCGTGCATCCCAGGCGTTCCGCGCCGTAGTGCGCGCCGAGGCCGCCGGTGAACAGCCCGTATCCGTACGCGACGTGCACGATGTCGCCAGGCCTGCCTCCCGCTGCGCGGATGGAACGCGCCATCAGATCCGACCACGTGTTGAGGTCGTCGTCCGTGTACCCGACGACGGTCGGACGTCCGGTCGTACCGCTCGAGGCGTGGATTCGACGCACGTCGGTGCGCGGCACCGCGAACATTCCGAAGGGGTAGTGATCGCGCAGATCGTGCTTGGTGGTAAAGGGGAATCTGGCGAGATCTGCGAGCGTCGTGCAGTCGTCGGGCGTGACGCCCGCAGCGTCAAACGCCGTGCGATAGTGGGGGACGTTCGCGTACGCGTGATGCAGCGACCAGCGCAGACGTTCGAGCTGGAGATCGAGCAGTTGCCGGCGCGTCAGGCGCTCGCCCGCGTCGAGAAGCTCCGCGGGAGGCGCGTCGCCGAGCCGGCTCATGTCGTGTCGCGTCCGGTCGTCCGGCTCGTGCCGCGAAACTCTGCAATGACCACCCCGCCACGACGCACCGTGACGTCATAGATACCGGAGCGGCCGAACCTCGCGCGCTCGACTGCGCGTGCCTCGAGCACATCGCCGGCATAGGACGGCGCGATGAACGTGACGTTGACGGATGCCGCGACAGTGAGCGGACCGTAGCTGTTGCAGGCGTAGGCGAACGCGGTGTCGGCCACCGCGAAGACGAAGGCGCCGTGGGTGATGTTGTGGCCGTTGACCATGTCGGCGCGGACGGTCATGGTCGCGGTCGCCCCACCTGGACTCACATCGGTGATGACGATGCCCATGGCGCGCGACGCGACGTCGTCCGCGCGCATCCGCTCGACAGCATCCATCACGTCACTCCCCACGCTAAAGGCCCCGGCGACCTGTGCCCGCCGCCTGTATTGTGACGCGGCTACTGTCCGGCGCCCGTCTCGCCCTCGACGTTCTGCTCTCGAGTCAGAAAGAGCGCCACGGCGAGGATGAGGACGACGCCGGCACTGGTCGCGAGCTCGATCAACGACTGCGTGACCGGGATCTCGCCCGCTGTCGAACCCCCGGACGACAGCGTGAGCCGCGTTGAAACCGCAAGGATGTCTCGCACAGCGGCGATGATGCCGATGACGAGAAACGGGCGGAACGGGAAAGCCCATCCCTCGAGGTGGGTGAGCACCGTTCGCATGATGTCGACGAGGATGATCACGACGAGCACGCCGTCGACAGCGCTGATCAGGGTCTGCGGGTAGCCGCCCCACGAGCCCAGGAAGTCAGCGAAGCTCCGGACGAGCACGACCGCGGCAAGCACCAGGAGCACAAGCGCGATTCCGTACTGGAGGAGGTCGATGAGCACCCGCACCGGCGTGCCTCTGCGTATCTCCGGCCACGACCATGGCGGTCCGGGTTGCGTCGCGCTGTGATTGTCGTTGGGCTGGCTCGACATTTGAACCCCGAGTGTATGGGGCAAATGCGTTGTGTCAATCCCTAGCCAGGATGCGACCAGGTCGTCGCCTGCCTGGAAACCAGCGCTGCGGTCGCCGTGACGATCGCAAGCAACGCCAGCGCCAGCACGAGTGCGAGGGCGCCGTTTGCGCGCAGCACCAGCAGCGCCCCGGCCAGTGCGCCGGCGAACATACAGAGCACCGCCAGGAGCCTGCGCCCGATGCGCGACCCGCTCCCTCCGGTCACCCGCGCGTCCGCCGAGATACCGACGATCGTGAGTGTCAGCACTGTCGTCGTCAGGTCCGGCACCGCGAGCTTGCGCGCCACCGCGTTCTGAGTCCCCATCGCAACCCCAAGCAATGCGATCAACGCGTATTGCGCAAAGCCAGACAAATGTTTCCCGGCCACGACATCGATAACGAGCGCGGCAACGATCAGCATCGCCTGGAAAGTGCATGCCGCTGCCAGCAATTGGCCCCGGTGGTGCACACGCCGGCTGTTCAGGCGTCCGCCGAAGAAGGCGCCCAACGAGAACGCTGCCAGCGCGCTCAATGATGCGGCGATCGAGAACTCGCCCGGACCGGCGAGGGCGAACGCCAGGAAGACGACGTTGCCGGTCATGTTGGCGACGAACACGTGCCCGAGCGTCAGGTAGCTGAAGGCGTCGACGACACCGGTCACGGCGGTGAGCACGAGCAGCAGCGGCGCGAGCGGGCCGTGCTTGTCGCCCGCAGGCGGAACAATCGTCCTCCACGCCTCGCGCGCGACGCTGCCGATCGGGTTCACATCGATGCCGCGAAGCTACTCCAAGCGCCAGGCTGAGAGCAGCGCTCAGGCGTCCAGCTGCACCGTCTGACTGAGCCGGAGATCTCGCGACGACCGGCCCGCACGCACGGTGAACGTGCCCTGCCGCCAGGACCAGTCGCGCGCGTCGGGATCGAAGTGCGCGAACGATCGAGCGGGAACGACCAAACGCGCGGTTACTGACTGCCCCGCCGCGGCTTCGACCGTGGCGAACGCCGCCAATGTGCGGAGTGGGCGGCTCGGATCGTCATCGGGCGCCTCGAGGTAGATCTGCACGATCTCACGGCCGCCCCGGTCGCCTGTATTGCGGAGAGTCACCGTGAGCGGGAGCTCCGCATTCGCGTGGAGCACCTCCCCTTCCACGGTCAACGACTCGTAACTCCAGTTCGTGTAGCCGAGCCCGTGGCCGAAGCAGAAGAGCGGCTCGCGCCCGTTGCGGTCGTACCCGCGGTAGCCGACAAGCAGGCCTTCCGCATAGTCGAGCTCGCCTGCTTTTGGCGTCGCATCGAGCACCGGTGAGTCCGCCTCCTCACGAGGAATCGAGATCGGCAGCCTGCCTCCGGGCTCGACGACCCCAAGCACGCAGTCTGTCAGCGCTTCGCCGAACGCTTGTCCCGGGAACCACACCTGCATGATGCCCGCGACGTCGTTGGCCCACGGCATGACCACAGGCATGCCGGAGTTGACGATGACCACGGTCTTCGGTTGCGCCGCAGCAACGCGTCGCACCAGTTCATCCTGCCGTCCCGGCAGCGACAGCGTCTCGCGGTCATAGCCTTCGCTCTCGGTCCCCTCGGCCGACCCGACGACCACGATCGCGACGTCGGCATGCGCTGCCGCGGCAACCGCTTCGTCCAGCAATTGGTCCTCATCACGCTGCGGCGTGACGCCGAGTTGCATGGTGACAAAGCCAGGCTCGGAACCCCGGAGGCTGGGTCTGAACGTGGCGCATATCTCCACATCGCTGCCGCTGGCAAGTTGAATCGGCACGCGCAGCTCGGGCGGACGGGACAGTGCCTCGACCACCTCGTTGGGTGGCAGGGTCGTCGCCTCGGCGAGAACCGTGCCGTCGACAGCGAGACTGAGCACGCCGACGCCGGCGACGCCGATGACGTGAGTCCCGTTCGTGGTTGCCCGATAGCGCGCGCGCATGAGCAACTCCGAGCCCGGGCGATGCACCACGTCAGGCAGTCCGTCCCACCACGTGAGCACGCTGCTCGGGTGCATCGCGTCGTATCGCAACGCTCCCGTGGCATCACGGACCTCGACGCGGACGCCGATTTCCTCGCTCGCCGGATCGCGCATCGCGCCGTCGCCCGGCGGCGGAATCGTCGCCCACGTCAGGCAGCCCTGCTGCACGTCGACTTCGTCGAACTCACCAAGTGAGCGCATCGAATCGACAAGACCGGGGCGTCGGACCGGTAGCACGCGCACACTGCCGCCACCCTGCGTCTGCGGATCCGCGACATTCGGGCCAATGAGTGCGATCCGTCGCACCGTGGCGATGTCCAAGGGGAGCAGGCTGTCCTGATTGCGAAGCAGCACGAACGATCGCGATGTCACCTCGCGCAGCAGCGCCGGATCGACGAGCGCCTGCATCGCCGGTGCCGCTGCATCGTGCCCGTCCGCGGCACCGTCCGGTGACTCCGCGTGCGCCACGCCATTGAGCGCGCCGACGCGGCGAGCCAAACTCAGCAGCCTGGCAACCTTGTCGTCGATGGCCGCCTCGGGAACCGTGCCGGCGCGGACGGCCTCAACGAGCAGGTCACCCCATGGCCCACCGGGTCCCGGCATCACCAGGTCCAGGCCGGCGATCGCCGCCGGCTCCGTCGTCCTGGCCGCATGCCAGTCAGAGACGACGACGCCCTGGAAACCCCACTCGCCCTTGAGCAGATCCCGAAGCAGTGGCGAATTTGCCGTCATGGAGTTGCCGTTCACCGAGTTGTACGCAGCCATCACCAGCGCCACGTCGGCCTCGAAGACGCACGCCTCAAATGGCGCGAGATACAGCTCCCGCAGTACCTGCTCCGTGACCCGCGCGTCGTACGTGCGTCGATCCGTCTCGGAATCGTTGGCGACGTAGTGTTTGGCGGTCGCGCCCACCCCGGAACGCTGCACGCCACGCACATAGGCGACGGCGAGACGGGCTGTCAGCAGCGGGTCCTCGGAGAAGCATTCGAAGCCTCGCCCGCTCAGCGGCGTCCGGATGATGTTGACCGTCGGTGCGAGGAGCACATCAACACCTTTTGAGCGCGCTTCCTCGCCAAGCGCGAGCGCTATCTCCTCAACAAGACGCTCATCCCAGGTCGCGCCGAGTGCAACGGGACAGGGCAGCGACGACGACGGATGGCGTGGGTCGAAGCGACGCCCGCGCACACCGGACGGTCCGTCCGACATGATCAGCGTGCGAAGTCCGACGGTGTTGATGGCGATGAGCGACCAGGCGTCCGCACCTGTCAGCAGACCAACCTTCTGCTCGAGGCTGAGCCGCGGTAGCAGGCCAAACTCGTCACTGATGGTGCCGATGGCCGTGGCGTTCATGGTCGCGTTTCCTTCTATTGATCCGATTCGCTAGGACGGGTCCGGGCGTCCGGCCGGCGCGATGCCGGCCGGACGGACCCGCCCATCTACGTGATGGTGACGATTCGTTGTGGTTGTGCCAGCTCAGGACACCGGCTTGAGCTGCATCAGGATGTAGGGCATTTGCGGATCGCTCGGCGATGGATTCATGTACGGATCGGACTGATCAGGCCATCCGACGTACTTGCTGCTGCTGTAGACGTTCCAATCCGCGCCATAGAGTAGCGGTGCCTCAGGAACATCTGTTGACATGATCTTCTCGAGCGTCTGGACAGCGGGATAGAGGTCTGTGGTGTCGGTGGGATCGGTGCTCGCGTACGTCGTCAGTGCCGCCTCGGCAGCCGAGCTCGAATAGCCTTCGTAATGCGCCGCCGTCGTTGAACTCGATCCGTCCAGCCAGTCTTCGAGCTGGATGTAGGGGATGCTGCCGCCTTGGCCCCAATGCAAGGCAACCTGCCACGCAGCGGGAGTGCCGGTGAGATTGGCGTTCCAGTCCGAGTATCCCTGCGCAGGCTTGGTGGTCACGTCCATGCCGAGGGCCTGCAGCTCCTGGGAAATAAGTCCCGCATCCTCCCAGTAGTCAGAGAACGGAACCGGGTCGTAGACCGAGAACTTGATGATCTGGCCACCCTTGGTCCAGCAGTTTGCAACGCTGCTCCCGTCGCAATTCCCGCCCGACTTGTAGGCTCCGCTGCTGTATGACGACGTTGCCGGAGCTTTCCACCCGTCGCCCGTGAGAATGTCGTACACGTCGTCGCCGCTCGGCAGCTTGTCCGCCGTCGCGGTTGCCGCATCAGGGACGTTGCCGGTGGTGGAGAGATCGCCGGTCAGGCTGCCGTCCGCGGGGAGAAATGCCTTCTGGTTCGGCAGGATCAGTCCGCTGGATGAGCTCGCCGGCTGCTCGTAGCCGGACTCGCCCAGGAGAGCGAGCGCGTTGCGATCGATGCCGTAGCTGACCGCCTTGCGAACCGCTGCATCACTGATTCCGGTCGCCCCGCCGTTGCCCGGATTCAGGTTGAACCACATCACGACGGTGTTCCCTGACGCGAACCAGGCATGATTGGTCTGCGGGTCGAGGTTGACAAAGCTGGCGTAGATATTGGGGATGTCGTTACCGGCCCAGTCGAGCTGGGCGCTCACCAGCGCATCGCTTGCCGCCGCGTTGGTGGCGACCGATGGCACCTCAACCTCTGACTCCGGTGGCTTGCCGCCCCAGTAGTTGGGATTGGGCTTGAACTTGATCAGCGACGTCGAATAGCTGTCGAGCTCGAAGGGTCCTGTGCCCACCGGGTGCGCGATCTGCATGGTGGGGTTGGCCGCGACCTGGTTCGCCACCGACGCCTGCATCATGTACGTCGTTCCCAGGATTGCCCAGAGACCGGTGTACTGCGCGGTGTTGAAGTGCAGGGTCACGTTGTCCCCGGAGATCGTCGGGGCCGATGCCTGCGGCGGAACCCCGGGAGTGTCAGCCTTCGGGTTGTTCATCGCCGTGAATGTGGCGGCGACGTCCTTTGGGCCGAACGATGCGCCGTTGCTGAACTTCACGCCGGTTCGCACGGTGATTTGCAGATCCTTGCCGCCGTTCTGGAAGGCATATGCGGTCGCCAGCCAGTAGTGGGTGCCCGCGGCAGTCGGATCGAGTTGATCGAATTCGACCAACGGCTCGTACAGAATGCTTTTCATTCCGACGCTCGACGCGACGGAGTTGGGGTCATAGGGGTTGAAGTCATCCGAGAACGTGACCCCCGTGGTCGGTTCGTAGATGAGTGGCGCCCCCGTGGCCTTGGTGGGTCCTGTGCTGGAACTCGCGCATGCGGCGAGCAACAGGCTCGTCATGCCGAGTGCAGCTATCAATGGTTTCCGTATCACGCCGATGTCCTCCTTGGTTCCTGATTTCTGTGAAGCGCTGCAGCGCGCAGCGCACTCCCTGATCGGTGAAGAGCGCCCGAGGCCCCCTAAGGAGATCTCCCAACGTCCGAACTCGCCGCGCACACGCGCCTGAGGTGGTCCCGCCGGCAGCGTCCCGGCGCCCACCGTCTGCCGGTCGCCGGACGCCACGTGCAGCCAGCATGCCGCTGAGTGACTCGGCGAGACCGTCACCGTTGGTGGCGCCGTGACCCTGCAGATTTCCATCGCGTGCGGGCAGCGGGGATGAAAACGGCATCCGGCCGGCGGAGCAAGGAGGCTCGGCGGCGCACCTCGAGCTGCGAGAGTCGGCCGCTCGAGCCGTTCCGGATCGGGTGCTGCGGACAACAGGAGCTGCGTGTACGGATGCGCCGGGGAGTCGGTGGAGAGTCACGCTCGGTGCCGCCTCGACCAGCTGGCCGGCGTACATCACCACGATGGTGTCGGCGAGGTACCGCGCAGATGCGATGTCGTGCGTGACGTAGAGGATTGCGAGCCGCTCACGGTCACGCAGATCGGCAAGCAGGTTGAGCACCCCGAGACGTATCGACACATCGAGCATCGACACCGGCTCATCGGCCAGGAGGACGCGGGGACGGACTGCGAGCGCCCGCGCGATCGCGACCCGCTGCCGCTGACCACCAGAAAGCTCGTGAGGAAACTTGGCGGCGAACTTGGCGGGTGGGTCGAGCGCCACCCGATGCAGCAGTCCCAGCACCGCCTCGTCGAGATCACCGTCGGCGGTGTGGTGTATCTGCAGCGGACGGACGAGATGATGACGAACCCTGTGCACAGCGTTGAGCGATGCGAATGGGTCCTGGAACACCATCTGCACCTGAGCAGCGAACTTCCGAGAACGCGCCGCTGCGACAGGAGTACCGTCGAGCAGGACCTCGCCCGTGTCGGGTTTCACAATCCTCGCGAGCAACCGCGCGACGGTCGTCTTCCCGGACCCGCTTTCGCCAACCACCGCAGTCACGGCCCCAGCCATGAGCTGCACCGAAACGCCGTCGACAGCATGGAGCCGGGAGCGCCGCGCCAGGAAACCACTGCTGCCCTTGACCGAGAACGACTTCGTCAGCTCTCGCCCTTCGAGCACGGGTGCCTCGGTTGCGACGTTCGCAACCACGGAGAGCGTCGTCATACCGCCCGCTCCGCACTCGAATCGATGATCGCTGCAGATCGGGGTTGCGATGCGGCGGGATCGGGGAGTGTCAACTCGGCCGGGGGCGAACCGCCGTCTCGATGGAGCCAGCACGCCACATCTCGCTCCGACCCCGGCAGCGGCTCGAGTTTTGGCACATCTTGGCGGCATCGAGGAAGCGCCCATTGGCAGCGCGGATGGAACGCACATCCGGCCGGGAGTTCTCGCAGGTCGGGCGGTGAACCCGGGATGCCTTCCATTCGGTAACGCTCACCGTGCATCGGCGGGAAGCAGTGGAGCAGGCCGTACGTGTACGGGAGCCGCGGTGCGCGAAACAGCGATGCAGCAGGCGCCCGCTCCATCAGCCGGCCGGCGTACATCACGGCGATGTCGTCAGCAAATTCGACGAGCAGCGAGAGGTCGTGCGTGATGAAGAGGGCGGCGAAACCCAGCCGGTCGCGCAGCCCCATCAGCTCCTCGAGGATCTCTCGCTGTGTGACCACATCGAGAGCCGTCGTGGGCTCGTCGAGGATCATGACCTGCGGATCGAGCGCGAGCGCCATCGCGATCATCGCTCGCTGGCGCATGCCGCCTGACATCTCGTGCGGATAGCTGCGCAGGCGGTCCGCGGTCATACCAACCAGCTCGAGCAATTCCCCTGCGCGGTCGCTCCTCTCGCGGCGGTCCATGTCGGGGCGATGGGTGGCGAGGAGTTCGTCAAACTGCGCGCCGATCGTGCTCACCGGGTTGAGGGCATTCAAAGCGCTCTGCAGCACGATCGAGATCTCCGACCAGCGGACGGTTCGGAGCTCCTTCTCATTCGCGGCCAGCAGATCCAGCGTCTGCACCGGCTCGCCCGCCGACGCAGGCTTGGGGTGGAAGAGCACTTCACCGCCCGTGATCACTCCCGGCGAGCGAAGCAGACGGATCGCCGCCATCGCCAGCGTCGATTTGCCGCTGCCACTCTCTCCGGCGAGCCCGACGACCCGGCCGCGACCGAGCGTGAGGTCGCAATCGGACACCGCGTGCACCGCGTCGTCTCCGAAGCCATAGTCGACGCAGAGTCCGCGGATCTCGAGGACGGGGTCAATCTCCGCACCTTGCATGCTCACGGCGTGCTCGATTCGGCGCCGGCAACGGTGGCAGTGACCACGTTGCGTCGCACCACCGGCGTGAGCCCGAGCTTCGGCCTGCGACTGATACCCAGCCTGCGCGCCGCCTTCCGCGAGAGTCCGGCCACGCGGAGCCGGGGATTGATGAACTCGTCGATGCCGAAGTTGAGGAGCGCAAGGCCTGTGCCGAGGAGCGCGATGCACAGGCCGGGAGGCGCCCACCACCACCACCACCCGCCGCGCACCGCGTCGTTGGAGAAGACTTCACGCAGCATGTTGCCCCAGTTCCAGAGACCGGGCGGCGAGGAGGTCGGTGACCCGGCGAGACCGAGGAAGGAGATGGCCACGTAAGCGCCGATCGCGTACAGCGTCGTGAAGAGAAACGACGCGGCGACGATCGGGATGAGGTTCGGCAGGACCTCGACGACAATGATCCGGATTCTGCCCTCCCCCGAAACCCTTGCCGCCTCAACGAAATCCCGGTTCCGCAACGAGAGGGTCTGCGCCCGCAGCACCCGCGAGCTGTACGCCCAGGCGGTGATCGCGATGATCAGGCTGACCAGGAAGACGCTCGTTCCCGCAGCGGGCACGTAGTCGGCCAGCACGATGAGCAGTGGAAGGCCGGGGATGGCAAGAAAGACATTGCCGATCAACGACAGACCCTCGTCCGCACCGCCGCCGAGGTAGCCGGCCGTGACTCCGACGATGATCGACAGCACCGTGGAGATCGCTGCGGCCAGCAAACCGACCGCGACCGTGGCCTGGGTCGAGACCAGGAGCTGCGACCACACGTCCTGGGCGAAGACGGTGGTCCCGAGCCAGTGCGCACCCGACGGTGAGAGCGGGAGTGGGTAGTAGTCGGCCGGAATGTGCGTCCCGGGACCAGTGCCCGCGACGAGAACGTGCTGCACCCAGCTCTCATTCGTGAGATTCGGGGAGTACGGCGCGATCCAACCGCCGATGATTGCGATGACAGCGAACACCGCGACGATCACGAGACCGGCGATCACCTTGGGAGAGCGCGGCAGGCGCAACACCCGGGCAGTGCGCGCTGCCGGGGCTGCATTGGGTGCCGGCTCCGTGAGGATCGTCGTGTTGATCGTCATGGCTCAGGCCTCCTGCCGAGCGCGCGGGTCGATCGCCACGTAGACCACATCCGCAAGGAGATTCGCCGCGAGCACGACGAGGGTGATCACCACGAAGATTCCCTGGACCAGCGTGTAATCCAGCGCCCCGAGCGCTCCATACAGGTGATAGCCGATACCTGGGTAGTTGAAGACAATTTCGACCAAAATCTGCCCAGCGACGACCAGGCTGATCGCAACCGAGAAGTTCGACACGCACGGCAACAGCGCGTTGCGCGCCGCATACCAGACCACCTTGCTGGTGCGCAGGCCCTTGGCGCGCGCCACCAGGACGAAGTCCTCGTCCATCGTCGTGATCATCTGGTTCCGCATCGAGAGGATGAATCCGCCCATCGATGCGAGGATCACCGTCAACGCGGGGAGCACCGCGTGTTCGATGATGCTCACGATGTACGGCAGGTTCAGGCCTGGGTCGACGCCGTAGATGTCGTACCCGTACAGGCTCGGGAACCAGTGCAGCAGACTCCCCGTCTGCCCGAGGATCAGCACCAGCACGAGGGCGAGAAAGAAATACGGGATCGCCTGAAAAAAAGTCGCCGCGGGCAGCAACCATTCGAACAGGGAACCGCGTCGCCATGCCATCACGACGCCGATCACTGTGCCGCCGATGAAGCTGAGGATCGTGGCGACGCCGAGGAGCCCGAGCGTCCACGGCAGATACGAGACGATCAGGCTTGAGACCGATGCGTTCTCCGACCACGAGAAACCGAGGTTCCCGTGCACGAGATTGCCCAGATACTGCACGTACTGCACCCACAGGCTGGTGTGGACATTGAAGCCCAGCTGCGCCTCGATCGCCTTGATGCAATAGGTGTTGCAGATGCCGGACAACTCAGCCCGTGCGATTGCGCCGGCAACGGGATTGCCGGGGACGACACGGGGAAGCAGGAAGCTGACAGTGATCGCGACCCACGCTGCGATGAGGTAGACACCCAGGCGGCGAAGCAGGGCTCGCATCGCTATCCGGCGACCGTGAGGCGGTTGGTGTTCGGCGACGCGACGGCCGGCGGGCAGCCGCAACTCTCGCGGAGCATCAGTCGAACCGGCATGACAACGTTTGGTTCGCTGCCGGTCCCGCTGATCATCGCGTAGAGCACGTCGAACGCGGTGGCCCCCATTTGCTCGATGGGCTGACGCACGGTCGTGAGCGACGGGTGGAGATGACGTGCCACGGGGACGTCGTCGAAGCCGGTCACGGCAACCTCGCCCGGCACGCTCACGCCCCTCCGTGCAAGGGCATGGATGACTCCCAGCGCGGTTTGGTCGTTGGCGCAGACGATGGCGCGCGGCAGGTCCGTGCCCCGATCCAGGAGCGCTCCGATGACCTGGGCCCCCCCGGCGGCGCTGTAGTTGCCTTGCCACGCCGGTCCGGTCTGGACTTCGGCGCCCGCGCGGAGAGCGGCGGCCTCGAACACGCGGGCTCGCGCCCGGTTGTCCGGGCTGTCTGCGTGCCCGGAAAGGTAGGCGATGCTGCGATACCCGTGATCACGCGTCAGGTGGTTGACGAGTGCGCGCATCCCCGCCTCGTTGTCGCAGCCCACGTTCACCGAAGATCGCGATGGCGTCCCCGCGAGCGTCACCACCGGCACGGCCTCAGCCAGCCGCGCGATGGCGGCGGCCGACAGCGATCGGTCGTGGAGGATGATGCCGTCCGCCTTGCCGGCCACTCCCGAGATCCGACCGGAGGCCTGAGGATCGCGGACCCCAACTGAGCTGATCAGCACATCGAAGCCTCGATGCTGGGCCGCGATCTCGATGCCACGATTGATGCCGTCGATGAAGAGCAGGCTCTCGTCCTCATCTTCGAATGTCGCCTCCTCACCGCGCCGGAAGACCACCCCGACAACCTCCTTGAGGCCGTTCGAGAGGGCGCGGGCAGCACCATCGGGCACGAAGCTGAGCTCTCCGACGGCTCGCATCACGCGCTCGCGGGTGTCGGGGCGCGGTGTCCCCTGGCCGTTGAGGACGCGCGAGACCGAGGCGATGGAGACGCCGGCCAGGCGGGCGACGTCGTAGATCGTCAGCGTCCCCTTGGATCGCTTCGCCTCCGTCATGCAGAGCCTACCGCCTCCAATCCCCGACCACGGACCTGCTGTAAGCGCTTACCAGTAAGCGCTTACAGGCTGGCCGGGGATGATAGTCCTAGACCAGGCTCTCTGCAAGGGGTTCCGGCACCGGCGTCGCGGCGGGAGCCGGCCGGAGATCGAACCTGGTCAATGTGGCAGCCGGTCATGGGCCGCGGCGAATCTGTAGGCTCTCGCGCCATGGACTGGGTCACGATCTCGGCACTGGCCACCGCGGGCGGAACGTTAATTCTCGCCATCGCGACCTTCGCGTCAGTGCGATCGGCGAACCGCGCAGCGCGTGTCGCCGAGCGCTCGCTGCTCGTCGGGCTGCGCCCCGTCCTGATGCCGACCCGCCTCCAGGATCTGCCCCAGAAGGTGTCGTTCAACGACATGCACTGGGTCACGGTCGAAGGTGGTCACGGGTCGTTCGAGGTCACCGACGCCGCGATCTACCTCGTGATCACGCTTCGCAACGGCGGTGCCGGCATGGCGGTGCTGCACGGTTGGTTCTTCCATCCGGAGCGAATCGGCGGCACACCGCACCCCGACCCCAAGAACTTCCGCATGCTCACGCGCGACCTGTACGTCCCTGCCGGTGATACCGGCTTCTGGCAGGGAGCATTCCGCGATCCGAACGAGCCGATCTTTTCCGTGGCCAAAGCCGCGTGCACCGCGCGCCAGGCGGTGACGATCGACCTCCTCTACGGCGACTACGAAGGCGGGCAACGCATGATCAGCCGCTTCGGGCTCACGCCGATACCCAACGGCTCTTGGCTCGCCATCGTCGGGCGGCACTGGAACCTGGACCGCGCCGATCCGCGTTAGCCGGCCTCAGGTTCCCGGGCGCTGCACCCAGAGAAAGCTCGTGTAGTTCTCGCCAAGGTCCTGCAGATTGTCCTCGATGACACGCAGCCCGTAGATGTTGGCGAGGACGCTGCTTCCCATCGTCGCGATGTTGGGCGACAGCTCACCGCTCGCGATGAGCTCGGCAACCTTGGCATGGTCGATGAGGTCGCCCTCGCCGCTCATCTGATGCAGCTGCGGGTATTTGCTCGCCAGCGTCGTCCGGCATTGCGCGAGCACCTGCGGATGCGTCATCACGGTGTCGACGTCATCGCGGTTGCCGGTGCTCGACATCATCAGCGCGTGGGAGATCTTGATCTCGAATTCTTCGACGATGTCGAAGCGGTATTTCGCCATTGCCGCAACGGATTCGCCGACCATGCCGCCGACCGAGTTGTGGATGGCGAACTGCCCGCGGTCGACGCTGCCCTCGTGCAGCGCGCGGAGCACGCGCTCGGTGGTGTGCAGGTACACCAGTGAAACCGGACGATCGTCTGTCTGACGCAGGTAGTGACGCGCCGCCTCCTCGTTGAAGCTGCCGCGCCCTCCCTGGATACCGACAACGAGGCGGTCGGTCGCGACGCGGTTGGGTAGCAGCTGATCGAAGACGCTGTCCTGCGCATGCGAGAGCCGCACGCGCATGGCGCTTGTGTAGGGGTTGCGCGTCTGGAGGTCGACGAAGAGTTGCTCTGTGTCGTTGGTCACCTGCGCGGTGATCTCGTGGAGCGTTCGCGTGCCGAGTGTGTCGATGGGTGTCGGCTCGAAACCGAAACGCTCGAGCGTCCGACCGACGAAGTGCGTGACGCCCTGGCTCTCGGCCGCGAGACGGTCGTGATGGTCCGCGGGCATGACGACGACCGAGAGGCCCTTGCCCTCGAAATACGCCTTCCACGCAGCGAATGGCGCGTCGTCCATCCGATACGGGTCAAGGACGATGATCTGCCCCGCAAGACCACTGACCGCAACGCTGTCCGGCCCGAACATCGGATGAGTCAGCAGCGCATCGTACGTCTCCGGGAGATGTCGCTCGAACACGTCGCGCGGATGGAGCTTGACGGAGAGCGTGTCGATCAGTGTTCGCGTCCCCTCGAGGTTCGCGAAATACAGCGCGTGCTCGCGAAGCGTCGTCTCGAATGCGGAGATGGGGACGCAATAGAAGATGGTGTCAGCCGCGAGCGCCGTGTACAGGGGGACCGACGAGAATCCCTGCGCGGCAGCCTCCTCACGTAGCGCAGACGCCGCGTCGTAGACCATGAGGTCGCAGTCGTCGCGGAGCATCGATGCCCACAGGCGGCCAAACCGTCCGAACCCGATGACAGCGACCGACCGTCCCGGAATCTCTGTCATCTCAAGGGCATTCTACGTGCCCTCGGAATTTGGCCCTCTAGATGTGGAGGTGGCCCGACAGCGCCTCGATGGCCGTGTCGACATCCTGCGTGCTCGTCGAGATGTGAAACGAGAGGCGAAGTCTCCCCGCACGGGTGACGCCGACAATGTTCACGGCGCGCATCCGTTCGGGCACGTCGTCGTCCGCAAACGTCGACACGATGGCCGAGTTCGACGCACCGATGCCGACGCCGGCGCGAAATCGATTCGCGAGACCGACCGCATGTTCGTGCAGAACATCCCTGCCCACCTCGCAGAGGAGTCCGAGCGACGCATCAGCGCCGATCCACGAAAGCCACGCCGGCGACACATCAAATCGCCGCGCGTCCGATGCGAGCCGCAGCGGCGTGCCGTAGATGCTGTTCCATCGATCGGCGCCCGCATACCACCCGGCTGTGTGCGGGACGATGTCGTCGAGCAGTTCCCGCTGGATCGTGAGGAACGCCGTTCCACGTGGCGCCAGCAGCCATTTGTAGCCATGACAGATCGTGTACGCGAACCGTCCCGCATCGATCGGGAGCCACCCGGCCGCCTGCGTCGTGTCGAGCATGATTTTCGTGCCGGTCGCTGCGCACGCGCGCGTCAGGGCATCGAGGTCGGCCACGCGACCATCGGCCGACTGCACGGCCGAAACCGCAACGAGAACTCGTGCTTTCCGTCACCGCACCCGCCAGGTGCTCGAGTGGCGCCTCGCTGACGCGCACGCCGCGGCGGGCCTGGACATGGAAGGGAAAGACGACGCTCGTGAAGTCCCCGCCGGCCGTCAGGACTTCCGCGCCGTCCGGCAGCGATGCCGCGATGAGGCCCGCGAAGACCGACGCCTGGCTGCCCACGGCGACAAGGCTCGCGTCGACACCGACCAGCTGCGCGTAGTTGCTCCGGGCACGGGCCACCTCATCGTCGTACGCGACCACGTCCGCACGTCCGCTGGACCAGACGTCAAGCGCGGCGCGCATGGCATCGAGCGAACGGCGCGGCGGTAACCCCAGCGTGGCCGAGTTGAGAAAGATGACCTCGGGGCTGAACTCCCGTTGCGCGGCCTTGACAGCCAGCACGCCCGCCTCGCTCAACGTCACGCCACGAGCATCGCAGAGTCAGCCGGAAACGAACTCCAGGCAGGATTTCGTCGCGAGGATCGCGAGTGGAAGGATCTCGGCGAGCTGGCGCTGCGTGGCGGCACCGTAGAGATCGGCAGCCCCCGCGTCGGTCAGGAGCAACTCGAGGCCGTCGGTGAGCACCCGCTCGGTCCACTGCAGTGGCTCTGCCGCATCCTCGCCGGCCAGCCAGACCCGATCGCATGGCTCTCCATTGGTGAAATGCGGGTGGTGGTGCGCGCGCTCGAGAGCGTCGCCCGGGCCGAGGCGAAACAGGTCAGCGCGCCATATCGGCGCCCCGAGCAGGACCCTCGGCATCGCGAATTCCGACCCCTGACTCCGGTCCTCGTGGAGACGCTGAAGCTCGAGCCGCGCACCGGTTTCGTCACCGTCGTCTGCGTGCTCAGTCCATCGGCGCACAGTGAGGGCCATGCCATCCACAAAGAAGGCGTACGTGATGTCAGCAACCTCGCTCACCGCACCAACACGACGCATCTCTGCCATTCGGCCCGATTCTCCAACTCTCAGCACGCCTTTGGGGGCGCCGGGATCGTTGTGACGAACGTGAGCACCGTACCTCTCGCATTGGCGACTGTCAACAATCGACACTTTCAAGTGAAGTAGGATGACTGCATGACCCCTCGACAGTCGTCCTCCGCGGTCAAACCCCGCTGGGTGTCCGAGGGCGAGCGCTACCGGCTGCTGCAGCCCGCGGAGCGGTCGCTGCGCCAGCAGGTCGCCTCCTCCCTGCGCGACGCGATCCTCACGGGGACACTGAAGCCGGGCGAACGCCTGGTCGAGGAGGACATCTCCCAGGGGATGCGCACCAGCCGCGGCCCGTTGCGTGAGGCGCTCCGTCAGCTCGAACAGGAAGGGCTCGTCATGTCCTTCCCGTACCGCGGGTCGTTCGTCTCGCGGATCTCCACGCTCGAGGTTCGCCAGGTGTTGATTCCCATGCGGGCGACGCTCGAGGGCTTCGGGTTCGACCAAGCGCTCGACAACCTCACCGAGGATGACGTGACCGAGATGCGCGGCATCATCGAGCGCATGGAGGAGGCTGTCCGCGGCGGCGACCTCATCGGACTCGTCGAGGACGACGTCGCCTTTCACGGGCTGGTCATGTCGCGCTCGGGACAGCCGCACACAACGCAGATCTGGGGATCGATCGCGCCCCGGATGCGCGCGTACTTCTACACGCACCTTCGCGAGGCGATGCCGACGCAGGAGCAGCTTGTCGGTGTCGCCAAGGCGCATCGCGACCTCTTCGATGCGCTCGTCGCACGCGATCGCAAACGTGTCGCCGCGTTGCTGCTCGAGCACGTCCAGGATTTGCCAGGTTTCCCGGTAACCGATCCGGCCCCGTGACGCGCGCGCGCGACCTGGGGATCATCATCGGTCGTCTCCCGGCGGGCCCGCACAACGCAATCACCGATGTTGCAGGCGTGTCGGTCGGTCATGCAACGCTGATCAGCGGCTCCGGGAAACGCATTCGCGGTGCCGGCCCCGTGCGCACCGAAGTCACGGTCGTCATCCCGTATGACGGCGACGTGTGGAGCGACGCGGTGTTCGCCGGCGTGCATGTCCTGAGCGGGGTGACGCATCCGACGGGACTCGAGTTTCTCCGCGAAGGCGGCAGGCTCTGCGGCCCGATTGCGATGACGAGCTCGTGGTCGGTGGGCACTGTGTGCGACACACTCGTTGCGCAGGGCATCACCGCACGCGGCGCGATGGGTTTTGGCACCCCTCCTGTTGTCCTGGAAACGTGGGACGGCATCCTGAACGACATCGAGGGTCAGCACGTGCACGCAGAGGATGTGCACGCGGCGTTCGCAGCAGCGAGCAGCGGCGCGGTGGCCGAGGGGAACGTCGGTGGGGGCACCGGCATGCTCTGCCATGGTTTCAAAGGCGGCATCGGTACAGCATCGCGAGTGACCGACGCACGTATCGGCGGCTACACAGTCGGCGTGCTCGTGCAGACGAATCACGGACACCGGGAGCGGCTCAGCATCGACGGCGTCCCCGTCGGCGAGCATTTCCCGGTGTCCCGTATACCGATTCCCGCCAACGCGGGGCAGATGTGGGGCGGGTCCGGTGGGCTGTATCCGTCGCGCAAGCTTGGGTCGATCCTCGTTGTGGTCGCGACGGATGCGCCGCTCCTGCCGAACTCAATGCAATCGCCTCGCGTCGCGCGCGATGCTCGGTGTCGGTCGCACGGGCGGCGCCGGCGAGAACTGGAGCGGCGACCTGTGCGTCTCGTTTTCAACGGCGAATCGGGGGCTCTCGTCGGACTGGATCGTCGAGGGCGACCAGGCAACGTCGTCGTCGGTGCAGATGCTGGCCGACCCGCTGATCAACTCGCTGTTCTACGCGGCGATCGAGGCGACCGAGGAGGCCATCGTCAACGCGCTCGTCGCTGCGGAGACGATGACGGGTGGCGATGACGTCGTGGCGTATGCACTGCCGCATGACGAGCTGATGGAAGTGATGCGCGCGCACGGGGCGCGCGCGTAGGCCCGTTTCAGCCTGACTGTCCACGGAGCCGGAAGCCGACACCGACCCGTGCGCGTGGCGTTGCGATCTGATCAGCCGCGAACAACTCGGCGAGGAGCATCGACCGCGCACCATCCGCGTTGACGCCGTGTGCCGCAGCCCACTCCTCTGTCTCCTCAGGTGACAGCGGATCGAAGCGAATGTTGGCGATGCACCGACCACGACGGACGACCGCCGGATGCATCGTGCCGACATCCTCGTTTGTGGTCAGCAGGATCAGGACGCGTAGTCCCTGTCCGACCACGCCATCACACACGTTGAGGAGGCGTGCCAGCCCTTGACCCACCTCCAGTCGAGCGGCCTTCCCGAGCAGCTCGGCCGCATCCTCGATGACGATCAACCGCCATTTCTTCGGAACTTCTCCTTCGTCGTCGCCTGAGTCGCCTTCCTGATCGAGGATCGTCGACATCATGTAATTCGCCGACTGACCGAAGAACTTCTCGGGATCGAGGATGTAGTGCGCTTCGGCCCAGCCCTTCCACTCGTGCAGGAGCGCCCTCAGCGCCCAGGTCTTGCCGGTTCCGGGCGGCCCGTGCCAAAGGATGAGCTTGCCCGACGCGAGATCCGGCGGTCGATCCATCAGCGCGTCGAGGTGCGTGCGCGTCCTTTCGTGGTAGTTCGGTCGAACCGAGGTCCACTCTGGGACGTTGATCCGCCGAGAAGTCCGTTCGACCAGTCCCTCGGCCATGCTCCAGAAAGTCACGGGCACGCCCGGCTTGTCCGATCCGCTCGAATCCGGAAGCAGTTGGCGCACAGCTTCGAGCATTGACGCGGCTTCGCCTGCCGTATGAGCCAGTACGCGGCAGGACACCCGCCCGTGCTCCCACTCCGCAACGAGCAGGTTCCCTGCCTCGTCATACGCGATCGCGGTGGACGTTGCCGCATACGATCCCAGTTCGTCAGCCAGCGTCGCAGCCACTTTCCAACCTGACAGCGGCGATTCGATCGCGGAGCTCAGCGCGTACGTCGCCCAGGACGCCGAACACTCGTGCCGCAAGCCACTCGCAAGTACCGAGTCGGCGATCACCGCCTCATGGTCAGAGTGCGCAAAGCGGGCGATCCGCAGCAGCGTGGCGATGTCGGCCACTCAGCCCGACCAGGTCGAGAGTTGGATCCGCCGCACCGTCACTGTTCTCATCGCGCCAGTGTCCGAGAACACCGCGACACGTGTATGTCGTGCCGTCACAAGCGGCCGCCCAGATCGGCGCGACGGGGCCCTGAACTCCCGTCTTCGGATCTCGAATTGGTTGGCCGCCCAGCCAAGATGGCTGCCGGTCGTGGAAGCGTCACAACGAGGGGTCTCAACCGGATAGCCCGTCGCAGCCGAGGTCACAAATCGACCCTTGGGTGATGACAACCCCTACAAAACCGTCGGATCCAGCCTACTGTCACGGCAGATTCGATCAACCCTTTATTTGAGATCCTTTGTGAGCACTTCTCACTCGACCCGACCTTCCCGACGCGCCGTGCTTCAGCGGTTCCGCGAGGCAATGTGCGTCGTAACAGCGGTCGCCACAATCGTGGCGCTGCTGCCGACGAACGCGTTCGCCGGCGGCTCGTCGCTCGAGAGCGAGACGTTCGCGAACAACGCGACGGCACCCGGTCAGTGGTACCTCCCCGCGGGTCAGGGCGGGACCAACGGCTCCTGCCTCACCGCGGGCCCGGTCTCGGGGACCACGTCGATCCCCAACTGCGCCTCCCCGCCTGACAGCAACGGCAGCGGAGCGCTCCGCCTGACGACCAACGCGGGCGACGCGGTCGGCGCCGCCTTCTATCAGACGAGCCTTCCGACCTCCGAGGGTCTCGATGTCAACCTCGAGACCTATCAGTTCGACGGGACCGGCGCTGACGGCATCGTCTTCAGCCTTGCCGCGGCCAATCCCGCCGACCCGATGCCGCCGGCGACCACCGGTCCGCTCGGCGGGAACCTCGGCTACGCAGCGGCCTCGGGCGGGTCAGGTGCAGCCGGAATGCCATACGGCTACCTCGGCATCGGGCTTGACGTCTACGGCAACTACGAGAACACCCCGCTTGCGGGCGGGTCGGGATGCACCATCCCCTCGCCGCTCGTCGCCAACAAGGCGTATCCCGAATCCGTCACCGCACGCGGGCCTGGGAACGGCACCGTCGGGTACTGCATCCTCGGGACCACCGCGACGTCCTTCAATCAGTCGGACGGCGGCGGTAGCGCCAACGGGACGGTCAGCAACCTCGGTCCGGGCCTGACGCTCGACAACCAGTCAGCGACATCACGGACCGGCGTCATGGTCCCTGTCGAGATGGCGATCAACCCATCCGCGGCGGTGACGACAACCGCGAGCGGCCTGTCGGTTCCCGCGAGCTCGTGGCTCATCGCGTTCACGCCGCTCGGGACGACCACGCAGCAGACGCTCACCGGCGCCCTGCCCACCACGTCGAACAACGCGGCGCTGGCGACGTTCCCGTCGTCATGGATCGACCCGGCAACCGGCATCCCGTATCAGCTCACCTTCGGGTGGACGGCCTCGACCGGTGGGTCCAATGAGTACCACGAGGTCAATCAGCTGACGGCCTCGACGCTTGTCGGCGCTGTTCCGAACCTCGCGATCACCACCTCGGACAACGAGGGCGGGCACATGCTCGCGGGCAACAAGGCCAACTTCATCCTCGCGCCGAGCGTCGCATCGAGCGGCGGCGCCGAGTTCGAACATGCTCACCGTCACCGATACATTGCCCACGGGCATGACGCCGGGCGCGGCAACGAGCAGCTCCGACTGGGCGTGCGCGACCGCCGGTCAGACGGTGACGTGCACGTACACGCCCGGCTCGGCAATCGGTGCCGGAACCACACTGCCGAACATAACGATTCCCGTGACGCTCTCGTCCGGGCTGAGCGGCAGCGTGACGAACTCGGCGCGCATCTCGTCCACGGATGCGCTTCCCGCGGTGAGCAACGACGTCGTCAACGTCAGCGCGTTCACCGCAACGGCGCTTCCGTCGCCGCAGACGTACCTGCAGCCGGTGACGTACGCCGCGGCGCTCCCCTCGAGCGCGACGGGAACCGTCACCTTCTCCATCGGCGGCACGACGTTGTGCACCACGACACTTCCGGCGTTGAGCTGCAGCACGAGCACCGCCCCCGTGGGCGCGAACACCGTGACCGCGTCATACTCGGGTAACTCGACGTTTGCGCCGCAGACAACGACGACGCCGCTGACGATCACCAGGGCGACACCGACGTTCACAGAGTCGGCAACGCCCAGCTCGATCGTGTACGGCTCGCAGGACACACTCGCAGCCGCCGGTCTTCCCGGTGCCGCCACCGGCACGGTGACCTTCACCTCCGGGGGATCCACGCTCTGCATCGCGACACTGCCGGCGACCAGCTGCCTCACGGCGACGACGCTTGGCGGCGGTGTGTATCCCGTCACCGCGACGTACTCCGGTGACGGCAACTACACCAGCGCGGTCGCGACGGGCGCGAGCTTCACCGTCACCAAGGCCACCACGTCGATGACGGAGTCGGCCGCACCCGCCACCATCCCGTATGGCACCGCGGACACGCTCTCGACGTCCGGACTTCCGGTGAATGCGACCGGCACGATCACGTTCAAATTCGGCGGCACCACGCTGTGCGTCGCGACACTGCCGGCGACGAGCTGCGCGACGTCGACGACACTGACTCCCGGCACGTACCCGGTGAGCGCTGTCTACTCCGGTGACGGCAACTACTCCGCGACGAGCGCCGGCGGCGCGAGCTTCAGCGTCACTTTGGCCAGCACCACGATGACCGAGTCCGCTGCACCGTCGAGCGTGCCGTTCGGCACCGCCGACACCCTCTCGGTATCCGGACTCCCGGGCGGCGCGACGGGAACCGTGACCTTCACGTCCGGTGGATCGACGCTCTGCGTCGCCACGCTGCCAGCGGCGAGCTGCTCGACGTCGACATCGCTCGCACCCGGTACGTACCCGGTCACCGCGACGTACTCCGGTGACACGAACTACACCGGCACGAACGCAACCGGCGCGAGCTTCACCGTCACCAAGGCGACGACGTCGATGACCGAGTCCGCGTCGCCGGCGTCGATCGGATACGGCTCACCGGACACGCTGTCCGAGGCGGGCCTGCCCGGCGGCGCGACGGGAACCGTGACCTTCACCTCCAATGGCAGCACGCTCTGCGTCGCGACGCTCCCGGCGACGAGCTGCCAGACATCGACAACGCTTGCACCAGGCGCGTACCCGGTGACCGCTACGTACTCGGGCAACGTTGACTACACGTCCAGCGTCGCGACCGGCGCGAGCTTCACCGTCACCAAAGCCGACACGTCGTTCACCGAGTCAGCCGCACCGGCGAGCATCCCGTACGGCACCGCGGACACGCTGTCCGTGACCGGCCTGCCCGCTGACGCCACCGGGACCGTCACGTTCACGTCCGGCGGATCGACCCTCTGCGTCGCCACGCTCCCCTCGATCGCATGCGACACGTCGACGACGCTCGTTCCTGGGACGTACCCGGTGACTGCAACGTACTCCGGTGACAGCAACTACAACAGTGCGACGGTGACCGGCGCGACGTTCACCGTCACCAAGGCTGGCACGACCATGACCGAGTTCGGCATCGCCGTCGACCATCGCGCACGGTGCGCAGGACACGCTGTCGATTGCCGGGCTCCCCGGTGACGCGACGGGAACGGTGACCTTCACGTCGGGCGGCAGCACACTCTGCACCGCAACCCTTCCTGCGCTCAGCTGCCAGACATCGACATCGCTCGACGCCGGAACGTATCCGGTGACCGCAACGTACTCCGGCGACAGCAATTACAACGGCACCGTCGCAACCGGCGCGAGCTTCACGGTCACCGCCGCGGACGTGTCGTTCACCGAGTCGGCTGCGCCATCGAGCGTCGAGTACGGAACGAGTGTCACCGTGTCCACCACCGGGTTGCCCACCGATGCAGCCGGAACCGTCACCTTCACGTCGGGCGGCACGACGCTCTGCACCGCAACACTCCCGGCCGTCAGCTGCCAGACGTCGACGACGCTCGCCGCGGGCACGTACCCGGTGACCGCGACCTACTCCGGATGCAGCGACTACAACGGTGGTGTCGCGACCGGCGCGACCTTCATCGTGACCCAGGCGGACCCGTCGATGGTTAAGTCCGCATCTCCCGCGACGATCAGCTACGGCGCGCAGGACACGCTGTCCGCGTCCGGGCTGCCCGGTGACGCAACCGGCACCGTGACCTTCTATTCGCACGGATCCGCCTTGTGCACGCTCACGTTGCCCGCGACGAACTGCGAGAGCGCAGCGACGCTTGCACCTGGTGTCTACCCGGTGAGCGCGGTCTACTCCGGCGACGGCAACTACGACGGCCTCACCGCGACGGGCGCGAGCTTCACGGTGACCAAGACCGACGTGTTCCTCACCGAGACGGCGTCGCCGCTCACCATCGTGTACGGCTCCACGGACTCGCTCGCCGCGGCCGGGCTGCCCGCCGGTGCGACCGGCACGGTGACCTTCACCTCCGGCACAACGACGCTCTGCACCGCAACGCTCACCGCGACCAGCTGCGCGACCGCGGCGACGCTGACGCCGGCGACGTACCCCGTGACCGCCTCGTACTCCGGTGACGTCAACAACTCGTCGGCGACGGCGACTGGAGCCCAGTTCACGGTCATCAAGGCCGACACCCACATGACGGTCGTCGTCTCGCCCACCGAGACGGTCGCCGGCGCACCGGTGACGCTCTGGGTGACCGGCCTGCCGACCGGCGTCTCCGGCACAGTGACGTTCACGTACGGCACCACGGTCCTCTGCGTCGCGATGCTGCCCGCTACCAGCTGCACGACGAAGGTCACCCTGCCACCCGGCACCTACGACGTCAAGGCGACCTACTCCGGTGATGCCGACTACAACGGCACCAACGCGATCGGCAGCGGCGAGGATGGAGCCCTCTCCATCGTCACCGGCGTCGCCGATCCGACCACCGGCAGTGGGCCGATGGGACCGCGGATCGTGCTCGGCGCCGCGCTGGCGATCCTCGGCAGCGGGATGGTCGTGATCTCGCGCGGCCGCCGCCGGAGCGCTCGCAAGATATAAGTCCTGGCCCGTCCAGTTGCTCGAACCCTCGGGCGCTGGACGGGCGTCCAACCGCTCGAGCCATCGGGCGCTGGACGGCCGCGTGTAGGCTCGTGGTGATGGATCGCGCAAGTCCACTGCTGCAGATGACGCAGACCACGCAGACGTGTCTCTGGAACGATTCCGCGTCGATTCCCGAGCTGATCTACGCGATGGAGCAGGGCGCCGTCGGCGCGACGTGCAACCCGGTGATCGCCGCGGCGGTCCTCGAGGGTGACGCCGCAACCTGGCAGCCGCGTGCCGAGACCCTGATCCACGAGCTCCCCACTGCCAGCGAGGACACGATCGCCTGGAAGCTCGTCGAGGAGCTGTCGATCAGGGCCGCGAAACTCCTCGAACCCATCTTCGAGGCGCAGGGCGGTCGGAACGGACAACTCTCGATCCAGACGGATCCCCGCCTCTTCCGCGACAGCGACGCGATCGTGCAGCAGGCGGTTGCTTTCAGCCGTCTTGCACCGAACATGATCGTGAAGATTCCGACGGTACGTGCCGGAATCGCCGCGATCGAGGAGGCGACGTACCAGGGGGTCAGCATCAACGCGACCGTGTCCTTCACGCTGCCGCAGTGCATCGCGGTGGCCGAAGCAGTTGAGCGCGGTCTCCGCCGACGCGAGCAGGAGGGCAAGGAGATCGCGTCGATGGGACCGGTCTGCACGATCATGGTCGGCCGCCTCGATGACTGGTTGAAACTCGTCATGGAGCGCGACGGGATCAGCGTCGATCCCGGCTACCTGGAGTGGGCGGGCGTCGCAGTGTTCAAGAAGGCGTACGCACTGTTTCGCGAGCGCGGGTACCGCATTCGCCTGCTCTCGGCAGCGTTTCGCAACCACATGCACTGGAGCGAGCTCATCGGCGCCGACGCGGTGGTGTCGCCGACGTACGCCTGGCAGCGGCGCTTGAACGCAAGCGACATCGAGGTGCGGCCGCGCATCGACGATCCCGTTGATCCTGCATATGTGGATGCGCTGCTGACGCACTTCGCGGACTTCCGGCGTGCGTACACCGAGGACGAATTGAGCGTCGATGCGTTCGACGGTTTCGCCCCCACGCGGCGCACGCTCCGGCAGTTCGTCGCCGCGTGCGGTGACCTGAACGCGTTCGTCCGCAACGTCATGATCCCGGACCCGGACCGCGAGGTCTCCGCATGAAGACGGCGTCGTTGATCCGCGCCGGCGAGCAGACGACGTACATCTGGCTCGACGTGACGACGGCCGAGCCCGGTGAGTCCATCGCGATCGGGACGGGTGAGGAGCGGCTCGTGGTCGTCCTCTCCGGACGCGCAACGCTCACCATCGACGGCCTGGACGCCGGTCTCGTCGGGGGCAGGGCTGACGTCTTCGAGGGACCGGGCGACGCCGTGTATCTGCCCCCCGCGTCGTCCGCTGTCCTCGTGGCGGATCAGACGCCGGGCGGGCTCGCCGTCGCGATCGTCGCTGCCCAGGTCAGCGCACAGGCACCGGGACCCGCGCGCGTGATTCCCGCCGCGGAGCAACGGATCGCGGTCGTCGGCAAGGAGAGTTGGGGTCGCACGGTCCGGACGATCCTCGGCCCGGACGATCCGGCGTCACGGCTGCTCGTCGGCGAGACGGTGCACAACGGCACCGGGACCTGGTCGTCGTTCCCGCCCCACCGGCACGATCGCGACTCCGCCGACGAGGCGAAGCTCGAGGAGGCCTACTACTACCGCCTCGATCCGGCGGACGGCTTCGCCGTCCAACTCCGCTACGACACGGATACCGGCCGGGAGGACCTGCGGATGGTGCGCGACGGCGACACCGCGGCGATCCCCGCCGGCTTCCATCCGGTCGTGGCCGCTCCGGGCCACAACCTGTATTACCTCTGGGTCCTGGCGGGGGAACAGCGCGCGATGCGCGTGTTCATCGATCCCCGCTATCGCTGGCTCAACGCCGCCACTTAGATGACGTGCAGCACCAGCAGGATGACCAGGATCACGATGACAAGTCCAACTCCACCACCTATGTACATGACTGCCTCCTTACATTGTGGCCCTAAACAAACGTTATAGAGAGACTAACAGGCTGTACCGCCCATGTCCACCGCTGCCATGACCCGTCCCGAGATCGAGATCCGGTCCTTCCGCGATGTGGACTGGCCGGCCGTCGAGGCGATCTACGCTGAAGGGATCGCCACCGGCAACGCCACCTTCGAGACGGAGACGCCGAGCTTCGAGCGCTGGAGCGCCGTGCATCCGGCTGAACATCGGTTCGTCGCGTCCCTCGATGGCGAGGTGATTGGCTGGGTCGCGCTCTCACCCGTCTCCGATCGGTGCGTGTACGCGGGCGTCGGCGAGCACAGCGTGTACGTCGCCGAACGCGCCCGAGGGCACGGCACCGGGCGGCGATTGCTCGAAACGCTCATCGCGGATACGGAAGCAGCCGGTATCTGGACGATCCAGAGCGGGATCTTCCCGGAGAACGTTGCGAGTGTGGAACTGCATCTGCGGTGCGGATTCCGGATCGTGGGCACCCGCGAGCGGCTCGGCGAGTTGCACGGTGTCTGGCGAGACGTGCTGCTCATGGAGCGCCGCGCCCCCTGAAATATCAGGCGAATCTCACCGAACAATGGGTTCGCGCGCGTACTTCCGCGATATCCTCTCGCGGTGGCGCAATGGTGGGAGATTGCTATTGCCGCGGCTGTCGTGGCACTGGCGGCGGTGGCGTGCGGACTTGTCGGATGGACGCTTGGCGCCCATCAACGGCAAACGCGTGACGACCTGCGTCTGCAGTCATCGGTCGAGGCATACAAGCTCGCCCGCCGGGCGTCCACGTACCTCGAGGTGGCGTTCGGCTGGCATACATACCTGCGCGCGGTACGCCGTCTCGCCTTTCCGGAAGAGGATGCGGCCTCGTACGGCCCCGGCGATCTGTCGGCCGTGCTCCGCTGCCGCGCGCAACTCCAGCGCTTCGGCAGTCTGGCGGTCCAGCAGCTGCATGACGAGGCGCTCGACCAGGCAGTCACGGTCATCTCGTTGCTCCGGGCAGTCTCGAGGCCACCGGTCGACAAGGAGTGGGACCTCGTGGGGGCGCGGGCCTCGCTTCGAGTTGCCGTCGGGGTGATGAGCAACAAGATCGGGGTTCTGGACGGGACGATGAACCAGGAGATGAGCTGGGACGACCCGGCCACCACCACCGACGACGGCGTGGAGCTCACCGGCCGGGCGAGGCGGCCCGCCACGACGGTGGTCCGGACAGGCTGAGGTCGGTGGCCTAAGCCTCGGGGTTGGCTGGAGCCTCCGGATCTGCGATGCCAGCGCTTCCCTCGACGCGCCGGACGACAGCGCGCTTGCTCATCGTCAGGACACCCGAGTGCGGCGCGACATATGTTCCGGACACGGGTGCGATATCCGCGTAGTCGCGTCCCACGGCGATCGTGACGTAGGTCATGCCGGCGCCGCGACCGGTCGTCGGATCAAGCGCGAGGACGCGGGCTCGCCCGCCGGCGTCGGGGACCAGGACCTCCACCCACGCGTGTGAGCCGCCGGTCCCGAGCAACTGTCCCGAAACGTACCGCGATGGCAGGCCGAGACCTCGGGTCACCGCGAGCAGCACATGCGCGTAGTCCTGACAGACCCCTTGTCGTTGCGCGAAGGCCTCCGCGGCGGTGGTCCGAACGGTCGTCACGCCATGGGCGTATTCCATGAGCCCGAAGATCTCCTGGCAGGCGGCTGTTGCGAGTTCGGCGTGCTGGAGACCGCTGCTCCGGAGGCTCTGGATCAACGCCTCGAGTGCGTCGTCAGGAGCCGTGAGCCTGGTCGCGTCAAGCAGACGCGGATCCTCGAGCAACGCGCCCGCGACGAGATGAGGACTGCCCGTGTTTCGCTCGACAACGCTCCAGGAGACGAACGTCACCTGCTCCGCGACGTAGGGGACTTCGATGTCGACGACGTGGTTCCCGAACTCGTCGGTCGCCGCACGCACACGTTTGGGAGTCGCGTCGAGGACCTGGACGCTCCGGGAGATCCGCCATTGATCGCCGTGATGTTCGCGGGGGAGCACCACGAGCCGCTGGCGCAGCCGCCGCACAGGTCCGTCGTACCGGTATGTGATTCGCTGGTGGATGACGAACGCGCCGTGCCGGACATGCGCCCAGTCGATCCCCGACATGTCGACACTCTCGATGTCCGTGACCGCCCATCCCTCATCGAGTGGCAGCGTCATGAAGCAACTCCGAACACGCCGAGCGTGGCGGGGACCGCGCTCGACCACGGCGGCGCATCGATCAACTCGGCCATGACACGCATGGCCGTCAATGGAGCATGCCCATACGTCGTCAGCATGGCGACATCGAGGGCGTCGCGGCCGCGTCCGATGAGGACGCGCCCGGTGCGCCGCGCGTTGTTGCGGGGGTCGAAGGTGTACCACGCGCCGCCCACATATGCCTCCAGCCAGGCCACAAAGTCCATCGGGACCGGCTCGACGTCGACGTCGATGTCGGGGAGATATCCGAAGCAGTACCGAGCTGGGACGTTCAGCGCGCGCAGGAACGCGACCGAGAGCTGCGCGAAGTCGCGGCAGACGCCGCGACGCTGGAGGTAGACGTCACTCGCTCCGGTGCTCGTGGTGGTGCTGGCGACCTTGAAGGTCACGTTGTCGTGCACCCAGTCGACGACAGCCCGCACCCGTTCCCACCCCTGTGGCACTCCGCCGAACAAGCCCCACGCCGTGTTTGCGAGGCGATCCGAGTCGCAGTACCGGCTCGCGAGCGTGTAGAGCAGCACGTCATCGGGAAGGTCGGCGATCGGCGGCTGCGTCGCGTCCGGGTCAACCGCATCGACGTCAGCGCTGACCTCGACATCGGCCTCGTAGCGGATGCGCGAGATGCCCGGCTCGAGCGTCAACCGCCGGCAGATATTGCCGTAGATGTCCACATACCGATGGACGGGCACGGGCGGATCGACGAGCAATTGAGCGTTGTTCACGCTGAACACCGCGTCTGGTCGAGGCTCGACCTGAAGTACGAGGGAGACCGGCCAGCTAAGATCATGGACGAACTCGCAGCCGACTCGCACCCGACGCGCGGGATTTTCCGACACGCAGGCAGTCTAACGCCGGGAGGTGGTCCGCTCCGACAATGGGGAAAACGAACGAGCCGCTGCTGCCGATCGGCGCCGACGAGTGCATGGAACCGGACGGCAGCGTCCGCGCGCCGTATGTCGAGTTGCTCGGAGCGGTCACCGGGATGCACGGCGATCTGCCGGCCATCAGCCGGGCGGCGCAGGCGTGGTTCTCGAGCCGTGAAGTCACCTTCGGCGTTCCCGCGGACGGCGTTGCGCCCATCTTCCCGTTCGATCCAATTCCCCGCGTCATCGGCGCATCCGAGTGGCGAACGTTGCACCGCGCGCTCTCGCAGCGAGCTGTCGCGCTCGACCACTTCGTGTCCGACTGCTACGGCGCGCAGCGGGCGCTCCGCGAACAGGTGGTTCCCGCGAGTTTCGTGTACAGCAGCACCGGATACCTGCGCGACATCGTCGGCGTGCGTCCGCCACGCTCCACCTGGTGCCACGTCGCGGGGATCGACGTTGTGCGAGTCCACGGCACTTTCTGCGTGCTCGAGGACAACGTGCGCATCCCGAGTGGCGTCGCCTATTCGCTCGAGGCCCGGCACGCGATGGAACATGTCGCGCCGAGTTGGTTCGCCACGAGCGCCGTTCGCCGTATCGACGACTACACGACGCGTCTCCGGCGCATCCTGCAGCGCATCGCGCCGCGGCCGTGGGATGCATCCATCGTCCTGCTCACGCCGGGCTCGTACAACGCTGCGTATTACGAGCACAAACTGCTCGCAGGGGCAATCGGAGCGACGCTCGTCGAGGGCAACGACCTGATCGTCTCCGAGGATGAGGTGTACCGGCTCGATGCCGAAGGTGGCATCCGGCGCGTCGATGTCATCTATTCGCGGGTCAACAGCGATTGGCTCGACCCGCTGGTGTTCCGAAGCGAGTTGATGCTGGGGGCTCCGGGGATCATCGAGGCATGGAGACGCGGCAACGTCGCCATCGCCAATGCACCGGGTACTGGTGTCGCCGACGACAAGGCGATCTATCCGTATGTCCCCGCGATGATTCGGTACTACCTTGGTGAGGAGCCGCTCATCGACAACGTTCCCACCTACGATCTGAGCGACCGCTTGCAACGCGATCATGTGGTGGCCCATTTCGAGCAGATGGTGTTCAAGCCGGTCGACGCCAGCGGAGGCTATGACATCCACTTCGGCCGGCTGGTGGGGAAGGTCGAACGCGAGACGTTGATCGCGCGCATCGACGACGCGCCGCGAAAGTGGCTGGCGCAGGAAGAGGTGGAGCTGAGCCGGGCGGTGTGCCTGGACGGCGCGGGCGGCCTCGAGCCGCGCGCGGTCGACCTGCGCCCCTTCGTGCTTCTCGATGAACGACCATGGATATCTCCCGGTGGTCTCACCAGGGTCGCAGCCAACCCCACCCAACTGGTGGTCAATTCGTCACAGGGCGGAGGCAGTAAGGACACGTGGGTGCTGAGTCGCTGACGTACGCCGTGTGGCACCACACGACGCTGCGTTACACGAACCCCGTCGCGTTGTCGTTCAACGAGGTGCGCATGCGTCCGCGTGACCGCGGATCGCAGCGCACGCTGACGTTCTCACTCCTCAGCAATCCCGCTGCTGTGCCCCGGAGCCGCATCGATTACTTCGGCAACTACGTGCATCGCGTCGACGTCGCGGGCGCACACGAAATGCTCGAGCTCGTCGTCGAGGCCGTTGTGGAGAACAGCGAGCCGCGACGGCGTCGTCTTCCCGTCTGGTCCACGGAGACGCTCGCCGCGGACCCGCGTCTGGAGTACATCCTCCCGACGTCGCGAGTTCCGCTCTCGGCGACCACGCGAAGTCTCTGGAGCGAGTGGAACGGGGAGGACCGGAGCTTCGACGCTGTGGTGGCGACCGCGCAGCGCATTCCCAAGGAGCTCCGCTACGTCACCGGGGCAACAACGGTGGAGTCGAGCATCGACGATCTCCTTGCGGGCGGAGCCGGCGTCTGCCAGGACTTCACGCACCTGTTCCTCGCCATGGTCCGGGAGGCGGGCTGGCCGGCGCGGTACGTGAGCGGCTACCTCGGGCCGTCCGGCGATGAGACGTTCGTCGAGGGCCAGTCCCACGCCTGGGCGGAGGTGTGCGGCGCCGACGGCCGATGGGTCGGCCTGGATCCGACCCACGGCGGCTTCACCGGTGCGCATCACCTTCGGCTCGCGGCGGGAAGGGACTACAGCGATGTCGCGCCGCACCGTGGACTGTTCTACGGAAGCGCCGACGGCGCGCCACCAGAGGTGCTCGTTCGCGTCACCCGGATGTCGAACCAGCAGGTGGAAACGGTGCACCGCGGCGCGGCGGTGCACTGGCAACAGCAGCAACAGCAGCAGTCGCGCCCACTCCGTCCTTAACCAGAAGGTTGGTACGGTGGGGGCATGGTCTCCCAGCAATCTGACGCGCTCGTCGTCGACGGCCTCATCAATCTGCGCGATCTCGGTGGGATGCCGACCGAGGCCGGCGCCACCACGGTGCCGAGGCGCCTCATCCGGAGCGAGTCGCCGCACACGCTCACCGATGAGGGACTCCGGGCCATCGTCGATCTCGGCATCGGGACGGTGGTCGATCTCCGCACCACGTCAGAACGGGAGAGGCGACCGAGTCCCCTCGCCGCGGCGGGCGTGCGCATCGTCCACGCGCCGATCTTCACCGACGACGATGAGTACCCGGACCACCTCCCCACCGCCGGCGAGGTGTACTGCTGGTGGCTCCGCGAGCGGCGCACGGGTGTCGCGCTCGCGATGAACGCGATTGCGGACGCGCCGTCGGCTCCCGTGCTCATCCACTGCCACGCCGGCAAGGACCGCACGGGTGTTGTCGTCGGCATGATCCTGCGCCTTGCGGGTGTCAGCATCGACGACATCGCCGACGACTACGCGCTGAGCGGGGTGCAGCTCGTCGACATGCTGGCCCGTGATCGCATCACCGCAGTCGAACGCGGGATGGACCCGGTGCGCGTGGAACGTCTGTTCACCGTGCCGCGCGACGCGATGGTCAAGACGATGGAATGCATCGACGTCGAACACGGTGGTGTCGCGTCGTTGCTGCGCAGCCTTGGACTCGATGGCGCCCGCATCGACCGGCTCAGAAACCTGCTGCTCAGCCCGACCTGGCCATAGTTGTGCTCAACGGCCGCGGAATGGTAGAAATGGCGCCCCGAGGAGGACGTCTCGCGCGGGGCCCCGTAAGCAGATGGAGGTGAGGAACCATGGCTGATCATCCGAACGCGGAACTCTTCAAACGTGGCTATGCAGCGTTTCAGAGTGGCGATCTCGATACGGTGCGTTCGCTCTTCGACGACAACATCGTCTGGCACATCGGTGGACACAACATCGACGCGTTCTGGGGGTAAGCGCTACACCGCGAGGATCGTCGGTTTGGCCGCGGGCATTGCCCGCTGCGCGTCCAGGTACCGGCCGAGCTCATCGGCCTGCATCGGTCTGGCGAAATGGAACCCCTGCCCCATACGACAATTGAGGCGGACGAGCTCTGCGACCTGACCGGCGTCCTCGATTCCTTCGGCAACGATGTCCAGGTTCATCGTCCTGCCGAGCTCGATAATGGCGCGCGCCAGGTTCGCCTTGTCCGAACCGAGCGCAATGTCGTCGATGAACGACTTGTCCACCTTCAACACGTCGATCGGAAAGTTGCGCAGATAGCTGAGCGACGAGTATCCGGTGCCGAAGTCGTCGAGTGCAATCCGCGCGCCGACGGTGCGCAGCTCATCGAGACGTGCGCTTACGGTGGTGGTCTCGAGCATCAGTGCGGTCTCGGTGATCTCGAGCGTCAGATGAGCGGGGTCGAAGCCGGTGATCCGCAATGCCTCGACCACCTCGTCGACGATGTCTGGCTGATACAGCTGCCGTGGCGAGAGGTTGATGCTGAGATTGAGCATCGTCGCGTCGGGCAACGAGTCCTGCCACTCGCGGACCTGGCGCATCGCGGTGAGCATCACCATGCGACCGATCGACATGATCAAGCCGATGTCCTCTGCCACCGGGATGAACTCGGCCGGCGGCACGAGGCTTCCATCTTCGCGCCGCCAGCGCACCAGCGCCTCGACGCCGAGCGCGGCGCCCGAAGCCAGCCAGACGATCGGCTGGTAGTGCACCTCGAACTGCTCGAGCTGCACGGCGCGACGCAGGTTTCCTTCGAGGTGAGCTCGGTCCGATGCCACCGTGTGCATCTCCGGCTCGTACACCGCGTGCTTGCCGAGGCCGTCGAGCTTGGCCCGGTACATGGCAAGGTCCGCGTTGCGCAGCAGCGCATCGGCGTCGGTATGACCGGCGTCGTCCACGACGACGCCGATGCTCGCCGTCACGGTGAGCTCATGCCCCCCGATCGAGAAGGGATCGCCGAACGCGGCGCAGATCCGCTCGGCGAGGACTGCGGCACCCTCGGCTGACGTGTTCTCGGCAAGTACAGCGAACTCGTCGCCGCCCAAGCGCGCACCAAGGTCCGCAGTGCGCAGCGAGGTGCGCAGTCGCTTGGCGACCGCCTCGAGCAGCAGGTCGCCGACGTTGTGGCCAAGACTGTCATTGACCAGCTTGAACCTGTCGAGATCGAGGTAGAGCACCGCGAGGCTTGAGCCGCTGCGATTGGCGTTGGCCACGGCACGGACCAGATGCTCCAGGAACAGCATTCGGTTGGGGAGCCCCGTCAGCGCGTCGTGGTACGCGAGGTGGCGCATCTGATCGACGGCCTTGGCGTCGTTGAGCGCGATGCTGGCGTGGTGCGCGAGCGCGACGAGCATCTCGCATTCGGTGTCGCTGTACTGGCGCTGCGCACGGTGCGTGGCGACGGTGATGCTCCCGACGGGATGTCCATTCTCATGGATCGGCACCGCGAGCGCACTCTGCAATTGATCGCCGACGAACTCGTGCATCGCGACATCCGCCGTCTGGTAGTTGTTGAGCATGACGACACGGTTCTCGACGATCGCCCGCCCACCCGCGCCGGCCGTCAGCGGGCTGCGTTTGGTCGCCGCGAGCACCGCGTGCGAGATGCCGACGGAGGACACCAGGTTCATGTAGTCGGGCTCGTCGTGATCGACGAGGCGGAGCCCGACGACTTCGTCGCCGAGCAGCTCGTACGCGCCCTCGACGATGGAGTTGAGCACTTCCGGGAGCGGAGCGCGCCGCGATATCGAGACCTGGATCTTGGAGAGCCGCTCGAGGGCTGTCTGTCGCTCCTGCACCATGTGCAGGAGGCGAAGGTTCTCCTGCGCGCGCAGCTCGCCCTCGGCGCGCAGCGCGCGTTCCTGTTCGAGCATGCCCAGCGTGCGCAGCGTCATCGACAGGCTGCGTCCCATGGCGCGCAACAGACCGATCTCCTCGGGCTGGAACTTCGTGCCGCCGGAGCGCGCGACGATGAGATGGCCGTCGATCTCCTCGATGGGAACGCTGACGGAGCGGAGCTCACCGACGCGCGGCAGACGCAGCACGTGCGTCGAACTCGCGGCCCGCGGTGAGCAACGCTGCGACCGGAACCTGGCCGCGCGGAAACCCGATCATCTCGATGACCGCGTCGTCGGTGGTCACGGCGGATACCTCGGCCTCGAGCACCTCGGACGCCCACTGCATCGCGCAGAGCATCGCTGCGGGCGGATCCGGACTCGCCGCAACCGCAACAAGAAATTCGGCCAACTGCTGCGTCGACCAGTTGCTCGGTGCTGTGGGGAAGTCGGGCCTGGTCATGCCATCAGCCGAAGGCGAGCACCACCAGCGTCTGGTTGTGGAAACCGTTCACGCCGTGGGTACGGGCGATCTCACCGTAGGTGTAGAAACCGGCGACAGGCGCGCCACCAGCGAACGATGTGATGCGCTTCACCTCCTCGCGAATGCCCTCATCGCCGAGAACACCGCGACGCGCGATGCAGTCGAATGCCAGAAGCCCGAGCGGTGTGCGTCCGAAGAGCCCGTCGACGGCTTGTGTACACGCCGCGGCGGTTGCGTCGAGCACTGACCCCGCGTCGCCCTCCATGATCCACGCGAGGCCGCCCTGCGGCACTTCCGCGATGCATCCGATCGAGCCGTCCTTGAAGTTCGCCTCTGCGATGAAGCGCACCTCCTCGCCGCTTCGCCGGCTCAGGCCGAATGGATGCGTCAACGCAAAACGCGTGAACGCGGCGGGATCGGTGCGCGCGTCGTCGGGTGCATCGAGGCGTTCGAGGTAGGCGTCGAGTGCGGGGCGATCGTCGAGTGCAAGCACCCGGGTCCCGCTGCTCGCGGTCACGAGGAAGGGCGCGCCGACACGGGTCCATCCATGTTGCACGCCGATGCCGAGCGGGGCATCGGAGTTGATCGCCGCGGCGACAACGGCATCCTCGAGGACCTCGCCGTCGAAGAACTGGAAGGTCTGCTTCATCGCCATGTCGTCGCCGGCGCAGCCGCCGACGAGCGGGACCGAACCGCCAACAACGCTGTAGGCGCCGCGAACGACTTCGCGCTGGTCGCCACCAAGACCGTCAGTGAGCAGGAGCAGCACCTGATGGTCATCGCCGACACCGGTCTCGGCGCAGCTCGCCGCGGTGGCGCCGGCCTGGCGGAGATCGCTCGAGGCGTTGCGCGCAACGTTCGTCGAAACCGAGAAACCGCTGCCACCAATCGCGGTGACGACCACGCTCGAGTCGCTGGGTCCGTCGGTCGCGATCTCTCCCGCCGTCGTGCAGCCGACCAGCGGTATCGACGGCCCAACCGAGCGGATGCCTTCGAGCATCGCGACAAGGTCGTGTGCCGGCGAGGCGAAGACAACCACGAGCCTGGGGTCTTCGCCTCGGAGCGCAGTGGTCGCGGCCGTCACGCCGGCAAGGCGCGAGTCCGGGTCTGTCGATGCGCCCACGCCGATCCAACGGCCCGCGGTCGTCGGCGATGCGATCCGATCGGCGGCTGGTGCCTTGATGACGTCCATGGAAGACCACCTCCGACCGGTAACCCGGTGGCGGGCGCAAAGGGACCGATCCGTTGTGGCCGGTCGCGCTCACCCTACGGGTGCTGTCCCGGAGATCGGCGCCCTGTGAGCCGATCGTGACCGAAAGATTGCAGGGACCGGCAGCGGTCGGTGCGTTCCGGCGATGTACGAGGCCGCGCGCCCGATTCGGATACTGGCGTCACGGTTCGCCGGACAACTGCTGAGGAGCCGTACCAGCCGGCCCCAGAATGGCGCATGAGGGCACCCAACAATCCTCTGTGGTTCTCGCCGTTCGAGGGGTCGCACATGGACCCGCGGACCTCACCCGTCCAACGGTTCTTCGATGTCTCGGTGGACATGCTGTGTCTCGCCGGCACCGACGGCTACTTCAAGACCCTCAACCAGGCGTGGAGCGAAACCCTCGGGTATCAGGACGGGGAGCTCCTGCAGAAGCCCTTCGTCGATTTCGTCCATCCCGACGACCTTCAGGCGACGATCGACGCGGCGGCCAAGGTCGCCGGTGGCGACAAGCTCGTCAGCTTCCGCAACCGGTACCGCTGCAAGGACGGCACGTACAAGTGGCTGGCCTGGACTGCCGCGCCCGCGCTGAGCGACGGCACCATCTACGCTGCGGCCCGCGACGTCACCACAGAGGTCCTTGCCGAGGCGACGGGCATCGTGCAGTCCGAGGAGCAGCGCGCACGTGTGCTCGCGGTGATGGAAGACGATCGCGTTCGCGCGGTGTTTCAACCGGTCGTGAACCTCGCGAACCTCGAGGTCGGCGGATACGAGGCGCTCTCACGCTTTGACACCGCGCCCGTGATGCCGCCCGATCAGTGGTTCGAAGCCGCGCACGCGGCGGGACTCGGCCCGGAGCTCGAGATCCACGCCATCCACAAGGCGATCTCGCATGCGTACCAGCTGCCGACGACGGCGTTCCTGTCGGTCAACGCCTCGCCGCAGACGCTGCTGACCGACGAGTTCAGCCGGCTGATGATGGGGCTGCACGGTGCGAGCCTTGTGGTCGAGGTCACTGAGCACGCGGTCGTCACCGATTACGAGCCGCTGCAACAGGCGATCGACAAGTTGCGCCAGCACGGGGTGCGGCTTGCCATCGACGATGCCGGTGCCGGGTTCGCGAGCCTGAAGCACATCGTCCGGCTGCTGCCGGAGTTCATCAAACTCGACATCTTCCTGGTCCACGACATTCACAAGGACCCCGTGAAGCGTGCGGTGGTCGCGGGAATGCTCGGTGTGGCCTCACAGATCGGCGGCAAGGTCATCGCGGAAGGCGTGGAGACCGCCGAGGACTTGCGCGTCCTGTTCGAGCTTGGAGTCGAGTGGGCGCAGGGGTTCTATCTGGGCCGGCCTGGGCCGATCCCAAGCGGCGTGCTGTCGGGGCCGATGCACCCCTGGGGCTGAAACTCGTTTTCACCGACTGAGGCAGTTGCATCAGTCAGATTCGATGTGTCTGCATCGTTCGTGCGGTGACGGAGTGGATGACGATGACGAGGACAACAGTCATCAACTTCACATACGGAGCCACGCGACATGGACAACCAGATCTCGAGAGCAACGGCACGACGCCGCTCGTTCAGCATCGCCACCGGGATCGGTGTCGCCGCGGCAATGATCGTCTTCGGGTCCGGCACGGCGTCCGCTGCGAGCGGCACGCAAATCGTCACCGGCGCGTCCGTCGGCGGTGTGCTGAGTATCACCGCTCCGCCGGCTCTCGCGTTGCCAGCGCTCGTTGCCGGCAGCTCCACCGCAGCGACCAACTTGGGCAGCCTGACCTGGACCGACACCATGAACGACGCAGTCGTCTCCAGCGTCACGCTCGCGGCGACCAACCTGTGGCATGCCGCGGGTGCGGGCCTGTACATCCCCTTTCAGGATTTCACGATCACCGCTGATCCGGCACCCGTTCCCAACGTCAACAACACAGGTGCTGCACCCACAGTGCCGGCGGGAAGCCCATACGTGCTCACCGGGGCACCGACCACCGGCTTCGCCGCATACAGCGATCCGATCACACTCGCCACCTCATCGGCGACGAGCGAAGGGTCGTGGACTGAGACCGGCAATCAGATGAGTGTCGCAGTGCCTGGGGACACGACGCCGGCCACCACGTTCGCGGCGACGATCCAGTACACCGTTACTGGCTAACTCCGAAACCCACCCCCCCTTCATCCCGGGCGATCGCAGCCGTTGATGTAACGGCACGGTCGTCCGGGTTCCCTTTGCCCAAAGCGATTGCAAGGCCTGTGCTTCTCGTGGCTCAGCGGACAGGAGCCAAGACCTGGAGCCGTCGGGGTTCCGTAACAACCCCTGCGATGTGGAGGCTCTTTGTGACGGTGCGCACCGGGTAACGCGCCTAGGCTGAGTGTCACACCGATCTGAAGGAAGAGTTGAAAGCAGCATCGACCGTGCGTCGTACAAGCGTGGCACGCGTCAGAGCGCTCGCATCATTGAGTTGCATTGCGCTCTCGACGCTTCTGTCCGCAGGCACGTCCACGGTCGTTGATGCCGCACCGAGTCCCTCGGTTGCGAGCCCTGGGCAACTCTTTGGGGTGCATCCCGTCCAGCAGGGCCGCACGACCCTTCCCGGTGGCCATTTCAACTACGCGCTCGTTGCCGGCGAGAGCGTCACGGACGGCATCGTGGTGGAGAATCTCTCCGACCACACGATCAACGTCTCTGTGTACGGGGCAGACCTGTTGACTGCCGCGGGCGGCGGTCTCGCCCCCGCGCAGCCCACGGCCACCATGCATGAAGTCGGCGCGTGGATCACGGTCAGTTCGCCGTCGATCACCATCGCGGCGCACGAGCAGGTCACCGATGCGTTCACCGTTGCTGTGCCCATGATCGTCTCGCCAGGACAGCATCTCGGCGCCGTTGTTGCGTCGGCGGATGCGGGAACGACGGCTCAAGGAAATCCGATCGAGGCACGTGTGGCATTGATCGCTGTCGTCACGGTACCCGGCGTTGCGCTCGCATCGGGAAGGTTGACTCCACTCACGCTGTCGGCTGCGGGTTCCGGACAACCCCGTTTTGGCGTGACGCTGTCGAACATCGGCAACGTGCTGCTCACCTATGCAGCCTCACTCGATATCACGGGTGACGACGGACATCACGTCGCGACCATCCCACTCCTACCGGGCAATGCGTACGTGGTACCGGGCGGTCAGGTGCCGCTCAGCGCAGTGTGGAGGGAAGCCGGAGCGCGACCCGGCAATTACCGCGTACAGGCCACCGTCGTGATATCCGCCGATGGCACACCGGCGCGCACGCTGTCTTCGCAAGTCCTGAACTACAAGATCTCAGCCGCCTTCCCGACACTCGCCGTCGTGGCAGGCGTGCTCGTCATCGCGCTCGTCGTGCTGATCGCAACGTGGCTCATCGGCCGGCGCAGACGCCACGGCCGGATCTTCACGCGCGAGCGGGTGTTCCCCTTTCCGCGCAGCGGACTGAGCGGCGTGCGATGAGGCAGTCGTGAAGGCGCTGCTAAGGGAGTCAGTCGGCGACGGACCGAGATCGACGGCGCCGATACCGCGCGCCACCGTCATGATCGTCGACGACGATCCGGCCATGCGTGACTGCGTCGCGGACATCCTCAAAACAGCGCACTACCTCGTCATCCATGCGGCCAGTGTTGGCGAGGCACGTCAGTGCTGGACGGAGCACCGGCCACTGGTAGCGGTCGTCGACCTCGAGCTCGGTAGCGAGTCGGGATCAGCGCTGCTCGACGAGCAGTGGGTACGCGGCCTCGACACGGCCGTCGTCGCCCTGACCGACTCGGACGACATCGATATTGCCGACGAGTCGTTCGAGCACGGTGCCTCCGGCTATCTGGTGAAACCCTTTACGGCGAACGAGCTGCTGATGCAGGTGAGCAACGCGCTTCGCCGGCGACGTCTCGAGCGGGCAGTCGCCGACCAGGTGCGAGCGCTCGAACGCAACGTGCTCGAGAGCGCTGCCGGAGTCACCGCGCTCAACGCCCGACTCCATCAGGTGACGCTCGGATCGTCACTCGCCGATGAGCGGATCATCGAGCATCTCAGCTCGGCAGTATCGATGCGCGACGACAACTCCGGCAACCACATCGAGCGTGTCAGCGCCACATCGGCCGCACTCGCCGAGTGGAGCGGATTCGACGTCGATCCAACGCAATCGATCCGCCTTGCGGCGGCGATGCATGACGTCGGCAAGATCGGGATCCCGGACTGGGTGCTCCTCAAGCCTGGACTCCTCACGCCGGATGAGCGGACGATCATCGAGCATCACTGCGAACTGGGCTACGCACTTCTCAGCGGTTCGAGCAGTGCTGTGCTCAACCTCGCTGCCTCCGTGGCGCTCAACCACCACGAGCGGTGGGATGGAGACGGGTACCCCAATCGCCGGCGTGGGACTGAGATACCGCTCGAGGCACGTGTCATCGCGGTGGCGCACGTCTTTGACGATCTGACCCGGGATCGCGTGTATCGGGCGGCGCTTCCGGTGGAGACCGCGGTTGACGTCATGCTGCGCGATCGCGGTGGCCGCTTCGACCCGGCGTTGCTTGATGTCTTTGTCGAACACCTTGACGGGGTACTCGAGCTGGTTAGGGGTCTTTCGGACCCGCCGACAGCACGGACGACGCGCATCCTCATCGCAGGGAGCGAACCGGTGATCGTCGACGGCCTCCTGCGACTCCTGAGTCGGAAGGGAGAGATGCGCGTGATCGGGAGCGCATACGCAGTCGCCGACGCGATCACGGCCGTGAGCGAACTCCATCCCGACGTCGTCCTGGTTGACCATGGGACGCAGGACGGCGACGCCGCGAAGTTGACAGAGATGGTGCTCGGGGATCATCCCGAGACGAAAGTGGTCGTCCTCGTCGACGCGTCGCAGCCCGATGGCGCCCTGCGCTGCATCGCCGCAGGGTGCTCTGGCGTCGTAGCCAGGACCGCTCCGGTCGACGACATTGCGAAGGCCGTCCGGCGTGTCCATGACGGCGAGGTGGTCATTCCGGCAGCGCTCCTCGCGCAGTTCGCAGCCGGGTTGCGTCGCGGCGGACGGCGCATCGGTGATGACATCACGCCGCGTGAACGCGAGTTGCTCGGATACCTCGCGCGCGGCCTTGGCTTGCCTGACGTCGCGAACGCCATGTCGATCAGCATGGCCACTGCTCGGAACCACACCCAGCGCGTCATCGAGAAGCTTGGAGCGCACTCCAAGCTCGAGGCGGTCGTGATCGCGATGCGCGAAGGGGTGCCGATCGGACTGCAGTGATCGCAGTCGGGGAACGCCTACCCGGATCCGACTCAGGCAGGCACCAATGAAGCCAGCCGCTCAGAGTCACGCAGGCTCACCAGGTCGGGATCGGACGCCGCCTTCTCGCGCAGGTCGCTGTTGAGCTCGACCGCACTCCGGACGTTGCCGGCCGCGCGGTCGAGCAGTCCGAGTCGAGCCTGCACACACGCAAGGCTGTACACGGCCATGCCGCATGCCTGCGGTGGTGCGTCGAGGTAGCGAGCGGTTGCCACCGCATGTGTATGCAGCGCGAGCGCCCGATCCGTTTGGGCGTGTTCGAGGTAGTACTCACCGACGTGGCCGAGTGGGTGCCAGAAACCCCGCACAACGATCTGCAGCCACAGTTGCCGGCCGCGCAACCACGGATTGCGCGTGGGGTCGACGAGGTCATCGTCGGATGTTTGCGCGATCTCGTCGACAAACGCGGCGGTGACCCGGCGCTGCTCGCTGACGACTTGTCCGCGGGCGCGCTTCGCGTAGCGCTCGTATGTCGCGGCTGACCGATGGTCGAAGTCTGCGAATGTCTGCGGCGCCCTCCCTTCTCGGATCGCCCTGAGGCGGACGACCTGCTGACGCTTGAACTCGGTGTTGTGCGCGACGAGAGGCAACGCAGCCCAGGATTCGGGAGCCCCATGTTCGGGTGCGTCCGACTCGCGACCTGTAGCGGCGAGTAACTCGTCTTCCACCGCCGCGAACCCGGTCAACCCGGCGAGCGACAGGCGCAGCTGGTCGCCGTTCACTCGCACGGTTCGTCGTCCTTGGTGGGCTTGCGCGCCGAGAAACGGATGTCGTAGCCCACGCGCACCATCACGTCCGCGAAGCCGATGGTCTGGAGGCGAACCAGCAGGGAGGACGACTCAATCGGGTTGTACACGTCGCCCTCGTGAAATTCGTGGAGACCATTGGTGTGCAGGCTGTCGGAGCCCACAAGCACACCACCCGGCCGCAGCACCCGCAGCGCCTCGCGGAAGATATCGTTCTGCTGCGCCACGGTGGAGAGGTGATGGAGCATCGTGAATGTGCCGACCGAGTCGAACGACGCCTCGGCGAATTCGAGCTTCGTCGCGTCGCCGGCAACGACCTCGACATTTGCGCCGGCGAACCTGGCTGCGAGCTGCGCCGCGACGTCGGCATCCACCTCGACGGCGACAACTCGGGAAACACGACGACGCAGCCACTCGGTCGCCGCTCCAGGACCAGCGCCAATCTCCAGCAGTGTCGTCCCCAGGTCGACACCGACCAGCAGGGAGTCCAGGACTTCGTTATGCAGGTGTTCGGCCCATTCGGTCGTTGCGCAGAGAGCATGGTTTGCGTTCATGACCTCACCGTAGCGATGGGTGAGGTGCCGTACAAGGGCGTAGGCTGCCAACCTATGTCGGCAAAACGACAAGCTGTCCGAGGGAGCGAAACCGCGGCCGTCACGGTCTGCGTCTTCCCCATGGCGCCGGGCACGAGATTCGATTCGCACACCCATGAAGACCATCAGCTCGCATGGGCGTCGAGCGGTGTGCTCACGGTCGTGACCGAGTCGGCGACATGGGTGCTGCCACCCACGCGGGCGCTCTGGATTCCCGCCGGCTTGCGCCACGAGGTGCACGCCGCGAACGCCGCGACGATGCGGCCGCTCTACATCAACCCTGATCGATGGACGACAGGGTGGAGCGAGCCGACGCCTGTTGAGGCAAGCCCGCTGCTGGCGGAGATCATTGAGTATCTCGGGAGCGACGGGCTGGACGAGGCGCAACGAGCGCGCGCCGAGGCGCTCCTCAATGACCTGCTGCGCCCCGTTGACGTGACGACAGTCGCGGTACGCATGCCAGTCGATGATCGTGCGCAGTCTGTGGCAAGGGGGATCGTCGACGATCCGAGTGACCACCGGACGCTGGCGGAGTGGGGACGTCAGGTCGGCGCCAGTGACAGGACACTTGCGCGCATGTTTCTCGCGGAGACCGGGATGCAATTCGGCCGTTGGCGGGCGCTCGCGCGGCTACAAGCTGCGCTGCCGCTCCTGGCGGCGGGGGAACCAGTCAGTGCTGCGGCGATCAGCGTCGGCTATGAGTCGACGAGCGCCTTCGTCGCGGCGTTTCACCGCGAGATTGGCGTGACGCCGACTGCGTATTTTCAGAGCCGCGCGGTCAGCGCCACCTGAAGGCTTGCTGACTCAGCGAGCCTGAGCCGGCACTCCCGCGGTCGGCGCACTGAACGGCATCCACGCCGTCGGCACCTCGATCTCGCGGGCCAGCAGTCTCCGCATCGCCAGCGGCGGCAACGGCTGACCGAAGAGGAAGCCCTGCGCCAGCTCGCAGCCGAGGTCCTGCAGCGCGTGCAGACACTCCTCGGTCTCCACGCCTTCAGCGATCACGCTGAGGCCGAGACCGACACCGAAGCTGAACACTGAGTGCGCGAACGCAACCGACTGGGTGGGGCCGCACAGCGATGCGGTGAACGAGCGATCGATCTTCAACACATCCACCGGGAATTCGCGCAGCCGGCTCAGCGATGAGTGGCCCGTCCCGAAGTCGTCGAGCGCGATGCGGACGCCCAGGTCACGCACGCCGTTGAGGCATTCGAGGATGGAGTCGGTGTCGTTGATGATGTCCGCTTCCGTAACCTCGAGAATGAGGCGGTGCGCCGGGAGTCCGGTCTCGCGCAGCACGGTGCGCACACTGTCGACGAAGTCCGGTTCGCGGAGCTGACGGATCGCGACGTTGACGGTGACTGCGATGGGTTCGGCGCCGGGGATCACCGGCCAGTCGCGCGCCTCTTCACACGCACTGCGCATGACCCACGCCCCAACCTGCGTGATCAGCCCGGTCTCCTCCACCAGCGAGATGAAGTCGTCCGGCAGCACCGTCCCGCGTGTGGGATGCCGCCAGCGAAGCAGCGCCTCCGCTCCAACGATGGAGCACGTCGAGACGCGAACGATCGGCTGATACACGAGCTCGAACTCGACCGATTCCATGGCGTGGTAGAGGTCCGCTTTGAGGCGATGGCGGTGCTGCACGGCGGCGTACATCGCGGGCTCGAACAGCTCCCAGCGTGACTTGCCGGCACTCTTCGCCGTGTAGAGCGCGAGGTCGGCGTTCTGGAGCAACTCCTGGCCGTCGCACCCCCTGTCGACCGCGGTGGCGATGCCGATGCTCGCGTGCGTCAGCACTTCTTCATTCGCGATCTTGAACGGTTCGCGCAGCGCCTCGATGACTCGCTCAGAGATGCGCACCGCGGTCGCCTGCTCGTCGATGCCGATGAGCAGCACCGCGAACTCGTCGCCGCCGAGTCGTGCCGCGACGTCACCCGGACGGAGGCACTCGCCGATGCGATCGGCGATGGCGCGCAGGAGCTCGTCACCTGCGGCATGACCGAGGCTGTCGTTGACGGTCTTGAAGTCGTCGATATCGATGAAGAGCACACCGACGTGCTGCCCCGTCTGCGCGAGTGCCTGCTCGACGCGCGACGAGAAGAGCAGGCGGTTCGCCATTCCGGTGAGCGGGTCGTGCGACGCCTCGTGGCGGAGCTGGTCCTGCAGCACGGTGAGCTGCGAGAGCGAGTGTTGCAGCCGTCCCCGCTCGAGGATGACGCCGGTCTGGTTGGCGAGCATCTCGAGCAGGCGCAGGTCCTCGTGGTCAAAACCGGTGACCTCGCCGAGGCGATTGGCGATGAGCATCGTCCCGACCATGTTGGTCTCGCCGCGCAACACCACAGCCATCGCATCGCGCAAGCCGCGGTGCTCCAGGAACTGAGCGGCATCGTTGTCGCCCTTGCCGTGCGTGCTCAGGAGCAGCGGTGAGTCGAGCAGAAGTCTGCTGATGAACTGCAGCTCCGCCTCGTCGAGCGTGACCGGCGCCATGAACTGTGTCGTTCGCTCAGTGTCGACTGCGGTGCGGACGACAGCGTCGCGTTCGCGGGTGGGGAGGAATGTGATCTCCGCAATCTCGGCTCGGAATACCTCGCACGATTTGCTCAGCAGCGCCGCAACGGCCTCATCGACCGCCTCGGTGCGTTGCAGCTGCTTGCTCGACTGGTAGAGGAAGTCCACCTGGTCCCGCTTCTCGCGCTCGGCAACGTAGAAGCGATAGGCGACGAACACGCCAACCGTCGGGATGATCAGCAACCACAGCTCCGACGGGTTCTGCCACACGATACGGACGCCGATCAGCGCGAGACACGTGTTGACGATCGTTGCGGCCTGCGTGAAGCCGAACGTCGACAGAATCCCGGCGAAGTCGATGCGGCCTTCGGAGAAGGAGATGGCGGTCAGGATCACCAGCGATTGAATGGCGCTGCCGGCGAGCACTGCAACGAGCACGCCGAGGAAGCTGAGCGCATTCAGCGCGTCGTGATGGTTGACGAGGTGCATGAAGAGCAGTGCGACCACGCTGTTGGCGACGGTGAAGTTGGCGAGGTTGAAGGCCAGCTTCAGCGGCGACTGGCGGCGGTGGATCATCAGTGCCAGGGCTGTCCCGGCGACCATCGACAGGATGACCACGAGCGGCGGGGCGAAGAAGAAGCCGACGACCAGCGGCAGCTCGCTCAGCGAGAAGGACTGCGCGTCACGGCGGAACTGGATGTGGACGACGAACACCTCGGCGCCGAAGAAGAGCGGAATGAGCATCCACCAGGGGATCTCGCGTGGCGCCTGCAAGACGTGCAGCGGTGCCACGACCTCGACCAAGAGGACGACAGCGGCCGCCACGAGAACCGTTGTGAGGATGTGGACTCGATGTCCCCTCCGAGCCGGTGTGGCCGCTTCCTGAGCCTCGTTGGTCATACCCTGATGGTGGGTGACGGCCGTCGATTCCGAACTCGTCGTGCCTGCCCTGTTTCCGAGCGGTAGCAGGCATATCGACGATCGGGGCGCCGAGATCGCGACCCGATCGCGATAAGGCTAACTCCAGCCGGAGTCAGACCAGCTCGAACCCGACCATGAGGCGCCGGACCACGAGGCTCCCGACCACGACGCGCCGGACCACGAGGCCCCGGACCACGACGCCCCGGACCACGATGCACCGGACCACGACGCGCCGGACCACGAGGCGCCGGACCACGCCGCGCCCGACCATGAGGCGCCCGACCACGACGCGCCGTCGGACGAGAACCCCGCGTTGGAGCGGCCGCCGTTCGATGTCGGCCAGTTCTGGGCAGCGGCGTTCTGCGTCGGCACTGGCGCGTTGAGCACCGAGGCGAGGTTCAGCTCGCCGCTGCCGGTGAGCAGCGCGTTGCCGCGGATGGGGCTCGTATTGCCGACGAGCAGCGCCTTGACCTGGTCAGGTGTGAGGTTCGGCCGCTGGCTCAGCACCAGTGCCGCAGCACCCGAGACGATCGCTGCAGCCTGCGAGGTGCCGCTGCCGAGGAAGAAGCGGCTGCCGATGTCGGCGGCGCTCCCGAAGGCATCGTCGATGAACGATCCCGGATCGCGCAGCGACACGATGTGGGTGCCCGGAGCCGCGAGGTCGGGGTTGCGCGTGCCGTCACCTTCGCTCGTGAAGCTGGCTGGCTGGTCGTTGCGCACGTTGGTGGTGTTCTCCGTGTCGGCTGCGCCAACTGCGATCACGTACGGATCGATCGCCGGGTCCTCGAGACCGTCGGAGTAGTTGCCCTCGTTTCCTGCGGCGACGACCACCACGATGCCGCTCAGCCACGCCTGCTCCGCTGCATACGCGAGCGGATCGAGCACGTACGGCGCGTTGGTGTCGGTGCCGTACGAGAGGTTGAGGACGCCGATGTTCAGGGAGTTCTGATGCTGCACGACCCAGCTGATCGCGCTGAGCACCTGCGCGACCGTCGTCTGACCGAGTGCGTTGGCGACCTTGAGGCTCACGATCTGCGCATTCGGCGCCATGCCCATGAAGTCGCTGCTGTCGCTCGAGTCGACCGACGTCACGCCGTTGTCGAGGCCGGCGATGATGCCGGCCATATGCGTGCCGTGACCGAACGTGTCGAGGTTGCGGAGCGATGAATTGCGTGATTCAGAGGAGAGGTCGGGGCCGTACACGACCTTGCCCGGCGTGGTCGAGGCCGTTGACCGGCGTCACGCCGGAGTCGATCAAGGCGACGCCGACGCCCTGGCCGGTGTAGCCGGCATCCCAGTACGCGTGGGCTCCGTCCATCGCTTCGACGTTGTACATCGAGTCGACGTCGGTCACCGGGTTGTATCCGAGGCCGGTTGCGCTGAACGAGCTGCCGAGGAGATGCACCGGCGCGTTCGACGTCACCTGCGCAACATCGGGCGACGCGCTGAGCTGCGGGATCGCCGTTGCCGGAACATCGGCGACGAGCGCGTTGATCAAGCTGATCTGCTGATCGACGTGGCCGCCGAGCGAGGTCACGACCTGCGCCGCGGCGGCCGCATCGCCGGGCGCCGCGCGGACGATGACGGAGTCCATGCGCGGCGCGGCGTGCGCGGAGGTTGCGAATGCGCCGGCGGTGAGCACCATGGCCGTGGCAGTCGCCACCGCCGTGACCGTGCGGCGTTTGCGATCGTCCCAGCTGATGCCGTCAGCAGCCTTCATCCCCAGTCAACCCCCCGGTTCGTGCCATCTCTGGCACCGCTCTCTTGCGCCGCTGTTCGGCGTTGGTTGAAGGCTAAGGGAGACCTGGTCCGGCGGCCCGCGTCACCATCGATCTGCAACCGCGAATCGGATCCGGCCCGGGTAGATCAGATATCGGTCACACGCGAGCTGGCGCGCATGACCGGGATGAGCACGGCGCCAACCGCGAGGTGCATGACGACGAACGCGATCTTGGTCGACGTTGCGATGCCGGCGTAGAGCGGGAGGCTCAGCGACGCGAGCACGACGACGGCCGCGACGGCTGTCCAGATCGCGCGAGCGTGGGACGTGCGGCGTTCCAGGATGGCAAGCAACGCCCAGCCGAGCAGCGACCCGAGCAGCGTCGCGCCGGCGATGAGGCCGACGCCGATGGTCTGTGCAGCGCCGGTGCCGAACCGGATGTCGAGGTGGAGCCCGAGCAGCGACGCCTCGATGGCCCAGACGGCGACCGCGGCGACGACGGCGCCTGCAACGCCGAGGGCCCGGGTTCGGAACTGGCGGGTGGTGGCTGCGGGTGCGTAGGTCCTGGTTGTCGTGGTGGCCATGGCGTGTCTCCTCTTGTCCCGTATCGGATGGGGTAGACTTACTTAGGCGCCTAACATTAGACGCCTAACTATCCGGAAGTCAAGAGGGTCGTTGATGAACTTCGATCAGGCCGATGCGCTCAACGAGGCGATCCGCGCCATCGGCATCCGGCACCGGGCGCTCGCAGTGGCTGCGATGTCTTCGTTCGGCATCCATCCGGGTCACAAGCTGATCCTGCTGGAGCTGGAGTCAGCCGGACCGCGGACGCAGGCGCAGCTCGCTGCCGCGAGCGGGTATGAGCCGCCGACGATCACCCTCAGCGTTCAGCAGCTCGAGTCCGCCGGGCTGGTGATGCGACGCTCGTCGCCTACGGATGGGCGGGCGTTGATCGTGGAGCTGACCGATGCTGGGCGGGCGCTGCTCCCGAAGTTGAAAGCGGCGTGGCGCGGGGTCGCGGATCAGACCGTCGCCGGACTTAAGTCGACGTCCGTTGATGAGCTCACTGCTGCGCTCGAGGACCTGGCGAACAGCCTCGCTCTTGCGGCGCCCGAGGAGGACGTCCCGCGATACAACGCAAGACGCGCGCAAGACGCTGAACGTGCGCCCTTACTGGAACCAGCCCGCAACGTCGAGGATGGCGTTGATCGTCCCCGCGGCGTTGTAGAGGGAGACATCTCCGGCGGCGACTCCGGACTGTGCGATGCCAACGATCGTGAGATTGGCAATGACCTGCCCTGCCACCGGGTTGAGGTCGGACGCAAGCGGTCGCGGCGTGACGTTGCTCGGATAGAGCGTGAAATAGGTCAAAGCACTACCGGAGATGGCGGTCAGGTTGACCACCACCGCGGCTGGTGGCGAGCCGCTCATCAGCGGGACGTTGCGCACGCCGGCAACCGGGATGACTTTCGCGGCGTTGCCTCCCAACGACTGGCCCGCGCACTCGGTGCCTGTACCGCTCCTGGTATCACAGATGCGCGTCGGGGCTATCGAGTTGAAGAGCGTGCCTGGAGTGCTCTCGGATCCATTGCCGAACCAGCCATCCACATCGATGATGATCTCGACGCTCCCCACCGCGTTGAACACACAGACATCGTGTCGAGGGCCGAGCGTGGCGATCACCCGATTGGGCAGGGTCGCACCCGCGCCTGGATTAAGGTTGGATGCAAGTGGTCGAGTGGGGCACTGGTCACTGCTGTTGGGCGGCGCCACAGAAAGATAGGTTGCGGCAGTCCCGCCAGTCGCGGTGACGTTGAATACGGCCGCAGCTGCGGTTCCATCGGATGGTATCGACGGTGTGCCGCCCGCCGCGCCAGGAGGCAGCCCAGACAGCACCACATCTCGCCACCTACCGGCTTGCACCGGGTTGTTGGTGGTGCCCGCGCATTCGGTCCTCGTGTTCGCGCGGGTATCGCAGATACGTAGCGGCGGGATGCTGTGGAACTCTCCGGGGACCGTTCCGGAGCCACTCGGCGTCGCGAAATATCCCTCGACGTCCACAATCACATCGACGTCACCTACCGAGTTGTAGAGCGTGATCGCACCTCCGGCGCTGAGTTGCACGATCGCGAGGTTGGCCTGCGTGTGTTGCCGGCGAGGTTGAGGTTCGACGCCAACGGCACGGCCGTTCCCGCGGGAAACGCCGAGACGAAGGTTGCGCCGCTACTGTGGTTCAGCGCCGTCAGGTTGATCACGACCGCGCGTGCGCCGGACGGCACCGCACCGCCTGTTATCTGCACTGTGACCGTGCCACGCGTGCCAAGCGTCTTTCCTTTGCACTGGTTCGCAGGGGTGGTGCTCGCTGAGCGGGTATCGCACGCGCGGAACGGTGTGAGTGAGTGATACCCCGTTGGATCGAGGTAGACGTAGGCCGACGGGTCGCTGGCGGTGCTTCCGTCAGGGTTGGTGATGGTCAGCGAAACGGCTCCCGCCTCGGATGCGGGAGGGACCGGCGCCGACCATGCGTTGGTCCCGATATTGGTGAGGGTCAATGGTTGTCCGCCCAGGGCCATCGTCACCCCCGGCTGCAGATCGACGCCGGTGATCTCGATCGTGTTCCCTCCGGCTAGCAGCCCGTTCGAGGCAGTCACGCTCAACACACCAGGGCCGACCTCGAGCTTGCCGGCTCCCCACGTGGTCGCGGCGCCGCCGCTCGTCAACGGGCTGGCGTTGGCCGACTGCATCAGCAGGGACTCAGCCTGTGCAACGTCGATCGTGGGCTGCTGCGCAAGAAGGAGCGCAAGCGCGCCGGCAACGTGTGGCGCGGCCATGCTCGTGCCCTGAACGAAGATGTGATTGCCGTCCGGAGAGGTGCATCCGGCGGTGGTCAGGGCAGGGCAGTCGCTCGTGAAGTCGCTCGACGCTGCGGTGGACAGCGATGAACCGATCTCGTCGCCCGGGGCGACAATTGCTATTCCCGTTCGACCATCGATCGTTGGTCCGTGTCCGCTGAAACTGCTGATCTGTCCAACGGTCGACGTGTCGGTTTCTGTGCCGTCCTCGCTGGGCCATGAGTTTCGGTCGACGTAGCTGCCGACGCTGATCACGTTGTGCGCAGTCGCGGGCTCATCAAGAGTCGAGTTGTCGTTGCCGTCGCCGAGGTAGAAGAGGTAATCGCCCTGGTCAAACGTCCACGCGTTGTACGTGTTGCTGCCCGCTGTGTTGCCGCGGAGCAGCAGACGGAAGTTGTCGAGGCATGGGCTGTCATCCGAGCACGGGTCTCCAGTCAACGAGTTCACCAGAGCTCTCATCAACACTGTTGCTGGTGGGATTGAACATCGCGATCTCGATCTCGTTCATGCCGTTGCTCGGCATATGCGTACACGAGAGGATCTGGATGATGTTGCCGTCGGGGTCGGTGAATTCATCCTGCCCGGGGACACCTTGGATGCACGTCCCATCCTCTCCCGACACGCCGGTTGTATCCGGCGAAACCCAGGGCGTCTGGCCAAACTCGGTCTCAGTGATTGCCGCCGATATGGAGGCCGTCCCCGGATACCACAGGTCGATGAAGACCGGCAACAACTCCACAAGGAGTCCATCGGTACGCACCTGGCCGTCAGCAATGTTCGCGCTCGCGTGATAGTGGTAGGTGGAGTTATTGGTCGCCTCGTTGCCGCCGGCGACGCTCAGCAACTTGCCTGGTCCCGTGAGTGCATCGAGCATGCTCTCGAACATGTCGGTGCCATCGTGCGGACCCTCGTTGGTCCCAAGGCTGAGGTTGACTGACGCGGGTTCCCCACGCGCGGCTGCGACTTTGAAGACGTAGGCCACGCCGTCGATGACGTCGCTCAGACTGTCGTCGCTCTTCACGATGACGAGGTCCGCCGACGGCGCCACGCCGATGTATGTACCTGCGGGCGCGGCGCGACCATTCGAAGCCGCAATGCCGGCGACGTCCGTGCCGTGCCCATCACAGTCCTCTTCCGGGAGCTGGTTTGGGAAGGCACCCGCGATGGGGTCCTCGCACGTGGCGCCGTATGAGAACACGCGCCCACAGCACTCTTCCTGGAATTGGATCCCGCATGTACCGCTCTCAAGCATCGACTGAGAGCACTCAGCACCATAGGTGTATCCCTGCGAATTGGCCGGTTGTACCGGACAGCTGTAAGGCCCGTTGACCTCCTGCGGATCGGGGCAAGCAGGCTGGTCCCACAGATCGACGATTCGGGTTCCTTGCGATGTCATGAAATCCTGATTGGTGATGTCGACACCGGTGTCGACCACGCCGACAACCGTCCCGGCGCCGGTGTCCCCGGAGAAGGTCGGCGGCGTCGCCTGGGTCACGTGCCCGACGGAGATGTCAGTCGCATCTGCACACTGGGAAGAGACATAGACACCTGTCGAGGACACCGCGGGGCTAGCGATCGCATCGTCGCCGTTGAGCGCCACGGTCCACAGGACGTCGCCACTCAACTCTCCGACAGCGAGTATGTGGTTCGAAGTCGGCAGCCTGTCCTCGGCGCCGGCGCTTCCGGCGTAGACAAGGCCGTCAAACGCAGTCGGGTTACCGTCCACCAAGGATGATTGATCAGCCCATATCGGATGCCCTGTCGCCGCGTCGAAGGCGGCGACCATACCGTTGCTATTGATCGAGAAGATGCGCCCGTTGTCGTACGTGATGCCGAAGTTCTCGTTGGACTGAGCCTGGTTACCCCCGAGGTCATCAGGTCCCCAGACAGTCGCTCCGGTAGCGATGCTGAGCGCATACAACAACGTGTTGCCACTGCCTGCAGTGGGGTCGACATCGAGATACAGCACGCCGTTGTTGATGAGCGGGTATGAAGTCTGTCCGGCGAGGGTCTTCGTCCATTTGGCCGTTGCGGCGAGTGGTGTCGTGAGGCTGTCATTTGGCTGATCACCATCGTGTGCAGCGTCGACTTGCCAGGCGGTGACTGAGTCCGGTGATGGGGTGACCACGGAGTCGCCGAACACCTCGAGCTGCAGTCCGTCGGCGACGACCAGGTATCCATTTCCGGCTGTGACGACCTGCGTTGCACCGCCGCCGCCGAGGCTCGCGGTCCAGGTGGGTGCGTTGGTCGAGGTTCCATCGCCTGCTGCCGGAAGTGCGTAGACGGATGCCTGGGTCGCGACAAAGACGTTGTGATTCGCAACGACGGGTGCTGAGAGGGTGCCAGGAGCGGTCCACGTCCACAGAACGGATCCATTGCTCGATTCAGCGGAGAGTGTCTCGAACGAAACGAAAAACGACGTTGTTCCGTCAAAGGCAACCGAGCCTGCTGGAGTGCTACCGACCGAGCTCCCCGTAGATGCGTTGAATGCGTTCAGGCCCTGGCTATCTTGAGAGTAAACGTTCCCACCGAAGAGCGACGGTGAACCGAAAGTCCCGTTGCAGTTGCCGGGCGCCGGCGCCCTCCAGACGATCGACCCGCCGCCCGTTTCGGTTTCGGTGCTCCCCCCGGTGCCGGACCACAGATGCGGGACGCCGGCCGCGCTCGCATGGCCGGGCTCCGATGCGTGAATTGCCGGGACGCTCTGATCCAACTGTTTCGTGGTCTTCCCTGCCAGTTCGACCTCGGTGATGCCCGGGATCGCGGCGAGTGCGTTCAGTTCTGGCAGCGTCGCCTGGGCGGTGGCGCCGACCCTCAGCACGGTTCCAGGGATGGCCCCCGTTGCTGCGATCGCCTTCGCGGTGGTGCTGCCGCGGAGAAAGATGCCGTAGGTGGTGCCTTTACGCGACGCCCGGCCGACAACCCAGTTCGCGGGCAGGTGCTGTCCATGCGCAGTGGCGGCGAGTGCCGCCTCCGCCATTGGGCCGAGCCTCGCGTGAGAGACGTGGGCGGCGGGGTGGCCTGCAGCAGCGCTCGGGGTGGGCGTCCAGAGAGCCCCTGCAATTGCAGCCACAGCCGCTGCGCCGACGAGTCGCCTCATCTACATCCTTCCCAACGCTGGCCGGCCGGGTTGACCTGCGGATGATACGTCAGCTTCCGTGACCGCGAACGTACATCGGCAAACGTGAACATTCGCACCGTTCCATCCTTGTGGGAGATCCACACGCGCACGTCGACCGGGCTGGGAGGAGGGTGACCCCGGCTCACCGGCGACGGCATTTGGCGGAGTGCTCGGGGAGCGGCTGCGGATAGCGGGTATGACACGAACTGTTACAACAAGTGGCTGACAATCCGGGTACGACGCCTCACTCTTAACGCCGTGAGCGCATCTCATCCCGGTACGGGCGGTGCTGCGTAACGCCGCCCGTCGTACTCCGCCACCGTGGGTGCCCAGTACCGTAACAGCGCGTTCGGCATCGATCGGGTGAGTGGCGCACGGTCGAAGCTGTGAAGGGTTTCCGCCGGCGTCCGACCGCGATTGCGCTCGTCGCACTCGGCGTTGCGACGACCTTCGTGGCCGGGTCTTCCGTCGTCAGTGCGGCCGCGCCCACAGGCTACGGGCCGATGAACCTGGCGCCACACCTCACCATCCAGGACAAGAACCTCGACTGCGAAGCGGCCGCGCTCGCTGCGGCGTTCGGGGTCCGCGGCATCGCGCCCAACACCGGTTCGCTGGACCTGCAGGACTGGATCCAAGCGCAGCTCCCGGTGGACCTGCGTAATCCGATCGTCAATGACGCAGGGATCACGTGGGGCGATCCGTACACCGATTTCGTCGGCAACGTCAACGGCGTCGAGGGCTTCGCTCCTGGTGACGGATACGGTGTCTATTACCCCCCGATTGCCGACGTGGTCACGAAGGTTGGCTACACGTCTGTAGCTCAGACGGGGTGGACGACGGCGTCGATCGAAGCGGAGATTGAAACCGGGAGTCCCGTTGTCGTATGGATCGACTTCCGCAGTCTCGCAAGTGGCGTCGGGTATGCCACGAGCACGTGGACAGCGTTTGACGGGCGTCAGATTCCCTACACGCTCCATGAGCATGCCGTCACGGTGCTCGGCGTGTTTCCGGGGCACTCGGTGACGCTGCTGGATGTCTTCTCCGGCAATCAGTACACCTACACCGAGGCGCAGTTCACGTCGATGCTTTCGACGTTCGGCGGCATGGGCGTTGCGGTTGGACCCAAGGTGGTCGCCGCGACGCCATATCCGGTGGTGACCTCGCTGTCACCTGCGGCGGGTCCGGTCGGTGGTGGACAGACCGTGAGCGTCATCGGCACCGGATTCACGCCGTCAATGACGGTCGCCATGGGGACAACACCCGTGACGGCGACGGCAATCACCGGCACGGCGTTCACCTTCACGACACCGGCCGAAGCCGCAGGGTACGAGCAGTTGAGTGTGACGACCGGCGGCGGGACAAATCCGCTCAATGCGGGCGCCGGCTACTTATACACGGGGCTGTCGAAATACGTTGCCGTGACCCCGTTCCGGATTCTCGATACGCGTGCGCACACGTGCGTGCAGTGTGCCGGGGGGAAGGTCACGACAGGTCAGACACGGACCCTGCAGATCACGGGGGTGAGTGGACTCCCTGTCGGCGCGGACCCGGTGCCTGCTACTGCGACGGCGATCGTCATCAACGTGACCGCTGTCGACAGCACCAGTGGTGGGCTGCTGACGATCTATCCCGCCGGCACCGGCCGACCGCTTGCATCCAACCTGAACTTCGGTCCGGGCAGGATCACGCCCAACCTGGTGACCGTCGCGCTCGGTCAAACCAACGCGACGGATCCCAACCGTGAGCTGCTCATATACAACCCCATCGGCTCGGTCGACGTCGTGGCGGATGTGGAGGGATATTTCGTCCCGGACAGCGCGAGCGATCCGACGGGACAGTTCCACGCGATCGCGCCGCTGCGCGTGTGCGACACCAGAGCGCATCAACCCGCGAATGTCTGCAACGGCAATGGCAGCACCGACCATCGTCTCGGACCGGGTGCCGTTCTGAAAGTGAATGTCTCGGGCGTGCCGAGTGGAGTCAGCGGTTCGCCGGCAAGCATCCCGACGAACGGGACTGCCCAATCCGCGGTGCTGAACGTCACCGCGATCAACGGCACAGCGCCGACGTTTCTGAGCGTTTTCCCTCCGCAGGCGAACGGCGCATGTGCAACGTCTGCTGCCACGTCCACCATCAACCTGCTTGCCGGCGCCATCGAGGCGAATCGAGTCATCGTCAGCCTCGGGCCTGGTGCGAGCGGCGGGTCCGACGACCGATGTGTGTGTCCTCAATTCCGAGGGATCGATTGACTTCGCTCTCGACGCCACCGGTTGGTTCGGATCAGCCTCGGCGCCGGTCGGCACGCAGTTCCAGGCGATCGGGCCGACGCGCGTGTGCGATACGCGAGCTGGTTCTGGGACGCCGTGTGCGGGGCACACGCTTACATCGGGCGGCACCCTGGTGGTTGCGGTTGCCGGCGTCGCGGGCGTGCCGAGCAGCGGGTCGTTCGCCATCGTCGGCAACCTCACGGCGATAGCACTGAGCCCGACGGGAACCTACCTCACCGCGTATCCGGCGGACGTGTCGCCGCGGCCGAATGCATCCGACATCAACGTCGTGAGCTCGGTGCTGCCGAACCTTGTGGCGGTCGGCCTGTCGCAGACATCTCCGGCCGGGGATGTCCGGTTGTACAACGCGGTGGGGACGTAAATGCGTTGCTCGACGTTGAGGGCTGGTTCCAGTAGCGGGAGATCGAGTCGCGTACAGAAAGTCGTCGGGCGCGGGACTTTCGCGGATTAGGGTACTTCCTCGCCAACACGCTATAGCGTCATGGGATCGCGAGGATCCGCGGGCGTGACACCTGCAGCGGCGACAAGCGAAAGTGTTCGTCGTACGCGACTTCGCGTCATCAGCCTCGGTGGCGAGCGGCTGGCGAAGCACCCCAAGGTGCCACCCCGGGTCCATGCCCATGATGGCGGGTACTTCAGTTGTGCTTTGTGGGGCCCGAGGCGAAAATCGACCTCAGGGCCTACGCCTTACCAAGGCGTTGACTCCATTCAGGGGGGAGCGGATCCGTGCCCTGGATTAGCTGATCCAGAATCAGCCGGCTTATCACCAGGGCCTGCGCTTGCTGAATTCCGAAGGGTCCTCACCGACTGATCCATCCAAGGCGTCTGTCAGCGGCCGCAGAGTCGCCACGCCTTGGCTCGACCACTACCCGGCGCGGCCGCGTACTGGCACTCACGCGCCATCCGAAGCTTAGGCTGAGGTGACGACAGTGGTGCGCGCGATGTCGGGGTCCGTGAAGACGTCAAGGTCGTCACGGCTCTGCGTGGAAAACTCCGACACGATCGCACCCTCCGATCCCGCCTGGAACCAGTGCAGTGTGTTGGACGGAACCAGTTGCTGCTCGCCCGGCCGGAGGATCGTCTCGTGCCAGACCGTGTACGCGCCGCGGTCCGCCTTCGCCGGCCGGCAGGTCGGCCGCTCGGACGGCGGACCCTCAACGTAGAGATACACAATGCCCTTCCGACAGCGGAACGTCTCTTCCTTACCGGGGGTCCCGTCGAACGGCGGGTGGCGATGCTCGGGGCAAGTCTGGCCGGGGAACATCACGATCTCCTTGGCGCAGACACGCTCCGTATTGACGTACACGACGACCTCCAGCCCTGTCGTCTCGAGCTCTGACAGGCCGAAGTCGGCCACTTCGATGTTGTCGCGCTCCTCGTCGGTAAGGACAAAGCCCGCCTCCGCGAGCATCTGCGCCGCTCGGCGACGCGCGTCCTGGATCTGATCGTTCGTCAGCACAGCTGCATACCTTAGATGCGTTGACATCCGCCGGCTACACCTGCTGCCGATCCGGGATTCCGGCTGAACAGCCCAATGCCGTGCAGGCGAGGGCGCCGACTTCGCTGGCGAACTTGAGCGAACGCTCCAAGGTCCAGCCCTCGAGGATGCCGACAATCAGCCCCGCGGCGAAAGCATCGCCAGCTCCCGAGCCGTCAACGACTTCGACACTCCGCGCGCCGATGTGCCGGGTGTCGGTCGTGGAGCGAACGAAGAGCCCGTCTGCGCCCATCGTGATGATCACGGTTTGGGCGCCGGCCTCCTGGAAGACAGCGGCCTGACGCTCCGGGTCCTGCTCACCCGTCAGATGCCTGGCCTCGTCGTAGTTGGGCAGGAAGAAGTCAACACTCGGCAGGATCGAGCGCAGGTCGTCCATCGAGGTTTCGTGTCTCCAGGGAGCACCACGTCCAGCACTGTCTGCGCGCCCGCTCGATGCGCTGCCTCGAAAAGTTCGACCACCGCATCGGGTTGGAGGCCGGGCAGCACCAGGTATCCGCCGAGGTAGACGACATCGATTCCGGACATCGCTTCGGGGGCGAAGTCCTGTCCCGTGAGGTCGGCGTTGGCACCGAGCGTGTGGATGTAGCGCCGGTCGTCACCGGATACGGGGACGATCACCGTCTTTGCGGTGCCCATCGTCTCCGACCGCCCGATGAACGAGACGTCGACGCCCAACTCCGCCAGCGAGGAGGTGACGTAATCGCCGAAGGCGTCGCGGCCAACCTTTCCCACCACCCTCGAGCTCAACGCCCAATTTCGACAGGACCACCGCGACGTTGGCGGCGCATCCTCCAGCCCCCATGAGGAAGTCGTCGGTCACGAGGAGCTCACCCGCCGCCGGGAGGCGAGGGAGCGGCGGAACGAAGAGATCGCCGACGAGGATGCCGGCACAGAGGACGCGCGGAGTCATGCGCGCCCTGACAGCTGCGAGGACTGTGCGCGCCGTCGAGAGGTTGGTGACCAGGACGTTGACCATGCCGCTGCGCAGCGCACCGAGGATCGCGTCTCCTTTGTCTCGCTCACTGCAGATCGCGACAACGCACGTGATCAGCTCGAGATCTGCTCGATCGATCGCCACGACGCGGTCCCCGATGCCGTCGACAACGGCGTGGCCATCCGCATCGAAGAACGAACCGAGGATGTCGCCGACCGCCCCGCGATCGCGCAGTCGGCGCATCTCGTCCACCGAGAAGCAGCCCATCGTCACGACGGCGCTGTCATCGCGAGCGTTGCCGATCCCGATCAACGCCACGTTGGCGGCTGCGAGCGCGCTCGAGGACATCGCGCACGCGTCGTGGTTGATGAACGCGTCGCGCACCACAGGCGTCTCCGCGTAGGCGGGCGCGTAGAGCACCTCGGCATTGCCCGCGAAACGCTTCGGCGAGACGCCGGCAGATCTCGTTCGGGTTGACGCCGCTGTCCACCAGCGGCGACCCGCCGATGGCGCTGACGAACGTCGCGGCTCGGGGCAGGCGGACGTGCCGATGAAGTCGGGCACCGCGCCGACGTTTCTCCCCATGCCGATTGCAACCAGGTCTCCGTCGCTGAGCTGACGCTTGAGGAAGCGCAGCAGCCGCCCGCGCCACCGACGCACGCTGACCGGCCTCGTCGGTCTGGTCGTTGACGAGAACGACTTGGTCGAGACCGAACGCCGAAACCAGCTCCGCCTCGACCTGGAGACCGATATCGGGATGGACGTTGACCGTGATCTCGACGATGCCAGTCGGTTCTCGCGCGGTCCAGCAGACGCCCGACCTTGGGCCGCGAGAGACGAAGGGAGCGAGCCACCGCTTCCTGCGTCATTCCCTCGAGGTAGTACTGCGATGCGACGCGCGTCATCAGTTCGATGTCGCGGTCGACGGCCGGCGAACGGCGCACTGCGACCTGTGCGGCGACTCGCTGCGAATGGCCATCAGATAACCCGCTCGTTGCCGCCGTCGACCGGCACCTGCGCGCCCGTGGTCTTGGCGAAGGCCGGTCCGCACATGGCGACGCACATCTGCGCGACGTCGTGACTCTTCACCTCGACGTGCGCAGCACGTTGTTGGCTCGGTACTCGGCGACAGCTGAGGCCGTATTGCTGCGCACGCGCCTCGACGATCTCGTCCGTCCAGAGCGCGGTGTCGAAGACCGCGTTTGGATGGATCACGTTGACCCTGATCCCGTCGGCTCCCCACTCGAGTGCGGCCACGCGCGCCACCTGGGTGAGCGCGGCTTTCGAGGCCGAGTACGCGGCGGCGCCGGGACCCGGCGCCGGTACGTTCTTCGAGCCGATCACGACAACCCTCCCGCCGCGAGGTGCGAGTCGTAGCAAGGGATGCAGCTGGCGCAGGAGCACGACTGCCGCGTCGACGTTGAGTTCCATGACCGCGCGCCACGCATCCAGGTCCAGGGAGTCGAGGCGCTGACTCGGACGGGAAGACGCCGGCGTTGACGACGGCGATGTCGATGCCGCCGAACCGCTTGACTCCCGCCGCAATCGGCGGCCGTGAGCTTGTCGGGATCGGTGACGTCGCACTGGATGCCGAGCCACGCCGGTCCGGATGCCACTGTCTGCGACGCTCGGGTTGAGGTCCAGCCCAACGACGGCGGCGCCGTGCTGCAACAGGAGCTCCGAGCACGCACGACCGATACCCGAAGCCGCTCCCGTGACCAACGCGACCTCGCCGGTGAACGGTGGAGGCGCTCCCTTTCCGAGCTTGGCTTGCTCCAGGTCCCAGTACTCGACGTCGAAGATGTCGGCAGCCGAGAGGCCGCGGTAGCCACCCAGGTCGGTTGCGTCGAGGATGATTTCGATGGTGTGCCGGTAGATGTCCGCGGCGACGGACGCGTCGGCCGCGGAGCGTCCCGCCGAGGCCACGCCGATCTGCGGGTCGAGGACGACACGCGGCGCAGGATCAAGCATCCGCAACGGTGTCGCTGATCGTGCCGGCGTGTTCCGCGAAATAGCGTTCGTATTCGCGCGTATAAGCCGCCACATCGCGGCCGAGCATCGGCAGTCGCTTGGTGCGGATCACGTGGTCGGGCGTTGCCGGGCCTTGCTGCGAAAGATTCGACACGTCCGCCCGATTGGCAAACGCAACCGCTTCGGGCCCGTCGTCCACCTGCAGGATCATCGGAGCTCCGGCCACGTCCGAGATGTCGCGTCGAAGAGCGGCGACATCCGCGGGTGAGTACGCGCTCGTCGCGCGATCAGGCGGATCGGTCGCGACGGACCTTCGTCTGGATGTGTGCCTCGGCCAGCGCAACCATGTCGATCATTCGCTCGTACGACTCGCGCGCGGTCTCGCCCCAGGTGAAGATGCCGTGGTTCATCAGCACCATGCCGATCGTCTGCGGACCATGCTGTCTCGGGATAGAGGTCGGCGCACAGCGCGGCGAGCTTGAATCCGGGCATGACGTACGGAATGTGCAGGAGACGATCGCCGTAGACCTGCTCGATCAACTCGGCTCCGTTCACCGAATTCGTGAGCGTGAGCACCGCGTCCGCGTGCGTGTGATCGACGTACTTGAACGGCACGATCGCATGGAGAATCGCCTCGACCGACGGTGACGGCGCTGCTGGGTCGATCGTGCCGACCCGGAGTTCGCGTGCCATGTCCGTATCGGAGAGTGCCTTGAGCCTGGAGAGAGCGAGCAGGTGACGCATCCGAACCGGCGCGAATCCGGCCGGCTCAATGGCGGCCAGATCCCAGCCGCTGCCTTTGACCCAGAGGATGTCCTCCGCTTCACCAAAGATGTTCGTCTCCGTGAGCTTCACCGATGTGTTCCCACCGCCGTGGAGCACCAGCGAAGGGTCCTGGCCGAGCAGCCGCGACGTGTATGCGCGCAGCTCCAGCTCGGTCTCGCATGCCGCTGCGGCGGCGTCGTCCCAGCGGCTGGTCACGCCTGTGGACGCAGTCGACGGTCATGGCTCGGTGTCGTCCTCGAGCACCGGCGACTCCTGGCCGGCGCGCTCGACGTCGCTGACGGTGACGACACCGTCCTGGCCCGTGCCGACGACCGTCGTCAGATCGATGCCAAGCGCGCTCGCCAATCGTCGCGCTGCAGGCAGAGCCGCAACTTTGCCGGGTGTTCTTTCTGGTGAGCGACGTTCGGGGATCCCGCGCGGGACGGTCGAGTGGTCGTCGACCGCGACAGCAGGTGCGACGTCGGCGGCTGTCGCGTCGCCGTCGTCCGGCACCGGTTCACCCGGAGCGCCGATGTACGCCACCGGTGATCCGGCCTGCACGGTTTCTCCGGCATTGCGCGAGCACCTTCAGCAGCGTCCCCGCGGCGACCAACTCCACCTCGACTTGCGCCTTGTCGGTCTGGACACTGAACAGCGACTCCCCGAGCGCAACCGCATCGCCTTCTTTCTTGAGCCACTCGACGATCACCAGCTGATCGGTGGTCTGGCCCACGGACGGCATGTCGATCCGTTGCGCCACAGCTGTTATCCGCCTTCGCAGCAACGCTGGATCGCTGCCTTGATCCGCGCCGTCGACGGCACGACCGTCTGCTCCATGATCGGCGCAACCGGCAGCGGGACGTCATGGCTCGCCACCCGCCGGATCGGCGCCTCCAGCGAGAAGAGGCACTCCTCGGCAACCCGCGCCGCAAGCTCGGCACCCCATCCTCCGGTCAGCGTGTCCTCGTGCGCGATCACCAGCCGGCCGGTCTTCCGCACTGACGCGAAGATCGTCTCCTCGTCGAACGGGAGCAGCGTCAGCGGATCGATCACCTCGCAGTCGATGCCGTCCTGCGCCAGCTCCTCGGCGGCCGCGAGCGAACGGTAGAGGCTCATGTGCGTTGCCACCACGGTGACCGACGTGCCCTCGCGTTTCACCACCGCCTTGCCGATGGGGAAGAAGTACTCCTCCTCGGGCACGTGCGCCGTGAGGTCCATGCCGCCGGCCTGCTCGCGTCCCTTGCTGCCGTAGAGCAACTTGTGCTCGAAGAAGAGCACGGGGTCGTTGTCGCGCACCGCGCTCTTCAGCAGTCCCTTGGCGTGATACGCGTCGGAGACACAGACAACCTTCAGTCCGGGCACGTGCACGAAGTAGCTCTCCGGGCACTGCCCATGTTGCGCCCCGCGATTTGCCGTGCCGACCGGGCAGCGCAGCACCATCGGGACGCTCAACTTCCCGTTCGACATGTAGCGCATCTTCGCCGCCTGGTTGACGAGCTCGTCCATGCACTCGAACAGGAAGTCGGCGTACTGCAGATCCGCGATCGGTCGCATCCCCATCAGCGCAGCGCCGACCGCGGCGCCGACCAGCGCCTTCTCGCTGATCGGCGTGTCGATGATGCGGTCGTGGCCGAACGCCTCGGTGAGGCCGAGGTACACGCCGAACGCACCGCCGAATCCTCCGGGAACGCCGATGTCCTCGCCGATGAGAAACACCTTCTCGTCGTGGCGCATCTCCTCGGCGATCGCCTCGCGCAACGCCTCGGCAATCGTGAGCCGGCGTTCGGCCACGACGGGCGCGGCAACGGCGGTCACGACACCAACTCCCTGCGGATCACGGTCGCGTACGCGTCCGTCAGCGCGTCCTCGGCGCGCGGCAACGGCGAGCTCCGCGCGAACTCGATGGCGTCGTCGATCGCGGCCTCGACCTGCGCGTCCATCCCGTCGACCACTCCTTCGTCGAGCGCTGCGAGGCGTCCGCGAAGACGAACGATCGGATCGCGCTCCTGCCACTCCGCCTCCTCGTCCCGACTGCGATAGCCGCGGACGTCACCCCGACTGTGGCCGGCAAACCGGTACGTCTTGAATTCGAGCAGTGACGGGCCGGCACCTGTACGCGCCTCCGACACCGCGCGCTCGGCAGCCTCGCGCACGGCAAGCACGTCCATCCCGTCGACGATCTCTCCCCGCACGCCATACGCGGCGGCGCGGTCCGCGACGTCCGCAACGAGGCTCACCTGGTTGAACGGCGTCGACGCGCCATACAGGTTGTTCTCGCACGCGAACACGATCGGAAGGTGTTGGACTGCCGCGAAATTCAACCCCTCGTGGAATGCGCCCTCGTTGGTCGCGCCATCGCCAAAGAAACACACGGCGACCTGGTCGGTTCGCATCAGCTTGAATGCCAGGCCGAGGCCGGTAACCACGGTATTGCCTCCCCCGACAATGGCGATAGCCGGGAGCATTCCAACCGCCGGGTCGCCGAGATGCATCGAGCCGCCTTTGCCGCCACAACAGCCAGTCGCTTTGCCGAAGAGCTCGGCCATCGCCGCTCGAAGATCGACGCCCTTGGCGAGTGCATGACCGTGCGGGCGATGGGTTGATGTGATCCAGTCTGTCGGCCGCAGGACATCGCACACGCCGACGGCAACGGCCTCCTGGCCCTGGCTCTGGTGCAGCGTTCCCGGAATCTCTCCCTGCAGATACAGGAGATAGACGCGCTCCTCGAATCGCCTGATCGTGAGCATCCGGCGATAGAGATCCAGCTCGTGCGTTGCGTCGCTCATCGCGCAGCCACCTCGCGTACCGCAGCCTGGCGGCCGCTTCCACCGTATTGCCGAATCAGAGACCGCACCTTCGCGGTCATTCGCTCCTGCGCGCCAGCCATCACGTCGGAGTCCTTATGAGACCCGAGCAGGCGGTGCACATCGGGGTAGGCGCCGCCGGCGTCGACAGCCGACACGAGACCACTCCAGAACTCGTGCTTGAGGATCGTGCCGACATTGAGCTTCGCAACTCCGAGCGCGATCGCCGGCGCCACCGCCGAGGCGGGAAAACTCGTCCCGCCGTGGACGACGAGCGGCACGTCGACACGCTCGTGGATCGCGCGCAGACGCTCCATGTCGATAGAGGCCTCGTGGTCCATGAGGATGTGGACGTTCCCGATGGAAACGGCCAGGCAGTCGACGCCGGTCTCCGCGACGAAGCGCGCTGCTTCGTCCGGATCAGTGAGGCGCTCGTGACTGTGGTCCACACCTGACGCCATGGCTTCGGCGGGACTGCCGAGCTCACCCTCAACGGCCACGCCCGACTGGTGCGCCACGCGGCAGAGTTCGCGCACCGCCACGATCGCGTCCTCCGTCGGCCAGGAATGCGTGTCGATCATCACCGCGTTGAACCCCGCGTCGATGCCGCGCTTCGCCTGCTCAAGGGTATGCGCCTCGTTGAACAGCAGCGAGACATCCACAGCACTTCTCGCGGCGTAGGTCCGCCCGATGGCACCGAGCACCTCAACGCCGCCACCGTCAAGCCAGGACGCGTCGAGCATCATCGCCCCGAACCCGAGAATCACCGGCGCCGACTCCGCCTCCGCCGCGTTGAGCACCGCCTCAAGTGAGCAGGCGTCCCAGGCCTCGAAATACCCGACGGCGTACCCGCCCGCCTGCGCGCTGGCGAGGAGTTGCTGGAGCGGGACGAGCGGCATTGCCCGGCACGGTAGCGGCTCGGGTGAGCAAATATCAAGGCAGTGAGCAAATGCTCACTCGCCGGACCCCGGAAGCTACGCCTCCGCCGTGAAGTCCACCACCCGGAGCTGCACGCGACCGTTCCCGACCGGCTCCCGCCGCCTTGGCACCACGAGCACAGCACACCGCGCCAGCTGCATCAGGCGACCCGCGAGGCGGCCCTTGAGCATGCCCCGCACCGGGCCCCCTTCGACCTCACCGAGCACGATGAGGTCGGCGTCGACAGCGTTCGCGGCACCCGCAATCGCATGCGCCGGACTCCTCGCAACGACCTGGCGAATCTCGAAGTCCGCGTCCAGACCGTCCTCCTGCAAGTCCGACACCTGGTCGCGGATCTTCGCCCGGATCTCCGGCTCCAGCGGCTGCAGGTGATGCACCCCTCCGCGCGCGGGGATCAGCTCATCGATGTGCACCAGGCGCAGACGGCATCGCTGCTCCAGCGCGAGGTCGCGGCCGTACTCGACCGCCGCGTCGCCGGCGTCTGTGCCGTCGGTGGCGATCAGGATCGTTCGGAACACAGCCACCCCCTCATCGAACTTTCTCGAGCCGTCGCTGCGTCGCGAACCCATCCAGCATCGCGTCCACCGCCTTGCTGATCTTTCCCCAGCGGAAGGCGTTGGGATCGAGCGCGTAGTGCAGAACGAGTCCGTCGCTGATGGCGAGCAGCAGCGCGGCCAGTGCATTCGGCGGAAAGTCGATCGACAACTCGCCCTCGCGCACCGCTTCATCGATCCACTCGCGGAACACACGCTGCCGTTCCGCAACCGCTGCAGTCACCGCCGCGCGCACCGCCGGGTAGGTCTGCATCGCTCCCCAGACGTCGGCGCGCAGTTGTACGCGTGCGGGATCGGCCCCCTGCAGCAGCATCGACTCGGTCACCTTGCGGATGCGCTGGACCGGACTGAGACGCAGCGTTGCGGGATCCTCTGCGACGCTCGCGATCGAGGCGCGTCATCGGTGATCAAGCCCATGAGTAGCAACTCTTTCGACACGAAGTGGCTGTAGAAGGCTCCTTTACTCAACCCCGCGTCGGCGCAGACATCGTCGACAGTGAGGTCGCGAAATCCCTCTCTCGCGATGCAGCGCCATGCAGCGTCGAGGAGTTGCCGGCGACGCTGCTCGCGAGTGCGTTCCAGCAGTCTTGGCACCCTCTCAGGCTACCAGAAGCGTACCAGTCAGTTCGTTTGCAGATCAGCCGGGAGACGGCGTGGGCTACAACTAGCTCTGCACGATCCACGCGCCGAACATGAAGGGCGAGATCACCGTCACGGGCTAGCCTGACACCTGACGACGCGCGTGCTCCAGAAGCGAGCGTCGCGGCGGGTTGAAGATGTCGACCTCGCGGCAGGACGTCTCCCGAGTGCGCGCTCCGTGTGGCACCCAGCTCGGGACGACCGCAACATCGCCCACCTGCATCTGCCGAACGTCGCCATCGATTTCGAACTCGAATTCGCCCTCGAGGACCAGCACGATCTGCTCCTCTTCGTGGACGTGCATCGGGGCTTCCGTGTGCGGTTCGAACGACACGAAGTTCAGCATCGTGCGCTCACCGACAACCGGCCGAAACACGAGGCCGGGCAGGAACTCCACGCTCTCGACCCTGGCGACATCGACGTATCGCCCCGGCGCGGTGGGTGTGCCCTCGGCATGCGTGGTGAAGTGCTGCTCGGCGTCGGTCATTGATGCTCCAGTTTCTGCGCAGGGCGTTGAGTGTCGTGAGGTCAACGACGCGTCAACTCTAGCCGGTACTCGCCGCTGCCGCCGCCGCGTGTCGGTGACACCCGCGCACCCACCGGCGAAGGCGTACCCATCAAATCGTTGACGGTTCGTTGACGGACAGACCTGCAAAGTCACCGGTAGCTGCGCCGTGAAACCGGCGCGGTTACGACCTTCCATATCAGGCCGCGTGACACTCCACCGTCGCGCGGCCTTTTTGTGTCTTCGCCGGCCCGTCAGGGTGACGGCGTCGGCGTCGGCGGAACAGGTGTGGGGGTCGGCTCGGTCGTTGGCGTCGGACTTGGCGCAGCGCTCGCTGACGGCGTCGGCGAAGGCGCTGCCGAAGCACTCGGCGACGGCGACGCACCAGCGCTCGGCGCTGGCGAGCTCGAGGGTGCCGGCGACGGGGTGATATCCGGGACAGGTCCCAGTTTCACGTTGGGCACCAGGTTCCCGATGCGCGGCAGATCGGCCTGCGGACCGCCAAACGGCGCGTTCTGGCTTGGCGAGAAGAAGACGAGCGCCCCGACAACGACAACCGCAGCGACGCCGACCGCGGCAAGCGGGGCGACGAATGGGCGCCGGCGTTCCGGCCGATCGCCCGTGTTCTGCGGGGACCGCTCGAACGCGCGCCGTTCCGGCGTCAGGATGATGCCCTCGGCCGCCAGGCTCGCCCATGGCGCATTGGAATACACGAAGGCTTCGAACAGGAGCAGTACCGAAAGGACGATCGTCGCCACGCTTGGCGAGCGCAACAGCATCGCAGCCGCGCCGGCGACGGCCGCGACCACCAGCACGGTCTCCGCCCGCGATGCCCGAAGGGCACCGAGCAGTGAACGCCCTTCCTTGCTCTTCGCCGTGCGCAGAAACTCCGCGTGTTTCTGGCCGAGACCGCGCACGCACGCCAGCGTCACCACCCACGACAGCGCGAACCACACGCGCAGCGCATTCAGCGCGTCACGGGTGCGGGCATGACACGCGCGCCGCATCGCCCAGACCGCACGCAACATCCCCGTGCCGGCAAACGCAACCGGCACCACCAGCACGGCGCCGGTGAGCTGCCGCACCGGGAGCTTCTCGTGCAGTGACGCTGCCAGCGCGGTCGCCAGCAGCAGCACCGTGAACGTGGCAGTGAGCGCCTCCGCAAACCACTGCACACTTCCGAGCAGGTAGTGGACGCGCTGGGAGAACGTGAGGCGCATGCGATGGTTCGCGAACGGCACCATCTCGCACCAGTGGAACTTGAGAATCTGGATCCCGCCGAGCGCCCAGCGGAATCGCTGCTTCTTGAGACCGTCGAAGTCGAGCGGCATCAACCCTTCGCCGTACGCGGCGGAGTCGTAGACGCCGCGATACCCGGCGCCGAGCATCCGCAGCGATGCCTCGGCATCCTCGGTGATGCACTCCTGGTTCCATCCGCCGATCTCGTTGAATGCCGACCGCCGGATGAGGCCCATCGTGCCGCAGAAGATGATCGCGTTGCGGTGGCTGCGCGCGATCATCGTGATGTCGAAGAAATAGCGGAAGCTGTAGAAGAGGCCGCGCAGATACTGGTTGTCGCGCCACTCGCGGTAGTGCTGCGACGTCTGCATGAACGCGACCGACGGATCGTCGAAGTAGCCAATGGTGTTGCGCAGCCACTGCGGATGCACCTGGTAGTCGGCGTCGACGATGCCGAGAATCTCGACCTCGGCGGGCAATCGAGGGGTGGCTTCGTTGAGCGCGCCGGCCTTGAACCCCGGCCAGTTCTCCAGATGGACGAACGAGAAGCGCGGTCCGAGCTGCGCGCAGAGTGCCTCGATCGGCCGCCAGAGCGCGGGATCCGTCGTGTTGTTGTCGACGACCTGGACCAGCAGATGCGGGTAGTCGATCGCGGCCAGTGATGCCAGCGTCGGCCCAACCACCTCGACCGGCTCGTTGTAGGTCGGGACCTGCAGAGCGACCCACGGCTCGCGCGTCAGCGGCGGAATGACTCGCCGGCGCTCGCGGCGTGAGAGCACGTCGCAGATCTCGAAGGTGAACGACACCGACAGCGCCAGCGCGAGGAACTCGAGCACCAGCAACGGAATGGACGCGAGCACCGCGCCGATCGGCAGCTGACCGAGGAACGTCTGGAGCGCCGCATACACGAGATAGCAGACCGCGGCTGCGGTGACGGCCACAAAGAGCTGCGCCCCGAGGAAGCTCCAGCGCGGCTGGGCGATGCGCATGACGAGGATCAGCACGATCGCCACGATGCCGAGCGTCGTCATGCCCGGTTCGTCGCGCTCGATCAGAAGGAACGCGGCGCCGGCTCCGGCAAGTGCGATCGCGCAGCACGGGATTGCCAACCACGCGTGCGCGGTCATCGTCCGCGGCAACACTGCGACAACGAGCGTCGTCGCCAGCAGCAGCGCGAAGAAGATGACGCTCTCGAGAATCATGCGTCGTCACGCATGAGGCCGACGAGCCTCCGCGCTCGCATGCGCGGAGCTACCCGGAACGCGGGCTCAGGGCAGTCGCGCGCTCTTGCCAGAAGTCATATCTCGCCTGGTACTGCTGGCGCTGTGCGCGCAGGACCTGCTGGGTCCCGCCTGCCTCAGTGGCCGCGTCCTGGTGCATGTCCCGCACCGTCGGCTCGCTGCGTTCCAGCAGAGCACTTGTCATCCCGATCAATTCGCCGTAGACCTGGAGCCAGTGGATGGCGTCACGGATCTCGCCTGATGCGGGATCCTCGCCGGGAAGCAGCAATTCGGGGTCGGTGACCCACGTGATCTCGCTGCGCAGGAGCGTGTCGTCGAGCACGGGTTCCTCCTCTATCGATGCCCTGAACGGTGGCGGGCTGTGCCTGCCTACGGGTTGTTGACTATCAGTACTAGTGATAGTAGCAATATCACACCGGCAGGTGACTCCGCGACCCGAGAACGCGATGGGGGCTGCCGATTCATGGCACAATCGGCGCCGGATTCGAGGGAGCGTCGGATCGGAAGATCCGTTCGCCAGCACGGACGTGACCGGCTTGCACAGGGGACAGAAACGGTGAGCGGGACTTCGGACGCGGGAGGACCGCCCGGCGTGCCGGCGGTGGATCTCGGCATCCCCGGCATCGTCGAAACCGCGGAGATCGGTCGCGGCGGCTTTGCCGTCGTGTACCGGGGCCGCCGCCAGGGCTTCGATCAGTCGGTCGCCGTCAAGGTGCTTGCCGCCGCCCTCGACAACGAGTTCCGCCAGCGGTTCGACCGCGAAGTTCGCGCCATGGGCGCGCTGTTCGGGCATCCGGGCATCGTCGGCATCATCACCGCCGGGTTCACCGTCGCCGACCGCCCGTACATCGTCATGGAGGACATGACGGGCGGCAGCCTCGCCGACGCGATCCGCAAGCGCGGTCCGTACGGATGGCAGGACACGGTGCAGATCGGCGACGGGCTCGCCAGCGCGCTCGAGGCTGCGCACAGCGCGCATGTCCTCCACCGCGATGTGAAGCCGGAGAACGTCCTCTTCTCACGCTACGGCGCAGCGAAGCTCAGCGACTTCGGGCTCGCGGCGTTTACAGAGGGACCCGAGACGCGCAGCGTCGCGGTGATGGTGAGCGTCGCCCACACCGCACCTGAGGTCCTCGACGGCGCACCGCGAACGGCGGGCACCGACGTGTACGGGCTCGCGTCGACGCTCATGACGATGATCCTCGGCAAGCCGCCGTTCGCCCGCGGCCCGAGCGAGACGACGACCGCCATCTTCAAGCGCATCTCCATCGATCCCCCACCGGACCTCCGCGTGCTCGGCGTGCCGGATGCCGTGTGCAGAGTGCTCGAGAAAGCGCTTGCGAAGACGCCCGAGCAGCGCTACGCAACAGCGACCGAGTTCCGTCGCGACCTGGAGCTCGCGAAGACGGGAACGGCGCCAGTCGCGGCGGTGGTCGCGCCGCCGGTCGACGACGACAAGACGATGACGTGGGTCCCTCCTGTCGCCGCTGCAGCTGCCGCATCGGTGCATGCGCAAGCGCCGGGCTCTCCACTGGCGCCACCGCCCCCACCGGGGCCGCAGGAAACGCGAGGCCGCGGCTCGTTCAGCGCGTGGCTCGCGGCCAACACCGTGATTGCCGCCGTGATCGCCATCGTGATCGTCGCCGCGGGCGGTACCGGCATCTACCTGGCGGCGTCGCACACATCTCCGACGCCAACTCCCGCACCGAACCCGACTGCCGGGCCATCGTCGAGTCCGACGCCGGTTCCATCAGTTGCGTTCAACCCCACAGCGGCGCTGCTGACGAAGACGGATCTCGGACCCGGCACGTACACGAGCGACGGCTCTGCTGAGGCGCTGTCGGGCTGGGCGTGTGCACCGGCGGATCCGACCACCACGACGGCGACGGGCAGCGCCAACATCCTGTACACAACGAGCTTCGCCGACTCACAGGGCACCGACATCACGCTGGCGATCGCCAACTACACGTATGTGTTCCCCAGCACCGCCGCAGCCGCCGCGTTCATGCAGACGGCGAACACGATCGCCAAGCACTGCACGGCAAATGGCGCCACATTGCCCAGCCCACCGCAGGCCGGCGATGCCGCTCTCCGTGTCTCGTACGAGAACAGCGACCAGGGTGACAACGACCTCGTCTACGTCCAGGTCAAGAACGGCGTGTCGGTCATGGTCTCGGCATCATCTGCGGATCAGTGGGAGCTCTTCGCCACCACCATCCAGACGATGGCGAGCAACGCGGCCGACGACCTGACGACCGCGCAAGGCGGTTAAACCGGGCGGCGGTCCACCGGGACTGGCGGCGCAGGCGGGAGCGCGGGCGCAGAGCGTGCTGTGGCGGCGTGCGGCGCCGAGAGCAGGCTCGGATCGCGTCGCTTCAGCAGCCATGCGGTACCGGCGAGTGCCGCGACAATCAGCAGCACGAGCATGCCGATGTCGCTGAACCACGTGCCGGCAGTGTGTGCCCACGCGGGGTCGGCGCCAGTCAGTGTCGGCTGCCACGTGTTGAGGCTGACGGTCGATCCCACCGCGTCGACTCCCCACTTGGCGCTGCTGAGCCAGCTCAGCTGACCGAGCACCGGTTTGCTGCTGATCTGCAGCAACGGGATCGACATGATCAGCTGCCCGACAACGATCAGGATGAGCACGCTGATCGCCTTGTCGGCGGAACGCATCATCGCCGATACCAGCAGTCCCAGCGACATCGCGGCGAGGCCCGCAAACGCAAGGTCGACGATGAGCTCGAGCTCCGGTGATCCGAGTGCTGATGCAGAACCATGCACCGGCTGACGCGCGAACCCGATGACGACCAGGATGATCGCCTGCAGGATCGTCAGCGGCGCCAGGACACCGAGCTTCGACAGGATGTACGCGCGAATCGACAACCCTACGAACCGTTCTCGTTGATAGATCGGGAACTCTTTGACGATCTCCCTGATCGAGTTGAGCAGTCCGGTGAGTGTGACCGTGAGCACGGCGACGGTGACGACCATCTGCGCGAGGACGTTGGGATGGCTGAAGGAATCCGATCCGAGCGCGGCGAGCATGAGGATCGCCAGCAGTGGCGCCTGGATGAGCAGCAGGATGAGGTTGCGCCGGTCGGATGCTGTCGCCGCGACGTATCGCTTGAGCAGCGTCCACGTCTGACGCCTCCAGACTCCGGGTGGCCGTGTGGGTGTTGCCCGCAACGGTGGCGGCGCGGCCGCAGGGGTGTGCCCCGACATCGGGCGGCGCACGTACATGTCGTACTCGGGACTCGCGCGGAATTTCTCGTCCCATGGCACCGACGAATGCTGTTCGAGGTCGGTGAACACGTCCGCCAGGTCCGCTTTTCCGAAGTACTTGAGCGCACCGTCCGGCGGACCGAAGTACGCGGTGCGGCCGCCGGGCGCGAGGATGAGCAGACGATCGCAGAGTTGCAGGCTCTGCTCGCTGTGCGTGACGGTGATGATGGTGCGGCCGCCGTCTGCGAGACCGCGCAGCATCGTCATCACGCCCTTCTCCAGTCCCGGATCCAGCCCCGATGTCGGCTCGTCGAGGAACAGTGGTGACGGTTTGGTCAGCAACTCGACGCCGATGTTGGCGCGCTTGCGCTGGCCGCCGGAGAGGTGTTCGATCACGAGGTTCGCGCGCTCGGAGAGACCAAGCTCGTTGATCACCTCGGTGACGCGGCGGCCGCGTTCCTCGGCGGTCACGTCCTCGGGGAAGCGCAGCTCGGCGGTGAACTCAAGCGCCTGGCGCACGGTGAGTTGCGTGTGCAGGATGTCGTCCTGCGGCACGTAGCCGATGCCGCGGCGCAGGTCGTCGTACTCGGCGTAGAGATCGCGATCCCCGTAGAAAACAGTGCCCTCGTCGGCCGGCCGGAAACCGGTCATGGCGTTGACTAGCGTCGTCTTGCCCGCGCCGCTGGGACCGACGACGGCGAGGAAACAATTCGCGTCGAGCGCGAAGCTCACGTGATCGAGCAGGACGCGATTGTCCGGCGTGCGCACCGTGACGTTGTCGACCTCGAGTCGCGTGTCCTCGCCGCTGAACTCCTGGAGCACACCGTGCACGAGGTGGAGCCGGCGATTGCCGATGCTGACGAGGTCCGTCCCCTGCAGATGCGCGACGGTGATGTGCTGCCCGTTGACGAACGTGCCGTTGTGGCTCTGCAGGTCGCGCAATTCGTACCCGGTCGTTGGAGTGAAGCGCAACTCGGCGTGATGTCTCGAGACGGTGGGGTCGGCGAGCACGATGTCGTTGTCGGGGGTGCGGCCGATGGTCCACAGCGCCTTGGCGGGCGCCTGCGCACCGGAGGTGGGCGCGGCGACCGCGGGCGTTGGTGCAACGGGACTCGGCGGAGCGACGACGACGGGCACGGGCGGCGGCGGGACGGCCGCCGTCGCACTCGAAGCGGCCTGAATCGCTGTCTCGAGGATGGGTCCGTCGGTCGCTCCACCGAGACGGAAGGTGACGGCGCCACTGATCGGCACGCGCGTGACTCGGCTTCCATCGACGAACGTGCCGTTGTGGCTGTTCAGGTCCTCCAGCACCCACTGATCGCCTTCGCACCGGATCGTCGCGTGCCTGCGCGAGACACGGATGTTGTCGTATGCGATGTCGCACGACGCCTCGCGCCCGACCACGAGCTGCCGATCCGGGGTGATGACGAGATCGTGCCCGGCTCCCTTGACGCGGAGCGCCGGCGCGCTGGGACTGGGCGGCGACGGTGGTGGAAGCGCCACCTGCACCGGCACGGGCTCTGGCGGAGGCGGGGCCGGAGCGGTCGCCGCGGGAGGAGTTGGTGTGCTGGCGGGCGGTGGCGCTGTATCAGGCTCGACCGACGGCGCCGATGCTTTCGGGTCGATTTCGCGCAACAGCTCCCAGCGCGTCGTCCGCTGCTCGTCATCCCACGCCGAGGCATCGCCGTCCAGCTGCTTGAGCAGGCGCTGCATGTAGTCGAGGTACGCAGTGGGCCGCAGATGGTGCGTGCACTGGTATGCGAGGTAGTCCTGCGCGCTCGCCGAGGTCGCGTTCAGGACGAAGACCTGTTCACGGTTGCAGCTCGCGCAGTGTGCGAACACGAGGAACGGATGCAGGCTGAGGAGCGGGACGAAGGCTTCGGACTCATCCAGCAGATACAGCTGCTTGTCCGGAACGGGCTCATCACCGATCCGCGGAGTCGAGCTGACGCGCGGCGAAGCGCCGACCAGGTACGTGACCTGGTGGCGATAGCGGTGCTGCGCGGCCGTTGTGGTCCCCGTGCCGAAGTCCACGGCGACGCCGCGCACGTACGCGAGCCGATACGCGCCGAGGAAGCTCATCTCCGCGTAGAGCTGGCGCATCGCCGGGGCGAGGATGTCAGTGACCATCGCGCGGTCGTACGCGCTCGGCGTCGCGCCGTGCGCCAGCCGGTTGCGATACGCGATGAGGACGTCGAAGAACTGCTGGGTCGTCGCGGTGTCGCTCGTGACCACCGGCGCACCGGACCCCATAGCCGCAGTCACGCGTGACAGTCCCTGCACCGCCGCTGGGATCGCACCGGCGTAGCGCTTCGCGTACACCTCGCGTACCTTCGCAACAGGTACCCGGTCATCGTGCTCGTAGAAATGAAGGATGTCGCGCAGCCATCCCTGCCAGTGGCCAAGGCTCGGGCGCTGCAGGTTCTTTAGATCGCGATTGATGGTCGCGTCGGGCACACCGTCGCGGAAGTACTGCGCGATGACGATCACCGCCAGGTACTTCAGCGTCATCTCGACGAGGTCCAGGAGGTATTCGTGCGCCTCTGACGGATCGGGTGCCTGGAAGAGTGCGCGGTCGTACGTCGCCACAAGCGGGTATGGGTAGCGATCGCCGACGCTCTCGTCGATGCGGTCGGCGTCAGTGGCAGCGATGTGCTCGGTCATGCCTCGAGCCTCGTCATCGCACGCGCGTCCTCGCGCGCGCTCTCCTCGTGCTTTCGGCGCTCACGCCGATCGAACGCGCGGTATGCGATGTAGCCAACCACGATCCCGATCACGTCGAGCACCAGGCCGATGAGCACGTCGTATGCCTGCACCCCCGGTGGACCGAACACCAGCGCGCGCACCAGAGCGATGTTGCCAGTCGCATTGATGACGAGCAGCAGCGACACCGGTATCCCGAGCAGCCATGTCACGACGTTGATGCGATGGTCGAGGCTCGCAGCCTGGCGCTGCTGTTCGCGCGAAACGGATTCGGCGCGATCGCGCTGGCGCAGCTCGAGGTCGCCGTACATCTCGCGGACCTCGTCGGCGACGTTGCGGTACAGCCGCTCGAGCTGGAACACGGACTGCCAGCGCACGTAGCTGCGATGGTGATGCTCTTCCTGCATCGTCTGCGCGAAGTACCCCTGGGCGGTGAACGCGAGCAACGCGTCGCGTATCTCCCTGAAAGCGGCGACCTTGCGCGCTTCGTTGCCGTCGCCACCACCGACCCACTCGCGCGAAACCTGCTGCGACAGCAGCATCAGGGTGAACCGCTGGTCGAGCGCGAGCAGGAAGAGGAGGAGGTATGCGCCGGTGAGGTGCGCCGGGAGTGTGGCCCGGAAGAACGGCGTGTCCGGTGCGTCACACGCGAGGAAACCGCCGCCGTTGAGCGAATAGAAGAACCACTGATTCGCGGCGTACGGCAGCAGTCCCGGATCCCCCAGCGCGAGCTCCTCTTCCGACGGATGCACCGCCTGGTCCGCGTGGAAGAAGTTCCGCAACCGGTGCAGATGCACTGGCGTGTCTTCGACCGGACACTGGTCGACGAAGAGCGCGACATGGGGCAGCATCATCCCGGGGACGAAGATCTCTCCCCACCAGTGCGGCCGCTCATCGGCCAGGACGGCGGTCGACAGCAGATGCTCGATCACCTCGCCGAAGACATGCTTCTCCGCGCCCTGCGCCGCAGCAGACGTTTGGTCGCCGAGCTGCGGGAAGAACGCGGTCCGCATCGATTCTCCGTTGTCATCTCTGCCGGTGGTGCGGACCGCGTTCACCTCGCTCGCGCGCCGTCCGTGCACGTACCGAAAGAAGTGAAGGAACGTGAACCAGTCGTTCAACTGCGTCGACACCGGCAACGCGGAGATGATCACAAAGCCCACACCGTGCCGGAACAGCGCGAGCTCGATCGAACTCGATGAGGAAGGGGACGGGCCCGCGGCGCGTGGTCAGCGTCCAGTCCGCACCCGGATGGCGTGCGCCGCCACCGAGTCCCGACGGCGAGCGGAGCACGGTGTCGCCGACCCGCCACCGGCCGGCGCTCACGAGCGAACCGGCGGGAGGATCGACGAAATCGGCGACTTCGGAGAGGAGGTCATCCGTGGGGAACGAGCCCGCCTCCCACACGGCGACAGGCTTCTCGCCGATGCGCCACGCGGCCGATCCGATCGCGTCTCCGCGGCGTGCGATCGTGTCGCCTCCAAACGTGAACGGATAGATGAATCGGAGGCTGGACGACTCCCGGTCGACGTACGCCTCGGCGCCGGCAGCGCGCTGGGTGGGCGCGCCCGAACCCGCCTCGGCTTGCCGAACTGGGCCTGATCGCTGAGCGCTCCCCTCTCCGTCCACGGGTGCTGCATTGTTGCATCCCGCGCTCCCCGCTGCCCACGGCGTCGCCCGCGGCTCAGATGTCCGGCAGCGCCTCCACCCGGGACACGGCCTACTCGGCCACCGACTTGCGTCGCGCCGACGCCCTGCGCTTGCCCTCGTGCATTGCCTGGACGCGACCGCCGGGGATCGCCGCTCCTTCATCGACGAGTTCAGCGCTGAGCTGCTGCGGTTGTGGCATCCGACCGGCCCATCGATCGCTATCGCCGAGTTGACCCACCGCGGTGAGCACCGTGAAGTCACCGGGCGCAATCTCATCGAGTTCGTCCCAATCAACGGGGAACGACACGGGAGCACCGCGCCGGACTCGCGGACTGTACGCAGCGGCAACCGTTGCCCCACCGATGCGGGTCGCGTCCACGAACACCTTCCCTGCGCGGTCTTCTTTGACAAACGCGGTGGTGACCGCGATTGGATCCAGATGCTCGGCACGCGCGGCGATCGCACGTGTCGCGGCGGCGGCTGCATCGATAGACACGCTGGTGTCGATCGGAACAAAGATGTGCAAGCCCTTTGCGCCGCTCGTCTTGATGACGGCATCGAGGCCCGCATCGGTGAGCACCTGCCGCACAACCCGCGCGGCACGCACCGCGACGGCAAACGGCTGTCCTTCCGGGGGATCGATGTCGAGCACCAGATGCGTCATGTGCTCGGGATTGTCGATGCGTATCAGCGAGGGGTGATACTCGACAGCACGCTGGTTCCCAAACCACAGCAGCGTCCGTCGGTCGTTGCAGAGCGCGTACGTGACCTCACGCTTCGATGACTCCGCCCACATGGTCAAGCGCGGCACCCAGGCCGGCGTGTATGAGGGAAGGTTCTTCTGCATGAACGCTTCCTGGCCGCGATGCACGCGAATAACAGAAAGAGCCCGGTCAGTGAGCTCCGGGATGATCCGGTCGGCGACGGCGTCGAGGTAGGTTATGAGGTCGCGCTTGGTCGCGCCCGCCCCGTCGAACAGCGGATCGTCGAGGTTCGTCAGCGGCACACCGAGGTCGGCGGCCGTGTCTTCGGAGGGCATCTGGCGAGCGTAGTCGAAAGCCAGGCGTGATCGGCGACTAGCTACGGGTTTGCGCGGCCCTCAGGATGATGTCCACGCACGCGTCCAACGGTAGGACCGTGCTGTCGATGACGACGTGGTAGAGGCGGGCATCGCCTTGATGGACGTTGTAGAAAACATTCGCATACCGCTCGCGCGCGTCGTCAACATCCCGCTGCGTGTCGCGGGCCGTTGTCTCATCGGCGCCGTCGGCAATCGCCTGCGCGAGGCGTGCCGGTAGCGGGCCATCCAGGCGGACGCAGAGCACGTCGTCTCGACCGCCAAGAACCACCATGCCGGCACGGCCGAGAATGACCGCGCCGCTTGTGTCTGCGACGCGCCGAATCACCCGCTCGGTTGCCTCGACGTAGGCCGCAGGACTCTGGAGCGCCTCCTGCGAGATCCCAACCGCGGTGGACACGGCCTCGACACTCGCGAACGCACCGAGGAATTGATCCCACCTGCTCGGTGCGTGCTCGTCCTGCGTCTCAGCGATCTCCTCAGTGACGTGCAGTTGCCGGGCAACCGCATGAGGAATCGCTCGATCAAGAAAGGGCAGTTTTAGTCCCGCTGCAACGGCCTGTGCCACCCCTTCGCCGCGGGCTCCGTACGAGGCTGAGATCGTGACGCTGCTCATCCGCCGTGCCGCCTTCTTCGCTGCTCCGATAGGTTGCCGAACAGACGACACGAGCGTACACCGTTGTACTGCAACGTATCGCCGTCCGGAGCGCCCTCACATGAGGGCGCCTGCTACCGGCTCAGGCTTTGACAGCGCAACTGGCGGTCCCGGCCGTGCCGTCCGTCTGCTTCGATGCCAGCGTCGGCGACGACTCGCTGCCAAGCGCAGGCGTGGCTGCCAGCGTGAGGTTGTTGGTCTCGCCGGTGAAGCCCTCTACGACGCAGGCAGGCGCGGACGAACTGGTGGCCTTCAGCTTGGTCACGGCCTCGAGCGTGTTGTTCGCACTGAAGTTGGCCGATCCGCCATTACCGTCTCCATAGACGCCCCACTCCGAAGTGTTCCAGTTGGGTCCGAGGTCGACCTTGGTGTCCTTCCCGGTTGCCATCGTGGCGTGACCTCCGGAGACGAGTTGCACCACGTCGTTGCCCCCGGTTTTAGCGCTGCCCGAAAACGAGATCGTCGCGAGGCTCTTGGCGGTGAGCGCCCCGCCGCTCAATGTGCTCGCCGAGCTGTTCGTGTAGCAGTCGATGAAGCCCGAACCCGTAGCCGTGAACCAGCCGCTGGGGCACGTCTTGTTGTAGTCGATCAGCCAGTACTGCATGTACACCTGATTCACGTCCGTCTCGTAGACGAACTGCTCCCACGCCTGGCAATTCGCAGGAACACTCGCCTTGTTGCATGCCGGCGATCCGGAGAAGAACTGCGTGTTCAGCTGCAGGGTGAACTCATTCGCCCGCGGCGAACCTGAGTTACCGATCTTGCCGGTCTCGCTGATCTTTGCGCTGACGCCAGTGAAGGTGCCGGTCGCTTTGGTGATCTTCCCCGACACCACCGCGGAGTAGTCGTGCCCGTCGCCGACTGTGTCAGGACCCCCGGTGCGCGACGTCGATGCCGCCGGCGCCAACGGCCGCTCGGGCGCCGTCACGCAATTCGTTGCATGCCACACCAACGCAGGGAAGGACGCCTGGAAGCAGCCGGTCCCGACTGCGGATACCTGGCCGATGTCCGCCTGCCAGTCCGCCACCGTCAGTGGTCCCTGAGTCGCCGCCGACACCGGGCTCACGCTGAAGCCCGCGACCACGACAACGGCCGATGCGGCAGCACCGAACAACATCTGGATCCGTCGCATGATTTCGCCCCTTCTCTAGCTCCAGCAGTCTCGCCGGTCACTCGCATCGTAGCAACTCCCGGCACAGCACCCGGCGACCGAAGCATTTCCTAGCGCGGAGGGGTTTTGGTGCTCACAAACATCTCGATGTCAACGTCCTCGATGGAAGGAACAAGCGCAGAGCTCATCCACTCGCGGAGCGTTCGCGTCGCCTCGACATCGCCGCGGTTGTAGTCCAGCAACCACCGTCGCGCGGTTTCGTCTCCGGCTGCGGCGTCGTCGTACCGAACCATCGACATGCCGCCGCCAGGATCATCGACCGCCCACCGAAAGCCGATGAGTGAGGCCACGACTTTGAGCCCGCTCGCGCCACCGGTGATCAGTTGGGAGTCCCAGACCTGCAGGAGGTCCACCCATTCATCGGAGGCGATGAATGTCTCGATATCCGCGCTCAGGCCCGCAGCGAGCCCCAGCCGCCGGAGGTACTGGTTTTCGGCACCTGCGTTGTAGCAATACGCTCGGAACGTCAGGCCCTGCGCGTGCGCTGCTGATCGAGTCCCCATCAACCAACGCCAGAAGGCAACACTGTTCTCGGCTGCACGCTCAGGCGTCAGCGGCTCCCACGTGGCGAACGGGAGGTACTCGGAACCGAACACATCGCCGTTAGTTCGGTCGGTGAGCAGGCAACCCCACAGGTACACACCGACCTCGGTGTTCTCCATGTCGATGTCGACCTCGACGTCGGCACGCGGTACTACGATCTGCTCCACGCCCCGGCGTCTGTAGACCAGCGCGGAGCCGACTGCGGCTCGCGCCAGGTCAATCTCCTTCGGCAACGTTGTGAGTCCCGACCCCGCATAGCGCGCCGTCGCCTCGTCGGCTGCGGGCAGCTCGCTCACATCGACGCCTGCGGCGACGCCCGATGCGGTCTCCCAGTCGAGCGCAGCAAGCTCGGCCCGGTTCGTGACCCCGTGATCGCGATGGATCTTCCAGTGCGCCCACCCGATATTGGGCAGCAGGCTCACGTCTCCCCATCCAGCTTCCAGGATGGGACGGCAGTATTCGTTCCACGGACAGGTCGGACATTCGGAACAGCGAACCGGTACCACCAGGAGCTGGGTCCGCGGATCGATGAGATGTCGCTGCGCTGCCGCCACGATGTCGAGCCGGAAATCGAACTCGAAGTCGTATCGCTCCATCGTGGTTCGCAGTTTTGTCTTGCCTGTGGACGATGGGGTCCGCCACATCGGCACGTCGAGGTCGTACCAGACCACACGCCGTTCAGTCCCGATGATCCCCCCGAGACGGGGGCCTGGTGCCGCCGCGCCCGCCGCTTCCAGCATGCGTTGGTAGTGCGCCAGTTGAAGCAGGTCGTTCTGCGATTTTCTGGCGGCGAAGTCCCCATCGACGCTCGCGGCTTCGTATGCGAGTTCGCTAAGCCCGGCGCACACTCCCGGGAGTTCCGACGCTTTGCCGGCGGACGGCAACAGTGATTGATGCCACTTGACGTCAATCGCTCGATAACCTCCGCCGGTTGCGGCTACGAGCAGGTCCGGCCTCCCGACGCGACGGTGAACGAGATCCGATGGCATCCGCGCGTTCAGAATCGGCGACGCGCCTGCCGACATCGCGCCAGCAGTCGCTGCTTCGAGTGCGCCGGCATCGATGCCCTGGACGGAGACCGCTTCTGGATGCAGCGTGAGGATCTCGGTCACGACCTCCGCCTCAAAGGTATTGCCGTGCGCGAAGAGACGCTCGGTGAATGGGTCGGGCGGTACCGGTTCGCTGGGGTGGAGCGCGTCGTTCTGTGCTCGCACTGGGCACTGTTTCGCGACGTAGCCGCCCTGGAGGGGAACGCCGCTGACGTCATATCGAGTGGTCACAGCCAGGAATCTACCTGGGCGGCGTCAGTCGCGCTTGAGGGAGATCCAGACACTCGGGTTGACGAGCGCCACGACCAACAGCGGCCAGTACCTCGGACCGTGGCAACTGAATCCGATGACCTCCTCGCGTGCGACGTCGAAGGAAGGCTGCGCGCTGCGATGTCTGCCCGACCCGAGCCGCAACGTATGGTGCCCCGGTTCCACGGCCACCTCGACTGTCTCGTTCTTCGCGATGGATCCCACCACGATCCCGTCGATCGCGATGTTCCACTCCTCATTCGGGGCACCAATGATCGCGGTCCACATCCGCACCAGCCTGACCGTCGCCTCGTTCGCATCCGCGCCCGCTACGGAAGGCGTTTGCCTCACAACCGGTGCACCCGCGGCGAACCCGGCGCCGCTTCCTCGCCGAAGACGCAACACGAAATAGGCGATGACCGCCGTCACCACCACGATGATGATGATCGTCTGGACGATGTGACTCCCCGACCCACCGAAGATGCCCGCCACCATGGTGTCGCGTTGCGATGGCATGGGCATCAACCTCCTCCTGCGCGCGGTATGCGTCGGACCACACCGGTCGGAGGCGGCGTCCGGCTGCCACCGCTCGACGCTCGCTCGGCAGATGCTCCGACGATGAGTCGCTCACGGTCGAACATCGCCGACACAACGCGCCACATCACGATATCTGCTACGAGCAGTCCGAGCGCAAACGCCAGCGACGTAACGAAGCTCGGCGTGAAGACATTGAACGACACCAGGGCTACGACTCCGAGCGCGGGGAGGCTCGCGAGCGTCCCGAGCTGCTGGGCGACGCGTACCTCACTTGCGCGCGTCGAGATGGCGATGCCGACCCAGATCGACCATCCCGCAAGCAGCGGAGCAAACAGTAGCTCGGCGAGCACATGCGGGCCCTGCGACAGTGCCGCGGCGACCTCGGGATTGGTTGCGAAGAGGTGTGCACTCAACTCGACGATCGCGAAGACGACATACGCGATGGCAACGGTGGGTACGACCACTCCCAACGCCTTGCCGAGCAGCAGCTCCTCACGGCGCACAGGGGTGGTGAGCAGCGGCTCGAGCGTTCCCTGTTCACGCTCGCCCACCACCGAGTACGCGGCCAGTACTGCGGGGATCAAGACGGGCGAGATCAGCAACAGCAGGAACGTGGCACTGACCGACCTGTCGACGACGGCCGGCGCCACGGATGCACCGAGTCGGAAGATGATGATGATGGGCTCGACGAGGAAGACCAGCGGCAGCACCGCCATGGTTCCGACGATGAAGGGGCTGCGGCGATACTCACGGAGCTCCTTCTGGAGCACGGCACCCAGGCGCATGAAGCTGAACTTCATCGGTGCGTTGCCTCCGGGTCGTCGTTGATCAACTGCAGATACACGTCCTCGAGCGAGTGACGCGATTCGCTGATCGACACGACGTCAGCGCCGGCGGCGACCAGTGCTCGAGTCACCTGTGGGGCGATATTCCGCGGATCAGCGACGTCGAGCACGTACGTGCTCGATGCCTCGGCTCGCCAGCTGTCGACGCCGTCAGTGCTGTTGAAGACCTCATCCGGCTTGGCGAGCGGTGTCAGGGTTTCCACCACCAGCGCCCGAGTGAAGAGTTGCTCGCGGAGCTCGTCGGGGCGTCCCACCAGGCGAAGCTTGGTGTTGAGGATTGCCACCCGGTCACACAGACGCTCAGCCTCCTCCAGGCGATGGGTCGTCAGGAACACGGTGACTCCTCGTTGGCGGAGCCCGTTGATGAGGTCGTACACCTCGCGTGTCGCGACGGGATCGAGACCGGACGTCGGCTCGTCGAGAAACATGACTGCGGGGTCGTTGAGCAACGCACGTGCAAGCCCCACACGTTGCAGCAGTCCTTTGGACAGACCACCGCACAGGTCGTGCGCACGCGCCGTGAGATTGACAGCCTCGAGCGCCTCGCCAATCCGATTCGCCGCGTTTCGCTGCTGGTAGAGCCCTGCGAAGAGCTGCAGGTTCTCGGTCACCGTGAGCCGTCGATAGAGCCCCGGGTTTTCCGGCATGATCGCGATGCGCTGACGGATGTCTTGTCCGTTCTCCTGGGTCAACGGGATGCCGGCAACGCTCGCCGAGCCTGACGTTGGTGCGATGAGCGTGCCCAGGGTCCGAACCGTGGTGGTCTTCCCCGCCCCGTTCGGTCCCAGGAAGCCGAAGACCTCGCCCTGCGCAACCGAGAACGAAACGTCCTCGAACGCGGTTCGCTGGTGGAACCGCTTGGTGAGATGGTCAACCTCCAACGCAAGGGCCTTGCCGGAAGGCTGCGCTCCGTGGGCACCGGGCATTGTTTCGGTAGCCATAGCTCAGTGATATCATTCCGGTAGCGCCCGCGTCAAGCTCACGAGGACAGCCATGAGTTCGGTCAATCCCGAAGCAAGAATCTCACTCGCGCAGACCCCCGCCCCCATCACCGAGCAGCCACCGCGCGCTGTGTCCGGCTGGGCAGTGCTCGTCCCGGTTGCGGTCTTTCTCGTTGTTGGCGTCGTTCTCCTCGGCCGCGGGCTGTCCGACCGATTCCACGGAAGCGGGTCAACCGGCGCGGCCATTGGCATCGGCGTGGCGCTTCTGGTGCTTGCCATTGCCGGCCTGCGTGGGCTGACGTCAGTCACACCCGGCGAGGCCGTGGTGCTCCGGCTTGCCGGCAGTTACCAGGGCACGGTTCGCCGTCCGGGCCTCTGGTGGGTGCATCCCGGTGCGCGTCGCGATCGCGTCTCGACGCGGATCCGCAACCACGAGACGGGCATGCTCAAAGTGAACGACGGTGATGGCAACCCGATCGAAATCGCCGCCGCGGTCGTCTGGGTTGTGGATGACACGGCGCGAGCGCTCTTCGCAGTCGACAATTACGTCGAATTCGTGCGCGTCCAGGCCGAGGCCGGCGTGCGCCATATCGCGAGCGGGTACGCGTATGACACGCGAGGGAGCGACGTCCCCTCGCTTCGCGAAAACGCCGATGAGATCAACGCGGAACTCTCATCGGAGATCGCGGTTCGCGTCATCGCCGCCGGTGTGAGGATCATCGAATCCCGGCTCACGCGACTTGCGTATGCGCCCGAGATCGCTCAGGCCATGCTGCGGGTGCAGCAGGCCAACGCAGTCGTCGCAGCGCGGCATCGGATCGTGGAGGGCGCGGTCGGCATGGTCGAGCTGGCGCTGGATCGGCTGTCGGCCGATGCCGTGGTCGAGCTCGATGAGGAGCGCAAGGCAACCATGGTCGGCAACCTGCTCGTCGTGCTCTGCAGCGACCACGACCTCCAGCCCGTTGTCAACGCCGGCTCGTTGTACTGATGAGCGAGATTGCCGACACGGCTACGATCCTCCCGATTCGAAGGAAATCGGTGCTGCTGCGCCTCGATCCCGACGTCCACAACGCCCTGGCGCGGTGGGCCGGCGACGAGCTTCGCAGCACGAACTCCCAGATCGAGTTCGTGCTCCGTCACGCGCTTGTCGACGCCGGCCGGCTCCCTTCCACGAGGCCGCCGCGACAACCCGCGCGGTTGAGGTCGGTGCCCGACAGCTGAGGACCCCGAGACGTGGCTTACCTCGTTCGCGTTCAGCTGACCCTGACCCGCGGGTCGAGGACAGCGTACAGCGCATCCACCGCGATATTCGCTGCCACGACAAAGAACGACGCGACCAGAACGATGCCGATGACGACGGGCAGGTTCTGTACCTGAATCGCTTGCACGACCGTCAGACCAAGTCCGGGGAGGCCGAAGATGCTTTCGGTGATGATCGCTCCGCCCATCACGGTGGCGAGGTCGATACCGAACTGCGTGATGATCGGTGTCAACGAGCTCCGCAGCGCGTGGCGATATACGACGCGGCGTTCACTCAGCCCCTTGGCGCGCGCCGTTCGGATGTAGTCCTCGCCGAGCGTTTCGAGCAGCGAGCTGCGCGTCAGTCGGGAGTACGTGGCGGCAGTGATGAGCGCGAGCGTCACCCATGGAAGGATCAGATCGTGAGCCCACTCCAGCGGATTCGTCGTGAACGGCGTCCAGCTGCCGGGCTTCGGAAAGATCGCGATGCCGTGGATGGTGAGCACGTAATAGAAGACGTAGAGGAGCAACAACCCGAGGATGAACGTCGGCATCGATATCCCGGTGAGCACGAACGCCGTCGCGCCACGATCCAGCAGGCTGCGGGGACGGCGCGCGGCGAGCACGCCGACGCTGACACCGAGCAGCATCCAGAGGATCGCCGATCCCACCGCAAGCGAGATGTCGATCGGTACCGCCTGCGCGATGATCGTCGTGACCGGAAGCCGGTTGGTGTTCGACGTCCCGAGGTTGAAGAGCCCCGGCCACGGCACCATGCGCTCGAGGTAGTGCCAGTACTGCACGATGATCGGGAGATTGAAGCCGTACTCCCGGTTGATCTGCTGCAGCAGCGCCGGCGTGGCTGCCCTGCCGGCGAGTGACGCCGCGGGATCGTGCGGCGCCGCGTAGTACAGGATGAAGACCAGCGTGATGATCACCCACAGCGTCAGCACGCCGAGCACGATGCGACGGATCAGGAAACGGATCATGCCGTTTCCACCTTTACCTTCTTTCTGCGCGCCGCAAAGATGCGTTCCGTTCGCGGATCGAGTGCATCGCGAACCGCGTCGCCGAGCAGGTTGAAGGCCAGCGTCGTGAGTAGCAGGAAGAGCATCGGGAAGATGTAGAACCACCATGCCTGAAAGCCGACACCCTCCGCGTCGGAGAGCATGTTTCCCCACGACGGTGTCGGCGGCACGACGCCGAGCCCGAGGAACGAGAGCGTCGCCTCGAAGATGATCGCGGTGGGAATCAGCAGCGTGGCGAGCACGATGACCGGCGCAACGAGGTTGGGGAGGATGTCGACGAACATGATTCGCAGATTCCCAGCGCCGAGCGAATGGGCGGCTTCCACGTACTCCTTCTCACGTTGCGACAGCGCCTGTCCTCGCACGATCCTGCCGATGGCTGCGAAGGAGAAGAACGCGATCACGAGAATCGTCAGCGGCAGGCTGGAGCCGAACACCGACACGAGCACGATCGCGAACAGCACGTAGGGGAATGACAGAACCACGTCCATGATGCGAGCAAGAATGCTGTCGAGCCAACCGCCGTAGTACCCGGCGAACAATCCGATGATCACGCCGAAGACGGTGGCAATCGCGGTGGCGAGCACTCCGACAACCAGCGAGATACGCGCGCCATAAGCGATGCGCACGAGGATGTCGCGGCCCAGGTTGTCGGTGCCCAGCAGGTATCCGGGACTCCCTGGAGGCAGCGGCTGTCCCGTCGCGTCCGTGCCGTTGTCTGGATTGGCATCCGTCGGACCGTGACCGGTGATGTGTGCGATGACACCGGCGAACACCGCCATCGCCACGATGAGCAGGATGACGACGATGGAAACCAATGCCACGCGGTCGGTTTTGAGGCGCTGAAAGACGAGTTGCAGCGGGGTTCGCCCCTCGATCCCCTTGACTGCCGGGTCCTCGGGAATGACTTCCGAGGGTACCGGCTGAACCGTGGTCAGGCTCATGTCGCGCCTCCGCTGGGAATCCCCTTTGTGCGAAGAGATGCCCGCCGCGTTGGCGGGCATCTCTTGCGGATGAACTGTCGCCGGCCGTCGCCCTACGAGGACAGCCAGATCTGCGTGATGTCGTACTGCTCGGTGAACGGGATGTAGATCGCGTTGTGCACCCGTGCCGACCGGAAGATCGGGTTCAGCTGCGTCTGGAAGGGGATGAACGGAGCGTCCGCCATGATCTTCACGTCCGCCTGGTGCCAGAGACTTGCTGCCGCGGCGACAGTTGTCGCGGCCTCGGCCTGGTTCACCAGCTGGTCAACGGCCGGGTCGTCGTAACCGCCCCAGTCCGCGCCCGGGTAGTTCAGCGCACCGTCGAGGATGTCCGGAAGGGTGGCACGGCCGTTGGTGGGACCGAACCAGTCCGGTACCCAACCGGGCTCGGTGATATCCCACTTACCCGGTGTGAAGCCGGTGGCAGTCGGTGTGACGCCGATACCCGCGGAGCCGTAGTAGCCGGTCGCGATCGGTACGCCGACAACGTTCACGCCGCACGCGGCGAAGTCCGCCTGCACCACCTGGAACACTGCCGGGTGGTTGCCACTGTTCCGGTAGTAGTCCTTGAGCGTGATACTCCCGGGTGCGTAGCCGGCCGCTGACAGCATCGACTTGCACTTCGAGGGATCACCCTCGTTGTTCTTCGTCGCGTATTCGTTGATCTGCTGATAGCCCTCCGCTCCTGGTCCGATCACCTGGTTGAGTGGCTGGTTGATGCTCGCACCGCCGTAGATCTTGCCGATGGCGACCTTGTCAATCGCGAACTCCAGTGCCTGGCGAACCTTCACGTTGGCCATCGCACCGTTGTTGTTCGTGCTCTTGACGTTGAACACCAGGTACGGGTTGGTGTTTCCGGGGGCCGGGAAGACGCCGAGCTGCGCGTTCCACTTCGGGCTCTCGAGGCTTGCGATATCCGCAGTGGGCACGATCGTGTTCCACTCGAGGTCAGCAGTGCCGGCCTGCAAATCCTGTTGCACCTCTGTCGCCGCCGCAGCGCCGGCAAGGTCGAGTTTGACGTCGATCTCATTGACGTACTGATGCCGGAGCGGGTCGTTCGCCTGCGTCCAGCTCGCGTTCCGCGTGAGGATGATCTCGTGACCGACGTTGTACGTCGTGATCGCATACGGGCCGTCGGAGTAGAGGATGTTGCCAGGGGTGAGCGGCACGTCCTTCAGGTACTCAACCGGCGCCGCTGACGCAAAGGGCTCGGCGAGGATGTTGTCGAAGTCGGTCGCCGGCTGCGTCAGCGTGAACACGATGGTGCTTGCGTCCGGCGTCTTGATGCCGCTGACACTCGTCATGCCGTCATTGATGAACGTCGCACGCGCTGCGGCGCTCTCCGCTGGGCTCGACGTTTCGAACGCCGTACACCAATCCTTGAATCCAGCGATCGTGGAGATGTAGTACCCGGGATTGCCGTTCGGTGCCAGCGTCGGGTCGCAGTTGCGCAGGATGCCGCGCTGGAAATCCTGCGAAGTGACCGGGCGCGGTGGCGTGGTGTTCCACATGAGTCCAGGCCGGAGCTTGAAGGTGTACGTCAAGCCGTCGGAGCTCACGGTGGGCATGCTGACGGCCGCATCGGCAACCAGCGTCTCCGCCTTGACGATGTCGGTCGATGCCGGGTACGTCACCAGCTGACGCGTGTAGGCGCGCTCCAGCGTGGAGGCGATCGTCTCGTACTCACCCTGCGGGTCTGCGCCTGCCGAGAGATCCGTGGCGCCTTCGATCTCGAGCGTTCCACCCATGACCGGCGTGCCCGCGCTGTTGTTGTTCGCGGCGAGCCAGGGGATGGTAGAGGTGTTGAAGTTGTTCGCGTCGAAGAGATTCGCCGGCCCCGACTTCGTCGCCGACGTGGCACTCCCGCAGGCTGCGATCGCCAGCGCCCCGACGGCGGCCGCACCCATCACCTGAGAGAAACGTCGAGGCCCTTGCCTGTTGGTACCGAGCACTCTGTGCAATCGCATGGTCACCTCCGTCACTGCTGTATCGAAAACTCGTCGCGATGGCGCACACATTCGCACCCTGTCAGCGCCGAGAAATCAATCAGCTTTCAAAATCATCCCGGTGGGGGAGGCGCATCAGGCACGCCTGGCGCGTCGGGATCGACGAATCACGTCACCGCATCTCGGAATGGCACTGCAGTCGTTGACGAAGTGGCATGCGAGTGGCTGGGTGGAAAGCCGAGGAGTTGCTCTTAAGCCGCGGCGATTCACGTTGCACGCCATGGCAACTTTTGTGCGGCACGCCGTACCACTTCGCTGCGGATTGCGCGCTGTTGCGACAAGCTCTAGGTTACGGCGATGACACTGGCACATCCGCGACGCGTCGGTTCGGCTTTCGTCATCGCAGGCGCACTCTGCCTGGCGCTGATGGCTGCGATATCGTGGGATGTGCTTGCGACCGGCTGGGTCAGCGGGGGCGGCGGCGTCCTGACGGTCGTGAGTCTCGCGTCGGTTGCTGAAGCTGTGGTGCTCGCGCGTGCACACGTGTCGCGGGCCGTGTTCGTGCCCGCAGGCCCCGTTCTTGCGTTCGCGACGATCGTGCCCCTGACGGTGCGCAGCATGCCGGCGGCTCCAGGTCAACAGCTCGGAACGTTCGTTGCCCACTACCTGAGCGCCGCGATCACCGGCGTGACGTCCACGCAGGCCTGGACGTTTGCGGTCGGGCTCGGCACCGCACTCTTCATGTGCGGATACTGGCTCGCGTTGCTCGCGGTGCGCGAGCATCGTGGTGTCCTGGCGGTGATGCCCATCTTCGTAGTGCTGGCGATCAACGTCGTCAACGCCTCGACGCCGGCCAGCATGGTGCTGCCGGAAGGTGTTGCCGTGGGACTCGCGCTCGCAGTGATCGCGGCGGCGCATCGTGAGTCGCTCGGCGCCGGTTGGGTGGCGGGTCGGATCACGCCGCTCGGGAACCTCGGCTGGCGATTCGGTAGCGGTGCGTGCTTGGTTGCAATTGCGCTGACGCTGACAGCGATGATCCTGCCGCCGGCGAGCAGTGCGGATCTCACCGCATGGCTCTCCTCCTTCGGGCGTAACGGGCTTCAGGACGGTCCGGGGACCTTGCCCGGTGCGGAGACGATTGGCTTCGCATCGACCGTCAACCTCGGTGGTGCGCTGGTGAGCCACCCGAAGCCGGTGCTGACGTACACGACTGACGACGGAGCGAGCGCGTATCTCAGCGTTGTCGCCGACACCGACTTCGATAGAGGGAACTGGTACCTGCCGGCGAGCGGGTCGAGCCCCGGCGGTTACACGTGGACCGGCGTGCAGTACGGAGGAGAGGAGCTGCCGAGGGATACCAACCCAGCGGACGGCGGCATCGGGAACGACGAGCAGACCGTCCACGCGCACATCGTCATGACGGCGACCGATACGGGACCCGAGCAATTTGCTCTTTTCACCGGCGAGCCCGAGGGAGTCAATCTCCCCGGAGTCGCATTCGGCGTCGTCAACACCGCGAGCCCGAACGCGTTGTTGACTGTCGAACTCCGTGCAGGTTGTCGACGACCTCGGTGCACAGGCATCGACGTTGCAGACGACGTCACTGGTGTCCACCGCGACGGCGTCGCAGCTGAGCGCCGCCGGCACCGACTATCCGGCGTGGACGCAGCAATACACCGAGTTGAATGACAACTCGACGAGAGGCGCCGAGGCAATCCGCTCGCTGGCGTTGGCCTGGACATCCGGATTGGTCGATCCATACAGCCAGGCGATGGCCATCGAGGCCCACCTCCGCGACACCGCGCTCTTCCACTACACGCTCGACCCGCCGGCTGATCCGAGCAACCGCGTCTGGCCACTCGTCTATTTCCTGACGATCAGTCACCGCGGGTACTGTCAGTACTTCGCGTCGGCGATGGGTGCGATGTTGCGCAGCATCGGCGTCCCGACGCGCCTGATCAGCGGGTACGGCCCGGGGACGGCACAGGACCTCATCAAACCCATTCCGGGCGTCAACCAGCAGGTCGTCACGACGAGCGATGCGCACACGTGGGTCGAGGCGTACTTTCCGGGGTACGGGTGGATCCCGTTCGAACCGACGCCGCCGTCCGCCCAGGGCGACTACCAGCCATTTGCGCGCGGTGCAGCCGCGATCACGCAGCAGGTGCCACCCCCGTCGCATGCGACTCCGTCTCCCGCGATCAGGCCGGGCATCAGGAAGCCCGTGACAGACCAGAGCCGTTCCACGGACGCGACCAACGGTGGCGTCGCAACGGCGCTCATCGTGGCGACGGTGCTGGGCGGTCTTGTCACTGTGATCGTTGCGGTATTGCTCTGGTTCCTGCTCCCTCGCTCGGTGTCCGGCGCGTGGCGAAGGCTCGAGACTCTTGGTGCGATAGCAGGAGTCGATCGACGAATGTCGGAGACTTCATCAAGCGTTCGCGGCGCGTCTCGGCCGATCCCGACCGAGAGCATCAACAGCACTCAGCGGGTTTGCGGCTCTGGCCGCGCGCGATGCATTCAGCGCTGCCGGCGCAACTGCGAACGAGCGCACGGTCGCGTTGCGTGCGTGGCGGCGTGCACTGCGTTGCATGAGCGCTCCGCGCTGAGCTGATTGCGCAGTGGTACGGGAACGCGCCATGAAGTGGCACTTACCTTTCGTCGCAACCGGTGTCACTGTACTGACGCTTGGTCGCTGCAAAAATCTCTGCCCCAAAAAAAGGGATGCGCCCTCCTACCGGCGTCAGCGGCCAAGCACCACACATTTCGTTTCTGACGAGTCCACTTCTTCGCACAGTCGTATGACCACTCCTGCGGCCTGAGGCTGCGATACCACGCGTCTTGACGGATGCGATGAGTTTGGGGTCCGTTTCAAGTCATAAGAGTTCATGAGCAACAGGTCTGCCGTCTCGATGACGCAGTGGGGGCCGTCCACGTGGCCATGAGCAGGCGGCGGGGGGTTGGGAGCGTCCCGTGCATCCAGTTCGACCGATCGTCCGATATCCCCTTCTACGTCCAGATCTACGATGGTTATCGCGGCGCGATCATCTCGGGACAGCTCGCCCCGGGCCAGCGTCTCCCATCGACACGCACCATCTCCGAGCAGCTGGAGATCTCTCGCTTCCCGACGCTGAGCGCCTTCGAGCAACTCCTCGATGACGGGTACATTGTCGGCAGGGTCGGCTCCGGGACGTTCGTCCGCGATCAGATCCCCGAGGACCTGATCAAGCCCATCAGCCTGCGCAAGCCGGCGCCCGCGTACGATCGTTCATCGCCGCGCATTCCGCAGAGCGATGACTGGTCCTCGGTCGGAAAGCTCGGACCCTTCCGCGTCGGCGTCCCCGCGCTTGATCGCTTCCCGGGAAAGGTGTTTGCGCAACTCGTCCAGCGGCATGCGCTGACTGCGTTACCAGAAGCGATGGCCTACAGCGATCCGGCCGGCTACCCGCCGTTGCGCGAGGCCATCGCGGAGTACTTGCGAACGACGCGTGCCGGCACGTGCGATGCCTCGCAGGTCCTCATCGTCACCGGATCGCAAATGGGACTGGTCATGAGCGCGATGGCGCTGACGACGCCCGACACGCTGGTATGCGTCGAGGAGCCGGGATACCCCGGAGTCAGGCAGGCGATGGGCCTGTCCAACGCGCAGGTCATCGGCGTCGGCGTTGATGACGGTGGCATCGACGTCGCCGCCATCAAGCGAATCACCGACACCGTGAAGGTTGTCTGCGTGACGCCGGCACGTCAGTTTCCCCTTGGCCCCGCGATGGAGGTCACGCGTCGCCTCGAGCTCCTGAACTGGGCGGCGGCCCACGATGCATGGATCATCGAAGACGACTACGACAGCGAGTTCCTCTACTCCAGACGGCCGCTCGGGGCACTGCAGGGGATGGGCACCAGCGATCAGGTCGTCTACGTCGGAACGTTCAGCAAGGTGATGTTCCCGGCGATGCGCCTGGGATACATCGTCGTGCCGCCCGCGTTGATGAGCAGATTCGTTGAGATTCGCATGAGCCTCGACATCTGCCCGCCGATGCTCTACCAACTGGTGCTCACCGACTTCATGAACGAGGGGCACCTCGGGCGTCACGTCCTGCGCATGCGCGGTGTCTATCTCGCACGTCGCAACGCCCTCCTCAGTGCGATGCACGAGCATGCCTCCGATGTGCTCGTTCCGGGGAACAGTGATGCGGGGCTGCACGTGGTTGCGTACCTCCCTGATGGTGTTGACGACCAGGAGGTCGTCAGACGCGCGTCGGCACAGGGTCTGTATCCGCAGGCGCTCTCCACGTGCTACGCGGGTCGCGCAGCACGGCCCGGCCTCATCCTGGGCTTCGGCGGGTCGGACGAATGCGCATTCCCGGGCGCCGTCGGCGCGCTCGCCGACATCATCCGAGGGATGCGCTGATCAGGTGAGCTGCAGCGGCAGGCCGAACAGTGGAAACAGCCGCTCGGTGCCCAGGAAGAACGTTAGCTCGGCAACTCTCTCCCGCTTCCACTCGAGCACCTGGAGTGCCCAGGGTTCAAACGTCCCCCCGGTCGCACTCGGCTTGTACTGACCGAACGCGACGCTGGCGTTTGCCGCAACAGCCGGCACCAACCGCGATCCGCGGCACACATCGCCGGGGCCGAACCACCACGCGAGCACGTCCTTGCGACCGGACAGCCACAGATCGAACGGCGGCATCGACTGCCGTGCGTCCTCGCGAATCAGCGCTGTGAGCTCGTCGAGGTCATAGGCTTCGAACGCTCGCACGTAGCGTGCGAGCAGACCATGTTGGGCTGGGTCGACTGGTGCAACCATTGCGTCGGCGTCGAGCCCGGCGGCCGCGATGGTCGCTCGCGCGCGCTGGAGTGCGCTGTTGACCGACGCCACGGTGGTGTCGAGGATGAACGCGACCTCCGCTGCGGTCTGGCGCATGACCTCACGGAGAATGAGCACCGCGCGCTGACGCGGGGACAAATGCTGGAGCGCTGCGACGAATGCGAGACGAATGGTCTCGTGCGCGATCACCACGTCGGCCGGATCGGACTCCTCGATGAGCCGTGCGGACGGGATCGGCTGGATCCAGGTCACCTCGGGGAGGACATGCAGGTTGCTTTCCAAGGGTGCTCGTGCGGGTCCCAGATCCATCGGGGTCGCGCGCCGCGCTCGCCCTTTCAGGATGTCGAGGCACACGTTGGTGGCGATACGGTAGAGCCACGACGTGATGCTCGCGCGGCCCTGGAAGTGCTCGTATCCGCGCCAGGCGCGAATCAGGGTTTCCTGTACCGCATCGTCTGCCTCGAACGGAGATCCGAGCATGCGGTAGCAGTAGCCCGTAAGTGCGGCGCGATGTCGCTCCAACTCGGCATCGATCTCCTCGGCATCGAACGTGTAGCGTGCTTCCTGCATCACAGCTCAACCGCGGCTTCGGTCGGTGCCGGCGTCTCTGCCAGGAAACCCTCGACCGCGTGGAGGATGGTCGCGTCCTGACTCGCGAGCTTCTCGCCGTCCGCGACCGGAAAATGGCACGCGGTGCTGTGACTTGTCGCATCACCGTCGTGGTGCTCGAGCAGCGGTTCCTGTGTGGCACAGATCGGCTGCGCCTTCGGGCAGCGAGTGTGAAACCGGCACCCTGACGGAGGGTTGATCGGGGACGGGACGTCACCGGTGAGAATGACCCGGTCGTGAGTTCCGGGCCTTGTCCGGGTCCGCGACGACTGAAGCCGACAACAATGCCGCCGTGTACGGATGACGCGGCGCGCTGTACAGATCCTTGACATCAGCGACTTCGACGATCTTGCCCAGATACATCACCGCGACGCGGTCGCTGACATGCTGTACCACCGCCAGGTCGTGCGCAATGAAGATGTAGGTCAGCTGGAACTCGGCCTGGAGGTCCTCGAGCAGGTTGATGATTTGCGCCTGGATCGAGACGTCGAGTGCGGAGACCGGTTCGTCGCACACGATGAGCTTTGGGCGGAGTGCAAGTGCGCGTGCAACCCCGATGCGCTGGCGCTGGCCACCGGAGAATTCCGCCGGAAAACGGTTGTAGTGCTCGGGGTTGAGGCCCACGACCTCCATGAGCTCCTGCACCCGCGCCTTGCGGTCTGCACCTTCGGCGATGTGATGGATGGCCAACGGGTCCGCGATGATTGAGCCGACTCTGCGGCGTGGGTTGAGTGATCCATACGGGTCCTGGAAGATCATCTGCATACCGCGGCGATACGGGCGCATCTGGGACCTCGACAGGGTGCTCAAGTCCGCGCCGTCGAATATCAGCCGTCCCCCGGTGAGGGGGTACAGGCGCATGATCGAACGCGCGAGTGTCGACTTCCCGCACCCGGTTTCACCGACCAGGCCCAGGGTCTCGCCGCGGCGCACATCGAGACTCACGCCATCGACGGCGCTCACGTTCCCGATCGTTCGCTTGAAGAAGATGCCCTGCTTGATCGGGAAGTGTTTGACGATCCCCTCCGCACGCAGCAGAACATCGTTGTCGACGCTGGTGTCAGGCATGCGCAGGAGCCATCGTGACCGCCGAGAGAACGCCGGGCAGCTTCGCGGCGCGAGGGCCGCGGTGCGCAACGGCATAGCGCCGGCGCGCCGTGTCCATCGCAACACCGACGCCGGTCATCTCAGGGGGGAGCCAGCACGCCGAGCGATGGTCGACTCCGGCCGGGATCGGCTCGGCAACGGGGGTCGACTCGATGCACATGTCCATCGCGAACGGGCATCGAGGATGGAAGCCGCACCCGGGCGGCACGTTGATCAAGCTCGGTGGCGTCCCGACGATGGGGAGCAGACGGTGTCCGAGCACACCGGTGGCAGACGGGACCGAACCAAGCAACCCGAGGGTGTACGGGTGATGGGGCATGAAGAAGATGGTTCGGGCATCCGCGTGTTCGGCAGGACGCCCTGCGTACATCACCAACACGTCATCGGCGATCGAGGCGATGACACCAAGGTCGTGCGTGATGATGATCATTGCCATGCCGAGCTCACGTTGCATCTGCACGAGGAGTTCCATGAGCTGGGCCTGGACGGTCGCATCGAGTGCGGTCGTCGGCTCGTCGGCGACGAGGAGCTTCGGTTTCAAGCCGAGAGCCATCGCGATCATCACGCGCTGACGCATTCCTCCCGACATCTCGTGGGGGTATGCGTCGATGCGACGCTCGGGCTGCGGGATGTTCACCAGGCGCAGGAGCTCGATTGCCTGCGCTCTGGCTTCTTGACGACTCACATCCGTGTGCGCGCGAATCGCCTCAGCGATCTGCGCCCCTACCCGGAAATGTGGGTGCAGGCTTGACAGCGGATCCTGAAAGATCATCGCGATCTCTGCGCCCCGGATTCGACGCAGCTCGTCCTGCTTCATGGTGAGGAGGTCCTTGCCGTTGAAAAGCGCCGAACCCGTGGTATCCGCACCCGGGTTGAGGCCGAGGAGCGTGAGCGCGCTCACACTTTTGCCCGACCCGGACTCGCCGACGATGCCGAGCGTCTTGCCTGCTTCCACTGCAAAGGACAGGCCTCGCACCGCGCGAACCACGCCATCGGCCGTGGGGAACGCGACAGTGAGGTTGTCGACGCTGAGCAACGTCACTGGCACAGGCGCGCCCGATCGTTGCTCACGTTCGTCTCCTCAATCCCACTGCGGCGTCAGCCGAGTCATCACGATACGCGCGGGGCGCGGAAACGAATGGGGCCGGATCCACAATTCACCCCAGCGAGTGAGGGCGTTGCGCGCGCAGTGACGCGATACGGATGCAGCAGGTGTTGCGTCGATGCGGAGTGGCATGCAACACCCACGCCAAGTGGCATGCGAATGGCGATGAGCGCAGCGGCCGAAGCGGCCTGCGAACGTTGCCACCCGGTGTGATCTCCTGTGTGGGTGAGGGCGACATTGAGCCGGCTGCGTGCGTGGCGTTGGCGGAGTGCCGTCGCGGCCGTCGCGGTAGGTGCGACAGTGCTCGTGAGCGGATGCGGCGGTACTGCGACCAATGTCGCGGTGATCAAGACGTCCGCGACCTTCGCAGAACTTCCGGGATCGCCGCCGAACTACGTTCTTCCGCTCGCATCGCTGCAGTACTTCAGTGTCGCGAATATCAGTCAATTCCAAAAGCTGATGTACCGGCCGCTGTACTGGTTCGGTGACAACGGCCACGTGCTGCTCAACAACAGCCTCAGCCTTGCCGATCCGCCCGTCTATTCCGCAGATGGCAAGTCCGTGACGGTCACCTTGAAGGGATGGAAGTGGTCGGACGGCACACAGATCACCGCACGTGACATCCAGTTCTGGCAGAACCTCGTCAGTGCCAACAAGGACGAGTGGGCGGGGTACTCGCCCGGCGAATACCCTGACAACGTCCTCAGCTCGACGATCAATCCGAGGAATCCGCTGGCGATCACCTTTCACCTCAGCCAGGCGTACGGCGAGTACTTCTTCACCTACAACGAGCTGAGCCAGATCACCCCGCTCCCCCAGCACGTGTGGGACAAGGAGTCGGCGACCGGTCCCGTTGGCAACTACGACGAGACTTCCGACCGGCGCGCAGGCTGTGTACAAGTTTCTCGACGCGCAGTCGAAGAGCATCTCGACCTACGGCACCAACCCACTCTGGCAGGTGGTATCGGGGCCCTGGAAGCTGAAGTCGATGGACACCGCGGGCAACGTCTCGATGGTCCCGAACAGCGCGTACGGCGGTCCCGTCAAGCCCACACTCAAGTCCTTCAAAGAGGTCGCATTCAGCGCCGACAGTGTCGAGTTCAACCAGCTCAAGTCCGCATCGTCCGTGAGCGATGGAGCCGTGGACTACGGGTATGTTCCGCTCGAGTACGCGCCGCAACGCGCAGCTGTCAACGACGTCTATGCTGTCGCGCCCTGGGCCGGATGGCAGATCACGTACGTGTCGGAGAACTTCACCAACCCGGTCAGCGGACCGATCTTCAGCCAGCTTTACTTCCGGCAGGCGATGCAGGACCTCGTCGATCAGAACGCCTTCATCACCAGGGCTTTCGCAGGCTTCGGATATCCGACGTACGGGCCGGTCCCGGTAAAGCCGAGCTCGATCTTCGTCAACCCGATGGAGCAGTCGAACCCGTATCCCTACAGCCCGGCAGCTGCAGTTGCGGTGCTCAAAGCGCACGGATGGATGGTCAACGAGGGTGGGATCAGCACCTGCACCGACGCGGGCGACGGCTCCGGCCAGTGCGGAAAGGGCATCGCTCGCGGAGCCAAGGCGTCGTTCTCGCTCCAGTACGAGAACGACAACCCGGCGCTGGCTGAGGAGATGAGCCAGTTACAGACGGACTTCGCACACGCAGGCATCAAAATCAACTTGACGAGTGCGCCGTTCGACACCGTCATCGACGGCGCGATCCCGGGAGACTCGGACTGGGACATGGCGTTCTGGAGCTCGGGTTGGACGTACGCTCCCGACTACGACCCGACCGGCGATGAAATATGGGCGTGCACAGGGTCTGGAGCCAGCGTCCAGTACGCCGGTGCGGATGCCGGCGGGTATTGCAACGCGCAGGCGGAACAGGACATCGTCGCGACGATGACGAGCAATGACGTGCACGCGATGGACACCTACGAGAACTACCTCGCTCGCGAGCTTCCGGTCATCTGGATGCCTGTTGCGTACGCGGAGCTGTCTGCAATCAACAAGGCGCTGAACGGAACGGGCCCGCAGGACCCGTTGTTGCAGATCTACCCGGAGAGCTGGCGCTGGTCTTGAGCTCACTGCAGCGAAGCATGTCCGCGTTGCGGAGATGCTTGGTCGCCGGTGCAGGGAGTGCTACCCGAGACTTGCATTCGGATACCGAGCCCGTGCGACCAAGCGATGCGACAGTACTGCGGAGTCACGCATCGCGAAAAGTCCAATAGATCGATGACCGTCATAGCCATTTCGCGACGCACTCTCAGTGAATGTCCACTTCTGTGACTGACGTGTGTACCACTTGCGCGCCAACGCACGCTCACGCGCCGCGCATTTCTCACTCATCGGGATGAATTCGCGTCCGGCACTTCCCCCGATGGGGTGAATTCCGTTGCGCAGATGGCATTTCGCCGCGCGGGTGTGGCTACGCTTTTTTCGCCGAGGTGTCGGTACAAGCAGCAATGCACTGCCGTGTCTCGACATCACCATCAGCGTCAATGGGTACGGAGGAACCAACTTGCTGACAAACAAATTAGGCATCAGTGCCGTCGGACTGGGGGTGCTCGGCCTGCTCGCCGTCGCTGCGTGCGGTAGCACGAGCGGTACCCAGTCGACGTCAGGTGCGCTCGCCTCGTCACAGGTGCTGCATTTCCCCGTCTTTCAAGACCCAGGGACGTGGGATCCCGGAGAGATGGACGCCGAGGTTGACAGCGAGCTCATGCAGAACGTGTTCGACAACCTCTGGCGCTTCGACGACAACCTGAACATCGTTCCGGATATCTCCTCGACCGTGCCCACGCAGGCCAACGGCGGCATCTCCGCCGACGGCACCACATACACGATTCATCTGAATCCGGCGGCCAAGTTCTCCAACGGTGACCCGGTCACCTCCAAAGACGTCCTGTACTCCTGGAACCGTGGTGCCGATCTTCAGGGCGCGTACGCCTCGATCCTCAGCGCCATCCAGGGCTTCTCCGCGGCGCAGAAGGCCGCCGGCGCACCGCCGTCGTCCGGCTCGCCGACCAGCTTCCAGGCCAATATCGAGGCCCAGTTGAAGGCAGGCAACCCTGCGTTCATGATGAGCGGGCTCACCGCTATCGACCCTGAGACGGTGCAGGTCAAATTGAGCACGGCGTGCGGCTGGTGCTTGACCGCGTGGACCCTCGAGGCGACGGTCGGCGCGATCGTCGACGAGAAGGTCATTGATGCGCCGGGTGTCGATCCGGTCAACTGGTGGCAGACGCCCGCCGACCTCGTCGGCACCGGCGCCTACAAGCTCACCTCGTACACCCCGAAGCAATCCATCACGTTCGTTCAGGTGCCGAACTGGTGGGGTTCTCCGAAGCCGACGTTGAAGACGATCAACATCGACATCAAGGATCCTTCGACGGCACCGACCACGGTCGACGCCTTCTTCCAGAAGGGCTACGACCTCATCGGTTACGGCGGGAACAGCGCAAATATTCCCTTGGCCAACGTGCTCGCCATTCAGGCGAACTCGAAGGAGAAGCCGGACCTTCTCGTCCAGCCCAAGGGCCGTACCACGTGGCTGAGCTTCAACATCGGCTATCCGTCGACGGGTGGACCGTTCCTCGGTGAGAGCGCGGCCGCAAAGGGGCTCCGCCTTGCGTTCGACCTCGCGGTCGACAAGCAGGGGCTGGCCACGACCGTCTGCCACAACCTCATCTGCTCGGCAGCAACCGGCGGTCTCATCACCACCGGACTCATTGGCAACGGTGGACCGAACAGCGATCCACTTGCCAAGTTCGACCCGACCCAGGCCAAGGCGCTGCTCAAGCAGTACGACCCGACCGGCGCACTGACCAAGAACCTCACCTACTCGTACAACGCGGGCAGCCTCAACGAGAGCGTCGCCGAGTACCTCCAGAACGACTGGCAGACCAACCTCGGCGTCAAGGTCAACCTCAACTCGGTGTCGGATGCTTCGATCTTCATCAACAACCGGCTCTCGGGCAAGTACGAGATGTCGCGTGACGGCTGGCAGTTCGACTACAACCACCCGCAGGACTGGTACGACAACCTCTGGGGCGCGATCCCAACAGCGGAAGGTGCCAACACCAGCGGGTTCGACGACCCGACGTACGACAGCATCCTCAAGCAGGCCGACGCGGAGCCGCTGACGACTGCATTGCCGCTCTACATGCAACTGGCGCAGATCCTGCAGAACGACGTCGTCTACATCCCGCTGTACTACTCGGTCGGCAATTTTCTGATCCAGCCTTACGTGAAGGGCGCCGGCTCGAACACCGCGTTCGATCACTACTGGGACGAGATCTCGATCCTCGCCCACTAACCCAAGTTCTTAGCGGAGCCCCCCATCTCTGCTGTCTTTCGGGGGCGTCCGGCACCGCGCCGGACGCCCTCACCAACATCAGCTGAGGGCCGCGGGAAATGCGTCCAAGGTTTAGATACTGATGGCCACAATCGCGACTCCCGTCTTCGAACAGGAATATGCGGGCGGCACCGTTGCCCGGGCCCAGGTCGGTCTCTGGCGCGACGGCTTCCGGCGCCTGCGGCGCAACCGCCTGGCGCTCGTTGCGCTCATCTATCTGGCGCTCCTCGTGGTCGTCGCCATCATCGCCATCTTCTGGACGCCGTACAACCCGGCGACGATCCTGCCGAATACGCTGACCTTCCTTGGCCCGTCGGCGGCGCACCCACTCGGCACTGACGACCTCGGCCGCGACCTGCTCAGCCGGATGATGCAGGGAGCGCAGATCTCACTCATCGTGGGCGTCGGCACCGCTGCTGTCGTTCTTGTCATCGGCGTTGTCGTTGGGCTGGTCGCGGGCTATTTCCGTGGGTGGGTGGACACCGTGATCAGCGTGTTCATCAACATCTTCTACGGGATCCCCGGCATCCTCGTGGCGATCATCCTGTACCTCGTCCTGGGACGTGGACTGGGCAACATCATGCTGGCGATCTCGGCCACGGTGTGGATGGACATGGCTCGAACTCGTTCGCGGCCAGGCGTTCAGCATCCGTGAGCGCGAGTTCATCGAGGCCGCCCGCGCGACGGGCGCGAAGGCCGGCAAGATTCTCTTCGGACACATCCTGCCCAATGCACTCGGTCCGATCATCGTGCAGGCGACCTTCGTCATCCCTGCAGCGATTCTCACCGAGGCGTTCCTCAGCTACCTGGGGCTTGGGATCCCCTCGCCGCTCGCCTCCTGGGGCTCAATCGCGTCCGAAGGGTACGCAGCGCTTCCGCTTGAGCCGTACATGATGCTGTGGCCGGCACTTGCGCTTTCCGTCACGCTGCTCGCCTTCAACTTCCTCGGCGACGGCTTGCGGGATGCGTTCGACCCACGCCAACGGCGCTGACCTCGGCGGAGTCAGGCGACCCTATAAAGAAAGGTGGAGTCGCGGAGCCTCGTCGATTTGGTCCATCACGGAGGGCGGCACGCTAGCGACGCGGCTACCGATACGTTCAACCGCCACCGAGCGGACTTGTTCGGCGTGCGCTTTGGAGTCGCGTTGCAGCCCCGTTGCGGAGGCTGTCAACAGGACCTGGAAGGGGTAAATCCGCTCGATATTTGACGTGACCGGAACGACCGTCACGACACCGCGCCCGAGGCGAGTGGCTGTCGAATTCGCGCCATCATTGCTCACGATCACGGCGGGTCGCGTCTTGCTCGCTTCAGATCCACCAACGGGGCCGAAGTCCACGAGACGGATCTCAGCTCGCCGCATCAGGCCCACGAGAACGGCGGCCAGACACCTCTGAACACGAAAGGGCCGGCGCACTCCCGGGAGGCGCCGGCCCTTTCCTTATCTCTCTCTCGAGCCCTGACGCGGTCAGGACGCTGGGGCGAAGACCTCGATGCGGTCGTTGCCGTAGTCGTTGACGTAGATGTTGCCGGAGTGATCCACGACGATCCCCTGGGGGTTGATGAACTGGCCGTTGCCACTGCCCTTCGATCCCCAGCTCCCGAGGAATGCCCCGGTGCTCGGGTTGAACTCGTCGATCCGGTTGTTATTGGTGTCGGCGACATACAGGATGTTGCCGTTCGGCGAGAGCGCGTCATCGAACGGCATCCGCATGGTCGTCGTGCTGCCGATCGTGTTGAGCAGCTTGCCGGCCGGGCTGAACACTTCGATCAGGCCCTGGGTGATCGACACCGCGTAGATCGTGCCCGTGGTGGGATTCACCGTGACGCCGGTGCACCCCTGCAATGCGCCGGGGTTCCGCGCGTTCACCACACCGCATGCAACCGGGAAGCCCGCTACCTCCTTGCCCGCCTGCGTGAGCACCTGGAGACGGCCGAGGTCGCTATCGGGCACATACACATCGTTCGATGGACCGCCAACGAAGATCCCGCGAGCGTAGAAGAACTTGCCGGGCGAGCACGTAAGGCATGTCCCCGACGCGACTTCGCCGCCGAATTCTGACACCGAGCTCACGTTGGCATTCGCCGGCGACGCGCACCCGAGTGGTCCGTTGCTGTTGCCGTTCGGTGCGTATTCCTTGATCCATCCGGAGCGCGTGTCGTTCACCCATAGGTTGCCATTGGCATCGACCGCAACGCCACGCGGGTAGTCCATGGAGCAGTAGGCGGGCAGGGTCGGCTGGCGGCTGCCCCACATCTGGACGAAGGCGCCGGGTGTGGTGCCGTTGAGCCCCTGGAACTCCTGGATCCGCTGATTGAACGTGTCGCTCACGTAGACCGTGCCGTCGATCGGAGACACCGCAACCCCGACTGCCTGATTCAGGCCGCCCGCAGGCGGAGGCTGCGTCGGGTTCGGGATCGACCCGGTGAACCCACCCGGCTTGCTGGTGGCAAAGAGCGGGTTGAAGGCATCGATGTTGAAGCAGGCGTAGTCACTCTCGTAGACGGTGCCGTTGGTGCCGATCGCCGTGTCACGCGGACCGTCGAGCTGGCCGCCGCCTGCGCAGTTGGATCCTGATTTGCCGATGTCGCCGACGAACGTTCCCGCGGTCGTGAAGACAGCGACATTCTGCTTGCCCGCGTCAGTGACGTAGACCATGTTGTTGGCACGATCGATGGTCAGCCCGCGAGTGTTGCCACTGGTCTGATTCTTCGTGGGCAGCCCGGCCTTGGTGCTGAAGTAGCGAAGGAACGTTCCGGTGCTGCTGAAGACCTCGACGCAGTTGTTGGTGACGTCGTTGATGTAGAGGTTGCCCGAGCTGTCGACGTCCATGCCACGGATGAGGCCGAACTGGCCCAGTGCGCAGCTCGTCCCGGTCGTGCCGAACTGAGCGAGGTAGCTGTCGCTGCCGTTGTACATCGCGACGAAGTTATGACCCGTCGCGCTGTTGGAGTTCGCGATGTACACGGTGCTCGTCGCCGAGTTGACCGTCATCCACGGCGCGTAGTAGGCGCCCACAGCCGCGGTGCTCACGGAATCCAACAGGGTGCCGTTGCTGCTGTATCGCAGGTAGCCCACCAGGTCGTCGACCAGAAAGTCATCAGTCGACGTGTCGACGACGATCGAATAGGGCTGCTGGGTGTTGAGCGCTGCCTTGCTGCTGTAGACGGCCAGCGGCGCCCCGGACGTCGAGAAACGTCGCACCTGGTAGTTGTTGTAGTCGGTGGTGAGGATCGTGCCCGAAGCCGGGTCAAACGCCATCCCCCACGGGTAGACGAACGCGCTGCCCGGCTGACCGATCGTCAGCTTCAACGTGGGAGCCGTCAGGCTTGGCGCTGCCTGCGCGTTCAGGATGCCCGTCGTTGATCCGATGGCGAGAACCGCAGCTCCCGCGGCCAGCGCGCTTGCGCGCTTAAGCCTTATGTGACTTGTCACGGTGTCACTCCCCACAGCCTCGTCCTCCCTCGTCCAGGTGTCCTGATCGGATACCTGCATGTCGCACATCTGTAGTGCGGATTCGCTGACGTCCCCTCGAACTCTCTTCGGGTCTCATGACCCCCTTGGTCATTCCCGACGACGCATCCTAGCACCTTGGAGGAGTTCGCAGCAATCGCGTCAGGGTGCGCGAACGATCAAGCCGGGTAGCGCACCTGGAAGGTCAGGCAGCCGTCGTCACTCCGCCACGGTCCGTGGGGCATACCGGGCGGCCGGCAGGCGTACATGCCGGCAGTGAAGGTCTCGTTCAGCCGCAGATCGGTGATCGAGCCCTCGACGATGTACACCTCCTCCCAGCAGTCGTGCGCCTGGACCCCGTTCGGTGTGGTGTCGGTCCCGGGCGCGAAGCGCATCAGCGAGCTGGCAACGCCGGTCTCGGGGTCGGTCGCGAGGATGGACTCGGTGAGGCTGGCGACCGCTCCGGCACAGGGCGTGAACGCCAGGGTGCCCGTCGCGAAGAATTCGTGCTCCGGCTTAGCCATGGTCGAGGCGCACCTCATAGGAGTGGGTGAGAGTCGTGGTCGGGTCGAGTTGCAGCTGCAGGCGCCAGCTCCGCCCCGGACGGAATGCCCCGGTCAGCAGCGGGACCGTGCCACAGAAGATGACCAGGTCGCCCTCGAGTTCGCCGAGCGTGCTGGTCATCTGTGCGAGCAGGTCGGTGAGCGTCCGCAATGAGACGAGGCTGCCCCGCTGGTAGGGCTCGCCATCCACGTCAGATTCGACCTTGATCGCGTCCCAGTCCAGCGCGGCCAGGTCATCCGGCAGCGCTACGACCTCGTGCCCGACAGGTTTGGGGCATGCGGCCTTGGACGCTGCGATGTCGGTCCGCTCCACGTCGCGATCCGTGTGGTCAGAGCCGACGCCCAGGTAGCGACGCCCGTCGTGCCGGATCAGCACGGGCTCAACCTCACCAGACGTATTCGAGCCGCTGATCGTGACCACCGGATCGGACGTGACAAGTCCGGAATCGAGCTCAAAGAAGGCGGGGACCGATGCCGGTGGGGGGATGCCGATTGCGGCCAGCTCCGCGATGTGCGCTGCGACGGCGGCGGCGTCGCGGCCCGTGTAGCCAATGATGATCAGGCGCGGCGCGTCCAGGGTGATGTCGGCGTCGCTGCCGATCGGCCGAAAGCGCAGCGTCATCGTTTGGCGACGCTCATTCGCCGGTCGCGGAGCACCGGGAACTCCTTACGCACCCGAGCGATCACCGTTGGGTCGACATCGCACCACGTGAGGCCTTCGGTGTCGCCCGCCTCGACGAGCACCTCGCCCCAGGGGTCGACGATCCGGCTATGGCCACCGAGCGCGATGCCGTTCTGCTCGCCGACCGCATTGCATGCGATGAGGATGATCTGCTCCTCCACGGCGCGGACCGACGTGAACAGGCGCCAGTGCTCCACACGCGCTGCCGGCCACGCCGCGGGGACGATGACCATGTGCGCACCGGCATCGATCAGATCCCGCCACAGCTCTGGAAAGCGAAGGTCGTAGCACGTGGTGGCGGCGACGGCACCGAGCGGCGTGGTGGCAACCGTGATGCCCGTGCCCGATGTCAGCAGTTCGGGCTCTCGCGACTTGTACCCGAAGACGTGGATCTTGCGGTACGTGTGCGCGATCTCGCCGGCAGGGTCGATGAGGACCGCGGTGTTGTAAAGCCGGCCGTCGGTGCCGCGTTCCACAAAGCTGCCGAGGTGGAGGTAGCAGCCCAGCTTTCGAGCCCATTCCCGGCCGGCGGAGACGGTGTCGCCGTTCATCGGTTCGGCCAGCTCGCGGTAACGGTCAAAGGCGAAGTAGCCCACGCCCCAAAGCTCCGGCAGTACCACGAGGTCTGCGCCTTTGGCGCTGGCGACCATCGCTCCAACTCGGTCGCGGCGAGCCGCGACCGATTCCGTGCCAGGGCTGGCGACCTGCAGCAGCGCGACCTTCAGCACGCGAGCTCACGGAGGATCATTGGATCGAAACAGCTCAGCGGGGGGTGTTCTGCGTCGCTCGGATGGCGCGGGGGAAACGGTAGGCGCCGTAGAACGCCCACAGGGCTCCGAGGATCAGGAGCGCGAAACGCAACCAGCCACCGGCGCCGAAGATGATCAAGCAGACCGCGATAACGACCAGGACAGTGCCGTCCACAAGGGCGATGATCGCGATGGCGCGCGGGTGCCGGCGCTTCCAGGGGCCGAGGATCCCCACCAACTGTTCGTCACTCATCGCTCCATTCTGACCTTCACGGGATCTTCGACCGTCACCGGGCCACCAGGGTCCTGAGCTTCCGATAAGAGCGCGTCAAACGCCCACCTCCCCGAGTGCCGTAGGTATGATGTGTGGTCTTCGGGAGGGGTATCAGGTGGTGCCAGAAGGGGATCCTCCATGCGACTGACGAGAGTTGCAATTGCGGCGATTGTGCCGCTGGCCGCGGCAACCGCGATCGTGCCCATCGGCGGCGCGTCGGCAGCGCCAAACGTGCTCACCGCACCCACGTACTCGAGCACGCTTGTCGGCCCCGGACTCGCCTCGATGTACCCGGTCGACGTGACTCAGAATGCGCAGTACTACTTCGTGCTCGACGCGGGGAGGTACCGCCTGCTCGCGGTCAACCGCAGCACGCACAACATCGACTGGCAGTTCGGCGGCTTGCAGGGCGATTTGAACGGGCAGTTCGGCGACGCTCGCGCGATCTCGTACGACGCCACGACCGGCGAGGTCTACGTCGCGGACACCCCGAACAACCAAGTTGACGTCTTCGCTTTCTCAGCAACATCGGGCTTCGCCTTCCTCGACACGTTCGGGACCAAGGGCTCCGGGAACTGCGAGTTCAGCCAGGCATACGGTGTTGCTGTCGATGCAGCGAATCGCTGGGTGTACGTCACCGACGGCGCCGGGCGGGTCGAGAAATTCTCGATCGCGAGCGGTCCGCCCACCTGCAAAGGCTCAACCGGTACTGGCTTCCTGAGCACGTTCGGAACGGGAACGCTGCACCAGCCGCGCCAGGTGTCCGTCGCACCCAACAGCGACGTCCTGGTGATGAACCGCCCGCTGAACAAGACGCAACACGAGTGCTACGTGTTCACCAGCTCCGGTAGCCTCGAGTTCGGATTTGGAAGCTCGGGCAAGGGCAACGGGGACTTCACCGACGACCCTCGAGGGGTATCGGTGAGTGCTGACGGGACGCTCGCGTTCGCGACCAACTCAGGGGGCAAGCGCATCGAGGCGTTCGCAATGACGCAGAGCGGCGGTCACTACACCGGGGCGACGTTCGACTATGCAATCCCATCCAGCACGGGCAACGGTGCATTCGTCGGCCCTCGAGGCCTGACCACCACCGCGGACAACCACCTGCTGGTCACCGACGAGTGGGGATACAACCTGCACGAGTTCAGCTTCACGCCCGGCACCACAACGTGGAGCTCGACATGGAACAGCGCGCCGACCGCACCGCCGGTTCCCGGCGTCAACTCGCCGAGAGGCGTGCAGGTTGCTGCCAATGGTGACATCTACATCATGGACTACTGGAACCAGCGGGTCGAGTACGGATCGCTGGGCACGAACGGTCAGCTTCAAGGAGCGCAGGCCTTTGGCGTCCGCGGCGATCCCGATGTCTCGGGTGCCATCAACTTCGCATGGGGCATTGCGCTGCAACCGGGCACGGGTGACGTGTTCGTCGCCAACCGCGAAAGCAACCAGGTCGCCTCGTTCACGCCCACGGGCACACCGATCGCCATCTACGGCACGAAGGGCATAGCGAACGGCGACCTCGACTTCCCGCAAGGCATCGCATTCGACCCGACTAACGGCACCCTGCTCGTCGTCAACTCGGGCAACGACCGCATCCAGCGCTTCACGTTGACTGCGGGTGATGCGTCGTGGAACTGGGACGCCAGTTACGGGAGCAAGGGCTCAGGGAAAACGAGCCCCAAGGGTGATCTCAATATGCCGACAGGTATCGCCGTCGAACTCGAGCGGCACGATCTGGGTTGCGGACACGCTCAACAACCGCATCCAGAGCTTCGTCCCATCGTCGAACACATGGACCGTCTTTTTGGGGCCGACGGGAAAAGGCAACTCGAACTTCAAAGTGCCGTGGGGTGTGACCGTCGCCCCCGACGGCAGCATCTGGGTCTCGGATACGGGCAACGCCCGGATCGTGTCGATGAGTACGGCCGGCGCCATCAACTTCATTGCCAACGAGGGGACGATGGGCATCCCTTCGGTCCCCAACGGCTCAACAGGGATCTACCCCTTCGCCATCGCATTCAGCGGTGACACCGTCTACCTGTCAGACATCTGGAACAACCGAGTGGTGGTGCTGACCACGAGCTGAACGAGCGAATCAAACGCGATCGAGATTGACCAGGCGGCGCCGTCACCGCACCGCTGCTCACCCACAATCGGCCGCGTCCTGCGATCGGGTTGCGATCGGTGGTGTGTGTACTCACTCCGAAAGAGCGCACCGCGCTCGTAAGGAGTGAACTTCGTGAGAACAGCCACCACAATCCAGATCGGTCGTCTCGTTCCGTTCGCACTCGCGGGGATCCTGATGACCGCGTGTGGGTCGACAAGCATTACCGCCGCGGGCGCAGGCGGTGGCGGTGGATCGCAGCCCGCCTCGGGAGGGTCCGGTTCGACGACATCGGTCAATGACGGCATCGGTCACCCGGTCAATGTCTGTTCGCTGATCCCCGCCTCTACTGCTGCCTCAGTCAGCGGCGAACCCATCACCGTGGCAACCGAGGACGACACCCTCAGCTACAAGATCTACAGCTGCAACTACACCAGTGCGGATGGCACGACGGGCTTCGTGCTCAACGTCCTCGCGATGGATGCGGCCGCCGGATTCCAAGCCGATATCGACACGCACAAAACGGTCGGCGCACCGGTGACGCCAGTCTCTGGGCTCGGCGACAAGGCGTTCTCTGTCAGCGACGGTGCGGAAGCCCTGTTCGGGAATGTCGAGATTCAGGTCTCGAACCTAACGGGCAATACCGCAGCGGCTGAAACCCTGATCAGAGACCTACAGCCGAAGCTCTAACCGCCGGGTGAGCGCCCTTGCGCAACTGCTCCACTGGCATCTACCCCTTCGCCATCGCATTCAACGGTGACTGTCTACCTGACAGGCATCTGTAACAACCGCGTGGTGCTTACTCACCACGAGTGAGACGATCACCGCAAGCACGAGTCGCTGTGCCTTTCAGGCGCTCGCGACGCTGCCGTCACATGCCCTTCCTGGCCGATGATTATGCTCCCCGTGATGGGTGATCTCCACGTCGCGCGCTGGCGGCTGCGGCTTGCGGCGTTAGCCCGAGTCGGGGTGACGAATTTGCCGTGCTGCTGCTGGAGACCAACGTTGCGGACGCGAAGGTCCTGTTGGAGGCGGCCGCGAGCGCGGTGCGTGTACCGCTCGAAGGCACCACTGTTGCTGTCACGGTCACTTGCGGGGCAGCCGTGTCGCTGTCGACTGAGAAGTGGCCAAACCCCTGGCAACGGGCAGATGAGGCGCTTTACAGGGCAAAGCGCTCGGGCCGCGGCGGAATCGGGTTTTCGGAGCAGAAGTAATCGCGACCTCGCCAACAAGTTCCACTCTCCCCTCAGCGTCCGCACCTACCACATGTACGGCGCGCTCACCAGCGCGCCGAAGATGAGGGTGAAGACGACCGGCTCCGCCGGGCGTCGAGGGAGAAGGATCTGCCTTCTCCCTATAGAAACAAAGGGGCCCCCAGCCAAAGGAGCAAATGCGTGTCCCAGCAACCACAAGACCACGCGCGAGTTTGGCTGGGGAGAGAGGATTCGAACCTCTGATTGGCTGATCCAGAATCAGCTGCCTTACCACTTGGCCACTCCCCAGCGGAGATCGTCGAGTGTACCGGACGCCCCCTGGGGCCCCTGTTTGTCACTTCGGCAGGCGGCATATACTGGGCAGTGATGGATCTGCTCGAGTTGCTCCGATTTCAGGCGAGGCGGTATCGCTGCTCGGCATGTGGCGAGAACATGGCCGACTGCGGCATCAACGTGCTCGCGCAGCAGGGCAACCGTGCGCTCGTCCGCGTGACCTGCGCGTCCTGCAACGACGAGAACCTCCTCCAGATCATCTTCCAGACCGAGGCTGAGGAGAAGGCCGGCACCCCCGCCATCGACGAGGGCGTTCCGGACGTCGTCGATCCCATCACCGGTGACGAGATGCTCGAGCTCCACTCGCTCCTCTCCTCGCACGAAGGCGCGCTCACCGAGCTGCTCGTCAAGCACTGACCGCGATCCCGTCAGGGGTCGTGCGACACTTGGCCGCCGTATGGCGAGCCTCGATCCCGGTCAGGACATGCGCTTCGATCGTCTCTACGGACTCGAGTTCGGCGAGACCACCGCGGAACGGATGACCGCCACCTGTCCGGTCACCGAGAAGATCCTGCAGCCTTTCGGCATCGTCCACGGTGGGGTCTTGTGTTCCATCGGTGAGACGCTTGCCTCAGTCGGCACCTACCTCGGCGTGTACGAGGCGGGGAACATCTCCGTCGGGATGTCCAACCACACGAGCTTCCTCCGCCCGATCACCACCGGCGCCATCCACGCGGTGGCAACGCCGCGTCACCGGGGGCGGACGACCTGGATCTGGGACGTCGAGATCACCAACGACGACGACGCGCTGTGCGCCATCGGCCGGATGACTATCGCGGTTCGGCCCCGGCCGTAGCCTCCTGGCGCTCGACGACGCGCTTGGCAGCGTAGGCGCCACCCGCAGCCCCCGCCGCACCGACACCGCGAAGGACGACCTTCTGCCAGATGGGCGTCTTGTCGCCGCCCTTCTTGATCTCCTTGCGCATCTTCTCCAGCTCGGCGGCGAGATCCTCGAGCGTCGTCGGCGCAATGTCCTCCTCGTCCTTGCCACGGCGCAGCCGCGACCGGATGAGCACGAGCGTGCCGATCAAGAGCACCGCACCGCCCGCGATTGCCGCGTAGCGCGGGCCGTCGCGGCGCAGGCGCGCCTTCCAGTCAAGTTCAGCGCGCACGCGCTGCTCGAGCTTGCCGGCGCTCTCGGCGAGCGCCTGCTTCGTCAGCTCCCTTTGACGCTGCGCTTCGTCAGTTCCCGGAGCCACTCGGCATCCTCCTTCAACGTTGCTTCCACCTGCTTCCGCCCGCGTGAGATGGCCTTCCGCGCTTTCCGCTGCCCGAAATAGATGAGCACCAGCGCCAGCACCAGAAAGATGCCACCGAGCGCCAGCCAGCGCACCCACTCTGCGCCGAGGATGCCGAGGCCCGACGGCAGCGCACCCAGTGCCTCGATCACCCCGATCAAGACGAACGTCGCCGCCGCCATGATCAGGGCCGCCGCGATGACGAGCTGGATGATGGCGCGCTTCAGCTCCGCGCCGACGACGGCCAATTCGGCCTTGGCCAATCGGATGGCGTCCTCCACCACCTGGCGCGCGAGCGCGATCGGGTCGGGGCTGTCGGGCGCGTCGCCGGCCACATAACCTCCAGGCGTGGGGAAGCGGTTGGAGAACCGTACTCTCACCCAAAATTCGGCAGGTCTGCATGATACTTGCGCGTACCTCGGCGGGCGTAACCCCACCAGGGCCAGCCCCGTTGGAGCATGCAGATGGCGGAAATCTCTCCTGTTCGACGACTGCCCCGGAACCAGCCCGACGGCTCGGCCGACCTGGCAGTTCGTCGCCGCTATCTCCGCCGCCAGCGCCTTGCCATGGGAAGGGTCTGGATCGTCGTCTGGGTGACCTTCTTCGCGATCGTCGGCTGGCTCTTCATTGCGGGGTTCGCCGGCTTCAACCACTGAGCCGGCGCGAGCGCTCCTCTGCCTGGAGCCCGCTAGCCGATCAGTTCGCGTAGGTCCTGGAGCTGGAGGGCGATCCAGCGTGTGATGTCATTGGTCATCACGGTGTCGCGGATTTTCTGCAATCGCACTTGACGCTGCTGCACATCCATCATCAGTCCGAAGTACAGCGCTTCCGCCGTCTCCTCGATGTCAAACGGATTGACAGTGATTGCGTAATCGCCAAGCTCCTCGTGTGAGCCCGCGTTCTCGCTGAGCACGAGCACACCGTCGCGTTTGTTGACGAGCGGGCCTTCCTTGGCGACGAGGTTCATGCCGTCGTAAATCGGGTTCACGAGCAACACGTCGAAGTTGCGATATCCGGCGATTGCGCGCTCCATGTTGTCGTCGATCTCCACGCGGATTGGCGTCCATCCACCGCGACTGAATTCACGATTGATGCGTGCGGCGACGCCGAGCACATGCCCGAGATACGCGCGATAGTCGTCGATGTCCTGCCGGCTCGGTTGCAGAAATGCCCAGAACAGCACGTCACCGAGCAGCTCCGGATGTGCCGCGAGCAGTCGCTCGTATGCGAGGAACCCGCGCACGATGTTCTTCGACAGGTCGGTACGATCGACACGGAGGATCAGGTGTTTCGGGCGCCACTGCTCGATCTGTTCCTCCTGCGCGTGGACAGCAGGGCGTTCCGCATGCTCGAGAAACGTTTTCGGATCCATGCTGATGGGGTAGTTCCGCACCCATACCGCACGGCCTTCGAAGAAGACAGTGCGCTGCCGGAAGTCGACGGTGAGCCCGAGGTTCTGCTCACACGTCATGAGAAAGTTGCGCACGTCGCGCGCAGTCTGGAAACCGATGATGTCGGCGCCGAGCAGACCGCGTACGATCGCATCGCGGATGTGCTTCGGCAGTACCGTCCAGTACTGCGGTGTCGGCCAGGGAATGTGCACGAAGTGCTGGATGCGCACGTCGTCGCGACGATCGCGAATCATCCCGGCGACGAGATACAGCTGGTAGTCCTGGATGAAGACGAGCACTGGTTTCTCGGAGCGCTCGGCTTCAGCGATGACGCGGTCTGCGACGAGTTGGTTCACCTTCACGTAGCCCTCGGCCCACGCGGTCTTGATGGTCTCGTCGACGACGGGCTCACGCGCGAGGTCCCACAGGTAGTGCTGGATGAACCAGAGCAGCGGGTTGCTGATGACGTTGTAGTACAGGTCGTATGCCGAAGCCGACGGTTCGACGAACGCGACTTTGACGGTGGACCCGTCGTCGGTGGTGAGCTCGGCTGGATCGCCCCGCGCGGCGAGCGTGCGATCCGATTGATCACGAGCAAGGGCGATCCAGACGGCGTCGGTCGCGGCCGCGAGCGAGGTCATCGCCGTGACCAGGCCGCCGGCGCCTTTGACGAGGCGCTCGGGCGTGTTGCGATAGGGGTCCGCCGCGTGCAGGACAAGCGGGGCCCGGTTCGCAACAATGATCGGCTGGACGCTGGCAAGCATCCGCCGTGTGTACGGCTCGATCGCCGACAAAGGCCGTGGCTCCTTCACAGACCGAGCGGGACCGGCCCGCCGGGCTCATGCTACCGGGCCGGTACGGATGGTGTCGTCGGGCACAATCCCGGGCAATGCCACATCACATTGATGAGTACCGGGTCGACACGCCGCGATTGGCGCTCTCCGTCCGCGATCACGCCGGGGGCGAGCCGGCAATCCTGGCCCTCCACGGGCTGGCCAGCAACGCTCGATGGTGGGACCTCGTGGCCGACCGGCTCGTCCCTGCGCACCGGGTGATCGCTGTCGACCTGCCCGGGCATGGCCTGAGCGATCGTCCCGACACCGGGTACGACTTCGACACGGTCTCCGCGGACCTCGAGGGCCTGCTCGCGGGCCTGCACCATCCCCAGCCGGTCGTCGTCGTCGGTCACAGCTGGGGGGCCACCGTGGCGCTCGCGTTCGCTGTGCACCATCCCGAGTTAACGCTTGGCGTCATCTGTATCGACGGCGGCGCCGGCGACCTCAAGGCCCACTTCGGTCCGAACTGGGCGGTGGCCGAGCGGACCATGCGACCGCCCGCGCTCGCCGGGATCACGCCGGCGATGGTCCGCGCCTGGATGGACTCATCGCCGCTCCGCGACGGCTCTGACCCCGACACGGCAGCCGAGATCCTCGGCGGCAACTTCGAGGACGACGGCACCGGCGCCGGCACGCTCCGGCCGCGCCTCACGCTCGACCACCACATGCAGATCGCCCATCACCTCTTCGACGCCAACGGCTTCGAGCTGATGGCGAAGGTGCAGGCGCCGATGCTCTTCATTCCCGCCGGCCATCCGGGTGCGGAGGACTCGCCGAAAGTCCGCTCGATTGCCCAGGCACACGACGTGCTCGGCGATCGCGCCCATGTCGTGTGGATCGACGGCGTGCACGACCTCCCCGTGCAGCGCCCGGTCGAGGTCGCCGCGGCGATCATCGACTTCCTCGCCGCGATCGCGCCTCAGCCCAGTAGCACGTCCCAGAAGTAGCGCTCCCGCCGGGGCACGCCCTGGTCGACGTGGATGTGCTTCACCTGCGTGTACTCGAGCAGCCCCTCGCGTCCATGCTCGCGGCCGATGCCGCTCTGCTTGTAGCCGCCGAACGGCGCCAGCGGATTGAGCAGGTGCCAGTCGTTGATCCAGACAGTCCCGGTGCGCAATTGCTTGGCAATCTCGATGGCGCCGCGGGTGTCGCGTGACCACACGCCACCGGCCAGTCCATAGATGGTCCGGTTCGCCCGCCCGATGACCTCGCCGAGGTCGCTCCAGCGCTGCACCGCGAGCACGGGGCCGAAAATCTCCTCGGTACCGGCGTGCGACTCGGGGGAGACGTCGGTGAGCACCGTCGGCTGCACGAAGAACCCGCGGTCTCCCGCGTTGGGTGCGCGACCGCCGCCGCACGCCACGGTCGCGCCTTCCTGCTTCGCCCTGTCGACGGCGGACAGGATCATGTCGTACTGCGACTTGCTGATCACCGGCCCGACCTGGCTGTCGAAGTCGGTCGCGTCACCGACGCGAAGGGAGGCGGCGCCGTCGACAAGACGGTCGACGAACGTGTCGTAGATGTCGTCGTGCACGAAGAGGCGCGTGCCGGATTCGCACATCTGCCCCTGATGGAAGAACGTGCCGAAGAGCGCGCCATCGACGGCGATGTCGAGGTCCGCGTCAGGGCAGACGATGTTGGCCGACTTGCCGCCGAGCTCGAGCGTCACCTTCTTGATGGTTGGCGCAGCTGCAGCAAGGACGCGGCGCCCCGTCGCGGTGGATCCGGTGAAGGCGACTTTGTCGACGTCGGGGTTCTCGACGAGCTCGACACCCGCTTCGGCACTGTCGCCCGTGATGACGTTGAGGACGCCTTTCGGGAGCAGGCCCGTCTCATCGATGGCGCGTGCGACGGCGAGCGCCGTCAGCGGCGTCTGCGGCGCGGGCTTGAGCACCATCGAGTTGCCCATCGCCAGTGCCGGCGCAATCTTCCACATCGCGAAGATGAGCGGGTAGTTCCAGGGGATGATCCCCGCGCACACGCCGATCGGCTCGCGCTGGACGAAGTTCCAGGACACGTATGGCGAGTCGATCCACGGCAGCGGCTCGTACCAGGGGATCCCGAGCGCCTGCTCGGCGAGGCTGCGGAACCATTCGATGGCGAGCGGCACGTCGACCACCGACGTTTTCCGGAGCACGGCGCCGGCGTTCTCCGCCTCGAGGAGCCCCCAGCCGTCCGACACCTCCTGGAGGTGCTCGACGATCTGAAACATGATCTGCGAGCGCTGCAACTGCGACTTGAGCCGCCACTCGCCAGCCTCGAAGGAGCGTCGGGCGGCGGCGATCGCGCGCCTCGCGTCGGCTCTGCCGCCCGCAGGAGCGAGCGCCATGACGTCTTCGGTGGAGGGGTTGATGACCTCATAGGTGCGGCCGTCCTCGGCGCCGACCCACTCGCCGTCGATGTACTGCTGGTAGGTCTCCACCTGGCTCCTCCGCGGCTGGATCAATCGCTGACGCCGGTCCCGATTATGCGGTGGCGGAGAGCGCGCACTTGCGTCCGGTTTGTCCGCGCCATTGATCTGACCGAACCCTACGCTACTGTCATTCTGCGGACGCATACAGTGGAGTGGCGGAATGGACCAGATCGAGTTCGCCGACGGCTTCGACCGACCCGACCAGATCGCCTTCGGGCTCGCCGCCGGGCAGATGGCCGTCGTCATGGGCGGGGCGCTTGCGGCGTACTCGCTCCTGCGTTCGCCCTTGCCAGCCGCGTTCGCGGATCCGGTGGCGGTGGTCATCGCAGCGGTCGCCGCGGGGCTCGGTTGGATTCGCGTCGCCGGGCGGCCGGCGCTCGACTGGGCGGTCTTCAGCGGCCTGTACCTGATGCGGCCACGCCACGGGACGACCCGAGGTGTGTGGCCGCCTGAAGAATCGTTGCCGGCAGCAACGGCAACGCCTGTACCCGAGGCGCCGATCATCGAGCTCTTCGGCGCCAAAGCCATGCCGGTGGTGACCGCTGCAACCACGGTCGCTCGCACCCCGCGTCGCGACGGACCGCGACGAGTCACCTTCTTCTCACTGCGTGGGGGCACCGGCCGCAGCACACTGGCCACGGAGCTCACCTGTCTCCTCGCCGCCAGTCGCAGCGACGACCACCCGGCGCCGCGCGTTGCACTCATCGATCTCGACCTGCGCAGCCCGACGGTCGGTATCCGGCTTGGCACTCCCGAGAAGACGCTGCTCGACTACGCGCTGACGTCGCCAGACGATCGAGCCGTCACGGACTTCATGATCACGCACGCATCCGGAGCACGCGTCCTGCTCGGCGCACAGCGTGCGGTCAACCCCGAGTGGCCGATCACCCCCGCGCTGTTGCGTGAAGTACTCCGCGAGCTCGACATGGACGGCTTCGACCTCGTTGTCCTCGACGTCTCGCCCGAGCTGTCGCCGCTCAACACGGCGGCGCTCTGCGCGTGCGACGACGTCTTCGTCGTCGTGGTGCCGACGGCGGGCGGTGTCCAGGACGCGTACCGCAGCACCGAAGCGTTGCGCCGCCTCGGTCTTCGGCAGCAGTTGCGCTACATCGTCAATCGCTCGACCACCGGCACCGATCTGACCGAGCCGATGGCGGATCTTGGTGGTCAGGTCATCGCGGACATCCCCGACGACAGCGCAGTCGTCAGTGCAGAGAATGCGCACCGCCTCGTGGGGCTCGATGAAACGGGACCGGCCGCAGTCGCGCTGCGTCGCTTTGCTCGTCGCATCTCGAGCGAACTCCGGACTCCATGGCCGGCGTGATCGACGTCGTCTGGAAGAATCCCGCCTTCAGGCCGTCGCCGCTTGAAAAGCCGATCATCGTGAGCGGGAATCGCTGCGAGTACGCGGGTGAGGTATCAGCGGTCCTCACGACCAGCGACCTCGACATCGATGCGCTCGACCCGGCTCGGAAGGCGGCTGCGGCGAATGCGTTCGCCCGTCTTTGCCACACGCTGGAGTGCCCCATGCAGCTGCTCGTGCAGATCAGGCCATTTGCGCCGGCCGAAGGGACCGCGACGTCGTCGCACCCCGAGCTCGACAAGGCGATGCATCGATACTGGAGCGATCGATATCTCGGGAGTGTGAAGCACAGCCACCGCGTCTACGTCGCGCTGCGTGCGGGGGCTCCCGATGTCCTTGACTCCGCGTGCACACGCACAGCAGAGCGACTGTCCGCACTTGGTATCGCAACGCACCGCGTTGAGGGCAGGGACCTCAGTGATCTGGTCCTGCACGACCATGCTGCCGGTGGAGATTCGACGCCCTGGGACGAGCACGCGCGATACCTCTCCTTCAATGAGCTGTTCACGCGCGGGTTCGCACTGCGACGCCTTCCCGGCCATCCCGTGCAGGCGGGATGGCTCGCGCCGTTGCTGAGCGTCCAGGCCGAGTGTGACATTGCCATCCACATGGATCCGGCGCCGTTGGGAGCCGCGATCAACCAACTCAACCGAACGTTGCGCGACCTTTCTGCGCATCGAATGCTCGAGACCGATCGCGGCGCGCTCGGAGACATCCATGTCGACATCGGGCTGGACGCGGCTGCCTCATTACGTGAGCGGCTGGCTCGCAATCTCGGACGTCCGCTGCACATCTCCGTCGTGGCCACTGCTCGGGCGCGTTCGCTCGATGAACTCGACGCTTGCGGCGATGCCCTGCGCGTTGGCTTTGCCGCCGCGCTCATCGGCGCGGAGGTCACGCACTTCCGCCACAAAGCGGCCTTCACGAGCACGATGCCGCTCGGCATGGACGTGCTGAACGCCGGGAAGCTCGTCGAACTCGACCGCCGCCGCAACGTGCATTCCCTGGATCGACGCCGGCTGCTCCGACCCTGGGGGCTACCGACTCGGATCCGCGATTCGCTCGGAACTGCCGGTACGCGTCGCGCCGTTCGACACGGAGCGCCACACCAACCCGAACATCGCCGTCTTCGCGGCCTCGGGCCACGGCAAGAGTTTCGCGATCGGCACGCTCGTGCTCGAGGCGGCCGTCGCGGGCGTGAACTCGGTGATCATCGATCCCGAAGGTGAGTACCGCGGCGTCGTCGAGGCGCTCGGCGGGCGCTACCTTGAACTCGCGCCCGGGACGGATGCCGCGGTCAACGTGTTCGAGGGCGCTGCGGCCGATCCCGAAGAGGCTGTCGCCGCGGTCGTCGACCTCGTGACCGTGCTCTGCGGCGACCGGCTCACGGATGTAGAACGCGCGGTGGTCGATGCTGCGGCCCGCGACGCCCTGCAACGTGCGCAACGCGAACACCGCGTACCACTGCTCGCCGATTGCCTTGCGGTGCTCGAGGCAGAAACACGCCCGGTCGCGATGGTCGTCCGCCGCTTTTGTACGGGCGGTCTCGGTGCGCTGTTCAATCGTCCCACGTCGCTCGCCGTCGATTCCGGCGTGTGCGCGATCTCGCTTCGCGACATGCCACCCGAGCACGTCGCGGCGGCGACGCTCATCGTCGCGCGCTGGCTGTGGGATCTCGTCCGTCGCGACCGTCGGCGCCGGCACATCGTGTTCGATGAGGTTGGTGCGCTCTGCGTGCACCGGCCCTTGCGTGACCTGCTCGTGCAGCTCGCGCGGCGCTGCCGAAAGTACAGCGCGTCACTCGTGGTGGCGACGCAGAACGCGCAGGACCTGCTCGGCAGCGACGAGGGAAGCGTGATCGCGACCAACTGCGCAGTCGTGCTCCTGGGCGGTCATCGCGCCGCGGAAACGATCCGAATGGAGCAGGCGTTCGGTCTCACGGAACGGCAGCGAACGTTCCTCGAAACCGCATCTCGCGGCGAGTTCCTGCTGATCGCGGGAGACCGCCGTGTTGCGATGCGGATCGAGGTTCCCGAGGTCCATCGTGACATCCTGACAGGGGCAAAACAGGGTCCCAAAACCCCTTGACTCCAGAGACGGTGACTCGCAAGATATGGGGGCTCCCGACCGGCCGAGCCCCAAGATGTGGGATCATGAGGGTGATCTCACTTGCAGAGATATGGGCCTCGAGCCCGCCAGGGCGCGGTCCTGCACACGTCTCCGCACAATGAAGCGCCCACCAGCCAGAAGAGGAAAGACCGTGGATCGATCCGCCTCCAAACCCCTGCCAGACGACGCACACCACATCGCGATGGAACCCCCGTCGGGACGGCGCGCACCCCGCAAATCAGGGTCCGAACACGCCCGTATGAGCAGCAAGGTGGAGATCGAGGCCGGTGGTATCCAGGTCGAGCGCAAGTTCACGCACGAGGGTGTGCATCCCTTCGATGAGGTGACCTGGGAGACGCGCACCGCGGCGATTGGGAACGAGAAGGGCGAGACGGTTTTCGAGCAGAAGGATTGCGAGATTCCGACGTTCTGGTCACAGATGGCCACAAACGTCGTGGTCAGCAAGTACTTCCGCGGCAAGCTCGGCACGCCGGGTCGCGAGACCAGTGTCAAGCAGATGATTTCGCGCGTCGCGGACACCATCGCGAAGTGGGGCCGGGAGGGGGGCTACTTCGCAACGGAGACCGACGCTCAGGCGTTCCAGGACGAGCTCACACATCTGTTGCTGCATCAGAAGATGAGCTTCAACAGCCCTGTGTGGTTCAACCTCGGGGTCGTGACGAGCAAGCCGCAGATCTCGGCGTGCTTCATCAACAGCGTCGAGGACACGATGGAGTCCATCCTCACGCTCGCCAAGACCGAGGGGATGCTCTTCAAGTACGGCAGCGGGACGGGGACCAACCTCTCCACGATCCGCTCCGCGACCGAGTCGCTTGCCGGCGGCGGAACCGCCAGCGGACCGGTCTCCTTCATGAAGGGGTTCGACGCCTTCGCGGGTGTCATCAAGAGCGGCGGCACGACGCGGCGCGCGGCGAAGATGGTCATCCTCAACGCCGACCATCCCGACGTCGAGGAGTTCGTCACCTGCAAGGTGAGCGAGGAGCGCAAGGCGTGGGCGCTCATCGAGGCCGGCTACGACAGCTCCTTCACCGGTGAGGCGTACGCGTCGGTCTTCTTCCAGAACAGCAACAACTCCGTGCGCGTGACCGACGAGTTCATGCGCGCAGTGCAGGACGACCGCGACTGGCACCTACGCGCAGTCACCGACTCCAACCGCATCCTCAAGACCGTCAAGGCTCGCGAGCTGATGCGGCTCATCGCCGAATCCGCGTGGCAGTGCGGCGATCCGGGCATGCAGTACGACACCACCATCAACGACTGGCACACGTCCGCGGCGACGGGGCGCATCAACGCGAGCAACCCCTGCAGCGAGTACATGTTCCTCGACGACACGAGCTGCAACCTCGCGAGCCTCAACCTCACGCGGTTCCTCAATGAGGACGGCTCGATCGACATCGAGTCCTACAAGCACGCGATCCACATCACGATCACCGCCCAGGAGATCCTGGTCAGCAACGCGTCGTACCCCACCGAGAAGATCGCGAAGAACAGCGAGGAGTTCCGGCCCCTCGGTCTCGGCTACGCGAACCTCGGCGCGCTGCTCATGGCACGCGGCGTGCCGTACGACTCGCCCCAGGGTCGCGACCTCGCTGCCTGCCTCACCTCGATCCTCACCGGCGAGGCGTACGCGCAGTCGGCTCGCATCGCGCGTGAGATCGGCGCGTTCAACGGGTACGCGGTCAACCGCCAGCCGATGCTCCGCGTCGTCGGCAAGCATCGCGAGGCCGCGTACAACATCCCCACCGACAACATCGAGGCAGACCTCATCGGTGCCGCAAGGCATGCGTGGGATGAGGCTCACGAGCTCGGTGCCCGTCATGGGTATCGCAACTCGCAGGCAACGGTACTCGCGCCAACCGGGACGATCAGCTTCATGCTCGACTGCGACACCACCGGCGTGGAGCCGGACATCGCTCTCGTCAAGTACAAGAAGCTCGTCGGCGGCGGGATGCTGAAGATGGTCAACGGCACGGTGCCGGCCGCGCTGCGCCGCCTCGGCTATGGCGAGACCGCGATCGGCGACATCATCGCGTTCATCGACGCCAACGACACCATCGAAGGCGCGCCGACGCTGCGCGATGAGGATATCGCGGTCTTCGACTGCGCGTTCACTCCGCAGAACGGCAAGCGCTCCATCTCGTGGCAGGGCCACCTCCGGATGATGTCGGCAGTGCAACCGTTCATCAGCGGCGCCATCTCCAAGACGGTGAACATGCCCAACGAGGCGACCGTCGAGGACATCGAGCGCGCGTACACCGACGGTTGGAAGCTCGGGCTCAAGGCGGTCGCGATCTACCGCGACGGCAGCAAGCGCAGCCAGCCGCTCGCGACGAGCATCGACAAGACCACCGGCCACAAGACGCAGATCGTTGAGCGTCCGCTGCGTAAGCGGCTCCCCGTCGAGCGCACCGCACTCACGCACAAGTTCGAGGTCGGTGGGCACGAGGGATACATCACTGTCGGTCTGTACGAGGACGGCACGCCGGGCGAGATCTTCCTGCGCATGGCCAAGGAAGGCTCGACGGTGAGTGGGCTCATGGACTCGTTCGCGACTGCGGTCTCGCTTGCGTTGCAGTACGGCGTGCCGCTGCCGGCGCTCGTCGACAAGTTTTCTCACACGCGGTTCGACCCGCAGGGCTTTACACGGAACCCCGAGATCCCGATCGCCAAGTCAGTGATGGACTACATCTTCCGCTGGCTCGCATCGCGCTTCCTGCCGCAGGAGGAGCGTGATCGCCTCGGCATCATCCGCCGCGAGCCCGACGGTAGCGCGACGGAGGCGTCAGACCTCGCCGACTTCGGCACTGAGCCGGCCGTTGCGCCGGTGGTTGCAGCGGCGCCTGTCGCGACACCAACTGCAACGGTGCGCAAGGCGGTCACGCCGATTTCCACGCTCAGTGCAGGTGCGTTCATCAATCAGGAGGACGCGCCGACATGCAGCGATTGCGGCAGCCTCATGGTGCGAAACGGCGCCTGCTACAAGTGCCACAACTGCGGAGCCACGAGCGGCTGCAGCTGATGATCTCCTAGAACCTCCTCCCCTCTCGCCCGGGCCGCCTTCGAACGCGTTTGGAGGCGGCCCTCTTATTCGGATGCCGCCCGCGGAGCCCGCGTGGTGACTGTGGAAGCGCGACGCGATCACATTCGCGTCAACCGTTCTTGAGGATTCGAGGGATATCCCTACGTGCCAGCTAGGTACTCGCACGGATTTGTCAGTGCCGCGCCTTCCTTAGCCTGCGAGTACATCGCACGCAAGCGTCAGCCGATAAGGAGATTCGATGCAGCAAGCCATCTCGTCCAGCAGGTCGGACGTCGCCGAGTCGTTCAAGGACGGACGTCGCCGATTCAGCGTCGGTCGTTCTCGCATGACGTACTCGAGACTGATCGGCGCGCTCTTCTTGTCGGGGTTCCTCGTTTACGGCGTTGGCTCCGCCCTCGCTACATCCGCGACCGGCGCGCCGCGCTTTCTCGGCTCGATTGCCGCACACCCGATCGTCCTCATCATCGGTGCAACCCTGATGTTGCTCAACACGCTGGTGGACCTCGGGAAGGGCACCCTTTTCTTTCCGATCCTACGGCGGCATAGCAAGAGAACTGCGCTCGCTTACCTCGCAACCATGATTGTCGAAGTTACCCTGCTGGACATCGGAGCGATCGCTCTGCTGATGATCGTGCCGCTAAGCGGTCAGCACGGCATCGACGCGGCCACGGCCGCGGGTCGTGGAGCAGCCCTTGTTCATACCAACGCAATGTTCTACCAGTTCGGCGAAATAACCCTAGCAGCGGGGTGCGTGGCCCTCTGTGCTCTGCTCTTCCGAACCCGCCTGATCCCCCGGTTCCTGTCTATTTCGGGCTTGATCGGTTATCCGATTCTCATGGTTGGTGCCATCGCCGAAATCATCGGGATCCACATCGGTCTCGTGCTCACGATCCCTGGCATGTTCTTTGAACTGGTGTTGCCCTTCTGGCTCTTCACCAAGGGCTTCCAGCGCGAGGCATTCCGGGGTCACGTAGTCCAGAGGTGAACCCACCAGCAGCCGCCTAGGGCTCTCCCTCCAGCCCGGTCGGGTGCTATCCCGGCCCGGGCTGGCTCTCGCCCAAACGGTGCCCGGTCCCAGACCCCACACTGGCGCTATGCCCGTATCCAAGCGAGCGGTCGCGGGTAAGCTGCCCGCAGAGTCAACGAGCTTTGTGGGCCGGCGACGCTTGCTGGGGGAGATTAAGGCGGCGTTCGCCTCCTCCCGCCTCCTGACGCTGGTGGGACCTGGGGGCGTGGGCAAGACTCGCCTGGCCCTGCGCGCGGCAGCCGATCTCCAGCGGACTCAACGTGACGGCGTCTGGTTTATTGATCTCGCCGGTCTTGAAGATCCCCATCTGGTTGCCAAGGCCGTCATCAGCAGCCTGGGTGTGGCGGACCAATCCGGAACGTGGCCGACCTCACTCCTGGTCTCGCATCTCGCGTCACGCGAAGCGCTGTTGATTCTCGACAACTGCGAGCATCTCCTCGACGCCGTCGCGGTTCTGGCAGATGTGGTCTTGAAGGAAGCCGCTGGAGTTCGACTGCTTGCCACGAGCCGTCAAGCATTGGGAATCTCTGGTGAGCGCGTCGTTCAAGTACCGCCTCTCACGCTGCAAGGAGAGCCGGGCGCCGACACAGGTCAAGGCGCTGCCCACTCGGAGGCAGTCGCTCTATTGGTGGCTCGGGCTACCGGTGCCGGGGTCCAACTCGAGGAGTCGGCCGCCACTCGTCAACTGCTGCTCGAACTTTGTCGTCGGCTCGACGGCATGCCCTTGGCACTGGAGCTGGCAGCCGTCAGATTGAGGACGATCGGTCTTGATGAGTTGCTCGAGCGGCTGAGTGACCGCTTTGCGCTCCTCACCGGTGGCAGCCGTGCGGCCCTGCCCAGACAGCAGACGCTCCGAGCCACCATCGACTGGAGTCACGATCTGTTGAGCGGTCCGGAGGCGGCGCTGTTGCGCTGGCTCGCGGTGTTTCCGTCCGACATGGGACTCGACGCCATCGAAGCCGTGGCAACGCAGATGGGCACTGACCGAAGCTCTGTACTCGAGCAACTGTCCAGCCTCATCGAGAAATCATTCGTAACTCGACTGGGTCCCGCCGCAAACGCACGCTACAAACTCCACGAGACGATGCGGGAGTACGCCCTCATCAAGCTGCGCGAGGCAGAGGAGGAGCGGGCAGCGATCACGGCGTTCGTCGGTTTCTACGCTGACATGTGCCAGAGAGCAGAGAAAGCCGCGCAGTCGGCCGAAATCGTTGATTGGCTCAAACGCATGAGTTCTCGAGGCTGACAATGTGCGTGCTGCCCTGGCTCACGGCCTGCACGGGCCTCACCACGCAATGGGCGTCTCCATGGTCGCATCACTGCTGTGGTACTGGACAGCGCGGGCAACCAGTGAGGGCGCGTATTGGCTTGATCTGTACCTCGAGAACCGCGAGGCGGGCGATACGGACGACGCAGCCATCGCGCGGGCCCTGTTTTCGCGCGGCTTTGTGTCGATGGTTCTCGGGGACGCGGCGACCGCCGTGCCCGCTCTTGATGAAGCAGAGGCAAAGGCGCGCGCGGGACGCGATTCGCCGCTGCTGGCTCGGATACTCTCGGTCTCCGCGGGCATCCGCGTGATGAGCGGTGAACTCGAAGGCGCACGCTCGCAACTGAGCGAGGCGAAGACGCTTGCTCAAGGTTTTGATGACTTCTGGTGTTGACGCCATGCTCGCGCTCACTGAGGGATTCATTGCGCTCGGCAACGCGGATGTCGACACAGTTGGCCGCGTCTATGCCGAGTGGTCACCTCGGGCTCGGGATCGAGGCGACCTCCAGACTCTCAGCTACCTGCTGTCGTCGTATGGATTCTCGCTCCTGCAGCAGGAACGACCGGACCAAGCTGGGCCGCTCTTGCAAGAAAGCCTGGGAATCGAGCGGCGTCTTGAAAACCGCGACATGATCCTCTACGTGCTCGATGGATTGGCCAGTCACGCCGCGATGGTCGGCCGGCTGCAGAGGTCTGCACGGTTGCTCGGTGCCGCGGAAAACCTGCAGACCGAGACTGGCATCCGCCTGATGCCGCATATGCAACCCGTACTGGCGCAGGCACGGGAGACGATCGCCGCCTCGCTCGGAGTCCCGGCGTTGGAGTTGGAGATTCAGGCGGGGAAGCGGCTGTCGACGGACGAAGCAGTCGACTACGCCCTCGATGAGAAGAAGCCAGCACGTCGCGATGCTCCCGTTGAGCCGAAGAAGGTGACGCCGCTGAGTAAACGGGAACTGGAGATTGCCGGTCTCATCGCAGATGGGATGAGCAACAAGGAGATCGCCTCCCGGTGCTTCCTTTCCGAGCGCACGGTGGAGACGCACGCATCGAACATCCTCAACAAACTCGGTATCAACTCGAGAGTGGAGGTTGCCCGCTGGGTCGAGCGTGAGTTGGGGCTGAGCTAGGACCGCCCGGTCGTCGCGGCGTTCCCAGTGTCACCACTATCGCATCGACCACTCGGGCCGAAGGGAGCAATGCGTCGCCAAACAAGCGATGAATATCCTCGACACCTTCGGCCTTGACGATGCATGACAGCCGGCCATCGTCGGGGATATATGCGGCACTGAGCACTTCCGGTCGACGATTGTTACTCCGGACTCGCAGGCAGGCTGCGTTCAGGCTTCGGCTGATCCACGAGAAGTCGTTCTCCGCCACGCGCAACTTCACCTCAGCCAGGTAGTACCGCCGTGTAAGGCGCGTCGGCGTCTGAACTGCTGCTTTCGTTCTCACGACCCTAGGTTGCTTTCTGCGCCGCTGGAAGTCGTCGGTGCGACCACCGATCGACCACGTAGTGCGGCGTATCGGTTGGCGTGCTTTGCCCATGCCGCTCCGTGTACGTGGTGGCTCAGTGGTGGCCCCGATGGCCGTCGCCTCGGCCGCTGGAGACGATGGCACCCATTGAGCCAGCGAATCAAGGAGAGGCCATGAAGACGGCAACCATCGACAAACGGACCCAGCGAGCAGATGACCCCGGTGTGATGACGATGAAGGCGATCGTCCAGGACACGTATGGGTCAGCCGTGGTCCTGCAACGCAGAGACATCGCCACGCCCACGATCCGCGAAGACGACGTCTTGATTCGCGTTCGGGCTGCGGCGGTGAACCCCGCTGACTGGGCGATCATGGGCGGCCTGCCATACATCGCCCGCCCTGCACCTATGTACGGGTTGCGTAGCCCCAACATGCGTATTCGAGGCACCGATGTCGCAGGTCAAGTAGAAGCCGTCGGCTCCGCCGTGACGCGCTTCCGACCGGGCGACGAGGTCTTCGGCTGGTGCCGGGGGGCCTTTGCCGAGTACGCGGCCGCTTCTGAACACGGACTGGCGCACAAGCCCTCCAGCCTTACCTTCGAACAAGCTGCCGCCGTACCCATGGCCGGCTCTGTGGCCATTCAGGCGCTCCGTGATCACGGCGAGGTTCGGGCCGGGCAGAAGGTGTTGGTCAACGGTGCCTCAGGTGGGATCGGCACCTTTGCGGTGCAGATCGCAAAGTCATTGGGAGCCGAGGTCACCGGCGTATGCAGCACGTCGAACGTGGATATGGTCCGATCGATCGGCGCGGACCACGTTATCGATTACACGACCGACGACTTCACCAAGAACGGCGAGCGATACGACTTCCTCCTCGACAACATCTCGAACCGATCGTTGTCCGACCTGCGGCGCGCGCTCACGCCGACGGGAATGCTTGTGCCAAACGGTGGGCAGTTCCGAAATCGCTGGTTCTCCAGCGCTGGGCGCCTGATCAAAGCCATGGTGTCGTTCCGTTTCGTGAGCCAGCGGCTCGGCCGATTTGTGGTGGCGCAGCGGCACGACGATCTCCTCGCCCTTGTTGCTCTGATCGAGGGCGGTAAGGTCATGCCGGTGATCGATCGAACCTATCCACTCAGCGAGACTGCCGCTGCGATGGATTACGTCGGAACCGGGCACGCCCGAGGGAAGGTCGTGATCAGTGTCTGATGCACGTCCGATGGCCGGCAAGATAGTGCTGATCACCGGCGCTACCGGCGGAATCGGCAAAGCCACCGCGATCGGGCTCGCCGCGATGGGTGCGCGGGTCGGCATCACGGGTCGCGACCTGATCCGCGCCGAACAGGCAGCATCTGACATTCGTACCGAGTTTGGGAACCCGGCCGTCGATGTCTTCGCGGCCGACATGAGCTCGCAGGCAGAAGTGCGCAGGCTTAGCGGTGCTGTTCTCGATGCTTACCCGCGTCTGGATGTGCTGGTCAACAACGTCGGCGGGTTCTGGGCGCATCGACATCCGACGGCCGACGGCCTGGAGCACACCTTTGCCCTCAACCATCTCGCGCCGTTCCTGCTCACCAACCTGCTCCTGGATCGGCTCAAGGCGAGCGCACCGGCGCGGATCGTGACTGTCTCCTCCGGGGCGCAGGCAGCGGGCCGGATCGACTTCGACGATCTGCAAGGCGCTCGCAGTTACTCGGGGCAGCGCGCGTACAGCCAATCAAAGCTGGCCAACATCCTGTTCACCAACGAGTTGGCACGCCGTCTTCAAGGCACCGGTGTCACTGCGAATTCCGTGCACCCCGGCGTGGTGCGCACCAACTTCGGCTCCGAAGACCAGGCCGGGTTCTTCAGGATCATCAGCCCCTTGGTTCGGCCGTTTCTGAAGACACCGACACAGGGCGCACGGACGCCGATCTATCTGGCCTCGTCACCGGACGTGGAGGGGATCACCGGCCAGTTCTTTGCCAACCGCAAGCCCAAGACCGCCAACAGGGCGGCCGACCTGGATGTCACCGCGCGGCTCTGGCGGGTCAGCACCGAACTGGTCGGGTTGACGAAGTTGCCAGGGTGATTGCTGTCGAGGGAATGCGCCGAGCAGCTTGACGGCTAGGTGGCCAGGCACGATCCGTGAGGTGGTCTGTACATCCATGGGGATGGCCAGGGCTCGTTCACGCATCCATCAAACCCAGGTTGGTCATCACTGCGTTAGCAATGGGGCGACCACCGAAGCTCGTCGGCTCAGCGGACAAGTTGCTCGGGATCCGCCGCTTTAAAGCGGATTTGTTGAATGTAGGTTGGCCCAGGCCTGTGTCTCTCCAAGACACGTTGCACATCGCCGCAGTGTGCGGCTGTCGCCCCCAAGACACCGAGTGGATGACCTCGTGTCGCTGCACCGATGGTCGGGCCGCGACTGCCGCCTCTACGTGGTCGGCCAGTACCACCCCTGATGCCTTCGCATGTAGAGCTACGCAGGATGGTGGAGGTAGACGGACGATTTGATTAGGAGCGAAGACATGTTTGGCAGAAACCGCACGACTGATGACCCACGGGCCCAACGACTGTCACGAAAGGAGCATGCCATCAGCCGTCGAACAAGTGAACGGAGGAGGGGCTTCACTGCTGCGCGCATCGTCGCTCTCATTGTCAGCGCACTGGGGGTGCTCGGTCTCGTGTACGTCCAATTGACGGGTGGCACCAACGCGGTGTCTGTCCCCGACGGAGCACATGCCGGCCAATTGAAGCTCACGGCCTGCACCTACACGACCGAGAAGGGGAGCTCCAGCGCCGACTGCGGCACGCTGGTCGTGCCCGAGAATCGCACGAACCCGCATTCGCGATTGATCGCGTTGCCCGTAATCGTCGTTCGAGCCACATCCGCCCACCCGTCCGAGCCGATTTTCCGTCTGGGGGGCGGTCCCGGCGTCACGAACATGGTGTTCCCGGACGCCAGCCGCTTCACAGCTAACCATGACGTCGTCCTGGTCGGGTACCGCGGCGTCGACGGTTCGTCGGTGCTCGACTGCCCCGAGGTTACCTCCGCACTGGAAAACTCGGCGGACATGCTCGGACAGGCGTCGTTCCAGGCCTACGCCGACGGCTTCCGCACCTGCGCGACCCGCCTGACGGCAGACGGCGTCGACCTCGCCGGCTACACGCTCCCTGAGCAGGTCGATGACCTCGAGGCGGTGCGGAAGGCGCTGGGCTTCAAGCAGATAGACCTCGTCAGCGAGAGCGCGGGGACGCGCCTTGCAATGATCTACGCCTGGCGCTACCCGACGAGCATCAACCGCTCGGTGATGATCGGGGCGAACCCGCCCGGCGACTTCCTATTCGATACGGCGACCATCGATCAGGAGTTCCAGTCCTACGCTCAGCTCTGCGCCGCGGACGCCAGCTGCAGCAAGCGCACCAACGATGTCATCGCCACCTTCAAGCACACGGCGGCCAGCATGCCCGACCACTTCTTGTTCCTCCCTATCAATAAGGGCAGTGTGCTGGCCGCGACTTCATTTGGTATGCAGGAGTCGACGGACGACGCAGCGCCAGACTCCGCGCCGATGACGATCGACGCATGGTTGTCGGCCGCCGCCGGCGACCCGAGCGGCCTCTGGTTCGAATCGTTTCTGGCAAGCATCGCTTTCCCACAGTCCTTTGTCTGGGGTGAATTCGCGTCCGTCGGGTCGATCGACTTCCCTGCTGTCAAGCAGTACTTCGCCCACCCCGACCCGTCAATCATCGGCAGCCCCGGCACGGATTTCCTCTTCGCCGGCGGCGAGCTGGCGAATGCCTGGCCGGCTGCCGCGGACTCGGACCAGTACATGCACGACCAGACGTCGAATGTCCAGACCCTGGTGATCAGCGGGGCGCTCGATATGGCGACCCCAGCGCAGAATGCGACAGATCAGCTGATGCCCTTCCTCCCGAACGGGCACCAGGTGGTGCTGCCCCAGCTTGGGCACGCAGGCTCCTTCTGGAGCTATGACCCGGCCGGCGGCACCGCCCTGATCACCACCTACCTCGAGACCGGACGCGTCGACCAATCCCTGTACACGCCCGCGCACCTCGACTTCACACCGGCCAGCACACAGACTTCGATTGCCAAAGACATTGTCGCCACGATGACCGGCCTCGCCGTCCTCACGGTGGTGTCGCTGCTCCTGATGTTGTGGCGCCTGCGCAGACGCGGTCGGTTCGGGCACACGGCGAGCGCGATGCTCCGCTCGGTGTACCCGCTCATCCTCGGCCTCGGTGGCTGGTTCCTCGCTGTGCTCATCGTCCTCACGACGTCCTCGACGATTCCGATTGAAAACCAGCTCCTCGCCGTCGTCTCGATCGGTGTGCCGATCGGCCTGGGGGTCTGCCTCGCCTGGGTCAACCGCGACCGGCAATCCAGCGCCAATACCATCGGAGTTGCGGCAGCAGTAGGCGGTGGCCTCGCAGGTGCCTGGCTGGGGTTCAATGCGACCAGCGGACTTCTTTCCCTCATCACTGCAATCGTCGGAGCGACCGTCGGCGCAAACCTGATCCTCCTCGCGCTCGACATCTCGTGGGATCGGCAGGCTCGCGATCGTGTGGATGAAACCAACGTGGCAGACGGCATGGCTGGCGAGCTTCATCGCCGGCGCCGCCTGGTGATTCCGCGGCGACACGGCGAGAGTGTGATCTCGCCGCGTCCGTCGGGCATCTCGGACCCGTTCTTGCCTCCTCAGACGTCTCCATGAACGAAGTACCGCTGTTCGGGCTCGGTGGCAACGTCTTACTTGTGGTCATCCTCAGCCTCCTCTTCGCAGAGGAGGCTGGGGTTCCACTGTTCTTCATCTCCGGCGACCTGCTGCTCGCTGTCGGCGGAATCGCTATTGCATCAGGACAGATCAGTCCGCTGGTGTTCATCCCCGCCGCGCTTCTCACAATGATTGCCGGTGCGCTGGTCGGCTGGGATCTCTTCGCGCGACTGGGATGGGATCGGCTCTTCGGTATTGCTCATAGGTTTCACGCTGGCGGGGTTCTGGAACGCGCAGCGAAGCTCCTGCACAATGGTGGTTGGCGAGCCGTGTTTGTGTCCCGACTGGTCCCCGGCTTGAGGATCTGCACCACGCAGGTGGCTGCGGTCAGTGGCATGCCGCGGCGCACATTTCTCATAGGGTTGCTTGCCGCGGATCTGGCCTACATCGCAGCCTTCGTAGGTCTCGGAGACGCAGCGGGCCGTCCGGCCATCAAGCTCATCGAGCAAGGCGCAGCCAACGCTGCTCTTCCCATCCTCGTAGCCGTCGTGATCGTCGCGCTCATTGCGCTCTGGCACGGACGCGCGCAGGCCATGGCACGCACCATGGCTCGATGACAGCAAGAGTGCGTTCGTTCTGCACGGTGGACGGCGGCGGATATCTATTTCGCAGTGCGCCGATTCGGCAATTCGACCTACAGTCGGGTCGTTTCCGATGATCGTCAGGCTCGCGTGCGGCTCAAGATCGGACGTCGCGAGGCTTGCGGTCTGCGACGATCGGAAGGCGTTCAGCGCGCTCCCGAAGTGACTCCCGATGCGGTCTGGGCCAGCATGACGCTGACCGAAGCACCGTAGATGACTGTGACTGACCTTTGTGCTTTCTCGCACACCCCGACGTAGTAGCGACCGGCTGGCTGGTTGCCGACGCCGCCGGACACAGTCTGGTTGAAAAGAGGAGTTGGTGCTGCGTCGAACGTTGCTCCGATATAGCTGACGTTGAAGACCTCCGAGCTTCCGCCGGGTTCGTAGCAGACCCCGAGCGAGACGCTGATCGTGTTCGGGTCTTCCGAAGCCTCATTGACGGTGGCGATGACCTCGGCGCCAGTATCGGAATTGGTGAAAACCTCCAACGGCGGCGATCCGATGAACCCCCATGCGGTTGTGGGGAAGGTACCTTCGTTACTTGCCGAATATTGGGTCATCGAGACAACGCCGCTTGGACCCGCCGGTCCCTGCGCGCCCACCGTGACCTTGCTGTCGCCGGACGGACACGTACCTTTGCTGTTCAGCAACGCGAGTTGATCGCTGGCATTGGCGCAAGCCGTGTAACCGGTTGGCGCCGCGTTCGCAATGTACCCGGTCGTCAACCCAAGTGTGGCGCCGGCCGCGAACAGCGCGAGCGCCTGGACCCTGTGAGCGCGAAGAAAGGAAATCAATTCGATACCTCCAACGTCGGGCCACCCGACGCACTGGTTGTGGCCTCCCCTCGGCGATCCAGGCCCGATGAAACAGCGCCGATCCTAGCCACTTCCTCGAACCAGCGTCAAATGGGGCCTGTAGCTTTAATGCCCATGGTGAGCATCAGCGTCTGGGCCTTCCTTGGCGTCGCGACCGTGGTCATCATCACGCCCGGCCCGGACACAGCCCTGACCATCCGCAACACGCTGCGTGGCGGGCGGCGAGGAGGTGTCCTGACCGCCGCCGGTGTCGCGACTGGCCAGGTGATCTGGGCTGTGGCAAGCAGCGCCGGCATCGCCACCTTCCTTCGGGTTTTCGCGCCCGTCTACACGGTGATCAAGTTGTTGGGGGTGGCATATCTCGTGTATCTCGGTATCTCGTCGCTGTGGCAGGCGTATCGCGGCCGCATCGCCCCTGACCCGATCGATACCGTGGGAGCGGCCACTGCAAAGTCACGAGCCGCATATCGCCAGGGCCTGATCAGCAACCTCGGCAACCCCAAGATGGCGGTCTTCTTCGTGAGCCTCCTGCCGCAATTTGCAGGCACGGATGCGCACCCGTTCCTGCTGCTCGCGCTACTCGGACTGGCTTTTTGCACCATGACCTTCGCCTGGTTGGCTCTCTATTCGTTCGCCGTCGCAAGAATCGGCGACGTGCTGCGGCGAAGCTCCGTACGGCGCGCGCTGGATGCGCTGACCGGACTTGCGCTTATCGGCTTGGGCCTGCGGGTCGCGACTGAAGCTTGATTACCTCGAAGGTTCGGAGCGACTGACGCTTTGGATGCTAGGCGACAGCCGTTCCGGAGGAGGGAGTCCCGCCGTCGCCCCGATCGCGGAGATCGAGTTCGGCCGCGGGCATCGGGCGGCTGATGAAATAGCCCTGAGCAAGATCACATCCCAGCGCAGCGAGCAGGTTGAGCGCTTCGACATCTTCGATTCCCTCGGCCACGACACGCATATTCAACTTGTGCCCAAGCGCGATCGTCGCGCGCACGAGAGCAAGATTGCGCTCGGTGTCGCCGGTTGCGAGTCGCGTCAGGAAGGCGCGGTCGAGTTTCAGTTCGCTCACCGCCAGGCTGCCGAGATGCGCGAGCGATGTGACCCCCGCGCCGAAGTCATCGATCGACACACCGAGACCCAGGGCACGCAGCTGTTCGATGACGGGCTTGCACAGCTCGAAGTCTCTGATGATCATCGTTTCCGTGATCTCGAGAATGAGACTGGCAGGAGGCACGTCGTATCGAGCGAGCGTCGACATGACCGATTGGCTGAATCCGGAATCGAGGAGGTTCGTCCCGGCAACGTTGACTGACACGGTGACGTCGTCTCCAGCGGCCCGCCACGCAGCGCACTGTGCGACGGCGCGCTCGAGCACGAACGCCGTGAGCGAATGCATGAGGCCGGCTTCGTCCGCAAGTGGAATGAAGTCGAGGGGAGGAATCATGCCGAGGCGCGGGTGAGGCCACCGGACAAGGGCTTCCATCGCTGACAGCTTGCCGGTGACGAGATCCAGCTGCGGCTGGAAATGCACCTCGAGCTGCTTGGCGACAATGGCTTCACTCAACTCGTCCACGAGGCGTAGCCGGTTGCCGTCGTCGTCGAGCTCATGTTGATACGACTCGTAGGGCTGCGGGCCGGTCTTCGCGCGGTACATGGCGAGGTCCGCGCACCGCAACAGGCTCGCGCTGTCGGTCGCGTCTGTCGGCGCGCTCGCGATGCCGATGCTGGCGCCGACCCGAACGCTGATGGCGTCGAGGACAAAGGGTTGCTGCAGCTCGTCGATGAGTTGTTGCGCAATGGTTCCGACGTACGTCGGGTCCATGTCCATCACGAGCACCGCGAGTTCGTCTCCGCCGACCCGTACGAGGGCATCCGTCGCTCGGAGGTGGTTCGTGAGGCGCGGGCCCAACTGTCTGAGTACCTCGTCGCCTGCCGAATGGCCGAACGAGTCGTTGATCTCCTTGAAATGATCGAGATCGACATAGAGGAGCGAGAGCCGTCGGTCGATGGTCTCGGGGTCAGCGAAGTCAGCGAAGAAGGCGTCAAGGAGGTTGAACAGCTGCCGGCGATTTCCCAGTCCCGTCAGGTCGTCGGTAATCGCCTGACGATGTCGCAACTCAGTCAGCGTTCGCAGCGTTCGCACGGACAACGCGAGTTGTACGCCAACCGTCACCAAGGTAGCGGTCGCAAGCGCAATCGCGACCGGGGTGACCTGGTGCAGTGTGTCAACGAGGAGGATGAGGAGGCCGGCGCAGGCGCCGAGGCCGGGCAAGAGAAACCCGGGAGGTCCGTTGCGTGCCAACGGGCTTGTCTGCAGGGGCCGCACCCAGACAGACGCCGAGACCAGCAGGACTGCGACAGGCCAAGCGACTCCGTCGAGAATCACGCCCAGGTGTGACGGTGCCCCCGAGCTGGCAAACAGATTGAAGGTGTCGCCGATCGCGGTGAACCCAATCGCGGTGGCGATGAGCAGCCACTGTGGGTCCTTGCGGCCGGGGATGATGGCTGTGCCGCCAACTGCGAGCGTGAGGAGCAAAACATCCCCGATCGGGTACGCAAGATCGGTCGCGACCGTGGTCGCGTTTCCGCCGACCGAGTGCAGGATGGTGTTGAACGCAAAGCAGGCACACAAGGCTGCGGCGCCCAGCCCCGCAACAGCCCCGTCGAGCCATGTCGTGGCGCCGACGCGCCCGATGTGCCTTCGTGCCAGGAGAATCAGCGCCACGTAGAAGACGGGATAGAACCCCAGCCAGAAGAGATCGGCGAGTGACGGGACCGACACGGCGCCGCCGCCTGCGGATTCTGCGGCCAGCACCGTATCGCCGATGCTCCACGAGAGGATGCCGATGCCGAGCATGACGGGAACGATCCGGCGCCGCGATGCGATCCCTCGCCAGATGCAGAGCGCACTGGTGACAACCTCGAACACGCCGACGCCCCACCCATCAACAAGCGTGTTGGACTGGTCGGGCTGCCGGAGGATGAGCGAAACGAGGTACGCGAGGAGCAGCGCCCCTAACGCGCTGTAGACAACAGCAACCCAACGGGGAGTGCGAGGGGCCAACGCCGAGCCACGGGTGGCCCAGGGTCGAGGGAGCTCGATCGACACAAAAAGCAGAGTAGGGGCAGACTCGGCGAACTCAATCCAAGGGTCGGTGGTTCATCCGTTACAGAAGCGAACGGATCGATCGCGTCAGCGTCTAATCCGAACCCCTCCCTCTGACGACCAGCTTCGTGCGTTGGGCGGCGTCGATGGTCGGTGCACCTGTTCCTTGACTCCTGATATTCGTAAGCTGACCAGGATGGCCGCTTTACCTCTGTCGATTGGCTGATGTCGTGGCCGCAGAGAACGCAGGAGGCGCGTGGCCGTGGAGATTGGCGACGTCGGGCGGGTTGTCGAGGCGTTGGGCGGCGTTCGCCGCACCGCGCCGAAGGGGCTGCCCGAGTGGCGGTATCACGGGAGGCTGGAAGCGCGGCAGCTTGATGAGACTCACGTGGTGATTCGCGCCGGCTTCGCGTCTCGCGACGCGCTGTTGTGGCAGTTCCCGGCGACGTTCAGCGTCCCAGCCCGCTACGTCAAACACATGATGGTCGTCGCGGACTTCGCCAGCGGCGAGGCCAGGCCGATCGAGGATGCGCTCGAAGCCGCATGGCAATTGCAGCGGCGTGCCGGCTGACGGTCGCTTGGGCGTTAGCTGCGCCGCGTCTCTCGCCCTATACCCAGCGGGCGACGTCGATCGTTCCCCTAACATCGTGCAGACCGCGATACGCGCGGTGCGAGAACCAACCAGTCGAGGTGACAGATGAGCGAGCCCGCAACACCACCCGAAGACATCGTCCTGGCTCACTTCATCGTCTCGGCCGATGTCGAGCGCTCTCGCCGCTTCTACACCGAGGTACTCGGCGGCCGCGTGGTCTTCTCCGGAGAGCCGACGTACGTCGCGCTTTCCAACAGCTGGATCATCATCAATGTCGGGGGAGGCCCGACCGATGACAAGCCTGCGGTCACATTGGTGACGCCGCCCGACCCGGACCGGGTCAGCAGCTTCCTGAATATCCGTGTCAAAGACATCGAGGCCGTGTACGCGGAATGGAGCGCTCGAGGTGCCGATTTTCTGACGCCGCCAAAGCATCACGAGCACGAGATCCGCTGCTACATTCGCGATCCCGACGGTCATCTGATCGAAGTAGGGCAGACGACTGACCGCGAAGGAGACTGGTCGCCCGCTCAGTGGCCGTCGGAAGCCTAGGACATGCCCCCCACGGGCGGGATCGGCACTGGTGGACTCGGATGCTCGGGCACGCTTGTTGGTTAGGCGAACTGAGGGAAGTCCGCACGCTGACCGCGACAGCGCGACACCCTTGCTGACATGCAGACAAAACAACCGAGATCACAGCAGAGCGCCGGCGCGACAGACGCTGGTTTTCAGGGATTCAACGCAGGCGCATTCGAATGGTTCACAGGCCTGGAGGAGGACAACTCTCGTGACTACTTCAACGCCACACGTCAGCGGTATGACGCCGACGTGCGAAGTCCTTTCACACTCATGCTCGAGGAGTTGCGCGGGACGTTTGGAGGCACCATCCATGTGTTCCGGCAGCAGAATGACATGCGCTTTGCGCCGGCGAGCCCGTACAAAACGAGGACGTACGGCGTCCTCGACTTCGATGAGCCCGTTCGAGCTCGGCTGTACGCCGACATTTCCGCCCGTGGTCTCTACGCCGGAACGGGATACCACCGGCTCGCCTCGGATCAGCTACGCCGGTACCGAGACGGCGTGGTCGATGAACAACTCGGTGCGCGGCTGGCTGCAGCGCTGCTCGCAACGCAGCAGGACCGCCTCGAGCTCATCAGCGACAGCCTCACCGCCGTGCCCCGCGGATACCCGCGCGATCATCCGCGTGACGAGCTGCTGAAATTTCGCTCGCTCCTCGTCAGACGCCTGAAATCAGGTGAACCGGGCATCGGTCGCGACGACGCGCTCAATCACGTTGCCGGCACATGGCGTGCCGCCGCGACGCTCACGAGTTGGCTCGATGAGCACGTCGGGCCCAGCACCCTCGCACCGCGGGATCGCTGGCCTCGCCGGCCTGCTCCCACCTGACCGGCGACGGGGAGCGTCGGGCATCATGCCTCGCATGGCGCCGCCTTCCACGTCGAGCAGAACCCCACGCACCTTTCAACGCATCCTCGACGTGGTGCGCACCATTCCGCCTGGTCGCACGGCGTCGTATGCCGATGTCGCGGAGCTGGCCATCGGCAGCCGTCGCGCAGCACGAACCGTCGGTTGGGCACTCGCATCCTGCCCGGCGGACGTGCCGTGGTGGCGCGTCGTCCGTGCGACGGGTGATCTCCCCGGCGTGAGCGATCGTGCCCAGATGCGATTGCTCCGCGGCGAGGGCATCACGGTGCGTCGGCGACAATCGCCCGAGTCGTTGCGATCGGCTTTCTATGTCGCGAAGGACTGCGATTCGGTCTACTCACGCGGACGAGGACGTCACAGTGTCGTTGACCTCTGAACAGATCGAACATTTCATCACCGCAGGCTTCGTCAAAGTCGATGCGGCGTTTTCCAGTGACCTCGGTGAGCAGTGCCGGCGGGAGCTCTGGGCTCTTGCCGGCTCTGCACCCGACGATCCGTCGACGTGGGTTCAGCCATTCAGGCGCCTGGAGTTCATCGCGACTCCGCCGTTTCGTGAGGCAGCGAACACATCACTGCTCCACGAGGCGTTCGATCAACTCGTCGGCGTCGGGCGTTGGCAGGCACTGAACGGTCTTGGCACATTCCCGCTTCGGTTCCCGAGCCCGGATGCACCCGCCGACGGCGGCTGGCATCTGGAAACGAGCTTCTCCGGTCCCGACGGCACACCGCGAGTCAATCTCCGTTCTCGCGGACGTGCGCTGCTGATGTTGTTCCTGTTCTCCGAGGTTGGACCGGACGACGCGCCGACTCTCGTGCGCGTGGGCTCGCATCTCGACGTGCCGAAAGTGCTCGAGCCCGAAGGCGACGAAGGGTTGCCGTGGATGCGGCTGTGCGAGCAGGTCGTGCCGATATCGGAGTCGCGACCCGTCGCGTCTGTTACCGGATCGCTCGGCGATGTGTACCTCTGCCATCCGTTTCTGGTGCACTCGGGGAGCGCTCACCTCGGTCACACACCGCGCTTCATGGCTCAGCCGCCCTTGCGACCGATCGGCGACCTCGATCCGTTCTCCGCAACTCCAACGCCCGTCGAGCAAGCCATTCGCGAAGGGCTGCGACGCGATGGGAGCCAGATTCGTTAGGACCGGCTGCCCGTCATGAGGCGCTCGCGGTCGAACAACGCGGACACGAACCGGTATCCGACGACGTCGAGGACCAGCAGGAGCACCGCGAAGAAGATCACGAGTGTTGGCGTGATCTGGATGACGTTGTATGCGATGAATGCTGTCACCACCGCGGATGGGATGCTGGCGACGACGCCAAGCTGCTGCGCGACGCGGATTTCGCTGACTTCGCGTGGAGATCGCCATGCCCAGCCAGATCGCCCATCCGGCGATGAGCGGTGTGAACAGCACCTGTCCGATCAGGTCCGGCGCCTGGAAGGCTGCCGATGCGACCGCGGGGTGTGCAAACAGCGCGAGACACGCGAGGAAGAGGCCGAACACTGCATACGAGATGCCGAGTGCCGGAAGGAACGCCGCGAGCGCCTTCCCGATCAGGAACTCCTCGCGGCGAATCGGGGTCGTGAGCACCGGCTCGAGCGTGCCCTGCTGGCGCTCCCCAACCACCGCGTACGCGGCGATCGTCGCCGGCACCAATGCAGGAATGCCAAGCAGGTACGCGAGCGGGTCGCCGTTGAGGAGGCCACCTGCCTGCGACGACGACAACTCGAGCAGTGAGATCAACGGCGGGATGATGAAGATAACGGGGAGGACCGCCATGGTGACCACGATCGAGCCGTTGTGCCGGAATTCGCGGAGTTCCTTGCGGAAGATCGCGCCGACGCGTCGCCTACTCAGTCTCATGCGGCGCCCGCCGCGCGGTCCTCGTCGATGAGCTCGAGATACACATCCTCAAGCGAGTGGTGCGACTCGCTGATGGACAGCACGTCGGCGCCGGCTGCGACGAGCGCTCGCGTGAGTGCCGGCGCGGCGGCGGCCGCGTCGGTGACGTCGAGTACGTACGTCGCTGCAACATCCTCTCGCCACGAGCCTGCGGAGGGAATGCCTGCAAACACTTTGCCGGCGTCCGCGAGCGGGACCCGTGTTCTCACGGTGAGCGTCTTGGAGAACAGCTGCTCACGGAGCTCGTCCGGACGGCCGATCGTGCGCAGCGTGGTGTTGAGAATTGCGACTCGATCGCACAGGCGCTCGGCCTCCTCGAGGCGATGGGTCGTGAGGAAGATCGTCACGCCACGCTTGCGTAATTCGTCGATCAATTCATGGACATCTCGTGCGGCAACCGGATCAAGTCCTGCGGTCGGCTCGTCGAGAAACAGGATTTCGGGATCACCAAGGAGTGCCCGCGCGAGCGCCACGCGCTGCCGAAGACCCTTGGACAACGTGCCGCAGGCATCGTTGGCACGCTCGGCGAGGTTGACCGCGTGGAGTGCGAACTGGATCCGCTCCCTCGGGGTGGGTGCCTCGTAGAGGTCGGCAAAACACTCGAGGTTCTCGCGCACGCTCAGGCGCAGGTACAGACCGGGCGACTCCGGCATGATCGCGATCTTCCGCCGAATCTCGACACCGTTCTCGGGGACAAGGGGGATGCCGGCGACGGTCGCCGTCCCGGAGGTTGGCCCGATGAGCGTCCCAAGGGTGCGCACCGTCGTCGTCTTGCCTGCCCCATTCGGGCCGAGAAAACCGAACACCTCGCCGCGCCCGACGTCGAAAGAAACGTCTTCGAACGCAACGCGATCGCCGAATCGCTTCGACAGATGCTCGACGCTGAGCGCTGGCGCGCCGCGGTCACCGGAGGACTGCGGCAGCGTGCTCACCCTGTGCCGGCGCGAGCGGGACGCGAACGTGCGAACGCGAGCTTCTGCAACGCCCGGTGAACGACGATCACGAAGACCGCAAGCTCGACGAGCCAGAGCACGGTGGCAATGACGAGGTCCATTTGTGCATACACGAACGATCCACGGCTCAGCCCGCTGAGGAGGCTCCACGTGGTCGCGGCAAAGAAGACCGCAAACACGATGCCGGGCCAGCGTTTCCCTCGGCCGTACGCCGACGCCATGCTGAGCCAGAGGATGACCGCGATGCCGGCGGATATCACGAGCGGATCGATCTGCGCGTCGACGACCGCATTCCAGCCGGCGGCCGTAATTCCGGGATCGGCGTTGACGACGCTCGACCTCACCTGGCCGAGCGTGGCCAGCAGGGTGATTGCGGTGGTGAGTTCCAGCATCGCGCCGACGTACATGAGCTTCACGGCGGTGAGCACCGATCGCTGCGTGCGGGGGACACGCGGGCGCAGACGCGTCGCTACGGCGCCGACGAGCAGGTCGACACACTCGGCGAGCTGGAGGCGCTGATGATCGCTCCCGGCGCCGGCCAGCAACACCGCCAGCATTTCGGTTTCGTGCTCGCGTCGAAACGAGCGTGGGTAACAGCGGAGCCAGCGCCGATATCCCCGCTCGAGGCGCGCGGCATCGCTCATCCAGCCACCCTGCCGGCAGGCCCGAGCCGCGCGAGCGCAGTTGCCGCGTTGGACTGGGCGCGTTCCGCCTCGGCGGCCAGCTGTGCCGACCCTGCCGGCGTGAGCCGGTAATAGCGGCGCAGCCGGTTCTCGACAATCTCCTCACGGTCGACGGTGATCAACGCGTCGATGCGCAAACGGTCCAAGGCCGAGTACAGGGTGCCGGGGCGCAACTGCACACGACCGTCCGAGATCTGGGCGACGTCCGAAATGATTCCGTAGCCGTGCTGGGCGCCCGATGCGAGCGCGGTGAGGATGAGGAAGGTCGCCTCCTGCATCGTCCGCTTGCTCACGTCAGCAGTATATATCGCCCAACTAGCGGTCGAGCGGGCCCTCCGGCCCAGATGGTTGCCGCCCCCGGGGTGGCGCGGGGGCGGCTCGTGACGCGGCCGACGTTTGCGGCAGGCGTCACACGCCGGGCTGCAGGCCGGCCTCGAAACGCTCTCGGGCCCTGCGCCGCCGGAGTATGTCGTGGTAGCGGCGAGCAAGCCGCACGTGATCGAGGTTCGGGACGATCGTCATTGCGGTGGTCACCAGTCCGCTGGTACCCGCCGCGAGACCGGCGTTCAGGAGAACGGTTGCCGTTGTCATGTCCTTGTCTCCGTAGGGGTTGATATCGACACCCCCGAGACTGACGACCGCGCATCCGAAACTCGTCTGCATGTGCTTGGAACTTTCTAGGGAATCGGCGTTGCGACCGGTTGGTTGTCCACGTGCACGTACCGCGACCCGCGTGACCACGACGCCGCGGCCGCGATCAGCGACACGACTGCGGCGAAGATGAACGCCGTTGCGAGGCCCGAGTGGAACGGGCCGGAAATGAGGTTCGAGAAGAACGAATGTCCCGTCAGCGCCGCACGGTTCGCAGGTGAGAGATGCGCCAAGACGCTCGGTCCGACAAGCGTCTGGATCGGGTTGTATCCCAGGAACGCCGCGAAGAGGATCGACACCGGCGGCAGGTTCCCGACATGCGCAGCGACTGATGCAGACACCCCGTGCGCTGTCAACCCCTGCGTCAACGTGGTCGGCAATGTCGCAGACAGTCCAACGATCATCAGCGTGAAGAAGATGCCGATCGAGAGCACCTGCGCGGAGCTCTGGAACGTGGCATTCATGCCGCCGCCTGCGCCGCGATGGCGCGCCGGCAGGCTGTTCATGATGGCAGCACGATTCGGCGCGGCGAAGGCACCCATCGAGAGACCGCACAGCAACAGTATTGCCGCGAAGGCCCAGTAGTTGAAGTCGACCGGCAGGAAGAGCAGCAGCAGGAAACTCGTTGCAGCGCCGGTCATTCCACCGGTCGCGAGGTAGCGCGCGCCGATCCGATCCGAGAGGTATCCGGACACGGGGCCGGCAAGCAGGAAACCTGCTGTCAGCGGGAGCATGAGGATGCCTGCGTAGAGCGGTGTCTGCGCAAAGCTGTAGCCGTGCTGCGGGAGCCAGATCCCCTGCAGCCATATGATGAGCATGAACATCAGGCCGCCGCGGCCGATTGCCGACAGCAGCGTTGCGAGCGTGCCGAATGTGAATGCCTTGATCTTGAACAACGCCAGTCGAAACATCGGCTCGGTCGCGTTGGACTCGATAACGCCGAACGCCGCCAGGGAGATGACACCGATGCTCAGCAGCGCAAGGACCGGCGCGCTCGTCCATCCCATGCTCTTGCCGTCGGCCGGCTCGATGCCATACGTGATGCCGATCATGATCAGGACGAGCCCGACGGCGAAGGTGACGTTGCCGGTCCAGTCGATCTTCGCGCGGTGACGCTGCCCGAGTTCCTTGAGGTTGCGATACGACCACACGGTGCCGAACAGCCCGAACGGCACCGATACCAGGAAGACGAGACGCCAGTCGATGGCACCGAGCACGCCGCCGAGGATGAGCCCGATGAACTGCCCGCTGATTGCGGCGATGTTGTTGATCCCCAGGGCCAGACCTCGCTGGTTCGAGGGGAATGCGTCGGTGATGATCGCCGCGGAGTTCGCAATGAGGAATGCAGAACCGACGCCCTGGAGGAGGCGCCCGACGATCAACCAGAGTGCGCCCGCTTGTGCAGTCAGCGGATCGATCGTCAACACGAGCGACGCAGACGTGTAGATGACGAAGCCCAGGCTGTACATGCGCACTCGGCCGAACATGTCGCCAAGGCGCCCGAGGCTCACCACGAGCACGCTCGTGACGATCAGATACCCAAGGATCATCCAGAGCAGGTAGAAACTGTTGCCCGGAGCGAGCGGATTCAGCTTGATGCCGCGGAAGATGTCCGGCATCGCGATCAACATGATCGACGAGTCGATCGTCGCGAGCATCACGCCGATCGTCGTGTTCGACAGGACGACCCACTTGTAGCGGGGCGATATCGCCGGCGGCACCGGGGCGATGCTTGTTGCCGTCGTCACGAGTTCGGCGATCTTGTTGATGATACCTGTGGCAGCCGACAGCACCCGGCGCTCGCTGACGGTGAGTGCTTCGAGCTGGGCGTTCAGCCACGCATACCACCGGCGCCGTGTCTCTGCGATGAGTGCAGCGCCAACCGGCGTCGCGGCGAGGATCACCTTGCGACCATCGTCGGGATCACCGCGCCGCTCGACGTAGCCCCACTCGGCGAGCGCATTCACCGTCTGGTTCATCGACGGTGGGGTGACATGCTCATGGTCGCTGAGCTGCCGCAGCGTCCGCGGGCCCTCCTTGACAAGCAGCGCAAGCACCGAGCGATGCGAGTCACCGATCTGATCGTCGGCCTTCTCCGCGCGGAGGCGGCGGTAGAGCCGAGACACTGCGGTGGAGAAGTCCGAATCGAGTTCCTCGGCCATCGGTCGCTCGAGAAGCGATCTCGGACTCCGCTGCATATCGTTAGGTTACCAAATTAGGTAACCTAACGCAAATCGGGGGGATACCGTGGCTCCTGCGTACGGCGGCCGACCGGACGCGCTTGTCTCGCCGATGTTCGGACCCTGCGATACGCCGAAGGAAGCCGTGCCGCGCCTGTAGCGTGAGGCCAGGAGCAGCCCAGTCAATCTCTGCACGCGATTCACAAGGAAGGTTGTGCAACTCACCGGGTCGGGACAGAACGCGCAGTCGCGCGATATTCCTTTCTGGATTACCGCGGGCGGTTCTGCGTTGCTCACCTGCGCCGTGCTCGTTGCGCTGGTCATCCTGCACGCGTGGTCGGTCCAGCAGGAATCCGGCGCGCAGACGATGAGCACGCTGCGGACGGCTATCGCCGTGGAACAGGAGGGCGTCCTCGACAGCGTGAGCACGCGTCTCGCCCTGCAAGCCGACGCGAACGCGGCTCTGCGCGCCGTGGCCTCGACCGATGCATCCGACTCCGCGCTGCCATCGATCACTCGAATGGCCGACGACTACCAGGCCGCCGTCTCCATTGAGCTTGCGGGCATCCGCGCCGGCGGTCCGCAATCCGCTGCGGACCTCAACGCGCAGGTCGGCGAGACTCGATTCACGCCGCTCAACGCGGCACTGGCAGCAGAGTCACGAGAAGAAGCAGGCGGCGCTGCTCGCGGTGTGACCATCGCGTTCGTGGCATCGATGGCCATGGTCCTCGGATCGGGTCTCCTTGTGCTGGTTTTCGCGTTGTTCGCACGGAGGCGGCGCGATCGGATTCTCGCCGCTGAAGCGAAGGTCGACGAGCACGGGCAGGAGGCGCGGATTGCGGCCACGCGTGCAGAGACGTTCACATCGCTGTTCGACGAAAACCCACAGGCGATGCTCGTGACCAGGCTCCCCACATCCATGTCGGTCGGTGGCGACCTGCAGTTCCTCGCTGTGAACAAGGCCGCGCAGGCGATGTACGGCTACAGCCACGCCGAGTTCCTTGCGCTGCATCTCGGCGAGATCCGACCGCCGGAGGATCGCGATCAGCTCATGCGAAACCTCAACGAGGTGCGAGGAGGGCGAACTCACTTCGGCGGCATTCGCCATTGCACCAAGGCCGGGCAAACGCTCGACATCGAGGTCGACACTCGGGAGACGATCTTCAACGGCGAGAACGCGATGATCGTCTGCCCAAGCGACGTCACCGATCGCAATCGGCTTCGACGCGATCTCGAGCATCAGGCGCTCCACGACGCGCTCACCGGACTGGCCAATCGGTCGCTCTTCCGAGACAGACTGCAGCACGCACACAATCGACTCGAGCGCAGCGGCGGGTGCTACGCCGTGTTGATGCTCGATCTCGATAACTTCAAGACCGTCAACGACAGCCTGGGGCATGCGGCGGGCGACGCGCTGCTGGTGCGCGTCTCGGAACGCCTCGCTGCGAGCATCGGTTCCGGGGACACGGCGGCCCGTCTGGGCGGCGATGAGTTCGCGATCCTGCTCGAGGATCTCGCTGATGCGGGCGACGCTTCGAGCGCGGCAGAGCGGTTGCGCACGGCACTCCATGCGCCCTTCCTGATCGCAGGTCGAAGCCTGACCGTCACCGCCACGATCGGCGTCGCCAGCTCGATCGGCGCGGACGCGGCCGCCGACGTCTCGCGCAACGCTGACGTTGCCCTCTACGTCGGCAAGGCCGACGGGAAGGATCGCCATGCGATCTTCACGGACGCCATGTACGTGTCCACGCTCGAACGGCTGACGCTTGAACAGGATCTGCGAGCGGGCATCGGCCGCGACGAGTTGGTGCTGCTGTACCAACCCAAGGTGGACGCGCAGACCGGAGTGCTGGCCGGCGTTGAAGCGCTGGTGCGCTGGAATCATCCGTCGCGCGGTCTTGTGACCCCGAACTCGTTCATTCCAATCGCAGAGCAGAGCGGCCTCATCAACGAGATGGATACCTGGGTACTCATGGCCGCATGCCGTCAAGCACAGGAATGGGCGCAATCCGGCATCGATCCAATACCGGTCGCGGTGAACGTTTCGGGCCGCAGCCTCGGCACGTGCAAATTGCTCGAGCGCGTCCTCGATGCGCTGCAGGAGACGGGTCTCGACCCCCGATTGCTCGAGCTCGAAATCACCGAAAGCGCTGCCGTGCCGCAGCAGGGCGATGTGCTCGGCCTGCTGCAGACGATCCGCGGAACTCGGCGTACGCGTCGCCATCGACGATTTCGGCACGGGCTACTCGGTGCTGAGCCGGCTCCTGAAATTCCCGGTCGACACGCTCAAGATCGACCTCTCATTCACTCGCGCAATCACGGCCGATCATCAGTCCGCACCGATCGTCGACGCCATGATCGCGATGGGTCTCAGCCTCGGATTGAAGGTCATCGCCGAAGGCGTGGAGACCCAGGTCCAGCGCCGCTATCTGGCCAGCCGCCACTGCACCGAGTTGCAGGGATACCTGATCAGCCGGCCCATCGCACCGGACGAAGTCGTCGCGCGGTTTGCAAGGGTGACGTCGCCACCGGCGCCCGTCCCGGTCTTCGCCGCTACGGCGTGACCACGGACTGAGCAGCCGCCAGCATCGTGGCGCGACGTGCATCGATCCGGTTGCTGAGCAATAGGATCGCACTGCCCGAGACTACCGAAACAACGAGACAACCGATCCATAACCAACCCTCACCCAGGTGTTCGAGCGTGATGGTGCCGACGATCGGCGCCACGAAGGCCGCCGCACCGAACGACGTCCCGAAGACACCGTTGTAGCGACCGCGGAGGTGCACGGGCGCGAGATCCGCCACCAGTGCCGGTCCGACCGCGTTGAAAGCGATCTCACCGAGCGTCCAGATCAGGACCGTCGCCGAGTATGCGAGCACGGATCGCGCGAAAAGGGTCGCGAAGAACCCGAGGCCCAGCATCACCGACCCACCGACGAAGACGTGGACGAGGCGCTGTTTCGCGAGCCATCGAATCGTGAGTGGCTGCAGGACGATCACCGCCACGGGGTTGACAACGTACGCGAGCCCGTACGCAGCCGGGCCAAGGCGGTGGATGCTCATCACGAGCGGCAGCGTCACGAACGACTGCAAATAGACGACGCCGCTGATGAAGGCCGACGCCGCGATCGCGAGCAGCAGGCGGTCGGAGAGCACCTGCGCGTAGCTCCCGTTCTCCTCGCCGTGCCGCTCCGGGCGCGTCTCCGGCACGCCGACGGCGACCACGACCGCGAACCCCACACAGGTGATCGCGTCGATGGCGAAGAGATACCAGTACGAGCGCTGCGCGAGGAACCCGCCGGCAACGGCGGCGACACCGACGCCAACGTTGAGTCCCCAGTACAGCAGTCCGTACGCCCGCGGACGATCTGCGGTGGACACCACGTCTGCGACAAGCGCCGCGACTGCGGGCCGGTAGAGGTCGATCGCGACGCCGCAGATCGCGGCGGCGATGCCGATGATCGCGATGGTCGGTGCCAGGCCAAGCAGGATGAACCCGGCCGCCGAGGCGGTCATCCCGAGAATGATCGTGAAGCGCCTGCCGATCCGGTCGGCGAGCATGCCGCCGAGCGGTTGCGAAACGAACGCGCCCGCCCCGAAGCATGCGATCAGCAGACCAGCAGTCCCAACCGAGATGCCGCGACCGTGCACGAGATACAACGCGAGAAACGGCTCGACCACGTAGCCGAGTCGGTTGATGATCGTGCCGATCCACACAACCCAGAACGCGCGCGGCAGGCCATCACCGTGACGCGTCAACCATATGCGTGGTCCACGAGCACGAAGCACAGGTGCGACCGTCGGCTCAGACATCGACGTGACGGTATCAGTGCCTGCGAACGCCGCCGTCCCCAGCCGAGTTCTATTTGTCGAGCGCACGCTCCAGTTGCGCCTTGTTCATCGCGGAGCGTCCCTTGATCCCGCGATCGGCTGCCTCGTTGCGGAGCTGATCGTACGTGCGTCCGCCAGGGCCCTTGTGTGAGCGCAGTCCTCCGCGGCGCCCGGATGAGATGTCGTCGATCGACGTACGGCTCGCTTCTTTCGATTCGCCGGCTCGCGCTCGATCCTTGTTCACCGTGCGAGCGGCGATCTCCTCAGCGAGATCCTCCGACTTGCCGTGCTCTTCAAGGCCCTCTTTGATGTGCTCGTATTGCCGCTCTCGCTTGGGCGACCACGCCTTCACCGGCATCGCTCGAGTCCTCCTGGCACAAATGGGATTGAGCAAGAGGATGCAACGCTGTACCAGTGGTGTCAAACGAGGCGTCCCGGCCGAATGGCGGTTGGTTACGAAGCAGCCCGCGACAACGGCTGCGTCCACACTGGATCGCTCGAACTCCCAGACACGCTCGTCCTCACCGAAGACGAGGAAACGGTCAAAGCTGCGTGCAAACCAGCGATCGTGCGTGACCACGAGCACGGTCCCCTCGTACGCCTCGAGCCCGTCCTCGAGCGCCTGCGCACTGTCGACGTCGAGGTTGTCCGTCGGCTCGTCAAGGAGTAGCAGCGTCGCGCCGTCCACCTCGAGCAGGAGAATCTGCAGACGCGCCTGCTGACCGCCGCTGAGTGTCTCGAACACCTGGTCGGACTGTTGGTCGAGCCCGTACCGGCGCAACATGCCGATCGCCCTGCCGCGCTCGAGTTGCGCGTTGGCAAGAATCTCAACCGGCGTGCGCCCGGCCAGGTCCGGACGCCGGTGGAGCTGCGAGAACACGCCCGGGACGACACGCGCGCCGAGGCGGAAATCCCCGGTGTGGGCAACGTCTTCTCCGGCGAGCAGGCTGAGGAAGTGGGACTTCCCGGATCCGTTCGGTCCGACGACTGCGACTCGCTCTCCGAAGACGACGTCGAGGTCGAACGGTCGCAACAGCCCGGTGAGCTCGAGCTTCTTGCAGATGATCGCCTGCACGCCCGTGCGACCGCCCTTGAGACGCATGCGCACCTGCTGCTCGCTCGGCCGTTCCGCGGGCCGGCCCTTCTCCTCGAAGTGGCGGAGCCGCGTCTGCGCTGCTTTGTATCGCGCAGCCATTGCGGGGCTGCGCGCAGCCTGCTGCTGCAACGTCCGCACGTAATCGATGATGCGCTCGTGCTCCTCCGTCCACCGGCGGTGCAGCTCCTCGAGGCGCTCGCTGCGGTTCCGCCGTGCCTCGACGTACGTGGCGTAGCCACCGCCGTGGATCCACGCGCCATGGCCTTCGAGCGTGACGATGCGTTGCGCGGTACGCGAGAGCAGCTCACGGTCGTGCGTGATGAAGAGCACGGTCTTGGTGCTCGCGACGAGCGCTGCCTCGAGCCACTCCTTGCTCGGGACATCGAGGTAGTTGTCCGGCTCGTCGAGCAACAGCACCGTGCTGGTACCGCGCAGGAGCGCGTCGAGCATCAGGCGTTTCTGCTCACCGCCACTGAGCTCGTCGACTGACCGCGTTGCTGCCACTGTGTAGTCCTCGCCGAGCGCAGCGTTGGTGCAGAGCGTCCATACCGATTCGGCGTCGTATCCGCCGGCGTCCGCGTAGTCGGCGACTGCCTGCGCGTACGCTGCGCCGGCGCTGTCACCGCCGCCCTCGTTGAGGAGCGCTTCAGTGGCGTCGAGCGCGCGCGCGGCGCGGCGGAGCGAGGTCGGCGATACCGAGATGAGCAGGTCGCGGACGGTGCGCACGCCGTCGGCACTCCCCATGAACTGACGCATGACGCCAAGACCGCCTGCACTCGAAATCGTCCCGACCTGCGGCTTGAGGTCACCGGCGATCATGCGCAACACGGTTGTCTTGCCGGCGCCGTTCGCGCCGAGGAGTGCGGTCTTGCTCCCCTCGCCGACACGAAAGGACACATCGTCAAAGAGCACTCTCCCGTCCGGGAGGACGTGCCGGAGCCCTTTCACATCAACGAATCCCATGTCTCGACCTATTCTGGGATGTGGCCCGAGTCGCGCGCGCTGACATGAGAAGCAGGGAGAAAGAGAAAGGCGCCTGGGAGTGCCAGGCGCCTTTCCGGGAGGGAGTTGACGAGGTCAGTGAGCCAGGATCGAGATCTCGTCCCAGTAGTGGTCGAACGCGGTGTTCGAGCCGGCACCCTTCACGTAGGGCTGGATCAGGAAGTTGCCGACGGAGTAGTACAGCGGGATGTAGACGACGTCGTTCTGCAGGATCTGCGCCAGCTGCATGTACAGCGGCAACGCGGTCGTCAGCGGCTCCGCGTCGGCCTGCTTGAGGATGCTGTCGTACGTCGGGTCGTCGAACCCGCTGGTGTTGGCACCTTCCGCAGTCGGGATCGCGCCCCAGAGGTTGTCGTACCAGTCCTGCGGGTGGTTGTAGTCGAACTGCCAGCCGTCACGCGACATCTCGTACTTGCCCGAGAGCCGGTTGTTGATGAAGATCGAAGCGTCCGACACCGAGTTCAGGTTGACCTTGACGCCGAGGTTGGTCTGCCACTCGTTCTGCAGGTACTCCGCGACGCTCTCGTTGAGGCTCCCGGAGTTGTACGAGTAGGTGAGGTTCTTGGTCAGTGCGCCGGTCGGGTCGTACTGCTTGAGCAGCGCCTTGGCCTGGGTCGGGTCGAACTTGGCAAGTGGATCGCTGTTCGGTCCGCCGTTGCCGATGAGCCCGGTGGTGATGAGACCGCCGGTTGCTGCCGAGCAGATGAGGTTGTGGCACACCGTCGTGGCCAGCCCCTGCTTGTCGACTGCGAGGTCGAACGCAAGGCGGAGGCCCTTCGCAGCGGCCGATTCACCGAGGAACGGTCCACCCGTCGACGGGTAGCCGATGTTGAAGCTCAGCCACGTGGTACGGCCCTTGGGCTGGACGAGAAGGTCAGGCTTCTCCTTCGAGTTCGCCTGAATGGCGAGCACGTTAGCGAGCGGGATGAGTGCACTGTCACCGCCGTAGCCGATGATGTCGTAGCCCTTCTGGAAGAAGGCGTCGACCGTGGTCGGTGCCGTCGAAGGATCCTTGATGTCGATGTCGATCGTCTTCAGCGTGGGCTTCGGAGAACCCCACCAATTGGGCACCTGGCTGAACACCATGGACTGCTTCGGGGTGTACGAGGTGAGCTTGTACGCGCCGGTGCCGACGAGATCGGCGGGCGTCTGCCACCAGTTGACCGGATCAACACCCGGCGCATCGATGACCTTCTCGTCGACGATCGCACCGACGGTGCCTTCGAGGGTCCACGCGGTGAGGCACCAGCCGCAGCCCGTGGAGAGCTTGACCTGAACGGTTTCAGGATCGGGCGCCGTGAGGCCGCTCATCATGAACGCGGGGTTGCCTGCCTTCAGCTGGGTCTCGATGTTGGCCTGGAAGCTTGTGGGCGAACCGGACGACGGCGGAGCGCCGGCGGCCTTCTGCGCCGCGGAGAAGCCCTGGATGGCGCTGAGGATCGAGGCGTACGCGCCCTGAAGATCGGCACCACGGTTCCAGGAGTACAGGACGTCTTTGGAGGTGACCGGGTCACCGTTGGAGAACTTGGCCGCCGGATTCAGATGAATCGTGTACGTGGTGCCGTCGGCGGAGATGCCGCCGTTGGCCTGTGTCGGCACGGTCAGGGCGATGTCCGGAACGATGTTCAGGTTGTCGTCGAAACGCCAGAGGTTGTCGAACACGTTCTGCATGAGCTCGGTGTCGACCTCGGCGTCCATCTCACCGGGATCCCACGTCCCTGGGTCCTGGAAGACGGGGAAGTGCAGTACCTGCGACGAGGCAAGCGCGCCCGTCGTGGGAGTGTTGCTCGTGCTGCCGCACGCAGCGACGGCGAGCAGGCCGAGCACCCCCAGTCCGACGGCACTGATGCCTAATTTGTTTGTCAGCAACTTGGTTCCTCCGATGGCTCCGATCCGGCTGGTGATGGCGACTCCGACGACACGTTTGTTGGCGCGCACGCAGGGACACCTCGACACGAAAAATCGTAGCGTTCCACCCACGGTGAATCCCCGCATGCGCAACGCAATTCACCCCATCGGGGGAACCATCGGACACGATTTCACCCCGATGGGTGAGCGATTATCCCGAGGTCGCCGTCGGCAGCATGAGAAATGGCCTTACCCAACGCACACGTATCGGTGACCACTTGGACCACTTTTGTGCATGTATGGTGCACGCGGTATAGCCATTTCATTGCATCAGCGCGAACCACAGGGAGCACGCAGCATGTCCCGACTTGATGAGCTCTGCACGAGGCAGAGCAACGCACCATTCGACGACGTCATCGCGCGGCTGCGCGATGTTATCCACGAGCGCGGCCTGACATTGTTTGCGGAGATCGATCACGCAAAGAACGCACACGAAGTTGGGCTCACGATGCCGAAGACTCGCGTGCTCATTTTCGGAAGCGCGAAAGGCGGCACGCCGTTGATGCTCGCGGCTCCCGACATCGCCTTGGAGCTCCCACTCCGCGTCCTGGTTCGGGAGCGCAGCGAGACCCTCACGGAGCTCGTGTACACCGATCCGGACCGGCTTGCCGCGGACTTCGACGTCAGCGCGCTGGCATCCGCGATCGCCGGCCTGCGCGGGATCGTCGAGGCCGCGGCCGGAGCCTGAGGGAGCGCCTCACCTTATAGCGTCACTATCAGATATAGTCACAGGCACTCATGAAGTCCCTCCTGCGCGGCGCCACCGCCGGTACCGTCGCCACGGCACTGATGAGCGCCGTCATGCTCGGGGCGCGACGGCTCGGCATCACCGGCCAGCTACCGCCCGAGAAGATCACCTCGAAGATGCTTCGAAGCCACGGCATCCGTCCGGACGCCCAGCAGCAGGATGCGCTCGCCACCGGGCTCCATTTCGCGTTCGGCGCCGCCGCCGGCGCCGCGTTCGGGGTGGTCGCCCGCCGCGCGCCGGTGCCGTCGGTGCCGCTTGGCATCGCCTACGGCACCGCGATCTGGGGCGTCAGCTACATGGGCTGGGTGCCGTCAATCGGGCTGATGCGGCGCGCCGATCGAGATCAGCGAGGCCGCCAGGCGGTCATGCTCGCCGGTCACGTTGTCTTCGGCGCCACCCTCGGCGTGCTCGCCGGCCGGAAGGCTCGACGCCCGGATCCGTCCGAGGCCGCGGAAGGCGCCGACAAAGAGGCCTGACGCCTCGCGCGTGCGCGCAGGTGCGTCGGTGGGTTGCGCGTTTCGGGGTCCGCTGGTACGGTGCACCGGCGTCCTTTCAGCTCACTTCTCTCCCATGGAGGCAGCTTCTTGCTCGCTGGTCGCGTGCGTCTCGCTGCCGCATCAGGCGTCATAGCCCTGGTCGTGGCAGGATCCCCGCTCACCGCGGTGCGGGTCGACGCGGATCAATTCACCCACCAGATCCAGGTGCTCTCAGCGCAGGCACGCGCGCTCTCGCACGAGATCGCGGCCCTCGGCAGCGCCAGTTCGACGGCGCTCGGCAACGCATTGGCGTCGGAGCAGGCGATCAACAACACGCAGACCAAGCTGGCGGAAGCGCAATTGCAGCTGGACAAGGCGAACCAGGATCTCGCGAACACCACAAGGGAGCTCGCCACGGTGCACGCGCAGTTCGCGACTGACCAGTCGGACCTCTCGCAACTCCTGGTGCACGTCTACGAGCTCACCGACGACGGCACGGTCACCGAGATCCTCGTCAACAGCAAGAGCCTGCAGGACGCGATGGACACGCTCACGAGCGTCGACCAGGTGAGCAGCCGCGTCGACACGCTCGTCACGCAGATTCGCGCCCAGCGCGACCAGCTGACGTTGCTCCAGACGCAGCAGACGCATGATCAGCAGCAGGCGAACCAACTCGTCGGCAGCCTGCAGACCCTCGGCGGCCAGGAGCAGACCGAGGAAGCGACGTACAAGCAGCGGGCAACGACGTTCAAGGGCCGAGCTGCGACTCTCATGGTGCAACTCCAGGGTGTGCAGGCCAAGATCGCCCAGGTGCGCCGTGCACAGGCCGCGGCAGCCGCGGCGGCAGCAGCGGCAGCTGGGCGGGGAGCCGCGCGCGTCATCGGCAACGCCCTGCCTCCGTTCGCTTTCGGGCCCACCACCGATTACTTCCCATGGGGACAGTGCACCTGGTACGTCGCGTCGCTCCGCAGCGTCACGTGGAACGGCAATGCCGATCAGTGGGCTGCCACCGCGCGCGCGGCAGGTCGTCCCGAGGGCATGCGGCCGCGAGTTGGCTCGATCGTCGTGTTCGGTGCGGGCAACGGTTACAGCGGTTTCGGACACGTCGCCTACGTCGTCTCCGTGCAGGGCTCGAGCAGCTTCACGGTTGATGAGGGCAACTTCCTCGGCCTCGGCGTGGTGGACCAACGCCACATCGGCTCGCTGAACGACGTCGAGGCGTTCATCTACTAGGACCAAGACGGCACAACGGCAGGACTTGTTGCGGAGAGTTGCGGGACGGTCTAGGATGGCGGCCCATGGGCCGTAGCCCGCATTCACGATCGGCCAGGTGGCTGGGATCACTGGGGTTGGTCGCAGTCATCGCGTCCGCCTGCGGGTCGGCGACGACAGCGACCGTGACGGCGCGTGCGACGGCGAGTCCCACGCCCGCTCCTCACGTTGCGACGCCGACGCTCCCCGTGCTGCCGCCGCCGGCTGCCATCGCCCCGCTGCTCGCTTACAACCAGACGGGCAACTTCACGCAGGTCCTCTACTCGGCCGCCGGAGCACCGACGGCGACGCTCCCGGCGAAGGCGCCGTACCAGATCGTGTCGCCGCTCGGCGATCGCCTGCTCGCCGAGCACACGACAGCGACCGACAGTCAAGGGCTCTACGGGATCGACGCACTCGACGCCATATCGGCGACCGGCTCGGTGTCGAAGCTCGAGACCATCACGGACCCCAATGACTTCATCGACGCGATCGGGTCCGAGGATGGGACGCAATGGGCGTGGATGCTGAAGGGTCCCGTGAACAGCTGCGCAGGCTTCCCGCCAAATGCAACCGACACCGACGTCTATATCAGCTCCACGCCCGGCCAGGAAAAGCTGCTCGCGCAGTTGCCTCCGCTCAAACCACAGGGGCTCGGCTGGACCTTCTACCGGTGGACTGCCGCGGGGATCGTCCTCTCTGAAGGCGGTCCGCCGGGTTGCTACGAGGGGCCGCAGATCAACCCGAATCCCACCGATCTCCTCAACCTCTCGACGGGAACCGTGACGCCGCTGGCGTCGAAGCTGGGCTCCGGCAACTGCGAGCTGCAGGACATCGCGGATGACGGCACGATGGCCTGCATCCCCAGTGCGCTGTTGAACGGCGAAGCCGCACTGGCGGCATCGGCGACGGTCCTGCGCATCGTGTTTCCAAGTGGCACCGAGCGCAACGTGACGGCGGCGGCGTTTCTCAACGGGTGCGATGTGTCGAAGGCGATGCAGTTCGGCGGCGTGTTGCTGAGCGCCGGGCCGGAATTCGTCACCCTCGACAGGTGGTGTCCAGCACCGCACAACGGCAACGAGCGCATCGACGTCTGGATCATCGATATCGAGACGCTCAACAGCGTGGAGGTCTCGGTGACAGGCCTTGCGGCGACGGGCTGGCTGGCAGGGACCACAACGCTTGTCGCCACGGGCGACAACGATGAGTTCGGACCTTCGAACATGCCCGGGACCTACGTGGTCGGTGCGGATGGAGTGGCCACGAAACTGACCAGCGCCGACATCCAGCCTCAGTCCTTCGTGCACATCTGACAGCGCCCTTCCAGCGGCGCCGTCTCGCAGCCAACGACTACTCGCCGATCAGACCGTCCAGCAATTCGCGCGTTGAGTCTGCATGTCCTGCGTGGCGCGCGGTCTCATTGATGAGGTGGAGCGCCACCCACCGAAGGTCGGTGCCCTCGCCATTCGTGCACAGTTGCGTCAGTGACGTGGCGCGGATGTAAGCGTCGGTCGCCTCTGCGCGTTGGCGATACGCGATCAGTGCCGCATCCACGGTGAGCTCCGGGCCGGGATAGAACTCGCCCTGGTCACGACTCGTCTCCTCGCCACGCATCGCGCCGTCAATCCAGCGCCACTCGAGGTGCGTGAGGTGATTGACGATGCCCAGCAACGAGATCAGCCCACCATCAGGTGTCCAGCGAGCGTCCATCTCGTCCAGCCCGGCGATCTTGCGCAGCACCGCACCGCGGAGGAAGTCGAGCCAGCTCAAGAGCAGCTCGCGCTCGTCCGAGTTGGCTGTCGGAAACGGCGGAACGAACGTCACTGCGTGTTCAACCCGTTCCAGCTGAGCAGCGCTGTCCAGTCATGCTCGTATCCAAGCATCGACGGTGCGGCGGTCGCAAGCTGCAGATGCTGCGCCGCCACTGGAGGGAACTCCAGCCAGAGCGCGGTGAGGATGCGCAACTGGTGCCCGTGGCCGAACAGCAGGACGTCTCCCGGCACGGCGCGAGCACGTTCGATCACGCGACGGGCGCGCACAGCGACATCGTCGATGGTCTCGCCACCGATGACGCCGTCGCCGAACAGCGTCCAACCGGGCCGCGTCTCCTGGATCTCAGCACTGGTCTTGCCCTCGTACGCGCCATAGTCCCACTCGACCAGATCAGGATCCACGACGGCGACGTCGCCGTATCCAGCCAGGATCGATGTCTCGCGCGCACGCTGCAGCGGACTCACGAAGACGGCGGCGAACGTCAGTCCCGCAAGCGCCGGCCCCAGCGTGCGCGCCTGCGCCTGTCCCTTAGCGGTCAGCGGGATGTCGCTCCGGCCCGTGTGCCGCTGGATGCGGCTCCACTCCGTTTCCCCGTGGCGGACGACGACGACGCGCTGCGTCGGTTCGGACACGACTGCTGCCGACGAATCGCTCATGCTTTGGGCGGCGCCTGTTTTTTCGCGGGCACGGGTTTGGCACCCACGACATCCCAGAGCTGCTCGGCGACCGCCGCGGTGACTGCGTCGATGTCCTGCTCGCGCTGATCCACCCAGAATTTGCACTGCAGCAGCGGCGCATCGCCGTCGAGGATCGGCTCGAAAGCGATGCCCGGCTTGGCATCGATACCTGGCACGCTTTCGATGACATCGCGTGCGCGGCGCATGAGATCGGCCAGGTCGACGTCCGCCGGCACGCGCACCGTGACGCTGAGGCGGCGCGTGTCGTAGTGGCTCGAGTTGATGACGATACCGGTAAAAACGGTGAGGTTCGGGAGGATGGCCAGCGCGCCGGCACCGGTGCGCAACGTGGTGGTGCGCAACGTGATGTTCTGGACCGCTCCGGTCTGATCGAGGACCGTGATGGTGTCACCCAGGCGGAAGGGTTGCTCGAGCAGCAGCCAGATGCCGGCCAGCACATTGCGCAGCAGGTCTTGAAACGCGAGACCGATCGCGACCGTCCCGACACCGGCGGCGGCGATGATGAGCGGGACGTTCACGCCACCGGCAACGAGAGCGCTGATGACGGCGACGACGTAGGTGGTGACCGTGATGAGGTTGCGAACGAGAGTCCGAACCTGACGATCGGCTTTGCTCCGGCGCATCGTCCAGAGCACAGCGGCACGCACCAGCCGACCCAGCACGTAGATGACGATGAAAAGCGTGATGGCGCTGATCGCGCCTTCAACGAAGGGCCCTATTGGCCCGGTGGCGTCGTGCGGCTGGATGGCCGTGCAGACGAAGTTGAACCAGTTGGTGCTATCGCAGGTTGTCGCGCTGGCGATCATCCTCGCCCCCCATCAGTGTCGAACGACACCGGCGTCAGATCTGAATCGCGCCGCTAGGAGGACGACCCGGCGTCGTCGTCGCTGCTCGCCTCGCCCGCCTCGGCGGCGACCTCGCCCTCGGCAGCGACCTCGGCCTCTTCGGCCTCGGCTGCGACGCGCACCTGGGCGACCTTGAGGACGAGCTCATCGGGATCGACCCCGGTGGCAAGCGTGACGCGCTCGGGAAGGGGGACCTCGCTCAGGCGGATCGCCTGGTCGATCTCGGTCAGACCTGAGATGTCCACGTTGAGCAGCGCCGGGATGTCACCCGGCATGCACTCGACCTTGACGGAGGTGATGACCTGCTGGAGCACGCCGAGCTTGAACTCGGTGACCGCAGGCGACTCCCCGATCGGGATCAGCGGGACCTCGACGGTGAGCTTCTCGCGAAGGTTCACAGCAAAGAGGTCGACGTGCATCAGCTCCATCGTCCGCGGGTTGACCTGCAACTCGCGAATGAGCACCTTGCGTGCCCGGCCGCCGTCGAGCGCGAGGTCGACGAGGTGGCTGTGACCGGCGCCGTGCCAGACCTTCTGGAGGCTGCGCGCCTCGATCGCCAGCTTCTGCGGCTCGACGTTGTGGCCGTAGAGGATGGCGGGCACCTCACCACGGCGCCGCACGGCGTGGACGTGGCGCCCGGTCTCTGACCGGACGGACGCGCTGAGTTCGAGGGGAGCTGCCATTACCTGGCTACTCTACCGGCTCGGTGGCTCGCGCCGAGTTCACGGATGCTGCGATCGCCAGCAGCGCCGCCTCGACGGCACCTTCGCCACGGGCCGGGACGCCGGCGGGATCAGGGGCGCCGCCGGTCTCAGGCCATGTCGCGCAGGCCGCCGCGATGAGGCGACGGGCGGCGGTCGATGCCCCATCCGGAAGCACGAAATATGGCCACGCGACGTCCGAGACCTCCTCGCCGTCTCCCGAGGAGGCGAGGATGGCGGCGGCGCGTTCGAGCGCTGTCCGACGCACGTCGGTCGCACCTGCCTGGAGCTCCGCGGCCACCAGTTCCTGGAGATGCGCGGCGGTCCCGTCGATGTCGATCTCGTGGCGTCGCGGCGGACCGGTGTCCTCCGCGCCGTGGAGCATGTAGATCCCGCCGTTCCAGACGACCGTCCACGTCTCGTCACCGTCCCGACGAGTGACGCGGCACACCTCCGTACCGTCGCTCACGTCGAGCCACGCCTGACGCGCGCCACGATCGCGGAGGAAGACCAGCCAGAGATCGAGGCTGTCGCCGATGGGCTCGAAGGCTCGGCCGTCGACCCAGATGTACGACATCTTCCGAAAGGCCGCGAATGCCGGGTGCGGCGGCGCCAGGCTTGCGCTGCTGTCCTCGGGGTCGGCGAGTGAGCGAGATGCTCGTGCGGTGGCCGTCGCCAGGCAGAGCAACCCGGGGGTCAGGCTGCCGCCCCCGAGCCGAAGCGCTCTTTGACGTATGACACCGCTTCGTCGAGCGACGTCCCAGGAGTGAACACCTTGTCGACCCCGATGTTCTCGAGCGCCGTGACATCGGAGTTCGGGATGATCCCGCCGCCGAAGACCACGATGTCGGACGCGTCGCGCTCCTTGAGGAGCCGGATGATCTCGGGGAACAGCGTCATGTGCGCCCCGCTCAGCAGGCTGATGCCGATCCCGTCGACGTCCTCCTGAATGGCTGCCTCGACCACCATCGCCGGGGTCTGGTGCAGCCCCGTGTAGATCACCTCGACGCCGGCGTCGCGAAGGGCGCGGGAGATGACTTTGACGCCCCGGTCATGCCCGTCCAGGCCCACTTTCGCGGTGAGGATCCGGATCTTGCGCCCGGTTGCCGGCGCAGCGGTGGCTTCCATGCGCTCTTGATGTTAGTGCTTGCGCCGTCCAGCCCCGGCAAACGTGAGGACTAGTCCGTTGGGTCGAGCAGTGACCGCATGTAATCCTCCATGTGGTCCCAGCTGCTTTCCTGGCCGTCGAATCTGGTCATGTGGTCACGGCCGGCCTGGTCACGGAACGCGAGGGTGACCGTCATCTTCGTCACGCCATCAGTCTCTTGCAGCTCCACCGTCTCGACGGCCTCCGCATCCGGCCATCCATCGAACAGCCACGTGTCGACGATCCGGGTCGGCCGATCGAGCTCCAGATACGTTCCACGAAACGAGCACTCAGTCCCGTCGGGGGTCACTGCGACCATGTGGTATTTCCCCCCGACCCGCAGGTCGATCGAGCACGCCGTCATCTTGTCTTCCCACGCCGGGAACCAGTTGCGCACGTGCTCCGGCTTCGTCAAGACGTCGAAGACGAGTTCGATCGGCGCATCGAATTCACGAGTGGTGACGATCTCGAGCGCGTTCGGGAATTCAATGACTGCCGATCCATGCCGCGTGGGTCTCATTGCCGCTCTCCTTGTTTTTGTAGCTCCTTGAGGTAGTCGTCCATCCGATCCATCCGGTCGTGCCAGGCCTGCGCGTACTTGCCAAACCAATCGTGGAAAGGCTGAAGGCGCGCGGGTTCAAGGCTGTACAGACGGCGACGCCCCTCCGGCCGGCACCTGACCAGGCCCACTTCGCTGAGGACCCGCAGGTGTTTTGACACCTGCGGCTGGGACATCGAGAGGTCAATGACGATCGTCCCAACTGCCTTCTCGCCTGCGATCAGCGCATCCAGGACGTCTCGGCGACTCGCGTCGGCGATCGCGTTGAAGACGTCTGACGTCGTCGAGGATCGTGCCACGCCTGGATCATATATTCCGATGTCGGCATATATCAAGCCCTGGGTGACATCAAGCGCGCAGGACACCGTCGACCAGCTTGGCGGCGGAACGGCGTTAGCGAGGGGCCTCGGGCGCAGGCAACGCACCGACGGCGGCTTCCGCGAGGCGGTGTGCCACCCCAAGCGCACGATCGGCGTGGGGAAGGTGGTCGCGGTCGACACCGGCCACTGACGGCATGCCGTCGCGCGCCCCGACCAGGGCACCGGCCAGGCTCGCCGCCACGGCCGTGCCACCGGCAGCGGCCGCGAGCACGTCATCGAACGGGTTCTCGGTAGCGAGCGCGCAGATCGCCCGTTGGAGCGTTAGTCCGGGATCGGGATCGGAGACGTCGAGCGCCGGCCCGTCCTGGACCACGCGCAACCGCTCGAGCAGCGCCATCGGCGCGTCCTCGAGCAGGGACTGACGCACCCGTACGAGCGAGGTCTCCAGGTCGAAGCGGAGCAGGTCCGCAATCAGGAGCGCCGCTGCGACGGCGGTGACGGCGGTGCCCTCGTCGGCGCCTGCCATGGCGACGCAGCGGTACGCATCGCGGCGCAGACGCGGCCGGTTCAGCGGGCTGAGGAGCCCGAACGGCAGCGCGCGAAGCAGCAGGCCGGCCGCCCCCGCGCGTGACGGGCGCTCGAGCCCGCGCTGGCGAAGATCGGCGTCGTCGAAGCAGCCACACGCGGCCGCCGATTCGGCGACACCCACGAAATCGGCAGTGCCGGCGGCGGTGCCTGCGGCATGCTCGCCGGCCAGTGCGCCGATGAAACTCGCTTCGATGCGGCCGGGGAGCTCGTCCATCAGCGCCATCAGGAGAACGCTATCCTTTCGAGCTATGGCGACGTCGGAGCGTGCCGTGGCTGTGGTTCGGGCGATCGCCAACAGCGGGGCGCTCCGTGCCGCCCCCGGATTGCTGGACACGCGCGGCTGGCGTGGCCCACGCCCGGCCGCCGTGCGCATCGAGCGCAGCCACGTTCGCTCCGACGGCGATGTCGTCGCCGATCAGACCGCGCTGACCCTCTGGTTCGGCGACGGCCCCAACCTGCCCGGAATCACCACTCGCGGCAGGAACCAGGCAACGCGCATGGCCGTGCGAACGCTGGTCGGTTTTGGAGCAGCACTCGCGATCGGCGCTGCAGGTGCGATCGTCGCGCGTCAAGAGGCGAGCCGCCTCGAAGGCGGGCGGGCGGCAGTCCTACTCCGCGAGCCAGGGAAGCACCACCGGCCCTGACAGCCGCTTCCTGCGCGAGACCGCGCGCAGCGACCGGCCGTCGGTGATGAGCAACTCGCGCGAGCACGGGTTCATCGCGTCGCGCCATTCCCGCGTCACGCGGCGCTCGAACCGCTCGGCGGTGGGCAGCGCGGCGGGCAGAGCGAGGACGACGCCGCGATCCGGCACGCCGAGCAAAACATCGCCGTCTGCGCGACTCGCAAACGCTTCGAGCACGGCAGGTGCCATGAGCAAGCTGCCCTGAAAGAGCGGCTCTGACGCGACCCGCCAGCCGTCGGCAGGAATCCGATCGGTCTTTGCGATCCGCTCGACGAGCGGCGCAAAGCGCGCAGCGGTGTTGGCAGTCGTCGCAGCCTGCACGTCGTCGTCGCTGAGCCCCGCGGCGGTCCACTCGTCACGCGGCACGCCGCGCATGATCGACCCGGGCAACTCCTCGGCCGCGAACGCTGTCAGGTCGGCGCCGACCGCGACACGGAGCAGATCGCCCGCGCGCCCGAGCTTCGCGATGGAGCGGTCGTTGCGGACACACCAGAGCAGCCTGGATGTCGACAGCACCATCGCCGGCTGCGGCGTGAGCTGATGCTCGATGGACGCGACGTACTCAGCAATGAGTGCAGGGGTCTGGTCCTCGTTGCGCTGACATGCGTGATACAGCGGCGCAAGCGGGAGTGTCAGGTCGAGGCCCGAGCCCGTGACATGCAACGCGAAACGCGCGCTGTCGACCTCGACGTTGGCGTGATAGCGCGCGGTGAGCTGCACACGCAGTCGCTCGGCGAACGCCCCCCGGTCCATCGTGTTACTGCGTTGCAGCGGCGAGCCGTGCGCGCATCAACGCAATGCGCGACTCGTCGCCGGTTTGCGTGAGCGTGTCGATCGGCGCGCGGCCCCAGAGGTAGAGGAACAATTCGCCCGGATCGCCGGAGAGCTCGGCGTCAGGTAACGGATGTGCCGCGGGCTCGACCACCGTGCCCGTGTTCTCGAGTTGCACCGACCACGAAGCTCCGCCGGCTGCGATGTTGACGGTTCCCGTGCCGGGAACATCCGCCGCCGCCTCGTCATCGCCGCCGAGCATGACCGTGAGCACCTCGTCGATGCCATCGACTGCCAGCTCCGGGTCGACGCCCCTCGGAACGCCGAAACCCGACTCGACATCCACACGATGCACGACTGTCTCCAGCGCCATGCGCCGGTACCAGAATCCAACTGTCTGGTCTGGCTCCCACCACGACCACGCAGGATCGGTCGGCGAGTGTGCCTGGAGCTCAGCGAGCACCTTCGCGTGCTCGTCCTCGAACCACTCGACCGTGCTCTTGCCAAACGGCGCATCGGTTAACCACTCCCCCTCTTCCGGCCGGCGGCCAAGTCGCATTGCCATCACCTTGTGGTCATAGACCTTCGCCAGGTGCGCGACCACCGCTCGCACATCCCAAGGAGGACACGCCGGCACCGGCCGGTCCAGTCCGTGGGGAGCGACGAGAGCCACCACGTCGCCGTCGTGGCGAAGGTGATAGAGGTACATGCCGGTGGTCAGCACACCTAGGCGGCGCCTCGCTTCGAGCTCACGTAATCGACGAGGACATAGTCACCAAGCCGATCCGGGCTGATGAAGAACGCGCGTCCGCGGTTCAGCCGTGTCATCTGGTTGACGAACTGCACGAGGTGATGGTTCGAACTCGAGCATGAAAGTGTTGATGACGATGTTCTCGCGCGTGCAGCGCTTCACCTCGAGCAACGTCTTGTGGAACGTCTCCGGCAACGGCGGATAGAAGAATACCGGCCGCCCGTTCTCGATATGCGCGGTGGGCTCGCCGTCACTGACGATGATGATCTGCTTGTTCTCCCCGGGATCCCGCGCAAGCAACCGCCGCGCAAGCATGAGCCCGTGCTGCATGTTCGTCCCATACACGTACTCGTTCACCGACAGATGCGGCAACGCCGCCGGACTGATCTCCCGCGCGAGATCACTGAACCCAATGATGTGCAACGTATCCCGCGGATAAGCACTACGAATCAAAGAGTCGAGCGCCAGCGCCACCTTCTTTGCCGCATAAAAATAGCCGCGAAGCGGCATCGACCGACTCATGTCAAGCATGAGGACCGTGGCCGACCGCGTGAGCGTGTCCGACCGATGGACGACGAAGTCGTCCGGCGCAAGTCGAGGAACTGGAGCGCCGACCGACGAGACTGGGCCTGGGACGGACGGGACGTACTGCGTAGGCGACATAGCCAGGGGAGTCGCTGGAGCGGACGTCCCGTCCGGCCGCATGAGCATCGACATCGTGTCGGCCTCGCGGCGTACCGCGTTCATGAGGGTTTCGCGTACGTCCAAGTCGAACACGTCGCCGAACTCGTATGGCTTCGTGTCCTCCTCGCGCTCTCCCCCCTGTCCGTGGCGCGAGATCGGGTGATCCCCGAAGCGATCGCGACGCAGACGCGCGAAGAGGTCCCCGAGTGCCTTCTGTCCGATGCGCCGCAGCCCTCGCGCGGTGAGCTTCATCCCTTCACCGTCGCGCTCGACCAACCCTCGTTGCTCGAGCTGGTCCGTCATCCGCTGCAGACGCGAGAGGTCGCGCGCCGCGTTCTCGCCGAGCACGTCGCGGAGCGCCTCCTCGGTTGCGGAGTTGAGTGGTTCGCCGCGATACATACCGCGCAACCCGCGCTCGAGCTCCTCGATCGACTGCAGCCGATCCATGACACCCATCGCCTCGTCGAACGGCAATTGCTCGTTGCCGAAAAACCCATAACGCTGACCGAGATGGCGGCGGTCCGACAGCAGCTCGAGCCCACTCATCAGCTCGGCGAGCTGGGCCTGCAGGTCCTCATCGCCGAACGTCGCCGAGACCATCTCCTCGAGCTGATGGCGCATCTCCGGCGACAGTGACTGCATCAGCGAGTCCATGCGCGCCATCTGCGCGGCGAGCTGCGCGAGGAACTCGTCGAACGTCGCCGGCGCGTCGGGGAACATCGATCCCCATTTCTTCAGGAAGTCCTCGTAGTTGTGCTGCAGCTGCGCCTCCGGCACACCCTCGAGTTTCTGACGCACCAGTGAGTTGAGGTCGCGCGCCATCTCGCGGAGCGCGTTGATGTCCTGCTTCGACATCTGGCTCATCTGCTGGGACATCTGCTTGAAGTAGGTGTCGACGACGTTCTGCTTGATCTCCTCGAGGAGCTTCTGGAACGCCTGCTCGGCGCGCTGATCCATGAACTCGTAGCCCTGCAGCTCCTTGATGACACCGCCCGGTTCCTGGGGCAGGTTGTCGAGGAGCTCGCGGCGCTTGCTTGCGACGCGCTCGAGAATGCGCTTCGCGGAACCCTCGCTCGCGTTCTGCAGGCGATCCTCGATGCCCTCGCGCTCGAGCCGGAGCACGTTGTCGAGCTTCTCCTCGATGTCCTTGAAGACGTTGTCGAGGCTGTACCGCTCGAGCTGCTTCTGACGCTGCTTGCGCAGACGCTCCATGAGCTCCTCGAGTTCCGCGAACTTGCGTCCGTCCTTGTCACGCCAGCCTTGACTCAGCAGACGGCGCAATGCCGTCTCGAAGTCCCAGCCGTGAAAGACGTCCTCGCTCAGGCGGTCGAAGAGCGCGTCGGCTTCATCGCCGAGTGGATCCTGCGTGCCGTCCCAGCCGCTGAACCGATGCTGACGCGCGGCGCGCCTCAGCTCAACCAGAGGCCGTTCGACGAGCGGTTCATCCTCCATAGACCGCGCTTCCCTCGAGAGCGGTCTTGTTGAGGCGCTTACCGAGATGCAGTCCTTCGAGGATGAACTCGAGCACCGCGACACGCATCGCGTCGCTGTCGGGTTCACCGAGGCGCTGCCGGGCTTTCTCGACGCCACCGAGCTCGGTGAGCGCCTGCGAGTAGTCGGCAACCTTGTGCTGATCGCCGACCTCGACGGTGAAACCGCCGCGGTCGAAGCGCTGCACAAGGTCGCTGAATTCCTGCACCGTGAAATGGCGGCGGAAGACGTTGTTGCACGCAGTGCGCATCAGCTTCTCGAGGACTGCGCCGTCGTCGCCGTCCTCCCACGTCTCGAGCTCGATCTTCCCGGAGGTCGACGAGGACAGCGCCGCGAGGTCGCTGACACGAGCCACCGCCTCACGTTCACCGGTGAGCAGCGCGCGCCGGAGCGCGCCGGCCGCGAGGTTCTCGTAGTTGGCCGTCGTCAATCGCACCGACACACCGCTGCGCTGGTTGACCTGCGGATGACGCCGCGCAACGTGCGAGAGCTCGGCGACGATCTCCTGCATGAAGCCAGGAACGATCACGGGGACCGGCATGTCGTCGAACGTCATGCGCTCCTGCTCGGCGATCGCGATCTCGTCCTCGAGGTTGCGCGGATAGTGCGTGCGAACCTGGGCGCCGAAGCGGTCCTTGAGCGGCGTGATGATGCGGCCCCGGTTCGTGTAGTCCTCGGGGTTTGCGCTCGCGACGACGAACACGTCGAGCGGCATGCGCAACCGGTAGCCGCGGATCTGGACGTCGCGCTCTTCCATGATGTTGAGCAGTCCCACCTGGATGCGCTCGGCGAGGTCGGGCAGCTCGTTGATCGCGAAGATGCCGCGGTTGGTGCGCGGGATCAAACCGTAGTGGATCGTCAGCTCGTCGCTGAGATAGCGACCTTCGGCGACGCGGATGGGATCGACCTCGCCGATGAGGTCTGCGATCGACGTGTCCGGTGTCGCCAGCTTCTCCGAGTAGCGCTGCTCGGGCGTCAGCCACATGAGTTCGGTGGCATCCCCGTTCTCCGTGACGAGGTCGCGGCACCTGCGGCAGATGGGCGCGTACGGGTCGTCGTTGATCTCGCATCCCGCGATCGCAGGGACGGTATCGTCAAGCAGGGTGATGAGCGCGCGAATCAGCCGCGACTTCGCCTGTCCGCGCTCGCCGAGGAGCACCATGTCCTGGCCGGCGAGGATCGCGTTCTCGATCTGCGGGATGACCGAGTCGTCGTAGCCGCGGATGCCGCCGAACAGCTCCTCGTGGTTGCCGAGCTTGCGGATCAGGTTGCGGCGAAGCTCGGTTCTGACCGGCAGCACGCGGTACTCCGCGCGACGCAACTCACCAATTGTGGAAGGGGCCTGGGACATCGCGTCCCAAGACTACACCGGGGCGGCGAATCGGGTCCCGCGGCCCGTCAGTGCAGCGTCCGCTCGCCGCGCGTCGATCGAGGCCCGCGCGGCTGCGACCAGCCGGCCCGCGAGCTCCTGCTCCTGCCCGAAGTGCAGGTGGATGAACGACGCCAGCAGCAGCGGATCGGACCAGCCCTCGCAGCCGAGCGGTTCGCCGTCGCAGTCGTGCATCGAGTACGCGGGGCTGAGGCAGTCGCCACCGGCGAGCAATCGGCTGAAGTGGAACTCGTGCCCGCGCAACCGTGTCCCGGCGGGGCCGAGCATCGATGCGGTCGCGATGCTGAGGTCGCGGTACCCGCTGTGCAGCGTGCCCGCCTCGAGCGCGACATCGATGGGGATCAGGCCGGCCATCGGGTGGACCTCGCCGTCGCTCGTGCGCAATGAGCGCGCCGAGTACTGGAGGCCGCACCCCTCCGCGTACACCGGAACGCCGGTTGCGCGTGCGCGCCGGAACGACTCGAGAAACGCATGGTTCGCGGCGAGCCGCGGCACGAATGCCTCGGAGATGCCGCCGCCCATGTAGATGAGGCCGAGGTCGCGCGGCAGCGAATGGTCGTCAAGTGGGGAGAACGTGACGATCTCCGCGCCCGCGTCCTCGAGCAGCTCGAGGTTCTCCGGGTAGTAGAAGCAGAAGGCGTCGTCGAACGCGACGCCGATGCGAACCGGCTCGAGCACCGGCGCGTCAGCGGCGCGGTGGGTGACAGGCGGATGCACCATCCGGGCGCGGCCCATCAATCGCTCGATGAGGTCGAGGTCGCAGTCGCGGGCGATCGCCTCGCCGAGCTCGGCGATGGCTTCGTCCACGTTCGGGTTCTGCAGCAACGGCAACAGCCCCGTGCGCAGCTCCGGGATCCGTACAGTGGGGATGCGCGGCAGGGCACCCAGCACCGGCATGCGCGCGAGCGACCAGATCGAATCCTCGATGACCCGGCGCCGGTAGTCGTTGGGGACGTTGTTGAGGATGACGCCGACCACGCTGGATGACCGGTCGAGCTGCTTGATCCCGAGGGCCGCGGCGGCGGACGTCTCGCCCATCGCCCACGCATCGATCACGAGCACGACCGGCGCCCCGATGATGCGGGCGACCTCGAGCGTGCTGCCGGCGAACTCCGGAACCGTTCCGGCAGGGGTGTCGAACGCCATCCCGTGCCCGTCGAGCAATCCCATGGCGCCTTCGACGATCACGCGGTCGGCGCCGAGCGCGCCGTGGGCAAGCGAGCGACGCACACCGTCGCTGCCGAGCAGCCAGGAGTTGAGGTTGCGACACGGCCGGCGACTGGCGTGCGCGAGATACGCGGTGTCGATGAAGTCAGCGCCGACCTTGAAGGTCTGCACGGTCCGTCCACGTGCGCGCAGCGCCGCGGTGAGGCCGAGGCTGATCGATGTCTTCCCGGAACCCGATCCCAGGCCGCCGACCACGAGTTGAGGGATGCCGACTTCCTCGAGCATGAGGTGCCTCCGGATAAATCCTCGTCACGCTCACCGAGCTCATCGACCGCCGAGCTCGCATGCCGACGCTAGCACCGGGTCCCGGCCGGGGCAAGTGCAGAAGTTGTAACGGTCTGGGGGTCGCGAATCTTGCCCCGCTGCTACAGTCGTGGCGAATTCAGCGCCTGTGCGCAACTGGAGGTGTCTCCGTGGCTGGGAATCAGTGGCCGCTCATTCATGCCGAGCGCGTGGCGCTCATTGAGGACCTTGACCGCGTCCCGGAAGCGCAGTGGTCGACGCAATCGCTCTGCTCGGCATGGACGGTGCGCGACGTGCTTGCCCACGTGACAACCACGGCGAAAATGACCCCACCGAAATTCATCGGCAGGCTTGCCGGCAGCGGCTTTCGCTTCAACGCGTTCAACGAGAAGGGCGTGCGGGAGGAGCAGGGAGCGACGCCCGCGGATGCGCTCGCACGCTTCAAGGCGCAGCTGGACCGCACCACCTCACCACCGGGACCGCTCGATGCCATGGTTGCCGAAATCGTGATCCACGGCGAAGACATCCGCCGGCCGCTCAGCATCGCCCACACCTACCAGCCCGAGGCGCTGACGCTCGTCGGTCATTTCGTGATCAAGGGCAACCTGCTTCTCGGCGGCAAGCGGCGCGCGACTGGACTCAAGCTGACGGCCACCGACATCGATTGGAGCGAAGGCGTTGGACCGGAGGTGAAAGGTCCCCTGGCCTCAATCATCATCGCGCTGACCGGACGCAAGGCAGGGCTGGACGATCTGACAGGAGATGGCGTCGCCACGCTGACCGGACGGATCTAAGCCTCGCGGCTCCGACGCGTCAGACCGGGGAGGCAAGCACCGATTCAGGCCGGCCCACAAGCGTCGCTTCGCGTGCGGGCCGCAGATCGCGGAGCCGCGCGCGGACGCGTACGAATCCCTGGAACGAGTCCAGGTCGAGCCCGAAGCAGGCGTCCACGATCCGTCCGCGGGGCAGGTAGTCACTGAGGCGCTCCGCAAGCTCAGGCTTGTTGAAGGCGATCGCCTCGACGATGCCGTTACCCGTCGCCAGCGCGACCCTTATGTGTTGACGTTCTGACCCGAATGTCGAGGCGCCGAGCACGCGAGCGCCGCGGACTGAGAGGAGCGGCTCGGGGTTGCCCTGGCCGCACGGCTGGAGTTGCTCCAGCGCCTGGCACAGCTCCGGCGTGACGTCGAGACCCGTGACCTCGCAGTCGACGGCGAAGTCCCGGCGACGCTCCATGCCGGCGTTCTGCTCGCCGACTGCCGCGGTGACGAGGTCGCGGAACTCATCGAAGCGCGACGCGTCCAGGCTGAACCCAGCCGCGGCGGCGTGACCGCCGTACCGGAGCAATGCGGGGGCTGCGCCATCGAGCGCCTTGACGATGTGGACCCCGCCCGCGGACCGCGCGGAGCCCTTGGCCTCCGCCGGGTCGAGACAGGCGATGAAGGTCGGGCGCGCATACCGCTCGGCGATGCGTCCGGCCACGAGTTCGACGATGCCCATCGGCCAGTCCGGATCGCCGAGCACGATTGCCGGAGCGTCCTCATCGATCTCGCCGACGCGCGCCTCCGCCTGCGCGAGCGCGACCGCGACGGCCTTCTGGCGCAGGCGATTCTGGGCGTCGAGGTCCGCCGCGAGCCGGGCCGCCTCCTCCGGGTCGTCGCAGAGGCAGAGCTCGAGCGCGAGGCGCGCGTCCTCCATCCTTCCGGCGGCGTTGATGCGCGGCCCCACGGCGAATGCGATGTCGGTGCCGCGCGGCGGGATCGCGGTGCCTGCTGCCTCGCACAATGCGCGCAGCCCGGGCAGATCGGCCATGCGCGGCAGCCCGTCGCGGACGATGACCCGGTTCTCACCGCGCAGCGGCATCATGTCGGCGATCGTTCCAAGCGCCGCGAGACCGAGCGACGCGTCGGCGCTGCCGGATGGGACCGCGCCGCGCGCTTCGAGCGCCTGGACGAGCTTGAACGCCACGCCGGCGCCGGCGAGCCCGTCGAACGGGTACGTGGAGCCGGACAGCTTGGGGTTGACCAGCGCGTCCGCCGGCGCCAGCTGCGGCGGCGAATCCCCGGGGGCGAGCGCGAGATGGTGGTCGGTGACCACCAGTCGCATCCCCTGCGGGCGGTTGAGCGCGACGTCGACGCTGCTCGTGCCGCAGTCGACGGTGATGACGCAGCCGACGCCCTGTGCCGCAAGGTCCGTCAAGGCTGCTGCATGCAGGCCGTAGCCCTCGGTCATGCGGTTGGGGATGTACGGCAGAACGGTCGCGCCCGCGGCGCGGAGACAGCGGGTGAGCATTGCGCAGGCGGTGACCCCGTCCGCGTCGTAGTCGCCGTAGATGGCGATCGACGTCCCTTCGCGTATCGCAGCCTGGACCGTCGCCACCGCTGCGTCCATCGCGGGCAGCGCGAATGGGTCGTGATAGCCACCGTCGGTCGCGAGGAACGCGGCCGCCTCGGCGGAGTCATACCCACGTGCCGCAAGCACCTGGGCAACGACGGGATGCATGCCGGGGAGCGGCACGGCGTCGCTCACCCGCCAGCGACGTGGCGCCGGCTGCACCGGCTCTGCCTCAGGCTCCCGAGGTGGGCGGCGCCGTTCCCGGCGTGCCGGGAGCAGGGACAGTTGGCGCCGGCGCGGCACCTGGTGCCTGACCGTACGTCGCGTTGGTGATGGCGCTGAAGTCGACCTCCGGCGCCTCCGCGACAACGGCGCGCTGCGCTGCGTCGATCTGGAAGAACTCGGCGTTCTGGAAATGGAACATGTTGGCGATCACGTTCGACGGGAACGCCTGAACCCGTCGGTTGAACTGCTGGACGTTCGAGTTGTAGATCTGGCGCGCGGCCTGGATCCGGTCCTCGGTGTCGGACAGCGTGGCCTGGAGCTGCAGGAAGTTCTGGTTGGCCTTGAGCTCCGGGTACGCCTCGGCGACCGCGAAGAGATGACCCAGGGCCATCTGGAACGGTCCCTCAGCGGCGCTGGCAGCTGCCGGGCCCTGCGCGTTCATGCCGGCGGACCGCGCCTGCGCGACCTCCTCGAAGACGCCGCGCTCGTGAGCCGCGTACCCCTGCACGGTCGAGACGAGGTTCGGGATGAGGTCGTACCGGCGCTTCAACTCGGTGTCGATGTCCGACCAGGCGTTCTGCACCGCATTGCGCTGGGAGACGAAACGGTTGTACGAGGCCACCACCGCGAGGGCAAGGACCACGATGACGACGATGACAATGATCAGGGCTATCAAGAACGTCTCCTTCGCAATTGGGGATCGATTGCGGGGCTAAGGGTACCGCGCCGCAAGTGGCCTCCAAACGCCCACAGGACAACGGGTCAGACGGTGGGCGCCGGTGGCTGGCCGGTCCGAGCGCGCACCAGGGTCGGAATGCGCTGCGTCACCACGACCGCGGCGTCAAAGATCGGGGCTATCTCGGCGACGGGTCTGCGATGGCAGTACACCATCAGCGAGTTCGGGGCCGAACACGACGTGCACGCCGTGGTCGAATCCCAGCAGTGTCTCGATCATCTGCGCGTCGATGAGCTCGACCGCGAATGCATCGTCACTCGACTGCACGTCGAAGCGGTCGTTGAAATCGATGGACTCGAATCGAACGCCCGGCGCGCCGAGCGACCGCTCCGCGAAGGCGCCGATGATCCCACGCGGTGAAACGGTCACCCATGGCATCTCCATGCCGAGTGGGGAGACCACGTTCGAGAAGGAGTACGTCTCCTGATTCTTCCCTGCCTGCACGACGTAACTGAAGTCACAGTACGAGACGGCGAGCCCGTTCCAGGTGCCCTGCATCACGTTGCGCCAGTAGCGGCGATTTCCCATGTTGAACAGGGAGAAACTGCAGTCACCGGCGTCCCATTGGTTGCCTTTCGCGATCAGTCCATGCGCCGCCGCGAAAGCGCGGATGTCGCGCACGCGCTGCTGCGTGACGAAGAACGACACGACTCCCACCACGAGGACGACGACCAGGATGAAGAAGAACAGCAGCATTCAGTCGTGCGGTGGTTGCGGCACGCGGTGTGTCAGTCGCTCATCAGTTGACGCAGGACGAGCGGCAGGATTCCCCCGTTGCGCAGGTACTCCATGTCGGTCTCGCTGTCGAGTCGGGACACCGTGTCGAACTCGATGTCGGCCTGGTCGGCGCGCCGCGCGATGACGCGAACCGTCGAGCCGGTTGTCGCTTTCGCGACGTCGCGAATCGTGTAGACCTCGGTGCCGTCGAGACCAAGCGAACTCGGCGCTCTCCCCTGCGCGGAACTGGAGCGGGAGGATGCCCATGCCGACGAGGTTGCTGCGGTGGATCCGCTCGTACAACTCCGCGATCACCGCACGCACCCCTTGCAGCAGCGGGCCTTTCGCCGCCCAGTCGCGTGACGATCCGGAGCCGTATTCGCGCCCCGCGATGATGATCAGCGGAATGCCGTCCTGCTGGTATTGCGCCGAGGCGTCGAAGATGCTCATCACCGCGCCGTCGGGCAGATGCGCGGTCCAGCCGCCCTCCTTCCCGTCGGCGAGCTGGTTGCGCAGGCGGATGTTGGCGAAGGTCCCACGCACCATCACGTCGTGGTTGCCTCGGCGCGCGCCATATGTGTTGAAGTCGCGAGGCTCGACGCCGTGCTCGCGCAGATGGAGCGCCGCGGGACTGGTGCCGGCGATGCTGCCTGCGGGCGAGATGTGGTCGGTGGTGATTGAATCGCCGAGCAGTGCGAGGACGCGCGCGTCGATGATGTCCGCGGGCGGCGTCGGCTCGGGAGACATCCCGACGAAATACGGTGGTTCGCGGACGTAGGTCGAGTCCGCGTCCCAGTCGAAGAGCGCGCCCGTGGGGGACGGCAGCTGCTGCCAGTGTTCGTCACCGTCGAAGATGCGCGAGTACTCGTGCGTGTAGAGATCACTCCCGATCGCGGCGAGCACGGTCGACGTCACCTCGTCGGTGCTCGGCCAGATGTCGTGCAGGAACACGGCTTTCCCATCGCGATCAGTCCCGAGTGGATCAGTGCTCAGGTCGATGTCGAGATGCCCCGCGAGCGCGTATGCCACCACCAGCGGCGGCGACGCGAGGTATGCGGCCTTGACCTGGGGATGGATGCGGCCCTCGAAGTTCCGATTGCCGCTGAGCACCGCCGCGACAGCCAGATCCTCGGCGTCGATGCGTTCGGCGACGTTCTCGGGAAGCGGTCCGCTGTTGCCGATGCACGTCGTGCAGCCGTAGCCGACGAGGTTGAAGCGCAACTGCTCCAGTGACGTCAGCAGCCCCGCGCGCTCGAGGTAGTCGGTGACGACTCTCGATCCGGGCGCGAGCGACGTCTTGACGTAGTCCGGGGGCATCAGGCCTCGCGCAACGGCGTTGCGCGCCAGCAAACCGGCGGCGACCATCACGGCGGGGTTGGACGTATTGGTGCATGACGTGATCGCGGCGATGACCACCGAGCCGTCGCGGACGAGGTCGGCGTCGGAGGGACCGTCCGGCGTCGGCGGTGCCGCACGGCCGTTGGGGTCGATACCGCCTTCCTCGACGAGCCGTGGCACCTCGCCCTCGGCCGTGACCTCGCTGGTCTCGCGTGGGGGCTGCTGCGCCCAGACGCTCGTGAAGGAGTCCCAGACGTTCGGGAGCGCGACGCGATCCTGCGGGCGCTTCGGCCCTGCAACGCTCGGGACCACGCTCGCCAGGTCGAGTTCCACCATCTCGCTGAAGGTCGGAATCTCCGAGTCGTCCGTGCGGAAGATGCCCTGTTCCTTCGCGTACCGCTCGACCAGGTCGATGTGCTCGGGGTCGCGACCCGAGCCGCGCAGGTACTCGAGCGTTCGCGCGTCGATCGGGAACAGCGAGGCGGTGGCGCCGAACTCCGGCGACATGTTGGAGAGCGTCGCGCGATCCGGCACCGACATCGAGGTCAGTCCGGTGCCGCAGAACTCGACGAACTTGTTGACCACGCCGTGCTTTCTGAGCATCTCGGTCAGGGTCAGAACGAGGTCGGTAGCGGTCGTCCCCGTCGGAAGCGCGTTGTGGAAGCGGACACCGACCACCACTGGAGCAAGCAGGAACAGCGGCTGCCCGAGCATGCAGGCCTCCGCCTCGATGCCACCGACGCCCCATCCGAGGACTCCGATGCCGTTGACCATGGGCGTGTGTGAGTCAGTCCCGACGAGCGTGTCGGGAAGCGCCATCCGCATGCCGTCCACCTCACGCACCTGCACCACCTGCGCCAGGTACTCGAGGTTGATCTGATGGACGATGCCCATCCCCGGGGGGACGACCCGGAAGTCGCGGAATGCCTGCTGCGCCCATCGAAGGAGCGAGTAGCGCTCGCGATTGCGCTCGTACTCGCGCACGATGTTGCGTTCGTACGCCTCGCGATTCCCGAAGGCGTCCACCTGCACGGAGTGGTCGACCACGAGATCGACAGGCACCAGCGGATCGATCCGCATCGGATCACCACCGGCGCGCGCGACGGCCGAGCGCATCGCGGCGAGGTCCACCACCGCCGGGACTCCCGTGAAGTCCTGGAGGAGAACCCGAGCCGGCATGAAGGCACGCTCGCGATCGGTGGCGGCGACGGTGCCGTTCCAGCGTGCGATCGCCTCGACATCGCCTTCGCGGACCGACGGAGCCGCCGCGTTGCGCACGCTGTTCTCGAGCAGGATCTTGAGCGTCACCGGCAGCCGGGACACATCCCCGATGCCTCGTTCCGTGAGTGCCGCGAGGCGATGGTAGGAAACCCCCGGGATCAGGTCTGCCCTGGTGCCGAAAGGATCTGTGCCAGCCATCACCGATCCATCTTCGCACTCGTAACCGTCGACCTGACCACAACACCTCGGCAGGCGCGGCTATTCTTCTCGTCCTGACACAGGCGGATTTGAGGGATTTGAGCGGTGGCAACCACGCAGAGAAGTGACGTCCGTCCAGAGCATCAGCTCTACCACGAGTACTCGACCGAGGTCGACCAGGCTCGGACCAACGTCCACTACGAGCAACCGCCCGAATTCTTCCTGCTCATCACGGGCGGGGACTGGAACGTCTACTCCGCCAACCTCTGGGATCCGGGCACCGAGACGGACACGCAGTCACAAGCGGCCAAGCTCGACCTGATCGCACGGCTCGCCGGTCTCGAGAAGGGCATGCGCCTCATCGATGTCGGCTGCGGCTGGGCGGGACCCCTTACCTACCTGTGCGAGACGTACGGCCTCATCGGAACGGGGCTGACGCTGTCACCGACCCAGAAGGGCTATGCCGAGAGCAGAATCGCTCGTCACGGCGTCGACGCGAAGATCGTCCTCAGCCACTGGGAGGACTACACGCCTGAGGAGCAGGTCGACGCGATCTACACGGACGAGGTGATCGTCCACTTCTTCAACCTCGGCGGCTTCTTCCAGAAGGCGCACGACTGGCTCAAGCCCGGCGGCGTGATGATCAACAAGGAGTTGCATCTCAAGCACCCGCGTCACGCCAAGCTCGAGCGCGGCGGCGAGTTCGTCAGCCAGATCTACGGCGACACCGGCAACTACCGCACCCTCTCCGAGGAGACGGCCCTTGCCAACGCCGCGGGCTTCGACATCGAGCGCGTGCACCATATCGAACGGCGCCACTACGAGGTCACCATCGACCACTGGCTGGCAAACATGCACAAGCACGCCGACCAGCTCAAGGAGATGGTCGGCAACCAGCACTACAAGGACTTCCGCGTTTACCTGAGGCTTGCGCGCCACATCCAGCGCAACGTCACGCTCGACGTGGTCGTCTGCCGCAAGTTCACCTGAACGTCGCGACCTGGCGGTGATCAGGTCGGGGTCGAGAGTTGCGCCAGGTACGACGTGAGGTGTGAGTACGCGCCCGTCGCGAGCAGCACGCCGAGCGCGACCGTGATGACCCCACCAACGAGGGTGAGCGGGCGGACGAAGCGGTTCAGCTTGCGGGGCAGGTCGGGAAGTGAGGCCCACACGAGCGCGGTCGCGATGAACGGCAGCCCGAGCCCCAGCGAGTACACGACGAGCAGGAACGCGCCCGCGATCGCGTGATCGCTGAGCGCGGCGAGCGTCAACGCGGCGGCGAGATACGGCCCGACGCACGGCGTCCAGCCGATACCGAACACCACGCCGACAAGGAATGCTCCGAGGACGCCTCGACGGCGGAGGCGCTCCGGCAGCTGGAATCCGGCGGTGCGCTCGAGGAGCCCGACACGAACGACGCCGATGATCGCGAGCCCGAAGAGGATGACCGCGACGCCGCCGACGATCTCGACGATGCGCCCGCTGACTGCACCGTTCGCCACGCGCGCGATCCCACCCGCAGTCAGACCGAGGAGCACGAAGACGACCGTGAATCCGGCGACATAGAGCAGCGAACCCGCCAGCAGGCGCAGGCGGAAGCTGTGCCGGTCGGGGTTGGTCAGCTCGGCCGCGCTCACCCCCGATACGCACGCGAGATAGGCGGGGAGCAACGGCACGGTGCACGGTGCGAGAAAGGACCCGAGCCCCGCGACGAAGGTCGCGAGCACCGTGGCAATCGAAATCATCAGCCGAAGGTAAACGTATAGATACGGAAGCCGGCAGGCACGGTCAGGTCGATGAGGTGGTACCCGGACGAGACGCCGGTGAGCAGCTGGAAGAGGTCCTGGCGGGACACCGTGAACCCGGAGCTCGTCAGGGCCGGGCCGCTGTTGGCGGTGGCCACCGACTTCCCGTCAAGCGTGACTGAAACAGGCAGCGAGGCTCCGCTGGTTCCAGCGACGACATAGACGGTGTCCGCCTGGAACTCGAGCCGCAGGTGGTCGGTCGCGTCGGCCTGCAGATACTGGCCCTCGTCCGTCCACGTGCCGGTCACCTGGGGGAGATCCTGGGTCTGCGGTGGCCCCGTGTCGGAATAGTTGACCGGCTGCCCCATCGCGCCGTACTGCTCGTTGTCCGCGAGCTGGCCGCGCCCGCTGTCGCTCCCGACGTAGAGCTCCGGGGTCGTGTTGTCCGGCACCGGGGTCGACGACGGGAGTGCCGCGGTCTTGACGCCGAGGAGCTGGGCCACTGCCGCGTCGGTCTGCGTGTAGTCGCCTTCGCCGAAGCTCGTGTAGGCGACGCGTCCCTGCTGGTCGAGCAGATATTCAGCGGGCCAATACTCGTTCTGGTAGGCGTTCCAGGTGTCCATGTCGCTGTCGACCGCGACCGGCCACGTGACCCCGAGGCGCTTGACCGCAGCCGCGACATTCGCCTCCACCTTCTCGAAGTCGAACTCCGGCGAGTGCACGCCCACGATGACGAACCCGTCGTTCTTGTAGTCGGCGTAGAGCGCCTGCAGGTGGGGGATGGTGCGCACGCAGTTGACGCACGAGAAGGTCCAGAAGTCGATGAGCACGACCTTGCCCTTGAGGTCCGCAAGCGTCAGCGGAGCGCTGTTCAGCCATGCGTCGATGCCGGTGAAGTCCGGGGCTTCGACACGCTGACTCGCGGGGAGGACCTCACCGCCCGTCGTCGACGCCGTCGCCGGTGGCGCGGGCATACGCACGACCGTGATCAGGACAGCGGCCACGATCAGGACGGCGACGACGGCCAGCGCGAGACGGTATCGGGTCATCAGGTTCGCTGTGAATGTAGTCTCGCCACGTTGACGGAACGTTACGTGCTGGTCCGGTCTGGTAGCCTGGGATAGATGCTCGGCGACCGAAGGCGCGTGGTCATTGAGCACGTCCGGCCGCGCGTCGACAGCGGGGAATTTCCCGCAAAAGCCACCCGCGGCCTCCCCTTGCGAGTGAGCGCTCGCGCCTTCCTCGAAGGCCACGACCCGCTGCTGACGTGGGTCTGGCACTGGCCGGGGAGCAGTGTGCTCGTCCCCGAGGCGCCACCCAAAGGTCTGGTCGAGGTCGCGATGTTCGCGGAGCCACAGGATTGGTTCGGCGCCTGGATCACGCCGACGCGTATCGGTGCCTGGAGCTTTGCGGTGGTCGGGCTTCCCGACGCCTGGGGCGGCTGGGCCCGCGACCTGCTCATCCGCTTTCAAGCCGGTATCGACATCTCGCTCGACCTGGCCGACGGCGCTGCGATGGCTGACGCGCGATCGATGCTTCCCGGGATCTCCAAAGCCGACCGCCGGGCCACCGCCACGCTCGCGATGAAGCTGGCCGCCCCGACGCCGGTCGAAACGCGGATGGAACTCGCGACTCGGGACAGCGCCATGGCCCTCATGCGGCGGACCGCGGATCTCAGCCACGCAAGCATCGACGGCCCGTACAAGCTCTGGGTCGACCGCGAGGAGGCAGGGTTCTCGGCCTGGTACGAGATGTTCCCGCGCTCCGAGGGAGCCGTCCCACCGAAGAGCGGGACGCTCCGCATGGCTCAGCATCGCCTCCCTGCCATCGCGGAGATGGGCTTCAACGTCGTCTATCTGCCGCCGATCCATCCGATCGGCATCACGCATCGCAAAGGCCCGAACAACATCACCGAATGCGGCCCCGGCGACCCCGGGAGCCCGTGGGCCATCGGGTCCGCCGCCGGAGGCCATACCAGCGTGCATCCCGACCTGGGCACGATCGCGGATTTCGACGCCTTCGTCGCCGCAGCAGAGATGTCGAACCTCGAGGTGGCGCTCGACTACGCCCTCAACTGCAGCCCGGACCACCCGTGGGTCACGGAACACCCGCAGTGGTTCAAGCATCGTTCCGACGGCTCGATCCGGTACGCGGAGAACCCGCCGAAGCGCTACCAGGACATCTACCCACTCGACTTCGACACCGACGACGCCGTGCGGCTCTGGGAGGCGCTCGCCGACGTGATGCGCTTCTGGATCGATCACGGGATTCGGATCTTCCGCGTCGACAACCCGCACACCAAGCCGTTCGCGTTCTGGGAGTGGCTGATCGCCGAGATCCATCGCGACCACCCGTCCGTCCTCTTCCTCGCGGAAGCGTTCACCCGGCCCGCCGTGATGCAGCGTCTCGCCAAGATCGGCTTCTCACAGTCGTACACCTACTTCACGTGGCGCAACAGCGCCTGGGAGCTCAGTCAGTATCTGACTGAACTGTCTCAAACCGAGCTGCTCGACTGGTTCCGGCCCAACTTCTGGGTGAACACGCCGGACATCCTCCACGCAACGCTGCAGCACGGCGGTGCGCCGGCGTTTCGCATGCGCGCCGTGCTTGCGGCGATCACCTGTCCGTCGTGGGGCATGTACAGCGGCTACGAGTTGTTCGAGGCAACGCCGCTCCGCGACGGCAGCGAGGAGTACCTCGACTCGGAGAAGTACCAGCTCAAGCCGCGCGACTGGGCGAGCCCCTGGTCACTCGCACCGTACATCGCCCGGCTGAACCAGATCCGCGCCGCTCACCGCGATGCGATCGCCCAGCTGAGTACTCTGCGAATTCACCACATGTCCGACGAGGCGATGCTCTGCGTGTCGCGAGCAACTCCGGACAAGGAGGATGTGCTGCTGCTCGTCGTCAACCTCGACCCCCATCACCCCCGCGAAGCCACCACGTGGCTCGACCTTGGCGCGCTCGGCATCGCCGCGGACCGTCCGTTCGAGGTCCACGACGAGCTCGGCGGCGGAACCTACACGTGGCAGGGACCGGTGAACTACATCCGGCTCGACCCGTCGCAACAGACCGCGCACGTGTTCCACGTGCGGAAGCCGTCATGACAGCGGGGACGCACCTCGCCGACGACCCCCTCTGGTTCAAGCGGGCCGTCTTCTATGAGCTTTCGGTGCGTGCGTTCCACGACGCGAACAACGACGGCATCGGTGATTTCCCGGGCCTGATCAGCAAGCTCGAGTATCTCGAGTGGCTCGGCGTCGACTGCATCTGGCTCCTGCCGTTCCAGCAGAGCCCGCTTCGTGACGGTGGCTATGACATCGCTGACTACCGCACCGTGCTCGCCGACTACGGTGACGTCGACGATGTTGCGCGCCTCGTCGAGGAGGCGCACCGTCATGGCATCCGCGTGATCATGGACCTGGTCGTCAACCACACCAGTGACCAGCACGCATGGTTCAAGGACGCGCGCAGCTCCCCGGACAGCGAGCACCGCGACTGGTACGTGTGGTCGAGCACGAAGAACCGTTTCACCGACGCGCGCATCATCTTTCTCGACACCGAGACGTCGAACTGGACCTGGGACGAGCAATCTGGCGCCTATTACTTCCATCGATTCTTCAGTCATCAGCCGGACCTCAACTACGACAACCCGGAGGTACGGGCGGAGATCATCGATGTGTGCCGGTTCTGGCTCGACCTGGGCATGGACGGGTTCCGCCTCGACGCCGTGCCGTACCTCTACAAACGCGAGGGCACCAACTGCGAGAACCTGCCGGAGACTCACGCATTTCTCGCCGATCTGCGCGCGGCGATCGACGCCGAGTACCCGGGCAAAGTGCTCCTCGCCGAGGCCAACCAGTGGCCGGAGGACGTCGTCGACTACTTCGGGACTCCGGAGCGACCTGAGTGCCACATGTGTTTCAACTTCCCGCTCATGCCGCGGATGTTCATGGGCCTCCGCCGCGAGCAGCGTTTTCCGATCACCGAGATCCTCGAGCGCACGCCGGCGCTGCCGCCGAAGACGCAGTGGGGCATCTTCCTGCGCAACCACGACGAGCTGACGCTCGAGATGGTGACCGACGAAGAGCGCGACTACATGTGGAGCGAGTACGCCAAGGATCCTCGCGCCAAGCTCAACCTCGGCATCCGTCGCCGGCTCGCGCCGCTGCTCAACAACGGCCGTCGCCAGATGGAGCTGTTCCACGGCCTCATCCTTTCGCTGCCGGGCAGCCCGATTCTCTACTACGGCGACGAGATCGGCATGGGCGACAACGTCTATCTCGGCGATCGCGACGGCGTGCGCACGCCGATGCAGTGGAACGCGGACCGCAACGGTGGTTTCAGTCAGGCTGATTTCGCGCAACTCTACCTCCCGCCGCTCATGGATCCCGTCTACGGATTCCAGGCGTGCAACGTCGGCGCGCAGCGACGCAACGAGTCGTCGATGCTGCAGTGGGTGCGACGCTTCATCGCGGTACGCAAGCGCTGGCCCGTGTTCGGCGAGGGCACGTTCGAGCCGCTGGACGCGGCGAACCCGTCGGTGTTCGCGTTCGTCCGCTCGCTCGACGACCACGTCGTGCTCTGCGTGAACAACCTCTCGCGGTTCGCGCAGCCGGTCGAGCTCGACCTGCGCAAGTACGCCGAAACGACGCCGGTGGAGATGCTCGGGCGCGTCCACTTCCCGCGCATCGGCGAACTGCCGTACCTGCTGACGCTCGGCCCGCACGGCTTCTACTGGTTCACGCTGGACCCGGCGGTATCGTGAGCGCGAACAGCGACGCTGCAAGTGTCCTGCGCGACCACGGGCTCGAGGGGTGTGAGCATGCGCTCGGGACGTACATCGCGCGCCAGCGCTGGGCCGGTGCGCACGGCCGTACTGTTGAGTCCACCACGGTCGTCGATGCCGCGGTGATCAGCGAGGCTGCACCGGTCCTGCTGCACACGCTCACCGCGGTCAGCTACACCGATGGGGCCACGACGCAGTACGTGCTCCCGCTCGGTGTGCGCGAGCAAGGCGATGCGCTTGCGGAGCGCGCACCGGAGTTCGTGATCCCGTGGCAGGACGCCCCGGCATCGATGCTCCTCTACGACGCCGTCGGTGACGAGGCCTACATCGAATGGCTGCTCGACGCGATTCGCGACGAGCGCGTCGTCGCCACCTCGAGCGGGGAGCTGCGCTGCGTCTGTCCCGACCCGCTCGCGCTCCACAGAGGCAGCCTGTCGTCGATTCGCCCGCTCCGCGTCGAGCAGAGCAACACGTCGGTGGAAGTGGGCGACGCGCTCTTCCTCAAGCACCTGCGGCGGGTCGAGCCCGGGCCGTCTCAGGAGTTGGAGATGTCCGATGCGCTGACGGCGTCGGGTTTCACGCACATCGCTCCTTTGCTCGGGCGCGCGGTGTGGGCGTCAGGGTCCGATCCGGAGTCGCCGCTCGTGTTGATCCAGCGATTCCTCCACAACAGCAGTGAGGGCTGGGCGCTGGCGATGACCTCCCTCCGCGACCTCTACGCCACCGCCGAGGGGATGGGCGCTGCCGACGCGGTGGAGCGCCGAGCCGCCGTCGACGATCAGGACGCCGCGTTCCTCGCCGAGTCGAGGCGTCTCGGTCAGGTGGTGGCGGAGATGCATCTCGCATTGGGCGGCGCCGGTTCTGCTCTGGGCACCGCCCCGCTGACGCAAGCAACGCTCGCCGGGTGGGCCGACGCGATGACCGAAGAACTCGATGCGGTGCTCACGCGCGCCGGCGAAGCGCTCGATCCACTCCGAGCGGTGCGCGACTCGGTGGCTGCGCATTTCGACGAGATGCGCACCCTCCCGGCCGGCGGCCTGCTGACTCGCGTGCACGGTGACCTGCACCTCGGCCAGCTGCTGCGTGTCGACACCGGCTGGATGGTGCTCGACTTCGAGGGGGAGCCCGACCGAACGCCTGCGCAACGCCGCGAGTTGAGCACACCACTGCGGGACGTGGCGGCGATGCTCCGGTCGTTCGACTACGCCGCCGCGGCCGCGATTGCCGAGCGCACCGCACCCGACAGCGACGAGGCACGCGCTCTGTTCGGGTTTGGCGACGCGTGGGCCGATGCCAATCGGGACGCCTTCTGGAGCGCGTACCTGGAGGCGATCGGCGACGATCCCCTGCTCCCGGAACCCGGGCCCGCGCTCGTCATCCGCCGAGGGTTCGAGGTCCAGAAAGCGGTCTACGAGATCGGGTATGAGCTCGGACATCGGCCCACCTGGATCGAGATCCCGCTTCGGTTCCTGCTCCGAGGCGCGGCATCCGAGTGACCATCGACGCAGGAGGCGTGACCGACCTGGACGCGGCGCTCGAGCTACTGCTCGCCGGGCGGTTGCGCGACCCGCACGCGTTGCTCGGACCACACGTCGACGGCGCCACGATGGTGATTCGCGCCTTTCACCCGGAGGCCACGGCGGCCAGCGTGGCGCGCGTGGACGGCGTCACCCCGATGCGACGTCGCAACGGTCTCGGGCTCTTCGAGGTCGACCTCCCAGTCGCCGATCCTCCCGGGTACCGCATCCGGTTCCGCAACGACGAGCGCGAGTGGGAGCAGGAGGATCCATATGCCTTCGGACCCACGCTCGGCGAGCTCGACCTGCACCTGATCGGCGAAGGCACGCATCTGCAGCTCTGGCGCGCGCTCGGTGCGCGCGTGATCGAGCACAACGGTGTAACCGGGACGGCGTTCAGCGTCTGGGCACCGAACGCGCTCGGCGTCAGTGTCGTCAGCGACGCGAACTTCTGGGACGCGCGCACCTGGCCGATGCGCATGCTCGACGACTCGGGAGTGTGGGAGCTGTTCTGCCCAGGAGTCGGCCCGGGCGTGCGCTACAAGTTCCTGGTGACGCGCGGCGACGGGATGCGCACGTTCAAGGCCGATCCGCTGGCTCGGGCCGCCGATCATCCGCCCGGTACCGCAAGCATCGTCGAGCAGAGCACGCACAAATGGCGTGACGGCGCATGGATGCGCAGGCGGTCACGCGCATCGCTCAACGCCGCGCCCTTTGCTGCCTACGAGGTGCACCTCGGCTCGTGGCGGCGTGACGCCGAAGGCCGCGTGCTCAGCTATCAGGAGATCGCGGAGCCGCTCGCGGCGCATTGCCGCGCGATGGGCTTCACGCACGTCGAGCTGCTGCCGATCATGGAGCATCCCTTCGGTGGGTCCTGGGGCTATCAGGTCACCGGGTACTACGCACCCACTGCGCGCCACGGCAGCCCGGATGACTTCCGCAAGTTCGTCGATGTCATGCACCGCAACGGCATCGGGGTGCTGCTCGACTGGGTGCCTGCGCACTTCCCGCGGGACGGCTGGGCACTCGCGCGCTTCGACGGTACGCCGCTCTACGAGCACGGTGATCCGCGCCGCGGCGAGCACCCGGACTGGGGGACGTACGTCTTCAACTACGGGCGCAACCAGGTGCGTAACTTCCTCGTCGCCAACGCCCACTACTGGGCCGAGGAATTCCATATCGACGGTCTGCGCGTGGACGCGGTGGCGTCGATGCTGTATCTCGACTACTCACGGCAGCCGGGCGCCTGGGTGCCGAACATCAATGGTGGCAAGGAAAACCTCGAGGCGATCGCGCTGCTGCGCGAGGTCAACGACTCGCTGCATGCGCGCAAGGCGGGCGTGATCACCATCGCCGAGGAGTTCGACAACATGGCCGGGCGTGACGCGGTCGACGGCGAGCGGTGGGCTCGGCTTCGACTTCAAATGGAACATGGGGTGGATGCACGACACGCTCGACTACTTGCACAAGGATCCCGTGTATCGCCGCTACGCGCATCACCAGATGACGTTCGGGCTCATGTACGCATGGTCGGAGCGCTTCGTTCTGCCGCTCTCGCACGACGAGGTCGTGCACCTCAAGGGATCACTGCTCGGCAAGATGGCGGGCGATCCATGGCAGCGATTCGCGAACCTCCGCGCCATGTTCGGCTGGATGTGGGCGCACCCAGGGAAGAAGCTGCTGTTCATGGGTGGCGAGCTCGGTGATGAGCACGAGTGGGCGCACGAATCGTCGCTCGACTGGTCGCTGCTCGATGATCCAGCGCACGCCGGCGTCGAGCATCTCGTCGCCGACCTCGGCGCGCTGTACGCCAACGTGCCTGCGCTGTGGGAGCTCGACGAGAGTCCCAGCGGCTTCCAGTGGATCGACGCCGGCAATGCCGACCAGAACGTCCTCAGCTTCATCCGTCGCGATGCCAACGGACATCCCGGGATCGCCTGCATCGCCAACTTCTCACCGGTCGTCCGCTACGACTTCCGGGTGGGTCTGCCGCTCGCCGGCCAGTGGTCGGAGGTCCTCAACACCGATTCCGAGCACTACGGCGGCAGCGGGGTGGGCAACCTGGGGGCCGTCGAGGCAGAAGCCGAGCCCTGGCACGCCTTTTCGAACTCCGCGCGGCTGACCCTGCCGCCGCTCGGCGTGGTCTGGCTGGCGCCCTCACCCATTGCTTAACCAGTACCGAGTGGTGAGAATGAGCGCAGACCTGCGGGCCGAGGGTGCACTGCTGGGATGAATCAGGATTGCGATTCATCGCGCACACGCACTTGGCGAGACCGCTTTGCAGACAAAGGGGTGACCCACGATCATGAACACCGACGAGGCCCGCACCCGGCTGCTGACTGAGCGCGCCCGCATCGAGGCACTCCGCCAGGCAGCAGGGCGGCTCACCGCAGACGCCCAGGAGGCGACGGAGCGCGAGCTTTCCTCTGCGGAGCAGCACCCGTCGGAGCTGGCGAGCGAGACGATCGGGCTCGAGCTGGACCAGAGCGTTCAGAAGCACGCCGAACTGGAGCTCGCCGAGCTCGAGGAGGCCGTGAAGCGCGTCGAACTCGGGGTCGTACGGCAACTGTGAGGCCTGCGGCAAGCCGATCGGCGAAGCCCGGTTGGAGGCGCTCCCCACCGCGCGCTTCTGCATCGAGGATCAGTCCAAGCAGGACCGCCGGGGGCGCAACGGGCGCTAGTCGCCCCGTTCAGTGGCGGAAGTGGCGCTCCCCAGCGAGGACGACCGCCATGTCCAGCGCGTCCGCGGCGGCATTCACGACTGGGTCGTTCTTGCTGCCGCCGGGATGAATCACCGCGCGGACACCCGCGTTGCCAAGAGCCTCGAGGCCGTCGGGCACGGGAAAAAAGGCGTCTGAAGCAGCGACCGCGCCGGCGGCGCGGTCACCGGCTCGCGCAACCGCAAGCTCGGACGAACTCGACACGCGACATCTGACCGGCGCCGACGCCGACCGCCATGCCGTCACGGACGACGACGACCGCGTTCGACTTGACGTGGCGGACCACTCGCCATGCGATCAACATGTCGCGCCACTCCTGCTCTTCGGGCTGCCGCGCGCTCGCGACACTCATCGTCGCGCGGTCGGTGATCACGCGATCGCGCGTCTGCACGAGCAGACCGCCATCGATGCTGCGCACGTCGAACTGTCCGGCGCCTGACGGCATGTCGACGACGAGCACGCGCATCCGCGGCTTGGTTGCAAGGTGTGCGGCAGCGTCGTCGTCGATGCCGGGGCACACGACCGCCTCGAGGAAGGTCTTTGCGAGCTCTGTCGCGGTCGCGAGATCGATCGGACGGTTCACGCCGACGATGCCGCCGTACGCCGAACGCGGATCGCACTGGTATGCCCGGCCGTACGCATCGACAGGGGTCTCGCCCACCGCGAAACCGCAGGGGTTCGTGTGCTTGATGACGCACGCGGCTGGCTCGTCGAACTCGCTCACGAGCGCGCGAGCGGAGTCGACGTCGAGCCAGTTCGTGAACGACAGCGCAGAGCCCTGAACGGATCTCGCGCGCGCGGCACCGCCGGGCTGTCCCGGAGCGGCGTACAGCGCGCCGCGCTGGTGCGGATTCTCGCCGTAGCGAAGCTCGTGGAGCCGGGGTCCACCGACGGTGAACTCCGCCGGCATCTCGTCGGACGACGCGCCGGTGCGCAACCAGGCGGCGACCTGGGTGTCATACGCGGCGACGTGCGCGAACGCCTCCACGGCGAGTCGATGCCGAGTGGCGATCGAGAGCCTCCCGTGCTCACGCAGTTCGGCCAGCAGCGGCTCGTACTGACGCGGGGAAACGACCACCGCGACCGAGTCACGGTTCTTCGCGGCCGCGCGGATGAGCGTCGGTCCACCGATGTCGATGTTCTCGATGATCGTCTCGTCGTCCGCTCCGCTGGCGAGCGTGTCTGCGAAGGGGTACAGCGAGGAGACGACGAGGTCGATCGGCTCGAACTTGTTCTCCGCGAGCTGGCGCATGTGCTCCGGGATGTCGCGGCGCGCGAGGATGCCGGCGTGAATCGCCGGGTGCAGCGTGCGCACGCGTCCGTCGAGCATCTCGGGAAAGCCCGTGATGTCGGCGACCGAGAGCGCCTCGATGCCCGCTTCGGTCAGCGCTTTGCCGGTGCTGCTGGTGGCGATCAGTTCGACGCCGCATTCGCGAAGCCCGCGCGCGAAATCGATCAGCCCGGTCTTGTCGCTGACGGAGAGGAGTGCTCGCATGCTCAGACCGGTGCCGCTGCGGGTGTGGGGAGGATGCGCACACGATTGCCCTCACGCCTGATACGGCCGGTGCACCAGAGCGCGACTGCCTGAGGCAGCAGCTCCCACTCGCGGCCGTGGATGCGGCGCCGCAGCGTTGCCGCATCGTCCTCGGCTTCCACCGGCACCGCAGCCTGCAGGACGATCGGGCCGCCGTCTGGCTCGCCGCGATCCAGGAGTTGGACGGTGCAGCCGGTGACCTTGACGCCGCGCGCAAGTGCCTGCTCGACGGCGTCCATACCGCCGCCGAACGCCGGCAGCAGCGACGGGTGCACATTGAGGATGGCGTCCGGGAACGCATCGAGGAACTCGTCGCTGAGGATGCGGTCGTATCCGGCGCAGACGATCAGGCGTACCCCGGCGGCGCGGAATCGATCACGCATGTCTCGATCGCGGACGTTTGCGTCACCGCCGAAGTCCGACTGCGGGAGCCCGACCGCGGCGACGCCGTGGACCCGCGCGATATCGAGCGCGGGCGCGTTGGGCCGGTTGGAGAGGACGAGTGTCACCTCCGCCGGAAAGCTCGGCGCCGCTCCGGCTTCGAGCAGCGCCTCGAGATTGGTCCCTGCCCCTGACACCAGCACCCCGATCGGGGTACGCCCACTCACCGGAGCACGACGCGCCGTGGGCCGGCCTGGGCGACCACCTCGCCGATGCGCCAGACGGGGATGCCGGCGGCGCTGTCGATCGGCGGCGCGTCGGCTGGAACGATGACCACCATTCCCACGCCCATGTTGAACGTGCGCCACATCTCCTCGAGGTGGATGCCGCCCACCTTCTGGAGCGCATCGAAGATGGGCGGAATGTTCCACGTGGAACGGTCGATGGTCGCGGCGAGGCCGTCGGGGAGCACGCGAGGCACGTTGTCGATGACCCCGCCGCCGGTGATGTGCGCCATGGCGTGGATGTCGGTCTTCGTGCGCATCTCGCGAATGGCGTGGAGATAGGCGCGATGCGCCTCGAGCAAAAGGTCCACGAGCGGCCGGTCGGTCCCCGGGAGCACGTCGCTCCACTGCAGCTCGTGCTCAGCGACGATGTGGCGGACCAGCGAGTAGCCGTTGGTGTGGAGCCCGCTGCTCGGGAGCGCATAGAGCTGGTCGCCGGCCTTCACCTGGCTCCCGTCGATGATCGCGTCGCGCTGGACGGAGCCGACGATGAAGCCTGCGATGTCGTAGTCGCCCAGCGCGTAGACGCCGGGCATCTCCGCCGTCTCGCCGCCGACGAGCGCGCATCCCGCCGAGCGGCAGGCCTCCGCGATGCCCTCGATGAGCTCGGCGAGCTGCTCCGGAATGAGCTTGCCGGTGGCGTAGTAGTCGAGGAAGAAGAGCGGCTCGGCTCCGCAGCAGAGGATGTCGTTGACGCAGTGGTTGACGAGATCCATGCCGATGCCGCGGTGCCGCCCGGTGGCGATCGCCACCTTCACCTTGGTGCCGACGGAGTCGGTGCTCGAGGCGAGGACCCGCCCGTTCGGGGAATCCGGCTCCAGCGCGAACAGGCCGCTGAACGCTCCGATGCCCCCAAGGACCTGCGCCGAGTGGGTTGAGGCGATCGTGCGCCTGATCAGGCTGACGGCACGGTTGCCCTCATCGATATCGACGCCGGCGTCTGCGTAGCGGAGGTCACCCATCGGGGCGAAGTGTATCGGCGGCGTGTTTGATGGCGCGGAATGGTCGCGACGGCACCGCACTCCGGCGACAGGGTGTCACCATAGAAGCGAATACAACCCCGTCCAGGGAATCAGATCCACCAGGTGAATCCAACCGAGACTGGCGACCCGAACTACTTCCATCGGGTCGTTGACTGCCAATGGGCATGTCCGGCTCACACCAACGTCCCCGAATACATCCGGCTGATCGCTCAGGGGCGATATACGGACGCCTACATGTCGAACCGGGAGTCGAACGTCTTCCCGGGGATCCTGGGGCGAACCTGCGATCGGCCCTGCGAGCCCGCATGCCGCCGCACCCGGATCGACGGCGCCCCGGTCGCGATCTGCCGCCTCAAGCGCGTCGCATCGGATCTGCGCGGCGACATTGCCGACCGCCTCCCGCTGATCCCCACGCAGAAGAACGGCCGCCGTGTCGTCTGCGTCGGCGCCGGGCCGGCCTCGCTGACGGTTGCCAACGACCTCCTCCCGATCGGGTACGAGGTGGTCATCCTCGAGCAGCACGACGTCCCGGGCGGCCTGATGCGGACGAACATCCCCTCGTTCCGCCTCCCTGCAGAGATCCTCGACGAGGAGATCGCGACCATCGTCGACATGGGAGTCGACATGCGCCTGAACACGCCGGTGAACAGCCTTCGCGAGCTCCTGGCGCAGGAATACGACGCTGTCTTCATCGGGACGGGCGCGCCGCGCGGCAAGGACCTCGACATCCCCGGGCGGCACGACAGCCATCGCATTCACATCGGCATCGACTGGCTCGAGTCGATCGCGTTCGGCCACACGGATTCGATCGGCGAGCGCGTCCTCATCATCGGCGTCGGCAACACCGCGATGGACTGCTGCCGGTCCTCGCTCCGCCTCGGCGGCAAGAACATCAAAGTGATGGCGCGGCGGCCGCGCGCGTTCTTCAAAGCGTCCTCCTGGGAACTCGAGGATGCCGAGGAGGAAGGGGTCGAGATCCTCGTCGACCACGCGCCGACGCGCTTCGTCATCGAGGACGGCAAGCTCACCGGCATGGAGTTCCAGCGTCTCGAATGGGACGAGCAGGCGCGGCACTCGACCGTCATCGACACGATCGTGATCCCCTGCGACGACGTCATCCTCGCGATCGGACAGGAGAACGCCTTCCCCTGGATCGAGCGCGACCTGGGCCTCGAGGTCGGCGACTGGGACATGCCCGTCGTGGATCCGGTGACGTTCCAGTCCTCGCTCCCGGGGGTCTTCTTCGGCGGCGATTCCGCGATGGGGCCGAAGAACATCATCTGGGCCGTCGAGCACGGCCACCAGGCGGCAATCTCGATCCACAACCACTGCGAGGGTGTCGCAGTCCGCGATCGCCCGCCGCAGCGGATGAACCTTGTCAGCCAGAAGATGGGGCTGACGGAGTGGAGCTACCACAACGACTACAACCCCTCAGCACGGCAGCGTATGCAGCATGTGGAGTTGACCGAACGCTTCCGGAGCATCGGCACCGAGGTGGAGATGGGCTTCTCCGCCGAGCAGACGGCACGCGAGGTGCAGCGCTGTTTGAACTGCGACATCGAGACGGTGTTCCAGGCGCCGCTCTGCATTGAATGCGACGCGTGCATCGACATCTGCCCGGTGCAGTGCCTGACCATCACCGAGAACGGTGAGGAGGACGACCTGCGCACGCGCCTCTCGGCGCCGGCGAGGAATCTCGACCAGGCCCTCTACGTTTCGGCCGCGCTGCCGCAGACTGGACGCGTGATGGTCAAGGACGAGGATCTCTGCGTGCACTGCGGCCTGTGCGCCGAGCGCTGCCCGACAGCCGCCTGGGACATGCTCAAGTTCGAGCTGCTCATCCCGCTCGCGATGTCCGCGTCAACACCGGTCCCAGTGCACTTGTGACCCCCGAGTTCGCGTCCCCCGATTCGCGGTCGAAGGTCAACGACTTCGCGATCAAGCTCGCCAACGTCAACGGCACCGGATCGTCGAGCGCCAGCAACCTGCTGATGCGCGCGATCTTCCGGATGGGCGTCCCGGTCTCGGGCAAGAACCTCTTCCCGTCGAACATCCAGGGGCTGCCGACGTGGTACGAGATCCGCGTCAACAAGGACGGTCATGTCGCGCGGGCGCGCCGGTACGACGTCATGGTCGCGATGAACGGCCAGACGTACGCGAGCGACATCGCAGAGGTGGTGAGCGGCGGATACACCATGTACGACTCGTCGTGGCCGCTCGACCGCGACCTGATCCGCGAGGACGTGACCTACCTCGGCGTGCCGCTCGCCGAGATGTGCAACGAAGCGTTCCGCGGGCCGCGCGAGCGCATCCTCATGAAGAACATCGCGTGCGCCGGTGCGCTCGTGGCGATGCTCGGACTCGACATGGACGTCATCGCGCAACTCCTTAGAGAACAGTTCGCGGGCAAGGAACGCCTGCGCGAATCGAACCAGACCGCGCTGCGGCTCGGCCACGACTTCGCGACCGAGCATTTCGCATATCCGTTGCCGTGCCGGGTCGAGACGATGAACGCCACCGAGGGATCGATCCTCATCGACGGCAACACTGCCGCCGCGCTCGGCTGCGTGTACGCAGGGGCGACCGTCGCCGCCTGGTACCCGATCACGCCATCGACATCACTCATGGACGCATTCGCCAAGTACTGCGCCAAGTTCCGGCGCGACCCCGACACCGGGAAGAACAACTACCTCGTGCTCCAGGCCGAGGACGAGCTGGCCGCGATCGGCATGGTGCTCGGCGCGTCGTGGGCAGGGGCTCGCGCGTTCACGTCGACGTCGGGCCCCGGCATCTCACTGATGCAGGAGCTGCTCGGCATGGGTTACTACGCCGAGGTGCCCGCTGTCATCTTCGATGTGCAGCGGACAGGTCCGTCGACCGGAATGCCGACCCGCGTGCAGCAGTCCGACATCCTCAACTGCGCGTATGCGTCGCACGGCGACACCAAACACGTGCTGCTTTTCCCGTCGAACCCTGCCGAGTGCTTCTCCATGGCGCCCACCGCGTTCGACCTCGCGGAGCGCTTCCAGACTCCCGTCTTCGTGCTCTCCGACCTCGACATCGGCATGAACGACTGGGTAAGCCCTGCGTTCGAGTGGGACGACGACTACATTCCCGATCGCGGCCGCGTGCTCGACGCCGGTGCGTTGCGCGAGCTCGAGGTGTTCCACCGCTACGAGCCCGCCGATGCCGACTCCGTCGCGGCACGCACCCTTCCCGGTGTGAGCGAGCTTGGCGCGTATTTCACGCGCGGCTCCGGCCACGGCAGCGACGGCGCGTACACCGAGACTCCCGAGGTGTACCAGGCAGTTGTCGACCGGCTGGCACGCAAGCATGCGGCCGCAGCAGAGCACATTCCGGAGCCGGTGATCGAGGACAGCGCGCACGCGCCGCTCGGGATCCTCACCCTCGGCAGCTGCGAGCTCGCGGTGCTCGAGGCGATCGGACTCCTCGCCGAAAAGGGGGTCGTCGCCGACTACATGCGGGTGCGCGGTTTCCCGTTCGGCGCTGCGGTTCGGGCATTCCTCGACGCGCACGAGACCATCGTCGTCGTCGAGCAGAACCGCGATGCGCAGCTGCGCACGCTGCTGACGCTCGAGACGTCGGTGCCCAAGGAGAAGCTCGAATCCGTGCTCGTCTACGGTGGTTTCCCGCTCAGCGCCGAGGATGTCGTTGACGGCGTCACGCGCATCGTGGGGGCTGACTGATGCCGTCCATCGTCAAGCCCACGGTCACCAACCCGGGCCTCGAACGCAACGCGCTTGGTCTCACCGTCCGCGACTACGAGGGCGGCATGTCGACGCTGTGCGCAGGGTGCGGGCACGACTCGGTGACGGCGGCGATCACGCAGGCGTTGTGGGAGACAGCGACACCACCGCGCATGATCGCCAAGCTCAGCGGGATCGGGTGCTCCGCCAAGACCGCCGCATATTTCGCTCGTGGTGCGCACGGCTTCAACGGCTGCCACGGCCGCATGCCACCCATCGCGACGGGCGCCAGCGCCGCGAACCGCGACCTGCTCTGCATCGGCATCTCGGGTGACGGCGACTCGCTGTCGATCGGCCTGGGCCACCTCGCCCATCTGGTGCGGCGCAACGTGCGCATGGTCTACGTCATCGAGAACAACGGCGTGTACGGCCTCACGAAAGGGCAGTTCTCCGCGTCAGCCGATGTGGGCTCAACCACCAAGCGCGGCGAGGCGAACCATCTGCAGCCGATCGACCCGATCATGCTCGGGCTGTCGATGGGTGCGACGTTCCTCGCGCGTGGATTCTCGGGCGACAAGCGCCAGTTGGTGCCGATCTTCCGCGCTGCGATGGCGCATCGCGGTCTGGCGATCATCGACGTGATCTCGCCGTGCGTGACGTTCAACGACCACGAGGGCTCGACGAAGAGCTATCTGTTCACCCGTCAGCACGATGTGCAGATGACGGTGACCGACTTCGTGCCACCGGCCGAGGAGATCTCCGCAACGATCCCGACGGACGGCGTCATCAGCATCCCGATGCACGACGGCGCGACGCTGCGCTTCCGCAATGTTCCCGACGGGTACGACCCCACGAATCGCGCCGATGTGCTCGAGCACATGATGGCCTCGAAAGCGCGCGGCGAGATCGTGACCGGACTCCTGTACATCGACGAGCAGTCGTCCGATCTGCACGAGCTGGGCAACACGACCGAGCAGCCGCTGACGCAGGTCCCCTACGCGAAGTTGTCGCCGGGATCGGCCGCGCTGGCGGGTATCGGCTTCCGCTGAGTCCAACGTCGGCGCCGGCGTCCAGGGCGTGGATGACGAGGCGGTCGCCGTAGCGTTCCGAGACGGTCGACGTCGGAGGACTTACCGACTTAGTGGATACGCTCGATGCAATGTCCGGCGATGCCCTCGTTTTGCACCCCGACACGCAGAAGATGCTGCATTGGTATCGTCGACAGTGGCCGGCGGCGGTGCTTACGGTCGCGTCGCTGCTCCTGATCGATTTCCTTCGCTTCAGGAGCCTTGGGTTCGAGGCAGCGCTGGTATGCGTGGTCCCGGCGGTTGTCGGGGGCCAATACCTCGCGCTCCGTTGGAACGCGACGCTGTTCGTCGATGATGTGCGCTTCGGCGAGCGGTCTCCGCTTCGACGGACACGCTCGTTGGCGAGAGCGGATATTGAAGGCGTGGAACGGCTCACGATCCGTCGCGGCAATCAGGCTCCTCGCGCGCAATTCCTCGTGCTCGGTCCCAACGGTGCCGTGAAGATGAAAATCATCGACGACGTCTGGTCCGACTCGGATCTGAATCGACTCTGGCAGCGGCTCGGCGTGATCCCAACAGGGAGCTTCGCCCGAGTTCTCACGTATCGCCAGTTCAAACGAGCATATGGAGATCGCTAGCGCCGCAGTACTCTGATTGCGTCCCTACGCCGGCAGCGCTGCGCGAGCTCGTGCGAGGAACGTGCGCTCGGCCTCGTTGGATGTGAGTGCGAGCGCCGCGTCATATTCGATGCGCGCGTCATCGTTTCGGCTGACTCTGCTGAGCAGATCAGCCCTGACGGCGTGGAACAGGTAGTAGTCGTCGAGTTCGAGGCTGTCGATCGCTGTCAGGGCCGTCTCGGCGCCACCAACCTCCGCGAGCGCGACTGCGCGGTTGAGCGCCACGACCGGCGTCGGCATCACGGCAAGCAACTGGTCGTAGAGCTGCAGCACCTGCATCCAGTCCGTGTCAGCCGCGGTCAGCGCGTCGCTGTGCACCGCGCTGATCGCAGCCTGGATCTGGTACGGCCCCGGGCGGTTGCGTCGAAGGCAGCCACGCACGATCCTCTGGCCCTCGACGATGAGCGCTCGATCCCACAGCGAACGGTCCTGGTCGGCGAGGAGGACGAGATCGCCGCTCGCCGCGATCCGAGCCGGCGCACGCGAACTCGATCAGCAACATGAGCGCCAGCAGCCCGTGTACTTCAGGCTCTTCGGGCATCAGTTCTGCCAGGAGACGGCCGAGCCGGATCGCCTCTGCGCAGAGGTCCGCGCGCGCGAGGTGCTCACCGGAGCTGGCGACATACCCCTCGTTGAAGATCAGGTAGACCACCGCGAGCACGGCGTTCAGCCGGTCGGGAAGCGCTGCGGGACCCGGTACCCGGTAGGGGATTCGGGCATCGCGAATCTTGTTCTTCGCGCGCACCAAGCGCTGTGCCATCGTGGCCTCGGGAACGATGAAGGCTCGTGCGATCTCCGGCGTCGACAACCCACCGAGGAGCCGCAGCGTCAGCGCGACCTGTACGTTGGCGGCGAGCGCCGGATGGCAGCAGGTGAAGATCAGCCGGAGGCGATCGTCGTGGACCGGCCCTTCGTTGAGCGGTGTGCCTTCTGCGTGCATCAGCGCAGCTTTTGCGTAGCGATCGTTGCGAGCACTGTCGCTCCGCAAACGGTCGATTGCGCGGCGTCGCGCAGTGGTGATGATCCAGCCGGCGGGACTTGGAGGCAGTCCGGTGTCGGGCCATCGTTGCGCTGCAACGATGAACGCTTCCTGGACTGCCTCCTCCGCAATGTCGATGTCGCCGAACGATCGGACCAGCACGGCCACGGCGCGGCCGTATTCCTCGCAAAAGACATGTTCGATCTCGGAGCTACTGACCGCCACCATCGCCCGAATCAGTCTTCCGTCGCTTCCTGAAACGGACGCACCTCGACCGGCGCGCCGCAGGCCACGGTCCCCCTGGCCGCCCACGCGAGTGCCGCGTCCAAATCCTCGGCCTTGATGACCCAGAAGCCGCCGACGTACTCCTTGCCTTCGGCGAACGGGCCGTCTGTCGTGAGCACTGCGCCATCCTGCACTCGCACCACCGTCGAGTTCGCGATGGGATCCATGCCACCCGCGAAGACCCAGGCGCCAGCGGCGCGAATCTCGTCATTGAGCACGCCCACGTCGTGGAACATCTTCTCCGTCTCCTCCGCTGAGGGGGTCGAGCCACCGTCGATCGCGCAGACGCTGAGCATGTACTGCTTCACCGGGAATCCTCCTCGGCAACGACGTTGCCGCTTGCTGTCTCCGGCCGGTCTCGATCCGGCCTGTTACCTCGTATACGGAGCACGCACCGGTAAATCGACAGTCTGGAAGGACCGCGGGGTATTTCGCTGAGAGTCCGCGCCATTCGATTCGGACAAAGGGGGGAGCGATGCGCCACGACACGAGGATCCTCGGTTTCTGCACGGCCGCCATCGGCGTCGTTCTGGCTGGTGCCACGAGCGTTTCCGCCGCAACCGCCGCACCCGACGTGGCCAAGCCCGCCGGCTACACCATCGTCACCTCGGCGGCGATCACGCTCCCGAACGGCTCACTGGTCCCGGGCGCGGTGACCTGCCCCAAGAAGAAAGGCGTGCAGACCGTGCCGCTGAGCGGCGGTGCATTGATCGAACTCCAGCAGTCTCGAGGCGAACATCAACTCCTCATATCCATTCGCAACCGGGTGGCGTGCGGATGCCGACAACCTCAGCGGCACGGCGACGATGTTCGCCGTCTACGCGGTCTGCGCCAACAAGCTCACCGGCTACGCCCAGCAGCAGTCGAAGTCGGTGCCGAACCCCGTGGGCACGCAGAGCTTCGCCGGGTACCTCTGTCCGAAAGGCGATGTCGTGACGGGTGGCGGGGCACTCAGCGCAACCGCCTCGGCGCAGATCAACCTGAACAGCTCGTGGCCGACGGGCACGAGCGAATGGTTCGTTTACATAAACAACGCGTCGACGACGAACTCGTCGTTCACCATGTTCCGTGTGTGCGCCAAGCTCAACGTAGCGAAGACCCACTACATGCTCGTTGCGGGCGCACCGGTCACCAACGCCGCAGGGCATGACACGAACACGTCGGTGTTCTGCCCGGGCGGGCTCTCCAGCATCGGGGGTGGAACCGTCTCCGGCGCAGGAGGAGGTCTGACCACCGACCTCAACACCACCTTCCCCTTCACCGGCGGATGGGGTGCAGACGAGAACAACGGTGGTACGGCAAGCCCCACGCTCACCGCATACGTGCTCTGCGCCTCCTGACGACCCAGGCCGGCCTCAGGCGTCCGGCTCATCCATGAACGGCCTGACCTCAACGGGGGCAGCGCACGCGACAGTCGCCTTGCGCGCCCACGCAAGCGCGGCGTCAAGGTCGTCGAGATTAAGGATCCAGAAGCCGCCGATGCGCTCCTTGGTCTCCAGGTAGGGGCCGTCGGTGGTGACGACAGCACCGTCCTGCACGCGGAGCACGGATGCCGTGCTGTCGTTGTGCAGGCCGCCGGCGAAGACCCAGACCCCAGCGGCGACCAACTCCTGGTTGAGCGCATCGACGTCACGCATGCTGGCCGCGATCGCCTCAGGCGACAGTTCTGGGCCGGCATCCTGGTGATAGACGCTGAGCATGTACTGCTTCATCGCGGTTTCTCCTTCGGCAAGTGATCTTGCCCTTTGTTTACTCGGCCGATCATCCGGCCCGTCACCTCCTATACGGAGCTCATTGCCGGAAATCGACAGGATGCGGCGAGCGATGTCGCGTCAGCCGGCGCGGCGATCGCCGAGACGCTTCTCGATCCCGTCGAGGACGAGGCTGATGCCCTGATCGGCACGCCACGTGGAAGGCTCGTCGACGACGGACGTCACCGACGGCGCGGCACCCCCGGCAGCCGGTGCGGCGGCGTCCATGGTCACGCGGACGCATCCGCTGTACACCGTGAGGTCATAGCGATCAGTTGCCTGCATCGCACCCGGCGTGTCCCACTCCAGGTCGGACTTCAGGCGGAGCGGCTGGTTATCGAGGCGGACCTTGACGGACCCCTGCGAGATGGCGGCATGCACGGCGGTGTTGCGGGGGCGGTGCAGCGTGACTCCGACGATGCCGCTGTTGACCCGTATCGGAACCACGCCGACGGGCGCCGGCAGGATGCAGGTCACGTTGCCTGCGCCGCTGTCGAGCTCGATGCCGCTGATGCGCAGGCCCGAGAGATCGAGCACTGTCTTCCAGGTGCCGCCGTGGATCTTGAAATACCACGTGTAGTTGGGGCTCAACTCGACGGCACCATGATCACCGCCCCGACGGTTCTTCACGAGGACGAGGTCTCCGGAACGCATCTCCACTGAGGCCGCTCCGCCACCACCGGTGGAGGTCGCGACATCGACCGTGTCGGACGCCGCAGCGCGGACGAGGACACGCCAGGAACCCGAATCGATGGCGAGTGTCATCTTGTGGCCGCCTCGGCCGCTTCCGGCAGCTGGCGGTTCGGTGAAGGCGGACACGGCGGCCTCGACCACGAGTGTGGTGGCTGCTCCTTCGGCGTCCGCCAGGCCGGCTCCCGCGAGCACCTGGGCGAGTTCGCGGGTCAGCCGGCTGCGCTGGACCACTGGCAGTGCTCCCAGCACAACTCTCGCCGCGGCCTGGTGCACCTGCAGGAACTGCGCGAGGTCGTCGCACGCGGTAGTCACCTGCCGGCGCCAGTCTGGAGGCGACGGCGGCACGGCCCGGTCGAGGACGGCCTCGGTGACGAGCTCCAGCAGCTGGTCCTTGTCACGGATATGCCAGTACAGCGAGGCTGCTTTCACGCCGAGGCGGTCGGCGAGCGCACGCATGGAGAGCCCTTCGACGCCACCGGCGTCAAGCATGGCCAGCGCGGCCTGAATGACCGCCTCGCGGTTCAGTCCGGGTGTCTCCGTCGCCTGACGGCTCACAGGTGATTCCTCCAATTGCTGACGTCGTGGAGATCACGACGCTCCGGGTGCCTTGACGTACCTAACACTGTTAGTCTAGTATCGCACAAGTCACCGTTAGCCACGATATCACTTGGATGGTGTTAGAGATGAATGCGACGCTGGAGGCTGCCGACCTCAACAAGTCATTCGGCAAGACCCACGCTCTGGACGGCCTGAACCTCACGATGGAGCCTGGCCAGGTCATGGCGCTCCTGGGACCGAACGGCGCCGGCAAGACGACCTTCGTCAACCTCGTGGCGACCCTCATCCGGCCAGATGGCGGCACGCTGCGGGTGCACGGCATCGACGTGGCGCGCAACCCGGGCGCCGTTCGCCGGTTGATGGCACTCGCCGGACAGTCCGCTGCGGTGGAGCCGACGATGACCGGCCGGGAGAACGTGGTCATGGTGGCCCGGCTCTCCGGCGCGTCCGCGGCCGACGCCCGCCGGGACGCTGCCGCGGTGATCGAGCAGATGGGCCTCACAGAGGCCGCGGATCGGACGGTGCGCACGTACTCCGGCGGCATGCGCCGCCGGCTGGACCTCGGCGCCAGCCTGGTCGCGCGGCCCCGGCTGCTGCTGCTCGACGAGCCGACCACGGGGCTTGACCCGCGCAGCCGCCTCGAGCTGTGGGACGTCATCCGTTCGCTCGTTGCCAACGGCACGGATGTCCTGCTCACCACGCAGTACCTCGACGAGGCCGATCATCTGGCGTCACAGATCGCCATCATCGATCACGGTCATGTCATCGCGTCGGGCACGCCGCGCGAGTTGAAGCGCCTCGCCGGGCGCAACGTTGTCGAGGTCCACGTGCGTGACAGCGCCGCGCTGGATCGCGTTGCCGCGATCCTCATGTCGATCGGCGATGGGCCGACGACCATCGACGTGCCCACGCGCAGCGTCTCGGTCGCGCTCAGCGCCGACACCGAGCGCATCTTCGCCGCACTCCGGCCGCTCGACGACACGGGGATCGCCATCGACGAAGTTTCCGTCCGCCAACCAACGCTCGATGAAGCATTTCTCGCCCTGACGGGCGCACACAAGGAGGAAGTGGCATGAGCATCGCCATGGCGCCACCGCGCGGCAACGCCGCCGGCATCTTCGTGTCCACCGGGCAGATCGCACGCCAAGTCCTGCTCAAGTTCATCCGGTCGCCGCAACTCGTGGTGGTCGGCACGCTGCAGGGCGCCATGTTCCTGCTCATCTTTCGGTACGTGTTCGGCGGTGCGATCGCGCTGACCCCCGGCATCAACTACGTCGACTTTGTGGTGCCGGGCTTCATCACGACGGGTGTGCTCTTCAACGCCATGTATGCGTCGGCGGGGATGGCGGAGGACATGAGCGCCGAACTCATCGCGCGTCTGCGCTCACTCCCGATACCGCGCAGCGCGGTGTTGATTGGACGCGCGATCGCTGACACGGCGCTCCAGTTCTGGGGGCTCATCGTCACCGTCGCGATCGGCTTCCTCGTCGGCTTCCGTCTCCACGGCAGCGTGGGCGCTGCTCTGGCCGCCGCCGCACTGATCATCCTGTTCGGCTTCGTCTTCGAGTGGGTGTTCGTGCTCATCGGATTGGTGGCCGGCTCGGCCCAGGCGGCGCAGGGGTTCGCGCTCATCGTGTTCCCGTTCACGTTCGTGTCATCGGCGTATGTTCCGGTGGCGACGATGCCATCGTGGATGCGGGGCTTCGCCGAGAATCAGCCGCTCACCGTGATGGTGAACTCAGTTCGCTGCCTTACCGAAGGTCATCCAGCCGAGGCGTTGCTCGGCCATCCGACCTCGTACTTCGTGATCCGCGCTTTGATCTGGTCGGTGGGGATCGTCGCCGTGTTCGCTCCGCTCGCCGTCGCCAAATATCGTCGCGGCTGAGCGTCACCGGACGGTACAGCCTGGGATGTCGCAGGGAATCCAGAGCTGATCGCCATGCTGCGCGGCGACCTGAGATGTCGCCGCGCAGTGGGTGTGGTTTTTGACCGCCGGAGCTACTGGAACCAACCGTCAACGTCGATCACCGCATTGATGTCGCCGAGCGCGTTGAACACATCGATGTCGCCGGCGTGCGATGCCGATGCCAGCCCGACCACGATGAGGTTTGGCAAAGTCACGCCACTACTCACGTTGAGGTCTGAGGCGTTCGGTCTGGGACTGACGTCTGCCGGATAGGCGGTGAGATATGTCGTCTGCGAGCCGCTGACTGCCGTTAGGTTGCCGACGATCGCGAGCGGGCCGCTCGCGGGGATGCCTCCGACGCCGGCAACCGACACGAGGAGCGTCGCGCCCTTGGTCAGCTCAGACCCCGAACACGGTGTGCCGGTCCCACTCCGTGTGTCGCAGATTCGCGTCGGCCCAATGGCCTGATACTGCGATCCCATGGGTGCTCCGGCCGCGGACGAACCGAACCAGCCACCTGCGTCGAGCGCGATATTGATGGTTCCCACAGCGTTGTACACGCACACATCGGTGTCGGGTTCGCCGGAGGAGGCCGGACCAAGTTGCACGACGACGCGATTGGCCTGCACGACGGACGCGAGGACGTTGATATTCGACGTGGGAGGAGACGGCGTGCAACTGCCATTGCTCAAAGTTGGCGTTACGCTCATCCACGTGGTCTGCGTGCCCGCAATCGCCGTCAGATTGAGTACGACGGCGCCGGCGGTGCCGTCCGACGGGATGCTCGCGGGCGATCCATGGACGCCGGTCGGGATGCCGGTGACGTTGACCTTCACGGACTGACCCTGACCGAGGCGGTTGTCGGCGCTATGCCCTGCATTACAACTGTTCACGGACTCCCCGGCGCGTGTGTCACATACGCGCAGCGGAGGGATGGAATGAAATTCGCCATCCGCATTTGCCGCCGCTTGCGGCACGAAGTATCCCTCGACATCGGCGAGGACATCGACGCTGCCGAGCGCATTGAAGATGTTCACTTCCCGCTGCGCGTCTGACGCCCCGCTCTGCCCGAGCGCGACCGTTACCAGGTTGGCCACATTCGCATGCGCTGCGAAGTTGAGGTCCGACGCATGCGGCGCGCTCGTCCCCTCGGGCGAGACGGTGAGCAAACTGGCGACCGTCCCGTTGACGGCAGTCACGTTCAGCACCACTGCTGTGGCGTCGGGCGGGACCGGGTCCGCTCCTCCCCGCAAGCCACTCAGGCCGGTGACCTGCACCACGCGCGTCTGTCCCGCGCCGAGTGAGCCCGTGCTGCACTCGATACACGATCGAGCGCGTGTATCCAGGATGCGGAACGGAGTCGAGCGGCACGTAGCTGCCGAGCGCGCTGAATATGTAACCGGCGTCCGCGGTCAGCGAGCTCACGCCGGCTACCGTCGTGACCTGGACCTGGGCATAGCCCGGGGTTTCGCCCGGGGTCAGAAACCTGAACGAGGTGGCAGTAACTCCGGAGAGTGACACCGACTTGCCGCCGATGGTCACAGACATGCCAGCCGTAAAGCCCGACCCCTCGACGGTGACTGTCTGACCTCCGGAGGCCGGTCCGGCTGATGGGGTCACCGAATCGACGACGGGTTGACTGCCATACGTGAAGTCGTCATTGGGTGTCAACAGACTCGAGCCTTCCGGCGTGGTCACCTGAACCTGCACCGTTCCCGCTGCCTCCGCGGGCGTGACGAAGGTGAACGTGGTGCCCGACAGCACGGTCGGCGTCACTGCGACGCCGCCGATGGTTGCAGTCATCCCTGTCTGGAAACCGCTCCCGGTCACGGTGACCGTCTGCCCGCCTGTGACGAGGCCGCCGGTCGGAGCGACTCCACTGATCGCTGGGAGTGAGCACGCGGACTCCGCAAGTGGGAACTGTCCGAGAACGCTCGAGCCGACCACCCACGACGCGGTCGGCGTGGCCGCAACTGCGGCGAGTTCCGCAGTGCCGTCCGGCGATCCCTGGGAGGCAACGGAAACGAACGCTCCGTTCTCCAGGCTCTCGGCGAGACCGGTTGCAGCGGGCGTCGTCGACGAGCTCGATCCGGCCACAAGGACAGCGCTCCCAGTCACCGAGACGGAGTCAAGTTGGTTCGATGTGTCAGGCCCGTCTGCGGTCACGTACTGCGTCCAGGCCAATCCGTTCCAGTGCTCAGCAAGGGTGTGTTGTGCACCCCGCGAGTCGAAATAATCCCCGACCGCCCACACGTTGTTGTCGGCGACCGCATCGATGCCGTAGAGATCCGTGCCAGTAGCGCCGGGCACCTGCGGCGCGGCTGCAGCCTGCCACGTGGTGCCATTCCAGCGCTCGATCAGCGCGGCGTCCGGAGCGCTTCCCGCCGCCAGAGTCGTTCCTGCGGCCCAGGCGTCGGTCGACGACAACGCCGAAACGCCGTTGAGCACGGTCCCCGTACCTGAGGCGGTGACGGGGGACCAGGCTGTTCCATCCCACACCTCGCTGATCGCCGAGTACTGCGTCCCATTCAGCAGATACCCGACCGCCAAGGCATCGTTGGCGGTTACCGCTGCAACCGATTCGAGGACGCCCTGTTGGACGTCATTTTCGTTTGTCCATGTCGAGCCGTTCCAGTGCTCGATGATGACGTCCGGAGGTTCGATGGACTCCTTCTGGACGCCGACCGCCCAGACGTCGCTGGTGGATGTCCCATCGACGCCGTACAACAATCCGTCCGTGGTGAACGGCTGCATCGTCTCCCACCCGGAGCCATCCCAGTGTTGGATCAGAGCGAAATCGTACGACGAGAGATAGTTAGCCCAAAGTCCTACGGTCCAGACGTCAGTCGGACCCGCGACGTAGATGCCGGACAGGGCTGCCTCGCCCGGAATGTCGGCGAAGAGTCCCTCACCGAATGTCCATCCGGATGCCGAGAGTTGATAGAAAGCAGTCGCGGGAGGCGGGGTATAGGTGCCGGGAGGTCCTGGAGAAGTGGCGCCAAATGCCCCCACCATCATGACGCTGGCGGAGTTGGCGACGAGAGCGCCTGCGGTCACGCTCTGCCCGGTAGGCGCAGGGAAAGAGTCGGGCGACCACGTTGAGCCGTTCCAGGTATCGGCGAACGCGGTACCGTTGGAATCATCGTCGTACTCATTGCCGGTGATGTGGAGCCCCTCGAAGCCGGAGGCCATGCCTGTCGGCCGCATGAGGAGGATGCCGGTGGGCACCGGCAGGTTTGCCTTCGTCCACGTCGCGCCGTTCCACTGCGCGACGAGAACCGGCGATGTCGCCCCTACGTCAGTGGTCCCGGTGATCCAGACATCATTGACGGCAACCGCATCGATAACAGACACGTCGTTCTGATCAGTCGACGGCCGTATCCCCGGATCCGGAGTGACATGCCACCCGCTGGAGTCAAGGTATGCGGCAACACCGTGCTCGTTGCTCGTGCTGTCGACGTAGAGACCACCGACCCAGACCTGGCCCGGGATCGCACTGATGGACGTATATTCGATCTGATCGTCCGCGATCGGCAGGGACGGCGCGTTCGTGATCCAGGACGAGCCGTTCCACTGCTCGACGGACCCATCCTGCCCGCCGATCCCGGCGGAGGTCACCCAGACGTCTGTTGGCGACGCTGCATACACAGCCATCGGATCCTGATTGGCCGCAAGTCCTTGGACGAGCGACCACGAGGACCCATCCCAGTGTTCGATGAGCGCGCTGAACGACGTATTGGTCCCATACGTACCGACTGCCCAGACATCGTTGGGAGCATCGGCGCTGACGCCGACCAGGGCTCCATTGGTGGTCCCTTGGGGCAGCGGAGCGAGGGTCTGCGTCGTCCACGCGTTCCCGTTCCAGTGCTCGGCAAGGGGTTCCGGGGGGTGGTCGTAGCCCGCAAGGTTCGTCCAATTCCCCACCGCCCAGATGTCCGTCTGAGACTCCTCAGCAGCCGCGACGAACGCAGACGGCATCGACGCTGGAGGCGCCGTCTCGCCAGTTGAGGTGAATGACGAAGAGCACGCGGTTGCTGGAGCCGCCGAAGGCGTAGTCGGACTGAAGCTCTGACCCAGTGCCGCACTGCCGGCGGCGGAAGTCCGAGTTCGCTGCGCGATCGGAACGGGACTTTCGGTGCCGTTGTGGCTGCGCGACGACGAAGGCGCCGGGGCGGCGACAACGGGCACGGCGGGCGCGATCGCAAGGAGGCCAAGCGTCGCGCCTATCGACAGCAAACCTCGTCGACGCACTCACCCTCCCTTCGTTTGCCCCGCACTCCACCACCCCGTGTGTGCAAGGTGCCGTCTCAAACCTACCACAGCTTCTCGCAAAAATCGCCCTCCGTACCGAAGGGATCACGCGCGGGCCGAACTAGGCGGTCAACAATGCCGCCACAGCTGCTGGGTCGAAGTTGCCGCCGCTGAGCACCAGAACGGTCGGGTGCTCGGCATTGCCCGCAGGGACTTTCCCCGCCAGATATGCCGCCAGTGCCAGCGCGGCGGTGGGCTCGATCGCGAGCTTCAGCCGTGTCCAGGCGACACGCACCGCATCCTTGAGTTCGCTCTCTGACACCGTGACGATATCGCGCACCAGTCCGGCAGCAACGATCACGTCGAAGTTGCGGTCGCCGATCGACTTCGATTTCACACCTTCGGCGATCGTGGCCGGGTCGGAGTCGAGCGACTGCAATGCTCCAGAGTGCAGGCTGGCGGAGGCATCAGCGGCGCTCTCCGGCTCGACTCCGATCACCGAAGTGCCGGGCGAAAGGACTGACAGCGCAAGGGCAATCCCGGAGATCTGACCGCCGCCGCCGACCGGGACGACGACCGCTCCTGGGGCGGGGACGTCTTCGAGAATCTCGAGGCCGACGGTGCCGGCGCCGTGCACGACATCCCAGTCGTCAAAGGGATGGACGAGCCAGAGATGCTGTGTGCGCGCGATCTCCTCGGCGATCGTCTCGCGGTTGTCGAAGTTGACGCCGTCGGACACGACTGTCGCGCCGTACGAGCGAATGCCGGCGACCTTCGCCGGCGTCACGCCCTCGGGGACGACAACGGTCGCAGGCAGCCCGGCGGATTTCGCCGCACACGCAAGCGCCTGCCCGTGGTTGCCGGAGCTGTGCGTGACCACACCCGCCACGCGCGGATCACGCTCGAGGAGGCTGAGCACCGCGTTGAAGGCGCCGCGAGCCTTGAACGAGCCCGTGAGCTGGAGCGACTCCGGCTTGACCATCAACCCCGGCGCGATGTCCGTTCGCAGCAGCGGCGTCCGGCGAACGTGACCTTTGATACGAACCGCCGCATCGCGGATCTGCGCGAGATGCTCGACCTTCTGGGTCTCTGCGAGCGGCGACACAGAGTCCGATTGGGCTTTAGGAGACCGCGGCGATCGGGATCTCGAGCGCGAGCTTGTCCATCTCGAGCTGCGCCGGAACATCCACCGGGTAGGAGCCGGTGAAACAGGCGAAGCAGAAGCCGTTGCCGTCTGGCTTGCCCATCGCGCGACGCAGGCCGGCAAGACTGAGGTAGCGCAGCGAGTCCGCGCCGAGCATCTCGCCGATCTCACGCTCGGTGTGCCCCGCCGCAATCAGCTCACGGCGCGACGCGATGTCGATGCCCATGAAGCACGGCCATGCGATAGGCGGCGACGCGATGCGCATGTGCACTTCCGTCGCACCCGCACCACGCAACTCATCGATGATCCGGCGAGACGTCGTGCCACGCACGATCGAGTCGTCGACAAGCACGACGCGCCGTCCTTCGAGTACGTGCCGCATCGGGTTGAACTTGAGGCGGATGCCCGCGTCACGCAGACGCTGCGTCGGCTGGATGAACGTGCGCGTGATGTAGCGCGATTTGATCATGCCCTCGGCGAAGGGCAGTCCCGACTCCTCGGCGTAGCCGATCGCCGCCGGCGTTCCGCTGTCCGGGAGTGTGATGACGATATCAGCGTCGGCGGGCGCCTCCTTCGCGAGCTCGCGACCCATCTGACGGCGGAACTCGTACAGCGACTTGCCCATCATCACGCTGTCCGGTCGTGCGAAGTAGATGAACTCGAACGAGCACATCGCGCGGTGCGCGGTGGCCCGTTGGATCTTGGTGCTGCGCATCCCCGTCGAATCGACAGTCACGATCTCACCGGGCTCGATCTCACAGAGGAACGTCGCGCCGATGACATCGAGCGCGCACGTTTCGCTCGCGATGACGTAGCCGGTGCCGCCGGGGGCATCGACGTCGCCGAAGCGACCGAGGCAGAGCGGACGGATACCGAGCGGATCGCGTGCGGCGACGAGTGAGTTCTTGGTCAGGAACACGAGGCAGTACGCACCTTCGATGCGTGGCAGCGACTCGGCAAGCGCGTGCTCGAGCGAGTTCGGCTTGAGTCTGCGCGAGCAGCGCGCCGATGACCTCGGTGTCGCTGGTCGTCTCGAACGCGACGCCCTTCGCGGACAGCTCATCGCGGAGCTTGGTCGCGTTCACGATATTGCCGTTGTGCCCGATCATCACGGGCCCGATCGTGGGGTGCTCCATGCGCATCGGCTGCGCGTTGCTCAACTTCGCGCTGCCGGTCGTGCTGTACCGCGTGTGACCGATCGCGATGTAACCCTTGAGGTCGTCGATGATCTCCTGGTCGAAGACCTGCGAGACGAGCCCCATCTCCTTGCTCACACGAATCGTCTCGCCGTCGCTGACGGCGATGCCCGCGGACTCCTGTCCGCGATGCTGCAGCGAGTACAGGCCGAAATACGTCAGGTTGGCGACGTCTTCTCCGGGATGGAACACCCCGAAAACGCCGCATTCCTCGTGGAAGTGGTCGTCGCCGAGAGCGTCCATTCCGGCCTGCTCACTCACGTTCGATCAAGGCTCCTTCGTGCGCTCGGCGCACGTCGCGAAGGGGCACGTCGATGCACCCCGTCACACACACACGCTCGCCTCCGACGGAGCCCAGCCCACGCAGTGGGACCGAATGCCGTCCAGCCAGCTCATGCAATCGCACCAGTGCCTCCCTGGCGAAGCTGATGAGGAACCGAGATTGACTCTTCACCGAACAGTATACCGGCCTCCTTCTCGATCAACCCTCCAAGCTGACCGAGCTCCCGAATCTCTCCGAGCTCATCGATGCCGACCCAGGCGCCTATGTCGCCCAGCAGACATGACTCTGCGAGCGCGATCGCAATACCGCCCTCTGCACAGTCGTGTGCAGAGTGGAGGAGGCCGTTCGAGATCGCATCGAGCACGAATTCATGCACCCGGCGCTCGAGATCGATGTCGAGATGGGGTGGTTGACCGCTGTTGACGCCGTTCGCCATGCGCTGGTATTCGCTGCCGCCAAGCTCGTCACCGATCGGCCCGACGAGCCCGATGAGGTCCCCCTCGGTTTGGAAAGCGGCAGTGCAGCGGCCGGCCACATCGCCGATGATCCCCACCATGCCGATGACGACCGTGGGGTCGATGCCCGTCCCGCCGGTGTCGTTGTAGAGGCTGACGTTGCCGCTCACCACGGGAATCTCGAGCGCTCGACACGCCTCGCCGATGCCCTCGATAGCGTCGTGCAAATCCCACCAGACGGGGGTCTGCTCAGGGTTGGCGAAATTGAGGCAATTCGTGATTGCGACCGGTTTCGCGCCGGTGGCGACGACATTCCGCGCTGCCTCGCAGACCGCGATCATCGCGCCCTGCCTGGCGTTGAGTGCGGTGTATCGCGAGTTGCCGTCGGTCGCGAGCGCGAGCCCGACCGTTGAATCCTCGACGCGAATCAGCGATGCATCGCCGCCGGGAAGGATCACGGTCGAGTCGCCGAGTTGCGTGTCGTAGCGGCGAAAGACAGGTACCCGGCTGCCGAGGTTGGGACTGCCGATCAGTGCAAGCAGCGCCTCGTCGGGGGTCCACGTCGGCTCGGCGAACGCCGGCACGTCCTCGGACTCGGGTGATAGTGCATCTGGGCTGAGCGGACGCGGTCCCGGACATTCGCGTGGCGGAGCGCCGTCCACGAGCAGATCGAGCGGCAGGTCGCAGACGTTGTCGACGCCGTCGCGCACCACGAAGCGCGATTCGTCGAGGATGACCCCGATCACATCGGAGTGGAGGTCCCAGCGCTCGAACACCTCCTGCAGAGAGCGGACGTCGCTCGGCTGCGCGACGATGAGCATCCGCTCCTGCGACTCGCTGAGCATCACCTCATACGGCGTCATGCCGGTCTCGCGTCGCGAGGCGCGAGCAACGTCGACCTCGATGCCACAGCCGCCGCGATGCGCCAGCTCTGCGGTGCTCCCGCAGAGTCCCGCAGCACCAAGGTCCTGCATCGCGATGACGCGCGGATCGCCGGCGAGCTCGAGACATGCCTCCATGAGGCACTTCTCGAGGAACGGGTTGCCGACCTGCACCGCCGGCCGGCGCGCGGCGCTGCTGGCGTCGAGCACGACCGATGCGAAGCTCGCGCCGTGAATACCGTCGCGTCCGGTATCCGCACCCACAAGGAGCACGAGGTTCCCGGGGCCGCTCGCGATCGCGCGCATCATCCGGTCCTGCTCAACCACGCCGACGCACATCGCGTTGACGAGGCAGTTGGTTCGGTACGACTCATCGAAATAGAGCTCACCGCCCACTGTCGGTACGCCGATGCAGTTGCCGTAGCCGCCGATGCCGGCGACGACGCCGTCGAACAGATGGCGCTGATGCGGCTCGTCGAGCGGCCCGAATCGCAGCGAGTTGAGGAGCGCGATCGGTCGCGCTCCCATTGTGAAGATGTCGCGCAGGATGCCCCCGACTCCGGTAGCAGCGCCCTGGTACGGCTCGATCGCACTCGGGTGGTTGTGGGACTCGATCTTGAAGACGCACGCCAGCCCGTTGCCGATATCCACTGCGCCGGCGTTCTCCCCGGACCCTGGAGCACCAGCGGTCCCGTGGTCGGCAGGCTGCGCAGCAACGGCTTGCTCGTCTTGTAGCTGCAATGCTCGCTCCAGAGCGCACCGACGATGCCGAGCTCGAGCCGATTCGGCTCGCGCCCGAGCTCGGTCGCGAGATGCTGATACTCGCTGCGCGTCAGCGCGACCTCGGCCAGCTCGGCGTCGCTGGGCGCAGCGAGCTGGACACCCGTCATGACGCGACGACTGCCTCCACCGCCCGGTTCGCGGCAATGAGTTTCGCCACGCTCCCGAACAACCGCAACCCATCCGCGGACCCAAGCAGATCCTCACACGCGCGCTCGGGGTGCGGCATCATCCCGAGCACGTTCCGCCGCTCATTGAGAATGCCCGCAATGTCACGCATCGACCCGTTCGGCGAAGCGTCTCCTACATCGGAACCGTCGCGCGCCACGTACCGAAACGCAATGCGATCGTCCCGTTCCAGAAGGTCGAGCGTCTCCTCATCCGCCACGTAGCGCCCTTCCCCATGCGAAACGGGAATCTGCAAGGTGGAGCCGAGTGCACACCCAGCGGTGAACACGGAATCAACCGTCTCAACGCGCAACCACGTTGCCTCGCAACGGTATTCCAGCGAACCGTTGCGTGTCAGCGCCCCAGGCAAGAGATGCGCCTCACAGAGGATCTGAAACCCGTTGCAGATTCCCCAGACGAGCCCACCTGCATTCGCGTACTCGATAACAAACTCCATAAGGGGTGCAAACCGCGCCACCGCACCCGCGCGCAGATAATCGCCATACGCGAAGCCGCCAGGAAGAATCACACAGTCAGCGCCTTGGAGATCCCGGTCCTTATGCCAGAGCATGACGGCCTCCTGACCGGCAAGTTCGACAGCATGCTTGCAATCCCGATCAGACCAGGTCCCGGGGAAAACCGCAACACCAAACCGCATTACGACCGACCCACTACGGACGGGGAGGGGCTGGGCGGAGCGAGGGCATCGCGCAGCCCGGGACGACCCCCGGGCGAGCTTGAGCGGCGGAACGGCGAAGGCGTTCCGACCGCGTCCCGCCGCGCAGCCCAACCCCTCCCCGGCCGCGACGCCGTCAACCCGATGCCTCGGTAAGAACCCGTAAATCCCCGATACGCGAGTCCTCGATCACGGTGTTGCGCAAGAGCTGCTCGCACATCGCCTCTACGTCCTGACGTGCCGCTCCTTCGGATTCCGCCTCGACCTCAAGCTCGATGCTCTTACCAACTCGGACTGATCGGACTGAGCCGAATCCGAGCCGATGCAGACCGTCGCGCACAACGAGCCCTTGGGGATCATTGACAACGGCTTTGAGCGCGACGACGACTTCGACGGAGAAGATCACCCGGCAACCATCTCCGTGAGATCGATCCCGCAGATGCGCCGCGCTGCTTCGACGTACCGCTCCGTCGTTCCCTTGACGACGTCCTCCGGAAGAGCCGGCCCTGGATCGGTCTTGTCCCAGCCGAGTTTCTCGACGTAGTCGCGGACGAACTGCTTGTCGAAGGAGACGGCGGGCTGCCCTTCCTTCCACTCGGACATCTCCCAGAACCTCGAGGAGTCCGGGGTGAAGATCTCGTCGATGAGCGTCAGTTGCCCGTTGATGAATCCGAACTCGAACTTCGTGTCAGCCAGGTAGATGCCGACACTCTGGCAACGATTGGTTGCGAAGTCGAAGAGACGCAGCGACGCGGACTCGAGTTGCGCCGCAAGCTCCGCGCCCACGAGCGTGCTGAGCTCCTGGCGCGAGATATTGACATCGTGGCCGTCGTCCTTCTTGATCGCCGGCGTGAACCGCGGCGATGGAAGGCGCGACGAGTCCTGCAGCCCGGCCTGGAGCGTCTCGCCGGCAAGCGTTCCCTTGTCGCGGTACTCCTTCCATCCCGAGCCGCTGATGAAGCCGCGCACGACGCACTCGACGTCGATCCGCTGCGCACGCGCAACGTGCATCGACCGAGGCAGCCAGTCGGCGCGAACGGCTTCCGGGATCTCGTCCTCGACGTCCTCGAGCAGGTGATTCGGCATGATCGCCTTGGTCTGATCGAACCACCACCGCGACATCTGCGTGAGCACAGTGCCTTTGCCCGGAATCGGGGTGGGCAGGACAACATCGAATGCGCTCAGACGATCGGTGGCGATCATCAACAGCGTGCCGTCGGCCAGCTGGAAGGTGTCGCGCACCTTGCCCCGACGGAACAGGTTCAGTCCCCCGATGTCAGCGCTGCTCAACACCTGCATCAGTGCATCCTCCCGCCGGCGATACCGGCCTCGACGGCGAACTCCGACGGCTTCGCCGACGGCCCCGCTTCTGTTGTTGACGTGGAGAGTCCAAGACGACGGTAGGTCTCGTCGATGTGCGCGAGGTACGTTTCGACGTCGAAACAGTGGGCGATCGTCGCTTCCGACAGCGCCCCCGAGACATCCGGATCGTTCGCGACGAGGTCGCGGAACGGCGCCTCGTCGTCGCGAGCGCGCGCGGCGAGCGATTGCACGGCGCGGTACGCACGCTCGCGCGACCACTCCGCTTCGACGATGAGCGCAGTGAGCACCTGTTGCGAGAACACGATGCCGCCGTGCAACTGGACGTTCTCCAGCATGCGTTCCGGCTTAACTCGCAGACCGGCGACGACGCGCGTGGAGAGACGAACGATGTAGTCGGCCAGCGCGCACGCGTCGGGCAGGATCACGCGCTCCGCCGACGAATGCGAGATGTCTCGTTCGTGCCAGAGCGCGACATCCTCCATCGCTGTGAGCGCGTACCCGCGCAACACGCGCGCGAGCCCGACGATGCGCTCGCAGAGGATGGGATTGCGCTTGTGGGGCATCGCCGACGAGCCCTTCTGCCGGGTTCCGAACGGTTCCTCGACCTCGTCGACCTCGGTGATCTGGAGCAGCCGGATCGTCGTCGCGAGGCGCTCCAGCACAGCCCCGAGCAACGCGAGTGCGGTCACGAACGAGGCGTGCCGGTCGCGCGCGAGCACCTGGGTCGCCACCGGCGCGACCGTGAGTTCGAGCCCAGCGCAGACATGCTCCTCGATTTCCGGCGGAACGCTGGCGTGAGTCCCGACGGCCCCGGTGATCTGCCCGACGGCGATCTCGGCCGTCGCGGCGGCGAGGCGGGTCCGCGCCCGGCGGACCTCGTCGACGAAGTTGGCGAGCTTGATGCCGAGGGTGAGCGGCTCCGCGTGGACCCCGTGGGTGCGACCCATCATCACCGTGAGCCGGTGCCGCTCGGCCTGTTCGACCAGCGCCGCGACAAGTGCCTCGGTGTCCTCGTCGATGACACCCGCGGCATCGCGGAGCTGGGTGGCCAGCGCCGTATCGACGATGTCCGACGAGGTCAGGCCGAGATGGAAGTACCGGCCCGCCTCGCCGACGGTCTCCTGCACTGCGGCGACGAAGGCCGCGACGTCGTGTCCCTGCTCGGCCTCGAGCTCGGCGATGCGCTCGGCGTCGATGCTCGCCGCCTGCAGAGCCCCGAGCGATTCGACAGGAATCCGGCCAAGCTCGGCCCAACCTTCACAGGCGAGCAACTCGACGTCCAGCCAGCGCTGCAGTCGTGATGCGTCACTGAAGATCTTCGCGATCTGCTGCGGGGCGTACCGGGGGATCACGTACGGTCATTCTATCGGGGTGACCGACGGCACCCTTCTGCCCCTCGTGATCGCGCACCGTGGCGCGTCTCGCGACGCTCCGGGAAACACCCCGGCAGCGTTCGAGGCAGCCATCGCCCAGGGTGCTGATGCGGTGGAGCTCGACGTTCGGCGAACGCTCGACGGTGTCCTGGTCGTGCATCACAACGCCTCACGCCGGGGTGTCCCGGTCGCGATGCAGACCCACACCACGCTGGTTCGCCGGAGCCGCAATGAGGTGCCGCGGCTCGAGACGATCCTTGACCTCTGCCGAGGGCGCGTCGGGCTCGACGTCGAGATCAAGGAGCCCGGATACGAGGCCGAGGTCATCGAGGCGGCCTCGAGCCGATTCGCGCCCGAGCAGCTGATGTACACCTCATTCGAGGAGACGGTGATCGCGACGATCAAGCGTCTCGATCCGAATGCCCGCTGCGGGCTGCTCCTTGGCCCGGGACGGCTCCGCAGCCGGGCCCAGCGCTATGAGGCACTCCCGTTCGATCTCGCCGAGCGCTGCGGAGCCGACCTCCTGGCCGTCCACCAGTGGCTGGCGCCCCTTCGAACACGGGGCCGGGGACGAAAGTCAGCCGGCACCGGGCTGGTCGCGGAGGCGCAGCTCCGCAAGTTCCCACTGATGGTCTGGACGGTGGATGGACCCCAGCGATTGCACGCATATCTGTCAGACGGGCGCGTGGCGGGGATAATCACCGACCTACCGGGGCTCGCTGTCGAGACCAGGCGGGACATCGCCACCTACGGCGGACAGGAAGATTCCATGCCAGCCCACGTAACCGGACTTCGCGCCCGGCGTTGACTGATCGAGTGCGCCCGGTGATCCCGAGATGACGCTACCTCGGGCGTATGAGGATCAATTAGTCGAGCGTGCCAAGCAAGACGCCGGCGCCTTTGGGGAGTTGTACGACCACTACTTCGGGCAGATCTATCGGTTCGTCTTCAGCCGTCTCAGGGATCAGGAGGCCGCCGAGGACGTCACCTCGGAGGTCTTCTTCAAGGCCCTCCGCGCGATCGGACGATACAAACCCGCAGGCCACCCGTTCAGCGCCTGGCTCTACCAGATCAGTGTCAACGCAATCAATGACCACTACAGAAGCCGCAAGCCGACCTCGAGCCTCGACAGCGCCATCGCTGTCGCTGATCCGGCGCGCCCTGTTGACGAGCGCGTCGTGGACAGCGCGGAAGCGGCCCGAATCTGGGAGGCCATCGACGACCTCCCGCCGCAGCAGCGGGCTGCGATGACCCTCAAACTCGGCGAGGATCTCAAGCTCGCCCAGATCGGAGAGATCCTGGGCAAGAGCGAGGGCGCGGTGAAGCTGCTGATCCATCGCGGCATGATCGGCGTACGTCTCCGCCTGGGCGTCGTGGTTCCCATCGAGGAGAAACGCTGATGTCCTGGATGGGAGGCTGGTTCGACCCGGAGCTCCAGGAACTGTTCCGTGACGAGCCGGAGCTGATGGAAACCGCTCAGCAGGTTCGCGCTGCACGTCCGCAGCCCGAGCCCGACCCACGATTCCAGAACCGTCTGCGCGCCCAGCTCATCGCGGAGGCCTCGCGCGGCCACGGCGCGCGGAGTTGGTGGCGATTCGGGTCGACACAGGCAGCGTGGGGCGGCGCGGTGCTCGGAGCAGCGCTCATCGGGGCGACGGTCCTGACATTCGTGTCGAACCATCCTCAGGACAAGTCGATCACCGGCTTCTCGGACATCGCCGCGGAGCACGCCGTGGACCCGAACAACGTGATCCAGGTCAGCTTCAACCAGCCGATGAACAAGTCGGTCGTCGAGAACGGCGTCCGCATTCAGCCGGCGACAGTGGTGTCGTACTCGTGGACGGGCAACAACCTGGTGATCACGCCGGTGCACCATCTGACGGGGAACACGCCGTACACGGTCACGATCCTCCCGAAGTACATCAAGGCTGCCTCGGGCGCAGTCGCGACGAACCCGATCGTCATCCCGTTCGCCACTGCACCGACACCGCCAGTCGCGCGCACCGCGCCCCCGACGCTCGCGCTCTCCGATGTGGGACCGCAGGGAAGCGGATCCGGAAGCTCTGGCGGATCGCTGTTCTTCGCGCCCGACGGGTCGTTGGTGAGCACCGGCGGGCTGCTGCAAGCTGCCCCAGGCGTCACACCGGCCGCCACGGCAACCCCGACCACCACCCCGTCGCCATCGCCGACCGCCACACCGGAAGGCGTGAACGACAGCGGCCCGGGATCGGATGGGCAACTTGTCGACTACCCGGCCGGTCGATCGGCGTTCGCGCTCACGGCTTCAGCATCAGCGGCAGCGTTCTCACCGAACGGCACCTATGTCGCGGCGGCGGTCGACGACGGCAACGGTGGTTCGAAGATCGTCGTGACGCTCAGCGACGGCAGCCAGCAGGCTCCGACCCGGCTCACCGACTCGTCCACGCCGGTGACGTCGCTGACCTGGGCCTCCAACGACCGCATCTTCTACACCGACGGCACGACGATCAATGAAGTCGACTTCTCCGGGAAGGTCACGACGCTCTTCACGGTCGCTGCCTCGAGCGGCACGGTGGGGACGCTCGCGCCGGGTGGCTTGTACGCGTACGTCCTTCCCGCGAACGGGGCGGGCGGCAACCTCCTCGACATCGCCACCAGCGCGGAAACGGTGCTGCAGGGCTCGGGCACCGAAGTCGGGTTCAGCGGCGACGGCAGCACCGTGGTATGGGCCGACCAGTCGACGACCCCGACGCGCTTCTGGACTGAGTCCGTCACCCAGCAGGCACCGGCATCGATGTCGCTGTTGAACGCCAATGCGACGTACAGCGACATTGCAGTCGACCAGGACGGCGACGAGGCCGCGTATCTCATGACGCTGCCGTCGGGCGTCGATGACCTGGTCGTCGCCGAGGTACCGAGCGGCACGCCGATTGCGATCGAACCCGTGACCATCTCGCCAACCGACGTGGCGCTTTCGCCTGGAGGCGACCAGGTTGCACTCCTCGGGACCGACAGCAACGGCATCGTCCAGGCGCAGCAGGCCTCCGTTCCTGGCGCAACAGCGGCGCACGTCGCACCGGGTATTCCCGCCGCCGCCAATTCGACGCTCCATGCGTTCGTCGAGGCGCAGGTTGACGGCGACCTCGCGACGCTCGGGTCGTTGAGCGGTCCCACCGCGAATGCGCCCGCCAACACACCGCAGAACCTCAGCCGCGCGTACGTCATCAGCACGTACATGGAGCCCCACGGCGTGGTGTCCGCGAGCGTCGAGCTCATCGTCGATCCAAACGCGGGACACGCGAGCGTCGAGGTGGCGAGCGAAACACTCATGCTCGCCCCCAACTCGTCGGGTTCCACCTACGTCGTGACCAGCATCGCGTCGACACCGCTGCGCAACGAGGCGTCGGGACCGCACGTCGTCCAGGTCAACTCGAGCACGCAGTCAGGGCAGACCACGCTGGTGGTGAGCTTCGACAGCGATCTCAATCCGGCGTCGGTCGAAGGCGCGGTCACGGTGCTCGACTCCAACGGCGCGACGCTCATCTCGTCGACGGTGTACGACGCCGATTCGCGAACGGCGACCGTGACGATCGCGAATGCGCCGCCCGGAGCCCTCACCCTGGATATCTCCACCGCACTGATCGACGTGTACGGCCAGACGCTCGCGCATCCATTCCAGACTGAGGTCGGGACGAACTCCTAGCTCGGGACGTTCCCCGCGCGAAGGCGAATCATGCTCGCCGTCACCGGGATGCGCATCGTCCCGTCTGCGCCGATGCAGGACCCCAGCGCGCGCTCGCACGAGCCGCGCACTGCATCCAGCAGCGGCGCAGGCGTGTGCTCCAGTTCTTGCGCAAGCTGCCGCTCCTGGACCATTGCAGCCCAGTACTGCGCGATACCATCGAAGCGCACGACGTCGCGTAGGGTCGCCGTCTCCCAGCGCGAGCGTCCTTCGCCGACACCGATCGGCAGACATCGGTCGAGAAACGCGGAACGCATGCCCGTCTCGTCCCGAAGTGCATCGCGCAGCACGCGTTCGTGGGTCGGCGGGTCCGCGCCGTCCCAGACGATGAACGCTGCAACGCCGCCCGTTGTGAGGATACGTTCGGCCTCGCCACATGCGTCGATGCCGTCCACGAATCCGAGCGTGCAGAGTGAGCCGACGCGATCGCAGGAACCATCAGCGATCGCGAGAGCCGGCTCACGGACAACCGATGTCGCCACGGTGCACCCACTGGTCGCCACGTCCTGCGCAGCAGCGGTAAGCAACGTGGCATCCGTGTCAGCCAGCAACACGTGTCCCCGGGTGCCGACGGCCCCGCCGAGCGCGACGGCGAGTGTGCCCGCATCACACAGCAGGTCGCACGCCGTTTCCCCCGCGCGGAGCCCGAGCTCATTGACGAGCTGCTCGGCGAACGGACGCAGCACCGCGGCAGAGTAGAGCCGCCCGAATCGCGGCTCCACGGTGCGTTAGCCGGAGACGGCCACCGCGGCTGCGATGGCCGCGGCGCGGGCGGGATCACGCACCACGCGCCGGAACGGTTCCTGGCGTGTCGCCCAGACATCGGCGGCCGCCACGAGCTCCGGGTGCTGCTCGATGAACGCGGTGCTGTAGTCACCGGCGCGGAATCCCGGGTCGTCGATCACCGCGAGGTGATACGCGATGTTGGTGTGGATCCCGGTGATCACGTACTCGAGGAGCGCGCGGCGCATGCGATCGAGTGCCGCATCGCGAGTCGGCGCGTGGACGATCAGCTTGGCGATCATCGGGTCGTAGTTGGGCGAGACGAGGCCGGCCGTCACGAGGGAGCTGTCGACGCGCACGCCCGGTCCCGACGGCTCGTGATACCCGGTCACCTGGCCCGGCGACGGCAGGAATCCGCGCGCGTAGTTCTCGGCATTGACGCGACATTCCACAGCGTGCCCGCGCGGGACGACCTGCTCCTGTTCCAGCGTGAGTCGCTCGCCCGAGGCGATGCGCAACTGCTCGGCGACGAGGTCGATGCCGTACACGAGCTCGGTCACCGGATGCTCCACCTGCAACCGCGTGTTCATCTCGAGGAAGTAGAACTCCCCCTTGCGATAGATGAACTCGACCGTGCCCGCGTTGACGTAGCCGACCGCTTTCGCCGCCGTCACGGCAGCGTCGCCCATGCGCGCACGCGTTGCCGCGTCGATGACCGGTGACGGCGCCTCCTCGATGATCTTCTGGTGGCGCCGCTGGATCGAGCATTCGCGTTCGCCAAGGTGGATGACGTTGCCGTGCGTGTCAGCGACGACCTGGATCTCGATGTGCCGCGGCTCTTCGAGGTACCGCTCGAGGAAGATGGTGTCGTTGCCGAACGCGCGTTGCGCGGTGCTCTTGGCGGTGTCGTACGAAGCGCGCAGCTCCGCCTCGTCACGCGCGACACGCATGCCGATGCCGCCGCCGCCCGCACTCGCCTTGATGAGCACCGGATACCCGATGCCCGCGGCGGCCACGACCGTCTCCTCGAGGTCGACCAGCGCGCCTGTCCCGGGCACGACCGGGACCCCCAACTCGCGCATCCGGTCGCGCGCCGGGACCTTCTCGCCCATGGCGGCCATCGCGTCGGGCGGCGGCCCGATGAACACGATGCCGTTGTCGGCGCACGCGCGCGCGAACTGCTGGTTCTCGCTGAGGAACCCGTAGCCCGGGTGGATCGCCTGCGCTCCCGTGGAGCGAGCCGCATCGATGATGCGATCGATCACCAGATATGACTGCGCCGACGGCGCCGGGCCGATCTCCACGGACTCGTCGGCGAGCAACACGAACGCGGCCATTCGATCGACGTCGCTGTGCACCGCGACCGTTTTCACGCCCATGTCGCGGCACCCGCGAATGATGCGCAGCGCGATCTCTCCGCGATTGGCGATCAGCACCTTCTCGAACATCAGCGGCCTTCCCTGTGCTGCTCTCAGGCGCCGATCTGGACCAGCGGCGCGCGCGGGGCGACGACAGAGCCCTCTTTCGCGTACACCTCGGTGATCGTTCCGGCGCGCGTCGCCGTGATGTCGTTCTGCATCTTCATCGCCTCCAGCACGCAGACGACGTCGCCGAGCGCGACATGATCACCGATCTTGACGTTCACCTTGAGCAGCAGACCCTGCATCGGCGACACCACCGTTCCCTCACGCACGACCGGTGCAGCAGCTTGCGACGGCGCGGCCACCGCGCTGACACCGGTGTCCAGGCCACCGATGATGCGCACCGCGTAGCTCTGTCCATCGACTTCGACGGTGAGCTCGCGCACCGCAACTGGCGGCGTCTCATCGCCCGACGGCTCAGCGTCGGCGTCATCGGAGTCGGAGGGCGAGTCGACGGCGCCGGCGGCGGGCTCGACGTCGGGCTCATCGCCGAGCCGTTCGGCCGTCGCCTCACCGCGCTCCACGGCGAGGAACGCGTTGGGAAAGAGCGCATACGTGACCATCGCGTCCGGGCGCGGGGTAGGGTATCCCTCGCGGATGAGCTCGCGCCGCGTGGTCTCCATCGCCGGCTCGAGCAGGTCGGCGGGACGGCAGGTGATGGGCTCCTCGCGACCGTTCACCAGACGGCGAACATCGCGATCGACGTCCTCCGGCGGATCCCCGTAGAGGCCGAGGCAGTAGTCCTTGATCTCCTGGCTGATGGTCGCGTAGCGATCACCCTCGACGACGTTGTACACGGCCTGGGTTGCCATGATTTCCGTGAGTGGCGTGACGAGCGGCGGATAGCCAAGCTCGCGGCGCACCTGGACGACCTCCGCCTCGACGTCGGCAAGGCGTCCGATGGCGTCGCGCTCGCGCAGCTCGGCAATCGCGTGCCCCATCGCCGATGGCGGCAACAGGCCGCGCAACGCCGACGTGTCGAGCCTCGCCGCAAGCGGATCGATGACGTCGGCGTAGTGCACCAGCTCCTGCTCGAGGACGAGCGCCGCGGCCGCAACGCGCTCGAGGTCGAGGCCGCAATCGACGGTGGTTCCCGCGAATCCCGCGATCAACGCCTCGGCAGCCGGCATCGACGCTCCGCCTGCCAGCGGCGACAGCGCGCAGTCGGCGCGATACGCGCCCGCGACAGCCGCGGCATGACACGCGAGCGCCGCCATGCCCGTCTGCGCGGAGATCGACACGGCCACCGGAACACCGACGGCCTCGCGAATCGCGCTCACCGCGCGACCGGCGCTCGCAGCACTCAGCACACCGAGTGGATCGTGGAGGCAGATGGTCGGGTAACCCGCGTCGACGAGGCGGCGCCCAAGCTCACCGAGCCACTCGAGACCGTGCTCGGGAATCTCGTTGTAGACGATGACTCCCTCAGCCTGCTTGCCCGTGCCGGCGATCGCCGTCGCGCAGCGCTCCAGGTTGCGCACGTCGTTGAGCGGGTCGTAGCAGCGGAAGATGTCGACGCCGGCCGCGGCGGCCGTCTCGATGAACGCGTCGACAAGATCGTCCGCGACCTGACGGTGACCCACGAGCGACTGTCCGCCGATCATTGCCAGCAGTGGCGTGATCGGTGCCGCGGCGCGGATGGCGCGCAGGCGCTCGAACGGATCCTCAGCGAGGAATCGCAGGGACGCCTCGAAGGTCGACCCGCCGAAGACGTCGAGTGCTGCGAATCCGCAGTGATCGAGGGTCTCGGCGACGGGCAGGGCGTGGCGAAGGCGCAGTCTGCTGACCAGGAGCGACTGTTGCCCGTGGCGGAGCGACGTCTCCACCAATTCCAGACGGGGCATCGCGGGCCATTCTAGTGCTCCGCCCCCGGCTGCCTCCTATTGAAGGGTGAACCCTTCGGGCAACTGGACCTTGGTGCGCATCTTCGCGCGCTGCTCCTTGATCTTCGCCGCGACCTCCTCGTCGAAGAGTCCGATGATCTCGGCGGCGAGGTGACCGGCGTTGCGCGCGCCCATCGGACCGACCGCGACAGTCGCGACCGGGATGCCCGGAGGCATCTGCACGATCGAGAGGAGCGAGTCGAACCCTGCAAGCGGCGTGGCCGCGAGCGGCACGCCGATGACCGGCAGCGTCGTCAGCGATGCGAGCACGCCGGGGAGATGTGCCGCGGCGCCGGCGCCGGCGACCAGCACGCGCAGCCCGCGTTCGTAGGCGGCCTTCCCGTACGCACGGACGACGTCTCCCGCGCGGTGCGCCGACATCACACCGATCTCCCAGCCGATGCCGTACTCGTCGAGGACCTCACCGCAGGTGTTCATGACAGGCAGGTCGGACTCGCTGCCGACGATGATGCCGACGCGGACGGCGCCGCTCATGCGCGGCTCCCCGCGGTCACGGGACCGCCGATGTCGCTACGGGACTGCATACCTTCGAAGTGCACGCGCGCAAGGTTGCCATACGCGCGGGTCCGAGCGGCTGCGAGGTCGTGGCCGAGTGCCGTGACGCAGAGCACTCGACCGCCCGAAGTGCGCAGCGTGCCGTCGCTCTCGCGTCTGGTGCCGGCGTGAAAGCACAGCACGTCGGAGTCGAGCGCCTCGATGCCCGTGATCGTGTCGCCACGACGCACGTCGCCCGGGTACCCGGCGGCCGCCGCGACAACGCCGACCGCGGCCCCCCCGGCTGACACCGCGATGCCGGGCTCGACCTCGCCGCGAGCGCACGCGGTGAAGAGGGCGAGCGCGGACTCGCCGAGCAAAGGCAGGATCACCTGTGCTTCCGGATCGCCGAAACGTGCGTTGAACTCCAGGACGCGCGGACCGTCGGGGGTGAGCATCAATCCCGCGTAGAGACATCCGACAAACGGCGTTCCCCGGTCACGCAACGCGTCGATGCACGGTTGGAGCACGGTCGTCGTCACGTCGGCGTCGAACGTCGGCGGATCGATGTCCGGCGGCGGGGCGATCGAGCCCATGCCACCGGTGTTCGGACCACGATCGCCATCGAAGATGCGCTTGTGATCGCGGGCCGAAGCCAGCGTGCGGACGCGCTGCCCGTCGCAGAGTCCGAAGACGCTCACCTCCGGCCCGGTGAGCAGCTCCTCGACGATGACATACGTCCCCGCGGCGCCGAACCGCTGCGCGTCGAGACACTCGGTGAGCGCCGCTTCAGCCGCATCCACACTGTCGCAGACCAGCACGCCTTTGCCGAGCGCGAGACCGTCGGCCTTGACCACGCAGGCGCCGCGATGCTCCGCAATGAATGCACTGAGACGCTTGCGATCCGCGGCGCCCCCGGCAACCCATCGTGCCGTCGGGATCCCTGCGTCGCGCATCACCTCTTTGGCGAACGTCTTCGACAACTCGATGCGCGCGGCGGCGGCGGTCGGACCGAACACCGGAATGCCGCGTTCCGCGCACGCGTCGGCGACACCTGCCGCTGCGGCGGCGTCGGGCCCGATGACGACGAGATCGACCGCACGCTCAGCGGCGAGTCGCGCGACGGCCGTCGCGTCCTCGACGTCGAGCGCGACGTTCTCGGCGATACCGGCTGTCCCAGCGTTGCCCGGCGCGACGATGACCTCGACGTCAGGGTCGTCGCGCTTGCACACCCAGGCCAGCGCATGTTCGCGGCCGCCGCTCCCGACGATGAGAACTCGCGTTATTCCCATTCGCCGAGTAGTGCCATCCGGCACTATTCCCATTCGATGGTCGACGGGGGCTTGCTCGAGATGTCGTAGACGACACGGTTCACGCCGACCACCTCGTTGACGATGCGGCGGCTGATGACCGCGAGCACGTCGTACGGCACACGCGCCCAGTCGGCCGTCATGCCGTCCTCGCTTTCCACGATGCGTACTGCGACGACGTTGCCGTACGTCCGGAAATCACCCATGACACCGACCGACGAAATCGGCGTCAGGATCGCGAACGACTGCCACACCTTGTGATACAGGCCGCTGCGCTTGACCTCGTCGATGACGACCCAGTCCGCGGCGCGCAGCGTTTCGAGGCGTTCGCGCGTCACCTCGCCGATGATCCGAATCGCAAGCCCCGGACCGGGAAACGGCTGCCGGAACACCATGTCCTCGGGGAGCCCGAGCGCGAGTCCGACATGCCGCACCTCGTCCTTGAAGAGGTAGCGCAACGGCTCGACGAGCTCGAACCGCAGGTCCTCGGGAAGGCCACCGACGTTGTGGTGCGTCTTGATCTTGGTCGCGTTGTGGGTGTCGTGCGACGTCGAACTCGATGACGTCGGGATAGAGCGTTCCTTGCGCGAGAAAGTCGATCGACCCGAGCCGGGTCGCCTGCTCCTCGAACACCCGGATGAACGTCGCGCCGATGCGACGCCGTTTCTCCTCCGGATCGACCACGCCGGCGAGCGCATCCAGGAACTGGTCTGACGCGTCGACGTGGATGAGGTTGATGTGACGCTGCGACCGCATGACGTCGATGACCCGCTCGCCCTCCGCCCGCCGGAGCAACCCGTTGTCGACGAAGACGCACGTGAGCTGGTCACCGACAGCGCGATGCACGAGTGTCGCGGCAACCGCGGAGTCGACGCCACCGCTGAGCGCGCAGATCACCTTGCCGTCGCTGATCTGATGGCGCAGCGCGGCGACCGTCATCTCGATGAACGAGGCCGGCGCCCATGTCCCGGCGCAACCGCAGACGTCGATGAGGAAGTTGCGCAGGATGTCGCTGCCGAGCGGCGTATGCGCCACCTCCGGGTGGAACTGGATGCCGTATCGCTTGCCCGGTCCCACGAAGGCGGCGCAGACCGAGTTGAGCGAGTGCGCGATCGGCCGGAATCCCGGCGGCACCGCAGTCACGACATCGCCGTGCGACATCCAGACGGCGAGCTCGGCGGGCAACTTCGCGAAGAGCCCCACGGCTTCGTCGACGGTCACCGAGGCGTGCCCGTACTCGCGACGTTCGGCCGGAGCGACCGTCCCACCCAGGTTGACCGCGAGCAGGTCCATGCCATAGCAGATGCCGAGGATTGGGATGTCGAGGTCGTAGACCGCCGGATCGGGATGCGGCGCGCCGGGCTCGAACACCGATGCCGGACCGCCGCTGAAGATGAGCCCGCGGGGGTTGCGCCGCTCGATCTCTGCCGCGGAGATCGTGCCCGGCACGAGCTCGCAGTACACCTTCGCCTCGCGCACGCGCCGCGCGATCAACTGGCTGTACTGGCTGCCGAAGTCAAGGACAAGGACCGTGTCCTGGGCGATCTGCGCAGGCGTGCGCGCCACCGCGCCTGCGTCAGTCGCAACCGTCATCGCTGCGATATCACCGTGGGGTCTTGCACCGTGGGGTTTTGCACCGTGGGGTTTTGCACCTCGTGGTTACGCCCCCATCCCGACACGCTGCTCGCGCTGCTGCACCTTCCCCTCGGTCTTGATCGACGGGGCGATGACCATCTCGGTCTCCTGGAATTCGGCGATCGTCCGCGCGCCGCAGACACCCATCGCGGTTTTCAGCGCGCCGACCAGGTTCATGCTGCCGTCGTCGACGTGGGCCGGACCGTAGAGGATCTCGCGCAGCGCCCCTTTGACACCGGTGCGAATGCGCGTGCCGCGCGGCAGGTTCGGATCCGGAGTCGCCATGCCCCAGTGGTTGCCGTGACCAGCTGCCTCGGACGCTGCGGCAAAGATCGAGCCGATCATCACCGCGTCCGCGCCGCTGGCGAACGCTTTCGCGACGTCCCCGCCGAGGCGCATCCCGCCGTCGGTGATGATCACCACGCGCTCGCCGCTGCGACGGAAATGGTCATCGCGCGCCGCGGCGCAATCGCTGGTGGCGGTGACCTGCGGGACGCCGACGCCGAGGACGGCTCGCGTCGTGCACGCCGCACCCGGACCGACACCGACGAGCAGTCCCTTGATTCCCGTGTCCATCAGCTCCAGCGCGGTCGCGTAGTCGACGCAGTTGCCGGCGACGACCGGGATGTCGACGGAGTGGGTCAGCTCGGAGAAGGAGAGGTGCTTATACGACTTGCTGACATGGCGCGCGGTGAGCACGGTGCCCTGGACGACGAGCATGTGCGCGCCCGCTTCCTGAACGATCGGTGCCCGCCGCTCCGCGTGGGCTGGAACGGTGGACACCGCGCAGGTCACGCCCGCGCTGGTGATCTCCTCGATCCTCTGGCCGATGAGACCGTCCTGCACCGGCGCGGTGTAGATCTTCTGCAGGAGCGTGTTGATCTGGTCGACCGGTGAATCGGCGATGGTCTGCAGCACCTCGGCCGGGTTCTCATATCGCGTCTGCACGCCGTCGAGGTTGAGGACCGCCAGACCGCCGAGCCGGCCCATCTCGGCCGCGAACGCCGTGTCGACCACGCCATCCATTGCCGCGGCGAGAAACGGGATCTCGAGCGTCGTGCCGTTGACCGCAAAAGTGACGTCGATCTCAGCCGGGTTGACCGTCACCCTGCCAGGGACCAGGGCAACCTCATCGAAGCCGTAGGCCCTGCGGGCCCGCTTGCCTCTGCCCAATTCGAATTCCATCTGGAGATTCTACAGGAGTGACCGGTGAGTCCCGCCTTGGGGGCGCACCATCTAGTGGAGGCCGGCGCAGGTGACCACCACATCTGGTGGTCCATGCAGAGCGGGACCCGTCAGGGCCAGGATGCGCCTCGTCAGGGATAGATGCCGCGGACCCGGGTCGCCTCTGCCACCTTGGTGACTGCAATGCGGAATGCGGCGTCACGCAGGCTCACATTGTGCTCCTGGGACTGGCCGCGGACGGCCTGGTAGCTCCGCGTCATGACCTCGCGCAGGCGCGCATTCACCTCACCGGACCCCCAGAAGTACGACTGGATGTCCTGCACCCACTCGAAGTACGACACGACGACGCCGCCGGCGTTGGCGAGGATGTCAGGAAGGATGAGCACGCCGCGCGCGCTGAGCTCGGCATCCGCCTCTGTTGTCAGTGGTGCGTTTGCACCCTCCGCGACAACTTTTGCCCGAATGCGCTCTGCATTGCGCCAACTCACCTGCGCCTCGAGCGCGGCAGGCACCAGCAGGTCGACATCGAGTGTCAGCACATCCTCACCGGCGATCTGCTCCGCGCCGCCGTAATCAGTGAAGTGTCCGCCCTCCTCCTTGAGGTGACGGAGCGCAGCGAGGTCGAGTCCCTCTGCGCGATAGAGACCGCACGTGCTGTCGGACACGGCGACAACTCGCATCCCCTCCGCAGTCAGCAGCTCCGCGCTGACGCCGCCGACCTTGCCGAATCCCTGGATTGCGACCGTCGCTCCGGACGGGTCCATTCCCGCGTCACGCATCGCGAGGACGGTGACCATTGTCAGTCCGCGTCCAGGACCGGTGAAGCGTCCTTCCGACCCGCCGATCGCCTGTGGTTTTCCGGTGACCGACGCGGGTACCGAGAAACCCGCGTGCATCGAGAGCGTGTCCATGATCCACGCCATCACCTGCGGACCGGTGCCGAGGTCCGGCGCCGGAATGTCGCGGTCGGGACCGACGATGAGCGAGATCTCCGTCGTGAAACGCCGCGTCAGGCGTTCCAGCTCGGAGAGGCTCAGCGAGTGCGGGTCGACGATCACGCCACCCTTCGCACCGCCGAACGGCACGTCGGCGACGGCCGTCTTCCACGTCATGTACATGGCGAGGGCGCGCGCATCGTCGAGGGTCATCGACGGGTGGTAGCGCAATCCCCCTTTTGCCGGTCCACGGGCGATGTTGTGCTGCACGCGAAAGCCCGTGAAGACCTCGAAGGACCCATCGTCCATCTCCACGGGGAAGTGCACCACGAGTTCGCGTTTGACCTCGCGCAGCACTGCGCGTGCGGAATCGTCCAACCCGATGGCGTCGGCGGTGGCGTCGAACTGCCGCTGGGCAATGCTCAGGGCAGAGCGCTCATTGGTCCCGGACATGAACAGGCCGCACTATACGCAACAAGGCGGCTGTTTGTGGCACTCCGGACCCCTCGGATTAGGACCGTCAACGCGGCGTGTAGTTGCCTGCCCTGGCAGCAACGCAACGCACAATCATTGACAATCACGATCACAACCAGCATGCTATGCACGATCGACAGGAGGTTTTGGACATCACCTGTCACAAACAACAAGGAGGCCCATAGGATATGGCCAGGACCAGACGTAGGAGAGGCGGCGTCGAGAAGGCCGTCAAACGCACCGTGAGGCGCGTAGGGACGACAGCTCGCCGTCGCGCACCCGCCGCTGGTGGCGATCTCGTCAAGGCGGTACAGAATCTCGTGAAAGCATTGCCCGTCGGCGAGCTTGAGAAGCGCCTTGCGGGCCTCGAGAAGACTGTCGCGCGGCTCGAAGTGAGCCTGCGTGGTGCAGCTCGTCGCGCATCCACCGCCGTTCGTGGTGGCAAGCGCACGACTGCTAAACGTGCGACAGCCAAACGTGCCACCGCCAAGCGGTCCACCGCGAAGCGTGCCGGCGCAAAGAAGACGACGGCTCGTAAGACCACTGCGCGCAAGACCACAGCGCGCAAGACAACGGCGCGCAAGACAACGGCGCGCAAGACAGCGGCGCGCAAGACCACGGCCCGTAAGACCACCGCGCGCAAGCCGGCGGCCCGTAAGGCCACTGCACGCAAGACCACGGCTCGCAAGACCACCGCGCGCAAGCCGGCGGCTCGCAAGACCACCGCGCGCAAGACCACGGCCCGTAAGACCACCGCGCGCAAGACCACGGCTCGTAAGACCACCGCGCGCAAGCCGGCGGCAGCCCGCAAGACCACGGCTCGTAAGACCACGGCGCGCAAGCCGGCGGCAGCCCGTAAGACCACGGCACGCAAGACCACGGCACGCAAGCCCGCAGCGGCTCGTAAGCCGGTCACGCGTCGTCGGGTCGCCCGCAAGTCCGTCGCGGCAGCTCCGCCTGCTGCAGCACCGGCGACGACGACCACCGCATAGGGTCGTTTCGGTCAGCGACTGACCAATCGATTTTCCGAAGGCCTCCGGCCGGTGCCGGGGGCCTTCGTTGTGTCTGCGACTACGACGCGAGCAGCACCGCGATCACTTCTGCGGCGCGGCGCGCGCCCGCGGCGTCGACGCCCAGGTGGGTCACGCAACGAATGGTGTGTTCACCCATGGTGCTCACGAGGACGCCGTCACGGGCAAGCTTGTCGGCAACGTCGGCGGCCGGAGCCTGCGTCGCGATGATGACGATGTTCGTCGGCACTGACGGCGTGCGCAACGTGGCACCCGGACAGTCCATGAGCGTCTCGGCGATGATGCTCGCGTTGGTGTGGTCCTCGGCGAGACGCTCGATGTTGTGCTCGAGGGCGTAGAGGCCCCCGGCCGCGATGATGCCCGCCTGTCTCATCGATCCACCGAGCCGTTTGCGCCACAGACGGACGTCGTCGATGACGGGCGCATCGCCCGCGACCACCGAGCCCACAGGCGCCCCCAGTCCTTTGCTCACGCAGATCGTCACCGTGTCGCACTCGTCAACCAGGTCCGCGGGGGACACGCCGAGCGCGACCGCGGCGTTGAAGAGTCGCGCTCCATCGCAGTGCACCCGAAGCCCGAAGCTGTGGGCCGCACGCGCGGCGAGGTGCACCCGATCGACGTCGACGGCGGCACCACCGCGCCGGTTGTGCGTGTTCTCGATGCACAGGAGGCTCGAGACGGGCTGGTGGATATCGGTCACACGAATGGCGGCGGTGACTGCGGCTGCGTCGGGGATCCCGTCAGCACTGTCGAGCAGCCGGAACTGGACGCCGGCGACGATCGCGGCTCCGGCCGCCTCGTACATCACCACGTGACCTTCCACGTCGGCGATCACCTCGTTGCCCGGGTGCGTCTGCGCGGCAACGCACGCAAGGTTGCCCATGGTGCCGCTCGGTACATACACCGCGGCGTGCTTTCCGAGGCGGCGCGCGACATCCTCCTCGAGCCGGCGCACAGTGGGGTCCTCGCCCCAGACGTCATCGCCGACCTCCGCGCGCGCCATCGCGGCGCGCATCCCCTCGTCGGGGAGGGTCAGCGTGTCACTCCGGAGATCGACGACGCCCGGCACTGATGTTGACCTCGCCCTGGATCATCTGCGCATCCTGAACCATGGGCGGCGCTGCATGCGCCGAGCTCTCGTGGGCCGTGCCGGCGATGCACGTGCGGTGACGGCCGGTCCGCTTGGCTCGATAGAGCGCCGCGTCCGCGAGGCTGAACAGTTCACCCGCAGCATTCGTGTGCTCGGGATACGCGGCCACGCCGATGCTCACCGCGAGGCGCACCGTCCTCGCCCCGGGCAGCAGCACGTCGGTCCCCTCGACGGCGAGACGGACCTTCTCCGCGACGACGTAGGCCTCGTCAGCGGACGTGTTGGGCATCACGACAACGAACTCCTCGCCGCCGTAGCGCGCCGCAAGGTCGGCGCGGCGCACGTTGTTGACCAGCGTGCGCGCAAAGGCGGAGAGCGCAAGGTCGCCGGCAGGGTGCCCGTGCGTGTCGTTGAGCACCTTGAATCGGTCGAGGTCCAGCATGAGGATCGCCAGCGGCGCGCCGAGCCGCTCGGCGAGCGCAAGTTGCTGCCCCAACGAGTTGACGAGAAAGCGATGGTTGTAGAGGCCGGTGAGATCGTCGACGGTCGCCTGACGTTGCACGACCGCGAGGAAGCGGTACCGCTCGAGCGCGAGCGAGATCTGCTCGGCGGTTGACGCCACGAGGTCGCCGTCGCTGTCGACGAAGGCTCTGCTGCTCGATGCGACGGCGATCGCGCCGTGCACGTAGGTACCGAGTTGGAGCGGCGCCACGCAGAACTCGCGCACACCGAGTTGCGCCTCGCGAGCCGCGGCCGTCGCTCCCAGCATGATCGCCCCCCGGCCGTCGTGACGATATCCTTCGCCAAGCGGTCCATTGCCGTCGAGCAGGCCGGCGCCGTCGATGCGCCGTCCGCCACCTGCGACAGCGAAGCCGTCGCTCATCTCCGAGCCGTTGACGACGATCATCGCCATCTCCACCTCGATCGAGGTCTGCAACTGATCGCAGACATTCGCGAGCGCGGTTTCGAGGGGTTGCGCAAGGCTGAGCTCCATGGCGACGGACGCTCGTGCAGCGGTGGCCCGCATCGTCGACCGAACTTCGAGACGCATCGCCTCGAAGCTGGCTCCGAGGCGACCGACCTCGTCGACGGTACTGGTGCGCACCGGGACGTCGAAATCACCGTTGCCGAGCGCGGCAACGGCCGCGTCGAGCCGCCGCAGTGGTCGCCGCAAGTCGATCTGCACGACAACGACGATGAACAGCATCGCGACGAGGATCACCGCGAGCAGCAGCAGGATCGACTGCCACGTCACCGGTGCACCGTCCACTGGTGCTGTCAGCGCGAGCGTGAAGCCGGCGCCGAGCGGTGCTGACGCGATCGCAACCTGGTGGGAGTTCACCGATACAACGGACGGCGTCCGCGCCGCGATCGCATCGTGCAACGTGCTGTCCGCCAGTGCACCCGCGGCGACGGGCACGCCGCCGACGCTGCCGCTGAGCGCGAAACGGGCGTCAGCACGGATGAGCAACAGGTCGACCGAATCCGCAGCGGTTGCGATGTTGTGGTCGATGGCACTGATGAACGACGTGGTCAGCGGACGAGCGACGAAGGCTGTCGCTTCCGCCCCGGAAAGATGCGACGCCTCCACGAGCCACGCATCGCCGCTCGCGGTTGACGCCGTGTCAGCGCCGGCCTCGACCGCTCCGACGAGCGTCGCCGTCAGTGCGCTGTCGTTCGAGAGCAGCATCGATCCCTGCACGCCGACGACAGCGCCGTCGGGCATGACGACGCCGAGCACGTCCGAGGTGTCGAGCACTTCGGCGTCGGCCGTCAGCGTTGCCTGCATTCCCGATGCGGTGACCGCGTCGTGGTCCGCTGCTATCTGGCGTGCGACACCGGCGATGAACACGTCGAGCGCCGCTCGCTGACCGCCGATGAGATTGGACGCGACGCCGATCTTGTCGGCTGCGCTGTTCTCAGCCTGCGCGCGGCTGTTCGCCTGCGCGAGGAAGTACGGGACGACGGCGACCGTCGCCCCCGCGACGAGGATCACCGCCGCGAACTTGAGCGAGAACGAAGCCCCTCGCCACGCACCGGCAACCCAACGGATCCCTCTCATTGCAGGGGCTCAGTCGGAGTGCCGGATGAAGACGATCGCAGCCCCAGCGATTGCGCCGGCAACGAGGAGCGCGGCAAGCGTGACGACGTAGATGGAGACCGGGCTCGTGGCGACGACGCTCGGCGCAACCGGTGGTGGCACGGCGAGCGCGGGTGGAGCGAGCAACGGTGGGGGTGCCTCCTGGGGAGCCGTTGGCGCGGGCGTTGCTGCCGCGGCCGGTGAGGGTTTCGCCGTCGGATGCGGGAGCGTCACCGTCCGCGCGGGCGGGGCGGCGCGCACGGGTGTTGGCACCGGCGTCTTCCCGGGTGGAGGCAGCGGCGGCGGGGAGTTGTGATGGTGTCGCGGGCAGCACCGGCAGCAGTCATGGTCGTCCTGATGGGAGACATCGGAGCCGTTGCCGCACTTCCCCGCCGGCGCTGGGTTGCCTGTTCCGGCGGCGTTCGCCGAGAGGACTGCCGGGCCGGCGAGGACCCACAGCATCGACGCCGCGGCAAGCAGCGTGACGACCACGCGGACCCCACGACGGCGCGTTTGATCCAGGCCAGCAAAGGACCCCAATACCCCGTTACTCAAGTCACCTCCGGCGACGATCGTACGGCCGGTGTCGGTGAGACTTGTGACCGAAATGTGACACTTTTCCAGTGCCAATCGTCGTGATCAATTTCGTTGACGGCGAGGTCGTCCTCGCCGAAGCGCCGGAGATCACCTTCGACCTCGCGATCATCGATGCCGAGCTGCGCTCGATCAATCAGAACAGCGAGCGCGCCCTCTTTCCCGTCAGCGCCATACGGCAGATCCTGGTGGGCGATCCGATGCCGGCGCCGCCTGAAGCCGAGGTCGCCACGTGGGACCGTGCTGCGTTCCACTTTCTCGACGGACTGGTGCTCCGTGCGTCCATTCGGTCCGATGCCCACCTTGGCCGCTATGGCGGGGTCTGGCACATCGTCGAGCCGGGATCCACGGAACTGCGCACCATCGCCGTTCCCTACGCGGCGCTCAAGGGCGTGTATCAGATACGTCAGTGGGACAGCCGGCCCGCGGGTGAGCGCGACGAGCACGCCGAGCTCGACCAGCTCGCCCGCGTGCTCGCGGAGCGCGAGCGAAACATCGCCGGTGACGGCAACACCCCGTCCCGACGTCCGCTGCTGTCGCGGATGCGCCGCCCGCCGGGTTCGGCCTGATCTCGGACCTGTCGCGCGCCTGTCCACACGTCAGAACGCTGAGGAATCGCGTGCTACCGTCCCGCCTGTGACCTCCACGCTCGTGCGTGGCGAGCCGGAAACGAGCGAAACACCCCCCTCGCTGACGAGCCGCCTCCTCACCATCCGCACCCTCGCGTCCCTCGGCCTCGCCGTGGTGATCGTCGGCGTCGCCATCTGGCGAGCGCAGATCAACTGGGGCGCCGCGTGGGACAACATCCGTCAGGCCAACCTCTTCATCTATGTCGCGGCGCTGGCCGTGTACTACGCCTCGTTCGTCGTTCGCTCCATCCGCTGGCACGTGCTGCTCGCCAACGCCGGCGAGGACAGGCCGTCACGCTCGCTCATCGGGATCGTGATCACCTCCTTCTTCGTCAACTGCGTCGTGCCGGCAAAGATGGGTGACATCTACCGCGCGTATCTCGCCAAGCAGAAGCTCGACGTACCGGTGAGCAAGGCGCTCGGGACGATCATCGCCGAGCGGCTGATGGACCTCATCGTGCTCATGTCGCTGCTGCTCGCCGCGGGGGCGATCGTGTTCCGCACCAAAGCGCCGGGCATCCTCATTCCCTATGTGGTCATCGGTGTGGCCGTCTGCCTTGCGGGCGTCGGCGTCATCCTCGTGATGCGCGCGGGACGCGGGCAGCGCATCCTGCGTCTCCTCCCCGAAGCGGTGTTCCATCGCTACGAGAGCCTCCGTCTTGGGACGGTGGACTCCTTCGCGCGCTTGCCAACGCTGCTCGGGCTCACCGTCCTGGTGTGGGTTGCCGAGGGCACTCGCCTCGGCCTGGTCGTGCTCTCGCTGCACCTCGCCGGCGTCCATCTCGGCCCATCGCAATTCCTGCTCATCGCGCTCGTCGCGGCGCTGCTCACCACAGTCCCGTTCCTGCCGGGCGGTCTCGGGCTGGTCGAGGCGGGGATGATCGGCGTGCTCATCACCGTTGGCGGAGTCACCAACTCATCGGCCGTGTCGATCACGCTGCTCGACCGGAGCATCAGCTACGCAAGTCTCGTCGTGATCGGCTTCGTGATCTTCGTGCTCACGCACATTCACGTCCCCAAGGCGCGACGGATCGCGACCCAGGGATGAGGGCGCTCGTCACCGGCGGGGCCGGCTTCATCGGCTCGCACATCACCGATGCGCTTCTTGACGCCGGTCATTCGGTCACCGTCATCGACGATCTCTCGCGCGGCCGTCGCGAGCAGGTCAATCCCGGTGCGGCGTTCGTCGAGCTCGACATCACATCCGATGGGCTCGCAGCCGCGGTCGCCGATGCGAAACCCGAAGTCGTCTTTCATCACGCCGCGCAGATCGACGTCCGCGCGTCCGTGCGCGACCCGCTTCACGACGCGGACGTCAACGTCGTCGGCACCGTGAACGTGCTCCGCGCGGCCGTTGACGCGGGGACACGACGCGTCGTCTTTGCGTCCAGTGGCGGCGCCATCTACGGCGAGACGAACGTGATTCCGACACCCGAGGACCATCGCTGCTTGCCCGAGTCGCCGTACGGCACCGCGAAGCTCTGCGCCGAGGCATACGGCGGGACGTTCAGCCGCCAGGCCGGGCTCGAGTTCGTCGCGCTGCGCTACGCCAACGTGTATGGACCGCGGCAGGACCCCCATGGCGAGGCGGGCGTCGTCGCCATCTTCGCGCTGCGCCTGCTTGGTGGCGACCCGCCGGTGATCAACGGCGACGGGACGCAGACTCGCGATTACGTGCACGTGCACGACATCGTTCGCGCCAACCTCGCGGCAGTCGACGGTCCTCCCGGCGTCTACAACATCGGCACGGGCGTCGAGACGGATGTGAACGCGCTGTATGGGATGCTCGCTGCCGAGTGCGGCGTGAGCGGCGACGCGGTGCACGGTCCCGCGAAGCCCGGTGAGCAGCATCGCTCGTGCCTCGATCCGGCGTTCACCCGCGAGCACCTCGGGTGGTCCGCATCCGTCGGCTTTGCCGAGGGTGTGCACACCACCGTGGACTTCTTCCGGAACCCCGCTTAGGTCCCGAGCGCCGCCCGGGCACGCCCAAGGTTCTCCGCGGCCTGCGTGCGCAGCAGGAGCGCCGCGTCCCGAATCGCCGGATCGCGACCGTGCGCGGGCGTCTCCGCCAGTCGCGCCGACCACGTCAGCTCGTCGACTGCCTGCTCGAGCGCCGAACGAGCCTGGTCAAGGGTCGCGTCGACGGGCGTGGCGGCGATGCGCTCGAGGGCCTGCGCGCAGCCGTCGAACGTGCGCCGCTGCGCGTGCACGGCGTCCTGGTTCGCGGCGTCGACCGCGGAGCCCAGGACGTCAGCAGCCACGGCGGCGGTGGCAAGCACTGCCGTGAGGACCGCACGGGGATCCTCGGCGGTCTCGGCTCCCGCGCCCATCATCCGGTACGCGCCGACCAGGAAGAGGAGCACCAGCAGCACGGCGATGATGTAGATCGCCGGCACAGGAGGTCCCGGCTACTTGTAGCGGAAGGTGATGCGCCCGCGTGAGAGGTCGTACGGGCTCAGCTCGACCCGCACCCGGTCGCCGATGAGGATGCGGATGTAGAACTTGCGCATCTTTCCCGAGGTGTAGGCGAGGACGTCCTGCCCTGTCTGCAGGCGGACCTTGAACATCGCGTTCGGCAACGGCTCGACGACGGTCGCGTCCATCTCGATGGTCTCTTCCTTGACCTCGACCTGAGCAGTGCCGTCAGCCGGGTCTCGTCGACGGACGGGACCGCGCCTGCGGGTACTACCGGGACGGGGTGGACGTCGTGCCAAACAGGGTCTCCTTGCAGCAGATCGAACGGTGGCCGAGCGTATCACGGAGCCGTTCCCTGGTAACGTCGTGTCAATGGCGGGCGAAGATCGATCTCCTTTCATTGATGCGTTGCGCGATCGGGTGCTCGTGTTCGACGGCGCGATGGGGACGAGCCTGCACGACCAGAACCCCACCATCGAAGACTACGGCGGCGCAGCGCTCGAGGGTTGGATGGACGGCCTCGCACTCAACGCACCGCAGGTCGTCGAGCGCGTGCACCGCGGATTTCTCGACGCCGGGTGTGACGTCATCGAGACCTGCTCCTTCCAGGCGACGCGCCCGCGCCTCGAGGAATGGGGCCAGGGCGAGCTGACCCGGGAGCTCAACGTCGCAGCGGCCGGGCTCGCGCGCAAGGTCGCCGACGAATACTCGAAGGACGGCCGTGCCCGTTTCGTCGCCGGGAGCATGGGGCCGACCGGGTTCCTGCCGGCGTCGAGCGACCCGTCGATGAGCCGGCTCGGATTCGCGGACCTCGTGCCGGTGTTCCACGAGCAGGCGGCAGCGCTCATCGAGGGCGGTGCCGATGTCCTGATCATCGAGACGCAGCAGGACATCCTCGAGACCAAGGCCGCGGTGTTCGGCGCGCGCGCCGCCGCTGCAGAGTCCGGGCGCCCCGTGCCGATCATCGCGTCGGTTTCGCTCGACGTGACCGGCCGCATGCTCCTCGGCACCGATGTCGCCGCGGTGCTCGCCATCCTCGAGTCACTCCATATCGACATCATCAGCCTCAACTGCTCCACCGGTCCGGAGCACATGCGCGAGCCGATTCGCTACCTCACGAGCCACACCACGCTCCCCGTGGCCTGCATCCCCAACGCCGGGCTGCCGCTCAACGTCGAGGGCCGCGCGCACTATCCGCTCGAGGCAGTGCCGATGGCATCCGAGCTCGCGAGCTTCGTGCGCGAGTACGGCGTCAACATCGTCGGCGGCTGCTGCGGCTCGACGAACGATCACATCCGCGAGCTCGTCAAACACGTCGGTGCTGTGCAGCGCGCGCCGCGCGAGTCGCTCGACACCGCACCGCGCCTCGCCAGCAGCATGCATGCCATCGAGTTGCACCAGCAACCCGCGCCGCTGCTCATCGGTGAGCGCGTGAACGCGCAGGGATCGCGCGCGGTCAAGCGGCTGTTGCTGGCCGACGACTACGACGGCATCCTCGGCGTCGCACGCAGGCAGGTCGAAGGCGGCGCGCATGCGCTCGACCTCTGCGTTGCGGTGACCGAACGCAGCGACGAGGCCGACCAGATGCGCACCGTCGTGAAAACGCTGCAGATGAGCGTCGACGCGCCACTGGTCATCGACAGCACCGACGCCGACGTGATCCACGCGGCGCTCGAGGCGTACCCGGGGCGTGGCATCGTCAACAGCGTCAACCTCGAGAACGGGCGCAAGCGCTGCGACGCCGTCCTGCCGTTGGTGCGCGACCACGGTGCGTGCGTCATCGCGCTCACGATCGATGAGCAGGGCATGGCGCGTACGGCCGATCGCAAGCTCGAGATCGCCCGACGCATCCACGACCTCGCCCGTGATGAGTTCGGCCTGACGCCCGATCAGCTCATGTTCGACGCGCTTACGTTCACGCTGGCGACCGGCGAGGCGGAATGGATCGACTCCGCGCACGAGACCATCGAGGGCATCCGCACCATCAAACGCGAGCTGCCGGGTGTGCTCACGGTGCTCGGCGTGTCCAACGTGTCGTTCGGGCTCGCGCCGAACATGCGCCCCATCCTCAACAGCGTGTTCCTGCATCACTGCGTGGAGGCAGGTCTGGACGCGGCCATCATCAACCCGACGCACGTCGTTCCCTACGGCGAGATCGATCCGCAGACCCGCCGGCTCGCCGAGGAGCTCGTGTTCAACAGCGTGCCCGATGCGCTGACGCGGTTCATCGGTCACTTCGACGGCGAGGAGTTCGACAAGCGCTGCAGGCCTCCCCGAAACGGCGGATCCCTACGAGGGCATGACGACCGTGGAGCGCATCCACGCGCAGATCCTGCACCGGCGCAAGGACGGCATCGAGGAGCAGATCGACCTCGCGTTGCGCGACCTGGATGCGGTCACCGTCCTGAACACGGTGCTACTGCCCGCGATGAAGGACGTCGGCGATCGCTTCGGTTCGGGCGAGCTCATTTTGCCGTTCGTCCTGCAGAGCGCCGAGGTCATGAAACGCGCGGTGGCGCACCTCGAGCAGTACCTCGAGAAGCGCGAGGGGTACACCAAGGGCAAGGTCGTGCTCGCGACGGTGTACGGCGACGTGCACGACATCGGCAAGAACCTGGTGAACACGATCCTCAGCAACAACGGCTACACGGTGTTCGACCTCGGCAAGCAGGTGCCGCTCAACACCATCCTCGACAAGGCGCAGGAGGTAGATGCCGACGCCATCGGTCTCTCAGCGCTCCTGGTCAGCACCAGCAAGCAAATGCCGGCCTGCGTGAAGGAGCTCGACGAACGCGGCCTGACGTATCCGCTGATCATCGGCGGCGCCGCGATCAATCGCGGTTTCGGGCGGCGCATCCTCTACCTCGACCAGGAGCGCGCGTACGCTCCGGGCGTCTTCTACTGCAAGGATGCCTTCGAGGGACTCGAGACGATCGACCAGCTCCTCGATCCCGACCGCCACGACGCGTTGCTCACCAAGGTGCTCGACGAAGCGCGTGTGCATCGGGAGCGCGAGCACGAGAAACTCGAACGCCGCAACGCGGCGGCCGCTGGAGCAGGCGCGCTCCCCGCACGGAGCGCTGTGCGCCGCGACGCGCCGATTCCCGCTGTGCCGTTCTGGGGCGCTCGCGTGCTGCGTGACATCCCGATCTGGGACGTCTACCCGCACATCGATCGCAACTCGCTCTACAAGATGAGCTGGCAGTTCCGCGGCGTGCGCGATCCGGAGAAGTGGGAGGAGCTGCTCCGGACCGAGCTCGAGCCACGTCTGGCGCGTTCCATGGATGAGGCCGTTCGCGACGGATGGCTGCAGCTCGAGGCGGTGTACGGATACTGGCCGGCACTCGCCGACGGCAACACCGTGATCGTGTACGACCCCGGTGACATTGACGCGGAGCTCGGGCGATTCACGTTTCCCCGTCAGAACGAGCAGAACCAACTCTGCCTCGCCGACTACGTCCGCCCCGCGGAGGATGCCGCTGACGGCGAGCGAGACGTCATCGCGCTGCAGGTCGTGACCACCGGCCCCGCCGCCTCCGAGCTGTCCAACCGCCTGCAGGTCGACGGCGACTACGACGACATGCTCCGCGTCCACGGCTTCGCCACGCAGATGGCGGAGGCGACGGCGGAATACGTGCATCACCGCATTCGTCGCGAGCTGCGCCTTCCCGACGACCAGGGCCGCCGGTACTCGTGGGGCTATCCGTCGTGCCCCGACCTCGAGGACCACGAGACGCTGATGCGCATCGTTCCTGCGCGCGAGATCGGCGTGACGCTGACCGAGGGATACCAGTTCGTTCCGGAGCAGTCGACCGGCGCGATCGTGCTCCACCATCCCGAGGCCCGCTACTTCGCCGTGTACGGCGGCGCCACCGTCGAGGAGGACGCGCCCGGAGCGCCGGAGCCCCCGTCCTTACCACCGCAGGCGTGGAGCGCCTAACAGAACAGGCTCGACGCGTCCTTCGACAGACGTGACGCCACGTCATATCCGTACACGGAGATCGTGTACGGCCCACGCGTGTACACGGCTTCAGGCGGGCCGAAGATCGAGGCCGACGGTAGCGAACGGCCGCAGGTCTCGCCCGTCCACGGCGTGATGATGAACGTGCGTCCAGCTGCCGGCGTGTACTCGCCTTTCGGCGCGAAATCGTAGGGGCACAGGCTCGCCGCACCGCCGCCGCATGCTGTCGCGCCACCGAGCAGCGGCCAGACTGACAGCACACCGTTGGACCGCCAGTCGAGGTCGTACAACTCCCAGTAGCCCGAGTACCCGCGCGTGAGCCCGTGCTCGAGCAACACCGGCAGCGGGTCATCTGCCGCAGGCACCTGGAGCTGGTCGTAGAAGAGCGACGCGTTGAACGTCGCTGTGCTCACCGCGTTGTTGACCGCGAAGACGCTGAAGACGCCGACGGCGAGCAACGCCGCTGCGCCGCCGCGTGAACGCCACCGCGCGATCGCGCTGGGACCGTATCGAACGACGATCACCGGGAGCAGCGCAACTGCTGCGACATAGCAGCCGACGAGATAGTGGCCCTGCATCGGAGCGCCGCCGGCACCGTAGCCGAGGAAAACGAAGGCGCCGAGCAGAAACACGAACGCCAGACCCCAGAAGAGGCCATAGCCTGCAAGAGATGTTTCGAGCGGCGTCGCGCGCTGCGACGTCTCCGCACGTTGACGAACACCGACGACCACGAGTGCCACCAGGCTGATAACCGCGACGATGCAGAGCGCCACTGCAAGGATGGAGATCGCCTCGCCGAACCATCCGCCGCCGAGCGTCCAGGCAAACGTCTGGATCGCGAGCCCGATGCCACGGATGACGCCGCTGATGCCGTCGCTGCCGGGCAGGATCGACACCGTGCGAATCCCCTGGAGGCGCATCAACAGGAACGAGAGTCCGACGGCCACCGCGGCGGCGCACAACGTCATCACTAGCGATCGCGCCTGTTGCGCGCTCACCCGCTTCCGCAGCAGGGCGACGGTCGCGATGTACGGCACGAGCCCGAAGGCGAGCAGCTGCGGATCTGTGACGACACCGACACCGACGACGATGCCGACCAATACCGAGCGAAACATGCTGCGCCGGTCACGCAGGTCGAGCACGAGGTGCCAGCCCAATAGGACTGCGGCGGCGTACGTCGTGATGTGGTTATCGGGGAACAGCAGCGGCCACAGCACCACCGTCGGCAGGACGAGGAGCAGCACCGACGTCAGCAGCGTTCCCTTGCGACCGAGCAGCACGTGCGCTGTGCGCACGAGCAGCAGCCCCATCGCCACGGTGAGAACAGGTCCCGTCCAGTACTCGATGCCGGCACGGAAGGGCACCCACTGCAGCAGCTCGTCGAACCAGATGACGCCGATCGACGTCTGCGTCGGCAGGAGCTGCGGGCCGTGACCGGTCGCGAGTCCCTGCGAGATGTAGCTGAGCTCGGGCGCGTCGCTGAAGCGGTACACCGCGGCAAGCAGCGCCGGAAGCCGCAGCAGCGTGACCGTGAAGGACACGAGCGCGGCCACGCCCGCGACCCCGCCGAGAACGCCCATGGACTGCAGGCGCCTTGACCCGGCGCTGGATGTCACCGAGATCGTTCGTACGTCCGCCACTCGGCACAGCCTATTCGCGACCACGTCCGTGGTCCCGTTTCGATGCCCGAATGTGACGCCGCTGGCGCTACTCCGCGTAGCGGCGGATGCGCTCGTCCTCCGCCCCGTGCTCCTGGATGTACAGCGAGCACGACTCCGGAGCCGAGATGCACGGCGGCACGGGGTGGCGACCGGTGAACCTGTGGGTGTGCCGGTCGACGTGGCAATCGGCCTTGTAGCGGGTCAGCAGCCCGAACGGGCCGGCACTCTCGCGAAGGATCTGCTCGAGGTACGGACAGCGGCGTCCATGCGGGCGCGACTGCGCTGACTGGCGTTGCGGCTCTGGACGGCCTCGTTGCGGCGGCGGTGGTTCTGCTCGCATCGCCCCCCGAGTGTAGTGCTCCCTACAGGGAGAGCATCGACTGGATGCGCGAGGCCAGTTCCTTGATCTTGAAGGGCTTGGCCAGCGTCTGAACGTTGCCGTAGGCCTCGAGCTTCGGAGCCGTCGACGCGTTGACCAGGGCGCTGACCACGAGGACCTTCGGATCACTGCCATGGTCGGTACGGATGCGTTCCAGCACCTGCGTTCCCGAGAGGTCGCCCGGAAGCATGAGATCGAGCAGCACCAGGTCCGGTTGGAACTCGCCGAAAGCCGCAAGACCTTCGTCTCCGCTCTTCGCCACCTTCACCTCGTAGCCCTCCATCGTGCAGAGGAGAGATTCGATGTCGGCGAGCGCGTAATAGTCCTCGATGATCAGGACTTTCTTCATGGCGGTACTCGTCGCTGGGGTCATATTGGAAGCTGGCCGAATATAGCACGGGGTTTTGCGCCGTCCCGCGCATGTCGACGGCGTGACCAACCCGTCACCCGTGTACGCGAGGCGCCACAGCTGAAGGTCAGATCGAGCGGTCGATCAGCGTGCCCGTGCCGAGCCCGCCGCCGCAGCACATCGCCTGGAGCCCGTAGCGCGCGTCGCGGCGCTCGAGCTCGTGGAGGAGCGTCGTCATGAGGCGCGCTCCGCTGGCGCCGAGCGGATGGCCGAGCGCGATGGCGCCGCCGTTGACGTTGACGCGGTCCATGTCGGGGTGGTGCTCCTGCGCCCAGGCGAGCACCACCGGCGCGAACGCCTCGTTGATCTCGAAGAGATCGATGTCGTCGATGCTGAGGCCGGACCGCTGCAGCAGCCGCGTCGTTGCGGGGATCGGACCAGTGAGCATCGTGACCGGGTCGACCCCGACCACCGTCTGGCCGGCGATGCGCGCACGTGGCGTCACGCCGAGCGCCATCGCACGCTCCACGGACATGAGCAAGACGGCGGCAGCCCCGTCGGTGATCTGCGAGCTGTTGCCGGCATGCATGATCCCGTCGGGCTTGAACGACGGCTGCAGCGCCCCCAATGTCTCGACCGTGGTGTCCCCGCGGATGCCCTGGTCCTGGCTGATCACGCGCCCGTCGCCGTTGGCGCCGACGACCACCGGCGCGATCTCACGATCGAACCGGCCGGCCGCCTGGGCCTCGCCGGCGCGACGCTGCGACTGTGCCGCGAACTCGTCGGCCTGCTCGCGAGTGATGTGCCATTGCTCGGCGATCATCTCGGCGGACAGTCCCTGGGGAACGAGGTTGTAGACCTCGAGCAGCTCGGGCGGGAATGGGGCGCCCGGGCCCTGGAAGACCGTGCTCCCCATCGGCACGCGGCTCATGCTCTCGACGCCCGCGGCGATGGTGATGTCGCAGACACCGGACTGGATGAGGTTAGCCGCGAAGTGGATCGCCTGCTGCGACGAGCCGCACTGCCGGTCGACTGTCGTGGCGGGCACCTCGATCGGGAATCCCGCGGCCAGTGTCGCCTGGCGGGCGATGTTCACGGACTGCTCGCCGGTCTGGCTCACGCAGCCGAAGACGACGTCGCCGACCATTGCCGGATCGATGCGCGCGCGGCCGGTGACCTCGCGCAGGACATGCGCGGCAAGGAGGACCGGATGGACGTCGCGCAAGTCCCCGTTGCGCTGGTTGCCGCGGCCCAGCGGGGTGCGGACGGCTTCAACGATCACGACGTCAGTCATGGGTTCTCACTTCCGGATGGTGTGCCGTTCGCAAACGCTGGTGGCCGCCAACCTTACCTGCCTCAGGCGCCATATCGGTAGACGGAGATCAGGGCGGGCCGCGGCGCCGAAGCGTCGACCGGGTTGGCGGGGGAGCGCTCGGCGGCGACGAGCGTCCAGCCGCTCGGCGGTTGCGGGTCGATCCCGTCGTTGAGCACCAGCATGTCTCCCGGCGACGGCTGCGCTTCCGCGATCTCCGGGGAAACGACCTGCAGACCAAGTGCCTCGAGCCCGGGCGTGGCGTTGTCGGTGAGCGGATGCGACGGGGGTGGCGGCAGCAACGCGAAGAACGCTTCGATGTATGGAGGGTCGAGATCTTCCGAAAGGAAGACGTGGTGTCCGTCGGCGTCCGCGCGTGCCGTTGTGATGGCAGAGATCTCGCCGGTGTCGAAGTCCACCGCCGCGCGGTTGGGGTATGCGGTGTAGAGGTCGAACGTGTAGAGCGCCCCCTGCACCAACAGGCCGGCGGTGAGCACGCCAGTCACCGCGAGGAGCGCCTGCGGCCGGTCGCGCAAGGCCCTGCGGATGCCGTCGGCTCCCAGGATCGCCAGCACGATGAGGAACGGCAGCATCCCGGACGAGCGCAACGCGTGCGGCGTACCGTTGTTGGTCAGCGCGGCGGCGATTGGTGCCAGCGCGATCGCGGCGGCGAGGAACTGGATCAGCGGTTGACGCCGTCGCTGCCAGCAGACGACGAGACCCGTCAGCAGCAGCGGCACCGTGACCCAGAGCAGCATCCCGCTGATCTCCGTGTTCTGCCGCGGGTTCGCGTCGCCGTTGAAGAACAGGAAGCTCGGCGAGAAATACGTGATGTAGTTGGCGAGAAAGCGGTCGATGACGACGTTGAGCGGCGCGCCGTCGGACCAGATGCTGATCAGCTCGAAGCGACCGGTCAGCGCGCCCGGGTTGAGGAGCGCGTAGATGCCGAGCACCACGTACCCCGCGAAGATCGGCACCAGCGCTCGCCACCAGCCCGAGGTGCGCGCGAGTCCCCAGACGACCGCGAGCGCAATCGCGAGCAGGAGGATCTCGAGCCGCGCCGTGGTGTAGCCGTAGATGGCGAGCGCGAGGAAGACCCCGGCCAGGCCGAACTGCCGTGGCGTCGGCGTGCGTGACGAGAGACACCAGAGTGCTGCAGCGAGCAGGGCGACCATCGAGATGGTCTCGAACCCCACGCGACTCTCGATGACCAGCCACGGCGTGAGCGCGCTGAGCACCAGCGTGCCGAGCGTGATGACTCGCGATCCGGTGAGCCGCCACGCCGCGGCGGTGAGGAACCCGACGACGGCCAGCCCGAAGATGGCCGCGGGGAAGCGCTCGACCGCGACGGTCAGCGGCAGGAACCGCACCAGCGCCGCGACGCTGTAGACGTAGATCGGGTTCTTGTACTCGCCGAACGCCTCGAAGAAGAGCGGGAAGTGAATCCCATGCTCGTCGACCCCGAAGTGGGCAATGGTCCAGGCGTTGTAGCCGATCGACGCCTCGTCGACGTACAGACCCGGGGGCGACCCGGCCAGGTCGACGACATTGCGCACGATGACGAGCGCCGCGACGATGGCGAAGGCGCCGATCCAGAGACGGCGGTGTCCCCGCCCGGCGTCAGGCTCCGGGTCACCCACGAGTTGCGGCGACGAAGTCCTGGAACAGCCTGCGTGCCCAGGGGCGCTCGAGATACAGCTCCTCGGGGTGGCACTGCACACCGACCACGAACCGCCGCCGCGGGTGCTCCACCGCCTCGACGAGGCCGTCGTGCGCCCGTGCGCTGACGACGAGATCGCGTCCGAGGTCGCGCACGGCCTGGTGATGCATGCTGTTCACGTCTACTCTGTCGTCGCCGGCGATGGTGTGCAGGCGCGATGCCGGCGTCACCTCGATGTGGTGCGTGACCTCGCCGCGAGAGCTCGGGGGATAGTGGTTGTGCTCGGTCGCGAGCATGGTGCCGACGTCCTGCCAGAGCGTGCCGCCGAGCGCGACATTGAGCACCTGGGCGCCACGGCAGATCGCGAGGAGCGGCTTGTCGGCCTCGAGCGCCCAGCGGGCGAGCAGCATCTCAGCCCGATCGAGCTCGGGGTCGACCTCGACGGAGCAGTCGGCGCGGATCTCCTCGCCGTAGAGCGTCGGTTGCACGTCCGGACCACCGGGAAGGCAGAGACCGTCGCAGAGGTCGAACAGCTCGCGAAGGTTGGCCTCCGAGAGCGAAGCACTGATTCCCACGGGAGTCGCGCCCGCTGCCTCGAGCGCGTCGAAGTAGGCGCGGTTGCGTGCGAGCACGAGGGGAAGGGGCAGCTCGGCCGGCGCTCGCAGCGTGAGTCCGATCAGCGGTGCGCGCGTCATGCGGACATCTTCGCCGGTCAGGAGGAGAAGTTGAACCGATTGATGTGCAACCAGGGGGCGAGCACGCCCGACTCGCCCTCGCCGAGCTCGAGGCGGCGCTCGCGGCTCACCTCAGCGACGTCGGCGAGTGCGCCGACGATGCTCTGCGTGAAGCGCAGATCCTTCACGGGTCGCGTGATCCGGCCCTTCTCGATGAGGAACGTGCCTTCGCGGGTCATGCCGGTGATCACCGTCCGCAGGGGATGCACGTCGCGCACGTACCAGAAGCGCGTGATGTAGAGACCGCGCGACACCGAGGAGACCATGTCCTTCCACGGTGTGACGCCCGCATCCATGGCGAGATGACGCGGGAGCGGTCCCCACGTGTTGGGTTGCGGGAGGGAATGGCCGGTCGAACTCGACGCGGTCGCGCAACGCGGTGGGCGTGTCGTAGACGACGCCTGCGCAGACGCCGTGGTCGATGAGATGCAACGCCTGAGTCGACACGCCTTCGGCGTCGAAGGGGAACGGAAAGATGTCGTGCGCGGTCGCGTCGTCACGAACGGTGATCAGCTCGCTCATCAACTTCTCGTCCATGCGCATGAAGCTGCGGTGCTCCTGAGTCGCCAGCGCGCTGAAGCCGACCCAGCCGAGATGTTCAAGGAGGTCGGTGACCGCGTACGGCGAAAGCACCACCTCGAACTCGCCGGGGTCGATTGCGGTGGCGCGCTGGTTGCGCTCGCACGTGTCGACCACCTCGGCGGCGAGTCCGTCGACGTCGAGCGCGTCGATGTCAGCGGAGTGACGAGACGCGTAGCCGCCACCGTCGTCGCCGCGCGCGACGCTGACGAGGCTCGCCTGCGTCGACGTCGCGGCACGCCGCACACCGGCAGTGGTGACGATTGCGGTCGTCCGCGTGCCGGTACTCAGCGCGCCGTACGCGTTGATGTCGTGCGCTCGGGCTGCACCGGTGACGATCGACACGAGACCAGCGCGCTGTTCCGGTGTCGCCGCTGCTGTTGTCGCCGCGAACGCGACAGGCCCGCCGGGGCGGAGATCGGGCGCGGGCAGTGGCGGGACGTCCGGGCTCGTGGTGACGCGCCGGCTCTCTTCCGCCGCCTGCAGTGCGCGCTCGACCGCATCCTCATCGAAACCGCGCACCTCGCCGACACCGATGCGGCCGTCGTCGATCAAGCGCACACGTACGGAGCGGGATCGCTCGGCGACGCTCTGATGAATCTCGTTGCCGGCGAACCGCGTCAACTCGCTCGTGTCATCGACGATGACGACTTCGGCATCGCCGCGCTGCAGACGCGCGAGCGCTGTGTCGCCGACTGCGAGCAACTCGTCGTCGCTGCTCATCGTGCCGGCTCGACCTTCACGTTGCGAAAGCGGCAGGGGGCGGCGCCGTGACCGACGTGCATCGACTGTGACGGCTGGCCCTTGCCGCAGTTGACCACGCCGAGCATCTGCCACTCGTCGGGTCCGGCGACTGCGTCGCACGAGCGCCAGAACTCCGGGGTCTGCCCGCTGTAGATGGGATTGCGCACGAGGCGCGTCCGCTTGCCGTTGACGATCTCCCATCCGTTCTGCGTGCCGAACTGGAAGTTGAGGCGGCGGTCGTCGATGCTCCACGAGCGGTTGGTCTCGAGATAGACGCCGCGCTCGGTGGTGGCGATCATCTCCTCGAGCGACGACGTACCAGGTTCGAGGTTGACGTTGGTCATGCGAATGATCGGCAGGCGCGACCAGCCGTCGGCGCGCATCGTCCCGTTGCTCACCTGACCGATCGCCGCCGCGGTCTCGCGCGACGAGAGGTAGCCGGTGAACAGGCCCTGGTCGACGAGCACCGATCGCTGTGCCGCGACTCCCTCGTCGTCCCAGCCGAACGTGCCGAGACCCGGAGCGCGAGTCGAGTCCGCCGTCATCGTCACGTGCTCGGAGCCGTATCGGAAGGTACCGAGCAGGTCCGGTGTCAGAAAGGACGTCCCCGCGTATGCGGCTTCGTGGCCGAGCACTCGGTCCAGCTCCGTCGGGTGGCCGCACGAACTCGTGCACTTGCAGGGCCGCCTGCGTCGCGTCGAGGATCACCGTCATCACGCCGGCGGGACAGATCGGCGCGCTGAGCAGCGCGACCGCCTCCTCCGCGATGCGCCCCGCGTTGCCGGGAAGATCGAACGCCTCGACGGCCTCCCACCCGGCGCACACCTGGTGGCGCCCGAAGCTGTTCGGGAAGCTGCGCGTCTGCACCTCGTCGTCGCTGGTCGCCGTGGCGTCGAGGCCGCCGCCCGACTCGACGATCGTCTGATCGAGGCGCGCGCCTTCACTGCTCGCGAAATGGCGCTCCTCGCGCACGAACTCGAGCGAGCACTCTCGAATGCGCACCTGCGGCACGCGCGACATCGCCTCATCGGTGCGCAACAGGAGGTTCACCTTGTCGTCGAGCGAGACGCTGAACGGGTCGCGAGTGATGGGCGTTGTGTAGACACCGACCAGCGGGGGTGCGGGCGAGAGCCGCACCGCGACGCGATTCACCCGCGACGATGCCCTGGCTATCTGCGCCGCGTGGCGAGCCGCCATCTCGACGCTGGCGCCGTCCAGCCTGTCGACCGACGCGAACCCCCAGGCCCCGTCGACGATGACCCGAATCCCGACGCCCTCGTCCTCGGAGAGCTCAACCGCCGCGACGACGCCGTTCTTGACGGTGAGCCTCTGCACGGTTCGATTGACCACGCGGCAATCGGCATAAGAGGCGCCGGCGGCCGACGCGGCATCGAGTGCTCGCTCGCTGACCTGACGCACGAGGGCGGAGTATAGGGGCGGCGCTCGGCGGTGCCGCCGCAGGTCGGGTCAGCCGATGCAGTTTCCCGAGGCGCAGTACCACGCCGCGGTGTCGAAGTCGGGAACGAGGTCGTTCTGGGTCACGCCGAAGAGGCTCGTCGAGTACGTGTTGACGATGACCTCCTGAAACAGTGGGATCGCCGGCACAAGGGCTGCCAGCTGCACATCGACGAGCCCGTAGTCATGCGCCTGCGTGGTGAGATCCGCTGCGCTGCTCGCGAGATCGAGCGCAGCATCGAGCTGGGTGTCGTTGAGACCGCTGAAGTTCATCCCCGCGCCGAGATCGGCGCTCGACGGGATGTCGTCCTCGCTGGGGCATGTCCCGCCGCAGTCGCCGTGCCAGGTCGGCGCGTACGTGTCGAGCTCGCCGGGGAGTCCGAGACCGACGGTGTAGAGCGCGATGTCGAACGCGTGCGTCGCGAGCGGACCACCGTCGGCGAACGAATCGAAGAACGTCCCGGATGCCACGTTCGGCGTGAACGGCGTCGGTACGTTGATGCCGATCTTGGCCAGATCAGCCTTGACCATGGCCTCGATGGTCACGCGCACCGGGTCGTCGCTGGTGGTGCCGATGTTGATCACGAGGCACGTCCCATCCTTGAATGCCCGGAAGTCCTGACCGTCCGGGCCCACGCCGCACTTCGCGTTGCGGGCGTCGCCGGCGGTGTCGAGCATCGCGTTCGCCTCGTCGAGGTTGAAGCTGGTCGTGGGCACGGTGTCGCCGCTCAGGTAGGTGGCGCCGAGGCTCATCCAGGAATCTGGCGGAACGGTGGTCATCCCAGGCGCGACTGCGGCGACGATCGCCTGCCGGTCGATGCCGAGGAGGATGGCCCGGCGCACGGTCAGGTCGGCGGTGTCCTCGTTCGAGTGCTCGGACGGGTTGGCACACAGCCCTCCATCGCCGGCACAGAGGTTGAACATGAGGACCTCAGCGCCGGAACCGGCCACCGGATCCACCTTGAGCAGAGCGTTCTGCGCCTTCGCAGCGGAGACGAGCCCCGGCAGCGCCGCGAGCCCGAGATTGAGACCGACCTGGATGGCGCCCGATCGCACGTCCTTCTGCTCGGTGGCGAGATCCGGCTCGATCCGGAAGACCAGCTTGTTGAGGTGGGCGAGGGCGCTGGTGTTCCAGTAGTCGGGGTTGCGCACGAGCACCACCTCAGATCCGGGCGTGTCTTTCGACAGCACGAACGGCCCGGTGCCGTCGAGTGTCGCTCCGAGGGTCGCGCTGCCCTTGAAGGCCGCGGCGTTTCCGGAGCCCTGCGTCAGGTCGAAGGTCGTCGGGGTCGTCTCGAGATTGCTGCCCGCTGCGAGCGCCGGGTCCAGGACCGCGGCCGGCAGGATCCCGTCGACGCCACTCCCGAGCGCCAGGTACGGTCCGTACACGCTCTTGAAGTCGACGACGGCCGTGAACTGGTCGACCTCGGTGCATTTGATGACCTGATTCCAGCCCGCGGTGGACGCCAGCGGGGTCGGGCTCGGCTTGCCGACCGCGCCATAGGTCAGCCAGTGGAAGTCGAAGGTGTCGCACACATCGCGCGACGTGAACGTGCTGCCGTCATCCCAGTGGACACCCTGGCGCAGGTGCCAGGTGACGCACATCTTTGCCGCGGTATCCGCGCAGCCGGTCGTCTCGACGCCGCCGTTGGCGACGGTCGGCACCGCCGTCGCGAGATCGGGGCTCCAGTAGTCGGCCTCTGTCGAAGTGGTCGCGGTCGCAGTTGTGGGGCGGTACCAGAGCAGCCCCTCCTCAACGGGGGCGGCGATGTCGTCGGCGAACGGCAGGTTGCCGACGATCCCGGCGTCAAGCAGCGTTGTCGGAGCCTGCCAGACGCCGACCGTCAGCGTTCCGCCCTGGGCGACCGTGCCACCTCCTCCGGCGGTCGGCGAGGTGGCAGGTGTCGAGCTGCAACCCGCGACCGCGACGGCCAGCGTCACCGCGAGCGGTATCGCTCGCCGCCACGCCGGCCGGGCACGGAACTTGGGTCGAGATCCCGCCGTATCCACGAGCGTGCATTGTGCCCCGACCGTATAGTGAGGACGGAGTGGTCGATCGGACGATGGGGAGTTTCGAAACCGCGGCGAGATCTGGAGGCACGCCATGAGGATCGGCGTGCGCCGCCTGCCCCGCCGGCGCGACCCGCGCCGGCGTTTTCGCAATCGCCTGCTCGTCGGGATGGTCGGCGTGGCCCTGCTGCCGCTCGTGGCATTCGCCGTCCTGGCAGTCTTCGAGCTCGACACGGTCGCCAAGAGCACCGCGAACGCGACCGAGACGGCGATCCTGCAGCGTCAGCGGAGCCAGCAGCAGTCGTCGCTGAGCCGCAGCGCGGCGTCCGTCGACCACGTGCTCGCCGTCGTCAACAGCCAGCTCACCTCCGTGGCGCAGGCGATGATCAAGCAGCTCGGCGTCGCCGCAGCCACCGCTCTGCTGCCCAAGGGACTCACCAACGCGGGTGACGTGAGCTACCTCGACGATGGGGCTATCAACACCCTCGTCCTCGCGACCGGGGCCGCCGCCGAGCCGGATGGAAAGTTCGCCGCGGCAACCTCGTCGACCCCGATTCTCGAGGTGGTGGGGAGCACGCTCAAAGCCGATCCGTCGATCGCCTCGATCTGGATCGAGAACCAGTCGACGGGCGCGCTCCGCGCCTGGCCGGCGTTTTCCGTGTCCAGCGCGCTGTCAGGCCAGCGCTACGACATCACCCATCCGACCCTTCGCAACGGGCTCGACGTCTTCGCCAGCTCGGAGGGAGGGGTCGCGACCATACCCCCCGCCGCGTGGATCGCTCCGGGGGAACCAGGACGGAACGAAAACGGCCCGTTCTGGACGGACCCGTACGACCTCCTCGAGTTCAGGCGAGTCCGGGGTGACCGCATGGTTCTCGCTGCCCGACGGACTGACCCGTGTGGGCTTCGATCTCACCGGGACGACCATTGCGCAGCTGATCTCGACTGCGCTGGGCCCCGCAGGGTCGGCGGACTTGTCCTCGCTGGTCGTGAGCGCGTCCGGGAAGCTGGTGTTCGGGACGCCGCAGGCGTTCACGGACTTCCCGAACAGCGCACTCGGATCCACACTCACGGTCCCGGGCAAGAACCGCCTCGCCGGGGCGCTCCGCAGCATGGAGGCGTCCGGCATGGTTCCGGCTGTGCCGGTCACGGCGACGCTCAACAAGGTCAGTGACGACGTCTTCGCCGCCCCGGTGTACAGCTCGCACTGGATCGTCGCGAGCCCCGTGGCCATCAGCGTGCTCGAACCCAACCTGAGCTCGCTGACGCTCGGCATCACCGACAGCGTTCACCGCCTGTTCCCCGTCATGGTCCTGCCGGTGCTCGTCCTGCTGGTGGTGCTCGCGTTCATCGCGACGACGCTCCTCTCGCGGCGCATGTACCTGCCGGTGCAGGCCCTCACCGACCATGCGGTGCTCGAGGAGCGCACCCGCCTCGCCCGCGAGATCCACGACACCCTCGCCCAACAGCTGACCGGCATCGTGCTCGAGCTGGAGGCGGCGGACACGTTGCTCAATCGAGGCTCGGAGGGGCGTGCCCAGAGCTCAGTCGAGAAAGCTCGTGAGCTCGCTCGCGCGGCGCTCCAGGAAGCGCGGCGATCGGTCTGGAACCTCCGTCCGGCGCCACTGTCCGCCACCGGTCTGGTTGCCGCCATCGGCCACGAGGTCGAGGCATGGGAGGAGCGCACCGGTATCCCTGCGCGCTTCAAGGCGCGTGCGGTGCCGCAGCACCCGTCGCTCTCGCCCAAGGCCGAGGTCGCACTCCTGCGCATCGGTCAGGAGGCGCTCTCCAACGCCGCGCGCCATGGCCATCCCGAGCACGTGGACGTCGAGCTCCGCGCGCACCGCCAGGAGCTGGTGCTCTCGGTCAGCGACGACGGCGTCGGGTTCGACCCGGCGGCGAGCGCGCCACGAGAGGATTGCTTCGGGCTCGACGGCATGGCCGAGCGCGCACGCAACGCGGGTGGGACACTGACCGTCGTGAGCAGCCCGGGTCGCGGAACGACGATCACCACGCGCCTGCCGCTGGCCGAGCCGGTCGCCATCGCGGAAACCGGATGATCTCCGTCCTGGTGGCTGACGATCACCCGGTCGTCCGCGACGGTCTCTGCACCATGCTCGAGCTCGAAGCCGACATCAAGGTCGTCGGCCGGGCGGCGGACGGTGCCGAGGCGGTGGAGCAGGCGCGCCGCACCCACCCGGACGTGATCCTCATGGACGTCCAGATGCCGGTCATGGACGGCATCGAGGCCCTTCGCAAGATCCGCGCCCGCGATCCCGAGGCACGGGTCATCGTCCTGACGACGTATCGCAACGAGGACTACATCTTCCCCTCGCTCAAGGCGGGCGCGGTCGGATACCTGCTCAAGGACGCGAACTCGCGAGGAGCTTGCCGGTGCTATCCGCGCGGTGGCCGCCGGCGAGTCACTCCTCGACCCGCAGCTCGTCAGTGCCGCCGCTGAGCAGATGCCGTCGATCACGCGCCGCGAGCGCGATGTGCTTCGCCTGATGGCCGACGGCAAGAACAACGCCGAGATCGCCGTCCTGCTCTTCCTCAGCGAGAACACGGTCAAGACGCACGTCAGCAACATCCTCGAGAAGCTGGGATGCAAGGACCGCGCAGCGGCCGTGCTCCTGGCCTGGAGGCGGCACATCATCTGAGCCCCAATACACTGTCCCAGCAATGGAATCGGTGGGAGTGGGGCTCCTCGGTCTCGGTACGGTGGGCGGTGCCGTCGCCACGCGTCTCATCGAGCAGTGGGAACTGCTTGGAGAACGCGCCGGGGCCACACCGGTGCTCCGATGTGTGGCGGTGCGCGACACCTCCCGCACGCGCGACATCGACCTGAAGAACGTGCGGCTGCTCGCGGATGCGCGAGCGATCGTCGATGACCCGGACGTCTCGATCCTCATCGAGGCAATGGGCGGCACCGACCCCGCCACGGCGCTCATCGAGTCGGCGCTGCGTGCCGGCAAGTCTGTGGTCACCGCCAACAAGGCGGTCGTCGCGGCTTCCGGCCCTCACCTTGCGGACGTTGCCGCCGCCAATGGCGCAGGCCTGTACTTCGAGGCGGCCGTCGGCGCGGGGCTGCCGATCGTCGCACTGCTGAGCACAAGCCTCCTCGGCGATCGCATCGCCGCGCTCGACTGCGTCATCAACGGCACCACCAACGTGATCCTCACGAAGATGCGAACCGGCAAGCTGACGTTTGACGCCGCGCTCGCCGATGCGCAGGCCCGTGGCTTTGCGGAGGCTGATCCGACGCTTGATGTCGAAGGCTGGGATGCGGCGCACAAGCTCGTGATCCTTGCGTGGCTGGCGATGGGCGTGCACGTCGAGGTCGGCAGCGTCGACCGGGTCGGCATCCGCGGCGTCGGCGGCGATGACATCCGGGCGCTCGACCAGCTGGGATACCGCGTCCGGCTGGTCGCTCGTGCAGAGCGCGCGGACAACGGGCGCGTTCGTCTGAGCGTCCGCCCCACCGCGATCGGCGCTCGGCACCTCCTCGGCGATGTCGATGATGCTGACAATGCTGTCATCATCTCGAGCGACCTCGCGTCGCGCGTGATGCTCCGAGGGCTCGGCGCGGGCGGGGCGTCGACGGCGAGCGCCGTCGTGAGTGACGTGGTGAACGCCGTGCGCGATCGGGGCGCACCGCGTGGCTGGGCGCCGCGCGCGGTGCAACCAGTTGAGATGCTCGACGACGAGGATGTCGAGGTCGCGGGCTACGTGCGGCTCCGCCTGCGTCGCGAGAGCGAAGGGCGCGAACTGGTGCTGCAGGCCCTGGAGGATCGGGGTCTCGCGGTCGACGCGGCAGTCGAGGTGCCGCAGGGTGGCTTGATCGTGCTCACCGGGACTGCGCCGCGAGCGGTGCACGACCGCGCGATGGAGACCCTCGACACGCTCACCGCCGTCGACGAGATCGAGTGCACCCTCGACAGAGTGGAGGCCTGACGGCGCGAATGTCCATACGGGTACAGGGCGTCATCGCCCGTTGGGGGGAACGCCTGGCGCTCCCGCCGACCGCGCCGCGCATCAGCCTCGGCGAAGGCGACACACCGTGCGTCGAGTCGCTGACCATCGGTCCCGCGCTCGGATTGGCGGCGCTGCATTTCAAGCTCGAAGGCCTGAATCCGACGGGGTCGTTCAAGGATCGCGGCATGGTGGTCGCGGTCGCTGCGGCGCTGCAGGATGGGAGCCGCGCGATCATCTGCGCGTCGACCGGCAACACGAGCGCATCCGCGGCGGCGTATGCGGCACGGTTCGGCCTGCGTGCCGTTGTCGTCGTGCCGGGTGGGCGCATCGCGTCAGGCAAGTTGCTCCAGGCGCGGGTGCATGGTGCAACGGTCGTCAGTGTCAACGCCGGGTTCGACGTCGCCTTGCGTCTCGTGCGCGAGCTGTGCGAACACCATCCTGTGACACTCGTCAACAGCGTGAACCCGAATCGCATCGACGGCCAGAAGACGGCGGCGTTCGAGGTCGTCGAGGCGCTCGGTGATGCTCCCGATGTGCTCGCACTCCCTGTGGGCAATGCCGGCAATATCACCGCATACTGGCGCGGTTTTCGCGAGGACTACGCTGCTGGGCGGGCGACGCGCCTCCCGCGCATGCTCGGCGGCCAGGCCGCGGGCGCGGCGCCAATTGTGCTCGGACGTCCGGTCGAAGACCCGCAGACGATCGCGACGGCGATACGCATCGGCAATCCCGCGTCGTGGCAGGGCGCAGTCGATGCACGCGACCAGTCCGAGGGGATGATCGCTGCTGTGGACGACGAGGCCATCCTCGACGCGCAGCGGCGTCTGGCCCGCCTCGAGGGGATCTTCTGCGAGCCCGCGTCTGCAGCGGCGCTCGCAGTGCTCGAGGGTGCGGTGCGCGACGGGGTCGTCGCGCGCGGATCAAGTGCCGTCTGCGTCCTCACCGGTAATGGCCTCAAGGACCCGGGCGCCGTCGAAGGTGCGCTCGCACCGATCCTCGAGCTCGAACCCGACGTCGCAGCGATCGCGCGCGCGATCGAGGTCTGAGCAGTGCGTGTGCGCGTCGCGGTTCCGGCGAGCGTGGCCAACCTCGGCCCCGGCTTCGACATCCTTGCGCTTGCGCTGCATCTACAGAACACCGTGCGGGCGGAACAGCGCGACGGAGAGCTCAGCATCGACCCCGGAGAGAACGCGCCGGCGGCGTTGCGGGATCCCGAACAGAACCTCGTGACACGCGCGTATGCCGTCACGTGCGCCGAGCTCGGCATGCCGGCGAGCGGCGTGCACTTCACCTGTGTGAACAACATCCCGATCGGGCGAGGCATGGGATCGAGCGCCGCAGCCGTGCTCTCGGGAGTGCTGGTCGCATCCGCGCTGCATCACGCGCCGTGGGATGAGAACGACATCCTCGACCGTGCCGAGGAGCTCGAAGGACATCGCGACAACGTCGCCGCGGCCCTGCTCGGCGGGCTCGCCATCTGCTCTCCTGGCGCGCCTGCGGCTCAGCTGCCGGTCGCGGAAGAGCTCCGCGCCGTCCTCATGGTTCCAGAGCTTCCGTTTGCCACGACCGAAGCGCGAAAGGTTGTCCCGACCGAGTTCAGCCGCAACGACGCGATCTTCAATGCAGGTCGCTGCGCGCTGCTCGTACGCGCGCTGGCGCTCGGCGACCACGCCGCGCTCCGAGTCGCGATGCAGGATCACTGGCACCAGGACGCGCGTTTCGCGCTGATGCCCGGCGCGAAAGCCGTGTTGGACGCCGCCCTCGACGCAGGAGCCTCCGGCGCGTCACTGGCCGGCGCGGGGCCGTCCGTCATCGCACTCACGCCCTTGGATCCCGAGCCGATCGGCGATGCGATGGCGCTCGCTGCTCTGCAGGCCCAGCTGCCCGGCACGATCATGTACCTGGCGCCACAGAACTACGGAACGCGGGTCGACGTGTCGGCATGACCCGCGTCGTGCAGAAGTACGGCGGTTCGAGCGTCGCGACACCGATCAAGCTTCGGCGCGTCGCGCGTCGGATCCGCGAGTCGATGGATGCAGGCGCGGAGATCGTCGTCGTGGTGAGCGCGATGGGCGACACGACCGACGAGTTGATCGCTCTCGCACAGCGCATCACTGCCGATCCGCCGTCACGGGAGATGGACATGCTGCTCAGCAGCGGCGAGACCATCACCGCGCCCCTGCTCGCGATGGCGCTGCACGCCGCCGGCACGCCGGCGATATCGCTCACCGGCGCTCAGGCGGGCATCAGAACCAGCCGCGCGCATCGGACGGCGCGGATCGTCGACATCGTCCCGCAGCGCGTCCTCGACGAGCTGGCTCTCGGGAACGTCGTCGTGGTCGCGGGCTTTCAAGGCGCGACCGAGGACATGGACGTCACCACGCTGGGCCGCGGAGGATCCGACACCTCAGCGGTCGCGCTCGCCGTCGCCGTCGGCGCCGACCGCTGCGAAATCTTCACCGACGTGCCGGGCGTGCACACCGCGGACCCTCGGCTCGTCCCCGACGCGCGCGTGATCCCCGCGATCGACTACGACGAGATGCTCGAGCTGGCGTCCGCGGGGGCTCGGGTGATGCACCCTCGCGCCGTCGAGATCGGCGAGGCGTACTCGATGGAGATCCACGTCCGATCCACGTTCGACAACGAACCGGGGACAATCATCGCCAAGCGGAGTGAGATGGAGATACGTCAGAAGGTGCGCGCCATAGCGCACGAGACCGACGTCGCCAAGGTGACGCTGCTGCGCGTCCCGGATCGACCCGGTGTGGCGGCTGCCATCTTCGGTCCGTTCGGGGATGCCGGCATCGACGTCGATATCGTGCTGCAGAACGTCGGCCACGACGGAGCCACGGATCTGACCTTCACCATCGCCGAGTTCGAACCTCCCCAAAGCCAAGCGCCTGCTCGCATCGGTCGCCAAAAGCGTTCAGGCGCAGGGCTATCTCGCCACCGCCGGCGTCGCGAAGGTCACGGTCATCGGCAGCGGGCTGCGGGGCACGCCTGGGATCTACGCGAAGATCTTCCAGGCGCTCGCCGCGAAGGACATCAACATTCAGATGATCGCGACGAGCGAGATCCACGTGACCTGCATCATCGACAGGCCACGGGTCCGCGACGCGGTGCGCGCGCTGCACACCGCGTTCGAGCTGGAAAGGATTTGAGCCTCACCGTCGGCATCGTCGGCCTGCCCAACGCCGGAAAGTCGACGCTGTTCAACGCGATGACGCAGGCCGGCGCGACCGTCGGCAACTATCCGTTCACCACGATCGAGCCGAACACCGGCGTCGTTCCCGTACCGGATACGCGTCTCGACCGGCTCGCCGCGCTCTTCCAGCCACCGAAGGTGATCCCCGCCACGGTCACCTTCACCGACATCGCCGGCCTGGTGCGCGGCGCGAGTCGCGGCGAGGGCCTCGGCAACCGCTTCCTCGGCAACATTCGCGAGGCCGACGCAACCGCGCTCGTCGTGCGCGCATTCGAGGATCCCGACGTCACGCACGTGGAGGGACGCGTTGATCCGATCCGCGACATCGACGTGCTCGAGCTCGAGTTGCAGCTGGCGGACCTCGAGACGGTGACGAAGCGTCTCGAGCGGACCGAGAAGAGCGCGCGAACTCCAGAAGGAGAAGGAACTCGAGCTGATCGCGCTGTTGCACCGCGTTCAGGAGCATCTCGACAAGGGCAACTCGGTGCGCACGATGGCGCTGAATGCCGAGGAGCAGTCGATGCTTCGCGAGTTCTGGCTGCTCACCGGGAAGCCGCTGATGGTCGTCGTCAACGTCGCCGAGGACGCAGCGGGCCGGCCGGTGCCCGACGAGGTCGTGCAACGCGCGCAACTCGCGGGAGGCGATGCGATCGCCGTCTCCGCCAAAATCGAGAACGACATCGCCGAGCTCGACCCCGCGGACCGCGAAGGATTCCTACACGACCTCGGGCTCACTGAGCCCGGCCTTCACCGCGTTGCTCGCAGCGCATACGGCCTGCTTCGCCTGATCACGTTCTTCACTGCGGGCGACACCGAGGTGCGCGCCTGGAACCTGCGTGCGGGAGAGACCGCGCTGGATGCGGCAGCGAGCATCCACACCGACATCGCGCGCGGTTTCATCCGCGCCGAGGTCACCGATGCAGAGGAGCTCCTCGACGCCGGCTCGTACAACGTGCTTCGGGAGCGCGGCAAACAACGCCTCGAGGGACGTGACTACGTGATGCGCGACGGCGACGTCATCCATGTTCGCTTCAATGTCTGAGCGGGTCTTGATCGCGACCGCCTTGCGGCTCGAGCTGATCATCGACACGCCGGCGCCGGGCGACGAGAACATGCGTCGCGACCTGGCACTGCTCGGTGCGTGCGCGCGTGGCGAGATTCGCGGAGCCGTGCGTCTCTACGGATTCGCACCGGCGTGCCTGAGTGTCGGGCGCATGCAGCCGATGGGCGACGTGGACCTCGACGCGTGCAAGCGCGATGGTGTGGACGTCGTGCGCCGGCCGAGTGGCGGTCGCGCCGTGCTGCACGATCAGGAAGTGACGTACTCGGTGGTCTGCCGCTCGACCGATCGCGTCTTCGGCGGGCGCGTGCTCGAGTTCGTGCGTTCGTATCCATGACGCGGTCGCGTCAGGCCTCGAGATACTTGGCGTTCACACGACGCCTCGCGCGATGCCCGCGGACCTCCGCCGCGACGCCCGTGACGGCGCCGCAGTTGCGGACTGTTTCGCCCGACCTGCGGCGCACGAGTTGCTCGACGCGCGGGGGCGAAAGCTGGTCGGCAGCGCGCAGGCCCGGCGCGCGGGAGCGCTGCTCCAGCACGGATCGGTCCTGCTCGAGCCCCCGCGTGCCTCGGGATACCTCCACGGCGATGCGGTTCCCACCGTTGGCGGTGTCGGTGTCCGCGAGATTCTGGGCCGCCCCGTCAGTCGCGAGGAACTCGTGGCGGCACTGGCGGAAGGTTTCTCTCAAGCGATCGACGCCGTCCTGACTGCTGATTGAATACCCCTGCATGGTGTGCTAGCGTTCGGCCCAGACCACAAGATGTAGGGCTGCACCCCTTGCATCTCAAGGTTTGTCGGGCAGCGGGCTCCGGGCTTCCCCACCGCTCTGGTCACGGCTCCAACTCGTGGCCGCTCTCATCCGGTGGCCCGCTGCCTGTCCCGTCAGGGTGGTCCTCGGCGAGTAGCCGCCGCTACCCCCTGATACGCTTCGGGTGAGTTCATGGCCAAAAAGACCCGCAAACAGAAGCAGCGAGCACCCGCCCGGCGGGTTCAGGCGACCGGCACGGCACCGCGACCGACTACCCCGGCCGCGTCCTCGCCCGCCCGCATGGCGCCGACGCTCCCCGCGACCGTCCTTCCCCTGCCCGGAAGCGGCGCAGAGGTCGAAGTCCGAGCCCGACGACGTCGCCGTCCCCGCCGCTGTTGCGGCGACGGACGATGCCTACGCGGCAGCCGACGGCTCGTCCCGGCGTCGCGTGCAGCGCCTCAACCCCTCGGCGCAACCGCGGCCGACGAGCCGCAGCGTGAGCACAGCAGCGATGTTCCTCCCGCTCGAGAGCGACGACGCGGCGATCCCGTTCGACCGCGTTCCCTACGTACCCCAGGACCTCCGCCGGGTCGCGATCATGGCGTCGTTGATGATCGTGCTGATCCTCATCGCCGCGTTCGTGGTCACGCGTATCAACCCGTGATCAGCGAGACACACCGGTGCGTGTGATCCTCTACACGGGCAAAGGAGGGGTTGGCAAGACAACGGTCGCGGCAGCCACCGCCGTCAAGTGCGCGAGCCTCGGGTACAAGACACTCGTCATCAGCACCGACGCCGCGCACAGTCTCGCCGACAGCGTGGACGCGCACGTCGGCGACCAGCCCACCGAGCTCGCGCCGAACCTCTGGGGTCAGGAGGTCAATGCCCTCCACGAGCTCGAGGAGCACTGGGACCGCATCCACGTGTACCTCACATCGCTCTTCGCCTCGCAGGGTGTCGACGACATCGTGGCCGAGGAGATGGCGTCACCTCCGGGGATGGAGGAGGTCGCGAGCCTCATGTGGATCAAGAAGCACAAACGCGAAGGCAAGTTCGACGTGCTCATCGTCGATTGCGCGCCGACCGGGGAGACGCTGCAGCTGCTGGCGTTTCCCGATGTCGCCAAGTGGTATCTCAACCGCATCTTCCCGATCCACCGGATGATGAACAAGGTCGCGCGGCCGGTGATGCAGCCGTTCATCAACATCCCGCTGCCGAGCGACGAGATCTTCAGCAACGTCCGTGACCTGCTGCTCGACCTCGAGGGCATGAAGAAGATCCTCGGTGACCCCAAGGTCTGCACCACCCGGATCGTGCTCAACCTCGAGAAGATGGTCGTGAAAGAGGCGCAACGCGCGTTCACGTACCTGAGCCTGTACGACTACCTCACCGACCTCATCGTCGTGAACCGCGTGCTCCCGCCCGAGGTCAAGGACGCGTACTTCGATTCGTGGCGCAAGTCGCAGCAACGCTACTCGACCATGGTCGACACTGCGTTCTCACCGATCCCGACGCTGCGCACCAAGCTCTTCGACCACGAGATCGTCGGTCTGGATTCGCTCGCCGAGATGGCCAACTCGATCTACGCCGACAAGGATCCGTCGCAGATCTTCTATCACTCGATCCCGCAGCGCATTCGCAAGGTCGGCAACAACTACGAGCTGCAGATCCACCTCCCGTTCGTCGGCAAGGAGGAGGTCGACATCAAGCATCGCGAAGGCGACCTCTTCATCACCGTGGGGCCGTACAAACGTGAGATATCACTCCCACGCGTGCTCAACGGCAAGCGCGTCAGCCGGGGCCGCCTCGAGGAGGGCATGCTGTCCGTGACGTTCTCGGAGTCGAAATCATGACCAGCCGGCTCGACCCCGCCAAGCTCGTCGACGACGCCACGCGACTCGTCGGCTCGTCGCTCGGCGACCTCATCCCGCCCGCGGCGCAACGCCATCTGCTCAACGCGCAACGCGAGTTGCTCCTTGCCGTAGCTGCGTTGATCGATCACCACATGCAGTCCTCCGACGAGCCCGAGGAGCCCGCTGACGGCGCCAAAGGACGGAGTGGAAAACGAACGCGAGCGGGCACGGGGCGCTCGCGCCGCCCGGCGCGGGTCGAGCTCGAGTAGCAACGCCCGGTGACGGGCCCCGGAACCTACCTGGCGGTCGTCCTCTACACCCTGCCCGGTTTCGTGATCGGCTCGGTGATCCACGAGTTGAGCCATGCGGCGATCGCCCTGCGCTGTGGCGATCCGACACCGCGGCGCGACCGGCGGATGACGCTCGACCCGCGTCGCAACATCGACGCGTTCGGTGCCGCGGCCATGCTGATCGCGGGCTTCGGCTGGGGGAGGCCGGTGAACCTCGATCCCCTGTACCTGCGTGACGGGCGTCAGCGCGCGGCCGTCGCCGCGGCCGGTCCGATCGCGCACCTCGTCGTCGCGGTCATCTTCGTCCTCGCGCTTCGCGTTGAGCTCACCGGAGCCGCGATCGACTCGCGTGGCTTCGACACGCTGGCGCAGTTCACCGTGGAGGGCGTGCTCTTCGGGGTGCTGCTGCAGGGATTTCTCGTCAACATCACGCTGTTCGTCTTCAACGCCCTGCCGTTGCCCGGGCTTGACGGATACGCGGTGGTGCGCAGCCTCCTCTTCGGGCGTTTCCCAGGATTCTTCCTGCGCGTCGAGCAATTCCGCTACGCCGTATACGCGGCGGTCGCGCTCGCAGTGCTGCTCCCGCCGCAATTCACACGTGGCGGCGTTAACCCTATTGCCGCGATGACCATCGGGGCGGCGTCACTCATCTTCGAGCACCTGATCGTGCCTGGTGTGACGCCGATCTTCGTCGGTCTGCCCAACGTGTTCACGCTCTTCTCATGAGCGCGGTGATGATCGACGGCGTCGAGTGGCACGTCGAGGGAGCTCAGGTCGCCATCGTCCAGCGGGGCCGCGTGCTGCTCCAGTTCCGGCCGTGGCCGCCGGGATGGGAGCTTCCAGGCGGTCATTGCGACCCCGGCGAGGAGCCCGCGGCGACGGCGGCGCGCGAGGTGATGGAGGAGACCGGGTACGTCGTGCGCATCGTCGGCATCGTCGGCGTCTATTCGTGGAAAGGGTTGCGCTCCGCGGGCGATGTCGTCTTTCTCGGCGAGGTCATCGGCGGTGCGCCTCGGCGGAGCCTCGAGTCCTGGGCGTTGCGCATGCGCTCCCCGGACCAGCTGCCGCGCACGGTGTTCCCGTGGATCCGTGAGCGTGTGCGGGACGCAGTGGATGTCGCGGCCGGGGGAGATCCTGTGCACCGTGTGCAACCGGTGACCATCCGCCACGTGCTCGGGTTTGCGACCGCGTGGCTGCATACGCCGCTCGACCGCCTGCGTGGGCGCCGATGACGACGGCCCTGCTCTTCATCGCGAGCCTCGTGCTCGTCGTCGCAGCATCGGAGCTCTTCACCAACGCCATCGAGTGGGCGGGCTACCAGCTGAAGCTCGGCTCCGGCGCAACCGGGAGCCTGCTCGCGGCGCTCGGTACCTCGTTGCCGGAAACAGTCGTCCCCGTCGTTGCCCTGGCAACGCACGCACCCCACGCGGACTCGGTGGCTACCGGCGCGATCCTCGGTTCGTCGTTTCTGCTGCTGACTCTCGGCGCCGGTTTTACGGGCGTGGCAGTCGTGGTTCGCGGTGGCGCGCGGCGCCTCGTGATCGATCCACGACAGGCGCGTCGCGACCTCGGCGTGTTCCTCGTGGCATTCAGCGTCGCCGTGCTGTCGAGCGTGCTCCCCTCCGGAGCTCGGATCTTCGTTGGCATCGGGTTACTCGTCGGCTACGTCGCTTATGTCGTGGCGACGTTGCGCGGGAGCGGGGCCGGAGGCGAGATGCCGGAACCGCTGCACATCGTGCGCTGGCGTCCGGGCGAGCCGCACCCGTTGCTCGTCGCGGTGCAGCTTGTGATCGCGGTTGGCATATTGATTCTCGGATCGCAACTCTTCGTCGTCGCGCTGAATCAGACCGCGTCTGCACTGCACGTCGGCGAGCTCGTCCTCGCGCTCGTCATCGTGCCGATCGCCACGGAGCTCCCGGAGACGTTGAACAGCGTGCTCTGGGTGCGCACCAACGACGACATGCTCGCGTTCGGCAACGTCGCGGGCTCGGCGACATTTCAGTCGTGCGTGCTCGCCACCATCGGCGTGGTGTTCACGACGTGGAGTCTCAGCTCCGGCGGCGTCATCAGCGCCGTGCTCACCATCGCCACTGCCGCGTATCTGCTGGCACTGCTGTGGCGCGGTACTGCACGCGGCGCGCTGCTCATGCTGACGCTCCTGCCGTGGCTCGTGTATGTCGCAGCGCAGGTCGTCACCGGCGGGCATCTCTCGCTCTGAGCGGCGCACAATCTGGCGCTGATGGACGTTCACAGCACCAACTCCGTCGACACGTACGCGGAGGCAGTCCTGCCGTTCCTGCAGGAAGATCCGTGCGCCCGCAACGTGCTGCTCACGGTCATCGAGACGGTGCGCGGTGCGCCTGGTTCGTACAGTGCGCCACCGAGCTTCTGGTGGGTGACCGGTGACGCGGGGCAGGTCTGTGGCGCCGCAAGCTGGACGCCCCCGTATCCCCTGCTGGTCTCCGCAATGCCCGATGACGCGGCGCCCGGTGTCGCCGCATCGATGATCGTGCGCGCCGCGTCACTCGGCATCAGACCACCCGGAATCAACGGCCCTGAGCGTTCGGCACACGCGGTTGCCGCGTCCTGGACCGCGACGACAGGAGACAGGATCGAGCGTGCGCGCACCATCCTGCTCAACGAGCTCGACCAACTCGTCGACGTCCCCGTTCCGCCCGGCAGCGCTCGTCCCGCGACGCTCGATGACGTGCCGCTGCTCGCCGAGTGGCTCACAGCGTTCGGCGCCGAGGTGGATCTGATCATCGGTCTCGATCCGCATGCGACGGCCGAGCGCGGCGTGCGCGCGGGCACGTTCCATCTCTGGGTGGCGGATGGGAAGCCGGTGTGCCTCGTCGGTCACCGCGTCGCCGGCGGTGTGCTTCGCGTCGGGCCCGTGTACACACCGCCGGAGCACCGCAATCACGGATACGGCCGGAGGCTCACGTACGAAGTCACTGCATCGGCGCTGGCGCGGCCCGACGTCGACCGGGCCATGCTGTTCACCGATGAGGACAACCCTGTCTCAAACTCCATCTACCGCCAGGCGGGCTACGTCGCTCGCGACCGGCACGTCGAGATCGAGTTCGCCTAAAGTCCGGGCCATGAATCTAGAAGGCAAGGTCGCAGTCGTCACAGGAAGCGGTCGAGGCATCGGGCGGGCGTACGCGCTTGCCCTCGCCGAGTCCGGATGTGCGGTGGTCGTCAACGACGTCGACGCGGACGTTGCTGAGGCAACCGCCGACGAAATCAGCAAGGCCGGGGGCAGGGTTGTCGCCGAGGTCTGCGCGGTCGGCTCCGCCGAAGCGGCGGATCAGCTCGTCAACGGCGCGGTGCGCGCCTTCGGACACCTCGACGTGATGTGCACCAACGCGGGCATCCTCCGCGATCGCGTGCTCTGGAACATGACCGACGAGGACTTCGACGCCGTCATCGCAACGCACCTGCGCGGCACGTTCACGTGCGCTCGTGCAGCGGTGAAGCAGATGCGTGCGCAGGGATCCGGCGGCCGCATCGTCGTCGTGTCGTCGATCGCCGGACAGCGAGGCAACTTCGGCCAGACGAACTACGCGGCTGCCAAGGCAGGGATCGCCGCGTACGCCCGTACCTGGGCGATGGAATGCGCCAAGCACAACATCACCGTCAACGCCATCGTCCCCAACGCGATCACCCGCATGATCTCGACCATCCCGGGGATGGCATCACTGGTCGAAGCAGCCGAGAAGGGCGAGACGTTGCCCCCGAACATCCGCAAGGGAATGGGCATGGGCACGGCCGACGACGTCGCGCCATTGCTCGTATTTCTCAGCTCCGACGCGGCAGCAGGCGTCACGGGTCAGTGCGTCGGGCTCGGTGGCGACAAGCTTTCGCTGTGGTCGCATCCGAAGGAGATATCGGTTGCGTATCGCGACGGCGGCTGGACGGCGGACGCGATCGCCGAGGTGTGGTCTTCGTCGGTCGGCGCGCAACTCGAGACCTACGGCATCCCCTTCCTCGGCGGCACCACCTGATATCGAGCACAGGGGGCGCTCGGCGCCTACGGCGGTGGAGGTGGCGGTTCCGGGACGGGCGTCATCGCACCGGTATCCGCGAGCGACGCTTTGTCACCGATGTCCGGAGCGTCCCCGATGATCATCGCGACGATGTTGTAGAGGACGGCAACCGCAAGCACGATCACCGCGACGAGCAGGCCGATGCCGGCGTTCACGTTGAAGTACGAGGCGGGGTTGAACCCGGGCACGCTGGAGCCCGCGCTCGCCGCGATCTTCGCGAGGAGCACGTCACTCACATGCAGCTGGTCGAGGACGAGCAGCACGATGGATCCGGTTCCGAAGATCACCACGGCGAACGCGCGGCTCCGTCCGCGAGCGAACCCGAACGCTCCGGCGATGGCGCACAGCAAGGCCAGGCCGACTGCGACGAGGCCGAGGATCCCGAGGAGCTGCGGTCCGATGTTCACCTGTCCGGCGTCGGCCGCAGTGACGGCGCTCCCGGTGTCGCACGCCGCCGGAAGCGATGTGATCGTCGGATCCTTGCCGAACACGAGCGCCCATCCCGTGTAGCTCACGACGTTCTCGCCCTTGAGCGAGTTCGAGGCAGTTGTCGATCGCCCCCGCGTCCGCGCTGCTGACGCCCTCGGCGCCTGCCAGCCCCTGGAGCCCGGATTTGGCCGCATCCGTGTTGCAGGAAACGCCGGCGAACGCGAGGAAGAAACACACGACGACAAGCAGGAAGAGGAATGGGCTGATCCGTCGCGCGCCGGGCTCGCCGAGCAAGGCGAGGCGATTCGTCTGGACCTTGTCGGGGGTCTCAGCCAACGCGATCTCCGGGAGCGCACGCGCGGTCGGGCCGGAGCAGCACCACGCGGTTTGAGTTCTCCTGGTAGACGCCGAGCACGAGAACCTCGCTGCGGACCGGGCCGATCTGCCGCGGCGGCAGGTTGACGACAGCCACGACGGTGCTGCCGGTGAGCTCCTCGGGCCGGTAGTGATCGGTGAGCCGCCCGGACGACCGGCGCGTCCCGAGCGGGCCGAAGTCGATGACCATCCGGTACGCCGGGAGGCGCGCTTCCGGGAAGGTCTCGCAGCTGAGCACGGTGCCGACCCTGATATCGACACCAAAGAACTGCGCCGCCCCGACCTCCGGGAGCACTGCCGCGTCTTCGGCGCTCACACGGCGCAGTGTATCGGCAGACCTATACTCGCCCGCGACATCGACTCCATTCGGAGGGCACGTCATCGCCGCTTGGCGCCGAACGGCGGTCGTCGCAACGGCATCACTGCTGATGCTCAGCGGCTGCGGCACGCCTTCGATCAGCGCGACCGGTCTCCTCAAGACGGCGAAGGGCGTGCTCGACGCCACCTCGTCGTTCCACTTCACCTTGAGCAGCAGTCAGGTCACCGGGTCGGGCCCGCTGCTCACCGGCGGCAGTGGCGACATGAAGCGGCCGGACAGCATGCACGGCACGTTGCAGGTCTCACTGTCCGGCTTCTCGATCGGTGTCCCGGTCGTGTCGGTCGGCGGCGTGTTCTCGGTGATGTTGCCGACGAGCCCCGGGTTCACCAAGGCAAACCCCTCTGACTACGGATTCGCGGATCCGGCAAAGCTGATCGATCCGAACCACGGACTGTCGTCGCTGCTGCTCGACTGCCAGTCCCCGCAGGTGGAGAGCGACGACCGCTACAACGGTGAGGCGCTCCACGAAGTCGGATGCACGCTCCCCGGCGCCGATGTCGCAGCGCTGCTCACCAGTGCGGCACCCTCGAAGACGGTCGCGGCAACGTTCGGCATCGACACGTCGACAAATCAGCTGCGCCGCGTGGTCCTCACCGGCCCGTTCATCAGCGCGAGCGCCAACAGCACGTACACCTTGATTCTCGCCAACTATGGCGAGAACGTGACGATCACGCCGCCTCCCGCATCGGGGTGAACGGGAGGCGGAACTGGCTCCTGGCGGTCGCCGCAGCCTCGGTGCTGATCGCGGCGGTCGACACGTACGTGATCGTGCTCGCGCTCCCGGCGATCATGACTGACGTCGGCATCGGCATCGACCAGCTCCAGGCGGCGACCCCGATCATCAGCGGGTTCCTGCTCGGCTACGTCGTCGTCATGCCGTTGCTGGGGCGCCTCTCCGACGTGTACGGACGGCGTCCGCTGCTCCTGCTGTGCCTCGCGATCTTCGCCGCAGGCTCGCTCGTCACCGCGTCCGCTCATGACCTTGCTTCCGTGGTCGCCGGTCGCGCGCTCCAGGGGCTGGGCGGCGGAGGGCTCGTCCCGGTGACGCTCGGGCTCGTCGCCGACGTCTGGCCCGCGGACCGGCGCGGCGTGCCGCTGGGAGTCATCGGGGCGGTCCAGGAGCTGGGGAGCGTGCTCGGTCCGCTGTACGGCGGGCTGATCCTCACCGTCGCGACGTGGCAGACCATCTTCTGGCTCAACCTGCCGATCGCCGCGGTGCTCGGCATCGGGCTGTACGCCGGCCGAGGAACGGGTGCCGTTGCCAGGCCCTCTCGACCCGGCGCGACCATCGACCGGGTCTCGATCGCGCTGGCCGTCGTTGCGCTGGCTGCAGGCTGCCTCGCCATCACCGCCCCCGACGCGCTGCAGAACAGCGACACGATCGGCCTGGCGTACACCGCGATCGCCGGGCTCGTCTGGCTGACGCCGATCGCACTGGTCGCGGCTTCGGCCGCCGTCCTCCTGCTGCTCTGGGAGCTTCGCGGGACCAGGTCGACCCGGCCGCTCATCGCGGTTCGGAGGCTGCCGGAGCTGGCGGCGGCAGTCGACTGGCCGGGAGCGGCTCTGCTCGGCGTCGCGCTCGCCACCGTGATCGTGAGCTTCTCCGCCGAGGACCCCACGAGCGGCGCCGTATCCCCGGCAGCGGTGTGGTTGCTGCCGATCGGTGCGGTGGCCGCGGTGCTCTTCGTCGTTCGGGAGCGGCTCGCCGCCCGCCCGCTGCTCGCGGGCGGAGAGCTGCGGTCGCGCGGTGCCTACGGCGCGTTGCTCACCAATCTCGCCATCGGCGCGGCACTGATGGCCGCGCTGCTCGACGTGCCCGTGCTCGCCCGGGCGACGGTCTTCCCGAACTCACAGCTTGGTGCAGCCCTGGTCCTGCTTCGCCTCCTGGTCGGGGTGCCCATCGGTGCGGTGCTCGGCGGGTGGCTGTCGCAGCGCGCCGGCAACCGATCCATCGCCGCCGCCGGCATGGTGCTGACCGCCGCGTCGTTCGCGGTGATGACGTCATGGACGGCGACCACGCTCGCCGATCCCCTCGGGCCGGGATGGCTGCACCCCAGTGACCCGGTGCTGTTCTGCTGCGGGATCGGGTTCGGGCTCGCGATCGCTCCCGTCAACGGGTCGATGCTCGTGTCCGTCCGTGAGCAGATGCACGGCCTGGCATCGGCGCTCGTCGTCGTTGCGCGCATGATCGGGATGCTCGTGGGCATCTCCATCCTCACCGCGGTGAGCCTGCACGTGTTCTACACGACCGCGGCCACACTGCCCGCACCGCAGACGCTCTGCCCGTCGTCCCCGCTCGATTGCCCCGGATACGAGCAGGGCATCACCGACGCGATCGTCACGGAGTTGCACATCGTCTTCCTCGGAGCGGGGATCTGCGCGGCACTCGCCGCGGTCCTCGCCGCGCTCCTGTTGAGGACGAAGCCAGCTCAGCTCCGCCCGGCGCTGCCATGAGTGGCGCGATCCGCGAGGTACAGCCGGCGACGCTCGCGCTCGAGGACGTCCTGGAAGCGATCGGCGCGTCGGCGACCGCACTCGGCATCGAGGCTTATCTCGTCGGCGGTTTCGTACGCGATCGCCTGCTGGGCGGCCCGCCGAGCAAGGACATCGACCTGGTGACCGTGGACATCGACCCGATGCCGTTGCTTGCCGCGGTGGCGAACGGGTTCGGGTGGCACCCGCCCGAGCGTTTCGAGCGCTTCGGCACCGCACAGATCCGGGGACCGGGCTACGTTGTCGAGGGCGTGCGTGCGCGGGCGGAGCGCTACGACCCCGAGTCGCGCAATCCCGACGTCCGTCCGGGAACGCTCGAAGAGGACGTCATGCGGCGCGACTTCACGGTGAACGCGCTCTGCCAGACGCTCGACGGGCGGGTGATCGATATCACGGGGAAGGGCATCGCCGATCTCCGCGCCGGCATCCTGCGCACACCGCTCGACCCGTCGGTCACGTTCGAAGAGGACCCGCTGCGGATGTACAGGGCGGCGCGCTTCGTGGCGCAGCTCGGCTTCGTGCTGGCGCCTGGCACCATCGAGGCGATGCGGGCGCACGCCTCGCGGACCGCGATCCTCTCGATCGAGCGGATCAGCGAGGAGCTCCGCCGGATGCTGACGTCCCGTCACGCGGGCGCAGGGATCAACGTGCTGCGCGAGGCGGGACTGCTCGACTACGTGCTCCCCGAGCTGCTCCCCGCGATCGGCGTCGAGCAGGGCGGCTTTCACACCTTCGACGTCTTCGACCATACCGTCGCGGCTGTCGACGCGGCTCCCCGCGACCTGGTGACGCGGACCGCGGCGCTCCTGCACGACATCGGCAAGCCGTCCACCCACGTCGTGGCGGCGGACGGCAAACACACCTTTTACGACCACGCGCAGGTCGGGGCCGATATGGCGCGCGACATCCTGACCCGCTGGCGATACAGCAACGACGAGATCAGTGCCGTGAGCCGGCTCGTCCGCCTCCACCTCCGTCCCATCCAGTACGAGCGCGAGACGTACGGCGACAAGGCGGTGCGCCGGCTGATCGTCGATTCGGGCGAGTTGCGTGGCGCGCTGCTCGACCTCGCGCGCGCCGACACCACGGCATCCGCCTATCCGACGCTCGCCGAGCTCGACGAGCTGCAGGAGCGCATGGACCGCCTCGACGAGGGCGGCGCCGTCTCGGCGATGCGCGACCCGCTGACGGGCGACCAGTTGATGGTTATCGCGGGGCGAGGCCCGGGACCGTGGGTCGGGCGGGCAAAGACGGCCATCCGCGATGCCGTCGTCGAAGGGACGATCGCGCCCGGCGACTCCGACGCCGCGCGCGCCTGGCTCGAATCGCATCGCGAATTGCTGAACGACGACTGAGCGCACATGCGTGCCGTTCGTCCCATTCGGGGGCGAAGGCAGGCGAAGTACAATGCCGGGTCCGAGATGCTGAGCAAACTTCGTGGCGCCAAACGCCTCTTCGTCGACCTGCCGCGCATGCTGCGGCTGGCGTACTGCCTCATGTTCGACGACCGCGTGCCGAGCTACATGAAGTTCGCGTTCGGTGGTGGGCTCGTGCTGATCGCCTTGCCTGTGGTGGATCTTCCCGAGTCGCTGCCGGTTGTGGGAGAGCTCGACGTGCTTGCGTTGAGCCTGCTCGCGACCCGCGCGTTCGTCGCGGCGTGCCCGCGCGCAGTGGTGGCCGAGCAGGAGCAGTTGATCACGCTCCGGCGCAGCAAGTTCGATGATGATGTGCGCAGCGGCGAGCGGATCGCGATGATGATCTATCGGCAACTCCGTCCCGATGAGCAGGAGGCAATGTCGTGAAGGTGCTGTTTTTGAAGGAAGTGGCAGGAACGGCGAAGGCCGGCGATGTCCGCGAGGTCACGCCCGGGTACGCCCGCAACTTCCTCTTTCCCCAGCACCTCGCGGTGGTGGCCGACCAGAACCGGATCGACCAGATCCGCCGGCGCGAAGAGGCGACCCGCCGTCGCGTCGAGAAGGCGCTGACGGATGCCAAGGAAACGGCACAGCGGCTCCGCAAGCTGACCGTCACCGTCTACGCCAAGGCGGGTGAGGCCGGCCGGCTGTTCGGCACCGTCACCACGGCCGACGTCGCCAAGCAGCTCAAGCGCGAGGCGGGCATCGACATCGACAAACGCAAGATCGAGATCGATCCGCCAATTCGCTCGCTCGGCCCACACGAGGCGAGCATCGAGCTCCATCCGGAGGTCAAGGAGACTCTCAAAGTCGTCGTCGCGGCGCAATGACCGCCATCCCGCCCGCCGAGGTCATCGGGCGCCCAACGGGCGCGAGTGCGGCGATGCGGGTGCCTCCCCACGACAACGACGCTGAGCAGGCCGTGCTCGGCGGCATCCTCATCGACCGCGATGCGATGGCGGCCGTGCGCGACGTGCTCGAGCCCGAGGATTTCTACGCCGAGCGTCACGCCGTGCTGTACCGAGCAGCGCTTGCACTCGACGACCGCGGCGAAGCAATCGACACGGTCACGCTGCGCGATCAGCTCGACCGCGGTCCGGGCATCGGACGCGCTGGCGGCATGGACTACATCGCCGAGCTGTCCCTGGTGGTGCCGAGCTCCGCGAGCGTGCGCCACTACGCGGACATCGTCATCTCGCATGCGCTTCGCCGCCGCTTGATCGCGGCCGGGAGCGAGGTCAGCCGGCTCGGCTTCGACAACACGACAGCGGTGCAGGAAGCGATCGACCAGGCCGAGCAGACGGTGTTCAAGATCGGCGAGGAGCGACGCGGATCGGACGTCCGCAACATCGCTCCGGTCGTCCGCGAGTGGTGGGACACGCTCGAGAAGCGCATCGAGCACAAGCAGCTGGTGACCGGCGTTCCCACCAACTTCTCCAAGCTCGACGCCCTGACCCAGGGCCTGCAGCCCGGCGAGCTGATCATCCTCGCGGCCCGACCCGCGGTCGGCAAGACGTCGTTCGCGCTCAACATCGCGCGCAACGCGGCGGTGCTCGCGGGCAAGCCGGTCGTGGTCTTCTCGCTCGAGATGTCGCGTCAGGCACTCGTGCAGCGCCTCATCTGCAGCGAGGCGCACGTGGACGCCTACATGCTCCGCACCGGCCAGGCGGATCCGATGGCGTTCCAGAAGATCGCCAAGGCGATGGACACGCTCACCCACGCCGACCTCTGGATCGACGACTCACCTGGTCTGCCGATCAACAGCCTGCGCGCACGCGCCCGGCGGATGAAAGCGCAGCACAAGATCGAGCTCATCGTCATCGACTACCTGCAGCTCATGCAGGGTGGCCGGCGCGACTCCCGCGTCCAGGAGGTGTCGGACATCTCGTCGGGGCTCAAGGCGATCGCCAAGGAGCTCGACGTTCCAGTGCTCGCCCTCTCGCAGCTGTCGCGTGAATCCGAGCGTCGGGAGAACAAGCGGCCGCAGCTGAGCGACCTGCGCGACAGCGGTTCGATCGAGCAGGACGCCGACGTGGTGCTCTTTCTCTACCGCGAAGGCATGCACAATCGCGAGATCGACCGGGCCAAAACCGAGCTCATCGTCGCCAAGAACCGCAACGGTCCGGTCGACGACCTGGACCTCGTTTTCATCGCCGAGGAGACCGCTTTCCGGGAGCCGTATCTGGCCGGCGAGTAGCCTCGCTGCGCGGGTGCCGTCGCGGGCTTCTGTCGATGTGTCACGTTCCGGACAATGAGGCGACTGCACAGGGACAACCCTGGTTCAATGAGTCACGTGCCAAGCGCCATCCGAGTCCTCCGCGCCGTCATGGGTTCGCCGTGGACCCGCGTGACCGGGACGGTGGTCGGGCTGGGGATCCTGGCGCATGCAATCAACATCCCCCAGGCGATCGTCAGCCTCAGCCGTGCCGACCCGCTCTGGATCGCCGCGGCGCTCGGACTCACGATGCTCGCCGTCGCCGCCAGCGTCGTCGAATGGGGTGTCCTGCTCCGCACCTCGGGCGCCCAGGCCGCCGGCGGTGGCCGGCACGCGATCCTCAGCTGGCGGCGTCTGAGCTCTTCGTATCTCCAGAGCCTGTTCTTCACGCAGATGCTGCCCGCCGGCGTGGGTGGCGATGCCATGCGGACCGTCGAGATGGGACGCCAGGTGGGCCACGGCCACGTGATCGCATCGCTCGCCGGCAGCCGCATGGCGGGCATGCTCGGCATGACGTGCTGGGGCATCGCGGCGGCGGTGTTCCTCCGGGCGCTGCTCGGGACGGGCGTCGTCGTGGTGATTGCCGCGCTTGCGGTGGGCGTGATCCTCATCTGGATGCTCGCGCTCAGCGCGGACCGTCTCATGCCGTACCGCCTGCTCACCCGGGTCTCCGGCGCGATGAGCCGCGGGATCCGCTCGTTCAGCGAGGCATTCGCCGGCTATCGCAAGCATCCCCACGCCGTCGCCCAGTCGCTCCTCGTCGGCGCTGCGGGCTGGGGATTCAACCTCCTCGCACTGAGCGTCGCAGCGCGAGCAATCGGTGTCGACCTCAGCTGGACGGTGCTCGCGGTCTGCGTCCCGATCACGTTGCTCGTCGCCCTTGCGCCGTTCAGCATCAACGGGCTCGGGCTGCGCGAAGGCGTCCTCGTCGCCCTGCTCTCCCGCAGCGGTGTCTCGGTGGCGCACGCCGGTGAGATCTCGCTGCTCATCGATCTGCAGATGGTCCCCTTCGCGATCCTCGGCGCCGTGCTCTGGTCGCGTCACCGGCGGAGCGCGAAAGCACTGGCGCCGGTGAACGAGGTGGTGATGACGACCGTGCAGGACGCCGCCGCCGCGTAGTTCTCGGGCTCCGGCACTAGACTTCAGCGGCGTGACCAGGCACTTCAGCGACTTTCTCGCGGCCCATGCGGCCCGGATCGCCGATTTGTGGGCCCGGCAGACGGCATCGGCCGATCCCGGACAGCCGGTCGATCGTGCCCGGGGGCCGCGGCAGTTCGTCAACGCGGTCCTCGTTGCCCTGAGCGCGGACGACTTCCGCCCGCTGATCGCGTACCACCACCTCGATACCGCGACGAGCGTGGAGCGGCGGCTCGAAACCGCGCTCCGCAACCTCAGCGCGCTCCGCCAGGTGAGCGCCGAAGCGATCCGGGAACAGCGCCTCGAATCCGAGGAGGCCCTCGAGCTCACGGCCGCAACCGCCGATGACCTCGATGCCGTCGGTCACCGTCTCGCCACGATGAGCGTCGCGACCCTCGAGCACCGGCTGTCGAGCGCGACGTCGGAATCGTCGGCGCGCGGCACTTCGCTGTCGATCACGATGCACGAGCTTCGCCGCCCGCTGACGATCCTCAACAGCTACGGCCAGTTGCTCAGCGCCGGCATGCTCGGCGAGCTCCCGGAGACCGCGATGGTGGCGATCGAGGGAATCACCGCCAGCACCGAGATGATGGTGCGGATGGTCAACGCGCTGGCGGAGCTGGCGCGCCTCGAGGACCCCGACGACCATCTCGCGCTCGAGGTCATGGACGCGGACGAGGTCGTCGACGAGGCGATCGAGCACGTGGCCATGGAGGCGAAGCTGCGCGAGGCGACGATCACCAGCGAGTGCGAGCGCGGCCTCAAGCTCAAGGGCGACCGGCGCCGTCTCATCCTCGCCCTCACCAACCTGCTCGGTAATGCGGTAAAGCACGGTCCGACCGGTTCGGCCATCGAGGTGCTGGCAGCCCGCGAGGACGGGGCGGTGCGCTTCACTGTTCGCGACCATGGAGCCGGGTTCCCCGTCGCCGACACGCCGCATCTCTTCGACAAGTACTTCCGCTCGGTCGCCGAGCGGCAGCGGAAGGTGCCGGGCAGCGGCCTCGGTCTCTACATCGTCCGGACGGTCGCCGAGCGCCACGGCGGTACCGTGGCTGCGCGAAGCCAGCCGGGCAGCGGCGCCGAGTTCGACATGACGATTCCGCTGCATAGCGAGGACATGGCGTCGTGACCGCCGGGGGGACGCGGCGCGAGCGCGACTCGATGGGCGAGTTCGAGGTGCCGGCGTCCGCCTACTACGGTGCCAACACGATGCGGGCGAACGTCAATTTCCCCATCAGCGATCTGCGCCTGCCGCGTGGCTTCATCCGTGCCATCGGCCTCATCAAGCAGCAATCTGCGTTGGTCAACCGCGAGCTGGGACTGCTCGACGAGGACATCGCCGGAGCGATCATCCGCGCGGCTCAGGACGTCATCGACGGCGCGCTCGACGACGAGTTCATCGTCGATGTCTTCCAGACCGGGAGCGGCACGTCGACGAACATGAACGCCAACGAGGTCATCGCGAACCGCGCGATCGAGCTCCTTGGCGGGGAGCGCGGCTCGCGCACTCCGGTGCATCCCAACGATCACGTAAACCTCGGACAGTCGAGCAACGACGTGTTTCCGACGGCGATCCAGGTTTCGGCGGCAGTGTCGATCCACGAGGAGCTGCTCCCGGGGCTGCGAAGTCCTCGAGGCCTCGTTGCGGCGCAAGTCCGAGGAGTTCTGGCCGGTCGTGAAGACCGGGCGCACGCACCTCCAGGACGCGACACCGATACGCCTCGGCCAGGAGTTCCTCGGCTACGCCGGCCAGGTGGAGCGAGCCCGGCGCCGCTGCGACGAGGCGATCGCGACGCTCACCGAGCTTCCGCTCGGCGGCACGGCGGTCGGCACCGGAGTCGGAACCGACCCGGAGTTCCCGCCCAAGGTGATCGCGCTCATCGCGGCCGACCTCGGCATTCCGTTCTTCGAGACACCCAACCATTTCAGCGGGCAGTCGACGCTCGACGCTGTGGTGTCAGCCAGCGGTGCGCTTCGTGCGGTCGCTGTCGCCCTGTACAAGATCGCCAGCGACATCCGGTTGCTCGGCTGCGGGCCGCGCGCCGGCATCGCCGAGATCTCGATTCCCGCGGTCCAACCGGGCTCTTCGATCATGCCCGGCAAGGTGAATCCGGTCATCTGCGAGTCGGTGACCATGGTCGCCGCCCAGGTGATCGGCAACGACGCAACCATCGCCTTCTGCGCAGCAGCGGGATCGCTCCTCGAGCTCAACGTGATGATGCCGGTTGTGGCGCACGACCTCCTCCAGTCGACGGCGCTGCTCGCCGCGTCGGCGCGAAATCTCGCGACACAGTGCGTCGACGGTATCGCGGCAACCGACAACGGGCCGGCGCTCGTGGAGCGCGGTCTGATGCTCTGCACGGCGCTGGTCCCGAGCATCGGGTACGACGCCGCCGGAGCCATCGCGAAAGAGGCGTACGCGACCGGCCGGACCGTGCGCGAGGTTGCACGCGAGCGAACGGGCCTCACCGAGGAGGAGTTGACGCGCATCCTCGACGCCGAGGCGATGACGCGTCCGGGACGCGACTCGGGGGCTGCGGGCGGCTGAGGTCTATCCGGACTCGCGCACACGCCGGACACCGCCGGCGGCATTTGCGAGCACCACAGTCACCGCGCTCACGACGATCATCGCGACGAGGTTCGCGACGCAGTACACGGCAGGCTCATCGCGATGGCCACGAGCACGACGCCCGCGAAAAAGACCCGGACGACAGCGACGACAGACGCGCGGCTTACGGCCGCAGCCTACTCCGCGTCACTCGTGTGCGCACGCGAAGGCTATGCGAGTCGGAGCGCTTCGATAACGTCCGCGACGCCTCCGTCCTCCGGGCGAGCGCACGTCGCATCGGCCGCAGCGAGAACCTCGGAACGCGACGATGCGACCGCGACCGCAAAGCCCGCAGCCTCGAGGAGCTCGACGTCGTTGGGTGCGTCGCCGATTGCCACAGCGTCGGCGAGCGTGCAGCCAAATCGCGCGCAGACGATCTCGCACGCGGCAGCCTTACTCACCTCGTTGTCGAGGATCTCGACGAACTCGGGGTTCGAGCGAGTGACTCGCGCGATCCCCGCGAGCTCGCGAACTCATGAGTGCGCTGGCACGATCCACCTCGACAGGATCCTCGATGACGCACGCGGCCTTCGTCGTGCCGCGCGCGAGCAGCGGCTCGAGGTCGTCGACCAGGCGGAACGGCACGCCGCTGATCGACGAGTAGAGGTGCGCCTCGGGACGATCCTGATCGCAGAGGAGCTCGTCGTCCTGGTACGCCTGGTAGTGCCAGCCCTCGCGGCGCGCGGCGTGCAGGGCGCGCAGCGCAGGTACCGGGCGAAGCTCACGCTCGTAGATGCGGTCACCCTCGGCTCCGTCGGGACCGGGCATGGCGCGCACCATCGCTCCCTGGTAGCAGACGAGTGGCTGATCCACGCCGAGCTCGAGCGCCCACGGCAGTGCCGAGCGGTACATGCGACCGGTCGCGACGATCACCGGCATCCGTCCCGCGGCCGCTCGCGCCGCATCGCGAACACGGGGATGCAGCTCCTGGCGATAGTCGATCGTGGTGCCGTCGAGATCGAGCACCAGGACCCGGGGCGCGAACGCAGGACGCGCGCTCGCCGTCCGGATGTCGGCCGCCGCCGTCAACCGACGGAACGCGTGCGTAAGAGGTCGGCCAGCATCAAACCGATCTTACGCACCCGGCAACGCGTCAATTCGGGGTAGACTGACTCTTGTCTTGCGTTCGTCTTCTCGCGCGCGGTTTGGTAGACCGCTCGCCGCAAGGCCTCGTCCCGCCGCTCCTGTGACGGTTGATGAGGCCCCGAGTACTGAAACCCCCGAGCCGGTGAGCTTCGCAGAACTCTCGTTGAGTGTCGCGATGCAGAACACCGTGGCCGAGCTCGGCTACACGATGGCGACCCCGATTCAGGCGGGCTCGCTGCCGTTTGCGCTCGCCGGCCGCGACGTGATCGGTCAGGCGCAGACCGGCAGCGGCAAGACCGCGGCGTTCGGCATTCCCATCATCGAGCGTCTCGATCCTCGTGACGGTCCGGTGCAGGCACTTGCGCTCTGCCCCACCCGAGAGCTTGCGGTCCAGGTCCACGAAGAGCTGACGCGGCTCGGCAAACGACACGAGCTGAAGAGCGTCGCCATCTACGGAGGCGAACTCGATCGGCCGCCAGATGGAGGAGTTGCGCCAGGGCGCGCACATCGTCGTCGCCACACCGGGAAGGCTCGGCGATCACATCCAGCGCCGTTCCCTCACGCTCGCGAACGTCCGCATCTGCGTGCTCGACGAAGCGGACCGCATGCTCGACATGGGCTTCGCGCCCGACGTAGAGCGAATCCTTCGCCAGTGTCCCGCGCAACGCCAGACGCTGCTGTTCAGCGCAACGATGCCCGAGTGGGTGCGCCGCCTCGCGCTGCGCCACATGCATGATCCCGAGACCGTCGAGATCAGCACACGACCGGAGATCCCGTCCGAAGTGCGCCAGCTCTACGTGCGCACGACATGGGCGGACAAGACCGATGCGCTCGCGCAGATCCTCGATCAGCCGGACGTGGTCATGGCGCTCATCTTCGTCGAGACCAAGCGCACCGCCGACGTCCTCCAGGCGCAGCTCGGTGGGCGTGGCTACCAGGTTGGCTTGCTGCACGGTGACCTCACGCAGCGCGATCGCGACCGAGCGATGCAGCAGTTCCGAGCGTCGCACATCAAGTATCTGATCGCGACCAACGTCGCCGCGCGCGGCCTCGACATCGACGACATCTCGCACGTGATCAACTACGACGTGCCGCTGACACCCGACGAGTACCTCCACCGGGTCGGTCGCACCGGCCGCGCCGGCCGCGCGGGCGTTGCCGTCACGCTGATCACCCCGAGCGAGATCCTCAAGCTCCGTGACGTCGAGAAGCATGCCCGTACGCACATCGAGCCGGCCACCCTCGCCGAGGACTTCCCTGCGACGGTGGTGAGCGCGCAGGCCTGACCGACGTGAGTGTGCGGGGCGATGCGCTTCCGGCCGTGCACGACACCGGAAGCGGCGACACTGTCGTGTTCCTCCACGCCTACACACTCGACGCCTCGCAGTGGGACCACCAGGTCGCTGCGCTCTCCGGGGATTTCCGTTGCGTACGGCCGGATTTCTGGGGCTGCGGCGAGTCGCCGCCACCGCCCGGCGACCCCACGCTTGCCGGCTACGCTGCTGCCGTGCTGGCGGCGATGGATGGGTTGGCGATCGACCGCTTTTCTGTCGTCGGACTCTCGATGGGCGGGTACATCGCGTTCGAATTGTGGCGGCTGGGCGGCGGTCGCATCCGTTCGCTTGCGCTATGCAGCACGCGGCCGGGCGTTGACGACGATGCGCGCCGAGACGACCGCATTGCGATCGCGGAGCGAGTGGAGCGCGAGCACTCGGTCGAGTCCATCGTCGAGCCGATGCTCGATCGCCTCCTCGGGCCTGCCGCGCGCAACGAGGTCCACATCGCCGACCCCGTCCGTGGGCGGATCCGGCGTTGCACGCCTGAGGGGATCGCGTGTGCCCAGCGGGCCATGGCGGCACGCCGCGACAGCGGGGACGTGCTCGCGCGTATCGACGTGCCTGTGCTCGCGATCGCCGGCAAGCAGGACGCGATCATCCCGCTCGCCGAAGTTCGTGCCATGAGTGGCGCGATCTCGGGCGCCCACCTCGTCGAGCTGCACTGCGGCCACCTCGGCAACCTCGAGGAGCCGCACGCCTTCAACGAGGCACTCAGCGAGTTCCTGCTTCCCGCTGGAGCGGTTCGATGAGCTCGCTCCCGGCGGATCTGCTCGCCATCCTCGCGTGCCCGCAATGTCGCGGCCCCGTCCAGCCGGAACCGTCAGCGCTGCGCTGCGATACCTGCCATCTCCGCTACCGCGTCGAGAACGGGATCCCGGTGATGCTGATCAGCGAGGCCGAGCCGTTCGACCCGGAGCCGTCGCCGGGCGCGTAGCCGGGTCAGACGCCGGCGCCGACCGCCTCGGTGGCGACGGATGCCGGGGCGGCGCAGAAGCCCTCGTAGTCGATCGGCTCCGTGATGGTGGGGTTCTCGCCGCACACCGGGCACTGCGGATCGCGCGGCACGCGGAACTCGCGGAACTTCATCGAGAGCGCGTCGATGTGGAGGAGCCGGCCGGTGAGCAGGTCGCCCGCGCCGGTGATCAGCTTGATGACCTCGGTCGCCTGGAGCACGCCGACGATGCCGGGGAGCACACCGAGCACGCCTGCCTCAGCGCACGACGGCGCCTCCTCGGGCGGCGGCGGCGATGGGTACCGGCAGCGGTAGCAGGGTGACTGGAACGGCACCACGGTGGTGACCTGTCCTTCGAAACGGAAGATCCCGCCGTCTACCATCGGCTTTTTGGCAAAGATGGCCACATCGTTGGAGAGGTAGCGCGTGGGGAAGTTGTCGCAGCCGTTGACGATGATGTCGTACTGGTCGAAGATCTCGCGAGCGTTCTCGCTGCTCAGGACAACGTTGTGCTCGACGACGCGAACGTCGCTGTTGAGCGCCTCGAGCGCGATGCGGGCCGAGGCAGTCTTGAGCATTCCGATCCGGGCTTCGGTGTGCAGGATCTGGCGCTGCAGGTTGCTCAGGTCGACCGTGTCGAAATCCACGAATCCGATGGTGCCGACGCCCGCCGCAGCGAGGTAGAGGGCGGCAGGGCTGCCCAGACCGCCGGCGCCGATGAGGAGCACGCGCGCGTCGAGCAGCTTCGCCTGTCCCTCAGCGCCGATCTCCGGGATGAGCAGGTGGCGGCTGTAGCGCTGCTGCTGCTGCGCCGTGAGGACCTTGGGGACGATGAAGTCGTAGCCCGCCTGCTTCCAGGCGCCGTACCCGCCGCTCATCGAGACGACGTCGCTGTAGCCGAGCTCCTGGAGGGCGCGTGCCGCGAAGAGGGACCGCACGCCGCTCTGGCAGTACAACGTGATCGGGGCATCCCGCTCCGGAACGCTGTCCTCGATGCGCGTCTCGATGAACCCCTTGCTCAGGTGCAACGCGCCGGGGATGTACCCCTGGTCGAACTCGTTGCGCTCACGGACGTCGATCAGGACACGCGAGCCGGCTCCGGAGCGCACCTGTTGCGGCGAGATCTCCTTGACGGTTCGCCGCGCGTCGTCGAGGAGGTCGCGGGAAGACTTGGCCATGACGCCAGTCTACCCAAAACCCGACCTAGCAAGTCTGGATTCGGGTTCAGCTCTTCGGGCGGCCGACCGGTCGCTTCGCCGTGCTGTTGCGCGAGCCCAACGGACGGCCCACGGGCCGCTTGGCCGGCGCGGTCGCTGCCGGTGTCTTGCGCGGCCTGCCGACAGGCCGCTTCGCCGGAGCGGCCGGCGCTGACGGGGCAGCTGTCGCGGGTGCGCTGGATGACGCCATCGCAGCGAGGATGGTCCGCTCGGTCGCCTCGAGGCGCGCGGCAAGCGCGAGCACACGGCGATGAGCAGAGCGAGTCGCAGCCAGCGCGTCCGCGAGCGAGACAGTTGCCTTTTGCTTCTTTCCAGGCATGATCGGAGCGACCCTACCATAGACTGCGACGGTGCAACAGGCGAGTTCGGGGCAACTCCTGTCCGATCTGCTCGCCGATGCCGGCATCCCGCCGTCGGGGACGGCGGCCGGTGCGCCGGTGCGCGTCACCGCGATCGATTTCGACTCGCACGCCGTCACGCCAGGAAGCCTCTTCGTGGCGATCACGGGGATGCGCTCCGATGGACACCGTTTCTGCCGTGACGCGGTTGCCCGCGGCGCCGTCGCCGTTGTGGCGGAGCGCGCGCCCGAGCCACCGATCGACGCATCGGTGCCCCTGGTGCTCGTGGCCGACAGCAGGCTCGCGCTCTCGGCGCTGGCCGACACATTCGCGGGGCACCCGAGCGCTCACCTGTGCGTCGCCGGGGTCACGGGCACCGACGGCAAGACGACGACTGCCACGCTGCTCTGGCACGCCTGGAGGGCGGCAGGGATCGCCGCGGCGTCGATCACGACCGTCGATCGCCGGACGCCTGATGGCGTGACCTCGAACCCCTCGCGGCAGACGACACCCAAGTCACCGGAGTTACAAGCCGAGCTGGCCCGGGTTCGCGATCTCGGGTGCACGCACGTGGCGCTCGAGACCTCGTCGCATGGGCTCGAGATGCATCGCACCGACGACGTGGCCTTCCGCGCCGCCGTGTTCACGCGGATCACCACGGAGCACCTGGAGCTGCACGGCACCCGCGACGCCTACCTGGCTGCAAAGGCGCGGTTGCTGGAGCGGGTGTCGCCCCGTCCGGATGGGATCGCGGTGCTCGATGCCGGCGACCCGTTCGGGTTCCCCCGGCTGGCGGCGATCCCGGTCGCAACCCGGCTGACGTACACGGACGACGATGGGGTTCGCGCCGATCTGCGAGCACGAGACGTTGTTCCGTCGCCCGCCGGCGTCCGGTTCACTGCCGAGACGCCCTGGGGGACCTCAGCCGTTGCGCTGCGCCTGGCCGGGACGTTCAATGTCCGCAACGCGCTCGCCGCTCTGGCCTGCGCGTGCGTGACCGGGGGCGATCTCGCGAGTGCCGTCCGTGGTCTCGAGGCCGCCGATGTCGTCACCGGGAGAATGGAGCGCATCAACCTTGGCCAGCCGTTCGAGGTGGTCGTCGACTACGCGCACACCACGGATGCGCTCGAGACCGTGCTCCACGAGCTGCGCCGAACCACGCAGGGGCGCCTCTGGGCGGTCTTCGGCTCGGCCGGCGAGCGCGACGTCGAGAAGCGCGCGGCCATGGGCGCGGCGGCGGCACGCCTTGCCGATATGAGCGTGATCACCGACGAGGACCCTCGCGACGAGGACCGGCAGACCATCCTCGAGGAGATCGCGAACGGTGCCGTCGCGGCCGGCGGCCGGCGGGGCGAGAACGTGTTCGTGATCCCGGATCGCGAGGAGGCGATCGCCTACGCTGTGGACCACGCCGCTGCCGGGGATACCGTGCTCTGCGCCGGCAAGGGCCACGAGAAGACGATCGAGACTGCGGCGGGGGCGTTGCCCTGGAACGAGCGTTCCGTCGCCACCGCGGCCATTGCGCGGCGGCTCAGTTGATCGGCTGCCTGCTGGGAACCCCGTCCCGGCGCGGATAGTCCGCCGGCGTCGTCGAGACCTTCGCGATGCGCAGGACGTCGTTGGTTGGTGCCCGCGGCTCGCCCCCACCGCACGCCGCGGCAGCCGCCGCGCATGCCGCGAGCGTCGACGGCGCATCGGTGACCAGCGCGCAGAGGCTGCCGCCGACCCTGAGCAGCGGAAGCCCCAGTTCGCACAGGACGTCCGGAGGCGCTGTGGCGCGGGAGGTGGCGAGGTCGAAGCTCTCTCGCGTGCCGGCTCGGCGTCCGGCCTTCTCGGCGCGAATCAACTCGACCTCGACATTGCGCAGGCCGAGCATCCCTGCAACGTGAACGAGGAATCCGCTCTTGCGGACGTCGGCCTCGAGCATCGTCACGCGAATGTCGGGGCGAACAATCGCGAAGACGACCGCGGGCACGCCACCGCCTGATCCGATATCCACGACGCGACAACCGGATACGGGTGCGGCGACGTCGAGAAGATCCAGTGCCTGCTCGATATGGCGCGACCAGGCCTGCTCACGGGGGACGGCGGTGAGGTTGAGGTGCGCTGACCAGCGCGCCAGCTCATCGAGATATGTGTCGAGGGCCGTGGTGGTCGCGTCGGGCAGGGGAGGACGCATCAGCCGAGCCTACATCTAGTCGGAGCTTGACCAGGACATTCGCAGGCTGAAGGTGGCGGCTGGGTGACGGTGGTTCGATGTCCTTCCCCTCGGGCCCCCTGCGTGCGATCATGGGTGCAGCGATGGAGACGACGCCGGAGACCTCCGACAGGTGCGCCCTCTGCCAGAGGGTGATGCTCTCCGTGTTGTATTACGGCGCCGACGGCGAGTCGGTGGGCGGACATCGGATCTGCGCTGACTGTGGACCGCGATCCGTCGTCGAGCTTGTCGCGCCCGACGAGCTTCGCCGCCGCCTCCTGGAGCGCAAGGCCTCCTAGCCTTTTCGGGCACGCCTCGGACAGTTCGTCTGCGGGCGTGTCACGCGGCGGTGACGGGCGGTCACGGCGCGATGACATGGCGGGGAGCGCCACGACACCGATGGGAGACTGGCCTCGATGCGTCACCCCCGGTTTCCGTTCGCCCATCCCCGCCTCGCGGCGGCGCTCCCGTTCGCGCTGCTCCTGACGCTGATCTCGGCGCCGGTGGCCGCGGACCCTCCGGGCGTTACCGGTGCACAACAGGCGGCCAACGCCGCGAAGTCGGCTGAGCAGAACGCGAAGGACGCAGCCAACAACGCGGACACCGCGCTCCTTCAGGCGAAGGCCGCGCTCGCGGCAGCGAACGCTCGCCTCCTCGCGCTGAACACGCAGATCACAGCGCTGAACGCGACCATCGCCAGCGACGCGTCGAACTCTCGCGACGGTCAACGCCGAGCTCGCCACCGACCGCGGGCATCTCGCCGCGTACCTTCGCCAGTCGTACGAGAGCGGCGGATCCGAGGCGATGCTCGCGTACATCATCTCGGCGAACACGATCGCCGGCGCCATCCAGCGCGACGTCGAGGTGAACGAGATCTCCACCGCGAGCGGGCAACTGGTCACCCGTATCGGCGCCGAGGAGACCAAGGCGGCCGACACGCTCGCCAACGATGACGCCGCTCTTGCCGCGCTCGCCTCCGCGCAGGAACAGGCCAAGACCGTGCAGGCCGTGATCAAGGTGCAGGAACAGAACCTGCTCATCGCCGACATCGCGGCCCACCGTCAGGTGAACCAGGCGCAGAAGGCGCTGGCTGCCGCGGTTGCCGCTCTCGCTGCAGCACGGGCCCGCGACGCCATCTATCCGCCGGTCGCCGGACCGCTGTTCACTGTCGATACGAACCTGACGCTGCCGAGCGGGGAGACCGCCGCCAGCCTCGATCAGTTCCTCAACGGGTCGGCTTTGGCGGGGCTCGGTGCGAGCTTCATGCAGGCTGAGGCGACGTACCACGTGAGCGCGCGGTACTTCGTTGCCCACGCGATCCTCGAATCCGGCTGGGGGACGAGCGCGATCGCGCAGTACAAGTACAACCTCTTCGGGTTCGGCGCGGACGATGCCAACCCGTACGGCGACGCGATGACGTTCACGAGCTTCAACGCGTGCATCCAGTACGTGGCGCAGTTCATCGCAACGAACTACCTGTCGCCGACCGGGCGTTTCTACCACGGGCCCACGCTGCGCGGGATGAACGTGGATTACGCCAGTGATCCGAACTGGGCGGAGAAGATCGCGAGCATCGCCGACACGATCCCGCCGCTGGCGACAAGTCCCTAGTTCAGCTACTTCGAGGCGCGACGCCGGCTCGCCTCGAGCACGCGAAACTCGTCATGCGACAACTCCCGCTCCATCTCCGCGCGTGAGTCGCGGTCCAGCGCGTCGGTGACGGCCCACTCGAACTTCACGTGCGTCGGCTCGCTCCGATCGAATTGGACGTTCCAGACCTCGCCGGCGGTCAATGGCAATTCCGTCTCTGGGACGCGAACGTTGACGTCCACCGTGTTCGGTTCCATGCCGGGGGCGTGGAGGACGATCTGCGCGGTCACGGCCAGAGATGCGTGGTGCCGGCCGGTCTCGGTGTAGCTCACGAGCGTTGCCGTCCCGTCGACAGGGTCGGTCATCTTTCCGAACATGGATCACCTCCTCCTGAGTCGTTCGATGCCGGAAAGTGTGCCGCCTTTGGGGCGGGTTTACACGGCGATGGGCCGTAGCCGGTGGCCGCTGCGGCACGAGCGTCGGTGCGGTCCGCTACTTGGCGAGGCTCAGTTCCACGGCACCGTCAGCGCTCTCGCGCCGATCGGCGCCCGCGACGAATCGAAAGCGCAGGAGGGACCGGATCCGGTCATGGTTGGGTACGACTGTCATGCCCACGGCGACGGACGCAGAGACACCTATCGCCAGTGCGATGTTGAGGATGATTTCCCCCGTTGTCATGTCCATGCCTCCCCGAAACGGATGGGGGTCCGAATACTCATGAGATGGCCTCCCGTGTGGGCTCGGCGAGCCCGTCGTCAGCAGTACACGGCTGGCCGATCGCAGATCGATCGCAGAAATCTCGCGTGATACTCGGTGTGGGTGGCACCGGACGACGGTCGTGCCCGGCGGATGACGACCCGGGCTCCTTGCGGATTGATATATCCCCGTTCAGGTGCACCCGGCCAAGGCGGCGCCACCGGCCACGGCAACGTGGTCTGTCTGTGCCGCCGGCATCACCGGCGCGTGCACGAAGAGAGGTGGCGCATCCACCTCATTGACGGCGTTGCCGTCGTCGAACCGCCCCTCTGACGCGCGCTGAGCTGAGCCGCTTTGTATGTCAGGACGCTGCGGTCGGTCGGGGTTGCGACGGGGACACGAGGACTTCGGCCTTCGAAGACAGCCTCGCGAAACTGCTGACGAACATCAACAGCGCGCCCAGGACTGCACTCACCGCGCCGCCGAGGAAGACGTAGAAGCCTGCAAAGAGGAGATATGGCTCCCCGGGAACGGCTTCGCCCACCTGCCATGTTCCGGGAAGTTTCAGTGCCAAGCCAAGCGCCACCAGTGATGTACCCAGCGCCAGAAGGCTCGTGAGCTGTGGGCGAGCTCCCGCCAGGTGAGACACGGCGACGAAGCCAAGAGCGACGATGGTCGCAAGCACCAGCCAAACGTCGGAACCGCTGATGATGTTCACGGTGACCGGGCCGGAGACTTCGTTGCCGGGCAGCAACCCGTCGCCCCAATTCCCGCCTGTGTACGGCAGGTACGACGCTACGCACATGGCGAGCGCCGCCAGCACGCAAAGTACCGCCCCGAAGACGCCTGTCCACCGCAACACGCTACGCACGCTGTCATCGTCGCGTTCTGTGCGGCCTGGAAATCGACCGTCACGCGTCTGTGGCACGTGTACGCGCAACGCCATTGATCATGGGGATTCGCCCACAGGTTCACGTGATGGTCGACAGAAGCCTGGACTGCGTCTTCGGCTAAGCCCTGTAGGCTCGCCGGGTGCAGCATCCCGTCGGCGAACACGCGCTCCTCGCAAACTCCCGTACCGCGGCGCTCATCGATCCGGACGGCAATGTCGCCTGGCTCTGCTGGCCGTGGGTCGAACTCGACGCCGCTGCTCTTCTCGATCCTTGACGAGGAGCGCGGCGGCGGATTCTCCGTCCGTCCGGAGCAGCGCGGGGCACGCGTCGCCTCGCGCCGATATCACGCACGCTCGCTCGTTCTCGAAACCGTCTGGAGCGTCAATCGAGCGCGCCTGATCGTCGAGGACGCGCTCGATCTCGGTGACCAACCGCTGCTCGTGCGCAGCCTGCGTGCCGAGGGCGGGGACGTCGACGTCCGTGTCGAATTCCGAGCGCCGATATGGGACGGCACTCGCGCGTCGACGACAGTTGCCGGCGAAACCCTCGATGTCAACAGCGGGGTTCGCGTCGCGATTCACGCGGCAGCGGCCTGGACCGTCCATGCGGACAGCGCGGAGTGCGTGATGCGCGTCTCGCCCGGCGAACAACTCACGGTGACACTCGGCGCGCCCGCGACCAACCCGCGATCGGGATCGATCGACACGACGCTGGCAACGTGGCGACAGCGAGTTCCGGTTGGGACGGGTGGGGACACCTCTCTCGTTGGTGACCTCCTGGGCACCACCGCATCCGTACTGCTCGGGCTCCGCAACAATCGCGGCGGGATCGTCGCCGCACCAACAACCTCACTGCCGCAGTGGCCCGGATCGTCCCGAACATGGGACTACCGATACGCATGGCTGCGCAACTCATCGCTCGCCGCGATGGCCTTGCTGCGCCTCGGCCTCGTCGATGCGGCGGCCGAGCTCGGCACGTTCATCGGCGGCGTCGTCACGGAGCATGGTCCTGTGCCGCTGCTCCGCGTCGACGGCAGCGCTCCGCCGCAAGAGTCGGAGCGCGATGAGCTCGCCGGCTATCGCGGGGCTCGTCCAGTGCGCATCGGCAATGCTGCGGCAGGGCAAGCCCAGCTCGACGTGCCAGGGGAGGTGATCGAGCTCGCGAGTGCGCTCGCGGGACTGAATGCATTGCCGAACGCGCTCGCGACGGCAGTTCCAATCCTCGCGACGTGGCTCACCGAGCACTGGCGTGAACCCGACAACGGCATCTGGGAGAGCCGCGATGTGCCGCGCCGCTACACACACTCGCTGGTCACGGCGATGAGCGGTCTCGCCGGGTCGGCGAGCCTTGCCAACTCTGGTGCCGTCACCGGCGACGCCCAGAGCTGGCGAGCGGCAGCATCAGCCGTGGCTGCGGCGCTCGCCGGCAAGGGGGCATTCGAACTTCGCCTTGACGGTGGCGGTGCAGACGCGGCGCTTGCGCAACTGTCGCTGCTCGGCGGCCTCGAAGCGCTCGAGCCACGAGTGCCTGCGACGCTGGAGCTCATCATTGAGCGCCTCGATCGAGGTGGTCTCATCGATCGCTACGAGGGACAGCACGACAGCTTCAATGATCCCTGCGCGCCGTTCGTGTTCCCAACGTTCTGGCTGTCCGCGGCGATGCGCTCGCGAGGGGAGGACGGATCGCGCTGGTTCGAGGCGGCACTGGCAGCGCGAGGACCGCTCGGCCTGTTCGGTGAGGTCGCCGATCCCCGGGATGGCACCCCGCTCGGCAACTACCCGCAGGTGCAGAGCCACGCCGCGTTCGCCATGGCTGTCATGGCGGACCAGGCGCGACGGTGAACGTCCAGCTTCGAACGTAAGCAGCCCCGTTGACCGTGGCCGAGATGCGCGCCGTGTAGACAGCACCCGCGACGAGTGGCGACACCGGGAGCAGGGACGCCGAGTTCTCCGTGGCACCCGACGGCGACAGCACATACGCCGCGAGCACTGCCCCGCCTGGAGCGGTGAGGGTGAACGAGTGCATCGACACGCGATCAGCTGCAGAGAACGTCACGGTCACCGGATAGCCGGTGGTGCGAGGCTTCCCTGCCGGCACCGGATCGGGCAGCTCGTTATCGACAAATGTGGTTGGAACATGCGTCTGTCCGGCGCCGGGGTAGAGGACCGGCGCCGCCGGCGTCGCTGTCGCGAAACCGAACTCCATGTCCTCCATGGACACAGTGCCGACCTCGGCCTCGCCGTAGCCGATCACGCGCAGGTCAGGTCGCATGATGGCGAAGCGGTGGAACACGCTGTTCACCCACTGCGCAACGGCGGTGTCCGGCGCGCCGCTGTGCGTGATGTCCTCGCCGATCCGCTGATTCGGATAGTCAAACGCGATCGCCCGCGTCCACGGGTACACCCCGCTGTAGCCTGGATCGCCACGCGTCTCGAGGTGGATGCCCAGCCCGACCACGCTTGGCGCGAAGTAGTTGAACAGCCAGTAGAACGAGTGTGTGAGCGCACTGGCCGACAGGCGCGAATCGAGGCGGACCGGCGCAAGCCCCGCTGCAGCTCGCGCGCTGTTCACTGCAGCAAGAGCGATGGTCGCGTCGCCGGCGACCGCGACTGCCGGGTCCGGAATGACAGGGATGCGCCGCGGCGTCGACCCCGCCGGAAGGTCCGCGAGCACGGCCGCGGTGATCGCCTCGCGCCCCAGGAGCGGGTTGTGCTCGATGTCCGTCGCTATGGCCATGAGGTACGCGGCCGCCTCGTCGTCGTACGGATCGACGCGCAGTGCCTCTTCGAAATCCGTCACGCCGCTGTTCACGTCATCATTGGCCGCAACAGCCACCTCCCCGGCAGCATCGAGCACGGTCGAGTCGCGGGGCGCAAACGCGAGCGCCCGGTTCCAGAGCGCAGTGGCCGCCTTCGCATCCGACACGAGCAAGGCGTCGTTGCCGAGGCTCTCGATCGTGCCCAGGTCATCCGGCGTCTGCGCGATGGCCGTGTCGAGAGTCGCACGGGCCGCGGCGCTGTCACCGCCGACCAGCTCGGCGTTGACGACTTCGGTGGTGCGATACAACCAGTGCGGCTGCGCGGCCAGGGCGGCCTCAAATGCCTGCAGCGCAGGCTTGGTCTCGCCCAGATCCGAATCGAGATTCGCCTCTTCACGCTGCAGCTCCGCGGTGAGGTACGCCGTCGGGTGCTCCTGAATCAGCGCAGACGCGGCGGAGAGCTGCGCCCGCGCCTGCGGGAACGCGCCGCTGTCGGACAGTGCCTCGGCAAGAAACAGATGCCCGAGCGGATCGCTCGCATCCGCCGCGATGGCTGCGTTGCCGGCGGCCACTGCATCGACGATATTCCCTGCCCAGTCATCGACCCGGCAGAGCACTGCTTGCGCGTCGGCATCACCGGCATCCAGCGCCACCGCGTCACCCGCCTCCTGGGCAGCCGCAGGTCCATCGCCCTCGTAGTTGAGCAGCAGCGCGTCGGCCGCATGGACATCGGCACTCCGCGGCGCCTTGACGAGCAGCGCCGAAAACTCGGCCCCTGCAGCTGCGTAGTCGTTCGCGAACATGTCGGCGTTCGCCGCGTCGACGCTGGTTGCGAGCTGCGCCGCGTCAGGACTGGCTGGCGCGCCGCTCCGAGGGCCCGGTCCCATGGCAGAGGCGCACGAGACGCAGAGGAGCGCCGCGAGAACTGCGGCTCGAAGGACCATCGCTCCAAGCGTTGCACAGGTCCCCCGCCGTCACCCACACGACGAGGCAACGTTCGGAACGCCCGGATCGTGCACCCCGACCGCGACCCCACCGGGAAGGACCGCAACACACTCGATATCGGCCCGGAGTGCGTTGAGCCTCGGGTCCACCGAGAACAGCTTGTCCAGCGAGAGCGCGGAGTCGATCTCCTTGACGAGTGCGTCCCCGAGGAAGCTGGGGACGCCGAGCAGCCCGATGTCGATCTCGGGAACCTGCGCGGCAATGACCGCCCCGGTGGGTCCGGGCTGCAACGACAGGCTGACGTGCACCACCGCAGTCGGGTTGAAGGGCCCGAACGAGATCTGCGCCGACGCGACGAGCAAACCGTTTCGAACGCGAACCTGCAAATCGCGGTATCGGGCCGGCTGCGGGTTGTTGGCGTCGGCCAGGACGGTGAGGTCCTGCTCGCTGAGGACGACCACGCCGTGCGAGCCCGCGAGGAGCTGCGCACCCATCGCCGTCGCCAGTGAGACGGCGATCGCGACCTCGTTGTCGCCGTGCGACGGGCCGGAGGGCGGGGCGCCGAGCACAGGAGCGGCCAGCGCGCGATCCGCAAGGAACGCGCTGGCGGCCACCAGGATGATCAGCAGGATCAGCCCCGCACAACAACCACGGACGATGCCCCGCTCGCCCGAGCGGATCACGAGCCCGTCGGTCGTGCCCCGGGCTCGGTCGCGTGCCCTTCGGGCAGTGGGAAGACGGTCAGCCGCGCGCGAGCGTGGCGGCGGGTAAGCGCCGCGCTCCAGTACAGCGGGAACTGGCGGTTGGTTTTCCAGCGGCGTGAGAGATCGCGGTAGTGCCGCGAGCCCGGCTGCCCTGACTGGCCGGGGAGATGCACACCCCCGGACGCGTCCCAGTTGCCGACGTCGATCACCTGACGCCACGACGGGGCCGAGAGCCGTGTCTCGAATGGCTCGCCCGGCACCTGTGACGTGGCCAGGACGGTGTCCGTGTTGCCGCCGACACGGATCGCATGGGCATTGAAGAAGTATCCAAGCCCGCGCCGGCGGCCGAACGCGTGAATCAGCTGAACCTGGTGGACCCGGCCCCAGACGAGCCGCCTCGATCCCCGGCCGAAACGGGTCCGGAGGTCGGTCATCGCATCCTCGAGCGACCTGTTGACGACTTCAGCCCAGGTGGTCGCCCCCTCGAACAGCCCGTCGTCCCCACCCTCCCAGCGCTCGATCAGCGATGGGGTCAGCCGGCCGACAAGGTTCCCGGGGTACTGGAACACGGGATGGGAGAGATCGACGCCCGCGAGGATCCGCCACGCGTTGCCGCAGAGCGGGCTCAACGAGTGCTCGGCGAGGCGCGCCATGAATGCCTCGTAGATGGTGGGCTCGACGCGGTGCGGGTCCATGACGGCGTCCCACGCGGCGAGACGGCGGCGTGCTCCCTCCGCAACAGTGCTCGTGCAGGTCATCGAGCTCAGCAGGCGGATGACCTGACGCGCCGGCGGGCAGACGAGGTCCATCTGCGCACGCGCCATGTACGCGAGGTCGACAACGCGCTCGGACAGCAACTCCCCGATGCGCAAGGCCCGGTAGCCGGACATGTAGTCGGCGCCGATGTAGTGCGGGAAGTCCTCGCCGACGATGCGGTTGTTGGCCGTGATGATCTGCTGCTCGGAGGGGTCGAGCATGCTCGGCATCTCCTCGGGCGTGAGGTACCTCGTCCAGACCGCGTCGCCGGTCCAGCCCTGCACTGGGAGGCCGCTCGGCTTGCGCTTGCGCACCGGCACCCGCCCGGAGAGCAGATAGCCGATGTGGCCGTCGACATCGGCATACACGACGTTCTGCGACGGAGCGTCGAACGAGACGAACGCTTCGCGGAAGCTCTTCCAGTCGGTAGCGCGCTGCAGCCGCAACAGCCCCTCAGCCGCCCCGCCGGGCTGCAGCGCCGTCCACTGCAGCGCGAGCCCCCGCCAGATCGATCGCTCGGGATCCTCGATACGCTCGACGACCGGGCCGTGGCGCGTGACCACCACTTCCTCGAGGACGTCGGACGATCCCTTGACGTGGATGATCTCGCGCAGCCTGCGGGTCGGCTCGAAGCCCCGTTCGGTCCGGAAGCGCTCACCGGCCGGCGAGTCGAATTCCTCGATGACCAGGTCCTGGCAGTCGGCGAAGGAGTTCGTGAATCCCCAGGCGACTCGCTGGTTGTGGCCGATGATCACGAACGGCAACCCGGGCATGGTCACGCCGGTGGACTCGAAGTCGTCGCCTGCCTGGATATGGGCCGCGTACCAGATCGACGGCATCCCGGGGACGAGATGGGGGTCGTTGCAGAGAATCGGCCGCCCCGTGGACGAGCGCTCGCCCGACACGACCCAGGAGTTGCTCATGCCGCCCGCGGTCGGGATCCAGCGTGCGGCCTCGCGGAACATACCCATGAGCTGCGAGCGGCTGTCGGCCCCTCCCGAAGCGCGCAGCGTCGACGCGAGGATCGTCGGATTGGCGTCGGGGTAGACGATGTCGAGGCGGGCGGCGTGCTCGGGACCGATGGCGCGGAGCAACTCGAAGTCGCTGCAGCTCAGCGTCCCAGTTCATGCTCAGGCCGAGCGCCAGCAATTTGAACGCCGCGAGGCTGTGCATCGGCTCCCAGGGCTCGGGAGTGGCGCCGATGAGGCGGTACTCGAGCGGGAGCGGCCGTCCTGACGCAGCGATCGCGTTGACACCGGCTGCGTAGGCCTTGAGCATGCGGCGCGGCTCGGGTCCGAGGCGGAGCTCCTCATCACGGGCGACGCGGTGGAGCCCGACCCTGCGGACGAAGCGGTCGATGTTGACGCCGTCGATCCCGATGAGCTCGCTGATCCGGCCTGTGGCAACGCGGCGGGTGACCTCCATCTGCCAGAGCCGGTCCTGGGCGTGCGCCACGCCCATCGCGAACGCCGCGTCCTCCATCGACGTTGCCGAGACGTGGGGGACACCCCAGCGATCGCGGCCGATGGTCACGGGGGCGATGAGGCCGGACATCCCCAGGCGGCCGCGCACCTTGGGCAGGGACACACCGAGGAAGCGATGGCGCGCCACCAGCAGGGCGATACAGAGGACGACCACCAGGGCCGCCACCGCGATGAGGGCATAGATCATTTGAGGCGGTCTGGGAACGTACTACACTCGCTGGCCCATGGCCGCAAGAACTCCGCTCTACGAGAGGCATGTCGCAGCCGGGGCGCGCATGGTCGAGTTCGGCGGCTTCGACATGCCGCTGCAGTACACGACCATCCGCGACGAGCACATCGCAGTGCGGACGCGGTGCGGATTGTTCGATCTGTCGCACATGGGTGAAGTGCGCTTCAGCGGCGAAGGCGCGCTCGACGCCGTGCAGAACCTCGTCACCAACGACGTGTCCCGCCTCGAGGTGCTCGGGGCCCTCTACGCGGTGATGTGCAACGAGGACGGCGGGATCGTCGACGACGTGGTCGTATACCGCGATCCCGGTGGCTACATGGTCGTGATCAACGCGGCGTGCCGGGCCAAGGACGTCGCGTGGATGGGCGCTCGCCGCGGCCGTGCTGAGTTCATGGACCTGAGCGACGACCTGGGGCTCCTGGCCGTGCAGGGACCTGAAGCGGTCGCGCTCGTGAACTCGCTCACCGCCGACGACGTCAGCGACGTTCGTCCATTCCACTTCAAGGACACCGACATCGCCGGGGTGCACGGCGGTGTCTCGCGAACCGGTTACACCGGCGAGGACGGCTTCGAGCTCTACGTGGACGCGCCCGACGCGGTTCGCCTGTGGGATGCCCTGCTCGAGGCCGGCGCGCCGAAAGGGCTGATCCCCTGCGGTCTCGGGGCACGCGATACGTTGCGTCTCGAAGCCGGCCTCCGCCTCTACGGCCAGGACATGGACGACCGCACCGATCCGTACAGCTGCGCGCTCGCCTGGACAGTGAAGCCGCAGAAAGGCGACTTCATCGGGAGCACCGCGCTCGCGCGTCTCGACCCCAAGCATCCGCCGCGCCGTTTTGCGGGGATCACGTTAGAAGGCCGGGCGATCGCCCGCCACGGCCAGCGAGTCGTGTCCGGCGGCAAGGACGTCGGCGAGGTGACCAGCGGGACCTACAGCTTCACGCTCGACCATTCGATCGCCACCGTGTCGGTGGACGGCGACCTTCCGCTCGACGCGGATCTCTCGATCGACATCAGGGGCACGCTGACCGCGGCGGCGCTCGTGCCTCTGCCCTTCTATCGCCGCCCCAAGGGAGCCTGAACGTGGCCGACCTCTCCAGCTACCGCTTCACCGCCAGTCATGAGTGGGTCCGCGCCGAGGGCTCGAACGCGACTGTCGGCATCAGCGACCATGCCCAGGCGCAGCTGGGCGACGTGATCTTCCTCGAGCTTCCCGAGGTCGGCGCCACGCTGACGGCGGGCGCGAAGTTCGGCGCGATCGAGTCAGTCAAGGCGGCGTCGGACCTGTACGCGCCGGTCGGCGGGACCGTGACCGAGGTCAACGCCGCGCTCACCGACCACCCCGAGTTGGTCAACTCCGACCCGTACGGCGAGGGCTGGATGCTGCGTCTCGATGGCGCGGCCGAAGGTGGCGAGTTGCTCGACGAAGCCGCGTACACGAAGCTGGTCGGCGCCTGACCTAGACTTCTGGCCGGGGTCAGCTAGCTCAGCTGGTTAGAGCGCGCGGTTCACATCCGCGAGGTCGAGGGTTCGAGTCCCCCGCTGACCACCACTTCGGCCGCGTCCTCCGGCCGCGGCTGCATGGGCAGCCGGAACACGAGCAGGAACGAGACTGCGAGCGGCACGAGGCAGGCCAGCGCCGTGATCTGCAGTGCCTGCGTCGCGACCTCGTGGCCGAAGTTTGCGAAGAAGATGGTGCCCAGGACCGCCACGCCCAGCGCTGTCGACAGCTGTTGCACGGCCTCCATCACGCCCGACGCAGATCCCACCTCCTCCATGGTCACGCTGGTCAGGATCAGCTGGAACAGCTGCCCGATGCTGGCGCCGACGCCGAGGCCGATCAGGAAGAGACCGGGGACGAGATCCCAGCTCGAGGCGGTGCGCGCGCCGATGAGGCTGACGGCGACCTCCGTCGCGCCGATGGCGATGAGCAGGATGCCGATGTGGAGGAGGTGACGCCCGAGCCGCCGAGCGACGGCGGAAGAGCCGACCATGCCGGCGATCAGCCCAACCACCATCGGCGTCAGGGTCAGCGCAGCGTGGATGGGTGACCAGCCTTCACCGAGCTGGCCGAACAACGAAACGCACAGCAGCAAGCCGCCGAACGCCCCGAAGAGGGCCAGCACGACGGCGATGCCGCTCAAGTACGTGCGGTTGGTGAGCAGTGTCGGCTCGATCAAGGGGTTGTCGCTGCTGCGCCGTTCGTGCATCAGAAACGCCACGAGCAGGATCGCGCCCGCTGCGAGCATCGCGAAGGACCACGCGGGCCAGCCGTCGGTGCGGCCCTGGATGAGCGGGTAGATGATCGCCACCAGCGCCAGGCCGACGAGGAGAACGCCGACCATGTCGAGCTTGACGCCCGGGTGGGTCGCGCCGCGAGGCAGCGAACGAAACGCGAGGGCAATCGCCAGCGCGCCGATCGGCACGTTGATCAGGAACACCATTCGCCATCCGGTGCCGAAGAGGTTTGCGTCGATGAGTGCGCCGGCGATGACGGGCGCGGCGAGCATCGGCACGCCGGTGGCCGGACCGAAGAAGCCGAGGACCTTGCCGAGTTCGGCCTGGTCGTCGAAGACCTGCTTCACCAACCCGAAGCCCTGCGGGATCATGAGCGCGCCGAAGCCCCCCTGGAGCGCCCGGAAGGCGATGAGCACGCCGACGTTCGGTGCGACGGCGCAGGCCGCTGAAAACAGGGTAAAACCTGCCGAGCCGGCGAGAAACAGCCGGCGACGGCCGAGGATGTCTCCGAGCCGCGCGCCGGCAATCAGCAGCACGGCGAACGCCAGTGTGTAGCCCGCGCTCAACCACTGGATGGTGCTGGCACCACCGCCCAGATCGCGATGGATCGAGGGAGCGGCGATGTTGACGATCGTCGCGTCGAGCAGATCCATCACATTGGCGGCGAGCACGACGGCTGCCACCACCCAGCGCAGGCGGTATGGCTGCCTGCTCGGGCCGGTCTCGGCTGCGGATGGTGCGGGGATGAGAGCGGTATCCATGGGATCCTTTTGAAGCGGAGATCGGGCGACCGACGGTCGGATCGCGGCGGGCGAACATGGTTCGCTACGAACACTGTACGGTACGGACAGCGTTCGCGTCAAGTAGAGTTCAATCCGTCATGTCTGTCGCCGGCGGACCGCCACCCGTGAATCTCCGAACCCGTCATCGCTCGACCCGTGACCGTCCGGCCAAGGCACCGCTCAGCGAAGCCGCCATCGTCGATGCGGGCCTTTCCATCCTCAAGTCGGAGGGTCTGCAGGCGGTCACGATGCGCCGGGTCGCGGCAGCTCTCGACACGGGAGCCGCTTCGCTGTACGTCTACGTCTCCGGTCGCGACGGCCTGCTCCAAGCGATGCTGGATCGCGTCACCGCTGCGATCGAGCTCGAAACCCCGGATCCCGCGCGCTGGCGTGCTCAGCTGCATTCGCTCCTGAAGCGGATGCACGAGGCGCTGATCGCTCACCCGGGAATGGCGGCGCTGACCCTCGAGGATCCGCCGACGACCGAGGTGGTGTTGCGTGTGACGGAGAACCTGCTGGGAATCCTGCTCGCCGGCGGCGTCGACCCCCAGGGCGCGGCCTGGGCGTGCGACATCTTCGTGCTCCTGGTGACGGCCGTCGCGAGTGAGGAGGATGTGCGGCGCACTCGCGGGCTCGGCGACGACACGCATCGCCACGAGCGGGTCGACGAGATCTACACAACCTTCGCTGCGTTACCGCCCGACCGGTTCCCGCTTGTCTCGGCCCACGCAGCGGAGATGGTCGCAGGCGACAGCGACGAGCGGTTCCGCTTTGCGATCGACGTCGTCACCGACGGCGTCGTCGCCAGAGCAGCACGGCAGGGCCAACAACGCCAGGGCCCCGGCGACGAAAACCCGGGACGATCTTGACAGCATTGGCAACAACCGGAGAAGCATCGCGCTCGGCGTGCCCTCAGGGCTCGAAGTAGTGGCCCTCGTCAAGATCGTCGATGAGCCCCGGTTGCGACGGCTGCCATCCGAGCAATTCGCGCGTCTGCGCGCTCGACGCCGGGCTGTCGAGTCCGATGTAGCCGCTCATCCATGTGAAGTGTGCAGCCGCGTCGGCAGCGGCGATGGCGCGCACCGGTAGGTTCAGGTGACGGCCGATGACGTCGGCGATATCGCGGATGGGGACACCCTCGTCCGCGACGCCATGGAGCGTCGTTCCCGCCGGCGCGTTCTCGAGCGCCAGGCAGAAGAGATGCGCTGAGTCGAGGCGGTGCACGGCCGGCCAGCGGTTGCTCCCATCCCCCAGGTAGCCCGAGACTCCCGTGTCGCGCGCGATGCCGACGATGGTGGCCATGAAGCCGTGATCTCCCCTGCCGTGGTTGGTCGGTGAGAGGCGCACGACTGACGAGCGGATGCCGCGTGACGCGAACGAGAGCACGAGCTCGGCCGTGCCGTGACGCGTCTGCGGACCGGCACCCAGCGCGACGAGCGCAGGGTCGAGCACGTGCCCGTCCTGCTCCGTCACGACCCTGTCAGGAGCGACTCGAAGCGTTCCGGACGCGATGACGAGTGGCCGGTCACTGCCCGCGAGTACGTCACCGAAGGTCTGAACTGCGGCGCGGTCCGCGTCGGCTGCGCGCGCGAAGCCGCCGGAGAACGCCGCGTCATGCATGAACGCGAGGTGGACGACGCCGTCGGACTCGGCGGATGCGTCTCGCAGCACATCGAGGTCTTCGAGCGTGCCGCGACGCACCTCCGCCCCGGCGGTTGTCAGCGCCGCGGCTGCCGCGTCAGAGCGCGCCAGTCCGATGACCTGATTTCCCGAGCCAACGAGCTCGGCGACGACGGCCGAACCGATCCAACCGGTCGCGCCGGTGATGAAGTAGCGCATCAGAGATCCTCCAGAGTGCTGCTGTCGCACGCGATGTCATTCACTGACATCATCATAGCAGACGATGTCAGCGACTGCCATCAGGTACGATCAGCGCATGGGCAGGTGGGAACCGAATGCAAGCGGCCGGCTGGCGCTGGCGGGGCTCGAGCTCTACAGCGAGCTCGGGTACGAGCACACGACTGTCGCGGAGATCGCCAAGCGAGCCGGCCTCACGGAGCGCACCTTCTTTCGCCACTTCGCCGACAAGCGCGAGGTCCTGTTCGCGGGATCAGCGGGGCTCCAGGACCTGCTCGTCAGCACCGTTGCCGGTGCCCCGCAGTCGACAAGCCCCTTCGACGCCGTCGCCGCTGCCATCGAAGCTGCCGCCTCGCACCTCCAGGAGCGCCGCGACTACGCGCGAAAGCGCAACGCGGTCATCGCCGCGAATGCAGAGTTGCGTGAGCGCGAGCTGATCAAGCTCGCATCCCTCGCGGCGGCGATTGCCGCCGAGTTGCGGCAGCGTGGTGTCAAGGAACCGACAGCCAGCCTCACCGCTGAAACCGGGATCGCCGTCTTCAAGGTTGCGTTCGAGACCTGGGTCGGGGCGAGCGATCAGGTGGATTTCCCGTCAATCATTCGCGAGTTCGATCGAAGCGCTGAAAGCAGTCGCCGCCGGGTAGCGGCGCTCGCCCGATTCAGTCGTCGTGGTGGTGGTGATGGTCGTGCTCAGTCTGCTGCCTGTTGATCTCCGCAAGAGCGGTGAGGCCGGCGCGCAAGCCGGCGAGCTCGGCCGGCGTGATGGCGGCCTCCAGCTCAGCATCGATCGAGACGACCGCACCGCGAACGGTTTCGGCAGCCCCGCGCCCGCGCTCGGTGAGCGAGATCGTCAGACGGCGCCGATCCTCGGCGTCGACCTCGCGCGTGAGGTATCCGCGGAGGACCAGCGTGTCGATGAGCTGGCTCGCCGCCTGCTTCGTGACCCCGAGCCCGCGGATCATGTCGGCGGCGGAGCCGCCGAGACGGGCCATCCCGCCGAGCACGAACGCGCCGTTGCGTGGGAGATCGTCGTATCCGGCGATCGCAAGGCTCCTCCGGACGGCATTGCCGTAGCTCCCGCGCGCCCAGCGCATCAGCGCCGGAATGTTGATCTCAATTTCGTCGGGTATTTCCGGGACGTGTGTTTCTGGCATACGGAGAGGCTACGTCGCCGACCTTGTATTAGTCAAGTAGCTTGACAGTCAAGCCCGCGGACCAAGCGTGCCGTGCCCAGCGGCCTCAGTTCGGGCCGATCTGACTGAGGCGCGGCACCAACTGCTCACCAAGATCGGCGACGACCTTCTCGGGATCGGGCGGGAGGTTGCGAAGATCGATGAGAGAGATCCCGATCGCCGCGTATTTCTCCATCTCACGGAGGAAGCCATCGATGTCCTCTCGCGGATCGCCGCCGCCGTTCAGCGTCTTCTTGATGGTGTTGTAGTCACGGCCCTCGGCCTCGCAGTGCTCCTTGAGCACATCGAGCTTGCGCTTGACCTCATCGACGCCAAGCGCAAACAGGTTGCAGGCGTCCGCATATCGCGCCACGAGCTTGAGGGTCTTCTTCTCGCCACCGCCGCCGATGAGGATCTTCGGTCCTGGCGTTTGAATCGGTCGCGGTGAGCAGATGGTCTCGGCGAGTTGGTAGTACTTGCCCTCGTACGGCCCGTCGTTGTCGCTCCACATCTGCTTGCAGATCTGCAGCGTCTCTTCGAGCCGCTCGAAACGCTCACTGATCGGCGGGTACGGCACACCGAGGCCCTCGTGCTCGCGCTGATACCAGGCAGCACCGACGCCGAACATCGCGCGACCCTCAGAGAGCACATCAAGCGTGGTCACGATTTTTGCGAGCAGCCCCGGGTGGCGGTACGTCACGCCCGTGACCATGAGTCCGAGCGTCAGCCGCTTGGTCTTGCCGGCGACGTAACCGAGCGACGTGTAGCCCTCGAGCATCGGTTCCTGCGGCGGAGCGAACGCCTCCATCTGAAACCAGTGATCCATCATCGTGAGCAGCGTGAAGCCTGCCTCGTCGGCGGCCTGCGCAGTGGCTGCGAGTTTCGGCGCCAGTTGCGTGTTGCCACCGAGACCGCTGAAGTTCATGAAATGAACGCCGAGTTCCATGAAATGTGACCCTCGTGAGCTGACGGACTCCCGTCTACCAGAGTAGCGGGATCAGCTTTTTCGTCCGCTCACTGTAGCTCGCATACGCGGGAAGCTCGCGTCGCAGCAGCACCTCCTCTGCGGCGATGCGTCGTTGATATGCGGTCGCGAGCAACGCGGCGACGGTGGCGACCACCGGCACGCTACGCGACGTCAACGCGAACCCCGTCCATATCAACAGCGAGCCCGCGTAGCCCGGGTGGCGTACAACGGCGTACGGACCGGTGTCGACGACGTGCTGCGCGTCCTCGGTTCGGAGCGTTCGTGTGTACGAACGTCCGAGCGTGCGCATCGACCACCATCGCAGCCCGAGCCCCAGTACCTGCACTCCCAGGCCAAACGGCGCTACCGCGCGCGGGAGTCGCGCGGTCCGCGTACGACGCACCATCGGCGCAAGGGAAACCGAGGTGGCATATGCCGCGACGATCAGTCGCGTCGTGCCACGGTCATCACTCGACGCGTCGAGCGACGACGCTGTCCCGCGCTGGCGCGTCGCGGCTTCGAGCGCGAAGAAACCCGCGACGCCGGCATACCCCGCGACGAACCAGCCCGTCCCCCCGTTGAGCACGTTGGACCGGTTGCGTACAGGCACCGCAGTAGCGTGACATCCGGCTGCTAGGCTCCGTGCCATGAGTGACGAGCGTTCCGTCCTGCTGTTCGGTGAGACGTATCACCATCCCAACATCCTGTACCGCACTGGATTCCTCTGCCCTGACCCGGTCGTGGTGGTGGACAACGGCGGGAGCGACACCGTCCTCTGGACGAGCCCGCTCGAGGAGGGCCGGGCGCACAAGGAGTCGACCGCCGGCGAGGTGCGCAGCACGGCGGGGCTCGACCTTGCGCCGACTCCGGCCGGCGGCAATGAATTCCATGGGTGGGCGAACCTCGTGACCGCAGTCTGCCGCGAGCACGGCTTGCGTGCGGTCGACGTCGACGCGGACTTTCCCACCGTGCTCGCCGACCACCTGCGTCAGCACGACGTCGATGTCCGGCCCCGCACCGACATCTACCAATACCGGCGCCGCATCAAGACCGCCCAGGAAGTCGAGTACATCACCGCGACCGAGAACGCGGGAATGGCCGGCCTCCAGAAGGCGATCGATGTGATTGCTGCCGCGGAGATCCGCGACGGTCTGCTGTACCACGAGGGCCGAAAGCTCACCAGCAAGGACCTCATCTACGCAGTCGAGCGCGACCTCCTCGACAACGGAGACAGCACCGAGGACTCGATCTGCTGCGGCGGCCCGGAATCCGCGGATCCGCACCGCACGTCGAGCGATGTGATTCGCGTGGGCCTGCCGATCGTGCTCGACATCTATCCCTTCGACAAGCACACGCGCTACTGGGGCGACATGACCCGGACGGTCGTGCGCGGCACGCCACCACCGGAGGTCGACAGGATGTGGGCGGCGGTGCTCGAGGCGCAGCAGGCCGGCCTCGACGCGGTCAAGCCCGGGGCCAACGGACGTGACGTGCACTTCGCGTGCTGCGAGGTCTTCAAGCAGCACGGCTACGGCTCGCTCGCGAAGCCGTACCGCGACATCCAGAGCGATGCGCGATTCATCCACGGCACGGGCCACGGGCTCGGGCTGGAAATCCACGAGTTCCCGCGGATCAGCGAGGCCGACGTCGTGCTCGAGGTCGGCGACGTCATCACTGTCGAGCCCGGGCTGTACGACCCGCGTCTCGGCGGGATCCGGATCGAGGACCTGGTGGTGGTCACCGAGACCGGCTGCCGCAATCTCACAACGCTGCCCAAGACCTTTCATCTGGACTGAGATCGGCTCCTGCTACACTGCTGACGCTCCTCATCCGAGGGGCGTTTCCACATAACGCTTTCCTGCGCCCGGATCGCGACCGCCTGATCACCTCGGCAGTCGCAACACCCCGGGCGTCGTAAGCCCAGAGGAAAGGAGGTGCCCACGCATGGTGCGTGACTACGAACTGATGTACATCGTCCGGCCGGAGCTGGAGGATGACGCCGTCCGCGTCGCGGTGAAGTCGGTGCGCTCGTTGATCGAGACCCACGGCGGCGAGGTCGTAAAGACCACGTTGTGGGGCAAGCGCCGTCTCGCGTACGAGGTCAAGCGACTTCGCGAAGGCCATTACGTACTGGTCGTCTTCCACCTGGACGGCGCCAAGGTCGCGGAGATCGAGCGCGCGCTCCGGATCCACGACACCGTGTTCCGCCATCTCATCGTCGTCCACGAAGGTCCGATGCCCGATCCGGAAGCGGAGATCGAGGAGATCGAGGGTCCGGTCGAGCCCGAGGCCGAGGTTGACGGCAACGTCCCAGCGGAGTCCGCGGACGCCGAGGATGATCTCGCGGCAGAGGACGTGCCCTCTGCAATCGATGATGACGAAGGAGATATCTGATGGCAGGTTCCCTTAATCGAGTGATGCTGATCGGCAGGCTCACCCGCGACCCGGAGCTCCGCTACACGCCGAGCGGCACGGCGGTCTGCAACCTCGCGCTCGCGACCAATCGCTACGGAAGTGACCCGGCGACCGGCGAGCGCAAGGAGTTCACCGACTACCACGACGTCGTCGTCTGGAATCAGGGCACGCGCAAGCTCGCCGAGACCACGGCTCAGTACCTGCAGAAGGGCCGCCTCATCTACGTGGAAGGACGCCTGCAGACGCGCTCGTGGGACGACGCCCAGAGCGGCGCGAAGCGATACAAGACCGAGGTCAACGCCAACGACGTGCAGTTTCTCGACAGCAGCGGCCGCCAGGAAGGTGGCCCTGTCGGTGATGCCGGTGCCGGTCCCGCGCCCGCGCAGGGTCCCGTCGGTGGCGACGTCGACCCCGATGACATTCCGTTCTAAGAGCCTGGAGAGCCATGCCTGATTTCGACCGCCGCCGCCGCAAGGTGTGCAGCTTCTGCCTGGAGCACATCGACTTCATCGACTACAAGGAGGTTACCCGGCTGCGCCGGTACCTCTCCGAGCGGGGCAAGATCCTGCCGCGCCGCATGACGGGGACATGTGCCCGCCATCAGCGGTCGCTGACGGTCGCGCTGAAGCGCGCGCGGCACATCGCGCTGCTGCCGTTCGCGGAGATTCGCTAGCTCGGGAGCGGGTTCGGCGTCACGATCACCTGGTTCAGCGACGCACCGCACTCACCGGCGCCGACGAAGGTCAGGGTCGTGGTCGATGACGTAGCGAGGGCGCTCGAATAGCCATCGGTCCACCATCCCAGGTCGCCGGCGCCTGCGTTGGTCGGAGGAGTCAACTCCGAGCCGGCGGAGTAGCGGCCGTTCCAGTACAAGTCGATGGCCCCCGGGCCGTGACAGGTGGGGGAGTCGCCATTGGTGAACATCACCAGATAGTTGGTGCCTGGCACGGTTTTCACGCGCTGGGTGACCTCACCGTGGTTTGGACCGCTCCCGAGCACGAGGAATTGGGTGCCCACGAACGGCTCACCGATCGTGCTCGCCGGGGCGAGCTCAACGTCGCCGGCGACAGTCCAACCCGGCAAGGACGTCACAGCCGTGAAAGCTCCAACCTGCGGATCGGCAAATCCCGCGTTGGCGACCGGATTGCCCTGGATGACGTGGTACGGACCCGCCGTGGGCGCCGGCGTCTGGCTGGGCGTCGGCGTCGTGTGGACCACGGGAGCGGCAGGAGCTGTGGGATTGAGATGGGCTCGCAATTCGATCGCAAAACCCACGACCGCGACCGTTACTGCCGCGAGCGCCGCCGAAACCAGGACGAGGTTCAGCCCGCGCGCCTTCGGCCGGGAGGTCGCGGTGAAATCAGTCACGCGCGACGGACGCTGCTCCTCGATGTGCTCGTAGAAAGCCCGCAGCCTGGCGTCCAGTCGGGAATCGATGTCAATCATCGCCGAGCTCCTTTCGCAACGTGGCCAGACCGCGCGCAACGTGGGTGCGCACAGTCCCGGGGCTGCAGCCCATGAACACGGCACACTCGTCGACCGAGTACCCGTGCCGGTAGTTGAGGGTGATCGCGGCGCGCTGCTTGAGTGAGAGCCGCCGGTACGCGTGTTCCATGTCCATGAGATCGGCGGCGGGACGGCCCATGCCGGCCAGCGCGTCGTGCTCCATCAGTGTCAGCGGCGGCCAGCCGCGCGAGCGCAGCAGGCGACGGCGGCTGATGCAGTGATTGACGCAGACCCGTGTGAGCCACGAGGCCGGTCGTTCCATCGTCGAGACCGAGGCCCACGATCGCCATGCCTTGAGCAGGGTCTCCTGGACGGCATCCTCGGCTTCGCCGTCATCGCGCAGGATCGACAGCGCGAGCGTGAAGAGGCGACGCGCGTCGGAAACCGCAACCGCTTCGAACGTGCGCTCAGGAAGTGCTTCGCCCGCGGATATCTCCCTCACCGACGCAATCACATCCTTCCTAACGCGCACCGAGGCGGTTTTGCTGACACGCCACCCATATACTGGGCCGCAGGCGCATGCGCGTTTCCCGGGCTCGTTTTCTCCACGTCCTTGTCATCGCCCCGGTCGCCGCGATTCTCGCGGGTGCCCTCGGCCCAGCGCCCCGCGCCCTCGCAGCGGCCGCCAAGCAACCGTCACCGATCGTGGTCACGGTCGACCCAGGCTTCGGCGGCCAGCCCACAGCGGCACATCCCAACATGCCGTTCGACCCCGGTTCGATCGGCGTCAACGGCATCCTCGAGAAGGATGTCGACCTCGATGTCGGCAACCGGCTGGCAGCGCTGCTGAGAACCGACCTCGTCGACGTCGTCATGACGCGGGCGGCCGACATCTACGTGTCCAACACGCAGCGGCAGCGAACCTCTACTGCCCACCACGCGGTGCTCGTCGTCAGCATCCTCGCGAACACGTCGATCACCGCCAAAGCCGCCGGGTCCGTCGTCACGTATCCATCGAGCACTGACAAGACGTTCGCGCAGACGCTCAGCGATGCGCTCGCTGCCGAGCTCACATCGGACGGTGTCCCCAACCTGGGTGTCGCGTCCGATCCCAAAGCGTGGCCAGGCAGTCGCGTCCCGACGGCGTCAGTGAAGATGGCGTATCTCAGCAATCCGACCGAGGCCGCTCTCATGACGACGGCCGCGTTTCGTGACGATGTCGCTGCGGCGATTCGCAACGGGCTCGAGGCCTACCTGCCTGCGATCGTCGCTCGTCGCAACGCGATCATCGCCTGGCGCAACGCGCATCCGGGTGCCGCCTCACCGTCGCTGCAGCCGGCGTCGGCGAACATTCCTGAGGGCACGGGGTTTCAGTTCGAGCATGTGATCGCTTGGTTGCTGGCCATCGTCGCGGTCGGCTTGCTGCTGCTCTTCCGTGATGCTGTCGCGCGTTTTCTCGTCATCGTCTTCGCAGTCATCGCGCGGTTGTTCGGTGGCCTGCTGCGATTGCAACGAGCCGCAATCCGACGGCGACGCCGGCGCCGGCGCGTGAAAACGGAGACACAGCCTGAGCAGCGGTATCAGCCTCAGCCGTCGCACCCGCAACCGCGTCAGCGGCGTGCCTCTGTGTACGACGATATTCCACTCTGAGGCTCTCCTCCCACTACAAGCCGATCCCGCTGTGGATCCCGAGGCGCGCGAAATGTCCAACATCGATACCGTCCGCGAGTCACTTGACGCCTATCGGCGGCAGGACATCACGGCCGCGTCGCGCCTGCTTGCCGACGACTTCACATTCACGAGCCCCCAGGACGACCACATCGACAAGGCGAGCTATCTCGAGCGTTGTTTCCCCACTGCGGATCGCTTCGCAGCATCAGAAGTCATTGCGATCGTACCGGCCGGCGACGACACGGTCCTGCTGCTCTACGAATATCAACTGACCACTGGCGAGCGCTACCGCAACACCGAGTACACCACCGTTCGCGACGGAAAGTTGGTCGAGACCCAGGTCTTCTTTGGGGGCCGCGTCTAGCCACCGCAGTTCCGGCTACTTCCGGCGACGGTGCCCTGGTACCGGTTGCCGGGGGCGGTCTCGATCCCGGCCTTCGCTAGACTTCGGCCTATGGGTGAACCACAGCTCCGCGTTCCCGGTCCGACCCCGCTCCCCGCTCGCGTGGTCCGCTCCGCGAGCCGTCCCATGATCAACCACCGCGGCCCGGAGTTCGCCGCGGTGATGGACGACGTCATCGGTGGCCTGCGCTGGGCGCTGCGCACCGAGAACGACGTTCTCCTCTACCCGTGCAGTGGCACGGGCGGCCTCGAGGCCACGGTCGTCAACCTTCTCAGTCCAGGAGAGCAGGCGCTGTTCTGCGCGATGGGCTCGTTCGGCGAGCGCTGGGCGAAGATCGGCGAGATCTACGGCGCCGAGGTTGTCCGCCTCACGGTGCCGCAGGGCGAGGCGATCGATCCCGAGGATGTCGAGCGCACGCTCGCCGAGCATCCCGAGATCACCACCGTCTTCGTGACACACAACGAGACCTCCACCGGTGTGACCAACGATCTCGCGGCGATCGCGGGGGTCGTGAAGAGCCGCGGCAAGATGCTGGCCGTCGACAGCGTGAGTGGCGCCGGATGCCTGCCGCTCGACACCGATGCGCTCGGCATCGACGTGCTGGTCACCGGCTCGCAGAAAGGGTGGATGGCTCCTCCCGGCGTCGCGATGATCGCGGTCAGCGCCGCAGCCTTCACGCGCGCCGAGACCGCGACCTGCCCGCGCTTCTATCTCGACTTCGGGCGCGAGAAGAAGTCGCAGGACAAGAACCAGACCGCGACCACCCCGGCGGTCTCGGTGATGTTCGCACTCCAGGAAGGCCTGGCAATGCTGCGCGAAGAGGGCATCGAGAACGTCTGGGCACGCCACCATCGCGTCGGCAACATGATCCGGGCAGGTATCGAGGCGATGGGCATGAAGCTGCTCGCGGCCGAGGGACATCGCAGCGACACCGTGACGGCGGTGCACAGTCCCGCTGACTCACCGGACGCGCTCAAGAATCTGCTCACCACGTTGCGAACCAACCACGGCCTCGTGCTCGCGGGTGGCCAGGAATCGTTGCAGGGCAAGATCTTCCGCATCGGCCACCTCGGCTTCATCGATGACGCCGACGCCTACACGATCCTCTCGCTGCTCGAGGCCGGACTCATCGACACGGGGCTGCGCACACGCGGTGGTCTGGCTGTCGCGGCGGCTCAGGCCGAAGCACGCGGGACGGTCGCGCAGGCGGAACCCGTCACTGTCGGGTGAGCATCACCGCGGAGCCGCGCACGGCTGCCGGCACAGTGACTCGCATCCTGGTTGCGGACCCGATCGCCGATGACGGCGTCACGCGCCTGCGCGCGGCGGGCGAGGTCGATGTCGTCACCGGCCTTGACGCCGCCGCTTTGCGCGAGCGCATCGGCGACTACGACGCGCTCGTGGTGCGCAGCGAGACCAAGGTCACAGCCGAGATCTTCGCGGCCGCTCCCAAACTCCGCGTGGTCGGCCGCGCCGGCGTCGGTGTCGACAACATCGACATCGAGGCAGCGACGCGTCACGGCGTCCTCGTCCTCAACGCCCCCACCGGCAACACGATCGCTGCCACCGAGCACGTCATCGCGATGATGCTCGCGCTGGCACGTAATCTCCCTGCAGCCGACCGCTCGCTGCACTCGGGCCTCTGGGAGCGCTCGAAGTTCATGGGCATCGAGTTGCACGAGAAGACGCTCGGCGTGCTGGGTCTGGGCAAGATCGGATCCGAGGTGGCGCGCATCGCTCGCGAGGGGCTCCGCATGCGGGTCCTCGCGCACGACCCACTCGTCACGGCCGAACGCGCGCTCGGCCTGGGTGTCGAGCTCTGCGACTTCGAGACACTCCTGACTGAAACGGACTTTCTCACCGTCCACGTGCCCCTGACCGACGCCACCCGTGGTGTCATCGGCGCTGCCGAGCTCAAGCGGATGCGCAAGGGCGCGCGGCTGATCAACGTCGCGCGTGGCGGCATCATCGACGAGCAGGCGCTCGCGGACGCGATCAGCGACGGCCACATCGCGGGAGCGGCCATCGACGTCTTCACCAAGGAGCCACCGGATCCCGCCAACCCACTGCTCCAGCTCGCGCAGGTGGTGGTGACGCCGCACCTCGGTGCCAGCACTCGCGAAGCACAGGTGAACGTGGCCTTCGATGTGGCCGATCAGATCGTCGAGTACCTCGCCGGTGGGACGCCGCGATACGCGGTGAACGCGCCAACGGTGCTTCCCGAGGAGCTCGCGCGGTTGCAGCCGTATCTCATCCTTGCGGAGAAGATCGGGTCGCTCGCCGCGCAGCTCGACGGCCGCAAGCTGCGCCATATCGTCTGCACCTACTCCGGCGAGCTCGGCGGGATCGACACCTCGATCGTCACAGCGCACGTGCTTCGCGGGCTCTTCGCGCATTTCACCGAGACGCGGGTGAATCCCGTCAACGCGAAGGTGGTCGCGACGTCGATGGGCGTCGATGTCGACGAACGGCATACAACGCGGAGCGTCGACCCCGAGGCCTCGCTGCTCGTCGAGGTCATCGGTGAGCAAACCCTGCTCATCGCCGGGACGCAGTTCGACGAGGGGCCGCGGATCACGCGCATCAACGACTTCCGCGTCGACATGCAGCCGAGCGGGACGTTTCTCGTGGTCACGCACCAGGACCGCCCAGGCGTGATCGCGGCAATCTCGACACTGCTCGCGCGCAACGACGTCAACATCGCGGGCATCGAGCTCGGACGCGACCGGCCGCGCGGGCACGCGGTGATGCTGATGGAGATCGACGATCCCGTGAGCGCGGATCTGCTCGACGAGGTCCGCGAGACCGCAATGCTCGACCAGCTCCGCCAGGTGCGGCTCTGAGGGCCTGACCCTCATGGCCACCGTCGAGCCTTTTGAGGGAACGCGCTACAACCCAGAGCACGTGAAGCTCGGCGGCGTGCTCGCGCCGCCGTACGACGTCATCAGCGACGAGCAGCGTGACGTCCTGTACGGCCGCGACCTCCGCAACATCGTGCGCATCGACTTCGGACTGCGCTTTCCCAACGACGTTGCAGGAGCCGACGACCCGTACACGCGCGCGGAGTCCTTCCTTGAGTCGTGGCGCGAGCTCGGGATCCTCGTGCGCGATCAGCCCCCGGGGTTCTACGTCGTCGACCACCACTTCCCCGATCCCGCCGGCGGGACGCGGCGGCGGCGCGGTCTGCTGGCGACGGTCGCCGCGACGTCGTGGGAACGCTCCGACCTCCACCCACACGAGCGGACATTGCGCGGCCCCAAGCTCGACCGTCTCGCGCTCATGGGAGCAACGCGCGCGCAGACGAGCCCGGTCTTCGGTCTGTGGCACGGCGCCGGAGACATCGAGGCGCAGCTCGACGATGTCGCATCGGGATCCGCGCTCCTCGGTGGGCGCATCGACGGCGAGATCGGTTCGGAGAAGCTCCTGCTCTGGCGTGTCGCCGACCCGGCGCACGTCGCAGCGATCGCCGAGTCGTTGCGTGGCGCGTCGCTGTACATCGCCGACGGGCATCATCGCTACGAAACCGCCGCGGCATACGCTGACGAGCGTCGCGCGGCGGAGCCGGATGCCGGTCCGAACGCTGCGTTCGAACGCTGCCTGGTGTATCTCGCCGCTGCGGATGACCCGGGGATCACCATCCTGCCCACGCACCGTCTGGTACGACCGGGACCGGGTATTGCCTTCAGCCTCGACGATCTCTGGGCACGGCTCGACGACGCGTACGAGACCGAGCCCGCGGACAACGCAACGGCTGCACTCGCGACCGCTGCCTCACTGCGCGACACCCACCACGCGTTCGCCGTTGTCGCGCACGACGGTGCAGCGGTGCTGCGCAGGCCGCGCCGTGTCGGAGGCTCGCCACGCGATGCCCTCGACGTTGCAGTGCTCGAAGCCGAGGTGCTGGCGCCTGCGGGAGTTCTCGCCGGCGGCCATCGCCGCGGGCGCGTTGACCTACACGCGCGATGCGTCGGCGCTCGACGCCGCGGTGCAGCGCGGTGATGCCGTGCTCGGCTTCGGAGTCACCCCGGTGACCACCGGCGAGGTCATCGCCGTCGCCGACGCAGGCGAGACGATGCCACAGAAATCGACGTATTTCTACCCGAAGGTGCCCACAGGGCTCGTGATCTTCGAGGTCTGATCGGGGTATGACAGGCGCGCTGTCACTCTCGCGTTGTTTGGCCCGAGGCCCCGGACGGGTAGAGTTGAAGCGATCACCCGCGACCAGGGAACCACTGCTTGCCCACCTACGGATACCGCTGCCCCAAATGCTCGAATGAGTTCGAGGTATGGCAGACGATGCGCGATGAGCCGGGCGCACCCTGTCCGTCGTGCGGCGCCGCCGCGAATCGAATGTTCTTTCCCGCGGGCATCGTTTTCAAGGGCTCGGGCTTCTACAAGACCGACAGTCGCGGCTCCGAGTCCTCCTCGATCACGTCCGTGAGCAGCGACTCGAGCAAGAGCTCCGGCAAAAGCTCCGAGAACGGCGCCTCCGCCAAGTCGGAGTCGAGCAAAGGCGATTCGTCGACATCCTCATCGTCGTCCGACACTTCGACAACCACCAAAAAGGCTGCCTCGACCGACACCGCCGGTTGAGTACGATAAATCAGCGGCTTTCGACCACCAGGAGAACCTCAATGGCTCATCCCGTTACCGTCACCGACACCACCTTCAAGGAAGAGGTTCTTGACTCGGATATCCCCGTGCTCGTGGATTTCTGGGCTTCCTGGTGCACTCCCTGCAAGATGATCGCGCCGATCGTCGAGGAGTTCGCGACTCAGTACGACGGCCAGGTCAAGGTCGCAAAGGTCGACGTCGATGCCAACCCGATCACGCCGGGCATGTTCGGGATCATGAGCATCCCCACGCTGATGATCTTCCGCGGCGGCAAGGCCGAGGAGCGGATCGTCGGCTACCAGCCGAAGCAGACGCTCGAGGCCAAGCTCCTCGCCGTCCTCGCCGCCTGACCGACCTCCGCAACCCTCAGAGGCCGAGCAGGCCGAGCGCTTCGCCCGCAAGGTAGAGCGACCCGCACACCACAACGACGCCGTCGTGTCCCGCACGCCGGCGCGCCAGCGCGACGGCGCTTGCAACGTCGCGCGTGATCGCCGGCGGCGGATCGAACAGGAGCGCGAGGTCTTCGGGCGGTGCCGCCCGCTCGACGGCTGGAGCAGTCACGACGATGTCGTCGGTCAGCTCGCGAAGACCGGTCGCCATGGAACGGACGTCCTTGTTGCGCATGGCGGCAAACACGGCGACACAGTGCCGCGAGCCGATCAGGTCACGCGCGGACGACACCATCGCCGCCATGCCTGCGGGATTGTGCGCGCCGTCGATGAGGATCGGCGGATCGCCTTCGATCCAGTCCATGCGTCCCTGCCAGCGCACTGATGCGCATCCCCGGAGCAGCGCGTCGGTGTCGATGCGTACGCCGCTCTCGCGGAGCGCGTCGCAGACCGCGACCGCAGTCGCGATGTTGGCAACCTGGAAGTCGCCGCGCAGCGGAGCTTTGACCGCGACAGGCTGCGCGTCGAACCGCGTCCGCACCTCGACTCCGCGCAATCCCGCCGCCTGACCCGAGAACGGGACGTCGCCGCCGACCACGACAAGCTGTGATCCCACCTCGGCGGCTCGCGCCCGGATGACCGCCAGCGCAGGCTCGACCGCACCGGTGACCGCGCGGTTGCCCGGCTTGATGATCGCGGCCTTCTCCCGGGCGATCTCGGGGATGGTGTCGCCAAGCAGGTCCTGGTGATCGAGCGCGACGTTCGTGAGGACCGCCACGCCCAGATCCAGGATGTTGGTGCTGTCCAGGCGGCCACCGAGCCCCACCTCGCAGACGAGCACGTCGGTATCGGCTCGTCGCGCCGACAGGATCCCCGCCGCGGTGAGCACTTCGAAACCGGTCGGCTGCAACTCTTCCGGCAGCGCCTCGGCAGCCTCACGAACGTCGTCGATCAATGCCCCGAACTCCGTCTCACTGATCGGCGCCCCGTCGCGGACAATGCGCTCGGTATAGGACTGGAGATGCGGGCTCGTCAACAGGACCGACCGATGTCCGGCGGCGCGGCAGACCGCGTCAACGGTCGCGCAGACCGAGCCCTTGCCGTTCGTGCCCGCGACGAGCACCCCGCGCAAACCCGTCTGCGGGTTGCCGAGAGCAGCGAGCAACGCACGGGTTCGCTCCAGGCCGGGCATGATGCCCCGCCAGGCGACCGCGTCCAGCGTCGCCACCGCCCGATCGTATGCCGTCCCGTTTACGCCCACTGCCAGGTCTCGCTCATCGCCTCACCGGCGTCGGGCCGCCGAACGCGGAGACGGATCGCGCCCATCCAGGCTCGCCGGCGAGCGTCGATGTCCTCGACGTCCTCGATCGCGGAGTCACGGTAGAGGCACCCGGTCTGGTGGGCGAGCACCGCCTGCAGGTCCTGGTACTCGAGGAGCGCCGCCGCATCCGTCGTCGCCGACTGCCCTCCGGCTGCGGTGATGGTCAGCCGGAAGACGCGGCCCTGGTGCTCGTCGAACGAGGAGCGCGGCATCACGGTGATACCACCGAGCGGTGGGATGAGGCCCGCGATGCGATCGAGCCAGGCGCGCTGCGGGTCCGGCGACGCTTCGACGGCCGTATCGACGAACAGCTCGCCGGCCAGTGACAGCACTGCCGTCTGGAAGTGGGTGTAATACACGAGGTCTGCGCCGTTGAGTGCGACACTGCCGACATCGCTGCCGTCGTCGCTGACGAACGTGACCATGAAGGGCCGCGCATACGGTTTGCGCGCCTCCGATTCACTCCATCGAACGCGGATGGTCGGCATCGGCGCTCAGGCCGCGCTGCGCGCGCGGCGCGCCCGCGCCAGCGCCAGCGTGTTGCGCAGCAGCATCGCGATGGTCATCGGCCCGACACCACCGGGGACCGGGGTCAGCCATCCGGCCACAGGCTCGACAGACGCGCGGTCGACATCGCCGTACACGACGCCATCTTTCGGGGTCGTCCCGACATCGATGACAAACGCTCCGGGCTTGACGTACGACGCGTCCACCATGCCGGGCCTGCCGATGGCCGCCACCAGGATGTCCGCCTCCCGGCAGATCGCGGCGAGATCCCGAGTCCGGGAGTGGCAGATGGTGACCGTAGCGTCGGCGTTGGTGAGCAGCAGCGCGATTGGACGGCCGACGATCGCGCTCCGACCGATCACCACCGCGCGGCTGCCGCGCAGCGGGATCTCGCTCCGCCGCAGCAGTTCCATGCATCCGAGTGGTGTGCCGGGAGCGACGAGCGCCGGATGTCCCTCGGCGAGCCGCCCGAAGTTGTACGGATGGAACCCGTCGGCGTCCTTCTCGGGCGAGATGCACGCGGTGACCGCGTCGGCGTCGATCTGCGGGGGCAGCGGGAGCTGCACGAGGATGCCGTCGATCGAATCGTCGGCCTCGAGCCCGCGGACCAGCTCGACGAGCTCGTCGGTGGTGCTTTCGCCGGACGGCGTGAGCAGCGTGAAGCGCACTCCGGCACGCTCGGCGGCGCGACCCTTGTTGCGCACGTAGATCGCCGACGCCGGGTCGTCGCCGCAGAGCACGACGGCAAGTGACGGCGGCGCGACGCCATCCGCGACCATCCCCGCCACCTCGTCGGTGAGTTCGGCTCGGAGCTCCGCAGCGACCGCCTTGCCGTCGACGATGACAGCGCTCATGCGGATGCCTCCATCGGGCGTTCGATGATCACCCAGCAGCGGTCGATGGCTCCCGGGATCGGCGGTTGCTTGCCGACACGGACCTTGACGCTCTGGACCTTGGGTTCAGCGAGCATCACCGCGGCGACGCGATCAGCAACGGCCTCGATGAGGCTGTGCTGCTCGTCCTCGAGGACGGCCCGGATCAGGCTGAAGGCATGCGAGTAGTCGAGGGTGTCTGCGATGGCATCGCTCTTGCCGGCCTGCGCGAGGTCGATGCGGATCTCGACGTCGACGTAGAAGCGGTTGCCCAGCGTGCGCTCGGCCTGCGTCTCGCCGTGATAGCCGTAGAAGGACATTCCTTCGAGGACGAGCAGATCACCGTGGGTGGGCACGGCGCGATTGTACGGAGGCGCGCCGTTGCTCCCGATGGACCGGGAGCCGTCAGAACTCCGCGAACGCCGCCCTCGGGCCGGAGCACCTGCTCGCGATGGTCGACCGGGTTCACCATGACCACCTGGAAGAGGTCCTCGAAGTCACAGCCGAACAGCTGCATCAACGACTGGCGAAGCTTGGGGCCGGGGTTGCGCGTCCCCGCCTCCAGGGCCGGGATGTAGTTCTGCGTGACGCCAAGCCGGCGCGCCAGCTCGCGCTGAGTCAGGTGATGCTTGTCGCGCATCGCGCGCAGCCCGATTGCCCTCACCTCGACGTTCACACGGACAAATATACGCACCTGTGAGTATGTTCGTCAACACAACCGGACTCCGCTGACTGGCCCGATGCCTACGATGGCCTGCAGATGATTCGGTTCCCGATGGACGAGCTCGCCGGCTCGCGTGAGCGCCTCCGGTCATCGGAGGATCCGAATGAACCAGTGGACGGCACCGAGCCGGTGGTCACGTCACGGCCTTCTCGGTTGCCGTGGTACCGGCGATGGATGCCGAAGGATCGCCGGCGCCAGTAGCGACGCCGCGTTCTGATGGTGGCCGCTGCTCCAGAATCGTTTGATGCCCGCCATCCCTCGCGAGCCGATTCGCACGGAGCGCCTCATCCTCGAACCCGTCTCGCACGCGCACGACGACGACCTGTTGCAGGCATCGCTCGCCTCACGGCCCGAGTTGCTTCCGTGGATGCCGTGGGGCGTGGACCTGACCATGGAGGCGCAGTCGGCGTACGTCGACACTCGAGGCATCCCCGGTTGGGAGGAGGGATCGCCTTCATTCGCGATCACCGAGCGCGGTGTCGCGATCGGTGTCATCGGCCTCGACCGCCTCAGCGATGCGGAATTTGAGATCCACTACTGGCTGCAGACCGAGTTCACCGGACGCGGCTACGCCACGGAGGCGGCGCAAGCGCTGATCGCCTGGGCGCGCGACGCGCTCGGGGCGCGCCGCATCGTGCTCAATGCCGGCATGGAGAATCGCCGCAGCCTTGCCGTCGCCGAGCGTCTCGGCTTCACGCGCGATGGCGAACTCGAGGGAGGCATGACGGGCGGAAGCGTGGCGATCTTTCCCGCCTACACGCACCACCTGGATCTCTAGGGCTGCTCCCCGCGCGTCAGCGGTGCTGACCGCGGCGGCCGAGAGTCTCCACGGGCGTTGCGCCTGGGCGAGTCCACTGAGGCACGGGACGGCTCGTCGGGCCCCATTCGGCCACGCCGTCGGCGTTCGAGCGCCAGTACCAGCAGATCGGAACCCCATGCCCACCCACCGGCGCGCCGGCCTCGGGCGCCTCCGGCCACCCGGCGGGGTTGTCCTGCCATCCCTCTCTGCGGCCGTACGGCGTCATGTCGAGCAACGCCAGGGACGGGTTGACCGACTCATTGCCGCGGCCGGTCGTCGAGTAGGTGAGGAACACCCGGTCGCCGTCCCGCAGGAAACAGGCGATAGAGCCCATGTCTCCGCCGACCGGCTCATCAAGACCATCGACCGAGTACCAGGGTTCGGTGTAGCCCATGAACTCGACGAATCGGGCCACCTCATCCCAGGCTCCCGGGGTGAGCACGGCGTAGGAGACACCACGGGCGTTGAGGTACACGGCGTCCTTGATGTGCCAGGCCGTTGTCGTGCAGCCTTCGCACTGCCCCTGGTGCGGCGCGCCGTCGTACCACATGTGCTTGTAGACCACGAGCTCGTCGCGGCCCTGGAAGAGGTCGATGAATGGGGTCGGACCGTCAGCACCCGTGACCATGACCGACCCGTCGAACTCAACCATCGGGAGACGTCGACGAGCCGCGGCGATGGCGTCGCCTTCACGGGTGTGCGCCTTTTCGCGGACGACAAGCTCTGCCCTGACGGTCTCCCACGTGGCCATGTCGACGACCGGCGGCTTGCCGGTGTGCGTGCTGCTCGTGTCGTCGCGCGTTGTCGTCATGCGGTCCTCCCATATCTCATATCGCCGACACGCGGCGTTCCTTCATCCATCTTCACCTCCCGTTAGCCGTTTCGCTTGAGGAGCCCAAGTCGCTTCGCACGCCGCTCGGCGAGCGCGAACACCCAGACGCCGGTCGGGATGAGCACCGCTCCCATCACCAGGAGCACGAGGACCGTGCCGAGCAGCGATCCGATTCCGGCGTGGTCGAGCAGCGCAGAACGCATACCGCTCAGCGTGTACGTCAACGGCGACGCCTGACCCATGACCCGAAGGACGGTGGGCAGCACGGTGATCGGGTAATACACGCCCGAGACGAGCAGCAGCACCCCCTGCACCGCAACGGCCATCTGCTCGCCCTTCTCCGGTGACAGCAGCGGCAGGATCGACGTGAAGATGCCGAGTCCCAGCACCGGGAACGTCGCCGCCGCAAGCACGATCAGCGCCGATCCGGCATCCGCATGCGACAGGTCGAGGTGGAACGCCAGCGCGATCGCGATCATGATGATCACGCTCCGCAGAAGCGCGTACACGATCGCGAAGCAGCAGATGCCGAGCAGGTGGGTCACCCGCCGCACCGGTGCCATGAAGGTGTACTCGATCGTTCCCTCCCAACGCTCCCACGCGATCGCGAAGGAGACGTCGAAGAACATCAGCGACAGATAGCTCCAGAGCAACGAGCCGATCAGCAGGTACAGCTGGGCACGCGCGATGTCGACGTGCGCGTTCGGACCGCTGAAGGAGCTGAGGCCGGACGCGAGGTATCCGATGCTGAGCGTGCTGACGATGCTGTACACCAGCCAGACCACTTCCCAGATCCAGTAGCGCTTGTAGAGATTGCGCTGACGCTCGAAGAACCCGAAGAATGCGTTCGTCTCAAAACGCAGCCCGGGCGGGCGCATCTCGACGTCGGGTGTGCGCGTACTCATGACTCGTCCTCCTCTTCCGCTTCGCTGTCGTCGTCGAAGCTCTTGCCCGTGAGGCGCAGAAAGACGTCCTCCAGCGACGCTCCGTCCCCTTGCTCGCTGTGTTGCGCGCGCAATTCGGCCGGCGATCCCTCCGCGAGAATCCGGCCCCGGTCGAGGATGATCACGCGATCACAGAGCCGCTCGGCCTCCTCGAGATCGTGCGTGCTCAGCAGCACGGTCACGCCCGACTGCTCGCGGATGTCGCGCACGAATCCCTGCACCTCCCGCTTGGAGCGCGGGTCGAGTCCGGTCGTCGGCTCGTCCATCAGCAGGAGCGACGGGCTCGTCAACAGGCTGCGCGCGATCGCGACCTTTTGCTGCTGCCCGCGTGACAGCTGCTTCATCGGCTTGTCGATCGTGTCGCGAGGGAGTCCAAGCCGAGTCAGCGCGGCGACCGCCGCATCGCGCGTCCCCTTGCCGTCCTGGCCGTAGAGACGCGTCGCGTACGACAGGTTCTCCCACGGGCTCATCTCCTTGAAAAAGCTCGCTTCGACGGAGACGCGGTTCACGTGCCGGCGCACCTCATGCCCGTCCTTGACCACGTCGTGCCCGAAGACGCGTGCACTCCCCTCGTCGGGGATGGTCAGCGTTGCGAGGACGCGAAGCAGTGTCGATTTCCCGCTGCCGTTCAGTCCGACGATCGCGACCATCTCACCGTCGCGCACGCGCAGGTCGACCGAATCGACGGCGCGCTTGTCCCGACCCGATTGCTCGCGCCGTTTCCATGGGCGGCCACGTCGCTCGCGCCGGAACGACTTCACCAGCTTGGTCACTTCGACGGCCATACCGCCGTTACCTACCCTGGACACCGATTTCTCCTTGCTCACGTTCGTGTTCTCTTTTCTCGACAAACAAAAAGGACCGTACCGGCCGGTTGCCGCACGATCCTGTGAGCTGAGCTACTCGATGCTCAAAGAATCAAGGTGCGACTCCCGACATGCAGACTCCACCCTTCAACCGGGCAATCCCGGTTTCGAGGCATTGCGTGGTGATCACAAAAAGGCGCTCCTTTGCGCGAATGGCTGAACGACCGGTCATGTTAGGTGCTGCGCGGCGCGCTGTCAAACAAACTCGGTCTGTTCGTGTGCCGAGAACTCGGCGGCAGTGATCCGATAGAGAACGTGCCGCAAGAGCGGAGACGTCGACGCAAGGCGCGGGTGGTCGAAATCGTCTTCCGCGTTGTGCGTCATGCCGATCTTCGTCATGACCCGTCTCGATTTCGCGTTGCCGACGGACGTGAAGGAGACGATCTCGTCGAGCGCGAGGGTGTCAAACGCGAACCGAAGCGCCGCCAGCGCACCTTCGGGTGCGTAACCCTGACCCCAGTGCATCGCAGCGAGTCGCCACCCGATTTCCACGCACGGATAGCCGAGTGTGGCGTCAGCCGGGCTCAGACCCACGAATCCGATGAACGGCGCGACGCGAGGAACTTCCACCGCCCAGAGACCCCATCCGAATTCCCGAAATCGCTGCTCGATGCGATCGACGAACGCGTCCGACTCATCGGCTGTCATCGTCGACGGGAACCACTCCATGACCGTGGGATCGGCATTGAGCGCGGCGAAAAGTGGTCGGTCCTCGCTGCGCCAGGGGCGGAGCACCAGGCGGTCGGTGCGCAGAGTCACGGCATCGGGCGTCGTCACTCACGATATCCTCGCATCGTGTGCCGCGTCTGCAACAAACGCCCCGAGATACCCGACGAGCGATACGGGCGCTGCGAGCAGTGCGTCAAAAGCGGGCGCAACGCGTTTCGCTTCCGCCTCTTCCCCGCCCGAACGGGGACGGGGTTGACGGTAAAAGCCGGAGAGCTCTCGCCCCACGCGCTTCGCCAGAAGTGGCGTGCGCCGCTAGGTGCCTACAAGGGGCACGTCTCGACGCGCACGCAGCTTGGGCTGCACGAGCTCGAGATGGTGACGGCAAAGGAGCGGGTCGAGAGCCTGCGCGTCGCGCCGGATCTCGCCGGGCGAGACGCCGATGTCATGGCCGCGCTCCTCGAGGCTGCGGAGCGAACCGACACCGCCTGGTGAAGCTGCCGGCCTTCAGCCGTTGACGAGCTTCCACCACAACGAGGGCGCGGCGATCGCAGTCGTCACCACCACCCGCCACGTGGCCTTCATGCCATTGAGCAGGCCATTGATCTGACCCACCTGCGCGTTGCTGGACAGCGGAGCGACCGGCGCCAGCGTGGTCACGCTCAACTGCACGGTGGCCGGACCCCGAACCAGGACGGTACCGGCCCCTGTCTCGGGAAGCAGTGCGATCAACGCCGTGCCACCCCATGGAGTCGAGACAGAACCGGAGAGAGCTGGATTTGCCTGGGTGAGATCCACCGAGCGATAGCTGTCGAGGACCGCAGCGACGGCGTTTTTCGCCTCGAAGAAGGCTGCGCCGAGTTCGGGGTGGGCGGGGTCCGGCGCAGTCATGGCCGGCTGACCGAGGACCGCGCCGTACACCGTGACGTTCATCCCCGGGGCGGTTCCGTATGACCGGCGAGCGGCAAACAGCAGGCATCCGCCCGCAGCGCCCGTCCAGCCTGTCTTGATGCCGAGCCAGCCCGGCTGCTGTTGAAGGAGCACATCGAGGTTGTGCAGGAGGGTTCCGTTGGTCAGTCGGACCTGCTGGACCGCGACCAGCGCAGCGAGCGTCGGATTTCCGATGACTGCTTTGGCGAGGAGCACGAGGTCGGCAGCAGTGGAGACCGTCTTGTTGCTGAGGCCGCTCGGATCGGCGTAGTGGGTATGTGCCATACCCAAGGAGGCGGCTTTGGCGTTGAGCCGAGCGATGAACGCAGTGCGGTTCCCCGAAACCCAGACGGCAAGCGATTCGGCAATGTTGTCCGCGGACGGCAGCAGCAGCGCCAGGAGCAGATCGCGTTCGCTGAACACCTCGCCGGAGCGCACGGGAAGGTTCGATCCGCCCGCGGCCACCGCTTGCCGATACAACTGCACGTCGGCGGCAGTCATGGTCCGCGAGGGCCCGGCTGCTCCTGGCGCAAGCGGAAGAGCTTCGAGCACGACGAGCGCGGTCATCGCCTTTGCGACTGACCCTGTGGGTCGCTCGACCGTGGCGTTGTAGCTCGCGACGGTGCCGAGCGTGCTCGCCGACAGCGCGAAACTCCCACGCGGGGGCAGGGGAATCTTGCCCGGAGCATCACCGCCGAGGGCGAGCGTCGCAGCCGTGTTGATCTGCACCGTGGCAGCCGGCAACGGCGACGTGAGCCTGATGACCGCGAACGACGCTGCCACGATCACCAGGGCGCCGAGCACAGCCGCAAAAACGACCCACGGCCACCGCGGGCCGCGCGGCGCCGTCATCGGGCTCGCAGTCGCATGTCTACCCGTAGCATGCGTGCGTGTCCATCGACGACGTCACCGCGCCCGCGGCAGCGTCACGTCACGAGCCGTGAGAGATCAGGCCTTGGCCCGACGTGAGGACTTCGCGCCCTTCACCGCGCTCGACAGCGAGGTGCTCGCGGAGAACCGAACCACGCGGCGCGCGGGGACCTTCACCGCTTCACCGGTACGCGGGTTGCGACCGAGGCGTGCGGCACGCTGCGCGGTCTTGAAGTTGCCAAAGCCGTGGATGCGAACCTCGTCGCCCTTCTCGAGGGACTGCGCGATCGTGTCGAAGAACCAGCGCACTTCATCGCGTGCGGCAGTGACAGTGATCTCTGCACGATCTGCAAGTTGCTTTGCGAGGACATCGCGTGTGACGACAGTTGCCATGTGTTCTCTCCAGATACCTGACGGGGAAACGCGTGCGATTGTAAGGAAAACGGCCGTGGGTTCTCAACATCGAATATGTGCGTCGCTGTGCTAGCGTCGCATCGCGTGTCGGCGGCGCACGCCGGCGTCGCAGACGCGGAGTGGGACTCGGCGCTGCAGCGCATGGGCGGCCATTTCCTGCAAAGCACGCTCTGGCAACGTGTGCAGGCCGCGCTGGGCCACGACGTCATCTGGTCGAGCGACGCCGGGTGGATGTGGGCGGGCGCAATACGCTCCGGGCGATTCCCGCGATACGTCTATCTGCCGCATGGGCCGACGGCGCTCTCGGTACCCGCAATGTCGGCTGCCTTCGGCGACGCGGTGACCTCAGCTCGCGAACGCTCGCTCGATTTCGTTCGCTGCGAGCCGGCCGGCGACGCCGCGACAGCCGCGCTGGAGGCCGCAGGCGCGGACCCGAGCAGGGCGATCCAACCGCGTTGGACCTGGATTCTCGATCTCACACCGGACGAGGCGGCGCTCCGGCGCGGGCTCAGTGCGGGACACCGAGGCGCCATCAACGCAGCGGGTCGACGTGGCCTGACCATCCGCTCGAGCACGGATCCGGCCGACATCGAGGTGTTTTTGAGACTCCAGGAAACCACTGCAGCGGCAGGCAGATATCGCGGTCAGGCGCAGTCGTACCACCGCATCGTGGCGTCGACGCTCATGCCGGAAGGAGCAGCGGCGCTCTACGTCGCCGAGGCGGCGGGCGTGCCAGTTGCCGCCGCGCTCTGCTTCGATTTCGCCGGCATCCGCTACTACGCGCACGCCGTTTCGGATCCCGAATCCGGCCGCAAGCTGCAGGCAGCTGCGCCGCTCGTGTGGCGGATGATCCTCGACGCCCGCGAGGCCGGCGCTCAGCGCTTCGATTTCTGGGGAATCACGCCCGGCGGCACGCCCGGACACCCGTGGGAAGGGTTCTCGCAGTTCAAGCGATCGTTCGGCGGGGAAGCCGTCGAGCGCGCGGGCACGTGGGACATCGGCGTGCGATCGCTGCGCCATCGTCTGTACCGCGCCGCGGTCAGGTTGCGCAGATGAGGGATGCCGGGCATGCTGAGTTGGCGCGCTGGGACGAGCTCGTTGTCGCGAATCCCGACGGTGGCCAGATCCTGCAGAGCCGCGCCTGGGGCGAGTTCAAGCGCGCGCATCGCTGGACGCCGCGCTACCTCATCAGTGACATGGACATGCCGCTCGCGGTCCTCGTCCTCCGGCACACCGTGCCGGGCCTCGGCGAGCTGGGGTACATCCCGAAAGGCCCGGGAATCGCAGACGCGGGTCAACTGGCAGCTGTCGTCGACGAGCTTCGCCACAACGCGGGCAAGGCATTCGCGATCAAGGTCGAGCCGGAGATCGAACAGAGCGGCTCGGCGGTCTCCGCACTGCGCGACATCGGCCTGGAGAAATCGAAGCACGACGTGCAGATCAGCCGCGCGACAATCATCGTCGACCTCAGCCGCGACGAGGACGCGCTGCTCGGGTCGTTCAAGCCGAAGGCTCGGTACAACATCCGTCTCGCGCAGCGGCACGGTGTGGTCGTCGAGCCGGTCGCGCTTGACGCCGGCAGCATCGACACCATGTACGACCTCATGGCCTCGACCCGCGATCGCGCCGGGTTCACGTTGCGCAGCAAGGAGTACTTCTCCGGGTACTGGCGGCTCCACGCCGCCGCGGGTCAGGGGCAGCTGTTCTTCGCGTCGCTCGACGGAACGGTGCTGGCGGGGGTCTTCGCAACGTTCATGGGAAGGAAGGCCTGGTACAAGGACGGCGGTTCCACGAAAGAGCATTCAGCGGTGATGGCACCGCATCTCCTGCAATGGGAGGTGATGCGCTGGCTCAAGAGTTCGCGGGGTCACCTTGTACGACCTCGTCGCGGTGCCACCGGCGGCCCAGTTGAACCCGGAGCATCCGCTGTTCGGCCTCTATCGCTTCAAGTCCGGGTTCAGCGAGACCATCACCGAGTACGTCGGCACCTGGGATCTCCCGATCCGGCGATCCCGGTACGCGGCGTGGGATCGCGTCGCCGAACGCGCGGCGCACCAGTGGTCATATCGCGTGCGCCACGACCTGCTGTATTGATGCTCGCATCGGCCGTGATGCTCGCGCTGCGCTGATGTTCGCGCCCCTTCGGTTCCGCGAGTTCCGGTTGCTGTTCTCGGCTCGCGTGATATCGCTGACGGGTTCCGCGATCGCCCCGATTGCCCTGGCGTTCGGCGTTCTTCAGGCGACCGGCGAAGCGACCGACCTTGGCATCGTGCTCTTCGCCCGCCAGGGAATCGAGACCGTGTTGCTGCTCGGCGGTGGCGTGCTCGCGGACCGTATCGATCGACGGTTGGTGATGGTCGGCGGGAGTCTCGCGTCGTGCATCTCGGAAGCCGCCATCGGAGCGTTGTTCCTCACGCACACGGCGAATCTCCTGCTGCTGTGCCTCTTCGCGATGATCGACGGAGTTGGCGACGCCCTGTTCTTCCCCGCGTCGGCGGGCCTGACCCCGTCAACCGTGGACCCCGAACACCTGCAGAAGGCGAACTCGCTGATCGGCTTCGCGCGCAATGGTTCGTCGATCTTCGGTGCCGCCCTTGGCGGGGTGCTCGTCGCGGTGATCGGGCCGGGACTTCGGGATCGAGATCGACTCCGTCAGCTTCTTGGTGGCCGCGGTGCTCATCGCGATGCTGCGCTCCACGCCCGCAGCCCGCGCCGCACGCGCAGGCCTGTTCGCGGAGTTGCGCGAAGGGTGGAGCGAGTTCCGCAGTCGCACCTGGCTCTGGGCGATCGTGGCGCAGTTCGCCTTCGTCAACACCGCATATGCGGGGACGTTGTTCGTGCTCGTTCCGCTTCGCGCTCGCGAGTCGTACGGCGGCGCCGGTGCGTACGGGCTGCTGATCGCCATCTTCTCGGTGGGCTCACTCGCCGGCGGCGCGCTGATGTTGCGCGCGCACCCGCGCCGCCCGTTGCTGATCGCGACGTTGGGGATCCTCGCCTTCATCCCGGATGTGGTGTTCCTCGCCGTCGGCGCGCCGCTGCCGGCAGTGCTCGTCGCAGCGTTCGTCGGGGGCATCGGGATCGAGGTCTTCGGCGTCCTCTGGGTGACGACCATGCAGCGCGAGATCCCGCCGGACCGGCTCTCGCGCGTCTCGTCGTACGACGCGCTGGGATCGCTGGTATTCACCCCTGTCGGTCTCGCGGTCGCGGCACCGGTGGCAATCGCGGTCGGCCTGTCCGGAGCCTTCTGGGTCGCGGCGCTGATCATCGCGGCCCCAACACTGCTCGTCCTCGGCGTCGGCGACGTCCGCCGAATGCGATCGCCCGAACCGGCTAGTGCCAGATCCGCTTCATGATCACCTTGGACAGCTTCTCAGGATCGTGGTGGGTCGAGATCGTCGATGACGCGACGTCGGCGAGGATGTAGTTCACCTGCTGCAGCGCGGCCTGATCGCGGTCGAATCCGACGCGCGTGACGCCGGCTTCCAACGCTGAAGCCGGCAGCGGCAGGCCAGTGTTGCTGTTGACGATGACGTAGTCAAAGAGATGGTTGCCGACGTGCTCCTCGATCGTCTTGAGGTGCTCGCTCACCGAGTACCCCATCGTCTCCCCGGGTTGGCCGGCGATATTGCAGACGTAGACCTTCACCGCCGGGCTCGCCCGCAGCGCCTCGACCATGCCCTCGATGAGCAGGTTCGGCAGGATCGACGTGTACAGCGATCCGGGCCCAACGATGATCAGCTCCGCCGCCAGTATCGCGTTCTCTGCTTCCGGGTTGATCTCCGCATCGGGTGGGTCCAGGAAAACACGGTCGATGCGCTCCACCCCTTGTGGCACCTTGGACTCCCCGACTCGGAGCTCACTGCCGGCGGTGGCGCAGAGCACGACGTCGCGCAGCGTCGCCGGGACGATCTGGCCGCGCACGGCGAGGACCCGGCCCGACTCCCGGATGGCGTGCTCGAAGTCGCCCGTGATCTCGGCCATCGCGGTGATGAAGAGGTTGCCGAACGAGTGACCGGAGAGCGCCCCCTCACCACCGAAGCGGTGCTGGAAGAGCTCGGTCATCAGCGGCTCTGTCTCGGCAAGCGCGGTCAGGCACTGCCGGATGTCACCGGGCGGCAGCACCCGGTATTCCTCGCGCAGTCGCCCGCTCGATCCGCCGTCATCCGCAACGGTGACGATCGCGACGATGTTGCCCGTGTATTTCTTGATGCCGCGGAGCAGCGCTGACAACCCGGTGCCGCCACCGATGGCCACCACTCGCGGGCCCTTGGCAAGGTAGCGGAACTTGTAGAGCTGATCGGCGAGGCCGCGCTCGGTGGTGCCGCGCCCCGGCAGGAACGGTCCGAGGATCGACTGGCTGAGCTTGTAGAAGCACAGGACGATGAGCCCGACGCCGACGAGCGCGAAGAGCAGGGCGCGGACCAGGCGGGGGAGGAACTGCAGGGTGAGGTCGCCGACGAACGCCGGAAAGGTGATCGATGCGCTGTAGAGGTCGCGAAGGAGGTAGCCGACCGCGAGGCTGATCATCACGATCGCGACGAAGAGGAGGAGCAGCCAGCGTTTGACGTGTAGCCCCGGCGTGAACCAGCGCATCAGGTTCGCACTCGGGCGAAATCGTGCCTTCATCTCCGAGCTCCGATTCTGTCACCTGGACGAGAGCTGTCCGCGCTTCCGCGCACCGCCCGACTACGCCTGATCGATCGCGGATCCCTTGGACGCAAGCTCCACGGGATCGCGGCGGCGGCGCAGCTTTGCCAGATTGTGCTCCGCGTCGATGTAGCGTGCGGTTCCTGAATACGACCGCATGACCAGGCTCTGAGTTCCGGCAGCGGTCCTCGCCGAGGAACCGCACGCCCTCGAGGAGCTCGCCACTCGTGATCCCGGTGGCGGCGAAGAAGACGTTGTCGCCGGCGACCAGGTCGTCCAGCTCGAGCACGAGCTCCTCGGTCTTGCCTTCCTTCTCCATGACCGCGCGCTCACCGTCGCTGAGCCAGAGCCGGGCCTGCATGCCGCCGCCGATGCACTTGATGGCGCACGCCGCAAGGACCGCTTCAGGTGCACCGCCGATGCCCATGAGCACATCGATACCCGTCCGATGCTCCATCGCCGCCATCAGCCCAGCCGCGACGTCGCCGTCCATGATCAGCTTCACGCGAGCGCCGGCTGAGCGGATCTCCTCGAGCAGCGTCTCGTGCCGATCGCGGTCGAGCACGACGACCGTCAGATCCTCCACGCGACGGTCCTCCGCACGTGCGATGCGCTTGAGGTTCTGGGCAACGCTGGCGGTGATGTCGATGACCTTTGCGGCCGCGGGCCCGACGATGAGCTTCTCCATGTAGTGGAGGTGGCTGTGGAACATGGACCCGCGCTCCGCGAGCGCCACGGTGGCGATCCCGCCCGGGATGCCGCGGGCGACGAGGCGGGTGCCGTCGATCGGGTCGACGGCGACGTCTACTTGCGGAGGGTTGCCGTTGCCGACCTGCTCACCGATGTAGAGCATCGGCGCCTCGTCCTTCTCGCCCTCGCCGATGACCACGACACCGTCCATGTCGACGAATCCAAGGCTGCGCCGCATGGAGTCGACGGCGGCCTGGTCGGCCGTTTCCTTCTGGTTGCGCCCCATGTGGCGCGCGGCTGACATGGCAGCGCCCTCGGTGACCCGCACGAGCTCGAGCGCGAGGTTGCGGTCGATCGGAGTCCCAAGATCACGCGGCCTCTGTGCCATTCGCCGCGATCATACGGTGCCGGTCCCGGCGAGCCCTGCGGTGCCGAAGGCAACGATCGCCTCGGCTGCCCGTGCGAGCCCTTCCGCGAGCGCGACGCTGAAGATCGCGTCGTCGGAGCGCATCGCCTCGGCGATATGCCCCAGAAAGCCGCCGGCCAGCGCGTCACCGGCGCCGGTGGGATCCACCACGGCCGGGACAGCCACGGCGGGCATCGCCACGAGCGTGTCAGCCGTGACGCATGCGGCTCCTTCCGGACCGTGCTTGACCACGACCGCCCGCAGACGGCCTGCGCCGCAGAGCTGCGCGGCGGAGTTCCGCCAGTCGTCGCTGCCTGTCAGCGTGTTCAGCTCGGCGCCGGTGAGGAACAGGATGTCGATCTGCCGGATGACGGCGTTGACCTCCGCCCGCTGGTGCTCGATGAATTCGGTCATCGAATCGAGACCGATGACCCCCGCGCTCGACTGATCGATGACCGCGGCCTGCAGCGCCGGGGCCATGCTGCCGACGAAGAGCACGTCAGCGCGGCGGGATTGCTCAGACAGTGCCGGCTCCCAGAGCGGGTCGCACCCCGGCTCCGACGAACTCGTGCGACGTGACCCAGCGGTCGAAGTCGTGGACGGCGTGCCAGCGGAAGGTCGGCGACTCACTGACCACCATCCCGTCGAGGTGGATCGACGGGCGGGCGAGTATCCGGCGGTATTCGGCCACGGTGTCCGCGCCGACGATGCCGTTGACGTGGACCGGCGCGTAGCGCGACGCCGCGAGCGAGAAGTACACGGCCGAGCCTCCGAGCGCGTCGCGCCGACCGGCGGGTGTCGTCAGGTCGTCGCTGTGGAACGTCCCCGCGACGGCGACGTCCCAGGTCACCTGTGGAGAGCGATCAACCCGCCGCGGCGGTCCGGTCGCGGGGGCCGAACAGCGGAATGATCGGCGCGAGCCTCGGTCGCCGGGACTCGAGCGAACGCAGCAGGAGCACTTCCTGGGCCTCGAAGAGGATGTCGGCGACGTGGTCCGGCTCGCGGTCGATGCCGAGCCGGTCGCGAAGGTCCGAATCCACCGCGCCGACGGCTCGAACCACGGCGCTCCAGAGCACCGGCGGGATGAGCCGGAACGAGCGCATGCGGCATTCCTCGATCAGGTCGATGAGCACGTCAGCTTCGCGGACGCGGAGCCGGGTGCGGGAGATGCGCTCGCGACGGAAGGCCGCCTCGCGTTCGATACGGGCAATCTCCAGGCACGTGCGTTCCATCGGGCCCGGTTGCGCATGCGTGGCGGCGGATTGCACGAGTTGGGATTGTCCCACGGTCGGCTCGGGGTGCGAACGTCGGGTAAGTGCTGTTACACGGGGTAGCAGATCGATCGCCAGCGTCCGCCGCCCGGAACGAGGTGTACGACGCGACGAAGCCGCGCGACAGGCTCCGGATCGCCGACCTCGTACTCGACGTCCAGCTCGGCCACGTCGCGGTACGTGGTGCCGCGGGACGAATCGGTCCACTCCGGCAGGTAGCGCACCTCTTTGACGCTGACACCGTGCAGCCTGCGCATCGTCGATGCACCCTGGGCCTCGGCGAAGGCCTCCGGTGACCCCCAGCTCAGCTGACAGTCCTCGCTCAGCAACGTGAACGCGCGCCGGTACTGACTTGCGCGCATCAATTCCACGAACAGCGCTTCACTGAACGCGGGATTGCCGGGTGGACGGCCGCCCGCGGGACTGCGGCCGCGTTCGTGGGCATCCACCAAAGCCGCGGCACGCCTCGACGTGATCGCTGCCGTCTCACTGCCTGCCCAGAAGGCGCGCGTCTCCGCGTCGACCTGTGTCGCGACCGGTTTGGCAGGCTCGGTCGCGGTGGGCCGGCCGTCGATGCTGACTCCGTTGCGTGACGGTCGGTGCAGCCAGCGCGTGAACCGATTGCCGTCGGAGGACCCGCGCCGGGCCTTCTCAGTGCCGAGCAGAACGTGAGGTGGGAGCGGCATCGACGGCGCCAGTGTACGCAGCCGCTCGCCTTCGCCGAAAGGGGCCGGGCACGACGATGCGCCGGAACCCTAGGATGCGCGCTCATGCCGCCAGTCCGCGCTCGCATCCTGGTCGCTGAGGACGAGGCCGCCGTCGCCCAGCAGGTGATCAACCGCTTCACCCTCATGGGACATGACGTGCACTGGGCGAAAGCGGTGCGCGAGGTCCGCGCGGAGCTCAAATCCTTCGAGCCGGACGTCCTCATCCTCGACGCCACGCTCGACACCGACGGCCTCGAGTTGTTTCAGGCGATTCGTTTCGCGCCCGAGCATCCGCGCGCCGGAGTGGTGATCCTCACCGCCGCCGGCGATGTCCAGGCTCGGGAGCGAGCCCAGCAGCTCGGCGCTGCCGCGGTGATGATGAAGCCGGTGCGCAACGACGAGCTCGCCGACATCGTCGAGGACCTCCTGACGTATCTCTAGATCTGCTGTCAGAGGCCGTCTGAACGGTCGCGGCGCTAGTGATAGACCGCGTCGAGGACGATGTTGAGGCCGCTGCCGCCGACCCAGAGCACGAGCACCGCCCACGCGTAGACCGGGATCGCCGCGCGCTGGTCGTACCAGGTGACGACTCGGCGGTCGGTCATGATCAGGATGGCGAGGCCGTCGAGCAGCATGAACAGCAGCGTCCCCAGGAGCCCGGGCACCCCCGCGCTGTTGCCGGAGATCGCCAGCACCACTTCCGAGATGATCGCGAGCGCGATATGGGTCACGAGCGTGCCGATCTGCACGATGCGCACCCAGGCGTGCCGCCGGGTCAGCAACGCGGCCAGGATGATCAGGGTCGCCGCGAACGCGGCCGATGACACCGCCTCGATCACCTGCGCGTAGAAGGGCAGGGGCTGCACACCGGCGCTGCTCTGCACGGCGCCGGCAAACGGGGCCAGCGTCACGAGCAGCGCCAGGATCACGAGGATCAGGTCCCACGTGTAGACGTACAGGACCGCGCCCGGGCGGTGTTCCTGCTCCTGCTCCTCGTCTCGCGCGGTCATCGAGTTCGGCACGCGGCGATGATCGCATCGCGGCATGGTCAGGCAGCGAGCGACCAGCCCTCGGCGCGCTGCGACGTACCCTTTCGGCGTGACAACCATCGTCGTCCTTCGCGGCGACCAGACCGGACAGGAGCTCCTCGACGAGGCACTGCGCGTCGTCGCACCCGAGGTGATCGGCGTCGAGCTGGAACTGCAGACCTTCGACCTCTCGCTGGAGCGTCGCCGCGAGACGAAGAACGCCGTTGTCGGTGAGGCAGCGGAAGCCATGCGCGCCGCCGGATTCGGCCTCAAAGCCGCCACCGTGACGCCGACGGACCGCAGCGACGTCGGCAGTCCCAATGCCCTGCTTCGCGAACGCGTCGGAGGTCGCGTCATCCTCCGCACCGGGCAGCGCATCCCGGGCGTTGCCGGCATCGCCGGCGTGAGCGCGCCGATCAGCATCGTCCGCATGGCGATCGACGACGCCTACAACGCCAAGGAGTGGCGCGAGGACTCCGGCGGTGACGAGATCGCATACCGCACCGAGCACATCTCGCGATCCACCTGCCGTGCAGTGGCCGAGTTCGCCTTCGTGCACGCCGCGCGGACGCACGCCAAGGTGTTCGGCGGTCCCAAGTTCACCGTCTCGCGCATTTACGAGGGCATGTTCAAGGAGGAGCTGGACGCCGCCGCCGCGCGCCATCCGGACGTCGAGTACGAGCCACAGCTCATCGACGCGACGTACGCGCTGCTGTTCAGCAGGGCGGGCGACGCACTCGTCATCCCCGCACTCAACCGCGATGGTGATTGCCTGAGCGACCTCGTGCTTCCGCTCTTCGGCAGCATCGCCGGAGCCGAGTCCCTGCTGCTGGGGTTCAGTGACGACTCGCTCGTCCCCAGCGTGGTGATGGCTGAAGCACCGCATGGGACGGCCCCGAGCCTCGAGGGCAAGAACGTCGCCAACCCGATGGCGATGATCCTTGCGGCCGCGGCGTTGCTCGGATTCGCCGACGACGACCGCTGCAGGGCCGCGTCGACGCGCATCCGCGACGCCGTCTTCGAGGCGCTGCGCGCCGGCATCGCGACGGCGGACCTCGGCGGCGATGCGTCGACGACGGCATTCACCGATTCGGTGATCGCTCGTGTGCGCGGCGTCGGGAACGAGCCGCGGCGTGTTCCCGCATGAACCGCCTGTACCTCGACCACGCCGCCACCACCCCGCTCGCGGCCGAGGTACTCGACGAAATGTTGCCGTACTTGACGACAACACAGGGGAATCCCTCGTCGGTGCATGCGACAGGACGCGCGGCGCGGGCTGCGGTCGATGCCGCCCGCGACCGCCTTGCAGCGGTGCTGCGGAGCGCTCAGCGGGAGATCGTCTTCACCGGTTCGGGCACGGAGTCCGACAACCTCGCGATTCGGGGCGTCCTCGAGCGCTGGGGTGCGGAACGCGGCCGGCATCTTGTCGTGACCGCGATCGAGCACGACGGAGTGCTCGAGACGGCGCGGCGCCTGGAGGAGACCGGCGCAGCCACGCTCACGATCGCCGGATCCGAGCGTGACGGTCGCGTGGATCCGGACACCGTCGCCGCAGCCGTGACGCCGGAGACCGTGCTTGTTTCAGTCATGCTCGTCAATAACGAGACGGGTGCGGTGCAGGACGTCGCAGCCGTCGCCGCCGCCGTCCACCGGCGCAATCCGCGAACCCTCGTCCACACCGACGCGGTCCAGTCGCTCGGGCGGATAGCCGTCGACCCCACGGCGCTCGGCGTCGACCTGCTCACGCTCTCGGCGCACAAGCTCTACGGACCCAAGGGTGTCGGGGCGCTGTGGGTGCGCAACGGCGTGACCATCGCCGCGCAGACGACTGGCGGGGGGCAGGAGCGCAACCGGCGGAGCGCAACCGAGAACGTCGCGGGCATCGTCGGCATGGCCGCCGCCGCGGACCTGGCGGAGCAGCGGCGGCCTCTGGAGAGCGACCGTCAATCGATGCTCTGCCGGCGCCTCGTCGCGGCGGTCGCCGCGGACGTCCCGGGTGTGATCAACACCGGCGCCGGCGAGCACACAGCACCCGGATTCGCGACGTTTGCGTTCTCCGGCGTCCGCAGCGACGTGATGCTGGCCGCGCTCGACATGGCCGGGGTCGACGCCTCGGCCGGATCCGCTTGCGCCAGCGGCGCTCCGCTGCCGTCGCATGTCCTGCGGGCGATGGGCTACCCCGACGACCTGGCCGCAGGAGCGCTGCGCTGCACCACCGGGCGGACGACGACCGTCGAGGACGTCGACCGAGCCGCAGCGCTCATCACCGCCGCCGTCGCGCAGATCCGGAGCAGCGCCGGCGCCGTGGCCGGCGCACCAGCTTCCTGATCGGGTCAGGCCGGAGCGGGCAGCCCGATATCCGCGCGCAGGGTCGTCGCGGCTGTGACCGCCGTGGCGAGGAGCGGGATGATCTGCGACTGGACGCTCGCGATCGTCGCCAGGCTGGGCGCTGTCGCGGCCTGCTCGAGGAGTGATTCGATCGCCGCGTCGTCGCTGAGCAGATGGCTCGCGTCGATTGCCGCGTCCCCACTGAACCTGGTCGCCCGGAGCGCGTCGTCGTAGGCGATCGTCGCCTGGCGCTGATTGCTGAGGGCGGTCTGGCACACGGTGAGGGACGCCGTCGGGCTGCCCACGTCGCAGGCCGCGTTCTCGGTGACCGAGACCTGGGCCTCGTAGGCGTTGTACGCGTTCGCCGCGGCGCTGTACCTCGACTGGATCTGGGCCGTCGAGAGCGGCGACGGGGTCGGCGACGTCTGGCTGCTCGATCCGCCACACCCCGTCACGAGGACGCCCGCGAAGGATCCGGCGAGCAGAAGGCAGGTGCGTGGACGTGGCATGAGGGAGTGCCGAGAATATCTCAGCCGGGCCGTCAATCCCCTCGTTGGCCCGGTGCCACGATGTATAATCCTGACCATGACAGTCGGAATTCTCCAGAGCTCCGGGCGGCGCACCGCTCACCGGCATACCTCGGACCCGGGCGCCCCACCCGCTGCTTCGTTTTCGATGCGGGTGAGCTCCAAAGCCCACTACGGCCTGCGCATGATGACTGAGTTCGCCAAGGCATATGGTTCGGGCCCCCTGAGCATCGCCGAGGTGGCTCGTGTCGAGCACCTGCCGCTTGCCTACCTCGAACAGCTCGCATCGCAGCTTCGGCGCGGCGGGCTCGTCGAAAGCACGCGCGGAGTCCACGGCGGTTACGCGCTCACCCGCCCCGCCGAGCAGATCAGCGTCCTCGACGTCGTCACTGTCATCGAGGGCGAGGTTGCACCGGTCGAATGTGTTGCACACGGCTACGTGACCGGAGCCTGTCAGCGCGAGGGCGAGTGCGCGTCGCGCGCGCTGTGGATGCGCCTCAAGGAGAGCATCGACGCCGTCCTCAGCCAGACCACGCTCGCAGAGCTGGTCGCGGATCAGTCGCTCATCGATGCCATGGCACCCGCGTCCAGCGAGGCCGGCCTGTGACCGCGGCTGTGCTCTCCGTCAAGGGCCTGCACGCCACCGTCGAGGGCAAGGAGATCCTCAAGGGGGTCGACCTCGAGATCCCGCAGGGCGAGGTGCACGCGCTGATGGGTCCGAACGGCTCGGGCAAGAGCACGCTCGCGTACACGTTGATGGGACATCCGAAATACGTCGTCAACGGTGGTTCGGCGACGTTCGGCGGCGAGGACCTATTGCCGCTCACCGCCGACGCGCGTGCGCGTCTCGGCCTGTTCCTCTGTTTTCAGTACCCCACCGCGATCCCCGGCGTCACCACGGTGAACTTCCTGCGCGCGGCGCTGCGTGCGCAGGGCAAGGAGATGCCTGCACGCGAATTCCTGAACCGTCTCAGCGCCGAGATGCAGGAGCTCAAGATCGACGAGAGCTTCCGCTCGCGCTACATCAACGACGGCTTTTCCGGCGGCGAGAAGAAGCGCATGGAGATCCTGCAACTCGCGATGCTGCGACCCAAGCTCGCGATTCTCGACGAAACCGACTCGGGGCTCGACGTCGACGCGCTGCGCACCGTCGCTGACGGCGTGATGCGTCTCTGCGGGCCGGACATGGGTGTCCTCGTGATCACCCACTACCCGCGCATCCTCGAACATCTTCACCCGGACCGCGTGCACGTCCTTCATGACGGCCGCGTGGTCACCTCCGGCGGGCCGGACCTTGCGCGACAGATCGAGCGCGAGGGTTACGAACCAATTCTGGGGACGGCCGTGGCCGCCACCGCGTAGGAGCATTCGCGATGGCGATTCAAGCGAAAGAACTGACCAAGGATTACCAGTACGGCTTCTCGGACATCGACGTCTCGGTGTTCCGCACGGCCAAGGGATTGTCGCCTGAGGTGGTCGCATCCATCTCGAAGCACAAGGACGAGCCTGAGTGGATGCTGAAGTTCCGGCTCAAGGCGCTCGACCACTTCCGCAAACGCCCGATGCCCACGTGGGGCGCGGATCTCTCCGGCCTCGACTTCGAGAACATCTACTACTACGTCAAGCCCGTCGAGGAGATGAGTCGTTCGTGGGACGACGTCCCTGATTCGATCAAGAACACCTTCGACCGTCTCGGCATCCCGCAGGCTGAGCGTCAGTTCCTCGCCGGCGTGAGCGCGCAGTACGACTCGGAGGTCGTCTATCACAGCATCCGCGAGGACCTCGAGAAGCAGGGCGTGCTCTTCAGCGACTGCGACACCGGGCTTCGCGAGCACGAGGAGCTCTTCCGCAAGTATTTCGGCACGGTCATCCCGCCGAACGACAACAAGTTCGCGGCGCTGAACAGCGCAGTGTGGTCGGGCGGATCGTTCGTCTACGTGCCCAAGGGCGTGAAGGTCGACATTCCGCTGCAGGCGTATTTCCGCATCAACAGCGACAACATGGGCCAGTTCGAGCGGACGCTCATCATCGCCGACGAGGGTTCCTCGGTCCACTACATCGAAGGCTGCACGGCGCCGAACTACTCGAGCGACTCGCTGCACAGCGCCGTCGTCGAGCTGATCGCGCACAAGGGCGCAAAGATCCGCTACACGACCATCCAGAACTGGTCGGACAACGTCTACAACCTCGTCACCAAGCGCGCCATCGCCAACGAGGACGCCACCGTCGAGTGGATCGACGGCAACCTCGGCTCGAAGGTGACGATGAAGTACCCGTCGGTGTACCTGATGGGCGAGCGCGCGCACGCCGAGGTGATGAGCGCGGCGTTCGCCGGCGACGGTCAGCACCAGGACGCCGGCAGCAAGGCGATTCACGTGGCGCCGAACACCACCAGCAACATCGTTTCGCGCTCGATCAGCAAGGGCACCGGGCGCACGTCGTACCGCGGCCACATCAAGGTGCTGCCGAAGGCGCACAACGTCAAGGTGAGCGTCCGCTGCGACGCATTGCTCCTCGACGAGGAGTTGCGCAGCGACACGTACCCGTACATGGATATCGAGAACCCCGACGTGACGATCGGCCACGAGGCCAGCGTCAGCAAGGTCGGTGAAGACCAGATCTTCTATCTGACGTCGCGCGGCATCAGCGAGATGGACGCAACTGCACTCATCGTCAACGGATTCTTCGAGCCATTCGTCAAGGAGCTGCCGATGGAGTACGCGGTCGAGCTCAACCGTCTGCTCGCACTCTCCATGGAGGGTTCGATCGGGTGACGACCCCGCTGACCGCGGAGCCCACAGCGGTGCTGGGGCCAGGGGTCGCGGCAGCCCGGGAGGTCGCATCCCCTGCGTGGCTCGCGGCGCGCCGGCGCATCGCCTGGGACGCATACGAAGCGCTCCCGATGCCGTCGTCGCACAGCGATGAGGACTGGCGGCGCACCGACATCTCCGCACTCCATCTCGAGCGGTTCACGCCGCTGGAGACGGTGGATGCGGCCGTGCTCGACGCGATGCGCGCGCAGCGCGACAGCGCCGCGCCGAACGCAGCGCTGATCTTCGACGGTCCCATCGAGACGATCATCGAGGGCGCTGACACGCTGCTCGCGCAGGGGATCATCGTGACCACGCTCGAGGAGGCCGCAACGGTCCATCCCGAGCTCGTGCAGCGCGCGCTCGCGGCGGTCCGTGTCGACGAGACCAAATTCATCGCACTCTGGAACGCGCTGTGGCGCGGCGGCGCTTTCGTCTACGTCCCGCAGGGCGTCGAGGCGCTCGTCCCGGTGTGGATCGCGCACGCCGCATCCGGTAGCGACGTCGCGGTGTTTCCGACGACGGCAGTCCTCCTCGAAGAGGGTGCATCGCTCACGGTGATCGATGCCTACGCATCGCCTGCCGGCACCGATGCTGTGCTCAGCAACGCGGTGGTCGTGCTCTCCGCCGGGCGCGACGCCCGCCTCGACTACAACACGGTGCAGGAGTGGGGAGCCGGGGTGTGGCACATCGCGATGCAGCGCACCTCGCTCGACGCCAACGCCAAGCTTCGCTTCACCGGGATCACGCTCGGCGCCCGCCTGCAGAAGGCGTGGTGGGAGGTGATGCTCAACGGGATCGGCAGCGAGGCCGACATTTTCGGGATCTGCTTCGGCGACGGCACGCAGCACATCGACCACCAGTCGCTGCAGGCGCACGTCGGCGCCGAGACGCGCAGCAACCTCCTCCTCAAGGTGGCCGTTCGCGACCAGGCCCGCTCGGTCTACGGCGGGATGATCGACGTCGCGCCGACTGCGGTGCATGCCGACGGCTACGTCGCCAACCGCAACCTGCTGCTGAGCCAGGGCGCGAAAGCCGAACTCGATCCCGCGCCTCGAGATCCGCGCCAACGACGTGAAGTGCGGGCACGGCGCAACCGCCGGCCACATCGATTCGGAGCAGCGCTTCTACCTGATGGCCCGCGGTGTTCCCCCGGACGAGGCGAGCTCGCTGATCGTGCGCGGGTTCATGGACGACGTCCTCGACCGTGTGCCGCACCGCGGATTCGCGGAGCTCGCCGGCGCATTGCTGGACGCGGAGATCGCCGGCGCCTCTGTGGCCGGGGTCGCCGCAGCAGAGGCATGAGCGACGGCTGGACCGACGTGGCCCGCGCGGGCGACATCCCACCTGGATGCGCTGCGCGTGTGGAGATCGACGACGTCCCGGTCGCCATCTTCAACGTCGGTGGGACCTTCTACGCACTGGACGACACCTGCAGCCACGCCGAGGCGTCGTTGAGCGAAGGCGACCTCGACATCGACCGCTGTGTCATCGAATGCCCGCTCCATGGATCGAGCTTCGATCTCCGAACCGGCGACCCGCTGACGCTGCCGGCCGTCGAGCCGGTGCGCGTGCACCGCGTCGAGATCAATGCGGACGGCGTGTTGCGAGTGGCGCTCGCCGATGAGGTCCCCGCGTCGTGACCACCCACGTCGCCGCACCGAGCGCACTCGACGTCGCGCGGATCCGCGCTGACTTCCCCATTCTCGACCGGCAGATCGGCACGCATCCGCTCGTCTACCTCGATTCGGCGGCGACGTCGCAGAAGCCGCGTGTGGTGGTGGAAGCGGTCGACGCCTACTACGCGACGAGCAACGCCAACGTCCACCGTGGCGTGCACACGCTGGGCAACGACGCCACCGATGCCTTCGAGCGAGCGCGGGTTCGGGTCGCCGAATTCATCGACGCTCCATCTGAAGGCCTCGTCTTCGTGCGCAACACCACCGAGGCGATCAACCTGGTGGCGTACTCGTACGCGACCCAGATGCTCGAGCCCGGGGACCGCATCCTCGTCACCGTCATGGAGCACCACAGCAACCTCGTGCCGTGGCAGCTCGCGGCGGAGCGACGCGGCCTGCAACTGGTCGCGCTCGGCGTCGACGCGGACGGCCGTCTCGACCTGAGCAACCTCGACGAGCTCCTGGCGCCGCCGACGCGCCTCGTCGCCATCGGCCATCAGTCGAATGTCCTGGGCACCGTGAATGACATCCGCACGATCACGAGCCGCGCCCACGCAGCGGGCGCCCTCGTCTGCCTGGATGCAGCCCAGTCGGTCCCGCACATGCCTTTCTCGACACGGGACCTCGACTGCGACTTCATCGCGTTCAGCGGTCACAAGATGCTCGCGCCGATGGGAATCGGCGTGCTCTGGGCGCGTCCCGACCTGCTCGAGCGCATGCCGCCGTTCCTCGGAGGCGGCAGCATGATCAGCCGCGTGACCCTCGAGCACAGCACGTGGAACGAGGTGCCGCACAAGTTCGAGGCGGGCACCCCCGACGTGGCCGGCGCGGTCGGCCTGGCGGCAGCGTGCGACTACATCGACGGGATCGGCCGTGACCGCATCCACGCACACGAACTCGCGCTGACGCGTCACCTCCTCGATGTTCTGGACGAAGTTGGCGATATCACGATATTCGGACCCCGCGACCTGGAATCACGTGGCGGCGTGGTGAGCTTCAACCTCGCCGACGTGCACGCCCACGATGTGGGCACGATCCTCGACCGCCGCGGCATCGCCGTGCGCGCCGGACATCACTGCGCGCAACCGCTGATGGCCCGCTACGACGTTCCCTCGATGGCGCGCGCGTCGGTGTATCTCTACACGACGCACGAGGAGATCGACGCTCTGGGTGAAGGGCTGGGCGAGGTGCGCCGGGTCTTTCGCGTCTGAAGCGCCGTTTTCGGTTTCCGTTGGTGCGCAAGCGAACCGACGCGGGCCCGGTTTGCAACATACATGGGCGCGTGCGGTGACGGATGACACCGTTGCCGTGGGCCGGCGGGAATTCGGCACAGGGTGAGCGCATGTTCAAGCGCTCGAGCATGGTTCCGCTCGTTCTCGGTGCCACCGTGATGTTCGCGGCGGCCTGGCCGATGTCCGCGTATGCGGCAACGTCGCCACGCCTCGGGACCGCCCTCAACTTCACGGTGCTCGGTGGATCCACCATCACCAACACCGGCCCCACGGTCGTGACCGGTGAGCTTGGCCTCCGCCCCGGTACAGCGCTCACCGGGTTTCCGCCCGGCGTCGTGACCGGTGTGAAGCACCTCACCGATGCGGTCGCGCTGCAGGCGAAGAACGACCTCGTCACCGCATACAACGACGCGGCAAACTCGCCGACAACGTCGGACCTCACCGGCAAGAATCTCGGCGGCAAGAACCTCGTCCCAGGCGTCTACAAATTCAGCTCCTCAGCGCAGCTGACGGGCTCGCTGACCCTCAGTGGGCGCGGCGTCTTCATCTTCAAGATCGGCAGCACGCTGACGACCGCGAGCAGCTCTGTCGTTCGCCTCACCAACGGCGCTCAGGCATGTCAGGTCTTCTGGCAGGTCGGATCGTCGGCGACGCTCGGTACGGCGACAAGGTTCCAGGGGAATCTCATGGCGCTGACGAGCATCACGCTGACGACGGGCGCGAACGTCACGGCCGGCCGCGTGCTCGCCCGCAATGGCGCCGTGACATTGCACACCAACGACATCAGCCGCCCCGCCGGCGCATGTCTCGCGGCATCCGTGAACACACCCGAGACGGGCGCCGTGACCTCGATCCTTCCAGGTCTCGGGCTCGCGATGGTCTTCGGCGGCATTGCGTCGGTCGCCATCGGCGTGCGCCGTTCGCGCCCGCGACGCGCTCTCCGCTAACCCAGGAACGCGGCGATTCGCGCGGCCGCATCCTCGCGGACGCTGAGCAATCCGTGGCCGATGCCGGGGTAGACGACCAGTTCCGCATTGCTGAATCTGCCGACCTCACGGCGGAGCAGGTCGATCTTCGCAAAGGGATCGCGGTCACCCGACAGGAAGAGCATCGGACACGTGATTCGCGACCAGTGAGCGATTCGCAACTCCTCGGGGTGGCCGGGTCGATGCAAGGGATAGCTCAGCAGTACCAAGGCGGCGACGCGCTGTTCCGCAGCGAGCATGCTCGCCATCCGGCCACCGTACGAATGCCCGCCCACGGCCGCATCGGGATTCGCCGTCAGCGCGTCGCGGAACACTCCGACCGCGCGCTCGGCACTCGACTTCGGCAGGTCGAGCGCCCGCGCGACAACGCCGTGCACCGCAAGCGCGACGACCCACGGGCGCATCGACGCTGCGGTGCCGGATGCACCGTGACCAAGGAACAGGTCCTGCGGCGCAGGCCGCGCGGGCTCAGCCCTGCTCACGTTCGAGGACCGGGAATGCTGTCGGTTGGACGACGTGCGATGCCGGCGCAGGACGGCCGGGGAGCCACGCCGCGCACACGAGCGCGCCGCACAGAAGGATGCCGCTGCCGCACCAGAAGGGGAGACCGCCGTTGACTCCGTACAACGAGCCGAGCACCGCGGCGCCGAACGCCATCCCCGAGAACTGATACAGGCCGCCGATTCCCATGGCCCGCCCACGCAACGTCTCCGGCGTGCTGTCGCCGATCACCGCGAAGAGGCTCGGCTCGAGGATCACGGTGGCGACTGCTTCGATGGCACCGACAACCAGGATCACCGCGAGAATGCGGAGAAACGGATAGGTCGATGCGCAGAGCGCGACGACGAGCATGCCCGCCGTCACGAGCTTGCGCCGGTCGACACGGTCGGCAAGACGCCCGCCGGCGCGTGCAAGCAGCAGGATCGGGAGCGCGAAGAGGCTCACGGAGAGCCCGATGATGAGCGGGCTGTTGCCGCGCGCCGCAAGGTATTGCGGCCAGACAACGTCGTACATCGACCAGATGGTGCCGACCGCGAACAGCGCGGCGATGGGCACGACGATGCCGCGAAGCCGCCACCAGCGGAACCGCTCCTTGTGGATGGCGCTCGTGCCCGGCGCGGCGCGCGTCTCGGGAACGCGAAGCATCGGCCCGATGCCGATGAACATCGCAAGCCCGGTGACGCCGAACACCGCCGAGTCCTGCCAGAGCGCTGCAGCACCACCGATGAGCGGCCCGACAAGGAGTCCGACCATCTCGTACGCCTGGAGTTGCGAGAACCGTTGCGCGCGTTGGTCAGGATCGCTCAGGTCGGTGAGCGCGGCGCGAAGCGCAGGCACGTACGCTCCGGCGCACGCTCCCATCAGGATCCGCAGAGCGGTAAGCACCGGCAACGTGCCGATGTTGAAGAAGAGGAAGAACGAGAGCACCGCGTACACGAGGCGCGGGCCGACGAGGAAGGGCTTGCGACCCCAGCGATCGCAGAGACGTCCTGCCGGCACCTGCACGAGCGTGTTGGACACGAGCGGGCCGGCGATGAAGATCGCGACGGCTATCGAGTTCCCGCCGCGATGCGCGACGTAGAGCGGCGCGATCGGGAAGACCGCCGCAACGCCCGTGAACATGATGAGCTGGCCGATCAGCAGCCAGAACGCGGGGTCACGCTGGCGCTTGCCGGGGCGCGCGAGGACGTCAGTGCGAACCATGGGCGTCATTCTCGGGGTGGGTCCTCAGGTTTTGCTCCTGGACTGTTGGACTACGATGGATCCATGGCAGTCGGGTATACGCCGGTCGATGACGATCTCTATCGCGAGATCATCCTCGACCACTACCGCAACCCTCGTCACCACGAGACAGTCGATCCGGCGGACCGCGTCATCGAGGCGAACAATCCGCTCTGCGGCGACGAGATCGACCTCAGCTACCGGCTCGCGGACGGGACCGTCGCCGCGATCGGTTTCACGGGGCGCGGATGCTCGATCAGCCAAGCGTCGGCAAGCATGCTCTGCGAAGCCGTAACCGGCATGAGCGTCGACGGTGCGGCCCAGCTCGCGGAAACATTCCGCGCCATGCTCACCGGCAGCGGCGACATCGGCACGGCCGACATCGGTGATCTCGAGGCGCTGCGCGGCGTGCGCGCGTATCCGGTGCGTGTGAAGTGCGCGACACTGGTCTGGAACGCTTTGCTTGAAGGCCTCACCGAAACCGAGACGAGGACAGGGACATGACGACCACGGAATCCACGACGCAGCCCGAGGCCAAGGCGTCCGACGAGCTCATCCGGGCAGCACTTGGCGAGGTCTACGACCCGGAGATCGGCATCGACATCGTGTCGCTCGGCCTGATCTACGCCACCAATATCGACGATGACGGGCTGCTCACGATCGATATGACCCTGACGACCCCGTACTGCCCGATGGGTCCGATCATCGAGACCCAGGCTCACGCGGTCTGCGCGCCGTTGCCGGGCGTTCGCGACGTGCACATCAACCTGGTGTGGTCGCCGCCGTGGGACCCGCGGACGATGGCCTCGGACGAGGCCCAACTCGAGCTCGGCATCTACTAGCCCGGCACTCGACGCCGGCCCGGTCGGTCTGGCATCGTTGCCGCACATGGAACGGGTGTTCACGCACGCGGAGGCAACCGCGTTGCTCCCACAGCTCACCGAGTTGCTCACCGCGCTTCGCCTCGCGCATCGCAAGTCCGCCGGGCGCAGCGCCGAGAGTGCGGCGCACGCCGTCTCCACGAATGGCTCCGCTGCGGCCGCTCTGACCGCGTCTGGGCCGTTCCACGACGCGCAACGTCTCACTGGTCAGATCGAGGATCTCGGCGTCATCCTGCGCGATCCAGCGACCGGTCTCGTCGACTTCGCCGCCGTCCGCGACGGTGGTCCGGTCTATCTCTGCTGGCGGCTCGGTGAGGACCGGATCGGGTTCTGGCATCCTCGCGACACCGGATTCATGGGCCGGCTGCCGCTCTGAGCGCCGCACGGCCGTCAGGCCGGGGCTTCGAACTCAGCCAGCTTCAGGACGTCCTCGCGGGTCATGCGCAGGAACAGGGCCAGATCATCGCTGCGATCGAGGAAGCGCACCTGCACGACCACGTCGTGCTTGAAGAAGCCGACCGGCCGGACCACGATGCCGACGAGTTCCCCCTCGTCGAACAGGACGTCCTGCACCGTTCCGAGCTTGTCGCCCTCGTGTCCGATCATCACGTTCTCGCCGTGGCGGATCTCGATATCGCCTGCGGCCTTGTCGGCAGTCTCATCGAGGCGCGGGAAGAAGGGACCGCCACCGAGGGGGGCGCCGACCATCGCTGCGGCGTAGCGCCACTGGTCGCCCGGCTGCAGCGGCTGGTACTGGTAGCTGAGATAGGGCGGCAACCCGCGAGTTGCCCGCTTGTCGAGCTTGAGGCGCACATCGCCCTGCGTGATGCTGTCGACGGCGTCGAGCGGGACGATCACCTCGGCGACCATCATCCCTGCGCCGGGCGCCAGCACCCGTCCGGAGAACCACTCCGTCTCGCGCACGATCAGCGCATGGGGATCCCACGACTCGCCGTCGACCACGACGCGCTCCAGCGTCCCGGCGTGGTGACCGTCGGAGGTGTGCACCGACGCGCCGAGATGGAAGGCGTCGAGCCGGTGCCCGGACGTCTCAGGCCCAGTGCTCACGACAAACCTCCGAACTTGGATACACTTTCAGTGCGTCTCTCGGCCCGGACCCGTCCCGCCTCAAACACGACGCAATGCGGAAGCGGTGCCGTGGCACTCAGGCAAAAGGAGGACCATCGCCAATGAACGATTGTTCGAGTACGACTTCCTTCCCGACCAGCGCTTGGGTGGAGAACTGACCGCAGGGAGCCAGGTCACCACTCGGAGAGAGGCGCAAACCGTCGCACTCGGCGGTCTCTCCACTCACTCGCGCTAACCGCGGCGTAGCCGCGGCTCGAGCCAATCACCGGCTTCATCAGGTGAAACGCGCCGTCTCGGTCTGCGCCGCGCGGGTCGAGACGGACGGCGACGGGACGATCTGATCGGTTTCGACCCATCCCTCGTCCGCGTCGGCGACGCGTACCTTCACGAACTGTCCTTCGCGCTCCGCGAGCGCCACAACCTCGGTCGCGGTGAAGATCTCGCGGCCTCGTGCGGCGTCGTGGCGCGGCTCGGTGAACAGTCGGTATGGCATGCCTGCCCACGATGCGACCAGCGTCACCGGACCGGGTGGGATACGCCGATCGCGATACACAGTCCGCGAGTTGGTTGCACCGACCGTCAGGAGCCGGACCACCTGGAGCGCCCGGCTGGTCGGGCCACCGTCGGCTTTGCCCATTGCCTTGGCGATGAGACCGCCGCCCGAGCTCGCCTCGACTTCCACGGCCGTGCCCTCGGTGACCTCCACGGCGCGGACACGCACCCAGCGGATGCGTACTTTTGGCTTCGCCCAGTTGCCGAACAGCCCGCGGCGGCGATGCTCGACGATGCGCGCCTCACTGTCGCCGACGATCTCGTAGCGGTACGGGGGGCTGCCGATCATCTGCTCCATCACCGCGAAAACCTCGCGCGGTGGCGCGGCGGCGATGAGCCGCCAAGTGTGAGCGGAGGGAGCCAGCATCGTCCCGGATTGTAGCGGGGCGTGCTCACGCGCCCGACGGCGCGCTCGGGTCCTCTCCGGGACTGCGATCGATGCGATAGCGCTCACACATGCTGTCGAAGCGAGCCGCGGTATAGGCATCCAGCAGGCCACGATGGCGCTCGACGAGCGGAACGATCTCGTCGCGCAGGTATCGGCCCCGAGCCGACCACTGGTAGTAGGAACGTCCGCCGTGGTGATACGGGCCGTAGAGCCGGCTTCCAGGATAGGTCCGCCGGAGCCACTCGAAGGTCTGTTCGTGACGGACGTGCATGCGGAGCGTGACCTGGGGTTGGCGGCCGTCGCCTCCGAAATGGCCCTCGCCGACGAGCAGGCCCACGAGAAATCCCGTCGCAAGGTCATCCGGTGGGCTCGCTGCCGGTTCGTCCACACCCTCACGGTATTGGAAGGGTGTTTCACCGTCAAGTTCAGCGTGGAACAGTCCCGCGAGGCCTATGTGCGGCGCTCTTGAGTTTTCCACAGGAGGCGGCACTTTTCGACAGGCCTCCAACTCGGAGACGCGCGACGCCACGCTGAAAGGCCTGGGGAAACTCGGGATAACTCGAGGTCCGGGTGATCGCCACGGCGATCCGCCCATAATCAGCCGCTAACCGTGCCACCCACCATCCTCGCCGTCGCAAATCAGAAGGGCGGTGTCGGCAAGACCACCACAGCCGTCAGCGTTGGTGCCGCCCTGGCCGAGATGGGCCGAAAGGTGCTCCTGATCGACATCGACCCCCAGGCCAACGCCACCTCGGGCGTCGGTATCGATCGCAGCCGCGTCGAAACCAGCATCTACGACGTGGTGGTCCTCGGCCGATCCCTGTCGGACGCGAGGCTCCATACAGCCGTCGAGGGCCTGGACATCGTCCCCTCTGACATCGCGTTGGCCGGCTCGGAGATCGAGCTCGTCGATCTCGCGCGCCGTGAACGCCGGCTGCAATACGCGCTCGAATCGCTCGAGTCCAACGACGACTATGTCCTCATCGACGCGCCGCCGAGCCTCGGGCTCCTCACGGTCAATGCGGTGGTGGCCGCCGAGGCGCTGCTCATCCCGATCCAGTGCGAGTTCTACGCGCTGGAGGGACTGGGGCTGCTCATGCACACGCTGGCCCTGCTCCGGCGCGAGCTCAATCCAACCCTCGGGGTCGCCGGGATCGTCATGACGCTCTTCGATGCCCGCCTCGCCCTGGCGCACCAGGTGGTGGACGAAGTCCGCGCCCGCTTCGGCGATCAGCTGCTCACGCCGCTCATTCCCCGCAACGTCCGGCTCAGCGAGGCACCGAGTCACGGCATGCCCATCACCCTGTACGACCCGACGTGTCGCGGCGCGATCGCGTATCGCGAGCTCAGCGCCAATCTCGACGCTCGCGTCCAGGCCAAGAAAACCCTTATGGGAGCAGAGGTTTCGAGCCCGGTATGAGCGAGGACACGGCAGCGCCGCGCGCGTTCCGGCGACGCGGCCTCGGGCGCGGGCTTGAGGCGCTCCTCAGCAACGAATCCGAGGTGGCGGCCGAAGGCCCGCCGCTGGTTAACGTCGACCCACGTTCGGTCGCCCCCAACCCCGAGCAGCCGCGCCGCGCTTTCGACCCCGAGTCGCTCCATGCGCTCGGGGATTCGATCCGCCTTCACGGACTGCTCCATCCGATCGTGGTGCAGCGCGACGGCGACGCCTATCGCCTGGTCGCGGGCGAGCGCCGTCTCCGCGCGGCGCAACTCGCCGGCGTCTCCAGCATCCCTGCGATCGTCCGGCCCGCCGCCGAATCGGGACGCCAGTCGCTCGAGGTCGCGCTCACCGAGAACCTCGTCCGCAGCGATCTCAACCCGATGGAGGAGGCCGCCGCCTACGCCCGCCTCTCGGACGCGTTTGGGCTGACCCACGAGGCGATCGCGCTCAGGCTCGGTCGTACTCGATCCGGCGTCTCCAACGCGATCCGCCTGCTCAACCTCCCCGCCCCGGTGCAGGAAGCCGTGGCTGAATCGCGGCTCACCGCAGGTCACGCCCGCGCGCTGCTCGTCCTGCCGAACGCATCCGATCAGGAGGCGCTCGCGGCGGTGGTCATCGCCGACGGGCTCAGCGTGCGAGAGACCGAGCAAGCCGTCCGCGAGCGGCTCGAACGAGAGACAGCACCTGCACGACCTCGCCCGGCCACGCCCGAGCCGGCTCCGCTCACACCGGATGACGCCGCGTTGCGGCGCGGCCTCGAGCAGGCGCTCGGCGTCTCGGTCCGCTTGCAGCGCCGCAAAGGTGGCGGCGGCAGGCTCGTCATCGACTGGGCCGAGGACGCGGACCTGGATGCCCTTTACGAGAGGTTGGGCGGCCCGCCGCTCTGACGGGACCCCGGGGTCAGCCGACGGGTCGGTCCGCGGCTCCGGTGAAGCGTGCCTCGGCAGCGTCGGCGTCGAAGTTGGCGAGGAACGCCTCGATGTACTTCGGACGATCCGCCGGCTTGTAGTCGAGCAGGAACGCGTGTTCCCAGACATCCATCACGACGATGGGCTTGAAGCCGGCGATGTTGCCGTCCTCATGCAAGGTGATCCAGTGATTGCTCAACCGGCCGGTTGCGGTGTCGAGGTACGTGACGGCCCAGCCCACGCCGCGCATGCCACCGATCGCGGTGAAATCCTTGCGCCACGTGTCGATGTCACCGAACGACTCGCCGAGCGCGCGACCGAGTGGCGATGACGACGAGATGCCACCGCCGGTGGCCTTCGTGAGGTTTCCGAAATACCACTCGTGCAGGACCATTCCGTTGTACTCAAAGCCGAGTCTGCGTGTGAGCTCGGCATACGCAGGGTTCGACGACTGGCCCGCCGACTGCATCGTCACGAGCTGCTCGTTGAGCAGGTTCACGTTTTTGACATAACCGCCATAAAGTCCGAAATGCACTTCGAGCGTGTTGTCGGAGATGCCGGTCAGCCCGGACAGGTCGAAGGTCCGTGCCTTGTAGGGGGTCTGGGTCAGCAGGGCCATCTCTCGCCTCGTGTGTTGCGCCGAATCCCTTGCGGGAGTTTTCGTTCGCCACCATTTTGGCAGTGCAGTACGGCTCTTCGCATCAACTCGGCGGTGCGACGATCGGGACCGCTTGGTTGTAGCTCGTGTACGTGTCCGTCATGAAGTGCCCGGCCTCTTCCATCTCCACCTGGCGAACCCGCCCGGTGGCGTCGACCCAGAACGTGAACCAGGTTGGCGTTGAGAACTTGTTCCCGAAACTGGCGACGACCGTTGTCGGAACGCCCCCGACAGCCCCCTGACCAAGGATGTGCGCGTTGGTCAGCGGCTCGAAGAAATCCCAGGCGAATGACGGCACGATCAACTGCGTGAGGCCGGGCTCGGCATGCCATGGGCCCCCCGGACTGAGCTGCGTGTACTGCGTGTTGCCGATGAAGATCGTCTTGCTGCTCCCCACCGACCAGGTGGACTTGTTTGGTGCGACGGACGAGTAGTCAGCGTCGATCGGCCCCGGATTCAGCACCTCGCTGTACTGGTACGCGGACAGCTCGTGCATGGCGGCCTGGAGCTGCGCAAGCAGGTGCGTCCCTGATGGCGCCGGCAGCGACGGGATCGTGAACGACGCCTCGCCGCCCCCGGGGTTCAAGACGTCCACAGCAACGGTGTCGCCTGCCTTGATGGTGATGGTCGCCGTCCGGCACGTGTCCCCGCAGGAGACGAGCTCCTTGTAGGCATTGTTCACCGCGATGTTGGCGAGAATCGATTTAGCGCCCGCAGTGCCGCCGATGGGCAGCACGTAGACGGTCGCCCTGTTCGGGCCCGGCAGGCCCGGCGAGAGGCTGAGACCGATCAGCACGCTTCCGGCCGGCCCGGCCATGGTCAACTCCCCCGCAGCCGGCAGCCCTGCTGTCGGCGACAGTGCCGCGGCATCCGCCGCCTGTTCCTCCGCGGCGGTGGGCGGCGCCGGGAATGACGCGAGCAGGGCGGCCGCACCGATGACGCATGCGGCGATCCCTGCTTCCACGCGCACGTGCGGCCGTCGGAGCCGCCACGCCATGACCGACAGCGGGAGCATGCACGCAACGAGGGCCATCTTTGCCAGGAGCACACGGCCGTAGTCGGTGCCGAACAGTGACTGCAGCGACCCGAGCTGCTCGATCGCCTCGAGACCACCCGCGACGACGGTGACCGCGAACGCCACGAGCGCGACCGGGGTGAAGCGCGTGATCAGCGTGCGCGCATCGGCCGATCGCCATCCGCCGGGCGGCCGCAGCGCTGCGAGCGCGCCGATCCCGCCCGCCCAGACACCGGCGGCAAGCAGGTGGACGGCGTCGAGCCCGACACCGAGCCACGCGGGCTGCACCCCCGCTGCATGGCCCGCGGCAGCCAGGAGCACGAGCGTCCCGGCCAGCAGCACCGGGAGCGCCCGCCAGCCACGCACGACCGCGATGAGCATCACCGCCTCGAGGACGAGGCGGGCGATGAGTACGGCACCCGACCATCCCGCCTCGAAGTAGGCCAGGTAGTTCGAGAGGCTGTGTCCGCCTGACGCCACGGTGGCCCCGGCCCAGACGACGACCAGCCCTGCTGACAGCGCGATGCTGGAAGCCCGAAACCCCGGCTTCACCCACGCGAGCGATGGTTGGCGGCGCGCGAGCCGGCTCATCAGGACCTGCCCGGTCAGGAAGAGCAGCGCCAGCGCTTCGACCCACTTGACGAGGCCGATGGCGATATCCGATGTCTGCGGGCCTGGAACCTGATTCGCCGCGTCGGCCGGCGACACCCCGGCCACACCGACATCGAACGTGAACGTCCCTGTGATGCGGTGGCCGTCGACCTCACTCACGGACACCCAGGTGACCGTGTAGACCCCGGGGACGTTGGTCTCGAGCGGCACCCGGATCTCCTCACCACTGTCGACCTCGCCCTTCCAGCTGCGGCCGCTCGGATCAACCACGGCCGCGGACGAGAGTTGGGGATTGAGGCTCTGGGTGAACTCCAGGACCACGATGCCCGGTGTCGTGCCCAGATGCGCGCCCGCCGCTGGAGAGGACGACCCGAGCAACGCGTGCGCCGACGCCGCGATCGGTATGGCCAATGCCGCGAGCACGGCGATCAGGAGCGCGATGAAGCGGCGGACTCCCCGTGTCACGTTCCCATGATGGAGCAGCGCGTCCCGGCCACAGACGTGGTGCTTGCGACCGTTCGCCTCATAATCGGGCCGAGTGACCCAGGTAGAGTCGCCTCCGGAAGGATCGATCGCGCCCCACCCGTGGTGGCGCGGAGCATGGCTCAGAGACACCATCGAGGTGCTCCTGATTGCCGTCGTCCTCTATATCGCAATCGCCTTTGCGCTGCAGACGGTTCGCGTCGACGGCGAGAGCATGGTGGGCACGCTGCAGAACCAGGACCTGCTGCTCGCCAGCAAGATCTCGTACGACTTCGGACAGAACCCGCAGCGTGGCGACATCGTCATCCTCATCCCCCCGACCGACCCATCGCAGGACTTCATCAAGCGCGTCATCGGCCTGCCGGGCGACGTCATCGAGATCAACGGCGACCACACGCCGACGCAGGTGCTCATCAAGCCCGACGGCAAGGGTCCGTTCGAGGTGCTCAACGAGCCGTATCTGCCGGAGGCATGGACGACGCTCAAGGATTGCTGCATGACCAATGGTCAAGCGTCATCGACGCCGCAGGCGATCACGATCCCGGCGAACGAGTATTTCGTCATGGGCGACAACCGCAACTTCTCGAGCGACTCGCGCGTGTTCGGGCTCGTCCCGCGTAAGAACATCCTCGCCAAGGCAATCCTGCGCATCTGGCCGCTGGATCACTTCGGTGGCCTTGGTGCCGGGCCGACGTTCGAGCCGGCGTCGACGACGGAACTTGCGTTGCCGGCGCTCGGTATTGCTGCCTTCGAATCCTGGCGCTGGCGGCGCCGGCGCATGCGCAGACGGGCTGCCGCACGCACGGCGCCCATCAACGACTGACGGGACGCCTCAGCCGCTGACCCACGTGCTGTCGGCGGCGCTCCATTCGATGAGCTCATCGGGTGTGAAGAACAGCGCCACCTCGACGGCGCCGCGCTCCGGGGCATCGCTGCCGTGCACCACGTTGTTGCCAATGTTGACCGCAAGATCGCCGCGGATGCTGCCGGGTGCGGCGGCTGACGGATTCGTCGCTCCCATCATGGCGCGAACCTGCGCGACCGCATCGTCGCCTTCCCAGACCATCGCGACCACCGGTGCGGATGTGATGAACGCGACGAGGCCGTCGAAGAACGGCTTGCCGCGGTGCTCCGCGTAATGGCGTTCCGCGAGCACCTGGTCGATGCGCATCAGCTTCATCGCAACGAGGTGCAGGCCGCGACGCTCGAAGCGCCCGATCACCTCGCCGACGAGGTGACGCTGGACGCCGTCGGGCTTGACGAGGACGAGGGTGCGTTCGCTGCTCACGGCGCGCAAGTCTGACACGCGCGTATCACGCGATCGCCTTCTCGAACTTGGTCTCGCTGCGAAACGGCCCGACCACGGCGGCACGCAGGCCTGAGGAGAGCAGCCTTCCGGCAAGCGCGCTCACCTGGGCCGCGTCGACCGAACTCGAGGCGGCGGACGAGTTCCTCGGGCTCGAGGATGTGTCCCTGGAGGAGCAGCTGCTGCCCCGTGTACTCGCAGAGCGCCGACGTGCTCTCGAGTCCGAGGAGGAGCCGGCCCTTGGTGTACTCGATGGCCTTGGTCAGTTCGGCGGCGCTCACCGGCTCCTCCGCGAGCTTGCGGAGCTCGGCGATCGCGGCCTCGAGCGCGGTCGCCGCCCGGCGCGGCTCGCATGCGAGGCCGATACCGAGCACCCCGGAGTCCGACAGCCTCGTCATGAACGAGTGCACGTCGTAGACGAGGCCGCGATGCTCGCGCAGCTCGAGGAAGAGCCGGCTCGACATGCCCTCGCCGAGGATGACGTTGAGGATGTCGGCAACATGGCGGTCGGGGTCGTTGTACGACGGAGCCCGGACGCCGACCAGGATGTTCGCCTGCTCCGCGCTGCGCCTGATCACGCGAAGCCGCGGCCCTGTCGGCGCGGTGGCAGGGATCGCCGCCTCCGGCGTCGCTCGCGCGGCCGTCGACCACGGCCCGATCGCCTCGTTGATCATCGCCACGGCGTGCGCCGTCTCGAACCCGCCGGCGACGCTGATCACGAGAGTCGAGGGGAGGAGGTGCTGCTCGAGATGGACCCTGCAGTCCTCCCCGGTGAACCCGGAGACGGTCTCCTCGCGGCCGGCGACATCCCACCCGAGTGGGTGGTCGGGCCACATCACCTCGTCGAAGAGGATCTGCACGTAGTCCTGAGGATTGTCCTGGTACATCCGCAGCTCTTCGATGACGACCTGACGCTCCTTGACCACCTCGTCCGGGTCCAGCGCGGGGCTCAGGAGCATGTCGCCGAGCACCGACACGGCGATGCCGAGCTTGTCAGCGGGCACCCGCGTCCAGAACACGGTGGCCTCACGATCGGTCGCGGCGTTGAGCACGCCGCCGACACCCTCGATGGCCTCGCTGACGTCCCGCGCGGTCGGGTAACGCGCGCCGCCCTTGAAGACCATGTGCTCGACGAAGTGGCTGATCCCACTGTTGGACAGATGCTCGTTCCGTGACCCCACGCCGACCATGAACGCGACCGCGACCGAGGCACGGCCTGGGAGCGGGACAGCGGTGAGCCTCGTCCCTCCCGCGAGGGACTCGACGGCGAATCCGGTCAGTAGGACCGCCCGGCTGAGCGGCCCTGGCGGGCTCCTTCGAATCGCTCCGGGGGGCCGCCCTGTGCCGGGCCCGTGGGATTGATGACCACACGCCGCGCCGGTTCCGCGCCGGAGCTTTCGGTGGTCACATCCGGGTCCTCGGCCAGAGTCATGTGGATGACTCGCCGCTCGTAGGCGTGCATCGGATCCAGCGTGTACGCCTCGCCGGTGCGCTTCACACGCAGTGCGAGCCGCTCGGCGAGCTCACGCACCTGGTCCTCGCGGCGGGCGCGATACCGCTCCACGTCGAGGATGACGCGCCGGCTCTCGACCCCTTCCTCGCCGATCATGAGGTTGAGGGCGGTCTGCAAGGATCGAAGGGTTTCGCCGCGCCAGCCGATCAACAGCCCGAGGTCGTCTCCTGCGATGTCGAGGATGACCGGGCCTCCCGCTGACGATGTTGCCGTGCCGGTGCCACGCCGCACGCTCACGCGGCAGGGGACCTCCATGCGGGTGAGCAACTCCTCCAGGAGCGCTCGCGCGTTCGCTGCGTGCTCGTCGATGCGGTAGACGCGCACACGCCGCTCACCGGTCGACAGGCGCTCGCCGGGGAGCGCTCTGCTCTCAGCGGAGAGGACCTGTACCTCCACCTGCTCGCGGTTTGCGCCGAGCTGTGCGAGCGCGTTGCTCACCGCCTCCTCGATCGTCGCCCCTCGCGCCTCGACCCCGTCTTCGGACTCCACTGCCGTCTCCGGAAACCTTCTCTCACTCACCACTAACTCTCCCAGCGCCGCGGTCAGCGACGCCGCCTCCGTCTATTGGGCCGGTTGGGTCGGGCCAGCGAGCGCGCCTGGGCGCTCGGCGACCGTCCTGTGTCGTCTGCGTCCTCGGCCTGTGCGGCGTCCGAGGCATCGGCGGCAGGGGTGCCGTTCTTGGCCCCGCTTTTCGTGCCGTTTCTGGTGCCGTTCTTGGCAGCCGGCCCCGCGATGTTCTTCGTGGCACTCGTGCCGTTCTTGCCGTTCTTTCCATTGGTATCGACGACGATCGCCGCCTTCTTGGCGCCCGCCGCGCCTTTGTACGGCGTCACGGGTCCTCGTGGAATCGTCAGCGCCGTGACGCGCCCAGCACCGGGGAACCAGGCGGGAACCTTGAGCCCGTTCCAGCCGAGCAGGTGGTACTGCTGCGCGACCATGAACATCGTGCCGGTCACCCAGTAGATCGCGAGCCCCTCCGGGAAGAGGAAGCTGAACGCGAAGATCATCACCGGGAAGATCAGCGACATCTGCTTGGTGACGCCCTGCATCGAGCGCTCCTGGTCAGACATGTCGGGCCGGGACGGCGGCATCATCATTCGCGACTGCGCGAATGTGAACGCGCCCGCAAGGATGGGCAGGATGAGGAGCTGCGGCTGGCCGAGGAGCCCGGCGAGCCCGTGGGGCGCGGCGCAGCACGCGTCCTGTGCCGACAGCGTGACGTTATGGATCCAGAGGAATCCGCTGTTGCCCGGCGGGATCACGCCGTGCCCCGCTGTGGTGGTGTTGGTGAAGGCGCGGATCGACTGGTAGAGCCCGATCAGCACCGGCATCTGGACGAGCGCCGGGATGCATCCGGTGAGGCTCGAGAACGGGCTGATGCCGTGCTCCTTGTAGAGCGCGTTCATCTCCTGGCTCAGCCGCTGCGGCTCTTTCTTGTACTTCTTGCGCAACTCCTGGAGTTGCGGCGCGACCAGCCGCTGCTCGGCCTGGATCCTGCGTGAGGTGCGCAGCTGCCACTGGAAGACCGGGAAGAGCACCGCGCGGATGCCGATGGTCAGGACCATGACGCTGAGCCCAAAGGCTCCGATTGCATGCAGGGGTCCGACCGTCGCGAAGAAGTTCACGAGCTGCTGGAGGACCCACTGAAAAGGCGCTTCGAGAATCGTGAAGATCGAGAGTGGGTTGAAGTCCGCGACCATCACGCCGCCCTCCCGGCCTGCGTCGTCTCGTGATGGTGGCGTCGCGCAGCACGCCAGCTCACGTACGTCTCCGGCACCGGGTCGAATCCGCCCTCGTGGAACGGATGGCAGCGCGAGATGCGCCTGATCGCCAGCCACCAGCCCCGGCGGGTGCCGAATCGCTGGATCGCCTCATAGCCGTAGTGCGAGCACGTCGGCTCGTAGCGGCAGCTGCTCATCATCCCGAAGAGGGGGCCGATGGTCACCTGGTACGCCCGAATGAAGATCAGGCTGACCCGTCTCACGTCTGTGCCCTACGCGCCAGGTGGACCGAAGCAGTCCCGAGCGCGGATGCAAGCGCCGCTCGCAGCTCGGCAAACGGCATCTCGCTAGCGGTGCCCGGCAGATTCACGACAAGGTCGAAGTCTGGGCCACTCCAGGAGAAGTGGGGCGATCGCGGCGCGAAGCCGGCGCTTTGCCCGGTTGCGACGGACCGCTCCGCCGGCGTTCGGGACGGCGAACGCCACACGTGACGCTTCGTCGCTGCCTTCGATCGCTCGGAGGCGGATCACTCCTGAACGGCCCTCACTGCCAGCTTCTCGCACCACGGCAATCCGGCGTCGCCCGGAAAGGCGATGCCGCCGGTTCATCGCGTCGGAGCCGGCGTCAGGCGCTTGCGGCCCTTGCGGCGACGTGCTTTCAGCACCTGGCGCCCCCCGGGCGTCGACATGCGGATACGAAACCCGTGCGTCTTGCGCCGGTATTTCTTCTTGGGTTGGTACGTCCGCTTGATGGCCGTCTCCCCGAGACATTGATCGCGTCGGGGGCGCTCAAGGCGCCGCTGAGCCCGACGGGGTTGCCCGGCGAGTATATCAAGGCGGCAGGCCCCGACCCCTCAGACGTGACGCGCTCGCGCCGCTTGTGAGTGGAGCCGCGCATTGTTAAACTCCGCAGGCTGCAGCGGGAGCGGGAGTTCTTCCATTCGTCTCACCAAGCCCCCCGGCCACCAGCGGCCATGCATTTATCCACTTCTGTGCACAAGTTGTGGACAACTGCGCTGTGTCGGAATGGCGAACCCGAGGAACGAGTGGATCGAACAGTGGCCGGAGTCGTTGGTGACCCGATGGCGCGGCTGGAACCCGTTACAGACGGTGTGAGCTCGACGGCGAGCATGGACCCGCAGCAGCTGTGGCAGGTCGCCCAGGAGGAGCTGCGCTTCCAGGTGGTCAAACCCGGCTACGAAGCGTGGCTTGCCAACGCGGTCCTCGTGGATTCCGACGGGCATACCTTCACCGTCGGCGTGCCGACCATTTTCGCCAGGGACTGGGTGAGCGAGCGCTACGTGCCGATCATCCGCGAGACGCTGTCCGGAGTCCTCGGCCGCGACTGCGAGGTCGTGATCACCGTCGATCCCGAAGCGTCGCCGCCACCGGAGGCGCCGCCGCATCTTCCCGACCCGACATACGCGCACGTCAGCGAGCCGGAGGATGGCGCCAACAACTCGCGGCTCAATCCCAACTTCACCTTCAGCACATTCGTCGTCGGCAACTCGTCGCGTTTCGCGCATGCGGCGTGTCGCGCCGTCGCCGAAGCGCCGGGGAAGGCCTACAACCCGCTGTTCCTGTACGGCGGTGTCGGTCTCGGCAAGACCCATCTCATGCACGCGATCGGACACGCGGTGCGCGAGACGCATCGCAACGCGAAGGTCGCGTATGTCACGTCCGAGAAATTCATGAACGAGATGGTCGCGTCGATCGTCGAGAACCGGCCCGCGGAATTTCGGATGCGGTATCGCGGTGTCGATGTCCTGCTTATCGACGACATCCAGTTCCTCGCCGGCAAGGACCACACCCGCGAGGAGTTCTTTCACACCTTCAACGCGCTGCAGGAATTCCAGAAGCAGATCGTGGTGAGCAGCGACCGGCCACCCAAGGACATTCCAACGCTCGAGGACCGTCTGCGGAGCCGCTTCGAAGGCGGGTTGATGGCGGACATCCAGCCGCCCGATTTCGAAACCAGGCTTGCGATTCTCAACACCAAGCTCGGGCCGTACAGCAAGCTCGTCCCGGACGAGGTCTGCTCGTTCATCGCGCACCGCATTCAGAAAAACATCCGCGAGCTCGAGGGCGCGCTCATCCGCGTGCTCGCGCACGCGTCGATCAACGGCCAGCAGATCACGCTCGAGGCGGCGCAACAAATCCTCAAGGACGTCATCCCCGTCCACGACTCCGCGCCGCTCAGCATCGAGACCATTCAGAACTCGGTCGCGGCGCACTACGGCATCTCGGTCGAGGAGATGAAGGGAAAGCGTCGCGACAAGAACATCGTGTTCCCGCGTCAGGTCGCGATGTACCTGATCCGCGAGGAAACCAAGTCGTCGTTGCCGGTGATCGGCACAGCGTTCGGTGGGCGCGACCACACCACAGCCTTGCACGCCATCGAGAAGATCACCGAGCTCATGCGCGAGGACGTGCGTCTTCAGGGTGAGGTGCGCGCCATCCGCGAGCACCTCCACAGCCGTTGACAACCCTGTGTGCGCGCAGCGCGCATGGATGTGGACAATGTGCACGACCGGTGACGCGGTGCACAACCGGTGGACAACAACTGCCACTTCCGCACAGGCCATACATGCCTTCGAGGCCGATGTGAGATCGACCGCGCGGTTGTCCCCCATGTCCCCACTACTACATCGTCTACTGATCTCTAAACTCTGGAAGTCATACTCATTGAGTCTGGGTGAAACCCGATGACAACGCACCACCGTCCGGAGAGGAGCCGTCCATGAAAGCAACCGTCTCGTCCTCCACGCTGAGTGGTGCCCTTGGACTCGTCTCCAGGGCCGTCTCCCCCAGGTCGACGCTGCCGGTCCTCAGCAACGTGCTGCTGGAGACAGCAGCCGAGGGTCTTCGCGTCACCGCGACCAACCTCGATCTCACGATCACCGTCGTCGTGCCGGCCACCGTGCTCGAGGAAGGCCGGACGACGGTTCCGGCGCGACTCCTCGGGGAGTTCGTCTCGTCACTTGGTGACGCTCCGTGCTCCATGGAACTGGATCCCTCGACGCAGGTGCTCAAGCTCACGGGCGGCGTGCACCGAGCGAACCTCCACGGCATCGACGCGGTGGAGTTCCCGCCGCTGCCTGCGAGGGACACGGACACCGTCATCGAGGTCGACGCTCCAACCCTGCAGGGCGCGATCGCACAGACGGTGATGGCCGCCAGCTCGGACGAGGCTTCGCCGGTGCTCACCGGTGTGCTCCTGCAGATCGAGGGCAACCGGCTGACCATGGCGGCGACAGACCGGCATCGCCTGGCGGTGAAGACGATCGACGTCACAGTGCACGGCACTCCGCCGGTCACGTCGGTCATCGTCCCGTCGCGGCATCTCACCGAAGTCGCACGTGCGGTGAACCCGAACCGTCCCACCGTCGGTATCGCCTTCGCGCACGCACGCAACCAGGTCTTCTTCACGCTCAAGGACGTCGAGATCTCCTCGCGCTTGATCGAGGGCACGTATCCCAACTACTCGCAGGTGATTCCCGGAGAGTCGACGACCACCGTCAGCCTCTCGACGGCATCATTGCTCCGCGAGGCGAAAACCGCGGCAGTGCTTGCGCGCGACGCGGCGAACCCGGTGCGTCTTCGTATCGGCGACGGCACGCTGACACTGCTCGCCCAGACAGCCGAGGTCGGCGACGATGAGGCACCACTCACCGCGACGGTGAAAGGCGACGACGTGCAGATCGCGTTCAACGCGCGATACATGCTGGACGCGCTGTCGGCGCTCGAACTCCGACGAGGTGATCCTGTCGTTCAACGGCTCACTGCAACCGGGAGTCATACGGCCGGTCGGCAGCGACGACTACCTCTGCATCATCATGCCGGTGCGCGTCGCATAGACGGAAGCCGCGCGGACTTCGGGATGCAGGAGTGGGCGCACGTCGCTCACATTGCCGAGAAGCGGATGCGACGCACCAGGTCCTGGCCGACAACTCGGTTCAGCGCATCGATGACACGGGGCGCGTCCATCTGCAGCTGGTGCGCGAGCGCGGTGTTCGCACAGGCGATGAGCAGCACTCCCCGGTCGAGACGCTCCGCGCGGCAGAGCGACGCGAGACTGTCGCCGACGACTTCTGCAAGCGCCAGGCGCAGTCGTTCCTCGCGGACCTGACCGCGCACACCGAGCCCGCGCAACGCCGGGTCGATGAGGTCGGAGAGGCGTTCCTCGGTCATGCGCGCTCGTCCTGCGTGACGACGCCCGCGCGGACGGTGTGATACAGGACCTCGGCAAAATCGGCCACGCCGGAGAACGGCTCGGCGGTGGTCACGAACACCTGGTTGTTGCCGCCGGCGGCAAGGAGCGTGAGCAGTTGCGCGCGGCGTCCGGGGTCGAGCTCGCTGAGCACATCGTCAAGCAGGATGACCGGAGCGACGCCGGCCGTGTCCTGGAGGTAGCGCACCTCGGCAAGCTTGCATGCAAGCACGATGCTGCGTTGCTGTCCCTGCGACGCTGAACCACGCGCGGCGCGATCATCGAGGTCGATCGCGACGTCGTCGCGGTGCGGGCCCGCAAGCGTGATGCCACGCGCGATCTCCTCGGCGGCGCGCAGGCGCAGCGTGTCGAGCAGCGCCTGCTCCGCGGCTGCGAGGTCATCAGGGATCGCGTCGCTGTGCGCGGGCGCGTAGCGCAAGGCGATGTGCTCGCGCCGGCCGCTCAGGTCGTGGAGCGCAGCGGCCGCCAGCGGAGCGAGCGCGACGACCAACCGCGTGCGCGCTCGCGCCAACCATGCGCCGTGACGAGCAAGCTCGCTCGTGAAACCGTTGAGCGCGTCGCGACCACTGCCACCAGCGCGCAACTGATGCAGCAATGCGTTGCGCTGCTCGAGCACGCGACGGTACCGGGACATGTGCTCGGCGGATTGCGGATCCGTCTGCGCAAGGATGACGTCGAGAAATCTGCGCCGGCCCTCGGGGCCGCCGCGCACGAGCGCAAGGTCCTCAGGCCAGAAGAGCACGACGGGACACACCCCGAGGACGGAGCGCGCAGCGCGCGGTTTCCCATCGATGATCGCCGTACGAGTCACCCTGCCCGACACGGGGTCACGCTGAAACCGCGCTGCGAGCGTGACGTTCGCCGGTGGCCGCTCGATGTCGGCCTCAGCCAGCCCCTCGTCGCGGCCCCACAGCAGCAGATCGCCGGTCGTCGTCGCTCGCGGGGACCGCGTCAGCGCAAGCGTCGCGATGGCCTCCAGCAGGTTCGTCTTTCCCTGCGCGTTCAGACCGTGGATGATGTTGAGGCCCGGACCGAAGCGCACCGTCGCTTCCGCGTAGTTGCGAAACGCATGGACGCGCAGACGCGTGATCGTGCACCTGGGGACCGACGCGCTCACGCGCGAGCGCCGTTTGCCATCGATGCGATCAGCTCGGCGATACGACGTGTCGCGTCAGGGCGTGCGGCAGCCCGAACCGCCTCGCGCATCGCGGCGAGAGTTCGCCGAGCCCGGGACAGCCAACTCGGTCACGGCATCGATGAGCTGCTCCACGTGCGGCACGTAGCGGCCGGCGCCGATGTCGACCACCCACTCGACGTTGCCGCGCTCCTGGCCCGGCAGGTACCAGACGAGCAGGAGCGGAAGTCCGCAGCAGAGTGCTTCGGCGATGGTTCCCGGTCCGGCTTTGGACACGACGACATCGCTGGCGCGCATCCACTGCGGCATGTCGGTGACGTAGCCGAGCACGCGCACCTCGCGCCCGGCCGCCGTGCGCAGCCCGGCGAGCGCGGAATGTGCGCGCTCGTTGCGGCCGCAGATGACCACGAGGTCAAGATCGATGCTGGTGGCCGCGATTGCCTGCGCGTTGCGCACGAGGCCGCCCGATCCGTCGGCGCCCCCGCAGACGAGAGCGACGAAGCTGTCAGGGCGCAATCCGAGCCGGCTGCGGAGCGCGGCGATGCCGGCGGGATCGCTGGGGAGATCGGTGAACCGCCGGTCCACCGCGAGCCCGAGGTCGTAGCAGCGCGAGGCCGGGATGCCCGCGCGCCGGCAGCGTTCGAACCCGCCGGGCGACGGCACCACCACCGCGTCGACGTCGGGGCATGCCCACGAGGCATGGATGTCGACGAGGTCGGTGATGACCGTGATGACTGGAATCCGCCGCTCCTGGCCCTGCACGGCCCGCACGCTGATGTGGTTGAGGAGCGGGTGGAACGACACCACACAATCGGGTCGGAGCCGGCGGATGGCGTCGTCGACCGCATTGGTCACCGAGCGCAGCACGGTGCGCTCGAGCGCGCGCACCGCGGGCCGGCTGTTGGTGGCGTGGTACAGGCCGCCCCAGAGCCATCGGGCATGTCGCGTGATCGGTCCGTAAAGGCCGGCGGTCCCGCCGATGATCCGCTGCGGCGCCGCCGCGAACGGGTCGAGGATGGTGATCTCGAAGTCGCCGGGCGCGGTGTCGGCCATCTGGCGCTCCACCGCCGTGGCCGCGGCTCGGTGGCCACCGCCGGTGTCGGCGATGAGAAAGAGCAGGCGCCTCATCCGCTGACCGTCACAGCAGCGGCGACCAGCGTTCGGGTCGCGAAGTCGGTGATCGGCAGGGCGTGGCTGCCGTCGGCGTTCTCGACGTACGCCTGGACGGTGTCGTCGGCGTCGGGGGAGAGGTAGACGAGCTGGCGGCCGGAGGGAGCAACCACCGCGGTGTTCAGGTAGCCGTTGGCCGGGCCGGAGGCGATGGGGATCTGTTCATCTCCGGCAACACTGACGAGCACGAGGCTCGGTGCGCCGATCGGGGGATTGCTGATCCCCACGAGCGTGCCAGGAGCGGTGAACCCGATGGGATCGAGCGTCGGGTCGAGCACGCGTGGTGCGCTCGATGTGGGTCCCAGCCCCGCGAGCCAGGTGCCGAGCGTCGGCGGCGTGGAGCGCAGGAACGCAACCTGCGCTCCGTCGGGAGAGACGACGGGACCGCTCGTCTCACCAACGACTCCGGGCAATGCGTAGCGAGCAAGGACGACCGAATCCGCGAGCTCGAGATGCTCGAGATCGTTGGGGCCCGCCACGTCGAGGACCAGTTGCTCGCCGAGAGGGCTCCAGAGTGCCGGGGCGACGAGCGGGTCTCCGGCGGGGAGGCTCGTCACCCTCCCGGTCCCGGTGGCGAAGAAGGACACCACCCCGGAGCGCGAGAAGGCGAGCATCGAACCGTCCGGCGACCAGGATGGCAGCGAGGAGTGCGCGAAGCTCGCGAGCACGAAGCCCGTCGCCGGGTTGAGCACGACGAGCACCGGCTCGGGCGCTGCGATCGTGGCGTCGAGCTCGACCACGGCGAGCCAGCGGCCTCCCGGCGAAAGGGTCGCGGCGATGTACGTGTAGAGGGGAGCGCCCATGACGGCCTCACCGCATCCCGAAGGGTTCTGGCATCGAGGGGCGACGAGCACCGCCTCGCTCGCGATCGGCTCGCCGGCCTGCGCGGGCGCGAGCGGGGAGAACAACACCGTCGTCGCGCCGTCCTCACCCACGGCGCGCGCGAGCACGACAGCGTGCGGGCCTGGCGACAGGCCCCCGGTGGTGAAGCGCACCGACTCGCCGGCGAGGAGCGGTTGCTGGTGGGAGTCGGCGGCTGTCGCCGCGATACTGAGCGTGTACGTCACCCCCGATTCGAGCATGCCGCCCGGGAGTACGACGAAACGGCTCGGATCGACGCTGTTGCGGACCACGCGTGTACCGGGCACCGTCGGCGTCAGCTGGATGGCGGCCGCGGTCGCCACCGCCGCCATGCCGGTTGAGAAGCTCACCGAGATGGGCGTGTCGACCGGGACATCGGTGGCGCCGTTGGGCGGCTCGATGCTCCGGATCACCGGCGCCTGCCCGGTGGTGATGGACCAGTGATGGTCGACGGAGTTGACGACGCCGCTGGGATCGCTGATCCCGCCCGCGAGCGTGAACGTGTACGTGGTGCTCGGGGCGAGGATCGCCCGAGGATGCAGGAGGGTGAACTCGGTGTCGCCGTTCAGCCAGACGATCCGGCAGGGCGCGAGCGGTCCCGCGCTAAACGCGGCGTCGAGGTCGCAGGACGGGATCGGGCGGTTCACCGAGAATCGGCCGGCCACCGACGCCGTATTGACGGGCCGGTCGAACTCGACGGTGATCGGGGCATCGGCGGAGACGCCGACCGAGCCGCGGTTCGGGATGAGCTCGATGATCTGCGGCGGGCTCGCGAAACATCCGGACAGGGAGGCGACGATCAGCCCCGCTGCAGCCCAGAGAGCCGTGCGCCGGGCGCCGGCTGGGAGACGACCTCGCGCAGCGGCGCTAGTAGGCGCGGTTGAGGGCTGCGTCGACGTCGATGGCAGCGATGGTTCCATCGCCGCCCTTGACCTCGATGCTCGACTGACGATCCTTGGCAAGAGTTGCAACCGCGGTGGTCGCCTTGTCCAAGGATCGCTGGGTTTCGGTGTATGTCCCGAGGATGTCGCCATCGCGAAGCAGGATGATCCCTGCCTCGTTGGGGGTCTGCACAACCACCGAGCCACTCACGTGCTCCTCGGAGAGGTACTCCAGCAGCGCGTCGAGGTTGACGAACCGGCCGAGCAGACCGTTGTAGAGATACGGCGACGTGAAGAGTTGCGCCAGCGCGGTGACCGTCTCCCCGTCGAGCTCGATGACATCGATGACGCCATCTCCCGCATCCATGTGGCGGCGGATCTGCAGGAACGCCGACTCGCCCTGAACAGCGGTGCCGTTGCTGCACAGCGCCTGCAGCGCCTGACCGTCGTTCAGGAGGATGACGCCGGAATACCCGGTGCCGCTGAGGTTCACATAACCGGTGTGTCGATCCGACCGCAGCGTCCGCAGCAGACGTGGGAAATCGACGAACGCGCTCTTCAGTCCCTCGTAATGGGCCCGGCCCGAGGGGAGTGGGTACACCCGCACCGGCTGAACAGTAGACGATGCCGCACCCGCAGATGTGGTTACCGGGCGGTCCGGAGACGCTGCCGGAGCCGGCGCGGACGGTGCCGGGGTCGCGGTCGGGGCCGGCGAATACGAAATCGGCTCCGGAGCGGGGATCACCGCCGGTGCCGGCTGGTACGCCGCCGCCGCTGGTGCCGGCTCTGGCTCGGGCTCTGGTTCCGGCTCGGGTTCGGGTTCCGGCTCCGGCTCCGGCTCGGGCTCCGAGTGGGCGGCCGCGGCGGGAGCATCCGAATCAGCGGCCGGTGTGGACATCGCATAAGCGGGCTCTTCGATCGGCGCGGGAAGGCTCGCCGCCGGGGCCGTGTAGGCGTCGGAGGTCGAGTACGCGGGTGTCGTGTCCGGCCAGGACGAGGCGCCGGTGGATGCCGAGGCTGCTGGGGCGTGACGGCTCTCTGCCGCTGCGATCAACTCCGCAGGCGAGGCCTTGATCGTCTCCTCGGCAGGCAGCTTGGCACGCGGGTCGAACTGGTACGACCCGTCGTCCCAGCCCAGGGCGTCGATGACCACCTCCTCGCCTTGTCCACTCGGTCCGCTGGCGTGGAACAGGTGCCCGAAGAGGAAGTACAGCGAGCAACTGTCGCCGCCGTTGTCGATGGTCAGCGTGCCGGTGGCCCGTTCCGCCTGCATCGATTGCAGCAGCGTCGCGAGTCCGCCGTCACGAAGAGAACCCTGGGTCTGCACGGTGGCGGGTCTCCAGTTTTTGTGAATGGAGACCGTCCCTGAGGGGGCGGTCCGAATTGGAGTCGGCCCGTATAGTACCAACCCTTCGCCGTTCCGAACGAGGATTGGAATAGTCAGAATGGCGCGGGGGTACTTCGAGGAATAGGCGTGGATGGACAGCAGGTGCGGGTGCTCGTCGTCGACGACGACGCGCTCGTCCGTCGGGCCGTGCGCCTGACGTGTGAAAGCGAGGGATATACCGTCCAGGAAGCGGAGCGGGCGACGGAGGCCCTCGCACGTCTCGAGACCTTCCATCCGGACGTCGTGATCCTCGATCTCGTCCTCCCGGATCTCTCCGGCTTCGACGTGTGCAGAGAGCTCCGGCGAGCCGGTCATCGCATGCCCGTGATCATCCTGAGCGCCAAGCACGACGAGATCGATGTGGTGCTCGGCCTCGAGATCGGCGCCGACGATTACATCGCCAAGCCATTCCGCCCCCGCGAGCTGCTGGCGCGCATCGGCGCCCACCTCCGCAAAGCCAAGGAGCTGCGTGGCGAGGACAAGCCGGCGGACGGACGCCTCGTCTTTCGCGACCTCGTGATCGATACCGCCGAGCGGCGCGTCACGCGCGCGGACCGTGACATCGTCCTGACCCATACCGAGTTCGACCTCCTCTCCTACCTAGCGTCGAACGCCGGCAAGGTGCTCTCCCGCGAGCGGATCCTCAGCGCGGTCTGGGGCTACGAGCACCCGATCGAGACTCGGGTCATCGACGTCCACGTCCGCAATCTCCGGCGCAAGATCGAGCCCGAACCGGGCCGGCCCCGCCACATCCTCGCCGTACCCGGGATCGGCTACCGATTCGCCGGGCTCAGACGCTGAAGCCGGTCGCTGAGATGGGGGGCACGCAAAGTACACTCGGCATCGTGCGTACACCCCCGATGCTCGATTCCCGCGGGCCTGCCTTCGAACGCAGACGCCCCGATCCGGTCCTGTCGATCACGGTCGGCGCGCTGTCCGTGATCGCCGTTGCGCTGTTCGCCGCCGCAGTGCTGGCGACGTACACCTACTCGACCCCCGATGTCGAATTGCCGCTCGTCATCGCGATCGCGCTCTTCTTCGTGGTCGTCGTCGGCGCCAATCTCGTGCGGATCGCGGTTCGCCACTTCCGCCCGGGCGCCTGAGCTCATGGCGGAACATCCCGGCGCCGGCCAGGCCGGGTCGGAGCAGCAGCCGGCCGACCGACCCACATTCCCCTCGTATGAGGAGTTCGCGTCCGATCTGCTCGAAGCCGTTGACGGCGTCGGGCTGAGCATCGAGGACGTCCGTCACCACCTCGAGCCCGGCCTCGGCGAGCGCCGCTTCGAGTGCACCGTGCGGCTCACCGGCGACCCGCCGCCGCGCTATCACGTGCACGTCAGCTACACGTGGGACGCGCTCCTGACGTTCATCTCCGCATACGGACCAGGTGCGGACTGCGAGCTCTACCACGACGACGATGAGGCGCAGGACTGCCCGCATCAGCAGATCACCCCGCAGGCATTCGTCGACGTCGAGGCGGAGTTCGTGCTCGGCGACGGCGGCTACGAGCTGCACGATCTCGACGAGGTCGGCGGCTGGGTCGAGATCGTCCAGACGTTGCTGGGCAAGGCGTTCTCCGACGACGACAAACCGAGCGTCCACGTCGGGATCGCGGTGCTCGGTACGACGACACTCGTCGAGAAGTTCACCGCCGAGCATTCGTGGTTCCTCGATTTCGAGAAGCAGCCGGACCTCGCCGCGCTCGCCAAGCAGATCGACACCGCGCTGAAGCTGGTGCCGCAACTGGCGGATCGTCTGCCGATTTAAGGCGACTCCCGCGCTGCGTCAGCGCGGCTTGAAACCGGCTGCCTCGAGAAGTTGCTGCTCGAACGGGCGGTGCCCGAGCTCCGGATGCGGGACGGTCAGATCTGGTTCGTGCGCCTCGATATCGCCGTCGGTACCGAGCAGGAGGATGTCGGCGTCGGCGATGCGCGGTCCCCAGTGATACGTCGTGCGCCGGCCGGCTGCACGCTCCGCGCGGACGCAGTGTTCGAGCCAGCGCCGCGGCGTCCACGGCTCCGCACTCTGCAAGCGGACGACCTGGTTGTGAAAGTCGCCTTGCGCGGTCACGCCGACAGGGAGGGTGAGGATCTCCGGCGACGCCGCGACGATCGACACGCCGCCATCCGTGAGCGCGTCGCGGAGCCGGGCGAGATTCCTGCCGCGATATCCGACATTGCTCCCCAGTGACACCCAGGCGGTGTCGGTGGAGACCGCATCGGAGCTCATCCCGTCGGGCCGGGGATCGGCGCCGCTCGGAGCAACTCCGGCGTTCCGCGTACGACGGCGTCGGCGACGCGGAGCGCACGCAACGTTGCGGCGACATCGTGCACGCGAACCATGTGCGCCCCTGCCTGCACCGCGAGCGTCGCGAAGGCGAGGCTTCCCTCGAGCCGCCTGCTCTGATCCGCGCCGTCGGTGAGCAAGCCGATCGTCGATTTGCGTGAGGGGCCGACCAGTACGGGGCGGCCGAATCCGCGTAGCTCCCCGAGGCGGCGGATCAATTCGAGGTTGTGTGCCGGCGTCTTCGCGAAACCGAACCCCGGGTCGATGATCACGTGCTCGATCGGGATTCCCGCGTGCTCCGCGACGGCGACACTCTCGCGGAGCCCGAGGCAGACGTCCTCGAGGAGATCGCCGTATTCGGTGCCGTGCTGGTTGTGCATGACGACGAGCCCCGTGCCGGGATGCGCAGCCACGACGCGAGCCATGTCGGGATCGCCGCGCAAGCCCCAGACGTCGTTGACGATGACCGCGCCTGCTGCGAGCGCGGCATCCGCAACTGCTGCTTTGCGCGTGTCGATGCTGATCGGGACCGTCACCCGCCCCGCGAGCTCGCGGATCACCGGGATCACGCGCGCCAGCTCGTCATCGACGGACACGGGCTCGCGAGTCTTCGAAGGACGCGTGCTCTCGCCGCCGATGTCGATGATGTCGGCGCCGTCTTCGGCGAGCAGGAGCGCGCGTCGCACTGCAGCGCCGACGTCGTCACCGACGCCGTCTCCGGAGAAGGAATCCGGGGTGACATTGAGGATGCCCATCACCAACGTCCGGGCGCCGAAGTCGAGACGGTGTCCGGAGACCTCGAGTGGAGGTGGCGGCGTGAAGCGCGCCATGAGCACGGTGCGGATCGCAGCGCCGACTTCACCGGTCCGCTCGCTCCACGCGGCGAGCTCGTCGGGCAGCGTGCCTGCGGTCAGCAGCGGCATGAGCACGACCGCGCGGTCACCGTCGGTGTTGGTGAGCATCTCCCCACCGCCCTGCCCGACCAGCCGTTCCATGACTCGCGTCTGATCCTGGGTCAGCCCCTGCAGCGCGAGCGCTTCGACGGCGCCGCGCTGCGCCAGCACGATGAGCTTCTCCGGCGGGACCCCGAGGCGCAGCACAGCGTCGCGCAGCGCATCGTCGGGACCGGGCAGCAGCGGGCGAACGCTGTACCGAGCGGCGACTCGCGCGCTCGCCGCGTCCACGTCAGCCTTCGCCGGCTGGGATGTCCGGCGGTTGCAGCTCGCCCGCCTCGCGCTTGGGCACCATCACTCGCCGCCTGAAGATGCAGACGCGCTCGCCGCGCTGGTTGAATGCGCGCGTCTCGACGGTGACGATCCCGCGGTCGGGCTTGGTCGACGACTCGCGCTTCTCGAGCACCGTGCTCTCCGCGTAGATGGTGTCGCCATGGAACGTCGGGTGCTCGTGCTTGAGCGATTCCACCTCGAGGTTGGCGATCGCCTTGCCGCTGACGTCCGCGACGCTCATCCCGATGGCGAGGCTGTACACGAGGTTTCCGACCACGACGTTGCGCCCGAACTCGGTCTTCGTCTCCGCGTAGTGCGCGTCGGTGTGCAACGGGTGGTGGTTCATCGTGAGCAGGCAGAAGAGATGGTCGTCCGCCTCGGTGATCGTCTTGCCGGGCCAGTGCCGGTACGTCGCGCCGACGTCGAACTCCTCGAAGTAGCGGCCGAATTGCATGGGTTCAGGCCGCGGCGGACGTCGCCGCTGACCGCAGCGCCGCCAGGACGCGGTCCGTCGGCGCGTGATCGCCTGCGGTGCCGCTGACATGCCGGTAGAGGACCTTGTTGCCCGGCGCGATCACCAGGACGCCGCCCTGCTGGAACGGGTGGCCCTTGGTTGCGGTCTGGCGCGCGCCGGTGCGAAAGGCGCGGAGCCCAGCCCCCCATGCCTGCGGCCCGAGTGTCGACATGAGCCCCGAGTGCGCCCCGATCGCCTTGTAGGTCACGAGCTCCGGGTCCGTGAGGACGGTGGAGTCCGGCGCGAACTTCTTCTGGAACCACGCGGCGGCCCGCGGCGTGCCGTTGCCCACGAACACGATCCCGCCGTCGAGCTTCTCGATGTCGGGACGTGCGGCGCGCACCTCGGCGACATGCTCCCGGCAGAAGACGCAGCCGAAGTGACGCAGCCACACCACGACGGCCGGATGGTCGCGCCACGCATCGGCGAGACGGATGGGCTCACCGTCGGCGCCCTGAATCGTGGCTGCAGCGAGCGCGCGTGTGTCCATGCTTCACCCTACTGTACGTGCCCGCGACGCGATCCCGCCCCGACGAATCAGGTGCCGCCGCCACGGTCGTGCACGGCGAGGCGCTCGAAGTCCTCGGCACGCTGCCCGACGGGTGCGCCGGCCTCGTCTACGTCGATCCGCCGTTCAACACCGGCGGCCCGCGCCGGGGGTCGCGCACCACGACCACGCTGGATGCGGAGTCGACACGTCTCGGGTTCGCGGGGCGCCATTACCGGACGGAGCGGAAGGATGGCGCGCGTTTCGACGATCGTTTCGACGATTACCTGGCATGGCTGCGGCCGCGACTCATCGAAACGCGGCGCATCCTCGCGGCCCACGGCAGCCTCTATTTCCACATCGACCCGCGCGAGTCGCACTACTGCAAAGTGCTGCTCGACGAGATCTTCGGGCGCGAGTGCTTCCTCAACGAGGTGGTGTGGGCGTATGACTACGGCGCGCGCACGAAACGGCGCTGGCCCGCGAAGCACGATGTCATCCTCGTGTACGTGCGTGACCCGGGGCGCTATCACTTCGACGCGAGCGACGTCACACGCGAGCCGTACATGGCGCCGCGTCTGCAGACACCCGAGCGCGCGGCGCGCGGCAAGTTGCCCACCGACGTCTGGTGGCACACGATCGTGCCGACGACGTCGCGCGAGCGCACGGGCTATCCGACGCAGAAACCGCTCGGCATCCTGCGCCGAATCGTCGTCGCGTCATCGCAACCCGGCGACCTGGTGGTCGACTGGTGTGCCGGCAGCGGGACCACCGGTGTCGCGGCGGCCGAGCTGGGAAGGCGGTTCCTGCTCGTGGACAATCAGGCGGACGCGATCGCGGTGATGCGCACCCAACTCGCCGGCGTGCCCGGCCTGAAGGTCGTCACTCGCTGATGCGGTAGCGCTCCAGCAACCCTTTGGCGATGATGACGCGCTGGATCTCGTTGGTCCCCTCGCCGATGATCAGCAGCGGCGCGTCGCGATAGAGGCGCTCGACCTCGTACTCCTTCGAGAACCCATATCCACCGTGCACGCGCATGGCCTCGCTGACGACCTCGAAGCACGTCTCGGTTGCGAAGAGCTTGGCCATGCCGCACTCGATGTCGGCGCGCTCGCCGGCATCCTTCTTGCGCGCCGCAAAGTTGGTGAGGAGTCGCGCCGCCTGGATCTTCGTCGCCATGTCGGCGAGCTTGAACTGGATGGCCTGGTGCTCGGCGATCGGCACGCCGAACGCGTGACGCTGCTGCGCGTACGCGATGGACAGCTCGAAGGCACGCTGGGCGACGCCGACGCCGCGCGCGGCCACGTTGACCCGGCCGAGCTCGATCGCCGCCATCATCTGTTTGAAGCCCTGTCCCTCGACGCCACCGAGCAGATTGGCGACGGGCTGGCGGTTGTTGTCGAAGACGAGCTCCGTCGTCTCAACACCGCGATAGCCGAGCTTCTCGATATGGCGTGAGGCCGTGAACCCGGCGTAATGCTTCTCGGCGAGGATGCACGACATCCCGCGGTGCGGCGGCTTTGCATCCGGGTCGGTCTTGACGAGTGTCGCGACCACGGTGGAGTGAGCCCCGTTGGTGGCCCACATCTTCGTGCCGTTGATGACGTACTCGCCGTTGTCGAGCACGGCTCGGGTCTGAATCGCCTGCACATCGGAGCCGCAGTTGGGCTCGCTCATCGAGAAGCCGCCGTGGAACTCCCCGGTCGCCATGCGCGGCAGGAAGCGCTGCCGCTGCTCGTCTGTCCCGAATTTCTCGATGAGGAAGCTGACGATGAAGTGCGTGTTGATGATCCCCGTAATCGACATCCAACCGCGGGCGATCTCCTCGCAGACCATCGCGTAGGTCGCGTAGTCGAGCCCGGCGCCGCCGTACTCCTCGGGGACGGCGAACCCGAAGAAACCGAGCTGCTTCATCTGCGCGACGATCCTCTCGGGGTAGGTGTCGTCGTGCTCCAGGTCGTGCGCGACCGGGATGATCTCCCGCTCGACGAAATCCCGGACCATGCCGACGATCTCGCGTTGCTCGGTCGTCAAATCGATGGACACACCCCGAGTTTAGCCGTCAGGCCAGTGCGTCCCCGAGGATGTGCACGCGCGCTCCCTCCAGCGCCGGCGTCGCGAGGATTCGCTCGATGCCGAACGAGGTTTCGAGGAGCGCGCGGTTGAACGCGATGTAGGACGGATCGCCGTTGTACATCAGGCGTGTCCTGTGGAAGCCCGCGGCGTTCAGCAGCCGGTGCAGCCGGGCGCTGCTGTTGGCGCGATAGCGAACCGGGTAGGCGTCGCCTTCACCGCGACCGTACAGGCGGTGCGTCAGCGTGGCGTGCCAGCGATGGGGGACTGCCCGGATCATCCACGCGTTGTAGTTCCACGCGTTGGGAGTGACGAAGACGAAGCGTCCGCCGTTGACGAGGACGCGGCGCACCTCGGAGAACACAAGACCGGGATGGTCGAGATGCTCGAGCACCCAGGCCGACGCGACGACGTCGAAGGAGCCGGCAGCAAACGGCAGGTCCTCGCCGGATCCGACGACTGGATGTGAGACCACGGTGTTGTCGGCAAGCGCGTCTCGATCCGGGTCGACACCGACGACGTTGGTTTCGGGAGCACAGGAGAGGTCGTCGCCGTGCAGTCCGTTGCGCCCGCAGCCGAGGTCGAGAATCCGGGCGCCGGGCTGCGCGACGCTGCCGATCAAGGTGCGGTAGCGGGTCACGCTGTCCACCCACGACGGATTGCGACGGCGGTACTCGTCTCGCGCGCGGACCTGTCTCTCGAAGCCTCCCGCCATTCGGGTCGCAGTGTAGAGCGAGCTTGCACTGCTAGAGTTGCGGAGATGTGCGAACGGCCGTTCGTGAGATGATCGCCCGCCCGCTTGACGGTGCCGCGGCGTCCTCCAACGCTGCACTCGGACGTTTCGACATTCGCACGCAGGACTGCATCGCGTTCCTTCGCGATCAGCCGGACGAGTCCGTCGACGTCATCGTCACCGACCCTGCCTACTCAGGGATGAATCAGCACATGCGGTTCGGACACGGGCGCATCGTCGGCAGCTACGGCAAGCCCGACAACGAGCGCTGGTTCCACGAGTTCTCCGACGATCCGGACACGTATCGGGTGTTTCTCGCGGAGTGCGCGCGCGTGCTCCGCCAGGACCGGCACGTCTACATCATGTTCGACAGTTTCTCGATGCTCTCGCTCGGCGCACTGGTACGCGAATGCTTCGATGTGAAAGGCGTGATCGTGTGGGACAAGATGCACCTCGGGATGGGGCACTACTTCCGCCGCCGCCACGAGCAGATCGTGTTCGCGAGCAAGGGCCGGCGCAAGGTCTCGCGCCGCGACATGCCTGATGTGTGGGCGGTCCCGCGTATCCATCGCGCCGCGTATCCGACGCAGAAACCGGTGCGCCTCTTCGAGATGATGCTCGAGGCGAGCGCCGAGCCCGGGTTCACAGTGTGCGACCCGTTCTGCGGCAGCGGCTCATCGGCCGTGGCGGCAGTGCGTTTCGGGTGCGACTTCATCGGCGCGGACATCGATCCCCGCGCGGTCGAGATCTCGACGGATCGCCTCGTCGCGCTGACGAGCTCCGGGCGCGACCCGTTGGAGCTGAAAGTCTAGGCCGACGGAGTCAGACCGGCTGCCACGCCGCGCGCGTAGAACCCCATCGCGATCTTTCGCGACGCCTCGTCGATCATCTCGTCGCCGAGCATCACCGCTCCCCTGCGATCCACCTCGGTCGCACGCCGGTACGCCTCGAGGATCTGCGAAGCCTTGTCGAAATCGGCCTGGGCGGGCGTGAACGCCTCGTTGGCCGGCTCGATCTGCGCCGGATGCAGCGCCCATTTCCCGTCGTAGCCGAGCGCCGCCGCCCGTGCCGCGGACGCGCGATATCCCTCGACGTCGTGGATGGCGAGGTACGGGCCGTCGATCACCTGAATACCCGCAGCGCGCGCAGCGACGGCGAGCTTGAAGAGCACGTAGTGGAAGATGTCGCCGGGGTATGTCTCGTTGTTGCGCACCGTCAGCGACGGCAGCTGCATCGACGCGGAGAAGTCCGCCGGCCCAAACGTCAGCGTCTCCAGCCGAGCGCTCGAGAACGCGATCTCGTCCGCGCGCATGAGGCCTTCCGCATCCTCGATCTGCGCCTCGATGCCGATGCGGCCGGCGGGGTATCCCAGGGATTGCTCGAGCTGCTGCAGCGCGCGGTCGACGAAGGCGACGTCGCCCGCGTTGCGAACCTTCGGGACCATGATGCAGTCGAGGACGTCGCCGGCTCCGGTGATCACCTCGCGTAGGTCTTCGAACGCGAACTCGCTGGTCACCTGGTTGATGCGCACGACGCGTGTCTTGCCGTGCCAGTCGTGGGAGCGCAGTGCCTCGACGATCTTGCCGCGAGCCTCGGGCTTCTCGAGCGGCGCGCAGGCGTCCTCGAGGTCGAGGAAGACCTCGTCAGCGGCACTCGCCGCCGCCTTCTCCATCATCCGCGGGTTACTGCCGGGAACGGCGAGAACTGAGCGGCGGAGGCGGGCGGTGGGCACGCTCGGCTAGTCCTTCGAAGGAGCGGGCCGGTCGTCCGGTGGCGTGTCGCGATCGTCGAACGGCGTCTCGTCGCGCGGCTTGGAGTCCTTTGGTGGCGAGGGACGATCGTCGGGCGGCACATTGGTGTCGGGAGTGAGACCCTCCATCCCCGGCATGCCACCGAACAGGCTGCCGAGCATCTGCTGGAACTGCTCGGGACCGCCCAGGTCGTCCTGGACGCGCTCGAACATCCGGGCCATCATGTCCTGGAGCTGCGGGTCCTCGGAGAGCTTCTCCTGGAGGCCGCCGAGCTGCGACATCAGCTGTTCCATCTGCACTTCCTGTGCGACCTGCATGAGCACCGGCTGGGAAGCCGCCGCGACGACCACCTGCACCTGCTGGCGGATCACCTCGAACCCTTTGCAGGCCATGCACGTGCCCTGGTGCTGGCAGCGGCAGAGCTGCGACTTGAGCTTGTCGAGCTCGTGGTGGATCCCGCTGAGATCGACGCCGGGGGACGGGTTGTCGGCCATGTGCTGATCGTAGTTGAGACAACCCTTCACAGCGATGACGTTGCACCGTTGCTCGGATCGGGTATAGTCATTTGCAGACGGGAGCCCTCGGGCGTCCCCGCGGTTGACGTCGATCGAATCGTCGCCCCGCGTGCAAAAAGCACCGCCCGAAGCCGTCCCGAAGTCCATTCATTTGCGCCGGTGGACAGGGCCACCGCCGCGTCCGAGGTTGACAGTCCGCTGATAGCCCCAGACCTCGCGCTCGATCGTCTGCACCTGATCGTGCCCGACGGCAGCGATGCCATGGTCGTCCTGGAAGCATGGGCGAATGGCGCGCAACCCGGCGCCGATCCGCGAACCGTCTTTGCCGACCGCATCGGTGAGGTCGGACACGTCTCCGTCTCATTCGGTGACGAGGATCCGCCGCAGTTGCGCCTCGACCTTCCCGACCTGGTGCTGCAATGCGTTGCCCAGCCGGGACCGGACGGCACCCGCGAGCATCTCGGCCTGCGAGTCATCTCCATCCGGCCGACGGGAGGTCAGCCCGAGGGCGCAAAACTCCTGACGATCACCACCCGCGAACCGGTGGTCACCGAGGCAAACGGCGTCGTCAGCGACACATTCCGGCTCCTGGACTGGCGCATCTCGACGCAGCACGCCGCCCGTTCCGAGCAGCTCTACGCCACCCTCAAGCTCGTCGACAGCCTCGAGCGCGCGGAGAAGCAGCGCGCGCAGTCGCAGCGAACCCGCTTCAACGGCGCTCGCGAGTACTGGCGGTGCAAAGCGTGCCGCGCGCTCTGGCGTCCCGAAAGCCACGAGCGCTGCCCGTCCTGCGGCCGCGAGTTCACCGATGCCGATCGCAAATCACCCGAGGTCGGTAAGGTCGAGTTCCAGATCCCGATCGGGGAGCCGATCAACCTGACACCCGATGCGGCGGTCCTCATCGAGCCCGACGACGAGACGAACTTCGTCGGCCGTGTCGCCCGCATCGACCACCAGCGTCACGTCGTCGAGATCGTGACGCGGACCTTCGAGCATTCCGGCAGCGAGGGCTACATCGCCCCATCGTTCAACAAGGCGCTCTACCAGGCGAAGCGCTCCGTGCTCGCCGCGATCGCCACCAAGGACTTCGGCGTGGGGCTGCTCGCGCAACTTCTCGTCAGCCCGGAAACCATCATTGCCCCCAAGGACGAATCGGACGCCGAGTCGTCGTGGCTCACGAGCGGCATGCGTCCGAACAAACCCCAGAACCGCGCGGTCGGTCTGCTCAGCAGGCTGAGCGCCGGTCAGGCGGTGTTCATCCAGGGACCGCCGGGGACCGGCAAGACGACCGTCATCGTCGAGGCCGTCAAACGCCGCCTTGCCGCCAACCCCGACGAGCGCATCCTCGTGACGTCGCACAGCAACCTGGCGGTCGACAACGCCCTCGAGCGCCTCGCCGGCACGCCCGGGATGCGCGCGGTTCGCGTTGCGCGCGCAGAGCGTGTGCATCCGGCGGTCGACAAGTTCCGCTGCGACGACGAGGACGACCCGCGCCTGCTCGAGGCCAACTGCTACTTCGCCACGTGCGCCACGGCGGCCACGTCGGGCATCACTGACATGAACTTCGACATCGTCATCCTCGACGAGGCCAACAAGGCGCGCGCCGATGAGGCGCTGCCGGCGCTGCGGCTCGGCCGCAGCCTCGCGCTCGTCGGTGACCACAAGCAACTCCCACCAGTAGAAGACGACGCGCTTTACGGCATCGTCGAGATCGACCCGGCGCTCGAGGATCTCGTCAACCGCAGCCTTTTCGAGCAGTGCTGGGACGGCGGGCTGCCGGCCGAGGCACAATGCCTCCTCACCATCCAGCACCGCATGCACCCGGACATCGCCGCGTACGTCTCAGCGGCGTCGTACGACAACCAGCTCGAGAACGCACCCGAGGTGGAGGCGTACGACTACATCACGCGCAAGCCGTTCCCCGTTGCGCTGCACTTCGTCGACACCGAGGGAATGCGCGGCGGCCGTGAGCGCCGCGGTCCCGGCGGCGCGCTGCGCAACGAGGCAGAGGTTCGCGTTGCTGCGCAGGTCGTCCGCCTGCTCGATGAGCGCGCGCCGCGCGAGCTGAGCATGGCAGTCATCGCGATGTACGCCGAGCAGGTCGAGCGCCTTCGGCAGGCACTCGGCCGCCGCAAGTTCAAGCGCACCGTCAAGATCGACACCGTCAACTCGTTCGAAGGCCGCGAGGAGGACATCGTCGTCATCTCCCTGGTGCGCTCCAACGAACGTGGGCGCATCGGTTTCCTGCGCGTCCCGAACCGTCTCAACGTCGCCATCTCGCGCGCCAAGCGCCTCGTGGCGTGCATCGGCGACAGCGCAACGCTGCGCAGCGGCGATGAGTTGATGTACGGCGCCCTGGTCGAGGCGTCGCGGTCGACAGGTGGCTGGCTCAGCGCGCTCGAGCTCGTCTCGCAGCCCAAGCCGAACCGCGGTCAACCCCGTCAGCAGCAGGACGGCGGCGCCACCGTCGAGTCAGGCGATGGCACCGATCCGGAGCGGGCTGCAAAGCGCCGTCGCCGCCGCCGTCGTGGACGCAGAGGCGCAGCGCAGCCGGTGGTCGCATCGGCCGATGGCAGCACGCCGGCAGTCGCCGCGCCAACCTCTGGCGAGGCGCAGCCGCAGGACGCAACGCAACGCAAACGCCGTCGCCGGCGTCGCCGTGGACGCGGGCGTGGTGCGGGCGCCGGACAGCCCACCGCGGAAGGTTCGCCGAACGGTCCGGACGGGCAGGCAGCCCCTCCCGGCGAGTCGCAGCCGTACGTGGCACCGGCCACCGCCGGTGACGTACCGGAGGCCTGAACCGCGTGAGCGACGCAGTTACCGTCTTCTTCCGTCCCGGCGATCCCGCGTCGGAGGCGACGCTCCGCTACCTCGATCAGCGCGGCATCGCGTACACCAAACGCGACGTGCTCAGCGACCCGTCTGCAACAGCCATCCTGTTCGGTCGCCTGGGCAAGGTGGTGGTGCCGGTCGTCCAGGTGGGCGATCGTCTGCTCGTCGGCCACGACCCCGTGCAGCTGGCGCGCTTCCTGCCGCGCCCCGAGTCCGAGGAGCAGCACGTCGCCTTTGGAGCATCGGTCAGGACCGTCACCGCCGAGATCGCGTTGGAGAAGGGCCTCCCGTCCACGTACGGCGTCGAGGTCGGGCAGGTCAAGCCGGGCTCTCCGGCCGAAGCGGCGACCATCCACCCGGGCGACGTGATCACCGGGATCGGTCCGTACACGGTCAACGGCGGCGCCGATCAGTTCCGCCGCGCTGTGTCACTCCGTCAGCCGGGCGACACCATGATGCTCACCATCTGGCGCTCCGGCGAGGCCTTCGAGGTGGCGGTCGCGTTCCCGAACGAGGTACCCGCGGAGATCGCAACCGAAGGCGCCCCCAAGGACGAGCCGCCAGTCTGATCCGGACAGCGGCTCACACACGCGCAGCAGCGCGCGTTTGATATGCAGTGAGCACGGTGAGACCGACCCAACTCCCCCCGTTCCAGCATGTCTTTGACGACCACTCCGGCGCCGTCCTCTCGTTCCTCCGGGGAGCCATCGGGCCGTCCGAGGCGGAGGACTGCTTCCAGGAGACGATGCTCAGCGCGCTTCGCGCCTATCCCCGTCTCGGCGACGCCTCGAACCTGCGCGGCTGGCTGTTCACGATCGCTCGCCGCAAGGTGATCGACGCCCGGCGCGCGATGGCCCGGAGGCCGACACCGATTGCCGACCCCGACCCGGGGGCGGCACCCATCGCGGAATCCGACATCGACGAAGGACTCTGGGACGACGTGCGCCGATTGCCGGGAAAGCAGCGCCGCGCCGTGGTCCTCCGGTTCGCCGGCGATCGCAGCTATCCGGAGATCGCGGAGGCGATGTCGACCACCCAGGACTCGGCGCGTCAGAGCGTCCACGAGGGCCTGAAGAAGCTCAGGAGGGATCGCACATGACCGTCAACGAAGCGACTGTCGACCAGGCACTGGCATCCCGATTCGTCGATCGCGCGGAAGCGAGTGGGCTCATCGACGTGGCAGTCACGACCATGGACAGCCCGATTGGGACGCTGCTGCTGATGGCCACCCGCCGCGGTCTTGTCCGGGTCGCGTTCGAGAGCGAGAACCGTGACGAGGTCCTCGGAGAAGTTGCCACCAACCTCTCGCCGCGGATCCTCGAGGCGCCACGCCGCCTCGATAAGGTGCGGCGTGAGCTCGACAGCTACTTCAGCGGTCGCCTCCACGACTTCGACCTCGACCTCGATTGGTCGCTGGTGGGGCCGTTCGCCCAGCGTGTGCTTCGCCGGACAGCCCGCATCCCGTACGGGTCGGTGGCCAGCTACGGTGACGTCGCGCACGAGATCGGCTCGCCGCGCGCGGCGAGAGCCGTCGGCAATGCGCTCGGCTCGAACCCGATTCCCGTCGTCGTGCCGTGCCACCGCGTGGTGCGCACCGGCGGCAACATCGGAGGCTACGGCGGCGGACTCCCGCGCAAGCGCTGGTTGCTGGACCTCGAGACGAGCTGAAGTCGGCCGGCTACCAGCCGGGCGGCGGCTCACTCCGGTTGAGCAGGCGAACGAAATCCTCGGCACGCGCAACCGCCTCCCATCGCCGCGAGAAGAAGTCCTGCGTGATCATCCGGTTGTCGGCGATCGAGGTCACCGTGACCGCCCATTGATTGAGGGCTCGAGAGACCTCAACCTCGTGGGTGCCGCCTTCATTGCGCATGACCACACCGCTTGCGGCCGGCCGGCGTCCACGGTCGTTGCGTCGAGAGGACGCCATAGCCATCGTGAACACCTCCAATACAAATCCGCCCGGCAGAGCCGGTTCGCCCCGACCATTGTCCCCCAAACGGGTGCCTCAAAGCGAGAGGGTGAGCTGGCTCCCGCCGTCCTTCTTTTCCCCTCCCCCGACGGTCGCCGGGGGAGGAGTCGGAATTGGTGTCGACGTCTCCACCCACTCGGGAACAGCTCCGTCCCGCTCACGGAGCGTCTCGATCACGGGCTGAGGTGGGCGCGGCAGTCCGACCCCGAGCATCGCCCCGAAGTCGAACGCGTTGACGACTGCGTAGTTGCTCTTGTTGTTGTTCAGCAGGACGTGGACGGGCACTCCGTCGTCGCTGGCGGCGCGGATTGCCGGGATCCACTCTGCAAGCTCCGCGGGGGTGTACAGGTAGTTGAAGCGATCTCCGCTCGTCGGGCCGCCCGAATACCACGTCTGGCGATTGCGCCCGTGGAACCGCGTGATGCAGAGGCGGCGCGACGTGATCGCAAGCAGCGGCGGCGCCGTTGCGCTCCCGATCTGCGGGGCGTCAACGCCGACGTAGACGCAGTCGAGCTCGCGCAGCAGGTCCTCGGTTGCCGGCCAAGCGTCGCCGTCGAACCAGGATCGATGCCGGAACTCGATGGCGAGGAGGTCGTCGGGATGGCGGTCGCGCGCAGCCAGCAGCCAGTCGCGCGCCTCGGGACGGTTGGTGAACCAGGGCGGGAACTGGTAATGGACGGCGACGAGCTTGCCACTGGCGCGGAGCGGCGCCAGCGCGGCCATGAAGTCGCGCTCCTCATCCTGCGTCGGCTGCCGGGGACGCCCATCCTCGCGTTCGTGCCCGGTGAGGCTGCGGTACGCCTTGATGTTGAAGCGGAACTGCTCCGGGGTTCGCTCGACCCAGGCCTCGACAATAGGCGGACGCGGGATCCCGTAGAACGTCGTGTCGACCTCGACGATCGGGAAGTACTGCGCGTAGAAGGACAGCTTCTCTCGTTGCCGTCGCCCACGCTCCAGCTCCGGTGGATAGAAGTCGGTGTGGTCGGCCCAGTTGCAGGTGCCGACAGCGATGGGCGCGCCCAATTTGAACAAACAGTAACGAAGCCGTCACCGAAGCTGGCGATTGCATCGGATCAACTCGCCATACGATCGCGGCGGTGCAGATCAAGGCGGAGATTTCAACGACGCGATGACGCCACTGGTGCATCGCCTTCGGGCTGCGTTCAGCCGGCGGACACGTGTCGATCCGCGATTGTGGATTTTTGGCGCGCTGATGCTCGCTGCCGGCACAGCGCTGTGGATCGGCTATGACGCCGGTCTCCACGTGTTCCAGTCGCCAGGTCTGCCCTGGTGGGCATACGCGGTGGCCTTCTTCCTCGCCGCCCGCCTGGCCGCGATGGATAGCCCGAGGCGCGGCACGCAGGCGATCACGATGGCAGCCGCGCCCTTTGTCGTCGGGCTCTTCCATGCAACCCCGTCCGATCTCCTGCTCGGCTACGTGGTCGGAACGGGCCTTTCGTCAGCGATGCGGAGGCCGTTCGGTCTCTGGCAGACCGCCTTCGATCTCGTCCGATTCGTCGTGTTCGCCTCGATCGGGATCTGGGTCTTCCGGCTGGTTGCGGGAAGCCCGAGCCTCCCCGTCTGGCACAGCGCGCTCGCCGCCATCGCGGCGACGTTCATCACAGTGCTGCGGCGCGGCATCTCCGATGCGATTCTGCTTCGCCCCCGCGATCGCCACTCATGGGTTGCGGTCGGTTACCACCTCGGCTCGGCGTACGTCGCCGCCGTCACCTCGATGTGCATCGAACTCATCGCCGTCCGGCTCATCCCTGTCGACCGCCCGGCACTCGTTCCGCTGACGGTCGTGACCATCGCGGTGCTCATGACCCACCGGGCGTGGGTGCGCGAGCGCTACGACCACGAGGCGGCCGAGTTCCTCATCGGAGCCGTCGACGCCCTGGCCGGACGCGACCTGGAGCCGTCGATCGTGCTGTTGCTCAACCGCGCCCGGGCGATCTTTCATGCAGAGATCGCGCAGCTCACCGTCTTCCCCTCGCAACCCAACGAAAAGGCGTTTCGCACCACGGTGCGCAGGGGATTCCCGGACGAGGTGATGGTGCCACTCGGGCTTGGTGAGCTCGACGATGTGCTCGAAGCCGAGACCGCCGGCGTGATCGTTCGCGTCGGAGCGGCCGACGATCCGAGCGCACAGATGCTCGAGCGACGGGGCGTTCGCGAGGCGATGGTCGCGTTGCTCCGCGGCGAGTCGCGAATGATCGGCAGCCTCATGGTCGGCGGCCACCTCGACGCACGCGACTACGACCAGCGCGACCTCAAGCTGTTCCGGACGCTCGCGACGCGCACCACGGTGATCCTCGAGAACAGCCGCATGGAGCGCTCGATCGCCCGGCTGACGGAGCTGCAGGAGCAGCTCACGCACCAGGCGTATCACGACTCGCTCACCGACCTCGCGAACCGGACGCTGTTCGGACAGCACATCGACCTGGCCTTGACGCGCAGCGCAGAGGGCAGCTCGAGCGTCGCGGTCATCTTCCTCGACATCGACGACTTCAAGGGCATCAACGACACACTCGGGCACGCCGCAGGCGATGCGCTGCTCGTCGAGGTCGCCGCGCGAATCCGCTCCTGCCTGCGCCGGCCCGACACAGCCGCGCGCCTCGGTGGCGACGAGTTCGCCGTCCTGATCGAGGGCGTCGACAGCGTCGTCGAAGCAGAGCATGTCGCGCGCCGCGTGCTCGAGACGTTGCGCCGTCCGTTCGTGGTGATCGGCAACACGATCAGCGTCCGCGCTTCCCTCGGCATCGCTGTTGCGGACAATGTTGCCGATAACGCGACCAGTCTCATGCGCCATGCCGACGTTGCGATGTATGCCGCAAAGGGTTCGGGACGCGACCGCTACGTCCTCTTCGCGCCGGGCATGGAGAGCGACGTCGTGCATCGGCGGCAGCTGCGTGGCGAGCTCGAGCGTGCGATGGAGGAGGAGCAGTTCATCCTCCACTACCAGCCTGTTGTCAACCTCATCACCGGCGAGATCTCCGCAGTGGAGGCGCTCGTACGCTGGCGTCATCCCACGCGCGGCATCGTTGCTCCGGGCGAGTTCATCCACGTCGCCGAGGAGAGCCGTCTCATCCTGCCGCTCGGCGCCTTCGTGCTGCGCACGGCCTGCGCGACCGCACTCCGGCTGCAGCGGGAATGCCCGCAGGAGCCGCCGCTGTCTGTGTGCGTGAACGTGTCGGTGATCCAGCTCAACAGCACGACGTTCGTCCAGGACGTGCTGCGCACCGTCACGGAGGTCGGGCTGCCCCCCGAGACGCTCATCCTGGAGCTCACCGAGTCGATGCTGCTCGAGGACACCGCGATGGTCTCGGCGAAGCTCGAGGCGCTGCGTCGCAAGGGCATTCGCATCGCGATCGATGACTTCGGCACCGGGTACTCGTCATTGAGCTACCTGCGACGTCTGCCCGTCGACATCCTGAAGATCGCCAAGCCGTTCGTCGACGATCTCGGCAGCGGCGCCGACGAGGATTTCACCCGAGCCATCGTGAGCCTCGCCGAGGCGCTGCAGGTGCAGGTCGTCGCGGAAGGCATCGAGGCGGCGTCGCAGGTGACGCGGTTGCTGCAGCTGGGCTGCCTCTCGGGTCAGGGATTTCATCTCTGCCACCCGCTCCCGGAAGGCGAGATCGAGCAGCTCCTTCGCCATGGCGGTGTCGACCGCAGGCGACTCAAAGCCGAGTCGGTCTCCGCTGACAACGTCGTTCCGCTCCGGTTGAGCCGCTGATGGGCAACTGATGGGAACGACGTTGCTCGTCCTGCTCGTTATCGCGGTCATCGCAGCCGGCGCCGCCGGCATCGCATGGGCAGCCGTGCACCGCGATGGGACAAGCCTCGGCTTCGTTCACGGCGCGGGTGTCGCGCTGCTGGAAGCGCGTGACCTCGACGGCGCATCCGTCGACCTGCTCCGTCGAGCGGCCGCCAAGTTCAACGCGGAATGCGCCGAGCTCACGCTCATCCCGGAGGCGGGCAACCCCGCGGCCTTCAGGACGAGCCTGCGTGGCTCGGAGCCGGTGGATGTGATGCGCCCCGTTGACCTCGAGGACGACGGGACCGCCGCCCTGGCGCCGCCCATCTTCGGAGTCGTCCACCTTGCTGCGGCGGCCACGGATCCATGGGTTTCGCGGCTGACAACACGCCTCAACATCACCGGTGGCCTGGCGGTCTCGCTTCGCGTCGACGGTCGCACCATCGGCTATCTCGCGCTCGGTATCAGCCGGCTCGACAGCCCGACGGCCCGTGCGGACGACGAGACCCTCCAGGAGCTGGCCAACCTCGCCGCGCTGACGTTGGAGCGAAGCCGCCTGCACGACGCGCTGCTGCGTCTCACGGCGCTGCAGAACGAGCTCGCCGACAGAGCCTTCCACGACCCGCTCACCCACCTCGCCAATCCCGCGCTGTTCGTCGACCGCATGGAGCGCGCGCTCCTCGAACGCGACCCGGAGCGACACGTCGTCAGCGTCATCTACGTCGACCTCGCGGATTTCCGCAGGATCAATGCCAAGCTCGGGCACACCGCCGGCGATGCCGTACTGATCGAGGTCGGCCGCCGTCTGCGCGAGTGTCTGCGGCGCACCGATACCGCCGCGCGGCTGGGAGGCGACGAGTTCGCGCTGCTCCTGCCAGAGGTCCTGCACCCCCGCGAGGCGGAGCTGATCGCGCAGCGTGTCGTCGAGACGCTCGCGCTCCCCGTCGACGTTGACGGCGGTCACGTATCGGTCGTGGCGTCCGTCGGGCTCGCGTCAGCGAACAGCGCGGACATCTCCGCGGCGCTCCTGCTGCGCAACGCCACTGAGGCCGCCACCGAAGCGCGCGATGCGGGTGCAACCGGCTTCCGCGTCCACGGCGGCGTCGCCGCCGGGCCTGTGGATTCCGGACTCCCCCAGGAGTTGCAGACCGCGCTCGACACCGGCGAGTTCGTCGTCCACTACCAGCCGATCGTGGAGCTCAAGACCGGCCGGATCCTCGGCGCGGAGGCACTGGTGCGCTGGCAGCACCCGGTCCGCGGGTTGCTCGCCCCGATCGATTTTCTCTCCGTCGCGATTGAGTGCGGCCTGGCCGAGAAGATCGAGGAGTTCGTGCTGCGCAGAGCGTGCCAGCAACTCCGCCGCTGGCAGAACGCGTATCCCGCCACCCCGGAGCTGGCGATCTCGGTCAACGTCTCCGCCGGCGCGCTCGGCAAGCGCGAGCTCGTCCAGCGCGTCAGCAAGTGCCTCGAGGAGGTGCAGGTGGATCCGGCGTGCCTGATCCTCGAGGTGACCGAGAACGTGGTGCTGCAGGATCTGCACGGCACCATCGCGGCGTTCGACGCGCTGCAGCGTGCCGGCGTGCATGTCGCCATCGACAACGTCGGCACGGGCTACACCTCCCTCGCGTATCTGCGCCGCCTCCCTATCGACATCCTCAAGATCGCGCGCCCGCTCGTCGCCGAGCTCGGAGATCCGACCTCGAGCGGAGAGCTCGCGGCAACCGTCGTTCGCCACGGCGAGGCGCTGCGCCTCGCGCTGGTGGCGGAAGGTGTCGAGACGCCACTCCAGGTCGAGCGCCTCAACGCGCTCGGCTGCGGCATGGCGCAGGGATTCCACCTCGCTCGCCCCTGCGACGTCGAGGCCATGGAGACGTTGCTCGCCCGCGGCGGCCTCGATCCCGCGCAGTTCATGCGCACGGCGCCGCTCGCTCGCTCGGTTCCAAAGAAGAAGGTAACTCGACCGCGGCGCGTACCCTCATCGCGTGCAGCAGCGCGAAACCCTGCGTGAGCTTGCCGTCGCCGCGGCTGACTCAGCATCTGCCCACGTCGTTCGCGCCCACGCCGGCTCGGGCCCGCTGACCGCGGAGGTCAAGAGCCCGGGGGACTACGTCACCGAGGTCGACCGCGCGGCCGAGCAGGCAGCCATCGACGTGCTCCGATCCGGTGCGCCTGATATCCCCATCCTTGCTGAAGAGGCCGGTGGGGTCCGTGCCGAGCGCATGTGGGTCGTTGACCCGATCGACGGCACCACCAACTTCCTGCGCGGTTTCCCGGTGGTGGGGGTCAGTGTTGCTCTGGTCGAGGCGGGGCGACCCGTCGTCGGCGCGGTCAACGCGCCGCTGCTCGGTGCTTCCTGGAGCGCCGCGGAGGGGCTCGGGGCAACCGACAACCGCGGGCGGCGCCTCTCGGTGTCGAGCCACCCCGGAGCCGGCATCGTCGCGACGGGATTCCCGTTCCGCCGCAAGGACCGCCTGCCACGGTACTTCCCTGTTTTCGAGCAGGCGTTGACCCGGTTCGAGGACCTGCGTCGCGCGGGGGCCGCGAGCCTTGATCTCGCGTATGTCGGCGCCGGCGTCTTCGACGGGTTCTTCGAGCTCGGTCTGGGGATCTGGGACATCGCTGCCGGGGCCCTGCTCGTCCGCGAAGCCGGCGGCGTGGTGACCGACTGGGCCGGGGATGCGGATGCCGTGTTCGTCAGCGGCGACATCCTCGCCGGTACCCCGGCGTGGCATGCAGCGATGCTCGAGATCGTTGCTGCGTAACTGCGCCGACCCTCCCCGGACTTATAAGGTACGTCGCTTGTGAGTAGCCCAGAGACCAACCCCACCACCAACCTGCTGCGCGGGAAACGCATCCTCGTCACCGGGGTGCTCACCCCGAAGAGCATCGCGTTCGCCATCGCTGCCGCGTGCCAGCAAGCGGGTGCCGAGGTGGTGCTGACGTCGTTCGGCAGGGCGATGAGCCTGACGAAGCGGAGCGCCAACAGGCTCGACCCGGTGCCCGAAGTCCTCGAGCTCGACGTCACCGACGTCGCCCAGGCGCAGGCAGTCGCCGACCATGTCCGAGGCAGCCTCGGTGGTCTGGACGGCGTCGTCCATGCCATCGGCTTCGCTCCCGAGGACTGCCTCGGCGGCGGCTTTCTCGACGCTCCGTGGAGCTCGGTGGCGACAGCCTTCCACGTCAGCAGCTACTCGCTGCGCACGCTGGCCGCCGCGTTCACGCCATTGATGCCGGAAACAGGCGGCGCGCTGGTCGCGCTCACCTTCGACGCGCGCATCGCGTGGCCGCTCTACGACTGGATGGGGCCGGCCAAAGCCGCACTCGAGTCGATCGCGCGCTATCTGGCGCGCGAGCTCGGTCCGCGAAAGATCCGCGTCAACACCATCTCCGCCGGTCCGCTCGAGACGATCGCCGCGCGGTCGATCCCGGGGTTCGAGGTGTTGAAGTCCTCGTGGGGCAAGCAGGCACCGCTCGGATGGGACAGCGCCGACAGCGGCCCCGTCGCCGATGTCACAGCGTTCCTGCTCAGTGACCTCGCGCGAGCAATCACCGGCGAGATGATCCATGTCGACGGCGGCTATCACTCGCAGGGCGCGCAGCTGATTCCGCAGGGGGAGGTGCAGGCATGAGCGGCAGCAACGGAAACGGCAACGGCGGGAGTCCTCGCGTCGCGATCACCGGCATCGGCGCCGTGACGCCGCTCGGGCTCGACGCGGAATCGACGTGGCAGTCGTGCCGCCGTGGTCAGGGTGGCATCGGTCCGATCACGGCATTCGACGCCTCGCATCTCACCACGCAGATCGCGGGACAGGTCAAAGGGTTTGATCCCGAGGTGGTCATCGGCAAGAAGGAAGCGCGCCGGATGAGCCGCTGCACGCAGCTCGCCGTCTTCGCTGCGCGTCAGGCGATCGAGGACTCAGGCCTGGACATCAGGTCGATGCCCGAGGACGTCGGCGTGCTCGTCGCATCGGGTGTCGGCGGTATCGAGGTGATCGAACGCAACGTCCTCGCGCTGTACAACCAGGGACCACGCCGCGTCTCGCCGTTCACGGTGCCATCGATGATCATCGACATGCCGGCGGGCGCGATTGCGATCGAGTGCGGGGCGAAAGGCGTGAACTACGCCATCGTCAGCGCTTGCGCGTCATCCGGGCACGCCATCGGCGAGGCGGCTGAGTGGATTCGTCGTGGCGAGGCGACGGCGATCATCACCGGCGGCACCGAGGCATCGATCACCAATATCAGCGTCGCGGCTTTCGACGCGATGCAGGCGCTGTCGACGCGCAACGACGAACCCGAGCGCGCGTCGCGGCCGTTCGACAAGGATCGCGACGGCTTCGTCATGGGCGAGGGAGCGGGCATGTTCGTGCTCGAGGACTGGGGCCACGCCGTCGCGCGTGGCGCGCACATCTACGGCGAGGTCGCCGGCTACGGCGCCACTGCGGACGCGTACCACATCACGCAGCCGGACGAGCAGGGCGACGGCGCGCGTCGCTGCATCCTGCGCTCGCTCAAGCGCGCAGGGCGCGGGCCGGACGAGGTCGACTACATCAACGCTCACGGCACATCGACGCAGATGAACGACGCCGCCGAGACCAAGGCGGTCAAGGCCGCGCTGGGCGAGCTCGCCGGAACGATACCGATGTCGTCGACGAAGTCGATGCACGGGCATCTCCTCGGCGCCGCTGGTGCGGTGGAGGCGGTCATCACAGTTCTGGCCATTCGTGACCAGTTCGTGCCGCCGACGATCAATCTGGACGAGCCCGATCCCGAGTGCGACCTCGACTACGTCCCCAACCAGGGTCGCGACGCCCGCATCGACTTCGCGCTCAGCACCTCGTATGGGTTCGGCGGCCACAACGTGTGCCTGGCGCTGGCCCGCGCCGATGGAGCCTGACCGGCTCGTTCGCGACGCAGGGCAGGGGCGCATCGCCCTTCGGCGCGCCGACATCACCACGCTGGCTGTCGACGCGATCGTCAACGCCGCGAACAGCCGTCTGGCCGGCGGTGGCGGCGTTGACGGGGCGATCCACCGGGCCGCCGGTGCTGACCTGATGCATGAGCTGCGGGAGCGGTACTCGGGATGTCCGGCCGGCTCGGCGGTCATCACGAGTGCTGCCCGTCTCAATGCTCGCTACGTCATCCACGCCGTCGGCCCGCGCTGGCGCGACGGCCGCCACGACGAGCCGGCGCTGCTGGCATCGGCATATCGATCGGCGTTCGCACTCGCCGCCGAGCACGGCTGCGAGACCGTTGCCGCGCCGTCGATCAGCACGGGGATCTACGGCTTCCCGATCGACCAGGCCGCGCCGATCGCGATCGAGGCGGCGAACGCAGCGTTGTGCGCGGACGCCACGTCCCTGCGCGAGATCACCTTCGCACTCTTCTCCGACGTTGATCTCGAGATCTTCGCGAGGGCCCTGTGACGCCACCTTGACGGTGGCGTGGGCGATCTGGCCATAGAGTGGGCAGCGCCAGTGCCTGCGCGCCCGCGGTGGTTCGCCGCCGCCTTCATCACCGTCGCTTCGATCGTCCTCGCGCACTATGCGCAGGTCTGGGCCGTCGTGCCCTCCTCGCTGGCCCCGACGAGCGACTTTGCGGGCACTTACGTCGCCGCGACGCTCATCCGGACCGGTCACGCGGAGCAGATCTACGACCCGGCGGTTGAGCGGCAGGCGCTCGTGCAGAGCGGCGCCCCTGCCGGACACGACGACATCCCGTTCGAGAATCCCCCTGGAGCCGCGGTCGTCGCGCTGCCGTTCAGTCTTTTGAGCGCCGGGGCCGCATGGCGGGCATGGTCGATCCTGCAGCTGCTGTTCGTGGCGCTCTCACTCTGGATGGTGGCTCGAACCGCTCCCTGGCCCGCAGCGCTGTCGCGGGTTCAGCGGGCGGCGATCGGGCTCATTGCACTTGCGGGCTTCGGGACAGGGTTGGTCCTGCTCGAAGGCCAGTGGGACGGCGTGTCCGTCGTGGGCCTGGCGATCGCCTATGTGGCCTGGCGGAAGGGCAGACCCGGGCTGGCGGGCTTCGCCCTGGGTTTCACCGCGGCGATCGCCAAGCCGCAGTTGGTGATCGGGATCGCCGCGTACATGCTGGGCAGGCGGGACTGGCGCGGGATTGCCGGTGCCATCGCCGGCGCGGCGGTCACGGTGCTGATCGGACTGCTCGCCGGTGGTCCACACGGACTGTCGTCGTTCGTCTCGGCGGTGGCGACCCCGCACAACTCGCCGACGGCGGAGATGCAGGGCAGTAGCGGGCTCTTCGGGTCACTCCTGGGCCAGGCGCCGGGCGTGTACTACCTCTCGATCGCGGCCGGCCTGGCCGCGGCCGCCGTGGCTGGGTGGCTCGGTGCGATCACGCGCCATCGCGTCGACCTTTTCGAGCCCTCGCTGTGTGCCGCCGTCGCCCTCTCGCTGTTCGCCTCGCCGCATCTCCTCGGACACGATCTGACCCTGCTCGCGCCCGCCCTGATCGGCGGGCTCGCATGGTTGGCTGGCCGGCCAACCGAGGCGGCCTGGCCAGGACCGGGCACGCTTGTCGTCATTGCGGGATGGGCACTGCTGTCGGTCGCGACGATGGCCGATCTCGGCCAGAACACCGTCGGCCCTCCCGGCCGTGCGACCCCCTGGGCGCTGTTGCTGGTCGCCGTGACCTGGTGCGCGCTGACCGTCGGCGCGCAGCGCGCCGGCGATGCCCGGCCTGCACTTGAACGTCGATCCGCCGTAGCGTAGGAGTTGATCTGACGACTTCATGGGTACGTTCACGAGCATGAAAGGCATGGCCGCCATCATTCGAGCAGCACGATGAACCGCAGCACGAGCAAGGAAGTCCCACTCGGGCGGATTGCCGGGATCAGGATCACGGCCGACTGGAGCGTGCTCGTCATCGGCGCCCTCCTCGCGTGGGGTGTCGCCGGCGCCGCTGTCCCGGGCGAGGCGCCGGGCACGTCGGTATGGATGGCGTGGATGGTCGGCGCCATCGTCGCGCTGCTGCTGCTCGCCTCGCTCACCGCCCACGAGCTTGGCCACGCACTGCTGGCCCGCCGGCGCGGCATCGCGGTCGAGGGCATCCGCCTCTGGCTCTTCGGCGGCGTCGCACAGATGAGCGGCGACTGGATGACCGGCAAGACGGAGATGCTCGTCGCCGCGATCGGACCGGCGATCACGCTCGTGATCACTGCGCTGTTCACCGCCGCCACCTGGCTGTTCGTCACCGTGAGCGCGCCGCCGCTGGTCGTGGTCGTCGCCGAATGGGTCGCCGCGGTCAACCTGCTGCTCCTGCTCTTCAACCTGATCCCCGCGTTCCCACTCGACGGCGGGCGGATCCTGCGTGGGTTCATCTGGACGCGGACCAAGAACCGCATGTCCGCGACGGTCGCCGCGGCCCGCGTCGGTCGCGTCTTCGCCATCGCACTGGTCGGCATCGGCCTGCTGGACGCCTTCTTCTACGACCCTGTCGGCGGCGTCTGGCTGATGTTGATCGGCTGGTTCCTCGACAACACCGCCCGCGGCGAGGCGCAGAGCGAGCAGGCTCGCCAGGTGCTCGAGGGCCTGCTCGTCGGCGACGTGATGTCCAAGGACCCGGTAGTCGTGCCGTCATGGATCACCGTCGACCTGCTCGTCAACCAGTACGTCGCCGGCCACCACGACACGTCGTTCCCGACCCACAGCATCGACGGACGCGTGGACGGGCTGGTGACGATGCGCGGGATCAAGAAACTGCCGGCGCAGCAGCGCGGCCTGCGTCGTGCCATCGACATCGCCATCCCGGCCGCGAGCGTGCCGATCGCTCGCCGCGACGAGAAGCTCACCGACCTGCTCAAGCGCCTCGGGCCGGCGTCGGATGGCCGCGCGATGGTCTACGACTCGGACCGCCTCGTCGGCATCGTCTCGCCGAGCGACATCTACCGCCTGCTCCACGGCGGCACGCCGCGTCCGCCCGCTCCTGCCGCCGCGTAGATCAGCGCTACGCGTGGTCCTCGACGCCGAGGATCAGCTTCCCGAAGTTCTCGCCGCGAAAGAGCCGCAGGAGGGTGTCCGGGAATGATTCGAGCCCGGTGATGATGTCCTCGAGGGAACGCAGCCGGCCCTCGGCGATCCATCCCGCCATCTCGGCTCCAGCCTCCTGGTAGCGCGCGGCGAAGTCGAAGACGAGAAACCCCTCCATACGCGCCCGGTCCACGAGCAGCGCCATGTAGTTCGCCGGTCCCCGGGCGGGGCCCTCGTTGTTGTACTGCGAGACCGAGCCACAGATGACGATACGGGCGTGGCGCGCAAGTCGCGTCAGTGCGGCGTCGAGCACGTCACCCCCGACGTTGTCGAAATACACGTTGATGCGGTCCGGGCACTGCTCGCGCAGCGCGATCCGGACGTCCTCGCTCTTGTAATCGATCGCCGCATCGAAACCGAGCTCATCGACGATGAACCGGCACTTCTCCGGGCCGCCGGCGATGCCGATCACGCGGCAGCCTTTGATCTTCGCGATCTGTCCGACCGCCATGCCCACCGCGCCCGCAGCGCCGGACACGACGACGGTGTCTCCTGCCACGGGTTTGCCGATGTCGAGCAGGCCGAAATATGCCGTCATGCCCGTCATTCCGAGCACGCTGAGATACGTCGTTAGCGGCGCCAGGTCGGTGGAGACACGAGTTCACCCCGGATCCGTCACTGAGCGCGTACGCCTGGACGCCGAAGCTGCCGGTCACGTGGTCACCGGCGGAGAAGCCCGGGTGCCGCAACTCGACCACCTCCCCGGCGCCGAGCGCCCGCATGACCTCGCCGATCCCGACGGGCGGGATGTACGAGCGTCCCTCGTTCATCCAGCCACGCATCGCGGGATCGAGCGAGATGAAGAGCACCCGTATCAGCAGCTCACCCTCGCCCGGGGTTGGGATCGCCTCCGAACGGAATTCCCAATCGGACGCAACGGGGAGCCCATGAGGTCGCGCCGCGAGGCGCCACTGGCGGTTGGTGGTGGTGGTGTCGGTCATCGGCATATCAGAGCACGGGTCGAAGGACGCGCGGGTGGCTGGTAGGCTCTGTCGATGCTGAGCGCAGGTCTGATCCTGTTTCTTGCCGCCCTCCAGGGGGTCACCGAGCTCTTTCCGGTGTCGTCGCTCGGCCACGCCGTCGTGGTGCCGCCGCTCGTTGGGCTGAATTTCCGCGAGACCGACCCTGCGTTCGTGCCGGTGCTGACGGTGCTCCATCTCGGGACTGCCGGGGCGCTGCTCTTCCTGTACCGGCGCGACTGGGCGCGGATCATCGCCGGGTTCTTCCGCGCCGCCGTGCGCGGGCGCATCGACGACCCCGACCAGCGCCTGGCGATCATGCTCGTTGTCGGCTCGGTGCCTGCGGGGATCATCGGCCTGCTCCTCCAGGACCCGCTCAAGACGCTCTTTGGCAACCCGCGTCTCGCATCAGCGTTCCTCATCGTCAACGGTGGCATCCTCTTTGCGGCGGAGATGTTCCGGCGCAGGGACGAGCGCCGGCGTGCGGCGACCGAGCCCGCACATGCCGTCCTGGCACACGAGGATGGCGATCCCCAGTTCGCGCGGATCGAGGGATTGAGCCTGCGCACCACCGTGTTCGTGGGCATCTTCCAGGCGGGCGCGCTGCTGCCGGGCATCTCCCGTTCGGGCATCACCATGGCGGCGGGGCTGGTCGCCGGCCTGCGCCACGAGGAGGCGGCCCGGTTCTCGTTCCTGCTCGCGACGCCGATCATCCTCGCGGCCGGACTATTGGAGCTCCCCGCGCTGGGCACCAACTCGCCGACCGCGCTGGTCGCAATCGCAGCCGCAATCGTGGCCGGTGTGGTGGCGTACGCCAGCGCCCGTTTCCTGCTTCGCTACCTTCGTTCGGGACGTCTGGACCCCTTCGCGTATTACTGTGCGGCTCTCGGGGCAGCAGGCCTCGTCTTCATCCACTGAGTACTTGCACTGAATACTTCCGCAGAACGCACGTACGACACTCATCCGGGGGATTCGATATGAAGGGAAGTCAACCACTCGCACTCGGACTGATCGTCCTTGCCGTGATCTTCGCCATCGCGGCCGTCTTCTTCTTCACGGTCAAGACGACCTTCCTGGCGGGCGGCGCACATCCGGAGCTCCACTGGAAGCACGCCATCGTCTTCACGGTGCTCGCGGTCCTGTCGCTGATCGCCGCCAACTTCGCGAGGCCGAAAGCAGCGGTCAGGTAGGAGACAACGGTGCCGATGCCGATCACGCCACGCAAGACGATCGCCGTCTACCGGCGTGCGTTCAAGGACACGAGGCGCGAGCGTCTGTTTTTGTCGTCGGTGTCATTTTTCGCGACCTTTGCGGCCACCCGCGGTATCACCCACGCGATCAAAGACGGCGTCGGCCCGTTTCACAACATGTCCGCCGGCGGCAAGCACCTCCACCACCTGGTGTTCGGCATTGCGGGGCTTCTCGGGAGCGGCTACCTGTGGTTGATCCACGTGGAGCAGAACCAAACGGGTGAGGGCGACGACGCGCTCGCGAAATTCAACTCCGTGCTGTATGGCGGCGCATCAGCGCTGACGCTCGATGAGTTCGCGCTCTGGCTCGACCTCGCCGACGTGTACTGGACCAAGCAAGGACGGGCGAGCGTCGACGCCGTGATGCTGTTCGGCGGTGTGCTCTCGATCGGACTGTGGGGTCAGCCGTTCTTCAAAGAGCTCATCAAGGAAGTTCGCCATATCTGATTGCGGATGAGGGATCATTCGCACGTGCAACGACGCGGAATCGCTGCCGTACTGTTGAGCTTTGGCGTCCTGATCGCATCCGCGGTCAATGTGCTCGCCGATGGATCGCAGAACCTCTACCCGAGTGGTGCTGCCGGCTCGCGCGCAAACACCGAGTGGCGTACCAATTCCTACGGCGCGGGCGCGATCACACGCCGGACGTTGCTCCATGCTTATGTGACCGCAGGGGAATTTCTGCTCGTCGGATCATCCGCGATGGGACAGGGAACGGCCGACATCCTCATCTGGAATCCCGGGCTGGTGACGGGCACTCCGGGGACGGAGACGATTCCGGGCACCGCATCGTTCTCCTGTGCCACGGAGCGACTGTCGTCGGGCATCGCCGCGCAGGGCGAGATCACGAGTCGCGCCGAAGAACTGGCTGGACCTGACACCGTTCCAGGTGGCGGTGTCACGAACGGATACACGCCATGCGTGTACCCCGCGCCGGCGACAGGCATTTACAGCATCGCCATCGTCGGCCCCGCCGGCCTGGCGGCCGACGCCGACGGTGGCGTCGGCGCTGATGTCGCGCTCATCGCGGCAACCGATTTCAGCGCCGCGCAGGGATCCTCGATCGCCGCGTGGGATGTCACCGTCCGCGACTCGCTGACTGACCCGTCGACAACGCGTACGGGGCGAGTTTTCAGTTACGTCCTCTCGCTCTTCACCGGCAACAACGGGCTGCCGGTCAACTCGACGATGTACGCCGTCACCACCGATGGATTCCGCTACCGGATCGACCAGCGCGGCATGGATCCCGACGGCTGGGTCGAGTACGGGAGCCAGCTCGGCTTTCTCGAGCCCGATGGGACGACGCCGCTCTACCACGACTCGGTCGCCGAGAACGTCGGGAGCCCTGGCCAGCTCACCACCGTCCAGGGCGGCGTGATCTTTGCACCGCCATCGTTCCCGATCTTCTTCACACCGCCGTCGAACGCCGCGTTGTCGGCGCTCGGCATTCCACTCGTGCCCATCGCCTCTGTCGTGAGCAACATCGGTTTCGCCGGAACCGTCGTCGGGAGCACGAGCTTCCTGGGAAGCGGCGGAACGTTCACGTACACGTCGAATGTTGCGGGCGTCTACCAGATTGTCATCAGCCTGGACGGAGTCAACTTCGACCCAACGAATCCGAACAACCAAGTCCTGAGCGGCCTGAAGGCCGCGGGGACGCAGACCGTCAGCTGGGACGGCAAGGACAACGCCGGCAACTTCTTCCCCGCGGGCGGCCCGTACCCGTTCAAGATCGACGTGCACGCCGGTGAATATCACTTCCCGTTCATCGACGATGAGAACGACACACTGGGCGGTCCGACGATCACCATGCTCAACCCGCCGGGCGGTGTGTGCCCGCCATTCACCGGCGGCTGCAGCGGCGGCTTCTACGACGATCGCGGCTACACGACCACCACGGGCGTCACGGTCGGCACACCGGGATCGGTGCTCTGCGGCAATGCGCCGCCGGCCGTGGCATTCAGCAATCCCATCAGCGGCTTCAACACCGCGGGGACACAGCGCGCGTTCGGGACGGCGACCGGAGGCAACACCAACGTGCCCTGCACAGGCAGCTTCGGCGACGCCAAGGGCCTCGACCTGTGGACCTACTACCCGAGCGAGCAGCTGACGAGCACGTTGAACATCGTCCCGCCCGGCGTGTACGCCGACATCGCGGTCGACAAGACAGTCAGCAATGCCAAGCCGATCATCGGCGACGACGTGACGTACACGATCACCGCGCATAACAACGGGCCTGCTGACGCCACCGGCGTCACCGTCACCGATGTCCTCCCGAACGGCCTCGTCTATGTCAGCGCAACGGCGACGGTCGGGACGTACGACCCCGCCGGCGGCCTCTGGACGATTGGCGCGCTCGCTGACGGCGCCACTGCGACGTTGCACATCACGGTGCGCACGGAGGCACTCGGCGCCATCGTCAACACCGCGACGAAATCAGCCGTGACTCAGACGGATCCCAACCCCGGCAACGACACGTCGTCAGCACGGCTTATCGTGTCACCGGTGCCGCCGCCCCCGGTCCCGAACACCGGCGCCGCGCCGGCGAGCCTCACCACCATGTTCGGGGGCGCGCTCGCGATGCTCGGAGCCCTGCTCTGCCTGGCGGCGTTCGTGCTCCGGAGACAGGCACTCACCATGAGTCCACGTATCGCGGTCGCCGCTCTCCGCGCGACGCTCCATTCGGCCCGCCGTCAGGACGCAGGATCACCGCTGCAACCAGCGCGCGCGTCTCCGCCGGGTCGATCACGTCGTCGATCTCGAAGTACGCGGCGGTGTTGAGCGCCGCCCCTCTCGCGTACGAATCCGCAACCATGGCCTCGTATTTCGCCTGGCGTTCGTCCGCGTCGGCGATCGCCTCCAGCTCTTTGCGGTAGGCGAGCTTCACCGCTCCCTCGAGGCCCATGCCGCCGAACTCGCCGGTCGGCCATGCGACGGTCATCAGCGGTGCGCGAAAGCTTCCACCGGCCATCGCCTGCGCGCCGAGCCCGTAGCCCTTGCGCAGCACGACGGTCATGAACGGGACAGTCAGCGCGGCGCCGGCGAGGAACAACCGGCTCGCATGACGCACGAGCGCGGTGCGTTCCGCGTCGGGCCCGACCATGATGCCCGGCGTGTCGCAGAGGAACAGCACAGGCAGCGAGAAGGCCTCGCAGAGCTGCAGAAAGCGCGCGCCTTTATCGGCGCAGTCGCTCGTGATCGCGCCGGCCAGGTGAATCGGATTGTTGGCGACGACGCCCACCGGCCGCCCCTCGACGCGAGCGAGTGCCGTCACCATCCCGCGCGCGAAACCCGCACGCAGCTCGAGCAGTGAGCCGGTGTCTGCGATGAGCTCCACGGCACGACGGACGTCGTAAGCACGACGCCGGTTCTCGGGGACGACATCGCGCAGCAGCAGGTGATCCGGCGCTTGCCACGATTCGACCGGTCCCTGGAAGAACGCTATCGCCTGACGCGCGAGACGAACTGCGTCGGCGTCGTCGCTCGCGGCGATGTCGACCACCCCGTTGCGCACCTGCATGTCGAACGGCCCCACATCATCGGCATCGACAATGCCAAGACCACCGCCCTCGATCATCGCGGGACCGCCCATGCCGATGCTGGCGTCCGGCGTCGCGATGACGAGGTCGCAGCAGCCCAGCAGCAGCGCGTTGCCGGCGAAGCATCGGCCAGACGCGATGCCGACGCGCGGCACGAGTCCCGAGAGACGCGCCCAGAGCGCGAACGCCATGACGTCGAGGCCGGCGACCATCGCGTGATCAGTGTCTCCAGGCCGGCCACCACCGCCTTCGGCGAAGAGCACGACCGGCAATCGCCGGCGCTCGATGACGTCGAACAGCCGGTCCTTCTTGCGATGGCCCATGACTCCCTGAGTACCCGCCAGAACTGTGTAGTCGTACGACAGCACCGCGCAATCCGCACGGTCCGTGCCGACGAGCGCGCCGTTGACGCGGGCCGTTCCGCCGATGAGGCCGTCTGCGGGTGTTCGCTGGATCAGATCGTCCACGCTGCGCCGGCCGCGCTGCGCCGCGATCGCGAGCCCTCCGTACTCGACGAACGAGCCGTCGTCAACGAGGTCCGCGACGTTCTCCCTCGCGGTCCGGCGCCCTGCGGCGTGACGCGCCGCAACGACGTCAGCGCGGTTGGCGTCGCCGGTCATCTCGCGGCGTCGCTTCGCCTCGTCGAGGTCGGGTCGTGTCGTCTCGGAGTCCGGCATGCGAGGCGAGCTTATGCTAGGTGCCCACGTGGCAGCTACGCGGCGCTGGCGCCGAAAACACTCGTCGTGAGAATGCAGAGCGCGCCTCCGCAGCAGGCCCGAGTCGGAGTGGCGACACCCATCTGACCGTCCGTACAATGCGCCGCGTAGGGCAGGGCGCGACCGTTGTGTCGCTTCGGCGCAGCCGTCGCCCAGGGGGTTGATCATGGGATTTCTCGACAAAATTCGCGCGGTCGGTGGCGGCGTGTCGCCGGAGTTGATGAAGAACGGAACACTCGCGCGCGGCGAGATCGCGAGCGTGCAGCCGACCGGCATGACCGTCAGCCACGGCAACGACGCGCTGGGCAAGCAGGTCTGCAACATCGCGCTCAACGTCTACATGGACAACACGCCGCCGTACACGGCGACATGTCATCAGGGCGTGCCGATCCTTGCGCTCCAGGCGCTCATGACCCCCGGCACCGTCGTCGCTGTGCGTGTCAATCCTGCGAACCCGCAGGAGGTCGCCATCGATTTCGACACCGACCCGCCGACAATCACCATGGCCGCGGGCGGGCCGAACCGTGGCAGCGCAGCGGAGCTGCTCGCAACCGGAACACCGGCGCGCGCGGTGATCATCGCGAGCCAGCCGCTTGGCATGCGCAGCCCGACATCAGGTCTGGACATGTATGCCTTCACTGTCACCATCCTGTGCGACGGGCATGCGCCATACCAGACGCAGATGGGCAATCCGGTTCCGCCCGGCGGCATCCCGCTGATGTACCCGGGGTCGAATCTCCCGGCGAAGGTGGTCCCCGAGCAGCAGGGTCAGGTGATCATCGACTGGGACACCGCCATCGCGGAGGCCACGCACCCAGCCACGAGCTGAGGGCCTCAGCGGATGCCGAATCGGCGCGAGGGACGTTCCCTTCTCGAGAGGAACGTGAAGAGCCGCACGTCGGGTTCGAAAGCGCGCGGCGGTGCGTCGAGTCGAGCCGCGCCGACGCTTGCGGTCGTATCGGGGATGGCGACGAATGCCAGCTCGGTGAAGCCGTCCTCCTCGAACCACGCGCGCACGACAGGAGTGATGTCGGGCTTGAATGTTCCACGTGTCCATATCACGGTTGCACCGGGCGCGCAGAGCGTGGGCAGGTGGTCCACCGTCCACTCGATGTCCTCGTCGGTCACGTTGCCGAAGACACCGCACACGAGCACGATGTCGGCGGGAACGAAGCCCGCGTACGCGCTCGTCGTGGAGGCGTCGCCGTTGACGACCTCGATGTACGGCGAGATCCCTGCCGCGCGCTCGCGTCCGAGTGCGGCGAGGTCGGGATCGAGCTCGACCAGTCGAGCGAGCACGTCGCCGCGGCGCGGATGGTCCTCCAGGACACTGAGCAGGTCGCGACCGTCGCCCGCGCACACGCTGATGACGCGAATCACACCGGGCGCACAGCCGTCCAGGGCGGTGCGAATCAGATCCTGAACTACGGCCAGGCGCTTGGCCAGCGGCGAGCCCGGCGAGTAGCCCTTGTGCCAGTCAACCCACTCGCTCACCGTGCGAGGTTACAAAATGACGCCCCGCTGGGCTAGGGTTCGCACCGTCGATCAGTGGTGAGGTGAGGTAGGACCATGGACGGCACAGCGTTGATGACGGAGTCCCGATGACCGCTCGGTCCGTTCTCGCCACGCCTGCGCTGCATGTCGAGCCGGGCTCTGTAGCGGTGGCGCAGCTGACGATCCGCAATACGGGCAGCGTCGTTGACCACTTCCACGTCCAGGTGCTCGGAGACGCCGCGCGCTGGGCCACCGTCACCCCCGAGACGCTGCCGCTCTTCCCGGACGCCGAAGGCGTTGTGAGCATCTCCTTCCAGCCCGCGCGCGTCTCGGCAGCTCGGGCAGGAGCGACGCCGTTCGGCGTGAAGGTGACCTCCGAGGTCGACCCGTCGGACACGAGCGTCGAGGAAGGAACGCTCGATATCGGCGCGTTCACCGAGCTGTCCGGCGAGCTCGTGCCGCTCATCTCGCACGGCAGCCGGACTGGAAAGCACCAGCTTGCCTGCGACAACAAGGGCAACACGCCGCTGACGCTGGCGTTCGGCGGGGTCGACCAGGAGGAGGCGCTTCGCTTCGCTTTCAACCCGACGAGCGTCGTTGCTGAACCTGGGACGGCGACGATCGTCACCGTTCGAGCCCATCCGCGGAAGCGATTCCTGACCGGCACCGCCAAGACCCACCGCTTCCAGACGATCATCCAGCCGCGCGAGGCGCCACCGGTGACTGTCGACGGTTCCATGGTGCAGACGCCGATCCTGCCGACGTGGCTGCCCAAGGCGCTCGCCGCACTGGTGGTGCTCGCCATCGCGGCGGTCGTGCTCTGGTTGACGGTGCTCAACCCCGCGATCAAATCCACCGCGACGACGGCGGCCAACAACGCGCTCTCGGCCGCGGGCATCAAGCCCGGCGGCGGAGGTGGCGGGGGCAGCGGCAGCCCGACCCCGACTCCCTCGAGCTCGACCGTGACGCCTCCACCCGGGAGCTCCGGCGGCCCGGCGAGCGGCCGGCTCACCGTCCGTGCGGGCGCCGGCAATTCCACCGCATGCCCCGGCAACGGCGCAGAGGAGTTCACCGCCCCGGCCGGGAACACGTTGTCGCTCACCGATCTGGTGTTCCAGAACCCCAACGGCGACACGGGCGTCCTCACCCTCAGCCGTGGCTGCGGGAACGGGAGCGTGCTGTTCCAGGAGCAGCTGAGCAACTTCCGTGACCTCGATTACCACTTCGTGAACCCGTTCACCTTCTCGGGTCAGGCGATGGTCCTCCAGCTGACGTGCACCGCCCCCGGGCCGCCACCGCCTGCGACAGCGAACGGCCAGTGCTCGGACGCGATGGTCTGGTCTGGGTCGATCAAGCCGAACAGCTGAGCAGGCGAGGGCGGGGTCAGCTCTTGCGGCGCGTCGTATGCGTGACCGCAGGGCCTGACGTACCGGCCGGGGCCAGCGCCTCCCGGCGGCGCGCGTCTGCGATCGCCGTCGGGACGACCTCCGGGGCGCCGTTCGGCGCGGCCACGGTGAGGCGGCGCTCGCGCACCGGTGTCGCGACGGTCGCCGGAACCGGGCGCGGCAGCGGCGCAGTGACCACAAGGTCGAGCGACGGGCGGGGCGCGATGCCGAGCGCACTCCAGAGATCCGGCGGCGCGTCCTCGCCGGGACTCGGCAGCGCGACGGTGAGAAACACCGGGAGCCCCTCGTCGACCAGGTCGCCGGTGATGTGTTCAGCGGGAATTGCCTGCTCGTCGGCGAGTGCTGTCAGCAACGACGACAGCAAGCGGTGCTCGTCGGCGACATTGGCGCTCCAGGCTGTCACGAGGTAGCGCAACCGATAGCGGTGCAGCGGTGGCCGGCGCCCGACGACACGCCCCTCGTCGTTGCGGATGTCCTCCCAGTCGTTCTGCCGCCGGCTCACGTCTTCGCGAATCTCCCAGAGGTGCGCGTTGACGACGCTGCCCGAGACATGGTCGCGCCACTGTTTCGTGGGCGAGTCGAAGACGACATCCACGGTGGAGCCGTGGAGCGCGGTCGCGCGCAGCAGCGAGCGCAGCGACGCGTCGACGTCGGCGATCATCGCAATGAGGCTGGCGCGCAAGACGATGCGCCGCAACGGCACAACGTGCAGCCGGAAGGGCGCGCCGGTCTGCACTTTCGGGCAGGCGCGTGTTCCCCGACGCTGGCCCTTGCGTGCCTCGCGGATCGCTCGGGGCTATGCGAGGCTCGACACACCTACGCGTTCGAGTGGTGAGGAGACTGCGCATGCCAAGCTATCTGTCGCCCGGCGTCTATGTTCAGGAGGTGTCGTCGGGTTCGAAACCCATCGAAGGCGTCGGCACCGCGGTCGCCGCGTTCGTCGGCCTCACCGAGAAAGGCCCGGCCAACACGCCGACCCTGGTCACCAACTGGACGCAGTTCAGCACGGTGTTCGGCGACTTCGTCGAGGGCTCGTATCTCGCGCACGCGGTGTACGGATACTTCCTCAACGGCGGCGGATCCGCATACGTCGTGCGCATCGGCTCCGATGGCGACGCCGCGCAACCGAGCGCAGGCGCAGAGCTGGCCGCCAGGGGCGAGCCCGGGCGCAACGTCTACCGAGTGACGGCCGCTGAAGGCGGTCCCGCCGGAGATGACATCAGCGTCGAGATCAGCGATCCCGGCGAGCCGGGAGAGGACACGTTCAAGGTGTCCGTCTCGAAGGGTGGCAAGATCGAGGAGACGTTCGACAACGTCACCACGAAGCGCGGTCCGACCAACGCCGCCACCGTCGTCAAGGCGCGCTCCAAGCTCATCCGCCTCGAGGAGATCGGCAGCGGCGGCGCGATGATCGTCCCCGAGAAGGCGAACGTCAAACTGAGCGGCGGCACCGCGGTCACCTCCGTGCATGTCACCGCCGACGACTACGTCGGCAACTCCGCTGATCGAACCGGTTTCGCGGGCCTCGAAGCGGTCGACGAAGTGACCATGCTGAGTGTCCCGGACGTGATGGCCGCCTACCAGCGCGGCATCATCGATCTTGAGGCTGTGCAGGCCGTGCAGCTCGCGATGATCGCTCACTGCGAGCTGATGGGCGACCGTGTGGCCATCCTCGACGCGCCACCCTCGCTGAATGCGCAGCAGGTCAAGGAATGGCGCATGGACAAGGCCGGCTACGACTCGAAGTACGCCGCGCTGTACTGGCCGTGGATCAAGGTCTTCGACCCGCTCAAGGGGCAGGGCATGATGATTCCGCCGAGCGGACACATGGCCGGCATCTGGGCACGCAACGACGACACGCGCGGCGTGCACAAGGCGCCCGCAAACGAGGTTGTCCGCGGCGCAATCGCGCTCGAGTTGCAGATCACGAAGGGTGAGCACGATCAGCTCAATCCGTCGGGCATCAACTGCATCCGCGCGTTCCCCGGTCGCGGGGTGCGCGTCTGGGGCGCGCGCACCATCTCGAGCGACCCCGAGTGGCGCTACCTGAACGTTCGCAGGCTCTTCAACTTCGTCGAGGAGTCGATTCTCGAAGGCACGCAGTGGGTCGTGTTCGAGCCCAACGATCCGCGCCTCTGGGATGCGGTGAAGCGCAACGTCTCCGCGTTCCTGCGCAGGGTCTGGCGCGACGGCGCGCTGTTCGGTCTCACACCCGCCGAGGCGTTCTTCGTCAAATGCGACGCCGAGAACAACACCCAGGACACGATCGACATCGGTCAGCTGATCATCGATGTGGGCATCGCTCCCGTGAAACCCGCCGAGTTCGTCGTGTTCCGCATCGCACAGTTCGCCGGCGGCGCAGCCGTCAGCGAGTGAGGGGTTAAGAAATGCCTGCTGGTCTTGGTCCGAGCATGCCCAACGACGCCATCTCGGCGGCGCGGTTCTCCATCACCGTCGACGGCTACGAGATCGCGCAGTTCTCGGAGCTCACCGGAATCACCACCGAGGTCGAGGTCATCGACTTCATGGAGAACGGCTCCAGTGGCGCCAACATCCTCAAGAAGCTTCCCGGCAAGCGCAAGCCACCGACGATCACGCTGCGGCGCGGCAAGAACACGTCGATGGAGCTGTGGGCGTGGCACGAGTCGGTGATGCACGGCGACATCGTCGGCGCACGCAAGAGCGGATCCATCGTCATGTACGGATACGACGGCGCCCCAGTTGCCCGCTACCACTTTCACGACGGTTGGCCCGCGAAGATCGCGATCAGTCCTCTGAAGGCAGGCTCCAGCGAGGTCCTGATGGAGGAGGTCACGATCGTCTGCGAGTTGCTCGAGCGGGTGGCTCCGTGAGCCTCGCGGCACGAGATGTCGTCGCGGCCCGCCCCGAGCTGACAACCGAGTTTCCGTTCGTTCTGCCGCGCGGCTATGTCGACCGCAAGGGTGGCGTGCATCGCGACGGTGTGATGCGACTCGCGACGGCGCGTGACGAGATCGGCCCACAGAGCGACCCGCGCGTTCGCCAGAACGCCGCGTACATGACGGTGCTGCTGCTGGAGCGGACCGTCACGCGTCTCGGCACGCTGAGCGAGGTGGACTCGTACGTCATCGAGGGGCTGTTTGCGTCGGACCTCGCGTTTCTGCAGGACCTCTACCGACGGGTCAACCAGGACGGGCACACCGAGGCGTTCGTCAGTTGTCCCGCGTGCCACAACGAGTTCACCGTCGACATCGCGGGTGACCGACCGGGGGAAGCATGACGTACGCGGTCGACCAGCTCTTCGAGGAGGTCGCGTACGTCGCCTACTACTTCCACTGGGAGCTCGACACGATCCTGGATCTGCCGCACTCCCAGCGTCTGCGCTTCATCGAAGAGATCGGCCGTATCCACCGGCAGATGGGCGAGACGGGTGACTTCTGATGCGCATGCCATGGCAGCGGCGTAGCGCCGGTCGCGCTGAGCCCGAGAACGTCGCCGCACCTGGGCCATCGCCGCACGCCTGGCGCTCGGTTCCACCGCTTGTGGCAAGCGCGGGCGGTCCGCCGCCGCTCACGGCGCGTTCGGTCGAGCTTGCCGACGCGTTGAGCCGGCGGCTGCGCTCGACGCGCGAGCGCCCGCCACTGGTGCATCGGGCGGGATTCCCCGACGCGGTAGCTCCCGGGACGGTGCGCGGCCTTGCGGTTGCATCGCTGCGCACCGCGCAGGGGACGCGCTCTGCATCCGGGGCGTCGACCGACGACGCCGAGCGTTCGCTCGACGCGGCATCGGACGCGACTGCCACACCGATCACGACGGCACCGCCCGTGAAAGCGCGACGGAACACGCAGCGCTCCCTGACGTCGGTCGACCCTTCGGCGTTGGTGTTCCCAGTCCGCGAGACCGTGCAGCAGGTGCAGCGCGAGGAAGTCGAGGCGACCGATATCGCCGAAACCGTTGCACCGCCCGCGCCGGCGGGCCTCCCGCCAGGCCTGCAGCGGACAGTCGTGCGTCGCCGAGGTGGCCCACCGGGCGCGCGTCCACTCGGGTTGCAGGCACCACTCCACGCTGCAACGCAGGCCGACGCGGTGCGCAACGCAGAGCTCGAACGCGCTGCGCGGCAGCCGTCGCTCGAGCCTGCGCCGCACGCCGTTGCGGCGGAAGTCGGCCGTCTGCATCGCGCGGATGTCGGCAACGTTCGAGTGCATCGCGGCGAGGAGGCAGAGCGCGTCACCACGGATGCGCATGCGCGAGCCGTCACGCGCGGCGGTGAGGTGTTCATCCCCGACGCCGCGGGCCGTCTCGACGCCGGCACCGGTCGCGGCCTGCTCGCCCACGAGCTCACCCACGTGATCCAACAGCGGCGGCTGGGGACATCGGTGCCGCTCGAGCACTCGCCTGCCGGACGCCGCCTCGAGTCCGAAGCGTCGATGACCGAGCGGCTCGTGCGCGGCGACGCAGGCGCCCCTGCCCCTCCACCCGCTGCGTCGCAACCGGCCGCGCCCGCACCGGTCGCGCCGGCTCCGACGCCTTCCACTGATGACGAGGAAGCGAAAGCCGCCGCACGCGAGCTCCAGGACGAGTTGATCGCCTCGGGACGCGCGTTTCGCATGCCCGACGGCTCCATCGTCTTCCCCGGCTCAGGCATGCATCTTCCTCAGCAGCGCCCGTCACAGACGCAGCCGGCGGTCGCGATGCAACGCGCGCCGGATGACCCCGTTCCAGCGGCCGCCGATGCGCCGGCTTCCGAAAACGCCGGTGGCTACACGCCGCCGCCCGACGCCGGATATCTGCCGATGCCCGCCATGCCGGCCGCACCCAGCGCACCCGCGCCTGCGTCGGGCGCGCCCGTTGCGACGCAGAGCTGGTCACTGCCTGCCGCGGCTGCCGCGCCGTCCACCCCCGCGCCAGCAGCGGGTGCCGCGCCGGCGCAGGCGGAGCCGTCAGTCGCACCCGAGCCGGCACCACAGATCGACCTCGACGACCTTGCGCGCCGTGTGTACGGGCAGGTGCGCACCCAGCTGCGATCCGAATTGCTGATCGACCGCGAGCGCGCGGGACTCTTGACGGATTTTCGATGAGGAGATGGCATGGCTGACGACACGACTTTCGGACTCGCGCTTCGATTCACCGTCGACGTCGGCAACACCAGCCTCGGGACGTGGTCGAAGTGCGAGGGCATCGAGATGCACTTCGACACCGTGAAATACCAGGAGGGTGGCGCTCCCGGAGCAACGTGGAATTACACGCATTACGCAACGGGTCGGGCCAACTACGTCCCCATCAAGCTGACCCGCGCGGTGACCCCGCAGGCGTCGGCGGCGCTGCTGAAATGGCTGTCGACGCAGGCGAGCTCGCCCGCCTCGCCGCAACCAGCCACCATCACGCTGCTCGACACCAACGGACAGCAGGTCCAGCAATGGACGTTCCAGGAAGTGTTCCCCACCAAGTACAGCGGTCCGCGCCTTGATGCGAGCCAGGCCTCAGTCGCGATGGAGGAGCTCGAGCTCACCCACCAGGGATTCATGTAATGCCCCCCGGCTCGAGCGCGCCGCGCGGTCTTGCTGCGCGCTTCCAGGTGACGATCGACGGCCAGGACCTCGGCGCGTGGTCGAGCTGCAAAGGCCTCGAGGTCGACTTTCAGCACGTGGCGTACGAGGAGCTCGGCAACAACCAGTTCGTGCACTACCTGCCGAAGGCCGCGAAGTATTCGCAGATCACCCTGATTCGCGCTTGCACCGCCGAAGAGTTCAGCGGCACTGCAGGCGTGGCTCGGCAGCGTGGTCATGCAGCCGACGAAAGGCACCGCGAGCATCACGTTGCACGACGCCGCGCAAGGCGAGGTGCTCACCTGGACCCTGACCGGCGTGTACCCGGCGAAGTGGATGGGGCCGCAGCTGGAAGGCGGTTCCCACGAGATGGCACTGGAGACGCTCGTGCTCACGCACGAGGGGTTCCTGAACTGACGACATGGCAATAGGGTCCGCGCTCGCCGCCGGTCTCGAACGCGCTCGCCTGGAGGGCGGTGGGGCGATGGTTCAGCTCGAGCTGAACCCGAAGTCATTGAGCATTCGCAGGCAGACGCAGTGGCAGGCTCCGTCGAACCGGGCGCCGAGCACGGCATCGCCCTCGAGCGGATCGAGCGGCCAGTCTGGCGGTGCCGTGCCGACGGGGCACGCTCCGCAGCAATTCAGGAGGTCAACGCCGGCGACACTGACGATGATCGTGTGGTTCGATCAATCGTTCGAGCCTGACGGGGACATCAGCGACGACATCGATCAGCTGCAGAACTGGACGTGCCCGACGGAGCGAAGTCCTTTCCGGCGTGCAAAACCCGCCGCGGGTGACGTTCACGTGGGGCAGCCTGCAGTTCGTCGGCCACATCTCATCGTTGAACGTGAACTACCTCCAGTTCGGAGTCGGTGGGCAGCCGTTCCGGGCAGAGGCCAACATCACGATGACGGAGAACCCCGAGGCGGTCCCCGGGACCAACCCCACATCCGGTGGCATCGCCGGCCGCAGGGTGCACGTCGTCTCCGCGGGCGACACGCTCCATTCCGTCGCGTACACCGAATACGGGAGTCCGGGGTTGTGGCGCGTGCTCGCCGAAGCCAACGGCATCGACGATCCGCTGCGGGTGTCTCCCGGGACCACGCTGCTCATCCCACCTGACCCGGACTCGGCGGTGACGCGGTGACTGCGGACGTTCTCGTCAGCTGGCCGGCGGTGGAGATCGACGGGACCGTGCTCCCCGACAACCTGCGCGTCGGCCTGACCGGTGTGGTTGTCGACAACCACATACACCTTCCCGACATGTTCACGATGGTGTTCGACGACCCGCTCCACGATCTCATCACCGAGGCTGCGGTCAAGGTCGGGTCGGCGGTGGTGATCAAGGCGACGACCGTCGGGTCCACGTCGCCCGACGCCCTCATCGACGGCGAGGTCACCGCGCTCGAAGCCACCTACGAGGATGGATGGGACCGCACCATCGTGCGCGGCTACGACAAGTCCCATCGTCTGCACCGCGGCCGGCGCACCGAGACCTACCAGAACGTGAAAGTGTCAGATGTGGCGCAAACAGTCGCGAGCCGTGCCGGGTTGGATGTGGGCACGATCGATGACAGTGGCGCGGTGCTCGACTTCATCTCCCAGGTGAACATCACCGACTGGGAGTTCCTCAAGGCGCGGGCGCGTGAGCTGGGGTTCGAGGTCGGCGTCGTCGACGGCAAGTTCTATTTCCGCAAGCCGGTCGAGTCCTCGACGGGTCCCGACCCCGGCGACGCCGACTCCCAGGGGCCGGCGCAGCTCGTGTACGGCCGCGATCTCGTCTCCTTCCGGCCGCGGGTGAGCTCGTCCGCGCAGGTGTCGCAGATCAGCGTCCGCGCCTGGGATCCCGAGAACAAGGCGGTGCTCGTCGGGTCGGCCGATCCCGCCGCGTCGCACGCCGACCTCACCGATGATCCTGCCAGCCTTGCCCAGAACTTCGGGTCTCCCGAGTACGTCGTGCACAACCGGCCATTGCCGTCGCAGTCGGATGTCGACGACACCGCGAAGGCGGTGGCCGAGCATGTCGGCAGCTCGTTCGCCGAGGCGGAGGGGGTGGCGATCGGCAACGCGAAGCTCCGCGCCGGGACTGCGGTGAGCATTGCCCAGGTCGCGGACACTTTCGTCGGCAAGTACACGCTGACGCGCACCCGGCACGTCTTCGACGACGACGGGTACCGCACCGAGTTCGAGATCAGCGGCATGCAGGATCGCTCGACCCTGGGATTGATGTCGCTCGGCGCAACCAACGGCGCGGCTGCCGGCGGTGCGCCGCGCGTCTCGGGCGTGTTCATTGCGATCGTCACCAACAACGACGATCCCGAGCACCTTGGCCGGGTCAAGCTGCGGTTTCCATGGCTGTCCGACAACTACGAGACCGATTGGGCGCGGATGGCTGTCGTCGGCGCGGGATTGAACAGCGGTGTCGAGTTCATCCCCGAGGTCGATGACGAGGTGCTCTGCGCGTGCGAGTTCGGCGATCTGCGGCGCATCTTCGTCCTGGGTGCGCTCCACAACGGCAAGGACACGCCGAATCTCGGTGACGGAATCGTTGACGGCGGCAAGGTGAAGCGCCGCGGCGTGGTGTCGCGCAAAGGCCACAAGCTGATCTTCCTCGACGACAACTCCAAGTCGGGGATCGCGCTCATCACCAGTGACGGCAACCTCAAGGTCTCGCTCAACGAGACGAACAGCGAGATCACCATTCACTGCAAGGGCAAGGTGACGCTGCAGACGGACAGCGACGACATCGCCATCAAGAGCGGCGCCGACGTCACGATCCAGGCGCAGGGCAATGTCAACGTCTCGGGCTCCTCCGGCGTGAAGGTCGATGGCGGTGGCGGCATGGTGGAGATGAGCGGATCGCTCATCAAGTTGAACTGACATGGGGACTCCGGCGATCGTGCTCGGCGATCAGATCACGGGGCAGTGTCCGATCCACATCATTCCCAACCCCGCGACCGGCATCCCGCAACCCTCGCCACCACTGCCGTTCAGCGCGCCGATCACGATCGGCGTCTGCCCGACGGTGCTCATCGGCGGCAAGCCTGCGGCGGTCGTCGGCTGCACGGGGTACAACACGCCGCCGCACGTCGGGCTGTTCCCGGCCGATCCGTACATGGTGCCGCTCATGCAGATCGGCACCGTCGTCAGCGGCAGCGTGACCGTCCTCTTCGGCGGTCAGCCGGCGGCGACAGCGTCTTCAACGTGTACGTGCTGCGCGACTCCCGGCGTCATCACGCCGACCGTGACCAACGTGCTCATCGGGTGAAGTGTTATGGCCAATAGTGACGATTTCATCGGTTCCGGCTGGGGGTTTCCCCTGCGCACCGATGCCACCGGCGGGATCGCCCTCGTCTCGAGGGAGCGTGAGCTCGAGGAGGCCATGCGGCTCATCCTTGCGACTGCGCCGGGTGAGCGCCCGATGCGCCCCGAGTTCGGCTGCGGCGTGCACAACTACGTGTTCGGAGGCACCGACGCGAGCTCCGCGCATGCGATCGCCGTCGAGGTGCGCAAGTCGCTGCTGCGCTGGGAGCCGCGCGTGATCATCGAGGAGGTCGACGTCGTGCCGGACGACGATGACGCGGCGCTGCTCTACATCAATGTCCACTACCGGCCGAAGGCGACCAACGATCCGCGCAACCTGGTCTTTCCGTTCTACACCATTCCCAGCGAGGGCGAGGCATGACCCTTCCCGTCCCCAATCTCGACGACCGGCGTTTCCAGGACCTCGTCGACGAGGCCAAACGGATGGTGCAGCAACGCTGTCCGGAGTGGACCGACCACAACGTGTCCGACCCCGGTGTCACGCTCATCGAGACGTTCGCGTGGATGACCGATCAGCTCGTGTACCGGTTGAACCGCGTGCCCGACCGCCTCTACGTGAAGTTCCTCGAGCTGATCGACGTGCGTCTGTTTCCGCCGACGCCCGCGCGCACTCCGCTCACCTTCTGGCTGGCGGCACCCGCGGAGTCGATGCAGCGCGTCGCCGTCAACACCAAGGCCGCAACGATTCGCACCGAGACCGACAAGGCGATCGTCTTCTCGACGGTCGAGGACCTCGACATCGTGCCGTGCTCGCTCGCATCGATTGCCACGCAGGCCGCAGCGGCGAAGGAGCGTGTCGACCGCACCGAGGAGTTGCGCCGCGGCGGGAAGTTCGCCGCATTTAGCACCGTCCCGAAGCCTGATGACACGCTCGTGATCGGGCTGAGCGACGCGGTGCCGCGGTGCGCGGTCCGCCTGCGCATGCACTGCACGATCGAGGGAGTCGGGGTCGACCCGACCAACCCGCCGCTTGTCTGGGAGGCGTGGGACGGCGAGGTGTGGCACGCGTGCGATGTCGATGACGACGCGACCGGCGGCCTCAACCGCGATGGCGATGTCGTCATACACGTCGGCCGGGAGCACGTCGCCGCCGTGCTCGACGGTGTCCGCGGTGGATGGATCCGCGCGCGCGTCACTGCCGCCATCGAGGGGCAGCCGACCTACACGGCTTCCCCGCAGATCCACACCGTCGAAGCCGCGACCGTCGGCGGCAGCGTCGACGGCGTGAACGCCGAGATCGTCTCCGAGGAGGTCCTCGGCATCTCCGACGGAACGGCCGGACAGCGCTTCCCGGTGCGCAGGGCGCCCGTGCTCGCCGGGGCAGGCGAGCCGGTGCTCGAGTGCAGCACCGACGAGGGTTGGACGCCCTGGACCGAGGTGCAGGACTTCGCGGCAGCAGGCGCCGACGACCCGGTGTTCGTGCTCGACGCGGCCGCCGGCGAGGTGGTGCTCGGACCCGCGGTGCGCCAGCCGGACGGCTCGATCCGCATGTACGGCCGGGTTCCGGCGAAGGGCGAGCAGCTCCGGCTCCGCTCGTACGCGACGGGTGGCGGCCGGGGCGGCAACGTCAGCCGGGGGGCCATTTCGGTGCTCAAGTCCTCGATCCCGTACATCGCGCGAGTCGAGAACCGAGCAGCGGCGCGAGGCGGCGTCGATGGCGAGGATCTCGAGAACGCCAAGCAGCGCGGCCCGATCCTGCTCCGGACGCGGGCGCGCGCGGTCACAGCCGAGGATTTCGAGCAGCTCTCGCGCGAGGCGGCGCCGGAGGTGGGTCGGGTGCGCTGTCTGTCCGCAGGCGAGGGTCTCGAAGCGGGGTCGGTGCGCATCCTCGTCGTCCCGTCTGCGCCCGATGAGCGAGGCCGGCTGCGGTTCGAGCAGCTCATTCCGAGCGAGGAGACGTTGCAGGCGATCGCGGCTCGCCTCGAGGGGGCCCGGTTGGTGGGGACTCGCGTGCTCGTCGAACCACCGCTCTATCAGGGGGTGACGGTGGTGGCGCGGCTGCGCTCGCGTCCGCGCGCGAGCGCAAGCCGTGTCGAGGCGGCTGCTCTTGACGCGCTGTTCCAGCACCTCAATCCGGTCAGCGGTGGCCCGGACGGCCATGGGTGGCCGTTCGGAAGGCCCGTCCAAGCCGGTGAGATCTTCTCGATCCTCCAGTCGGTGGCGGACGTCGAGCTGGTCGAGGACGTGCGCATCTTCGGCGCGGATCCCACGACCGGCGCGCGCGGTCAGGCGACCCAGCGCCTCGAGGTGGCGGCCAACTCGCTCGTGTTCTCGTACGAGCACCAGGTGCGGGTCGAATCTGCATGACGACGCGCGCGCTGGTTCCGGGCCTGCCCACTCCGCACCCGATCGGCCCGTATCTGCCCGCCCTCTATCAGGAGGACCGATTCGCGCAGGCGCTCACCAGTGGCCTCGACGAGGTGCTGAGCCCGCTCATCGCATCGCTCGACAACCTCGGCGCCTACCTGGAGCCCGACGTCGCCCCGGACGACTTCCTCGCCTGGCTCGGTGGCTGGGTGGGCATGGACCTCGACGAGGACTGGCCGGAGGAGCGCCGGCGCGCGCTCGTGCGTCGCGCGGTCGAGATCTTCCGCATCCGGGGGACCGCCGACGGCCTCCGCGCGCATATCGAGCTCGTGACCGGGGGACGTGTCGAGATCGTCGAGTTGGGCGGTGTTGCCTGGTCGCGGGAAAGTGGGGCGGATCTCCCCGGTCAGCCCGAGCCGCGTATGACAATACGGGTCTATGTGGATGACGTCGCCGGCATTGACACGCGGGCGCTCGACCGGTTGGTCGGCGCGTCCAAGCCTGCGCACGTGATCCACGCATTGGAGCTCGCGACGGGAGGTTGACCGGCGATCGATGATCGTCTGCAAGAAGTGCGGCTTCAACAACTCTGACGCCGACACGTTCTGCGGCTCGTGCGGTGCGTTTCTGGAGTGGACCGGGGAGAAGGTGACCCCACCCGCCACACCTGAGGCTGCACCGGCAGCTGCGGAACCTGCGGAAGCCGCCCGGCGCGGCGGATTCATGTCGCTCGTCCAGCAGGTGACGGCGATCGGCGTGCCGAAGAAGGAAGCCATCGACCCGCCGGCGAATATCCCCGGCATGCCCATGTCGGCACCGGGGCCAAGGCCGGGCATGCCCGCGGCACCAGCGCCGCTCGGGGCCCCCACGCCACGGCCGATGGGGCCGTCGGTACCGCCGAGCGCGATCCCGCGCAGCGCACCGCCAGGTTCGCCGCCGCCGTCCGGGCCACCGCGAAGCGCACCCCCGAGTTCCCCGCCACCGTCGAGCCCGCCGCCGAGCGGGCCGCCGCGCAGCGCCGCACCGAGCGGTCCACCGATGTCCGCGGCGCCGACGAGTGCGCCACCGTCGTCCCCGCCGCCGTCCGGCGCTCCGCCGTCGGGCCCACCACCGAGCCTGCCGCCGTCGAGCCCACCACCGTCAGGGCCGCCGCACAGCGCTCCGCCGAGTGGCCCGCCCGGCGCATCGCTGCCGCCCGCGCCCGTGGCTCCGAGCCTGCCGAAGCCATCGCTGCCACCGCCGACCCTGCCTGCACCGGCCCCGGTGGTGCCAACGGTGATCAGGGTGACGCCCGAGTGGAAGCCCGCCACGCCGGCCGCGACGTCCCCGCTGGCGCCGTCGGCCGCTGCACCGACAGGGCCGGCGCAACCGGCCGCGGCCGAGCCCGCTGCGGTGCAGCCCATCGCGGTGCAGCCGGCAGCCGCGCGTCCTCGGGTCATCCCCAAGGCGGTGGCCGCGCCTCCCAGCAAGAAGCTGAACCCGGGCGACCTCATCTGCGGCCAGTGCGGTGAAGGAAACGACCCGGTCCGGAAATTCTGCAGCCGGTGCGGTCAGTCACTGGCGACGGCGACAGTGGCGTCGACGCCGTGGTATCGAAAGATATTCCCGCACCGCAAGGCGAAGGTTCTCGCAGCGGGAGAACGACCGCGAGGCAAAGGCGCACGTCGCGGCTTCAGCTTCGGCGGCCTCGTTCGCATCATCGGCCTGATCGTTGTCGCGGTGATCCTGCTCGGCGGTCTCGCGTACGGCGCCTTGCCGTCGTTTCGTACGACGGTCAACAACGACGTGAGCAGCGTGGTCAACAACTTCACCGGCAAGATCAGCGCACCCACGCCCGTGCATGCGACGTCGGTGAAGGCGAGCTCAGCGGTGACGGGTCACGACGGCAGCCTCGCCGTCGACGCGTTCAGCAACACGTTCTGGGAGGCGCCGCTGAAAACGGATCCACATCCGACGCTCACCGTCGGATTCGCCGCGAACACCAACGTCAGCGTGATGCTGTTCATCTCCGGCAACACGGCCAACGAATTGTCCGAGGCTCGTCCGAAGGTGTTGCACATCACCTTCTCCACCGGCGCCTCGCAGAACATCACGCTCGTCGACAGCGGCAACTCGCAGCAGTTCAACATCACCGGCGCAACCGGCATCAGCGGCATGACGATTCAGATCACGTCCGTGTACCCGTCGACGACGGGCACCGATGTCGCGCTCAGCGACGTGGAGTTCTTCGGCAAGAACTGACGCGCGTCAGGAATCCTCGATGTCGACGGTGTTCGTGACCTCGTCATTGCCCGAGTGACCCGGCGTGACCACCGCGCGGAACGTGTGCGAGCCCGCCGGGAAACGCCCGCAGCCACTGACGTTTGCCCCGTCGCACTGGCCGGCGGGAATGTCGCCGGACGTCCACGTCTGCACCTGCTGATCGTCGACATAGATCGTGACCGTCGCCGTACCCGACGCCGTGCCCATGTTGCACACCGTGAAGACCGCTTCCGTTCCGGCGTTTGCGTTCAACACGACATGATTGTCGGGATTGTCACTCTGGTCGACCTGCACGATGAGACCGTTCATGTCGAACCCGAATTCCGCTGCGCCGGCATCACCCGCCGCGCCTGTGCCGCCGGCCGCTCCGGCGCCACCGGACGTGCTCCCGCTTCCGGTCGTGTCGCCGGTCGCGGGCGCGTTCTGATCGCCCGTCTGCACGGGTTGCCACTGACTGCCGTCCCACTGCCATTGCCCGTCGTCGGACAGCTGGCCGCTCGCCGGCGATGCAACCTCTCCTGCGGCCGCAGCGGTCGCGGCACCGGCGCCGCCGGCGTCGCCCTGGTCTCCCACGGGCTGCCACTGCGCTCCGTCCCACCACCACTGGCCGTCGTCAGAACGCTGGGCGTCAGCCGGTATCTGTGCCATGTTGTCTCCTCCACTCCGTCTGTCGATGTCGCCGTCTGTCGATATCGCTGCTAGATGAAACCCTGCCGCAACGCGTACGCGACTGCATGCGTGCGATTGCGCAGATGCAGCCGGCTCGTGATGTCGTGGACGATGTTCTTGACCGTCCGCTCCGAGTAGAACAGCCGCTGTCCGATCTCGTTGGTGTCGAGCCCTTCCGACATGAGACGCAGGACGCGGACCTCGCGATCGGTGAGGCCGGAGAAACGCAGACCACGCGGCGTCAGCACATCGCGTTGCAGCCGTCCGACATGGTCGAGCAGCTGACCGAGCAGGTCGGGCGACATCGCCGCGGCACCGCTCGACGCGACGCGGACGGCGTCGACCACGCGATCGGGTGTGGCTTCGCTGCGGCGCAGGACGCTCGACGCGCCGGCTTCCACTGCGCTGAGCAGGTCGCCCTCGGTGAGACGGGTCACCACGAGGACGACGCGATTCTCTGCGCCGATGCGCGCCGAACGGATCGCGCTGAGCGTCGCGTCGTCGAGCTCGTCCGCCAGCACCACGGTGACTCCGCCCGAGGTTGTGTCATCCGGGTCGACGACCTGCACCTCGGGCCGGTATGCGAGCTGCGCGACGAGGCCGGCGCGCGTGATCGGATCCTGCGCTCGAATGGCGACGGCGATGCGCTGAACACTCGCGACGGCAACCACGGCGCAGACGGTGACACCCGCACGTTGACGGGCAATCAACGCCCGCTCAACGGGCAGCGGCAGCTGCCCGATCGGCGGTCTCGGCGTGCACCCCGAGCTCTTCGAGAATCTCGGAGTAGCGTCGCCGCGTCAGCCTGGCAGCGGCGTCGTCTCCGCTGCGCTCTTGGGCCAGGACGAGCAGCCGCCAGGCCTGATCCACATAGCGATCGATGGCGACGACGTCGGTGCAGATCAGCGCCGCAGCCGCCGGGCCCCCGGCGCCGAGCGCGCGCTCCGCGAGCTGGAGCCCGACGGCGGATGCGTCAGCACGGCAGCGTTCCCGCAGCGCCTCGGCCCAGTCGCTGGGGCCCTCCTGTGGGAGCAGACCGTCACGCAGCATCGAGGCCGCGGTGGCGAAGTCCACAGCGGCTGCAGCGAGATCGGTTGTCGACAGCTCCAGGGCGCGTGTGAGGAGGCTCCGGTACGTCACGACATCGCACGTGGAATCGCCGGGAAGTGCGAGGCGATACGAGTCACCGTCCCGGACCACGAGCGCGCCACCGCCGCGCGAGACATGCGGCTCGAGCAGGCGTCGCAGCGAGGACACAGCCACCTGCAGATTGCGAAGTCCGGTCAGCGGATCGGCCTCGGGCCAGAGCGCTTCGCAGATCACCTCGCGGTGCACGGGAGCACCGGCCTGCGCGCCGAGCAGCCGGAGCAGCGAACGCACCCTCGGTTTCACTGCCGAGAGATCGATCGGGCGGCCGTCGACAGTGACCCTGAGCCCACCGAAGCAGCGCACGTCGATGACCGGGCCAGACGCCGCGACCTGACGCTCCGGTGGCGCTGCCGCTTCGACCTCCGCCGCCACGTGTCCGGGTGGCCATGAGCCGTTCTCGAGATCGCGGGTGAGCCGCTGGAGGCGGCCCGCACGGAGCTCGTGGAAGAGCTCCCCGGACTGGAAGAAAAGCGATGACGCCGAAGGGTCGAGCCGGTCGCGGCGTCCTGCGCCCTCGAAGAGCATTGCCAGCGCCGCACCCCAGCGATCGCCGTCCTGCTGGCAGGAGTCCCGCACGCTTGCGGCGGTCGACGGCGGATCGCCGCCGATCGCCAGGGAGCGGGCCGCTCTGGCCATCCTCGCGATCCATCCGGCCTCGATGCTCTCGGCCTGGTCCTCGGCGCGACTGAGATCGTCGATGCCCCCCGCGTCGCCGAGCAGCAACGCAGCGATGCCGGCGACCGCCGAACCGGCGGCGACGAGCGCCGTGGTCGCATCGACCTCGCGAGCGATCCCGAGCCCCTGCTCGCGCGCTTCGCCGAGACGTCCCGCGACAAGGTCCGAGAGCGCGGCGATCAGGACGGCGCGTGCGCCGGACGACGGGGCCGGGCGCGCGCTCCGGCTCTCGGATGGGGTTTCAAGGATCGTCCGGAGCCCACTCAGCCAGTGATCGCCGCGAGGATGGGTCGATGCCGGGGTGACCCACGACTGGAGGGTGAGGCGTTCGTCGCGGCACACCTCGGCCATCGCCCGGCCGGCGAACCCGGCTTCGGCACGCCGATACGCGTCCAGCGCGGCGTTGGTGCGGCCACCCGCGGCGTGGCGCCGGGCCAGCGCCAGGAGCAACCAGGGGTCGTTCTCGAGCAGCGCCGGCGGAAGGCTCTCTATCCAGTGCCCGGGCTGGTCGGCCAGTGCCGCACCTTGGCGGCCGAGCAGCCGGGCGACCGCCTCGGCGTCGCCCGCACGCGAATAGGCGCGCAGCGCCTCGGGGAGCGCGCCCGTCTCCTCGAGTAGCGTCCCGGCGTTCCGGCAGCGATCCTGCACCGCGTCCTCACCGATCTCGTCGACGAGCACGCCCTCGAGGTGCGCACGCAGGACCTCGTGGTACCGGAAGCTGCTCTCCCCGTCGAGCGCAAGCGTGAAGAGGCGGCGGCGGTGCAGCTCGAGCAGGATCGTCTGGCTCCCCTGGCGATTCAGGTACCAATCGCACAGCTGACCGTTGAGCACGCCGAGGACGGATGTCGCCACCAGGAAGTCGCGCAGCTCCGTGGGGAGCTGGTCGAGCACGTTGCTCGTGAGGAACTCCCGGATCATCCGCGAGCGCGATCCGAGGGCACCGAGCACCCTGCGGCGCTCATCGCCGCTGCGGTTGCGGGTCGCGAGATGGAAAAGATGCAGTCCGGCGGCCCAGCCGTCGGTGCGGCGCGCCAGCTCGGCGAGCTCGTGTGGGCCAAGTGGCTGCGCGTAGAACTCGCGGAAGAGCTGTTCGACCTCCCAGGTCCGGAATCGGAGGTCGTCGACGCCGAGCTCGACGACTCGGCCGAGGACGCGCAGTCGCGGCAGGTTGAAGCGTGGCTGACTGCGGCTCGCCACCAGGATCGCGAGCGTCTCCGGTGCGTACTCGATGAATCGTTCGAGGAGCGCCTCGGCGGCGGTGCCCTCGATGGTGTGCAGGTCGTCGATCATCAGGAGCGTCGGACGGGTCACCGATGCCTCCAGCGCGGCCGCCGCATCGCCGAGTGTCTGCCAGGGACCGCTGAGCTCCGGCGCGACGCGGCGCAGCGCCGCTTCGAGATGGAGCAGCAGCGACGCCTCGTCGGCGTCCCACGCCTCCACCCGGTACCACGCCGCAGGCGCGCCTGCCGAGGTCGCGAGTGTCGCCATCGCGGTGGTCTTGCCGTACCCCGCGGGAGCGACGATCAGGCCGAGGCGGTGGCCCCAGAGCAGGCTGAGCTGCGCGGCGATCCGCTCACGAGCGAGCGCAGGCGCGCTCGGAGGCTGGACCTTGCTGCTGACCACTCCGTTCGACATATTCGATCGTCCCTCAGCGCCGGAAGACGAATGTCGGCGGCTCCTCCGGCGCGAGCGTCACGAGGAGGAAGGCGACGTTGCCGAGGCCCGCGGCGAACTGCTTGGCCACGAGCGCCCGTTTCCCGATCTCGTCGCGAGCCATGAGGACGACGGTGAAAGAGAACGTCGCCGTCGTCGGGGTGATCGTTCCGAGTGGGATATCGGAGCGGACGGAGCCGAATTCGCCCCAGTCCATCGTGATCGGCACGTTGGGCGCCCATCCGGTGCCGACCGCATGCACCACGAACCCGCCGCTTGAGACGTCGGGCTCGAACGTGAGCGTCGGGCATGGCGTCGTGACCGGGAAGGTGATCACCGCACGGGGTCCGGTCCGCGCCGAGGCGAGCTCCTGGACGCCGGACGTGGCGTCGCAGGTCATGAGCGGGTCCGCGTAGTTGGAGCCGCCACCGCCACCACCGCCGGCGCCGGATCCGCCCGAGCCCTCCGCGCCACCACCACCGCCCCCACCGCCGAAGTAGCCGCCGCCGCCGCCACCGCCGCCGGTGCCATTGCCGCCGGCGCCACCGCAGCCCGTGATGCCCGACGCCCCTGCAGTGCCACCGGCGGTGCCCGCGGCACCTCCCGTGCCCCCGGCCGCCGCCGTGCCCGCCGTGCCGCCGCGGCCGTCCAGCGTGGTCTCGGATGTGCCGTCCGTGCCCGGCTGCGGGATCACATCGGCCTCGCCGCCGCGGCCACCGCCGTCACCGCCGCTGTTGTTGTTGGTCTCGCCACCACCACCGCCACCGCCGGCGACGAGGATCCGGGACGCGAGCGAGGCCACCGCCGCCGGCGTGGTACCGCACGCCACGTATGGCGCGGATCGAAGGTCGGTCTCGCCACCGCCGCCTCCGGCGCGGGGCTGGCCGGTCGCGAGCTGAGACGTGCCGCCCTCGCCGCCCCCGTTGGGGCCGCCCGATCCGGCAGAGAGGACGGCATCCGGCGAGCCGCCGGGATACCCGGAGCCGCCAACCTCGACGTAGACCTTCTGACCGGGGGTGACATCCACGTTGGCGACGACGATTGCCCCGTTGCCGCCGAGCGGCGAGGCGTTGTCCGGGTTGTAGCCGCTGCCCCCGAAACCGCCGACGAGGCCGGCCTGGATCTGACGGACTCCCTGCGGAACGGTGAAGCACTGGTCACCGTCGATGAAGGCGAAGGTCATCGGGCTCGTCGCGACCGGACACGATTCCGCGACCAGCACCGGCAGCGGCGGCGCCTGCGCGGCGACCGGATGCAGCGTCGCGGCCGCGAGCGCGAACGTGCCGATGACCGTGCACACGACACGAACAGGTCGCGACCGCAACGGTGCGGCGTGCGCCATCAACGAGGTGATGCCTCTCTCCGACTCCCACAGCGAACAGGCACTGCCGCCGGGCAGCGACGCCATGCTGACAGGACGCCGTTCACGGGGTCAAGAGGCTATCGGACACCTGTCACACGTCGCGGCTGGTCAGCAGCCGTGGAACGTCGCAAGCGTTCCGGAAGTCGCATCGGAAACGACCAATTGCCCGTTGCCGAGCAACGCGAGGCCCACGGGATTGGGGATGGCGGTCACCAGGACCGCGCTGTTCCCCGTCGCCGGGTTGAAGGCGTACACGCGCTTCGAGGGCGGCGCGGTGAAATAGACGAGCAGGCCGCGGACCACGACCGAAGAGAGGTGCAGCGACAGTGTCTTGTACGGCTTCGCGGTGCCGCCGGCGGCCGGCACCGAGAGCAACGCCGTGATCGATGACGACGCAACCTGGATCGCGCTCCCCGGCCCGACGGCCGCGTCGACCGGTTGCGGGATGCCCGTTGCAAGGACGGTCGCCTGCCCGCCCGACAGCGGTATCGACAGCAGCTGACCCTCTGCGGAATCGGGCACGAGCAGCAGGCCGTTCGCGGGGTCGACACCAAGGCCCTCGACGTTCGGCTGTCCTGCCCGTGGGCGGAGCTGCAGGAACGTGGTGACCGCGAGCGACGACGGGTTGAGCTCGTCGATCCGGTCGGCTCCCTGGTCGGCGAAGAGGACGTCACCGCTCGCGAGTGCGACGACGCCGGCGGGTGACGGTTCGTTGTATGTGGCCATCGCCGTACCCGTTGACGACAGATGCGCGATGACGCCGCTGGAGCGGGTCGACACCCATACGCTCCCGTCGGCTGCGACATCGATGTCGCCAGCTCCGGCGACGCTCGCGAAGCGCGGCAGCGATGAGAACGCGCGCGGCTTCGGGCACAGTGTCAACAGTTTCGTGATCGGCACCGTGCTTGTCGTCGGAGCCGGCGTCGCTGCCGGCGACGGCGTGGGCGTCATTGCCGGGGTGGGCGAGACCCTCGTCGCGGGCGTGATCGCGGGTGCGGTCCCGCCGCAGGCGAAGAGCACGGTCATCGCAAGCAGCGCAAGGCCCGCACGTACCAGTCTCCAGGTCACGCTCATCCTCCCGCGAGCCGGCAGTCAGCGAAAGTTGCTCCGCAGTGCTGCGGCATTCTAAGCCCGCTAGACTCCCGCCCGAGGAGACGGTGGCCCCGCCGGCGGTCACCAGGAGGAGGACACGTGGCCGACACCAACCAACCACCGGTGATCACGTCGTATGACGTGCAGGGAAGCGCAACCACTGCCGGCGGTGAAGTCGTCACGGTCACCGGCTCGAACCTGTCGGCGATCACCGGCATGAGCATCGGGTCGTATCCCGCCGGGTTCGTCGTCGACTCGGACACGCAGGCGCGCTTCACCGCACCGGCGTACGACCCGAACGTTCGCAGCGACCCACCGACGGCGAAGGTGATGGCGCTGATCAACAGTTTCGTGAGCGACACGAGCCAGCTGCCGGAATGGACGTGGGGCGGTCAGACAGCGGCAGAGTTGCAGGCGGCGCAACCGCAAGCTGCTGATCCGGCACCCGCCCAGACCACCGGCGATCTGAATCAACCACCGGTGATCACGTCGTATGACGTGCAGGGGAGTGCCTCGACTGCCGGCGGTGAAGTCGTCACGGTCACCGGCTCGAACCTGTCGGCGATCACCGGCATGAGCATCGGGTCGTATCCCGCCGGGTTCGTCGTCGACTCGGACACGCAGGCGCGCTTCACCGCACCGGCGTACGACCCGAACGTTCGCAGCGACCCACCGACGGCGAAGGTGATGGCGCTGATCAACAGTTTCGTGAGCGACACGAGCCAGCTGCCGGAATGGACGTGGGGCGGTCAGACAGCGGCAGAGTTGCAGGCGGCGCAACCGCAAGCTGCTGATCCGGCGCCGGCCCAGACCACCGGCGATCCCAACCAACCACCGGTGATCACGTCATACGACGTGCAGGGAAGTGCATCGACTGCCGGCGGTGAAGTCGTCACCGTCACCGGCTCGAACCTGTCGGCGTCACCGGGCATGAGCATCGGTTCGTATCCCGCCGGTTCGTCGTCGATTCAGACACGCAGGCGCGCTTCACCGCACCGGCGTACGACCCGAACGTTCGCAGCGACCCACCGACGGCGAAGGTGATGGCGCTGATCAACAGTTTCGTGAGCGACACGAGCCAGCTGCCGGAATGGACCTGGGGTGGTCAGACTGCGGCAGAGCTGCAGGCGGCCTCGACCAACTGAGCGATCTAGTCTCGCGTTGCTTTGGAGTCGCGACGCACGACCCGGGTCAGCGCAACGACGCCGGCGATGATCGCGACGGCCATGGCAGCGAAAACCACGAGGTTGAGCCAGAGCACGGAGACCATGCGGTCGATCTTACGTCGCTGACGCGCCCGCTCAAAAAAAGTGGTGCCCGCTCAGGGGTTCGAACCCTGGACCTTGGGATTAAGAGTTCCCTGCTCTACCAACTGAGCTAAACGGGCGTGGCCCGATTCTACCCGCGGGTCGGACCGGCCCCGGAGCCGACTCGCCCGGCGCGACGTTCGCCGCCGAGCCAGATCATCGACCGGTACTGCTGGGCGAGTCGCATTCGGATGGGTGGCCCTGCCGGGGAGAACGCGCCGGATCGCGGCGACGTCGTCCGCTCCTCGATCGCCCGCCGGAGATCGGCAGCCGTCTTTCCCGGGAACACCGTCAGCACCCGGCCGAGATCGTGCTTGCCGAAGTGGCTGTCCCCGGCTCCGAGCGACGCTCCGAGCTGTTCCCGATGATCGGCGTAGAAGGCGTCAAGCTGCTTCCACGTTCCCGGTAGCACGGGCGCAGTGTGCCGAAGTTCGATCCCGTCGACCCGATGCGACTCCAGCAACTGGCGCGCCTTGCCCGGCGTCATCGATGCGAACCAGGTCGGCATGAACGGGTGGGCGATCACCGCCAGACCTCCCGCGTCGTGGATCGCGTCGACCGTGTCCTCAACCGACATGTGCATCCGCACCTGGTGCTCGAGGAACAGCCCGATGATGTGGATCCCCGGTGGAAACGAGGCGGTCACCTCCTCGCCGCGCACGACGTCGACGCCGAGCGATGCGCCCAGCTCGATCGCCTGACCGATCTCGGCCATGGTGTCGTGGTCGGTGATGCAGAGGACGTTGAGGCCGATGGCGGCAGCGGCGCGAACGAGTTCCTCTGCGCTCACCATGCCGTCGCTCGCCACTGTGTGTGCGTGCACCTCGGCGAGCCCGAGCCCGTCGGCGGCACGCGTGCTTGTACCGGTCGTCTGACTCATCGATGCCAGTGTAGTCCGCCGCTGAGAGAGCGCTGAGAAGCGTTCAACGAGATCGTATCGAGGCAGAGACGGTGGCAGGGCAACCATATACTCGAAGCAATGAGTGACCCCACCCGCATTCTCGTCGTCGATGACGAGCAGAGCATCACGGACTTCATCGCGCTCGGACTGCGCCACGAGGGCTTCGATGTGCGGACCGCTCCCGACGGGCATGTCGCGCTCCGCGTCGTCGACGAGTTCAAGCCACACCTCGTCGTCCTCGACCTGATGATGCCGCGCGTCAGCGGATGGGACCTCTGCCGTGCACTGTCGGGTGATCGCTCCCGGGGCATCATCATCCTCAGCGCCCGCGACGAGACGAGCGACCGCATCCAGGGTCTCGAGCTCGGCGCCGACGACTACCTGGTCAAACCCTTCGACTTCGCGGAGCTCCTCGCGCGCATTCGCGCGGTGCTGCGGCGCCGCAACCCCGATCTCACCCGCGTCGTACACGCCGGCGACCTCAGCATCGACACCGCGACGCGAGAGGTTCGCACGGGTGACCGTCTCATCGAGCTGTCGGTGCGCGAGTACGACCTGCTGCTCTACCTCGCGAGTCACGCGGATCAGGTCCTGCCCCGGCAGCGCATCCTCGACGAGGTGTGGGGCTACAACTTCTTCGGGGACGAGAACAACATCGAGGTCTACGTGCGCTATCTGCGCCAGAAGCTCGGCGACACCGCGCACGAGCGCATTCAGACGGTGCGCGGTGTCGGCTACCGGCTGCGCACCGCAGGCGACGGAAGCAGCGCTGCGGCGCGCTAGCACGTGCGTCGCGTCACCCACGCGCTGGCATCGCTGCGCTGGCGCCTGACCCTCACCTTCGTCGGGCTGCTCACGCTGCTGCTCGTGCTGCTCGCCGGCTATCAGTGGCTCACGCTGCGAGCGAGCCTGATCACCAACAAGGTCGCGGAGATGCAAGGTGACTACAACTCCGCCAAGCGACTCATCGCATCCAAGGAGACTGCGCTGGGCGCGACCACGACGGTGACGAGGCGTCTCTGCGTGACGCATCCCCTGCTGGTCGGGACCGCTGTGGCGAGTGCGGTCTCGACGGTCACCGGTCAGACCGTGCAGGTCATCGTGTACGACAGCAGCCTCACGCAGGAAGCGGTTGCGCCGGCGGGCGCAACGCCGCCGCAGCTGTCGACGGCCGCGCTGCAGGGCGTCGTGGACAGAGGCACGCGTTCGTCCGCGGAAGAGATCATCACGTCGAGCGGCAGCCAGCTCGTCGTCGGGTTCCCGGTCATCGCCGGCACCGGTGTCTGCGGGGTCGTGCAGCTCTCGGTCGCGATGACGCCGATCACGAGCGTGCTCCACGATGAGCTCTTCCTCATCACGGTCGGTGGCCTGGTGCTGCTGTTGCTCGCGCTCATCATCGGCGTGCTCCTCACCGGCAGAACGTTGCGACCGATGCGGCGCCTCACCGCGACCGCGGAGCAACTTGCCGCGGGTGACCTGACGGCGCGAAGCCGGCTCTCACCGAGCTCCGACGAGGTGGGTCAGCTCGCGAGCAGCTTCGACCACATGGCGGACCGCATCCAGGAAGCCTTTGCGGCGCAACAGGAATCCGAGGCACAGGTGCGCCGCTTCATCGACGACGCATCACACGAGCTGCGCACACCGGTGACCGCGCTCAAGGGTTACATCGACGTGTTGCGCAGAGGGGCGGGGCGTGAGCCCGCCGCACTCGATGCTGCACTCGAGGCGATGAGCAACGAGTCGGAACGGATGCGGATCCTCGTCCTCGACCTGCTCACGCTCGCTCGGCTCGACGCGCGGCGGGGGGCACCCCCAGAGGACTTCGACCTCAACAGCGCGGTGGACGTTCTCCTCAACGAAGGTGTTCCCGGCATGCCCGCAGCGGTGCAACGCAGCTACGGCGTATCGCCGCTGCTGGTGCACGCCGACCGCGGCGCCGTGAACACGATCATGCGCAACCTGCTCGTCAACGCAACGAAGTACGCGCACGGCGCCGCGCAGCGATGGGCGACTGCCGTCTCCGGCGGATGGGCCACGCTCGAGGTGCACGACGACGGCCCGGGCATCCCGGCGAGCGACCTCGCCCACGTGTTCGAGCGCTTCTACCGTGGCGAGAAGACCCGAGCACGCGAGGAAGGTGGCAGCGGCCTCGGTCTCAGCATCGTGCAGTCGCTCGCGCGTGCCCAGGGCGGCGATGTCGCGATCCACAGCGCCGATGGCGCGGGGACCACGGTGACCGTCTGGTTGCCGCTCTCATCTGCGCCGCCGCCACCGCCGCCGGGTCCTCCGGCGGTCCCTACAGGTTGAACGGCGACTGAAACGACAGCGAGCTCAGCACGGTGAGCTGACCCGTCGCCATGAGGAGCCCGAATCCGAAAAGGATCACCCCGGCGACGATGCTGATGACGCGGAGGTGCCGGTTCACGCTGCGCAGCACGCCCTGTAACCGGTCAGCCAGCAGCGCGACCAGCAGGAAGGGAACCGCGAGGCCGAGGCAGTACAGCACCATGAACGGCAATCCCCCGAACTCGCGGTTCTGCGCGAGCGTGAGGATGGCGCCGAGTTGCGGCCCCAGGCAGGGGAGCCATCCGGCGGCAAACGTGAGCCCGAGCAGCAGACCACCCGTCGCGCCGCTCGAGACGGGGAGATGGAAGCGCCGCTCCCGCATGAGCCACCCGAAGCGCAACACCCCCATCGTCTGCAGCGCCAGGATCATGATGATCGCGCCCGCAATTCGATTGACGAGGTCGAGGTTGCGCTGGAAGACGGTGATCGCGAGCACGCCTTCCAGCAGGTAGTACTCGGCGATGAAGATCACGCTGAACCCCAGGACAAACGCGAATCCCGTCGTCATCACCGACGTGCGCCGCGAGTCCGCGATGACTGCCCCACCTGCGCCGGCCGTCGCCAGGGCCGGTTGGCCTGCGCGCCCGCCGAGATAGGCCGCGTATGCGGGCATCAGCGGAAAGACGCAGGGCGAGAGAAACGAGACGAGGCCGGCGAGGAACGCCAGCGGGATCGAAGGACCGGGGGCCGACAGGATCACGTCGCAAGGGTAGGGCGACGGGTATCAGGGAGGCCCTTCGACGTAGTAGCGCTGGCGCCAGCGGATGTAGACGTAGAGTGCGAGCAGGACGAAGAAGATCTCGTACACGAGCGGCGTCGGCCAGTGGAACGCGGCCTGGGCAAAGCGCTGGATCCCGCTCGGTGGCGGCGGGGGCGCGCTCGCCTTGGTGGCGACAGGCTTGGGTGTCGCGGTCGGGATGGGCGTTGCGACCGCGGAGGGAACGGCGGCTCCTGGCGACTCCGGGATCAACGTCGGCGGCGTCGGCGCGGCGGTGTCGGTCTCCATGTAGACGTGGCTGCCGCCCTTCGGGGGGTTCACCGCCACGACCACCTCGGGCGGTGTCGTGTTGGCAACAGAGATCGAGTCGATGTTCTTGCTGCTGGTCGGCAGCCCCGCGTCCGCCTTGTGGAAGGTGAGGCCGCCGTCGGTGGACCGGTAGAAGTCGCCTCCTGTGCTCCCGCCGGCGTCGACACCCGCGTACGCCAGCGTCGGATCGAGCGGCCCGAACGTGGCGACCGTGATCGTCGTCCCGGTGGCTGCACCAGTCCCCTCGGTCCACGTGTTTCCGCCATCGCCGCTCCGGAAGGCGCCTTGCGAGGTGGCAACGATGAGCGGGCGTTTCGGGACTGCCTGGTCGATCTGACCGGCGGTGATCGATGACACGACGGCGCCCGTCGGGAGGCCGGACTGGAGCACCTCCCAGGCGCCGCCACCGCTGCTGCTGAACACGTATCCCTGGGAGACGTTGCCGCTGTCGGCTCCCGCGATGACCGTGAACTGCGGGAAGTTGGCTTCGACGGCGACCGACGCGACGGAGTACGCGTCGAGCCCGCCGTCGTGCCAAAGCAGTCCGTTGGGACTGAGCGCAACTCCGGCGTTGGTGCCGGCGGCGATGCCGTCGAGACCGAACGCCAGCGATCGGACGTCGAGGTTCTGCAACCCCGTCGACGCCGGTGTCCAGGTCGATCCCGCGTCGAGGCTCGCGTAGACGCCCTTGCCATCGGTGCCGGCGAACGCATCGCCGCTTGCGCCCGAGCGGGCGTCAAAGCCGACGGTCCATATGCGCATACCCGGCAGGGTCAAATCCCACGTCGAGCCGCCGTCGTGAGACACGAAGACGCCGACGTCCGTCCCCGCCATGATCGTGCTGGGTGCGCTCGGCTCGACAGCGACACTCCAGATCCTGCCGGAGCCGAGCCCCGGTAGGGCGCCGGCCTCGGTGAACCCGCCCGCCGCCGCAGCATCGTGACTGCTCAGCGTGCCCCACCCCAGGACGATCGCGAACAGGAGCAGCACGGCGCCGAGCGCACGCCGGCGGCGACGCGGCGGCGCGGTGGCGACCGGACAGGGGCTGGCGGGGTGGTATGTGCTCACTGCAGGGCGCTGGTGTGTATCGAGTGCGGAATATGGCGCCGCGGGGCCTCAAGCCCCGTTGCGGGGGGAGACGGCTCAACCATAACAGCGCGTTCCGGGTTTAGCGGGCGCCATGGACGCGGTATCTGCGATCCAGGATGGCAACGACGTTCAAGGACTATTACGCGATCCTCGGCGTGCCGCGCACCGCGACCGACAAGGAGATACGGACCGCCTTCCGCAAGCTCGCCCGCCAGCACCACCCCGACGTCAACCAGGGCGACAAGGCGGCAGAGGATCGTTTCAAGGAGATCAACGAGGCCAACGAGGTCCTCGGCGATCCCGAGAAGCGCAAGAAGTACGACGAGCTCGGTCCGCGCTGGCAGGAGTACGAGCAATGGGAGCGCGCCGGCAAGCCGGGCCCGAATCCGTTCGGCGGGGGTGATCAGTACGGGTACCGCACGGTTTCGCCCGATGACCTCGAGAGCATGTTCGGCAACCGCGCGCCGTTCAGCGACTTCTTCCAGCAGTTCTTCGGCGGCGAGCCGGAGGTGTCCGGCGCAGGCCGCGGAAGGCGCCGGGTTGCCCGGAAAGGCCAGGACGTCGAGGGCGATGCCGAGATCAGCCTCGAGGATGCGTACAAGGGATCCGCGCTCACCGTTGACTTGAGCTCGGCCGACGGCGCGCGCCGGGTCGAGGTCAAGATCCCAGCGGGCATCACCGACGGTGCGCGCGTTCGGGCCTCGGGCCAGGGAAGCGCCGGCCGAGGAGGGGGTCCGCGAGGCGATCTGTTCATCCGCGTGCACATCCGCCCGCACGCGACGTTCACCCGCACCGGTAACGACCTCGCGGTTCGCGTGCCGACACCGCTGGCGACTGCGCTCGCGGGGGGCACTGTGCAGGTGCCGACGCTGCGCGGCACGACGGCGCAGCTCTCGATCCCCGCGGGGACGCAGAACGGCGCGCGCCTGCGGCTTCGTGGGTTGGGGATGCCGCGGCTCCACGGCGAAGGAGCCGGCGACCTGCTCGCGACCGTCGACGTTCGGCTGCCGCACCCCGTCCCCGACGAACTCGCCGCCTGGGCCAGCGCGGAGCAGGCCCCCGCGAGCTGAACGCGCTTGCTGTCTACGCGACGGTGAGCGAGTGCTCCCGCGTCGCGCGGGCGATGGTGCAGACATCACCGGAGCAGGTCGACGCGATGACGTCGACCACGAGCACGCCCGTCCCATGCCCCGCCAGCTCGACGTCGAGGTTGACAGGCAGCGACTCCAGCGCCCATGACCGTGGCCCCGGGCCGAGCAGCGACGGCGGATCCGCGCTCACGTTGACGTGCACCGGCGGCCCCTGGCTTGGATCGAGGTCCGCGCCAGCGAGGCCGACGTCTGCTGTGAGGTGCAGCGTCGTCCCGGCTCCGCCCGAGAACGCTTCGTTGTCGGGCCCCTCAGCGCCCGGCGCCGCTCCGATGGGTATCTCGACGACCGTCCCCGTGGCGATGTCGACGGCGACCACGCGGTGATGGTTGGTGTCGGCGACGACTAGACGTCCGTCGGGCAGGACATCAAGGCCGCCGGGCTCGTCGACTGGTTCCTGCAGTCCGATGGTCCGCAGCCGGCCCTGCTCCCAGATCCTGATGAGCGAGTTGAAGGTGTCGGCGACGGCGATCGCGCCGCCGGCGAGTGCGGCGACGCCGAGTGGGTGCTGCAACCGTGCGGTGTTGCGGTCACCGTCGCTGGTGCCCCACTCGAAGAGGCCTTGACCGACCAGGGTTTCCACGACGCCGTCGCGCAGGACTCGCAGCGCAGAGACCTCCGAGTTTGCGAACGCGATCGCGCCGTCGGACAGCCGCGTGAGCCCGCTTGGTTGAGCGAGGTGCGCTGACGCTGCCGGACCGTCGCGGAGGCCCTCCGCCCCGGAACCCGCCATCGCGACGGCGGGACCGCCTTCGGCCGGGACAGCGACGATGCGGTGCACGCCTGCCTCAGCGATGGCGATACGGCCGTCGTCGAGTTGCAGGCAGTCCCAGGGGGAGCGCAGACCGGTCGCGAGGAGCGTTCGGTCACCGCCGGGGAGCGCGAGCGAGACGACCGTTCCGGCGACCGTGTCGCACACGAGCAGCCGCTCTCCGTCGAAGCGGACTCCCTGCGGTTGGTTGAAGCCGCCGAACGTCTGCTGCACACGACCGTCGAGATCGCAGACCAGGATGCGGTCGTTGCCCGTGTCGGCGATCGCGATCCGGGTCCCTCCATCGGAGGCGACCTTGCCCGGGTAGGCAAGCATCGGCCCGGCGCTGCGCTCAACGGGCGTGAACGCAGTGCCCACCGCCAGGTCCGTCCGCCCCTCGAGCAACTGCTCGATCACACCGCCGAGCGCGTCACCGTTCCCCTCGCCCGACGCCATGGCGACGACGTAGCCGTCTGGATCGATCACGACCAGGGTCGGCCAGGCGCGGACGCCGTACTGCTGCCAGGTCTCGAGATCCGGGTCATCGAGCACCGGGTGCTTGATCCGGTGTCGGGCGACGGCGCGTTCGACGGCGGCGTGGTCCGACTCGTGGGGGAACTTTGGGGAGTGCACGCCGATGACGACCAACCGGTCGCCGAAGCGCTCCTCGAGCGGCCGCAACTCCTCCACGACGCGCAGGCAGTTGATGCAGCAGAACGTCCAGAAATCGAGCACCACAACGCGTCCGCGCAGGTCACGAAGTGACAGCGGCGCGTCCGTGTTGATCCACCCACCGGAACCGCGAAGTTCCGGGGCTCGCACGCGTCCGGTTGCTGTCGTGGTCATGTCCTCACCATCATCGCGCGCCCCAGTATCGGGACGGCACTATCAGAGTGCTTGATATAATCCGGTGAGGGTGGTTGGTGCACCGACCGAGCGACGCCACGTGGCGCAGCGGTCGGCGTGACTTTTTGAAACTCTCCCTATCCCTTCCTGACCGGCAGGGGGTGGCCCTCCGCCCCCTGCCACTTCTTTTCCGGCGTTGTTGCGCGCCCTACTCGAGGAGCGATCGGCGCACCAGTGTGTGCTCGCGGTCGGGCCCCACGGAGACGACGTCGACGCTCGCGCCGCACAGCTCACCGACGCGATCGATGTAAGCGCGGCACGCTTCAGGCAGGTCCTCGTAGTGCCGGCACTCGCGCGTCGGCGACATCCACCCGGGGAATTCCTCGTAGATCGGATCGACATGCTTCAGGTGCGAGATGTTGGCCATCGGATGGTCCCAGTACTCGCCTTTGCTCATGTACCCGGTGCAGATCCGCAACGTCTCGAACTCGTCGAGCACGTCCACCTTGGTGAGCACCATCGCGTCGATGCCGTTGGTCGCGACGGCGTAGCGCGACACTGCCGCGTCGAACCAGCCCACCCTGCGCGCGCGCCCGGTGGTGGTGCCGTACTCCGCGCCGACCTCACGCAGCTGGTCGCCGAGCTCGTTGGTCAACTCCGTCGGAAACGGCCCATAGCCGACACGCGTCGTGTACGCCTTGAAAACACCGACCGTCTTCGTCACACGCGACGGCGGGATGCCGCTCCCCGTGCATGCACCACCCGCAGTTGGTGACGAAGATGTCACATACGGATAGGTGCCGAGATCGATGTCGAGCATCACGCCCTGCGCTCCCTCGAGCAGGATCCGCTGGTTCGAGGTGAGGGCCGTCTGGATGAGCGGATAGATGTCGCGGATGTACGGGTCGATGCGCTCGGCGTAGCCTAGGTACTCGTCGAGGATCTCGCGCTCGTTGAAGGGCTCGGCGTCGTACAGCCGGGTCAGCGTCTCGTTCTTGAGCCGCAGCACGAAACGCAGCTTCTTCTCCAGGAACGCCGGCTTCTGCAGGTCGCCGATGCGAAACCCGATGCGGCGCACCTTGTCCTCGTATGCGGGACCGATGCCACGCCACGTGGTTCCAAGGCGATCGTCGCCGCGCAGCTCCTCGCCGGCCTTGTCGATCACCGGGTGATACGGCATCACCATGTGCGCGCGCTCGCTGATCACCAGGTTCTCCGCCGGAATGCCGCCGGACTGGAGCTCGTCGAGCTCCTGGAGGAAGGCTTTGGGATCAACGACGACGCCGTGACCGATGACGCATGTCGTCTTCGGGTAGAGGATGCCGCTCGGGATGAGATGGAACCGATGCTCCTTCCCGCCGGTCACGACGGTGTGGCCCGCGTTGTTCCCACCCTGCGATCGGATGACCATGTCGACGCTGTCAGCGAGGAGGTCGATCACCTTGCCCTTGCCTTCATCGCCCCACTGCCCGCCCACCAGGACTGTGACGCTCATAGCGGCGGGAAGCGTACTGGAACCAGGCAGTTCAGGCGACTGTCCTCCGAGAATCCGGAGGATGCTCGTTGCGTCGGTACGATGCGCGGGCAATGCCAACGCCGGATCTCACGGCCGACTGCATCTTCTGCACGATCCTTCGCGGCGACGCCCCCGCCACCTTCCTGCACCAGGACGACCTGGTCGTGGCGTTCATGGACATCCGCCCGGTGCAGCCCGGTCACCTGCTTGTCGTGCCGCGCGTCCACGCCAAGCTGATCCCGGAGCTCGACGCCGACGTCCTCACGCGGCTCTGGTTGGTCGCGGTCGAGCTCAACCTTGCGTTGCGAGGCAGCGCGCTCCCGGTGGAGGCCGTCAGTGTCTACGTTGCTGACGGTGAGGCCGCCGGCCAGGAGGTGTCGCACGTGCACATCCACCTCATCCCGCGCCGAACCAGCGACGGGTTCGGCTTTCGCTTTCCCGCAAGCTTCCCGTCGTTTCCCGAGCGATCGAAGCTCGAATCGATAGCGGCCCTGATCGCGCGTGGTCACTGAGACCGCGAGCGGGCGCCTGCGCCGCTACCGCGCCGCGCCGTGGTGGCCCACCGCGGCCACGTTGGTCATCGCCGAACTCGGTCTCGGTGCGGCGCTGCTCATCCCGATCACCTTCAGCGATCCCAACGGCGTCGACCCGTACCTCGCGCGCCTGAGCATCGCATCGGTCCTCATCGCGCTGCCGTCACTGTTCGTGCGCAGGCTGCAACCGGCTCGCCCAGTGCTGCTCGCGTTCGCGGCCGTGGCGACGACATACACGCTGCTCATCGCGGGACCGCAAATCCTCGTCGACCTGCTCGGAACGCACTCGGGCAGCTTCGATGCCCAGGTGTTCTGGTCCTCCGTCGCTCAGACGATCGGGACGCTGCTCATCGCGCTCGCAGCGTGGAAGACGGTCGCACCCGAGTGGCGACCGGCGCTTCGGATGCGCCACGCCGGCATCGGCGGACTTGCCGTCGGCGTGCTCGGCAGCGCCGTGCTCATCGGTCTCGGTCTCGCACTTCCGGCCGGATTGCTCGGCCGCGTCGCGCTGCAGCCCGTCGCACTTGGCCGCGACTTCCCATACCTCGGGCCGGCGAATGCCCTCCAGGCGTTCTCGCAGGAAGTACAGTTCCGCGGCCTGCTGCTCGGAGCGCTGGAGAAGACGATGAGCCCGCGCTGGGCGAACGTGAGCCAGGCGGCGATCTTCGCCCTCGCCCACCTCGCCATCAGCTACGGAGGGCCTGAAGCGCCGTTTGTCCCAATCACGTTTCTTGTCGGACTGGCGTTCGGCTGGCTGGTTCGCCGTACCAACTCCCTGTGGCCCGCTGTGATCATCCACGCGGTTGCGGACATCGCACTGCAGTTCGGCATCGTGCAGGGGCTGTATGGATTCTGAGTCGCGTCGCCGTGCCGTGACCGCGGCGCTCATGACTGTGATGGCGCTGTCGTTCCTGATGATCGGGAGCACACAGGTGCAGGCCGCGTCCGCGTGGTGGAGCCCGGTGGCGCTTTCCGGCGACGCCATTACCAAGGTTTCTGCCACAGGTGACACGATCATGGTGCGCACCGGGACGGGGGCGACCCTGTCCTCGAGCGACGCGGGCAAGACGTTCACGCCGGCGCAGGGCAATGCAACGTTTCCGCCGGCTGGAACCGTCGTCGTCGGCAACACCGGATGGACGATCGGCTCCGACCACCGCGTCTCGCACAACGACGATCTCGCCGGACGCGGCGCCGTCGTCACCGACCCCAATTCCCCGGATCTCGGCGCGGGCGCGGACCTGATCGCCGCTCCGGCGGCGCTTCCCGGCGTTGTCGTCGCCGTGAGCACGAACGGCACCGTCTGGCGCCGCGGGCAGGACGGCGACTGGAAGCAGGCGCTCCTGCTGCTCCCGCAGAGCCTCGTCCAAGGCGTCCCGAGCGTCACCGCAGTGACTGCGTTCACCCAGCCGCTCAGTGATGCGATCTATCTCGGGACCAACGGGTACGCGGTGCTGATCAGCACAGACGGTGGAGACGACTGGATCCGCGCCGGGCCGGGGCTTCCCAACTCCGTGTACGCGCTCTCCGCCGACTCGGCGCGCCACGCCGTGTACGCAGGCACCTCTGATGGACTGTGGGTGCACGTGCTCCAGGCGTTTCCGGCGCCGCCCGCGTACCAGGACGCACAGTTGGTCTGGCGCTGGCTCGGCATCGGCGCCGTGACGCTTGTCGCCGCTGCGCTGACGCTGCTCGGGTTGGTCCGACTGATGCCGCGACGTACCGATCCGGCGGCTTCGTGATCCACCTCGACGCCCTCTCGTTCGTCGAGATCGCGGCTGTCGGTCTCATCGGCGCGGCGATCAACACGCTTGCGGGCGGCGGAACGCTCCTCACGTTCCCGGTGCTCCTCGCGATCGGTTATCCGGCACTGGTCGCCAACGTGAGCAACACGCTCGGCCTGCTGCCGGGATACGCCGGAGGCAGCCTGTCGTACCGGCGCGAGCTGGCCGGCCAGGGACGGAGGGTGATCATCCTCGGCGTCGCCGGGGCGGTCGGCGCACTGATCGGGGCGTATCTGCTGACGCGCACCTCCTCGTCGGCGTTTCGCGCCGTGGTGCCGTGGCTGATCCTGTTCGCCTGCCTGCTCCTCGCCGTCCAGCCGCTGGTGAGCCGCTGGCTCGCGGCCGCGCGCCAGGGCCCGGCAACGATCGGACCGCTGCTGATCGCAGGCGATGCTGCCGGCGGCGTGTACGGCGCCTTCTTCGGAGCCGGCCTCGGTGTGATGCTCCTCGCGGTCCTCGGCCTCTTCCTCACCGACTCCCTGCAGCGGCTGAACGCGCTCAAAGGCGTGATATCGATGGTGGTCAACGGCGTCGCGGCGGTCTGCTTCGCCATCGCCGCGCCGGTCGCGTGGCCGGTTGTCGCGGCCATGGCGCCGGCCGCGTTTGTCGGCGGCTTTGCCGGGGCGGCACTCGCCCGCCGCGTCCCGCCAACGCCGCTGCGCATCGTCGTCGTGGTGCTCGGGATCGCAGTCGCGGTGCGACTGCTGGTCTGACCGCGCGCCGCAGTCTGCTTCGGCTAGCGTGGTCCGGTGCCGAATCGCCTCGCCGCTGAATCCAGTCCGTACCTCCTCCAGCATGCGGACAACCCAGTCGACTGGTATCCCTGGGGAGACGAGGCGTTCGACGCGGCGCACGCAGGTGACCGTCCGGTCATCCTCTCGGTCGGCTACAGCGCATGCCACTGGTGTCACGTCATGGCCCACGAGTTGTTCGAGAATCCGGAGATCGCCGCGCTCATGAACGAGCTGTTCGTCAGCGTGAAGGTCGATCGCGAGGAACGGCCCGACATCGACACCATCTACATGAGCTCGGCGCAGGCCATGGGCGTGCAGGGCGGCTGGCCACTCACGGTGTTCCTCACTCCCGACGGCCTGCCCTTTTTCGCGGGCACGTACTTCCCGCCGGTGGACCGTCAGGGGATGCGCGGCTTCGGCACCGTGCTGCGCGCCGCTGCCGACGCGTATCACTCCCAGAAAGCCGAGATCGGTTCGATGGGCGAGCGCGTGCGCGAGGCCGTCGTGCCGCAACGCCTTCCGGCGCCCGGTGAGCCGACGGCTGCGCTGCTGGACGCCGCGGCGAAGGCCCTCGTCACGCAATCTGATCGCGCGCACGGCGGATTCGGCGCCGCGCCGAAATTCCCGCATCCGCAGGCGCTCGATCTGCTGCTCCGCCGCTATCACGCCACGGGAGATACGGCGCTGGAGAACGCTGCGACTCGAACCCTCGACGCTATGGCGCGCGGCGGAATCCACGACCAGGTCGGCGGCGGCTTCCATCGCTACAGCGTCGACGCGCGCTGGTCGGTACCGCACTTCGAGAAGATGCTGTACGACAACGCGCTGCTGGCGCCGGTGTATCTCCACGCGTTTCAGGTGACCGGAGGCGACGACATGCTCGAGGTCTGCACGCGAACGCTCGACTACATGGCGCGCGAGCTGCGCCTGCCCGACGGCGGTTTCGCCGCGTCGCAGGATGCGGACAGTCCCGGCGGCGAAGGAGCCTTTTTCGTCTGGTCGCCGGCGCAACTGCAGGACGTGCTCGGCGCGGACGACGGAGCGCTCGCTGCGCGCATGTTCGGAGTCGTGCCGAGCGGCAACTTCGAGCATGGGATGACGGTGCTCTCGATGCCGTACCCGCTCGCGCAGGTGGCGCGGTCGCTGCAGATCGATGAGTTGGACCTGCACGCGCGGGTCGCGAGCATCAGGGAGCGCCTCTACGCTGCGCGCCTGGGTCGTGCTGCGCCGGCGCGCGACGACAAGGTCATCACGGCCTGGAACGCGCTCGCCATCACCGCATTCGCGCAGGCCGGTGCCGTGTTGACCCGCCAGGACTACGTCGACATCGCGCGCGCGTGCGCCGATTTCGTGCTCGAGCACCTCGTCACGAATGGTGTCGTCACCAGGATCTGGAACGGCGGTGCGGCGCGCATCGTCGGGTTCCTCGACGACGCAGCCAACCTCGGCGACGCACTCCTCACCCTCTACGAGGCGAGCGGCGAGCCGCGCTATTTCACAGCCGCGCTCGCGCTCTGCGAACGCATCGTGCTGCAGCACCGCAACTCCGACGGCGGTTACTTCGACACTGCCGCCGACGCGGCGCCCTTGATCGTCCGGCCGCGCACCATCGATGACAACCCCGTCAGCGCGGGGCAGTCGGTCGCGGCGACGCTGTTTCTCCGGATGCACGCGTTCACCGGCGACGATCGCTGGCTGGCGTCCGCGACGGAGATCGTCGCGCCGCTGGTGACGGTGGTCGGCCGCGCGCCGCTTGCGGTCGCCGGGCTGGCTGCCGCCATGGAGCTGCTGGTCGGCCCCATGCGCGAAGTCGCGATCGCGGGCGAACCCGCGGACGCCGGCACACGCGAGCTGGTGTCTGTCGCGCATCGCCGCTTCGACCCGCTGCGCGTGCTCGCATGGGGCGTTGCCGGCGACGTGCCGCTGCTCGACGACCGACCGGCCGTCGGCGGCAAGGCGACCGCGTACGTCTGTCGCGGCTTCGTCTGCAAGGCGCCGGTCAGCGACGCTGCCGCGCTCGAGCGCGAGCTCAGCGAACGGGGCTGAGGGTCAGAACTGGCCGCAGCCCGACGGGGTTGCCATCTCCTCGAGCGGCGGCAGGAAGTCGAAGTGCGGCAGCGTGCGCCGATCCCCAACCGGCAGGTAGTCGCCGGTGTGCGGGTCCTCGACGTACTCGAGGTGCGGTCCGTTCGTCGTGATCTCGCGCAATGCCGCGATCAGGCGGTCGATGTGCTCGACGGTGGTCCCGATCCCGAAGGATGCCCGTATGGCTCCCGGGATCTCCTGGTGCTCGCCGCGGCGCAACCGCTCGCGGATGGTGTGCGCCTCGCCGATGCTCACCCCGAGCAGGTGCGTGATGTACGGGTGCGCACAGAAGCAGCCATGGCGCACGCCGATCGCGTACTCCGCGCTGAGGATCGACGCCACGAGCGCGTGGTGCATTCCTTCGACGGTGAACGTGCTCACGCCGAGACGATCGACGTCCGATCCGTCCCAGAGACGGAGCCGTCGCAGCTTGGGGATCTCGTTCATCTGCCCATCGAGGTACGCGAGCAGGCGTTTCTCGTGCGCGCCGATGTGCGTCATCCCGGTTTTGCCGAGCACGGTGCAAGCGGTGCCGAGCGCGATCGCGCCGACGACGTTCGGGCTCCCAGCCTCATGGCGGTCGGGGAGCGATGCCCACTGCACGTCGTCGGCCGTGACATACGTGACCGCGCCGCCGCCCGCGAGCATCGGCTCCGCGTCGCCCATCACGGCTGACGGGGCGACGAGCACGCCGCAACCGAAGGGCGCGTACATCTTGTGGCCCGACAGCGCGAGAAAGTCGATGCCCATGGCCACCATGTCGATCGTGCGGTGGGGTGCGAGCTGGGCAGCGTCGACGCACAGGAGCGCCCCATGCTCGTGCGCGAGCTGACCGATCTCCGCGATCGGGAACACCTCGCCGGTGACGTTGCTCGCGCCCGTGATCGCGACGACGCCGATCGGACGGTGCCGGTCTTCCAGCGCGCGGCGCAGGTCGCCGAGCAGCTGCTCGGGCGAACTCGGGGGCGTCGAGCAGGTCGACGCTGGCGATGCGCCGCCAGGGAAGCATGTTGGCGTGGTGCTCAACGATCGTGCTCAGCACCGCGTGACCCGGACGCAACACCAGGCAGTGGCCGAGGAGGTTGATCGCCTCCGTCGTGTTCCTGACAAAAATGACCGTATCAGTCGAGCGAGCGCCCACGAATTCGGCCACCGCGGCACGAGCTGCCTCGTACGCTCGCGTCGAAACCTGCGAGGCGAAGCCCGCGCCCCGATGCACGCTCGAGTACCAGGGGAGGAACTCGATCACGGCGTCGGCGACGGGCTCCATCGCCGGTGTGCTCGCCGCCATGTCCAGGTTCACGTAGGTGCGGGCCTCGCCCGACGCGAGCTGCACCTCGAGGTCCTGGCCGACGAGGCGGGGGAGGATCGTGGCGTCGACGCGGCGCCCTCGCTGGGTGCGAGGCGTGGATTCCGTGAGCATCAGGTCTTCGAGGGTACTGCCAAGCGGCCCCCGAGGATCACTCCTGAGACCACGTCACCGCCGAGGTGATACCCGACGTCCACCCAGTTCGGCGTGCTGAGGATCACCGCATCGCAGCGCAGCCCGGCGCGGAGCATCCCGCGATCAGCGAGGCCAAGCGCCGCCGCACCTCCGGTCGTCGCGGCGACCAACGCCTGTGCCGGGCTGAGACCGCCGAGTGCTACCGCCAGCGAGACCATGAGCGGTATCGATTCGCTGTAGCAGGTCCCGGGGTTGCAGTCCGTCGCGATCGCAACCATGCACCCCGCGTCGAGCAACCGCCGGCCCGGAGGCGGTGGTCCTCCGAGCACGACCGACGCTCCGGGAAGGATCACGCCGACCACGCTCGCGTTCGCGAGCGCGGCGAAGTCCTCGTCCGACGCGTACTCAAGATGATCGGCGCTCACTGCGGCCATACGCGCCGCAAGCAGCGCTCCGCCGCTTCGCGTCCGCTGCTCGGCGTGCACCTTCACGCGCATTCCCTTGGCACGAGCCGCGGTGAACACGCGCTCGCATTCGGCAACGGTGTACGCGCCTGTCTCGCAGAAGGCGTCGACGAAACCAGCCCGCGTCGCGGCGTCAGGGACACCGCGGGTGCACACGTCGTCGATATATGCGTCACGCGCTCCGTCCGGCGACGCGTGCAAGGGCAGGTACGTCGGCACCACATTGGGGACGTCCTGCTCGGCGTCGAGCATGAGCGCTGCGTCGAGCTGGCGCATCTCGGCGTCGTGCTCGACGCCGTACCCGCTCTTCACCTCGACTGTCGTGGTGCCATGCGCGAGCATGCGCCGTGCGCGTTCGCGAGCTGCCGTCGCAAGTTGCTCGACGCCGCCCGCGGCGGTTGCGCGCACCGTCGCGCGGATGCCGCCGCCGGCTGCAGCGATCTCTTCATATGAGACGCCCGACGCCCGTTGCGCGTACTCATCACCGCGATCGCCGAGCCAGATGAGATGTGTGTGCGCATCGACGAATCCCGGCACCACGGCCGCGCCACGGGCGTGCACCTCGCGCGCGCCGTCGGGAACGCGCTTCCGGTCGAGGTCCGCCTCAGGACCCGCGTACACGATGACGCCGTCTCGCGCCATGAGCGCCGCGTCCCGTACGACACCGGGTGCGTCACCGCGCTCGGGATCGCAGGTGCAGAGCGCGCCGATGCCGCGGACCACCAGCGAGGTCACGAGGTCGTCGTCCCCCGTCCGCGCGACGCGAGGCCCGCACAGAAATTGAGGAACGTTGCCGCGGCAAGACGGACGGTCATGCCGTTCACATCCGCGCTCGCATCCACCTCGGCGATGTCGGCTGCGGCGACGCGACGGTCGGCGCCGAGGAGATACGCCGCGCGGAGCAGATCGTCCGGAGGCAACCCGCCGGGCAGGCTCGCAGGACACGCTGGCGCAAAGGCTCGATCCACGACGTCGACGTCGAAGTCCACGTAGATTCGCTCGGCGCCTGCCGCGGCAAGCGCGGACAAAGCGCTCGCGATGCTCGCGTCCATGCCACGCTCACGCACGGCACTCAGCGGGACGATGTGAATCCCCTGCGCGCGTGCCCAGTCCGCGTGCTCGCGAGCGTTGCCCAGCGGGTGGATGCCGATCTGTGCGACCCGGCTCCCGGGCAGCCCACCCGCGATCAACTCTCGCACCGGCGTGCCGTTGCGCGACCCCTCGTTGAGCGGCCGGCAGTCATGGTGCGCGTCCAGCGTCAGCAAGCCCCAGGCCGCTTGCGCTGATCCGGCCATCACTCCCTGCATCGCCGGGCGTGTCAGCGAGTTGTCGCCGCCGATGACGAAGACGGCCGCACAGGTTCGCGCTGCTTCCTCGGCGGCCGTGCGGATGCGGTCATGCGCAGCGCTCGCGTCGGTGTCACCGCTGTCGCCGAGCACGTCGCCGAGATCGCGCGCGTGCAGGTCCGCGATGTCGATGCCGTGTTCCGCGTCCCACGTCGGGAACCGATTCAGCGCAGCGCGAAACGACGGCGGCGTCGTCCACGACTGCACGTCGGAGATCGACGCACGCGAGATCGGCGCACCGAGCAGGACGATGTCCGGCACCGCCGCGCCACCGTTGAGCCAGTCCCGGGCGTTCACGCGTCGGGTGCTGCGTCGAGCATCGGCACGCGCACGCCGCGAGCGCGTGCGGCGTCCTGCGCCTCCGGGTAGCCCGCATCCGCGTGGCGCATGACTCCGGTCGACGGGTCGTTGGTCAGCATCAGCTCGCAGCGCCGGGCCGAGAGCTCGGTGCCGTCCGCGCACACCTGCGCGCCTGCGTGGATCGAGAGCCCCATACCGACGCCACCACCGTGATGCACGGCAACCCACGTTGCGCCGCTGGACGTGTTGAGCAACGCGTTGAGGATCGGCCAGTCGGCAATCGCGTCGCTCCCATCGCGCATCGACTCGGTCTCGCGCATCGGCGAAGCGACGGACCCACTGTCGAGGTGATCACGACCGATCACGATCGGCGCCGACAATTCCCCGCTGCGCACCATGTCGTTGAAGCGCATCCCGGCCAGATGGCGTTCGCCGGCGCCGAGCCAGCAGATGCGCGCGGGAAGTCCCTGGAAATGGACGCGCTCGCGTGCTAGTGACAACCAGCGGTGCAATCCGTCGTGGTCAGGGAACAACTCGAGCATCGCGGCGTCGGTGCGCGCGATGTCCTGGGGGTCACCGCTGAGCGCCACCCACCGGAACGGCCCGCGGCCCTCGCAGAACTGGTCTCGGATGTATGCGGGGACGAAACCGGGATAGGCGAAGGCGTCGGCGAAGCCGCCGATCCGTGCCTGGTCGCGCAACGAGTTGCCGTAGTCGAACACCTCGGCGCCACGTTTCTGATACTCGACCATCGCCTCGCAATGCCGCGCCATCGACTCACGCGACCGCCGCATGTACCCCTCAGGGTCGCTGGCGCGCAGCGCCGCCGCTTCGTCGAGAGTCAATCCCGCGGGCACATACCCGTTCAACGGGTCGTGCGCGCTGGTCTGATCGGTGACGATGTCGATCGCGAGCGCCGAGTCGAGCAACGCCGGCAACGCCTCGGCAGCGTTCGCGCACACCGCAACCGACAGCGCGCGACCCTCCTCGCGAGCGACGTCCACGCGCCGTACCGCGGCTTCGAGCGTGTCGCACACCTCGTCGACGTAGCCGGTGTCGAGGCGTCGCTGGATGCGCGAACGGTCGACGTCGATGCACAGCGCAACGCCGCCGCTCATCGTGACGGCGAGCGGTTGCGCGCCACCCATGCCACCGAGCCCCGCGGTCACGACGAGGCGTCCGTGCAGGCTGCCGCCGAACCGCTTGCGGGCCACGGCCTCGAACGTCTCGAACGTCCCCTGAAGGATGCCCTGCGTGCCGATGTAGATCCACGACCCCGCGGTCATCTGTCCATACATTGTCAACCCCATCGCCTCGAGTCGCCAGAACTCCTCCCACGTCGCCCAGCGCGGAACGAGCAGCGAGTTGGCGATGAGCACGCGTGGTGCCATCTCATGCGTGCGAGCGATGCCGACTGGTTTGCCGGATTGCACCAGGAGCGTCTCGTCATCGCGCAGCGACTGCAGCGATGCGACGATGGCGTCGAAGCATTCCCATGAGCGCGCCGCGCGCCCGGTGCCGCCGTACACCACGAGCGAGTCCGGGTTCTCGGCGACCTCGGGGTCGAGATTGTTCATCAGGCAGCGCAGCGGCGCCTCGGTCTGCCAGCTGCCGCAGCTCAGCGTGTTCCCGCGCGGCGCGCGCACGGGCCGGGCTCCGGCGGTCATCGCAGCGTCACTCCCACAGCGGCGAGGGGCTCGCGCCATGCCCCGTCGCGCACCCAGCCCTCGACTGCCTCGATGTCGCCGCTGAGCACACGATCGGCTTCGAGCGGCGCGACGAGCGCGCGCACCGAGGCGATCAGCGCGCCTGTGGCCGGCCCCGGGTGCTGCGGATGGCGCATCTCCACCGCCTGCATCGCGCCCATCACCTCGATGGCGAGCACCGACCGCAGCAGGCCGATCGAGCGCCGGGTCCGCAGCGCAGCCTCGTAGCCCATCGACACATGGTCCTCCTGGCCGGCACTGGTGGTCGCGCTCTGCACCGCGAACGGCGTTGCCGCGTGACGCAACGCGGCGACCAGCGCTGCCGCTGTGTACTGGGTGATCATCAGGCCGCTGTTGAGACCGGGCTCGGGGCTCAGGAACGCGGGCAGACCGCGTGAACGCGCGGGATCGAGCAGGCGATCGAGCCGCCGCTCACTGATGGCGGCGATGTCAGCGCACACCGACGCGAGCAGGTCGGCCGCGTAGGCGAGCGCCTGTCCGTGGAAATTGCCTGCGCTCACCACCTCGTCATCGACCACCACCGGGTTATCGACAACACTGGCTAATTCATGCTCGACGGTCTGGCGGCAGAACGCGACCGCGTCGCGCCCCGCGCCGTGCACCTGGGGCGCGCAACGCAGCGAGTAGGCGTCCTGGACGGCGTGCCGGGAGACGCGGTGCGAGGCAACGATGGGGCTGTCGTGGAGCAGCGCCCGCAGGTTGGCCGCGGAGTCGGCCTGACCGGCGGCAGGGCGGAGGCCGACGACACGCTCGCCGTACGCAACGGTCGTCGCGAGCAATGCCTCGGCGCTGAGGGCGCACGCAATGTCGGCGACACGCAGCAGCTCCTCGAGGTCGTGCACCGCGAACGCGAGCAGCGTCGTCATCGCGTCGGTGCCGTTGATCAGGGCGAGGCCTTCCTTGGGTTCGACATCGATGGGGGTGAGGCCGCGGTCACGCAACGCCGTCGCACCGTCGATCCGTTCGCCGTCGGACCCTGCGACCCAGCCCTGGCCGAGGAGCACTGTCGCGATGGCCGCGAGCGGCGCGAGATCGCCCGACGCGCCGAGCGAACCGTGCTCGGGCACCCAGGGCACGATGCCGGCCTCGAGCAGGGCGAGGAGCGCCTCGACCAGCTCCGGGCGAACGCCTGACAGCCCTGCGGCGAGCGTTCGGCTGCGGAGCAGGATCATCCCCCGGACCACCTCGTCGTCGAGGCGGGGGCCGGATCCGGCGGCGTGGCTCAGCACGACCGAGCGCTGCAGGAGGGCTCGATCCGGGGGGTCGACGGCGCGATCGGCGAGAGCGCCGAAGCCCGTGGTGACGCCGTAGACGACAGCGCCTTCACGATCGAGCCGGTGGACCACCGCGCGCGCCGGGGCCATGCGGGCGTGGACCCCGCCGGCGAGGCTCACCGTTTCGCGTCCGCGAGCCGCCCGCACCACGGCGTCGATCGACAACGCGCCGCCGTCGACTGTGATCATGCGGCGAGCAGCCTACCCGACCCCGCAACCTCGACATCGGCCAGGCGCGCGAAGCCGGGACGTGCGCACGTACGTTATGCGTGCATGGAGCCCCAGCCACCGAGCGCGCCGCCGCCATGGCCGCCACCACCGGAGCCGCCAGGCCTCGACGTATGGACGCTCGCGCCCGTGTCCACGCCGCCCGCACCGGCGTCGCGGCGGCGCTGGCCGGTGGCGTCACTCGTCATCGCGATGCTGCTCGTGGCGATGGGCGGGGTGGCGCTCGGGGCCGCCGGATCGACGGTATCGGCCACCTCGAAGGCGGCGCAGCTCGAAGCTGCCGGCGACTTCGCGGCATCCATCGCGATCGACCAGGTGATCGAAGGCAGGACCGGGCCACTCTTCATCCTTGACAGCTCCGCGGCAACGGGCGCCGCCGCTGCCGAGGAACAGACGCTCATGGCCTGGGCGAAGTCGCTGGGGAGAGCAGGCCAGATCGATGAGGCGGTCGTGCTGTACCGATCTGTCAGCGCGAGCGCACTTCGCTCCAAGGCGACGGCTGCACTTGCGGCGCTCCTCTACACGTCATCGACGGGCGATGCGGCGCACGGAGCCTATCCTGCCGCGATCGCCCGGCTGGAGGAGATCATCACGCTGGCGCCGAACACCCCGACCGGGGCGCAGGCGCAGCAGCAGCTCCCGATCGACCAGGCAGGGGAGGCCCGCGTGCTCATCGCGGCCGGCCACGCGGTGGACGCGGTGACGCTCCTCGACGAGGTGGTGGGTGAGGGATCCGCGCAGGCGACCAGGACTGCCGCGTCGCTGTACCCGGCCGCGCTCCTGATCGCCGGGCAGGAGGAGATCGCGCGGCTGTCGTACCGGGAGGCCGTGACCGACCTGCAGCGCCTCGTGGCCAAGTACCCGGGCACGGCGCAGGCGTTGCAGGCGCAGGCAATCCTGACGGCACCTGTCTCCGTCTCGGGCACGCTGGTCGAGCGCACCGGATCGCCCGAGTCGGGGCCGGTCCGGCTGAGCACGAACTACAAGGCGGAGCCCGGTGGGACGTACAAGACGAGTGGCCCGTTCATCACGGCAACCGCCGACTCCTCCGGTGACTTCACCTTCGCGCACGTCCCGGTCGGGGGACCGTACGTCCTGGAGTTCTTCGCGCAGGGCAACTGGACAACGCTGATCGATCCCACCACCGGGCAGCCATCGCACCCCGTCAAGGTCAGCGCGCTCGTCCCGATCGATCTCACATTCGTCGTGCTGCCTCCGTCCTCCTGAGGTCTGTCCTTCGAAAGTCCCTCGGTCGGTATGCCCCGCGGACTACGATGAACAGGTCATGGGAGGGGAGATCGAGGGTGGAGTACGTCCTCGACGCATGCCTCGAGCCGGTCGCCGAGCCCAGGCAACCCTCGAATTCGCGGTGGTCGTGCCGCTCTTTCTGCTCTGTCTGATCGGCGCCATCGATGCCGGGCTCTGGGCGGTACAGACGTCTGCCGAGGTATCCGCGGTGGAGCAGGCCGCGATGGTCGCTGCCTCCGCCGGGTCGAACCCGGCGGCACAGACAGCACCCGACGCGCGAGCGGTGACCGCCGCCGTCTCGGGTGAGCTGCGAGCGGCCCTGTTCGGAACGAGCATTGCCGGCTGGTGCGTTCCGGACGCAACCGGCTCGTGCCAGCCGGCCGTGACGGCGAGCTGCCCGGCGACACCCGAAGCCGTTCAGGAGGCGATGGGACCGAGGGTCGTCGTGGTCTGCGTCACGGAGCAGGACCCGCCAGCGTGCGTCGCGCCGCCGCCCGGAGTGCCGGCTCCGTTTCCTCCGAAATGCAAGGACTCGCCCCTGATCACCGTCCGGGTCATCGGGTTCGTGGCCTCGTTCGTGCCGCCTGGGTTCGGTCCGGGCGCGACGGGTTTCGAATTGCCTACGAACATCTCGGCAACCACGCACACCTTGCGTTTCGCACCGTGACCCGCCGAGGGCGTCGCGGCGACGACGCTCAGGCCGTCCTCGAGACCGCGCTCATCCTTCCGATTCTGCTGTTCCTCGTCTGCAACTTCATCGGCGTGATGGTGCAGGTCACCGTGCAGGAGCAACTCAACTCGGCGACAGCGCTTGCGGCCCAGTCGCGTTTCCAGGCGCCGAACAACGCTGTGGACCCGTCAGGGACGCGCTGCTGCGGTGCCGGTGGTTCCGAGCTGAGCACCGCCGGACTCCCGACGGGATGTCGCTACGCGGCCGAGACCTTCTACGGAACGATGACCACGTACACGGGAATGCTCGTGTGGCGGACGGCGCCACTGTGCACATCCGGCGGTGACAGCGGCGACGGCGCGCATCCGGCAGCCGCATCGCATGTGTATCCCGGATCACCGTCGGATGCCGACGTCTCCTGCGACATCGGGTCGACGAGCGCCGGTGGAGTCATCGTGCCCGGATATCTCGACCGCGCGTTGCAACCACCGAACGGTCTCACGGTGGTCATTTGCAGCGCGACCACGCGGCTCGACTTCTCGAAGACGCCACTGGCGTGGGGCGTGTTCTGGAGTCCCACGGTGCACGCACAGTCCGAAGCGTTGCCACCGCCGTTCCGTCAATGAGGCCAACAGCTCGCCGCGGCCGAGAGCGCGGACAGACACTGATGGTCTTCGCGCTCGGGTTCTCGCTGTTTCTCTTCGGGCTCACGTGTCTGGTCGCTGACAGCGCGTATCTCTACGTGTGGTCAGGACGCGTCACAGCCGCCGCACAGCTCGGCGCGCAGTCCGGTGCCGACGCCGTCGATCCTCGCTTCCTGTATGCGCAGTCGGTGCAGGTCATCGACATCAATCCCGCGGACATGCAGGGCGCGCTGTACACATTCCAGCGCGCGTGCATCCAGGCTGGCGATCAGTCGGCGCAGGTCCCTCGCAACTCCGCCGACATCTCGGAGCTGAAAACTCCGGACGACATGCAGGCGCCCGATGGCACGGCCTGCGCGAGCGACGGATGTCAGGTGTACGCGGTGGTCTCGCGCGTTGTCCACCTGCCGATCCCGTTGCCCGGTTTTCCTGACACCGTGACAGTGCGCGGCAGCGGCTACGCGGCGGCAGTGGTCGGCACCGACCATGCGACGACTGTGTGCACCGGGATCACGTGGGTGCCCGCGCCGCCGCCCTGAGTACCTAAGCTCGGAACGTGGTGATTCGTGAGCCGGCGCTGTGGCGCGACATCCCTGTGCGTGGCGAGGTGCTCGACGCGTCGACCCGCGGGCTGACCGGCATCGAGAGCCTTCGGCAGCTACGTGGACGGCCACCGATGGGACGGCTCACTGGTGTCGATTTCGAGGGCGCGGACGAGGGCACGGCGGATTTCAGCATGCCGGTGAGTGGCTGGTTCGAATGGTCGAGCGCGGGGGTGATCGGTGGGGCACTCGCGCTGCCGACGGACGCCGCGCTCGGGTGCGCGCTCCAGTCGTTGCTGCCCGCGCACACGCAGTACACGACTGCAGAGATGTCGATGACCTACGTTCGCCCCGCGCGCGTGGGATCGATCGTCACCGCTCATGGTCGATCGCTCTACGCGGGTCGAACCATGGGGCTCTCGGAAGCCCAGGTCGTCGACGACGAAGGCCGGTTGATCGCCCACTCGACGTCGCGGATGCGGATCTTCGGCGATCCCACGACCGGGGCCCCGAGCCGAGGCGGGACCGCCGCACCTCCGATCGCGGTACCCACCGCAACGACGCAGGACGATGGTCCGGATCCGTATCTCCGGCCGCTCATCGGCGGCGCCGATGACGCGACGGTGCGCGGCATGCGCGGCATCGACGTGGTGCGGGCGCAGATCTGCGGTGACCTGCCGCTGCCACCGCTGCACCATCTGCTCGGCATCGCGCCGACGCAAGCGAGCGAAGGCGCTGCTGCGTGCGCACTGCCACTGAGTCCATGGCTCGCCACCCCCTTCGGGTGGCCGCAGGGCGGATTCATCGTGCTGCTCGGCGATCTCGCGCTGGCACTTGCCGTGCAGACAACGCTCGCCGCCGGCGAGCGCATGGCATCAGTCGATATCAAGGTGAACTTCCTGCGCCCGGTCGCCGGCGACGGCAGCCTCATCGAAGCGCGCGCGAAGGTGGTGCACCGGGGCAGAAGCCTGGCTGTGAGCACCGCCGAAGTGGTCGGCGCCGACGGCCGCACCGTCGCACTTGCGACGGGCTCAGCCGCCCTGCTCGGCACCTGACTTCAGGCGATCTCGCGCTCGCCGCCGGCAATGCGCGGCGTGCGCGTCTCCGCGGCAGGCAGTCGAACACCGAGGTCGCGCGCGATCTGCTTCCCGTCGGGGCTGCCCCAGCCACTCGCGAGGTCCCAGCCACGTCGAGCCGCGTACGGACCACCGGTATCTCCGGCCGTGACGTCGTTGAAGCCGCGCCCGCGGCGGGCGTAGAGCCTGGGATGCGGGAGGCCGATGCGATGTCCCAGCTGTGCTGACACCAGCGTCCAGAGTGCGGTGTACATCGGCGCGACCGCGCTGGTACCGCCTGTCGACCGCAGACGGCGAAGCGCAACGACGTTCCAGCCCGTCAGCGGATCGGCGTTGCCCGACCCGTCGGGAAGACCGCGCCCCGGCGTTCCGCTGTCGGCCGAGCGCGGCCGGATCCCGAGCGCGGCCTGGTACGCGGGGACGGGGAATGCCCCACTCACACCACTCCCCGCGGCTCCGGCACCGCGTGCGAGCTCGTTCCACACCGTCTCGGTACGGATCCGCCCGCGCGCTGCCAGGAGCGTCGTCCCGCCGCAAGCCCAGACGTGCGGGCTCGACGCCGGGAACTCCGGATGCTGGAAGCCGTCGAGCTCATCGTTGCTCGAACCTGCGTCTCCGGCGGCGGCGCTGAACGTGACGCCGTGGAGCGCACCGGTGGCGAACGCCGAGTCGAGCCCGCGAATCCCCTGCGGCGACCAGTTGTCCTCTGACGATCCCCAACTGATCGAGACCGCCGCCGGACGGCGTCCAGCATCGCCTGCGGCGGTCGCCACCGCATCGACGAACCCGCGCTCGCTGTTGGGGGCGTTGTAGTTGACGATCGTCAGGTGCGCCTTCGGCGCCATCGCCGCGACCATCGCCCCGATCACCTGGTAGTCCAGGGCGACCTCGACGTCGGCGCCACCGGGGTCGGGCGTCGGCACGGCGCCGTCGATCCACACATTCGTGATGTCGGGCGCGGGAAGGCCGAGTTGCGCGAACGACGCCGCGAGGTCGAAGGGGTGGACGACCCCGCCGAGCTCGATCATGCCCGCCACGAGCTCGAGGCCCGCGCCGCCATTGGGCAGGCGTGGGTAGTCATAGAGGGCGGCGATCTCCGGTGGGTCGTACGCGAAGATCGCTGCGCGGCCGTCCTCGAGCGAGCGCACATGGGAGCGTGCGATCGGTCGGTCGTCGAGGCCGAAGACGCCGTCGATCAGACCATGCACCTGCGACGGCAGGTGGACCGGACCGGAGTGGCCTCGATACTCGACGGACTTGCCGTCGGGTTGCTGCCAGCGAAACCGCTCGAGGTCGACGCCGAAGGCAGCGCCGAGCATTGCCGTGCTGCCACGCACCATGAGGCGCCTGGTCGCAGCATCCTCGAACGTCACCTGCAACCCCGCGGCCGTCGCCCAGCGCACCACGCGGTCCCTGTCCGCGAGGTCGTATCCGTGTCGTGCGCTCAGCTGGTTGCGGTCCATGTGACGCGAGCGTCCGTCGGGCAGCGACTGCAACCACGCGAGGCTCTGCGCAGTTGTGGGACCCGTGGGCCGCTCGCGCAGCAGCAACGTCACACGCGCGTCTGCGTGCAGTTCGGCATCGGAGAGCCTGCGAAGACGCCGATGCCCGGCGCGCGTGCTGCCGGCGGGGTGGAAAGCGCTGCCGCGCAGCGCGATGGAGTTGGGCATGGTCGTCCCCTTCTCGAGGACGTCGGGCGGGCGCCGCCGTTGCGGCGGCGCTGCATCCCGACGCGGAGCCGCCCATCATCGAATCGCGCGCCGGACGCTCCACGGACGCTCAGGGCCGGCTCAGTGCGTTGTGCGGACCCGCTCCAGCGCTGCGATCGCGCTCTGATTCTCGAGCGACGACAGGTCGCCGGGATCGCTGCCGAGATACACGGAGCGCACGACGCGGCGCAGCACTTTCGCGTTGCGTGTTTTGGGCAGTTCTGACACGATCTCGACAGCGTGCGGCGCCAGCGCCTTGCCCATCTCGTCCGTGACGCAGCGTGCGAGCGCGGTGCGGAGTTCCGGGGAGTTGGTGACTTCCCGGCTTGAGCACGACGAAGACGACGAGCGCCTCGCCCTTGAGGGGATCGGGCACGCCGATCGCCGCAGCTTCCGCCACCGCCTTGTGCGCGACGAGCGCCGACTCAACCTCGGCCGGTCCGAGGCGCTTGCCCGCGACCTTGATCGTGTCATCGCTGCGTCCGCGGATGTACCAGAGCCCGTCGGCGTCCACCTCGACCCAGTCGCCGTGCATCCAGACGTCGGGCCAGCGCGACCAGTACGTGTCGAGGTAGCGCTCGCGGTCCTGCCAGAAGCCTTGGGTCATGCCCGGCCACGGCGCGCGGATCACCAGCTCTCCCACGCGATCGCGGATGCTCCGGCCGTTCTCATCGACGATGTCGGCTGCCATTCCGGGACACGGGCCCGCAAACGCGCACGGATGCAGCGGCGTGAGCATGTTGCCTGCGAGGATCCCGCCGGAGATCTCCGTCCCGCCGGAGTAGTTGATCACCGGGAGGCGTCCGCCGCCGACCTTCTGCTGGTACCACAGCCACGGATCCGTGTTCCACGGCTCGCCTGTGGAGCCGAGCACGCGGAGTGACGACAGGTCGTGCGCCAGCACCGGCTCATCACCGCTGCGCATCAGCGCGCGGATCACCGTCGGCGCGATGCCAAGCACGGAGACGCGATGCCGCTCGACCACCGACCAGAGACGGTCCGGTCCCGGATGGTCCGGCACCCCGTCGAAGAGCACGAGGGTGGCACCGATGCTCAGCGCGCCGCAGATCGCCCACGGGCCCATCATCCAGCCGATATCGGTGAACCAGAGCATCCTGTCCTGCTCGCCGACGTCAAAGCAGTGCGCCATGTCCTGCGTCGCCTTGACGGGGAAACCGCCGTGGACGTGCACCGTCCCTTTCGGCCTGCCGGTCGTGCCACTCGTGTAGATGATCATCAGCACCGAGTTCGGCACCGGTGTCGGCGACGGGCGGCGCCGCGTCGAACTCCGCCGGCATCGTCACAAAGCGGATGTCGCGCCCTGGCTGCATCGAGACTTCGTCATCGCCGATGTACGGCACGACCAGGATGTGGCGCAAAGACGGCAGTTGCGCGGCAGCCTCATCGGCCACGGCCTTCATGCGCACGATCCCACCACGCCGCTTGAATCCGTCAACGATGACGAGAACCTTCGCATTGCAGTCCTGCAGCCGTGAGACGATGGCGCCTGCCCCGTAGCCGCTGAACAGCGGGACCACGATCGCACCGAGCCAGGCGCACGCCAGGAAGACCGCGACCGTCTCCGGGATCATCGGCATGCAGAGGCCGACGCTGTCGCCGGCGCCGACGCCTATTCCCTGGAGCACCGACGCCGCATACGCGGTCTCACGTTCGAGGTGCTCATACGTCCACTCCCGGACGGATCCGTCGTCACCCTCCGAGACGATGGCGATCCGCTGAGGAGCGCTCCGCGCCCAGCGGGTCACCGCGTTGTGCGCGAGGTTCAGTCTGCCGCCGACCCAGAAACGCGTCCACGGCAAGCCGTCCGACGCGTCCATCGCGAGGTCGAACGGACGCGACCACGCCACGCCGATGTCGTCCGCCATTGCGGCCCAGAAGCGCTGCGGGTCCTCACGCGCAAGGCGGGCCACGCCGTCGAGATCTTCAGCGCCGAGGCTGTCGATGAAGTGGCGCAGGCGTGAGCTCTTCGACTGCTCCGCCGTCGGCGCCCACGCGAATCGCGAGTTGGAACCGGTGCTCACCACCGCGTGACCATAGCGCGTGGTCAGCGATCGATCGCGGACATGTCCCAGTGGCGGTCGCCGCGCACCTCGCTCGGCCGGACCACCTCGTCGATGCGCTTGATGTCGCTCGCATCCAGGGTGACGTCCGCGGCGGCGGCGTTCTCGTCGACGCGGCTGCGACGCTTCGTCCCCGGAATCGGCACGATGTCCGAGCCGCGGTGCAGCACCCATGCCAGCGCGAGCTGGGCCGCGGTGAGACCACGCTCCGCGGCGAGTGTCGAGAGGCGGTTCGTGATTTCCAGGTTGGCGCCGAGATTGCCTTCGGCGAAACGCGGGAAGCTCTTGCGCCGGATATCGCCGTCCGGGAGCGTGCCCGCGTTGACGCTCCCGGTGAGGATGCCGCGACCGAGCGGGCTGTATGCGACGAAGCCGATGCCCAGCTCGCGAGTTGCCGGCAGCACGCTCTCCTCGACGTCGCGGGTGAACAGCGAGTACTCCGACTGCACGGCCGAGATCGGATGCACTGCATGCGCCCTGCGGATGGTTGCGGCGCCGGCCTCGCTGAGCCCGATGTACCGCACCTTGCCTGCCGCGACCAGATCCGCCATCGCGCCGACCGTCTCCTCGATCGGCACCGAGCGGTCGAGGCGGTGCTGGTAATAGAGGTCGATGGTGTCGATGTCGAGCCGCCGGAGTGAGGCGTCGCATGCGCTGCGCACGTAGTCGGGTCTGCCGTTGACGGTCTGGCCGTCGGCGCCACGCACCAGGCCGAACTTGGTGGCGACGACGAACTGATCGCGCCGGCCAGTGAGCGCCCGACCCACGAGCTCCTCGTTGGTGAACGGCCCGTACATGTCGGCGGTGTCGAGCAGCGTGATGCCCAGCTCCGCGGCTCGATCGATGGCGGAGATCGCCTCGCTCTCGTCGCGTTCCTCGGCGGTCCCGTAGAAGTCGGACATGCCCATGCAGCCAAGCCCGATCACCGAGACCTCGAGCCCCTGTGCCCCCAGCGTTCGATGCTCCACGTCAGCCTCCTCCTGCGTCGGTGCAGTCACCGGCACCGGAAAGGATGAGGCGAAGCGCCATTGCTATGCGGGCTGCGTGATGGGGGGAGCCGATCGTCGTGCAGCGCGACCCGTGTCGGACCAGCCGTAGATGGTTGCGCCGACGCCGGTCAGGCCCGCGATGAGAAACGCCAGCTCGGTGCCACCGACCTGCGCGAGCCATCCCGCGAGCAGGCCGCCGAGCGGTGCGGTGCCGAAGAACACGTACCCGTAGATCCCGAGCACGCGGCCCCGGATCTGATCGGTCACCGCGAGCTGGAGCGTCGCATTCGTCTGCGACGCGTAGATCGTGAACGCGATACCCGTCACCACAAGCGCAAGACCGGCCGCCCAGGTGACATGGAGCGGAGCGAGCACGATCTCGGAGACCGAGAACAGCGCAGCGCCGCTCAGCATCGCGTGGCGGCTGGCGCGGCCCAGCGAAGCCGAGAACAGCGCTCCGACGAGTGCGCCGAATCCGAACAGTGCGGAGAGGATGCCGAACACCTCGGGCCCACTGTTGAGCGTGCGTGACGCAAGCACCGGCAGCAGCACGTTGAAGTTAATGCTGATCGTCGCGATGAACAGCATCATCACGAGCACCGAGCGAATTACCGGCGTGCGCCACGAGAACCGCAAACCTTCGAGCGAGCCGCGGAACAGGTTCTGCGGGTTGACGTCGCGCCGAGTGGGGAACAGGTCGTGCACACGCATCATCCAGAGCGCCGCGAGCACCGCGAGGTAGCTCAGCGCGTTGATCAGGAAGCAGATGCCGACACCGGCGACCGCGATGAGTTCACCGGCGATTGCGGGGCCGACGATGCGCGACGCGTTGAAGAGGCTGGAGTTCAGCGCAACAGCGTTGGGGAGCTCATCGCGTCCGACCATCTGGATGGTGAAGGCCTGGCGGACAGGGTTGTCGAGCACCGTGATCGTCCCCGTGATGGCTGCGATGACGTACACCTCCCACACCGTTGCGTGACCGGTGAGCGTCAGCACCGCGAGCAGCGTCGCCGTCACCATGAACGCCGCCTGCGTGCCAAGCAATACTTTGCGTTGATCGAGCCTGTCGGCGACCGCGCCTCCGAAGAGTCCCAGGAGCGCATACGGTCCGAACTGGCACACGGCGAGGATGCCGACCGCTAGCGGTGAGTGCGTGTTCTGGACGACAAACCATGCCTGCGCGACGCTTTGCATCCACGTCCCGCTGATGGACACGACCTGTCCGAAGAAGTACAGGCGGTAGTTGTAGTGGCGGCGGAGGCTGGTGAAGGTCCGCGCCGTCGCGCTGCCGATGCCGAGACTCATTCGGCCTGTACCAGCAGCGACTCCAGCGGCGCGATGGCATCCGCGATGGCCGAGAGGTCCACATCCGTCAGCGCGCTCAACCGGGCGGACAGCCACGCGGTGCGCTTCGTGCGAATCACCTTGAGAACACGGAGCCCCTCCGGCGTGGCTTCGAGATCGACCCTGCGCCGGTCGCGCTCGCCCTGACGGCGCGTGATGAGCCCGGAGGCCTCGAGCCGATCCACGTGGCTGCAGATCGAGGGCACCGAAGTCCCCTCTTTGGCCGCCAGCTCGGCAACGCCGATGCCCGGGTTGTCCTCGATGGAGCTCAGCAATGAGAGCTGACCCGCTGACACGCCCGAGGTGTGCACCTCGCGACGAAGGTGGCGGCTGAGGTGGAGCAGGACGGGCCGCAGCCGGTTGGCGACGTCGACGGGCTTCTCCGTGAGCGTGGGCACGAGATTGATTATATAGCCTAACTAACCTTCTGGCAAGAGCCGGGAACCACATCCCGCGTGTTCGCGTCTCCACCTCCGCACGACGTGAATCCACTGGAGGTCCGAGGCCATGCGCAAGACGCTGTTTGCCGGTATGGGGGTTGGCGCGGCTGTGGTGCTGCAGGCGAGCCAGGCACTGGCCTGCGGAGGGCTCGTCGCCCCCGACGGTGATGTCCACCTCGCGAAGGCGACGACGTTCGTCGCATGGTCAGCAGGCGTCGAGCACTACGTCACCAGCTTTGCGTACACCGGGGCCGTCGCCGACGTCGGCTGGATCGTTCCGCTCCCGGCGATTCCGACGTCCATCACCGAAGCCGGCGCGTGGACGCTGCAACGGCTCGAGCGCGAGTTCGCGCCTCCGGACCTGGAATTCGCTCCACTCGCACTCCCCGAAACCGCCGGCGCGCCGGAGGCCGTCGTCGTCGAGCAGGTGCAGGTCGAGGCCCTGGATGTGACCGTGATCAAAGGCACAGGTCAGGCGGTGATCAACTGGTGCGTCCATAACGGCTTTCTCGTCTCAGCCGAGATCGAGAATCACCTGTTGCGCTACGCGAGCAGCAGCCCGATCTTCATGGCGGCGAAATACAACACATCGCTTGCGCTGGAGCGCCACCAGCAGGCCGGCGACGGCGTCCCGCTGCTCATCACGATGCGCACCCCACAGCTGTGGGTCCCGCTGGAAATCCTTGCCACCGCGGGGACGACCGTGAATGCCGACCTCTTCCTGCTCACGGACAAGCCGCTCGTGACGCAGAGTGGCGTGCCGGTCATCTCCGGCGCAAGCAAGGGTTCGGTCGTCGACGGCGCCAAGGGCTTCACGGTCGCGGGCGCAGAACCAATGAACGCGAGCCTGCACCACGATCTCTCGATCGATCGCAACATGTCGTGGGTCCCGGCCACCGGCTACGTGACGTATCTGACCCTGAACGCCCCGGGCGCGGACGTCACCTATGACCTCGGCGTCGCCAACAACACGATCCGGCTCATGTCATTCGGGACGCAACTGGCCAACCTGGCCGGTGCAAACGCCACGATCCCGACGCCTCCCGACCCCTCAGCCCTGGTCTTCCCCCTGCTGCTCATCGTCGCAACGCTGCTCGTGGTGATACCCGTGTCCGCTGCAGCGTGGCGTCGGGCGAGTCAGAGTTCAGGGTCATGCGACTCCGATGGTCTGACCGGCATCGACTGTCCTGGCACCTCCCGGCGCTGCCGCTCGTCGCGGTGATCGCGGCCGTGGCGTGCGGGCATTCGCCGGGAACCACTGCACCGACGATCCTCGCGATTCAGCCGGTCAGCGCGACGGTTTCGGGCACACCGGAGACCGTCCTCGAAGGCGATCTCAATCGATCCCTTTACTACTCATCGTCCGACAGCGCGACGACTGTCACGTGCCAGAGCACGTGCACTCGGACCTGGGTTCCCTTCCTCAAGCCCGTTGCTCCACTGATTGACACGCCGTATCCGAATGGACCCGGCGGGATGCTGACGTGGCGATGGGATTCCGACGGCTGCCAGGCGCAGTACAACGGCCATCCACTCTTCACCTACGCCGGGGATGTGCGACCAGCGGAAGCCAGTGGCAATGACCTCCATGGCACATGGTTTGTCGCGACCCCCAATCTCGCTCCCGCGCCAGGGTGGTCCGGAGGCCGCAGGCACTCATCCTGCTGAGGCGTCACCTGACCGGGAAGTTCAGGATCTCCACCGGCTCGACTGTTTCAGCGATCGGCATGTTCGTCACCGTAGCGAAGAAGTAGAGCTCTGCCTCCATCGACCGGGCGATGTTCCCGGCCATGCGAAAGCCGTGCTGCTCACCCGCGAATCCGATATACGCGCATGGCACGCCGCCGGCCTGCAGCGCCGCGAACATCAATTCCGCCTGTTGCGGCGGAACCACCGGATCATCGAGCCCCTGCAGCAACAGCACGGCACCACGGACACGATCGATGAAGTGCACGGGTGAGCGCTCGTAGCGCACGTGTCCCTCGGGAAACGGCGATGTGTAGTGCGACTCGAACTTGTGTGGGTCCTTGTCGAAGAGCACCTCGACATCCGCGATACCGAAAAGACTCGCGCCCGCTCTGAACACGTCGTGAAACACCATCGAGCAGAGCACCACGTAACCGCCCGCGCTGCCGCCATGAATGAACAGACGATCCGGATCGACGACGCCGGTCTCCCCGAGGTACTGCGCACCGGCGACGCAATCGACGACATCGACGATCCCGCCCTTGTCGTTGAGACGCTCACGGTACGTGCGCCCGTAGCCCGTGCTGCCCCCGTAGTCGACGTCGAGGTATGCGAATCCCCGGCTCGTCCAATACTGCACCGACGCGTCGAGCGAGAAGTTGGCGGCCGACGTCGGACCGCCGTGCGCGCGCACCAGGAGCGGTGGCTTTCGTCCCGGTTCCGAGACGGCGGCATCGTTCCGCGGCGCGTAGAACCAGGCGTGTGACCTGTCGCCGCTCTCACCCGGAAACGTGATGTGCCGCGGAGTTGATGTCACGGACGGCTCGAACACCATATCCCCGCTGTCGACGCGCAGCACGCGACGTTCGCGTGTTCCCAGGTGCTCGCGCACGACCGACATCGGCGCATCGGGGCCGCCTGCGAGGTACAGCAGGTCGTCGCCGTTCGCGTTGATGTACTCACCGAACTGCGTGTACGGAGAGTCCAGTCGCTGCACACTCCCGTCCGCGTCGAGGACATGGAATTCCCAAACGCCGTCGCGGCTGGCCCAGAACGCGATCCGCCCGTCGCCGCAGTGTGCGTACGTCGAGAAGCCGAACACCCATTGCGGTCCGCCGCACTCGGCATCCATCGGCGCCAGCGGAACCACCTCTCCGTTCTCGAACCGGTAAAGATTCCACCACTCCGTCCGGTCCGAGCTGAAGTGCAGTACCGAATCCGCTGACCACGAGGGCTGGAAGATCGACTCGCGCGGTCCGCCGGCAACCAGGCGCGGATTCTGCGGTGCGCCGGCACCGTCGAGGTCGGCGACCCAGAGCTCGCAGCCGTCCCACGGCATGTTCGGGAAGTTCCACGTCAGCCACGCGATGCTCCGGCCGTCGGGACTGACCCGCGGTGTCGAGTAGAAGTCGTTGCCCGCCACGATGCTCACCGCCTCACCCCCGGCAAGCGGGATGACCCGAATGTCGTTCACCACCGACGGCCCGCGATGGTCCTCGACGACACACACGATGCGACCTCTGGTTTCGTCGATCTCGAGATCCGCATAGCGCAGGTCGCCGACGCTCTCCGTCAGCGGCTCGGGTCCGGCTGCAGTGATCCGATGAAGACGCCGGTCGCTCGCGTTGGAGAAGTACACGGTGCCGGCGTGGACGCGCATCGCCCCGCCGCCGTACTCGTGCACGCCGGTGCGCGCGGAGAACGGCTCAGCGATCAGGTCGGTGATGACGCCGTCGCGCTCACGAACGATGACGCAGCGTCCAGCCTCCGTCGGGCGTCCTTCTATCCAGTACGCGTCCCCGCCGTCCAGCTGGATGTCCGTGAGGCGCAGCCGGCCGGCCGCGGCCTGCTGCGCGCTGATGGGCGACGGCCAGACCCCGGACGCGACGCCTCCGTCCGGCTCGACTTACGCAGTCGGAACGACGACGAACTGCTCGGCGAGGCGTCCCTCTGGGAGGCCGTTCGCCTTTGCGGTGGCCGCCAGCCAGCCGCGGACACGCTCCTCGAGACCGTCCCAGTCGGTGTACTGGCTGCGGTGGCACCGCAGCGCAGCCAGCTTGCGATCCGCGGTATCGGTGACGTCGACGACCTGGGTTTCCTGCCCCAGCCCCATCGCCGCGCTCATCCAGACCTCCGCGACCGACCAGGGCTCGAGGCCCTCCTTGTCGAGGAGCTCCATGTGCGCAAACGGGTTGCGGGCGTCGGGGTAGACGGCGCAGAGGGTCGCCTCACCAGCCGCAAGGTGATCCGGGTGGCTCGCGAAGATGCGCGTGAAGTTGCGATTCGGGGATTGCGTGATCACCCGTTGGGGCGTCTTCTGCCGGATGACCCGCGAGATGTCGCGGCGCAGCTCGATGCTCGGCGTGAGCCGCCCGTCCGCATACCCAAGGAAGCTGATGTCGGTGACCCCGACCTCAGCGGCGGCGGCGGTCTGCTCGATCCGGCGGAGGCGCGCGACCTCTTCACGGCTGATGCTGCGGTCGGACCCGCCGGCCTGACCGTCGGTGATGATGCAGTAGGAGACCGTGACTCCCGCGTCGGTCCACTTCGCAGTGGTCGCCGCATTGCCGAAGTCACAGTCGTCGGGGTGGGCGACGACCACCAGGACGCGTTCGATTCCGTCTATCTCTGACACGGTCACGATGGTACCGGTAAGGGCAGATCGGACCTCCGTGAACGCGTGCAACACTCATCGCATGGCCCTGCATCTGCCCGCCGCGCTCCCGCTGCCCGACACGGTGCGCCGCCTGCTGTCCCAGCCGGTGCCGGCGGCGCGCCCCTTGCCCCTGCGGGATTCGACGGCTGACCCCGGGCTGTTCGGCCCGGACTCCGTGACGTGGCGGGTGATGCGCGAGCCCCGGTTGCTCCTCGCCGCGGGCCGGGCCCTGCTGCTCCAGGCGGCGAACCCGCTCGTGGCTCAGGGAGCGATCGATCACAGCACGTACAAGACCGACCCCTACGGTCGCCTCGAGCGCACCGTGCGCTGGGTGACGGTGGTCTGCTTCGGGACCACCAGCGAAGCGGAACGCATCTCCGGCCGTGTGACCGGCCTGCACCGCCGCGTCATCGGCAGGCTGCCGGCCACCAGCGCCACGGCACGGGTTCCCGCCGGGACTGCCTACTCGGCCGACGACCTCGAACTGCTGCGCTGGGTGCACGCTTCGTTCGTCGACACGATGCTCGTCGCTCACGACGCGCTGGTCGGCGGTCTCACGGAGCAGGACCGCGACGCTTTCGTTCGCGAGTGGGACGCGGTCGCACGGTTGATGGGGCTGCCGCGCGGCGGTTGGGTCAACGCGGCGGCGCTGCGTCGCTACGTCGATCGCCAGGTGAAGCGAGGGCCTGCACTTCCCGGAGGAGGGTCGCTCGAGGTTGCTGAGACAGTCCTCCATCCGCCGGTGGGATCGTTATGGATGCGCTCCGCGATGGACACGCTTGCCTTCATCGCGACCGGGCTCCTCCCGGCGGAGCTTCGGCGCGGCTACGGTCTGTCGTGGAACCCCGCGCAGGCGATCGCGTTCGCGACCCTGACCCGGTCGTTGCGCCTTGCCTCGGCTGCGCTGCCGAGGCGCCTTCGGATCTCGCCTGTCTACGACCTCGCACTCGCTCGATCGGAGGGGCGCTGGCCCGAAACGCGGGCCGCCTGACGAGTTCGGATATCCCTCAGTAGGGTGATTTTCCAGGCGAAGGGACGTCGACCCCTTACCCAATCGCTACCCTACGGCGTGAGTCCTGGGGCAGAGGACCGCTATGTCGGCATTTCGTCGCACACAAGGAGGCGCGTACATGACGTTCCGGAGTTGGCGGGCCAAGACGTTGCCTGCCGCTATCGGTCTTGGGGCGATCGTTCTCGCCGCATGCGGTAGCAGCAGTACAGCGACCGGCCCGAAAGTCACCAAGACAACCGCGACCTTCGCAGAGGGTCCGGGAGCCCAACCGAACTACATCTTCCCGCTTGCGGGCCTCCAGTATTTCAGTGTCTCGAACCTGAGCCAGTTCCAGTTCCTCATGTACCGGCCGCTGTACTGGTTCGGCCAGAACGGGGCCGTGGCACTGAACAACAGTCTCAGCCTCGCCGATCCGCCCGTCTACTCGTCGGACGGCAAGTCGATCACCATCACCCTGAAGGGTTGGAAGTGGTCGGACGGCACCCAGATCACAGCTCGTGACATCCAGTTCTGGCAGAACCTCGTGACTGCCAACAAGGACGACTGGGCCGGCTACTCGCCCGGCGAGTACCCCGACAACGTCCTCAGCACGACGATCAGCCCGACCAACCCGCTGCAGATCACCTTCAACCTCAGCCAGGCGTACGGCTCGTACTTCTTCACCTACAACGAGCTGAGCCAGATCACCCCGCTCCCCCAGCACGTGTGGGACAAGGAGTCGGCGACCGGCGCGGTCGGTGACTACGACACCACCCCGGCCGGCGCGCAGGCGGTCTTCAAGTTCCTCGACGCCCAATCGAAGAGCATCTCGACCTACGACACCAACCCGCTCTGGCAGGTGGTCTCGGGGCCGTGGAAGCTGAAGTCGATGGACACCGCGGGCAACGTCTCGATGGTCCCGAACACCGCGTACGGCGGACCCATCAAGCCGACCCTCACGCAGTTCAACGAAGTCCCCTACACGAAGGACACCGCTGAGTTCGACGAGTTGAAGGCGGCGACCTCGCCGACCAACACCACAGTCGACTACGGGTATCTGCCATCGGAGGACACTCCGGAGAAGTCGACGCTCGACAACGTCTACAACTACGAGCCCTGGACGGGCTGGCAGATCACGTACTTCCCGGAGAACTTCACCAACCCGACCAGCGGACCGATCTTCAGTCAGCTGTACTTCCGGCAGGCGATGCAGGACCTGGTCGACCAGAACACCTTCATAGCCAAGGCGTTCTTCGGTAACGCGTATCCGACCTACGGACCGGTCCCGGTGAAACCGACCACGACCTTCGTCGACTCGTTCGAGAAGTCGAACCCGTATCCGTACAGCCCGACGACTGCGGTGTCCCTGCTGCAGGCCAACGGCTGGACGGTCAATCCGGGCGGCACGAGCACCTGCACCAGCCCCGGCACGGGTACGGGTCAGTGCGGCGCCGGCGTCAAGCAAGGTGCCAAGGCGTCGTTCAGCCTCCAGTACGTGAGCGGCGTTCCCGCACTCGACCAGGAGATGGCCCAGTTCAAGTCGGACTTCGCACTGGCGGGCATCGCGATCGACCTGACGACCGCACCGTTCGACACGGTCATCGGTAACGCGACCCCCTGCAAGCCCGGCGCATCGTGCTCCTGGGACATGGAGTTCTGGGGCGGTGGCTGGATCTACGCACCGGACTACGAGCCGACCGGCGATGAGCTGTGGTCGTGCACCGGATCCGGCGCCAGCGTGCAGTACGCGGGCTCGGACTCGGGCGGCTACTGCGACCCGCAGGCAGAGGCCGACATCCTCGCGACAGAGACGAGCGACAACGTCTCGGCCATGTACACCTACGAGGACTACCTCACCAAGCAGCTTCCGGTCATCTGGATGCCAGTTGCCTATGCGCAACTGTCTGAGATCAACAAGGACCTCCAGGGCACGACGCCCCAGGATCCGCTGTTGCAGATCTACCCGGAGAACTGGCGCTGGTCCTGAACCAGCTGAGTAGCGACTGACCGAACTTCCGGGGGATGCCGGCACGGCGCCGGCATCCCCCCTCGGTCCGTCTATTCCGGTAACGTTGTCTAATGGTCGTCAGGGCGAGGTAGGAAGCCATGCTCGGCTACATCATCCGGCGGGTACTGCAGGCGATCCTGATCACGATCGGGGTCACGCTGATCGTCTTCATCCTGCTGCACGTCATTCCCGGGGGAGGGGTGGCGCGGGCCATTCTCGGCCCGAGAGCCAATGCGCAGCAGATCGCAGCGTTCAATCACGAGAACGGTTTGGATCAGCCGTTGCCGGTGCAGTACCTGACGTATCTCTGGCAACTGGCGCACGGTAACTTCGGCTTCTCGTACAAGCTGAATCAGAGCGTCGGGTCGCTCCTCGTCCAGTACCTGCCCAAGACGCTTCTGCTCCTCGGCCTGGCATACGCCGTCTCGGTCATCGTGGCCGTCCCGCTCGGCATCTACCAGGCCGTGCGGCGCAACAAGATCGACGACTACGTGCTCACCGGCGCATCCTTCGTCTTCTACTCGATGCCGGTGTTCTGGCTGGGAATCATCCTCATCGTCATCTTCAGTGGAGCGCTCCACCTGCTGCCTTCGGAGGGACCGCAGGGGGCATACGTCACCGACGACTTCGACCAGCTGAGCTCGCTGATCCTGCCGGTCGCGACATTGGCTCTCGTGACCATCGCGTCGTTCAGCCGCTACATGCGCTCGTCGACGCTCGAAAACATGGTGCAGGACTATGTGCGCACCGCAAAGGCAAAGGGAGCGTCGAACTCCCGCGTGCTGTTCGTACACGTGCTGCGCAACGCGATGATCCCCATCCTCACGCTGATCGGCCTCTCCGTCGGCTACGTCTTCAGTGGAGCGCTGATCACCGAGGCCCTCTTCAACTACCCGGGTATGGGTTACATCTTCTGGAATGCTGCGTTGACGCAGGACTATCCGATCATTCTCGGCGTCATCGTCGTGACCGGCTTCGCGACCGTTCTTGGCTCGCTGATGGCCGACATCATGTACGCGATTGCCGACCCGCGCGTGAGGTACCGCAGAGCATGAGCACACTGGACCAACCCCGAGGCATCGCCATTCCGCTGCAGGCGCCACCGGTCCAGCAGGAGAAGCCGGGAGAGGTTCAGGACGTCGCACCGGCATACGAGGCCCAGGGTGTCTGGCGGCTCGCGTTCAACGTCTTCGTCCAGCACCGTCTCGCAGTGATCGGCCTCGGCATCGTCGTCTTCATGACGCTGTTCTGCTTCGTCGGTCCGCTCATCTATCACACGGACCAGACGACGGTGAACCTCAACAACGCAGAGCTCGCGCCTGGTGCGGGCCACCTGCTCGGCACCGATGAATTCGGCTTCGACGTCATCGGCAGACTGATGGTCGGCGGCCAGACGTCGCTCGAGATCGGCATTGCGGCAGCGCTCGTCGCGACGGTCTTCGGTGTCCTCTGGGGAGCCGTCGCCGGATTCTTCGGCGGCTGGGTTGACGCGCTGCTCATGCGTTTCGTCGACGTGATGCTCGCGATCCCGAGCTTGTTCCTGCTCCTCTTCCTCGCGGTGGCGTTCCCGCGCACCGTCCCGATCCTCATCCTGGTGGTGGCGATCACCGCGTGGCTCATTCCCGCACGTCTTGTGCGTGCCGAAGCGCTGACATTGCGAACGCGCGACTATGTCCAGGCGGTCACCATGATGGGCGGCGGCGGCTTCCGCATCGTCCTCCGCCACATCATCCCCAACTCCATCGGCACGATCATGGTCAACGCCACGTTCCAGGTCGCCGACGCGATCCTGCTGGTCGCGGCGATCAACTTCCTGGGACTCGGCATCGCGCCGCCCGCAACCAACTGGGGCGCAATGCTCTCCGGTGGTGTGGACTTCGTCTATGACGGCTGGTGGTGGCTCATCTACCCGGCCGGCATCGCCATCGTCCTCACCGTCGTTGCCTTCAACTTCATCGGCGACGCGCTCCGCGACGCTCTCGAGGTCAGGCTCCAGAAGCGCTGACGGCGGCTGCCGTCAAACGCCGCCGCGATGCAAGCGGCTGCTAGTCGCTATGCGGCGGTTTGCACCGGCGGGCGCAACGGGAAGTGACACGCGGCCTCATGGTTCGGGCCGAACGAGCGAAGCGGTGGCTCCTGCTCCGCGCACAGCTGTTGCGCAAACGGGCACCGAGTCCGGAAACGGCATCCTGACGGCGGATTGATCGCCGAGGGGATCTCGCCTTTCGGCCCATCCATGTCCTTCGAGCGCTCGACGTCCGGGTCCGGAATCGGGATTGCGCTGATGAGACCTCTGGAATAGGGGTGCGCCGGCTGCGTGTACAGCTGCTCGCCGCTGCCGATCTCCACCATCTTGCCGAGGTACATGACGCCGATGCGATCAGACATGTACTTCACGACCGAAAGGTCGTGGGAGATGATCACGTAGGTCAGCCCGTACTTCTCCTGCAGGCTGTTCATCATGTTCAGGATCTGCGAGCGGATCGAGACGTCCAGCGCTGACACCGGCTCATCCGCAACGATCAGCTTGGGGTTCAGCGCGAGCGCGCGCGCGAGGCCGATGCGCTGGCGCTGTCCACCGCTGAACTCGTGCGGATAGCGGTCGAGCGCACCGCGTGCAAGACCGACATCGTTGAGCAGCTCCGCGCAGCGCTCGATCTGCTGCTTCTTGCTCCCGATCCGCTGAATCGCGAGCGGCTCACGCAGGATCGTGACCACGCGCATCCGCGGGTCGAGGGATGCGTACGGGTCCTGGAACATCATCTGCATGTCGCGCCGCTTGGTGCGGAGCTTGCCGTGCGGCATGGTCGCGATATCCTCGCCGTTGATGATGATCGAGCCCGATGTCGCGGGCTCGAGCGCCACGATCATGCGTCCGGTCGTGGTCTTGCCGCAGCCCGATTCTCCAACCAGGCCAAAGGTTTCTCCCGGTTTCACCGAGAAGGACACGTCCGATACCGCGTGCACCGCACCGACCGTGCGTTGCAGCACCGCGCCGCGCGTCACGGGGAATTCCTTGACGAGATTGCGCACCTCGAGGAACGGCTTGACGCCGTTGGTCGTCGTGGGCGCGGGTGCGGTTGCGGGTGGTGTCGTGGTCATCGGACGGGTGCGAAATCGGGTTCGACGGGCGTTTCAACGCCCGCAGGGTGGTGACACGCGTACAGGTGCGCAGGCTCGTGCTCGATGAGCAACGGCTCCTCGGTGTGGCATATCGCCGTGTCGAATCTGCAGCGAGCCGCGAACCTGCAGGCCGGCGGTGGCGCGGTGAGGTCCGGCGGCAACCCAGGGATGCTGTAAAGGCCGGCAGCGGCGTCCTGGTCGAGCCGCGGAATCGCCTCGACGAGCGCTTCGGTGTAGCGATGACGCATGCCTTTGAAGAGCGTCCGCGTCTCCGCCTGTTCGACGATCTTCCCTGCGTACATAACGGCAACTCGGTCGGCGCGACCGGCGATGACGCCCATGTCGTGGGTGATGAGCAGTACCGCCATGTGCAGCCGGCGACGGAGGTCGTCGAGCAGGTCGAGGATCTGCGCCTGGATGGTGACGTCGAGCGCCGTCGTCGGTTCGTCGGCGATGAGCAGCTTGGGGTCGCACACCAGCGCCATCGCGATCATGACGCGCTGGCGGAGACCGCCGGACAGCTGATGCGGGTAGTCGTTGAGCCGCTCCTTGGGCCGCGGCATCCCAACCAGGCCAAGGACTTCGGCGCAGCGCTCGCGGTTCTCGTCATCGCTCGTCTCGCGATGGATGTGCAGCACCTCGCCGATCTGATCGCCGATGGTCATGGTGGGGTTCAGCGACGTCATGGGGTCCTGGAAGATCACCGCGACCTCGTTGCCCCGGATGTCACGCATCTCTTTCTCGGGAAGCGGTACCACGTCGCGACCGTTGAGCTTGATGCTGCCGGCAACGATATTCCCGCCTGAGGGAAGGAGTTTCATGATCGACATGCCGGTGATGCTCTTGCCGCATCCGGACTCACCGACGAGCCCGAGTGTCTCGCCGGGAGCGATGTGCAGCGACACGCCGTCGACCGCGCGAACCGTCGTTCGGGTCAGCCGGATGTGGGTCTTCAGACCTTCGATCTCGAGAACGTTGCCCGAATTTTCCATGGCGAAAAGAGCTATTCCTCCTGACCGGCACTATATCAGCGGGGAAGGGCGCCTTTGGGTGTTGTTAAGACCCCTACGGAACGGCTAGGCTCGCGCCTGTGACTTAGGCAGAGGGAGATGTCGTCGTGGGGCTGCACGAAGGCGATTTCACCGGCGCACGCGGCCTCCGCATCCACCATCGGTCGTGGCTGCCCATCGGCGAGGCGCGGGGGATCGTCGTCATCGCGCACGGCTTCGCCGAGCACAGCGGCCGCTACGCGCACGTTGCCGAGCGCCTCGTCGCAAACGGTGTTGCCGTCCGGGCGCCAGACCATCGTGGGCACGGCCTCAGCGAGGGCAAACGGACCAGCGTCGTGCGCTTCGACGACTACGTCGACGACCTCACCACGGTGATAACCGAGGCGAAAGAGGAGTGGCCGTCCCTCAAGGTGATCCTCCTCGGGCACAGCATGGGCGGGCTCGTCGCGCTGCGGTTCGCGGTGCGCGATGCCTCACTCATCGACGGGCTCGTGGTCTCGGCCCCCGCTGCATGTCCGGGCGACGTGTCGCGGTTCAAGCTCACCCTGGGTCACGCCCTCTCCCGCGTCGCTCCGGGCGCGACGGTTTTGCGCTTGCCGCTCAACAAGATCAGCCGTGATCCTGCCGTCGTGGATGCGTACAACAACGACCCTCTGGTCTTCCGCACACCGATCAAAGCCCGGCTCGGCGCGGAGCTGCTGGTGACCATGGATCGTGTGGATGCGGGGCTTCCTGCAATGCAGGTACCGCTGCTGGTCATGCAGGGCACCTCGGACGGACTCGTCGATCCGGGCTGCGGCCCGCAGGTCTACAACCGCGCCGGCTCCCCTGACAAGACGCTGAAGATGTACGACGGGCTCTGGCACGAGATCTTCAACGAGCCCGAGCGCGAGCACGTCCTCGACGACCTCAGCGCCTGGGTGACCGCGCACATCGGCTGAGGCCGCGTCCGCGTGTGGACTAGAGTTGCGAGCGATGCGTGAACAGTGGCTCGTGAAACCGGGATCCAAGGTCGATATCTCGACGTTGGATCCGGGCGACACGCGGGGGCTGAAGGGAGGCGCAAGGGCCGCCGCTCTGGCGCTCGAACCAGACCAGGCTGCCCTCATCGAGCTGCAATCGCGTCTCTGGGCGGAAAGCAAACGATCGGTGCTGCTCATCCTCCAGGGGACCGACGCTTCGGGGAAGGACGGGACTGTGTCCCACGTCTTTGCCGGCGTCAATCCCCAGGGCACGTGGGTCACCTCGTTCAAGGCGCCGACGGCCGAGGAGCTCGGGCACGACTTCCTGTGGCGAATCCACCGCGCCGTGCCCCATGCCGGGCAGATCGCCATCTTCAATCGATCGCAGTACGAGGACGTGCTCGTCGCGCGCGTGCGCAAGCTGGTGCCCAAATCGGTGTGGAAGCCGCGATACGACGACATCGTGGCGTTCGAGTCGTTCCTTGCGCAGAGCGGCTGCGCAATCATCAAATGCTGCCTGCTCATCTCCAAGGACGAGCAGCGACGCCGGTTCGAGGAACGTCTCAAAGACCCGCAGAAACGCTGGAAGTTCCAGCGAGGCGACCTCGAGGATCGCGCACTCTGGAAGGAGTATCAGGCCGCCTACTCGGAGGCGTTGGAGCGCACGTCGACGAAGGTTGCCCCCTGGTACGTCATCCCCTCGGATCACAAGTGGTTCCGCAACTGGGCAGTGAGCCGTCTGCTCATCGAGACGCTCAACGCGATGAATCCGCAGTATCCGGAGCCACCCGACCTCAGCGGCATCACGATCCACTGAGCCGGCCCCGGCGGGGTGCCGTTCAGACGGGCGCGCTGGTCACCCAGATCATCGACCGGCCGACCTCTCCGGGCGCCTCGACGTTGTCCGCCGTGATCCGCTCCAGACGAAACCCCAGCGAGCGTGCGACGCTCTGACTCGCGATGTTGGCCTCATCGCAGTGGATCTCGACGCTCGTGATGCCCGGGATCTCCAGCGCGGCGTTCGTGAGCAGGCGTGTGGCCTCTGACGCGATGCCGCGCCGGAGATACGCGGTATGCACCCAGTACCCGATCTCGACTGCGGCGGGACCGACCCGCGGCATCATGCCGCAGCCTCCGACGTACTGCTCCGCCTCACGCAGGATGATCGCGTAGTCGGCTGCGACGCCACCGCCGAAATGCTCGGCCGCCGGCCCGAGAAACGCCATGACGGACGCCTGCTTGGGCGGTCCCTGTGCCCACGGCATCCATGGCCGGAGGGTTTCCAGACTCGCCGCGATGGCCTCGCGTATCGCCCCTGCGTCGTCGAGCCGGTAGCGGCGCAGGGTCACCGTGGGCCCGTGCAATATCTCGGGCGGGTTCAGGTCCATTGCACGCAACCGCCTCATCTGGCGATGGCGACCCCGATCGGATTCGAACCGACGATCTCCACCTTGACAGGGTGGCGTGTTAGGCCAGGCTACACCACGGGGCCGTGGAGTCCCCGATGATACCAACCGTGGCTCGCCGGCCCTTGCGTCCCAATGAGATCTCCTCGGGCGGCGTCGTCGCGCGACCAGCGCCAACCGGTCTCGAGATCTGCCTGGTCAGCGACGGGAAGCACTGGGGATTTCCCAAGGGACTGGTCGAGCCCGGCGAGAGCCCGGAAGACGCCGCGCTGCGCGAGATCGCCGAGGAAACCGGGATCCCGCGGCAGTCGCTCAAGGTGATCGCCGTGCTGCCGCCTGCGGAGTACGTCTTCCGGCGCCCCAACCGCGGTGGGCTCGTGTTCAAGCGGGTGCATCACTTCCTCGTCGGGGCGCCGGAGGGCGCCATGTTGCATCCGGATCCGGCAGAGATCGCCGAGGCCGCATGGCTCGGTTTCGACGAGGCTCGCCGCCGTCTCTCGTTCCAGAACTCGATCGAGGTGCTCGACGCAGCCATCGCGCTGATCACCGCTGGGGGTATTGCGGCCGCACCGTAGAATCGGCCAGGCATGCAACTCTTCGACACCGCCCGCCAGGAGGTGGTGCCCTTCGAGCCGATCGACGGGCGGGTCGGAATCTACGTCTGCGGCATCACGCCATACGACTCGGCGCACCTCGGTCACGCGTTCGTCTATCACGTGTTCGACGTCATCGGCCGCCGCCTCCGCGACCAGGGGATCACGGTGCGCAGCGTGCGCAACGTCACCGACGTCGACGACGACATCCTCCGCGTCGCACGCCTGCGTGAGCGGGACTTTCGCGAGCTCGCCGAAGAGCAGGTCGCCCTGTTCGACGAGGAGATGGCGTCGATCGGGTTGCGCCCCGTTGACGTCGAGCCGCGAGCTACGGCGCATGTACCGGAGATGGCCGAGTGGGTGGAGCGTCTCGTCGAACGGGGCTACGCGTACGCGGTGGACGGCTGGGTGTTCTTCGACTCCGACGTCTATCCCGACTACGGGCGCCTGAGCCGCCTCGACCACGACACGATGATCCGGCTCTCGCGCGAGCGCGGCGCGAACCCGGACGACCCGCGCAAGCGCCACCCGCTGGACTTCGTCCTGTGGCAGGAGTCGGCGCCGGGAGAGCCGAGCTGGCCCAGCCCCTGGGGCGCCGGCCGCCCCGGCTGGCACATCGAGTGCACGGTGATGTCGACCGGCGCGTTGGGCCACCCCATCGACATTCACGGCGGCGGTGACGACCTCATCTATCCGCACCACGAGTCGGAGATCGCGCAGGCGGAGACTGCCGGCGTGGCGCCCTACGTGCGCCACTGGTCGCACGTGGCGATGGTCAACCACGACGGCGAGAAGATGAGCAAGTCGCTCGGAAACCTCGTTTTCGTCCGCGACCTCGTCGGACGCGTGCCGGGTGGCGCAGTCCGCGTGCTCCTGGCCCAGCACCACTACCGCACGTCCTGGACGTACGCCGACGCCGAGGTGGACGCGGCGGCCGCCCGGTACGACCGCTATCAGGCGGCGATCCGGTCGAGCGGTGCGATCTCAGCCGAGACAGCGAATGAGCACGAGCGCCGCTTCCTGGAGCGCCTGGACGACGATCTCGACACGCCCGGCGCGCTCAACGTCCTCGACGCGCTCGCGGCCGACTTGACGGCTGGGCTTGAAGACATCGCGCCAGAGGTCGATGGAGGAGCACTGCTCGAACGCCTCCTCGGCATCCTCGGAGCAGGGACTGCGCCGGTCGCCGTCTGAGCGGTCAGCGGCCCCAGGGAGCGCGGTCGCCGCGAGCCCGGAATCGGATCACCGCGGCGGAGATGTTCTCCTCGAGGAACCGATAGAAGAGCTGGCGCTGCGAGATGTCGATCGCGGCCTCAACCTCCTGGCCCTCGCGGCGGCGAGCGATCCAGGGCGGCACGCCGTCGGCGACCATCTCGGTGCCGACACGCACGTGGACGAGCGAGTCGTTCTCCTCGGAGACGTGCACGGTGACCTTGAGCACGAGCCCGGTGTGCTCCACGATCCGCCACGCCCTCTCCCAGCGAGCCTTGCGAGCCGGGTCATGGGCGAGACGGACCGACTCGTCGACGATCACGCTCTCGCCGCTGCGCGCGGCGCGGCCGAGCAGGCGGCGAACACTCTGATCGAGGTCGCGCGAGATCCAGTTGACGAGCGACGGGGCGCGGTCGTTGAGATCCGGAAAACCGTTCGGGTCCTTGGCGAGCTCACCGATCGCCTGGACGGTTCCAGCATGCCGGCGGCAGTACATGATTCCCGAGAACTGCACGCTGTGCGCCGAGCAGAACGCCGCCGTGCAGGCCCGCCCGCGGCGATCGCGGTACGCGCACAGCTGAGCGCCTTCATTCGTGCACCCACGCAGGGCGCATTTGGTCGCCGTAGGCGCAAGCGCACCCTCGGTTTCCTGGGAGGATCGGAACGCAGTGGTCATCGGCGGCACTCCACGACGCCGATCATCCTAACCCGGGGTTCCGGCCCTCTCTGGTGACGGCGCTGTCGCGACCTGACGATCAAGTGCGACGGCGAGGCGGCGAATCGATCCCATGAGGTCGGCGAACATCGCCGGCGTCAGCGACTGGGCACCGTCGCTGAGCGCGTTCTCCGGATCGGGATGGACCTCGATCATGAGCCCGTCGGCTCCTGCGGCGAATGCTGCGAGCGCCATCGGAGGCACGAGCGGCCGATGACCGGTGGCGTGCGACGGATCGACGATCACCGGCAGGTGGGACAGCCCCTTGACGACGGGCACCGCGCTCAGGTCCAGCGTGTTCCGCGTGGCCGCCTCGAACGTCCGGATGCCGCGCTCGCAGAGGACGACGTTGGGATTGCCGTGGGCGACGACGTATTCGGCGGCGAGCAACCACTCCTCAATGGTGTTGCTCAACCCTCGCTTGAGGAGCACCGGCTTCGTCGTGCCGCCGACCGCCTCGAGGAGCGCGAAGTTCTGCGCGTTGCGTGTCCCGACCTGCAGCATGTCGGCATGCTCGGACACGATCTCGACATCGGCCGGCGTCAGCACCTCCGTCACGATCGGCAGCCCGGTCTCGACGCGAGCCTCGACGAGGTGTTGGAGCCCGTCGAGCCCGAGCCCGCGAAACGAGTACGGCGACGAGCGCGGCTTGAACGCCCCACCACGGAACATCGACGCCCCCGCGGCAGCGACATCGCGTGCTGTGGCCAGCACCTGTTCCCGACTCTCCACCGCGCACGGTCCGGCGATGACGACGAACGATCCATCACCGAAGCGAACGCCCGAGACATCGACCACCGTGGGCTCAGGATGCCACTCGCGGGTCACCTGCTTGTAGGGCTTGCTCACCGGGATGGCGTCGACGACGCCGGGAAGGTCGCAGAGCGCATCGCGGATCGAGCTCGGGTTGCTGCCGAGCACCCCGATCGCCAGGCGGTCGATGCCGGGGAGCTCGATCGGCTCGAAGCCCCGTTCGCGCACGTGCTTGATGACGTTGGCAATCTGGTCAGGGGTCGCCTGCACGTTCATGAGGACCAGCATCTTCTGATCCTACGGGAACGGGCTGTCAGGTCCATTTCCAGTTGTTCAGCACGGTCTGCAGGGCTGCCTGGTCGGCGGTGAAGTTGGCCACGGCTGTGCTGAGCACGATGTCGTAGGTGTCGCCGCCCTGGTTGATCACCATGTCCTCGTCCTTGACGGTCACCCCGGCAGACGGCGAGAGGTTGTACGTGATCATCACCCCGGACACGTCATCGAGGTTGATGGGCTCGGCCGTGCTCAGATTGGTCGCACCACTCTGGCTGACGCTCCCGAGATACTGAGCGAGCTGATCGTCAGGGATGGGCTGGGGAGCGGTACGCGCGTCGATGTGACCACCGTCCACCGCCTCGAAGAGCATGACGATGGTGCCGGTGCCGCTCACCGACGCGATGGCGCTCTGGCTCGTCGTCTCGTCGGTCCACCCGGCGGGGACCACGGTGGTGAACGCGCTCGCGCGGAAGGGATGCGCGGCGGATCCGGTGCCTGGCGGGGACGTGCTCGACGATGGAGTCACGGTCGCTGCTGGGGAGCCGCATGCGCTCAGCAGGAGTGCCGCCGCTGCGGCGCCGGCCAGAAGCGCGCGCGCGCACCACGAGCGAGGGGTCACTCGTCGAGGATAGCCGAGGTCTCCAGACTGAGCAGCCTTCGATCGGGGCACAATCCCACGCATGGCGACAAGCTCCGCGCTCCGGGTCACACGGCTCGGTCCCGCGCACTCGGCACAACTGTCCGCGTTGATCGACCGCGAACCGGTCACCAACGTGTACCTCCGCAGCGAGCTCCGCCTCGGATTCGAGGTCGGTGACTGGTGGGGCGCGTTCGCGGACAACGATCTGACGGCGGTGGTGCTCGGCTGGTCGCTGGTGGTCCCGTACATCCCCGATGTCGAGGCGGCGCAGCCGCTAGCGCACGCGCTCGCCACGAGCGCACAACCGCGGATGGTCGTCGGCCATCGCGAGTCCGTCATGGCGCTGCACAACGCGTTTCGCCCGCCGCGCCCGGCGCGCGAGCTGCGCGATCCGCAGCCACTGCTCATCCTCGACAGGGGTGACCTGCGTGGCACTGCGTCATCCGAGGTGCGCCTCTCCACGCGCGGCGACCTCGAGGCGCTCATCCTCGCCGCCGCGCGCATGCATCGCGAGGAGATGGGTATCGATCCGCTCGCGGTTGATGCGCCCGCATGGCGCAACCGCATGCTGAGCCTCATCGAACGGCGCTGGAGCTGGGTGTGGATGAAACATCGAGAGGTCGTCTTCAAGGCGGAGCTGTCGGCGTGGACACCCGACGTCGTGCAGATTCAGGGCGTGTACACCGCGCCGCAGCACCGCGGGCAGGGCATCGCCCGGGCTGGGCTGGCGGCCGTGTGCGAGCAGGTGTTCCTCGACGTTCCGCGCTGCAGCCTGTACGTGAACCAGTACAACGTGATCGCGCAGCGTGTGTACGAGCGCCTCGGGTTCAGACCGGCGGACGTCTTCGCGACAGTGATGTACTAGACACGACGACATGATTGAGACACGCGCAGACGTCACGCTGCCGGTGCCCCCCGAGGAGGCGTTCGCGGTGGTCGCCGACATCGAGCATGCCGACTGGCTCCCGGCCATCCGCCGCCTTCGCCACATCAGCGGACCGTCAGGCGGTGTCGGCGCGCGCTACGAGGTGGAGGCCGGCCTGGTCGGTCGCCACATGCGCGGGGTGCTCGTCTGCAGTGAGCTCACACCACCGAAGCACATGGTGCTCGTTCTCGAGGAAGGCCTCGATCTCACCCTGGAGGTCAGTGTCAAGAAGGTCGGGGGCGGCTGCTCGGTGACAATGTCCGCGCGCTACTCCGTGACCGGACGTCCATTCGCGGGTGCGGTGGAGATGGCGTCGCAGGGACCCGCGCGTCGCGAGACGGCGCGCGCGTGCGAGCAGCTCGCCGCGCGCTTCGGTCGCAAGAACGACGCCAAGACGGCTGCGCGATGACGGCGCGCGAGGTCGACACGCCGGAGATCCTCGTCGAGCAGGCCAACGCATTGCCGCCGCTGACCGAGGCCGAAACGGCGGCGCTGCTCACGACCGTTCGCGAGCTCGGGAAAGGCCCGGCGCTCGACCGGCTCGTGGAGCATCAGCTGAAGGCGATCCTCGAGCTGGCCGCTGCGCGACGCGGTCGCGGCGTCGAGGTCGGCGACCTCGCCCAGGAGGCCGCGATCGCGAGCGTCATCGCGGTCACTGAGTACGCCGGCCGCGGTGGCGCGGCAGCGGGCCTCGACCCGTTCGTCGCGAAGCTGGTCGGCTCCCACATGGACGACATGATCGAGCTGGCTGCGCTGGACCGCGCCAGCGCGGAAGCGTTCATCCGCGACGCGCAGACGTACGAGACCGCGGAGGTCCGGCTGCGCCACGAGCTCGGTCGCGACGCAACCGCCATCGAGCTTGCGGCCCAGCTCGGCTGGCCGGACGAGCGCGTCGCCATCGTCTCCGGCATGCTCCACGAGGCGCGCTCCCGCTACGACAGCGAGATCCTCGAGTATCTCGACGACATCGACGAGGACGAGTAGCCTCCTCAGCGCCGCAGGTCGTCGCCGCGCCAGTCGAGGTCGTGCAGTCCCTCGCCCGTGCCACGACGAATAGCGCTCTGGCCGAAGCGTTCGCGGAGGCTGTCGAGCGTGCGGTCGATTCGGTCGTTTGCCGGTTGGGCGAACAGATCCAGTTGCGGCGCATCCTCGAGGCCAGTCACACCGACTCCGAGCAGGCGCACGGCATCACCGGACCACGCGGTGTCGAGCAGCGCCACGGCAGCGTCGCGGACGGTCGTGTCGGTCGCGGTTGCGGTCGCGAGCGTCTCCTGTCGCGTGATCGTCGTGAAGTCCGTGTAGCGCAGCTTGAGCGTCACCGTTCGCGCGGTCCATCCCCCGGTGCGCAGTCGCGCGCCGACGTCGCTCGAGAGCTCGGCGATGCGCAGGTGGAGCGAGGATCGCTCCGCGACATCGCGGGCGAAAGTCTCTTCTCTGGAAACGCTTTTCGGCGACCCCGGGACCGACACCGGCGAGGTGTCGATGCCCTGCGCACGCTCCCAGAGTGACGTGCCGGACGCGCGCCCGACCCGGCGCTGCACGGTGTCGAGCGGCAGCGCCGCCAGCTGTCCCAACGTGGTGATCCCGAGACCGTTCAACGCGCGCTCCGCCGCAGGACCGAGCCCGGGCAACCGGCGCAACGGCAGCGGCGCGAGAAATGCCGCCTCGTCACCCGGATCGACGACAACGAAGCCGCGTGGCTTGCGCAGGTCCGAGGCGATCTTCGCGATCGTCTTGCAGGTTGCAACGCCAAACGATGCGTGCAGACCGGTGGTTTCGAGGATGCGATCGCGGATCGCCTCGGCGATGTGCCTCGCACTGCCGAAACGGCGCGTCGATCCGGTGACCTCGAGGAACGCCTCGTCGAGCGAGAGCGGCTCGATGACCGGCGTGTAGTCGCGGGCGATGTCGAACACCGACTTCGACGCGGCGCGATACGCGCGAAAGTCCACCGGCACGATGACAGCCTGGGGGCAGAGACGCATTGCGGTGAACAGCGGCATCGCGGAGTGGACACCGAACACGCGCGCCTCGTACGACGCGGCACTCACGACGCCCCGACGGAGTTGCGGGCTTCCGTCAGCCGACGGAGCGCCGCCGACAATCACCGGACGGCCACGCAGCTCGGGACGGCGCAACTGCTCGACCGACGCATAGAACGCGTCGAGGTCGAGGTGGATGATCGAGCGCTGTGTCACGGCCGCGGCCGGCACCGCGCCAGGTCACGTCCCGGTGTTGTTTTGCCTCCACTCATCGATATCCGCCTCGCGCACGTAGCCGGCGCGAATCATCAGTTCCATGTACGGAACAGCCAGATGCGGGGCGGCGCGACGCAGCACCCATGGTGGCGGATTGTCCTTGTTCTTGTTGACGCTCTGGTAGAAGTAGATCTGGTTGAGATCGCAAAGAAGCGCGAGTCGATGCAAGGAAATTCCCCTCTCCGCACACCGTTCTTTGACGTACTCCTTGAATTCCACCTTCAGCCCCAGTATAAGCCGATGTCCCGAAACGCAACTGGCACATCGCTGAGCGTGCTGACGACCGCATCGGCTGTCGTCGGTGCGTCCTCTCCATTTCTGCGCAGCAGCACCGCGCGCAACCCGGCAGCGTGCGCACCGGCGATGTCGCTGGCCTCGGAGTCACCAACCATGACGGTACCGGCGGCGTCGGTGCCGAGTGCCTCCAACGCCGCCGCGAACAGCAGGGGAGACGGCTTGCGCCATCCGACTTCAGCAGAGAACGTGACCGTGTCGAGGTGCGCGTCCACTCCGACGTAGGCAAGTTGTTCGTGCAGCGAACTGACGCGGTACGGTGCGTTCGAGCAGAGGCCGACACGCAGGCCATCCTGCCGGAGCCCGTCGAGCAGCGGGAGTGCAGCGGAGTCGAGGCGCGCGCCCTGCCACCACGCCTCCTGTTCGATGCGCAGCACCTCGTCGAGCAGCGCGTCATCGAGCGTCATGCCCGCCTCGGCATACGCGACCCGCGAGGCATCCACGACGCTCATCTCACGAAGCTCGCCACGACGCTGATGCTCGAACACCTCCCGTTCGACGCGATCGAGCACCGACGTCCGCAACAGATCGGCTGTCAATCCCGGGTGACCGGACGCCGCCAGGAGGGTCGCGATCCGGGCGTCCGCCGCGGCGAGCGCGGCCTCGGGGCGCACGAACTCGACGAGGGTCTCGCCGTAGTCGAACAGCACGCCCTCCAGCGCGCGGGCCGTCCGTTCGACGATCTCGCTCACCCAGGCGCCGCGCCGCCACCTCCACCGCCGCCACGACCGCCGCGGCCGCCGCGGCGCTTGCGTCCGCCCTGCCAGCGGCGCTTCGGCCGTTTTCCGGTGGGGGCACCCGACTTCGGCGCTGGCGACAGCTTTTCGAGATACGCCACACCGGGGGACGGCTCGTTGGGATGCGAGGCGCGGGCGCCCGGTGTCGCCGCCACCCGGGCTTCGTACTCGGCGAGCACCAACTCGAGCGGGCGCTTGTCGCCGGGGGGCGCGGCAGTCTCCGCCCATGGCTGCGCCTTCGGGCTCGCCTCGGCCGCGATCAGATCCGTTCCTGGGATCTCCGGGACCGCATCGAGCACCGATTCGATGGCGCGAGCGATGAGGCGGTCCGCTTCGACGCCGTCCTGCATCGGATCAGCCATCGATCGGATGGCTCCAGCCGGCCAGCGCGAGCCCGGCGATCGTCTTGACGTCGACATCGCCGGCGCGGATGAGATCGGCGACCGCATCGCGGCTGAGATGGGCGACGTCCATCCGCTCGTCGATGTCGCGATTCGTCTCGCCCTCGGTGAGGCCGGTTGCGACGAAGAAGTGCATGACCTCGGTGGAGTAGCCCGGGGTCAGCGGCGCCGATATGAGCGCCCGAAGGCCCGAGGCTCGGAGCCCCGTCTCCTCGGCGAGCTCGCGCTCGGCCGTGTGCGCCGGCGGCTCATCCGGATCACGAGTGCCGGCCGGCAGCTCCCAGAGGGCGCGACCGACGGCGTGGCGCCACTGCCGCACCAGCACGACGCAGTCCGCGTCGTCGATGGCCACGATGGCGACGGCACCGGGATGCGCCACCACCTCGCGGTGCGCCGGCGTCCCGTCGACCAGGCGAACGTCGTCCTCGTGGATCGTCAGCAGGCGACCGCTGTAGATCGTCCGGCGCGCGGTCGGGGTCTCGCGGAGGTGCTCGGCCGACCGGAGATCGCCGGAGCCCACGTCAATGCTCACGAGATGAGTTTGACGCCCCTACCCGTGATTCAGGCGCAGGACCACTCGTGTGCCTGACCGTGGGCGAACATCTTGGCGGCGATGTTGGCCTGTGCGGCCGGGTCCCAGATCGAGGCGGCGGTGCCGCCGTTCGCGATGAACGTGGACATCAGGAACTGGAAGACCCCGATATATGGGCCGCTCGGGTTCACCGAGTTCCAGTGGAAGTGCGACTCGCAGTTGGCCGTCTTGAGCATCCACGAGACGCTGACGCCGTACTTCTCGGCCGCGGCGGTGATGTCCGCGACGACCTGTGCCTGACTCACCGACAGGCCCTGGGGCACGACGAATCCCGGGGCATGGTAGAGATGGACACGGATCACGGGCGGATTCGGCCGGTACGAGCTCGGGCGGATGGGTTCCCGGACCCGAAGCATCATCGGAAGGTCAACCACGTTGGTGAGGCGGTCGACTTCACCGACGGACGATCGAACGAGGGACGCGGACGCCGCGAGACCCTGCGACGGCGTCGTGATGAGCACTGCGGTCGCCGGTCCAGCCACCATCATCAGGCAGCCAAGCACCAGGCCACGTGCCCGTTTGGGCATATGCAACGTGGATCACTCCTGTCTGGTCGGGCTCCCGGCAGTTCTCCCCTTGCCGGGGCTTGCGATGGCTCGACCCCTGCTGTCTCCCTGGAGACTCACGTCTCGATGGCAGCTGGCGCCCTGAGCCGTCGGCGACCGTACCACACCCGTTACGGGTGGCTGCAAGTCGCTCAATCCGAGCGAACGCGTCCTACCAGCCCGTTGAGGCTCCCAGAGCGCACGACGCGGGAGCGGCGTTGATCACCACCGGGACGGTGACTGGCAGGGTCGTCCCGCCCTGCCAGATGAACTCCTCTGTCCCACCGCCGAGGATCACCCCGGCGGCGTTGTGGCAGACCGCGAACGCGACCACAGGGCTTCCCGAGGCGAGGCTCGCGGACGGTGTCAGGGTGCCGGTGGCGTTGCCGAAGCCATGACCAGGGCGGCACGGCGCGCACGAGTATTTGGCCGCAGCAGTTGCGAAGATTGGACCGGGGTCCACGGGCCAGGAGCCGATGCTGACCGTGACGCTGACGCTCGTTGCCCCATCACACGCGTCGGTGCAATCGGCGCTGACCGCCAGGGTCTCACCGGGTCCGAGGTTCACCGCAACCGACTCGAGTGAGCCCAGGGTCCTCCCGGACCGGTGGGTCACGAAATGCGCCTCCACCATGGCTGCGCCGTGGTACGAGGCATTGTTCTTGAGGTTGGCGACCGGGAACGCCGCAAGGTCGAACGTGCCGACGCCGGTGGCGAGCACCGACACCGTCAGCGTGTCGGGCGGCAGTGGTGTCGGCGACGGAGTCGGGGATGGTGGTGTGGTGTGTGACGGCGTCGGCGTCGGCGCCGAAGTCCCGGAGCAGGCCGTGAGCATCAGCACGCCGGCGCTTGCCAGCCAGAGGAGCGGGGATAGGCGTTGGACCATCGCCTTCATCCTAGGGACACTTCCCGGCGCCACTCGGCCGGTGACAGAATTGGCATGCGGGTCGAGCGCGCGGCGCAGCCCCACGGAGGAGGCGGCAATGCACTTCACGGCCGAGCACGACGCGCTCCGCGAGACCATTCGCGACTTCGTCGCCAAGGAGTTGCGCCCCCACGCCGACGAGTGGGAGGAGGCCGAGTACTTCCCCGACAGTGTCTTCCCGCGCATGGGTGAACTCGGCCTGCTCGGGCTGCGCTACCCCGAGCAGTACGGCGGCCAGGGCGGTGATTACTTCAGCGCGATCGTGCTCGCCGAGGAGATGGCGCGCTGCGGCTCGGGTGGCGTCGGCATGGCGATCAGCGTCCACACCGAGATGGCAACGCCTCCCATCCTCAAGTACGGGACCGAGGCACAGAAGCAGCGCTACCTGGCGCCGGCGATCCGGGGCGAGAAGATCGCGGCGCTCGGCATCACAGAGCCGGATGCCGGCAGTGACGTCGCCAACATCCGCACCCGCGCGGAGCGCGTCGACGGCCACTGGCGGATCAACGGCAGCAAGCTCTACATCACCAACGGTGTGCGCTGCGACTTCATCCTGCTGGTGGCGCGCACGGGGAGCCAGGAAGACGGCGCGCACGGGATCACGCTCTTCCTTGTCGACAAGAACCTGCCCGGGTTCACCGTATCGCGCAAGCTGAAGAAACTGGGGATGCACTCCAGCGACACCGCCGAGCTCTCCTTCGACAACGTCGAGGTCGGCGACGACGCGGTCCTCGGCGAGGTCGGTCAGGGCTTCTACAGCCTCATGTGGGAGCTGCAGGGCGAGCGTCTGATCGGATCCGCGGGTTCCATAGCGGGCGCCGAGGTGGCATTCGAGGAGACACTCAAGTGGTGCAAGGAACGCGAGGCGTTCGGCCGTCCGATCGGAAAGTTCCAGGTGAACCGGCACAAGCTCGTCGACCTCTACACGGAGATCACCGTCGCGAAGAGCTTCGTGTACAGCATCGCGGAACGCTGGGACCGGGACGAGTACCCCGTCACCGAGATATCGATGGCGAAGCTCCTCGTCGGCCGCGTGACCACCATGGTTGCCGACGCATGCCTGCAACTCCACGGCGGCATGGGCTACATGGCGGAGACAGGTGTCTCGCGGTTCTTCCGTGATTCACGGCTGATTCGCATCGGTGGTGGTACCGACGAGGTCATGAAGGAAATCATCGCGAAGACGGCGCTGGGCCTCTAATCCGCCAGGCCGTGACGTTGCGAGTTGGTCCGGAAGGTACGCGTCGGAAACGAAAGCCCGACTGATTGCTATCGACGCCCAAAGCGAACGTCCACCGGCCCCACAATGCGTGCGTGGTTCAGGAAGGCGTGGTGATCACCGAGCAAGATCGCCTTATCGCACGGGTGTATGGTCCTCCGCCGCGACCGATGCCCTTCTGGTTCCGTGTCCTCTTTGCGGGAATCGCGGTCATCACGCTGGTCAACCTTGTCGCACCCGGAGACCGCGAGTCTCGCGTAACGCTTCTCCTGTTCCTGGTCGTCTTCACGATCCTTACCGGCGTCGGATTCGTAATCGCTCCCCAGCGCGGACGGATAACAATCACGCGCGACAAACTCTCTGTCCGGGTTCGATATTGGTTTAGAGACAAGGCGATCTCGCGCGATCGGATCCGTCGCGTTGTTGTCTGTGGGTTGCGCAGCGTGGGCCCGCGTCGTTATGCCCTCCTCGTCATCCTCGGAGATGCGGATCGCTGTCTCGCGCAAGTCGCCCTCGACCACTACACCGATGACGATGTCGCTGCTGTGGTAAACGCCCTTGGGTCTCCGGTCGAAGGGAACTGGTCATATCAGCCGACGACTGGCGAAATGCAGATACGGTTCCCGGGCTTCAGAACCTGGAACCCAGCTAGCGTGGTCCCCGCGATGTGGATCACGCTGCTCGTCATCGTGTCGGGATTTGTAGCCTGGGCCGTTACTCCCGTGGTCCTGCGTTAGCCCACCCGCGGAAGCCGTCGTAACAGGTCCTCAACGGTGCTTCGGTCGCAGGCATCGCCTCGTACGATCCACGACGGAATGACGGATCAACCCACGATGGCATCTGCCGCGCGGTTGGTCATCCACCCCCTAGCCGGTCTGAAGAACAACGACCGCCGGAGTTTGGAGTGCGGCGACACAGCGGAAACGCATGGCGGGCACGTTGGGCTCCATCGTCGCCCTGTGCGGCTGGGTAGCCGTTGGGCTCCTGCGGCCAAGCCCGTGGCGCGGATTGACACTCTGGCTAACGGTGGCGGGCGCTCTGGTGTGCTTCGTAGGCCTGCTGCTCTTCACTCGGCGAGTCGTCAGGCACGCGTACATCAGCGTCAGTAGACTCCGTCCGATACCAGAGCGCCTTCGGCTCACCCGCCGTTGTGTCGCGTGCCTCAGTGGTCCGTCTGCATCGATGCCTCGTCGCGGTCGGCGGCGGAACAAGCGTGGCGACCTTGCTCCTGCTTGATGCCCAGGGCCATTCAGTGATGCGCCTTCAAGCCGGCACGTGGGACTCTCGAATATCGAGGCCCTGCGGTCGACGCTGCAAGTTCCGATCGACGGAAGCTGGACACCGGCGCACCGCTGACGTATCAGAGGCTTCGCAAAGCCTTCCCGGGCTCGTGCCCGTGGTGGCTGGCGCATGTGATCGCACTGTCAATGCTCACGACCTTGGCAGCCTTCGCGATACTCATCGTCGTCGTGGTGATCGCGACCGGCGGACGCTGAATCAGCGCCGGGCTGACTACAGACCCGGTTTGCTGAACTCGCGGCGCTGGAACAGCGAGTGCAACGTGATCCCCGCGGCCTCGAGCGCCTCACGTCCGCCTTCCTCACGGTCGACAACGCAGAACGCACTGACGATGGTCGCCCCGGTCGGCACCACCGCCTCCACCGCCTGCAGGAACGTGCCACCCGTCGTCATCGTGTCATCGACGATCAACACGCGCTGCCCCGGACGCAAATCGGGGCCCTCAATCGCGCGACCTGTGCCATGCGCCTTGATCTCCTTGCGCACAATGAAGGCCGTGAGCGGACGATCCGTCGCTCCGCTCAGCGCAGCGACCGCCGAGCAAATCGGATCCGCTCCGAGCGTCAAGCCGCCGACCGCATCGATGTCCAGATCACGGCAGAGCTCGAGCGCGAATTTCGCGACCAGGTACAGACCGCGCCCGTCGAGGGTCACCTGCTTGCCGTCGACGTAGTAGTCACTCTTGCGCCCGCTCGTCAGCGTGAAATCCCCGTAGGTGAACGCGCGAACCGCAACCAGCTCACGAAGCTCGTCGCGCAGTGCGGTGTCGGTCATCGTCGTCACGGCGCCCACCGCAGCACCGGGTGGCGCGCTGCGCGCACCTCGTCCACGCGGCTCACGGGTGTCTCATGTGGCGCGGCCTGGACGAACGAGAGATCACGCTCCGCCTCCTCGATGATCGACGCGCAGATGGCAGCGAGTCCGTCGAGGCTCTGCTTCGACTCCGTCTCCGTCGGCTCGAACATGAGCGCTTCGGGAACCGTCAGCGGGAAGTACACCGTGGGCGCGTAGACGCCGTAGTCGAGCAGCCGCTTGGCAACGTCCATGGCGCGCAGTCCCTCGACACGACTCCCGTGGGTCGTGGCGACGAACTCGTGCATGCACGGCGTCTCGACCGCCATCGCGAACAGTCCTTTCAGCTGCGACTGCAGATACCGCGCGTTGAGCACCGCGTCGCGCGCGATCCACGGAAGATGATCTCCGTAGGCGCGAATGTATGCGTACGCACGGACGAGCATCCCGAAGTTGCCGTAGTACGAGCGTACTTTGCCAACGCTGTTGGGCCGGTCGTAGTCGAGGAAGAACCGATCGCCGTCACGCTCCACCGTCGGCGTCGGCAGGAAATCGATGAGGCGCTCACCCACACCCACCGGTCCGGCGCCGGGTCCACCGCCGCCATGCGGAGTGGAGAACGTCTTGTGCAGGTTGAGGTGCACGACATCGAAGCCCATGTCTCCGGGCCGCGCAACGCCGACGAGTGCGTTGAGATTGGCGCCGTCGTAGTAGACGAGCGCACCCGCCTCATGGGCAAGCCGGGCAATCTCGACGATGTCCTTCTCGAAGACGCCGAGCGTGTTCGGGTTGGTCAGCATCACCGCGGCAACCGTGTCGTCCAGGTGCTGCGAGAAGTCGGCGACATCGACGGTGCCGTCATGGTTGCTCTTCACGGTGACGACATCAAGACCACATGCCGCCGCTGACGCCGGGTTCGTGCCGTGCGCGGAGTCGGGGATGAGCACGCGCGTCCGCGCCGTGTCGCCGCGCGCCGCGTGATACGCCTGGATCATGCGCAGCCCCGTCCACTCGCCATGCGCGCCGGCAGCGGGCTGCAATGACATGCGCGCCATCCCGGTGATCGATGCGAGCAGGCGGTCCAGCTCCCACATCAGCTGCAGCGCGCCCTGCGTGTCAGCTTCGTCCTGATACGGATGCAGGTTGGCGAACCCGTCGAGCCACGCGAGGTGCTCGTCGACGACGGGGTTGTACTTCATCGTGCACGAACCGAGCGGGTACATCCCTTCGTGCAGGTTGTGGTTGCGACGTGCGAGGCGTCCGAAATGTCGCGCCAGAACAGGCTCCGGCACGTGCGGCACCTGTGCCGGTGCGGAGCGCAGCAGCGATGCGGGAATCGCGGTGTCCTGCATCGTCACCGGCACGCCCGCCGCCGTCACCGCGGGACCACTCGTGTAGTCGGTGCTCAGCTCGAAGACCAGCGGCTCGTCGACCGCCCAGCCCGCCTTGGTGTTCACCCCCGGGATCATCTCGATCATGCCGGCACCATCACGACGAGCTCACTCGTTCGCGCGTTGATCACATCGGCAGCGGCCGCCGCGTAGCGATCGATCCCCGCCGGCGACGTCAGCTCGGTGCAGCACACGAGCAACTCATTGTCACGCGCCGGGTCGATGCGACCCAGTGGCAGGCCCGCGACGATGCCGCGCTCGCGCAGCGCTCGGGCGAAGTCCGCGGAGCTACCGGGCGTGCGCAGGACGAACTCCCAGAGGAACGGCGTCGACGGATGCGCGAGCGACAGCCCGTCAACGCTTGCCAGCAGGTTCGCAAGGTGATGGGCGCGCTGAGCGCTCACCTCCGCGACTGTCCGCATCCCGCCGGCACCCATGTGCGCCATGTAGACCGTTGCAGCAAGAGCGATCAGCGCGTGGTTCGTGCAGATGTTGGATGTCGCGTGCTCGCGGCGGATGTGCTGCTCGCGCGCCTGCAGGGTCAGCGTGTACGCCCGGTGCTCCTCGTGATCGAGAGTCATCCCGACCAGGCGGCCGGGGATGCGGCGCATCTGCGCCTGCGACACGGCCATGAAGCCGACGTGCGGGCCGCCGAACGACGCGGGGATGCCAAGCGGCTGCCCGTCGCCCACCGCCACGTCGAAGCCGCACTCGCCGGGAGGCGTCAGCAGCGCGCACGCGTGCAGGTCGGTGGCGCAGATCGCGAGCGCGCCGGCGTCGTGCGCGGCGTCTGCGAGCGGCGCGAGATCCTGGATGGTGCCGATGAAGCTCGGCTGCTGCACCAGCAGCGCCGCATGGTCCGTGGTGAGCGCGTTGCGGACGGTGTCCACCGACAGCACGCCATCCTGCGTCGGCAGGACATCGATACCGATACGCCGTCCCTCGCCGAAGGTGTGCAGCACCGCGATCGTCTCGGGATGAACGCTGTCGGCCACCGCGATGCGCGTGCGGTGATTCGCCTGGACCGCGATCACCATTGCCTCGGCCGCCGCCGTTGCGCCGTCGTACATCGAGGCGTTGGCCACGTCGAGCCCCGTGAGCGCGCAGATCATCGACTGGAACTCGAAGATCGTCTGCAGGGTGCCCTGCGACGCCTCGGCCTGGTACGGCGTGTACGCCGTGTAGAACTCCGGGCGCGAGATCGTGCCGCGGACGATCGCGGGGCTGAAGCGGCGGTATACGCCGGCCCCGAGGAAGCTGTCGTACTGGCTCAGCGAGCGGTTGCGCGATGCCAGCCGGTCCAGCTCGGCGACGAGGTCCTGTTCGGCGAGTGGCGGCGGAAGGTCGATCTTGGGGTTGCGAAGGGTGGCCGGAATCGTGGTGAACAGGTCCGCCTCTGTCGCCGCCCCCACTGCGTCGAGCATCTCGCGTCGCTCGGCGTCGGAATTGGGGAGATACGCCATGCCCAAAGTATGCGAAGCAACCGATGAGGTTTGCTCCGGCCGTGCGGCGGTAGACTGCTATCGATGTCCAAACGCGCTTCCACCGTCTCCATCGAGGATCTCGTCGCCGCGATCGAGACTGCCCGCGACAAGGTGATGGCTGACGAGGTCAAGAGCCTCGTCAAGCTCGGTCTCCCCAAGACCGTTGCCTACAAGATGGTCGCCGACCGATATCGCCAGCGTGCCGAGGGTGACGACGGAGAGACTGACTCCGCGAGCCCCTGGCCCGATATGTCCTGACGCCGCGCTCAGGCGCCGGCGTTGGATCGTGAGGCGGCCCGCCGCCTCCCGCGGATGTACCAGATGACCACCGCGATCGCTATCAGCACCGCGAACACGATCGCGATCTTGCTGATCGGCCCGGAGACCTTCGTGTAGTTCGCGCCGACCTCGTAGCCGAGGACGCCGAGGAAGGTCACCCAGATCGTCGATCCGGCGAGCGAGAGCACCGCGAACCAGACCGGCTGGACCTTCGCGAGACCGGCCGGAAACGAGATGTAGGTGCAGATCACGGGCAGCATCCGTCCGAAGAAGACGGTCGGCAGCCCGTACCGGTCGAACCACCGGTCGGCGAGATCGAGATGGCTCGCGGAGATCCCGATCCGCTTGCCGGGGCCAAGGAGCAGTGGGCGCCCGAATCGCCGCGCCAGCGAATACGCGAGCAGCGCGCCGATGAGATTCCCGCCGATCCCCGCGACAATGACCGCGACGATGTTGAAGTGCCCCGTTGCGGCAAGCACGCCGGCGACCGGCATGATCACCTCGCTCGGGAAGGGCACGCCGCAGCTGTTGATGAGCATGAGCGCGAGCACGATGAGAATGCCCCCACTCGTGACCCACTGACCGATCACGCCGCCCATCGCGGGGATTGTGGCCTACGCTGCCGCGAATATGCGGCCAACGCTCCGTCCGGCAACGGTTCCGCCCTGGCCAACCCCGTTCGATCCGGCGTACGAGCTCGACTGGGGACAGCCGGAATTCGCGAGGCGCCTGCTCCGCGAGCATCTCGACCAGTCGCACGACGGCGCCAGCAGGCGCGCCACGGTCATCGCCCGGCACATCCGCCGGCTCCGGCGCCTGATCCCGGCGCCGCCGTCGCGGGTGCTCGACGCCGGGTGCGGCCCCGGGCTCTACGCAGTCGAGCTCGCGCGGCTGGGCCATGACGTCACCGGCGTCGACGTGAGCGCCCCGGCGCTCCGGCACGCGCGGAGCCTGGTCCGCGACGCCAAACCGTCCGGATCGGCGCGCTTCGTGCGGGCTGACCTACGCGCCGTGGCGCTCCCGCCGGAAAGCTTCGACGCTGCGCTGCTCGTGTACTACGTCCTCGAGGCGTTCCCCCGCATCGTCCAGCCGCTCGTTCTCGCGCGCCTGGCGGCAGGGCTGACGCGGGACGGAGTCCTGATCGCCGAGATGCGGCTGCGACCGCAGCAGCCGCCGGGGCGCCTCGAGTGGTGGGACGCCGTGCCGAACTCGCTCCTCTCCGATCGCCGCCACCTGCTGCTCGGTGACTCCGTCTACGACGATCGACACCACACCTATGTGCTCCGCGACGTCGGGGTCTTCGACGACGGCTCCGTTGCGGTTCGTCAGACCAGTGCGTGGATGTGCCCGTTCGGCTCGATCCCGCGCCTCTTCAAACGGGGTGGCCTGAAGGTCGTCGCGATGTACGACGGGTGGTCCGGACAGCCGGCGTCGCCGGCGTCGGAGAGCCTGCTGGTCGTCGCCCGGCCGCGGAGTGGCTGAAGCACCCCAGAAGAGGCGGTACGAGCGGCTACCATTCGTCTCCTTCGGTCCGGGAGTTCTGTCTGGAGTTCATTCACCATGCCGACGCCTGATCGCATACGAACTGTCGCCGTCGTCGGACACAGCCACGACGGCAAGACGACCCTCTGTGAGGCGCTGCTGCACACGGCAGGAGCGACGCAGCGGATGGGTTCGACCGAGCTCGCGACCTCGCTTTTCGACTTCGAGCCGGAGGAGCAGCGCCATTCGATGAGCATCGGGCTCTCGATCGCGCACGCCGACTGGGACGGCTACCGAGTCAACCTCATCGATGCGCCGGGCTTCCAGGATTTCGCCGGCGAGGTCGTGGAGGCGCTCTCGGTCGCCGACGCGGCAGTCCTCGTGGTCGCCGCCACCGGGACTGTGCAGGTGGGCGCCGAGATGGCGTGGGAGATGATCCAGGCAGCGGGCATCCCCGCGCTCATCGTCGTCAACCGCATGGACAAGGAAAACGCCGCGTATGAGGCCACCGTCGATGCGCTCCGCGAGGTCTTCGCGCGCAAGCCCATCGCGGTGGCGATCCCCATCGGAGCGGCCGACGGCTTCCGCGGCTACGTCGACCTCGTCGACGATCGCGCCCACGAGTTCGACGGCCACGGGCGCGCCACCGACGCCACCGTCCCGGACGAGATGAGCACGGAGATCGAGCGCGCCCACGCTGCGCTCGTCGATGCGGCCGCGGAAAGTGACGACACCCTCCTCGAGAAATACCTCGAGGGCACCGAGCTCACCGACGACGAGGTGCGCACCGCGCTCCACGCCGCCACCGCGCGCGGATCGCTGGTGCCGATCATCTGCTCGGCCGCAGCGTCGGAGAAAGGCGCGGCGTTCGTGCTCGACAGCATCGTTCGCTATCTCCCGGGGCCGAGCGAGCGCACGCGGACCGGCGCCGACGCCAAGGGCAACGAGACCGAGATCGCGTGCGACCCGGACGGCAAGCTCGTCGCGCAGGTCTTCAAGACGACAGTCGACACGTTCGGCAGGGTCTCGTTCTTCAAGGTCCTGCGGGGCACGATGCGCGGCGACACGCATCCGCTCAGTGCGCGCATCGGCCAGGAGGAGCGCTTTGCGCAGTTGGGTCAGCCCAACGGCAAGGCGATCGTCACCGTCCCCGAGGTTGTTGCCGGCGATATCGGCGTGGTCACCAAGCTCGCGCACACGCACACAGGCGACACCCTCTGCGTCAAGGACGCGCCGGTGACGCTACCGCTGTTGCCGTCACCGACGCCCACAGCGTCGGCCGCGATCGTCGCCAAGACGAAGGGCGACGAGGACAAGATCATGAGCGCGCTGTCGCGCCTCACGGAGGAGGACATCACCTTCTCCACGGACCGCGACCCGGTGACCAACGAAGTCCTCGTGCACGGGCTCGGCGACGTCCACCTCGACGTGGCGCTGGAACGGATGAAGCGCAAGTTCGGCGTCGACGCCGAGTTGCATCCGCCGAAGATTCCGTATCGCGAGACGATCACCGGCACCGCGCGCGTCGCGCACAAGTACAAGAAGCAATCCGGCGGGGCGGGGCTGTACGGCGACGCCACCATCGAGATCGAGCCACTCCCGCGGGGCGGCGGCTTCGAGTGGGAGGACAAGATCTTCGGCGGCTCGATCCCGCAACAGTTCCGTCCGTCGGTGGAGAAGGGCGTCCGTCAGACCATCGAGCACGGCGCCGTCACCGGCAACCCGATCGTCGACGTGAAAGTGCGGCTCGTCGACGGCTCGACGCATGCGGTGGACGGCAAGGACATCGCGTTTCAGATCGCGGGAGCGATGGCCATGCGCGAGGCCGTGCAGAAGGCATCGCCGATCATTCTCGAGCCGATCATGGACGTCAACGTGATCGTCCCCGATCGCTTCACCGGCGACATCATGGGACTGCTCAACTCCAAGCGGGGTCGAGTCGGCGGCATGAACCCGATCGGCGACGGCCGAGCCGAGGTCAACGCGCACGTGCCCCAGTCGGAGATGTACACATTCCCGGTCGAGTTGCGTGCGATGACCCAGGGTCGTGGCAGGTATTCGATGGCCTTCGCGAGCTACGAGGAGGTGCCGGCGCACGTCGCTCAGAAGCTCATCGACGCGCACAGCAGTGAACATTCGGCCGCATGAGCCGGCAATCGGGGTAAGGAGTCAGCAATGGGTGAGACGGTCGAATTTCCGAGCAACGGCCACACGGCCAGCGGATACCTCGCGACGCCGCCAAGCGGCCACGGGCCGGGCGTTGTGGTCATCCAGGAGTGGTGGGGCCTCGTGCCGCACATCCGTGATCTCTGCGACCGTTTCGCGGCCGAGGGCTTCGTCGCGCTCGCTCCCGACCTGTACCACGGCAAGGACACGACCGAGCCGGATGAGGCGGGCAAGCTGCTCATGGAACTGGATCTCCCCCGGGCTGCGCGCGACATGCTCGGCGCGGGCAAGTGGCTGGCGCAGAGCGACAGGACAGCCGGTGACCGTGTCGGCATCGTCGGCTTCTGCATGGGCGGCGCCCTTGCGCTCTACGCGGCGACGCTGAGCGACGTGTTCGCAGCGGTCGTTCCGTTCTACCCGTACATGGGAGTGACGGCCGCAGCCAAGCCGGAGATCGCCAACGTCAAGGGCGCTGTGCTCGGTCACTTCGCAACCAAGGACGAGGCGTACACGCCCGAGCAGGTCGCGGCGCTCGAGACCGAGCTGCGCGACGCGGGCGTCGATGTCGAGTTCTTCTGGTACGAGGGCGCCGACCACGCGTTCTTCAACGACACCCGCCCCGAGGTCTTCGACGAGGACGCCGCGCGCCTCTCATGGGACCGGACGCGGGCGTTCTTCCGGACCCACCTGGCGACGACCGTCGCCCCTGTTTAGGGCTCCGATCCGGGGTAGCCGCGGGAGGCCGCCGCTGAATTCGGCTCCAATTCGGGTCCGATGTGTCTAGAATGCGCGCAACCTGCCTCCGAGCAGTCGCAGAACCACCCAACCACCCGGAGGAGAGCACATGGCCACTGGCTATTGCCTCAAATGCAAGGAGCAGCGCGAGATCAAGGGCGCTGAAGCAATCACCATGAAGAACGGCAAGCCTGCGACCACCGGCACGTGCCCGGTCTGCGGCACCAAGATCTTCAAGATCGGCAAGGCCGCCTAAATACTCAGTTGCCGGGCTCGGGCCTCGCGCGGCCGGCCTGGCAATCGCGCACTGGTGACGGGGTGCAGGCGCGCCCCAGCACCACCTACCCGAGCAGTTCCCGCTGGAGCTGGTCGAGCGGGCAGCGACCCCATATGGAGCGCATCCATGTGGAATCGCTTCAGGTCGAACTCAGCACCGAGCCGCTCCCGGAGTTGCGAGCGGATGTCAAGCCACACACGCTCCCCGACCTTGTAGCTGATCGCCTGCGCCGGCATCCCGCAGTAGCGCTCGAGTTCGCTGAGCGCGAATCCCGGGCCCCCGAAGTAGCTGTAGCGCGTCACGAAGGGGAGGGCGACATCCCAGTCCCAGACGTGTCCGGGCGCGTACTGCTCGTCTGCGGGGATCTCGAGCTGCAGATGGAGCCCGATGTCGACGATGACGCGCATGGCGCGAAACGCGTGTGCGGCGAGCATCCCGAGCCGGTAGTCGGGGTTCTCCAGGTACCCGAGCTCGTCCATGAGCCGCTCGGCATAGAGCGCCCACCCCTCGCCGTGGCCGGAGTAGAAGCCCAGCTCGCGCTGGAACCTGCTGAGCCGGTCCTGGAAGGTCATGCAAAGCCCCACCTGAAGGTGATGCCCCGGGACGCCCTCGTGGTACGCGGTGCTCACCTCGGTCCAGAGTGGGAACCGGGTTCGGTCCCGGGCCGGATACCAGGTGCGTCCGGGCCTCGAGAAGTCCGCTGACGGCGCTGTGTAGTACATCGCCGCCGCGGTTCCGGGCGGTGCCTGGCGGCACTCAACCCGGCGGATCTGCTCGGGGATATCGAAATGCACGCCGTCGAGCTCGTCGATCGTCCTGTCGGTGAGGTTCTGGAGGAAACCGAGGAGCTCGTCGATGCTCTCGAGTCCGCGGGCGGGGTCCTCACGAAGCAGGGCGATGGCGCCGTCGAGCCCAAGCCCGGGGGCGATCAGGTCCGCGATTCGGTCCATCTCTGCTTCGAGCCGGTGCAACTCCTCCCATCCCCAGGCGTACACCTCGCGCATGTCGCCGGTCAGGCCGAGAAAACGTCGCACGCCGAGCGCGTACACCTCCTCGCCGGCTGCGTCCGATTCGCGAGCATGCGGGGCGTAGTCGTCGCGCAGGAACTTGGCGAGCTCCGCATAGGCGCTCGTCGCAGCACGCGCGCCGCTCCGAAGGGCTGCTCCGTCGGCTCCGGCCTGCTCCCCTGCCTCCGCGAGCGCCTCGAAGTACGGCCGTCCTGAGGCATGCTCACCGCCGAGGGTTCCTGCCTGCGTGGCGCACACGAGTGCCTGCCGTCGTGGTGCGATCTGACCCGTGGAGAGGCCGCGCCGCAGCGATGCGGTGAATCCTCGGATTGCATCGGGCACGCGCGTCATGCGGGTCGCGATATGCGCCCAGTCCTCGGGCGTGGCGCGAGGAGCTCCGTCGAAGGCCGCACGGATGAACGAGATGGGCGAGTCGAAGTTGGAGAGCTGCCGCCAGGGATTGCCCGCCGCGTAGCCCGCGAGCATGACGTCGATCCGATCGGTCATCACTGCCGCGGCGATGCGATCGGCGTCGTTCTCCGGCGTGGCCGCATCGAGGGATCGGAGCGTCGACTTCGCGAGGTCGAGGTGAGCATCGACACCGTCCGGCGAGTAGTCGGTAACCTCGTCGTCGTGCCCCGGTTCGCCGATGGCCGTTGCGGTGAACGGATCGAGGCGGCAGAGCGCCTCGACGTACGAATCGGCGATACGGAAGATCTCGGTCACGAGCCCGAGATTACGCCTCGAGTGCGACCACCGCGCCGACGCCCGCGATCGATGCGACCTTGTCGCCGTCGTCGAGCCGCATGATGATCACGCCTCGCGTCTGCCGGCCGGAGATGCGCACCTGCTCGAGCGGAATGCGGATCACCTGGCCCATCGTCGAGATGACCATGAGCTCCTCATCAAGGGCATCGACGACGCGCATGCCGACGATCTCGCCAATCTTCGGAATGGCCGTCTGGTCGACGGTGTACACGCCCTGGATGTTGCGGCTCTTGATCGGATAGTCGCTCATCGGCGTCAGCTTGCCGAATCCGTTCTCGGTGATGACGAGCACGTGGCCTTCGGGGTTGACGATGTCGAACCCGGCGACCTCGTCACCCTTGCGCAGGCGGATCGCACCGACGCCCATCGTGTCGCGGCCCATCGGTCGAACTTCCTTCTCCGTGAAGCGCGATCCCTTGCCTTGACGGGTGACGACGAGCACCTCGTTGCCACCCGAGGAACGCCGAACCCAGTTGAGCTCGTCGTCCGCCTGCAGGTTGATGGCGATCAGCCCGTTGCGACGCACGGCTGCGTACGCGGCGGCCGGCGTCTTCTTGATCTGGCCGAGCTTCGTGACCATCACCAGGTACTGCTCGTCGCTGAACACCTCCATGTCGATCAGCGCTGTGACCTTCTCACCTTGATCGACGTCGATCAGGTTGATGATCGGGATGCCCTTGGCCTGCCGCTTCACATCAGGAATCTCGTGCGTGCGCAAGCGGAACACGCGCCCTCGATTCGTGAAGAAGAGCATGTCGCTGTGCGTGTTCGCGGTGGTCGAGTGCTCGATGTAGTCCTCGTCCGTCGAGCGCCGCGCACCAACGATGCCCTTGCCGCCGCGATGCTGCGCGCGATACGTGTCGAGCGGCATGCGCTTGACGTAGCCACGATGGGTGAGCGTCACGAAGACCTGCTCCTGCGGGATGAGGTCCTCCTCGTTCATCTCGAGCTCGTCGTGACGGATCTCGCTGCGCCGCGGATCCGCGAATCGCCTGCGCAGGTTGGTGACCTCATCCTTGATGACGGCGTCGATGAGGCGCGGATTCGCGAGGAGCTCCTCGAGCTGGTTGATCTTCTTGATCAACTCCTCGTACTCCTCGCGCAGCTTGCCGCTCTCGAGTCGTGTGAGGCGGCCGAGTCGCAGGTCGACGATCGCCTTGGACTGGCGGTCGGTGAGCCCGAACCGCTCCTCGAGAGCGCTCTGCGCCGCCTTCTCGTCCTGTGCTGCGCGGATGATCCGGATCGTCTCGTCGAGGTTGTCGAGGACCTTGATGAGGCCTTCGAGGATATGCGCGCGGTCCCGCGCCGTCTCCAACTCATGCCGCGTGCGGCGTGTCACGACGTTCTGGCGATGGCTGATGTAGTGCTGGAGCATCGCCTTGAGGCTCAGCACCTGAGGCCGCCCGTCGACGATGGCGAGCATGAGCGCGCCGAAGGTCATCTGCAGCTGGGTGTGCTTGTAGAGATTGTTGAGGACCGTGTGCGGGCGTGCGTTCGACTTGAGCTCGATGACGATCCGGACCTTGTCCTCGCGCCCTAACTCGTCGTGCAAGTCCGCGATGCCGTCGATCTTGCGGTCGTTCACCAGCTCCGCGATGGTCTGCATCAGGCGCGACTTGTTGACCTGGTACGGAAGCTCGCGAACGATGATCTGCTCGCGACCCGACTTCGATTCCTCGAAGTCCACCTGCGCGCGCATCACGATGCGCCCGCGGCCGGTGCCGTAGACGTTGGCGATGTCGCGCGTGTAGATGATGCCGCCGGTGGGGAAGTCCGGGCCTTTGACGATCCGGATCAGATCCTCGGTCGCGGTCTCAGGATCGTCGATCAAGCGCACCACCGCATCGCAGATCTCACCGAGGTTGTGGGGTGGGATGTTGGTCGCCATGCCGACCGCAATGCCGCTTGCGCCGTTGACGAGCAGGTTCGGCAGCAGTGACGGCATCACCGATGGCTCGCGTACCCCGGGGACGTTCGCGAAGTTCGGGCCAAAGTCGACGGTATCCTTCTCGATGTCGTCCACGAGGCTCATCGCCACCGCGGTCATGCGCGCCTCGGTGTACCGGTACGCGGCAGGCGGGTCACCGTCCACAGATCCGAAGTTGCCCTGTCCGTCGATGAGCGGATACCGCATCACCCACGGCTGCGCAAGACGCACCAGCGTGTCGTAGACGGCCGAGTCACCATGCGGGTGGTACTTCCCGAGGACCTCACCGACGACCGCCGCGCACTTCTGGTAGCGAGCCCCGGCGGTCATGCCCGTGTCGAGCATCGCCCAGAGAATCCGGCGCTGCGCGGGCTTCAGCCCGTCGCGGATATCCGGGAGCGCGCGGCTGATGATCACGCTCATCGCGTAATCCATGTAGGAGGCGCGCATCTCCGCCTCGAGCTCGATGGGATGGATCTGTCCGGGTTCGAAAATCGCCATTACTGAGCTCCAACCTCCACGGGGGTTCTCACCGCGCTCGCGATCACGCCGCTGACGCCCTGATCGGCCGCGCGAGCGGCAACACGAATCGCGTTCATCGTCGCCTCGGCGTCTGAGCGCCCGTGCGCGATGACCACTTCACCTGCGACACCGAGCAGCAGCGCGCCGCCCGTCTTGCGGTAGTCGACACGGTCGCGCAGCGGACGGAGCTTCGGCTTGAGCAGCGCGCCACCGATCTTGCCGCCCATGGACTTGCGGGCTTCGCGGGCGATGCTCGAGAAGAGGAAATCGCCGATGCCCTCGGCGACCTTGAGGACGACGTTGCCGGTGAACCCGTCGGTGACCACGACGTCGCAGCCGCCTCGGAACACGTCCTTGCCCTCGACGTTGCCGACGAAGTTGATCGGCAGCGCCGCGATGAGCGGGTGCGCGGCCTGGACGAGCTCGGATCCCTTCTCGGCCTCCTCGCCGTTGCTGAGCAAGGCGATTCGCGGACGCTCGATGCCGAGCATGGTGCGAGCGTAGACGTCGCCCATCAGCGCGAACTGCGCCAGCCACTCCGGCTTGCAGTCCGTGTTGGCACCGACGTCGAGCATGAATGTCTGGCCGGATTCGCTCGGGAACGCTGCGCCGATGGCAGGCCGCGCGATGCCCGGGATGCGCTTGATCGTGAACAGCGCGGCGGCCAGCATCGCGCCACTGTTGCCCGCGCTAACGACCGCGCGAGCGGTGCCGGCGGCCACCAGCGCGCAGCTGCTCACCAGCGAGGAGTCGCGCTTGGCGCGCACCGCGTTGGCCGGGTGCTCGTTCATCTCGATGACTTCGCGCGCGTCGACCACGGTGATCGCACCTGACGCTGCTCCGGCGCTCCGCAGCTCGGCTTCGACGGCTTCGCGCCGCCCCACCAGCGTGACCGAGATACCGTGCTCGTTCACGGCGCGCAACGCACCCTGAACGATCGCTGCCGGGGCGTTGTCACCGCCCATCGCGTCAACCGCGATTGGGAGCGGCATCAGACGTCGAGGTTGCGCACGCTCGTCGCGTGGGTCTGGATGAAGCGCTTCCGCGGCTCGACGTCCGAGCCCATGAGACGGTCGAAGATATCGTCGGCCTTGATGGCGTCGGCAACACCGACCTGGAGCAGCACGCGGCGCTCCGGATCCATCGTGGTCGCCCACAACTCTTCCGACATCATCTCGCCAAGTCCCTTGTACCGAGAGATCTCGGTGTCCCGGCCCAGCGACTTCGCCTTCTCGTCGCGCTGGTCGTCGCTGAAGGCGTACTCGGTCTGCTTGTTGCGTCCCTTGCCCTTCTCGAGCTTGTACAGCGGCGGCTGCGCAAGGTAGAGGTAGCCGCCATCGACGAGCGGGCGCAGATGGCGCCAGAAGAACGTGAGCAGCAGCGTGCGGATGTGCGAGCCGTCGACGTCCGCGTCCGCCATGAGGACGATGCGGTGGTAGCGGAGCTTGTCGACGCTGAACGTCTCGCCGAAACCTCCACCGAGCGCCATGATCAGGTCCTTGATCTGCTCGTTGCCGAGGATCTTGTCGGCGCGTGCCTTCTCGACGTTGAGGATCTTGCCGCGCAACGGCAGGATGGCCTGATTGCGGCGCTCACGAGCCTCCTTGGCCGTACCACCTGCGGACAGTCCCTCGACGATGAAGATCTCGCAGTGCGCAGGGTCACGCTCGCTGCAGTCCACGAGCTTGCCGGGCAGCGTGGCCGACTCGAGCAATGACTTGCGTTGCACGAGGTCTCGCGCTTTCGCAGCCGCTTGACGTGCGCGTGCCGCTGTCAGCGACTGGTCGATGATCTTGCGACCTTCCCCCGGGTTCTCCTCGAGGTACTGCATGAGCGCGTCGCTCAGCACCGTCGACACCTGGCCGGCCACCTCGCTGTTGCCCAGCTTGGTCTTGGTCTGGCCCTCGAACTGCGGCTCGCGGAGCTTGACGCTGATCACCGCGGTGAGACCGTCACGGACGTCGTCACCGGTGAGGTTGGGGTCCTGCTCCTTGAGGATCGAAGCTTTGCGCGCGTACTTGTTCAACGTCGCCGTCAGCGCGGTGCGGAACCCGGTGACGTGCGCGCCGCCTTCCTCGGTATGCACGTTGTTGGCAAAAGCCAGAACGTGTTCCGTGAAGACGGTGTTCTGGTACTGGAGGGCAATCTCGACCACGTTGCCGTCGATCGCCCGCTCCACGTACATCGGCTTGAAGTTGATGACGTTGCGGTTGGCGTTCAGGTATCGAACGAAGGACTGAATCCCTCCCTCGAAATGGAACGTGTACGCGGCCAAGTCGCGCTCGTCGAAGAGTTGGATCGTGATGCCCTTGTTGAGGAACGCGTAGCTGCGCAGCGAGTTCTCCACGATGTCCCATGAGAACTCGATCTCCGGGAAGATCTCGGGGTCCGGCCAGAACTGCACGAGTGTTCCGTGACGGTCGGACTTGCCGACAACGGCGACGGGGCCGTCGGGCACGCCTCGCGTGTACGTCTGCCGGTGCGTCTCGCCGTCGAGGTAGACCTCGACGAGCAGCCGCTCGCTCAGCGCGTTGACGACCGAGAGGCCGACACCATGCAGACCGCCCGAGACCTTGTACCCGCCGCCGCCGAATTTGCCTCCGGCGTGCAGCGTGGTGAGGACGACCTCGAGCGCCGACTTCTTGGCCGTCGGATGCATGCCCACGGGGATGCCGCGGCCGTTGTCCAGCACGGACACGGACTTGTCCGCGTGCAGCGTGACCTTTATGGTGTCGCACCAGCCGGCGAGCGCCTCGTCGATGCTGTTGTCGACAAGCTCGACGACAAGGTGGTGCAAACCACGCAGGTCGGTCGAGCCGATATACATGCCCGGTCTGCGACGGACAGGCTCGAGACCTTCCAGGATCTGGATCTGGTCGGCCGAGTACGTACCTTTCGAGACCCGGCTGATGCCCTCAGGTGGAGGGTTCGAGCTGCCTCCGTTGGCGCTCGGCGTGGGTTCGACGGGCTCCTCGTGGGGCCGTTCGGGGCGTGCGATGTCGGTTATCGGTACTGCTCCGGTTGTGACGTGAGTGTTGGAGGTGAGGCCAAAGGTGAAACCGCTCGATTACTCAGCGCTGACTGCTCAAATCGGCCGTTCCAGATGCTTCTATTCTACCAGCCTGGAGGCCTACTTTGCTCTCCCCCGCGCGGTGCGCTGCACTAGCATCAGTACGGTGAAGGACACTGTCGCGGACGTGGCGGAAGAAGCACTCAAAGAGTACCGCCGCAAGCGCGACTTCAAACAGACCCCGGAGCCGAGCGGGGACCAGGGCGGACGTGCTGAAACCGACCGTTCGGCATGGGATCTCCTGCCGCACGGACACCGCTTCTGCGTGCAGAAACACCGGGCCACGCGGATGCACTTCGACTTCCAACTCGAGCATGCCGGGGTGCTGCTCTCGTGGGCGATTCCGAGAGGCCCGAGCCTCGATCCGGCCAAGAAGCGCCTGGCCGTGCAGACCGAGGACCATCCCATCGATTACGGCGAGTTCGAGGGCGTGATCCCCTCCGGATACGGTGCCGGGACGGTGATGCTGTGGGACATCGGCACCTTCGAGTGGATCAAGGAGTCCGCCGAGGACTACGACCGCTCGCGCATCAAGGGCGACATCAAGTTCCGGCTCTCCGGCAGCAAGCTGTCCGGTGAGTTCGCACTCGTGCATATCGGCGAGCGTGGTCAGCAGTACGGGGGCAGCAGCGACGGCACCAAGAACTGGCTGATGCTCAAGAAGCGCAACTCGTCGGTGGTGGAGGGGTACGAGGCGATCGACCGCGATGTTTCGGTCAAGACCGGCAGAAGCCTTGCTGAGATAGCCGGCGACGGCGGCGGCGATCCGCGAGAGATGCGCCGGGCCCGATCGCGAGGCGAGACGCCCCCGGCGACCAACTCCGCGGCGGGCGAACCGGCCCGTGCGCCGGCTCCGATGCTGGCGACCTCGGCTGATCGAGCCTTCTCACGCGAGGGCTGGTTCTTCGAGCTGAAGTACGACGGGATCCGGGCGATGGTCAGCGTCGCGGGGGAGGGGGTCCGCATCACCGGTCGCAGAGGCAACGACGAGACAGTGCACTACCCGGAGGCACAGGCAATCCGGGCCGGCATCCGCGCACGGCAGGCGATCGTCGACGGCGAGCTCGTCGTGCTCGACGCGGACGGCCGGCCGTCGTTCGAGCGTCTGCAGCAGCGCATCAACGTTTCACGCGAGGCCGACGCGCGCCGCCTCGCCGTCGAGCACCCGGTGACGTTCGTCGCATTCGACCTCGTGCAGCTCGACGGCCGCGACCTCATGGCCACAGAGCTGCGCATCCGCAAGAAAACGTTGCGCGAAACCATCGTCGACGCGCCGCACATCCTCTTTGCAGAGCACGTCGAACGCGACGGCGTCGCCCTGTTCGAGGAAGCACGCAAGAACGGCATCGAAGGCATCGTCGCCAAGCGCGCGGACTCGCTCTATCGCCCCGGACTCCGCACACCCGATTGGGTGAAGATCAAGTCCTGGCGTACGCAGTCCTGCGTGATCGCCGGCTACACCGCCGGCCGCGGCCGCCGCTCCAACCAACTGGGCGCGCTCATCCTCGCCATCCAGGACAACGGCCGCCTCAAACATTGCGGCCAGGTGGGCACCGGTTTCAACGACAAAACCCTGCAGGCGCTCAAAGCGCAACTCGCGCCTCTAATCGTCGACAAGTGCCAGCTCGACACAACCCCCCGAACAACCGAGCCAGCCACCTGGGTAAAACCGGAGCTGATCTGCGAAGTCCGCTTCTCGGAATGGACCAACGAAGGCATGCTCCGCCACCCGGCCTTCGGAAAACTACGACCCGACCAGAACTCTCGAAGACACAATCCGCGAGCAGCCAACACCCGTCCCCCCAAAAGCCAAAACACAACGCACGTCGCGCACGACCACTGAACGCCCGCCCGAAGACTCCCGCGACGAGAGAAGGCCCGCTGCCGAGTCCCCCGCCGGCAAAGCACCCAGCCACGGTGCGTCGGCAGTAAGGCGGTCGAACCCATGCACACCGCGCGGACGACCCAGCCCCGAAACGATTTCAGCAAAGGGGAGTCCGGGTGGCTCTGTGGGGAGCAGCGTCGCCGGAGGCGACGAGGGGCCCCCACAGAGACAGGACCCGGACAGCATCGAGGCAGCGCTGAAAACGTTAGGCACCTTGCACGGCAACGCACGGTGGGAGATCGCCGGCCGCCGCCTCCCGCTGACGAACCTGGACAAAGTGCTATGGCCCGCAGACGGTCTGACAAAGCGGGACATGATCGAGTACTACGTTCGTATGGCCCCGTACATGATCCCGTACCTGCAGAACCGACCCCTGTCGATGCAGGTGTTCCCCGACGGCATCGATGGAAAGTCCTTCTGGAGAAAGGATAAACCGGCACATGCGCCGGCGTGGATCGAAGCGTGGACGTACCACGGCGAGAAGACCAAGACGTACATCGTCGTCAACGAGGTCGCGACACTGGCGTGGGTCGCCAACGCAGGTGTCATCGATCTGCACCCATGGCATTCACGCATCGATGAGCCCGGCAATCCGGATTGGGCCGTCTTCGACCTCGACCCGTTCGAGCCCGCAACGTTTCAGGACGTCATCAACATCGCCAAGTTGGTCAAAGCCGCGCTCGACCATTACGGGATGCACGGAGTCGTCAAGACAAGCGGGCAGACGGGCCTGCAGATCTACGTCCCCATCCGCCGCGGACCGGACTACGCGGCCGTCCGCGGCTGGGTGGAGGAGGTCGGCAAGGCGATCGACCAGGCCGCACCGGGTCGTGTCAGCTGGGAATGGGCTGTCGCCAAGCGGACCGGGCGCATCCGCATCGACTACACGCAGAACATCATCAACAAGACGCTTGCCGCCCCCTACTCATTGCGTCCTGCGCCGGGCGCTCCGGTGTCGACCCCGATCGCGTGGGATGAGCTCGACGACCCGCAACTGCGTCCGGATCGATGGAACATCGCGACGATCGCCCAGCGCATCGAACAGGTCGGCGATCTCTTCGCGCCGGCACTGCACGCCGATCAGGACCTCCCGGCCTAGAACCTGCGCGTAAACCGCCGTCAGCGGGTACGCTCCACCCCGATGCAACGGTTGCTGTTTCCGCTCGCACTGTTCGCGGCCGCAGGTGTCGTCGCAGGCTGCGGCTCATCCACGCCGACACCCTCCGAAACCGCGGCTGTCACGACGCAGGCAACGCCGACGCCCGTGCCCACCGCCGTCCCGACGCCCACGCCGGTTCCCACCCCCACACCCGCCATCCCCTGCATGCCCGGTCAGTTCGAGATCACGATCAACAACCAGCAGGGCGCTGCGGGGACCATCTACGCAACCTTTGAGATACGGAACACGACGACGAGCGACTGCACGGAGAACGGGTACCCGAAGCTGCAGATGCTCGGCCCCAACGGCGGACAGCTCGACACGCAATGGACGAACGACAACTCGATGGCGTCGCCTTCAGCGACCGACCTTGCACCGGGGACCGAGCCGCTGGGTGCCGCCGGTGCGACGGGGCACGGCTACTTCCTCGTGTCGTGGACCGATGCGACGTGTTCCGCCGCAGCCTCCACATCGCCGAAGTTCTGGCAGATCACACTGCCGACATCAGGCTTCCAGACCGACGTCACCGCCATGCCGGACAGTGATGTCTGCGGCGGCGCCGTCAAGGTCGGCCCGATCAAGTCCGCGCCCTACAGCTGATCCGCGCCCCGCTCGGGCGCCGTTCGACGGCAACACCGGATTCCCAATAGAATTCGGCCATGGCGGTGCTGCTGCTCAATGCCTCGTTGCAGCCGCTCAACGTGATCAGTCACAGGCGGCTTGTCGTCCTGCTGACCAAGGAACGAGTTGCATTCGTTGACGAGGCGGCGGAGCGCGCCGCGGCCGAAGCGCTCGCCGGACGCCGGCTCCCCGAGGGCGTGGTGATCGTCCGGCTCCTGCGCACGATTCACGTCCCGCGCCGGTTGCTCCGTCCGAACCGGCGCAATCTGCTGCTGCGCGATGACCACACCTGTCAGTACTGCGGCCGGCTCGGCACCGCCGCCGACCTCACCGTCGACCACGTGATCCCCGTGTCCCGGGGCGGTGCGCCGGACAAATGGGAGAACGTGGTGATCGCGTGCCGGAAATGCAACTGGCGCAAGGCGAACCATCGCCCGGAGGAGGTCGGTCTGCTGCTGCGGCGCAAGCCGGTCCCGCTCACGCAGGAGTACGCGCACATCATCTTCCTGCGCTATCCGGAGCTGAAGGAGGCGTACGATCGCCTGCTTGCCGTTGCCTGATCCAGCTGCGTTCACGACGATCCCGCGCCTCTATACTCGATAGGCTATGCCTCGATCCATGTGGCGGGGGGCCATCAGCTTTGGCATGGTGGCAATTCCCGTGCGGCTGTACCTCGCTACCGAGTCGAAGAGCGTCTCGTTCCGTCTGCTGTGTCCGAACGACCAGACGCCGGTGCGCAACAAGCGCTGGTGCCCCGAGGAGGACCGCGAGATCGGCTGGAGCGACGCGCTTCGCGGCTACGAAGTCGGCAAGGACGAGTACGTCGTCATCAGCGATTCCGACCTCGACCAGCTGCCGCTGACGACGACGCACAGCATCGACATCATCGAGTTCTGCCCCAACTCCGAGATCGAGGCCGGCGTGTATCTGAAGAGCGCGTACTACCTCGAGCCCGAGGCCGTCGGCGCCAAGCCGTACGCGCTGCTTCGCCAGGCACTCGAGAAGACCGGCAAGGTGGCCATCGGCAAGATCGCGCTCCGCGACCGCGAGCACCTCTGCCGTCTGGCGCTGCACGAGCAGGGGCTGCTGCTCAACACCTTGCACTGGCCCGATGAGATCCGCTCGGCGGGCGAGCTCTCCATCCCGGACGAGAACCTCGACGTCAAGAAGGCCGAGCTCGACATGGCCGTGATGCTCATCGAGAACCTGAGTGCCCACTTCGACCCGGCGCGACATCACGACTCGTACCGCGAAGCGCTGCTCGAAGTCGTCGAGTCGAAGCTGACCAACGAGCCGATCAAGCGGCCGGAAGCGCCCGAGCAGGGCAAGGTCACAGACCTGATGGCGGCACTGAAAGCATCGGTCGAAGCCGCGAAGTCGCGCAGGAGCGATGCTGCAGGCAGCGAGGCGTCGGACGACGCCGAATCGGCGGAACCGGCGCGCCGGCGCCGCGCTTCCTGAGGCTGCGCGGACCGGGAGTGGCGATCAGGACAGCAACGTCACGCGCCGTCGCGCCGGCGCTCGAGGAGCCGCTGCTTTTCCGCACCCCGACGCCGCCATTGCTGCCGGGGCACATCCCGCTCGAGGAGTCGGTGCCGTGTTCGGATCCGTTCGACGATCACGACTGGCTCTTCAGCATCGACTGGGACGGGGCGCGCGCCCTGCTCTATCTCGACCCCGACAGCCCGGCGCGAGTCCAGGGTGAGACGCTCGTCGACCTCGGCCGGCGGTTTCCCGACGTCCTCGAGACAGTGGTCGCCCCGGAAGGCCGGGCTGCAGTGCTCGACGGAGTCATCGCGGTCCTCGACGCCCAGGGCCGGCCGGATCTCGCCGCCCTCGGCAGGCGCCTGGCCGCTGGAGCGGCGCTCGCGGCGGAACTCCCTGCGGTCTACCTCGCGTTTGACGTCCTCCATCTCGATGGGCGCCCGGTCACCGGCTGGGCACTCGAGCGGCGCGTCGAGGCACTGAGCGCGTTTGCCGGGAGCGGCGACGTGCTCCAGGTGCCCGACCACGTTCGCGGCCGGGGCAGTGCGCTTGCGGCAGCCGCGACCGCTCGCAGCCTCCCCGCGTTGCTCGCGCGCCGGGCGAGAGCTCCGTACCGGCCTGGTCTGGCTTCGCCCGATCGCCTCCGGATCCCCCTCGTCGAGCAGACGACATGCGTCATCGCGGGCGTCATCGAACGCCGTCTTGGTGCTCCCCGGCTGATCCTCGGCGAGATGGTCGCGGGACGGCTCGTGTTCGCGGGTCAGGTGGAGGGCCCGCACGACAAGGTGGTCTCGCGCTGGCTCGCGCAGCAGGTGGTAACCCTGACCGTCGGCGCCGCGATGCTTGATGGCGTCCAGCCGTTTGACGCGACCTGGCTGCGGCCCGCGTTGACGGCCACGATCCGCCATCAGGGCAGGGGCGCCGGCGGTGCGTTGCTCCGCCCATCGCTCCTTGCCGTTCGCGACGACGTGGAGCCGCGCTGGTGCGTGCGCCGGCCCCCGGTCGCGGCACCGGCAGACGTCGCGGAACGCTTCGGCTTCGCGCCAACGTTGATCGTTCCCCTCCCGCTCGGCGACGCCGCACTCCTGCCCCGGCCCCGAACATGACCGGCGGGGTGCTGATGTGCCCGCCGGACCACTTCGGCATCGAGTACGAGATCAACCCGTGGATGCACGTCGCCGTCCAGGTTGACCATGCCCTGGCGGGGGAGCAGTGGCAGGCACTGCATCGCACCTACGTCAGCATGGGTGTCGACATCGAGCTTGCGACGCCGGTTGCCGGACTCCCCGACATGGTGTTCACGGCGAACGCGGCGGTCGTCTGGGACGGGCGCGCGGTCCTGGCGAACTTCCACCACCGCGAGCGCCAGGGCGAGGAGCCGCACTGGCGAGCCGAGCTGGAACGGCTCCACTTCGAGGTGCACGAGCTGCCTCGATCGCTGTCCTTCGAAGGTGCAGGCGACGCGCTCTTCGTCGGCGATCGCCTCTTCTGCGGCACCGGATTCCGCACCGATCGCGATTCGCACCGCCCCGTTGCCCGCATCCTCGAGGTCGAGGTCGTCACGCTCGAGCTGGTCGACCCGCGCTTCTATCACCTCGACACCTGCTTCTGTCCGCTCGATGCGAACACGGTGATTGCAGCTCCGGAGGCCTTTTCGCCCGCGTCGGCACAGTTGATCCGCCAGCTCGTCCCGAACCTCGTCGAAGTCTCGGTCGAGGTGGCCGCCGGCTTCGCCTGCAACGCGATGCCGCTCGGGAAGCAGGTGGTCTCGTCGCTCACGATCGCCCAGCTCGAAGAGCCGCTCCGAGCTGCCGGATTCACGATCGTCCCGATGGCGATGGGGGAGTTCCTCAAGGCGGGCGGCGGCGTCCGCTGCCTCTCCCTGCCGCTCGGCACCGGCAGTCCCAACGGACTCGTCACGCCGCGCAACGCCCAGGGAAGCTCCAACAACCTCTGAGCTTTTTCCCAGACTTCCGCGCGAAGATGGGCCGGTGTCCTCTCCGAGCGCGAGTGAGCCGAACCGCATTCTCGTCGTGGACGACGAACGCGCGATCACGGACCTGGTCGCCATGGCGCTCAAGTACGAGGGCTTCACCGTCCAGACCGCGGCGACCGCGAAAAGCGCCCGCCACGCTGTCATGGATTTCCGCCCCGACCTGATGATCCTCGACGTCGGACTGCCCGACGACGACGGGTTCACCGTCGTGCAGCGACTGATCACCGACGGCGTCAAGGTGCCCGTGATCTTCCTCACGGCGCGCGACGCGACCGAGGAAAAAGTCCACGGCCTCACCATCGGCGGCGACGATTACGTCACCAAGCCCTTCAGCATCGAGGAGCTCGTCGCGCGGATCCGTGTCGTGCTGCGTCGCCACCATCCCGATGCGGGAGTCGCCAGCAACAAGCTGGTGCTGCACGATCTCGAGCTCGACGACGAAACGCACGAGGTCTTCCGCGCCGGTGCAGTGGTCGATCTGACCCGCACCGAATTTCGTCTGCTGCGCTACCTGATGATGAACAGCGGCCGGGTGCTGTCTCGCACGCAGATCCTCGATCACGTCTGGGACTACGACTTCGGCGGCGATGCCAGCGTGCTCGAGACGTACATCAGCTATCTGCGGCGCAAGGTCGACCAGGTGGATCCGCCGTTGATCCACACCGTTCGCGGCGTCGGCTATGTGATGCGGGTCCCGCGCGCCAGCGCGGCGCAGGCGTGAACTGCGCGCCGACGATGTCCTCGGGACCGTAAATGTCGCTGCGCCTCCGACTGCTGCTCACCCTGGCACCCTTGTTCATCATCGGTCTTGCCGCGGCTGACGCCGGCACATATGCGGCCGTGCAGAGCTCGCTCGTGCAGGGCGTCGATCAGCAGCTGGCCGAGATCCAACCGGGCGTCGCGAGCGTGCTTGAAAACGCCGTTGACCAGGGTCCGCAAGGGCACGGAGGCCCGTTCGGTCAGGAGTACGCCTTTCCGCCGGGGACGTATGGCGAGCTCGTCGACGCCGACACGGGCCGGGTCCTCGCGGTCGGTTACCTCTACGGCGGGAGCCTCGCCTCTTCGTCGTCGCATCCGGTGTTCCCCGCCAACATCTCCAGCCAGGCCGGCAACACACTCACCGTCTCCGGAACCGGGACGTGGCAGTCGTATCGCGTGACCGTCAGCAGGAACACGCAGATTCAGGACGTCGAGTCGCTGGTCGCCGTGCCGCTCGACGGAGTCGACGGCGTCGACAACACGCTCAGCACGCTGCTCCTGTTCGAGATCGCGATCAGCAGCGGCATCACGGTGCTCGTGCTGCTCGCGACCTTCTTCCTCGTGCGCCGGGGCATGCGTCCCCTGGAGCGGATGGGTGCCACAGCGCGGACCATCGCGGCAACCGGCCTCGGCAGCCGCGTCTCACCATCGACGGAGAAAACCGAGGTTGGGCGCCTTGGTCTCGCGCTCAACGAGATGCTCGGCCAGATCGAGCGTGCGTTCGCCGAGCGCGAGGTCGTGGAACAGCGCCTTCGTCATTTCGTCTCGGATGCGTCCCACGAGTTGCGTACCCCGCTCACGTCGATGCGCGGATACGCCGAACTGCTGCAGCGCAATCCGGACATGTCACGCGATGACGTGCTGCTCGCGGTGCGCCGCATCGAGGACGAGACCCGGCGGATGGGGTTGCTCGTCGATGACCTCCTGCTGCTCGCGCGACTCGATCAGCGACGTCCGCTGGACCGCGCGCCCGTCGACCTCACCTCGATGATCAACGACGCTGTCAGTGACGCGCGCGCCGCCGACCCTGGACGCACCGTGATCTCGCGCATCGCCGCACCGATGGTGGTCACCGGTGACGACCTGCGTCTGCGCCAGGCCGTCGCCAATCTCGTGCGCAACGCGCTCGTGCACACGCCGGCCGGCAGCCCCGTCGAAGTGACACTGAGGCCGGAGAACGCGCACGCCGAGATCGACATCATCGACCACGGTCCGGGTGTCCCCGAGGCGCAGCGCCAGCGGATCTTCGAGCGCTTCCATCGTGCTGACCCGCTGCGCAGCCGCGACCAGGGAGGCAGCGGTCTCGGTCTCAGCATCGCGGCCGCAGTCGTCAACGCGCACGGCGGGCGCATCAGTGTCGAGGACACGCCTGGCGGCGGCGCGACGTTCCGCATCGAGCTCCCGGCGGGGTGACCTGATGTCGGATCAAGTGCTCTGGTACACCACGCGCGGCGCCGGCGCGGTCAGCCTCATCCTGCTCAGCGCCGTCGTCGTTCTCGGGCTGCTCGCGCGCCTCCGAGTCGAGACCCGCGGCTGGCCGCGCTTTCTCAGCGCGGCCGTGCACGGTGACCTCGCCCTCATGACGCTCGTGTTCCTGCTGCTGCACATCGTCACCGCAGTCGTCGATCCGTTCACGCACCTCGGACTCGTCGCGGCCATCGTGCCCTTCGGCTCGTACTACCGCACGCTGTGGCTCGGCCTCGGCACCATCGCGTTCGAACTGCTCATCGCGATCGTCGCGACGAGCCTGCTTCGCCGTCATATCGGCGCACGCACGTGGCGCGCGATCCACTGGCTGGCGTACGCAAGCTGGCCGGTGGCCGTGCTCCACGGCATCGGCACCGGGACGGACAGCACCGCGTCGTGGATGGTGGCCATCGACATCGTGTGCATCGCGTCTGTGCTCGGCGCGGCGGGCTGGCGCCTGCTCGCGGCCCCACCGGATCCGCTTGCAGGCGAACGTCGCGACGCGGCGGAGCGCGCATCGTTCGGGACAGGACGATGACGTTGTCAGTGCTCGCCGGACCGGCGCCGGCTGCCGGGACCGAAGGTTATGCGGCGCACGTCGCGCGGCTCGGCCCGCTCCCGCCGAGCACGCCCGCGCTGATCGACACCGTCGAGCGAAGCGACCTTCGCGGCAAGGGAGGTGCGGGTTTCCCGGCCGCGACGAAATGGCGTGCTGTCGCATCGCAGCGAGCGGGAAACCCGGTCGTGCTCGCCAACGGCGGAGAGGGTGAGCCGCTCAGTCGCAAGGACCGGACATTGATGGAGCAACGTCCCCATCTCGTCATCGACGGCGCACTGCTCGCGGCGGGTTCGGTCGGCGCGCGCGAGATCGTCCTCTACGTGGGCGCTGACCACACGGGTGCCATCCGCGCCATGCAGCGTGCAGCCGGCGAGCGCCCACCGGCGGAGCGCGAACGGCTTCGTGTGGTGAGCGCTCCGGTGCGGTACGTGTCCGGTGAGGAGACCGCCGCCGTCCATTTCGTCAACACCGGCATCGCGTTGCCGACATCGATTCCACCCCGTCCGTACGAGCGCGGCATCGACGGTCGCCCGACGCTGGTGCAGAACGTCGAAACACTTGCCCATGCGGCACTCATCGCGCGCTCCGGTGACGCCTGGTTCCGTTCGCTCGGTGTCGGCACTGCGTCGGGGACGACATTGATCTCCGTCGGCGGCGCGGTGCCGCAGACGATGCTCATCGAGGCGCCGCAGGGAACGACCATCACCGATGCAGTCAACGCCGCAGGCGGGCTGAGCGCCGGCAGTGACGCCGTGCTGCTCGGTGGCTACTTCGGCAGCTGGGTCGCAGCGTCGACGGCATGGGGTCTGGTCGTCGACGCGGACGGATTGCGCGCCAACGGATACTCGCTGGGCTGTGGCGTGATCGCCGTGCTCCCTGCAGGCCGATGCGGCGTTGTCGAGACCGCGCGGATCCTCGCGTATCTCGCGCACGAGAGCGCTCGCCAGTGCGGCCCATGCACCTTCGGTCTTCGAGCCATCGCGGCGGCAACCGGACGGGTTGCGGCGCTGACGTCGTCGGACGGCGACCTCGACCACATCAAGCGCTGGTCGGGGCTGCTCGCCGGCCGCGGCGCCTGCCGCCACCCTGACGGCGCCGCCGGGTTGCTCGGCTCCGCACTTCGCGTGTTTGCGGAGGAGTTCCAGCGCCACGACCAGCAACACCGCTGCAGCGCACCCACCGCGCAGTCGGTGGCGTCGTGAGCGGACGGTTCGTCGTCGCCGTCGATCGCATCAAGTGCGACGGCCACGGTGTGTGCGCCGATCTGCTGCCCGAGATGATCGAACTCGATGACTGGGGCTATCCGATCATCCTGCCCGGTGCGGTGCCCCCATCGGTGCTGCCCCACGCCCGGCGCGCGGTGTCAGGTTGTCCGACGCTCGCGCTCCGGCTCCAGGCGCTGGCAGCGCGACGCTGACCTCGGCGCCGATATCAGGAGTGCTTGAGGAAGAGGTCGAACTCCATCGTCGCCGTCGAGTCGACGCTGACGAACCCTGCGACGTTCGGCGCCTGCATGTTGAAGTCGCCCCACGGGAAGGTGACCGAGCCCACGACCTCGATCTCTGAACCGGAGAGTCGTGCCTCGACTGGGATCGTCTCCGTCTTTGTTGTCCCGTGGATCGTGAGCGGGCCCGTGAGTGACACGTGTATCTCAGCGCCCGACGCCGCATTGTCTGGTAGCGTCACGGGCGACGACAGCACGAACGTCGCTTTCGGGAACTGCGCGCTCTCGAGGCCGAGCGTCTGGATGTGACTGTCGCGCATCTGCTGATCGCTCGTCAGGGACTGCACGTCGACGGTGAACGTCGCGGTGCTGACGACAAGTGCCGCAGCGTTTCCGGTGATCGTTGCGCTGCCCGTGATCTGCGAAGTCCTGCCGACCGCATCGCTCGGCGCCTGCAGGAACGCCAGCTGTTCGCGAACGCGGTATCCCGCCACCGACTTGGAGGCGACCGTCCACGTGCCCGGTATCTCGGACGACGTCAACGCCGGTAACGCGGCCGCTGACGACGAAGGCGCCGAGAGCGCGAGCGGCGCCGGCGCCGAGTGGCTGAAGAGCACGAAGTACACGAAGAGGACGCTCGCGGCACCGATGACGACGACTGCGCACGTCGCGCTGAAGATCCAGCCGAGCGCGCTGTGTGGATGCGGAAACGAACGGTGAGATTTCGGCATGCGTGCTCCTTACGCCTCGAGTCTAGGTTCGTACAGTGCGAGAACGCGCAGAGGTCCCTGTGAGTTCGCTGAGATGCATGTCACAGTCGGCTCTCAGCATCTTCTCGTCGCAAGCCCAGCGGCGCTCCTCACGCTGGGTCGATGCAGGACTGCATCCGTGAACTAACGCGACCGTCCCTCGATGTCGTGATCCCCGTGTACAACGAGGAACACGACCTCGAGTCAGCTGTTCGCACACTGCATGCCTCACTCGCCGCGTATATGGGGCCAGCAACGCGCATCACGATCGTCGACAACGCGAGCGTCGATGGCACGGCTGCGATCGGTGCTCGGCTTGCGGTCGAGCTCGACGGCGTGCGTTTCATGCGGCTCGAGCAGAAGGGTCGCGGGCGCGCGCTTCGCGCCGCGTGGCTTGCGAGCGACGCCGACATCGTCTCGTACATGGACGTCGATCTCTCCACGAGCCTCGACGCATTGCCCCATCTGCTCGAACCGATCCTCGCCGGTCGCGCCGACATCGTCGTCGGCAGCAGGCTCATCACCGGTGCGCAGGTCACGCGCAGTCTCAAGCGTGAGTGCATCTCGCGTGGTTACAACCTCCTGCTGCGTACGGTCCTGCATCTGCGAGTACGCGACGCGCAGTGCGGTTTCAAAGCAGTACGCGCCGGGGTTGCTCGTGCGCTGCTGCCGAGCGTACGAGACGAGGGTTGGTTTTTTGACACTGAGCTGCTCGTGCTCGCGCAGCGCGCGCGGCTCCGAATTCTGGAGATCCCAGTCGCTTGGATCGAGGACACAAACTCGCGCGTGAAGATCACGAGCACCGCGATGGCGGATCTCCGCGGTATCGCGCGCATGCTGCGGAGCCAACCGGTCGCGTTCGCCACTTCGCCCCAGGCCGATCACCACATTTCCGCCATTTGACGTTCTTGGTCCACCTGGGTAAGGTGCTGGGCATGATGAAGATGAGCCGCAAACTGGTCGCTGCAGCAGGTTCGTTCGTCGTCGCCGCCGGAGTCAGCGCAGTGCTGCTGGGCACGGCCGGATTCGCCTCATCGAGCCATCCGACAGCCGCCGCGCGGCCGGCATCCCACCAACAGGTGGTTACTCGTACGACCGGCGCCACCGCAGTCGGCCTAACCCTGACGGTCGCGGCCGCTCCCACTCCCGTCCGAATTGCTGTCCAGCCGACGACGGTGAAGCTCACCGCGTCCACGAAGCCGAAGCCGGTGACCAAGAGCACCGATCCGGGTTCGTGCCCAGGGATGGGCGGTTCCGGCACGTACGATCCCGGCAAGCACCACGGCGGTGGCAAGCCCGGCGGCCACTGACAAGGATTCCCAGGGTTCGCCCAGGAATCTCTGACCCTGGCTCCAGGGCAGGTGCTCATCCTCAGATGAGTGAACAGGATCACCGTCGCCGAACGTGATCGCGCGCTAAGGTTTCGGAAGAAGCTCACGGTTTCGTCAGGCATCGCCGGTACGGTCGCCGTCGTCGCCCTGGCCGCACTCTCGGCGCATACGCACGCTGGAACCCTCACCGCAACGTCGACCACATCCATGACGACAACCCCGGCGTCGAGCACCGCCACGCCCTCGGCGGCGACCAGCACTGCAGCGCCGCTCGCGACGGGCTCAGCGAGCACCGGCAGCTCGTCGTCCGCAAGCACGGTGAGCGGCGCCTCGTGACCGTCACTGCGCACAGGGGAACCGCGTTCGGGACCCTCATGCAGGTTGTCGTCACCGATCCCGAGCACCTCGAGCGCGCAACCTCCGCGGTCCAGCGCGTCGTCAACTCGATCGACCGTACGTGCAGCCGGTTCCGCGATGACAGCGAGCTCAGCATCCTGCTCGCAGGCGCCGGTCGCCATGAGTTCGACGGTTTCGCCTGTGCTCGGTGAGGCGATCGCCACCGCTTTGCGTGCAGCCGAGCTCACCGACGGCGCGGTGGACCCGACCGTCGGAGGCGCTGTTCGTAGCGCCGGCTACACCGTCGACTTCGCAGCGCTCGCCCCTGACGGCGCGCCGATTTCCCTGACGGTCCACCCGGTCCCCGGCTGGCGCCGGATCACGTACTCGCCGGCGACGAGAGTCGTCGAGATCCCCGCCGGCATCGAGGTCGACCTGGGTGCGACCGCGAAGGCGCTGGCCTCTGATCTCGCTGCCGAAGCGGCAAGCGTCGCGGTGGACGGGGGCGGCGTCCTCGTCAGCCTCGGTGGTGATGTCGCCGTCGCGGGGCTGCCGCCGGACGAGGGCTGGCACGTGCAGATCGCCGAGAACAGCCGGGCGCCGATCACGCGCGACGGCGAGACGATCGCGATCCGCTCAGGCGGTGTGGCCACCTCCAGCACGACGGTACGCCGCTGGCGTCGCGGCGGCATCGAGCTGCATCACATCATCGACCCGGCGACAGGGCTCCCGGCCATCGGTCCGTGGCGGACTGTCAGCGTCGTTGCCGGCAATTGCGTGGACGCAAACATCGCCGCCACAGCAGCGATCGTCCGCGGCGTTGCGGCAACGGCGTGGCTGGAGTCGGCCGGGCTGCCGGCGCGACTTGTCGATCGATCCGGCGATGTCCGCCGGGTCGGCGGATGGCCCCCCGCGAGTGCTCAGGCGTCCTGAGCGATCAACGCCTGCACTTCCCGCTGGTAGCGACGCGTGTCGTCGTACACACCGTGGGTGGCGACGCTGGCATCACCCTGGTAGTACCCGGCGAGCGTCGCCGCGATATCGCCTTCGTGCTTGTTCATGAGGTGCCGCAGCAGCATCGCGCCCGCGACGACGTTGTCCTGCGCGCGCCAGATGTCGAGTTGCGTGCCCGCGATGTGGCGCGACACCCACTCACCGGTAAACGGCTCGATCTGCATCACGCCGACCGCGCCGGTGGGCGATACCCGGTCCTGGTGCCAGTTCGACTCCGCCCATGCAACCGCACGGAGGAGCCGCGCGTCCACGCCGACATCGGCGGCAACGAAGCTGACGAGCGCATTCATGCGCGGCAGGCGGCCGGGCACGACCATCTCGTCGCCTTCGGCGATGGGTGCGTTGACCCCGATCCCGTTGGCGCGAGCGAGCGCGGTGGGGTCGACACCGAAGCGTCGTGCTGTCTCGAAGACTCCCTCGCCGCGTCCCACGCGGTACGTCTCGGCGTCCTCTCCCCCGCGCGCGTACGCCGGCAATGCCAGCGACGCATCAGGGATCTGGAGCATCTGACCAACCTGGAGGTGATCGGTCGGGGCAATCGCGTTGGCGTTCAGCAGGGCGGCCACGCTCGTGCCGTGACGGACCGCGATGTCCGACGCCGTGTCTCCGGGCCGAACGATGTATGAGCTCGCGAAGATCGCGGAGGGAATGGTTGCCACGGCGGTCGCACCGAGCGCTGCTGCGGCAAAACGAGATTTCGTCGGCATCCGGGTTCCTCGTGTAGTGAGACGTTGGGGGGATGGGGGAACCGGTCGCCCGTTGGCGACCAGCGCAGCGTAGGCACACCCGATCGCTGGCGTCAAGCTTTGGCGGTCGCCGTAACGGTTTCGTCACAACGGAGTCGTCTCCGGGTGAACTTTCGTCGAACCGGCGTGAGTGCTACGCTGACCGTGAAGCCATGCGACTCCCGAGCCTGCCTCGCACCTCGCTACCGACCACGCTGGTGGCGGCGACGTGTGGCGTGGGCCTCGGGTTGATCACCTTCGTGCTCGCCGCGTGGTTGCACAGCGTCGGCGCGTCCGGTGCTGCGTCGATGTTGTCTGAAGCCGCATTGCTCGCCGCGCTCGCGTGCGTCGCCGGCTTTGCGCTCTTCGGCGGCAACGTACGCCTTCGCGGCGCGCGCGTCCCCATCAATCGCGCGCTTCCTCCGTCCTGGTGGCCGCGTGAGGCGGATTCCGTCTCGCTGCTGGCAGCCTGCGTCGGTGCGCCCCTCGTGATCGGCGCCGGAGCCGCGGTCCTCCTCTTCCGTTAGACCTGCGGGTTCGCGACCAACTGGGCGATGGCCCAGGAAGCGGCCTCGCGGACGACGGGATCCGGATCACCCTCCGCACTGCGATGCAGCGCGGGAAGGGCGCGTCGATCAGCCGCATTGCCGAGCGCAATCGCGCAGTTGCGGGCAAGCCCGGCCCGGCCTGTTCTCCACACCGCAGTCCGCCGGAAACGCGCGGCGAACGCCTCGTCACTGAGCTCGAGGCACTCGACCAGGTCTGGATTCGGCACCGGACCATGCGCAGTGGTTGACGCTTCCACCGCGAGCGGATCAGGGGCGAGGCGGTGGTTGATCGGGCACGCTTCCTGACAGAGGTCGCAGCCGAAGGCCCAGGTCCCCATGAGCGGACGCAGTTCCAGAGGGATTGCGCCGCGGTGCTCGATGGTGAGGTACGAGATGCAGCGCCGCGCGTCGATCACGCCCGGTGCCGTGATCGCTCCTGTCGGGCACGCGGGAATGCATTCGCGGCACTGTCCGCATCCACGCCGCGACGGAGCGTCGGCAGGCAGCGATGCGGACACCGCGATGCCGGCGAGCATCACATACGACCCCGCCTCCCGCGTGATCACCGACGCGTGCTTGCCCGCGAAACCGACCCCGGCGCGCTCGGCGATCGGCCGATCGAGCGCCCAGCCGTGGTCAACGAACCGTTTGGACTCGAGGTTGTCGACCCGCTCACGCAGCCACCTGACCAGCGCATCGCAGCGACCGGCCAGCAGGTCGTGATAGTCGACCGTTCCCTCGCCACAGTCCATGCAGGCATAGGCGGCAAACCGCCCCCGCACCGGCGCGTCGGGGTCGGGTGCAGGCGCGCGCACAGGGCGATACGGCCAGGCCAGCGCGATGATCGACCGCGCCCATGGATAGCGCGCGCCGATGTCAGCGGACGCCTCGACGCGCTCGCGCGTGTACCACGGCATCCCGTCCATCCGCCCGGCATCGATCGCCGCGAGCCCCCGCTCCCGCGCCTCGGCGAAGGGTCGGGCCGACGTCACGCCGCAGGCCGAGAAACCGAGGCGGCGCGCCTCATCGCCGAGCTCGGCCTTCAGTGTCACGCCGTCCATGGGCCGATGGTGTCACGCGGCCCGACACCGTAGGATCGAGCCATGGCACGCCTGCTTTGCATCATGGGCTCCGGCGAGACCACGCCCACGATGGTGTCCGTCCACGCGGACCTGTTGACGAGGCTGGGACCGCGTCCGGTACCGGCCGTGCTCCTCGACACGCCGTTCGGCTTCCAGGAGAACGCCGCGGACATCAGCGAGAAGACCGTGGCGTACTTCCGCGAGCGGGTCGGCTTCCCGATCGCAGTGGCGACGTTCCGCAACCGTGAGGAGGCGACGCCGCTCGAGTACGAGACCATGCTCTCGCGAGTCGCCGAGGCGCGCTACGTGTTCGCCGGGCCCGGCAGCCCGAGCTACGCGCTTCGCCAGTGGCGCGACACAGCAGTCCCCGAGCTGCTCAACGCCAAGTTGCGCGACGGTGGATGCGTCACGCTCGCCAGTGCTGCCGCCGTCGGTGTCGGAATGTTCGCCCTCCCGGTGTACGAGGTCTACAAGGTGGGCGAGGACCCGCGCTGGCTCGAAGGGCTCGACCTGCTCGGCATCACCGGGCTGCGCGTCGCCGTCGTCCCCCACTACAACAATGCCGAGGGCGGCACGCACGACACGCGGTACTGCTACATGGGCGAGCGACGGCTGCGCATGCTGGAGACCCTGCTTCCGGACGACGTCGACATCCTCGGTGTCGACGAACACACTGCGGCGATCTTCGACCTCGATGCATCGACAGTGTCGATCCGCGGACGCGGTGGACTCACCCTGCGGCGCCACGGGAAATCGCAGCGATTCGAGAACGGCACGACGCTCGCGATCAGCGACCTCGCTCGCGATGCGCAAGGCTCCGGCGACGAATCCGCGCCGTCATCCGACGTTGCACCAGGTGTCGAAACGTCCCTGGCGCCGCCCGCACCCGGGGTGTCGCCCTTCCTCCAGGAGGTCACGCGCCAGTCCGAGCTCGCCGACAGCGCGCTTGCCGGTCGTGACGTCGACAGCGCGGTCGGCGCAGTGCTCGCGATCAACTCGCAGATGCACGAGTGGGAGGCGGACACGCTCGACTCGGACGAACAGGAGCGTGCGCGAGAGGTGCTGCGGCGATACGTCGTCCGTCTCGGCGACCTGGCTCGCAGCGGCGCCGGCGACCCTCGTGACCTGATCGCCCCCGTGGTGGACGGCATTCTCGAGTTGCGCGTGCAGATGCGCGCCGCCGGTGAGTACGCGCTTGCCGACAAGTTGCGCGACGCACTCGTCGATGCCGGCATCGAGGTGCGCGACACGCCACAGGGATCGACCTGGGAGCTTGCCGTCTCGACCCCTGCGTGACGTCGGGTCAGGCGGTGGCCTCGCCACGCGCCGACGTGTCGAGCACCGGTTCCTCGGGGCGGCCAAGCCAGTAGCCCTGGCCCGCGGTCACGCCGAGTGCGGTCAACTGGTCAGCGGTCGCCTCGTCCTCGATGCCCTCAGCGATGACGCAGGAGCCTGAGCTTCGCGCGTAGGCCACGGTCGCCTCGATGACGGCGCGAGCGCCACGCTCGCCCCAGTCCTGGGTGATGCTCTTCGCGACCTTCACGTACTCGGGCACCGCAGCGGCAAGCAGTTCGAGTGTCGAGTGACCTTCGCCGATGTCGTCCAGCGCAAACCGGAAGCCGTGCTCCCGATAGCTTGCGAGCACGAAGCGCAAACGCTGTTTGTCGGCGATCGAACTCGCGCTCGGTGATCTCCAGCACCATCGTCTCCGGACTCCGTTCCGCCCAGCGCGCGAGCAGCAGCATGTGGTCGACCGGGTGAATGGGATCGAGCAGCATCGCCGCAGAGACATTGAGAAAGAGCGGTGCGTCGTCCGGTAGCGCCGATGCGGCTGACATCGCGATCCTGCGGCAGATCCAGTCGACCTCCTTGGTGACACCACGCCGGTGGGCGAGCGCAAAGACGTCCTCGACGCCGTCGAGCGGATCGCGCAGGCCCGGAACACGCGCGAGTGCCTCGTAGCCGAGCACCTTGTGGTCGGTGAGGCGGACGATCGGCTGGAACGTCGCCCGGATGACGCGGCGCTTGCTGAGGATCGCGTCGAGCATCGCTCCTGCGTCGCTGCCACCGTTGAGCAGGCTCGGCAGCGAGCGCTCACCGGCGACGACCACCCGATCACGGCCCTCGTGCTTCGCGCGTGAGAGCGCCTCGTCAGCCGCCAGCCACAACGCGTGCACACCGCCGGCACCCGCGGCGACACCGGCGCTGATCCGCGCCTTGCCATGAGGCAACGCAACGCCGTGCAGCGAGAGTCGCATCCTCTCGGCGATGGCGATCGCCTCCTCCTCGCTGGTTGCGTCCATAATTGACACGAACTCGTCACCGCCGATGCGGAGCAGCTGATCGCCGGCGCGGAGCTGGGCACGAAGCGTACGGGCCACCTCGACGAGCAGCATGTCGCCCGCCTCGTGGCCGAACTCGTCGTTGAGCGGCTTCAGATGATCGACATCGATGGCGACCACCGCCGTCGCAAGCGCCATCTCACCGAGTCGTTCCTCGAACGCGCGCCGGTTGCCGACCTTCGTCAGCGGATCCGTCGTGGCATGCATCGCCTTTTCCTCGAAGAGGCCGGCGCGCGCCACGGCGACCGCGGCCTCATCGGCGATTGCCTCGACCACGGTCAGGTCGTCGACATCCCACGTGCCGCGGCGCGCATGCGAGATGAGCGCGAGGACGCCGATGACCCGGCCGCCGGTGGCACGCAGCGGCGCCGCGACGAAGCTTCGCGAACGGCGCCCGCCGCCGAGGCTCTCGAGCTCCTCGAGACGCGAGTCCGGCATGCCGGCGTAGGCCTGCTTGATGTCGCGTGGTGTGCGCAGCAGGCACGCATCACCGGTCGAGTACACCCGTCCGATGACCCCTTCGCCGGCACCCATCGTCACGGGCGGGCCGGCCGCCGGAGTCACGCCACCGGGGCCGAGGATGAGCGGGAGGGTCGCGAGCGCGCCGGAGTCGGTGTCGAAGAGCAGGACCCGGCCCCAGGTCGCATCCGGGTAGGCCTCATGGCAACCGCTCAGCACGGCGGCCGCAACTCCACCCGAGTCGGTGGTGAGCCCAAGCCGTTGCGCGACGTCGGCCACAGCTCGCAGCCGTCGCGACTGGGCTTGATAGTGGCGTTCCGTCAGCGACCAGTTCGAGTACGCGAGGACCGTGACGCCGACGAGGAGCGCGTCGATCTGGATCAGCTCCTTGACTCCGCCGCCGGCGATCATCCCGGACCACCACCAGAACTCCGGCGAGCCCCGCGCACGATGCCAGCAGGATCGTCCAGAGCGCGATCGGACGGGCTGACGGGTCGACCGTCAGCAGCACCGCGACGAAGCCGAGCACCACCAGCGGTACCGGGTGCGCGAGGCGCGGCGCCGCGAGGCCGAGGATGATCGTGCAGAGCGCGACGCTCGTGAGTCCCTGCACCAGCGCCGCGGTCGACGCGCTGACCCGTGCCGCATGACGCAACCGGATCGTGACCTCGAGCATGACGGCAGCGACGACCACGACCTCGATCTCCACCAGCATCACGCGCGGCGGAAGAGCGGAGTCGACCAGCTGCCACCCGGTGATGCCGAGCAGCACGCCTGTCGCAAGTATTGGCAGCCAGCGCCGGGCGGCGCTCTCGGTATGCATAACCCTCTCGGGTCCCAAGCGTAGTCGGCAGCGTCCGGCAGGATTGACGCGTTACGCCCTTGTGTCGAGTTCCTCTGAGATCAGGAACTCCCGACAGCCACCGTTCCCGTGAGTGCGGCGCCGATCGTCCGTTTCCCGTCCATCGGGGAGAGGACCAGCTGGGCGCTCCCGGCGGCACCGGACTCGAAGAAGAGCTGCACGGGCGCGCTGGACTGGCTCGTCAGTTCGCCGCCGCACGCCTTGTCATCGACGAACGGCTCCTTGTCGACGTTCTGGAAGATCGCGTCCACCGGCGTCAACGGTCCCTGGATGACGGCGCTGACGCAGAGCTGACCCACGACCGAGAAGCCGGTGTTGTCGATCGAGACATCGATCTCCACCTGCTTGCCGGCCGGCGCCGATGCCGGAATCACGCCGCTCAGGTCCGCCATCGCGTTGCCGGAGGTCGCGAACAGCGGGGCGACCACCCCGAGGAACAGCCCCAGCAGGACAGCACCCGCCACCACGAGGAAGACGATCCGTGGATTGCCCTGAATCCAGCGCTTGATGGCTGCGATGACGCTTCCTCTGCCCTCGTCTAGATCGTTGCCGGCGGGTGGTACTCGCCGAACACGGTACGCAAGGACCCGCAGATCTCGCCCAGCGTCGCCTCGGTGCGAACCGCGTCGATGATGCGCGGCATGAGCGGCGCATCAGCGCTGGTCGCCGCGTCGTGGATCGCGCTGAGCGACGCCTCGACCCTCACCGCGTCCCGGAGTTCGCGATGCTGGGCAAGCCGTTCCGCCTGGTCCGCCATGACGCGCTCATCGGGTCGGAAGAGCAGCGGCGCGCCTGCCTCCTCGGTCTCGGTGTGGCGGTTCACGCCGACGATCACCTTGTCGCCGGCGGCGATTGCGCGCTCGGTGCGGTATGCCTCGTCCTGGATGAGCTGCTGCATCCATCCCGAACTCGATGCAGGCGACCGCTCCGCCGCGAGCATCGACCTCGGCGAGCAACTCCAGCGCGCGGCGCTCGAGCTCATCGGTGAGCCACTCCACGTGGTACGAGCCCGCCAGCGGGTCGACGGTGTTGGTGACACCCGTCTCCTCCGCGATGATCTGCTGCGTGCGCACCGCGATGCGCTGCGCCTTCTCTGTCGGGATCGAGAGCGCCTCGTCGTAGCACGAGAGCGCGAGCGACTGGACGCCACCGAGCACGGCAGCGAGCGCCTCGATTGCCGCGCGCACGATGTTGTTCTCCGGCTGTTGCGCCGTGAGTGTCGACCCCCCCGTCTGCGTGTGTGTCCGCAACATCAGCGACCGCGGATCGCGCGCACCGAAGCGCTCGGCCATGACGCGCGCCCACATTCGTCGCAGCGCACGGTACTTGGCGATCTCCTCGAAGAAATCGATGTGCGTGTTGAAGATCCACGAAAGCTTCGGCGCGAAATCGTCGACGTCGACACCGCGCGCGACGGACGCCTCGACGTACGCGATTGCGTTGGCGATCGCGAATGCCATCTCCTGCACGGCCGTGCTGCCGGCCTCGCGGATGTGATACCCGGACAGCGAGATCGGGTTGAATTTCGGTGCGTGCACCGTGCACCACGCGATGAGGTCCGATGCGAGACGCAACGAGGGTCGCGGCGGATAGATGAACGTGCCGCGAGCGACGTACTCCTTGAGCACGTCGTTCTGCACGGTCCCCATGATCGAATCAGCATCGATACCCTGGCGCTCGGCAGCCACCACGTACATCGCGACGAGCACCGGCGCCGGTGCGTTGATGGTCATCGACGTGCTCACCTCGCGGAGCGGGATGTCCGCGAAGAGGTCCTGCATGTCACGCACCGAGTCGATGGCGACCCCCACCTGCCCGACCTCACCCGCGCTGCGCGGATCGTCGCTGTCGAGCCCCATCTGTGTCGGCAGATCGAACGCAACCGACAACCCCGGCTGTCCCTGTGCGAGCAGGTAGCGAAAGCGCGCGTTGGCGTCGGTTGCCGTGCCGAACCCCGCGTACTGGCGGATGCTCCAGAGACGGCCCCGGTACATCGTCGGCTGGATGCCACGCGTGAACGGGGGCTCGCCCGGCAGGCCCTCGTCGCGGACGGCGTCATGTCCAGCGAGGTCCTGCGCGGTATACAGCGGCGCCACGGGGATGCCGCTGCCGGTTTCGAAGTGTTCCTTACGCTCACCGTGCGCCATCAAGGCAGCATATACACTCCCCCCGATGGCGCTCCCGGTGACCCCGTTGCTCGTCGAGGACTCGGCCGCTGCGCTCGCCGTCGACGGCTGGCAGTACACGCAGCGCCAGCTCTACTACGCAACGTGCGCAAAAGCCGAAACCCCTGCCTCCAACGCCGCTTCCAACGGCGAGATCGGTCTCGGTGTGCTCCTGATTCTCGTTGGACTCATCCTCATCGGCATCAAGGTCGCGTTCGTGCTGTTCGTCTCGCTCGGCGTTGCACTCGTGCTCACCGGCATCATCGGACGGCTGCGACGGCCGGTCCTCATCGGACGCGTGCTCGCACTCTCGTTCGATGAGTTCAAGACCAGGTTCGGCGACCTCAGACCTGCGGGGCTCATCGATCCCGCTGCGGCGCTGCCCACGCCCGATGCGACTGCTGCCGACGTGACGACGATCATCTGCGACACGCCCGATACCGCAAGCCTGGTCGCCGCGAACCTCGACCACGTGGAGCTCGGCTCGGTGACAGTCGTTGCCGCGAAGGACGGCAGCGCCGAGGCGCCCAAGGGAAGGGCAGTCGTCCTGCACGACGCGTCGCCGCGCGGCTGTGCTCTGGTGCTCAACCTCCGCGACGAGGGCATCGCCGCCGAGGACGCGGGCCTCCGACCGTCAGACGTCGACGGGCAGTCGCATCAGGTCATCGAGGGTGCACCTGCGCGCTTGCCCCGTGACCTCAGCACGCTGTTGCGCCCCGACGAGATCGACTGGTTGCTCAGCGGCCGCAGGGTGGAGGTCGCGACGCTCACCCCGGAAGTCGCGATGGACCGCGTGCTCGCAGCGATCAGACGGCTTGATCCGCCTCACGGCGATGATCCGCAGCCAGCCGGCTGAGCAGCTCGGGGTCGACGTCGGCGCCTGACACGGCTGCGACCTTGCATGCAGTCTCAGCACGGAGCGTCGCTGTGCGACGGCCCTCCTCGAGGAGGGCACGCTCCCCGAGCACAGCGCCGGGACCAACCTGTGCCACCGGCACGGCGTCGACCTCGACAGCCAGCACACCGTCAAGCAGCACATACATCTCATGCCCCTGCTCGCCCTGCTCGACGAGTGTGGCCCCCTGCTTGATCGGCACTATGCGTGGTTTCGCAGACCCGCGCATCAGTCGCAACGAGAGCTCGCGCTCGAGTGCCGTCTCGACCTCGGTGACGAGCGCCGGCGAGTCCTCGTCGCCCCATGGGGTGTGATCCCCGAACGCGTGCAGTGACCACCTTTTGAAGTCCACCAGACCGGACTTCTGGGCGAGATTTCGCTCGCGGTCGTAGATCCAGTGACGTGGGAACGGGCTCGCGCCGGTGACGTCGTGCGCGGATCGTCCGTCAGCGAAGATCGTCAGCGTCAGCGTCGTCCATGCGAGCGGCGCCACGAGCTGGACGAACGGCGGATGGCTCACCCTGCGAGGCGCCGGGACTCCCGTGCGTCCACCGGCCGTTTGCGTGAATCGCACCCAGCCTTCGCCGGTGACTGCCTGCGGGCGCCGGTCCGGAAACGCGACTGCGGCAAAGGTCATCCCGCGGCCGCCGAGCCGGAGCGTTGTGGCTCCGATCTGGCCGCCGCCGTCCTGACCGAAGTCGGTGATGCGCCCGTCCTCCACCTCGATCCACGCCGTCAGCTCGTTGGCGAAGCGGAACCGATCAGCGTCGCGAAGCGCATCGAGCGAGTCGATGTGGTCCGGCGGCGGGTCGTCGTAATGGGCGACGCCCATCTCGAACGGCATCTTGGTGACCCCTTCGATCGCCTCCGAGGGGATCCACGAAATCGACATGACCGATGATTGGAAACGCATGGTGGTTCCTCCGTGGAGGTGATCATGGCGCGCGCCGCTGACCGGCGTCGAGGGTGCGCGGACCACGACCGAAGGTGAGGTCTGCCTCCGCAGACCGTGGTGGCAGCCCCATTTCCACCCATGCTCTGCTGACTAGAGTTGGCTCATGCCCTCCGAGCCGATGATCCGCGTCGTCCTGGCGGACGACAACCTCATCGTTCGAGAAGGTGTCCGGGCCTTGCTCTCCATCGCCGGGGACCTCGAGGTCGTCGGGGTCGCCGGCGACTACGACGAGTTGCTCGCGGGCGCCGCCGAGCACGTTCCCCAGGTTGTCGTGACCGATATCCGCATGCCACCGGACTTCACCGACGAGGGGATCCGCGCGGCGCGGGTCGTGCGCATGCGCAACCCGGGAACGGGAGTCGTGATCCTGTCGCAGTACGACGAGCCCGAATACGCCATCTCGCTGCTGAGCGAGGGTGCCGCCGGCTACGCGTACCTCCTCAAGGACCGTGTCGGTGACGGCGACCAGCTCGCGCGTGCCGTACGCGAGGTCAGCACCGGCGGATCGATGCTCGACCCGCGGATCGTCGATGCGCTGACGCGACCGGTCAGTGAAGGCGGCGGAACTCACAGACGTCGAGGAGCGCCTGCTGCGCATGGTGGCCGAGGGCAAGCCCATCAAGGCAATTGCCGCGTCGCTGCACACAACACCGACAGCCGTCGGCGACGACGTCGAGCAGCTGTTCCTCAAGCTCGCGCAACAGGCCAGTGCAGGCACGCAGGGAGCGCTCGACCGGTTGCGCCTGCTCCACAAGGTGATCATCGATCGCGAGGAGCAGGGTGAGAGGCTGAGTTGCATGCTCCCCGGCGGCATAGCGCAGCAGATGCGCGAGCACGGCATCGAGGCGGGCAGAACGGAGCGACTTACGGTGACGGTCCTCATGTCCGATATCCGCGCGTACTCGACCATCGCCGAGACATCGGATCCGTCGGTGCTCGCGGGTCAGTTGAACGAGCATCGCGCCGCCATGAATCACGCCGTGCTCGGCGAGGGTGGGACCGTCATGCAGTTCGTCGGCGATGCCGTGATGGCGGTGTTCGGCGCACCGTTGCCGCAACCCGATCACGCGCAGCGTTCACTCGCTGCGGCCCTCGACATGCACGCCGCACAGGATCGCGTCAACGAGCAGTGGGCTGCGCGGGGCCTGCCGCCGTTCTATATCGGCATCGGCCTGTCCACCGGTGACGTAGCCGCCGCACTGCTAGGCTCCGAAGAGCGCCTCGAATATTCGGTCGTCGGTGACGCCGTGAACCTGGCGCAACGCCTGCAGCAATGGGGCGACGGCGGCCAGACTGTGCTCAGCGAACCGACCTACGACGCACTCGCGGTGAAACCCGACGCCGAACGGCTCGAGCCGGCAATGGTCAAAGGACGGCACGCACCGGTCGGTGCGTATCGCGTTGGGTAGCGGGGCAATGAATCAGGGCACTCCCACGCCATTGGCCCGAGCGGTCAGCGTGATCTCTCCGTGCGTCGCCGCCGCCACTGCGATCGCGTTCGCGATCCTCGTCTACGCCGATCGCACAGCTGTCGAGTTCGAGTGGATTCGCGGACTCGCTGCGGTGCTCTTCGCGGTTCTTGTCGCTCCGGTGGGAGCACTCCTGCTTCGCCGCGTGCCCCGCAATCCACTTGGCTGGATCTTCAGTGGACTCGCGGTCGGCACGGGCCTCCTCGAGGACTGCTCTTTCATCGCGATTCACGGCGCGTTCATCAACCACGACACGTATTTCTGGACGCTCTTCGCGGCGTGGGTCACCGTCCCGCTTTCGATCGCCTGCGTGGGCACGATGGTCGTCATCGTTCCACTGCTCTTCCCCGACGGGCGTCTGGAGACCACGCGTTCCCGGCGTTACGGTCGCGTTGCCTGGGGTTTTCTGGTGTTTGGGACCGTCATCGCCGGGATCGGGACTTTGCAGGTGGTTGGGGTCAATCCGATCGACAACACCGGGTCGCCGTTGAGCGAGTTCGGTCACCGTACTCGGCGGACTGACCACGGGCATTGCTTTCCTGGGTCTCCTCGTCCTCTCGTTCTTCTCGGCCGCGAACCTCGTTGGTCGGTATCGACGGGCCACGGGCGTGCGACGCAGGCAACTTGGCGGTTTCGCGCTTGCCGAGGTCCTCGTGATCGTCTTCGGATTCGTCCCGCATTTCGTGAGCAACGTTCTGAATCTCAGCGACCTCGTGATCAGCATTACCAACGCGTTTTTCATCGCGACCTTCTCCCTGCTGATCGTGGCGATGGCGGTCGCGATCCTCCGCCACGGGCTCTACGACATCGATGTCTTCATCAGCCGGACGCTCGTGTACGGATCGCTCGCGGTGTTCATCACCGCGGTCTATGTCGCGATCGCCGTCGGCATCGGGGCGCTGGTGGGGAGTGGTGGCAGACCCAATCTCGCTCTGTCGATCCTTGCAACGGCAATCGTGGCAGTCGGGTTTGAGCCGGTACGCGAGAGAGTGCAAAAGGTCGCGAACCGTCTTGTCTACGGCAAGCGCGCAACGCCGTACGAGGTACTGAGCGAGTTCTCGGGACACGTGGCCGAAACCTACGCGTCCGACGAGGTGTTGCCGCGCATGGCGCGCGTGCTGCAGGAGGGGACCGGCGCCGAGTCAGCGACAGTGTGGTTGCGCGGGGTCACAGAACTACGCGCGGCAGCGACGCACCCAGACGTCACCGCGCCGACGTTGGGCGATGCGACGCGTGCGGTGGAAGTGCGCTACCAGGGTGAGCTGCTCGGCGCTTTGAGCGTGAGCAAGCGCCGGGGTGAATCGCTGACTCCGATCGAGCAGAAGCTGGTGGACGACCTCGCTCATCAGGCTGGGCTCGTGCTCAAGAACGTCGGGTTGAGCGCAGATCTGCAAGCTCGTCTCAACGAACTGCGCGCGTCGCGGCAGCGGCTGGTGCACGCGCAGGACCTGGAGCGCCGACGCCTCGAACGCAACCTCCACGACGGTGCACAACAAAACCTGGTGGCCATCAAAGTGAAGCTGGGAATCGCGCAGATGCTCCTGTCGCGTGATCCGGAGAAGGCGAGGACGACGCTGGGTGAGCTGAAAGGCGACGCCGACCAGGCACTGGAGACGCTCCGCGATCTTGCGCGCGGTATCTACCCGCCGCTCCTCGCAGACAAGGGGCTCGTCGTCGCCATCGAGTCCCAGGCGCGCAAGGCCACTGTTCCAGTGGCGGTCCACGCCGAGGGCGTCGAACGCTATCCACAGGAGGTTGAAGCGACCGCCTACTTCTGCATCCTCGAGGCACTGCAAAACGTGCAGAAGTACGCCGCGGCGTCACAGGCGGTCGTGCGTCTCGATGGGACCGGTGCGTTGCTCCAGTTCGTGGTCGAGGATGACGGTCAGGGCTTCGATGTGTCGACCGTACGCAGAGGCGCTGGGCTGACCAACATGGCCGATCGAATCGATGCCCTCGGCGGGTCACTCACGATTTCGGCGACTCCAGGCTCGGGCACAACACTCACTGGCGCGATGGCGGTGACGGTCGATGTCGAGGCCCCGGTGTGATGCGAGCAGCGCGATCCCCAAGGCCCCTGGCCTGGATACTCGGTGTGCTGTGTGTTCCGCCGTTAGTCGGCAGCATCGTCCTGCTCATCGTCGACTGGAATGTCATCGCGTCGCCTGTCACCGCGCAACTCCCGTATCTCGTTGCGGCACCGATCACGGGCATCCTCGGTGTCCTGATCGCGATACGCCGGCCTCGCAACCCGACGGGGTGGCTGCTGCTGGGCATCGGCGCGAGCAACGTCATCTCGACGACGGCGGGACTCGCCGCCATCAGGGGGCTGGAGAGTGGGGCCGCACCTGCGGGGTGGGTTGCGTGGTCCGCATTCGTTTTCAACAACGTCGGTTCGGTGGGTGCACTGCTGGTCGCTGCCCTGATCCTCGTGTTTCCCGACGGCCACTTCCTGCCGGGTCGACGCTGGCGGTGGGCAACCGTGTTGGTATCACTCGCCGTAGCGGTGGGACTTGCGGCGTCCATCGTTGCGCCGCAACCCGTGCAGCTGTCACCGAGCCTTCCGAGTGTCCCCAATCCATTCGGGGTCGCAGCGCTCAACGGTCTCACGAGCAACGGGAGTCCCATCGAGTTGGGGATCCTGTTCATGCTCCTGTTGGTGCTGGCCGCAGCGGCAGTGCGACTCCGCCGCTCTCGCGGCATCGAGCGCAGTCAGATGCGCTGGTTCGCCTATGTCGCGGTGATCTCAGTGGCGGTGATCGTTGCCGGGTTCTTCGTGGTCAACAGCGACGCCGACCTGGGGAACAACATCAGCGACCTCGGGTTCGGCTTCGGCTTCTACCTGCTCGTTCCCGCGACCATCGGCCTCGCAGTGATGAAGTACGGCTTGTACGACATCGATGTCTTCATCAGTCGCACGCTCGTCTACGGCTCGCTCGCCGTGTTCATCACGGCCGTATACGTGGGCATCGCGGTCGGGATCGGAACGCTGGTTGGGAGTGGCGGCAAGCCGAACCTCGCACTCTCCATCCTCGCCACGGCGATCGTCGCGATCGGTTTCCAGCCGGTGCGAGAGCGCCTGCAGAGAATCGCGAACCGGCTCGTCTACGGCAAGCGCGCGACGCCGTACGAAGTGTTGAGTGCATTCTCCGGTCGCGTTGCCGAGACGTACGCCGCAGACGAGGTGTTGCCGCGCATGGCGCGTGTGCTCCAGGAGGGAACCGGCGCGGAGTTGGCGACGGTGTGGCTGCGCGGGACGGCGGAGCTGCGCGCTGCTGCAACGTTTCCGTCCGACGTACCGTCGCTCGATGCAGTGCCCATGCCCAACGGGTCGCTGCCCACGGTGCCCGGCGCGTCACGCGCCGTTGAAGTGCGCCATCAGGGTGAGCTGCTCGGCGCGTTGAGCGTCAGCAAGCGCCGCAGTGAACCGCTGACGCCAATCGAGCAGAAGCTCATCGATGACCTGGCGCATCAGGCGGGGCTCGTGCTCAAGAATGTCGGACTGAGCGCCGACCTGCAGGCTCGGGTCAACGAGCTGCGAGCATCGCGACAGCGACTCGTGCACGCACAGGACCTCGAGCGTCGCCGCCTCGAGCGCAATCTCCACGACGGCGCGCAGCAGCACCTCGTTGCGCTGAAAGTAAAGCTCGGTCTCGCCGAGATGCTTCTCGGCCGCGACCCGGCGAGAGCCGCCGTCACGCTCGAGCAGCTCAAGGGCGACGCGGATGAGGCACTCGAGACTTTGCGAGATCTGGCGCGAGGGATCTACCCGCCGTTGCTTGCCGACAAGGGCCTCGTCGTTGCGCTGGAATCGCAGTCACGCAAAGCGACCGTGCCGGTCAACGTCGAGGCCGAACGCGTGACTCGTTACTCGCAGGATGTCGAGGCGACGGTGTATTTCTGCGTGCTCGAGGCGCTGCAGAACGTGCAGAAGTATGCGAGCGCGACCCACGTGCTCGTTCGTCTCAGCGCGGACGGTGGAACGCTCTCGTTCAGCGTCACCGACGACGGTGCCGGTTTCAACACAGCGGTTGCAAGAAAGGGTGCGGGGTTGACCAACATGGCCGACCGTCTCGACGCCCTCGGTGGCAGCGTCGCGATCAATGCCCATCCCGGTGCCGGCACAACAGTCCATGGCGAGTTGCCTGCCGTGGATCGCGACGCGGTCGCGGTTTGACGCGCCCTACGCGGAGGACGCGGCGGCCCAGGCCTCGATGAGCCGGTCGGGACTGAACTCGGACTTCGAGATGAATCCTGCGGCGCCGGCCTCGGTGGCGCGCGGTCCGTACTCATCAGCCTCGTAGGTCGACAACACAAGCACCACAACGGGCTTGGCCGCATCCACCTCGGAGAGGATCGCTCTCGTCGCGTCGAGCCCGCTCATTCCCGGCAGGTTCACGTCCATGAGGACCAGATCCGGATGCAGCTCACGCGCGGAGTTGACCGAGTCCTCGCCGGTCTCGACCTCACCCACCACCTCGAACCCGTCAGTGAGCTCGACAACCGTGCGGGCGACGTCGCGGAACGGTGCCTGGTCGTCGACGATCAGCACTCGGACGCTCATGTCAGGTCTCGCATGCTGCCACGGTATCCCGGCTGTGGCCGCTCGGCAACCCTGCACGCATCACTCACGGGGTGATGCAGGCACCCTGACGGCGACCGGCTCGCCTATCCTCACGTCGTGCCGGTCCGTGTGGTCCTCGCGGAGGACAACTATCTGCTCCGCGAAGGCATTCGCCAGCTTCTCGAGACGTCCGACGAGATCGAGTTGCTCGCATCGTGCGCCGATCTTCCCGAGCTGGAGCATGCGATCGAGGAGCACAGCCCGGCGGTGGTCATCACCGACATCCGCATGCCACCGACCGGTACGGACGAGGGATTGCGCGCCGCGGAACGGCTGCGCACCGAGCGACCCGAGGTCGGTGTCGTCGTGCTCAGCCAGTACGCCGAACCCGAGTACGCGCTCGCGCTGCTCGAGAAGGGTGCGAGCGGTCGCGCCTATCTCCTCAAGGAGCGTGTTTCCGACATCGATCAGCTGGTCGGTGCGGTGCGAGAGGTGTCGCGCGGCGGCTCGGTGATCGATCCACGCGTCGTCGAAGTGCTCGTCGCCGCACGCAGTGCTGCTCGCAATTCCCCGATCGCACAGTTGACGCCGCGCGAACTCGACGTGTTGCAACAGGTAGCGATCGGCAGGAACAACGCCGGCATCGCCGCGGCCCTGTTTCTCACGGAGCGAGCGGTGGAGAAGCACATCAACGCGATCTTCTCCAAGCTCGATCTCTCCGAGGAGCCCGATGTGCACCGGCGTGTGAAAGCGGCGCTCGTCTACCTCGCCGCGCAACCGTAATTCAGTCGTGCTCCTGCGCGTCGTGCGCGCCGACGAGCACCGCCATGTTGCCCATCGGGTGCTTGTTCTCGCGCATCAGCTGATGCGCATGACCGACCTCATCGAACGCGAACGTCTGTGACAGGCATGGGTCGACCTCGCCGCGGATGACCATGTCGTTGAATGCCGCAGCCTCCTGATCGTTGGCGAAGTGTGAGCCCTGGAGCCGCTTCTGGCGCATCCAGAGATAGCGAAGGTCCACCGCCGCGTGATACCCGGTGGTGCCCGCGCAGATGACGACCATGCCGCCGTTCTCGCAGACGAACATCGACGTCGGGATGGTGTCCTCGCCGGGATGCTCGAACACGATGCGCGGGTTGCGTCGCTCGCCGATCACATCCCAGAGCGCTTTGCCGAACGCACGCGCGCCTGCGCTCCACGCAGCAAACGCTGCATCGTCACGCCAGTTCGGAATCACGCCCCAGTGCGAGAAGTCGCGCCGGTCAATGTAGCCACGGGCGCCGAGGTCGATGCAGTACTGGCCGCGCTCCGGTCCGGAGGTGACAGCGACAGGGATCGCGCCTTTGGCTTTCGCGATCTGGATCGCCTGCGAACCAAGACCGCCCGATCCGCCCCAGATCAACACGACATCCCCCTCGCGAACCGTGTGCGGGTGCCACGAGCAGAGCATCCGGTACGCGGTGGCGCCGACCAGCGTGCCGGCGGCCGCAGCCGCCCAGCTCAGCCGCGCGGGCTTGGGCAGCAACTGGTGTGCCTGCACGAGCGTGTACTGCGCAAAGCTTCCCCAGTTGGTCTCGTAGCCCCAGATCCGAGCGCTCGGCGCGATGATCGGATCCCCGCCCGCAGTGATCCACGGGTCGTCGGCATCCCACATGCCGCAGTGCGCGACAACGTGATCGCCGACGCTGACGTTCTCGACGCCCTCGCCGACCGCCCAGACGATCCCGGAGGCATCGCTGCCACCGATGTGAAACGCCTCGCGCTCACCGGCCTTCCCGCGAGCGGCGATGACGTCGACCGGCCGGCCCAGGGCGGCCCACACGTTGTTGTAGTTGACGCCCGCAGCCATCACATAGACGAGGGCCTCGCCGGGTCCCGGCGTCGGAGTCGCGACCGTCTCGATCTTGAATGCCGTCTCCGGATCACCGTAGCGGTCGGGGCGTATCAGCGACGCATGCATCAACCCCGGGACGTCGCCGAGCGACGGCATCGTTCCGACATCGGTCGAATCGAGGTGCGGCATTGCGCTCGGACGATACACGGCGCAGTGCTTTCAGCGACCCCACGGTTCGCTACACTCACCGACGCTCTTGGGACGACGAAAGGGGAGGACCCGGCGGTGACGTGTGACCACTGCGATAAGCAGGTGCCGGATGCGGTGTTCTGCACCAACTGCGGTGCCCACCAGGGGCTGGCGGGAGACGGGATCGCTGCCCAGGAGCGCACGCAGCATTTCGCCGCGCACCCGGGCGAGCACGTCTCCCAGCCGTCGGTCTTCAGCACGCTGCTCCCGCACCTGGGACATCGAAAGATCCACCAGTTTCGCTGGGCCTTCATCATCGGGCTCGCCGCGATCGTCGTCCTCGTGGCGACGGGACTCATCGTCGCAGCACTGCTTGCGTCGATCTTCCTCGTGCCGACTCTCTACATCCTCTATCTGTACGAGGCGCAGGTCTATCGGGACGAGCCCGCGCTCGTGCTTGGTGCGACGCTTGTCGGCGGGATCGTCCTCGGGCTGATCGTCACCATCGTTGCCGACCGCATCATCGGCGTGAGCCTCGGCTCCGACTCTGGATCGATCTTCGCCTACACAGTGATCCTGCCGATCGTTCAGTTGGTCGTCATGCCGCTGCCGGCGCTGTTCCTGCTGACGCGTCCCCAGTTCGGCGAGACCATCGATGGGCTCGTGTTCGGCATCACTGCTGGTCTCGGCTTCGGGCTCGCCGAAGGGATCGTCAATTATTCGAACGTCATCGCCAACCTCGGCGTGCACACCGATTCAGCGTCATGGATCTATCCGATGGTGTCGCTCGCTGTGCTCGTGCCGCTCGTGCACGGGAGTGCCTCCGGTGCGATCACCGCATCGCTGTGGCGTCCATTTCGCGCGGGCACCGCACGGTGGGTGTCGCTGTTCGCGATACCGATCGCGTTCGTCGCGGTGCTCGCGTTCTACGCAGGTGGCCAGGTGCTCGTCACCCACGGTGCCGCACCGCTCATCGTGCTCGCGTATCAGGCAGCCATCGTTCTCATCCTCGTGGTGTACATCCGCCACCTGGTGCATCACGCGCTGCTCGAGGAGGGGCGCGACCTCGGATATCGCGCAATCGTGTGCTCGCACTGCCACCACCACGTGATGGCCGCCGGTTTCTGCCCGAGCTGCGGCAGCGCGCTCAACGCGTCGCCGCGCCGCGACACGGGTGTCGAACCATCGCCTGTTCCGGCAACGACGTCGGAGGCCACGTAGATGGCGTTGGTCTGCCCGCAGTGCGGGACCGACAACCCGGACGGCAACGCGTTCTGCGTGAGCTGCGGCTCGGCACTCAGTGCAACGTCGATCGGCGACGAGGTCACCCAGACCATACAGACAGGCCCGTTCGCGCCGGCACCCGTTGCCGCACCCGCGCCGGCACCCGCACCACCGACGGCCGTTGCCCCGGGGACGGCACTCCCGCCCTTGAGCTTCCTGCCGGAGGGGTACACGCCGCCCGCAGGTTATACGCCGCCAGCGGGATACGCTCCGCCGTCCGGACCGTATCTCCCGGCGCCGCCATCGGGAACTCCGCCGGCGCACCGGACGTCGCCCACCATGCTCATCGCGATCGTGGTGATCGTGCTGCTCGTCGTGGGCGGTGGCGGCATCGTGTACGCCGCGGTGAACAAGGGGGGAACGACGCCGAAGCCGGGCCCGAACATCCCGGTGACCGTCCCCACCACCGCGCCGACTGTGGCACCGACAGCGGCACCGACGCAGCCGCCCGCGCCGACGCCGCTGTCCGCTTCGAGTGGGCACATCGTCGCCACACCCTTCGCCAAAGTATTCGTACCGACGGGATTCACGGTCATCGACCAGGAGTCCGACTCCATCGTCATGGGACCGAACAGCGGCGACGAAGACGCAGTCGGCGCCCAGGCCGAGCCACTGGACGGCGCGACGACCAACGCGCAACTCGACCAGGACCTCTTGGAGGGCGACCAGCAGAGTGACGATCCGAGCGCGAAGATGTGCAGCACCAAGGCGCCGTCGCAGACGCAACTCGTTGGATCGGGTGGCGCCATCACCGCTGACGTCATCACGATCTGCGAGAACCTCACGCCCGCCAACGGTCCGGCGTTCGCAGCGATCGACGGCTACTTCGCCGGCGTTGCCCAGGCAGCAGATGGCAGCTTCAAAGCGGTGTGGTTCGAGTTCCTCGCACCGGCGAGCAGCTTCCAGGCATTCACCAAGAGCATTCCGTCGGCGATGATCACGCAGACCGTGTTCGCGGACGCCGCGCCACCCGGTTAGTCCGGTCAGCTTCCCTGGAAGTGCAGGTTGGTGAGCACGTAGTCGAACGACTGGTCTGTCGCGATGTAGAAGGGTGCGTCGCCACCGGTGTCCGTTTCGCACCACATCTCGGCCACCAGCGTTGTGTTCCCGTGCGTCGCGGCAATGATCACAATGCCGACAGGATTGCCGGAGCTGCCTGCGGTCGAGATGACATTCGCTGTGTATCCGGTACCGACCCCTGGGATGAGCCCGATCTCCGCGCCGGGCACCGACTCGACGGCGGTGATGTCTTGGAACTGATTGCTGGAGAAGTCTCCGAGCGCGTTCTGCACGGCCTGCGATGTGTTGGTCCCGGGCATCGCTGTGACGAGTATCTCCCCGACGGTGTCGCCCTGCTGGTCCTCCGCGAGGAAGTCGGCGGAGTTCGATGACGGATTGGGCTGATTGATCGTGAGGTTCGAGCCGCTGTAGTCGATGACGAAGCCCCATTTCGTGTCGACGAATTCGCGTGAGTCGGGGAGTCGCGTGCCGACGTCCGGCCCGCAGTAGAAGCCGCAGCCCTGCGCGTTCGTGGACACCTTGACGGCGACGACGGTGACCAGCGTCGCAACGATAGCGACAACGGCCAGCGCCGCGATGATGACTGTCGCGTGGGAGAGCTTCGATGGATGAGTTGCGGTCGCGTACGGAGGCAGCGGTAACGGTCGCGCCGCAGCTCCGGGTGCTGTCGGTGCGCCGCACCTTCCGCAGAATGCGCTGCCGGCGCTGAGCGGTGCGCCGCAGTGCCCGCAGAAATGACCGCCGAACGTCGTTGTCATGATGCGATCTCGTCCGCGACGGCGTGGCGTGCATGCTTTGGAGCGGCGAGGCGCGCGGCGCCGCAGTTCGGGCAGAACGCCATGCTCTGCACGAGTCGGTGGCACTCACCGCAGGGCGCGAGCGGACCGATGCTGTGCTTGCCGGCTTCCTCGAGCAGAGCCGCGTGCAGGACAACACGAACGACCACGAGCAACACGGCGCCGAGCACCGTCCAGATGAGGAGCAACGAGAGCGGATCGGGTGTGTAGTACCCGGCAACGCCGAGGACGACCTGAAGGGCGAATCCCGCGATCACACCGACCGGTGTCACCCAACCGGCGCGCCCCGCGTGTCCGGGCGCTCGCCTCCACAGCGCCGCAGCGATCACGCCGGTCGTCCCCGCATTGACCACTGATGCGACCACGCCGCTCCGCAGGATGCGCAGCACGTCGTCGGCCGCGATGCCATGGACAACGGGGGCGGTGAAGAACGGCCATGAGCTGGCGATGACAGCGACGAGCGTGAAGCCGAGAGCGGACGCGACGGCGAACGTGAGCCCGTCCAGCGTCTCATCGAATTTCGTCCGAGTCAGCAGGACGAGTGGCCCGGCGAGCATCAGGATCTGCGCGATCAACGGCAGGAACACGCCGGTCACGAGTGGTCCCTGGACCGTGCCGCTGAGCTGCGTCGTCGTCAGGTGGTTTGCGATCACGAAGTACAGAAATCCCAGCACGCCGCCCGCGACGACGGTGAGCAGGAGTACCTGGACCGGCTCGTCCTCGTACACCTCGGACTCGTAGAGATAGAGCAGGTACAGCACCGGAAGAAGCAGCACCGAGACGAGCGTTGCGGGTGCGACGAATCGGAGCGCCGCGAGGAGCAGCACCACCCCGACACCGCCGACGAGCACCTCACGGAACACGTGCACCTGGCGATGCGGCAGATGCGGGAACAGCGTCGTGATCACCGACGAGCGCGTGACGTGCTCATCCGGCGCGGCCGCGTACGACGACGAGCGTCCGCGCGCTGCGTTGCCTTCGAGATGCTCGCCGCAGTTGCCGCAGAAGACACCCGCCGGCACGCGCGCGCCGCAGTGCCTGCACGTCACCGTCTCCGGCGGGTCGCTGCCCGGACCCGTGTCGGTGCTCACAGGCGTGTCCGTCATCCGCTCGCCCCGTGGGTCTTCTCGTACCACTCGAAGTCGTTCGTGAGTGCACCGACATCCGGCGTGCCGAGCCCAGTCGCCATGTCCCAGCCCGGACCGGCCGCGTAATGCAGGTTCGAGCCAAGCGTGATGTCGTGGAATGCCGGCGCGGGCAGCCCGGCCGGAGCTTGCGCGAACAGGTACAGGGCGGGATTGGCAAAGCCAACCGGCGGCAGCGACTTCTGCAAGAGATCCTCGTCGATGAGCGCCGTGACTGCCGCCCAGAAGGGTGCCGCCGCCGACGTTCCGCCGACCGGACCCTCCTCTGCCTGCCCCGCCGTCTGCCCGGGGCCGATGATGTCCCAGCCTGAGAGGATGTCAGCATTGGCAGCAACATCAGGCACGCCGCGACCGGTCATCGAAGTGGGGATACCGGGTGCCACCTGCCACGTCGGTCGCGGCAGTTGCGTGCTCATGCCACCACCGCTGCCCCACTGCTCCACCGGCTCACCCCACGCCGAACTCCTGAAAATACCCGCCGTTCTCGGCCAGGAATGCGGTGGTGCCGCCCACCGCTGTCACGCCGACGCTCGAAGCGTCGGGCATGACGGAAATCTCGTTGGCGCCGTTGGCATCCGGGGAAGGGAAGTCGTTGAGGCACATGTACGCGCCGCGATCGCCGGATGCCCAGAAGATGCTCATTCCCTGCGCCGCGGCAGCGACGTCAACCTGGTTCTCGGCAGCCCCGTCAGCGGTGGCGCCCTGCTCCTGCGCACACTCGTGCTCGCTGATGCTGCTGGAGAGGATGACGTCAGGTGAGGCCGCGGCGATCGCCTTGATGACGTCGGGGATGGCCGCGCCGTTGCTGAACGCGTAGACGACTTCTCGCGCGCCCGGGGCGATGCCGTGCACGATCTCGAGGTCGAGCGCGGCCTCGCCGGCGACAGCCGAATACTGCTTGTCCCCGCTGGCGAGCGGGGCGCCCCAATCCGCGGCGTCCTGATGGACCTGCACGTTGAACGGCGCTGTGGGCGTGAACTTCTTCGCGTACGCGTTGAGCACGCTGGTCGGCGGCACGCCCCACTCGAGGAAGACGACGGTCTGGCCCGTGCCGTCGAGCCCGGCCTTGCGCAGCGGCGTGATGTCGTAGAAGTTCGTCATGTCCGCGGGCGTGACGCCATCGACGTCCGCTGCGGGAACGGCTGACGTCAGGTCGCGCTGGTAGTTGTCGAGCCCGGTGACGGCGATGACTGTTCCGCTGAGCTGTGCAGGAATCGCGGGTGCAGTCAGCGATGAGAAGAACGAGGCGCCGTCGGGGCTGACGAACCGGTGGATGCTGACGCCGAGAAATCGCTCGACGGCGGCTGCGGAGCCACTCGCCGTCAGGAGGACTGCGCCGGACGACCAGTGCGCGGTGAGGCTGGAGGCGGAGAGCACCTTGAGCGCCGCGGCGACGCGCGCGGGCTCGGGACCGAACCGGCTGGCGAACTCGGCCGGGCTCATCGCGGATCCACTTGCAAGCGCGCTCTGCAGTCCGTTCGGGTCGCGGTCGGCCAGCGTCAGGTCGAAGGTCAGGTGCTGTGTCGCGGAGATCGGCCCGAGATCGTGGCTGTCGCGGATCGCCACCTCGAGAGGCGCCAGGCCACTGGACGGCGACGTCTGCGTCGCCGCTTGCGATCCATGCTGCCCCTGGCGCGTTTGTGTGCTCGACGAAGCTCTCTGCGAGGTGCAGGCGGCGAGACCGAGCAAGCACACGAGGCTCGCCAAGAGCAATCGAACTCACGAGAGGCGAATATTACGGGCCTGGTCGATAGCGCCACACCGATGGAAACGCTGCCGCCGCGGCACCGAGACCGACGAGACAGAGCGCGCCGCCGGTGATGATCGCCACTTCCGCGCCGAACGCGTTGGCGACGATACCCGTCTCGACGTCGCCGAGATACGGGCCGCCGGCGACCACCATGAAGTAGAGCGAGGTGAGCCGTCCCCGGAGTTCGTCGGGGGCGATCCGCTGCATGATCGTGGTGCGGCAGACGGCGCTGAAACTGTCCGCGCCACCGGCAAGGGCGAGCAGCAGCAGCGCGACCCAGAGGCTGTGCGCGAACCCGAAGGCGACCACCGCGACGCCCCACGCCGCGATCGAGATCACGATGATCCGGCCGAGGCGCTTCGAACGAGCCGTTGGTCCGCTGATCAGCGCGGCGACCACTGCGCCAAATCCCGGAGCGGAGTACAGGAGTCCCAGTCCCTGGGCGCCGGCGTGGAACGTGTTGGCTGCCAGCACGGGGAAGACGGCGCGCGGCAGCCCGAAGATCATCGCCGCGAGGTCCATGGCAAACGTGCCGAGCAGGATCGGCTGGCGGCGCGTGAACTGGATGCCACGAAGGATTGCCGCAAGCGGCCGCTCGCGCTCCGTCGATGAGTGCCCCTGCGGCGGCAGCAGCATCACCGCGACCAGGGCGGCGCTGAACGTGACCACGTCGACCGAGTACGCCTGCGCGAGCCCCAGATGCGCGATGACCAGGCCGCCGACTGCGGGCCCCGCGACGAGCGTCGTCTGGAACAGCACGATGTTCAGCGAGAGCGCTCCCGGCAACTGGTCGCTGCCGACGAGGTTCGGGATGATGGCGGTGCGCGTCGGCGAATCGACCGCGCCCACCAGCGCCGCGAGCGCGACGACACCGTACAGCGCCAGCAATGGCGGGTTGCCGGTGTATGCACCCAACGCGAGCAGCCCCGAGCACGAGGCGAGACAGAGTTGGGTGACGAGCAGCACACGCCGGCGGTCGAAGCGGTCCGCGATTGCGCCGCCGGCGAGCGATCCGGCGATGAGCGGAACCGCCTGCACGATGCCCAGCAACCCCACGTACAGCGCGGATTTCGTCAGTGCGTACACCTGGAATGGGACCGCGACCAACGTAATCTGGCGGCCGATCAGGGAGATCAGCTGACCGATGAACAGTCGGCGGAACGGCCGCGACTCCCGAAGTGCTCGGGCGTCGACCGCCATGGTCCGGACCACCCGGCTGGCCATCGGCCTGCGAACCAGCGGCGATGCCGGCTCGACGCTCGGGCCGTCGGGCGCGGGCGGTGTCAGTTCGCCGGGCGCGGGCGGAGTCGAGTTCGTCGGGCACGTCGTCCCCGTCGGCGGCAGCGTGAGCTTGACCAGGTACGCCTGCTCGTACGAGTTGGCGCACGTGCTCTTGCCGAACGAGACGTGCCCGTCGCCGTCACGCGTGAGGAGGACGGATCCCGGGAAGAACGGGACCGCACCGAGCGCCCACTTGTACGGCGTCGCGGGATCTCCAGTGGCGCCGACGAAGAGCAGCGGCGCCGTCTCGACCGTATGGAACGAGGATGGCTGCGCGTGGAACGGCCAGTACGCGCAGACGAGCGCGCCCCACACGGTGTCGGCGCCGAAGTGCGGATCGATCGCATTCATGCGCTGCGCCTCGGCGACGTACGTCGAGAGGTCTGTGGGCACCGAACTGTCCGCGCACGCGATCGCCATGTTCGCTTCGGCGAGCGGCGCGTAGGTCCCGTTGCTGCTGCGCCCGACATAGTCGTCGGCGGAGCCGAGCAGCAGATCCCCGTTGCCGGAGGCCGCCTGATTGATCGCGTTGGCGAGCGCCTGCTCGAGGTTGCGGTCCCCGGCAGGCTCGTAGAGGTAGGTGATGATCCCCGTGATTGCCTCGGCTCGGGTCAGCGGGCGCCCATTCACGATCAGTGGAGCTCGAGCCGCCTGCGACAGCACACCCGCGATCGTTGCGGCTGGCGACCGGTCGAAGCCGCACCCCTGGGAGCAGTCTGCCTCGAAATCGGCCAGGTCGTGCTCGAACGCGGTCGCCTGGTCCTCGGATGCCAGGAGCAGCGGGATCGTCGGGTTCTCGACGCCGTCGAGCACCATTGCGCGCACGTTGTTCGGATACAACGACGCGTAGGTCTCGCCGAGGAACGTCCCGTAGCTCAGACCGAGATACGTGAGGGGCGCGCCACCCATGGCGCGGCGCAGCTCCTCGAGGTCGCGGGCGGTGTACTGCGTCCCAAGGAAGAGCAGTGTCCGTCCGGTGCGGTCGAGGCACCCGGCCGCGAAACGCTGCGACAGCGCAACCAGCGTGGCCTCGCTCCGCTCGGTGTTCGCGATGGGATCGGCCGAGTAGTACTGGTCGAGGTCTGCCCCCGACAGGCAGTGCGCAGCGTCACTCCGCCCGGTTCCCCTCGGGTCGAACGACACGATGTTGAACGAAGCGCGCAGGCTGCTGAACTCGGTCGGCGCCTCGTTGAGGAAGTCGATCCCCGACTCCCCAGGGCCGCCTGGATTGACGACGATCGATCCTTGCGGCGATGCATCGAGCGCGGGGAGCCGCGCCACCGCGATCGAGATGGTTGGCCCGGCAGGATCGGCATAGTCGAGCGGCACTTTCATCGTCGCGCACTGCAGCCCAGCGACACCAGAGCACGGGCGGAAGCTGAGCGCCCCGAGTGCCGGCAGCGTCAGTGGCGGCGGCGCGGGCAGCGGCAGCGAACCGATCGTCGGCTCATCGGTGGGCAGGGGCGTTGGCGCCGTCGGACTCGGGCTGCAGCCGGTGGCGGCGCAGGCCGCCGCAAAAAGCGCGAGCCGCCTCCACACTCTGGATCGCACCAGGGCAACGCTATCCTGTCCGCCGATGCGCACGCGGCCCTCGCTTCCGACCAGCGTGTCATGAGCGATCGCGACACCTGGAACCCGACTCAGTACGAGCGGTTCCGCAGCGAGCGCGAGCAGCCGTTCCACGACCTGGTCGCGCTCATCACGCGACGTCCGGCCGGCCGCGTCGTGGACCTCGGCTGCGGCACGGGTCTGCTCACCGCGGTGCTGCGCGAGCAGCTCGGTGCCGCCTCGACGCTTGGCGTCGATTCTTCAGACGCGATGCTGGAGCGCGCTCGGACTCTCGAGGCTCCCGGCCTGACATTCGCGCACGGGGATATCGGCCAGTGGGAGCCTGACGCACCGTTTGACGTCGTCTTTTCCAACGCGGCGCTCCAGTGGCTGCCCGACCACCCGCTGCTGCTCAAACGGTTGACCGCGATGCTCGTGCCCGGTGGCGAGCTCGCGGTGCAGGTGCCGGCCAACTTCGATCACGTGTCGCACACGCTCGCGGCAGACATCGCGCGGGAGGAGCCGTTCGCAAGCGCCATGCACGGATACACGCGCACGTTCTCGGTGCTCGCCCCCGAGGCGTACGCGTCCCTGCTGTACGAGCTCGGCTATGCCGCGCAGTCAGTCCGCCTGCAGGTCTACGGGCACGTCCTCGAGTCCGCTGACGCAGTGGTGGAGTGGGTGAAGGGCACGCTGCTCACCGACTACGAGGCGCGCATGCCCGAGGCCCTGCACGAGGCGTTCGTCGCGCGGTACCGCGAACGTCTGAACACGGCGCTCGGTGATCAGCGCCCGTATTTCTACCCCTTCAAGCGCATCCTCTTGTGGGGCAGGTTGGCCGGCGACTGACCGTGGAGATCAAGCGCCTCGATCTCGGACACGTGACTATCGAGGGGAGTCAGTGGCCGGTGCACGGCTACGTGATCCTGCATGAGCAGTTGGGAACCATCCTCGTCGACACCGGCTGCGGTGGGCCCGACGAGGTCATGCGGTATTTCTCCGTCGTCAATCGAACCGTCGCCCTGGCGCTTGCGGATCACGACCTCGCACCGATCGACGTAAAAATCGTGATCAACACCCACTTGCACTTCGATCACTGCGGGCAGAATCCGGCGTTCGATCACGCGCCGCTGATGGTGCAGCGAACCGAGCACGAGCGCATCTTTCGCGAGCGTGATGAGGTGACGGACTGGATCGAAGCGTCCGGTATGCGCTTCGAGTTGCTGGAGGGTGATGTCCAGTTGGCGGACGATCTGCGGATCATCACGACGCCGGGTCACACGTCCGGACATCAGTCGGTCATTGCGACGACGGCATCCGGGACCGAACTGTTCATCGGTGATGCGGCATACTCACGCGCCACCTGGGACCACGCGAGCCCGTCATCCAAGCTGGCGTCCGGACAGGCGGCCGACAGAGATTCCTGGAATCGGACCATCGCTGATCTACGGGGTCGGAACCCGGAGAGAGTTCACTTCTGCCACGACTCCTAGTCGCCGACGTCATCGCCGACGTCGCGCTCCAACTCACGGATCACCGCTCGGCGCGACCAACACGCGTCGGCGATGACGCTTACCGCGTGCGACCGGTCGAAGGACTCGCCGCCGCCCAACGCGACCGCGGCGTCGGCCGCAATCTGAGGATTGGGCGTCAGACCAGGACTTGGCACCGCGACGAAGGGCTGCAGCACCGTCCCGTCCGACAGCTCGAACCGCATCGGCTCACCGCTGACGACACGAATCTCGAACGCTCTTTCGTGATGTCGCCGGTGATGAAACCGGCACAACGAAACAAGGTTGTCCATGTCGGTGCGACCGCCATGCGACCAGTGCTTGATGTGATGTCCTTCGGTGCGCGCCGCAGGAACGCTGCATCCCGGGAACCGGCAGCCCTGGTCGCGAGCCTGCAGTGCCAGCCGAAGACGCGACGACAGCACCCGATGGACGCGACCGACATCCAGCACCTTGCCATCGCGTTCGAGCACCGAGATGACGTCGGAGTTGCAACTGAGCCATTGCGCGGCGTCGAAGGGGAGCCACGGCCCGTCCTCGATGTGACAACGCGCCGCAGGGTCGCGAGTGATCAGTGCTGTCTGATCGACGTGAACGACGACCTGACGCGTCGGCGCGGGAGTCGGTGTCGCCGACACGCTGGCGACCCACTCCTCGCACACGCGAACGAGCGCGTCAGCACGGAGGACTTCGTATGTCAGTTCTGCCGGGCTGTCGACTCCACCGGCGGCGCGGGACGATGAGCGCAACTCGGCGACGAGTGCGGCAGCGGCAGCCTCCACAGCGGCGCGGACCACGGCACCGTCCTCGCGGGTCAGGACAGCGCTCAGCTGGAGCATCCCGTCGTCTCGCCACCACGTGTGCACGCCGCGGCGCTGCAGCGCGTGCTCGGCGAGGTCCGGATCGCCGGAATCGATCGCGCTCGATACCGCACGACAGATCCTGCTGAGCTGACCGCCCGAGGCATTGAGGGCCACGTCGAGCCAGACTCCTTCGTCCTCAGGGACAGCGACCCTGGTGACCCTTCGGACTTTGTCGAACGACAGGCGTCCGTCGGCGAACGCTTCGGCGAGTTGCGGCAACGTCTCGAGGGCGTGCCCGGTGCGGACCATCTCCGCTCCGGTTCCGACATCGACGCCGGCATGGATGGAGAGCCAGTGCGCGCACGACCGGAGGCCGACGCCCATCCAGCCGCCCACACCGTCGTACTCGGCACTCAATTGCACCAACTCGGCGGTCGCCGCATTGATTTGCGCCGCGAGCTCTTCGATGCGGTGACCAACATCCTGGCCGATGGTTTTGCTCACACGAATATGATACCAAACATATGTTCGTGGAGCAAGCGTAAAACCGCAGGATCCAGGGGCGAGGGACCAAAGCCGATGGCGTGCCGCAGGGCCCGTCGCCAGCTCGTCAGCTACGAAATAGCGTTGACGATCTCCGGGCGAAGACCGGGGAACGACGCGAGGTATTCGCGGCGGTCCTCCTTCAACTTCGCGACCAGGGCCTGATATTCGTCCGACCGACCCTGCCGCTCGTACAACTTGCGCGGCTGAAGGATCTCCTGGTCGTCGATCCCAGGCAACGACACGGCGACCTCGTAGCCGAAGTCCGGATCCGTCTCCCACTCGATCGTGCCCTCGGAGATCGCTTTGACCATCGCGCTGGAGTACGAGATCGAGACCTTCTTGCTGCGCTCGTCATCATCCCTGCCACCGACGCGGCCGGTGTTGAGCAGGTACACGGCGAAGTTGCTGCTGTCCATCAGCTCGAGGAAACGATTGCCCTGCTGCTCGTGACGGAGGGGGAAGAACGGGTTCGTACCGGGAACGCGCAGGAACTTGCCGGCTTCTTCCGCGCCGCCTGCCGACGTGCCGCGCGTCTCGCCGAGCATGAAGTACAAGGCCGCCTGCTCACGGTTGAGCCGTGCCACGCCCGGAATGAGGTTGTCGTTGCGATTGAGGATCAGGAAGTGATCGACCGCCTTGACCTCGCGCGCGTCCTTGTGCCAGCCGAGCGCGTCCATCTGAAAGACGGCGCGGCCGTTGGGCGTGTACGACGTGTCGAAGAAGTCGACGACACCGGCGTCATCCTGCGACACGTTCTCCAGGAACGTCGCCGGCTTGCAGACGGCGCCATAGATGGTCGGCTCGTCCGCCGGATCCAGCGCGAAGGTCTTCGCGAAGCAGCCGTTCTCCGTGGCGACGATGCGACCCGCGGGATACAGGGCAACGAAATCGTCCTGCACGGGTTTGCTGTCGTTCTGGCGCGTGAATGTCGTTGTGGTCTTGCCGGTTCCCGACAATCCGATGATCAGCAACGCCTGCTCGCCACGAGCTGTCGGCACCACCTTGCAACCCGCGTGCAGTGAGAGGCCACCCTGATCGTAGGTGAGCTTGTTCCACATGCGAAGCCCGCCCTTCTTGGACTCCCCGAAGTAGTCGCTGTTCAGCACGCGTGTCACACCGGCCTCGAGGTCGACGGCGATCACGCGATCGTTGGGGTAGCCGGGAGCGTCGAGGTTCGGCGTGTAGATAACAGTGAGCACCGGCGCGAAATCCGGGCCCGGATTCTCGGCATCGAAATACAGCCAGCGCTGCATGCCGGCGATGTTGGCGTTGGCTGCCTCGATGTACAGACGCGCCGCAACGCGGTGATCGCTGTCGTTGCCGATGTAGCCGTCGATGACGAGCATGTCCTGGTCGTGGATGTATGCGTCCTGACGGTCGGCGATCTTCTGACCGTCGGCACGGCTCATGGTCTGGTCCGAGTGTTCCGCCGGCCGATCCGTGACGACATACGTGCTCGCCTTGCTCCGCGAGACAACGCGTGTCTGCACGTTGTAGTTGTCGTACTCGGTGTGGCGCGCGTTGGGCATGCGCGACGTCAATTCGCGCAACTCCGCGGGCGACGGGTTCCAGCGGATGTTGCGAGCTGCGGGCAGGTTGCTCGCATGGGTCTTGATGACGTCGGTCATGACTCCTCCAATTTCCCTGGCGGATTCCGTGGCGGCGTGTCCCCCCGCTCGTCCACGTTCGTCTTTCCAGCCAGTGTTTCCGGACCTCGCGAGCATAGCAAAGGGTCTCGCGCGTGGGCCGATTGCGCCGGTCTGCGCCTCGTATGGTTGTAGGCTGTCGCTGATGACTCAAACCGCACCGGCTCCCATCGCTGAGGCCACCTCACTTCGCGAGAAGTCCTGGGTCTTCTTCAACGGCGAAATCGTTCGCTATGCGGATGCCAAAGTGGGCCTGCTGACGCACGGCCTCAACTACGGCACCGGCGTCTTCGAGGGCATTCGCGCCTACTGGAACGCCGAGCGCGAGCAGCTCTATGCGCTGTCCGTCCCACAGCATTTCGAGCGCATGCAGCAGAACGCCCGCGTGCTGCAGATGACCATTCCCTGGAGCGCGGAGCAACTCATCGAGACGACACTCGACCTCCTGCGCCGCAACGAGTACCGCGAGGACGTCTACATCCGGCCGCTGTCGTTCAAGGCAGCCGAGATCATCGGGGTGAAGCTCCACGATGTTCCCGACAGCTTCGCGATCGTCACCGCGCCGATGGGCCTCTACGTCGGCAACGGCGGGATTCGCTGCATGGTCTCGTCCTGGCGCCGCATTGATGACTCGATGGCCCCGGTTCGGACCAAGTGCACCGGCCTCTATGTCAACTCGGCACTGGCGAAAAGTGAAGCGCTGCAAGGCGGATTCGATGAGGCGATCATGCTGACCAGCGCTGGTCACGTCTCCGAAGGCAGTGCCGAGAACATCTTCATCGTGCGCCGCGGTGAGGTGCTCACGCCGCCGCCGTCCGACAGCATTCTCGAGGGCATCACGCGGGCGTCCGTGATGCACGTCCTCCGCGAGGAGCTCGGGCTCGAAGTCCGCGAGCGGACGATCGATCGCTCCGAGCTGTACATCTCTGATGAGGTGTTCATGGTCGGCACCGGCGCTCAGGTGGCGCCTGTCGTCGAGATCGACCGCCGCCGCATCGGTGACGGCGAGCCCGGACCTCTGACGATGCGTGTCCAGGACACGTACCACAAGGTCGTCACGGGACGCGATCCGAAGTACATGGCCTGGCTGACGCCCGTCTACTGAGACCGGACCGGGACCGACTCCCGGATCGCCTGCGCTCCCGCTCGCCGGAGCAGCGCCCGGGTATGCCGCGTCGGATCGATCGAGCGGTCGATCTCATCCAATCCGATCGCTGCATCGAACAGGTCAGGCAGACGGTCGCTGACCGTGCCGCACACGGCGATGCACGGGATTCCCGACCGCTTTGCCCTCAGAGCCACCTCTGCCGGAGCCTTTCCCACCCTTGTCTGGTCGTCCAACCGACCCTCGCCGGTGATGGCGAGCGAGGCATTCGACAGTGCTGAGTCCAGCCCGACCACGTCACAGACGAGCGCCGCTCCGGGCATGAGGTGAGCGCCGATCAAAGCAAGCCCGAACCCGCAGCCGCCCGCCGCGCCAGCCCCTGGCAGACCGGCGACGTCACTCGCGGCAAGGTCGCGAGCCACGAGCGCGAGATGCTTGAGTGCATGTTCCAGGCGCTCCACCTCACGAGCCGACGCACCCTTCTGAGCGGCGAACATGCGGGCCGCGCCCTCGGGACCGAGCAGGGGGCTGCGGATGTCGCACGCGACATCGATCGTGCAACGCGCCAGCTCCGGATGCAGATCGGACACGTCGATTGCCACCAGATCCTCAAGGCCGGCGCCACCCGGTCCGATCTCCGCGCCCCGCGCATCCAGCAATCGCACCCCGAGCGCCTGGAGCAGGCCGGCACCTCCATCCGTGCACGCGCTGCCCCCGACGCCCACCACGATCCGGGTGCACCCGGCATCGAGCGCCCGCCGGATCAGCTCCCCGGTGCCCCGAGACGTCGCGTGGAGCGCGTCCAACCGCGTCGCACGCATGAGCCAGAGTCCCGAGGCTTCGGCGAGCTCCACCACCGCAGTCCTCGTGTCGAGTAAGCCGAGCCGCGAGGTCACCGGTCGCCCCAGCGGCCCGGTCACCCGGTGCCGGGTCACGGTCGATCCGGTGCGGGCCGCGAGGAGGACATCCAGCGTCCCATCGCCGCCGTCAGCGACGGGGACCTCGACCGCGCGAGCGCCGGCGTCACGACATCCAAGGGCCAGAGCCCGAGCTGCGGCCCGTGCGCCGAGCGTCCCCTTGAACGCGTTCGGCGCGCAGATCGCGACGGGCTGTGTGCTCAGGGGGCGGTGAGAGCCGCCGCACACGCCGCGCACGTGCCGTAGAAATCGAGCGCCGCGTGGTCGAGGGCGAACCCGTAGCCGCCGCGCACCGCATCGATGAGCTGGTTCACCGCCGTGTCGTCGATCTCCGTCGTCGATCCGCAATGGCGGCAGACGAGGTGGTGGTGATGGTTGTCGGCGCAGGACGTGTAGACGTGGATGTGGCCCTCGGCCTCGAAGCGCTGGGCCAGACCTGTATCGACGAGGAAGTCGAGCGTCCGAAACACTGTCGCGCGCCCAAGTTGCGGGTGCTCGGCATGCAGGGATTCGTAGAGCTCCTGGGCGCTCACGGTGTGCGCCGCCCGGGCGAGCGCTCCGGCGACGATCATCCGTTGCAGGGTCAGGCGATGTCCCTGGGCTGCGAGCCGGTCGGCGACGCTGGTTGTTGCGGACACCACCACGGGTCAGCCCACCCGCCGGAGCCAGAGGTCCGGATGACGCAACTCGTCGAGCGACGGCATCATCGCTGCGGACTCCCACACCCGGTTGAGCGTCGTCAGCCCCGCACGATCGAACACGGCAACGGAGAACTGCTCGCCCACCTCGTATTGCCGCATCTTGATCTCGAGGCCGGTGATCGTGAGGATGAGCCGCTCCATCGGGCCCCGCTGGCGGCGGCGGCGCTGCATGGCAGCCTCGAGCTTGCCAGAGCCGCGAATCGCTTTCCGCCCGGCCCGGTGCATGAGGAAGTTGCTGTACCCCTCGAGCACGCTCATCACAGCCTGGACATGACTCACCGCGCGCAACTGCCCGCGTACGGTCTCGGGCAGCTTGCGAACCATGTCGCGTGAAGGCAGCAGCGTCTCGCCATCGGCCGACAACGCATCGATCATCAGGCCACGCATGAGGTCCTGCAGATGCTCGCCGAGCCAAGGGTGCAGCTCGAACTGCCACGCGTGGGTCAGCTCGTGGAGGATCAGCCAGGGGCGGAGATCGGTGTCGCCGAGCGAGAGGTCGCGCTCGATCCCCGCGATGTTCGGCTCCACCAGGTAGAGCGCACTCGGCAGGGCAGCGGCGCCAGGCTCGTCGGCCAGGGTGAGCACGGGGTCGTACTGACCGAGCACCCGGCGCGACATGAGACCGAACAGCTCACCGACGTACCGATCGAGGACGCGCCGGCTCAGCCCGGTTGCGATCGACTCCGGAACGCGGGCGCGGAGCCGCTCGACAGGTGCGAGCAGGCGCTGGACCATCCCCAGGTTGGCGTCGATGAACCCGGTCCGGTCGAGCGCGATGAATCTCGGGTAGGACGTCAGGGGCACCTGGGAGATCTCGGTCATCATCGGCGCCACCCGGGCTGCCATCTCGGTGTACGCCGCCTCCAGGGCAGGCGCGTCGATGGTCCGCCCCGGGAAGGCTCCGGTTCGCGCCACGGCGATGCGGCGGACGTCATCCCAGTCGACGAGGCGGCGCTGGGTTTTCACCTGCGGCCGGAGCAGGACGCGGGCCGAGATGACGGCTCCGGCGCCGACGGCTCCAACGGTGAGCGTCCGGCGGACGAGGTCCGATCGAGTTGTCGGGCTCATGCTTCGATCATACGGGTGACCGCTCGCAGACCCCGCTCTCCTACATGGAGGAGCCGGATCGCCCGTCGATGTAGACCGGATGCTCCGGTGGCTTGCCCTCGAGCCAGTAGGCATCGAGGCGCTCGTCGGTCCAGCCCCGCTCGCGCAGGAAGGGCTCGTCGAGGATCTGCTGCCCGGTCAGGGTGGGTGGCTCGGTCCCGACGATCTCCATCATCGCGTCGCAGAGGATCTCCGGCGACCGCCACTGGCTCCGGTCCCCGAGGCCCCAGTTGATGCTCGCGAGGCTCTCGATGATGGTCACCGGCCAGAGCGAGTTGCAGGCAATCCCGTCGGACTCAACTTCCGCGGCGATCCCGATTGCCATCCGTGTCATGCCCATCTTGGTGGTCATGTAGGCGACGTGTCCCGGGCTGGGTGTTGTACTGATCGGCGGGCTGCACATGATGATGTGACCCCAGTGGCGCTCGACCATGTGCGGCAGCGCGTAGTACGAGCACAGATACGCCGCGCGTACGTTGATCTCCCACATGAGGTCGTAGCGTTTCGGCGGCGTGTCGAGCACCGGTTGCCACCAGAGCGCGCCGGCGTTGTTGACAAGGATGTCGAGACGCCCGAAGCGCTCGATCGTCGCGTCCACCATGGCCTTGACCTCGTCGTCGTGACGCACGTCGACGCGCAGCGCGAGCGCGGTTCCGCCGGCGGCCTCGATCTCCGCCGCGACGGTGTGGATGCTGCCCGGGAGCTTGTCGGTCCCCGCCTCGGACTTGCCGGTGATGACGACCGATGCACCTTCACTGGCAAGGCGAAGTGCCATCGCGCGACCGATGCCGCGGCTCGACCCCGTCACGATGGCGACGCGTTGGTCGAGTGGGCGAGAGGCACTCATCGGCGCGCATCATATGCGCCGCGATGGGCAGAGACGTTGTGAAGTGGGTCGGCGCTCTCCTCGCCGTGGTCGGGACCGCCGCGTTCGTCTACGGGCTGATCGTGCTGATCTCGAACGGCAACTGCGGTTGCTCGGACGACGGGTTCTGCTCCGGTCCACCGTGCCCGCCGGCAGACAACCTCGGCTTCCTCGGGCTTTTCGCCGGGATCTGGGTCGCGATCGGCGGCATCATCATGATGAGTGCAGCCGCGTCGCACGCCAAAGTCGCGAAGTGGCGCGCGCAATTCGCAGCCGGCACCAACGCGTACGCGGGCTCGCGGCTCGCGACGCCGGGAGGCACTCCGGGCGCCGGCGGTTTGACCTTTCAATCGATGGGCGGCGCGTTCGGTGCGACGCCGGGAATGACCATGGCACCCGGTATGAATCCGGCGATGTTCGATCCGAAAGCGATGAACGACCTGGCCCAGCAACTCCAGGCGGCAAGGCAAGCGAACAGCGGCAACCCGGAGGCTGCACGACAGGCAACGCTCGACGTCTTACGCGGCCATGGGTATCAGATTCCGGCGAACGTTCCCCCGGGTCCGTTGGTCCTGCAGGCAGAGACGAGCCCGGTGGTCACCGCGAGCGGTCCCGGTTTCGCGCTCCCCGGCGCGATTGGACCGGCGCCAGGTTCCGCGGAGGCGATCCTCGCCGCTGATGCGCAGGCCGGTGTCCCGACAGCGCAGCCGGCGCAGGGTGACGCGACCGAGCGACTGCAGGAGCTGGACGCGTTGAAGGCGCAGGGTGTCGTCAACGACACGGAGTACGCGGCGCAACGCCAGCGGATCCTCGACTCGATCTGATCCGCTCAGGGGACGAGTGCGACGATCTCTCCGACGATGCGGCCGAGCTCGTCGGTCAGCGGACCCGGAAGGCGGCGCTGGAGGATCTCCGCGACGCTCGTGTAGTACCAGAGCTGCTGCTTCGGGTCCGTGACCGTGAAGCGCTGCCAGACCACATCGCCCTCAGTGCGCAGGTCCTCGAGAATCGCGCCCGAGTTGTGGACCTTGTCGCACGCCGAAACGAGCAGGACATCCTCATCAGCGTCATCGAGATGACGGAGGTACTGCTCCTTGCGCTCGCGCCAGTCGGGCTTGGGCTGCCCGGGAACGGCGACTGCGTCGCTGCAGGCCATGACGATGCGTGCCACACGCTCGCCGAACTGATCCTCGATGACGCCGTGAGTTCGCGGCGCCGTCGTGCGAGTCCTCGACCGTGTCGTGGAGGAGTGCGGCGATGGCGACATCCTCGTCGGCGCCATGTTCCAGCGCGAGCGCGGAGACCGACATGACGTGTGCCATGTACGGGATGCCGGTCTTCTTGCGGAACTGGTCCCCGTGGATAGCCCAGGCCAGCGCGAACGCCGTGGCGAAGCGGCGGGTGAGCGGTGGCGCGGAGGTATCGCGATCGGGCACGGCCACATTGTCCGTAATCGCCAGAATGGCGCGTGCGCTTCTATCTGGGGCATCGACTTCCGGGAGGGTTCTGGGCGGGATTCTCCACCTATGCGAGGCGCCCACACCATGCGGCCCGACAGGCGGCTCGAGCGACTGGTGGCATCGGGTGTGTCGGCTACATCGTGCTCGGGGTCGTGCTCGTGCTGAGCATTGCGTACTGGTACATCAGTGTTCCTGTGCTGGTGCTGACCGCGATCGCCGTCGGCGTGACCGTGCATCGCCATCACGTCCAGCGCGAGCGTCAGGCAGTCGCCGCCGCTCCAGTCGCCGTAGCGCCGGCGGCGTTCGTGCCGTCCGTGGTCGCCACACCACACGCGCCGGCGCAGGCACCGCAACGGAAGCCGCCGCTGACGGTGCCTGCAGACACATTCAAGGTCGGGTCGCTCGTCCACCTGGAGAAGGACGGGACACGTGCGACGTACTTCGTCGACCATGGGCGCACGCCTGACGAGATCGTCTTGAAACGCGTGACCAGCACGCCGACGGCGCCTGATGCCTGACAACGCACTGCTCGGCCTCGTCGTCGATCGGATCGACGCGCATCCCCCGGCCGGTGCCGCGGACCTGATTCTTGCCGCGTTCCAGGGCACAGCGTTCGTTGATGCGACGCTGCGCGGTGAGGACGGTTCGGCATCGGCGTCCGCGACGCACATCGCCAAAGCCGCAACACCCGCCGCCGTGTATCTCACGTCCATCGAGGTCGAGGGCTTCCGGGGCATCGGTCCGCCGTCGACACTGCAGATCGACCCCGGACCGGGCCTCACGCTGGTTGTCGGCCGCAACGGGTCGGGGAAATCCTCGTTCTCCGAGGCACTCGAGATGGTGTTGCTCGGCACCAACCAGCGCTGGGAACAGCGCGTCAAGGTATGGCGTGACGGGTGGCAGAACCTCCATCACCGGCACACGCGTGTGGCCGCGCGCTTCACCATCGACGGCCGCAAGCAGCCGTTGGATGTCGCGCGGGTCTGGAAGGACGGCGATGGCGTCGACGGTTCGACGCTGACCGTTGACGGCAAAGCAGCGCTTCCCGAGTTGCTCGGGTGGACTCAGCAGCTCGCGGGCTATCCGCCGCTGCTGTCGCACAACGAGCTCGAGCACGCGCTCGACCGCGAGCAGTCGAAGCTCTACGACGCGCTCGCGGGCATCCTGGGTCTCGGAGATCTCGCTGCGGCGCAACAGGTCCTGCAGAAGGCGCGCCTAGATCGGGAGCACGATGTCAAGGCTGCTCGCGAGGCATTGCCGCAGCTGCGAGGGCTGCTCGAGCGGACCACAGACGAGCGCGCGGAGCTGGTGCGAGCGGCGCTCGCGTCGAAGACGTGGGATCTCGACGTCGTGGCAAGCACGGTCGGCGGCGATGCGCAGAGCGACGAGACCATCGTGCTGCGCAAGCTCCGTGACCTTGCAGGGCTGCCGGTCCTCGACCGCGAGCGACTCAACACCGCGGTCACCGAGTTGCGCGACGCACACGCCGCGGCCGAGCGCCTGCGGAGCACCGACGCCGGTCGGGCGCACGAGACCGCGTCGCTGCTGCAGCAGGCGCTTGATATGCATGCGCATGCGGACGGCGAGCGGTGTCCCGTCTGCGGCACCGAAAGCGTGTTGACGTATCAGTGGCGCGTGCAGGCGCGCGATCAGGTGGTGGCGCTCCGTGCCGACGCCGAAGCAGTGCGCACGGCACACAACATGCTCGACAACGCAATGCGGCAGGGGCGCCAGCTCGTGACGGCACCGTTGCGGACGCTCCGTGATGGAGCTGGGGCCGGTATCGACATCGGCCCGGCCGTCGAAGTCTGGGAACGATGGTCGAGCGTGTCCGCCGACGATGACGCGCTTGCGCTGGCGAGCCATCTTGAGACGCACGGACCGCCGCTGATCGCAGCCGTCGGCGACCTTCGGAGGGCTGCCGCAGCAGAGCTCGCACGTTTGGAACGAGCATGGCGGCCCGCTGCGGAAGCGATTGCGTCGTGGCTGCCGCACGGACGCCGCGCGCGTGACGCCGAGCAGGAGGTCACGCGAACTCAAGGATGCCGAACGGTGGTTGAAGGAGGCGCACGACGAGTTGCGCGACGAGCGCTTTCGCCCGATTGCCGGCGCGGTGCAGGAGAACTGGACGCAACTACGCCAGGACAGCAACGTCTCGCTCGGCGATCTGCGCCTGCTCGGCGCGCAGACGCAGCGCCGTCTGTCGCTCGACGTCAAGGTCGATGGTGAGGACGGGTCCGCGCTCGGTGTGATGAGTCAGGGCGAGCTGAACTGCCTTGCGCTGTCACTGTTCCTGCCGCGTGCGTCGATGCCTGAGTCGCCGTTCCGGTTCGTCGTCATCGACGACCCGGTGCAGGCGATGGACCCCGCCAAGGTGGCGGGCCTCGCACAGGTGCTCGCCCGCGCGGCGAAAGAGCGCCAGGTGATCGTCCTCACCCATGACACGCGTCTGGCGGATGCGATGAGCGCGCTCGACATTGCGGCGACAGTGGTCGAAGTGGTGCGGCGCGAGCAATCCGTCGTTGAGCTGCGCCGTATCCAGGATCCCGCCCAGCGCTACATCAAGGACGCGTTCGCCGTGGCGAACAGCGGCGATCTGCCCCCGGAGGCGCTGCGCGTCGTCCCGGGTTTCTGCAGGCTCGCACTCGAGGCAGCGTCGTCACTTGCCGCCACGCGGTATATGCTGCATCAGGGCAAGTCCTACAGCGAGGTCGAGGCTGCGCTGCAGAAGCCGACAACGCTGAACATGTGGTTGGCGCTCGCGTTGCTCCACGATGCGGATCGTGCCGGCGATGTCACCGGATATCTGTTCAAGAACTACCCGTGGGCAGTGGATGCCGTCAAGGAGTGCAACCACGGGACGCACAGTGGGAAGGTGTACGGCGACACGCGGGAGTTCATCCGCAGCGTCGAGCAGCTGACGTTGAAGATGCTCGAGACGCGCTGATGGCTGCCGCTTCGGTGGTGGACGCGCATACGCTCGTCTCCACGGCGCGCGATCTCATCCGGGATGACGACGCCACGACCGCGGGGCTGTGGCCTCGCGCGGCGGCGCTGCTTGCCCGCCAGGGGCTTGAGCTCGCGATGGCTCGGCTGTGGCAGGTCACCGCGCCGGGTCTGGAACGGGCGTCGACAAAGTGCCAGTTGCTCTGCGTCGGCGACATGCTCAACGACCGCACACTCGGGGGGCGCGCGATGCTGACGTGGAACTCACTGTCCAGCGCTTGCCACCACCGCGTGTACGAGTTGCCGCCGACGGCATCGGAGCTGAACCTGGCGCTCGAGACGGTCTGGGATCTTGCCGAGGCTGTGGAGCGTCTGCGAGGCAAGATCAAGGCCTGAGCAGGCCCCGAAACCGCGACAGCCATCTGTCGCCGGCTCACTCGACACTCAGCCCTGGAGATCCGTGGCGGGGTAGCGAAGTGAGGAAAAGCGATGCTCAGGAAGGTGGAACCCATCACCCTCGGCTGCGACGTTCGCATCGAGGGCGACAACATCGCCGTCACGGGTCTCTCTCTGCGCGACGCCGATCTGGCGTTGTACGTGAGCGAGCACCCGGAGGTTGATCGCCCCGCGGTGGTGGAGCGCGGGCTCAAGGTTGGGTTGATCGCGCTGCGCAATGCAGGCGTGACGATCAACGTCGACTTCGTCGCGCGTGAGTTCGACCGGCTCATGCAACGCACTGATGAGTTGCATGATCGGGCGGCTGTCGCGCTTGACGCTGCGCTGCGTGAGACATTCGCGACGAAGGACGGCACGCTGCCGCGCACGCTCGAGCAATTCCTCGGCAAGGATGGAACGCTGCGCAGGCTCGTCGACGACCTCTTCGACGAGGAGCGTCGAGATAGCGCGATCGGACGCATGCGCACGCTGCTTGCCGGCTACTTCGACGGCGATGGCGCTGTCATCAGCCGGATGCTCGATCCGCGGCTCGCCGCCAGCCCGCTGCACGGGTTCCGCACCGAGATGCGCGAGATGTTGAAGGACGTCAGCGATCGCCTCGTGCGTCTCGAGGCTGCGCGCGAGGCACGCGCCGATGAGCGCGAGAAGGGAACCGCAAAAGGGCTCGATTTCGAGGATGCGGTGGAGGCGCGTCTCGATGCGTTGCTGCGTGGAACGGGCGACCTCGTCGAGCCCACCGGCACCGCGGTCGGGAACAGCGTGCGCAGTCGCAAAGGCGACTTCCTCATCACGCTCGATCCGTCGTGGACGCGCGGCGTTCCGGTGTGCATCGCCGTGGAGGCGAAGAGCGGTCGCGTCGGGTTGTCCAAGCTCTGCCGTGATCTGGACGAGACGCGGCGCAACCGTGGCGCTGCAATCGCCGTCGCCGTCTATCGGGCCGGCAACGCGCCGTCAGGCTGTGCTCCGTTCACGCTGCACGGTGAGCACATCATCTGCGAACTCGATCCGGATGATCCCGATGACACGGCGTTCACGGCTGCTGTGCGTCTCGGTCGCGCGTTGGCGCTGTCCGCCGCGCGAGACCATGCGGACGTGGTGGACGCCGCTGCCGTGCGACGCGATCTCGACGGCATTCGCGCGCAGCTCAACGCTATCGCCGGCATGAAGTCGAAACTCACCTCCATAACTACCGCGACCGGCGAGGTGCGCAACGGTCTCGATGCCTTGCGTCAGGGAGTGCTCGATCGGGTCATCTCCATCGAGGGCAACGTCGCCGATGCCGGCGGACATGCGGAGGTCGCGTGATGCTGATGGACCTGCGGCGTTCGGTGACGCACCTCATGCAGTGCTTTCTCGACACCGCGGAGGAACGGGAGTTCGTGATCCTCGAGAACGAGGACGCGGGGGACGAATACGTGCAGTTCAAGTTGAACAATCGCATCCTGTACGCCGAGGTCGGGTCGCGGGAGTGGGCTAAGGCTGATGATTGCCGTCCACTCGATGCCGGAGCGCGAGCACGGGTCGCCGACCTCGGGTTCACGCACGGCGGACCGCAGCGCAACTACATATGCGACAACATCGCTCAGAGCGCGCCGTACCTGGCCGATTTGTGGCTGCGACTAGCGGTCGCGGCGTATGGATCGGTCCCTGAGAGCCTCACGGTCATCAGCAATGTGGAGGCGGTCGTCGAGCTGGCAGGTCCGATTGGGCGGCGACTGGGTGGGACCTCGCCGACTTTCGGTCGCAATCGCCACAAGGAGCTCCGCACAGCGCCGGTCAAGTCGCCGTCGCCGGGGCTCAAGTTCCGCGTCGAGCGGGCGCTGCGTAGCAATTTCGCGCAGATTGGCACGCGGGCTGCGGAGCTCGAGGCGTTACGCAACGAGGTCGAGTCGGCGGCCTCATTCGATGCGCTCCCCGAGTGGGCGCAGGACTGGATTCGCAAGGCCGAGGAAGGCCCACTCTGGGTAGTGCTCGGGCGCGACCTCGGACTGTCAGAGGGTCGCTGCGCGCCGGACTCCGTCTGCAAAGGCGGGTGACGGCCGGCGACCGAGCGCCGATTCGACAGTTGACAACGCCTCAGCCACGGGCATCCCGTGATGCCGAGCGAGAAAGGTCGCGGCGATCGTCGGCGTGCGGTTCTCGGCAACCACGCAGTGCACGTAGACCTTGTGGCCGCCCGCCGCGCGCGTTGCGATGAAGTCCGAGGTGTCGGCGAGCACGAACGCGAGATTCGGATTGTCCTGCGGGCCGTTGTCGACAAGGCCGACAACCCGATGCTCCGTCCGGTCCGGGACGTCCTTGGTCCCCATGCGGCAGAGCGAGACGACAACGTCGGCACCGCTCTGCACTGCGGCATCGAGCCCTGCAACGCCGCCGAACCGAACGCCTCCGAGTTCCACCGTCACGGGCCTGGCAGCGAACTTCTCGAGGTAGTACGGAGTCAGGTGGACGCGGCCCGGCCACCCGACCTGGTCAGATTTGCCGCCCTTCGCAGCGCGTCGTGCCATGGCGTCGAGGTCGGTCGCATGAAGGTCGGGCTTGCCATACAGGCGTTTGCCGCGCAGCATCGAGGTCCACGCAATGGGCACCGCCGTCGCCCCCCATCGCGCGCCGAGGAGCGTTCCGGCTATGGCCCCAACCGTGTCGGTGTCACCTCCGGAGCGGACGGCAGCTCCAATCGCGGCGACCAGGTGCCCGCACGGAGCTGCTCCGTCCGGAACCGGCGTCCGAACGACTGCCGATAGCGCGGTCTGAAAGGCGTTGACCACCCAGCCGTTGTTTTCGTGAAAGTCGACGGGGGGACGTTCGCACGCCTCATCGATCAGCTGCGCCCACCACGAGCGCCGGGCTTTCGGCAGGTGCACGAGCGCGTCACGCAGGGCCTGGGCAAAATCCCACGGTTCGTCGGGACCGGGCGCGCCATGAATCGTGCGGTCGACGGCGACGGCCCAGATCACGCTCGCGTCGACGCAATCGATATGCGCGTGGGTGAGCTCGGTGGTCACGCGTGCGTATGTGGCGATCTGCTCAGGCTTTCCCGGATACGACAGTGCTGCGGCTCCGATGCGCATCAAGCCGCCGTTGGGTGCGTTGTCTGGGCGTGCGCGCTGGAACTCGGCGGCCGACTCGTGGAGCGGGGAGCCGGCACTCAGCACCATGCTGGTCTGACTGCCCACGTCCCGAGGGCCGCTGGCGAACCACGCGAGGAATGCTTCTTCGACGGCCTCCACATGGCGGTTTCCGATCGAAAGCGGCGCCAGCAGCGCGAGAGTCATCTGCGTGTCGTCGGTCCACTCGCCGGGCTTCCACCCGTAGATGCCGCCGCCGGTCATGCGCAGTTCCGCGGCCTCGCCGAGCGGACCACGGAACTCGTGTGGGGCACCGATCGCGTCCCCCGCGGCCGCGGCGAGCGCCACTCCTGCCGAGCGATCGGCGATGACGGGGTCGGTTGGGCTCATGCGGGAGTTGGAACGGCGGACACGTGCATCACATGGATACGCGGGGGCAACGACATATGTCTGTCGCTAAGCAGGACGCGGGGGCTCAACTTGCTCGCCGGAACTCTGCATAGCGTTCCTCCAGTCGATCCGGGGCGGGTCTGTACCGAGTCACGTGAGGGACGGTGATGATGGATTTGTGGAGTCCCTGTAGGCCGTGAAGAAGCATCGGGCCATCGGTCTCGCGAAGAATGTCGTCGCGAACCTCGAGTACTAGGTCTGGTCTGATTCCGATGATGTTGCTGTCAAATGCTGCGTGGTGCAATTTGCAAAGGGCGATGCCGTTCGGTACGACAGGATCGCCGCGCGGTTGGCCGTCCGGAATAATGTGGGCGGCGTCGAGCAACTCCTCGTGGCGCAGGTGACACAGCGAACACGTTCTGCGGTAAGCGGCGAGCACGCTTTCGCGAAAGCCCGCCTGATGCAAGCGCTGCCTAACAACGCGAAAGGCGTAAGCCCTCCGAACGTCATCCTCCACGGACAGCTCGGGTAGATCAACGGAATTGGCGGGCTCGAACGCAATTTGGAATGAGAGGTCTCGCGGACTGTCGCCGGTCACGAACGCGGGCCAAGCCGCCAGGTATCGGCCGGGCACGAGGCCGTAGAAGTAGATGAGCGGCTTTTGCTCTGACATCGCTCGGCGGAGGCCGACATTTTCGTGATGGAACGGGTCTTTGCCGCGATAGCGGTACGTCACACGCCCGTCGTAGCTGATGTCGTCGTCGTACGGAGCGGGCTTCCCGGTTTCCGGCGGCGCAGTCGTGATGCTCAAGGGGACTGCCGGGAGAACAGCCGGTTTGAAGATTCCTTGAGGGCCCATCAACGGCACTCGTCGGTTCCGGAATACAAACCCGTCCTCAAGCATCCGGCGCGGAAAGACAGCTGGCCACGCCTCCCCGCGCATCCTCGCCTGCTCCGCGAGGAACGCGAAGGCGGCGGCTCGGACGGCGTCGTCGATGTCGGGGTCCATTCGCGGGTCGCTCGGAACTATGCCACTCGTTTGTAGGGTCTGTTGGGAGCGCCGCCTGCCAGGGCTGATCCCCTTAGCACTCGCCCTCGCCACCCGCTAGCAGTCAGCCGAGCCGAGTGCTAAACTATCCCCTGGAACCCAGGCTAGAGGACATACCAGGAGGAACCATGGCCAAGCAGTTGCTGTTCGACGTCGAGGCTCGCGCCCATCTCAAACGAGGGGTCGATCGGGTCGCGGACGCCGTGAAGATCACCATCGGCCCCAAGGGCCGGAACGTCGTGCTGGACAAGAAGTTCGGCTCGCCGACCATCACCAACGATGGAGTCACGATCGCCAAGGAGATCGAGCTCGAGGAGCCCTTCGAGAATATGGGCGCCCAGCTGGTCAAGGAAGTGGCGAGCAAGACCAACGACATCGCCGGTGACGGGACCACCACTGCCACCGTTCTCGCCCAGGCGCTGATCGCAGCCGGCCTGCAGAACGTGGCTGCCGGCGCCAACCCGATCCAGCTCAAGAAGGGCATCGAGCTCGGCGTTGAGGCGATCGTGAAGGCCATCAAGGAGCAGTCGATCCCGATCTCCGAGCGCGAGAAGATCGCGCAGGTCGCGTCGATCTCCGCCGCTGACCCCACCATCGGCGAGACCGTCGCCGACGCGATGGAGAAGGTCGGCAAGGACGGCGTCATCACCGTTGAAGAGTCGAAGGGCCTGGAGACTGAGCTCGAGCTCGTCGAGGGCATGCAGTTCGACAAGGGCTACATCTCCGCGTACATGGTCACCAATGCCCAGCGCATGGAAGCCGTGCTCGAGGACCCCTACATCCTCATTACGGACAAGAAGATCTCCGCGATTGCGGATCTCCTGCCGATCCTCGAGAAGGTCGTCCAGAGCGGCAAGCCGCTCGTGGTGATCGCCGAGGACGTCGAGGGCGAGGCGCTTGCCACCCTCATCGTCAACAAGCTCCGTGGCACGTTCAACGCCGTTGCGGTGAAGGCCCCAGGCTTCGGTGATCGTCGCAAGGCGATGCTCCAGGACATCGCGATCCTGACCGGTGGCCAGGTCATCAGCGAGGAGGTCGGACTCAAGCTCGAACTCCGCGCAGCTCACCTCGCTCGGCCGTGCCCGCAGCGTGAGCATCACCAAGGACGACACCACCGTCGTCGAGGGCAACGGCAGCAAGGACGCGATCAAGGGCCGCATCGAGCAGATCAAGGCCGAGATCGACAAGTCCACCAGCGACTGGGACAAGGAGAAGCTCCAGGAGCGTCTCGCGAAGCTCAGCGGCGGTGTTGCCGTGATCAAGGTCGGCGCCCCGACCGAGACCGAGCTCAAGGAGAAGAAGCACCGCATGGAGGACGCAGTGTCCGCCACGCGCGCCGCAGTCGAAGAGGGCATCGTGCCTGGTGGTGGAGTCGTGCTCGTGAACGCGATCCCCGCGCTCGACAGCGTGAAAGCCGAGGGCGACGTGCTCACCGGCGTCAACATCCTCCGCCGTGCGCTCGAGGAGCCCCTCCGCCAGATCGCGCAGAACGCCGGCATGGAAGGCTCCGTCGTGGTCGACAAGGTCAAGTCCCTTCCCAAGGGCCAGGGCTTTGACGCCGCCAAAGGCGAGTACGTCGACATGGTCAAGGCCGGGATCATCGACCCGACCAAGGTCACCCGCTCGGCAGTGCAGAACGCGGCGTCCATCGCGGCGCTCCTGCTCACCACCGAGGCGCTGATCACCGACATCCCTGAGAAGAAGGGTGGATCGGCGGCTCCGCCGATGCCGGAGTACTGATCAGCAACTGATCGATTCCCGAAAGGGCGGTCTGGGCGAGAGCCTGGGCCGCTCTTTCTTTTTGGCTGTTGTTGTTCTCATGCAGCAGGCGCCTCGGGTGTGCGACGCTCCGCTCGTCCACAAGAGGACGTAGAGAAGGGGAAGGTGTTCGTGCCGAGACTTCAGGTCGGTCGTATTGCCCGCCGGTCGTGGGTTGGTGGTTTGGTTCTTGTTGCTGCGGTCGGGTTGGCGCAGCCGACCGGGGTGCAAGCGGAGACGCCGCATGCCGCGGCTAACTCGTGCTCTTCGACGCCGGGAATCAAGCCGCTGATCCGTGGTCTCGTGGACCGCGGCGTCGCGCCGCCAGCGGCGGGACTTGATGCCAGCTCGATCAACGTCGACTGGAGCACCATGGAACCGAGTCAAGGGGTCCTGATCGACCCGACCATTGACCCCATCCTCGAGGCCGCCGACGCGCCAGGGTGCACGCCGATCCGCATTCGGATCATCTCTGGATTCAATGCAACTCCGCCTTGGATACTGAACACGCTCGGGTCGGTCACCGTTATCAACCCGTACAGCCAAACACAGGGGACCGCTGGACTCTTTTGGACGACCAACGTTGAGCAGGACTACGAGACGTTCGAGCAGATGCTTGCCGCCCGGTACGAGTCCATCCCCAACGTCGTCGAGTTCGTTGTGTCGGAATGCGCGCTCTTCTATCCGGAGCCATTCGTCCTCGGCACGTCTGAGCCAACGAACGACACGAACCTACTGAAGGCGGGATACTCGGAGACTGCCGATCAGACGTGCTTGCGACGCGAGATCGATCAAGCCGCCGACGATTGGCCAACGACTCGGATCGGTGTGTCGTTCAATCCCTACCAGAGCCTCAATACCGCCAGCAACAGCAAGGGATATACCGTCGGGACCGACGAGGCATACACCGTGCAGATGATGGCTTACTGCCGCTACACACTCGGACCGCGGTGCGTCCTTGAGAACGACTCGATCCGTGATCCCATTTCCTTGGTCGGTAACGGGCAGCCCTACTACAACGAGATGTATGCAGAGATGACTGGAGCGTCTGGAAAGGTCGATCTAACGCTCTACGGGTTGAACGCCGACGTTACGTTGGGCGCTCCCATCGCGTTCCAGACCGCGACCGACGGGACCACCGACAACATCGGGGACTTCTGGGGAACGCTCGAGTGGGCGGCGCAACAGCACGCAGCGTCGGTGGAACTACCGCTCGACACTACCTACCCGACAACTGGCGGAGCGGGCGCTCCCGCCTGGCAGACGCTTGTCGAAGTCTCTCAATGGTTCCAGGACACTCCGTCCTTCACCGGCGACGCGTTGACCGCGACACAGGGCACTCCCACGACTGGCGCCGTCGGCACCGTCGCGCTGAGCGAGCTCGCTGCGTACGACACCCAGGTCCCGTACGGCGACGTTGGCTCAGTTCCGTTCGACAACGTCTCCGCGGTGATCACCTGGCCGAATGGCACGGTGCAGCCGGCGCTCGTATCGATCGGCACTGGTCCCCAGGCATCCTCCGTCACCTGCGGCGGCACCGCCGGCTGCACGGTCACCGTCTTCAGTGGCGGCTACACGTTCCCCGAACTTCCGGGCTCCGGCACTGGGTCCGTCGCGATCACGCTTGCGCAAAACGGCGCCCCCTACACGCCCGCAGACGGCGTGACAGTCGCCGGCTCCTTCCCCGTGACCGTTCTCCCCGGTGCGCTCACGCTGAAGACATTCACCGTCACTCCCGCGAAGTCAGCACCCACCGCGACGCTCGCAGCCACATTCGCGGATGCTGACCCGCTCGGCGTCGTTGCGGACTACTCGGTCAGGGTCACGTGGGGTGACGGGACCTCCTCGGTCCTCACCGCCAAGGCGATCAGCAAGGGCTTCTCGGTATCCGGATCCCATCGCTACAAGCGCGCCGGCAAGGACACGGTCACCATCACGATCGTTGACAGCGGCGGCGCGACCGTGTCCGGGAGCAGGCCGATCACCGTCCGTTGATGCCGCGGTTGTTGTGTGACCGGATCAACGATCCGCAACAACCCAGCGACAGACGAATCGAGGTTCGGGCAGGGCGGGTAGATTCGAGCCGCCCACCCGTACTGAGGTATTTCCATGAGCGACGTCGCGCCAGATCATTCCTTCGAGGAGTCCGTTGGCGAGGGGTTCCTGCACGTCACAGGGATCGGAAGCCGGCTTGCCAAGCGTGAAGTCGCCGAGGAGCAGCTGGACGCCGTCGACGACAAGATGCTCACCGACCTCGACCGCGAGTTCCACGAGCGTGGCGAGGAGGCCGTCCCAGGCCTCGATCTGACCGCCGTGACCAAGATCGACCCGGAATTCAGCGCAGACGCCTTCCTGCTCATTGCAAGAGACACCTTCCGGACCATGCAGGATGCGAAGACACAGGGCGCGCCGTCACTGGACGCCGACATCGCGTCGGCTGAAGTCACCGCGGCGACAGTGGTGGGCGGACTGGAGCGTGCGGTTGTGCGCTTCGCGATCATCGGCGACGCCGCGCCCGTGACCCAGGACTGGACGTTCGAGCGCGACCCGAGTACCGATACGAGTGCCGACGACGAGCAGCACGAGGTCGCTGACGGCGGCTGGACCGTCGCCCATCGCGGCTGGCGCCTCGCGGGAATCGCAGCCGCCGCCTGAGGACGCTTCCGGCATCATGGGCGATCCCATGATCGGCAACTTCCGACTCCCGGGTCCCTTCTCGCGCATCCCCGTCGTCTGGGTGATCGCCGTGATCCTGCTCGTGCTCGCCGGAGTGGTCGTGGCGACCCACGGCAAGAGCGAGCAGGCGCTGATCCTCGCGGTGGTTGGTGTGCTCCTCCTGATCCGCGGCGCGTTCGTCTTCAACACCAGACGTCCGGCTGTCGAGGCAACGCCGCTGCCCACTGCTGCGCCTCCATCAGCGCCGGCGACGCCTGTTGCGGCGCGTCCGGAAATCCCGAAGACGGTCATCGAGGCGCAGGAACTCTCCAAGCGATACGGCGACATCGTCGCGGTCGACAGCATCAGCTTCTCTGTACAGCGGGGCGAGATCTTCGGCCTGCTCGGGCCCAACGGCGCCGGTAAATCCACCACGCTCGAGATGCTCGAGGGCCTGCGCGACATCGACTCGGGGACGGCAGTCGTCCTCGGGACGGATATCCGGCACGACGCGGCGGCGGTGAAGCGGCGCATCGGGGTGCAGCTGCAGGCAACGGCACTGCCCAGCTTCACCACCGTCGCCGAATCGATCGACCTCTTTCGCGCCTTCTATGACCGCACACGTGACACGGCCGACCTTCTCGAGGAGTTCGACCTCGTCGCCCAGGCGAAGCAGATCACCACGAAGCTCAGCGGCGGTCAGCAGCAGCGTTTGAGCATCGCACTCGCGATGGTCAACGATCCCGACGTCGTCTTCCTCGACGAACCGACGACGGGCCTCGATCCGCAGGCCCGCATGTCGCTCTGGGATTTCATCGAGCGCTTTCGTGCGCGCGGCAAAACGGTGATGCTGACGACGCACTACATGGAGGAGGCGGAGCGCCTTTGCGACCGCGTCGCAGTGATGGACAAAGGCCACGTGGTTGCGCTGGACACGCCCGATCGGCTTGTCGCGCAGTACGGACCCGGCACGACCATCGGTTTCACGAGCGCGGGGGCGAACGCAACCACGCTCCGCGTATTAGACGGCGTTGACTCTGCCGACGTCGACGGCGTCACCGTGCGCATCGGTACCCACGCGCCAGAGACAGTCCTGGCGCAGTTGCTCCGTCCTGACGGTACCGGAGGGGCCGCCGACGTGGCCAACCTCAGGGTCGAGCGCGGCACGCTCGAGGATGTGTTCCTCGCGATCACGGGACGGGCGTTGCGCGAATGAAAGGCTTCCTCGCGCTCGTCAAGACCATCGTGCGGAGCAGCTTCCGCAATCGGGCAGCACTCATCTTCACGTTGCTCATCCCCATCTTCCTGATGGTCCTGCTCGGCAACGTGCTCGGCGGCGGCAATGCGTCGGTCAACATCGGTGTCGTCGACCAGGCGGGTACGAGCCTCAGCAAGGCATACATCACGACACTCAAGCACGACAAGAACCTTGTGGTCGAAGAGGGGAGTGCGTCCCACGAGTTCAGGCCGTCTGCAACACGACGACGTCATTGCAGTCGTTGTGATCCATCCGGACTTCGCGACGCCCTGTTCGCCCGACCAGAAATGCCTGGACAGCGGTGTGACACTCGACCTCGACAGCAATGACCCGTCGGACTCGCAGATTGCGTCGCAGGTGATCACCGCCATCACCCAGGACTTCTCGGTCGCGGAGCATATCGGTGGCAGCCCGGGAATCACGTTGAACACCACCGAGATCGGGACGCAGAACATCACGACGATCGACTACTTCCTGCCATCGATGATGACCTACGTCGCCGTGCTCGCAGGTCTCACGTATGTGTCGATCACCATCGTTGATCAGCGCGAACGCAAGGTCTTGCGCCGGTATCGGGCAACGCCGCTCCGTCCGTTGCAGGTCCTCGGCGCAGCGATGACCGGAGGTGCGATCACGGTCGCGCTCGAAGTCGCGGTGCTCGCGATCGTGGGGGTCGCGCTCTTCGGCGCGCGCGGACACGGTGACTGGTTGCTTGCCGTCGTCGAGCTCGTCGTTGGGATTGCCAGCTTCGTAAGCATCGGGTTTCTGCTCACGTCATTCGTGCGCACCAGCGACGCGGCGCGCGGTATCTCCTCATTGATCGGCTTCCCGATGCTCTTCCTGAGCGGCATCTTCTTCCCCGTCGACGCTCTGCCCCAGTGGATCCAGGACCTCGTACACGTCCTGCCCGTGTACTACGTCTCAGATGCGTTGCATCAAATCCTCAACTCGGGGAGTGGATTGCCGTTGCTCGATGTCGCGGTGCCGCTTGCGTGGGCCGTGGGCTGTTTCGGCCTCGCAGCCTGGCGCTTTCGCTGGGAGTAGCGGGTCAGGCGCAGCCGGTGGCGCGGTACGACGCGCTGCCGAGATCCGGTGCCAGCTTGCCGTCCACAGTGATGTTCGTCCCGCGTTCGGGTTGAGCGCAATCGTTGGGGAAGACGATGAAAACGCTTCGCGCTCCGGCGGAGATGTAGCCGTCGCACGACGTGCTGTTGCAGATGTATGGCTCGAACGTCCCTGAGAGGGTAGTGGTGCCGTTGCTGTTCACCGATGTGACGGGGTTCGCGAAGAGGCCGGTGAAGCCGATCACGAACAGGACCGCGATGGCGACCACGGACACCACCACCACGGGGATGCTCCATGCCGGGCGTTGCTTCCGGATCGGCGCCTCACCGGGCTGCGGTTCCTCGTCGAGGGGTGCCTGATCGGGGGTGGTCTGCGGAGTCTCCACGGCACTGCTACGGTACCGAATGCCGTGCGGCAGCCGATCGTGTTCGTCACCGACTTCGGCCGCGACGACGCGTACGCCGCGTCGTTGACCGGCGCCGCATGGCGGGTGGATCCCCACGCGCAGTGCGTCGATGGCACCCATGGCATCCCGGCCGGTGACGTGCTCGCCGGCGCATACCAGTTGAAGGCCCTCGCGCTTGCCTTTGCCGAAGGTGCGGTCTTCTGCGCGGTGGTCGATCCCGGCGTCGGCACCGACCGGCGGGCGATCGCCATCGAGGTCGCCAGGATCCGCTGCGTCGCGCCCGACAACGGGTTGATCTCCTACCTCTGGGAGGAACAGGAGTCGTACCGAAGCGCGGTCAGCCTCGACATCCCGCTCGACGCCGCACCGACCTTCCACGGCCGCGACGTCTTCGCGCCGATCGCGGCGCAACTCGCGTCCGGAGGCCGCCTCGAGACCGCCGGAGAGCCGATCGACGACCCGATCGTCCTCGCCGACGCGTTCGCCGAACAACTCGGGACTGGGCTTCGCGGGCGCGTCTGTGTCGTCGACCACCTCGGCAACGCGATCACAACGATCCGGGCTGCCGACATCGGTCCGGCAACGGTGCGCTCGGTCAGCTGGCAGGGCGGCGCATGCCCCGGCCTGATGACGACGTACGCCGACATCGATCAGGGAGTTGCCGCGTTGATCGGCAGCGCCGGCCACCTCGAGGTTGCTGCTCGCGGTGTCCCGGTGGCATCCGTTGGTGGACCGAAGCTGGGCGACGACGTCTTCGTCGAGCTGGGGTGAGCGACTTCGGGGATCTCACCTCGGAGCAGGTGGCTCAGCTGGACGCCGCGGCGCTCGAATGCGGCGTCACGACTCTGCAGCTGATGGAGATCGCGGGGTGGCAGGTCGCGCGGTGCGCATGGCACCACCTCGGCAATCGCCCAGCCGATATCGGCGTTATCGCCGGATATGGCAATAACGGTGGAGATGGGCTTGTTGCGGCTCGTCACCTCGCCACCTGGGGATGCACGGTACGGGTGGTGGTCGTCGCCGAGGAGTCACGCGTCCAGGGCGTTGTGCACGAGCATGCCGAAGCGGCTCGCGCATGCGGCATCGATGTGCACGTCGACACGGCACCAGCCGCGGTGACCGAGGCGACCGACGGCGTCGCACTGGTCATCGACGCAGTGCTCGGCACCGGACTGCGCAGCGCGCCACGCGATCCCCAGGCCACTGCGATCCGAGCGCTCAACGGCACGGGCCGCCCGATCCTGAGCGTCGATGTGCCGAGCGGTCTCGACGCCACCACCGGCGACGCGTTTGATCCGTGCGTGCGCGCCATGCTCACATGCACGATGACGGCGATGAAGCGCGGTCTGCGAAGCAGCGGCGCCGCCGCGTACGCGGGCGCGGTCTGGGTCGCCGACATCGGCATGCCGGCCGCCGCATGGACGCGGGCCGGTCTCGTCCAGCCATCCGGCGTCGTCGGTGGGGAGTTGGTGCACACTTCGTCCTGATCTCCCCTTGACCGCGGAGCGGACTCCACAGTATTCTTTGACCGTCTTACTCGCGCCGTCAGCGCAAACGTCATGATCAACGTCTCAGCACACATCGCTCCCGAGGCGCGCGAGCTTGCCGCAACCGTACGCGAGCAGCTCGATGATCTAGTCACGTATGCCACGCACCTGGTCAACCACCAGGCTGACGCGGTCGCCTTCGTTGCCGGAGGCATCCACCACGCGAGCCGCTACCCACCCACGCGCCTCCGCGTCGACGGCCGCGCCGCTCTCTATCGGGCGGTCACGCGCGCTTGCCGGCACGGGCAGCGCTTCCCACCGCGGCCGGCGGGCATTGGGCGGATGTTCCGGCGCAACGGCACATCGGTGCAGGTCGAGGTCGACGCCGTCGACGCGGGCCGGATCAACACCGTCAAGCGCGCCATGGCAATGCTCGGCTTCGATCGCCGTGCGGCGCTGCTGCTGCGCGATCTGTGCGGTCTCGACTACCACGAGATGGCGCGAGCGCTCGAGTGCTCGCCAGAGGCGGCCGCCCGCCTGGTCGCGGCGGCCCGCCGCGAGTTCGGTTCGATCTACCGAGAGATCGCGCTGTGAGGTGCAGCCTCCTCGCTCTGAGCAGCTACCTCGACGCCGAACTCGAGGTTGCACCAACGGGCGAGCTCGAGGCGCATCTCCTCGCCTGCGATCGCTGCAGGACCGCGATCGATCATCTTCGCGAGGAATCCGAACGGATCGGTGGTCTTGCACGCGTGCACATCCCGGACGGAGCCGTTCACGAGCTCTTCAGCCAGATCGGCCTGATCGAGGAGGGCGACGACCTCCCGGTTGCACCGCCGCATCACGAGCGCCCGAGCGCGGTGGAGGCTCCGCCATGGTTCGGCGCCGAGCGCGGCAAGGCGCTGCCGTGGGCTCCTCGCGGCGGCTACGAAACCAACGTCAGCGAGCCGCGTGAGCTCATCGGCGGACGCACCCCGAGCGTCGCCGTTGCCGAGCCGCCGGAGCTCTTCCTCTGGGAAGAGCCGATGGATCAGATCGCGACCTCGCCAGCGCCCACCCCGCCCCCGGTGCAGGTCGCGAAGCCCGTCGTCCAGGCGGCGCGCCCGCCGGAAGCGCTGGTTGCGGCACCCCAGCCTCCCGAGATAGTCGATGAGCCGCAACCGCCAGCGATCGGCTACGCGGAGCCCCAGCCACCGGTGCCTCACACCGGCGGAGCACCGAACGCGTTCCAGCGGATGCGGGACGCGGTCGCGGTCCGGATCGCGCTGTGGCGCGGCGCCGGCTCGCATATCGAGTTCGAACGTGGAGATCGTCAAGGGCGCCGGGGCGCCGTCGTGGAACCAGCGTGCACATCCAAAGGCATGGAGCGACAGCCCGCCTGTCGTCGTTGCACCGGAACCACCTGCCGTGGGACAGCCCGTGCCACCACCGGTCGTGCAACCGGCGCCGGAACCTGAGATCCCCACGCCGAGTGCGGACGTGCAGACGCCGGTCGTCGCTGAACCAGCGGTGTCCGAGATCGCCACTCCCGAGCCGACCACCGCGGAACTGGCCACACAAGAGCTCGCCGACATCCTCGGCGAGGTCGCGTCGCTTGCCGCGCCGCTCGGCCGCAACACCGCACCCGCACCCGTCAAGCCCAACCGAAACGGCCGCATCGGCCCGATGGTGGCACCGCTCGCGGTCCCCGAGCAGCTGCCGGAAGTCGTCGACGAGCCGATGGACGTCGACGTCCCGGCGGACCACCTGGCGGCGGTCGATGAACTGGTCTCACCCGACGCATTCCGCGAGTACACCCAACCTTCGGCGCCGTCCACGCCCGCGGGACCGGGTCGCCACGTCCGCCGGCTGAAGTCGCAGACGTCCGAACGCCGCTCCTGGAATCCCTCGCAGCCGAGAACCGGCAGGCACGTGCTGCCCATCGGTGGGCCGGCAGTTGCGGCGGCTGATCGGGATCGCCGGCTCTGGATCTTCGCGGTGGCAACCGTCGTGGTGCTGATCATCGGGCTCCTGATCGGCAGGAGCGCCACGCTGACGACGCCGGTTGCTGCACCGCACGTCACCAAGCCCCGGCCAACCGCACACGCCACCGCTGCTCCGACAGTCGCGCCGCTTCCGGTCGCGACACCGGCTGCCCCGGTTGCGACGGTTCCGGCCGCGCCCACGCCGCAGCAGCTCACCGGTAGTCACACCATCGGCACCGGATCCAGTGGCTTCTCGGTTGCGGACGTGCGCATCGGCGAGCACCCGAACGACTTCCGTCTCGTCTTCGACCTCGCGTTCCCCGACAGTGTCAGCGGCGCCCCGACAACCGTCATCGGCTACGACGGTCCGACCACGCTTTACGTCGAGTTCACCGGCGTCGCGGGTACGTCGCCGATCCAGTCGATGCCGCCTGGGCAGATCGTCGTGTCAGTGACGCCGTTGCCGATGGTGCGCAACACCAGCCGGCTGATCTTCAAGATCACGCTGCGCAAGAACGCGCCCTTCGACGCCTACTACCTGTCCGGCGCGCGCCTCGTCATCGACATCACGTAGCCCAGCCGGGCTCGTCAGCTCGCCGTGGTGGTGGCTCCCTCGGGTGCCGCCGGTGCATCGGCTTCCACGATCGGCTGACCGTGCTTCTCACGAAGGTCGAACTTCAGCACCTTGCCGGCGGGGTTGCGCGGCAGCACATCGATGAAGACCACCGACTTCGGCTGCTTGTAGCGCGCCAGCTTGTCCTGCGAGAACGTAATGACCTCGTCCTCGGTCAGCGCGGCTCCGTCCTTCGGGACGACAACGGCCCGCACCGTCTCGCCCCAGCGCGGATGCTGCACGCCGATGACCGCGACTTCCTTGATGCCGGGGTGCTGGTACAGCGCGTCCTCGACCTCTGCCGGATACACGTTCTCGCCGCCGCTGATGATCATGTCCTTCTTGCGGTCGACGATGAAGAAGTAGCCGTCGCTGTCACGAATGCCGACGTCGCCGGTGTGGAACCATCCGTCGACCAGCACCTCCGCGGTGGCGTCGGGCCGGTTCCAATACCCCTTCATGACATTCGGCCCGCGGACGACGATCTCGCCGCGCTCGCCGTCGGGGACGTCGTGGCCATCGTCGTCAACGACTTTGACGTCGGTGAAGAACGGCGCGATGCCTGCCGAACCGAGCTTCTTCTCCGCCATCGACGAGGGCAGGAAGGACGCGAACGGCGACGTTTCGGTGAGCCCGTATCCCTGATTGAAGGGCAAGCCACGCGCGGCGTACAGCTTGATGAGCGCTTCCGGCACCGGCGCGCCACCGCAGGACAACACACGAATGCTGCTCAGGTCGCGCGTCGCAAAGTCCGGATGCTGGGCCATGAAGAGGTACATGGCGGGCACGCCGAACATCGACGTGATATGGAATTTCTCGATGTTCTCGAGCACCATGCCGGGCTCAAACATCTGCTCCATGACCACCGTCGCTCCCTTGATGAAGCACAGGAGCGGCGTCACGTTGAGACCGCCGATGTGGAAGAGCGGCGCAACCACGAGCGAGATCTCCTGGGACGTCCCGTCGTCGGCGAGCGAGGAGTTGATGTTGTTCCAGATGATGTTGCCGTGGGTGAGCATTGCACCCTTCGGACGTCCGGTCGTTCCCGACGTGTACATGATCAGCGCCACATCGCTCATCGCGACCTGGTAGTCGAGGTCTGTGTCGCGCTGGTCGTGCAACAGGGAGTCGAAGCCGCGTGAGCCGCTCTGCTCGACGGCGCACACATACTCGTGCACGTTCAGGTCTGCGCGGATCGAATCGACGATCGAGGCGAACGCCTCCTCGTACACGAGGGTGTGCAGTCCCGCGTCGCGGATGATGAACGTGAGCTCTGGCCCTGTCAGGCGGAAGTTGAGCGGCACGAAGATTGCATCGAGCTTCGCTGCGGCGAACAACGTGAAGAAGAAGCGCGGATGGTTGAGGCCCAGGAAGCCGACGCGGTCGCCGGGGTTGACGCCCAGAGCATGGAGCCCGTGCGCCACCTTGTTGGTGAGCGTGTTGAGCTCCGCGTAGGTCCAACGTTCCTCTCGGAAGATGAGGGCCGTGTTGTCCGGACTCAACTGGGCGCGCCGGCTGAGCGTGAAGCCGAGTCCCTGGTCATTCGCCATAGCAGTCGCCTCCGAGTGCCCTCTTCGCCTCATCGCGATTCTCCCATTCACACAGGGAGAACGTTTGCGCTACGCCGACCAGCCCCCGTCCACCACCAGCACCGAGCCGGTGACGAAAGACGCGGCATCGGACGCGAGGAACAGGGCTGCACCTGCGATCTCGTCCGGGAGGGCATGGCGGCCCAACGCGGTCTGACCAATGATGTGATCGTGGACCGCGGTGGTCTCGACGAGGTAGCGCGCCAGCTTCGTCTCGACGAGGCCGGGCGCGATCGCGTTGACGCGGATCCCGAGCGGACCCAGCTCGCGAGCGAGCGTGCGTGTGAGCGTGATGAGCGCGGCCTTGCTCACGTTGTATGCGCCGGTGAGCGGTTCGGGTCGTATGCCCGCGACCGACGCCATGTTGATGACACTCCCGCCGTGATCGCGCATCCATGCCGCAACCGCGTGTCGCGTGAGGCGCAGCGGCCCCAGGACATTGACGTCCCAGATCTTGTTGATCGCGCCCTCGTCAGCGTCGAGGATCGGGCCGAACTGTGGGTTGGTCGCGGCGTTGTTGACGAGGACGTCGAGCCGTCCGGACTGACGCATGACCTCGGCGACGACGGCTTCGCACGCATCGGCGTCGCCCGCGTGGCCGGGAACCGCCAGCGCGGTGCCACCGGCAGCAACGATTTGAGCAGCCGCCTCCTCACAGGCGTCAGCGTGCCGCGCGTTGATTGCGACGGTCGCCCCCGCCTCGGCGAGCGCGTCAGCGATAGCGCGTCCGATTCCCCGGCTCCCCCCGGTGATGAGCGCGACCTTTCCGTCGAGCGCGAAACGCGCAGCGACGCTCAATTCAGCCCGGAGGTGGCGGCGTGGTCCTTGGATCGAACCAGCATCCGGTCGAGCAGCGCTGCTTCGCGGCGCAGGAGGCGGAGCACGGCGGACAGGCGCTCCGCGGTGCCGTCGATCTCGAGCAGACGCTGGCGTTGTGCGGTTTCGACCTGCATCGCAGCGGCCACGAGGTACGACAAGAGCTCGGGATCCGACGGCAGTCCGAACTCGAGCGGATCGCCCTGGCCGACCCCGCGAAGCTGTGTGGCGTACCCGCGAAACGCCGCGGTGACTGCCGCAGCGAGACGCTCGGTGTCGTCGGCGGGCGCGGGGATGTCCTCGAGGTAATGCACGGATCCCACCAGGTACGGGCGGTCGTGCGAGAACGAGTCGATGCGAAATCGCGAGGCGCCGATGACGCCGAGGTTGTACCGGCCGTCCGGGAGCTCCTCGATCTCATCGAGCTGCGCCAGGGTGCCCACCTCGTACGGGACCGCGGTTGTGCCGACCTCGTAGCCCTCGCGGATCGCCACGATGCCGAACGTGGTCGACGCCGACCGGCAGTCGCGCATCATCGCCCGGTACCGCGGCTCGAAGATATGCAGCGACATCGGCATGTGCGGGAAGAGCACCGAGCCGAGCGGCAGCAGCGGGACCTCGACGGCCATCAGGCGCGCCCCGATCCGCGCCGCACTAGGCGGCTTTGCAGTTCTTGGTGTGCTTGACGATGCGCTCGCGGCGGGGCTCGCCAGGGCGGCGGCTGTGCCGGAAGGCGATCTCGACGCCGATCTCGTTCTGGCGCATCAGGTTGTTGCAGATCGGGCAGCGGACGTGCGTGAGGATGTCGCGTTGGGACGCGACGCCCTTGGATTCCTTGATCGTGTTTGCCATGGCGGCTGGGGCTCCTTAGAACTGTCTCTAGATCGATTGTACGCGGCGTCGGGGTACGATTCGGCGCCGATGGCTCGTCACCTCGGCTCGATCCGCCCTCGCATCGCCGTTCTGGCCGCCGTCGCACTCGGGGTTCTGGCGCTGGCCGGGTGCGGGAGTTTGGTGACCGTGAGCAGCCAGATCACGCCGCCGCCCCCCGATTGCGCGACCCCGCGACCGGTCGCCGCAGTGGATTCATTCTCCACGCCGGTGACCCTTCAGCAGGGCGCCTCGGGACTCCAGTTCGGCGACATCACCGTGGGCTGCGGGGCGGTGGCGACCGCGTCCGCGAACGTGAACGTGCAGTTCACGGTGTGGCTCGCCGACGGAACCCAGGTCATTACGACTCGCGGAGCGGGTGCGACGACGAATGCGCTGCAGCTCGCCGACCCGACAACGCTGGAGTTCTGGCGCCTCGGCGTTCCGGGGATGAAGGTCGGCGGCACTCGAAAGCTCGTCGTCCCGCCGGCGCTCGGGTTCGGATCTGCCGGCAACGCTTCGGCCGGCGTCCCTGCCAACGCCACGCTCGACGTCGATGTGGAGCTGGTCTCGATCGGCTGAGCCTGTGAGACCGGCGGCTAGGACCCTGTCCGCATCCAGAGGACGTAGAGGCCGGTGAACGCCGCTGCCATCAGCACGACGAAGCCCAGCGGTATCCCGATCACCTCGAGCAGGCCTGGCGCCGTGGTCGCGATCATGCAGTGCGAAGCATACCCAACCAGCGGCCGCATAGCCGCATCCGCGCGAGACTGCGCGTCGTGATCGGGACGCGCTCGGCATCGCTCAATGACAGCCGGCGCAGCGCCGAGATGGATCGTCTCGACGGTGGCGAAGCCGTCGACGTGGTGGTCATCGGCGGTGGCATCACCGGGGCGGGCGTTGCGCTCGATGCCGCGACGCGTGGCCTGCAAGTCGCGCTCGTCGAGCGTCGCGATCTGGCGAACGGCACCAGCGGTCTCAGCAGCAAGCTCGCCCACGGCGGGCTCCGCTACCTGCGTCAAGGCGAGGTTGCGGTGGCGTGGGAGTCGGCGCGCGAACGCCACATCCTCATGACGCGGACTGCCCCGCACCTGGTGCGGCCGATGCCGTTTGTCGCGCCGCTCGACGACGCGATGCGGCCGGTGTATGGCGCATTCGCCGAGACCGGTATTCGTGCCGGCGATGTCATGCGCGCAGCGGCCGGGACCCGGCGAAGCACGCTCGGCGCGCCGCGTCGCATCGACGCACACGAGGCGATGCGGCTGATTCCGAGCCTGCGACGCGACGACCTCCGCGGGGCCATCCTTTTCTGGGACGGAAAGCTCGAGGACGACGTTCGCCTGGTAATTGCGGTGGCTCGGACTGCGGCTGCGAACGGCGCGATGATCCTTACGTACTGCGATGCGGTCGACGTCGAACGTGGCCGTGTCGGGGTGCGCGACACGGTGACGGGCCGGAGGTTCGAGATCGCGACGACGCACATCGTCAACGCAACCGGCGTGTGGGCCGACGGTCTGGCACCAGGTGTGCAGCTCGCGCCGAGCAAGGGGTCGCACGTGATCGTGCGGGCCTCATCGCTCGGCAATGTGCGAGCGTCGCTCGTGGTGCCGATCGCCGGGGAGTCGGCGCGCTGGGTGGGCGCGACGCCGACCAGCGACGGCCACGTGATCGTCGGCGTCACCGACGAGCCGTACCACGGACCTCCCGGGGAGCAGCCGCAGGTGACAGCTGCGGAGGAGCGATATCTGCTCGATGCGCTGTCCCGCGCGCTCGAGGTCCCCCTCGACCACGCTGACGTGATCGGCTCCTACGCGGGGCTGCGACCGCTGCTCAGTGCGGGAGGGGAGAGCACGCGCGACCTGAGCCGCCGCCACGCGATCGTCGAGGATCCGCGCACTGGCCTGGTCACCGTCGTCGGCGGAAAGCTGACCACGTATCGGCGGATGGCGCAGGACACGGTTGATCGCATCGCGCCCGGTCGGCGAAGCGCGACTGCTGCGTTGCCGCTCGTCGGGGCGGCGCCGCGGTCGGTGCTCCGCGGTCTCGATGTCCCCGCTCGTCTGATGCGGCGATATGGAGTCGAGGCGACTGCGGTGCTGGCGCTCGCACAGGGAAACCCGTCGCTGCTCCAGCCACTCGCGGACGGTGTCGCTGCGCTCGGCGTGGAACTGCTCTTCGGCGTGCTCCACGAAGGGGCGCGCACGCTCGACGATCTGCTCGACCGGCGTGTGCGGCTTGGCCTCGTTCCGAGTGAGCGGCGTGCGGCCGAGGAGGCGGCGGCGCGGCTCGTCGCCTGATCAGGCGGATCGGTCAGGAAGCGACTTCCATGCGGGCGCCAAGGAGCCCGAGCTCGATGTCGTGCATGATCGTGATGCGGAAGGCCTGACGCGCGGCCGCGTCGATCTCCGGCGCGATGGTCTGATCGCGGGGGCGGCCGATCCAGGGCGGCTGGTGGCGGCCCATCGGCTCGCCGCCGACACGGACGACCACAGCGCGATCGTCCTCCTCGTCGACTTCGATCGAGACGTGCTGGAGGACGCCGGTGCTGTCGACGAGCGTCCATGAGCGGAGCCAGACGGGCATCGTGCTGCCGGGAACGCGGACGGGGCGGACGGCGCCACTGACCACATACGCGTCCTTGTGCGGAGCGTCAGCGGTCAGCGCGATGCGGACGGCCGTGTCGAGCTCGGCGCCGACCCAGGTCGCGAGTGACGGGGCGCGGTTCTCGACGTCCGGGAGCATGTGCGTGAAGAAGCCGTTGGAGAGTGACGGCGCGACGGTCGCGTGGCGGCGGCAGTACGGGAGGCCGAGGACGATCCGGCTGTGCTCATCGCACCAGGCCGTGCCGCACTTGACCTGACGGCGGTCGACGTAGGTGCAGCGGCAGCTGGCTGGTTTCGAGCAATCGCCGTCCATGCACTTCTGGTCGGGTGCGGGAGGGGTGCCGTGAGCCGCCGTGCTCTCGGATGAGTGCTTGCGGGAGAGCCGCTGCCACGGCTTCATCTTGTCCACGAACTAGAGCCTAGTCGCGGTGAGGCGCTCTCAAAGCGGGGTGCATCCATCTTGTTACGCCCTGGATGCTGGTCGTGACTGGGAATGGCATCGAACGAGCGCGCGCCTCTGTTTAGGAGTTCGGCGGAAGGGTCTCCAAGAGGACTGTGTCGCCGGTGATCTCGTCGAGGACGACGAGGACACGGGTGTCCACAGGGCAGGTCGGCTCGGCGACGGTTTGTTGCGGCCCGCACGAGAGTTCGAAGTGACCTTTGAAGTCGACCGCCCAGACGCGGCGGTCCGGGTCTGGGCTCGTATTCCCTGCGCTGGAAACCAACTGAGCGAAGGAACCCGAGGACGCCGCGATGAAGGTGACCGGTGTCCTCGACATGCCTTGAGCGATGGCCTGGGCTTGCTGTACGGCTTTCGCCTCGGGCTCGTCCGCCCCGGGTGCAGCGCAGCCGGCGAGGACCCAAGCGGCGAGCCCGCAGGCGACAAGCGACCGAAGCACAGCGCAATCGAGCGTAGAGCGGGATTCAGGTGCGGTCGCGTGTCGAAACGCGATCGAGTCACCTCAGGGGCGACATTCGACACCACTTTGGCGCCATGTGTGCTTGACATGGCGCCATGAATGGTGCCATAGTGGCGCCATGGACCTGCAACCCTACGTCGAAAGCATTCAGCGGCAACTCGAAGCAGCGGCCGAGACCGGCGGCGATGAGGCCCGCGCGCTCGCGCAGCGGCTCGTCGCACGGCTCGAACTCGGCGATCCGCCTCGCACTCCAGGATGCGTTGACCGCCGCGTCTGAAGAGATCACCGTGGACCTCGCGCCCGGGTCGGTGGAACTGCGTCTGCGCGGTCGCGATCTCGAGTTCGTGGTGACGCCTCCGCCGGCCGACGTGTCTCCTGCCGATACACGCGGCGCCGATGCCTCCACCCAGCCCTGGACCGGACGCAGCACATCGTCAGACGCGGACGATGTCGACGAAGGCGGGATGTCGCGGATCAACTTCCGGCTGCCCGAGCAGCTGAAGGTCCGGATCGAGCGCGCCGCGGGAAGCGAGGCGCTCTCCGTCAACGCCTGGCTTGTTCGCGTCGTTGGAGCACGAGTTGAAGGAACCAACTCTGGACGTCGAAACGAATCGCCTTCGGCGCAGAGCCGCAATCGATACACGGGATGGGTCCGCTGAGTCGCGGGCCCGCACATTTGAGGAGTCAACACCATGCCTACTTTTGACACCCCCGCACCCATCTCCATCACGGTGGAGATCGTCGTCGGTGACCTGCGAATCACCGCAAGCGACCGCACCGACACGATCGTCGAGGTGCGTCCGAGCGATCCGACGAAGCAGTCAGACGTGACGGCCGCGCAGGAGACTCGCGTCGAGTACGCGAACGGCGCGCTGCTCGTGAAGACTCCGAAGGCGTGGCGCCAGTTCGGGCCGCGCAAGGGTGCCGACTCCGTTGACGTCGTCATCGACGTACCGACGGGATCGCAGCTGCACGCCGCGACCGGTATCGCATCGCTGCACTCCAACGGTCGCCTCGGCGAGTGTCACTACAACACCGGCGTTGGAGACGTTCAGCTGACCGAGGCGTCCCCGATCGAGATTCGGATCGGCGTCGGCGACGTCAACGTCGACCGCACGAGCGGGCACGCGGACATCAAGACCGGGTCAGGCACGGTCCGGATCGGCAGCATCGCCGGCACGGCTGCGGTCCGGAACACCAACGGCGACACGTGGATCGGCGACGTCAGCGACGACCTACGGGTCAGCTCGGCGAACGGCCGGATCGTGGTCGACCACGCGGGATCGACCGTCACCGCGAAGACCGCCACCGGTGACATCCGCATCGGCGAGGTGCGGCGCGGCGCCATCGTCGCGCACACGTCGATGGGCGCGATCGACATCAGCGTCCTCGAAGGAGTGCCGGCATGGCTCGACCTCAACACTTCCTTCGGCAAGGTGGCCAACGCGCTCGATGCGGCGGCGAAGCCCGAGGCGGGGACGGACTCCGTCGAGGTTCGCGCTCGCACGTCCTTCGGCGATATCAGGATCCATCGCGCGGCTGCCGTTGCCGCTGCCGTCGGGATCGCCTGATGGGGACTGTGACACCGCGCCTCGCGGTGAAGCTCGCGGGCCTGCGCAAATCATTTGGTGACAAGGTCGTCCTCGACGGCATCGATCTCGAGGTCGTCGAGGGAACCACGTTTTCGCTGCTCGGTCCAAACGGAGCCGGCAAGACGACGACCGTCCAGATCCTGTCGACCCTGCTGCGCACCGATGGCGGCGAGGCGTTCGTCAACGGCTTCGATGTCACGCGTCAGCCCGACTTGGTGCGCGCTGCCATCGGTGTCACTGGGCAGTTCTCTGCTGTGGACAGCCTGCTGAGCGGCGAAGAGAACTTGATGCTGATGGCGGACCTCAACCATCTCGACGGGCGCGAAGGCCATCGCCGCACTGATGAGTTGCTCGAGCGCTTCGACCTGGTGGGGGCTCGCAAACAGCCCGCAATGACCTATTCCGGTGGCATGCGCCGCCGTCTCGACCTGGCGATGACTCTCGTTGGTGCCCCACGGATCATCTTCCTGGACGAGCCCACGACTGGAACTCGATCCGCGGAGCCGCCGCACGATGTGGCAGATCATTCGCGAGCTCGTGGCCGGGGGAGTGACGATCTTTCTCACCACGCAGAATCTCGAGGAAGCGGACGAGCTTGCCGACCGGGTCGCGGTGCTCGACCACGGTCGCATCGTGGCCGAGGGCACACCGGACGAGCTCAAGCGGCGGATGCCCGGCGGTCACGCGCGTCTCTACTTCCGTGACCTCACTGGACTCGAAAAGGCTGCGAGCGTCCTCGCCGAAGCTTCCCGCGATGACGAGGCGCTGGTCCTGCAGGTGCCCAATGACGGCACACCCCAGTCGCTGATGCCGTTGCTCACGCGGCTGGATCAGCTCGGCGTCGGTGTTGACCGCGTGATCGTGGACGCGCCGGATCTTGACGATGTGTTCTTCGCGCTCACAGGGAACGCCGCATGAGTACCTATGCTCTCGCGCTGCGCGAACTCGACGACGATGCTGCGTCGCAGTGTCCGGCGCTCGCTTCGCTACCCGATGATCCTCGCGAGCGCGGTGCTCGTCCCCGTCTTCTTCCTCTTGCTGTTCGTCGGCGTGCTCGGCAACACGTTGCGCGCCGGGCTCGGCGCCGCCACACCAGGCGGTGGTGCGTATGTCGACTATCTGACCCCTGCGATCATCCTCATGACCGCTGCCGGCAGCGCCGAGGCGACGGCGGTGAGCGTGTGCAGCGACATGACCGAAGGGATCATCTCGCGCTTTCGCACGATGGCCATCAGCCGCATGTCAGTCCTGACGGGGCAATTGCTGGGCAGCGTGCTCCAGGCGTTCGTGAGCGTGGTCGTGGTCGTTGGCGTTGCGGTAGCGCTCGGATTCCGGCCGACGGCGAGCCCCATCGAATGCCTTGCCGCCATTGGGCTGTTCTTCCTGCTCGCCGCCGCGCTGACGTGGCTCGGTGTCGCGCTTGGACTGTTCGCGAAGACTCCGGCGAGTGCGAACAGCATGTCGCTCATCCTGCTCGTGCTGCCGTTCGTAAGCAGCGCGTTCGTGCCGGCTGCGACGATGCCGGTGGGGGTGCGGTGGTTCGCGGAGAACCAACCGTTCACACACGTGGTCAACACGTTCCGCGGTCTGCTCACCGGTTCGCCGATCGGCAACAGCGGAGTCCTCGCCGTGGCGTGGTGTGTCCTGATTGCCGCAGGCAGCTACCTGTGGGCGCGGTCGCTCTACAACCGGAACCGGATCCGGTGATGGATCCTCTGTCACTGATCGGTTCGCGACCTGTCGCTTGGCGAGGGAATCGATCCGGCGGTTCGTAGGATCGTCGGATGGAATCGGGAGATCCGAGAGCGGCAGCGGCGGTCGCGCCGCCACCACCGCCGCCTGACGACCTCCCGCCCCCGCCGCCTTCATATCCGGCCAACGGACGCGCTCCGTTTCCGGCACCGACGCTGGACCGTCCGACAATCCGGCGAGAGCTCATCGTCGTCCTGCTGGTGTTTCCTGCGCTGGCAACGGTCACGGCGATCATCACGCTGGTTGTGGAGGTCAGCGGTCACTCCAGTGGCGGGTCGGTCTTCAATCAGCTGGATCCCACGGCGTCGACCATCCTGCAGGTGCTGTACACGCTCGCACTGGCGGCCCCGCTTGCACTCGTCTGGTATCTGTTGGGTCGCTCCGGTCTGTCGTTCAAGTCGATCGGACTCGACCGAACCCACCTGGTTCGGGACATCGTCATCGGGCTGCTGCTGATGCTCGCGGCACGTATCGTGTCGAACTGGATCGGAGAGTTCCTGTTCAACGCGCACGTCCCGGGTGTGTATGGCACACCGATACCTGCGGGTACGTCGCGGCTGTCGTTCATCATCACCGGCATCGCGACGTCCGTCGTCTCGGGGGTGGTGGAGGAGGTGGTGGTGCTCGGCTACCTCACCAATCGCCTGCGCTCACTGGGGTGGGCGATGCCGGCGATCGCGATAGTCTCGGTGATCATTCGCGGCTCGTACCACGTGGAATACGGCCTCGGCGTGCTGCAGCCGCTCGTCTTCGGGGCGATGATGACCGCGTTCTATCTGCAGACGCGCCGGCTGCTGCCCGTGATCATCGGCCACGTCGGGTATGACATCTGGGTGACACTCCAGGCGGCGACCTATCTCTGACGCGCGGCGAAAGCGCTATCTCTGGACGCGTTTCACCGGGTTTGCGCTGATCGTCTTCGGGATGTCCTTGTCGATATGGGTGCCCGGCGGGCGAGGCAGTGCCCCGTGGCTGGTGGTGGCGATCGCGTTCATGGTTCCGGGATCGCTCATCGTTCTGGTCGCCGACGTATCGGCGCGACGGCCCGAAAAGCAACCGAACCGACTGCCTATCGATGTCTCCTGCAGCGTAATGTCACGTGGGTCGCGATGCGCAACCGTGCAAATCACTATTCGGCTGATGCTGACGGCAAGCAATGGGAGCTGGCCATTGAGCAATCAGAACAGGGGACGCGCTACATCATCACGAGTGACGTGCGCGAGGTGCGTGAGGTCGCGTACTGCCCCGACGGCTGGGTCCTGGAACCGATGGGCGAGTGATCTGCTGAACGTCAGACGTCGCGCAGGAACACATTGAGACGGTCAGGCTCAGGCCACGCGTTGATGGGGTCTCCGTACGAGTACGCCTCTAACATGCTTAAGTCGCCGTCACGAAGAAAGACGATCACACCTCCGATCGGTTCGTCCATATCGTCGAGAATCGTCGCCTCAGCTCGGATCAGACGTCCTCCGATCGCCGCCCGTTCGGCGGCCTCCTTGTCCACAGCCAAGTCGACTGTCACGCACCCACACGTGCATGCGCCGACGACCTTCGCGTGAGGCAATTGACTTCGCAACGCGGCGGCGCCATCAAAGTCCTGCGCGAGGAGCGACTCGAGAACGCCACGTTCTGTGTCGCTGAGTGGGCGCGGCGCAATCTCTGCGGGCTTCGCCGAGTCGTTCACGTTATCCACGACAAACCATCGATGCCGCGCATGTCCTACTGCGGGGCCACGTCAAGAAGCGTCCACGCAAAACGCTGGCTGAAGTCGGCGACGCATGGTGGACAGATCCACCAGTAGTCATCATCTGTTCCTCCGTTGGGGCTCCTCCCGCTCACGGCGAATCCCTCCGTGAGCACGTCATGGTGCTCCGCGATGAACTCTGCATGGTCTTCGGAGAACGTCGGATCCATGAATTTCGCCCAACAGAATTCGCAGTGGTCGTGTTCCCACAACTCGTCTTTCGCTCTGTATGGCTTACGGACGAGCGTGGCTCCCTGGAGATGCTTCTCCTGTCCGCGAAGGCGCCAGTCGCCCGTGCCAGCCATCGAATGAATGGTAGGCCTCGCTCAACTCAACTGAACAACCCGCGCCGCTCCGTCAGGAAGCAACGTGGTGCTCGGCAAGCCAACGAACAATCGCGTCCTCGGACGGGTCGTAGCCATTCTCCGTCTCGACTCTGAGGACCGGAAGGCCGACATCCGCGGGTTCGTAGACACCGTCCATAACTCTGCGGCGCAATTCCGGCAACGCTTCGAGCCCTCGATGACCCGGATGACGATCTCGCTGACGGTCGGTGTAGCGAGCCACCAAGCATTCCAGGGGTGCGTGGATAGACAGGATCACGGTTCGTGCCTTGATGGCGAGACCGCGTAAGTCGAGTTGGTCTCGGAAGAATGCCCCCTCGAGAATCAGTCCAGATCCTGCCGTCAGCATGGCGTCGGCCACGGCACGCTGAACAGCGAATGCCGCAGTGCCGGCTGCCTCGCCCGGGCCGAAGTGATCCATCAAAGTTTCCTTGATCAGATCCTTGGCGATCACCGGCAAGCGCACTTTCAGCGACAAGGTTTGCGCGAGCTGAGTCTTGCCCGCACCGGGCGGGCCGCATACGACGACCAACGACGGAAGATTCCCGACGGGGACGCGCCCGCTCACGGATGCCGATCGCGGAGGTGTGTGAGTCTGCCGCGCCGGCAGGCTCAGCGCACCGCCTTTTTGACGAGCGCGGTGATCTTTGCCTCTTCCGTGGCGGTCAACTTGCTGAGGGCGTACTGAATCGGCCACATCGCGCCGTCGTCAACCTTCGCCTTGTCGCTGAATCCGAGCGTCTGATACCTGACCTTGAACTTCCCGGCGTTCTGGAAGTAGCAGATGACGCTGCCGTCCTTCGTGTAGGCGGGCATCCCATACCAGGTTTTCGGTGCGAGATCCGGCGCGGCGGCTGTGATCAGCGCATGAACCTTTTTGGCGATGGTGCGATCCGGCTCCTGCATCTTGGCGATGGCCGCAAGGAGCTCCGTTCTGCCATCTGCCTTGGCGGCTTCCGCCTTGAGCTCCCGGACGCGTTCGCGCGCAGCTGCCTTTTCCTCGGGGCTGAATCCCTTCGATACGGCGGCGCTCGCGTTGGTGCGCTTCGCCGGCTTCGCCGTGCTTTTGGTCGTGGTTTTGGTTGTGGCCATCGATCGCACCCCGGTCCGAGAGTTGACGTGAACGACGTCGAGTGTATGGACCCGGGCTAGGCCTCGCAAGCGCGATCAAAGCCCTTCAAGAGGATTTGGTTGGAGGCCCCGGTGGCCTTGATGTCCATCTCGGACCACTCCGTCGAGCGCGATCAGTGAGGCGATGACGGCGAGCACAGCTCCGATGAGAAAGACGGCAAAGCCCGCCCCGACGGTCACGGGCTCGAGAGGGGCGACTTCACCCCCCGAGCCCGGCAACACCCACGCCGGCAGGACATGTCGGCCGCCGTCGCCGCTCTCATGCAGCGCAAAGAGCACCAACCCGACAGAGAAGATCGCCGAGACCATCGCGGAAAATCTGCGCCGGATTCCGCAAAGCATGGCGACAGCAACGAGCCCCAACACGGCTAACAACAAAATCACGAGCCTCGCTTCAAGGCCGTCGGCAAGGCTCCAGCTCGCGAGGTAGGTCGAGTAGGGAGGGCCTGCCGATAGCCCGTCATCCCACCATGCGGGGATGCTCATGTAGGGAAGGAACGACGCCAAACTCATCATCCCAACTGCGAGCAAACAGATCGCTGCCGGAAGGCGTACGCGCCAAGTCAATTGAGGACCCGCAATCGGAGAGAGGTCAGACACGAGCCGCATATGGCGACATTGGCGCACCCCGACGACGCTGGGGCACAGCGCGTCGAGATCGTGGCCGGGTTGCGACCGCTTTCCAGGTCGCCGATGTAATATCGGTGATTCGCCGGTATAATACCGGCATGCTGCCTGTGATTGAAGCGCTTCAGGCGCTATCCGAGACGCTCCAGGCCCGGCGCCTTGCGTACGAGTTGGTTGCCGTCGGCGGGAGCAGCCTTGTCCTCCTCGGGCTCATCACGCGCGCCACGAGGGACCTCGACATCGTCGCGCTCGTAGAGGACGGGCACTACGTTGCGTCCGATCGGCTGCCGGAGCCCCTCGTGGAAGCCGTACGTGACGTGGGCCAAGTCCTCGGCATCGGCGACGAGTGGCTCAACTCCGGCCCGTCGGCCCTCATGGAGTTTGGCCTTCCCCAAAGGTTCGCCGAGCGCGCCGAGGTGCGCAATTTCGGTGCCCTCATCCTGCACCTGGCGAGCCGTACCGATCAGATCTATCTGAAGCTCTACGCGGCCGTCGATCAAGGCCCGCGCAGCAAGCACGTCGAAGACCTGCGAGCTCTCAAACCATTGCCGACCGAGCTTCGGGGTGCGGCAGCCTGGGCGCGCACGCACGATCCCTCGCCGGCTTTTCACGACGATCTTCGGGCGGCGCTTCGGATGCTCGGAGCTGACGATGTCGGCCTATAGCGACAAGGTGCGCGATCTCGTGCTGGGAACGCTGTGGAGCCAGTGGGCCGAGTTCGGACTCAGCGGCTGGGAACGGCACCACCAGGATGTGGCTCTGGATCTTGAGGCGCTGATCATTGGCACTGCCCGTCTCGGACACCGCGACACGCGCTTGCGCACCGAGGCCTTGGACTGGTGCGTGTCATACGGCCGGCTTGCCTCCGCGATACGCCTCAAACGGCTGACCGATCAGGCGGACCCGATTGTCCAAGGTGCCGTTCGCGAGTTCTCCGCGACGGTGAACGCCAACTCGCACCTTCGCTGGCCTGGTGCGGGGTCGCCCGTGCGGTTTGTTGCCACCGGGCGTTCGGCTGCCCCATCGCTGGAACGTCCGGCACTAATCCAGTTGCGCCTCAGATCGTTGTGGGGAGTCTCAGCGCGTGCGGAAGTACTGCGCGTGATGCTGAGGGAGGTCGATCGCTTCATGGGTATAAGCGAGATCGCAACCAGTGCCGCGTATGGCAAGGACGCGGTCGCTGAGGCGCTCGAAAGCCTTCAACTCGGAGGGATGCTCAACTCTGCGACGTCCGCGAATCAACGAGTATTCCGGCTTCGGAATCGGCAGGCTCTCGAGGATGTGGTTGGGCGACAACCCGCTGGCGCGCCGGACTGGCCGACGGTCCTCCCGATCATGGCCGGCATCCTCGAGGCAACGGATGTGGTCGAAACGTCCGCCATCGCGCGCGCCGCTGATGTCCAACGCCACTGGCGCCAGTGGCAACCGGATCTCATCCGCCTCGGAGTCATAACCGGCGCGCTCGGGACCGGACTGGATTTCATCCGCGACTACGAGTCGTTCACCCTCCGGGCTCTGCGGATGTGGGCTGGACTGTCGCAGCCAATCGCCTCTCTCTAGGCTCCGCTCCCGTTCGCTGGCCCAGTGGTACCCCGTATCGGATTCGAACCGATGGTCTCCGCCTTGAGAGGGCGGTGTCCTGGGCCTCTAGACGAACGGGGCCTGGAGGCTCCGGATCATACCAGCGCCCTTCGTCGACCCCTTGGTCACACCTGGTCGGGGGCGGCCATGCCGAGCGAGTGGAGCGCATCCGCCAGCGTGGCTCGCGTCGCGCCGACCAGTGCACGCCGGAAGCCGCGGACGGCCGGATCCTCCTCGCGGACCATCGCCGGCGTGTGCTCGTAGAAGTCACTGAAGGCTGAGGCGAGACCGAACGCGTACGTCGTGAGGATCGACGGCGAGAGCGCCAGCGCCGTCTCGGTCAGCGCTCGTGGATATGCCTCGATGGCGTGCAGGAGCTCGCGTTCGGCCGGGTGCAATGCTGCGGGCGGTTGCGACGCGCCTGCGTCGACCTTGCGAAGGATGCCGGCAGCGCGTGCGTGCGCATATTGCAGATAGACGCCGGTATCGCCGGTGACCCGCAGGGCCTCATCGAAGTCGAACGAGATGATCTGGTTGAGTGAGAACTTGAGCAGGTAGTAGCGCACCGCACCGGCCGCGACCAGCTGCGCGCTCTCCGCATCCCGTGCATTCGCACTGAGCCGCGCGATGGCACGATCAAGCAGGTCATCGGCGCGCACTTCGATACCTCGGCGTCCGCTGAGCGCGACGCTCCCATGGCCTTCCTCGATCTCGACGCCGAGCTCTGCTGCAGCTGCCGGCGTCAGGGCGACGACCTCGTAGCTGAGATGGATCGAGTTGTCGGCCTCGCGATCGTGATGGAGCCGGCGGAGCGCACGCTGCACCACGCGCTGCGGATAGGCCTGGCGTGCGTCGATCACGTTGATCACGCGCTGCGCCTGCCCGAAGTGAGCGGGCGGCGCACCCGGATCGGGCTCGGTCGCTGTGCTCATCAGCGCGCCGCCGGCCTCCCACGGACGGTAATTGAAGTCGCGTCCGAGCAAGCCGAACTTCCAGAGCTGGTAAGCGATATCCTTCGCGGTATAGGTTGCGATACCGTCGGACTTGACCAGAACCTTGGTGTCGTCGTCCCCGTCCTCGTCGTCACCTTCGGCGGGCATCACCCAGCACCCGGCGAGCTTCCCGGACTCCGCGAGCACGATGGCGCCTGACTCCTTGAGCAGCTCGAACGCCTGCCGCCAGAAACCGAGCGCGATGATGTCCGACTCCCACGTCAGCAGGTCGTACGCGATGTCGAAACGGTGCATGGTCGCGAGGTGGGCGTTGACGATGCGACGCGCGATGTCCTTGACGAACACCGCCGTCTCATTGCCACCCTGCTCGACGTCGTGGAGGATCTCGCGCCTGCGCTCCAGCAACGCGGGGTCGCTCTCGTATCGGCCTGACACCTCGACGTAGACGCGCGAGCAGTACTGATCGAACGGCTCCCCCGGTTGCTGCTCGAAACCAAGCTCGCGAATGCCGACGACGACGTCGGCAACCTGGACGCCGGTGTCGTCGATGTAGTTGTTGACCTCGACCGTGTGTCCGGTCCTGCGGAGCACCCGGGCGACCGTGTCGCCGATGCAGGCGTTGCGGAGGTGGCCGATGTGCGCTGCCTTGTTCGGGTTCGTCGCGGTGTGCTCGACGAGCGTCTTGCCGGAGGCGGCCGCCTCAGGCGGAACCTGCAACGCGCCGGTCGCCTCGAGGTCGCCGGCGGTCGCGAGCACGGCGTCAGCCCAGGGCGCGTCAGCCAGCCGGGCGTTCACATACCCGGGCGGCGTCACCTCCCAGATGCGGACGAGCGGCACCTGAGCTGCATTGAGGGAGTCGCAGAGCCCCGCGGCGATCGCGGCCGGCGCCCTTCGAAGGACGCGAGCGAGTCCGAGTGCCGCGGGCGTTGACCAGTCCCCGAACTCCGGACGCGCCGATCGCTCGAGCACGACGTCGAATCCGGGGTCCACGCCCGCTGCATCCAGCGCTGTGCGTACCGCGGTGATCAGCAACGTTCTCGTGTCAGGCATGCGCGCAAGGGTAACGGGGAGCGCGTCTCCGTCCCGACCGGCGACAATTCGCCGCCGTGGACTCGCGACCATGCGTGATCCCGGCCGCAGGCCTGGGAACGCGCTTTCTCCCCGCTACCAAGGAGCTGCCGAAAGAGCTGCTCCCTGTTCTCGATCGCCCGGTGATCCAGTGGGCAGTTGAGGAAGCGGTCGCCTCGGGTGCTGACGAGATCGTGCTCGTGCTCGCGGAGGGCAAGGAGGCGCTCGCCGCGCATCTGCGCCCGGATCTCCCGCTCGAGCGCCTGCTCGAGGAGCGTGGCAAGCTCGCTGAGCTCGAGGCTGTTCGCAAGGCAGGGAACCTGTGCAGGATCACGGTGGCTCGCCAGACGGCACCGCGCGGTCTCGGGGACGCTGTCCTCTGCGCCGCCGACGCCGTCGGCGATCGGACCTTTCTCTGCATGCTGCCGGACGACCTGTCCGTGGCCGACCCGCCGCTGCTCCGCCAGCTCTGGGACGCTCACGAGCAGCTCGGAACATCGATCCTGGCGCTCATGCGCGTCCCCGGAGACCAGATCTCCCGGTACGGATGCGCCGAGATCGGTGAGTCACGTGGCAAGCTCCACCGTGTGCAAGGTCTTGTGGAGAAGCCGCGCCCTGGTGAGGCCAAGAGCGATCTGGCCGTCATGGGCAGGTATGTCCTGACGCCCGCGGTCTTCCCGGCGATCCGCGAGACCCGGCCCGGCGCGCTAGGCGAGATCCAGCTCACCGATGCGATCGGCAAGCTCCTTGGCTCCGGCGAGGTCTGGGGCGTGGAGTTCGAGGGCGAGCTCCTCGACGTCGGCACCCCCGCCGGCTGGCTGGCGACGAACCTCCGCCTGGCGAAGCAATATCCGGAGTTCAGCGCCGCGGTAGCGCAGAGTCAGGGAATGGTCGGCGCATGAACGTCTTTCGGAAGGAGTGGGGGGCGATCACCTTCGTGGTGACCATCCTGATCGGTGCGGTCGCCGTGGCGATCTCGTTGGGTGTCTCCGCCGCGCACGGTTCGCCGACCTCGACGCCATTGCCGTGCCCGACGTACACGCCATACGTCTCGACGCCGACCCCCGTGCCCACCGCGACACCGGCGCCGACGAAGAGCGGCGCGCCGACCCCGAGCCCGTCGCCAACCGCGGTGCCGACCGCCGGGCCGACGCCCACGCCGTTCAACCCGGCACTCGCCGACTGCCCGACGCCACCGCTGCCGCCCACCGCGACACCGAGCCCGACGCCGACCCCGACCGCAGTCGGCGCAACGCCCGCGCCCACGGTCGCGCCCACGCCGACGCCGACCCCAACTCCTGCGCCGAACTCGACGCCGCTGCCGACAGCGACACCGACGCCGACCACCCCGTAGATCGGGCCGCCGGCGTGGTCAGGACTTAGAGGGCGAAGAGGAGCCGGCTGCCGTTCTCCGGCGTGATCGCCGAGCGCTGCAACTCCATGTCGACCGACGGCGGATGCCCGGTCTCGATGATCACGGCGATCTGCTCGGACAGGCGGAGACCGCCGATGCGAACGCAATCGCGAAGAAACGTGAACGCCATCGGCCGGACCAGGTTCCAGATGTACCCGCGAACTGCCTGCGCAGCCTCGGCGGGCTCGAGGAGCGCGTCCGTCCCGCGGATGCTCCGGTCCCGAAACGCGAGGACGCAGACCTCGTCGGTGAGCTGGACGGGCGCAGTCCATGAGTACTGGTCGTCGTCAGCGAGGGTGCCGACGATGCTGTCCTTGTCGGCGAACAGCGCGAGACGCTCGACAAGCAGCTGCATCGGCCGGGGCGGTCCTTCGACGAAGAGCGGGATATCGCGGAGCGGCTCGCTGCGCTCCTGCGCCGGATACCGCGCGGAGAAGCCAAGGTCATCGATGCCGCTGAACGGCGCAGGCACTTTGATGACCAGCTCGTCCATCACCGAGCCTCACGCAACGGGACGACTGTCGTGCTCATCACGTCAACCTTCCTTCGAAGGTAGCACAGGGATTGCGGCGAGGTAGCGAGTCGAACGATTGCTACACTCGCGCGACCATGCCGGCACTCGACGACGTGCAAGTCCTCGACCTCACCAGGTTGTTGCCGGGGCCGTTCTGCACGATGCTCCTGGCCGACTTCGGCGCGGACGTCATCAAGGTTGAGGACACGACCGGCGGCGACTACATGCGCTGGATGGCGCCGCTCGTCGACGAGTACTCGGCGATGTTCCACCCCGTCAACCGCAACAAGCGATCGCTGGCGATCGACCTCAAGAATCCCTTGGGGCATGAGGCGTTTCTCCGCCTGGTGGACGGCGCCGATGTGGTCGTCGAGAGCTTCCGACCCGGCGTCATGGACCGGCTCGGGATCGGCTTCGACGCGCTCCACGCACGCAATCCTCGCGCCGTCCTCTGCAGCATCAGCGGTTACGGACAGGACGGGCCATATCGCGACCACGCGGGCCACGACCTCAACTACGCGGCGGTCGCGGGCGTGCTCCTCCTGGGTGGGACGATCGACGCCGCGCCGGCGATGCCCGGGCTGCAGGTCGGTGACCTCGGCGGCGGCGCGCTTCACGCGGCACTCGCGATCATGGTCGCGCTGCACCATGCGGCGCGCACCGGTGAGGGTCAGCACTGCGACATCTCGATGGTCGACGGCTTGATCAGCTGGGCGAGCGTGCACGCGTCGCAACTCTTCGCAACAGGCACGGTTCCGGAGCCGGGCAACGGGACGCTCACCGGTCGTTATCCCTGCTACCGGATCTACGCATGCGCCGACGGGTTCCTCTCCGTCGGCACGCTCGAGCCCAAGTTCTGGCACGCATTTGTGCACGCGATCGGCGTCTCCGACGTTGCCGACAGCGGCTTCGCGGAAGGCGCCGAAGGCGAGCGGACGATCGCAGTCGTCCAGGCAGTGCTGCTCACCAAAACCCGCGCGCAGTGGCGCGACGCACTCGACGGGCTCGACGTCTGCGTCGAACCGGTGCTTGCGCTGGACGAGACGTTCGAGCATCCCCAGGTGCACAGTCGCGCGATGCGCCTCGACGCCGGTGAGGGACGACCCACCGCCCAGACCGGTTTTCCCATCCGTCTGACCGAGACGCCGGCGACGTTCCGATGCGGTGCACCCGGGTATGGCGAACACACCGACGAGGTGCTGGCCGAGGCCGGCTACGACGCGGCGACGATTTCGTCCATGCGCGCAGCGGGGGCAATCCGATAAGTCAGGCGAGCCCGGCGCGCAACACGTCGCGAACAAGTCGCAGCGCGCAAACACGTGAACGAATCATCGCTGCAGCGACCGAGGTGTTCGCGCGCTCGGGGTTCCACGGAGCCAAGGTGGCCGACATCGCCGACAGTGCCGGAATCGCGTACGGCCTTGTCTACCACTACTTTCACAACAAGGACGACATCCTCGCCGCCATCTTCACGGAGCGTTGGGGCGAGTACATCAGCTATCTCCACGAGGTGGGGGACATGGAGCTTGGCTTCCGCGAGCAGATGCGCAGGCTCGTGCATTTCTGGGTCGAGGTGTACCGCCGCGAGCCCGACCTGATGACCGTGATGATCAACGAGGTCACACGCTCGTACGAGTTCCTCGAGTCGCATGACATCGGCACGGTGATGGTGGCCTTCGACGCGATCGAGGAGATGATCCGTAAAGCGCGCGACCGTGGCGAGATCGATCACGACATCGACCCTCAGGTGGCCAGCTACGTCGTGTTCGGCGCTGCGGAGATGGTGCTGACCGGCTACGTCATGGGAACGTTGCGCCGCAACGACCCGGCAGCGTTTGCGCGCGACGAGGCGCAGCTGCTCGAGGTCCTCCTCGGCGGCCTGGCGCCGCGGCGGCCCCTTACGACGCCGGATTGACGACCGCGGCCCACCACGCGTCCACCTGGCGCTCGGTCGCGTCGAGGTCGCCGCTGTTGTCGATCACCCATGTGGCGCGGCGTCGCTTCTCGTCGATCGGCAACTGCGCGTCAAGGCGCCGCTGTGCCGCCGCCTCGTCGAGTCCGTTGCGCTCTTTCAGCCTGCGGATCTGGACCTCAGCCGGCGCGTAGACGACGAGCACACCGGGGAAGGTCGCATCGCGTTCACCCTCGTACAGCAGCGGGATGTCGACCGACACGAGTGGGGCGTCGCTCGCCAGCGCCGCGGCGATGCGTTGCTGGCTCAACTCGATGATGCGTGGATGCGTGATCCGCTCGAGCTCGTACCGAGCTTTTGGGTCCGCGAAGACGATCTCCCCGAGTTGCCGGCGATCGAGGGTGCCGTCGGGCAGCAGCACGCCCGGACCGAAACGCTGGACGACACGCTCGAGGGTCGGCTCGCCCGGGAGCACTGCCTCGCGGGCAAGCGCGTCAGCGTCGATCACCGTGGCACCGCGCGCCGCGAGCATCGTGTCGACGCTGCTCTTGCCGGTTGCGATGCCTCCGGTGAGGCCGATCAGTCGCATTGGCGTGACCGTACTCCTGATACCGGACACTCGGAAGGATCAGCTGGCGACGGAGCAGGCACCGCCATATGCCCAGGAGGCGTCGCCGCGGAGGAACAGGAGCATGCCGTTGTCGCGCGTGTCGATGATCTCCGTCCACTCCGGGGAGAAGCGCAGGTCGTCGGTCAACTGGCCTGGGCTGTATAGCACCGCTGTCGTGTCGCTTGCGTCGAGGAGCTGGAGTGCGGTCGGACTTGTCACCGCACCGCTGGCGATGCGGTCGTAGTCGTCGAAGACAGCAGTCCCCAGCGAGATCAACTCGCCGTACTCGTACACCGACGCTCTCGGCCATACGCGGTCGATGACGTAGCCACCGGTCCCGTATGCGGTGAACACGCGCTGCACGGTCGGACTCTTCGCCAGCAGCGCGGTCGCACACGATGGGTAGACCGCAGCGACGCCCTGCGGCGTCGCGGTGTTGTAGACACGGGCACCGACAACGCCGACGGCAACGACGGCCGCAGCCAGGAGTGCGATCCCCATGACCGGCGCCTTTGGCCGCGCACTGACGACGGTGCGGCGTGGCGTGCGTCGCGCTTCGATCGATCGAGCGAAATCGGCGGCCATCGCCATCCACGGCGGCACCATCACGGCCATGCACAACGCCGTGTTGCGCACAGAGGTGAGTGCCAGAACGGCACCGGCGCCGGCAAGCGCGAAGTCGCGAAGCTCGAATCGGCTCCGCCGTGACCGGCGCGTGAACGTGGCGACGGTCAGGGCCACGAATGTGAGCAGCAGCGCCAGCAGCACCCATTCCGCGGGATCCGCGAAATTCGGCGACTGCCACTCGATGATTCCTTTCGCACGCTCCGTCGCCCCGGTCGTCGCGGCGAAGACGAAGAGCGACGGTCCATACGGATTCACGCACGCCGCGAGCATCGACGCTCCAACGGCGACCGTGAGGCCGATTATCCGCTGCCGTGGCGCAACCGTGCCGAGCGACCAGCGGCGCTTGATCACTTCCGCGATGAGCACGATCACGAGAAAGCCGATGCCCGCGATGAAGCCCGCGTGGAGGTTCGCCCAGAGCAGGAACAGCGGTGGCAGGAGCCAGCGCCGGCGTCCGCCGGAGCGCAGGTACAACTCGGCGATCCACAACGTCCAGCAGACAAGCGCGAACGTGAAGACCTGCGGACGCGTCCCGAGCACGGGTTCGGCGACACGCGCTCCAAGCACGAGCCCGATCGCAAGCACGACCGGACCGGCACCGCGGATGCGGCCGCGGAGCAGCGTTGCGAGCATGCCGCTCCACGCCACAGCCCCCATCAGCAGTGTCACGAGGATGAGCCCGCCGACCGCATTCAGCGCGGCGAAGATCGTCTCCGACAGCCACTCGTGCGCCACGAGCGGATTGCCGAACGCCGTGTAGGCGAAGAGCTCGCCGGCCGGGATCTGGTGGTGGGCGATGATCCAGTCGCCGAGCCTGATGTGCCACCAGACATCGGGATCGCTCAACGCGTCGAGCCCAACCGCGGCAACGAGGATCAGGACGGCGCCCAGAAGCGCCTGGCGGGGCTCCGACAGCCATGCTGTGATGCGGTTGCCGCGTTGTGGTGGATCAGGCGCGGCGACCGGCGGGTCGGGGCGAACGAGGGTTGCCATTCGACCGCAGGGTAGGTGGCTTCCTCGCTCCGCGACGCCCCGCTGCCGGCTGGCGACAGATTCGTATACTCCACGCGATGGCCACTGGGACCCGCTCTCCAAAGCGTCGTCAGCCCACCCGCGCGAGCTCGCGGCCCGCCCCGAGCGCGCCGATGGCGGTCAGCGGCCAGCACATGATCTCGTGGCGGCACTGCTTCCTCGGTCTGGTCGTCGGCGAGGTGACGCTCCTGGTCCTCAGCAATGTCGGTCTGATCGCCACCAACGCGGCATTCGGGTCCGCAGGAACGATCGACGGTGGCGTCGTCGGCGTTGCAACCCTCCTGGCTGTCATCTTCGGCGGGTGGCTCGCGGCTCGTCTGGCCGGGCGCGCCGGGATGTACCAGGGGATCGTGGTCGCCATCGGCTTCATCGCCGTCGGCGCGCTCTATCAGTTCCTCCAGGAGTCGTCCATCATCGCCGGTGCGCTGGCGGCCAATACCCACCACCTGATCGACCTCGGCCCGATGGACATGGGCAGCGTCTTCAGCGGCGACCTGCTCGCGCTGTTCGGCGGCACGGTCGGCGGACTGCTCTCCGGCAAACGCTGAAGCCTGCCGGCGCACTCGAGCAGTGCGCCAGCAGATCCTTGGTTCTAGACCCCGACTGCCCCTGCCTGCGCGGGCTGGCCCGAGACGGGAGCCTCGCGGTATGACTGCCCGATCAGATCGACTCGGCCGAGCGACTGGGCGAACTCAAGGCACGCGGCGCGTGTAAACCGAAGGTGCTTTCCCGGCGTATGCCAGGCGCGCAGATGCCCCTGAGCGACGGCGCGACGCAGCGTCGAACGGGACACACCGCAGAGTGCCGCCGCTTCGCCAGTTGTGAGGATCTCTTCCTCGCGCTCTGCCAATTCCTCCTCCTCCAGACCGTCAACCAGTGGAGACCCAGACGTGGATCTCGTCAGGTGCAGTTATACAACGCTTTGGGGTAGGCGTGTGGATCATCCTTCTGGGTGATGCTGGAAGCGTATCTGGCGACCGTATACTCCAGACGAGATCAAGTCACTCACCAACCCGGTTGAGACAGCGCGAGGATCACCATGAATGTCGACGTCCAGGCAATGGCACGGCGTCTGCAGGAGAGCCTCGGGACGGTAATCGTTGGGAAGGAAGCGGAGATCGAACTCTGCATTGTCGGGCTCCTCTGTCGAGGCCACCTTCTCATCGAGGATGTCCCGGGAACAGGCAAAACCCTGCTCGCCAAAGCACTCGCCCGCAGCAGCGGCTGCAGCTTCGAGCGAGTCCAGTTCACCCCGGACCTGCTCCCCGGCGACGTGACCGGCGTGAGCGTTTACAACCCGCAGCAGCAGACGTTCGAGTTCCGCCGCGGACCGATCTTTGCCCAGGTGCTGCTCGCCGACGAGATCAACCGGGCGACGCCGAAGACGCAGTCAGCGCTGCTCGAGGCGATGGAGGAGTGGCAAGTCACCGTTGACGGCACCAGCCATCCGCTGCCGGACCCGTTCATGGTGCTCGCAACCCAGAACCCGATCGAACTGGGCGGCACCTTCCCACTTCCCGAAGCGCAGGTGGACCGCTTTCTCCTCAAGTTGAAGCTCGGCTACCTGCCCGCGAACGAGGAGGTGGCGATGCTCGACCGCTTCCAGTCCGGCAGTCCGCTCGGGACACTCGAGGCGGTGACCAACTCGGTGGAGATCAAGGCGGCCCAGGAAGTCTGTCGCGACATCTACTGCGACAACACCCTCAAGGACTACTGCGTCCGCATCGTCCGGCGCACCCGTGAGCACCGCGATGTCTCGCTCGGGTCGTCGCCGCGCGGCACCCTCGGACTGCTCCACGCCGGGCAGGCGCGGGCAGCCCTCGCCGGCCGCGACTTCGTCCTGCCGGACGACATCAAGGAGATCGCGCCGAACGTGCTCGAGCATCGCGTGGTACTCCGTCCGAACGCAGAGCTGCGTGGCCTCACAGCGGCAGCGGTGCTCGAGGAGATCCTGGCAACCGAGTCAGTGCCGATGACGGGCCGGCGTCTGGCGTGACCGCGATCGCGGTGCGCACCGGGGGCGCGTCGTGACTGCGCGGGTACCGCTGATCGCGTGTGTCGCGGTCCTGGCCTTCTTCGCCGGGATCACTGGGATCCATCTTGCGTATACGTTGGCGTATGTCCTCATCCTGCTGCTCGCGGTCGCGTACATCTGGTCGCGGCTGCTCGCTCGCAAGCTGCGCGTCGTCCGTGAGTCGCCACAGGGGTCGTTCATGATGGGCGAGCCGTTCGAGGAGACCTTCACGGTCAAGAACATGAGCGGTCTGCGCCTCCCGTACTGCGAAGTGCGGGACGGCACCAAGCTGCCCGGCTACGCGCCTGGCCGCGCCTTCTCGCTGGCGGCGGGTGGCAGCGTCACGTGGACGGCTCGCGGGGCATTCAACCTGCGCGGCATCCATCACTTCGGACCGCTCGAGGCGCGACTCGGCGACCCGTTCGGGCTGTTCCCGAAGCGGATCCGGGTGGCACCCGAGAACGAGGTCATCGTCTACCCCGCGCTGCATGCGCTCCTGCAGGTGGTGCCCCAATGGAGCGGCAACGGCGTCGCCGAGGCCCATCGGGGGCAGCCCGTCGACGTCCCTCCCGACGTGTCGACGATTCGCGACTACGCGCCGACCGACGGGCTGAGCAGGATCCACTGGGCGTCGACGGCGCGCACCGGGCGGCTGATCAGCCGCACGTTCGACACCGGTCAGAGCGCGGACCTCCTGGTCGTGCTCGACCTCCAGCGTGGCATCCATGCCGGCAGCGGCATCGAGTCGTCGGTCGAGTACGCGGTGTCGATCTGCGCATCGGTCGTGCATGGCGCCATCCGCCGCGGCCAGGCCGTCGGCATGGTGACCAACGGCAAGGGCGGCACTGGTTTCGGCGCCGGCCGAGGCGAGGTGCAGCGACTCCGCATCCTCGACTACCTGGCGCTCGCCACCGACGACGGCCAGCGCAGCCTGGCCGAGACGATCACGCGTCACGGCGAGGGCTGGCGCGGTCGCGGCGGCATGGTGGTCATCACCGCCAACCGGTCGAGCGAATGGGTGGAAGCGCTCGTCGACACTGCGACGCGCGGCCAGCGCCACCTCTGCATCTTCATCGAGCCGACGTCGTTCGGCGCCAAGGGACAGGCGCTCCGCATTCCCGCCGCATGGCGGCTCGCGCTCGACTGGTGGGTCGTCCGTCGCGGCGATGTGCTGGGCACGGGCGAACGCACTTCGGCAGCCGGCTGAGTCGGATGGAAGCCTGGGTCGACCGCAGCGTTCAACTTCGCGACCGTGCGCGTCCGAAGCCTGAGCCGGTCAAGAACTACACGTTCGAGATCGGCGCCGCCCTCTGCGTCGCGCTGATCGCCGCGACGGCATGGGCAGTGCTCGCAGCCGGCTGGGTGAACGGCGGTGGCGGCGCGGCGGTGGTCGCGGTGACGTCGGTGGTCGAGGCTGCGCTGCTGGCGCAGGCGCGGGCCCCGCGGATCGCGGCGGCGATTGCAGCGCCGTTCCTCGGGCTTGCCGCCATCGTTCCCACGACGCTTGCAGCGATGCCGCCGGTCGCCGGACAGACCGTGGGCTCGATCGCCGGTCACTACGTCCGCGCGCTCGTCACCGGGCTCGCTTCATCAACCGACTGGGATTTCACGGTCGGCCTCTGCGCGATCCTGTTCCTCTGCGGGTACTGGCTCGGTTGGGTTGCATTGCGGGAGCACCGCGGTGTGCTCGCCGTCATCCCGGTCTTCTCTGTTCTTGCCACCAATGTCGTCAACGCGAAGGACCCGGATCCGATCGCCTTTCCCGAGACGGTCGCGGTTGTGCTCGCGCTTGCGGTGATCGCGGCGGCGTATCTCGGAGCGCTCGGTGATCGCTGGGCGGTGGCGCGGATCACGCCGATCGGCGGGATGCGTGTTCGCTTCGGGAGCAGTGCAGCAGCCGTGGCTGTCGGCCTCACCGTCGTCGCCCTGCTCGTTCCTCCCTTGACGGACACTGATATCTCGTCGCGGCTGTTCCCGCACGGCCTCGGCATCGGCACGTCCGGCAAGGGCGGCGGTCAACCGGGCCTCGGCGGCGCCTCGACCATCGGCTTCAACCCATCCGTCGAGCTGGGTGGTCCGCTGGTGAGCAAGCCACAGCTCGCGATGACGTACACGACGAGCAACAACGTCCCGACGTACCTTCGCGTCGAGGACGACACGCAGTTCGTGGAGGGCAGCTGGTTCCCGCAGACCGGCATCAACGGTCCGACGTCGAACACCTGGAATGATGTGCCCTTCCCAGGTGGGTTGCTGCCCCGCGACACCGACCAGGCCGACGGCGGGATCGGCGCGGACCAGCAGCAGGTGCAGGCGACCCTCGTGATGCAGAAGGGCTCAACCGGCCAGCAACCGCTCGTGCCGTTCGTCGGCGATCCCGATGCGGTGAACCTCCCCGGGACCGCGTACGGTGCGGTGCTCCCGTCGGCGCCGGACTCGTTGCTCTCCGTCGATGACGTGCAGCTCGCCCAGGACATCGTCAACGGGACGACGCTGGAGTCGACATCGCTCGTCTCCGCCGCGACGGCGACGCAGCTCGAGGCGGCAGGCACCAAGTACCCCGCCTGGACCGCGCCGTACACAAGCACCGGAGCGACGTCGGACGACGTCAACCACAGCATCGCGACCATCGCGCAGCTGGCAAAGCAGTGGACCGCTGGAACGACCAATCCGTACGACGCGGCGACGGCGATCCAGAACCATCTGCGCAACCCCGCCTTCTTCCAGTACACGCTGACGCCGCCGGCGGTGCCGAACCCGTCGATCTGGCCCGTCGTCTACTTCCTCACCGTCAGCCATCGCGGGTACTGCCAGTACTTCGCATCGGCGATGGGCACGATGCTCCGGACGCTCGGCATCCCGACGCGGCTGGTGAGCGGCTACGGCCCCGGCACGACACGCGCCGAGAGCGGTCGCCAGGGGCAGCGCGAGCAGACAGTCACCACGAGCGATGCGCACAGCTGGGTCGAGGCCTACTTCCCCGGCTACGGCTGGATTCCCTTCGAGCCCACGCCGCCTTCCGCGCAGGGCGACTACCAGCCCCTGCCGCGCGGCACGCAGGCGGTAACAGGCGTCCCGATCCCTACTTCGAAGCCCGTCGTCCGTGGCACGCCGACGCCGGCGCATGGCTTCCAGGGCAACGACCCCGGCGTCACGAAGATCAAGCCCGCCCACCCCGGAATCCCCGGTTCGGTGATCGGTGCCCTTGCCGTCCTCGGAGCGGCGCTCATCCTCATCGTGGCGGCGATCCTGTGGTTCGCGCTCCCGCGCTCGCTCAAGGGCGCCTGGCGGCGCGTCGAGGCCCTAGGCGTGATCTCGGGGATGGACCGACGAAGAGCCGAGACGCATCGTGCGTATGCGGCCCGGCTGGCGAAAGCGCGGCCACGCGCAGGGGATGCGCTCGGTGAGCTTGCCGCGGTGACCGCACGAGCCGAGTTCAGCAGCGAAGGTGCGTCGGCGCAGGAGCGGGCCGTGGCCCTGCATACCTGGCGGCGTGCGCTGTTCGCGGCTAGGCCGCGTCTGGGGAGATCTCCAGGCTGAGCAGGTCGTGGGCGACGAGCGCTCCGGGGATCTCGACTCGGGCAGCGAGGTGGCTCAGGAGAAACGTCGTCGCGGGGTACGCGGTGACGAGCCCTGCCACCTCGTCGCGCCACAGGTGTCCTCCCTCAGCAGGGCCGTCCCAGCCGGTGCACTCGCAGACATAGAGGCGGCACCCGGCGATCGAGCGCCGCAGCCCGGCGCAGAGCGCGCTGTCGCCGGAGAAGCCGATCGTCACGCCGTCGGCATCCGTCAGCCGATATGCGAGGGACGGCCCGATGCTGTGGATCACCGAATGGGTCTGCACGCGGTACCCGGCGAGCTCGACGTCACTGCCGTCCTGGAGCACGACATATTCCAGACGCACGTTGGCGGCGACGGTGCCGAGCATGTGCGTCCCGTACCCGGTGGCGAGCAGCCGTGTCACGTACTCTCGCGTTCCCACCGGTCCGGCGATCACGAGCGTTTCGGTTGACGGCGTGTCGGCATAGGCGCGGGCGCCGAGGACGGTCGGCAGCATGAAGGTGTGGTCCGCATGGAAGTGCGTGATCAGGACCAGCCTGACGTCGTGGACGCTCGCCGACACCCGCCTGACCAACGCCGAAATGGGCGCACCGCAGTCGACGAGCACGCCCCCGTCGACGAGGTAGCCGGCGTTGCATCCGCAGCCACTGAACGCACTGCCGCTGCCGAGGACGGTGAGTCGCATCGCGCAAGGTTAGCCGCACGTGGGCGGTGGTATTAAGGTTTTCGTGCGCCTCGATAGATTCACCGAACGCTCTCAGGAAGCGCTGACCGCCGCTCAGCAGGCGGCACAGCAACTGCAGCATCCCGCTGTCGAACCTGAGCATCTGCTGCTTGCCCTCCTCGAACAGGAGGACGGGCTCGTTCCGACGCTGCTCCGCCGCCTCGAGGTCGCCCCCGACCCGATGGCGGCCCGGCTTCACGCGATCCTCGAGAACCGCCCCAAACAGGTCGGGGTCACCGACCCGCAGGTGAGCAGCGCGTTGCGAACCGTCCTGATGACTGCGTTCGAGGAGATGAACCGTCTCAAGGACGAGTACGTCTCCACCGAGCATCTCCTGCTCGCGCTCTGCGCGAAGCCCGAGGGCGATGCAGGACGTCTCCTCCAGCAGGCGGGCGTCACACCGGACAAGGTCTATTCGACGCTCGAGGCCGTTCGTGGCTCGCAGCGCGTCACCGATGCGAACCCCGAGGCCAAATACCAGGCGCTCGAGAAGTACGGGCGCGACCTCACTGACGCCGCGAGACGCGGCAAGCTCGACCCGGTCATCGGTCGCGACGACGAGATCCGGCGTGTGATTCAAGTGCTCTCGCGGCGCACGAAGAACAACCCGGTCCTCATTGGCGAGCCGGGTGTCGGCAAGACCGCAATCGCCGAAGGGCTGGCCCAGCGGATCTCGTCCGGTGACGTGCCCGAAGGGCTCAAGGACAAGCGCGTCGTGGCGCTTGACCTCGGCGCGATGGTCGCCGGGAGCAAGTACCGCGGCGAGTTCGAGGACAGGCTCAAGGCCGTGCTCCACGAGGTGACCTCGTCGGACGGCGCGGTGATCCTCTTCATCGACGAGCTGCACACGCTCGTCGGCGCCGGCGCTGCCGAGGGTGCGATGGACGCCGGCAACATGCTCAAACCGGCGCTCGCGCGCGGTGAGCTGCGTTGCATCGGTGCGACGACCCTCGACGAGTACCGCAAGCACATCGAGAAGGATGCGGCGCTCGAGCGCCGCTTTCAGCCAATCGTCGTCGAGCAGCCCTCCGTCGAGGACACGATCAGCATCCTGCGCGGCCTCAAGGAGCGCTACGAGGTGCATCACGGCGTGCGCATCACAGACGCCGCGATCGTCGCCGCGGCGGTGCTGAGCAATCGCTACATCACCGACCGTTTCCTGCCGGACAAGGCGATCGACCTCATCGACGAAGCCGCATCGCGGTTGCGCATCGAGATCAACTCGCTGCCGACCGAGCTCGACGTCGTCGAGCGCGAGGTGCGTCAGCTCGAGATCGAGCGCCAGGCGCTCAACAAGGAGACGGACAAGCGCTCCAAGGAACGCCTCGATGCGCTCGAGCGCGAGCTCGCGGACCTGCAGGAGCGCGGGCGCGGACTGCGCGAGCGCTGGGAGCAGGAGAAGGGCGCGCTCTCTTCGATCAGGGAGATCAAGGGCAAGATGGAGCAGGTTCGCCACGACGCGGATCGCGCCGAGCAGATGAGTGACTTCGGCCGCGCGGCCGAGCTCCGCTACGGACAGCTCAACGAGCTGCAGCGCGGGCTCGAGCAGGAACAGGCCCGGCTCGTCGAGATGCAGGGCGACCGCCCGCTGCTGAAAGAAGAGGTGGGCGAGGAGGATGTCGCTGCGGTCGTGTCGCGCTGGACGCGCGTGCCGGTCAGCAAGATGCTCGAGGGCGAGATGCAGAAGCTGCTCCGCATCGAACAGGACCTGCACGGGCGCGTCATCGGACAGCACGACGCCATCACCGCGGTCGCCAATGCAGTGCGTCGCGGTCGAGCGGGGCTCGCGGATCCGAATCGCCCCATCGGCTCGTTCATCTTCCTGGGCCCGACCGGTGTTGGAAAGACCGAGCTTGCGCGTGCACTCGCGGAGCTGCTCTTCGACGACGAGCGCTCGATGATCCGCCTCGACATGAGCGAGTACATGGAGAAGCACACGGTCTCGCGCCTTGTCGGTGCACCGCCGGGATATGTCGGCTACGAGGAGGGCGGTCAGCTCACCGAAGCCGTGCGGCGCCGGCCGTACTGCGTGCTCCTCCTCGACGAGATCGAGAAGGCGCACCCCGACGTGTTCAACATCCTCTTGCAGCTGCTCGAGGATGGACGTCTCACCGACGGCCAGGGTCGCACGGTCGACTTCCGCAACTGCGTGGTCATCATGACGAGCAACATCGGCTCGCAGCTCATCGCCGAGGTGTCAGCCGACGCGGACGCCGCGCAGTGGGAGCGCGTTCGTGACGGTGTGCTCGCGGAGCTGCGCGCCAACTTCCGTCCAGAGTTCCTCAACCGCGTCGACGACGTGATCCTGTTCTCGCGGCTCGACCGCGCACAGCTCCGCGAGATCGTCGATATCCAGCTCCGCGCCGTGCGCGATAGGCTCGCCGTGCGCAAGCTCACGCTCCACGTCAGCGAGCAGGCAGTCGACGCCATCGCCGCCGAGGGCTACGACCCGACGTACGGCGCGCGACCACTGAAGCGCGTGATCCAGCGCCGCCTGCAGGACCCGATTGCGATGGCGATCCTCGAGGGACGCTTCAACGAAGGCGACACCGTCGAAGTTGACGCCAAGGATGGCCAGATCACGATCGGCCGCGTCGGCGCGGCAGTCGTTCCCGCAGTCTCCGAGACCGCCGAGGTCTGACCCGGGTCAGGTTCGCGCAGGCTCGGTCCGCGCAGGCTCCGTCCGCGCCGGTGCGGCACGAGCAGCCAGCACGGAGCCGGCCAGGATGAGCACGAACCCGACGGCGATCCCTCCCGTCAGGCGCTCGTGCAGGAGCAGCACACCGAGGGTCACCGCGACCGCCGGGTTGACGTACGTGATCACCGTCGCGCGCACCGGCCCGACCTCGGCGATGAGTGCGAAGAAGACGAGGAACGCGATCGCGGTGCAGACCACCCCGAGCGCGATGACCGCGGCGATCACCTGGCCCGACGGCCAGGCATGCGGCAACTGGACGAGTGCCGCGGGAGCGTAGGCGACGGCGGCGAGCAGCAGTGACCCGGCGATGACGCCGAGTGCCGGGAGATCGCTCAACTTCCGGTTGATGATGTACGGCCCGGTCGCATAGCAGATCGCGACGATGATGACCTCGCCGATAGCACCGAATGTGGAGGAGGACACGTCGAAACCGACGAGGACGCCGACCCCGACGAGGCCGATACCGAGACCGAGCATGCGCCGCCAGCCGTGGTGCTCCCCGCTTCGGGTCAGCACACCGATGACGACACCGATGAGCGGCACTGTGGAGACGAGCAGACCGGACAGCGAGCTCGAGATGCGCAGCTCCGCGTCGGAGAGCAGCACCCACGGGACACCCATCTCGATGATCGTGTACGCGACGATCCAGCCCCAGCGCCGCAGGATCGGCCGAACCTCGACGCGGGTGAGCGCTATCGGGACGAGCAGCACCGCGCCGAGCAGGAAGCGCACGAAGACGAGGTCGATCGGCCCGAGGCCTCTGAGCGTCACCTTGATGAGCAGGTACGGGATGCCCCAGATCACACACATCGCCACGAAAAGCACCAGCCCGCGTCTGCTCACGGGGAGATCTTCTACGCTGTGCGGCTCGCCATGACTGAGCACCCTCCCGTCCGCACACCGAGCCCGCTGCTGCTCATGGTGTCGGCGCTCTTCGTGGCGACGCTGGTCGCGTCGAACATCATCGCCGTGAAGATCGCGGCGGTCGGTCCGTTCTCGGTCCCGGCCGCGATCGTCATCTTCCCGCTGGCGTACCTCTTCGGCGACGTGCTCACCGAGGTGTGGGGTTACCGCGTGGCGCGCATGGTCATCTGGACCGGCTTCCTCGCCAACGTCGTCGTGGTCCTCTTCATCGCGGCGGCGATCGCGATCCCCGCCGACCCGCACTACACGGACCAGGCGGCATACGCGCGAGTGCTCGGCTCGACGCCGCGCCTGGTCGCCGCGTCGCTCGTCGCCTACCTGCTCGGCGAGTTCCTGAACGCGTTCGTGCTGGCGCGCCTCAAGGTCGCAACCCGTGGCCGGTGGCTCTGGACAAGGACCATCGGCTCGACGCTGATCGGTCAGGGCGTCGACAGCATCGTCTTCATCTCGCTCGCGTTCGCGGGGACGCAGCCGTGGTCGCTGCTGATCGTCATCATTCGCGACGTGTGGGTCGTGAAAGTGCTGTACGAGGTCATCGCAACCCCGATCACGTACGCGATCGTGACGGTGCTCAAGCGCGTCGAGGGTGTCGACACGTATGACCGGGACACCAAGTTCGCGCCCATTCCGCTTGCCGCGTTGCGCTCGCTCGTCCGCGGAGCGCAGTCGTGAGCGAGGAGCTGTACGGGACCCGCGCCATCCGCGAGGCCAAGCTCGTGGCATTCGACAATCGCACGCCCGACCGCGATTACACGATCCAGTTCACCATCCCCGAATTCACGTGCCTGTGCCCGATATCGGGATTCCCGGACTTCGCGACGCTGCATGTCCGTTACGTGCCGGGGCCACGCTGCGTGGAGTTGAAGTCGATGAAGCTGTACATCAACGGCTTTCGTGATCGCAACGTGTACCACGAGGACGTCGTCAACGTCGTGCTCGACGACCTCGTCGGGTTGCTCGAGCCGCGGTACTGCGAGGTGGTCGGCGATTTCAACGTGCGCGGGAATATCAAGACGGTCGTGCGCGCGCATCACCGCGACGAATCGTGGGCCGGGACGGTCGACGCGTGGTGGGCGGCGGCCGGCATGGCGACGCTGCCGGACTTCTAACTCCCGACGCGATCAAAACGCGGGTAAGTGCGCGACCGTACACCCGTAATCGCCGGATCCGGGGCATACTGCACGCCAACTTCCCCGCGCCGCCCCACTCCCAGGAACCGTCCTCTCAACGTCTCAGCAACATTCTGGATGGCCACAACAACACTCCCCTCCGGCTGGTCGCTCCTCGCCACTCGCACGCGCGAGGATCTGCATCAGGCCCTCCTCACGAGCACCTGCGAGCGCGCGTTCTGCGACGTGCCCGTCGACTGGTGGGACGAGAGCGCGGGGGTCTGGCGCCCCACCTCGATCATCCGTCTGCTCGGCGGGGTCTGGGATGTCCGCCGCGACGTCGAGGTGCTCGTCCCGAGCGCCGAAGGAACGTCGCTCCGTCGCATCAGCATCGCCCACGTCCGCCTGTCCCGGCTGCTCACCGCCGGCGTGTCGAGATACTGGGTCGCCAGATATGAGCGCCTCCTCGTACTTCGGCTGATCGAGCGGACGAGCATCCCCGAGGGGGAGCTGGACTCGCTGCGACGCCTGGCCGCGCGCCTGCGCCACGAAGAGTCCCTCGGCTGTGACGTCTGGGCCACCGCATATCAGGCCGGCGCACCCGACGACATTCGCTACGTGCCCGAGGTGCCACCTATCGCAGACGATGACGGCTGGGAGCCGATGCACGCCGGCGACGTCGCGACCCTGATCCGCGCCGCGGTCCGCATCCTTGCCGACGACCTGCTCCGCATCGACGCGTCCCTCGAGGAGGCGGGCGCCACGGCCGCCGAACGCGCCGCGCATCCGCTGCTCGCGGTGATCACGTCGCTCCTGCTGCGCTCCCCCGTGCTCGAGCTCGTCGGCCGAGCACGAACGGATCCGATCAACCGAGCGGGATCCGATCCTCACCAGGCCTGAGGAGGACGCGGACCGCCGCGTCGTCGAGGCACTCCTCGCGAATCCGCAACCAGAGGCGATCGCCCTCGATCTCGAAACCCTGGGCTGACGCCGCCAGGAACGCAACGACCCGCGGGTCGACGGCGCCGACGCCGTCGAAGCAAGGAATCGGCATGGCGATGCCAAACGCCGGCGCCAGCTCTGCCATCCGGCGCGTCCACGTCGCGATAGGCACCCGCGGCATCGGCTCACCGAGCAGGGTCGCGAGCAGGAGGCCGAGTGCGCCGATCGTGGATCGGGCGGGTTCGTCGAGCCGGTCCGCAAGGGCCCGCTCATGGATGAGACCCGTCACGACGTCTCGCGCGCGGATCGCCGAATCGTCGGGCGGCACCGCCACCCATGTCTCGCGTGCGCCGGATCGCGCGGTCCAGTCGTCGCCGACGATCCGGCCGGGCTCATCGTCCGCCGCGGCGCAGAGGACCCCAAGCCTGGTCCCGCCAAGGGCTGCCGAGCCGGGCGCGAGCGAGGTCTCCTCGTCCCAGGATCGAGTGGCGCGGCAGATCCGGCCGTCGCGCACCGCGGCAATCGGCAATGCCAGCCTGCGCACGCCCATCTCGAGGATGGCGGCGACGTCGCCGCCGCCGAGCAGCCGCGGGGGATAGACGGTGCCGCCGATGGCGTCGGCGGCGATGCGCGCGAAGCCGAGTCCCCAGCGTTCGCGGTCGGCGCGCCGCCGCGCGGTCCTGACCCTGACGTCATCGCCTGCGCGACGCCACACCACACGGAACGTCGTCTTGTCGACCTCGAGACGCACGCGTTCCGCCGCGTCGTGGCGCTCGGCGTTGACCGCGAGCTGCACGAGCACCAACGCCGCCACTTCGGGCGCCTGCACCGGACGAACCGCGCCTGTCACGACGTCCACCGCGAGTCCGGTGCGTGCGGTGATGCCGGCGCGCGCGAGGTCGATCACCGCGTCAGTCGTGCCCCAGCCACCTGCTTCGCGGCCTGCGACGAGACGGAGTGATGCGGCAAGGATGCGGACCCGTTGCGCGTGAGTCTCGTCGAGACCCTCGACGGAAGCGTCAATGGCATCGAGGAGGCGGCTGAGCACCGCATCGCACTGCGGCGATGCGGGTCGCGTGCGAACAACGAGACGCATGTTGCGAATGGGGTATGCGACGGCCCCGGGTCCGGGACCATCCCATTCCGGCGTCCGCGCGACAACGTCGCCCGCGGAGTCGAGCAGGGCCGCCGCGAGTGGCAGCTCGGCGATCTCCGCGATGGTGAGATTCACGTCGTGACAGTGACGCTGAGCCGGTACTTGCGATTGCCGTGGCTCACGAGCCGGACGGCGGAGTCGTGCTCGCGCAACCACTCGCCGAATCTGCGCACCGCCTTGGTCGACGTATCCGAGTGGAACGTGACGACGTCAGGGTGATGGACCACGAGCCTGATCGCCTCGCGATGGTGGTGCTGATCGAGGCTCGGCAGGTGAACGACGACTGTGCCGTCGTGAATGCGCAGGTCGCCGACCGTCCTGTCCAGCATTCTGTCGACGCGCTCGAGCAGCGAGGCGTCACCGTCGCGCTTGTCGTGGAGCAGCGCTCGCGGATGCGAGCGTTGGATCTGGCTGCGGACATTGAAGGCGTCGATGTTCTGCGAGTAGACGATGACGGGACATTCGCGGAGCTCGCGCGCGAGACGGGAGAGCACGTCGCCGCTGCTGGCGGCCTGGTCCGGTGCCTTACCGAGGTCCCAGTCGACGATCGCCAGCACCGGCCGGCTCGAGTACTGGTTGTTCTCGAGCAGCGACAACGCGCGCGACGCGCTTCGTGCCGCGAGCGGATGAAACCGCTTGCGTGTGAAATGACTCTGCAGACCTTCGAGCGTCTCGGCGTCGTCCTCCAGGATGAGCACCTCGGGATTGGCTCTCATTGCGCCACCGCGTTGCGCATGCGCGGGACGAGCGCGACACCGGCGCTTGCGTCACGCTCCGTCGTCCATCCGGTGCCGGCGCGCGCCAGCGCATCGTTGATGCTCCGGAACGTCCGCGATGGCAGTGCGAACCCGCGCGGGTATGCGCCGAGGAGCGCGTCGAGCGTCGCTCCGCGGAGCAGCGATCCGTCGCCGAGCTCGACCCCGCTTCCGGGAGCGAGATGCATGCCGCCGACGTGCGCCACACACGCGGCAGTGATCGCCTCGAGCAACGCGGTGTGCCGGTCGAAACGCACGGCGTGGCCGGGGAGTCCCGCGGGCGTTGCACCGAGCCAGAGCGTCAACACCGGGCGGATGCGCAGCATCGACGCCAGCCCCGCCGTCAACGCCTCGCTTGTGCCGACGACCATCCACGGCCATGGGAGGCACGCGGCCGCAACCTCCTCGGCGTCGTCCGGTCGCGCGTCGCGAACAACGGCGATGCCGCCTGGCACGATCTCGCGGACGGCGACCGCGAGCTCGCCGTCGGTCGTGATGACGACGATGCTGCGCACCCGATCCGGCGCGAAAACGCCGAGCAACAAGCGGGGATCATCGGACTCCACGAAGCACCCCTCCTCTCCCAGCCCGGCGAGGCGACGGAAATGTCCGTGCCCGCGGGAGGCCTCATCGATCATAGAGGCGTCGGGACGGGTGCAGGGGGTCGGAAACGCGGACACGGACACACCGCAACGATCGGCTCCCCGGGCGGACACCCCGCGGACAGACACAGCGGCCCGGGACGTGGCAGACTGAGGGCGGTATGTCGACCTCAGACGCCGGGCAGCCGGCCGCTACGGCGGGCCGGCTCGCACTGACCGGGATCATGCGCAGCCCCCTCGTGGATCGGGCTGGTGGGCGCCTTGGCCGGGTGGACGATGTGATCGCCCGCTTTGCCGAGGGTGGCTACCCGCCGGTGACGGGGTTGGTCGGTCGCATCGCTGGACGCAGGCTGTTCATCCCACGCGACCGCATTGCCGAGATGCGTCCCGGCGCGGTGCAGCTCGCCGGCGAGGATCTCAACCTCGCGCACTTCGAGCGCCGCCAGGGTGAGGTGCTCCTCGGCGATGACGTGCTCGGCCGCCGGCTCATCAGCGTCGAGGCCGGCCGCCTGGTGGTCGCGCACGACATCGAGCTCAAGCTTGGCGACGCGGGCTGGGTGGTCGCCGGTGTCGACACACGAGCACGCGGGCTGCGCGGCAAGCTCACCGCCCGTCGCGGTGACGGACAGGGGTTCCTCGACTGGGCCTCGATCGAGCCGTTTGTCGGTCATGTGCCGACCTCACGGTTGCTCATGCCGTTGCGCCGTCTGCGACGCCTCCATCCCGCGCAGATCGCTGACCTCGTCGAAGCCGCGTCGCACGACGAGGGCGAGGAGATCATCTCCGCGGTGCACGGGGATCCGGAGCTCGAGGCCGACGTGTTCGAAGAGCTGAACACCGAGCATCAGGTGGAGTTCCTGCGCGACAAATCCGACGCCGAGGCTGCCGCCGTCCTTGCGGAGATGGGTCCGGACGACGCCGCCGACCTTGTCACCGAACTCGATCAGCCGCGGCGTGCGCCGATCCTCTCGCTGCTCCCACCCTCGCAGCAGGCGAAGGTGCGCGCCCTGCTCAGCTACGGGCAGAGCAGCGCGGGCGGACTCATGAGCACCGACTTCGTGTCGGTCTCGACGGATGCGACGGTGTCCGACGCACTTGCCGCGGTCCGCGCCGCCGACGTGCTGCCGCAGGTGTCGGCGGACGTGTTCCTGCTGGACGAAGGACGCCTCGCCGGGTCTGTGCCGCTCGTCGATCTGCTGCGCGGCGAGGGCGGCATGAGGGTCTCCGAGCTTGTCGAGCACTCCAACGCATCCGTCAACGTCGACGACGATTTTCCTGAAGTTGCCCGTCGCATGGCCGATTTCAACCTCACCGTCGTCGCGGTCGTTGAGGATGACGGTCGCGTCATCGGTGTGATCACCGTTGACGATGTCCTCGAGGCGATGCTCCCCAACTCGTGGCGGCGTCGCGCCGAAGCAGACGGGGACTGACGCTCAACCTCCGGGTCGAGCGCGGGTTGTACACTCGGAAGGCGGCAACCATGCAATCGGGGTGTATCAACGCAATCATGGACGGCGGCGACAGTCCCCAGTCCCGGCAACATCGGGGCACGCCCGCGCAGAGGTGATCACGCAGTCGTGACCTCCTGAGCGGGCGGGCCCGCTCAGTCTTGCCGTCATCGGCGGTGGGAGGTCCGACTTGGCCCAGGAGAAGGCTCGCAAGCCAATCGCTCCAAAGGCGAAAAGCTCGCCCAAGGTCCTCGATGACGCACACCATGGCGACATCCGGGGCGCCTTCGGCACCATCGGCGAGCACGATCACAACGCCAACGCGCCGCGCAGCTGGCGCCGGAGATTGCTTGCCCTTGCTGTGATCATGGGGCCGGGGCTGATCGTCATGGTCGGCGACAACGATGCGGGCGGTGTTTCCACATACGCCGCAGCGGGTCAGAACTACGGGCCGACGTTGCTGTGGACGCTGCTGCTGCTCATTCCGGTGCTCATCGTCAACCAGGAAATGGTGGTGCGCCTCGGTGCCGTCTCCGGTGTCGGCCATGCACGTCTCATCTTCGAGCGTTTCGGCAACGTCTGGGGTCGGTTCGCCGTCGGCGATCTGTTCGCGCTCAATTTCCTGACGATCGCCACTGAGTTCATCGGTATCGAGCTCGGTGCCTCGTACTTCGGTGTCCCCTCATGGATTGCCGTGCCACTGGCAGGCGTTCTGCTCGTCGGGATCACGGTCAGCGGGCGCTTCGAGACGTGGGAGCGCTCGATGTTCGTGATTCTCTTCGGCAACCTCCTGGTCATCCCGCTGATGTTTCTCTGCCACCCGCAGCTCGGCGCTGTCTCACATTTCGTGCTGCCGGGAATCCAGGGTGGGTTCAAGTCCGACGGCATGCTGCTCATCGTCGCGATCGTCGGCACAACCGTGACGCCGTGGCAGCTGTTCTTTCAGCAGTCGAACGTCGTCGACAAGCGGATCACCCCGCGCTGGATCCCGTACGAGCGCGCCGACACGGTGATCGGCGCGATGGTGGTCGTCATCGGCGCGGCGGCAATCATGATCGCCACTGCATATGCGTTCGCCGGCACGCCGCTGCACGGCGCGTTCACCAACGCCCTCGACCTTGCCAACGGCCTTACGAAATTTGTCGGGCCGGGTGCGGGCGCGGTCTTCGCGATACTCCTCATCGATGCATCGGTCGTCGGTGCGAGTGCTGTGACTCTCTCGACTTCGTACGCGTTCGGCGACACGTTCGGCATCAGAAACTCGCTGCACCGGTCGTGGCGCGAGGCCAAGCCCTTCTACGCAATGTTCACTGTGCTCGTCGTGCTCGCGGCCGGCCTCGTGCTCATTCCCGATGCTCCGCTCGGCGTGATCACCACGGCGGTGCAGGCGCTGGCAGGTGTGATGCTGCCGAGCGCCTGCCTCTTCCTGCTCTTCCTGTGCAATGACCGTGATGTCCTCGGCCCATGGGTGAACCGGCCGTCCACAAATGCGCTTGCGACGCTGGTCCTCGGGGTGTTGCTGATGCTGTCGGTCATCCTCGTGGTGTCGACGATCGTTCCGACCGTCAACGTGCCGGAGCTGTTCATCGTGCTCTCGATCGTTGTGGCGATCGGCCTCGGGGCAACCTTCATCTTCAACGTGCGCGCGCAGCGCGGAACGCCACACGATCCGCGCGAGGACGAGGATCGCGAGACGTGGCGCATGCCGTCACTCGCGCTGCTGACACGTCCGGTCAAGTCGCGGACGCGGCTCGTCCTGCTGTGCACCGTGCGCGGCTACGCGCTCATCGCGATGGTGATGCTCCTCGTCAAGGCCGTTCAGCTCGCGACGGCGGGGCACAGCTAGTCCGGCGCGACGACCCGTGCAAACGGTGTGACGCACGGTCGTCCCGGCGCATGTTCGTACGTGACTCCGCGCTGACCGGCGATGACACTCGAGGCTGACACCGTCCCGTAGACATCGCCGTGAATGCACGCGGCGTCGACGGGTCTGTCAGTCGGCGATGTGTGACTCGCCAGCAGCGCACGCATGCGCAGCAGGATCTCTCCCGGACCGCCGGCGGCGGCCAGCGCTGAGTCCATTCCCGCACGCAGCATCGCGACCTTGGGGAGTGCGCGATCGTCGAGGTCACCGGTGGTGAGCACGTGCACACCGGGTTCGAGGTCGATCACGCGCACCGGTCCGCTGTCATCGACTTCGGCGACCAGGGCGCGCTCGGCGGATACCCACGCGACGTTGACCGGGTTGTACCGGCCTGGGCCGAGCACGGCCAACCGCGCCGGGATATCGCGAGCGTCGATGCCGCGCAGCAGCGCCGGCGGGATCTCACCTCGGGATCGCCGGTTGGGGTCCGGCGGCTTGGGCTTGCCGACGGCCGGGTGGCGGTTGGTGACGGCGCAGACCGTGCCATCCGCGGCAACCGCGAGCCAGGTGCCTCCGGCGACGAGGTCGGTGCCACCCATGATCAACGGGCTGGTGCTCAGAACGCCTGGGGGAGCGCTGGCGCGCGTGATCAGCTCGTCACGGTTGGCGGCGAGGACGATCGGCGTGTCCGGGTAACAGCGCCAGGCCAGAAGGATGGTGCACACCGACCGAATCCTAGGGGGATGCTCACGCTCATGTGAACTCTGTGAACACGCCCTCGCGGCCACGTGACACATCGCCGATATCGAACCGCCTGCGAGGGTATTAAGACCAGAGTTTGGATCACGTCAATGAACGCAAACGCATTCGGTGGGCTCGCCCCCCGCAAACGCCCCAGGGCTCGCGCCGTCGCCGCCCTGCTTCCGGGCGTCTTCGCGTTGCTCTTCGCGAGCGTCTCGGGCGTCGCGGCCTCGTCAACGCCGGCAGCAGCCCCAACCGCGACCCCGGCGCCGACCCCCACGCCGAAGATCTGCCACCACGGGACCAATCCGGACGGGACGTGCTGCCCGCGCTGGAACCCGTGCGTCACGCCTCCCCCGACCCTGACCCCCACCCCGATCGCGACGCCAACCCCACCCGCAAAGCCGAGCCCCACGCCGATCGGCGGTGGCACGACCAACGGCGGCAACGGCAACAGCACGCCGACCCCGAAGCCCACCGCGACCCCCGCGCCGACGTCGAAGCCCTCGGGCCCCACCGGCACGTCGGGCGGGACGCATTCGGGCGGCGCTGGCAGCGGCGCGACAGGCGCCTCCGGATCGTCGGGTTCCGCCGGCCCGACTCGCGTTCAGGTGCCCGCTGATCCGTCCCCGTTCGGAACGCTCGGCGCTGCCGTCTCCCTGAGCCCCAGCGGCCTCGACGCCGCGCGGATCCCACCGGTCGAAGCGCTCACGCCGCTGAGCGGGCTCGACTTCGGCACCGGCCTCAACCTCGGCCCGCTGCTCCTCCTGATCGACCTGATCGGGATCGGCCTGCTCGTCTACCTCGTGCGCACCCGCTGGCTCGCGCCCGAGGCCTGACCGACAGCCACGGGCCCTGCTCCGGCACCGATCCCCTCGAGCCCGCTCTGAATGGCGGCGGCGGTGACCGCCGCGGCGCGACGAGCAGCCTCGGGGAGCGGCGTGCCCCACGCGAGCTCTGCCGCCATCGTGGCCGAGTGCGTGCAGCCGGTCCCGTGCGTGGCTGAGCCCGCCACCCACGCGATGGGGATCTCGTGGTGATCGACACCGTCGAAGAGGAGATCGAACCCGCTCGCATCGCCGCCGGTGATGAGCACCGCGTGCGCCCCGCGTTCCACGATCGCCTCGGCGAGTGCTCGCCGGTCACCACGCCTGCCCGCGAGGACGCGAGCCTCGGCGAGATTCGGCGTCACCACCGTTGCGAGCGGGAGCAGCCGGGCGATGAGCACCTCGACGCCGTCCGGGTCCACGAGCGCCGCGCCGGTGCTGGCCCCGAGGACGGGATCGACGACGAGCGGCGTCGGGTGCTGTTCGAGGAAGTCAGCGACGGCGTTGATGATCTCGCCTGACAGCAGGGCGCCGGTCTTGGCGACGTCGACCCCGATGTCGCCATATACCGCATCGAGCTGCGCGGTGATGACGTCGATGGGCAGACGGTGGGCGGCGAGGATCGCCTCGGTGTTCTGCGCCGTCACGCCGACGATTGCCGTCATCCCGTGGCAGCCGGCGGCCGCGAACGCTTTGATGTCGGCCTGAATGCCTGCGCCGCCGCCCGAGTCGGACGTGGCGATCGAGAGGCAGCGAGGAGGCGTCACCGTTCCATCGTAGTCGGACGGTGACGGGCGGCTCAGACGGCCGTGCTGTGGAGCACCTCGGGCGTGGTGGCGATAACCGGCGATCGCGCGCTCTCGTCGAAGATGACGAAGCGGTTCTTGCCCTGGCGCTTGGCGAGGTACATGGCCATGTCGGCGCGGCGCATCAGCTCCTCGGGCTCGGGCGCGTCGGCGGGATCGTCGACGACCGCGACGCCGACGCTGGCGCCGATGGTGACCATCGCGTCGCCCATCGGGATCGGCCGCCGCAGCGTCTCGATGATCCGCTCGGCAACGACCGAAGCATCTGACTTGTGGCGCATGCCGTCGAGCAGCATGCCGAACTCGTCGCCGCCAAGGCGGGCCGCCATGTCGAGCTTGCGTACCTGCACGCGGAGCCGCGCCGCGACCGCGCTCAGCACCTGGTCACCGACAGCGTGTCCGAAGTTGTCGTTGATGTCCTTGAACCCGTCGAGGTCGATGAACATGACCGCGATCGGTCTGCGCGTCGCGTCGAGCTGCGAGAGCGACGTCGTGACCGTCTCGATGAAGAGCGATCGGTTGGCGATCTGCGTGAGCGGATCGTAGAAGGCGCGCCGAGCCAGCTCGGCTTTCTCGAGCGACATCGCGAGGATCGCCTCGGCGAGCTGACCGTTCTCGAGCGCGACGCTGATGAGCCCCGCCACGGTCGTGAGCAGGCTCTGCTCGTGCCGTCCCAGCGTTGCCCCGCCACGCATCGGGTCGAGGAGCAGGAGCATCCCCTGCGGGCCTTCGCGGCCGCGCAGGACGACGACGGTCCCGGCGTGGGCGTTGCGCTCGGCGAGCGCGAGCCCGAGTGACTGGTCGTTCGTCAGTGGACCGGTGAGGATCGTCTCGGAGCGGAGCTCGTTGAGCACCTCCTGTTCGGCGAAGGTGAGCTCGGACGTCGTGACGACCGCGTGGTCGTCGTCGCCCATCGAGGTGAAGCGCACGGCGGGGCCGCGCACCTCGGGGATGACCACGAGCTCCGCGCGGCCGACGCCGAACATCTCGGTGATCCCGTTGAGCAGCTCGCCGGCTCGTTCGCCCATCTGCCGCGTGGAGTGCAGGATCTCCGTTGTTCGGTACAGGAACTCGTTGCGGTCAGCGCGGCGCTGGCTTTCGCTCGCCGCGATCTGTCCGGCGAGGACGAGGATGGCCGGGGGGACGAGCGCGAACGCAAGCCACGGCGACGTGTCGAGGATCATCAGCGCGACGATCCCGAGGCAGGCGTTCGTCGTCGACGCGGCGACCTGGAAGAGGTACGCGCGGCCGACCTCGCCGATCCGGAGCCGCCCCTGCGCGAGGGTGGTGCCGACATTCAGCGCGATCGGATACACGAACCACCCGGCCACCACCATCGCGACGGCGAACGCGACGATGCTGCGCAGCGCCAGTGGGTTGTGCGGGTCGGGACCGACCGCGTAGAAGACGAGGACGGCCACGCCGATGTACAGGACATCGAGCATCGCGTTGGCGAAGTCCTTCACCCAGTGGATGCGCCGGCGTGTCCAGTTCGCGAGCAGCACACCGGCGACGAAGCAGGCGAGCAGCTGGTGCGGGTCGATGAGGAAGAGCCCCATCGCCAGCGGAATCTCGGTCAGCGAAAGGGTCGACACCTCGCGGTGGACGCGAACCTGCACGAAGAGCAGGCTCGTTGCGTAGCAGGTGGCGAGCTCCACCCACCAGGGGATCGCGCCCATCAGGCTGGTGCGCTCGACGTTCTGCAGGGGGAGGAGCCAGAGGACGGCGCCGATCACGCCGAGGAGGACCGAGAACGCCACAAGGCGCTGCGGTCCGTTGAGGCGTCCGATACGCGCCCGAGCGCGCGACACGAGGAACGGTGGGCGCGCAACCGACATCTCGCTCATATCACGCCACCGCGTCGCGTTCCCCTGATCAATGTCGACCTCCTGTCGATCCACATTCAGGCCCCCGCTGAGTGGCCTCTCGATTGTGTCGCGACATCCCGTCCCGACTGTCCACGGCAGCGTCACAGCGTGGTAACGCGGCCGGAACGGAAATATCTGATGTGAATTTGGCGTTGGTCCGCAAGGTGTCCTGCGCTGTCACATAGCGTCGTGACATGCCTATTTCAGACGCCCGTTCCACCGCCGCCGGCCCACCGCCGCCGCCTCCTTCGTTCGTCCGCCGGCACCCAATCCTTGCCGGTTTCGGCGTGCTCTCCGCGCTGTCGCTGTTCTCAGCGTTGTGGCCTGCGAGCGCAATCGTCGTGACTGTCGCAATCGCTGCAGACGCGACGGGGCTGGACCGCAAAGCATGGTCAGTGACCAAGTCAGTGGTTGGGCGCATCGCAACGGCAGTGCGAGGCCGCGAGCACCCCGATCCGTCGGATTCCCCGGCGCCGGTTGTTCCCGCTCCCTCGGCGCCGGAACCGTCAGCACCCCGACGCAACGTTCGTGCTCCGCAGGTCCGCGGCGCGATGCCACATCCACCCCGCCGTGCCCGCCATCCGCGCCAGTCGGATCTCCCGGTGGAGACGCGAGTCGACGGCCGCGGGTTGTGAGGAGCGGCGCTCTCAGCCGAGGCGCGCGCGGGCGGACCGAAGGCGCTGCAACGTCACGTCCCTGCCCAGGAAGACCATCGACTCGATGACCGGCAGCCCGGTGGGGCTGCCGAGAATGGCGACGTAGAGCACGCGAAACGCGTCGCGGGGCTTTGATCCCGCCGCCTCGGCGACGGCGCGGATGTGCTCGAGCAGAGCGGGTTGGTCGTCGAGCCCACCACCGGCGACTGCGGCAATTGCCGCGTCGATGATCGCGACCGCGGTTTCCTGGTCGACCTTCTTCGGTGGGAACTCCACGCTCGGGTCGATGACGATGTCACCGAGGAGCGGCGCGCAGAGACGAGTCGCGTCAGCGAGCGTGATCATCCGCTCGCGAAGCATCGGGATCAGCGAGCGTCGGACCTCCTTGCTCGTCCCAATGAGGGGAAACTCGAGGGCCTCGACGAGTGCGTCGGTGTCCATCATCCTGATGTGCACGCCGTTGAGATCGTCGAGACGCTTGGGGTCGAAGATCGCCGGCGCGGCGTTGACGCGTTCGAGCGTGAACCGCTCACAGAGTTGCGCAGGGGTGAAGACTTCCTCGCCGTCTCCCGATGACCATCCAAGGAGCGCCATCGCGTTGACGATCGCGGCCGGCAGGTACCCGAGCTCGCCGTACTCCAGCACGTTGCGCGCGCCGCGACGCTTGCTGAGCTTCTGGTGATCAGGCCCGAGCACCGCTGGGACATGCGCGAAATTCGGTGGCGTCCAGCCGAACGCCCCATATAGCGCAAGGTGTTTCGGCGTCGACGGGATCCACTCCTCCGAGCGGATGACATCGCTGATTTCCATCAGGTGGTCGTCGACGACGACTGCGAGGTGATACGTCGGAAAGCCGTCGGATTTCAGGAGCACCTGGTCGTCGATGTCCGAGTTCTCGAAACTCACGTGGCCGCGCACCGCGTCGTCCCACTCGGTGACGCCATCGGGCATGCGCAGGCGCACGACCGCCGGAGCGCCATTCGCCCGTTCCAACGCAACCTCGTCCTGGCGCGTGAGGCATCGCCGGTCGTACCGCGTGGGTTGCTTGCGAGCGCGCTGTTCGTCGCGCATCGCCGCGAGGCGTGCCGGCGTGCAGGTGCACCAGTACGCATTGCCGTTGGCGACGAGGGTGTCGGCGTGCTCACGGTAGGTAGCGATACGCAGTGACTGGATGTATGGATCGTGCGGGCCACCGATCTCGGGGCCTTCGTCCCAGTCGAGCCCGAGCCAGCTGAGGGTCTCGATGATCAGCGCCTCAGTGCCGGGGATGTAGCGTTCCTGGTCGGTGTCCTCGATGCGGAGGATGAAGGCGCCGCCGGCGTGGCGTGCCGTCAGCCACGCGAAGAGCGCGGTGCGGACGGAGCCGAAGTGCAGCGCCCCGGTGGGCGAGGGCGCGAATCGCGTCCGGACGCGCGGGCCGGCGCCGGCTGGCACCTAGTGCGGCGCGAAGAGAACGAGCGTCAGGATCGTCCAGGCGAGCAGGCCGACAATCAGCATCGGCGCGTCCAGGTTCGAGACGACGACGCTCATGACGCGCGGCGAGCCACCGCCACCACCGTGCGCTCCGGCTCCCTCGCCGACGCGAACAACTCCTGGCGGCTTGCCGACATCGGCCATGCCCCAGGGCGGCGGCGCTGCCGGCGGCGTTCCGCGCGGCGTGATATGGACCCGCCCCTCCTGACGGCTCAGCTTCTCCTCGTACAGGATGCCGACGATAAGCGCGGTGCCGAGGGCGCCGGTGCCCAGGCCCATCAGGATCAGGATGATGCCGAGGGCGGCGTTGAGGTAGTCGTTGTAGACGTGTCCGCCGACCAGGTCGAGGACACCGCCGATGATCAGCGCCAGGGCGACGAGGCCGAACCCGACGACTTTGCCGACGATCTCGCGAACAGGCATGGCGCGAGTATACCGGCGTGCTCCGGTCACTTCGCAACGCGCGACGGGTTGTGCGCCCGAACCTAAGATTGGCCCTCGCGCCCGCATCGTCTAGCGGTTAGGACACCACCCTTTCAAGGTGGTAACCGGGGTTCGACTCCCCGTGCGGGTACGGACGATTTGATCTCGAAATGCCCTCGTGGCTGTGATACAGTAGGGCGAACGAGCCGGAGTTGTTGCCCATTTGTTGCCGCACCGAGCGGCACGAGCTGACAACGAACGGCACGCCGCGACACGGAAAGGGCACCTCATGGCCAGGATTCACAGGCGCTCGGCGGGTACGTGGGAGGTCGTCGTGGAGCTCGGCCGCGACCCGCGATCCGGGAGGCGGGAGCGACGGACCTTCACGGTTCGGGGCACCAAGCGCGACGCTGAGCACGCCGCGGCCGCCCAGGTCGCCGCCGTCGCAGGTGGGGTGTTCGGCGACCCAACCCGGGAGACCGTCGAGCAGTTCCTCCGTCGCTGGTTCCGCGACTACGTCGAGCCTTCGCTCGCCCTCAGCACGCAGAGAAGGTACCGGGAAGTGGTTGAGTTCGACATCATCCCGTTCGTTGGCCAGCTGCCCCTCCAGAAGCTCCGGCCGCATCACGTCATCGCTCTCGAGCAGCAGCTTCGAGTCTCGGGCAACCGGCGCACGGGAGGCGGTCTCGGACCTGCTGCGGTGCAGAAAGTCCACGCCGTCCTTCACCGCGCAATGGCGCACGCCGTCCGGTGGCAGGCCGTCGCCGTGAATCCAGTGGACGCCGTCGACCGACCGGTGATCCCGAGAACCGAGATTCGTTCGGTCACTCCGGATCAGGCCCGCGTCCTCCTGCGTGCCCTGCGCTCCGAGCGTTACGAACTGCCGCTGCGGGTCGCCCTGCTCTGTGGTCTTCGGCTCAGCGAGCTCCTCGCCGTGCGGTGGTCCGATATCGACTGGGACCATGGCCGGCTGAGCGTCCGCCAGGCGCTCGACCTGCCGGCCGAGGACGGTACTCCACGTTTCAAGGAGACGAAGACGCACCGCGGGGAGCGTCCGCTATCCCTTCCAACCCAGCTGCTGGAGGAGCTACGACAGCACAGGTCGCGCCAGGTCGAGTTACGGCTCGCAGCGCCGACGTGGATCGACCGCGACCTCGTCTTCACCAACGACGTCGGGGGGCCAGTTTTGGGCGCCACGCTGCGGGATCACTTCTATCGCGTTCTGGCGATGGCAGGCCTTCCCCGAATCCGCTTGCACGGGCTGCGCCACAGCATGGCGACGCTCATGCTTGCATCCGGCGAGCACCCCAAGCTCGTCTCTGAACGGATGGGCCACGCCAACGTCGCGTTCACCCTCGCGACTTATAGCCACGTGATGCCGGGGATGCACGATGTCGCTGCACAGCGTCTCGCCGACGTATTGGACGTCGAGCAAGCCGGGCAATCGACGAGTCGCTGAGCCGCGCAGAGTCGCGGTTGCATGCGGGATCCGATCACCACAGAATCGCCACTCTCCCGACACGTAGCCGCTTTGCCTCCTGCGCCCTTTCCCTGGCACCGCCGCGCTACCCACCACGCACAGCCTTCACTTCCCTCGACCCCGAACTCACTCACCCAACATCTCAACGAGCAGACAATTACACCTGCGGTGGCGACCGGTGTTGCACGGCGAAAATGTAAGCGCTCTGTAGGCATTTCGCCCCTACGCTGGAGCTCGTGCAACACGGGTTCTCGCGATGATTTCCATTGGCAAGCTCACCAGCGTCGAGCAAGCGGTGCGGTATCTCCACGAAGCCATCGCCCACCGGCAGATCGAGTACTACACCGCTCGCGGCGAGTCGCCAGGACGTTGGAACGGCGCCGGCGCTGAGGCCCTCGGGCTGCGCGGCGAGGTCATCGAACTCAGACTTTGCCGCGGTGCTCAGTGGCATACATCCCCACACTGGCGCGGACCTTGGCAGACACTGGCGCACGCAATCGGTCGTCGCGTTCGACGTCGCCGTCTCCGCACCGAAAGACGTGAGCATCCTGTACGCGCTCGGCAACGAGCCCACGCGCGCAACCGTCCTCCGGATTCACAGCGAGGGAGTCCAGGCGGCCGCCGACTATCTTCAGGCCAACGCCGGCTGGGCTCGTCAGTTCAACCCGAGGACCAGGACGACGGAGGCAGTGCGCGCCAAGCTGGTCATGCCCGAATTCGTGCATCGCACCGCGCGGCCGGTCACCGATCCGAGCACCGGCAGGGTCACGGTGGATCCGCAGCTGCACACGCACGTCACCGTGCCGACTTGGGTGCAGCGACCTGACGGAAGCTGGAGCCAGCTGTACAGCGAGTCCCTCTACCAGCACGCGGCCGCTGCCGGTGCGATCGCCCAGGCGGAGTGGCGCGACCGCCTGGTGCGCGAGCTCGGCATCTCCACTGTGGTCGACGGCAAGGGCTGCTTCTCCATCGTGGGCATCACCGACGCGCAGCGCCGTGAGTTCTCCCGCCGCACCCAGCAGATCGAGGCACTCGAGCGCCAGCTGGGCATCGAATCCCCATACGGACACAAGCTCGCGGTGCTGTCGACGCGCGAGAGCAAGGACGAGGTCGCCCCCACCGAGAACCTCTTCGCGCAATGGCGGGAGCGCGCCGCAGGCGTCGGGCTCGATAGCGCGAACATCCAGACCCTGCTCGCACGCGAGCCCGCGTCGTTGCAGCCGCGCCGGCTCGACGTGGAGCGCAGCACCGAGCTGCTCGGCGAGCGCGGGCTCACCGCTCAGTACGCGACCTTCACCCGTCGCGACGTCATCCGGAATGTGGCTGCACACGCGCCGTTGGGCATGAGCCGGGCCCAGCTCGAGGCCGCCGCCAACTCGATCCTCGCCGACCGTGAGGCGGTGCAGCCGCTGGTGCCACACCGGCTCGAGGGAGAACGCGACGCTGACGCGATCACCCGGTGGGTCGACACCGGCCACGAGCTGAGGTACACCACCCCGGAGATGGTCGCCATCGAGCGGGGCATGATCGCCACCGCTCAGCAGCGATCGGCCGCGTGCGTCGGTATCGCCGATGCCCGGGAGACCGAGGCAGCCATCGCCGCACGGCCCACGCTGACCTCGGACCAGCGGTTGATGGTGAGTGCCGTCTGCCAGAGCCCGGCCGGCGTGGTGGTCGTCGAGGGTGCCGCCGGGGTGGGCAAGACCTTCGCCCTCGACGTGTGCCGGGAAGCGTTCGAGGCCACCGGCATCGAGGTCGTCGGCTGCGCGCTGGCGGGCAGAGCGGCCGACGTGCTCGAGAGCGGTGCCGATATCCCCACCTGGACGGTCACCGGGATGCTCAACGAGCTGCAGGTCGACCACCTGCCCCCCGGCGGCGTGCTCGTGGTCGACGAGGCGGGCATGATCGGCGACCGCGAGCTTGCCGAGTTGGTCTCACTCGCGGCACGCGACAACGCCAAGCTGGTCGTGGTCGGTGATCGCTCGCAGCTCCAACCCATCGGCGCCGGGGCACCGATGCGCACCCTGGGAGAGCATATTGGCAGGGTACTGGTCACCGAGAACGTGCGCCAGAAGGAGCCCTGGGAGCGAGCAGCGCTTCAGCTGGTGCGCGACGGCGAGGCGCGCGCCGCCTACGAGCTGTACTTGAGCCACGGCCGCATCCACGTCGCCGAGTCGGTGCCCGAGCGGCTGGCCGAGGTGGTCGCCGAGTATGCGCGCCTCGAGGACCGGGGCCTTGACGCGGTGATCCTGGCGCAGCGACGCGACGAGGTCGCCGCCCTCAACGAGCTTGCCCGCGCCAGGGCGGTCGAGGCCGAGCGTGTCCACGGGCCTGCGCTCACCGTGGACGGCAAGGAATACCAGGCCGGCGACCGGGTCCTCTGTCTGAGCAACGACCGAGGCAACGGCGTGAGCAACGGCACGCGCGCGATCGTCATCTCGGTGGACGTCGAGCGGCAGACGCTCGCGTTGGAACGCGGGGATCATCGCCGGGTGGTCATCGACACAACGCGATACGACGCGATCGACCGCGGCTATGCGATGACCGTGCACAAGGCCCAGGGGATGACCGCCGATGTTGCGCTCGTGGTGGGGTCGGACGGCGCCACCCGGGAGTCGACGTACACGGCGATGTCCCGCGGCACCGAGGCCACCCACTACTACGCCGTGGCCCAGCCACCCGAGCGTGACCGCCTCGGCGTCACCCATGCGCCGGCACCGATGCAGCCCACACAGGAGCGGATCGTGCATTCGTGGGAACGTTCGCTGCAGAAGGAGTCGGCGCTCGATTACCCGGAGCGGTATCGCAAGTCCGATTGGGACCACACCGTCTCAGCGCCCGACGTCTACGCGCCCGCGACGGACGCGCAGCGCGCCGCGCTTGCCGACCTCGGCGCTCCCGAACTGGGTGAGCACGCAACCCGGCTCGAGGCCGCGCTGGCGATCGACCGCTGGTCCGAGCAGGCTACGGGCACGGGACTGGACCAGTGGCTGCGCGAGACCGACGCCGCCGAGCATCGGCGCGAGCAGCTCATCAGCGACGAGGGCGGCGTGCGACCCGACCGCGCCGAGCTGCTGCATCCATCACAAGGCATCAACCCTGGCGACTTCCAGGCTGCGAAGGCACTGCTCGACCCCTATTACGCCCTTCTCGACAGAGAGACGCTCACGCCGACAGTCGGTCCGGAGCTCGCGCCGTGACCCGCACGACCAACAGCACAGCCAGCCGGATCGCGGCGCTCACCAAATGGGCCGCACAGCTCGACGTCGGGCTTGCGTCCGTCGCCGGAGAGGTGGCCGAGCTACGGACACGTCTGGACGATCCTCATCGCGCCTCGTCATCCCCAGCGGAGGTCGGCGGCGGGATCGCCGAGAACGCGCAGTCGGGCGAGGAGTTCGTGTCGCTCCTAAACTGGGTCAACTGGATGGCCCGCGCATTCGCTCTCTCCGAGCGCTTCCCCAGTTGCTGGTACAAGCACGAGGGCGTGGTGGTGGCACTCCGAGCGCTTCGACACTGGCACGCCGCATTGGAGCGTGGCGGCTCGAGCGACCCCTCCTCGACCATCCTCTGGGTCGATGCCATCTATCGAATCAATGACCGAATGCTGCGACCGGTCGCGCAACACTGCTTGTCGAACCATCGCGACGCGCCCGAACTCGACCGCCCGACTCAGGACGAACTCGAACTGCTGAAGCGTTCATGGTCGAGCCGGCGCCTGTGACGACGCCGGTTGTCGAGAGTCCAGCCAGACGTCGATCCTTGTCCGCGACGCCCCGGACGCGTCAGTTCGGCACTCGGTGCGGCCGAAAACTGTAGGCGCACTGTGAGCAAAATCCTGGGATGCTCAGGGTATGCCTGCCAGCGACATGTCGCCGAATGCCGGCTCCCCGAGAACCTGCTGATGCAATCCCCAGATCAGCCGCAGCTTCCATGGGGCCGCTCTGATACGCTCTTGCCGCAGGCACCGCCGCGGAGCCATGCCCACCCTTGCGAGCCAGCCGAGCGCCCGGTAGGGGTCGCGCCGGCGCCTCGTCCCCAGCCGGTCGCGCAGCGGGTAGACGACGCCGAGCCCGCCTCCGCCCGAACCCCGATGCTGCTGACCGTTCGCGACGTGGAGGCCGAGCTGCAGCTGGGGCGGACCCGAACCTACGAGCTCGTGCGCTCGGGTTCCCTCCCCGTAGTCCGGGTCGGCCGAGCCGTGCGGGTACCACGGGACGCCCTTCGACGCTGGGTCGAAGAACACACCGCCTTACCCGGTCTCTGAGCGTCGGCCCGACGCCGGTCTCGTCGCGAAACCCTCCCTCCCTTGGCGGCCGCTTGAGGGCCGTGAACGGCCCAAAATCGATAAGTTTGTGCCAAGGGCTGCGCCAACTGTCGCCATTCTTGGCGCCCGTCTCGGCGACACTGGTCGTCCCGTGCCACGCCTCGGTGTCACGATCCGCGCCGAATGCGTACTCAGAATGGCCATCGGCGGCCCAAAACCAATGGAGGACATCTCCAAGCCAGAATCTGACTAAGCATAGCTATGCGCCCGAGCAGTCAGTTCCATCGTCCAACACCAAATCTGGCACCTGATAGTGGACGGTGTTTGTACTGTTGTAGACGTACTCCGGTATACCGTATTGAGCGACGTTTGGCGAGTTCTGGATCAGAATGCAATCCACGGGGTTTCCCGGTGACGGATCGATCAAATCCCAGTCAGAATTCTCCACCCACGCCATCGAGTTGCGAGGGAACGTGAACGACGAGCCACACTGCCCTAAATTGCCGTCATTGATTAGTGCAGCAGCGTTGTCGAAGGAGCAGGTTGTAGGGGGAGTCTGAACCCAATTGAAGGTTGTCCCGCTGTTCTCGCTGTACCAGTACTGCAGCCAATCACTGCCGGCGGAATCGCTGCCGAACACTCCACTGCCGCTTGACACATAGATTCTCTCGTAGCCGTTGAAGCAGCCGTACCCGGCACCGTTGAAATAGGTTGAACTGAAATAAAGATTCAGCACAACAGTCGCAGTGTTGGGCCCAAACGAAAAGTTCTTCGATACCGTTTTGTCGAAGGGGCAAGTCCCTCCCGGCGGCGGAGGTCCGAGTTCAGCCTGTGGCTCCACGACCTGACTTGAAGCGGTACCGGCGGCCGCTTGCGCTGCCCGCACCCCCGGCGCTAATCCCCCACCCACGACCGCAGAAGCGCCTACAAGACCTGCTGCGACCCCAATCGCGAACCTGCGGTACAGTCTTCGCATACCTTCCTCCAAGCCACAAGGGCGAATCGGTTGTCGCGCGCGTGTAGGGTATCACGCAAAAGTCAGTCACGTTCGTCGAACCAATTGCTTCAAACTGCGCTAGTAGAGCGTCTTGGTTCTTGTATATGTCGGTCGCCTAGTGCGATGTCCTGCGCCCAACCCTGCTCCTGGGTGGCCGCCGGGGCCTGTGTAATGTTTCGCCACACCTCGAGCGTATTCATCTCGTGACCACCTCCGCGACCGTCGCTTCGGCGGCTGCCGAACGAGTGTCTCCGGTTGACGAGGCGATGCCGCTTTCGTCCAGCGAACTCTGCGAGCGTTACGCTGCTCGCGTTTATCACTTCGCAAGCATGGTGGCGGGCAGCGACCTTGAGGCCGAGGATTTGGCGCAGTCTGCCCTTGAGCGCGCTCTGCGCGGGTTACCGCGCTTCGATAGCCGGAAGGGCAAGGTGGACGCATGGCTATGGCGCATTGTCGTCAACGTCGCGCGAGATGCAGGACGGGCTGCGGCCCGCCGGCAACGCCTGTGGGAACGACTTGTCCAGCTACGCCCCGCGTGGACCGGCAACGACGACATTCCGATTGGAATCAGCGACGAACGGCTCGTTGAGGCCATTCGTACGCTCACGCCTCGCCAACGCTCAGTGCTCGCGTTACGCTTCGGCGCCGATCTTGACTATGCGGGCGTGGCGGCCGCGCTGGGAATCTCATCTGGCACCGCTGCAGTCTCTACACACCGGGCCCTAACGGCATTGCGGCGGAAGCTGCTGGAGGACAGTCGATGACCGAATCGCAGTTGTCAGAATCGTTGAGTGATCGGCTGACAGCTTTGAAGAGCCCACTCCCAGACGGCTTGATCGCACGCGCCCGGACGGAAGCTGACGACCACGCGCCGAATGCCACGCGGAACCTGTCGCCCAGCCTCGCGAACTTCGAGCAGCCCGTGAACAGTCCCAGACGCAGAGGGCTGAACCTGATTGCAGGGCTTGTTGGTTTCGCCGTTGTTGCGGCGGGAACTCGGAGCCTTCGCGCTCGAAGTAAGCGGTCGCCTCCATTCTCCGCCATGGGCGCCAGCTGCGAAGGGTGCCAGTCACAAGCTCGACGTGGCCCCGGGCTTTCAAAGCCTGAGCCCCGTCGTCCCTGCGAGTGTCCTTCCCCTCTTGGTCGGTGACACCTACGCCGAGGGGTCAGAGGGCCTGCCGACATTCGTTCCCACCAAGGTCTACGGGATTCAGTATGCCTGCCTTGGCACAGCATCGATAAGCATTATTTCGTCTGACGGTTCGGTGCTTTTCACGTCCCAGGTCTGCAGTTCGCCTGGCCTCCAGGGCCTATTCGTGCCAAATGAACAAGTCAGTTCTGCGCCAGTGTCCCTGCGGGTAGAGACGACGCCTTCGACAAGTTGGGAGGTACGCGTTGAACAGAGCAGCATCGGCGCACCGTACCCTTACGAGACCACGCCACCCTCGCCGTTCCCCGGGTAGCCAGACGCAAAGCGAGGGGCTGTTCTTCGAGTTGCTACCCAGGGCAGCCTCAAACGGGGGATAGCGATCACTCCGTACGGCTGGGACCGGGCACTAACTGCTGAGACACCGCCGCGTGAACCTACAGGATAGTGCCAGTGGCGCGACGCTGGTCGGTCCTCAGGACTAACCACGCCAGATGATCGCGGCTGGGCGGGGTTCAGGAGAGGCTTCATTTGTTGCCCAAATGTTGCCCATCCAGCCGACGCCAAGCGGCACGGGGCGAACAAGAGCGGCGGTGAGAGGATCCGCATCGAATTCATAACGGCATTTGACGCAACACCCTGACACCCCGTGACAGCGGCCAAGGGGCACTTTCAAGGTGGTAACCGGGGTTCGACTCCCCGTGCGGGTACGGCGCGGTCTACGCGATGCTGGTGGAGCGGCGTCCGCGGCGGCGCAACAGGCCGGTCGCAACACTGGCTGCGACGAGCAGAAGACCGAGGGTAACGAGCACCAGCCCGATGAGCATCGGGGTCTCGACGGCACCCGTGCTTGGGACGGTCGTCGCAGCGCCCGCGACGTCGAACGTCACGACTGCGGCAGGCGACGTCAGCCCGTCACTGTCGGTGACGGTGTACTCGACCGTGGTCGTGCCCGTGAACCCTGGCGCCGGCGTGAACGTGATCGCCCCGGTCGTCGCGTTGATCGACACGGTGCCGTCGGCTGCGGGTGGGAGCGAGCCGGGGACGAGCGTGTACGTGAAGGGGCCGGTGCCGACGGGCGCAGGTGGCTGGACGGTGATCGGCTCACCGATCGGGCCCTTGCCCGATGCCGGTGCATCGAGAGGCGTGACGTCAATGGAGACGTCGGCGGGTGCCGACACCTGGTTGTCGACGTCTGTCGCCGTGTAGGTGAACGACGGGACGATGCCGCTGAACCCGTTCGCAGGGGTGAACGTCACCGCGCCCGTGGACGGATCAATCGTTGCGACACCTTCGCTTGCCGACGGCGTGGTCGCGAGCGCAAAGGTGAATGGACCGACACCTGTCGGCGCAGTGGGTGTCAGCGTGATCGCAGTGTCGGCTGGTGTTGTGCCGCTGACGTTGTTGGCAACGGGCGGCGTGGGGAGCCCGACCGTCAGATCGATGTTGGCGGGAGCGCTCAGGTCGGCGAACACGTCGGTCACCACGTACGTGAACGTCGGAACCGTGCCGTGGAATCCGGCATGCGGCGTGAACGTGATCACCCCGGTCGACGTATCCATCGTGGCGATGCCGTCACCGGCCGGCGGTGTGGAGGTCAGCGTGTACGTAAAAGGACCCGTACCGGTTGGCGCAGGCGGTGTCGCGTGGATCGCTCCGGGTCCAGGTCCTGATCCGGTCACGTTCATCGCGACGGGATCGACAGTGATCGACGCCGTCGCGCTCGACGTGCGTGCGTATGCGTCGGTGTCGGTGTAGCCAAAGCTGTCCGGCCCCGAATATCCCGCCGTCGGCGTGTACACGAACGAACCGGTCGCCGTGGTGGTAACCGTGCCATGCGCGGGCGTCGTATGGCCAGTGACGGTCAGCACGGTACCCGTGTCATTGCTGAGCAGGCCACCGGCCGCGACCTGATTGATCGCCGTACCTGCCGTCGTCGTGTAGCTGTCGTTCACCGCATCTGGTGCCGCAGGCGGATTGACGGTGAGGTCGATCGTTGCCGGTGCGCTCGTCAGTGCGGAGACATCGGTGACGACGTAGTGGAATGTCGGCACAGCGCCGCTGAAACCGGCGGCGGGGGTGAAGGTGATGACCCCGGTGGTTGGATCCATCGTGGCCGTGCCGTCGCCCACTGGGGGCGTCGTTGTCAGGGTGTACGTGAATGGGCCGACGCCGGTCGCCGCCGAGGGAGTCACAGTGAACGCCGACGGGCCGGTGCCCGAGCCGGTCACGTTCGCCGCGACCGGGTTGATGGTGAACGTGATGATCGCCGACGACGTGCGCGCGAAGGCATCGGTGATCGTGTAGTTGAGGTTGTCGGTCCCCGAGTACCCCGTGTTGGGCGTGTACAGGAACGAGCCGTTGGCGTTGAGCGTGATCGTGCCGCGCGCCGGAGTCGTGTAGCTGGTGACGGTGATACCGGCTCCCGTGTCGTTGCCGAGCACGCCACCCAGCGCAGCCTGGTTGAGTGCGGTGTTCGCCGTGGTCGTGTACGAGTCATCAGCTGCTGCCGGCGCCGCCGGAAGGCTGACGTTCAGCGTCACCGTCGCATCCGCCGCGGAGTCTCGGCCGAACTCGTCCTGCACGGAATACGTGAACGTGTCGGTGCCGAAGAATCCCGAATTCGGTGTATAGAGGAACGACCCGTCCGCGTTCAGCGTGAGGGTGCCGTGCGCCGGCAGAGTCGCGAGAATCGCGGTCAGGCCAGTGCCGACGTCATTGCTCAGCACACCGCCTGCCGCGTTCTGATTCAGCGCGACATCACTCGTGACCGCGTACGTGTCATCGTTCGCGACGGGGAGATCAAACGGGCTGTCCGCGTTCTTGCAGGCGGCCCCGTCGTTGTTGCCGGTCACAGTCCCGGTGAGCTCGAGTGTGCCGGCCGGCGATGTTCCAGTGAACCCGGTGATCTTGTAGATGTGACCGGTGCTGTTGTCACTGAAGAACAGCTCATTCGGGTTGTCCGACCACGCAGCGCCGAAGCTCCCGCTCACGATCCCTGACACCGTTGCACTGGTGGCTATATCGTCGGTGAGGTCGACTGCATACAGAGTCGTGCCGTTCAACTCGTACATGACACTGCCGATCCACACGACATCGTTCCCGGCATCTGCGGCGCCGGTGATTGTCAGTGTCGTCGCAACGTTGGTTGCGACATCGATCGAGTACCATGTCGTCGCGCTGCTGCGGATGATCAGGTTCCCGTCGTTGTCGAAATCCCCGGCGACGTAACTCCCCACGGGGAGCCCAGTCGGGAGTCCGAGGTCCGTCACGGATCCGTCGCTGGCGATGCGGAGCAGATCGCCCGATGTTCCGGACGCGGTGCTCATCGCGTAGAGGTAGTTGTTGAGGACGTTGTAGCCCATTGCGTTGTAGAAGGGCTGCGCTGTTCCGATCTGTGTGTACGTCGCGGTCACCGGGTTGAGAAGATTCAGCTGGCCGCTGATGACCTGGTAGAACCCCGGCGAGCATGTGAATGGGCCTGCCGCTGCAGATGCTGAGATTGCAGGCGTTGAGATCGCGAACGTTGTGGTCAGCAGGGCGGCAGCGGCCAGCGTTGCAAGCGACCGGCGCTGATTGGAGAGAGTCTTGATGTTGTATTCCCTGATGGGTCGACAAAATGGGAGGAAGAGTCCGCCGTCAGGCTAACCACAGCCGCGCTCGCAATCCCGGCTGTGGTTGCTGTGTTACCGAAAAGAATCAGCCGGCGAGGTTCCTAGCCGCGCTGCGCCTCCGGGCGCAACGGCGTGGCATCGAGATCGCAGTGGTAGTGGCCTTCAAGCAGCGGGTGCGCGGCGGGAGGCGTCCGCGGATTGCGAATGGTCGCCGCAGCCAGGAGACCTGCTCCGGCACAGACGACGGCTGCGATCAGGGCTGCGTGCTGGAAGCCCGTCTCAAAGACTGAGGGGTGCAGATAGCTGTCTCCCGTGATCCCCGCGAGCGCGGGAAGGATCGCGACGGCGAGCAGGCTGCCGGTGCGAGCGACGGTGTTGTTGACCGCCGATGCGAGCCCTGTGCGTTCCGCGGGAGCCGACGACAACGCAGTCGCGGTGAGCGGCGCAACCGTAACGGAGAGCCCGAATCCGAAGCACAGCACCGCCGGCAGCACCTCGAGCAGGTAGCCGCCGGAGGCATCGACGCGAGCGAGAAGCGCCATACCGACGGCCATCAGGAGCGGCCCGACGGACATCTGCAGTCGCGGCCCGATGCGGGCTGACAGCGCGCCCGATCGCGACGAGAGCAGGAACATCAGCGCGGTGGCCGGGAGCAGGGACGCGCCTGCCGCAGTCGGGCTGTATCGCGAAACCTGTTGCAGCTCAATGGGCACCAGGAAGAACACCCCGCCGAGCATCCCGTAGATGAGCAGGGTCACGGCGTTGGTCGCGCTGAACTGGCGAGATTTGAAGATCGTGAGCGGCACGATCGGTGCACGGACGTGCAGCTCGACGATCACAAAGGCAATGAGTGCCGCAATCCCGGTGCCGAGCACGCCGAGGACGACTGGCGACGTCCAGCTGCCCGCGGTCCCCTGGATCAGGCCGTACGAGATACCGACGAGCGCCGCGATCGTCAGCGCGCTGCCTGCGATATCGATGTATCCGGTCGCCTGCGGGTCTCGCGACTCGGGCACGTGGCGAAGCGAGATCCAGATGACTGCCACCGCAATCGGGGCATTGATCAGGAAGATGAGCCGCCAGGAGACCGCGGAGATGAGAAAGCCCCCCACAAACGGACCGAGTGCCGTGGCGACGCCGCCGAGACCCGACCATGCCCCGATCACCCGGCCGCGCTGGTCGGGCGCAAACGACGCCTCGAGGATCGCGAGGCTCCCAGGTGTGAGCAGCGCGCCACCGACACCCTGCAGAGCACGCGCTGCGATCAGGAGCTCGATGCTCGGCGCAGTCGCGCAGATCAACGAGGCCACCGCGAACCAGGCGACCCCGATGATGAAGACGCGGCGGCGGCCGAAGCGATCGCTCAGACCCCCTGAGAGGAGGATCAGTCCCGCCAGGGTCAGCAAGTACCCGACCGACACCCACTGCAGTCCCGCGATCGTGGCGTGGAAGTCCTTGCCGATGGCAGGCTGCGCGATGCCCACGACGCTGCCGTCGAGTTGGGCCATCGCGCTGCCGAGCACTGTCGCGGTGAGGACCCAGCGACCCCGGCCGGTCGAGAGGCGCAGGCCCTCAGCCCCGTTGATGGCCGCGGCTACGGGTTGTGGTGCCGGGTCAGTCACCCCACGCGACGTCGCCGAAGTAGCCGGCGGGTTTGGGATGGCGGCTGTATGCGGCGACCCCAGTCCGGCTCTCGGCGATCGTGGTGGTGCCGCCGTGTCCAGGCATCACGACCGTGTCCTCAGGGAGCGGCAGCAGCTTCGCGGTGATGCTCTCGATGAGGGTCTCGAGGTCGCCCTTCGCGGCGGTCTTGCCCGGGCCGCCGCCGAACAGCGTGTCGCCGGTGATCACTGCCTTTCCGACGCGGAGCGAGATGCTGCCGGGGGTGTGCCCCGGGGTGTGCAACACCGTGATCCGCGCGGCGCCGACCTTGACCTCGGCGCCGTCGTCGAGGCGGCCGTCGATGCGTGCCTCGGGGATCTTGATCTCAACAGCACCAACCAGGACGGGAGCGCCGGTGGCGGCGCGGACCGCGTCGTACGTCATCCAGTGGTCCGGGTGCCAGTGCGTGGCGATCACCGTGTTGATGCCGCCCTCGGCCGCGATCGCATCGAGCAGTGGTCCTTCGTCGAGCGGCATGTCGACGAGCAGCGCTTCGCCGGCCGCGACGTCGCGGACGATGTAGGCGTTGTTGCCGTAGGGGCCCATCGGGCCGACCTTGACGATCCGGACGCCACCGTCCTCGAAGACGGTGATCTCAGCGCCGGCCACGGCTCACCGGCTTCGCTGCCTTCTGCTTCGCGCCGGACGTCGCCTTTGGCTTCGCCGACGCTTTCGCGGCCGCCTCGGCGCGCATGGCTGCTTTGAAGGCGCGCTTCTGGGTCTGGTATGCCTCGCGCTCGGCGACGGTGCTGACGTCGGCGAGCGTCGGCCAGTCCGGTGCGACTGTCTCCCAACCCGTGGGACGCACGCCGAGGTGCTTCCCAACGACGCCGACCATGACCCGCGCCTTTGCCGCGCCGAAGCCTGGAAGCGCCGCGAAACGCTTCTGGAGCTCCTTGGCATCCTTCGCTTCCGTCCAGATCCGGGTCGGGTCGCCGCCGTACTCGTCGGCGATGACCTGACAGAGGCCGTAGACGCGGCGGGCCATGCTCGCCGGGAACCGGTGCAGCGCCGGTGGCTTCACGAACGCCGCCTCGACCTTCGTCGGATCCATCGCGGCGATCTTCGTCGCGTCAAACGTCCCGAGCCGCTCCTGCATCTTCAGCGGTCCGAGGAATGCCCACTCGATCGGCACCTGCTGGTCGAGGCAGAAACCGATCAGCATCGCGGTGGGACTCTCACTGACCAGCCGATCTGCCTCCGGGTCGCCGGTCCACTCCAGTCGGGGGTGCAATGCGGTCGTGGCCACCCGCGTACGGTACCGCGACGCGGCGTCGCGCTGAGGCACGCGCGCGAGACTGCGTACACTCGGCGCATGTCGTGGCTTGGGAGGCTCTTCGGTGCCAAGCCCCCGCCTGCGCCCACGAATACGGTCGTGGTCGCCGTTGATCTCGTCTCGCCGCTCACGTCGAACGGGGCCGACCTTGCGACGGCTGTCGACACCGCGCTGCGCGCCTACCTCGACGCTCAGGCGAAAGCGCTCGCCGCCGGGGAGCCAGAGCGCATCCCGTTCTGGCTGCGTCGGGACGCGGAGAACGCGGGAGATCTCGAGGACGAGTTGCGCGACCGCGTCATTCAGCGTCGCGCCGCCGAGGAAGAGACCCGCTAATCGTGCGCGCCCTGGTCTTCAAGGATTTCGGGTCGGTCGAACTCGTGGACGTGCCAGAGCCCGTCATCGAGGAGCCGACGGACGCAATCGTCCGTGTCACGAAGACTGCCATTTGCGGGAGCGACCTGCACGTCGTCCACGGTCGCATTCCAGGAATGAGCCCGGGCGGCATCCTGGGTCACGAGTTCGTGGGCATCGTCGACGCGGTCGGCGGCGAGGTGCGCCGGTTCGCCGAGGGGGATCGGGTCGTCGGCTCGTTCACCATCCCATGCGGGGAGTGCTGGTACTGCGAGCGCCGGTATTTCAGCCGGTGTCCCGATCAGCGGGTCTTCGGGTACGGGTCCTTCTTCGGAGACATCGCCGGCGCGCAGGCGGACTACGTTCGGGTGCCCGCGGCCGACCTGGTGCTTCATGGGCTCGACGCGTCGCTGACCGACGAGCAGGGAATCTTCGTCGGCGACATCTTCACGACGGGCTACGACTGCGCGATCGAGGCGCGGATCGAGCCGGGCGATGCGGTCGCGGTGGTTGGGTGCGGCCCCGTTGGGCTCATGGCCATCCTGGCGGCGCAGCAGTTCGGGCCGGCGACGATCTATGCGGTGGACACCGTTTCGCAGCGGCTGGAGATGGCGCAAGGCCTTGGCGCGATACCTGTCGACGCCAAAGCCGTGCACGCGCCGAGCTTCATCCAGGACCGAACCGGAGGCCGCGGCGCCGATGCGGTGCTGGAATGCGTCGGCCTCGCGCCGGTGCTGCTCGACTGCATCGACATCGCGCGAGCCGGCGGGCGGATCAGCGTGATGGGGGTGCACAGCGACCAGGAGCTCGTGCTGCCGCTGAACACCACCTTTCTGAAGGCGGTGACGTTGAAGTTCTGCGGGACTGCGAACATCGTGGGCCGGTGGGACGATGCGCTGGCGGTGCTGGCGAAGGGGACCACGCATCCCGAGGCGATCATTTCGCACCGGATGGGATTGGAGGATGCGGTGCGCGGCTACGATTTGTTCGACCGGCGCGAGGCGTTGAAGGTCGTCCTGACACCGTAGGGCGGCGAACCGATGACGGATCCGAGTACTGCCTAGGTCCAATGCCGCCACGGGTGTCTCTCGCAACCTGATCGAAGGCGTGTAAGAAAAACGGCGGTCCGCCGTCTCTATTCAACTGTCATGTTTGAGGAGGCTGCGGCGATCAGGCTGAGCACGCTGGAATCGGACCGAGCGTTCGAGCTGGGCGTCCTACCCGAACGTGGGCGGCTCTACCGGCTGGCGTTGGTGATTACGCGCGACCCGTCAGCCGCTGAGGACGCGGTGCAGGAGACCCTGCTCGCGGCATGGAAGGCGTGGCCGAAGGTCCGCGACCCCTACCGTCCGGGAGGCTGGCTGACACGCATCTGCGTCAACCAGTGCATCGCTCGACGGTTCAGGCTCCCCCGCTCCGTGGAGTTCAACGATGCGTCGCTCGCCGGCGCCAGCGTCAGGCAGCAGGTTGAGCTGAACGGCGATTTGGTCGACTTTGACCGAGCGTTCGGCCTGCTCACTGCGCGGCAGCGAGCCGTGTTCACGCTGCACGTCCGTCACGGCTACACGGTCGCCGAATGCGCCGAACTCGTCGGCTGCAGACCGGGGACCGCGCGGAGCCACCTCGCTCGCGCTGTCGCGACCCTCAGGAAGGAGATGGACCATGGCTGACGATAATTTGCTGAATCCTGAGTTGCGGGATGTGGCATCGCGCTATTTCGCGGCAGTCGAGAAGAGCCCCGTGCCGTCGAGTCTGACCGTCGCCAATGCATCCCTGGCACACGACCGTCGTGGATTCGGTCTGGGCCGCGGGCTGGCGACAGTAGCCCTGTTCGCTGCGGTCTGCGTGGCACTCACCATCGTCGTGGTGGTCGGGCGGAACATCAGGACGAGCAGCCCGACCCAGCCGGCTCAAGCGGGGCCGAGCTCGGGCGTGTGTCCGTCTCCCGCGGCCATTCCCCGCAACGGCCCTGAACCTCCGCGTTCGGCGGCCGCGATGGCGTACGACGATGCGACCGGGCAGGTCGTGCTTTTCGGCGGCGATACCTTCAACGGGAAGGACGTGGCCCTCGCCGACACGTGGATTTGGGACGGCAAGACGTGGTCGCAGCGTGTGGTCAGCCCGAGCCCGCCGGGGCGAATCGGGGCAGCCATGGCGTACGACGCCGCGAGCAAGCAGTTGGTGTTGTTCAGCGGCGCGGGGACGCTCGGCGCGCCGGAGGACGACACGTGGATATGGAACGGCGTGGCGTGGCATCAAGTCCGGCCGGCGACGAGTCCGCCAGCGCGCACCGATGCCGCCATCGCCTACGACCCCGCGATCGACAAGATCGTGCTGTTTGGTGGCTGGAAACCGGGCGAGAATGCGAAGTACGGCGACACCTGGACTTGGGACGGGACGAACTGGACGAAGCTGTCACCTACGTATGACGCCGCGTCGCCCGCTGCGGAGGCGGTGATGGCGTACGACACCGTCAACCACTATCTGGTGATGTTCGGCGGCTTGCACGCGCAAGCCACAAACGAGATGTTTGCGTTTGTCGACGACGAATGGGGCAACGTGACGTTTCCGACGGGCGCAAAGCAGCCGGCGGCACGCGATGCGACAGTGATGGCATCGGACGACGCGAATCGAACCATCGTCCTCTTCGGCGGCGAGGAAACCGGCGGAAGCGCCAACGACACCTGGACGTGGAACGGGTCCGAATGGACGCAGGTGCATCCTCGAAACAGCCCTCCCGCGCGAGGCGTCGAGGACGAGTCCGCGATGATGACGTACGACACCAAGCTCGGTGTCGACGTCCTGTACGGCGGCCCAATTGGCAACCCGCAGGAATCCCTCGGTGACACCTGGACGTGGAATGGCACCAACTGGACCGAGGTGTCGAACAACGGTCCCGCGCCGCCGGTGAAAGGCGGTTGTTGATTGCGCTCAAGGAGATAACAGGTATGCAATCCATCAAAGTGACGATCAATCAGGCTGGCCGCCGGCCGATGTTGGCGGCCCCGCTGATGGTATTGATGACACTCGCGACGGCATCATGCGGAGAGTCACGCACGGGCCTCGACGCGCCGGCACAGTCAGCTGTGAGTGAGAGTGCGTCGGGACCAACGACGGCCACACCGAATCATCCGAAGTTCATCACCGTGAACGTTGGAAAGGCGAGCGAGCTCGACGGCGTCAATGACGCGGGAACCCTCGTGGGCACCGTGTACATCGATGGCAACGATCGCGGCTTCATCATGGTCGGCAACAAGGTCACGGAGTTCGACTACCCGGGAACTTCCGACGTCACCGCGATGAGCGGCATCAACGACTCCGGCACGTCCATTGGCGACTACAACGACAACATCGGCGCGAATCGTGGATTTGAACGCTCACCGGACGGGCGGTTCACGCGGATTGACGATCCCAACGCGGGAGCAGTGAACTTCCAGGGGACGACGCCGACGGGCATCAACGATGCCGGGGTCATCGTCGGCACGTACATCGATCCTCAAGACGTCGAGCATGGGTTCGTTGACACGGGCGGCGTCTTCACCACGGTCAATGCACCTGGTGCAGGCACAACCGGAGGCTTCGGGACTTTCGTAGAAGGCATCAACAACGCCGGGTCGATCATCGGCTACTACGTCGACCCTCACCGCGCCACCTACGGCTTCGTCGATAGCTCAGGAACCTTCACGAGCTTCACCGCGCCGGTTGGTCCCGTCAAGGGCCGGGACACGCGAGCCACCGCGCTTGCCAACGACGGCGTCGCGACCGGCTTCGACGTCGACGTTGATGCTTACCTCAAGGTGACGGCATGGCTCCGCGACGGGCAGGTCTTTTACGCCCTGAACGACCCGGACGCCTCTTCAGGGGGTGGTGACCAGGGCACGCAGCCAGCAGCCATCAGCCAGGATGGACGCGAGGTGGTCGGCAAATACTTCGATGCGAAGACGGGGATTCTGCATGGATTCATCGCCTACATCTGAAGGTGGTCCCAGGGGATGGAGTTCGAACCATCGGTACACGGTTTTACAGACCGCTGCCTTGACCACTTGGCTACCCTGGGTCGCCGCGAGTGCCGCGGCGAGCGCCGCGAACGGTAAGGATACGGGCGCGCTACTGCCTCAGCGGCGCGTGACCGGAAGCATCTCGCGCAACGCGGGGTCGTCGAGGTAGCGCTGGACCACGGCCCGCGCGGCCTCCGGGCCACCTGCGAGCGAGTCGGCGAACCAGCCGCCGTCGTACGGCGAGTTGATCGCGACCAGCAATGTGCGGGCCGGTTGGTGGCGGGGCGGTGGGGTGCCGTCGACCAGCTTGTACCCGAGGATGGTGCGGTTCCCAGCCTTCACCACGCCGACAGACTCGATGACATCCCACTTCGTGATGCTGCTGTAGGGGTACTGACGAAGGACGAGCCCGTCTCGCGTCAACTCGAGTGCGGGCCGGACCACCAACGTCGTCATCCCGAGTCCGATCACCGGGGCGGCCATGATGAACCAGCCGATCGTGCCGCCGATCAACAGGCAGATCACGCCGGCGACCTCGGTCACGGCCATCAGGGGTAAGACGAGCGCGACCGGCCGCCGGGCCCGGAAGACGATCTTCCCGCGCCGCTCGACGAGCTCCGGCGGCAGCTCGGTTGGGCTCGGCATGGCGGTCATCGGATCGATCCTAGCCCTGCCTGCCATCCTTCCCGAGTGCTTCTGGACATCGGGACTGTGTTCGCCGGCATCGGGCTGGCCATCGTCGGGTTCATCGTCGTGATCGTCGTCTGCGCGGTGATCCTTGCCTTGCTGGCGGCGATTCTGCCGTCCTACGAGGGCCGGACTCGCGCGGAGCAGCGCGAGATAGCCGCGGCGAGAGCAGCGAGTGGAGGAGGCGACGCTCCTCCCGACCACCCAACTCCCGCCGATCCTGAAGTGGCAGGTGCCGACACGCCTGCGACCGAAGTGGGACCGTCCGCCGCGCCTGACGGCGAGAGCGACCCAGCCGCCTGACCGAGGGGTCTTGCGCACAGCACCCCTGACGGTCTAGCATTCATAAGCGATCCTTTATGAAAGATTCCTTTATGGGTTGTCACTGATGGTCCCTGACGCGCCCGTCCGGCCCCCGCGCCGCGCGCTGCCGGGCAGCATCGCCATCGGTGCGAGCGATCTCTCGGTGCATTTCGAGGGACTCGCGAACCCGACCCGGCTGCTCATCGTCGAGCGACTGGCGGCAACGTCGGAGATGCGAGTCTCCGAGCTCGCTGAGTACTGCCAGGTCAGCCAGCCGCGCATGAGCTGGCATCTGCGCATCCTGCGCAAGGCAGAGGTGATCCGCACCCGTCGTGACGGGCGCGAGGTCTTCTGCCGTCTCGACCGCGAGGCAATCGCCTCCCACTTCAAGAGTTTCGCTCGGCTCATCTCCGTCGCTGGAATGCCTGCCGAGCTCACATCAACAACACCGGTACACGAGGGCGCGTCGTGAGCAAGAAAGTCAGAGTCGCGATCATCGGCGTGGGCAACTGCGCCTCGTCGTTCATCCAGGGGCTCGAGTACTACAAGTACGCCGATCCGAATGACCGCGTGCCTGGCCTCATGCACGTGAACCTCGGCGGCTACCACATCTCCGATGTCGAGATCTCCGCGGCGTTCGACATCGACAAGGAGAAGGTCGGCAAGGACCTGTCGGAAGCGATCTTCAGCGGCTTGAACAACACCGTGAAGTTCAGCGACGTGCCGAAGCTGAACATCCCGGTGCAGCGCGGCATGACCCATGACGGTCTCGGCAAGTACCTCTCCGAGGTCATCACCAAGGCACCGGGATCCACCGTCGACATCGCCCAGGTCCTCAAGGACACCGGCACCGACGTCGTCGTCAACTATCTGCCGGTTGGCAGCGAGGCGGCAACGCGTTGGTACACCGAGCAGATCCTCGAGGCGCCGTGCGCGATGGTCAACTGCATGCCGGTGTTCATCGCCCGTGAGGACTACTGGCAGGCGCGCTTCCGCAAGGCCGGCGTGCCGATCATCGGTGACGACATCAAGTCGCAGGTCGGCGCGACCATCGTGCATCGCGTGCTGACCCACCTCTTCCAGGATCGCGGTGTCGAGATCCAGAACACGTATCAGCTCAACTTCGGTGGCAACACCGACTTCCTCAACATGCTCGAGCGCGAGCGGTTGATGAGCAAGAAGATCAGCAAGACCAACAGCGTGCAGTCCCAGCTCGAGACGCCACTCCAGAAGGACCACATCCACATCGGTCCGTCGGATTACGTGCCGTGGCTCAACGACCGCAAGTGGGCGTTCATCCGCCTCGAGGGCAAGTCCTTCGGGGACGTGCCCCTGAACGTCGAGCTGAAGCTCGAAGTGCACGACTCGCCAAACAGCGCCGGCATCGTCATCGACGCTGTGCGTTGCTGCAAGCTCGGTCTCGACCGCGGGCTCAGCGGCACGCTCGAAGGGCCCGCCTCGTATTTCATGAAGTCGCCGCCTAAGCAGGTCTCGGACGACGAGGCGCATCGCGCCACCGAGGAGTACATCGCCGGCGTCGGCGAGGAGAACGCCGTGGGGCGGCACAATGGCCGTGTCGCAGAGGTGCTGGCCGAGTTCATCGGAGGCGGAACCCGCCACACCCGCGACGAATTAATCAGCTGAGCGAACGGGAGCCGACAGCATTGGTGCAAGCCGGCGACGTGGCGCTGAAGAGCAGCGCGCTCCAGGCGCCAGAGCGGGATCGGATGCTGCCGTACTACGCCTATCGCGGCGCGGAGACCCTCGTGGGACTGCTGCCGCAGCGGGTGTCGTACTGGCTTGGCGATCGCGCCGCTGACGCGCTGCTCGCCACCGTGCCGTCGCGCTTCGACGGGCTGCGCGACAACCTGCGCCACGTGCTCCCGAACATCAGCCACCGGCCGCTCGAGCACCTCGTACGTCGCAACCTCCGCAACCTCACGCACTGCTGGGTGGACGTCATGGAGATGTCGTCGCGGCGGACGGACCTGCCGTCGCGCATCGACATCGACGACCTCTATCACTTCACCGACGCGATCGCCCGCGGCAACGGTGTCGTCGTCGCCTCCATGCATTTCGGCTCCTGGGAGGTCGGCCTCGCCGGCTGGAACAAGATGGGCCACAAGATGGCGCTGCTCGCCGAGGTGCTGCGTCCGCCGCAACTCTTCGAGCGCGTGGTCGGCGCGCGGCGCCAGCAGGGCGTGCACATCATTCCGATCGACACCCAGGCGATGCGCGAGGGCGACGTGCAGGTGGCCCGGCGTCTCGGCGCCAACTCGATGCGCGAGGTCTACAAGGTGTTGCGTTCGGGCGGTGTCGTGGCGATGGCGCTCGACCGGGACCTCATCGGCAACGGCGAGCCGCTCGACTTCTTCGGCAAGCCGGCACCCATCCCGATCGGGGCGGTCGAGATCGCGATTCGGTCCGGGGCCGCGGTGGTCCCGATCCTGTTGTTCCGCGACAAGTATCGGGTTCACGCGGTCGTCTACCCGGAGATCCGACATGCGGCGGATCAACCAAGGGACGCCGAGGTGCGCAAGACTGCGGAGGTGCTGCTGCGCATCTTCGAGCGGGCGATCCGGAACCATCCTGAGCAGTGGCACGTCCTCGACCCCATCTGGACTGACGGGACGCGATGAAGATCTGCCTCGTCTCCCCGTACGACTTCATGCACCCCGGCGGTGTGACGGAGCATGTGCGGCATCTCTCGGACAAGCTCCGGGCACGCGGCCACGACGTCACGGTCCTCGCGCCGTCGAGCCGTGTGGGTGACGATCACGGCATCCCCGGGTACGTGCGCATCGGCCGGTCCGTACCGGTGCGGACCAACGGCTCGGTCGCACGGATCGCACTGTCGTTCCACCTCGTGCGCCGCGTGCGCGCGCTGCTCGATGAGAACGCGTTCGACGTCGTGCACTATCACGAGCCACTCGTCCCTTCGCTGCCGATCACGGTGCTCCGGTTTCACAGCGGCGCAAACGTCGGCACGTTCCATGCGATGGCGCGGCGCAACCTCGGCTACTACTATGGCCGGCCGTTCCTCAAGCGGTACTTCAACCGGCTGCACGCGCACATCGCGGTCAGCGTTCCGGCACGCGACTTCATCGCCCGATACTTCGAAGGCGACTATCGCATCGTCCCGAACGGAATCGATTGCGCCCGGTTCAACCCCAACCACCCGCGGCTCGAGCAGCTGCGCACACCGGGTAAGTCGACGATCCTCTTTGTCGGGCGCCTGGAATCGCGCAAGGGATTGCCGACGCTGCTCGAGGCGTACGGGCAACTGCGGCGTGCGCGCAGCGACGCACGGCTGGTCATCGTCGGCGACGGGCCGATGCGCTGGGGCTACGAGAGCCAGGTCGCGGCGATGGGCATCCCCGATGTCGAGTTCTGCGGACGCGTGTCGTCCGAGGAGCTGCCCCGCTACTACGCGTCGTCCGACATCTTCTGCGCGCCGGCGACCGGCGGTGAGAGCTTCGGCATCGTGCTGCTCGAAGCGATGGCCAGCGGCGTTCCGGTGATGGCGTCGTCCATTCCGGGCTTCAGCAGCGTCGTGACGAATGACGTCGACGGTGTGCTCGTGCCACCCCGTCACCCCAAAGAGTGGGCGGCAGCGCTGGGCGCTCTCCTCGACGATCCCTCGCGCCGCGGGGCCATGAGCGCGCAGGGACTCGCGAAAGCGCAGCTGTACGACTGGGACCACGTGGTCGATGAGGTGCTCGACGTGTATCGCGTCGCACGCCAGCGGGCTGCGAGCATGGAGGCGTCTGGTGTTCACGTCCAGACTTCAGGGCTGGGTTAGGTCCGGAGCGCGGCGCGTCGTGCCGGCGCTCCGCGCTCTCGGCTTCACACCGAACGGGCTCACCATGATCGGTCTGCTCATCTGCGCGGGATCCGCCGTGCTCGTCGGCTTCGGCTATCTCCTGCCAGGCGGGTTGCTGCTGCTGGTCGCGAGCGGTTTCGACATCCTGGACGGTGCGCTCGCACGGGTCAGCGGGCGCGAACAGCGTTACGGCGCGTTCCTCGACTCGACGGTCGATCGCTATGCCGAGGCGATGACGGCCATTGCGTTGCTCGCGTACTTCATCTTCCACGGCCATCACACGCTCGAGCCGATGCTCGTCGTCTTCGCGCTGACCGGCTCGTTGCTTGTCTCGTATGTGCGAGCACGCGCGCAGTCGCTCGGTTTCACCGTTGACGGCGGTTTGCTTGCCCGGCCGGAGCGAGTGGTGATCACCGTTATCGGCCTGGTCATCGCGCCACTGCTGATCTGGGCGCTCTGGATCCTCGCTGTGTTGACGAACGTGACCGCAGTGCAGCGCATCTGGGTCGTCTGGAAGCAGGCGCGCACGACACCGTCGGCCGACACCCGGGTGAGCGCACCAGCGGCAGATTCGCGCAGCACTCCGCCTGATGCGCGCGGCGCATCGGGCGCGCACAACACGATCTAGACGCGGCCTTCATGGCAGCGCGACGTCCAGGCGCGGATCCTCGGCAACGCCGTCGCGCCGTATCTCGAAGTGCAAGTGAGGGCCGGTGGCATTCCCGGTTGCGCCGACCGTGCCGATGACCGCACCTGCACCCACGTAGTCGCCCGTCACAACGGTGACGGTGTCGAGGTGGCCGTAGAGGCTGCTGAGACCACCGCCGTGGTCGACGATCACGTGGAGGCCGTAGCCGGTCGCAGAGAGGACCACCGTTGCCACGCCGGGCAGCGTCGCCATGACCGGTGTCCCGCGTCCCGCGGCCAGGTCGATCCCTGAGTGCCAGTGGTGACCGGGGCATGCGAGGTCGACAGCCTCGAAGACGAAGCTCGTGCACCCGAATCCCTGCGAGATCCAGGAGTGCGCCAGCGGTTTGACGAAGGCAATCCCGGTCGCTGAGGTTGCGACTGACTGAGCCGCGAGCGCGGTGCCACCGCAGAGTCCGGCGGCGATCACGGCCGTGATCGCAACCGCCACGCGGATCACGGGGTACTCCTGCGGCGGACGGCATGGTGCGCCGGCACCAGGACACGATGTACCGAGCGTTGAATGTGGCGAGCAGCGCGTGTGGCATGCGTTTCGACCTGGGATGCGGCGTGCAGCGTTCCCGGAACCTTGATGAGGATCCACAGCGTCGCAAGCGCGTACAGGCTCGCTGCGATGCCGCTGCCGGTGCCGAAGCCGACCGCCACCGCAACGCGAAGGATGATCAGCTGCACTGCCTGCATGAAGACGGCGACCATGAACAGGCGCAGCCACGTGAACCCGAAGTGACGCGTGTCCGGCAGCACCGAGCACAGCGCAGCCAGGGGTGCTAGAACGATCAGGACGTCGAGCATCGCTGTTCGGATGACGTACGAGAGCACGAGGATGACGACGGCGACAACGACGCCGAGCGCGAAGACGGCGTGGAAGAGATCCTGCGATCCCTGGACGAGCGCGACGGTCGCCGGACTCATCGATGCGGACCACGGAAGGGTCTCGATCGTCAGCGGACCACCGAGCGACTGGGCCACGTTGCCGATCGCGTTGTTCAGGTCCACGGCCATCTGAATGAAGTAGATCGAGCCGTGCACCATCACCAACGCGGCCATCACGCGCGGGATGACGACTTGCAGCTCGTAGCTGGCGTGGATTGATCGCTCGAAGATGCTCCGCAGCGATGCGTACAGCAACACGGCGCCGACCAACACGTCAGCGGCGAGGGCCAGTGACGTGTTGAGGCGCGCGATCGCAGGGTTCGCAGTGAGCGGCCGGACACCTGCGCTGGTGGGATCGACAGTGCTGAACAGATACCGGCTGAGCTCCGTGTCGAGATCGGCGCGAGCCGTGGCGATGAAATGTCCAAGCACGCCCGTCAGCAGCTGCAGGATGGTGCCGAGCGGATCGCGCAGCGTCTGCACGATGCCCGGGATGGATGGCACCGCGCTCAGTGAATCGTCGCGGGGACGCTGGCGATGAGCGCATGCGTCAGCGTGCCGGCCACCTCAACGCCGATCGTTCCGAAGACGATGCGGCCGATCCACTTCTTCGCCTGCGCGACACTCGATGGGTCGACGGCCACGATCTTGTACATGAACGCGATGAGGAAGGCGAGCGCGCCGACGCTGGCGAGCAGACCCTGCGCGATGAGAATCCAGTTGTCGATGAGCGCCTTGAGTTGAGCCACGATGGGCGACCTCCGATACGTGTGGTTCGGTGATCGGTCGCCCCTCCGGCCGTTCCGGGATGAGCACCCGGACAGTCAGCAGACTATACGGATTTGTGTATGTCTGTCAAGTCAACGTGAGCGAGGGATGCCCGAGTTCGGTGTCACGGCAGGGCCGCGATGAGGTCTTTGGCGATCGCGATGTCCGACGAGTAGTCGCCGGAGAGGATGGCTCCCGCCGGACCAGTGATCTGGATCACATTCGTGCCGGACAGCGCATAGATACCAGCCGAGTAGCTGAATGCCGCATCGCCGACGCCGGGGATGGCAGTGGTGGGCGCCAGGGTTTGCTGAAGTGACCCAAAGGTCGACGCAGAACCGTCCTTGACGTCCAAGGTGACCTGGACCGGATACGGATGCGGGCCGTCGGCCGGTGGCGAGTAGCCGCACGTACTGATGGACGCGATCGTCGAGGGGCTCTCGGAGGTCGTGACGGATGCCACACCGAGTATCGCCGCAACCTGTGCCGCCGTCAGGACAGTGCACACATCCGGCGCGGCAGCGGCCTGATCACTGGCCGGCGGGGTCGAGCTTGTGGTGTTGGAAGCTGTCGGCGTCGAGTTGGTGCCGTCAGGTGCCGTCGGGTTTGCCGTGGCGCCCGATCCTCCAACCGCTGGAGGTGTCGTGCCTCCGGTCTGGCCGCTGCCGCCGCATGCTGCCAGGAGCAGCGATCCCGCGACCGCGGCCGCAGTGGTGATTGTCTTGAACCCGAGCATGACGCGCCTCCCAAGTCGAAGCCGATTGCGAACAAGGAGGGACGCTACGCAGAGCGGATCGCAGGTCGATCGCAGACTCGGTCGTGCTGCGCTTTTGGTTCACGCGGGCGCAGACTACACGGGTTTGTGTATCTCTGTCACGCGATAGAGTGCGCGCTCATGAAGCTCGAACTCGTTCCGGCGTCACCGGCTGCTCTTCGGCCCGTCACCGGTGCATCCCCTGGAACGCCTCACGAAGTCGCTCGGCGGCGCCGAGATATGGGCGAAGCGTGAGGACTGCAACAGCGGACTGGCGTTCGGAGGCAACAAGACCCGGAAGCTCGAGTACCTCGTCGCCGACGCGCTGGCGCAGGGGTGCGACACCCTCGTCTCCATCGGCGGCGTCCAGTCGAATCACACCCGCCAAGTCGCGGCAGCGGCCGCATATCTCGGCATGAAGTGTGTGCTCGTGCAGGAGAGCTGGGTCGACTGGTCTGACCCTGTCTATGACAAAGTTGGCAACATCCTGCTGAGTCGCATCCTCGGTGCCGACATCAGGATGGTGGCCGAGGGATTCGGCATCGGTTTCAAGGCGAGCTGGGAGCAGGCGCTCGCCGATGTAGAGGCAGCCGGCGGCAAGCCATACCCGATCCCTGCCGGTGCGTCCGATCACCCACTCGGCGGTCTCGGTTTTGCCAACTGGGCGCAGGAGGTCGCCGAGCAGGAGCGAGCGCTTGGGATCTTCTTCGACACCATCATCGTCTGCTCCGTCACCGGCAGTACGCAGGCCGGGATGATCGCGGGCTTCGCAGTCCAGGAGCGTCCGCGCCGGGTGATCGGCATCGACGGATCCGCGAAGCCCGAGGAGACCCTTGATCAGGTCACTCGCATCGCCCGCCAGACGGCAGCGCTGATCGACATCGGGCGTGACCTCAGGACCGACGAGATCATCCTCGACGCTCGCTATCACGCGGGCACCTATGGCCTCGCTGATGACGCGACGGTCGACGCCATCAAGCGCGGCGCCAGGCTCGAGGGGATGATCACCGACCCCGTCTACGAAGGGAAGTCGCTTGCGGGAATGATCGACATGGTCACACGCAAAGAGATCGACCCGAAGTCCAAGGTGCTGTATGCGCACCTCGGCGGCCAGCCGGCGCTCAACGGATACACCTCACTCTTTTCGTAGCTGTGCGGTCTGGCCCGCACGGGCAAAACTTGTTTAATCTCGTGCTGACGGAACTAGCGTTGAGGAGAGAACGACATGGCCAGTGAGAAGTCGCGCGGAGCCCCGAAGCGCCAGGGCAAGAAGCCGAAGGCGGCAGTGATCGCCAAGCAGGCGAAGAAGGCCGCCGAGCGTAGCGCCGCCCAGAGCACCAGCACCACACCAAGCTGACCGCCCGGCGGGGTCGACTGCCGGTCAGCCGATCTCGCCGACCATCGCGCGTTTGCGGAGCTTGTTGCGCTCGTCAGCGTTGAGCACGCGCTTGCGCATCCGGATACCGACCGGCGTGACCTCGACCAACTCGTCGTCGATGATGAAGTCGAGGCACTCCTCCAGGGACATCTTCCGTGGCGGCACGAGCCGGATGGTCATGTCCTCGGTGGACGAGCGGATGTTGGTCTTCTGCTTCTGCTTGGTCACGTTGAGATGGATGTCGCCGGGACGGCGGTTGAGCCCCACGACCATCCCTTCATAGACCGGCGTCCCTGGCGCGATGAGTGGTTGTCCGCGCTCCTGCAGGGTCACGAGCCCGTACGCCACAGCGGTCCCCGGCTGGCTCGCGGTGAGGACGCCAGTTCGCAGGGTCGTCGGCAGCGCCCACGTACGCTCCCAGCCGAGCAGTCGGGTCGCCATGACGCCCGTGCCTCGCGTCAGCGTGAGGATCTGACTGCGCAGCCCGATGAGCGCTCGCGTCGGCGCGTGATACGTGAGCCGAACGCCGCCGCCGGCGTCGGTGCGCATTGCGGTCATCTTTGCGCCGCGAGAACCGAGCGCATCGGTGATGGCGCCGACGACATCAGCGGAACAATCGATGACGCAGTCCTCGACCGGTTCGACCCGTTCGCCGTCGATCTCCTTGGTGATGACCGCGGGTCGCGAGACCTCGAACTCGTAGCCCTCGCGACGCATCGTCTCGATGAGGATCGCCAGATGCAGCTCGCCGCGTCCGCTCACATCGAAGATGTCTGCGGTGGGCCCGTCCTCCACGCGCAGCGCGACGTTGGTGAGCAACTCCCGCTGCAGCCGCGCGCGTAGCTGTCGCGACGTGCTGCTCACGGTTGCTTCCCGTCCCGCCAGTGGCGACTGGTTCACTGAGAACTGCATGCGCAACGTCGGCTCACCGATCTCCAGACGAGGGAGCGCCTCTGGGGTGTCGGCGTCCGCGATGGTGTCGCCGATGGCGACGGTCTGGATTCCGGAGAGATAGACGATCTCGCCAGCAGACGCCGACTCGACCGACATGCGTTGCAGCGCTTCGACGGTCAGTACGGTCGCGATGCGTTCGAGCTTTCCGGCGCCATTGGCCGTGCAGCACACGACGCTCTGACCTGGATGGACGGTGCCGCGATGGATCTTGCCGAGCGCAAGGCGACCGCTCCAGTTGTCGTGGTCGAGGTTGCTGACGAGCATCTGCAGCGGCCCGTCGGGATCCGCGAGTGGCGGTGGCACGTGCTCGAGAATCGCCTCAAGCAACGGCTCGAGGGTCACGCCCGGATGCGTCAGGTCGGCGGTCGCGGTGCCCTCGCGAGCGTCCGTGTACAGAATCGGCGCGTCGAGTTGCCAGGATTCCTTCGCGAGCTCGAGAAGCAGGTCGTGTGTGGCCTCGACCGTCTCGGCGGGCTGCGCGTTGGCTCTGTCGATCTTGTTCACGACGATGATCGGTTGCAGCCCGAGCGCCATCGCCTGCCGCAGCACCACGCGCGTCTGCGGCATCGGCCCTTCTGCGGCATCGACGAGGAGGAGGCATCCGTCTGCCATGCCGAGGACCCGCTCGACCTCACCGCCGAAGTCGGCGTGGCCGGGGGTGTCGATGATGTTGACCTTCACCCCGTTGAAGCGCACCGACGTGGTCTTCGCGAGGATGGTGATCCCCTTCTCGCGCTCGAGATCGTTGGAATCCATGATCAGCTCGCCGACCTGCTCGTGGGCGGCGAAGACGTGAGACTGCTTGAGCAGGGCGTCCACGAGGGTGGTCTTGCCGTGATCGACGTGGGCGATGATCGCGACGTTGCGGAGGTCGGCTCGGCGCATTTCGCCGGGCTCTATTGGTGGTGGCACCTCTCGATTCTGACCGCCCCGCGTTCATTTTCCGCCCGTGACCCACTTCAGGAAGTCCGAAATCCGCGCTGCGAGAGCGTATTCGAGGTCCTTGAGGATGGCGAACTGGCCGGTCGCGGTCTCCTCGGTGTTGCGGTTCAGCTGCTTGAACAGGCCCGACAACGGCGTCGCCAAAGCGCTCAACGGACCTGCATCGGCGGTCGGCGGAGCACTCGCCATCGGCAGGACAGGTCCGGCGCCCCGCGTCGCGGTGGCCGTTGCGGGCGGCGCCCAGCTGATGTAGCGACCAGGCGCTGGTGCCTGAGCTGTCGCATGGACCGCGAAGGCGACGAGAGCGACCGCCACGACGGCGCCGATGAGCAGGCGGAAGCGGTGAACGAAAGCCATGGGACGGCCTCCAGCGATCGAGGTTGACGGACGCCCCACCGGCCGGACCGAGCGGTTACCCGGTCGACGCACACTATACGAGAATGTGTATATCGGACAGTCGTTGGAATTCCCACACGGCGATTCGGAGGCTCCGCTATCCTCATGGAGTGAAGGTGATGCGGACGTCCCTCATCTATGTTGCCGGGATCGCCCTGGGCATCGCAGTCGGGCTCTGGACCGCGTCGATGGAGCTGACCTGTCCGGCGTTCTGCATGTTCGGGCCTCCTCGCTTCGCCGCGATCGAGTGCGTCCTGATGGGAGCGCTCATCGCTATATCGGTGCTGGTGGCGGCTCTGGCGGTCGACCGTGACTTTCCCGCGGCCTCGGCCCAGAGCTTCCGGATGATCACTCGCTGCTATCGCACCGTCACCCGCTTCCTTTTCGAGGACTTGACCCGGCGACCGGAGCACTAGGCCCGCGTCGCTAGACTGGCCGCGATGATCAGGATCGGGCGCAAATTCGTCCTCGTCCAGGTGGCTGCGCTCGTCCTCCTCGGCTTCGGGCTCGCGTCGTGCGGCTACCCAAGCGCGCCCACCTGCGGGCAGCCGAACGCCGCCCACACGGCGCCCATCTCCTCGGATCCGGCCGTCGCCTGCTTCCAGGCAGCCGCGAAGGCCTGCAAGAGCATGGAGCTCGACGTCCTCGGCGACGGGTTCAGCGACAGCGTCGACCAGCATTTCATCGTCACGCCGAGCGATCACTGCCGCATCGACGACTACGTAACCCACTACCTCGACACCGCGCCGACGACAGCGCTCAACTGGCAATGCACCAGCTTTGCTCAATTACCCGACTGGGGCCTCGTCTTGACCGGCTGCACCCCGCCGGTCGGTTGCTATCAGGATCTCGGATCCCCGGTGATCGATCCACCCGCGGTCGCGCCATCGATGCCACCGGACGCCACGCCGTCGCCCGTGCCGTCGAATGTCCCGACGCCCGCTCCAGCGGGGTCGCCTGCAGTCAACGGCCAGCCGCACTGCTGACGCGAGAAGGTGAGACGATTCAAGGGTGGCTGACCCTGTTTCGCTGACCCTCCCGGCGATGGGTGAGTCCGTGACCGAAGGGATCGTGTCCCGCTGGCTCAAGGCTGTCGGCGACAGCGTCAGTGAGGGCGAGGCTCTCGTCGAGGTCACGACCGACAAGGTCGACGTCGAGGTCCCGGCCCCGGCGACCGGGGAGCTCACGGAGATCGTTGCCGCCGAGGGCGAGACCGTCGCCGTCGGCGCCGTCCTGGGCCGGATCGCTCCCGGGGCAGTCGCGAAGGCCGAAGTGCCACCGGCTCCACCAGCACCGCCGGCTGCGAGCGCTGACGGCAACGGATCGTCGCCGAGCATGCCTGCAGCGCCGGCAGCGGCGTCTCCCGAGACGCAACCCGAAACCCCAGCCGTCGCGGAGGCCGCAACGCCTCGTACGGAGGTTGCCCCGCCCGTGACCGCTTCAGACGAAGCGCAACTCGTCGCCCTGCTCGACGAGCCGGAGCCTCCGGTCGCGCCACTTACAGCCGATGGCGCGGATGTCGAGCTCGACGCCGCTGGCCCGTCGTGCCGCCGCCCAGAACGGCGTCGACATTCGTACTGTCCACGGCTCCGGCCCCGGCGGGGTCGTGACCAAGAGTGACGTGCTCAGCGCGAAGAACGGCGGTGGCGGTCGCCCCGACACGACCGTTCGCGTGAGCGAAAGTGAGACTGCCCAACCGATCCGCGGCCCGGCCGCAGCGCTCGTCGACTACATGGAGCGCAGCCGCGACATTCCCACGGCGACGTCGTTCCGGACCATCTCGGTGGCGGTCCTCGACGCTCGCAGGCGTCAGATCAACAGCGCACTCGCAGCAGCCGGCACACCGATCAAGGTGTCGTTCACCCATCTGATCGGCTATGCGATCGCGCGCGCTGCCGGGGCGAGCCCATCAATGACCGCGCATTTCGCGCGCAGCGATGACGGCAAGCCGGTGCGAGTGCCGGGACCCGCGCACCTCGGGTTGGCGGTCGACAGCGTGCGCAAAGACGGATCACGCTCGCTGGTGGTCCCCGTGATCCGTGACGCCGCGGGGCGACCGTTCAACGAGTTTCGCGAAGAGTACGAGCGCCTGATCGAGCGCGCGCGCACCAACACGCTCAGCGTCGATGAGCTCCAGGGCGCCACGCTGACGCTCACGAACCCCGGCGGCATCGGCACGGTGGCGTCGGTTCCACGGTTGATGCCGGGCCAGGGAACGATCATCGCGGTCGGAGCGATCGGCTATCCCGCCGAGTGGCACTCCGCATCAGAGGCGAGCATCAGGGCCGCCGGCGTCGGCAAGGTGATGACGATGACGAGCACCTACGACCACCGGGTCATCCAGGGTGCCGAGTCCGGCGAGTTCCTGGGCGGGATCGAGTCGCTGCTTGACGGTGCCGGCGGTTTCTACGAGAACGTTGCAGCCAGCCTTGGCATCAACCTACCGGTGCTCGAGACGCCCCAAGGCGCAACGGCAGCACAGCCGCCGGCAGTCGCAGTGGCTCCAGCGACCGCGTCTTCCGCACCTGACCGCATCCTGCTCGGCGCGATGCAGGCGGCCACGTCGCTCGTGAAGGCGCATCGCACCCACGGTCATCTCGGCGCGCACCTCGACCCCCTCGGTTCACCGCCGATCGGCGATCCGGCGATGGACCCCGCAACGTACGGACTGACGCCTGAGCTGATGGAGCAGATCCCCGCCGACCTGCTCCGTGTCTATGTTCCGGGCCGCAATCTCGCCGAGGTGCTCCCGAATCTGCGCAGCACCTACTGCAGCACCATCGCGTTCGAGATCGAGCATCTCTCCAGTCACGAGCAACGCGTGTGGCTGCGCGAGCACATCGAATCCGGTGCGTACAAGCCGAAGCTGACCGTCGAGGAACGCCTGCGACTGCTCGAGCGCCTCACCAAGGTGGACGCGATGGAGCGCTATCAGCGCGCCACGTTCCTCGGGCAGAAGACGTTCTCCATCGAGGGGCTCGACGCCCTCGTCCCGATGCTTGAAACACTCCTCACGAACGTCGCGGCGGATGGCATCGGCGAGGTGGTGATGGGCATGTCGCATCGCGGCCGGCTCGCCGTCGTCGCACATGTCGCGAACCACTCATATGAGTCGATCCTCAACGCGTTCGAGCTCGCATCGGCGCGGCGTGACATCGCGAGCTTCGCGTCGACCGGCGATGTGAAGTACCACATCGGCGCGACCGGGACGTACCACACAGAGACCGGCAAAGTGATCCTCGTCCGCCTGCTGCCGAACCCGAGCCATCTCGAGGCGATCGACCCGGTGGTGGAGGGATGGAGCCGGGCAGCGCAGACCCAGCGCCGCGCGACGACACTGCACCTCGACCCGATGGCCGCGTTGCCGGTGCTCATCCACGGCGATGCGGCATTCGCCGGACAGGGAGTCGTGCAGGAGGTGATGAACCTGCAGTCGCTGCCCGGATACACGACAGGCGGGACGGTGCACTTCATCGCCGACAACCAGGTGGGGTTCACGACCGATCCGCAGGAAGGCCGCTCGACACGCTACGCATCGGACCTCGCCAAGGGTTTCGACATCCCCATCGTGCACGTCAACGCCGATGACGTTGAGGCGTGTCTTGCTGCGATCACCTTTGCGTACGACTACCGGCGCGCGTACCGGCGCGATGTGATGGTCCACCTCATCGGATACCGGCGCTTCGGACACAACGAGGCGGACGAGCCCGCGTACACGCAGCCGCTCATGTACCTGAAGATCCGCCAGCACCCGACGGTGCGCGAATTGTTCGCGGCGCAGCTGACGGCCGAGGGATTGATCCGGCCCGAGGAAGTCGATGCAATGGCGAAAGCGGCGTACGGCCGCGTGGCGGACGCGCACAAACGCGTGAAGGAGCATCTCGCCGCGGAGCTGGACGACCTGACCCACGAACAGGTCGTCGAGGAGCCCGACGATCCGATGCTGCGTACGGCGGTGTCGCATCGATTGCTGACCTCGCTCAACGAGCAGCTCCTCACGTTCCCGAAGCACTTCACGCCCAATACCAAGCTGCTCCGCCAGATGGAGCGGCGCCGCACCGCGATGGTCGAGGGCGCGATTGACTGGGGCACCGCGGAGTCGCTCGCCTTCGCGTCGCTCATCACGCAGGGCCATCCGATCCGGCTCACCGGACAGGACACCGTTCGCGGCACGTTCAGCCACCGGCACCTCGCGTTTCATGACGAGCGCAACGGCGAGGTGTTCATCCCCATGCAGCACCTCACCGACGCGCAGGCGACCTTCGAGGTGCTGAACAGTCCACTCAGCGAGGTCGGCACGCTCGGGTTCGAATACGGTTACTCCGCGGCCGATCCGGAAACACTGGTGATCTGGGAAGCGCAGTACGGCGACTTCTTCAACAACGCTCAGATGATCGTGGACCAGTTCGTGTCGTCAGCCCGGGCCAAGTGGGGACAGCACTCGCGCCTCACCATGCTCCTGCCGCACGGGTACGAGGGCAGCGGCCCCGAGCATTCGAGTGCACGCATCGAGCGGTTTCTGCAGCTCTGCGCCAACGACAACATGCGGCTCGCTAACTGCTCGACACCGTCGCAGTACTTCCACCTGCTGCGCAGCCAGGGGCTGCTCCAGGACCCGCGTCCGCTGGTCGTCTTCACGCCGAAGAGCCTGCTCCGCCTCAAGGAGGCGACCTCCACGCTGACCGATCTGACCACCGGCCGTTTCCAGTCCGTCATCGACGATCCAACCGGCGCGCAGCGTCGTGATGAGGTGCGCACCCTGCTGCTCTGCACGGGCCGCATGTACTACGAGCTGAGTCTGTCGCCAAAGCGCGCGGACGCGACCGACGTCGCCATCGGCCGCGTCGAGTTGCTCTACCCGCTTCCGATCGATGCGATCCTCGGCCTGGCCGAGTCGTATCCGAACCTCGAGCGCCTCTGCTGGGTTCAGGAAGAGCCACAGAACATGGGCGCGTGGGGGAGCCTCGAGCGCGCGATCGGTCTGACACGACCGATGAACGTGCAGTGGGAGTACATCGGACGTGCCCGTCGCGCGAGCCCATCCGAAGGCTACGCGGGATCGCACCAACTCGAGGAGGAGCGCATCGTGAACGAGGCGTTCGCCACCTCGACGCGCGCCCAGGGCGGATCGGTGGTGGCCACTCCGAACTCGGCCCCGATCGCACCGTGACCAATCGCGTCGTGGTCCTCGGCGGTGGCCCCGCCGGCGATGTCGCTGCGCTGCGCGCCGCGCAACTGGGTGCCGAGGTCACGCTCATCGAGCGCGCCGAGCTGGGTGGCACCTGCCTCAACTGGGGGTGCATTCCGACCAAGTCATTGCTCGCGGGCGCCGACCTGCTGCGCAAGATCCGCGGCGCTGCCGACTACGGCATCAAGGTGCCGGAGCCGGAGATCGACTTTCCTCGCATGATGGAGCGCAAGGAAGAGATCGTCGTCAAGATGCGCAACGGTGTCGAGGCCGCGTGCAAGCGTCGCAACGTGACGGTGGTGCGCGCGCAGGGCGCCATCGACGGCGACGCTGTCGTGGCAGGCGACGTGCGCTATGCCTTCGATCACCTCGTCGTGTGCGTCGGGACCGAACCGTCGGGCCTGCCGGGCATCGACATGGAGCATCCGCTCGTGGTGACATCCAACGGCATCCTCCGACTCGAGCGGGTGCCGAAGCGTCTGCTCGTCATCGGTGGCGGAGTCGTCGGCTGTGAGTTCGCGAGCCTCTTCGCAGCGCTGGGCTCGCAGGTGACCGTTGTCGAGGTGCTGCCCCAGGTGCTCGCGGGCGTCGATCCGCGCGTGGTGGTGCAGTGGCGCCGTATCGTCGAGAAGCAGGGCATCACGTTTCTCGCCGGTCGTCGCGTCGAGTTGGTCGACTACGGCGCTGCGACGGTCACGGCGCGCCTTGACGACTCGACAGCGCTCGAGGCGGACCTGCTGCTCGTCTCTGTCGGGCGTCGCGCGCAGACGCGTGGGATCGGGCTCGAGGACGCCCGCGTCATCGTCGACGAGCGCGACCACATCGTGGTCGACCCCTTCCTGCGCACCGCGAACCCCCGTATCTGGGCGGCCGGTGATTGCATCGGCGGTTTGCAGCTCGCGCATCTGGGCAGTGCCGAAGGCGGTCGCGCGGTCGAAAACGCCCTCGGTCACGACGTCATGCCGATGGACCGCACCGTGGTGCCGTCGTGCATCTACACGCACCCTGAAATCGCCATGGTTGGCATGAACCCGTCGGCTGCGAAGGACGCGGGCATCGAGGTGAAGCTCGGCCAGGCACGCTACCTCGGCAACGGCAAGGCACTCGGCGAAGGTGAGCCCGATGGGCTTGCGCAGCTCTACGCGGACGCCGCCACCGACCGGCTCATTGGCGCGACCGTCATGGGCGTCCATGCCGTCGAGATCATCCACGAGGTCGGCGTCGCCATCAGCGACGGGCTGTCGATGGACGACCTGGGCTCGATCATCCACGCGCATCCCACGGTCAGCGAGTTGATGATGGACGCCGCCGAGCAGGGCGAGAGCGTCGCACCGTATCTGAGCTGAGCGCCGCGGCGTCGGCGCGGATCAGGACGCGGCGGCTTTGCGCAGACGCTCGTCGCGGCGCCGGCGGCTGCGCGCTCGCAGCGTCAGGAAGAGCAACCGCCCCTCGAAGACCCCGGCGACACCGGACGCGATGCCTGCAGCGAGGAGGATCGCGCCGAGCCAGCGCGGGGTGAGCACGATGATCGTCACGCCCGCAGCAGACGCCACGAGCGCTCCCGTGGCATAGACGGCGGTGAGTAGCGCGCGCCACGTGAGCGACACGGAGGTCTTGACCGCGTCCAACGCAGCTTGCGCGTCGATTTGACGCGGCTTTGGAGGCGTTCCGGCAGCCGTCTGTCCGCCTGGAAATGCTGTCCGGCGGCGGGTTGCCATCCGCCAGAAAAACAGGCTGGCCGCGAACCGGGCCAGGAGCCTGATCAGGATGGCCCACGGCATATCTCCATGCTACAGTCGCCGGGCGTTTGAACCGTGGGAGCAACGACATGATTCGTGCGTACGTGCTCGTGACAGCGAGCGCAGGCAGGGCGCAACACGTGGCTGAGGAGTTGCGCGGCAAGGACGGTATCGTCCTCGTGGACGCCATCACGGGCGAGTACGACGTCATCGCCCAGGTCGAGGCGTCCGACGTTCCGGGGATCGGGCGCCTCATCCTCGATCGGATCCAGTCCGCGGATGGCGTGGTCAAGACGATCACGTGCCTCGCGGTCTGATCCCGGCCTTGCACCACTCATCGGGAGCGCTCGTCTGGGAGGTCTAGCCGCCCTCTACGGGACGGCGCTTGGGCGCCTGCGTGGGAGCACGCACCTGCGCGTCTCGTTGATCACCTGGACGTTGCTCGGACTGGTCCTCGGCGAGGCGCTGACCGTCTTCGTGGCGCTCGTCCACGGACACGCTGCGGTCGAGGGTGCAGCGATTGCCACGGCCGTCTGGTGGATCGTCGTGACCATCGGGATCATCGGCGGTGCCGCACTGCTCAGAACTCCTGACGGCAACGACGTCGATCGCTACGGCATCCCCAACGGTCTGACGGCCATCCGTGCCTATGCGTGCGTCCCGCTCCTCTTCATCGCAACGCTGTCGCTGCCGGGCCGGCTGGCGCTCGCGCTCTGGGCAGGTCTCGGTGGGTCGGTCGGGCTGCTCGACGCCGTCGACGGCTTCATCGCCCGCCGCTATGGGCCGGTCACCGTACTCGGCAAGGCGATGGACCCGTTCGGTGACGCGCTGTACTTCGTCGTCGGTGCCATCGGGTGCTGCACGCTCGGGATCGCGCCGCTCTGGCTAGCCATCCTTGTCGTCGCCCGCTACGCGGGGCCGGTCCTGCTCACGCCGCTCGTGCTGCTGACCGGCCGGCGGCCGGAGCTCGTCTACACGGTGTGGGGGCGGCGCAATACCGGGCTCACCGGCATGGTGCTGTTCGTGCTGTTCTGGGTGCGCCTCTTCGGCGGGCCTGTCGACATCGTCGCGCTGATCATCGCGATCCCGACGCTGGTCCCCACGGTGCTCCTCCATTTCGCCGCGCTGATGCGGCGCGTGGCGGAGTCGCCGCGGGTCCAGTGATCGGGCTGTCGTCAGGCAGTCGCGCGCAGCGAGTCGCGAACGCTCGCGAGCCACGCGGCAGCGGTGACACGGTCGGTCTCGGCGACGTAGTTGCAGTCGAGGCCGTCGGCGAGCACCCGTGCGAGTGCGACCTCGTCGAACCCGGCGCCGAGCAGACGGTCGATGTCGTTCGCCGTTGCCGTCACCGTCTCTGGCGACGTGTCCTGGATGAAGGCCTGCAGCGCCTCGTCCGGCGACGCATGGTCCTGGCGCCAGTCCTGGTGGAAGTAGCCGCCGAAAAGCTGGGCGAGCGCGGGGTAGTCCGCCGCCGCGCCGGCGATGGATTCCGTGTCGATCGTGCCGTTCATGTCGATGCTCCTAGTGTCGCTTATCGCGAAGCGGGGTACGGGTGGGGTACGCGGTCACCAGCGTGAAACCGCCGGGCAGCTCGTCGTTGCGGCGAAGCACGAGGCGTACCGCGGTGACCTGGGTGGGAACGACGACGCCGCGACTGACGTCGGCGTACGTCAGGACGTGGCCGACGATCTCGCCCATGTCCTCGACGAAGGTGTACGGCGCACGCTTGTCGCGCCCCGCGAGCCACGCGGCGATGTCGGCGCTGCGCCGTGTGACGGCGACATCGACGCAGCGCTGCGCCGTCGCCCGGCTGACGAAGCGGCCCGCGGCGGCAACGCCCTCGCGAAGGATGCGGCGCATCTCATCGCCAGGCTTGGTGTCGACGTGGCGCCGCAGCGTGTGGCCGCCGCGTGCCTCATAGACGCTGAGGTCTTCGACCGGAATCCGGCGGGGGCGTGGCCCCGGGGCCGGCCGGCCAATGCCATCGAGCATGCGCATCTCCCTTCGCAGCTGGTGTTGAGCGGCACCAGCGCCGCGATGTCTCGCAGTCTCTCCGGGCGCGGCGGACGCCTCGCGGACGGTGGCCGGGTTTGCTCCGCTGGACGGAAACGCATAATCACCGCGCCGTGCTCGCCGTCATCAAGCCAACGCCCGCCCCCGGTTTCGTCATCGGCGATGTCCCCGTGCCGGCGCCTGCCGCGGGCGAGGTGCTCCTCCGAGTCCTGGCGACGTCCGTGTGCGGCACCGACGTCCACCTGTACGACTGGAACCCCTGGGCAGCAGCGCGCGTGCATCCGCCGCGAGTTGTCGGCCATGAGCTGTCGGGCGAGGTCGTGGGCTGGGGCGAGGGGGTGACCTTTCCCGCGATCGGGACGCGTGTCGCGGTCGAATCGCACCTCGTCTGCGGTCACTGCGACGAATGCCGCCGCGGCGACTACCACGTCTGCGAGAACACCCGGATCCTCGGCGTCGACGTCGACGGTGCCTTCGCGACGCACCTCGCCGTTCCCGTCGCCAACGTGTGGCCGGTGGGGGATGCCGTCCCGCCGGACGTGGCCGCAGCGATGGAGCCGTTCGGCAACGCGGTCCACGCGTGCTCGTATGGCGATCTGGCCGGCCGAACCGTCGTCGTGTTCGGCTGCGGTCCGATCGGCTGCGCGGCGATCGCGGTCGCGCGTGTCCAGGGAGCCGCGCGTGTCATCGGCGTCGACCGCAACGAGTACCGGCTGCGCCTCGCCGAGAAGATGGGGGCGCACACGATCGTTCGCGCGACGGACGCCCCCGCGGATGACGCTGTTCGTCGCGCCGCCGGCAGCAGCATCGACTGCGTGCTCGAGATGAGCGGCTCACCCGTCGCAGTGGCATCGGCGACGCGGCTCGTCCGTCCGGGCGGCTGGATCAGCCTGCTCGGCATCGGCGATGGTCCGGATGTCGTCGATCTCTCGAGCGACGTGGTCATGAAGGGCCTCAGCCTCTACGGCGTCGCCGGCCGGCGCATCCCCGCAACCTGGGAGCGCACCACCGCGTACGTTCGCGAGGGTGTCATCGACGTCAGCGCCCTGATCACGCATCGCTTCGCGCTGCGCGACATCGATGCCGCCATGGCGCTGATGAAGTCGGGTGAGTGCGGCAAGGTCTCACTCACTCCCGAGTAATCCGCTCAGGGTATGGTTGGCGCATGGTGACCGGCACGACGTCCGCGGCTGTCCAGGCGCTCGATGCGTCCCTGAACGAGGATCTCGACGCGCTCCGGCGCGACGGTCTATTCCGTCCCTTGCGCGTGCTTGAATCGGCGCAGGGACCCGAGGTCGACATCGCCGGCAAGGCCGTGATCAGCCTGTCCAGCAACAACTATCTCGGTCTCAACACGCATCCGCGGCTCGTCGAGGCAGCGTCGCGGGCGGCGCTCGAATGGGGCGCGGGGACGGGCGCCGTGCGCACGATCGCGGGAACGCAGACGCTGCACCAGGAGTTGGAGCGGCGCATCGCGGCTTTCAAGCACACAGAGGCATCGCTGACGTTCCAGAGCGGCTACGCGGTGAACGTCGGCGTCATCGGCTCGATGCTCGAGCAGGGCGACTGCGTGGTGAGCGACAAGCTCAACCACGCAAGCATCATCGACGGCATCCGGCTCACGAAGGCCGACCGCATCCTCTACGAGCACGTCGACCCCGACGATGCGGAGCGCGCGCTCAGCGAGGCGCGTGCCAAGGGATACCGGCGCATCCTGCTCGTGACCGACGGCGTCTTCAGCATGGACGGCGACATCGCGCCCCTGCCGGCGTTGGTGGAGCGCGCAGAGCAGTACGGCGCAGCGGTCATGGTCGACGACGCGCACGCCACCGGCGTGCTCGGTGATCACGGCCGCGGGACGACGGACCATTTCGGCCTGCACGGCCGTGTGGCGCTCAACATCGGCACCCTCAGCAAGGCGGTCGGCGTCGTCGGCGGCTACGCGGCCGCATCGCAGACGGTGCGCGACCACCTGATCAGCAAGTCGAGGCCGTTCCTCTTTTCATCGTCGCACCCGCCTGCTGTCGTCGCTGCCTGCATCGCCGCAATCGACGTGCTCGAGCAGGAGCCGGTGCTCATGGAGCAGCTCTGGAGCAACACGCGTCACTTCAAGAGCGGCTTGCGCGAGCTCGGCTTCGATATCGGCCACAGCGAGACGCCCATCACGCCGGTGATGTGCGGCGAGGCACCGGTCGCGATGGAGCTCTCGGACATGCTGCTCGAGCGCGGCGTCTTCGCCCAGGGCATCGGATTTCCGACGGTTGCGCGCGGCCAGGCGCGCGTGCGGACGATCGTCTGCGCAACCCACACGCACGAAGAGCTCGACCGCGCGCTGGTCGCGTTCGAGGAAGCCGGAACGCGCCTCGGGTTGATCGGCGCGAACAAGAAGGCGTAACGCCGTGGGCTCTGCATGCTTCTGCGAAGTGCGTCCTTCGCGGGGACGGCAGCAGTAGCGATGGCGCATCGCCCCGCTGCCGAGCTCGAGGAGGAGCGGCTCGAGATCCTGGCCGCGCAGCGCGACCGAGCGGCGTTCGCGACGCTCTACGAACGCTACGTCGACCAGATCCACGCCTACGTGTACACGCTCACCCACGACATGGAGCAGGCAAACGACGTGACCGCCGCCACTTTCACCAAGGCGATCGAGGAGCTCCCGCGCTTCCAGTGGCGCGGGGTGCCCTACTCGGCGTGGCTGTACCGCGTCGCCGGCAACCTGGTCGCGCGCGATCGCCGGCGCCCCGGATGGATCGAACTGGAGCCTCGCATGCTCCCCGACGCTGGCGCCGACCCCGCACTCCACGCCGAGGAGGGCAGCCGTGCCGATGAGGTCCGCGCCGCTGTGGCCCGTCTCCCGCACGATCAGCGCCAGGCGATCCTGCTTCGGTTCGGCGGCGACCTGCGCAACCGCGAGATCGCCGAGGTGATGGGCCGCAGCGAGGGCGCCGTGAAGCTGCTCACCTTCCGCGCGCTGACGGCGCTCCGCCGGCGGCTTGGCGCGCCGCTTCCCGCCGAGCGGCTGACGGGGTCGGGCTCGTGAACGCCGCGGATCGGCTCGACGCCGCGCTGCAGAGCGACCTCGCCGCGTTTGCGGCGTCCGCGGACGTGCGGGCGATGATCGATACAGCGGCCGAGGTCAGCGATTCGCTCGATGCCTGGGCACTCGACCCGGAGAGCCGGGAGCGCATCTACGCCCGCGCGATCGCCAACGCCCGGAACCGCGGAGCCGGATCGAGGTTGCGCTCGCTCGGTCTCGACCGGCGCGTGCAGGCGGTGGCCGGCGGAGCAGTCGTGACGCTCGCCGCCGCGGCTGCTGTGGGTGTCGCGATCACCCGGGGCAGGCGCCACTCGCCCGCGTCCGCCTGAGCGATGGAACCGGAGCCTGATCTGCCTGACGCCGAGCGCGAGCGGGTGCGGCAGCGCGACCGGAAGCGGGAGCGGCGCATGGTCGTCGACAACGCCGGGATCAAGCGTGTCCTGCCCGCAATCGCCGAGAAGCGTCGGAAAGCGGGGCCGCCGCCGCCTCAGGACTCGGTGAGCTGACCGCTCAGCACCTCGGTGTCCGAGGGAGCGGGGCTGCCGCCGGCGGGCTCGATCGTTGCTGCGATGCTCTTGTAGGCGGCCATATTGCCGTGCATGACCGCCGTCCAGGGACCGCCGTTCGGTCCTGGGCTCAGAAATGCGACACCTTGGGGTGATCCCTGCTTCGGGATCAGCCATACCTCGTAGACCTCGGTCGCCGGAAGTGGATTGAGGCCCTTCACGGTCAGCACTCCCTGAGTGCCGCCGCTGACATCGAGGGTTCCGGTGGCGCTCGTCCCGGACACCGTGAAGGCGACCGGTTGCTGGGCGTTCCTGCCGGTGGCGCCCCAGATCCCGAACACGATGGCCGCCACCACGGCGACGACGCCGACGAGCGTGAACGCCCGGCCGCTCGGGATCGACTCGAACAGGCGCCGCCACCACGGTGCCGCCCGCGGTGACGCCTCGGCGTAGACCTGCGCCATGAGGTTGCGGCGCAGACGTGCCGGCGGCTGCACCTGCTCCAGCGCGTTCGGCAGCAGGGAAGCGACGTCGGCGTATTGCGCGGCAAGCGCGCGGCACGCCTCGCACGTGGCGACATGGCGCTCCATGTCCGCGCGATCCGAGGGTTCGAGGCCGCCGACGGCGTCGAGCGCGAGGAGGTCGTTGGCCTCCTCGCAGTTCATTGCGGCTGCCATGGCGCCTCCAGCCGATCGGCAAGCGCCAGCCGCAGCTTGTCGAGCGCGATGCGCACCCTCCCCTTGACGGTGCCGAGCGGCACCTCCATAGCGGTGGCGATCTCGGATTGGGAGTACCCGCCGTAGTAGGCGAGCTCGATCGTCTGGCGCTGCTCGGAGGGCAGCTCGGCCAGCGCCTTGCGCACCTCCTCGCCGCTCAGCTCGAGCGCGACCTGGGCCCAGGGATCGGAAACGGCGGGCTCGATCGACTGGCCCTCCATGGGGGTGTCGAGGCGGGTGCGGTGGCGGTCACCGCGCAGGCGGTCGATGGCGCGGTTGCGGACGATCGTGCAGATCCAGGAGCGGAGCGAGCCTCGTCCGGACTGGAACGTCGCTCCCCGGCGCCAGACGGACAGGAAGGATTCCTGCACCACGTCCTCGGCCGCGCCTCGGTCGCTCAGGATGCGCAGAGCGACGCTGAAGGCAAGGCCACCGTATCGGTCGTACAAGGCTTCGATCCCCTCAGGCGAATGGGTAGAGATCGAGCGGACGATGTCGTCGTCAGTTAGGGGCACTCAGGCTCCGACACGCGCTCGGGTGCGCCTCTGTTGGTACGGCGAGATTCGGGCGTTCGGATCACGCGTCGGCGCGCCGGCTCGAGACCACCGAGCCACGCGACCTTGTCCTACGAGACCTTGACGCGTCCGCCGCGGACCCGCGCCGCGGTCGACTGGAGCAGCACGGGCTCGTCCGGCTGGTGCACCACCAACGACGCTGCGGCCGGCCGGAGGCTCGTCGCAGCAGGCCCTTCGAAGACCACCTTGACGGCACCGGACGCCGAACCGGCGTTTGCGATGGCGAGCGCGGCGGCGTACTCGTCGAGAGGAAACCGGTGAGTCACCACGCCGTCGACCGGGAAGCTCGAGTCACTCAGCCACTCGCGGATCGTGCCGAAGGTTCGCCGTCCGTCCGGCTCGCGGCCGTATGAGGCGGCGCCGCGCACGGTGAGCTCGCGTGCCCAGATGAGCGACCACTCGATCTCGTGGCGTCCCGAACGGCCGCAGAGGACGAGGGTGCCACCGGCGCGCAGGAGGCGCACCGCAAGGTCGATGCTCAGTGCGGAGGCGCGGCAGTCGAACACGACATCGACGCCACCGTCGAGGACCGGAAGGCCGCCGCCCGCGGGACGCATGACACGCGCCTCCATGTGCTCGGCGGTCTTCTGGAGCAGTTGCTCGGACGAGCCGTGCCAGACGCGATTGGCTCCGATCGACCGGATCGCCATGAACGCTGCATTGGGGTCGCCGTTGAGGGGCGCTGCCTCCCGGTGGCGGCGTCCAAGGCGCGGACGCGTGCTGCTCCGGGCGTCGTGGAGCACGATGATGTCGAGGTCCGGGTGCATCCGCCGCAGGGTGGCGACGATCAGCCGGCTCAGCGTTCCCGAGCCGATGACGACCGCGGTATCGCCTCGCCGGGTCCAGCGCATCACCGCGTGGAGGGCTGTCGCAGCGGGTTCGGCGAGGACGCCGCGCTGGTCGGAGATGCCGTCGGCGGGGACGAGCATGTCCTCGTGAACGAGGAATCCCTCGCTCCAGCCACCGCCGGCCCGCTCGCTCGATCCGACAGATCGGCCGGAGCAGAGCGCTCCACCGCGGTCCGCGTTCTCGCAGAGGTGCGTCTCGCCGGAGCGGCAGCGGCGGCACTCCGCGAGGCCCTTGTGGGCACAGCGCAGGGTCGGTTCCACGAGCACGCGGTCGCCTTCGTGAGCCCAGCGGGTCGACGCGGCGCGTTCGATCACGCCCACGACCTCATGTCCCGGAATGAAGGTCCCCGCGGATCCGTAGGCGGTGAGGACGTTCGGCGCGGGGTCGCGATGAACGAGCGCGAGGTCGGTTCCGCAGATCCCCGCGAGCGCCGGGCGAACGAGCACCCAGCCGGGGCCGGGGGGCACGGGAGTACGCACGTCGCGAACTTCGACCGGGAGCGAGGAGCTTGCCTGTGCCCGCCGCCTCCGTCCCCGGCCACTGCCGGAATCCATGAGGGACGGGTCGACGACTAGCGCCCGCATCGAACGTACCAGAGGTTGAGATGGCCGCGAACCAGCGCAGCAGTGAGATCACTCATCGCTCGGACTACCCAGGATACCGTTGCTCACCCTGCGATTGCAGCACCCACAATGATTGTCATGGCCGATCAACCGCCGCCGCAGCCCCCTCCGCACACCGATTGGCGGACCACGCCTCCAGGCTGGGGGTCACCGCCGAAGGGCTGGGGAGCGCCGCCACCAGGAGGCGGCCCACCGCCCCCGGGCTGGGGTGGGCAGCCTCCGGGATGGGGCGCGCCGCCTCCCGGGTGGGGTGGTCCGCAGCCCGGTTGGAACCCCGGACCTGTGCCGGCTCAGGTGGGATCCGGTCGGTTCCGGTCGATGGCCGTGGGCGAGTGGCTCGACGCGACGTTCTCGCTCTACCGGCGCAACTTCGTCCTCATCGCGTCGATCAGCGCCGTGGTCCAGATTCCTTACGCGCTGATCACCCTGCTGCTCTACTCGGTCACGGGACTCGGCGCGTTCGTGCGCTCGCCGTTCGCCTCGTTCAACCCGCAGACGATCACGCCTGCTCAGGAGCAGGTACTCCTGAACACGTTCGCCGGCGTGTTCTTCGTGAGCGCGGCGCTCCTGCTGGTCACCGCCGTCGTGGTGCTGCCACTCGGCGAGGCGGCCACGACCCGCTCAGTCAGTGACCGGTACCTCGATCGCCCGACGTCCCTGCGGGCCGCGTACAAGGCAGCGCTGAGCCGGCTCGGGTCGCTGATCATGATGAGCCTCATCCTTGGCGGCGCCTACGTTGCGTGCTTCGTCGGGATCGTCGTGTTCGTTGCCCTGTTTGCGCTGCTCGGCGTGGGCGCACTCGGTGTTGCGCTCGCGGTGCTGGCCGGCCTCGCACTCATCCCGCTGCTCATCATGGTGGCCGTCCGCACGGCGGTCGCAGCGCCCGCGATCGTCCTCGAGCGTGTCTCCGGATGGCGCGGTCTGAAGCGGAGCTGGAACCTCATCGGCGGACGCTTCTGGCCGACCTTCGGCCGCATCCTGCTCCTGGGGCTGATCTCCGGGATCGTCTCGGGGGTGGTCGCCAGCATCATTGACCTGCCGGGGTCGGCAATCGATCCCGGGCACAGCTTCATCTACGACCAGCTCGCGAGTGCGATTGCGGCCATCTTCGTCGGCCCTGTCACGTACATCGGGGTGACCCTCCTCTACTACGACGCGCGCATCCGCAAAGAGGGGTTCGACATCGAGATGCTCGCAAGCTCGCTGTGAGGCGACTGCTCGTCGGCGCCATCGGTGTCATCGCGCTGATGACCACCGTTGCATCCGGGGCGACGCACGCGACTGCAGCGACGACGTGTCTCACCACGACCTACATCGGCTTGCTCAATACCGCCGACGCGGCACTGTCAGCCACGCCCGCGGAGTTTGTCGCGGCGTTGACGTCGCTGACCCAGGCCGAGGACCTCGCCCCGTCAACCGTCCCCGTGCTCGCGCCGATCATCGGCGGGCTGACGTCGACGCCGCCGGACCTCACCGGGAGCCGCCAGCGGCTCGACCTGCTCACCACGACCCTTGCGCTCCCTGCCGGATCGGCGTGCGATGTCGATTCACGCGACGCCGAGAACCTGCTGCACAGCGTGTACGCCTCGCACGTTTTTGCCGATCTCGACCAGAACCCGGCACCCTCGATCATTCAGAGCATTGGGGCCGCGATCAACTGGGTCCTCTCCCATCTCTACGGCCTGCTCGGCAACGGCGGGTCGATCGGGCTCGGCGTGCTGGTGCTGGCGCTGATCGTCGCGTTCGTGCTCTACCGAGTGCGCGGGATGTCCGGGGGACGGCGGGCGAAACCTGGGCAGGAGCCGGCGACGGTCGGCGACGACCCGGACGACGAGTGGGGGCTGGCGCTCGCCGCGGCGCAACGCGGTGACCACCGCGAGGCGATCCGTCGCGCGTTCCGCTCGGCGCTCCTCGATGTGACCGGCCGGCGAGCGCGCATCGATCGCGCCTGGACGACACGCGAGATGCTCGCCACGATCTCCGGCGATGCAGACCTGCTCGCTGTCGTTGCGCCTGCGGCCGACGCTTTCGACAGAGCCTGGTACGGAGACGTTCCGGTCACCGCCGCGGATTGGGACATCGCGCGCGTTCGCTGCGAGGCCGTACGCAAGGTGGCGCGGCGCGGCTCGAGCGCGCCGGCGCAATGAGCAGACCACCACTTTCGGCGATGCTCGTGCTGATCGCCGGGATCTGCGTGCTCGCGATCATCGCCATCGCAGCAGCGGTGCCCCCGAACGATCAGACCAACCCGTCGTCACGTTCGGCCGGAACACTCGGCAGCCTGGCGCTGTACACGTGGTTTTCCCGGCTCGGCCTCGACGTGAACCGCATCAGCGGGGCGTTCGACCTGCACAGCAGTGACGTCGTCTTCGTGTACGACCCCACGGATCCACTGGACTCCTCCGATGTGAAAGCGGCCATGTCGTTCCTGCGATCCGGGGGTGACCTCGTGCTCGCGCTCACACCCGACAGCCTGGCCAACGCCGCGCCATTGCTCGGCGACATCGGCGTCAACCCGGCGCTTTCGCTGGGCCCCGGCAACGCGACCGTTGCGCAGCCATTCGACAGCACGGATCGCGTGTCATCGGTGCCGATGGGGGCGGGCCTCACGTTCACCGACCAGTCGCCGCTCGTGCCGATGCTCGTCGAGGATGGTCAGGTGGTCGTGGGGATGGTGCGTGTCGGCACCGGTCGCGCCTATGTGCTGGGCGACACGCAGCCGCTGTCGAATGACGGGCTCCGGCATGGCGACTCGGCGTTCCTCGCGCTGAGCCTGTTGCAGCGTGCTCGCGGGGGACGGATCAGCTTCGACGAGTATCACCACGGCGAGACCAATGCAACGAGCGGGGCGGGGGCGATCTTCGACGGCCCGGTCGGGCTTGCGACGGCGCTGGTGGCGCTCGTCGTCCTGTTCACCCTCGCGCTCAACGGCAGGCGCCTCGGCAAGCCGGCAATCGATGGCGGCTCGGCTGCGGTGCCGAGTGCCACTGCGTATGTGTCGGCGATGGGACAGCTCTTCTCGCGAAGCCGTCAGCGAGGACCGATCGCGGCCCGATACGCGGACGAGTTGAAGCGGCGTATCGGCGGTGCTACCGGGGTCGACTGGCACCTCGACGACCAGTCCTTCTGCGCCGCCATTGCGGTGACCGGCGATCCGGGCGCCGCCGGGCTCGCGGCATTGCTCTCCCACGCCCGCGTGCTGGCATCGGGCCGTCCGGAGGAGAGTGAGCTGCTGCGGCTGGCGCGCGATGTCGATGCCTGCGAGCGCCACTGGATGGGCGCGCCCGTTCAATGATCGATTCCGTGAGCGAGCAGGGCACAATGCCCGCAGTGGCAACCGAGAGCAACGCGGCGGCACTCCGCGCAGCCCTGCACGAGACGATGGGCAAAGCGGTGGTCGGCCAGTTGCAGGTCATCGACGGGCTCTACATCGCGGTGCTCAGCGGCGGGCATGTCCTGCTCGAGGGCGTGCCCGGCACCGCGAAGACGCTGATGGCGCGTACGCTGGCGGCAGCGCTCGACGCCCGGTTCACGCGCGTGCAGTTCACGCCCGACCTCCTGCCATCGGACATCGTCGGCACGAGCGTGTACCGGCCGGACACGGGCACCTTCGAGTTTCGCGAGGGGCCGATCTTCACAGACACCCTGCTCGCAGACGAGATCAATCGCGCGCCGGCCAAGACGCAGTCGGCGCTGCTCGAGGCCATGGAGGAGCGACAGGTGACGTCCGACGGGACGAGCCGGCCGCTCGGCGATCGGTTTCTCGTCGTCGCGACGCAGAACCCGATCGAGTACGAGGGGACGTATCCCCTTCCCGAGGCGCAGCTCGATCGATTCTTCTTCAAGCTCGAGGTGAACGTTCCGGAGCCGGCGACGGAGATGGTGATGCTGCGCCGCGTCGACGGTGGGTTCAACGCGCACGACCTTGACGCGGCCGGGGTCACCGCGATCATCAACTCCGAGAAGCTTGCGAAGGCACGCGCGGAGGTCGCGGCCGTGCGCGTGTCCGACGAGGTGCTCGGTTACATCTCGGCGATCGTGACGGCGACACGCACGAGCCCGGACCTCTCGCTCGGCGCGAGCCCGCGCGGGTCGATCGCGCTGCTGCTTGCTGGCAAGGCGATGGCGGCCATCCAGGGCAGGGACTACGTTGTCCCCGACGACGTCAAGGACGTGTGCATCCCCGCACTGCGCCACCGCATGATCCGGCGCCCCGAAGCGGAGATACAAGGCATCTCCGAAGTCGCGGCGGTGCAGCGCGCCGTGGGACGGGTTCCGGTCCCGAGGTGACCACCAGGCCATGACCTGGCGAGGCGCCGGCCTGCTGCTGGCGTCGATCGTTGTGCTTGCGTGTGGCGCTGCGGCTTCGGCGCTCTACTACGCCGGTGTCGTCCTGGTCTTCCTCAGCGTCGCGGCGATCGTCGTCGACTCGCGACGAGCGCTCGGTGCACGCGCGCTTCGGGTCGACAGGGTCTGCGCGGACCTGCTCTCGGTCGGCGTCGCCAACCGCGTGACGCTCGAGGTCACGGTGCGCACGGCGGGAGCGTCGGCGATCGTCTACGAGCGAGTGCCCGCGGCGCTGCACGCCTCACGCGTGCGCTGGGACGTCCGCTTGCCGGCGAGTGTCGACTACACGGTCACGCCCGTCGCGCGCGGCGAATCATCGCTCGGCGCCGTCGTCGTGCGAGTTGACGGCCCATGGCGCCTGGGATGGCGGCAGACAACAGTCGGCGAGCCGCGGGCCGTCCGCGTCGACCCGAACCTCGCCGCGATCGATGTGTACGAGGCGCTGGCGCGGCGCGGCCAGTTGGCCGAGATCGGCTTGCGCACCATGCGAACTCCGCACCGAGGGGAGCGAGTTCGAGCGTGTGCGCGAGGCCTTTCCCGATGACCCGCAACGCTCTATCAACTGGCGCGCAACCGCACGCACGGGACGGCTGATGGCCACCGAGCTCATCCCCGAACGCGCGCAGCCGCTCGTCATCTGTCTCGACCACGGTCGCCTCATGGGGATCGGCGCCGGCGAGCTGACGAAGCTCGACCATGCGATCAACGCGGCGCTCCTGCTCGTGCACGTCGCGTTGCGAAGCGGCGACCGTGCCGGGATGCTCGCGTTCGCCGACACCGTCACCAACACGCTGCCGCCGCGTGCGGGAGCCTCGCAGCTGCGTCGATTTCTCGACGCGACGCGTCCGATCCGTCCGGGTGAAACCGAGGCCGACTACGACGACGCTCTCAACTATTTCAGCCGCTGGCAGACGCGCCGATCACTGGTCGTCATTTTCACGGACGTGCTCGACATGGACCAGGGGAAAGCGCTGATCCGGCAATGCGCGCGACTCCGCAAGCGTCATCTGCCGCTGGTCGTGACCGTTCGCGATCCGGCGCTCGACGATGCAGCGAATGCGGTGCCGCGTTCCGGCGAAGAGACCTACGCGCGCGCGGTCGCGGGCGGCCTGATCGCGGATCGCGAGGACACGTTGCGCGTGCTGCGCCGTTCCGGAGTTGAAACCATCGATGCAGACGCGCGCACCCTGTCACCGCGGTTGGTGAACCGCTATCTGGACCTCAAGAGGCGAGCGCGACTGTAGGACAGATCGCGCCCGCCCGGAAAGGCTATCGGGCCTTGCCCGCGAAGTTCCGTCGGGTTGCCGGATCGAGGGCCAGCGCGAAGAACACGATGACCTTCAACGCGAGGTAGACGAGGATGATCAGCGTGCTGAGCCCGCCGATGTCGTTGTGGCTGAGGATGTCGATCACGTACAGGATGCTCAAGACATCGAGCACGATGATGATCCAGCGCGCGACGTTGGACGGGCGCCCGACGACGATGCCGAGGATGAAGTCGACGAGACCGATCACGAAGAACGGCACGCCGATGATGAAGAAGAGCGACGCGGCCAGATTGACCACGGCGTCGCCGAACTGCTTGACGTACTGGTCATATCCCGGAAGCGTCGCCAGGTGCGATGAACCGGCCGTCAGGATGTAGACGCCGAAGCCGATGAACGCGATGCCGGCGAGCAGGCGCAACAGGCCGAGCACGATGATGATGAACTGCGCGATCGTCAGCCAGAAGGTCCGCTTGTGCACCTTGACCGGCGCCGCGGCGACGGGCTGCGCGGAATAGGGCTGCGGCGCGAAGGACTGCGGCTGCGGTGGGACGTACGCAGCCCCGGGATATGGATTCTGCGGCGGCTGGACCGTCGGAGGGCCGCTCGGCGGCGTAACGCTTGGCGGTTGCGGTGGTTGGCCACCGGGTGGCTGGGGCGGCAGTGCTGCCACGATTGCTCTCCTCCTCAAGATTGCCGTCGCGACTCGCGAGGACGGTTGCCGGATTCTAGACTTTGCGGACCACGAACGTACTGGCCATCTTGTCGTGCCAGCCTTGCTTCCGCGGGTCGAACGCCGCCCAGATCAGGCCGATCGACAGAACGGCCGAGCTGATGAGATAGCCGATGAAACGGCCGATCGCGCGGCCGATGCCGATGTGCTTTCCCGTGGCGGCATCGACGACGTGGAGGCCGAGCATCCTTTGCCCGAGCGTCCCGCCGAGCTGCGACCAGAGGATGACGAAGTACAGGCCCTCAATCCCGAACGCGACGAGCTCGAACAGCGCGAGCGAGCCGCTGAAGGTGGTCGTGCACGTTCCGGCGTAAGCGCCAGTGGCAATCGCATTGTTCAGGCAGGTCGTGTACGCGCTCAGCGTCGAGCCTTCAGTCACGAAGAAGATGACGAGGATCGGGACGCCGATGATGATGCTATCGATCAGCAGGGCGACAAAGCGAATCCAGAAGCCTGCGTAGCCGATCCCCGGCGCGGGTCCAGCATGCGGCGGGCCTCCTGAGTAGGCGACGGGATACGCGGGCGGAGGCGGCGGAAGATACGGCGACGGCGGGAACTGTCCTCCTGCCCACGGCCCCGGTGGCTGTGGCGGTGGGAGCTGCCCTCCTGAGGTCATCTCGACGGCACCACTACGGCACGACAGTAGCAGGCGAACCCGGTTTGTGACTCATGCAGCCGAAACGTGACTCAGGCTGCCGGCATCGCCTCCAGGGCAGCGATCACTGACCGGGTGATCTGCGTCGGCGTCGACGCGCCGGACGTGACTCCGATGCGGTGCATGCCCTTGAACCAGCTGGGGTCGATGTCCGCGGCCGTGTCCACCAGGTACGCCGGCCTGTGCCCTTTCTCGCGAACGACCTGCACCAGCCGCTGGCTGTTGCTGCTGCGCGCGCTGCCCACCACGACGACGCACTCGACGTCGTCGGCCGCGATGACGGCAGCCTCCTGACGCTCCTGCGTGGCGCGGCAGATCTCGTTGTGGACTTCAATGCTGGGGAAGCGCTCGACGAGGCGATCGATGATGGCCTGCGTGTCCCACATGCTCAACGTGGTCTGGCACGTCACGGCGAGCGGCCATCCATCAGGCGGCTTCACGACGTCCGCCTCCTCGAGGCTCTCGACGAGCGTCGTGTGCTCGGGTGCGATGCCGAGCACGCCGGCAGGCTCGGGATGACCGCGCTTGCCGATGTAGATGACGTGATGCCCGCTGCCCACCAGGTCACGAACGAGGTCGTGGGTGCGCGTGACGTCGCTGCACGTCGCGTCGACGACGTTGAGCCCGCGCGCCCGCGCCGCTTCGACGACTGCCGGGGAGATGCCGTGGGCGGTGAAGATGACGGTGCCCTCGGCGACCTGGTCGAGTGCCTTCATGCGGTCGGTTTCGGCGACGAGCGCGACTCCTGACTCCTCGAGCTCGCGCGTCACGTGCTCGTTGTGCACGAGGTAGCCGAGCATCGTGACCTTCTCGGTGCCCGAGCGCGCCGCCCCCTCACGTTTGGCGATCCGGATGGCCTCGACGACGCCGTGGCAATAGCCCCGCGGCGTGATGCGGACGACGTCCATAGATCCAGTCTACGCGGGGGTTTCCGCTGGACGGTCGAATGCAAAGACGCGGCGGCGGTGCGGATTCCGGCCCGCGAGCAGCAGCCACGAATACAGCAGGATCCCGACGAACGCCCCGATCGCGAGCTTGGCGCCGTCGGGAAGCCCCGACGGGGAGACGAACGCCTCGAGCGTGCCGGCGATGACCAGCAGGCTCGCCGCACCGAGCACGAGCATCACCGCGTGCACGGCGACACGCGCAAGCGCCTCGCCGCGTCGTAACTGCCCGGGGCGGAGGATCGCATCGCCGAGCATGAGCCCGGTGCCGCCGCTGATCACGATGACGCTCAGCTCGAGCACCCCGTGCGGCACGATGAGCGACCAGAACTGAAAGTCGTAGCCGCCGAGGCGAACCGCGGCCGCCACCGTGCCGAGCATCCAGCCGTTGCTGAGCAGCACGAACGCGGTCGGGATACCGAGGAACACGCCGCCCGCAAAGCAGATCAGCGCAACGCGGATGTTGTTCTGAATGATGAAGGCGGCCGCAAATGGAGCGTCCTGCACGCCGGTGCTGATCTGCCCGCGCGCCATCTCGTCGAAGAGCGATGGCGGCACGAGCGACGAGCGCAGGTCGGGACGCACGTCGACGGCGATCCATCCGGCCACGAAGCCGATGAGCATCAACACCAGGCTCGCCGTGATGTACGGCCACGCAGCGCGGAACGATCGCGGCAGTGCAGTCGCGAAGAATTTCCCAATCGAGCCGACTCGCATCGGGGTCCCGCGGTACAGCAGGGGATGCGCTCTGGCGCAGAGCGTGTTCAGGTACTCAGTGATGGGTGCGTCCGGATGATCGCGGCGCGCGATCGCAAGGTCACTCGACGTCTGGCGCAGCAAGAGGCCGAAACGTTCGATGTCACTGGCTGATTGCGTCCGCAGCCGTCCGCGCCGCGCTGTCTTGATGGCCAATTCGAGGCCTGCCCAGCGCACCTGACGCTCGGCGATGAACGTATCGAGGTTCACGGGTTGCGTTCGTCGAGCTGCAGGTACACGCGCTCGATGAACAGCTCCGGCGGCCAACGCCGCTCCGGTGCGCCGGCGGGCAGCGCAAGCCGCTCCATCAACCGCTTGGCGATGTCATCGGAGAGGCTTGCGCGCAGCTGCGGGCTCAACCCGGGGCGCGCCAGAAACACTCGCAACGCGTCGCGTTCGAATGCGCCGAGCCGTTCGATGCCCTCGATGCCCGGTCCGGCGTCCGGGGTGCGCAGGATGATCGGCGGCGGCGCAGTGGCCGCGGCGAGCGTGATCAGCGCGCGATCGCGCACGACGACGGTCCCGGCGGCAAGGTCGCCGAGGCGGCGTGTCTGTGGCTGAAAGAACATCACCACGAGCCCCACCAGCGCGACAGAGAGGTCGATGACGCGAACGAGGTTGCGCACCGCCACAGCACCGAAGTCAACGGCCGATCCGTCGACGCGCATCACGCGCAGCCCCATGGCGCTCTTGCCGGGCGTCTTGCCCGAGGTCACGGCCTCTGCGACGAAGAAGTACCCGAAGTACACGAAGAATGCGAAGGCGCCGAGCGCCGCGTTGGCGAAATCCGCCCCCTCGCTGGAGGTGACGAAGACGCTCGCCAGGCTCCCGGCGAGGAGCACCGCGACGAACGTCAGCGGTATGGCGACGCAGTTGTCGAGGATCTGCGCCACGATCCGGCTGCCGACGCCCGCGACGGTGTATCCCAGCGTGACGTTGTCCGACGTCTTGACGCTGAGGGTGTCGAGCTGGGTCACCGAGTCATCGTCGCACGCGCGCGAGCGACTGTCGGCGCTGTCGCGAGACGGTCACTCGACGACTGCGACGGTCTGGCCCTCCTGCACCACCTGACCCTCGGCGACGAGGATCTGGGTCACGGTTCCCGAGATCGGCGTCGTGATCGGGATCTCCATCTTCATGGACTCGAGGATCATCAGCGTGTCGTCCTCCTCGACGGTCTGTCCGACCTCGACGACGATCTTCCAAAGATTGCCGACCAGCTCGGCCTTCACTTCTGCCACGTTGCCCTCCTCACACCGGTGGCACGCCGTGCTTGCGCCAGGCGCGTCGCTGCCGTTTCGTCTCGGCCCCCTCGAGTGCCTCGATGATGACCCTTCGCGTGTCGGCCGGGTCGATGATGTCGTCCACCATGGCCCAGGATGCGGCGATGAACGGGTCGATGGTCTCGCGCACGGCGTCGGCGAACGCCGCTCTCGCCGCCGCGGGATCGTCGGCTGCCGCGATCTGCTTGGTGAAGATGATGTCGACCGCGCCCTCCGGACCCATCACGGAGATCTCGGCGGTGGGCCACGCGACGAGCGTGTCGGGCTCGTAGCCGCGGCCGCACATGACGTAGTACCCGGCGCCATACGCCTTGCGCAGCACCACCGTCACCTTGGGCACGGTCGCCTCGCTGACGGCGAAGAGCATCTTCGCGCCGTGGCGGATGATCCCCTGCTTCTCGACCTCGGTGCCGACGATGAAGCCGGGCACGTCCTGCAGGAAGACGAGCGGGACGTTGAATGCGTCGCAGAGCCAGACGAATCGCGCGGCCTTATCCGCGGCATCGATGTCGAGCGCGCCCCCTTTGATCATCGGCTGGCTCGCGACGATGCCGACGCTTCGTCCGCCGAAGCGCGCGAACGCGGTGATGATGTTGCGCGCGAACGTGGGTTTGATCTCGAAGACGTGCCCGTCGTCGACGAGCCGCCGGAGCACCTTGCGCATGTCGTACGCGGCGCGTGGGTTTGCCGGCACCAGCTTCGCGAGATCGTCGACCCGGCGATCGCGTGGGTCGGACGTCTCTCGCCGGGGAGCCGTCTCGCGATTGTTCGAGGGCAGGAATGAGAGGAACTCACGGACCGCGGTCAGGCATGCGGGATCGTCGTCCACCTCGAGGTCGCCGACACCGCTCACATAGCAATGGACCTGACTTCCGCCCATCGCATGATCCGTCGTCTCCTCGCCCGTCGCGGCTTTGACGAGCCGCGCCCCGCCGAGCGACATGCTGCTCGTGTCCTTGACCATCGGAACGTAGTCGGCAAGCCCCGGGATGTACGCCGTCCCGGCTGCACAGGGGCCGAGCATCGCCGCCACCTGCGGCACGACGCCGCTCATCTGCACTTGCTCGAAGAACAGCGCCCCGCTGCCGGCGAAGGTGCTGCCCGCCGCCTCCTGGATCCGGGCACCGGCCGAGTCGAGCAGCCAGATCATGGGAAGCCGGTTCAGCATCGCCTTCTTGCGGAGGCGAGCCACCTTGTGCTCGCCGATCATGCCCATCGATCCGGCCATGACCGTGAAGTCGTACGCGGCGCAGTACACGCGCCTGCCATCGACGAGACCCTCGCCGGTCACCACGCCATCAGCGGGAGTGCGTTCGGGCTCTGTCGCGCCGCCGGTCATCGAGTGCTGATGCGCGAGCAGGCCGAACTCGACGAACGTCCCCGCGTCGAAGAGCAGGCCGATGCGCTCGCGCGCCGTGAGCTTGTGCCGGCTGTGCTGCTGTTCGATCCGCTCGGAGCCGCCCATGGCGCGAGAGCGCTCCCGCCGCGTGGTCAGCGCGGCGGTCAACTCGTCGAGCCCGGGCGCCTCCGGCGGCTCGGTCACCGGTCGTCCGAGCCGGTGCTCATCCGTGAGTGGCCGTCAGGCAGCGACGCCGATGATGCGTCCGTCGATCCAACCCGTCCAGCCGTTCGAGCAGATCACGCGCGCCCATGCGCCGCGCACCTCTGCCACCTGGATGGGCAGCCCGGGCGCCAGGTTGGCGACGACGGGACCGGACGGATCCGGGGCACCCCAGGCGCGAAGGCCCTGCGGCGGCACCGAGTGGCTCGGCACCCATTGCCCTGCTGCCGCCGGCTGCGGCACAGGCTGGGCCTGGACCGGCTGGGGCTGATACGGCTGCTGCACCGGCTGGGGGGTGTACGCGGGCTGCGCGACGACCGGCTGTGCAACCACGGGCTGCGCCGGCTGGGGCGTGAAGCTCGGCTGTGGCAGCGGCTGCGGTGTGGGGATTGGTGTCGGCGTCGGGATCACTTGCGGAACGACGACCTGGGGGATCGACTCGCCCATCGCGGGCGTCGGGCCTGTCACGTCCGCCGCAACCGAGCCGGCGCCGACTGCAGCCGCGGCAGCCGCGGAGCCGTCGTCAGCAGCGGCCGCTGCCGCGGTATCGAACGCGGAGTCGGTCGTGGTGCCGTCGTCCGGCATGTCCGCGAGGACGGTGTCGTCGTCGGTCGTGGCCACCTCCGGGCTGATCGCATCGAGCAGCGTGCTCGTGCGAGCGAGCTCCGCGACTGCCTGCACGAAGGTGTGCTTGCTCAGTCCGTCGAGGTACACGTACGTCTGCGCGACGACGCTCGTGTCGCCGCCGGAGCGCTCGACAGCCGCCGTCACCGATCCGGGCCTCGACGCGATGAGCTCGTTGGCCGCGCTGACGTTGTCCCCGCTGAGGGTCAGGGTCCGGCGGATGGTCACGCGATCGGCTCCGTCGTCCTGGAGGACGACCAGGTCGACGGGCGCGCTGCTCAGGGTCCCGGACTTCAGCCCGAAGGCGAAGTTGGTGCCCGGCTCGAAGCGATCCGACGTGATTTCCAGGTCGTCGTCGGAAGAGCACCAGTTGGTGATGCTCTGCTTGACCTCATCGGAAGATGGCATGGGTGATCTCCTCTCCTCATCCTCGAAGAATGGGGGCGACTATACGGCGTTCACGAAGCGCGGGCAGCCTTGGGTGCAGTGTCCGCCATCGACAGCAATCCGTCGAGGATGTCACTGAACCTGTTGTTGGCGAGGGAAAGGTGACCTTCCTCGGGAAGCAGATGTTGCTCCGCCCCGGGGATGTGCGCCGCCAGCCATTTCCCGTGTGGCAGCGGGACCATCCGGTCCTCACCTCCCTGCCAGATCGCCACAGGGGTGCGGATCGCCCCGAGGTCGAATCCCCAGGGATGCACGAAAGCGATGTCGTCGTCGCGCCAGCCGGCAGTGCTGACGGAGAACGCGCGGTGAAAGCTGCCGGCCATGTGGTTGGCGTACGCGCCACTCAATGCCCGTTTGTCGACGTCGCTCACGAGACCGCCGAGTGCGGCCGCGACCTCGTCCGCTTCAACGACGCGCAGGTGCGTGGCCTCACCGTCGAGCAGTGGGGTCAGCGTCTCCGGTCCCTTCATGCTCGCCTCGAACTCGACGACGTTCTCGGGGCCCATCCCGGCGAGCCAGTCGAGCCCTTCGGCGGGCCACGGAGCAACGCCGGCGAGTGTCGCTGTGGCGAGCACCCGGTCGGGTAGCAAGGCTGCGCATGCCAGGGCATGGGGTCCGCCGCCCGATTGCCCGGCGCAGATGAAGGTATCGAATCCGAGGGCGTCCAGGATGGTGGTGACGTCCTGCGCGACGTCGCCGACCGACCGACCCGGGTTGGGGGTGGACGTCGAGTATCCGGCGCGCGAGAACGTCACGTAGCGAAGGCCTCGCTCGGCGACTGCGGCGAGTGAGGGAGGGAAGATGCTCGCGGACGACGGTGTTCCGCTGTGCCACAGAAAGCAGCGTCCATCGTCGGGACCGGCGGAGAGGACCTCGAGGTCGCGTCCATCGGGCGTCGTCACGGTCTGACGGTGCGGTTCGAAGCTCATGGGGTCATGGTACTGACCGGTGGTCCGGTCATCACCGCGTGGCGTTCAGGGGTCGAGGTCGTATGCCGTGGCGTGCGAAGGCTGGTAGAGGCCGACCTCGCCGCCGCCTGGGATGCGCATCCGCACCAGGCGCCCGAACCGTGTCTCCTGCATCGGACCCGTGAACTCGACGCCTTTCCCACGCAGGTCGGCGACGGTCTGGTCGACGTCGTCGCAGAGCAGGAAGAGCTCGTGGTGACCGCTCGGCGAGGCCGCGCCGGCCGGATGGATTCCCAGCTCCGACGGAGGAAGCTTGAAGATCAGCCACCCACCGTGAGCATCGACGTTGGGCATGTCGAGCACGTCGCGGAAGAACGCGCGCGCCGCATCGGGATCATCGGCATAAAGGATTGCGTGGGCGGCGACGATCATCCCGGGTCCTTTCCGGTCAGCCCGAGCAGCCGCTGCATCAGCGGAGCGTCGTCCGGCACGGGGATCGCAGCCGGGAAGACACCGTATTGACGCCATGAATCCGCGACAGGGCTCACCTCGTCCCACAACCCCTGCACGAGCTCATCGGGGAGCGTCGGGTCGATGCCGATCACCTTGGCCATGTCCCACGCCCGCAAGCCGCGGAACATGTTGATCTGCCAGAAGTATTCCCGCGTCGAGAAGTCGCCGAACGAGCAGTGCACGGTGCGATCCAGGTCGTTCACCTGCTCCGCTGCTGCGCACGCTGTGTCGACGATCGCTGCGAACGCGGTCTTGGGGTCGGTGCCGAGCAGGTCGCCCTCGAATTTGGCCTTCCCGATCTCTTCGATGCTGTGCCCGCTGAGCATGTCCGGGACCCATGCATCGTCGAACGCGTGATACCCGATGATCGTGCGCAACGAGGGGATGTTGTCCGGCTCACCCGAACGCGCAAAGCTTGCAGGCATGATCATGCCCCACTGGTCATCGGTGATCTGCTCGACAACGCGGTTGAGCGCGCGATCGGCGAGCACGAAGACCTCCTGTTCACTCATCGCATGTCCTCAACAACGCGTACACGGTTAGCTTGCGCACCAGGCTATCTCCTTGTCTCGACATCACATCCGTAGCCCCGGCAGGAATCGAACCTGCGCACAAGGTTTAGGAAACCTCTGCTCTATCCACTGAGCTACGGGGCCGCGTGGCTATGCTATCGCCTCGCTGTCAGGTGCCAACCACGAGGACTGGGGTGAGGAGGTTTCCGGGACTGTTCGCCGTGACCGCGGTGTGCACGGTGGTCGCCATCACGTCGTGTGGCGCTTCCGGGGCCCCGACACGCACTGGCACGAACAGCCCTCAGGCAACGCAGGCACAAGTACCGACGCTGTCGTCGACGCCGCCGCCGTCGACGACCGCTGCGCCGACAGCGAGCGAGCTGCTCCGTGTCGCAGGGCTCGTCTATCCGCCGTGCACGCCGAGCACCTGCGCCGGTTCGTCGACGTTCACGACGTGCGACGCGGCATCGGCGGAGGAGACCGATGTCTTCGCGGACTGTCCGCTCACGCCGACGCTCGAGATCCAGCTGCGCGACGATGTCGGAGCGTCGCCGAGCGCACCGGACCCGCTCGGAGGAGGACAGGATCCTGAGTGGACGGCAGAGAGGTTCTCGGCAGCACCGTCAGCCACCGGAGGAGTCGTCGAAGCCACCCTCGGCGTCGGAACGGCATCAGAGAGACTCGACCTGGTCATGATCGTGCAGGGCAGTCAACTGCTCGTCAACGACCTCTATTGCACAGCGTCGGGGCCGGACGGCGGCGACGCGATGGCACCCGGGTGGCTCGCGCGTGCCGCATGCCCCTCCTGAAGTCACCACGCCTCGCGCAACGACTCGATTCATCAAGCGAGGTTTCGGGCGCACACAGCGCGTCGAGAACACGGTCTGATGCGCAACCGTCGGGAAGGGGAGATTCGAACTCCCGACCTCGCGGTCCCGAACCGCGCACTCTAACCTGGCTGAGCTACTTCCCGGCGCCGGCCCGGATGATACCACCCGCCTTTGACGACCCCGATTTGCCGCCGACAGGCTGCCTCCCCGCGACGCATACTGAGGTCATCGCGCGGTGCCACCGCGCCAGGAGTCAGGGCACATGGGCCGTATCACCATCGACATGACCATCAATGCTCCGGTGGCCACGGTGTTCGCATACGTGGACGACTATCGCAACACCACCAAGTACATGAAGGACCTCGTGAAGTGGCAGCCCACCGGCAAGGTGACGCATGGTAAGGGCGCGCAGTTCGACGTCGGCATGAAGGCAGGTCCGACGACGCTCAGCTCAGTTGTCGACATCACGACGTGGACGGAGAACAAGACCATCGCATGGCACTCGCACGAAGGTTTCAAGCAGATCGGCAAATGGGGCTTTGCCCCCAAAGGAAATGCCACCAGCGTGACGTTCGACATGGAGTACGAGTTCGGTGGTGGCATCGCCGGTAAGTTGCTCGGTCGCGCAGCCGAGCCAATTGTGCGAGGCAACCTGCAACGCTCGGTCGAGACTCTGAAACTGCATACGGAAAAGCTCAACGCCGCTCGACCAGCCGCAAAAGCTGCGCCTGCAGGCACAACAAAAGCTGCAACAAAGATCACGAAGCCGGTGGTGAAAAGCAGCACAAAAGCTGCAACAAAGAGCGCGGCGCGGCCTGCAACGAAAGCGAAAAAGCCTTAGCGAAACGCTTAGAATGGCTGCGTGCCCGGTGCAACAAGCCGGGCAACGAACCGGCGAAGGAGCGAGAGCATGACCAGCGACAAGACAGCAGCCAACGGACACGATCCCCACACCGGCGGTGTGCGGGTCAAGCGCGGCTTGGCAGAGATGCTCAAAGGCGGCGTCATCATGGATGTCGTCACGCCGGAGCAGGCGAAGATCGCAGAGGACGCTGGCGCTGTTGCGGTCATGGCGCTGGAGCGCGTGCCGTCCGACATCCGCCGCGATGGCGGTGTCGCGCGCATGAGCGACGTCGGCTTGATCAAGGAGATCATCGCCGCGGTGACGATCCCCGTCATGGCCAAGGCTCGCATCGGACATTTCGTCGAGGCACAGGTGCTGCAGGCATTGGGTGTCGATTACATCGACGAGTCCGAAGTGCTGACTCCCGCGGACGAGGAAAACCACATCGACAAGTGGAAATTCAACGTGCCGTTCGTGTGCGGTGCACGCGACCTCGGTGAGGCGCTGCGTCGCATCGGCGAAGGTGCGGCGATGATTCGCACGAAGGGTGAGGCCGGCACGGGCAACGTCGTCGAGGCGGTGCGTCACATGCGCGCGGTTCGCGGCGGCATCCGCCGTATCGCGGCGATGTCCGAGGACGAACTGATGGCAGAGGCGAAACACCTCGGCGCGCCGTTTGACCTCGTGCAGGAAATTCACGCCACGGGGAAGTTGCCGGTCGTCAACTTCTCAGCCGGCGGGATTGCGACTCCCGCGGATGCGGCACTGATGATGCAACTCGGCTGCGACGGCAACTTCGTCGGCAGCGGCATCTTCAAGAGCAACGATCCGCCGGCATATGCGAAGGCCATCGTCGCGGCGACAACGTACTTCGACAATCCCCAGGCCATCGCCGACGCAAGCGCCGGGCTCGGCAAGGCGATGCCGGGTCTCGATGTCGCGTCGATGCCGGCCGGCGAACTGCTCGCCACACGGGGTTGGTGACGGCTGCCTTCGCCGCGCAGGCGGCGTACACTAGAGGTGTGCGAATGACGCGAAGCCTTCCCCGCCAGGGACGGAGCACTCGCGTCCGCTGAAGAGGGAGCGACCATCCTGCGGGTAGGCGTTCTCGCCCTCCAGGGCGACGTCCGCGAACATCTCACGGCACTCCGCGGCTGTGGCGCAGAGGCAACGCCGGTGCGTACTGCCGCGGAACTCGAGCACGTCGACGCGCTCGTGCTGCCGGGCGGTGAGTCGACGACGATGAGCCGGCTGATCCAGGTCTTCGGCCTGGAGGGACCGCTTCGCGAGCGGCTTGCGAAAGGCATGCCGACGCTCTCCACCTGTGCAGGTCTCATCCTGCTCAGCAGTGAGGTGCTTGACGGTCGCGCCGATCAGATCAACCTCGGTGTGCTCGACGTGACGGTCCGGCGCAACGGCTACGGACGTCAGGCGGAGTCGTTCGAAGCCGACCTGGCCATCGCGCCGCTCGGACCCGAGCCGTTTCGGGCTGTGTTCATCCGAGCTCCACTGATCGTCGAGACAGGTCCCGCCGCTGATGTTATAGCCACTTTTGGCGATAATGCAGTGGCGGTCGCCCAGGGTCCGCATATCGGGCTCTGCTTCCATCCCGAGATGACCGACGACCCCCAACTCCATCAGCTTTTTCTCGAGCGCGCGACAGCCACCCTGGAGGAGAGCGCGGCGTGATCATCCGCTCGGCATCGTTCCGCGATCTCGCGCGCATCGAGCAGCTGTACCGCGAGGCCACCGAGGACGAACGCCACGGCGCGCAGATCGACTCCGGACAGCCCGGTCCCGCAGGCAACGCTTCGGCGCCTGTGGCAAGCCCTCACGAAGTCACTGTCGTCAGTCGTCCCGATCACCGACCTCGCCGAGGAGATGCTCGTCGCCGAGGACGCGAAGGAAGGCGTCGTCGGCTTCGTGCAGGTGCAGGCACTCCCGGTACGCCCGCGGTCGTGGCAGATCCTGAACCTCTGCACCTCGACAACGGCGCATGGGCACTTTGCACGCGCCGAGCTGCTTGACGGTGTTCGCAACCGCTGCCTCGAGCACGGCGTTCAGCGGGTCCACGTCCGCCTGCCGCTGGATCATCCGCTCCTGCCGGTGTTCCTCGAGCACGGGTTCACGCAGTTCGCCACCGAGCAGATCCTCTATCGGGACGACGTGACCCTCGAGCCGGACGCGACCGTGCAGTCCACGCTCATCAGGACCGCACGACGCGACGACATCGGCGCCATCCACCTGTTGTACCTGCGCACGACGCCGTCGCACGTCGCAGACGTCGAAGGTCCCTCACTGAAGACGTGGCAGGGCGCGTATGCGCAGGGGCTCGTCGCCGGCCTCGGCCGTGACAGCGTGAAACATCTGGTGGTCGAGCGGCCCGGCGTTGTCGCGTGGGCGGCGATTCGCCCGCCCACAGCAGCGCAGCCCGCAAGCCTGAGCATGATGGTGGAGGGGCACGACCCGGCGCTGCGCGACGCGATCATCGACGCCATCCTGCGTGAGCTACCGTCCGGACCCGCCACCTGTGTGTTGCGCCACTACAACTCGGAGCTCATCCGTGCGTTGCAGGTGCGCGGTTTCGCCGTGTACGGCACGCAATTGCTGCTCATCAGCGAGCTCGGCGCGAAAGTACGCATCCAGGCGCTGTCGCGGCGCAAGAAGCCCGTGCTCATTCATGCCGGTATCGCGCGAAGCATCGCCGCGCCGTCAACGGCCGTCCCCCTCCGTGTCCTGTCAACAACCGTTTCCAGGAGAGAGAGATCGTCGCCCAGGTGACACCCTACGGATCCTCGTGGGAGGAGGAGCTCAATCTGCTCTTTGCGGCGCTTCCTCCCCGTATCGCCTCGGCCGCGCAGCGTCTCTCGCAGGGACGAGGCGACCTCCTCGAGGTGGTGCTCGATCTCGGCCGCGAACCCGAGGCGCGCTTCACCGACGGCGAGGCAATTCTCGACTCGGCCAACGTCGGCAACGCGGAAATCGAGTACGTCACCGAGCATGTCGGACTGTTCGGGGACGACAACCGCGCCGGCATCGAGCGCACCCTGCACCGCATCAGCGCCATCCGCAACCGTGCGGGCGACATCGTCGGACTCACCTGCAGGGTGGGACGCGCCGTCACCGGCACCATCGACATCATCAAGGACATGGTCATCAGCGGCCAGTCGATCCTGCTGCTTGGCCCGCCCGGTATCGGCAAGACCACGATGCTTCGGGAGTGCGCGCGCGTCCTCAGTGACGAGTGCGGCAAGCGGGTCGTCATCGTCGACACATCGAACGAGATCGCCGGTGACGGTGACATCCCGCATCCCGGGATCGGCCGCGCGAGGCGGATGCAGGTGCGCACGCCGGCGCTGCAGCACGCGGTGATGATCGAGGCAGTCGAGAACCACATGCCGCAATGCATCGTCATCGACGAGATCGGCACCGAGCTGGAAGCGGTTGCCGCACGCACGATCGCAGAGCGCGGCGTGCAACTCGTGGGCACGGCGCACGGCTCCAACATCGATTCGCTGCTCGTCAACCCGACACTCAATGATCTCCTCGGCGGCATACAGACCGTCACGCTCTCCGATGAGGAAGCGCGCCGGCGCGGGACGCAGAAGTCGGTCCTCGAGCGTAAGTCGCCGCCGACGTTCGACGTCCTCATCGAGATTCAGGAGCGCGACCGCGTGGTCGTGCACGCGCCGCTCGCAGAGACCGTCGACGAGGCGTTGCGCGGCAAAGTCCGTCCGCCGCAGCTGCGGCTTCGCGGCGACGACGGCGAGATCATCAGCCGGGTCGACACATCAGCCGTCGGCACGCGTCCCTCGCCGTTCGAGCCGGCGCCCTTCTCGAGCGGAGCGCGGAGTGCGCGACGGGGCCGGGAGCGCCAGCGGCGCTTCGACGTCGACGAGTACATCGCCGGTCAGCAGCGACGCGGGCAGCACTGGGAGCAACCCGCGCAGGCGCCCGCCCAGGCGCAGCCGGTGCGCACCGGGCCACCGCTGTCGATCTTTCCCTACGGGGTGTCACGCAGCTATCTCGAGCAGTCACTTCGGGAGATGCACCTTCCGGTCCGCATCCAGCACCACATCGACGACGCCGATGTCGTCCTGACGCTGAAGAACTATTACCGTCGCCACGATTCCCCGGTCCGCGCCGCCGAATCGTCGGGCATCCCCATTCATGTGCTGCGCAGCAACACGGTCGCGCAAATCAAGGGAGCGCTCGCCCGGGTGTACGGCGTCGAGGCACCGCCTGACGACCCTGACGACACCGAGGCGGCGATGCAGGACGTGATTGAAGGCATCGAGCAGATGCAACGAACCGGTGACGACGTCGAGCTCACGCCGCAGAATTCCTACGTCCGCCGGTTGCAGCATCAACTCGTGGAACGCCATGAGCTTTCTGCCCGCAGCACCGGTGACGAACCCAATCGTCAACTCGTCATACTGCGACCCGCGGAATGAGCCATCCGGGCGGGGAACCCGGTGGCCGGGGAGTAGTGATTGACATGAGCGTCTGGCGCGGCTTTTTCATCTCATTCGAGGGCCTGGATGGTGCCGGCAAGAGCACGCAGGTCGCGTCGCTGGCCGGGTCGCTGCGTCAGCAGGGCCATGACGTCGTCACGGTGCGTCCGGACGAGACACCGCTCGGCGAGATCCTGCACAGCTTTGTCCTCCAGCACCAGCGCGGACCCGCGCTCGAAGCGTGGTCCGAGGCGTTGCTGTTCACCGCTGAGCGCGTGCAGTTGCTCCACGAGACGATCCTTCCCGCGCTGCGACGCGGCGCCGTGGTCATCGCTGACCGCTATGCCGATTCGACCATCGCGTACCAGGGCGGCGGCCGGGGCATTCCTCCCAGTGATCTGCTGCGGCTGCACGCTGCCGCGTGCGGGGACGTCTGGCCGGACCTGACGCTCTACCTCGCCATCCCCGGCGCCGCGGCGGCTCAGCGGCAGCGAGCGCAGCAGCTCCCGCTTGATCGCTTCGAGGTCGCACCCGAGACGTTCCACGCAGCCGTCGAGGCAGCGTTCGAGCAACTGGCCGCACAGCACCCGCGCCGATTCCTGCGCATCGATGCCACCCGACCCGCGATCGCGGTCTCTCGTGACATCGAGAAAGTCATCGTGCAGCGCCTTCCCGCTGCCGCGCCGACGGCCCCTCCCGTGAGGTCAGCGAGCGGCGGCTGACGGCTCAGTCGAGGAGAGGTCGAGCACGACGTCACCCGCGGTGACGACGCGCTCCACGCGGCTCCCCGCGAGGTGGACGCGCACACCCGGAACGCCCGGAGCGCCAGGATCCCACCCAAGCGCATGCAACTCTCGCGCCTCACCCCACGTACGCGCCTGACGCTGCTGGCGGCCGTCCGTGAACGTCATCGTCCCGGGACGCGTGGCAAAACCGAAACCGACCTGACCGCCGCTGCTCAGGAACGCGGGCACGTCAGTCAGTGCGGTTGCCGTGTCGAACGCTTCGTCGGGGCTCGCCAGCGCTGCGGCCAGGCTCGGCATCCCGCCTGACTTCGCGGCTTCGCGAACCCCGGCGCGCTGTGCCACCTGCTGCGCGCGTTCGCGTCTCCGTCGCTCGGTCGCGAGCTCGGTCGCGCGCGTACGTATTTCGCGGAGATGCTGCTCGTACGGAGCCATCGCGGCGATCGTCGCCCGCTCGCTCGCCTGCAACTCGGCTCCGAGCGCGTCGAGGCCATCGTCGTCGAGCTCGCGCAGTGCGTCAGGTTCGACCCGGTCTCCGAGCGATGGAAGCTCCACGTCACGGCACTCTACTCGCGAGCCCTCCGGATCACGGCGTACCCGCGGTCATTTGCTGTATGACGCACACAGCCGTCATCGCAATGAGGGAGGCACAGCTCGTGGGTCAGGTTCTCCATGACGTCATCCGCGTCGACCGTGAGGGCGGCGTCGTCACGCTCACCATCGACCATCCGCCGGCGAACGCCGTCAACGGCGACGTCGTCAACGGTCTGGCCCAAGGGCTCGCGAACGCCGAGGCTGACGAGACGGTTCGGGCCGTGGTCATTACCGGCAACGGCCCGAAGTTCTTCTCGGCCGGCGCCGACATCAAGGAGTTCGGCGGCGGAGCCGAAGCGGTCGGAAAAGCGACCCATCTGACGCTGTCGATTGAGGCCTCACGCCTTCCCGTGATCGCTGCCGTCAACGGCATCGCGTTCGGCGGCGGATGCGAGCTCACGCTCGCGTGTGACATCAGGCTCGCCTCGCGCGCGGCGCGCTTCGGTCAGCCCGAGATCAAGATCGGCATCATCCCCGGATGGGGCGGCACGCAGCGTCTCCCGCGGTTGATCGGCGCGGCGCGTGCCACCGAGCTGCTGCTCACCGGTGATCCGATCGACGCTGACCGAGCCCTGGCGCTGGGGCTGGTTGCAGAGGTGGTCGAACCCGACGATCTCCCCGCAGCAGCAAAGCGTTGGGCCGACCTGCTTGCCTCACGCGCCCCGCTGGCGCTCGCGGCGACGAAGCGTGCCATGCATGCGGGATCCACCCTTGCAATCGCAGACGCGCTGGAGGCGGAGCGGCGCGAGTTCGTGACGCTCTTCGGCAGCGAGGACGCCGCCGAGGGCATCTCGGCGTTTCTGCAGAAGCGCGCCCCGGAGTGGAAGGGGCGCTGATGTCCGCGGCCGTGACCGCGGTGATCAGCCCGATCGCGCTCGTGCTGCTCGCAGTGGCGTCGCTGGTCGCCAGCGGGCTGCGCTGGCGAAAGCTGCTTGGCGAGATGCGCCGCACGACGCGCCCGGAGCGCCGGCTGGATCATCCGGCCTCGCGCGTTCGCGCGTTCTTCATCTACGTCGTCGCGCAGGGGCGCCTGCTCCGCTGGCCATTTGCGGGCATCCTCCATGCCTTCATCTTCTGGGGATTCCTGGTGCTGCTCACCGCGATTGCGCAGGGAATCGTCGAGGCACTCTGGCAGGGATTCCAGTTCAACCTCGTGCCGGGGAGCGGCGCGATCGCGTTCCTGCAGGACCTGTTCTTCTTCGTCGTGATCTGCGGCATCGTCATGGCGCTCTTCAACCGGCTGTTCATCAATCCCACACGCTTCCGCGGCAGCCACCGCGGCGACGCGATTCTCATCCTCGCGTGGATCGGAGTTCTACTCGTCTGCATGGAGCTCAACTACGCCACGCGCATCGCTGAGGGAGCGCCCGAGGCGCTCGGTCAGTGGCGGCCGATTGCGTCGGCACTCGCGAGCATCTTCCGTCCCCTGGGGGGCGGAAGCGAGACGCTCATCGTCCTCCACGGGATCTTCTTCTGGGCCCATCTCACGCTCGTCTTCGGCTTCCTCGTCTACCTCGGGTACAGCAAGCACCTCCACATCATCACGTCGGTGCCGAACGTCTTCTTCAAGAACGAGGAACCGAAAGGCGCGCTGCGCACACTCGACATCGAGGCCGTGATGAACGCGGAGAACGAGGCTGATCAGCACTTCGGTGTCGGATCGCTCGACCAGTTCTCGTGGAAGGACATGCTCGACCTGTACACGTGCACGGAGTGCGGTCGATGTCAAACCCACTGCCCCGCATACAACACCGGCAAGCCCCTCTCACCGAAGACCCTCATCACCGATCTCCGCGACCTCGCGTACGAGAGTCTCGCCGGCGGTTTCGCCGCGACGACGCACGACGCGCACCCGGCCAGTGAGGCGGAACTCACGAGCGACAGCGCTGTGATGTGGACGAGCGGCGACCACCATCCGGGCGCCATGCACGATCTACCAGGCCACTTCCAGCCTTCGTGGTTGTCACCCGAGGACGTGGCAAAGGCGGTACCAGAAGGCGGTCCGCGACCGCTCATCGGCGGCACCATCCTCGAGGAGACGCTCTGGTCGTGTACCACGTGTGGCGCGTGCATGGACCAGTGCCCGGTGCTCATCGAGCACGTGCCGAAGATCATGGACATGCGCCGTCACCTGGTGCTCGACAAGTCGCGCATGCCCAAGCAGGCGGAGTCCGCGCTGCGCAACATCGAGAACGTCGCCAACCCGTATGGCCTCTCGCATCAATCACGCGCTGACTGGGCGAAAGGCCTGGACATCGCCTTCGTCGCGGACAAGCCGGACGCCGAATATCTCTACTGGGTCGGCTGCGCGGCCTCGTTCGACGAGCGTGCGCGCACCATCGCCGCCGCGCTGTCAAAGATTCTCAAGGCGGCCGGCGTGGATTTCGCCATCCTCGGTACCGAAGAGAAGTGCACCGGCGATCCCGCGCGCCGGATCGGCAATGAGTACCTCTTCCAGGAGCGCGCGAAAGAGAACGTCGAGGTCCTCAAGAAATACAGCATCCGCAAGATCATCGCGTCATGCCCGCATTGCTTCAACACGTTCGCCAATGAGTACAAGGACTTCGGCGGGGATTACGAGGTGATCCACCACACGCAGTTGATCGATCAACTCCTCAAGGAGGGCCGCATCACCCTCGAGGACAAGTCCACGGCCGAGGAGACGATCACGTACCACAACTCCTGCTACCTCGGACGCTGGAACGACATCTTCGCCCCGCCACGCGACATCCTCGAGCGCATACCAGGGCTCAAGGTCGTCGAGATGGCGCGGAGCAAGAGTGAGGGCATGTGCTGCGGAGCCGGCGGCGGCAGGATGTGGATGGAGGAGGGTCAGCCGCGCGTCAACCACCGCAGGGTCGATCAGGCCGTGGACACACACGCGACCAAGGTTGCGACCGCGTGCCCGTTCTGCCTCGCGATGTTCGATGAGGGCATATCCGCAAAGCAAATTGGTGCGTCGCTCGCCGTCGATGATGTCGCGGTCTACGTGGCGCGGGCGCTCAAGCAACCCGATCCGGTGCAAGCTGATCCGGTGCAAGCTGATCCGGCGCAAGCTGATCCGGTGGTGGAACAAGGAGAACCGTCATGAGCGATACCGACGCACCCGTCGTCGACGCATACAGCCGTGAATGGGCGGACGCTTTCAAGGCCGAGATCAACAACTCGTCGAAGTACCGGCAGGCTGCTGCGGGCTGGGAGGGGACGGTCGGCCTCGTCGTCCTCGCCGAACCGGACAAGAACTTTCCGGAGGACAAGGGCGTCTTCCTCGACCTGTGGCATGGCGAGGCTCGTGATGTTCGGGTGGGAACGCGCGAGGACGCGCAACAGGCGAAGTTCGTGATCACCGGCGCCTACTCGCGCTGGAAGCAGGTGGCGCAGAAGGAACTCGACGCGACCAAGGGGATCATGCTCGGCCGGCTCAAGCTGAAAGGCGACTTCCCGACGATCGTGCGCTACACCAAGGCGTCCCAGGAGCTGACGGAATGCACGACGCGCGTGCCCGTGCGCTGGCCCGACGAGGCGTGACGCCAGTGGCGGGCAACGACAGCGCTGAAGGACGCCTGCTCGTCGTCGGCGCAGGCACGATGGGCGCGCAGATCGCGCAGCAGGCGGCGCTCAACGGCATCGACGTTTCGCTCGTCGACGTCAGCGCGGAAGTGCTGCAGAAAGCGATGGCAAGCAACCGGAAATGGCTGGACCGCCAAGTCGAGAAAGGCAGGCTGGATCGCGGATCCGCGGATGCCGCCGCCGGCAGGGTCACCCCGACGAGTGACCTCGCAACTGCTGCCGCAGATGCGGCGTGGGCCATTGAGGCGGTGGTGGAGATTCCGTCAGTCAAACGCGAGATCTTCGCGGCGCTCGATGCCAACCTGCCGGCCGGCGCGGGCATCGCCACGAACTCGAGCAACATCGTCGTGTCGCGTCTTGCTGATGCGACCGCACGTCCCGAACTCTGCTGCAATATGCACTTCTTTCATCCGGTGCTCGTGATGGACCTGTGCGAGGTCGTGCGCGGACCGCAGACATCCGATGAAACCACTGCGCGCGCCGTCGCCTGGTCGCGACGCATGGGCAGGACAGCGATCGTCGTCGAAAAGGAGATTGACGGGTTCATCGTCAATCGCATCCTCGGCTCGGCGTCGCGCGAAGCGTTTTCGCTCCTCCAGGGTGGCGTCGCGTCCGCGGAGGACATCGACGTCGCGGTGCGCAAAGGGCTGAACTGGCCGATGGGGCCGTTCCAGCTCTCCGACTTCTCAGGCCTCGATACGGTGCTGACGATCCGCCGCGACAGGATGGAGCGTGATCACAATCCGGGCGACGTCGCGACCGTCGCGGTGCTCGAGCGTATGGTCGCGGCGGGGCGCCTCGGTCGCAAGAGCGGTCGCGGTTTCTACGACTACGCTGTCGACCCGCCGGCCCCGCTGCCACTTCCCGAATGAGCCAGGGCGATCCTGGCCGGGGAGGCGGCCGGTGATCGCCGTCCCGTGATCACGAGCGCCGCGGCCCCGATCGCAACCAGTGCCACCGGCACGAGGCGTCCTGGCGGCGCGGGCGCCGAGTTCCCCGTGTCGAGGTAGGCGACGAAGTCCGAGCACCGCCCAGACGCCGATCACGCGGAGCGTCGCCGTGCCGGGCCAGGGCGTCGTATCGGCCGCGGCCGCGCGAGCAGCGCACCAGGCGAAGACCGGCGCAAGGATCACGAGATCGTGGGCGAGCAGGTGCGGCGAGGCGACGAGCGAGAGGGCCGCGGCGCCCGCAAGTGAGATCTCGAGCGTGGCCGCGGATCCCTTCGACCGCGCTCCGAGGACGGCGCAGCCCGCCAGCGCGAGCAACGCACCGACGACGCCGACGGTTGCCGGGACGGTCCCGGTACCGAACCACGACGCGATCAGTCCGGGGATACCGACCGTGCTCGATGCCGGCGTGTTCCCGTACGCGAAGCCGAGTGCTGACACGAAGTCGCCGATGCCGGACGGTCCAACCACGGCGAGCGAGATGGCGGCAACCAGCGCGCAACCCGTTGCCGCTCCGGCGAGCGCGCGCCAGTCACGCCGCGCGAGCAGCCAGATGCCGAGCCCGATCACGAGATGCGGCTTCGTCGCCCCAAATGCCAGACCCAGCCAGAAGCCGGCGAGCGCGCTCCGCTCCCCGCGCCACGATGCGTAAGCGGCGGCGAGGCCGAGCGCCGCGATGCCGTCGATCTGGCCGAGCAGGAGAAACGCGAGCGTGCCGCCTCCGGCAAGCGCCATGAGCAGCACCGCAAAACGGCTGCTCCGCGCGCGTTCCGCCGGCCAGGGACCGGCCCGAATCGCGATCCAGACGGCCAGCACCAGCAGGAGCAGCTCCAGCACCGACCACATCCGAAATGCCGTCCCCGGGTCCAGCGCAGTGAACGGCAGCGCCAGAAGCGCCGTCGTCGGGGGCGTGATGAACGGGAGATTGACGACCGTCCCGGGCGGGAGCAGCTCGAGGTGACGGGCGTGTTCGACCTGCTGGTCGTACAGCTGACTCCCGTCGCTGCTGCGCAGCAGCAGGGCTGCGACATACGACGCTGAAAAGTCGGTGCCGCGCTCGCGGCTGGGGGTCACCTGCGCCCAACTGATCGCGTAGTACGCGAGGAGGACGGCGGCGATCCCGGTCGCCATCGCGACCGCTCGTCGGGTTCTCACGGCGACTGCGACGCTATCAGCCGTTCCGCCGGTGCGAACGCCGCGTTGCCGTATTGCTTCCTATACTCGGCCGACGATGGCGAGCGCATTCACCAGGATCGATCATGTGGGGATTGCGGTCGCGGATCTTGACGTCGCGGTCGCCGCGTACGAGCGGTTGACCGGCTCCGCGCCTGCTCATCGCCAGTCAGTCGCGTCCGACGGCATCGAAGCCGTCATGTTCGAGGTGGGCGAATCGCGCATCGAGCTGCTCGGCAGTATGGGGCCGGATTCGAAGATCGCCGGCTTTCTCGCCAAGCGCGGCGGTGGTCTCCACCACGTGGCATACGGCGTCGATGACGTCCAGGTGAGCCTCGATCACTTCGCGGAGCTCGGTTTGCGATTGCTCGACACCTGCCCGCGGCAAGGCGCGGCGGGCCGCCTGGTGGCATTCCTGCATCCGTCGGCGGCGGGGGGTGTGCTGACGGAGCTGTGCCAGACCGACGAGGAGCCCAGCGGGTCGAACCGGTGAGCGACGAGCCCGGGGCACAGACGGAGTCAGGACTGCCGCTGGAGGCGTTCTACGTGGACGAGGCCAACGGCTGGCCCGCGCCCGGCGAGTACCCGTTCACCCGCGGGGTTCGCCCCGAAGGGTACCGATCACGGCTCTGGACCATGCGTCAGTACGCGGGCTTCGGCAGCGCGGAACAGACCAACGAGCGCTTCCACTATCTCCTGCGCGCGGGGCAGAGCGGCCTCTCGGTCGCGTTCGACCTGCCAACGCAGATGGGCTATGACAGCGACGACCCGCTCGCGCACGGTGAGGTGGGGAAGGTTGGCGTGGCGATCAACTCGCTCGGCGACATGGAGCTGCTGATGCGCGGCATCCCGCAGGACGAGGTGACGACCTCGATGACCATCAACGCGCCTGCGTCGGTGCTCCTGCTGCTGTACGAGCTGGCCGCGGAGCGCAAGGGAATCGCCGCCGGCGCGCTGGGCGGGACGATCCAGAACGACATCCTCAAGGAGTACGCGGCCCGCGGCACGTACATCTTCCCGCCGCGCCCGTCGATGCGCCTGGTGACCGACACGTTCGCCTACTGCGCGAAGCGCCTTCCGCGCTGGAACACGATCAGCATCAGTGGCTACCACATTCGCGAGGCCGGGTCGACGGCGCCCCAGGAGATCGCGTTCACGCTCAGCAACGGGATCGCCTACGTGCAGGCCGCGATCGACGCGGGCCTGCTGGTCGACGACTTCGCACCGCGCTTGAGCTTCTTCTTCAACGTGAGCAACGACTTCTTCGAGGAGGTCGCGAAGTTCCGCGCTGCGCGTGCGCTCTGGGCGGAGGTGATGCGCGAGCGTTTCGGGGCTCGCGAGGAACGGAGCCTGCATCTGCGGTTCCACGCGCAGACGAGCGGCGCGACGTTGACAGCACAGCAGCCGCTCAACAACGTTGTTCGTGTGGCGCTGCAGGCGCTGGCCGCAATCTGCGGTGGCACGCAGTCGTTGCACACCAACAGCTACGACGAGGCACTGGCGCTGCCGTCCGAGCAGGCGGCCGAGATCGCCTTGCGCACGCAGCAGGTGCTGGGCTTCGAGTCCGGCGCCGCCAATGTCACCGATCCGCTTGGTGGCTCGCATCTCGTCGAGTCGCTGACGCACGCCCTGATGGACGAGTCGCGCGCGCTCATGGGCCGCGTCGACGATCTGGGCGGCGCCGTCGCGGCGATCGAAGCGGGCTTCTACCAGCAGCAGATCCAGGAGTCCGCGTACCGGCATCAGCGTCTCGTCGAGTCCGGCGAGCGGGTCATCGTCGGCGTCAACAAGTTCACCGAGACTTCGCAGCGCGACGTCGAGATCCTGCGCGTCGGAGCGGAACTCGAAGCGGCGCAGATTGAACGCCTCGCCAAGGTCCGCGCGCACCGGACGGCAGGCGCGGTGAGCCGAGCGCTCGACGCAGTCCGGCGAGGCGCCGAAGGCACCGACAATCTGCTGCCACTGATGCGCGATGCGCTCGATGTCCAGGCCACGGTCGGCGAAGTGTGTGGCGCGTTGCGCGAGATCTTCGGGGTCTATCACCCACAGGTGTCCGTGTGAGGAGGCGTGCGCACGCGATCCCCCCTGGTAGCCTGACGCGGTGACGAGGCAGACGCGAGGCACCGTGCCTTCTGACGGCGAGACGTCGAGCGGTTCGCGGGGCGGAACGGGGCGAAAGATCAACATGCTGCGCAAGCGACGCTACGACGCGGTGCACCGCGCCGGCGCTGCCGAGCGCTCCCAGCACGCGAAAGGCAAGCTCACTGCCCGCGAGCGCATCGACAAGCTGCTCGACCCCGGATCGTTCACCGAGGTGGACCTGTTCGCGTTGCACCGGACGACGACGTTCGGTATGGAGGAGCGCCGGATCCCCGGCGACGGTGTCGTTACCGGCTGGGGCACCGTCGAAGGCCGGCAGGTGTTCATCTTCAGCCACGACGCGTCGGTGTTCGGTGGATCGCTCGGTGAGGTGTTCGCGGAGAAGGTCACGAAGATCATGGATCTCGCGCAGCGGACTGGATGTCCCTGCATCGGCATCAACAACTCCGGCGGCGCACGTATCCAGGAAGGCGTCGTCTCGCTTGCCGGCTACGCGGAGATCTTCTACCGCAACGTCGAATCGAGCGGGGTGATCCCGCAACTGTCGCTCGTCGTCGGGCCGTGCACCGGCGGCGCCGTGTACTCACCGGCGATGACCGATTTCATCTTCATGGTGCGCAAGGTCGGGTACATGTTCATCACCGGCCCCGACGTCATCAAGGTGACGACCGGGGAGGAGGTGACGTTCGAGGAGCTCGGCGGCTCGGACGTGCACAACCAGCGCAGCGGTGTCGCGCATTTCGTGGCCGACACCGAGGACGAAGCGTTTCTTCAGATGCGCGAGCTGCTCTCCTATCTGCCGGCGAACAACCGCGAGCAGCCACCGTACCGGCCGACACTCGACGACCCGCTCCGCGAGGATCCCGAGCTTCAGACGATCATCCCCAACAATCCGAACCAGCCGTACGACATGCGCGGCGTCGTCACCCGCATCGTCGACGACGGCAAGTTCGTCGAGGTGATGCAGTACCACGCGGAGAACATCATCTGTGGTTTCGCGCGGCTCGACGGACATCCCGTCGGCGTCGTCGGCAACCAGCCGCGGGTGCTGGCCGGCGCGCTCGACATCTCCGCCTCGATCAAGGCCGCGCGCTTTGTTCGCTTCTGCGACGCCTTCAACGTGCCGCTCATCACGTTCGTCGATGTGCCTGGTTTTCTACCGGGCACCGACCAGGAGTACGGCGGCATCATCCGGCACGGCGCCAAGCTGCTGTACGCGTACTGCGAGGCAACTGTGCCGAAGCTCACGGTCATCACGCGCAAGGCGTACGGCGGCGCCTACGACGTGATGTGCTCGAAGCACATTCGCGCGGACTACAACGTCGCGTGGCCCACTGCCGAAATCGCCGTCATGGGTCCGCAGGGGGCGGTCAGCGTCATCTTCAAGAAGGAGATCGCGCAGGCGGACGATCCGGTGCAGCGCTCAGAGCAGCTCATCGACGACTACCGTGAGCAGTTCGCGAACCCGTACTACGCTGCCGAGCGCGGCTATGTCGACGACGTCATCGAGCCCCGGCAGACACGCGGTGCGCTCATCAGCGCGTTGCGCATGGCCCGCAACAAAGAGGTCCCGACGCCGCGCCGCAAGCACGGCAACATCCCGCTCTGAGTCGCGCCGTCGTCAGGCGGCCGGCAGCGCGACCGCGACCGACGCCATGATCCTGGACCCCACGGACTCCGCCACACCGCGTGAGCAGATATCGATCTCGATCCAGTTGTCCGAGCCCATGGGAAACGGGATGAACTCACTGCGGCTGCGGTCGGCGCCGAGCCCGGTGCACTGGCCCTGTGCTCCGGTCAGATCGGTCATCCGCGCGGGGTGTCCCGAGACCGTTGTTGGTGTCCCCGGCTCACTGTCAAGGGTCCACTCCGGACTCCCGTTCTGAAAGATCTCGACGAGCACCGTGCCCGGCTGCAACGACTGTAACGGTGGCCCACACGTGATCGCGTTCGCTCCTGTCGTACACGGATTTGACAGCGACTGATTGCTGTAGGTTCCCACCAGATCTGTGAAGGAGCTCGGCTGTATCCACGCCTCTCCCACGTTCCAGTTGGACGGCACGGAAACGGTCACGTACCTGTGATCGAGCGTTCGACTGGCCCACGTGCCACTCGCGTTGATCGGCAGCGGTGATGGTGAGCTGCAGGCGGCCACCGTACCGAGCAGCACTGCGAGTGGCCCGACCGCGGCGAGCCGACAGACACGCAGTCGCAGCCTTTGATTCACGGCTGATCAGCGAGGGTTGACGCGCCGTCCACCCATGCGCGGCGCGGAATCCTTGAGGTGCGGTGAGAGCGGCACGTACGCTTTCGCATAGGCCCGATCGGTGCGTCCCTGCGCGTGATGGATCGCGGGCACCATGGCGCGTACGAGGAGGACCTGCAGCGCCGCGGCCACCGGGACGGCGAGGAGCGCGCCGATGAGCCCCTGCAGTGCGCCGCCGACAAGCAGCGCCAAGACCACTCCGAGCGCGGGGAGCGAGACGACGCGGTTCATGACGATCGGGACGACAGTGTTGGCGTCGACGAGCTGGATCACGAGCAGCACGGCGAGCACCAGGATCGGATACTCGGGGCTGATGGTGAAGCCGAGGAGCACGGCGGGGACCACACCGAGGATCCCGCCCACCATCGGGATCGCCGCGCACAAACCGGCGAAGATGCCGAGGATCACCGAATCCGGAAGGCCCAGGATCGCGCACGCGACGCCGACGACCAATCCCACAGCGACGCTGTTGAGCGCACTCGCGCGCAGGAAGCCGCCCATGCGGAACCCCATCTCGCGAAAGATGTCGATGGCGAGCTCGTGGTGGGCTTCGGGAAAAAGGTCGACGGTGAATGCCTTCAGACGGTCGCTGCTCACCAGCCACAGAAAGCCGACGACGAGCACGAGGACGAAGTTCACGACGAGGCTGAACATCGTCCCGCCGATGGCGATGAGGACCTTCTGCGTGGCGTCGACGACGCTTCCCAGCTGCTTGCCGATGTCGACGTTGAAATGAAACTGCTTCTCGATCCCGGCGAACCAGCTGAGAAAGTCCTTCTGGTACGTGGGGAAGTTGGATGCGAGTGACTGCGCTTCGCTCACGATCGGCTGCACCAGGAGCAGCACCATGAGCGCCATCAGCGCCAGCAGCGCGATGTAGACGATGAGGATGCCGACAGGGACGGGAATCTTGCGTCGATGCAGGTCGGCGACGAGCGGCCGGATGCCCTCGGCAAACACGATCGCCACCAGGACGACCAGCACGATGCTGACGATGCTGGCCAGAAATGCCACGATCGCCACGATCGCAAGGACGATCAGCGCCGCCGTGACGAGCGTTCGAACGGATATGGCCGAACTGATATCGCGACGGGTCGCCATCTGCCGTTCCGCGCCGAGGCGGTCGGCCTCTGCCTTCACCTCAGGTTTGGCCGGTTCGGGCGTGGCACCTTCGTCTGCCGCGGGCGCCGGGGGGTCGCGTCTTGCCACCTCCGGCAGCCTACCAGCCTTCGTGCAGCCGTACGGGCTGCGCGGCCGGCGCGTTTGCGTACTCTGTCCGGCGTGAGTGACGCGGAGACGCGTCCACTCGGTGGCGTGCTGCAGGTCACCGTGGTGGGCATCGGCTGCAACAACTTCGGGCGAAGGCTCGACGCAGCCGGAGCCGCAACGGTCGTCCACGCGGCGCTCGACGAGGGCATCACCTTCTTCGACACCGCCGACATCTACGGCGGCGGGAAGAGCGAGGAGATGCTCGGCGCGGCACTCAAAGGACGGCGGGAGTCAGCCGTCATCGCGTCGAAGTTCGGACACGTCTCGGGAGGCCCGGGACACAGCGGCGGGTCACGTCGCTGGATCCGCATCGCGATCGAGGACAGCCTGCGACGCCTTGACACCGACTGGATCGACCTCTACCAGCTGCACACGCCGGACCCGGATACGCCCATCGAGGAGACGCTCGAGACGCTCACCGAGCTGGTCAATGAGGGAAAGATCCGTAGTGCGGGATCATCGAACCTTGACGGCTCGCAGATTGCTGACGCGGACGGAGTGGCGCGTAGCCGTGGCCTCACCCGATTCGTCAGCGCTCAGAACGCCTACAGCCTTCTGGATCGATCCGTCGAGGAAGCGGTCATCCCTGCCTGTGAGGAATTCGATATCGCGATGATCCCGTACAGCCCGCTCGCGAACGGGTTGCTCACCGGGAAGCATCGTCGCGGTCAGCCGCCGGTACCCGGCACCCGCCTTGCGACCGCGCCGGGCGCCGACCCAGGTCGATGGCTCAACGATCGCAACTTCGACGTCGTCGAAGCGCTCGAGCGGTTCGCGCAGGAGCGCAACGTTTCGCTGCTTGACGTGGCGATCGGAGGGCTCGCAGCGCAGCCGCGGGTGGCCTCCGTCATTGCCGGGGCGATGACGGTCGAGCAAGTGGAGGCGAACGCTCGGGCCGGACGCTGGCGGCCCACCGCTGCCGATCTCGAGGAGCTGGACCGGGTCGCGCCTCGTCGATGACGAAGAGCCCTTTCTCTAGACTTGGCCGCCGATGAAGCTGCTCGAGTACCAGGCAAAACAGCAATTCGCCGCGGCGGGAATCGCGGTGCCCCCGGGCCGTCTGGCGCGCACGCCCGACGAGGCGGCTGCGGCCGCCAGGGAACTGGGTCGCGTGGCCGTCAAGGCGCAGGTTCCGATCGGCGGCCGGGGTAAGGCGGGCGGCATCGCGGTCGTTGACACCCCCGAGGAGGCGCACCGGGAAGCTGCGCGGATCCTTGCGATGGACATCCGCGGGTATCCCGTCCGGAGCGTCTGGTGTGAGACGGGGCTCGACATCGAGGCCGAGCTCTACCTCGGTATCACGCTGGATCGCGACCGGCGGCGGCTCGTGATCATCTTCTCCGCCGCGGGCGGCATGGAGATCGAGCAGGTCGCGGTCGAGGCGCCGGAACGGATCGCCAAGCTCTGGCCCGATCCGTTCGCGGGTCCGCAGCCGTACGAGATCCGGCAATTCGCATTCGCCGGCCTTGCGCATGCGCCGCAACTCCACGACCGCGTGCCAAAGCTCGTCAACTCGCTCGTCGGGATGACCACACGCCTCTACCAGGTGGCGATGTCACTCGACGCGCTGACCTGCGAGATCAACCCGCTGGCGATGACGCCCGACGGCTCGCTCGTCGCCGCCGACGGCAAGCTCGAGATCGACGAGAACGCGCACTACCGCCACGCCGACGTTGCCGAGGAGCTGGCCAAGGACGAGACCGGCGACGACGGTCGCACCGGCGATGATCCCTTCGAGGTCGAGGCGAGGCGACGCGGGCTGACGTACGTGCATCTCGACGGCGACATCGGCTGCATCGGCAACGGCGCGGGACTGACGATGAACACGCTCGACCTCGTCAAGCAACATGGTGGTGAGCCCGCGTGCTTCCTCGACATCGGCGGCGGTGCGAACGCCGAACGTGTGCGCAACGCCCTCGACATGGTGCTGCTCGACCCGAAGGTGCGCGGCGTCTTCATCAACGTCTTCGGGGGCATCACCCGAGGAGACGAGGTCGCGCGCGGGATCATCACCGCCCGCGACGAGTTGCACATCACGAAGCCGTTGGTGGTCCGCATGACCGGCACGATGGAAGAAGAAGGCCGCCGCCTCTTGCAGGAGGCAGGGATCACCCCGGGTAAGAGCGCGCCTGAAGGCGCTGCGGCGATCGTCGCGCTGACACGGGAGGGTTCGGCGTGAATCGTGCCGCACACGGAGGGAAGGGCATGAACTGCGCAGGGCACGGGGTCGGAACGCCTTCGCCGTTCCGCCCCTCGCTCTCGCCGGGGGGGGTAGCCCCGGCTGCGAGACGGCCCCGCTCCGTTCATGCCCTTCCCTCCCTAGTTCGTCGCTTGGCGACTGGAAACCTCACGTGAGCGTGCTCGTCGATCGCAACAGCCGAGTCGTCATACAGGGCATCACCGGGCGCGAAGGCAGCTTTCATACCGGTCAGATGCGCGCGTTCGGGACCAACGTCGTCGCGGGTGTCTCGCCTGGGAAGGGCGGGACGGATCAAGACGGCGTGCCCATTTTCGACACGGTTGCCGATGCGGTCGCGGCTACTGAGGCCGATGTCTCCGGCATCTTCGTGCCGCCGCCGTTCGCCGCCGACGCGATCATGGAGTCGGCCGCCGCGGGGATCCGTTTGACGGTTTGCATCACCGAGGGGATTCCGGTGCAGGACATGATCCGGGCTCGCGACTTCGTTATTCGGACCGGCCACGACCTGCTCGGCGCCAACTGTCCGGGAATCGTCACTCCGGAGCAGTGCAAGATCGGGATCATCCCCAACCACATCAATGTCCCGGGACCGGTAGGCATCGTCGGCCGCAGCGGGACGCTGACGTATGAGGTGATCCAGGGCCTTGGTCAGGGTGGGATGGGGCAGACCACGTCGGTTGGCATCGGCGGCGATCCGGTCATGGGGCTCAGCTTTCCCGATGTGCTGCAGCTGTTCGCAGACGACGCCGAGACACGCGCCGTCGTCCTCATCGGCGAGATCGGCGGCTCCGACGAGGAGACGGCCGCCGCATGGATTCGGAAGACCGGGTTCGACAAGCCGGTCGTCGCGTTCATCTCCGGGCGCACCGCTCCTCCCGGCAAGCGCATGGGCCACGCCGGCGCGATCATCAGCGGGACGACTGGGAGCGCCCAGAGCAAGATCGACGCGCTCACCGAGGCCGGCGCCGCGATCGCCGACACCATCGAGGACGTCGTTCTGCTCACAGCAGCGAGGCTGGGAACGCACGTTGGCTGACGGCTGCGTGCTCTGCCGTGGAACGGCGGGGGACGCCGAGCTGGGGCGCGAGCAGGTCTGGGAGGACGCGCTTTGGCGCCTCACCACGAGTGTCGGTCCCGGTGACGTGACCCCAGGGTTCAGCTACCTCGAGCCCAAGCGCCACATTGCCAGCGTCGCCGATATGGAAGGCGATGAGGCCGCGACGTTCGGGACGGTCCTGGCGCGGTGCACGTCGGCACTGCGTGAGGCGGCGGGGGCGGACCTCGTCTACGTGTACCTCTTTGGGGACCACATCCCGCATATGCACGCGCACCTGGCACCCCACGTCGAGGGTGACGCGCTCAACGGCTCGATGATCAAGGGGGAGGTCGAGGAGCGTGCGCTTCCATCCGGTGCGAAGGCGCTCTTCAGCAAGGACTATCCGGAGATCGACCAGGAACGCCTCCGGGCGGTTGCGGAGTCGACGCGGCGCTTGCTGAGCGGAGCCTAGGCACCATCCCGCCGCGCTACCGTTAGACGCAGTGAACTTCGATCTCAGCGACGAGCAGCGGCATATTCGCGACGCGGTCCGCGACTTCGCGCAGACGGAGATCGCGCCGCGTGCGGCCCACTACGACGAAACAGGGGATTTCCCGTACGACCTCGTCGCGGGAATGGCGGAGCTGGGGCTCTTCTCGCTGCCCTTCCCGGAAGACCTCGGCGGCGCCGGCGGCGACTTCATCTCGTACTGCCTCGCCATGGAAGAGGTGGCTCGCGCCGACGCGAGCTGCGCGATCACGCTCGAGGCGGCCGTGTCGCTCGGGATCTCGCCCATCGCGAAATTCGGAACGCCCGCGCAGCAGGAGCGGTGGCTCGGACCGCTCATGAAGGGCGAGAGCCTCTGGGCCTTCGGTCTGACCGAACCCGACGCCGGCTCGGATGCGGCGGGCACCACGACGCGAGCGGTGCGCGATGGCGACGAGTGGGTGATCAACGGCCGCAAGGCGTTCATCACCAACGCGGGAACCGACATCAGCTCGGGGGTGACGATCACAGCCGTGACTGCGACGCAGAACGGCCACAAGGAGATCAGCACCATCGCCGTGGAGCGCGGGACGCCCGGCTATACGCAGGCGCCGAAGTACCGCAAGCTCGGCTGGCACGCGTCCGATACGCGCGAGCTCATCTTCGAGGACTGCCGTGTCCCGGTCGGCAACCTCATCGGTGAGATCGGCGCGGGGCTGACCCAGTTCCTGCAGATCCTCGAGGGCGGCCGCGTCGCGATCGCTGCGCTCTCCGTCGGTGTCGCGCAGGCATGCCTCGACGCGTCGCTCGCGTACTCGTCGGCGCGGCATCAGTTCGGTGTGCCGATCGCGACGTTCCAGGCGACGCAGTTCAAGCTCGCCGACATGGGCACGCAGATCGAGCTCGCGCGTTTGATGACATGGCGCGCGGCAGCGGCGATCGACGCCGGCAAGAGCGCGGCACCGTACGCGTCGATGGCGAAGTTGCACGCGTCCGAAGTGGCAACCGCATGTGCAAATCAGGCGGTCCAGATCCACGGCGGCGCCGGGTTCATGGAGGAGTCGCCGGTTGCCCGCCTCTATCGGGACGTGAAGATCAACGAGATCGGTGAAGGCACGAGCGAAGTGCAGCGCATCCTGATCGCCCGGCATCTGCTCCGCCCCTTCGAAGTCCTCGAGGGTGACCGTGGCAACTGAGGCCGTCATCGTCGCAGCCGCTCGCACGCCATTCGGCAAGCTCGGTGGCGGGCTCGCCGGAGTCCCTGCCGTCGACCTCGGCGCGCGCGTCATTCGCGAAGTGCTCGACCGCACGCACACGGATCCAGCGGCAGTCGACCAATTGATCATGGGCATGGTGCTCCCGGCGGGACAGGGCCAGGTGCCGTCGCGACAGGCGGGATTGCGTGCCGGACTTCCCGCGACGGTGTCCTCGTTCACCGTCAACAAGGTCTGCGCGAGCGCGCTCAAGGCAGTGAATCTCGGTGCGTTGCTCATCCGCTCCGGCGAGGCCGACATCGTCGTCGCCGGCGGCATGAAGTCGATGTCGCGCGCGCCGTATCTGCTCGAGGACCAGCGCTTCGGCAGTCGCTTCGGTGACCGCACCGTCGTCGACAGCATGATGCGCGACGGGCTCTGTTGCCCCGTCGACGGAGTGCTCATGGGTGTGCACGGCAGCGACGTTGCGGCGGAACTCGGCGTCAGCAGGCTCGAGCAGGACGAATGGGCGCTCCGCTCGCAGCTGCGATATCAAGATGCTCTTGCCGCGGGGAAGTTCAGTGACGAGATCGTGCCCGTCGCCGTCAAGGGTGGCAGCGTCGAACGCGACGAGCAGCCCCGTGCGGATTCGACTCTCGAAAAGCTGTCGGCATTGCGCGGTGCATTTGGCGACGGGTCGACCATCACCGCGGGCAACGCTCCTGGCATGAACGACGGCGCGACGGCGGTCATGCTGATGAGCGCCGAGCGGGCGCGTGCCGAAGGCCTCACGCCGCTTGGCACATGGCTCACGTACGGCGAGTCCGCAGCCGAGCACCCGTATCTGGCGACGGTGCCCGCGCTGGCGATCGAGGCCGCGATGCGCCGGACGGACGGCGAGGTTGATGCGGGCAAGCTCGAGGTCGTCGAGATCAACGAGGCATTTGCGGCTGTCGCGATCACGAGCACGCGCATGCTCGAGGTGGACCCCGACCGCGTCAACGTCAACGGCGGCGCGATCGCCGTCGGCCATCCCATCGGAGCCAGCGGCGCGCGAATTCTCATGACCCTCCTCTACGAGCTTCGCCGCCGTGGCGGTGGCTACGGAGCTGCCGGCATCTGCAGCGGTATCGCGCAGGGCGAGGCGACTCTCGTTCGAGTCGACTGAACATCGAACAGATTGCGCTCGCCGAGCGCGTCGCCGGCTTCGTCCAGGACGTCGTCGCGCCGATCGCGCCTGCGATGGCTCGCGGGGAGGGACCGCATCCAAAGCGCCTCGTCGAGGCGGCCGGAGAAGCCGGACTTGCGGGCATTCTGACCTCTGCCGAATACGGTGGCGCCGGAGGCACGCATCGTGACTTCATCCAGTTCATCGAAGCCGTCGCTCGCGCGGATGCCAGCAGCGCGGTGGTGCTCGACGTGCATCTCTCGGTCGGTACCGAGCCGCTCATCGTTTTTGGCAATGATGACCAGAAGTCGCGGTACCTGCCGAGGCTTGCATCGGGGGAATGGCTCGCTGCGTTCGCGCTCACCGAGGCCGCGGGCGGCAGTGACGCGGTGGCGTTGCAGACGCAGGCCGTCCGCGATGGGGACGCGTACGTGCTCGACGGCTCCAAGGCATTCATCACCAGTGCGGGCGACGCCGACCTGTACATCGTGATGGCGCGGACCGGAAGTGGTGCACATGGTGTCAGCGCGTTTCTCGTCGAAGGCGCCTGGCCCGGAGTCAGCGCCGGTGTCCCGCTGACGAAGATGGGACTCCACGGGTCGTGGACCGCCGAGCTCGTCTTGCAGGACGTGCGCGTGCCGGTTGCCAACCGGCTCGGTGACGAGGGCATCGGGTTCACGGTTGCGATGTCCGCGCTCGACAGCGGCCGCGTCGGTATCTCAGCACAGGCTGTCGGCATTGCTCAGGGGGCGCTGGATGCGGCGGTGGCCGCGTCGCGGAGTCGCCGCGACGCCGGCGTCGATTTCGACGCGCCGACGCTCGCCGACCTGGAGGTGCGCACGGCAACGGCGCGACAGCTCACGCGGCACGCAGCAGCACTGGTCGACGCGGGCGAGCGGGTGACCCTGGACGCGTCGATCGCCAAGCTCTACTCGACGGACACGTGCGTCGCAGTCGCGCAGGCTGCCGTCGATCTCTGTGCTCCCGAGTCGGGCGCCGATGACCATCCTGCGGCGGTGCGATTTCGCGACGCGAAGGCATGTCAGATCTACGAAGGCACCAACCAGATTCAGCGCATCGTGATCGCGCGTCACGTGTTCAACGCATGACCCGCGCCCAGCGGGCGAGGTAGCATCAAAAGCATGGACGTACGCCTCAACGAAGAGCAGGTCGCGATCCGCGACACGGTTCGCGATATCGCTCGCGAGAAGATTGCGCCTCGCGCGGCGGACATCGATCGGACCGGCGAGTTCCCATGGGACATCGTCGACCTCTATCGCAAGCACGACCTGTTCGCGCTGCCGTTTCCGCCCGAGTACGGTGGGCTTTCTGGCAGCGCGCTCACGCTCAACGTCGCGATCGAGGAGATCGCCAAGGTCTGCGCGACGAGCGCGCTGATCCTCACGGTGCAAGCGCTCGGCGGCTACGCGCTGATGATCGCCGGCACCGACGAGCAGAGGAAACGTCTGCTGCCCGACCTCGCGAGCGGCGCCAAGCTCAGTGCGTACGCGCTGAGCGAACCGGGCGCCGGCAGCGATCCGGCGGGGATGGTGACACGCGCCGACCGTCACGGCGACGAGTACGTCATCACCGGCAGCAAGATCTGGATCACGGCCGGCGGCGTCGCGGACACCATCACGGTCTTCGCCAAAACCGATCCGACGCAACGCGCGAAGGGTGTGAGCGCATTCGTGCTCGAGGATGCGCAGCACCTGAAGGGCTTTACCGCCACGACGATTCACGGCAAGCTCGGCATCCGCGGGAGCAACACCGCCGAGCTGCACTTCGACGAGGTGGTCGTCCCTGCGGCGAATCGCATCGGCGAGGAGGGCGACGGCTTCCGGATCGCGATGAAGGTGCTCGATCGCTCGCGTCCGGGCGTTGCGTCGCAGGCGCTGGGCATCGCCCAGGGAGCACTCGATTACGCCGTCGGATATGCGAAGGAGCGCAAGCAGTTCGGCAAGGCGATCGCCGAATTCCAGGGCATCCAGTTCATGGTCGCGGACATGGAGGCGCAGACGGCGGCCGCTCGGGCGATGGTCTACTGGGCCTCACAGCTCATCGACGACAAGAGCCCGGAGGTCGGTCATTTCGCGGCCATCGCGAAGTTGCTCGCCGCCGACACGGCGATGAAGGTGACCACGGACGCCGTGCAGATCCTCGGCGGCTACGGCTACGTGAACGAGTACCCGGTGGAGCGGATGATGCGCGACGCCAAGATCACCCAGATCTACGAGGGGACCAGTCAGATCCAGCGCGTCGTGATCGCGCGTGATCTCCTCGGCAACTAGGGTCGACTTCAGCCCGACGATCGCGGCTGGAGCACATGGCTGCTTCGAGTGCTGCCATCGATGAACGTAAGGGTCACCTGCTGCGCCTGATCGACGGAGTGCGGCACACGGATCACTGTCGTGGTCGGCGCGGCATCCGCGGTGCATGACGAGCCGTACGGACTCGTCCCGCTGCTCAACGTCAGCGTGAGTGCGTTGCCGGCAGCGTTCAGGTCAATCGGGAGCTTGGGGCATCCCGAGCTCCACCAGGTGATGACCGCGACCTGATCCGGGGCGCCCCACACGGCTACCGGGCCGAGGGTGTGTCGATCTGCGGTCGAGAGCGCGAACCCCGAGGGTGCGCCGAGGTACGTGCGCACGAACCAGCTCGGCGCACTGATGGATCCGCACGCCGCGAGCGCCCACATGGCCACCAGAGGCAAGCAAAGCCAGCGCTTCACAGTGCCTCGAGTATGCGACCTACATATGAAGCACGATCTTCCCCGTGGCCTGGCGCGAACCGAGCAGTGTGAGCGCGGCCTCCGCTTCCTCGAGCGGGTAGGTCTTCCCAACGATCGGGGCGATCGTGCCGGACTCGATCATCGTGTTGAGCGCGCGCTGGGTCTCGCCGAACAACGACGGCTCGATGCCGAGGAACGCGCCCCACGCCGCGCCGACGATGTCGATGTTGCGGAGCAGCACTCGGTTCACCTGCACCGAGGGGATCCTCCCGTCAGTGAAGCCCACGACGATGAGGCGACCTTCCGGAGCGAGGCAGCGGACGCTCTGATCGAAGCGCTCGCCACCGACGGGATCGAGGATCGCGTTGACCCCATGGCCATCGTTCTGCGCCCGGAGTGCCGAGACCCAGTCGCCCTCGGCGTCGAGCACCCGATGCGCGCCTGCTCGCTCGGCGATGTGCATCTTGTCGGGTCCCGCTGCGATGGCGATCACTTCGGCGCCGAGGCCGCGCGCCACCTGGATGGCGGCCGTCCCGATGCCTCCGGCAGCTCCGTGAATCGCGATTCGCTCGCCCGCACGAAGCCGGGCCCTGCGCGAGAGCGCGAAATGCGCCGTGTGGTAATTCATGACGAATCCCGAGGCTGCATCGAGGCTGAGCCCGGTGGGTATGGCCAGCGTGAATGCAGGCTCGGCCACGGCAACGTCGGCGAACCCGCCCAGCATCGTGAACGCCATGACGCGATCCCCGGCTCTGAAGCCGGAGCCCAGTGGCGCCGATCGAACGCTGCCGGCCACCTCGACCCCGGGGACGAACGGAAGCGGGGGCTTCATCTGGTACTCGCCTCGGGTCAGCAGCAGGTCGGGAAAGCTGACCCCGGCGGCCGCCACCTCGATGACCACGCGGTCACTGTCCTCGGGCTCCTCGACGTCGACCAGCCGCAGTCCCGAAGGCCCCTCGAGCCCGTGAACCTGTTGTGCGCGCACCTTGTTTCCTCCATCCCGAGTAGGCCGCTGATGATGCCACTGTGGGCTCCTGACGAGCGAACCGTGGGGTACGCTAGGCCGTCGGCGGGTAACCGGGGGTGGGCACGAGACGTTCCCCGGAGAGGAAGCCCGTCGAACAGCGGCGACCCCGCGATTGCCTCGCGGCGGTCCGTACAACCGTTCGGAACCTCAAGAGAACACCACATCCATGGCAACGATCAGCAGGTCCGCGTCCCGCCGGAAGCGGCGCTCGCGCTACAACATCGTCCCGAGGTGGTTGACGCGCAAGCGCGTGATCCTCTCGGTGACCCTGGTGTTCTCGCTCGCCTTCGCAAGCGCCGTCGTCTACGGCGTGCGTCTCTCGTTCGCGCTCGCGAAGACGTTCCACACAAGTCCGATCTCCGCGGCGCTGAACGCACTGGGCGGCGGTGGCGGTTCCGCGATCGATCAGTCGCGACGCAGCCTGCAGCGCATCAACATCGTGCTCTACGGCTATGGCGGCGACGGGCACTCCGGCGGCGATCTGACCAACTCGATCATGCTCGTGTCGATTCAGCCAATTGCCAATCACCCGCCCCAGGTCGCAGAGATCTCGATCCCTCGCGACTGGTACGTGCGCATTCCGCTCAAGAACGGCCAGTCGACCGAGCAGCGGATCAACTTTGCATACGCCGCCGGCGAGCTCGGTGAGGGTCCGGAGCCGGCGAGCTCCGTCGATGCGGGGGCCGCGGTTGCCGACCCACTGCTGGAGCATCTGCTGGGTGTCGGCATCAACTACTTCGTCGGCGTCAACTTCGACGCGTTCAAGCAGGCCGTGAACGCCGTCGGCGGCATCAACATCGATGTCCCGGCCGGGTTCACCGACAACCAGTACCCCGCCGGTGAGTGCGAGGAAGGCGACTGCGGATACGAGACGGTGCATTTCAACGCCGGCGAGCAGCACATGAGCGGGGCAACCGCGCTCATCTACGCGAGGTCCCGCCACGGCAACAACGGCCAGGGCTCCGACTTTGCGCGGAGCCGCCGGCAGCAGCAGATCATCGTCGCGTTGCGGCAGCAGCTCGAGAGCATCGGTGGCATCGGCAAGCTTCCGGATGTCATCAATGCCCTCGGCGACAACGTGCTCACGAACCTGTCGATCAGCGACGCCGAGGCGCTCTACGGGCTCGTGCAGGGCGTGAACCCGGCAAGCATCGAGCACATCAGCATCGACGACTCCAACTTCCTCTACGACTGTGACTACCCGAGCAAGTGCGGTGGGTACTACCTGTTCGCGCACGACCAGAGCTTTCATTCGCTGAGCCACTACGTGCAGGACATCTTTCCCTCCGAGGCCGCGCTCGGCGACGGCGCCAAGATCAAGTTCGTCGACGCCAGCGGCGGGGGGAGCAACGCCTCGGCGCGATGGGCCAGCATCATGAACATGGTCGGGTTCGCCACCGTCAACGGCGGCAAGCAGGCCAAACAGACGGTGACGCAGGTCGTCGACAACAGCGGCGGCTCTGACGCAGCCGCTGCGGCATGGCTGGCCGCATACTTCGGCGTCAGCGTGACCACCGAACCTCCGCCGACGCCCGTTCCCACCGCAACTGGAGCAGCTGTCCCGACCGCGACGCCGGTGACCCCTGCGGGCGGCGTCACGGTGGTGCTGGGCAGCGCCGAAGAGAACGCGTTCCTCGGCAATCCCGGGATCGGCAACTAGCGCTTCGACTCAGACGACTGTAGCGGGGACGAGATTGTGGGATTGAGAATCGCCGTGCTGACGGGCGGCGGTGACGCACCAGGGCTCAACGCGGCGATTCGCGCCATCGGCCGTCGTGCGCTGACCGCGGGCGACACGCTCTTCGGCATTCGCAACGGCTGGGCAGGCCTGCTCGGCGAAGGTGACGTCATCGCGCTCGAGCGCCCGAGCCTGTCCGGCATCCTCCAACTGGGCGGCACGATGCTCGGCAGCTCGCGGGTCAACCCGATGAAAGTCGACGGCGGCATTGCCGACGCCATGCGCAACATGGAACGGTTGCGAACTCGACGCGCTCGTCGCCATCGGCGGCGACGACACGCTGAGCGTCGCGGCGCGTCTCGCAGAGGAACAGGCTCGCGTGATCGGTGTTCCCAAGACGATGGACAACGACCTCAGCATCACCGACTACTGCATCGGATTCGACAGCGCGGTGAGCGTTGTCACCGAGGCGCTCGACCGCCTGCACACCACCGCAACCTCGCATCACCGCGTGATGGTCTGTGAGGTCATGGGACGCGACACAGGATGGGTCGCAGTGATGGGCGGTCTCGCCGGTGGCGCCGACATGATCATCATCCCGGAGTTCGAGGTCACCGTCGACGAGGTGGTTGCTCACCTCGAGGTGCGCCGCAAGGCCGGCAGCGACTTCAGCATCATCGTCGTCGCTGAGGGTGTTGAGATGAGTGGGCTGCAGACCAAGGATGAAGCTGAGGGCGCTCGCGACGCATTCGGTCATGTCCAGCTCAGCCGGCGCGGCGTGGGTGAAACGCTGGCGCGCATCATCGAGGAGCGCACCGGACACGAGACGCGCGCAACGGTACTCGGGCACGTGCAGCGGGGCGGATCGCCCACCGCGTTCGACCGCATCTGGGCGACACGGGTCGGCGCCAAGGCGTATGACCTCATCGTCGCCGGCAGGTTCGGTGAGATGCCGGTCGTGCGTGGTGGCACCGTCGAGGTTGCGCGCATCGCCGACGTCGTCGCCGAGCAACGGCGCGTGCCGCGCGAGCTGTACGAGCTCGCGCAGGTCTTCTACTAGCTGTAATGCCCAGGGACGTTGTTGAGGCGCGAAACGGGCGGGAGCTGACCGAGACTGGTGTGGGCGCGGTGATCGTTGTAGATGTGGAGCCACGTCGTCAAGGCCCTGGATCGATGTTGGTTTGAGGGGTACGGTCGGACGTAGGCCCATTCCTCAAGCAAGGTCCGGTTGAAGCGCTCGACTTTGCCATTGGTCTGGGGTCGGTAGGGCCTGGTAAAGCGCTGCACCGCGCCGCTCTCGAGCACCGCAGCACGGAAGAGCGTGGACTTTCGGTAGGCCATGGCGTTGTCAGTCAGGACGCGCTGCACTGCGATCCCGTGAGCTGCGAAGAAGGCCACGGCGCGGCTCCAAAACGCAGCTGCGGTCTGGCCGCGTTCGTCGTTGCAGATCTCGGAGTAGGCAAGCCGTGAGTTGTCGTCGACCGCAGAATGGACGTGGTCATAACCCACCCGCACATGCAGATCCGGACGCTGCTCGCGGCCGTGGACGTGCCAGCCACCACCCGGAGGTATCCGTCCCACTTCTTGATATCGACGTGGACAAGGTCGCCAGGTTGTTCGCGTTCGTAGCGACGGATCACGCGACCGGTGGGGCGATCCATCCAAGCGAGCCGGTTCAGCTTATAAAACTGACGGAGTCTGTTGACACTTGGGCCTCCAATTCACGAGGAGGCACCTGTGACCGAGAGAGAACTGGCTAGGGGAGCAGCTCGACGCCTGGCGATCATTCGCCACGTCCAGGAAGTGACCGGCAATGTCGCCCTTACCTGCCGCTACTACGGGATCACCAGGCAGTGCTATTACGTCTGGTTCCGGCGCTATGAGGAATTCGGGGTTGAGGGCCTCCGAGATCGCTCCTCACGGCCGCATGTGAGCCCTAAAACCACTCGGGAGGAGGTCGTCGGCAAGATCATCTACCTGCGCCAGAACTACCACTTCGGGCCGCACAAGATCGCCATGTATCTCGAGCGGTACCACGAGATCAAGGTGAGCCCGTCCGGGATCTGGCGGATCCTCAAGCGCCTCGACATGAGCCGCCTGCCGGCGTCGCAGCGCTACAAGCGCCACAAGGAGCGATGGAAGCGCTACGAGAAGCCCCAGCCGGGTCATCGGGTCCAAGTCGATGTGAAGTTCGTGGCGCCGATTGGTGGAACGCGCAGGAAGCACTACCAGTTCACCGCGATCGATGACTGCACCCGGCTCAGAGTGCTCCGGGTCTATGACCACCTCAACCAGAAGACCGCCATCCAGTTCATCGACTACGTGTTCGAGAAGCTCCCCTTCCGTGTCGAAGTGATTCAGACCGACAACGGCGCTGAGTTCCAGTCCGCCTTCCACTGGCACGTCCTCGACCGCGGCGTCCAGCACGTGTACATCAAGCCGGCCACGCCTCGGCTCAACGGCAAGGTGGAACGATCACATCGGATCGACGCTGACGAGTTCTACCGGCTCCTGGATGGCGTGGTGCTCGACGACGCCCGGCTCTTCACCACGAAGCTCCAGGAGTGGGAGGACTTCTACAATTTCGACCGCCCGCACGGAGGCTTGGGTGGCCAAACTCCCTACGAGCGCCTGCGCCAAAAGACCGAAGCCCTTGTGTAATCGGCCATCGTCAGTTGCACAACTAGCGGGTCATAACCGGGATGCTCGTGAGCGGGGACCACGAGGGCGGTGAGGTGGCATCGAAGTCGAGATTGGTCGTCACCTGCAGCGGCGCCGCCGGCGTGGCGGTGAGCGCACCCTTGATCCACCAGAGTTCGAAGTGTCCCGCGGAGTCAGTTGCGTTGTAGTACACGAGCCCGCTGCCGTCCGGCGCCCACACCGGTGCGGAGCACAAACAGTTGTTGACGAGCGTCCGTGGCGTTCCCAGCTTTGTACCGACGAGCGGCGCGACCTCGAGGCGTGTGCTCTGCAGTCCGGTGCCGCCAATGCAGATCATCGCGACCATGGTGCCGTCGGGTGACGGCGTGGCCTGGCCGCAGTCCTGCGTGCCGGTGCTGAGGATCAGCGGCTGCACCAACGGTTTCGTCTCCAGCGCGATGAACGAGAACGCGCTCCCGTTGGAGATCGAGTACCGAGAAAACATCACGTCGCCGTTTGCCATCGGTGTGGGCTCGACATCACCGCCGGTGAACGGGTTGGCGGTCGTCAGGCGTTGATTCGCGAGCGTGCCTGTCACTGAGCCCGACCAGATCGAGAAATCGACGGCGTATGTCGTGGAGTTCTTCGGCTGGTCGTACGAGAAGTACAAGGTGCCCGTGGGACTGAAGTGAGGCCAGAACATCCAGTGGTTGAGCCATACCTTGCCCACCTTGGTTGGGGGCGCCGCGTTGTTGCTCAACCGGCGGATCACCGCGCCTTGACTGGTGAGCAGGTAGAGGTTGGAGTACTCCGCGGCGCGAAGCACTGCAACGATCTCCTGCGTGCCGGGAACGTACGCCGGCTGCATCCAGTTCCCGGTGCTCGTCGATGAATGGAGGCTGGTGAAGTAGCCGTCGCTCAAGCTGTAGAGCTGCCCGCCCTGGGCGAGGTACAGCGTGCCGGGGAGGACGATCGCGGGCCGTGTCGAAGTCGGGACATAGGAGCTCGTCTCGGACGGAATCTTCGTCTTCCGCGACGCGATGAGCCGGTTGACCCCGAAGCCGAACCCGGCCATCAGCGCAAGCAGTGTGACGACGGTGATCGCCCGTCTCACGCGGCGGGATCTCATACGGCCGGGAAGTATTTGTGCGTCTCGGGCAGGATGAGATTCCAGTTCGGCTGCAGCGCATCCTCGTTGGCCACCTCGAGATTCGACGTGTATGGGGACGCGAGGATGATCTGCTGCACGTTCTGGAGCTGCACGCTGCTGGCGATCGGCAGGAGTGAGGCAATCTCGCTGATGCTCATATCCGTTGAGAAATCATTGGCCATCGCAGTCGCGATATCAGGCAGGTCGGCGATGCCGAGCAACTTCGCCTTGGCACGCAACGCGAGAAGCACCTGCTGCTGACGCTGCGAACGGCCGAAGTCACTGCGCAGGTCGCCGTGCCGCGAGCGGACGTACTCGAGTGCCTGGATGCCGTCCATCTGCTGCGGCCCGGGGAGGACCGCGACACGCTCGAATGCATACGGATCCTTGCCGGTTAGGTCAGCCGGGTAGTAGTCGTCCATGACCGGGTTGGTCGCCACCACGTCGATGCCGCCGACCTGGTTGATGAGATTGACCAATCCGAGCAGGCCGATCCAGGCGTAGTGATCGATGTGGATGTCGAAGTCATTCTCGACCGTTGCCACCGCCGCGCTTGCGCCGCCGTGCGCATACGCGTCGTCGATCTTCGCGCTGCCGCCGGTTGCGAGCGGGACCCAGAGGTCGCGCGGAATCGATTCCATGACCACCTGACGCGTCTTCGGATTGACGCGGGCAAGGATCATCGACTGCGTCAGGACGGTACCGCCGAACTTCGCGTCGTTGTCGGAACCGAGGAGGAGCACGGTGAATGGCGCGCCCGGCGGTGCCACGGCCGGGGGCTGGGTGGCCGCTGCCGATGCCGACGGGGCGGCGGACGCGGTGCTGGCGGCCGTCGCCGCGGGCGTGATCCGCGTGATGGTATGCCCCGTGTCCTGGAATGCGGTCACGATCGCGGGCATGAAGTAGGCGACCGCGCCAACCGCACCGGACAGCACAAAGCCGAGTGCAATCAGGAACCCGAGGAGCACCCGATGACGCCGGACGTGATGGCGGCGCAAGGATGCGCGTTGTCGTCTCACCTGAGGCTTTATAACGAATGCGGCTGACGGCGGGGTTACGGCCAACTGCGTGGACGGCACCCGCCGGTAGACTTCGAGTCGATGCCAGAGGCCCCGCTCGCCGAACGTCTGGTGGCCGGCGAGACCCGGGCACTGGCGCGCGCGATCCGCATGGTGGAGGATCGCGATCCGGGCATCGCGAGCCTGCTCCGGGACGTCCGGGGACAGACCGGCAGAGCCCGGGTCATCGGCGTGACGGGCCCGCCCGGGAGCGGCAAGAGCACTCTGTGCGACCAGGTCATCGAGCGCTGGCGTGCCTCGGGCCACCGCGTCGGTGTGATTGCCGTGGATCCCTCGAGCCCCTTCACCGGGGGTGCGATCCTGGGCGACCGGGTGCGGATGGTGCGCCACACGCTCGATCCGGGGGTCTTCATCAGGAGCATGGCCGCTCGCGGCCACCTCGGTGGGCTCGCGGCTGCCGCCCGGGAGGCGATCCGCCTCGTCGACGCCTCCGGCCGCGATCGCTGCCTCCTCGAGACGGTCGGGGTGGGCCAGTCCGAGCTCGAGGTAATGGAGACCGCCGACACCACGATCGTCGTCACGACTCCGTCCAGCGGGGATGCCGTGCAGATCATCAAGGCAGGCATCCTCGAGATCGCCGACATCTTCGTGGTCAACAAGGCCGATCTCCCGGGAGCAAGCAAGGTCGTTCGCGACCTCCGGGAGCTGGTGCGCTCCGGCAAGGTCCGTGCCGACTGGTCGCCGCCCGTGATCACCACCACTGCCGAGACGGGCGAGGGGGTCGACGAGCTCGTCGCCGCCATCGATGTCCACGGCGCCTCCATCGCGGCGTCGGGTGAGCTGGAACGTCGCCGGATCGCCCGCCTCCGGGCCGAGGTCGAGGCGATCGTCGTCGAGCGATCGGCCGAGCGCGCGCGAAGCGCGTTGCATGAGGGGACAATGAGTCAGGAGCTCGCGGGCGACCTGAGCCAGGTGGACCCATACGCCCTGGCCGAGCGGATCCTCAACGGATACACCAAGGAAGCGACCCACTGATGACCCAGACGATCAACCGCGCCGACGCAGGCGCCGCTCCCGCCGAGCGGGACGCACCGCCGATTCCTCCTGACACGCTCGGCGGGCTGCCGCTCGAGCCCTGGTACGGGCCACCCACGCCCGCCCTCGACGTGGAGCGCGATCTCGGCGACCCGGGCTCGTTCCCGTTCACCCGAGGCGTGCACCGCACGATGTACCGCGACAAGGTCTGGACGATGCGCCAGTTCGCCGGCTTCGGCAGCGCCGAGGACACGAACGAGCGGTATCGCTTCCTGCTCGCGCAAGGACAGACCGGCCTGTCCGTCGCGTTCGACATGCCCACACTCATGGGCATCAACTCGAACTCGCCGCACGCGCTCGGGGAGGTCGGCCGTTGCGGAGTCGCGGTCAACTCCGTCGAAGACATGCTCACGTTGTTCAAAGGCATCGACGTCGGGGCAGTCACCACGTCAATGACGATCAACTCCCCGGCGCCGATCCTGTTCGCGATGTATCTCGCGGCGGCGGACGAGCGGGGGATCCCGTACCGGAAGCTCGGTGGGACACTGCAGAACGACATCCTCAAGGAGTACATCGCTCAGAAGGAGTTCATCTTTCCGATCCGGCCGTCGATGCAACTCGTCACCGATGTCGTCGAGTTCTGCACGCGCAACGTGCCGAGCTGGAACCCGGTCTCCATCAGCGGGTACCACATCCGCGAAGCGGGCAGCACCGCGGCGCAGGAACTCGCATTCACGCTCGCCGACGGGTTCGCCTATGTGGAGGCCGGCATTGCGCGCGGGCTCGACGTCGACGAGTTCGCGCCGCGGCTGTCGTTCTTCTTCAACGCCCACATCGACTTCTTCGAGGAGATCGCGAAATACCGTGCCGCGCGCCGTATCTGGGCCCGCCACATGCGCGAGCGGTACGGCGCAAAGGATGAGCGCTCGCTGAAGTTGCGCTTCCACACGCAGACGGCGGGATGCTCGCTCACCGCGCAGCAGATCGAGAACAACGTCGCGCGCACCGCGTTCGAGGCGCTGGCGGCAGTCCTTGGGGGCACCAACTCCCTGCACACGAACTCGATGGACGAGGTGCTCGCATTGCCCACCGAGAAGGCCGCGCAGATCGCGCTCCGGACCCAGCAGATCCTTGCCTACGAGACGGGTGTGCCGTCAGTGGTTGATCCGCTCGCGGGATCGTGGTTCGTCGAGGACCTCACCGATCGCATGGAGCAGGCTGCCGAGGACTACTTCACGGCCATCGAGGAGCGCGGCGGCATGATCGCCGCGGTGGACGAGGGATTCCCGCAGCGCGAAATCGCGGACGCCGCCTTCCGGTATCAGAGTCGAGCTCGAGACCGGAGAAAGAGTCATTGTTGGCGTCAACGTGTTCGACCAGAGCGTCGACAACGTGCAGCCACCGACGCTGGTGATCGATCCCGAGGTCGAGGCCGCGCAGGGTGCTCGCCTCAAGAGGCTGCGCGAGACACGCGACAACACCAGCGTCACGACACGTCTCGATGCGTTGCAGGAGGTCGCAAAAGGAAGCGACAACATGATGCCCGCGATCATCGATTGCGTTCGCGCTCGCGCCACCGAAGGCGAGATCATCGAGGCGTTGCGCGTGGTGTTCGGAACGCATCGCGAGACGCCGGTCTTCTGACCCTTTCCTTAACCCCTCCATAAAGAGGCCCCGCGTAGGCTCAGTCGCACATCGTGGGAGCCAAGCACATCCTGGTGGTCGAGGACGAGGAGGCGATTCGGGAAACCCTTCGCTTCAACCTGGTGCGTGAGGGCTACCAGGTGAGTCAGGCGAGCAACGGAATCGAGGCGCTCGAGAAGGCCCGCGACCTGCGTCCCGACCTGATCGTGCTCGACCTCATGCTTCCCGAGCTCGGTGGTCTCGAGGTGTGCCGAATCCTCCGCCAGGAGACGACCACGCCCGTGCTCGTGCTGAGCGCACGCGACAGTGAGCTGGACAAGATCGTGGGCCTGCAAGTCGGTGCCGACGACTACATGACCAAGCCGTTCTCGCTCGCGGAGCTCACGGCCCGCGTGATGGCACTGCTCCGTCGCGCGCAGCCGTCCGCTGAGGAGCGCGGCGTCGTCGAGGTGGAGGAGCTCGGGGAGTTCCGCTTCGACCGAGGCGCACGGTCGGTGCGTGTCGGCAGCGAGGATCTGCGCCTCTCGCCGAAGGAGTTCGATCTGCTTTCGTTCCTGCTCGCCAACCCGGGACGCGTGCATTCGCGCGAGCAGTTGATCCGCCGGGTCTGGGGACCGAAGTTCTTTGGCGAGCGCAAGACGGTCGACGTGCACGTGCGGTGGCTGCGAGAGAAGTTCGAGCGGTTCGAGGCGCTCCCGTTCCGCATCACCACGGTGTACGGCGTGGGCTACCGGCTCGACCGGATCGTCGCGGAGACCGATGTTGCTCCCACCGACGTCGCGTTCATCGGCAGGCTCTGAACTCCAAAGAGTCCGTGCTGCCTATACTTGCCGCTCCCGCCCGGGGTCGTACCAGGGAGATGGCCGCCGTAGAATCCACGATCGCCGTCATCGACATCGGGTCGAACTCAGCCCGGATCGCAGTGCTGCGACTGGATGCCGCCGGCCAACTCGACATCATCGCCGACGCTCGAACGTCGCTCCAGCTCGCTCGTCACATCAACTCGCGAGGCCGGCTGGAGGCCAGCGCGGTGACTGCCGCCACGGCGGCGGTTCGTGACTTCCGGGCAGTGGCGGCCGCCGCGGGCGCAGAACGCACTGTTGCCGTCGCCACAGCGGCGATCCGAACCGCGACCAACCGCGACAGCGTTCTTGCGCGACTCGAGGCGGACACCGGGCTCGCGATCAAGGTGATCGATGGTGAGGAGGAGGCGCGCTACGCGTTCCTCGGCGCTGTGCACGGCCTTCCGATCGACTCGGGCTACCTCATCGACGTCGGTGGCGGCAGCTTCGAGCTCGCGTACTTCGAGCGTCGTCGCGCGCTGCGCTGGTGGACGTTCGAGCTCGGCGCGCTCGTGGCCACCGATCAGTTCCTGCGGAGTGACCCACCCAAGGCGTCGGAGGTCGCCGATCTCCGCGATCACGTCGCGCGCACCCTGCGCGACGCAGGGGTCCCGGTGCTGCCCGAGGACGCCGGGATGGTCGGGACAGGCGGCACCGTCCGGAACCTCGCCAAGATCCACATGCGCTCGGTGGGACATCCCATCGCCCGCGTCGACGGTTACGTCCTGCAGCGCCGCGAGGTGCGCGACCTGACCTCGCGCCTCGCGAACCGCAATCTGACGTCGTTGCGCACCGTTCCGGGTCTCTCCACCGACAGGGCCAACTCGATCACCGGCGGCGCGCTGGTCGTCGCCGCGACCATGGACGCACTTGGAGCACGCACGCTGATGGTCTCCGGCCACGGCCTTCGAGAGGGGATCGCCCTTGCCGAGCTGCAGCTCGAGCTGCCGGAGGTCCATCAAGTGCGCCGAGGTTCGGTCGCGGCACTCGCCTCGCGTTTCGGCACCTGGGACGCGGAACGGTCTCGTCGGCGTCAGGCGCTCGTCCGCGCCATCCTCGGCGTCGCCGACCCCACGATGAATGCCGAGATGCGCGAGGTGCTCGACCATGCGACGACGCTCCTCGACGTGGGGCAGAGCATCAACTACTACGACCGCTGGAGCCATGCCGCTGGCGTCGTTGCCTCGGCCGACCTCCAGGGCTTCACCCATCGCGAGGTGGCGCTCATCGCCACCACGCTGGCCCGGCTCGGCAAGGGCCGGAGCAACCTGCCTCGCTACGCGCGCCTCTGTACTCGAGACGACATCAAGCGGATCGACCGCCTCTCGGTCGTCCTGGAGCTCGCCGACGAGCTCGACCGGCGCGTCAACGGCGGCGAGCAACCCACCGCCCGTCTCGACGAGCGCCGCAACCGGGTGGTGGTCACGACCGGCCTGCCCTATGCCTGGGAGCCGCTCGACCTCGTTCGGCGGTTCCGGACCCGGATGGGCCTGACCCTCAGCCTGCGTCCAGCAGAGACGGCGAGTGAGCGAACGAGAGGTGGAGAGCCTCAAGGTGCTCGATTGACTGGTAGAGGTCCTCGACGAGGGTGATCAGGATGGGCGGTGCCTCGCACGCGAACATCAGGGCCTCGATCGTGGCCACCTGGCGGCGCAACCCATCAATGGTTGCCGTCCGATCCCACTGCATCGCTTGCGCTCCCTGCACGCTTTCGAGTATGCGGCGGCCTTCGAGTGCAAAGCGATTGTGAAAGCGCTATGGGCCGGGGGAGATGTGATGGTGGTGGCGGTGTGACTGAGCCATGGGGCAACTACACTCTGATCAGATGAGCGAGCCACTGCTTCACCCCCATCGAGCCACCCTCGTCGAGGAGCTGAGCCACCTCCGGCGCATCGTCGCGGACATGGGCGAGCTGGTCGACGCGGCCATCACCCTGGCGACGAGCGGTCTCGCCGAGCGTGATGTGAGCATGTGTGCCCGGGTCATCGCGGACGACGCGCTGGTCAACGACAGGCAGCGCGAGCTGCGCGAGCTCTCGTTCTCGCTCATCGTCAATCAGAGCCCGCTGGCACGCGACCTGCGCGAGATCATCGGGCTGCTCAACATGTCCTCGGAGCTCGAGCGCATGGGCGATCACTGCGTCAGCATCGCGAAGCTCGCGCGCAACCTCGCCGACCTGCCGCCGCTCGAAACCTACGTCGACGTTCCCAAGATGGCCGCGTACTGCAGCGACCAGGTGCGCGGCATCCTCGCGGCGATGGTGTCGCGCGACGTGCTCCAGGCGCGGCGCATCGCTGCCGGCGACGACCGGGTTGACCGCATCTACCACCGCCTTTTCGACGACCTCATCCAGATGATGACCGAGGACAACACCACTGTCTTCCGGGCCACCAACCTCGTGTTCATCGCGCATCACCTCGAGCGCATCGCCGACCGGGTCACCAACATCGCCGAGGACCTGGTCTTTCTCGATTCCGGAGCGATCGAGGAACTCGGCTGATGGCACTCGCGGCGCCAGAGGACGGCGCGGACGCCGTCGCGCCGGCTCGCGATCACGCCGAGGAGCTGGACGGGCGCCACCGCTACATCAACCGCCATCTGAGCTGGCTCGACTACGACACGCGCGTCCTCGAGCTCGCCGAGGATGAGTCGCGTGTGCTCCTGGAGCGCGCGAAGTTCCTCGCCATCTCCAGCACCAATCTCGACGAGTTCTTCCAGGTCCGGGTTGGTGGTCTCATCGAGCAACGGCGCGCCGGTGTCGCGGCCTTGAGCCCCGACGGCATGACTGTCGATGAACAGCTCACCCAGATCCGCACCCGCGCGATAGACATCGCGGCACGTCAGATCCACGCGTTCCGGGACATCGTCGAGAAGCTCGCCGACGTCGGGCTGCGCTTCTCGAACTACGGGTCGCTCGATCCTGAGGATCGCCAGTACGTCAACTCGGTCTTCGAGGACCGCATCTTCCCGGTGCTCACGCCGCTCGCCGTCGACCCGGCGCATCCCTTCCCGTATATCAGCGACCTCTCACTGAACCTCGCCGTCGTGGTCAGCGCACCGCGCAACGCCGAGCAGCGGATCGCGCGCGTCAAGGTACCGCCGTTGCTGCCGCGTTTCGTCGTCATGCCCGACGGCGAGCGGTTCGTGCCCGTCGAGCAGGTCATCGCGTCGCACCTCGATCGCCTCTTCCCGGGCATGCGAGTGGTCGGTCAGTACCCATTCCGGGTGACCCGCAACGCCGATCCCGCTCTCGAGGAGGAGGAGGCCGAGGACCTGCGCGCCGCGGTCCAGGAGTACCTGCGCCGCCGCCGCCGATCTCCCCAGGTCGTGCGCCTGGAGATCGACGAACTCGATGTCGGAAGAGGTCAAGCGCCTTCTGATGCGCGAGCTCGAGCTCGGCGAGGAGGACGTGTACACGGTGGCGGGGCCGCTCGATCTCAGCGGGCTCTGGGGCCTTTACGAGCTGAACCGGTCGGACCTGAAGGAGCGCCTCCCCGCGCCGGTGATCCCGCTGGCACTCACGCTCCCGCCGGGCGAAGAGGGCGAGATCGACATCTTCAAGGTGATCGACTCCGGTGACGTGCTCGTGCAGCATCCCTACGAGTCGTTCGCGAGCAGCGTCGAGGCGTTCATCGACCAGGCGGTCAATGATCCCGACGTCCTCGCCATCAAACAGACGCTGTACCGGACCTCTCCCGACAGTCCCATCGTCCGCTCCCTGATCCGCGCCGCCGAGACGGGCAAGCAGGTCGTGGCCCTGGTCGAGCTGACCGCGCGCTTCGACGAGCAGCAGAACATCACCTGGGCCGAGGAGCTCGAGAAGGCGGGCGTGCACGTCGTCTACGGCGTCGTCGGTCTCAAGACGCACGCCAAGGCGACGCTCGTGGTTCGCCGGACTGACGGCGGCATCCGCCGCTACTGCCACATGGGCACCGGCAACTACAACTCGCAGACCGCACGCCTCTACGAGGACATCGGGCTGCTCACCGCGAATGTCGAGATCGGCGAGGACCTCACCGACCTCTTCAACTACCTGACCGGCTACAGCCGCCAGCGCCAGTACCGCCGCCTCCTCGTCGCCCCGGTGACGCTGCGCAGCGGCATCGTCGAGCTGATCCGGACCCAGACACACAGCGAGGGCCGGATCATCATCAAGTGCAACCACCTGATCGACCCCGAGGTCATCGAGGCGCTGTACGCAGCGTCGTGCGCCGGAGCCCGCGTCGATCTCATCGTGCGCAGCTCTTGCGGGGTGCGCCCGGGAATCGCCGGCATGTCGGAGAACATCTGGGTGCGCTCGCTCTGCGGTCGCTACCTCGAGCACTCGCGTCTGTATCACTTCGGCCCTGACCGCTGGTACATCGGCTCGGCGGACCTCATGGGCCGCAACCTCGACGGTCGCATCGAGACAGTGGTGCCCGTGAACGACCCCCGGCTGCAGGCGCGCCTCGCCGAGATCGTCGATGTGCTGCTTGCTGATGACGTGCTCGCATCCGAGTTGCACGCCGACGGCTCGTGGCACAACGTCCCCCGGGTGCGCGGGCTCGATGCGCAGGCAGAGCTCCACAGGCTCGCTGTCGAGCGCGTCAGTCGGTGATCGTTGCGGGCGAGTCCCCGCACGCTCGCGTGCTCCGGCTCGAAGTGCCGATCACCTTCTCACAGGCCCCGCTCGAGAACGTGGACCCGTCCGCGGTGGTCGTCGCCGAGCCGCCTCGCCGGGCGCGCACGACTCACTGGGACACCGCCGACCTTCGCCTCGCTCGATGGGGGGTCGCCCTCGAGCACGCCGCTGACACGGGCTGGGTCCTCCGCCTGCCCGGGACCGCCGAGGGCATGACCGCCGGCGGCGGCGCCGAGCTGCGCTTCGCCGGCACTCCTGACGGCCCACCTGAGGAGGCGATCAGCCTGGTGCGTGTCTACGCTCGGCACGCTCCCGTCGAGCTCGTCGCGCGGCTCGTCACGGTGACCGGCGAGACGGTCCTCCTCGACGGCGACGGGCACCAGCTTGCGCATGCAGTGGACGCGACGGTGTCGGTGTATTCCGGGCCGAGGATCACGCAACGATTTCGCGAGATCGATCTCACCGCGGACAGCGATGCGCTCCTCGACCTGCTGGCGGCGCGCTGTCAGGCGGCCGGTGCGCAGCCCGCGGCGCCTCGCGCGCTCGTGGCGCGTGCGCTCGGCCTCGTCGGGTCACCGCCGCCCGAGCTCGCGCCGGTCTCGCTCGACGCGGCCTCCAGCGCAGGCGATGTGGTGCGCCGGGCGCTGAGCACGTCAGTGATCCGCCTCCTTCGCCACGACCCCGGCGTGCGCCTCGGCATCGATGCCGAGGACGTGCATCAGGCTCGCGTCGCAACGCGACGCCTGCGCAGCGACCTGCGCACGTTCCAGCCACTGCTCGACCGCGAATGGGTCAATGCGCTCCGCGATGAGTTGCGCTGGCTTGGCGCCGAGCTCGGAAGCGTTCGCGATGCCGAGGTGCTCCGCGATCGGCTCCGCGCCGCGGCGGCGACGCTCCCGGCCGTCGACCGGCGGGCGGCGTCGGCGGTGGTCGCTCCGCTCGTCGCCCAGGTGCGATCTGCACGGCGCCGCCTGCTCCAGGCGATCGACACGGACCACTATTTCGAGGTGATCGACCACCTGGTCGCTGCTGCCCGTGCCCCCGCGCTCACCGCTGAGGCAGCTGCTCCGGCGCGCGAGGTGCTCCCCGCGCTGGTCCGGCGGCCGTGGCGGTCGCTGCGCTCAGGCGCGATCGCATGCCGAGGGGATGTCCCGGACGAACAGCTCCACGACCTGCGCATCCGAGCAAAGCGCTGCCGGTACGCTGCCGAGGCGGCCGCAGCTGCGACCGGTAAGCGGGCTGCCGCGTTCGCCAAGGAGGTTGCCGCGCTTCAGGAGGTGCTCGGTGAGCTGCACGACGCTGTCGTGGCCGAGGAGTGGCTCCGTGAGCGCTCGCAGGCGCCGAGGATCCACGACACCGCGCTCTTCGCGACCGGCGAGCTCGTCGCGCTGCAGCGCGACGCGGCAGAGCAATCCCGTTCAGGATGGCAAGCGGTATGGCGGCGCGTCGAAAATAGGTGGACTGATGCCTGGAAGTGAGTCGACGAGCTTTCTGATCCGCCACGCCAAGGCAGGCTCGCGGGAGCGCTGGACCTCGCCGGATCGTGAGCGACCGTTGACAGACGCGGGGAGGGAGCAGGCGACGGCGCTCATCAACTTGATCGGTTCCGGCGTTCGAAGCGTCCGATCGAGCCCCTATCTGCGCTGCATGGAGACGGTCGATCCGCTCGCGAAGGCGCTGGGCCTGCTGGTCGAGGAGGAGAGCCGGCTCGCGGAGGGCGCAGGTCCGGAGTGGGCGATGGGCGAGCTTGCGGTGTCGGCAGGATCCGTCCTCTGCACACATGGAGACGTGATGGCCGAGTTGATCAGCATCCTCAGCGAGCAGCGGCTCCCGATGAAAGGCGGCCTCCAGTGGGCGAAGGCCGGGACGTGGGCGTTCGAGATCTCCAGCGGGAGGATCGTCGCCGGTCGCTACCTGCCCCCGCCGGTCTGAGCCGCGGCTCGTCCGCGGAGCGTCGCGACAGCGATCAGCGCGCCGATGAGGTAGATCGCCGCGATCGGCAGGAGCGAGAGGATGTCGGCCGGCCAGTGGACGCCAAGTCCTTCGGCCGCCCAGAACGTTCCGAGGCTGGTGAGCGCGATGCCAACCACGAACTTGAGCGTGTTCTCGGGGATCAGCGCCAGCGGCCGCCGGAGCACGAACCCCGCCACCGCCACGAGCAGCACTGCGATCGCGGCGCCGAGGGCTGCCGGCGCGATCGACGGGCCGCCGGCGCCGGCGGCAAACACGATGAACGCCACCTCGAACCCTTCGAGCAGCACGCCCTGGAATGACGTTGCCAGGCCGAGGCGGTCAAGGCCTTGGCGTTTGTCGGTTGCGAGCCGCTGACGCTCGGACGCAAATTTCCGATCCTCGTCATGCATCGCCTTGAGGCCCGCTGCGCGGAGCACCGCCTTGCGCAGCCAGCTCACGCCGAGCGCGAGGATGAGCACGCCGATCACGAGCTCGAAGAGCTGGCGCGGAACATGCGTCAGCACGGTCGCTCCCAGGAGACCGACAGCGGCGGCGAGCACGATGAGCGCGGCAGCTGCACCGAGGAGGGAGGTCCGCCAACCACGCGTGAGACCGACCGCGAGCACGACTGTCAGCGCCTCGACGGCCTCCACGGCCGCTCCGGCAAATGCCGTCAGGAAGACGACCACGTCGCGACCCATCAGCGCCCGCCGGGAATTCCCGCCGCATCGCCGGCGACCCGTATGAGCACGCTCGTCCAGGTCCGGAACGGTCGCCACACGGACGCGATGCGCTCCAGCTCCTCAGCAGTCGCAGGCCCGGGCAGGCCGTAAAAATGCGCGACGTACGCGGGCATATGGGGCTCGTTCAGTGTGAGGATGTCGGTAGCGCCGGTCGACCGCAGCAGGATCAGGCCTGCGTACATCGGTCCGATCCCCGGGAGGCGCTGCAGCGAGGTCAGCGCCTCCTCCGTCGTCATGCCGAGCAGACGAGACGGATCGAGGTCACCCTCGAGCGCAGCCCGCGCGACGCCGTGGAGACGCTCCATCCGGGGCGGCTCGATCGACGGAAACGCCTCGACGCGGAGCAGCGCCTCCGGAAGTGGGAACGCCTCGAGGTCGCCTGTCGGGAGCTTGAACACATGCCCGTGCGCCGCGGACAGACGTCTGCGGAGTGCCGTCGCCTGGACGCGATGACGCCGCTGGCTCAGGACCGACCATGCCGCCCCTTCGTAGGGGGAATGGAAGAGCACCGGCCGGAGACCCAGGTGCGCCGTCTGGAGGCGCCCGATCACAGGGTCGCGAGCGCCGACCTCCGCGAATGCAAGCCCCGACTGGTCGAGCGACAGCACGCGCCGCACCTGAGCGTCCATCAGCGCTGGATCCGCGTCGCCGAAGAGTTGGACGCGCAGGTCGTCGCCAGAGGCATGGGTGACGATTGCGGCAGCGTGGTGCTGCAGGTCGTCGGCGACGAACGCGAGCGACATCGAATCGCCGTCGGGCTTCGGCCGGCCGGTGTTCGGCCCGAAACCGAAAGCCGCTGCTGCCGCAAGGGAAAACGGCCCCTCGGGCGTGATCGTGATCTCGCTGCTCGGCGCGTCAGCCACGGTTCTGCCTGGCTTAGCGGAGACGGACGATCAGGTTGATGACGACGGTGAGCACCACGCTGACCACGATGCAGAACAGCACCGGGAAGAAGAACGAGAAATTGCCGTTGCTGACCGAGATGCTTCCCGGCACTTGGGTCACACCGGCTCTGGTCAGGAGCAGGATCACGCCGCCGAGCACGGCGATCACCGCACCGGCGATCAGGAGGAGCTTGCCGATGTCTCCGAATGCCATGAGACCACTCTAAGGTAGAGTCCGCCGAACGCATCCACTTCAAGCAGGTCCGAGAGGCCGGCAAGGGATCGCGGCGCCGCCGCGCGGCTGCCCCGGCCTGCGCCGCTCGGGCTGGAGGACATGACGCGATGACAGTCGAGACGGCGCCGAAGCGGGCTCTCGGCAACGTCATCAGCAGCGAGCAGTTCGACCGAACGCTCCTCGACCACCTCTTCGAACGAGCGTCCGCGCTTGCCGGCGTCCGCGACGACCGCCTCGCGCATCGCATCATGGCGACGCTCTTCTACGAGCCGAGCACCCGGACAAGGCTCAGCTTCGAATCCGCGATGCTCCGCCTCGGTGGCGCGGTGCTCGGGACCGAGGCAGCGCGGACCTTTTCGAGTGCCATCAAGGGCGAGACGCTCGAGGACACCATCCGCATGGTTTCGACGTACGCCGATGTGATCGTGTTGCGCCATGATGAGGAGGGCGCGGCGGCGCGCGCGGCGGCCGTTGCGTCGGTGCCGGTGGTGAACGCCGGTGACGGTCCGGGCGAACATCCGACGCAGGCGCTCCTCGACCTGTACACGATCGAGCGCGAGCTCGGACACGTCGAGGGCGTGCAGATCGCGTTCTGTGGCGACCTCCGCTTCGGCCGCACGGCGCGCTCGCTCGCGCTGCTGATGGCGCTGTATCCGGGCGTGGGCATGACGTTCGTCGCGCCCGACGTGGTGCAGGTGCGACGCGACATCCTCGACCGGCTCGAGGCGCGCGGCATCACGTGCCGGCTCGCCGACCAGCTCACCGACGCGCTCGACGGCGTCGACGTCGTCTACCAGACCCGCGTGCAGAAGGAGCGATTCACGGACCCTGCGGAGTACGAGCTTGCGAGGTCCGCGATCCGCATCGACGCTGCGTTGATGGAGCAGCTGCCGGCCACGGCGATCGTCATGCATCCCCTGCCGCGCGTCGACGAGATCGCGCCCGAGGTCGACGCCGATCCGCGCGCCGCGTACTTCCGCCAGGCAGCCAACGGCGTCGCCATCCGTATGGCGCTGCTCGAGATGCTGCTCGGATGAGGGAACTGCCATGAGCGGCCTCGCGCAACCGCTCGACGACAGTCCGTGCCTGCTCGACGCGGCGGCATTGCGCAGGATCACCCTGCGTCTCGCGCACGAGATCGTCGAACGCCACCCCAACCTGGACACGGTCGTGCTGGTCGGCATCCCAACGCGCGGTGTGCCGCTTGCGCGCGCTGTCGCGCACGAGCTGGCCGGCCTCGGCCACACCGCACCAACGGTCCTCGTGCTCGACCACAGCGGGCATCGCGATGACCGTCCGCGACCGACAGTGCCGCAACCGGCACTCTCCGACACCGACGGAGGTCCGGCGCCGCGCATCGACGGTGCGGTGGTGATCGTCGTCGACGACGTGCTCTACACAGGCCGGACGGTTCGCGCCGCGCTGGACGCGCTTGTCGACTGCGGTCGTCCCGCCGTGGTCGAGGTGCTGACATTGATCGATCGCGGCCACCGCGAGCTTCCGCTTCGCGCGACCTATGTCGGCAAGAACGTGCCCACCGCTCCCGGAGAGCGTGTCGTCGTGCGCATGCGCGAGACCGATGGTGTCGAGGGTGCGTGGCTGCGCCGGAGCACACAGGCGTGAACGCGATCCTGCGTGGTGTTCGCGTCATCGATCCGCTCGGCCGTCTCAACTCCGCGGGCCAGGACGTCTGGATCGACGGCGGCAAGATCCTTGCGATCTACCACCACATCGAAGCGGACGGGGTGCCGATCGTCGATCTCACGCCACCCGACGGCGTCGAGCCGTGCGTGCTGTGCCCGGGGTTCATCGATCTGCACGCCCACCTGCGTCAGCCGGGCGACGATGAGGCGGAGACCCTGCAGAGCGGCTCGCGCGCTGCCGCCGCCGGCGGGTACACGCATGTCGTGGCAATGGCGAACACGACACCGCCGATCGATACACCGGAACGGGTTGCGGAAGCACGCGTCATGGCAGCGAATCTGCCGGTGTCGATTCTCCAGGTCGCCGCGCTGACGCGCGGTCTCGAGGGTTCTGCGCTCGTCGACATCAAGCGCTGCATCGAGGCCGGTGCCATCGCGATCAGTGACGACGGTCGCAACGCCGTTTCGCCACGTCAGCTTGCGATTGCGCTCGCCGAGGCGGGTCACCAGTACCGGCCTGTGCTCGTCCATCCGGAGGACGAGGAGATGATCGCCCAGGCCAACGCAACGCAGGGTGCCGTCACGCGCAGCCCGTTGCGACCGCCCGACAGCGAGACTCGCGCGGTCAACCTTGCGATTCGCGCGCTGACACATGCGCGCGTCGGTCACCTGCATCTCCAGCACCTGTCCTGCGACGCGTCGGTCACGTCGCTCCGGCGCGCCCGGCACCAGGGCCTCATGGTCAGCGCGGAGGTGACACCGCATCACCTCGCGATGTGGCTGCCCGTTGCCGAGGATCCCGACCCACTCGCCCTGCTCAAGGTCAACCCGCCGCTGCGCACCGAGCGCGATCGGACCGCACTGGTCCGCGCGCTGCGCGAGGGCGTGATCGAAGCCGTGGCGACCGATCACGCGCCTCACCGTGCGGCCGAGAAGTCGATCGCGTACGACGACGCCGCGCCCGGCATGGTGGGACTCGAGACCGCGCTTGCCACCTGCATCAGCATCGGTGGCATGGGCGGCGAGTGGCTCGCGACGCTCATCGAGCGCATGACCGCCGGCCCGCACCGGATTCTCGGGCCCAACTCCGGCGTCCCCGAACCGCGTCTACGCATCGGTGAGGCGGCCACGTGCACGCTCTTCGATCCGACGGCGGAGTGGACGGTCGGTGAGGGCGACTGGCAGTCGCGGTCACGCAACACGCCACTCCTGGGCAGCCGGTTGCGGGGTCGCGTGCTGCTCACGATCGCCGCCGGACGTGTGATTCATCAGGACCCGGTGCGTGTCCCGGTCGAGTCGGGGATGGTGACCGGTGGCTGACGTGCGCGGACGTCTCGTGCTGGAATCGGGTGCGAGCTTCGAGGGCATCCTGTTCGGCGCGCCGATCACGGAAGCGCAGACCGGTGAGGTCGTCTTCAACACCTGCATGACCGGCTACCAGGAAGTCATCTCCGATCCCTCATACGCGGGCCAGGTGGTGGTGATGACCTACCCGCTCATCGGGAACTACGGCTGCCGCGATGACACCGCCGAGTCCGGACGCGTGCAGTGCCGCGCGCTCGTGGTGCGCGAGCTCTCGCCCGATATCGGACACGCGCTTGGTGAGCGCAGCCTCGAGGAGGAGCTGCGCCGCAACGGCGTGCCGGGCCTGCGCGGTGTCGACACCCGCGCGCTGACGCGCCATCTTCGTGATCACGGAACCCTGCGCGGCGTCATCGCAGCGTCGTCCGCGATGTCTGCCGAGGAACAGATCGCAGCGGCGCGCTCAGCGCCGTTCGTCAGCGACGAAGACCTGGTCGGCCAGGTGTCGATCACCGAGCCCTGGCAGTCATTCTCGGAGCCGCTTGACATCACGCTGCACCGCGGCGTCGCGCTGTCGGGCGGTGAGAACGCGTGGAAGGGCGTGCGCATCGCGGTCGTCGACTACGGGCTGAAACGCAACCAGCTGCGCGCGCTCTGCAGTCGCGGTGCCGAGGTGATCGTCGTGCGTCAGGACGCCGGCATCGAGGATGTGCTGCGCCACAACCCGCACGGCGTGGTGCTCTCCAACGGACCCGGCGATCCGTCGCGGCTGCCGCACGCGGTGCAACTCTGTCGCGATCTTCTCGAGCGACGTATCCCGCTGCTCGGCATCTGCCTCGGCCATCAAGTCCTCGGTCAAGCGGCCGGAGCGTCGACGTCACGACTCCGATTCGGTCATCACGGCGGCAACCATCCGGTGCGCGATGCCGAAAGTGGCGCCGTGTATGTCACGTCGCAGAACCACGAGTTCCAGGTGGATGCAGAAGTCACTGCCCGAGGGATCGGGCTGGTACGTGAGCGAGCGGAATCTGAACGACGGGAGCGTCGAAGGGCTCCGGCATCGTGAGCTCCCCGCGTTTTCGGTGCAGTACCACCCGGAGGGGGCGCCTGGGCCGCAGGACCGCGCCGAGGTGTTTGACGAGTTCCTGCGGATGTGCAGCGCCGGGCGATCGGGGGACGGGGAGTCGCTTGCTCAGACAACGCTCCGCGGTTCGCCCTCGCGCAACGACTTAGCATCGCGCTCGGTCGAGAAGCCGAAATGCGTGCTCGTGATTGGGTCGGGACCGGTGATCATCGGGCAGGCTGCGGAGTTTGACTACGCGGGGACGCAGGCGTGCCGGGCGTTGCGGGAGGAGGGGATTCGCGTCGTTCTGGTGAACAGCAATCCGGCGACGATCATGACTGACGACTCGTCGGCCGATGCGGTGTATGTGGAACCGCTGACCGTCGAGGTGGTGGAGCGCGTCATTGCTGCGGAGCGGCCCGACGGGTTGCTGGCCACGCTGGGTGGACAGACGGGGTTGAATCTCGCAGTGGCGTTGGACGATGCCGGGGTGCTCGAGCGCTACAACGTGCGAGTACTGGGGACGGGACTGCATGCGATTCGGACGGCGGAGGATCGCGAGAAGTTCAAGGACCTGTTGACGTCGATCGGCGAGCCGACACCGGAGTCGGCGACGGTGGCGACACTCGCCGATGCTCGTGCGCTTCGCGAGAAAATGGGGCTGCCGCTCGTCGTGCGCCCGGCATTCACGCTCGGTGGGACGGGAGGCGGGCTCTGTGAGACTGAGGAGCGGTATGCGGAGACGATCCTCGCCGGGCTCGCTGCGTCGCCGATCAGCCAGGTGCTGGTCGAGCGGTCGTTGGCGGGATGGCGCGAGATCGAGTACGAGGTCGTGCGAGACGCTGCCGGCACCTGCATCACGATCTGCAACATGGAGAACCTCGACCCGATGGGCGTGCACACCGGCGACTCGATGGTCGTGGCGCCGTCGCAGACCCTGACCGATCGCGAGCATCAGCAGCTGCGCAGCGCGGCGCTGCGCATCATCAACGCGCTCGGCATCGAGGGCGGTTGCAACGTGCAGTTCGCGCTCGCACCCGACTCGCACGAGTACCACGTGATCGAGGTCAATCCGCGCGTGTCGCGGTCGTCTGCGCTCGCGTCCAAGGCAACCGGTTTTCCGATAGCACGTGTCGCCGCGAAGATCGCATCGGGCAAGCGACTCGATGAGATCCCGAATGCCGTGACCGGCAAGACGTGCGCCGCGTTCGAGCCGGCGCTCGACTATTGCGTCGTCAAGATCCCGCGCTGGCCGTTCGACAAATTCCCGGAGGCAGACCGGCGCCTCGGCACCCAGATGAAGTCGACCGGCGAGGTCATGGCCATCGAGCGGTCGTTCGAGGCGGCGTTCAGCAAGGCGTTGCGTTCCCTGGAGCAGCCGGCGCCGGATCCCGCGGCGCTGCACGAACCGGTGCTCGTCGACGTCGCCAACGACCGGCGGGGGCATGCCCTGCTCGAGGCGCTGCGGGCGGGTGCGACCGCTGAAGACCTCGCGCGTCGGACCAGCATCTCGATCTGGTTCCTGCGCCGCCTTGCGAACATCGTCGGTTGCGAGGAGCGCCTGCGCTGGGGCGGTGTCGACGACGCCGCGCTGCGCGCGGCGAAGACGGTCGGTCTCACGGACGCGCGCATCGCTGCGCTCTGCGGCGCCGAGCCCGAGGAGATTCGCGCTCGCCGCGATGCGGCCGGCTTGCACCAGGTGTTCAAGTGCGTGGACACCTGCGCCGCGGAGTTCGAGGCGGCGACGCCGTACTACTACTCGACCTACGAGACCGAGGACGAGGGACCCGCGGCGACTGAGCTTGCGCCGGACACCGTCGTGGTCCTCGGCAGCGGCCCGATCCGTATCGGCCAGGGCATCGAGTTCGACTACTGCAGCGTGCACGCGGCGATGGCATTGCGCGCGCAGGGTGTGGATGCGGTGATGGTCAACAGCAACCCGGAGACGGTGAGCACGGATTTCGACTGCAGCACGCGCCTGTATTTCGAACCGCTCGACGAGGAGGCGGTTCTCGCGATCATCGACGAGGAGCAGGCGTCCGGTGTGGTCGTGCAGTTCGGTGGCCAGACGGCGATCAACCTCGCCGAACCGCTCGACCGCGCGGGCGTCGCGATTCTCGGCAGCAGCATCGCGAGCATCGATCTTGCGGAGGACCGGCGGGCTTTCGAATCACTGATGCGCTCGCTGTCGATCGCGCAACCGCACGGTGCCGCGACCACCGACCTCGACGAGGCGCTCGCGATCGCCGAGGACATCGGCTTTCCGGTGCTCGTCCGGCCGTCGTACGTTCTCGGCGGTCGTGCGATGGAGATCGTGCACAGCCGCGGCGCACTGCAGCGCTACCTCGAGGCGGCGATGGCCGCACTGCCTGCCGACACCGGACGCCGGCGCGGCACCGTGCTCATCGACCGCTATCTGTTCGGCACGGAGGTGGACGTCGACGCGATCAGTGACGGGGAGACGGTCGTCATCCCGGGATTGATGGAGCACGTGGAACGCGCAGGGGTGCACAGCGGCGACTCGATGGCGGCATATCCAGCGCGCCGTCTCGACGAAGATGTGCGCGCGCTCATCGTCGACGCCACCGTCCGGATCACGCGCGCACTCGATGTGCGCGGTCTGTGCAACATTCAGTTCGCCGTGCATCGCGGGATCCCACACGTGCTCGAGGTCAACCCCCGCGCGTCTCGGACGGTGCCGTTCCTCAGCAAGATCACCGGGGTTCCCATGGTCGAGCTCGCCACGCGTGTGATGCGCGGAGCAACGCTCGCCGAGCTGGGCTGGACCACCGGGCTCGTTGCGTCCCGGCCGCTGGTCGCGGTCAAGGCGCCGGTCTTCTCCACGGTCAAGCTCATCGACGTCGATACCGCGCTTGGACCGGAGATGAAGTCGACCGGTGAGGTCATGGGCATCGACACCGATCTCGGCGCGGCACTGGAGAAGGCGTTTGTGGCGGCGCTCGGCGGGATGCCGGCAAGCGGCGGCGTGCTGTGCAGTGTGGCCGACGTCGACAAGGCTGAAGCGCTGCCGATCGTCGCGCAGCTGAGCACGCTCGGTTTCACGATCTACGCCACCGCCGGGACAGCCGCAGCGCTAGCGAGCGCGGGAATCTCTGCTGTTTCGGTTGGCAAGATCGGCCACGGACGCCCGAACGTCATCGACGTGATCGAAGACGGGCGTGTGTCGATCGTTCTCAACACCGTCTCCAACTTCGGCACCGATGAGCTCGATTTCACAGGCGACGGCAGCGCGGCGGCGGCGGTCGGTCGCACTGTCAAGGACGGATATCGCATCAGGCTCGCGGCCGAGCAGCGTCGCATCCCATGCTGCACCTCGCTCGACACCGCGGCGGCGCTCGTGGACGCGATCGGACGGCATACGTCGGGACAGAGCGTCCGCGTCGCAACCGTGCGCGCGTACCGGGAAGGTCTCGTCCAGGCGGTCACGTGACGGCGGACCTGAGCAGAGCGGCGCTCGAGCAGGGCGAGGTGCTCGTTGTCGAAAGCGTCGGCGGAGGCATTCTCGAGCTCGTCGTGCGGCTCCCGCACCTCGCGGCGACGGCGATGCCCGGCTCGTTCGCGCAACTCCGATGCGGGAGTGGGACGACGCCGCTGCTGCGCCGGCCGTTCAGTGTCGCCTGGACCCATGACGACACCTGTGGCTTCGTCTTCGAGGCAGTGGGCGCTGGAACGCGGCTGCTCGCCGCGCTGCAACCGGGCGATCCGCTGGACAGTCTCGGGCCGCTCGGGCACGGCTTCACGCTGGTCGAGAGCGGGCCCGTTCTCTGTGTCTCCGGCGGTCTGGGCTGCGCGCCCTTTCCGCTGCTCATCAACGAGCTCCGCCGCCGCGGCGTTGCAGACGTTGTTGTCTTGAACGGCGCGCGCACCGCAGCGCGCCTCTATCCCGCCGAGCGATTCGACCGCTCTGCGCTGTCCGTCGTCGCTGAAGCGACCGATGACGGCACTCGTGGGCACCACGGATCGGTGGCCGAGCTGCTCGGCACGGCGCTCAACGCACAGCCGGCGGCGATCTATGCGTGCGGACCGAACCCGATGCTCGGCGCGGTCATGCGCACGCTGACGGAGTTGGGGGCAGCGCTGCCCGCGGTGATGGAGGCGTCGCTCGAAGCGCCGATGGGATGCGGCTTCGGCACATGCCTTGGATGCGCGCTGCCGATGCACGGCAATGACGGCGGCAGCGTGTGGAAGCTCTGCTGCACGGACGGTCCGGTGATGTCGATGCGGGATGTCGACTGGACCGCGCTCGCCGAGCTGCCGGGCGCCGACGTGGCATGAGCGAACCGACTGCCGGCGGCGTCGATCTCGGCAGAGGACTGGTGCTGCCCAACGCGGTCGGCCTGGCCAGCGGCACGGCCGGGTACGGGTTCGAGCTCGCGCAACTCATGGACCTCGACCGTCTCGGTGCCCTGTACACCAAGGGAACGACCATGGCTCCGCGCGAAGGGAACCCGCCGCCACGCGTTGCGGAAACCGGCGGCGGGATGCTCAACAGCATCGGTCTCCAGAACCCGGGCGTCGACGCCGTGGCTCGGGACTACGCGCCGCGCTGGCGCGGATGGACGATCCGCGTGATCGTCAACGTCGCAGGCGGCTCGGTGGATGAGTATGTGCACTGCGCGCGGGTGCTCGATGACGTTGCCGAGGTCGCGGGGCTCGAGCTCAACATCTCGTGTCCCAACATCAGCGGTGGCCTTGACTTCGGCCGCGATCCCGTCGCCGCCGAGCAGCTCGTTACGGCCGTGCGCGCGGTGACCGAGCGCTGCATCATCGTGAAGCTGAGCCCGAACGTCACCGATATCGCAGCGGTCGCCCGCGCTGTCGAATCTGCGGGTGCCGACGCAGTGTCCGCCGTCAACACGTACATCGGCAGGAAGATCCACCGCGCCAGCGGCCGCTCGGTGCTCCCGCTCGGCACGGGCGGTCTGAGCGGCCCTGCGATACAGCCGCTCGCGCTGGCGGCGGTCGCGTCGGTGTGCGAGGCCGTGCACATTCCGGTCATCGGCGTCGGAGGCATCGTCGACGCCGCGTCGGCTCGGGACTTCCTGACAGTCGGCGCGCGCGCCGTCCAGGTCGGGACGGCGACGTTCGTCAACCCCGAGACCGCCTTGCAGGTGCTCGACGGTCTCGGGGTCTGACAGCAGCGGTCGGTCAGTTCAGCTCGCCGGCACCCACCGGCACTTGCGATGCTCCCGGGAGCTTGTGACCGTTGACCTCGAAGCCCGACTCGTCCGGTGTCATATCGATCGCAACCTCGCCGTGAAGCGCAAGGTCGCCCACCTCGAGCTCTTCATCGGTCATCCGCAGCGGCACGATGAGACTGACGAGCTTGATGACGACAAAGGTCGCCACCGCGTCGTACACGATGATGAATCCGAGCGCGAGCGCCTGCAGCCCCAGTTGCTTGGCGTTGCCGTACAGCAGGCCGGTCACGGCCACCGACGCGGTGCCTCCCGTGCCCACGTACACGATCATGTTCGGTGACGCGAACACACCGGTCATCAGACCGCCGAACGCACCCGCCACGCCGTGCGTGTGAAAGACACCGAGCGTGTCGTCGACCCGCTGGAAGATGCGCGTCTTGCCGAACTTGTTCATGGACAGCCACGGCAGCACGCCCGCGCCGATGCCGATCGCGAACGCCGCGTAGGCGTTGATGTAACCGGCGCCCGGGGTGATTGCCACGAGGCCGGCGATCATCCCGCTGATCATCCCGATGATGGTCGGCTTCTTGAGGAAGAAGATATCCATGATCATCCACGTCAGCAGCGCCGTCGCAGTGCAGAGATGGGTGTTCAGGACCGCCGCCGATGCGTCGGCGTTGGCGAAGTACGGATCACCACCGTTGAATCCGCTCCAGCCGAGCCAGAGCAGGCCACCGCCGGCGACCGCGAGCATGATGTTGCTCGGCGCGTTGTTCTGCCGGTCCTTGAGCAGCCGCGGACCGAGCACTGCTGCAGCCACGAACGCCGAGACCGCGGCCGCGACATGGATGACGTAGCCACCGCTGTAGTCCACAGCGCCCAGGGAACCGAGCCAGCCGCCGCCCCAGAGGCTGAACGCGCCGACCGAGTACACGAGGGTAATCCAGAGCGGCACGAACAGTGCCCACGCCTTGAAGCTGATGCGGCCGAGGAGCGCGCCCCCGAGGATGATCACCGTGATCGTCGCGAAGACGAACTGGAAGTACACCAGCGACGACATGGGGAAGCGCAACGCGGGAATCAGCCCCGTGAGCAACGGGATGCTCGCCTGCTGCTCGAGGTCAGACGCGCCTGCGACAGGATGAGGAATGCCCACGAACGTCGTTGCTGCGCCGGCGACATGGAGCGGTTGCCCAAAGCTCATGTCGTACGCGAAGAACATCCAGATGACCAGTGTCATCGCGAATGCGTAGACGACCATGAGCGCGGAGTTCACAGCGAACTTGCGCTTCATCAGCCCTGCATAGAGGATCGCCAGCCCGGGGATGCTCATGATCCCGACCAACGTCGCAGACGTGAGCTGCCACGCGGTATCGCCGGAGTTCAGCCAGCTTGGATCCGGATTCAGGGTTGCGAGCATTGCGATACCTCACCTGTGCTTCTGGTTGGGAAGTGAGCGCGGTGCGCTATGCAGGCAAACTCTGTCAGAGGCGCGCGCGCCGATCTTCATCCGCCACGCACACATCGGCGCCGCGCTGTATGTACAGCGCGCACAGGGGACGGTCAGACAGCGGTGGCGATGTACCGCTCTGGGGCGCTGAGTCCGTTCCGTCCCGAGATGACAAGATCAGCCGCCGGGACGGGCCTTCCGGTGAAGTACCCCTGGGCGCGATCACACCCGAGTAGCGAGAGGAGCTCGAGCGTCGCGAGCGTCTCGATGCCCTCAGCGACGACGGTGAGGCCGAGCGCGTGGCCGAGTTCGATGGTGGCACGGACCAGCTTCACGTCCTGCTCCCTGCCGTCGGCGATCAGCCCGTTGATGAACGACCGGTCGAGCTTGAGCTCGGTGACCGCAAGGCCACCCAGGTACGCGAGCGAGGTGAAACCGGACCCGAAGTCATCGATGGAGATGCCGAGACCGAGGCCTCGCAACTCGTCGATGACCTGCTTGCAGCCTTCGAAGTCGCGAATGATCGTCGTCTCGGTGATCTCGAGGATCAACGCCGACGCCGGCACGCGGAAGCGACGCAGTGCATCGCGCACAACTTCGATGAAACCCGGATCGAGCAGGTTGGAGGACGAGATGTTCACGGAGACGGCGAGCCGCGTCCCGTCCGCGCGCCACGCGGCACACTGTGCCAGCGCATGCTCGAGCACGAGGCGGGTGATCGGGCCCATCAGCCCCGCACCTTCGGCGAGCGGCAGGAACTCGAGCGGCGGGATCATGCCGATGCGCGGGTGCGGCCAGCGCAGCAGCGCCTCCACGGCGGTGGTCTCCCCGCTGCGCAGGTCCACCTGCGGCTGGTAGTGGAGCACCAGCTCCTCCTGCTCGACGGCCGCACGGAGCTCGTCGACGAGGACGAGCCGGTTGCCGCCGTCGTCGATGTCGGGTTGATACACCTCGTACGCGCGTTGACCGAGCTTGGCGCGGTACATCGCGACGTCCGCGCAGCGCATGAGCCCGGCGCTGTCGGTGGCGTCGGCCGGCGCCATCGCGATGCCGATGCTGCCGCTGATCCGGACGCTCACAGCGTTGAGGTCGAAGGGTTGCTCGAGGAGTGCTGTCAGGCGTTGCGCGAGGCCGGCCGCGTATTCCGGTTCGGTGTCGATGAGCACGGCACCGAGCTCGTCACCGCCGATGCGCACGAGGACATCGGTCGTGCGCATCGATCCCATGAGCCGCGGTCCGAGCTGGCGGAGCAGTTCGTCGCCCGCGGAGTGGCCGAAGGAGTCGTTGATCTCCTTGAAGCGGTCGAGGTCGACGAAGAGGAATGCGAGCTTGCGCGGCGGCGTCTGGGGATCGAAATAGTCGGCGAAGTACGCGTCGAGCAGGCTGGCGAGCCGCCGGCGGTTCCCGAGCCCGGTGAGCTCATCGGTCACGGCCTGGCGATGGCGTTCGGCGGTGAGCGCGCGCAGCCCGTGCACTGAGAACGCCAGCCTGATGCCGACGACGACCAGTGTCGCGGTCGCGAGACCGAGGGCGACCGGGGTCACGTGGAGCTGGAATGCTCCGTACAGCAGGATCGCCAGGCCTGCCGCGGCGCCCGCGCCCGGCAGGACGAAGCCGGGCATCCGGCCGGTGTCGACGAGGTCGCGGCGACCAGCAGGCGCCCACACCGAGATCGACATGAGGAGGATCGCGGCCGGCCACGCGAGCCCGTCGAAGATGTCGCCCAGATGGGATGACGCTCCCGCGGCCCCGAACAGGTTGAACGTGTCGCCGACCGTGTTGACGCCACAGGCGGCCGCGAAGAGGAGCCACGGCAGATGCCGTCCCGGCAGCACCGCGGTACCGCCGACCACCAGCGCCAGGAGGAGGACATCCCCGATCGGATAGACGAGGTTGACCGCCACGCCGAGCTCGGAGATAGACGGGCCGAGCGAGACCTCGACCGCATGGAACACGAAGGCCGCGCACACGGCGGCGGCGCCGAGGCCGGCGATCGCGCCGTCCAGCCACGTGGCGGGCAGGAGGCGGGTGATCTCCTTCCGGAGCATGAGGATGACCGCCACGTAGGCGAGCGGGAAGAACGCGATATACGGGATGTCAGCGATCGATGGCGTCGGCGCGGTGCCACCGTTCCACGTCTCCCAGGTGAGGATTGCGTCGCCGAGTGCCCAGGCGAAGACGGCTGAGCCCAGGACCAGCGCGATCGCCCGGCCGGGCCCCTTCCGCAGCGCCCGCGCCAGGAGCAGGCCGACACCGATGAATTCGAATGCCACCACGCCCCAGCCGTCGATCCAGGGCCAGTCCGCGTCCGGACCTCTGAGGATCAAGGCGACCACGTACGCCGCCAGCAGCGTGCCCATGGCCCCGTAGACGATCCAGAGCGCCCGATGCGGTCGCCAGAGCGCCCTTCCGACCGTGACCTTTCGGCTCGAATCTGCAAGGGCCGCTGAATTCACGTCTGGAGCTTCGCGTATTCGCTGTCGAATTCCGGTTGCGACCCTGGAACGACAATGATCTCAGTCGCTCTGGTCGCATGACGCCCCCCTACGGGGGGGCCGCGCCTGCCGGGTCAGGGTTGGCGATCGTAGAGATCGAGATCGATCAACGAGACGTGCAACGCAACCGGACCCGACCGGAGGACCGCCGTCCGCACCAGGACCGGCTGGAATGGCCCAAGCGCAGTCACGGACTGCGCAAAGTCCTGCCCCGTGAAGCTGAGCAGGAGTATCTGCGCCGGCTGCCGTTGCTCGATCATCTGGCGCGCGGCAGCCGACAGCGTGCCCAGGGCGCTCGGCACGGAGTCGAAGAACGCGTGGTAGATGCCGATCGGACCGAGGATCTGCTGCTGCTCGTCGCGCGGCCACCAGATCAGCAGCTGCTCGCCTGAGTAGCCGGCGGGTCCGACGAACGCCGGCAAGTCGGCGGTGACCACGTAGAGGCCCACCGCCTCGGCGTCGCCTCCGCCGAGTGCCGCCGCATAGGCCGGGGTCGCGTCGAAGATCGTGCCGGCGATCGGCTTGTGCGCGGGGATCGGCGAGACAGTCAAAACCAGCAGGCATCCGGACATCAGCGCCACCGAGACGACCGTGCCGAGCCGTGTCGCGGGCCGCGGTATCGCGTTTCGGAACCGGCTCGCGACCACAGCGAACGCGACGACCAGCAGGGCGAACAGGTCGCCGAACGGCAGCCATCCAAACGCCGGGACGTGCGGGTCGAGCTCGTAGGCAAGGGGAACGAGCAGCAGCAGGAGCGGTAGTGCCCACGTCGACCGCGGGTTGTCGAGCATCGGGCGTGTCACCTGCACGAGCGAGATGGCGAGGAGCAGGCTCAAGCCCGCCCACAGAAGGGAGGAGAAATAGTGCACTTCGAGGATCTGCACCTCGCCGACGAACTGCAGCAACACGCACACGAGCAACTGTGTCGCGCACGCGAGGCCGACGACCAGTTGTGGCGTCGGCATGCTCTTGAATCGGCGCCCGAGCGCGACGAGCCCAACAGTGACAATTGCAGGTGGGACAAGGAGATATGCCACGAACGGCGCCCATCGCCAGCTCGTCGAGTGATAGCTCGCCAGGAGCGACTTTTGACTCAGATAGATGACCGACTGGATGGTTGGAATGATGTAGTCGAACTGTCCGAGCAGCAGACCCGAGGCGACTGCGAGCACACCTGTCACCGCGACTGCGGCCGTCACCATCACGAGTGCATCACGATACATATGCTCGCGTTCACGCCAGAGCCGGACGACTCCGTACACGGCGAGAGTCGCGATCACCACCGGTGCCGATGTTGCGATCGACCACACAGCGAGGGTGAAGCAGACCGCGCTGATCGCAAGCCATGTCGTCCGGTGGCGAACCGACGGCATCACGAGACACGCAAGCGCGGCAACGAGATATGAGACGGCCGCGGAGTTCGGAAAATCAGTGCCCCATGCAGTGATGAGCACGGGGCTGCTGAGGATCACGATCGCGGCGACGGCCCCGGCGGAGCGACCGTACAGGCGCCGCAGCAGGAGATATGCAGGAACGACGGCGACGAGCGCGAGCACGTAACGGAAGACGATGAATCCCGGCAACGCCCCGAACAGCAGGTATGAGATCCGGCCGGGGACGAGGAAGGCAACTCGCGCGCCTTCGCGAAGCCGGGCCGATGGGGTGAAAGCCGCTGTGTAGCGAAGGAATATCGACTGCGGATCGATGATGAACGTGGTGTGCATCGCGGGGTCGTTGAGGTCCGGTACCGGCATCAGTCGCAGCCGGAGACCGAAGAACGCGACCAGCGGTGACACGAGCACCGCAACGCTCTCCACGATGGCCGGTAGCGTCCATACACGGCGGAATGAGACCAGCCGGCGCAGCGGGTCAGTAGTCATGGCATGCTGTGCGCGGCCAACTCATGAGGACCTGAAGATGAGCGTGGACATTAGCATCGTGAATGATGAGTCGCAGGTGCAGCGATTGCTCCCGCTGGTTCGCGCGTACTGCGAGTTCTACGATTCGGCGCCGTCGGATGAAGCGCTGCTGTCGCTGATGCGAGCACTGATCGCTGATCCGGCACACGAGGGTGCGCAGTTCATCGCGAGTGACGCGGGCACCGACGTGGGATTTGCAACGCTGTACTGGAGCTGGGAGACAACGATCTCGAGTCGCGTCGGCGTCATGAACGATCTGTTCGTCGTTCCCGAGTGGCGCGGGCGGGGCGTCAGTTCGGCGCTCATCGATGCGTGCCGGATGCGCTGTCGCGAGCACGGTGCAGCGCGAATGATCTGGCAGACGGCTCCCGACAACGCTCGTGCTCAAGCTGTCTATGACCACGTCGGCGCGACACGCGAGACGTGGGTGGACTACTGGGTCGACACGAGCGGCGACCGTTAGGCCGGCGCCGCAGGCTACTTTTTTGCGGCCTGGTAGTACGGGTTGGCGCCCTGGGCGTGGTCGGTGGTGTCGCGAACCTCGGTGATCTCCGGGAAACGTTCCAAAATTGCGACGCGCACACCCTGTCCGAGCGTCACCTCGGCCATGCCGCATCCCTGACAGCCTCCGCCCATGTGGATGAACGCGACGCCGTCGCTGACATCGAGCAGATCGATGTGGCCACCGTGTGACGCGACCGACGGGTTGATCTCGTCGTCGAGCAGGCGCTGTACGTCACGCGTCAGCTCATCAAGCCAGAGCGGGTTCGGGTTGTCGACACGGAGGGCCCCGCTCATGCGGTCCGCATCGACCGTGATGCCGTCGAGGTACGGGGCGGACTCGAGCGGCATGGTGAAGCGGATGCCCGATGGGCCTTCCACCGAGAGCTCACCCTCACGCTCCTCGCCGGCCTTCACGAGCGCCAGGTCGTAGCTGAACTGGCCGTCGCGCCTTCCGGTGATGGCAATGCGCACACCGGCGTCGGGCTGCTTGCGATTGGCCCGCACCTGCTCGATCCGAGTCAGGGCATAGTCGGTTGCCGAGATTTTTGGTGCTTTCACGCTGATTCCCATGGTACGTCTCAGGGGACTCGAGCGTAGGCTGACCGCCATGTCCGAGAGGGTCATGCTGGTGCTTCCCACCGAGACATACCGTGCGACTGCGTTTCTGCGCGCCGCGGAAACGCTCGGCCTGCAGATCGTGGTCGCCTCCAACGAAGCACCGACGCTGGCTTCGCTGATGGCCGGTCGCGTGCTCACGCTCGATCTCAAGCACCCGTCGGAGTCCGCGGAGCTCGCCGCGGCGTTCGATGCCCGCTGGCCGATCGACGCCGTCGTCGGCGTCGATGAGACATCGGTCGTTACCGCCGCGCATGTCGCCGACCGGCTGGCGACGTCTCGGCGCAACCCAGTCGCGGCTGTCGAGGCGACGCGCGACAAACGACTGATGCGACAGTGCCTCACGTCTGCAGGACTCGCGCAGCCCGCGTTCGTCGCGACCGATATCGACATCGACGCCAGCGCTCTGCGCGCCGCCGTGCAAGCCGTCGGGCTTCCCTGTGTGATCAAACCCGTCGACCTTGCTGCCAGCCGCGGGGTGATCCGGGCGGACACGCCCGACGAGGCTGCGGCGGCCGTGCGTCGCGTCGCCGCGTTGCTCCGAGACATCTGCACGGATGACACGACGCCGCCGCTGCTCATCGAGTCCTACGTCGAGGGCGCGGAGGTGGCCCTCGAGGGTCTCCTGCGGGACGGAACGCTCGAGGTGCTCGCCTTGTTCGACAAGCCGGATCCGCTGACGGGACCGTTTTTCGAGGAGACCCTGTACGTCACGCCGTCGCGGCTCGACAGCTCGACGCAGTCCGCCGTTGTCGATTCAGTACGAGCCGCGGTGGTGGCACTCGGTCTGCGCCACGGACCAGTGCATGCCGAGGTGCGAGTTGCCGGCGATCACGCCGTGGTCATCGAAGTCGCGGCACGGTCGATCGGCGGACTCTGCTCACAGGTGATCCGCCTGCTCTGCGATGACGCGCCTGATGTGGAACGGTCGCTCGAGGAGGTGATCCTCCGTCAGGCACTGGGTCTGCCGCTGGGCGCAGCACGAATGTCAGCGCGAGCGTGCGGTGTGCTCATGCTGCCGATACCGTCAGCGGGCGTGCTCCGCGGCGTGACTGGAGTGGACCGTGCTTCGGTGCTCGACGCCGTCACCGGGGTGACCATCGCGGTGCCGCTCGGCGAAGCGGTCACGCCGCTTCCGGAAGGGGACCGTTACCTCGGCTTCGTGTTCGCGCGCGCGGAGACGCCCGATGATGTCGAAGCAGCGCTGCGCCGCGCGCAGACGCTGCTCGACATCGACATCGCGTAGCGCTTACGCGATCGTCACCGACACCGGCGCTGACGCGATCCCGTTCGCAACGACCACGAGGCTGCTTGGTCCGGCAGGCGTTGTCGCAGGGAGCGTGAAATCGGTTGACGACGCGGCTCCGGGCGCGATCGAGACTGACGTCCAGTTGCTCGTTCGCGCGTACGTGACGACCCCGGAGCTCAAGTTCGTGATCCGCACCAGCGGGAAGTTGGTGTTGTCCTGCACGTCGTCTCCGTAGGCAGCGCCCTGCGAGAGCCCGGCAAGCTGTGTTCCCGACAGGCTCGCGGTCTTGCCCGGGGTCAAGCTCGTCGTGCTGATCGATGAGATCGACGGGGCCCACGCCGGGTTGGGAGTTCCCCCGGCGGTGTAGACCAGCATCTGGTTGCTGCCGTCGTTGAACAGCACCTGTCCATTCGGCAGCGCCAGCAAACGCGTGTAGTACGGGGAGTCGTTGGCCGCGTTCGGGATATCCGGAACGGAGCTGATGGTGTTCGACTTTGCGTTGTACAGGAAGAACGAAAGAGGTGCGTTGTACACGCACGGACCGACATCGAACAGCACGTTTCCGTCAGGCAGGATCGAGGCCGGGCCGTCCGTTGCGTCCTGCTGCATGCCATCGATCGTCGGGATCGCGGGACTCTTCAGCCACTTGCCGGTCGCGTAGTCGTACAGCGCGGTGGATGCCGGCGTGTGCGTGGTGCAGGCGGCGGGTGCGACATCCGATGACGTCCCCGCGCCCACGACGAACGTGTTACCGCCGGGCATCACGACCTGTGCGCCGATTTCAACCTCGGGCGTGTCGACAGGCGATTTGACGGTGTTCCCTGCGAACGACCAGCTCAGGCTGCTCGGGGTGAACAGCTCGGTCGTCGGAGTCAGCCAGGTGTCCACGGTCAACAGCTGACCGTTCGGCTCGAGGTTCCAGCCTTCCTCGTCGTTGGGGTCGTTCTTACCCTGTCCGGCTAGCGCCAACCAGTTCAGGCCGGTTGCGTTGAAGAGCGCGAAGTCCGAGGTCAGGATGGGACTGGATGTCGTGCAGTTCTGGCATGCCTGCGACAGCATGAACGTGCCATTGGCGAGCACCTCGCTCTGGGCATCTCCGATGTTGGTCCAACCTCCTGGCGGGGCCACCGACCGCCACTTGTTGGTGACCGGGTTGTAGATCGCGCCCTGGTTCGTCCACACCGCGAAGTCTCCGTTGTACTCGCCGCCCTCGACGATCATCCGGCCGTCCGGCAGGATCGCGGACGCGAAGTACAGGGGCGAGTACGACGATGGCATCGAAGCGATCTGGCTCCACGTCCCGTCGACGTAGCTGCCCTGTGCGTTTGGCGTGAGCTTGTACCAGGCGGGCGTGCCGCCCGTGGTGTCGTTGTCGGGCTCGTCGTGCACGAGCACCGTTCCGTCGCTCTCCAGCAGCATCGTGCCGGGCGTCCCGAAAGCAGGTTGGTGCTTCAGCGGCGTCCAGGGCGACGCTCCCTTCGCAGGGAGCTGCGGCGCGTACGCGGCCGACGTCGCGCGGCCGAGCGGCGGATCGGCGGTGAGCCGCGCGTGCTCGAGCGATTTGGCGCCCGCGAGGCGTGCGCCTGCGACTGCTAAACCATTGACGCTCACCAGGCTGGCCACCGCCACCGATGCGACCAAGCCGACGCTGACCCGAGAACGACCGCTCAACCCCATCGGAGCCCCTCCAATCGCGCGTTTTTATCAATGCGATCGGGCCTCCCCTCTCGGTCGCAGGCCAGATCCTAGCGACTGGGACCGCGCTCCGCAAATGCTGCCCCCTGCAGATGCCCCCTGGAGGAATCGAACCTCCCTCAACCGGTTAAAAGCCGGCTGCTCTACCGATGAGCTAAGGGGGCGGGGGGTCGGCAGGAACTCGCGCGAGAACTCAGGCGAGAACTCCCGCAAGAAGTCACGATTGTATGGTCGCCCATGCGTCACGCCCTACCATCGGCCATCGTGACCGATGCGCTGCCCGGGTTCCCCGAGCACTTTCCCGTCCGAGATGACGGCAAGCGATCTCTGCGATACCACGCGGTCTCGCTGGTGTGCCGTACCGTGCTTCGCGGATTCCTCGGACGCGACCTGCATCTGGATTCGCCGAAGAAAGTCCCGATGCGAGGGCCGCTGTTGATCGTCTCCAACCACCTCAGCAACATCGACCCGTTTCTCTTTGGTGGATGGGGCCCGGGAGCCCTTTACTGCATCACCAAGCGCGAACTGTTCTCCAACCCGTTCTCGTCCTGGGTCATGGGAGGCTGTAACTGTTTCCCCGTTGATCGGGGAACCCCCGACCGCCAGGCCGTGCGCACCGCGCTTGACGTTCTGTCCCGCAGGGGGCGGTTGCTCATCTTTCTCGAGGGCACGCGGTCGTCCACACCTGGGATGCGCCGCGCCGAGGCCGGCGTCGGCTTCCTTGCGCGCCGCTCCGGCGCCGCAATCCTCCCGGTGGCGATCTGGGGCACCGAAGCGGCGCTCGGTCGCGGCCGGCGCTTGCCGAAGCGGGTACCGGTCTACATGCGATATGGCCCGGTCTTCACGCTCCCGGAGCGTGCCCCGGGCGAGCGTCGGGACGATCAGGCGATCGCCGACCTCATCGGCACCCGGATTGCGGCACTCCTGCCACCCGAGTACCGCGGGGTATACGCTCCGGAAGCCGCGTAAGTCTCAGCGACCCCGCCGGCTCGAACTGGACTTTGACGTGGCCTGCTTGGCCGAGCCGGATTTTGCAACCGGTCGCTGACGGGCTGACGAAGCTCGCGCCGCCTTGGTCGAGGCGCCTTTCGCGGGCGATTTCGCGACCGGTTTGGCGGCCGATTTGGCGACGGGCTTCGCGACCGACTTGGGAGCGGGCTTGGCAGCCGATTTGGCGACGTGCTTCGCGGACGATTTCGCGACGGGCTTGGCTGTCGCCTTCGCCACCGGTCTGGACGCCGACTTGGCAACCGACTTGGCTGCTGATTTCGCGATGGGCTTGGCACTGGTCTTGGCCGCCGGCTTGGGAGACGGTTTCGCAGCAGCTTTCTGAGCAGGCTTGGCGGTGGCCTTAACGACGGGCTTGTGAGAGGCCGCCGACTTTGCGGCAATCGCCGACTTGGCGACAGGCTTGGCCTTGGTCACCGGCGCCGGTTTGGCCGGAGGCTTCACCTTGGCAGCCGCCTTCGGCGTGGGCTTGGCCGCCGCTTTCGCGTTGCCGGAGGGTTTGGCCTTCGCGACCGGCTTCGGCGCCGGTTTGGCGGCGGCGACGGTCTTGGGCTGCGGGCTCGACTTCGCGACAACGGGCTTGGGCTTGGGGGCCGGCGCCGCCTTCGGCTTTGCGGCCGCCGGCTGTGGCTTCGCCGCGGGCGCAGGGGCCGGCGCAGGCTTCGGCGCCGGGGCCGCCTTCGGCGCGGCTGTCACCGCAGGCTGCGCCGGAGCCGGGACGAGAGGCGGTGGGGCGACTGCCACCGCAGGCGCGGCGGCCGCGCCATCACCACGGTCGACGGGGGGTCTCGGACCACGATCCGACACCCGAACCGGCTCGACCATCGCCAGGCGGAGCTCGGCTGCCCGCTCGGGGGTTTCCGCCGTCTCCAGGCAGGTGAAGGCGACCACTTCCTTGAACTCGGGATGCCGATCGAACCGGATGATCGCCGTCTGGCTGAGGACCGTCTCGACGATGCCCTTGGACCCGACCGCGTAGTCACCGATGGGCGCGCCTGTCCGAGGCCGCGTGTTCGAGATCAGGATGATGTGCTCGCCAACTCCGAACGGTGGCGGCGGCTCCTCACGAGCTCCCGGCGGCCGTCCAGGTGTCGGCGAGGGACGGGGTGCGGCCGCGACCACGACGGGAACGACAGCCGGTACGACCTCGTCCTCCTCGTCGTCGTCGTCGTCGTCATCGTCATCGACGACAGCGACGACTCCGATCTCGATATCGATCTCCTCGGCATCGTCCAGTTCGACGGCGTCACCTTCGAGGACCTCCGCAGGGGGTGCATCGGGCTCGTCCGCTTCGGCTTCGACAGGGGGATCGATCGGTTCTTCAGGCATTCAGGCTCGTATGTGACGGATGGGTAGACTGCGGTGCAGATGATCGCGCGATCCTCGGCGATCCCGCTGTCGCAACATACCCAGCAGCGGCTCCTTGAAATCCTCCCCGGCGCGCTCACGTGGTTCGCCCTGCTCGTGCCGGTGGTCGTCGCCTTCACGATCAGGCTCAACGACCCGGGAATGCTCTGGATCCTCGGGGTGGGCGCCGTGCTGCTTGACGCCTACTGGCTGGTCCGGACGACGGTGACGGTCCGGTGCGTGCGACGCACGATGCGCGCCCTCCAGGCCAACGATCGCGTCGACTGGTGGCAGCGCTGCGTGGCACTCGAGGCGTCGCTCCCCGCGGGTGCTCCGGCTCCGTCCGAAATCGTCCAGTGCGCGCTCATTCCGACGTATACGGAGTCGTACGACGTCCTCCGCGCGACGGTCGCCGCGCTTGCCGCGCAGAACTACCCGGAGCATCTGCGCGTCTGCGCGATCATCACCCGTGAGACGGATGCGGGTGGCATCGTCAATGTCGACCGTCTGCGCGAGGAGTTCGCAGGACAGTTCCTGGCGTTCATCCACATCCGTGATCCCTTGCTGCCGGGCATCGTGGTCGGCAAGTCCGCCGCGATGGCGTACGGCGGTCCGGTGCTCAAGGCGGCGTGCGACGACCTCGGGCTCGACCCCACACGCACACTCGTCACCGACCTCGACTCGGACTTTCGGTTGCATCCTCAGTACTTTGCATACGTCACGCTGCAGTTCTGCTCGGTTGAGAACCGACTTCTCTCCATCTGGCAACCGGTGCCGGTGTTTCTCAACAACCTCTGGCGTGTGCCGACCGCGATTCGCGTGATGGCGACCGCCGCCACGCAGTGGCAGATGTTCCTGCATCAGAACCCAAAGCGGCTGATCATGTTCTCGTCGTACACGCTGTCGTTGCAGCTGCTCGACGATGTCGGCTACTGGGACTCCGACGTGATCCCGGAGGAACTCCCGGTTCTTCTGGAAGACGTTCTTCCATACCAGCGGCAAGCTGAATCTGCGGCCGGCGTTCCTCACCGTCAATGGTGACGCGCCGCGTGCTCGTGGATACGCCGCGACCCACGCATCGCAGTACAACCAGATCAAAAGGTGGGCCTGGGGAGCGACCGATATCCCTTATGTCACCGCACGAATGCTGGCTCATCCCGAGATCCCGTTGCGCCTGCGCGCGCGCCGGTATTCGAGCCTCATCTTCAACCACCTCACATGGGCGACGCTGCCGCTGCTGCTGTTCTTCGGCGGCGCGCTCCCCGCGTTCATCGACCTCGACTACAGCCTGTCGTCAACCGCGACCCTCCTCGGTACCGCGAGCGCGAGCATCCTGACGATCACGCTGCTGAACACGCTCCTACTCGTACAGGTGGACCACCGCATCTGTCCCAAGCCCAAGGACTGGCCGTGGTGGCGCAGGCGCTGGGCGGACCTGCAACTGTTCACGTATCCGGTTGTGGGGCTCGCACTGAGCGTCATTCCCGCGCTCGAGGCGCAAACGCAACTCATGTTCGGCGCGTACCTGGAATACCGGGTCACCGAAAAGGAATAGCCGACCGCGTTTCGTCAGCGGGCGATGGCGTCGCGGTACACCTCGAGTGTCATCTCAGCGGCGCGGCGCCACGTGAACGTCGACGCCCACGCGAGACCCTGCGCACGACGGCGCTCGTGCTCGTCGGCATCGTCGAGCAGCCGGCTCACGGCCTCGGCCATCAGCACGGCATTGCCATCCGGCACGACCGCCGCCGCGCCGCCACTCACCTCGGGCAGTGATGAGTTGTCGAATACGACCGCCGGCGTGCCGCAGGCCATCGCCTCGAGCGGTGGCAGACCGAAACCCTCGTACGCCGACGTGAACACAAAGCATTCGGCGCCGCTGTACAGCGTCACCAGCTCGCCGGTGGACACGTGGCCGATCACGCGGCTCAACTCGGCAATGCCGGCCGCCGCCAACGCTGCCATGACGTGCTCGGCAAATGTGCCCTGATCACCGGCGATGACGAGCACGACATCGTGTTCGGCACGAACTCTGCGCACGACATCGGCGAGCAGCGCGATCCGCTTGCGGGGGTCGAACGTGCCCACCGCAAGCAGGAACGGGCGGTCGATGCCGAGCCGCGCCCGCAGCGCGTCCACCGCCTCCGAGGTCGCGGCTTGGAACACCGGCGCGACTCCCTCAGGGATCACACGGATCCGCTCAGGCCGGGTCCGCGTGAGACGAAGCACGTCGCGTCGAGTTCGCGTCGGACACCGCGATCACCGCGTCGGCCCTGCTCAGCAGGCGCAGGCCCAGGATGCGTGCCCGCCGGACCCAGGGGTAGTCGCGGGGCATGATGAACGGGATCAGGTCGTGCACGGTCACCACCACCGGGAGATGTGTGCGCAGCGGCTGGCCGAACTCGATGGCGTGGTACAGATCGTTTCGCGCGCCGCGCAGCGCGCGCGAAACGAAGAGCGTGTCGGCAACAGGCTGGAGCGTTGGGTGCACGACTCTGATGCGACGCCGCGCAGGCCGAGTTCGGGGGCCAACCTCGGGCGGGAGCTCGCGTCCGCGAGAGACGAGCAGGCTCACCTCGGGCGGCTCCGGAAGCTCTTTGAAGCCCGCCATGAGGCCGCGCGCGTAGCTGCCGATCCCTCGCACGGACGAAGCCCCCTGCAGCGGTCTGCCGTCGATGAGCACCCTCATGTCAGGGCGCTCGATGGGGAGGGCACGGCCACAGAGTCTGTCGGATAGACTGGCTCTGGTGACGATTCAAGAGCAGGACGTGGCGGAACGGCTGCGCGCTCTCATTCGAGAAGTGCCGGACTTTCCGCGTCCCGGCATCATGTTCATGGACATCACCGTGCTGCTTGGCGACGGACCAGCGTTCAGCGCGGCGATCTCGGCGCTTGCCGAGCCGTACCGCGGTGAAGGGATCGCGCTGGTCGCCGGGATCGAGTCGCGCGGCTTCATCCTCGGCGGCGCGATCGCCGATCGCCTTGGGGCGGGCTTTGTTCCCATCCGCAAGGAGGGTCGGCTTCCCGCAGAGCGAATCTCGCAGTCGTACAGCCTGGAATATGGCGAAGCGATTGTCGAGATCCATGCCGACGCAATCGCACGCGGCCAGCGCGTGCTCATCGTCGATGACCTGCTTGCCACCGGCGGCACTGCCGCAGCGGCAGCGGCGCTTGTCGACCAGCTCGGTGGGGAGCTTGCGGGGTTTGCGTTTCTTGTCGAGTTGACGGACCTGGGGGGATCGGCCGCGCTCGGCGGTCGCCCGTACACCGCGCTGTTGCGCATGAGCGCGGGCGCATGAACACCAACGGAGGAATCCAGTGACCAACGTGCTGAAAGCAGCGGAGTCCGATGTCGCGGACCCGAGCCTGTCCGGTGATGGACAGCGTCTGATCGAGTGGGCCGCGCGCGAGATGCCGGTGCTGCGCATCATCCGCGAGCGTTTCGCGACCGAGCGCCCTCTCGAGGGACTGCGTATCGGTGCGTGCCTGCATGTCACCAGCGAGACGGCCAACCTGGCGATCACGCTCAAAGCCGGCGGCGCGCATGTGACGCTCTGCGCGAGCAATCCGCTGTCCACCCAGGACCCGGTCGCAGCTGCGCTCGCGCGGCACTACGGCATCCCGACGTTCGCCGTGAAGGGCGAGGACTCCGCCAGCTACTACTCGCACATTCAATCGGTGCTCGACACCCAGCCGCAGATCACGATGGATGACGGCGCCGACCTCGTCGCGGAGCTGCACAAGGGGCGGCGCGAGCTGCTCGAGCATGTGATCGCGGGCACCGAGGAGACGACGACGGGCGTGATCCGGCTGCGCGCGATGGCGCAGGACGGCGCGCTGCGGTTCCCCATCATCGCGGTGAACGAGGCGCTGACCAAGCATCTCTTCGACAATCGCTACGGCACGGGGCAGAGCACCATCGACGGGCTCATCCGCGCCACCAACGTCCTGCTCGCCGGCAAGACGATGGTCGTCTGCGGCTACGGCTGGTGCGGCCGCGGGCTTGCGAGCCGTGCCGCGGGACTCGGCGCTCACGTGATCGTCACCGAGGTCGACCCGACCCGTGCGCTGGAAGCAGTGATGGACGGATACCGCGTGATGACCCTCGCTGAGGCTGCTCCGGAAGCGGACATCGTGATCACCGTCACCGGCGACATCAACGTCATCGACCGCGGCCACGTCGAGCGCTTCAAGGACGGCGCGATCCTGGCGAACAGCGGACATTTCAACGACGAGATCAACCTCGCCGCCATCGACGACATGTCCGCCGAGGTCACCAGCCCGCGCACGTTCGTGCAGTCGCACCGGCTCAACAACGGGCGCACCGTGCACGTCCTTGCGGAAGGACGTCTGCTCAACCTGGCCGCCGCCGAGGGCCACCCCGCGGCAGTCATGGACATGAGCTTCGCCAACCAGGCGCTCTGCGCGGAGCACATCGCCAAGCACCACAAGGATCTGGCGCTCGCCGTGCATGACGTGCCCCAGCACATCGACCGTGAGGTGGCACGCCTCAAGCTGCAGGCCATGGGCGTCGATATCGACGTGCTGACCGACGAGCAGCAGAAGTATCTCGCCTCCTGGGAATCCGGGACTTCCTGACAATGGCTGCAGCAACACCTCTGTACAGGCCCGACCTCACCATCCTCGAAAACGGAGTCAGCCTGCTGAACGCGCCCTCAGCGAGCCGAAACTCCGGTGTGTTTCTCATCGTGCGCGCGGGCTCTCGCGACGAGACCCCGGAGACCTCGGGTCTGGCGCACTACCTCGAGCACATGTTCTTCAAGGGCACCGAGCGCCGCGCGACGACGAAGATCATCTCGCGTGAGATCGACCGCCTTGGCGCGAACACCAACGCATACACCGACACCGAGGAGGTCGCGTATTTCGCCGAGGGTCCGGCCATGGCGATGCACGAGCTCGCGGACATCATCTGCGACATGCTGAGCCGGCCGCTGTTCGCCGCGGAAGAGGTCGAGCGCGAGCGCAACGTCGTTCTGCAGGAGCTGTCGATGCGCCTCGCCGACCCTGACGGGTGGATCTGGGACCGCCTCGGCACCGTTGCCTTCGGTGGCGATCAGCCGATGTCCTGGTCCGCGGCGGGGTTTCCGTCAGTCATCGAGAAGGCGACCCGCGAACAGCTCACCGATTACCACCACGCGTTCTACGCGCCGGCGTCGATGTGCCTGGTCATCGCCGGTGGCGCGACCCTGTCGCAAGAGGATGCGATGGGCTTCCTCGCGGACATTCCCCGCGCGACGCCCAAGCCGCGCACCAAGGCGAAATGGGGGCTCGGCGAGCGGTATACCGCCAACGTGCGCCCGGTGACTGCCGAGGAGGAGCCGCAGGTGCACATGGTGTTCGCCGTGCCCGGCATGCCGGCGAGCGATCCGCAACGCACCGCGCTCTCGGTCATGACCCACGTGCTCGGCGGTGGGATGTCGTCCCGACTGTTCCAGACCGTCCGTGAGCGCAACGGGCTCTGCTACAGCATCTACTCGCACCACGCCGGCTTCGACGACACCGGGCTCTTCGCGATCGCGACGGCGACCCGTCCCAAGGACGCCGGCAAGGCCACGAGCCTTGCGTTCAAGGAGTTTCGGAAGATCGCCGCGAAGCGCGTCGCCGCCGACGAGCTGGCGGCGGCGAAGTCGGCGATGGTCGGCCGCCTGCTCCGCTCAACCGAGACCGCGATGGCGAGCGCGCGCTTCTACGGCAGCCGCTGGCGCGCGCGTCTCCCGCTCGAGACGCCGGACGACCGTGCCGAGGCGATCATGAAGATCACCGCAGACGAGGTGCAGGCTGTTGCGGAACGCATCGCCGCCGGCATCGATGACGTGCGCATGGCGTTGGTCGGCCCCACCGACCAGGGCGACGAGCTGCTCTCCGCGATCGAGTTCGACCGCAGCCCACTGAGCCGCGGCGTCAGGCGGCGCGGACGGCGGCCGCGAGCGTCTCCGCGACGCGCTCGAGGTCGCCGGAGCTGAGGCCGGGATGCACCGGCAGCGACAGGCAGCGCGATGCGATGCCGAGCGCTGTCGGTGTGTCGTCACGGTGCACGTTGGGGTGGTGCCGGTACGCGTCGTGGTCCCAGACGAGGCCGGGGTAGTACACGCCCGCGTCCACGCCGTGCTCCGACATGAAGGCGACGACGCGGTCGCGATCGAGGCTCGGGTCGAGCAGCACTGTGTATTGATGCCAGACGTGCGTGCGCCCCGCGGGCGCCGACGGCGTGGTCACCTCGGCGGTGCCGGCAAGCAGCGAGCTCAGCGTCGCGGCATTGCCACGCCGTGCCGCGTTAATCGCGTCGAGACGTTCCATCTGCGGGATCGCGATCGCTGCCGCGACGTCCGTCATCCGCCAGTTTTGGCCGATCATGGCGTAATCATACCGGCCGCGCATACCCTGGTTGCGTGCGACACGCAACCGCTCGGCGAGCATCGAGTCGTCGGTGGTCACGCAGCCGCCCTCGCCGCTGGTGACGTTTTTCGTTGCGTAGAACGAGAAGCAGCCGACTCCGTAGCTGCCCGCCCGGCGGCCGCCGGCGTCGGCGCCGTGGGCCTGCGCAGCGTCCTCGACGACGGCAAGCCTGTTGGCAGCCGCAAGCGAGGTGAGCGCCTGCATGTCAGCCGGCAGCCCATAGAGGTGCACCGGCATGAGTGCCGTGGTGTCGGGCCCGATCAGCGCGGCGGCAGACGCCGGGTCGATGGTGAAGTCGTCACAGATGTCGGCGAAGCGCACTGACGCACCGCTGCGCAGGATCGCGTTGATCGTCGCCGCGAACGTGAACGGGGAGGTGATGACCTCCTGGCCGGGGCCGATATCGAGCACGTGCAGCGCGGCGTCGAGCGCGACGGTTCCGTTCGTGACGGCGATCGCGTGCGCGGTGCCGGCCATGGTGGTGCAGAGGGCTTCGAAGCGCTCGACCATCGGCCCTTGCGCGAGGTGGCCGCTGCGCAGCACCGAGAGTACGAGTGCCTCGACCTCGGGACCGAGCTGTGGCGCGGAGATGCGGATGCGCTCGAGCGGAGGAGCCTGCGTGACGCTCATGACGTCGCAACCTCCCGTACGCCGGCGACCGGGCGTCCGTCGTCGGCGAGTTGCCGGCGCAGCGCGAAGAGACCGGCCGCCATGCGCGTCGAGTCACGCAGCGGGGACACCGTTGACCGGCCGGACGCCGTGTAGACGACGGGGATCTCGACGGGGGTGACGCCGGTGCGCACAGCCCAGCAGTTGATCTCGGCGCCGATCAGGAAGTCGCCGCTGACCAACCGCGGGAGCAGGGCTGCGGCAAGGCTGCCCTGCATGAGCACGGTGCCCTGGGTGTCGACGTTGACGCCGACGAGGCCGGCACGCAGCATGCCGAATCCGGCGGACAGGGCACGTCGCGTCAGCGAGGTCTCCACCTGCGATTCGGGATGGGTCTTCGAGCCCATGACGAGGAGCGGTCGAGGGCTCATGCCGAGGTAGCCGTCGAGGTCGGTGAACCCGAAGGGGAGGTCGGCGGCGGTGAGCACGACGACGTCGCCGCGCGCCATCGCCATACCGCGCCGCCACGCAAACCCGAGGCCTTTGGCCGAGGTCGTGACGCGCACGGCGACCTCCTCGCCGTCGTGCATCGCTGCCAGCGAGAGACAGAGCGGTCCCGAACCGTCCGACGAGCCGTTCTCGACGAGCAGCACCTCGGATCCCGGGAGGTGCCCGAGGCGCTCGACGAGCAGTCGGACGGTGCGCCGCAGGTCCGCGATCTGGTTGTGGACGGGGATGACGTAGCTGACGGTCGGGTCGCTCATGCGCACTCCTCGATGGCGGCTGCGATCTCGTGGGCCGGGAGAATCGAATTGCGTTCGTGGCAGGCATCGGCCTTGCCGTCGATCAGGTCCAGGAAGTGGCGGAACTGGAGCGCGAGCGGCTCTCCGGTGTGGCGCACGAATGGGATGTCGACGACGGTTTCCGCGCGGTAGCCGGCCGCCTGACCGGCACCGACGCCCTGCGCGTGCGCGCGGTGGCGGTACACCGTGAGGTCCTGTCGGAGCAGGTCGACGTCGTAGAGGGCGGTGGCCGTGGACACGAGCTGGGAGCGAACCTTCCGCTGGCTCGCGCGGCTCGCGGAAAGCGTTGCGACCGCGCCCGACGAGAACTGGAGGAGGCAGTCGGCCACCTCGACGATGGGATCGCGCCCGGCGGTGCTCGTCGCGCCACAGACCTTGGTCGGCGTGGCGCCTCCCATGTATGCGAGCGCCAGGTCGATCTCGTGGATGAGGAGATCGAAGACGACGCTCAGCGTGCTCCGAGGGGTCTCCGGCGAATGGCGGAGACCGACGATGTGGATCGGCTCCTCGTCGAGCAGCCCACGCATGGTCGCGACGACCGGGTTGTAGCGCTCGACGAAACCGCACATCAGCGGCACGCCGCGGCGCTCAGCGCAGGCGACGAGCGCCCGGCTCGTCTCGATGTCCGGGGTCACCGGCTTCTCGACCAGGATCGGCTTGCCGAGCTCGAGGAGCACGCGAGCGGCGCCCTCGTGAAACGCCGTCGGCGTGGCGATGATGGCCGCGTCGCAGTGCGCCGCGGCGTCAAGGTCCTCTGAAAACGCGCAGCCGAGCCGCTCGGCGAGCGGGCGGACCCGCTCTCGATCGGTGTCGATGATCACCGCGAGGTCGGCGCTGTCCGACTCCGAGATGACGCGCGCGTGGTTGGCCCCCATCGCTCCGGCTCCGACCAGAGCTATCCGGGCACGAGCTCCCATCGGCCGAGTGTCAGGCCGGAATCACCGTCGGTCCGTCCTTTCGCGGTTCTGTGTCGAGGTTGTCTCGTGCTCTCAACAGGGAGAGGAGGAGCGCCGCCATTACCGCCGACGAGGCGACTGCCCCGCACAGCAATCCCAGTTCGACGCGGAGGAAGAGCTGCGAGCCCACCGCCGCGACGACGATGAATACGACTCCGCCGACCAGCCACCCCACGGCAACGCGGCGGTAGCCGGAGAGCGAGATCAGGCCGTAGCCGAAGACCTGGGTGACGATGAAGCCGATGCAGCTGGCCGACAGCAGCGCGAAGTCGAGGTTGCTCAACTCGAACCCGTGGCCGAAGAGGAGCCTGGTCACCGTCGGGCCGAGCAGCGTGAATCCGACGATCGCGACTACCCCCAGGGCTCCGACGAGCGTCAGGAGCCGGAAGAGCAGGCTCCGGAACTCGCGATGCTTGCCGCCGGCGGCGAGCGCCGAGAGCCGGGGCAGGAGTGCCGACTGGACGGCCTGGAAGACGTAGATCGGCACGTAGGCGACGATGCGGCTCAGCTGGAATCGGCCGGCCGCGCTCTCCTGCTTCGGGGTCGCCAGCAGCTGCACCGCGACGGCGCCGACGCTGAGCAGCAGCTGGGTGAACACCGACGCGATCAGGAGAAAGCCGAGCGCGTGTGAGAGCTCCGACCACGGGGCCGGCGGCCCTGGCCGGAGCAGGCCGTGGCGTCCGATGAGCGACAGCGCGATCGCGACGAACGAGGCCACGATCATCGCGACGCCGTACGGGCCCGCCACCTTGACCCCGATCACCGCCAGGAAGGCGGCGAAGATGACGCGCAGCAACCCCTCGCCGCCGATGAGGATGCCGTACGCCCCGAAACGGCCATTGCCGGCGAGCACGCCGCGGACGAGGAACTCGAGCAGATAGGCGGCGAATCCGCCGATCAACCCCGCGAGCAGCGCCGGATCTCCGTCGAACACCCTGTTGTCGATCGGGCTGGCCAGCGCGAGCGTGACGATGATCAGGACGACCGCGAGCGACGAGCCGATCAAGGTGGCGCGCTCCACCACCGGCCGGCCACCTTCGCCGCGGACCCGCCGGGCGGCGATCGCGCGCCCGGTCTCCTGCTCGAGCGGCAGGAAGAAGCCTGGGCCGCACACGAAGAGCAGTGCCCAGAAGACCGAGAGCGGCGCGAACTTGGTCTGTCCGAGCGCGCGTGCCGCGACCACCAGGAACCCGTATTGCATGAGCCCGGCGAGACCGAGCCCGACTGCGACCGGGATGGTTCCCACCGGCAGCGGCAATTTGCGCAGCCGGTCCAGAAGCGTCATGGGGGGAGAGCCGGCGCCCGAAGGCGCCCCTATGGGTAGATGCCCCGTACCGCCGTCGCGTCTGCGACCCGTTTGACCGCGACGAGATAGGCGCCGAGCCGCAGCGAGACGTGGTGCAGATCCGCCTGCTCGCACATCTGCCGGAAAGCCTTCTGGAGAATTTTCTTGAGGCGGGTGTTGATCTCGTCCTCCTCCCAGAAGAGTGACTGCAGGTCCTGGACCCACTCGAAGTACGAGACAGTCACGCCGCCCGAGTTCGCGAGGATGTCGGGCACGACGGTGATCCCGCGGCGCTCGAGGATGCTGTCCGCGTCCGGCGTCGTCGGGCCGTTCGCACCCTCGACGATGAGGCTCGCCTGGATCCTGCCGGCGTTGCGCGCGGTGATCTGGTTCTCCATCGCCGCGGGGACGAGCACGTCGACCTCGAGCTCGAGCAGCTCGGTGTTGGTCACGGCCGTGGTGCCGGGGAAGTCAGTCACCCTGCCGGTCTTCTGACGGTGGGCGAGGACGGCGGGAATGTCGAGCCCGTCCCTTGAGTAGATCCCGCCATATACGTCAGAAACTGCGCAGATGGTGAATCCGGACTCGTGCATCAGCTGGCTCGCCCAGCTGCCGACGTTGCCGAATCCCTGGACTGCGACGGTTGTCTCCGCGGGCTCGCGGCCGAGCCGCCGGCACGCCTCGACGGCGATGATGTTCACGCCTCGCCCGGTCGCGCTCGGCCGGCCCTCGCTGCCGCCGATCTCGAGCGGTTTGCCGGTCACCGACGCGGGCACCGAATAGCCGGCTTGCATCGAGAGCGTGTCCATGATCCAGGCCATGATCTCGGCGGTTGTGTTGACGTCGGGTGCGGGGATGTCCGACTCGGGCCCGACCAGGACGCTGATCTCCGCCGCGAACCGGCGCGTCATCCGTTCGAGCTCGCGGTGGCTCAGCGTGCTCGGGTCGACCGCGACACCACCTTTCGCACCGCCATACGGGAGGTTCGTCAGCGCGCATTTCCACGTCATCCACATCGCCAGCGCTTTGACCTCGTCGATGTCGGTCGCGGGGTGGAAGCGGAGGCCGCCTTTGGCGGGGCCACGTGTGACGTTGTGCTGGACGCGGTAGCCCTCGAACATCCTGACGGTGCCGTTGTCCATCTTCACCGGAAAGCGGACGACGAGCTCGCGCCGAACCTCGCGCAGGACGGCGCGCAAACCTGGGGAGAGTTGGAGGATCTCCGCGGCGTTGTCGAATTGACGCTGTGCGTTCAGCCACGGAGAGTCAACCGCCGCCGGTGCGGCAACCGTGCTCACGGGCACGAGCCTAGCAGGCCGGAAGGCGCTTGGACGCGCGGTGGGCCGCTCCGCCGCCGCATCTATACTGCCGCGGATGTCAGACGACTCCGAGGTCAGCCCGAAAGCGGCCAGCGATGCCCTGAAAGCAGGCGGAGCGGTGCTCATCGATGTCCGCGAGCGCTCCGAGTACGACGAGGTGCACATCCCCGGTTCGATCCTCATCCCACTCGCCGAGTTGCCGTCGCAACTCAGCGAGATTCCCGCCGACCAGGACGTCTACGTGCACTGCCGGATGGGCGGCCGGAGCGCGCGCGCCGTCGACTACCTGCGGACGTTCGGGAGACCCAACTCCTACAACGTCAGCGGCGGCATCGAATCCTGGGAGGAAGCGGGGCTGCCGGTCGCTCATTGACCGAAGCGGTCAGCGGACGTCGAACGTCGTGGTGCCGAGGGTGTCGCCGCTGCTGCTGCCGCTGATCGTCACGGTGTAGTCGCCTGGCGGAAAGCCGCCGGTCGGCGGGCTCAGCGGTATCAGCGTTGCGCCGGACGAATCGAGGATGTAGTTGTTGTCGATCATCGTCGCGGCCGGTTGCCCGACGCTGACCATGATCTCGACAGGAGCCTGGCGCGCATCGGCGGCCGCGTCCACCTCGATGGAAACCGTCGCCGTTCCGGCGGGAAACGACACCTGGGTCGCCGGGACTGACCCGCCGACGTGGGCAGGAGCGGCGACGGGCCTGACGGCCGTGAGCGCAACCGGGTTGGTGACGGGCGCAGGCGCCGGGGGTGCCGGCGCGGGCAGCAGTCGCAGCCCGACTGCGGCGAGGACCACCAGACCGACGATTCCCGACCCGACGATCGCGGTGGGAAAGCGATGGTGCGACGGCGGGTCGTACGGGCGCGCTGCCCCCGGCTCTGGCGGTCCTGCGGGTGCCAACCCCGGGGTGGACGCGCTCTCGATCGGCAGGGCCGAGATCGGCTCCATCGCGAGGGCAAGCGTCCACGCGCGCCCCGGCGGAGCCGGAGGTGGAGGCGGTGCGGCCGGACGGGCTGCGGGAGGGGCGAGTTGCGCTGCGACGTCGGCGACCCCGTCGATCACGGAGGCCAGGCGGCCGCGCAACAGCGAGCGCTGATCAGGCACGGACCCCAACCTACCAGAGCCAAATTGGATTCGAACCACGTGTGCGAAACCGTCACCCGCCGTCCATCCGCTTGTGCGGCCGGTGCTAGCATGCCCCGGGAGTGGAGATCGCAGCGAATACGGCCGGCGGCGCTGAGGCCGCCGACGGCGCGGGCGCTCGAGCGCGCGCCGGCGCCGCCGACTACGGCGAGGCGTACTACGCCGACTATTCCGCCGACCACATCGTCTACGAGCACAACGCCCAGTGGCAGGCCTTCTTCGGAGCGGTCGCCGACCGCCTGATTGCCGACATCGCGCCGAAGACCACCCTCGACGCCGGCTGCGCGATCGGCCTGCTCGTCGAGGCGCTGCGCGACCGGGGCGTCGATGCGGACGGGATCGACTTCAGCGAGTACGCGATCGCCCGCTCACGCGACGACATCCGGCGTCACCTCACGCTCGGGTCGATCACCGACCCGCTGCAGCGGCGCTACGACCTCATCACCTGCCTCGAGGTCCTCGAACATCTCTCGGCGCCGGACGCCGACAAGGCGATCGCCAACCTCTGCGCGTTCACCGATGACCTGATCGTGTCGTCGACGCCGATGCACTACCGCGACCCCACGCACACGAACATCCACCCGGCGGAGTACTGGACCGAGCGCTTCGCACGGCACGGCTTCATCCGTGACGTCGACTACGACGCGGCCTACATCGCTCCCTGGGCGGCGCGGTACCGCCGGTCGTCGGAGCCGCTTCATCGGGTCGTTGCCGACTACGACCGCGCGTACTCACGGATGCACTACGAGCTCCACGAACGGAATGCCGTCGTCATGGAGCAGATGCGCGAGATCGGTGAGCTCAAGCAGCGCCTCGAGGCACTCGAGAGCCGCGCGGGCTGGAGCGAGCGGCCGGCAGCACGGATCGCACGACGCGCTGACGACCTTGCTGTCAAGGCGGCCCCGCGGGGGACGCTGCGACACGATCTGCTCGGCAGCGTGTACCACGCGATGCAGCGACTGGCCCGCCGCCGCCCGCACGACTGACCAGTACCCCCACAACCGTAGGATCGAGCCGTGCCGGATCTCTCCTTGCCCGCGCTCGCGCCGATCGCCACCGTTGTCGTGGTCGCGGAGATCGCCGCCGGCACCACTGTTGCGGCGTACGTCGTGGACATCCTCGGCAAGGTCGGCCGAGGCTTCGTCGGGACGACGGCAGCGATCTGCGCCGGCGTCATGGCGATCTCGGTCCTCATCGAGGCACTCCTGCCGCCCGACAGCGCGCTCCTCGGCGCGCCCCTGCCGTCCGGGTCCCAGGCGGACCTGCTCCACTGGTCGATCGCGTTCACCGTTGCGCTGCTCGCCTACGCCTTCTTTTGCGCAGTGATGACCGACATCGCTCGCCGCGTCGTCGGCCTGATCACCATCGGCTTCGGCGCGATGGCAATCGCCAAGGCAGCCGCGGCATTCGGCCCCGCTCTGGGCGGCGTGGGCACCGCAGTCGTCGCGTTCGTGCCCGCTGCATTTGTCTCCGGAAGCGCACTCGCCGGGATGCTGCTCGGGCACTGGTACCTGGTCGCACCCAATCTCTCGTTCCGGCCGCTGCGCCGCGCGATCGACATCGTCTTCGCGGCGGTGGCGTTCCAGGCGCTCGTGATCGTGCTGGTCATCGTCACGTCGGCGTCGGCCGTGCGCGGTGAGCTGCTCTGGTCCGGCGACGCGATTCCGTTCTGGCTGCTCGTGGTGGGCTCGGGAATCGTCTTCACGACCGGTGTCGCGCTCCTCACGCGCCATTTCGCGAGGATCCGCGCCAACCAGCCGGCGACGGCGATGCTCTACGTGCTGATCATCAGCGTGGTCATGGGCGTGGTCCCGGCGCACCTGCTGTTCTTCGTCACCGGCGCGCCGATCTTGACTCAGGAAGTGCGTGCCTCGGCACCGCTGAAGACGTCGATGGGCTCGAGCGGTCCCGACAGCTTGCTGTAGAGGACGAGCCCACCGCCCGTCGCCACGCGGTAGGTGATGGAGTGTGCCCGGCATGCGGCGAGGAACGCCGTGATGTGTTGGTCGTCGGCCACGAACACCCAGGCCGGATCGAGTGCCGTCTCGACCTGCTGCTGGCGCGCCAGGAAGCCGACCGTGCCTCCGTACTCGGCGATCGGGAGCGTATCGCCGCTGTCATACGACAGTAGCCGCGACAGCGAGTAGTCCGCCCAGATGGCAGCCGGATGATGCTGCTCCAGGAGAGCGACACCCGGGCCGAGGTTCGCCGGGATCTTCGTCCCGGACGCCGTCGACGTGGAGGAGTCGGGGAGCATCCCGGCAGCCGCGATGACGCTGACGACGAGCCACACCGCGGCCACCCCGAGTGCGATGGGACGCCAACGCGTTCGCTCGACGAGCATCGCCGCAACTCCCAGAGCAAGCGGGATGGCGATCGGCAGCAGCGTCTGGGCAGCACACGGGTCCGCGTTGGCGCCGGCGAGGACCACTGCCACCAACCCCGCCGGGATGACGAGGAGTGCGAGGTCGAGGTACGACAGCCCCGTCCAGTGTCCGGAGACGAGGTATCGCAGCGTGAGCCGCCGGCTCCAGAGGAGCGCGAGCAGGACCGCGGCGAAGGCGATGTCCGTGACCACGCTGGGAAGGACCGGATGCCCGCAGCTGCTGGATCCCCCGAAAAGAACCGGGAGCTGATCGCTGAGGAGGTTGCGGATCCCGGTCCCGATTCCGGCCTCGCTTCTTGGGATCGAGTGCAGGCTCGGGAACCCGTTCGGGACGTTGTAGACGAGCCACGGCAGGATGCCGACGACCCACGCGATGAGCGCGGCAGATGCGCCCCGGCTCACGTTCGGCCACCCGATGCGCGGGGCGCGGAGCAGGAGCCCCACCGCGATGGCGCCGGCGACGCAGAGAAAGATCGGATCCGACCAGACCGCGACCCCGGCAGCGAATCCGAGGAGCACCCACCAGCGCAACCGGTTACCGCCTCCCCAGCCGATGCGTGCCGCGACCGCCAGGCAGACGGTCTCGAGGACCAGGAGGTCCGCTCCGCCCGGATACAGCCGCGCCGACCAGTACGCCGCGAAGATCGGGAAGACGGCGACGACACAGGCGGCGACGACGGCGTCGCTTGCGCGGCGCAGCGCAATGCGCCCGAACCAGTACGCGGTCAGCGCGGTGAGCGCGCCAATGAACGCCAGGCCGATCCGGATCGCCACCAGCCCCGCTCCGAACACCGCGACGAAGGGCGCGATGAGGTAGGCGTCGAGCGCACCGAGGTACTGCGCGTCCGGGTCCATGAGCGCCAGCTGGCCGTGGACGATGTGGAGCGCGGTCAGACCGAGCGTCGCCTCCTGCGGGTCGAGCGGGGTGCGCAGGCCGAGCACGAGACGAACCGCGAACGCGAGTGCCATCGGGCCCACGACACCGAGAGGGGTCCAGATGCTGCGCCGGCGAGCCCCCGCCGATCGGCCGGCGCCGATCAGTGCTCTCCCTACCGCGCGGTCTGGCCGGCAGTGCTGCCGGCCGGCACGTCGGCCTCGGGCTCGACCTGCCAGCGACCGTGCATCTCCAGCACGCCGACGTGCCCGCCGCTGTTCTCGATGTGAAAGCTTGCCGCGGGGTCGCTGAAGTCGTACATGACCGAGTTCGGCGAGATCGTGCGCCGAGACCTGCACCGTGTAGCCGCCGGCCAGCAATGAGAGCGAATCGATGTCGTACCGGATCGAGATCACCTGCCCGGGGCGATCGCCCGAGACCGTGACGTGGTCGAGCAGCGTGTTCGTGCCCGCGACGATCAGGCCGTCACCGCGCCGGATCGATACGCCGCAGACGAAATCCCCGACGTTCTCGTTGGCCAGGAGCTGGATGTCGAGCGTCATCCGGCGGCCGGTCTCGAAGCTCCGCGACGACTGTGCCAACTCGTCGCGCAGCGCGACGGACATGACCTGCACCGCTTTCGCGGCGTCTTGAGTCGGATCGATTGTTCGCGACGCTGCGGAGCTCTCCTGCGCAGTGGCCATCGAATGCTCGGCAACCATGCGGTGATACGCCGAAGTGACCTCTTTCGCCGGCCCGTCCGCGATGACGACCCCGTGATTGAAGAGCAGCACCCGGTCGCAGTATTCATCGAGCGCAGCGAGGTCGTGACTCACGAGGACGATCGTCTTGCCCTCGCGTTTGTATGTGTTGAAGGTGTCGAAGCACTTCTCCTGGAAGCTCGCGTCGCCGACGGCGAGCACTTCATCCATGATCAGCAGGTCGGTGCGAGCAAGGATCGCGACGGTGAAGGCGAGCCGGACCTGCATTCCCGACGAGAAGTTCTTCAGCTTCTGTTCCGCAAAATCCTCCAGCTCGGCGAAGGCCAGCACCTCGTCGATCTTGTCGCGCAGCTGCGCTCGCGTGAGCCCGAGCAGCGCGCCGCCGAGAAAGATGTTCTCGCGTGCTGTGAGCTCGGGATTGAATCCGACGCCGAGCTCGAGGAATGCAGAGAACTCGCCATTGACGACGGCGCTGCCGCCGGTCGGCTTGTAGATCCCGCACAGGATTTTCAGCAACGTGCTCTTCCCGCAACCGTTCGGCCCGGCGATGCCGAGGAACTGGCCCGGGGGAATCTCGAACGAGACGTCGCGCAGCGCGTTCAGGTCGCGATATCGCGATGTGCTCCGCCAGTGCGTCACTCGATACTTGAGCGTCGAACTCTTGTCGAGAGGGAGGCGGAATCGCTTGCTCAGATGCGAGACCTGGACGACAGGATTCACAGCGCCTCGGCGAACTTCGGCGTGAGCCGGTTGAAGACGAGAAAGCCGATGCCCAGCACGACGAGCGTGCTCAGGATAGGAATGACCACGAACCATCCGATGGTTGTGATCATCGATGGGATCGCCGGGTTGGCGGCGTCGACCAACGAATGGCGCACGTCCTGCACGATCTGCAGGACCGGGTTCAGACCTGCGATGTGGCGCAGATAACTCGGCACCCGTACGAACGGGTAGATGATCGCCGATCCGTAGAAGAGGACGAGCGACGCGATCTCCCAGATATGCCCGAGGTCTCGGAAGAAGACGAAGAGCGCGGAGAGCAGGAGTGAGAGCCCGAGTACCAGCACGATGAGCTCGATGTAGTACAGGGGCGCGAGCAGGCTCGAAACCGACAGGTGCAGCTTGCCGATCAGCAGCGTGACGACGACAACGAGCAGGGTGTTGATGACGAACGACAGCGCCGCACTTGCGGTCGACGAGACGACGAGTATCCAGCGCGGAAAGTAGGCCTTGCGGATGAGCTCGCCGGCACCGGCGATGGCATTCATCGCGAGCGTCGTGGACTCGACGAAGAAAGTCCAGATGACGATCCCGAAGAGCAGCTCGACGGGGAAGTCCGCGTCCTTGCCCCCGGTTTTCAAGAGCACGCTGAAAACGAGGTACATGATCCCGAAGAGCATCAGCGGCTTGACCAGCGACCACACGTATCCGAGCGCGGATCCTGTGTACTTCAGCTTGAATTGCGTGATCGCGAGCTCACGCGTGAGGTTGAGAGTCCGCTGGAAAACGCTCCTCGGCCGAGCGATCGCCTCGAGACGCCCGCTCCCCTGGGCGACGACGGTCATGGTCGGAATCTCCAATGGAATCGAACTGGCTGGCGCCTCACCCGAGTTCGAGCATACTAAGTGGAGGCGGATAGCGCGCGCCCCGCATACCATCTCCTTTCGATGCACCAGATGATGACTGTGACGCGGGAGCGACCATGGCTCGTGTGAAGGGCTCCCGCGACGAGCTGGGCAGGCTCAACGATGCGTTGGATGCCGCGCGCCGCCGGATCGAGGAGTTGGAGGCCGAGCTGCAACGAGTTCCGCCTCGAACTGGCGCAATCGACGGACAGCGCCGCTGCACGGATCGCGCTGACTGCGGCTCGCAGGGCGCGGCGTCTCATTCCGCCGAATTCCCGCCGGCAGCAGACGCTGCATGCCGCCACTGCGAGAACGCAGGTACTGGTCGAGCATGGTCCGGCAGCCGTGGTGGGCGCGATCCGTCGCGACCGCGGTCTGCGGCGCGCGATCGGTGTCGCCGACACGGCTGCCGCGCGCCGCCGTCAGTACCGCGCGTGGCTCGCTTCGCATACGCCGGCGGCGGGCGAGCTTGCGCGCATGCGCAGCGAGGCCGAGGCGCTCACCGACCCGATCGTCATCAGCGTTGTCATGCCGGTGCATGATCCGCAACAGACGTCGTTGGATGCCGCGATTCGTTCGGTGCTGGCGCAGGCGTATCCGCACCTCGAGCTGTGCATTGCCGATGACGCGTCGACGAAGCAGTACGTTCGCGCCGTGCTGGAGCGTGCGGCCCGTGACGCGCGCGTGCGTGTTGCGTATCGCGACGTGCAGGGCGGCATTGCCGCCGCCTCGAACACGGCCGCCGAGTCTGCAAACGGCGCGTTCGTCGTGTTCCTCGACCACGACGATGTGCTGCGCCCGCATGCGCTCTTCGCGATCGCCGCGTATCTGCGCTCTCACGCCGATACGGATGTCGTGTACTCGGACGAGGACAAGCTCCTCGCCGACGGTGGTCTCGGCGCACCCGCTTTCAAACCGGATTTCTCGCCGGATCGCCTGCTCGGTGAGAACTACGTCAACCATCTGACGGCAATCCGTCGCTCGCTCGTCGACGAGGTCGGTGGACTTCGTGAGGGCTTCGACGGCAGCCAGGACCACGATCTCGTGTTGCGCGTGACCGAGCGTGCGCGGCATGTGGGTCACGTCGCCGACGTGCTCTACGCATGGAGGATGGCACCGGGGTCAACAGCGATCGCCGCCGACCGGAAACCCCATGCGCAGGAAGCGGGACGGCGTGCGGTCGCCGACGCACTTCGGCGTCGCGGTGTCGATGCGCGAGTTCGAGCCCGGCCCGAGTCCCGGCCTCTACATGCCGCGCTACACGCTGAGCGGGACTCCGTCCGTCGCAGTGTTCGTGGTTGCACGATCGTCCGGGTCCGACGTCGACGAGTGTGTGCAGAGCGTCGAGTTGCTGACGACGTACACCAATCGGACCGTGACCGTCGTGCATGCAGGTGAGCGCGTCGCGGAGTTGATCAACGCCGCAGTCAAAGCGACAACCGGGGACCACATCATCCTGCTCGATGCGTCCGTGCGCGTGATCACACCGGAGTGGCTCCAGGTGATGCTTGAGCTCAGCCAGCGCGACGAGATCGGCGCCGTCGGTGTGCGTCTGCGTTATCCGGATGGCGCGGTCGCGCACGAGGGCATCGTCCTTGGACGGCTCGGCGTCGCGGACAGCGTGGATCAGCTGCTGCGCGTCATCAAGGAGACGAGCGCGGTCTCCGGCGCGTGTCTGATGACGAGGCGCGCGGTGTTCGAGCGAGCCGGCGGCATCGACCCGATCTACCGCCGCTCGCTCCTCGATGTGGACTACTGCCTGCGCGTCCGCCGGCTTGGCCTTCGCGTGCTGTGCACGCCGCTTGCCGAGCTGACCTGGGGCGATGCCGAGCGGGGCGGGACCGAGGACGGGAGTGGATGGGACGAGCGCACCTTCATCGACCGCTGGGGAGAGGCCGGTGAGATCCGCGACCCGTATCTGAACGACAACCTGCTGTGGCCGCACCCGCTGAGCCTTCGGCTGGGCTGAGATCGGATACCACCTCACGCAGTCGTAACCGAAAACGCGCCGTTCTGGCGGTCGTTGCTCCCCGATCATGTGTGGGACGGACGAGCGAACCAGGAGGCATGGGGTTTCAATTGGGATCACGCAGTCACGCGTTCAGCAAACGTCGTCTCTCCCTGCCGCTCGTGGTCGGCCTCGTCCTCTCGGCAGCCCTCTGGTTCCCGAATGCCACCCAGGCGGTCGCCGGCGCACCGGCACGGACGGCCTGCGGCCCGACAAGCGCTGCCAGCGCTGAGTGCCCCGTGGTGTCGGGCGCCGCTCGCCTCGCATTCGCGGCGAAGCTCGAGCAGTCCGCCGCCACGCACGTGCCGACAGCGGCGTGCGGGACCGCGGAGCCCGGACGCGCGCAGTGCTTTGCGGAAGAGGTCGCGATCTCGCCCAACTCGCCGGCGCCCGGCTGCCTCGAAAACGATGGCGGCTACGATCCGTGCGATCTCCAGAGCGCCTATGACCTGCCGTCGGCAACCAACGGCACCGGTCGCACGGTGGCGGTGGTCGACGCCTTCGACGATGCGAATGCGGAGTCCGACCTCGCTGTGTACCGCAGCAACTTCGGTCTCCCGGCGTGCACCACAGCCAACGGCTGCTTCCAGAAGGTCGACCAGGACGGCGGCACCAACTACCCGCCGCCGCCGCCTCCCGGCGACAACTGGATCCCCGAGATCGGCCTCGATCTCGACATGGTCTCGGCCATCTGCCCGAACTGCCACATCATCCTCGTGGAGGCTGATTCGGACCAGGACAACAGCCTGTTCTACGCTGAGGACGAAGCCGTCGCTCTCGGCGCGAACGAGATCAGCAACAGCTGGGGCGGGCGGGAGTTCGTCGGCGAGAACACGGGGTACGACCAGTTCTTCAACCATGCCGGCGTCGCCATCACCGCATCCACGGGAGACAGCGGCTACGGCGTCGCGTACCCGGCGGCGTCTCAATATGTGACCGCCGTCGGTGGCACCAACCTGACGCCCGCGAACAACGCTCGCGGGTGGACCGAAGCGGCGTGGAACAGCGCCGGGAGCGGCTGCTCCGGCGTCGAGGCCCAGCCGAGCTGGCAGACCGCGAACGCGAACATAAAGTCCAGATGCGCGAGGCGCGCGGATGCGGATGTCTCGGCCGTTGCCGGCACCAGCACTCCTGTCTTCTCGTACGACAGCGCCGGCGGCGGGTGGATCACGGTTGGCGGAACGAGCGTGTCCTCCCCGATCATCGCCTCGGTCGATGCGCTGACGACATCCGCGCCGATCAACGGGGCGAGCTACATCTACAGCCACACGTCCGGTCTCAACGACGTCACCAGCGGGAGCAACGGGAACTGTGGCGGCATCAACCTCTGCACCGCCGGCGCGGGCTGGGACGGTCCGACCGGGCTCGGCACGCCTGACGGCACCACCGCGTTCGGTATCGGTGTCCCGATCGTCCGGTCGGTGACTCCCGCCTCAGGCCCGCTGGCGGGAGGGCAGGTGATCACGGTGGCCGGCACCGGCTTCGCTGCCGGGATGACGGTCACGATCGGTGGAACCTCCGTGACGCCCTCGACCGTGTCCTACGCATCATTCACGTTGACGACCCCGGCGGAGGCCGCGGGCACCGACGATGTGCAGGTCACCACCTCCGGAGGGACGAGCGCACTCTCCGCAGCCGACGCCTACACGTACGTCGCCCCCGCGAACTACATACCGATGGCCACGCCGTTTCGGATCCTCAACACGCGTACTGGGGCACCCATCGGGCCGAACTCGAGCCGGACCGTCCAGATCACTGGTGTGGGGTCGATTCCCAGTACTGCCGTCGCCGTCGTCCTGAACGTGACCGAGGTGGATGACACGTCAGTGAGCCTGCTGACGGTGTACCCCGCCGGCACGCCGAAGCCCAACGCCTCGAACTTGAACTTCAACGCCGGGACCACGACGCCGAACCTCGTGACCGTGACGCTCGGCGCCGGCGGAGGTGTCGTCATCTACAACGCCGCCGGCTCCCTGAACGTCGTTGCCGATGTCGAGGGCTATTTCGAGCCGCCGGCATCCCCAACGCCGCTCGGTGAGTTCCATCCGATCAATCCGGTTCGTGTGTGCGATACCCGGAGCTCTACGAACACGCCCAGCGCCTGCAGGACGCATGGCATCCTGATCGGCGGCACCCCGATGCTGACCACCGTCACGACGGGTGGTCAGATCCCCGCCGGTGGCATGGCCGAGGCAGCGGTCCTCAACCTGACGGCTGTCGCAGGGAGTGCCGCCACCTATGTGAGCGTCTATCCGCCGGCGTCGAATGGCACGTGTGGCACGCCGAGTGTTTCCACCATCAACGTCGTCGCCGGCGCTGTCGAGGCGAACCGCGTGATGGTTGGGCTCGGGCAGGGACCGAGCGGACCGGACACGGCAGTGTGCGTCTTCGCGTCGAACGGGAAGATCAACATCCTGCTCGATGCGAACGGCTGGTACGGGACCCTGGCAGCTCCGAACGGCTACCAGTACCAGGCGATCGTGCCCAGCCGCATCTGCGACACGAGGAAGTCGTTGGCGGGGTGCGCGGCCGGGACGATCGGCGCGGGAGCGTCAAATGTGCGCTCCGTCAGCGTTGACGGTGTCGGGGGCGTCCCGTCAGCCACGAGTGGCACGCTGGTGCAGGCCGTGATCGCCAACCTGACCGCCGTGATCCCGACGCAGGGGACCTACCTTGTCGCATATCCCGCCGACCTGACCGGCGCGCCCAACGCGTCGGACATCAACCTCGCCGCCGGTGCGACGCTGCCCAATCTCATCGTCGTGCAACTCGACACGAGCGGCGACACGCACAATGGCCACCTGGACCTGTTGAATAGCATCGGCAGTGTCAACGCGATCATCGATATCGAGGGCTGGTTTCAGTAGGTATGGCGTGGATGGCGGTGCTCCCCGAGATGGAAGGGGTGCTCAACACGATGGCCTCGCGGCCACTTGCCGAGCGATTCGGTTCGATCGACGGCGTCATGGTCAAAACGTTCAAGAAGTGGACGGACCAACGCGGCTACTTCATCGAGCAGCTCAAGCGCGGTGATGTCGACGACCAGGGACGGCCGTTCATGCCGGACCACTCGTTCGCGCAGATGTCACGCAGCCTCGCCTACGCGCGCGGCGGCAACCCACCGGAGCTGATCAAGGCGTTCCACTGGCACAAGCGGCAATGGGACTACTGGGACATCATCCAGGGCGATGCGCGAGTCGTGCTCGTCGATCTGCGCAGCGACTCGCCCACCTCGGGGAACATCCAGGCCGTGATGCTCGGTGAGAACGCGCCGCGCATGGTGGCCATCCCACCGCTCGTCGCGCACGGATATCAGTGCCTTTCGAGTCGCGACGTGATCCTCAACTACTACGTGACCGAGCCGTACGACCCTGCAGATCCGGATGAGGGCCGCATTGCCTGGGACGACGCGCGCATCGGCTTCGACTGGACGATCGAGAACATCTGACGTGCGCCTGCTGGTGACCGGAGGGGCGGGCTTCATCGGCAGCGAGTTCGTGCGCATGACGCTCCGCGATCATCCCGACAACTCGGTCATCGTGCTCGACAAGCTCACGTATGCGGGCAACGAACGCAACCTCGAGTCGGTGCGCGATGACCCGCGCTTCCGGTTCGCGCGCGGGGATATCTGTGACGCCGCAACGGTCCATGACCTCGCCGGTGCGACGGATGTCATCGTCAACTTCGCGGCGGAGTCGCACGTTGACCGCTCGCTCGAGGCGCCCGGGCAGTTCATCCTCACCGACGTGTACGGCACGTTCGTCCTCATGGACGCGGCGCGCGCGTACGGCCACGAGCGCTTCCTGCAGGTGAGCACCGATGAGGTGTACGGCGAGGTCAGCAGTGGCCACAGCGTCGAAGGCGATGCGCTGCAACCGCGCAGCCCGTACAGCGCAAGCAAGGCGGGCGGCGAGCTGCAGGTGCAGGCCTATCGCACGTCGTACGGGTTTCCCGCGATCGTGACACGCGGTTCCAACACGTACGGTCCGTACCAGTATCCGGAGAAGATCATCCCGCTCTTCATCACGAATGCGATCGATGACCGCCCACTGCCGATCTACGGCGACGGCGGTGCTGTCCGCGACTATCTCTACGTCGAGGATCATGCGCGTGGCATCGACCGCGCCCTGCGCGACGGCACCGTCGGCATGGACTACAACATCGGTGCCGGCGGCGAGACCGATGGCATCACCGTTGCCGACACCGTGCTTCGCCTGCTCGGCAAGCCCGAATCACTCAAACAATTCGTCCGCGACCGCCCAGGTCACGATCGCCGCTACGCGGTCGACTCCGCGCGGTTGCGGGGGATCGGATGGCAGCCGAACATCTCCTTCGAGGAGGGGATGCAGCGGACGGTCACGTGGTTCGCCGCCAACGAGGACTGGTGGCGGCCGCTGAAATCCGGTGAGTTCTGGGAGTTCTATCAGCGGAACTACAAGCCTGCGGAAACCGGTATCGCCCCATAGCCGGGACCGCCCGGATGGCTCTGGGGCCTATAACTGATGCGGTATCATCCTTCGAGAAAGAGGGCAAACGCGCCAAGAGTTCAGTGGGCGAACGCCCCGTGGGATGGATGTAGTTGCCAGACACCGCACAGCGCTGGCGCACCGGCGTCACTGGAAGAGGTTCGATCGAGACGTTGCGAACCGTGGTTGTCATGCCCGCGTACAACGCGGCAAAGACGCTCGAGGCGACGATTGACCGCATTCCTCCGGGCGTCGTCGACACGATCATCCTCGTCGATGACGGCAGCGCCGACGACACCGCGAAGCTCGCCGCATCGCTCGACCTCGTCGTCATCAAGCACCCCCACAACGCCGGCTACGGCGCCAACCAGAAGACCTGCTACATGGAGGCGCTGCGCGACGGCGCTGACGTCATCGTGATGCTCCATCCGGACGGCCAGTACGACCCGTCGATCCTGAGTGACATGGTCGAGGTCATCTCGAGCGGTCGCGCCGATGTCGTGCTCGGCTCACGCTTTCTCAATCCCGGCGGCGCACGCGCCGGTGGGATGCCGTGGTGGAAACGGCTCGCCAACAAGTCGCTCACCGGCTACGAGAACCGTGTGCTCGGCCTCGGTCTTTCCGAGTATCACACCGGGTATCGCGCGTACAGCCGCAAGTTCCTGACCACGGTTCCGTTCCTGCGCAACTCGAACGACTTCGTCTTCGACACGCAGATTCTGACGCAGGCAGCGGCGTTCAACTTCAAGGTTGCCGAGGTGCCTGTCACCACGCGGTACTTCGACGATGCATCCTCGGTCGACTTCAAGACGTCGACGGTGTATGGCTTGAAGACCGTCTGGACGGTGAACCGCTACGCGTTGCACCGCATCGGACTCCGCTCGCGCCGCTACTCGCGCTGAGCCGGACCCTTCACCGCGTAGACGGCAATCGTTGCGCTGCGTCGCGCTGTCGCCGCAACTGGCGCGATGATCGCTGCCGCAGCGGTGAGCGGCACGGCAAGGCCCACCGCGATCGCGGCTGAGAGCGCGCCGGCGCGGGTCTCGCGCAGACGTGCCTCGGACCTGCGCAGCACGTCGTAGAGCAGATTCGGCGGAAGGCCGAGACGGTTCTCCACCGTCTGCACGAAGCTGAACAGGTCGTACTCGGGCACGAGATGCGTGACTTTCACGGTCTCGAATCCGGCTGCCGCGAGTATCGCGCCGAGCGTCGAGGGCGTGAAATGGACGAGGTGTCGGGGCACATCCAGGTGAAACCACTTGTTTCGCCCGATGCGCGCTTCGGGGGATCCGAAGTTCGGCACCGCGATGAGCAGGATTCCTCCGGGGCGCAGCAATCGCGCGATGCCGCGCACCGTTTCCCTCGGCGAATGGAGATGTTCGGCGACATGCCAGAGCACCACCGTGTCGAAGGTCGCGCCCTCGGCGACCACTTCGTCGACGTCCTGGGCGCGCACGTCGAGATGAAAGACGTCACGGGCCTGCTGCGCCGCGGACGGCGAGCGCTCAGTCCCGCGCGCCGTCCACCCACGCTGCTGCATCTGGTTGAGCAGCACACCCGGTCCGCAGCCGATGTCGAGCACACTGCCACTGCCGCCGAGCAATCGCTCGAGGGATCGGATGCGGCTGCGGTGCACCAGCCCGAGCACGCGGTCCATCCCACCGCGATATCGCTTGGTGGTGCTGTGATATCCGCGCGGGTAGTAGCGATCCAGCTCCGCCGCTGACGGCGCGGGAACAGTCTGTGCGAGGTCGCAGTACGCGCACTGCGCGATGCTGAAACCATCGCCGGTCGCGGGGTCATCGGCATCGAAGAGCCGGACGAGCGCGGTGCTCGGATGGCCGCACGCGGTGGCCGTCATCCGTTCAACGCAATCGGTGCGGGACGGGTCCACGCTCCCGGCTCGATGAGCGCGAGCGCCAGGCCGGCGATGATCAGCACGCCACCGGCGATCGTCGCACCACCGGGGACCGCGCCGAAGAACGCGAGTGCGAGCAGCGCGGCGAGTGGCGGCTCGGCAAGGAACGAGAGCGAGACGAGGAGGACCTGCACATGGCGGAGCGCCCAGTTGTACACGGTGTGACCACCGATGGTGCAGATCACGGCGAGACCGAGGCAGGCAAGCGCGACCTTCGGCGACGGGAGATGCGCGCTCCCTCCGGCGACTGCAGTCAGCGCAGCAACGACGCACACCACCGCGTACACGACCGCTGAGTACCCCGCGACGCCGAGCTCGGATCGCACGCCGCGACCGATGAGCAGGTAACCGGCAAGGCACACGGCGCCGCCGATCGCCAGCAGGTCACCGAAGAACGCGTGGCTGTCGACCCGGAAGTCCCCGGCACAGGTCACCACCATGCCGAGCAGTGCGATCGCGACGGCGATCAGCGTGCGGCGTGACACGCGTTCGCCGAGCAGCCGCCTCCCGAACGGCGTGACGATGATCGGATGCACCGAGACCAGGAGCACGCTGGCGGCGATCGACGTGTACTGGAGCGACGCCGTCCAGAGCAGGAAGTGACCGGCCAGGAGGACGCCGCTCGCCAGGACCAGCGCAATTTGCGTGCGCCCGCGGAGCATGACGTGCCGGCGAACGTCGCGCACCACCCAGGGAAGCAGCAGGACGGTCGCCATCCCCATGCGCAGCCAGACGATCGTTGCCGCGTCGTCGTCGGCGAACCTGATGAAGATCGCCGAGAAGGAGACCGCCACGCTCGCGACGACCAGCGCCACGCCCGGCGAAGGCGTGCGCTCGCGAGCAGCGGCGACGCTCACCTGCGGCGCTCGCGCTCCCGAGCCTTCAGCAGGTCGGTATAGCCTCCGAGGACTTCGCGGATCTCGCCGTCCTCGATTGCCCACGTGCGCGTGGCGACCGCATCGATGAGCGCGCGGTCGTGGGTCACGAGCACCATCGCGCCGGGGTACTTCACGAGGGCGGCCTCGAGCACCTCCTGCGCCGGGATGTCGAGGTGGTTCGTCGGCTCGTCAAGGAGGAGCAGGTTCGTCTCCTCGATGGCGAGCTTGCCCATCATCAGACGCGCTCGTTCACCACCGCTGAGGTCGCCGACGAGCTTGAGCGTGTCGTCGCCGCTGAAGAGGAGCGAGCCCAACAGCGTGCGGGCGCGCTCCTCGCCGACCGGGTGGGTGGCGAGGAGGTCGGCGAGGACCGTGCGTTCGTCGTCGCCGGCCGGCACGTCGGCGGCGCCATGCTCGGTGGACTGCCCGAGGTCCTGCCGGTACAGGCGGCGGACGCTCCGGGGTCCGAGCGTCAGGGTGCCCTCGAGTGGCGGCAGGTCGCCGGCGAGGGTGTGGAGCAACGTCGACTTGCCGCTGCCGTTGGGTCCCAGGACGGCGATGCGCTCACCCGGCACGATCGTCAGTGGGGGCACCATGAGCAGCGGCTCGTCCCGACCGACGATGAGCCCGACACCCTTGAGCGTCACCCGCGACGCGGGGGCGCTGCTGAATTTGAGCCGGGGCTTGCGGTCGACCGTCGGCGGCTCGACGCGCTCCAGCCGGTTCAGCCGGGTCTGGCGGCCCCGTGCCTCACGCGCCCGCTGGCCGGCCTTGTACTTGCGGATGAACTCTTCCTGGTGGTCGATGTACGCCTTCTGCGCTGCGAACTCCCGGCGCCGCCGCTCACGCCGCTCGACACGGAGCTTCGTGTACTGCGTGTAATTGCCGGGATAGTCCTCGACGGTGCCGCCCGCGACCTCGATCACCTGCGTGCACACGTTGTCGAGGAAGCGCCGGTCGTGGGAGACGAGCACGAAGGCCGTCGACACGCCTTTCATGAAGTCCTCGAGCCACTCGATCGCGGTGAGGTCGAGGTGGTTCGTCGGTTCGTCGATGAGCAGGAGGTCGGCGTCCTGCACGAGCAGCTTCGCCAGCTCCAGACGGCGTTTCTGACCGCCGCTCAGCTGTGAGGGATGGCGTTGTTGCGTCGCAGTGTCGAGACCGAGCCCGCCGAGCGCCTCGCGCGCGTTGGCCTCGAGCTCGTAGCCGCCCTGGTCGATGTAGCGGTGCTGGACATCGCCATATCGCTGCAGCAGTTGCGCCGCGTCCGGACGTGTGCTGTCAGCGAGAAGCGGCTCCAGCGTGGTCATCTCGTGGTGCATCGCAGCGAGGTCCTCGCGTGATGCCATGACCTCGTCGAGGATGGTCTCGGCGACCGGTTCCGGTGCGTCCTGCGGGAGGTACCCGATGCGCAGCCCACGCTGACGCTCGACCTCACCCGTGGTGGGCTCGCGCGCGCCACTAATGAGCGTCAGCAGCGTGGTCTTGCCCGCGCCGTTGGCGCCGACGACCGCGATGCGCTGGCGTGTCTCGATGCGGAAGGTCACACCCTCGAGCACGCTCTCTGCACCGAAGGCGACACCGACGTCGCGCAGGCTGACCAGGGACAAGGGCCGCTACTGCCCTGTCGCACCCTCGCGGGCGACGATGCGCCTCACGATGGCGACTGACGACGCGTACGTCGAGTCCATGCCGAAGTAGGAGAGGCCGCGGGCGCCGAGCGTGCGAGCCTGCGTGTACGGCGTGTCCGAGCCGTAGTGGATGACGCCGAAATCGATCGGCAGCTTGGAGAAGCTGATCGGCTCACCGGTGGGATAGCGGGCAGGCTGAGTCATCTCGTACACGGCGTTGCAGTATGGACCCGCCTCCATCTCGACCACGGTGAACGCCTCGCGGTAGTAGAAGTCGAGGTAGCCGCGGTTCTGCAGGAACGTTCCCTTCACGCTCACGGCGCGCTGATTGTCGAGGCCACTCCCGAAGCGCAGGTACGGGGCGATATCGGACACCGAGAAGGCGTTGTCGAGCCAGAACGTCGACCTGCTGTGCTCGTCGTGGATGACGCTGCTGATCATCACGTCACCGACGTCGGCGTTGAGCGTCGCTGCCTTGCCGAGGATGTACACGCCGCGCAGCTCCACCGTTTCCGCAATCTCGCGGAGGATGTTGTACGCCGCGAGACCGAGTGGGTAGTCGATGTTGACGATCACGGCTCTGCTCGCCGCAAGTGCCGCGGCGTCGACGGGCAGCACGCGCTCATCGAAACGCGACGGATCGAGGCGATCGAGGGGTACCACCTGCGCTGCAACGTCGAGCGCTGTCCGGCTGGTGACGCTCAGCGCGCCGGCTTCGCGTTCCTCGCGCCGGAGCGCGACGCGTTCTGGGTCGGGGAGCAGGCGCATGCGCTCACGCGCGGCGTAGTAGAGGAAGTTGTTCCAGTGGCCCTGAGCGGTGCCGTCCCGGAAACGCTGCAACTCCTCGCGGAGCTCTTCGGTGCCCTCGCGCTCGACCGCTATCGCGAGCTCCTCGGCGTGACGCGGGGCGACTCCCGTCACCAGGTTGGCGATCGCATGTGAGTTGCTGCTCACGAAGTACACGGGACGGTCGAGGAGCGATTCGGAGCGCATGAGGCCGGTGACCTGCTGCCACCACCGGCGGGTCACTCGCGCGTAGCCGACCTGCGTGCCGCCGAGCATCCGCACCCGAAGCGACATCGCGTGTGCGCTGATCGCTGCGAGCCGGGCACCGAACCCCAAGCCCCAGATGTCGTGCAACTGGGACCAGTCGTCCTCGAGGCCACCGCACGCCGCAGCCAGGGCCGCAGGCGTCGCGTGCTCGACCCGCTCGATGCCGGCGCTGGTGATCGCCATACGCAGCTTCTTGCACTCGATCTGGAGGGCGACCATCGTCGGGATCAGGTCGTCGACGTCCGAAGCGCTGGCGATCAGGACCGCGAGCGTGCCGCCGCCGTCGTCGTACCAGCGGCGCCGCCTTCCCGGGGCGCTCACCTCGGACCACTCGGCGAACGGCTGGTAGCCACGCTGAGCGAACACCTCGGCCGACTGGCCCATCACGACGCTCCGTGCTCCGAGGATCGCGTCCGGGAGCCGGCGGACGGCATAGAGGAGGGCGCCAAGGTCGAGTTCGACCGACCCGGCCAGAGGATGCAGGCTCGATCCCATGGCCTTGTGGGAATGCTCGAACACGCGGAGCTGCGTTTCGCCGCTGCTGCGCAGGATGGTCGTGTAGGTGCGGTGATACACCTCGACCGCATCGACGAGCGCGGTCTCCTCGGAGGCCTGCTGGGCGGGATTGAGGCTCGCGAACGGCGGCTGCGCGGCGGCCCCGCCTCCCAATTCGTGTGACGCCATTCGGGCCATTGTCGCCGCTCACGCCACGGCGGGCACGTCGGGCTGGCTATCCTGCCCCGGCTGTGGGAAGAATCGCCGTGACCGGATCCGTCGCCTTCGACACCATCATGGTGTTCAAGGGTCGGTTCGGCGAACACATCCTTCCCGACCAGACGCACGTGTTGAACGTCGCCTTCCTGGTCGATCAGCTCGAGCGGCGCCGCGGCGGGACTGCCTCGAATATCTCGTACTCGATGGCGATGCTCGGTGAGCGTCCACTGCTGTGCGCCGCCGTCGGCGCCGGTGATTTCACCGCGTTCGAGGCCGCACTCGTTGCCGAGGGCGTCGACACGTCCGCCGTGCTGCACTGCGAGGACATCGACACCGCGACCGCGTTCATCACGACCGACCTCGACGGCAACCAGATCACCGCGTTCCATCCCGGCGCGATGACGCGGGCAGCCGGTGTGGACCTGAGCGTGCTGAGCGACATCTCCGACGTGATCGTCGGCGCCGATGACTCGGGAGCGATGGCACTGCACATCCAACAAGCCGCTGCGCTCGGCGCCCGGCTGATCTTCGCGCCGGCGCAGCAGATCCCGGCCATGCCGGACGATGTTCTGCGCGCCGGTCTCGATCAGGCTTGGTTGGTTGCGGGCAACGACTACGAGCTCCAGATGATCCGCGAGCGCACGGGTAAATCCGTGGAAGACCTGGGTACTGGACGAATGGTGGCGGTAACGAAAGGTGCCAAAGGCAGCGAGATTCATGCACCCGGTGGGGTGACCGTCATCCCTCCTGCCAGGGTCTCGGACGCCGTCGACCCCACCGGAGCCGGCGACGCCTACATCGCGGGTCTGCTCACCGGTTTCCGCGCCGGCGCATCCGTCGATGTCGCGGGGCGCATGGGGTCCATCGCTGCCGCGTATGTCGTCGCCGAGCGGGGTCCCCAGGCGCATCACTTCGACCCGGCGTCGTTCCGGGCGCGCTATGCGGAGACGTTCGGCTCGGAGCCAAGCTTCGCCGCCTGAACAGCGGGGTAGAGTGATCTGACATGGAAGACGCAGTCATCGTCAGCGCTGTGCGCACCCCGGTTGGCACATTCGGTGGTGCGTACGTGGATGTTCCTGCGACCAGGCTCGGCTCGATCGCAGTTGAGGAAGCCCTGCGCCGCGCGGGGATCGATAGCGTCGACGAGGTGCTCATGGGCAACGTGCTCCAGGCGGGACTGGGCATGAACACCGCACGTCAGGCGTCGATCGGCGCGGGCCTTGCCGAGGGGGTTCCTGCGACCACGATCAACAAGGTGTGCGGGAGCGGCCTCAAGACGGTGGCCCTCGCAGCGCAGGCGATTCGCGCAGGCGACGCCGAATGCCTCGTCGCCGGCGGCATGGAGAACATGTCGCGCGCGCCGTACCTGATGGAGAACGGTCGCTACGGCTATCGCCTCGGCCACGGCCAGCTGGTCGACGAGATGATCCGCGACGGGCTCTGGTGTGCATTCGAGGACTGCCACATGGGCAACACCGCGGAGAACATCGCACGCGACTACGAGGTGACGCGCGAGGACCAGGATGGCTTCGCTGCCGGCTCGCAACAGAAGGCAGAGGTGGCCATCAAAAGCGGGCGCTTCAAGGATGAGATCGTCGCGGTGCCGGTGCAGCGCAAGAAGGAGCAGGTTCTCGTCGACACCGACGAGCATCCTCGCGCCGGCACGACGGCTGAGTCACTCGGGGCGCTGCGTCCCGCGTTCGCGAAAGACGGCACCGTGACGGCCGGCAATGCCAGCGGCATCAACGATGGAGCAGCGGCTGTGGTCGTGATGAGCGCGTCCCGCGCAAAAGCAGAGGGTCGCGTTCCGCTCGCGCGGATTCGCGGATACTCGAGTGCCGGTGTTGCACCACGTGTCATGGGGATGGGTCCGGTGCCGGCGGTACGTGCAGCGTTGGAGAAGGCGGGGGTGTCGCTGCGCGACATCGATCTGTTCGAGCTCAACGAGGCCTTCGCAGCTCAGGCGGTGGCGGTCGGGCGTGAGCTCGCCGTCCCGGAGGATCGCCTCAACGTCAACGGCGGGGCGATCGCGATTGGTCATCCGATCGGGGCGAGCGGAACCCGCATCCTCGTGACCTTGCTGTACGAGATGCAGAAGCGCGACTCGCAGCTTGGAGTTGCGGCACTCTGCATTGGCGGCGGTCAGGGCATCGCCATGGTGCTGGAGCGCAGTTAGGCTCCGTCTCGTTGTATTGATCCGAATGCCACGGCAGAGGTGGCGGCGTCGGGGGATCTGGGGCCGCTGCTCAGCTTGCCCGCTCGGTCGTTCGCGCAAATCTATTTTCGCGCTCTCTTCCTCGCTCACAAATTCGCTGCGGACCAGATCCCCCGCCACCCCCACCTCTGTGGCTTGAGGCGCGTCCTTCACTCAGCGGAGCTAGCTGACGGCTGGGTCGAGGTACGTGCGTTATTGGCGAAGCGCATCATCGAGAGTGCGATGGGAGACCATCCACGACGTGCCCGTGCGGCCCTGCTTGCGCTCGTTGTCGCTGTCGCCTGCACCGGAGTGGTCGGTTACCTGATCTCGCGTACGGGTGCTTTGCCTCAGACCCCACCCACGTCTCAGCCTTCGGTTGCACCGCTGGTCAACGAGCCGACGCCCACTGCGCAACCAAGTGCCGATGCGTTCACCGTTGCAGATGACGCGGCGACAGGTCAAATCGTCGTGTATGGCGGCACGTCGGGAACCGGGAGCGATACCTGGGTTTGGAACGGAGCCGGCTGGACTCTCGCGTCGCCGCCAATGCAGCCACCACCGCTCGCCGGCGCCAGCGCGGTCTACGACCCTGTGAGCCGCCTGGTCATGCTCGCCGGTGGCGGACCGTTTGACGGGGCTGGAAACGACGGGACCTGGGGCTGGGACGGCGAGACCTGGAAGGAGTTGGATGCCAGCATCAGTCAACCGCCGGTCGCCGGCGGGGCGATGGCATGGGATCCCGCTCTCAACCAGATGATTCTGGTGACACCCGCATCCGCGGGAGACAACTCGAGCAGCCAGACCTGGCTGTGGGCCGGAAATCGCTGGATACCCAAGGGAGCGCACGAACCGTTTGAGGCCAACGCGCTCCAGATGGCTTTTGACCCCGCCACCGACGCGCTGATGGCGGTGAGTTGTTGCTTGTTTTCTCAGTCGTTGAACATTGCGGGCGATGACCAGATCTGGCGCTGGGATGGTGTCGCGTGGCATCTCATCGCCAACACGGCATTACCCGCGACGACGGGACCGCTGTTGGGTCTGAGCTGGGATGCAGCCAGCCATTCGCTGCTTCTCTGCGTCCAGCTATTCAACCCTCAAGCGCTGCCACTGATGCCGGTTCTTACGTGGAGACTTGTTGGCCACGCTTGGGTTGCGGTACGCGTCGCATCAGCTCCGTCGCTGTCGGACGGCAGCATCATTCAGACGGACGGAGGTCTCCGACTCGTCGGTGCGGATTCGACAGTCGAGGGGAGTTTGACGCCGTATCACGTATGGGCATGGAGCGGGTCGGGCTGGAAACAGCTCGGTTGACGGACCGGCGAGCTGCAGTCTGCAGAGCTACGAAGTCGCCCGTCGAAGGCGCTCCCATGCCTCGTGGGCAAAGGCTTCCGTCTTATCTCGTGCAAGCACGCGAGTCTTCTTGGCGTTGAATGCCAGTACCCAGAGCCCTGCGGCCCATGCCGCACGCAACTCCTCGTGGGTGAACGCGACGCCCCGTGCCTGTTGATAGGCGTCGAGAAAGAGCTCGGTCTCCGCGATCGTCGCCGCAGACGGCGGCTCGCCACTCACCGTGAATTCCGCCGAGGCCGCGCCGACAATCGTCGCTTCGGGTCGCGCGGCTGCACTGTCCCAGTCGTGTACGACGAGCGGACGACCTTCATGCCACCGGATGTTCTGTGACTCCCAATCCACATGTCCCACGACGTCTCGGGCTCGAAGGTTCAGGAGGATGCTCCGGGCGCGTGCGGCGACCTCATCCAGCCAGCGTGGTTCCGCATCTGCATTGAAATCGTCGTCACCTTCGTCCGATCGAGGCCACGTACCGGCGCGCGTGTGATCCCACTCCACCCACGGAGGCGGCGGACCGAGGTCAAAGTCCATCGGGAGCTCCGCACATCGTTCGATCAACCGCCAGAGCAGCCGTGCAAACTGCTCCGGTGCGCGCGGATCGCGTGTGAGCTGGATGCCACCGGTCACGTATTCCTCAGCAGTTGCGGTCTCTCCATCGCCGATCAACCTGGGACCGGCAAGCGGCCGTGGGCACGGGAAACCGAGTGACCAGAGATGGCCTTGCACCGCGACGCATCCACTGATCCGCGGTGCGTCCGGCCGGATCTTGACGACGACCTTCCGATCGTCGGCCAGCCGCACGCCGACTACAACCGACAGATGTCCGCTGCGGAAGAGGATCTCTGCGGGTTTCGCGCCGAGCATCTGCTCGCACCACCTCGCCAGGCGCTCGTCATCAACCGAGGGCGTCTGCAATGAGGCTCCCTCGCTGCAGCGCTAGCTTGGCTTGATGCCGCTGAAGAGGTCCGTCTCCGGGAGCACCGCCGGCGTGCGCGAGATGACGAGCTGGAAGTACTCGTCGGCGAACTGCTTGAGGACGTTGTCCGGCATGGTGAGTTGCGGCCAGTCCTCTGAGATCTGACTGTGATGTGCGCGCAGTGCGTCGCGCTTGCGGTCGATCACATCGGCGCAGTCGATCGTCGTGGTGACGTACTCGTCCGGGGTGAGGAACTCCATCTCGTCAGGGTTGGTCTCGCCGAAGGGCGGGTCAATGCCTGCCTCCTTCGCCATCGCAACCATGCGCTCGAACTGAGAGCGCGGGAACGCCGTGTAATACAGCTTCTCTACGAGCCACGGCTCACCGGCTTCCTTATACATCGGCACCAGCCGCGCTGCCTCCACCGCGAGCAGCGTTGCGCGATGCGTCTGGATGTGATCCGGGTGGCCGTAACCACCGTTTGCGTCATAAGTGACGACAACGTGCGGGCGGAAACGCCGGATCTGGGCGACGATCTTGCCCACCGCTTCGTCCATGGATGCCATCCAGAACGCGTCCGGTAGCTGGTTGGTGGGTGCACCGGCCATGCCCGAGTCGCCGTAACGAAGGAACTCGACATCGTCGACATGCAGGATCCTGCAGGCTTCGCGCAGCTCACCTTCGCGAATCTCGGCAAGGCGCGGCCGCGTGGTCTCCTCGGGCATGTTCGGGTCGACGATCGTCGCCAGCTTCCCGTCGGTGCAGCACACCACGCACGTCTGCACGCCGCGATCCGAATAGGTGGCAAGCGTGCCGCCCATGGTGATCGTCTCGTCGTCGCAGTGCGCATGCACTGCCATCAAGCGCAGACCCGGTTCCGCCATCACTCCTCGACCACGGTGACCGTTCGCATCACATCGTTCTGACGGATGGAGCCGACGACGTCCATCCCCTTCACGACTTGACCGAAGAGGTTGTAGGCCTTGGTGAGCTTGTGGCGATCGTCGACCGTGCAGATGAAGAACTGCGAGCCGTTGGTGTTCGGTCCGGAGTTGGCCATCGCGACCGCGCCGGGCTCGTACTCGCCCTGCACGGGCTCGTCATCGAAGCGGTACCCCGGTCCGCCGCGGCCGGTCCCTTCCGGGCAGCCGGCCTGGATCACGAAATCGTCGACCACGCGGTGGAATGTCAGTCCGTCGTAAAAGCCTTCGCGGGCCAGGAAGACGAAGTTGTTGACCGACTTCGGCGCCCGGGCGGGGTCCAGCGCGATGACGATGTCACCGCGGTCGGTGGTGATGGTCGCGACGTAGCGATGAGCGGGGTCGACGACCTGCTCGGCGGCGGTGTATTTCTTGGGCATCAAGGCAGTCTACCCGGGGTGTCCGGGTAGACTGCCCAGCCGCGGGCCGAAGGTCAGAGGGGGATGCTGGCCGCCGTCGCAGCTGCGGGGGAGGGTGTCGCGGAAGGCGTCGTGGCCGGGGCCTTGGCGAAACCGCCGAATCGAACCCGGATGTACGTGCTCAAGTTCATGTTCATGAGCTTGCTGATGCCCGCTGTCGCGGCGCTGCTGAGCGTGGTTTTCTGCGCCGCGGTGATCTTCCCGTTGGTCTCGGCCTTACCAAGCCGCGCGGTGATCTTCGCCATCACGGCGCTCTCGACTGCCTGGGCCTTGGAGCCGTCGATCTGCGCCAGGGTCTCGCCGTTGAGGAGGTCCTTGAGGACGGTGACGCGGCTGAGACCGGTCTCCTGCACCGAGGTCCGGAACAGCGCCAGAGCGATGCGCCGCGCCGCGACCGCTTTCGCTCCTGGGTGTTTGGCGGTTGCGCTCGGCGACGGCGTTGTGGAGGCCGTGGTGGAGTTACCGGATATCCCTGCTGCAAGCGCCGGGACGATGGCGACCGTCGCGATGCCGGCGACCGCGACGACCGCGAATGCAACCGCGGTCAATGCGACGCGCTTTACGGGGAAGAGTTTTCCCGACATCGTGCTGCTCCTTTGGATTCGAGTTGTTTTATGGTGGGCGGTGTCCTCATTCTCAGCCGCCGATGGCGCGCGTTCCCTGAGCCATACCTGAGACGTGAGCCGCTTGTCTGACACCCCAGCCACACGGAGGCATCACGTGGACGGTGCCGCCGCCGGCCGGCCGCGGGTCGGGCTCTTCGGGGCGTTCGATACCGGTGATCTCGGCGAGGTCGCGCTGCGCCGGGTTCTCGAAAGGGAGCTGCTGCTCCGGCGCCCCGACATCGACCTGGTTGCGTTGGCACCGTTCGGCTCCGAGCGTCCGGTTCCCGGCGACGAAGGACGTCCGGCGGAGCCGCTGGCGGCCGGCGGTCTCGGGTTCGACGCGCTGATCATCACGGGCGACGTTCTCCTGAGCGACGCCGAATGGGCCGCGCGCTACGCGATCGATCCGGAAGCGCTTGTCGAGCGCGGGGTCGGTGCCCTTGTCACCACGGGGTCGCGGTCGGGTGGCGCGGCGGCGGGCCAGGTTATCTGGTTCGGCGTCGGCGGCCCCGACGAAGGCGACGCGGACGTCTCGGGACTTGCCGGTCGTGATGTGTGGGTTCGCGACTCGGCGACCCAGCAGCGGATCGGCGGCACGGTCGTGCAGTCAGGAGACCCGCTGCTCCTCGCGTCCCGGGTGTTCGAGTCCGGCACCCTTCGGCGGCGCGCGGACCTGCTCCGAATGTGCGGCGGTCTGCCGCCTGGCAAGCGGCTCGTCGTCGAGGTCGCGAGGGCTGCGGGTGCACCCGCGCTGAGTGAACAGGTGGTGGAGGGGATCAAGGCAGTGCTCCGCGCGGATCCCGCGCTGTCCCTGATCGTGCTGACCCTGCATCCGACGGCTCCCGAGACATTTGACCTCGACCTTGGCATTCCGCTTGCGGGACAGATGCACCGCCTCCCGGCGTGGGTCGGGCTCGACGACATCGCGGCTGCCCTCTCCGGAGCATCAGCGGCGATTGCCACAACCGGTGCAGGCGCTCACCTAGCCGAATCGTTCGGGACACCGGTTGTCGCCGCTGCGGCCGCCGGCGGATTCGCCGGCGTCCCGACGTTGGCGAGCGATCCCAAGGAGCAATTGGTGGCTCTGCTCGCTACTGGGAAGCCGGTCGACATCGCGGAGGCGTTGAACACCCTTGAGGGTGCGTTTGCGGAGCTGGCGGAGCGGCTGCCGCGAGGTGCGAGTGTCACCGGGGCTGCCGTCCCCCACGATCCGACCGATTCGGCGGTCGCGATCCTCCAACAGCGGCTCGTTGACGAGCGCATCGCGCTCCAGGCCGAGCTCTCCCGGCTCCAGGCCGAGATCGACCACCTGCAGGCGTCGCCCGAGCATCGCCTCGCCCGCCCGATCCGTGAGGGATACCAGCGCTGGCAGCGCCGGCGCACGTGATCCGCTTTCCCAAGGTCGATCGTCCCGACGTGACCGTGGTGATGGTCACGTACAACCGCTGGGATCTCAGCCGGCAGGCGCTGCAATTGCTCGCCGACGCCACCGAGCCGCGCCACGAGGTGGTCATCGTCGACAACGCGTCCGTCGACGGCACCGCGGACGAACTCGGCCACGTCGAGGGCGCCCGGATCCTGCGCAACGCGCAGAACCTCGGCTTCGGGCCGGCGAACAACCAGGGTGCGGCGATGGCGAGAGGCCGGTACCTGCTCCTCCTCAACAGTGATGCCTGGGTGCGAGCGGGCTGGCTGGAGCCACTGATCGAGATCGCGGATGCCGACGCCGGCGTCGCCGCGGTCGCCCCGAAGCTCCTCTACCCCGACGGCCGCCTGCAGGAGGCCGGCTCGATCCTCTGGCGGGACGCGCGTGTCCGCAACTACGGCGACGGCGATGTCCCGAACCGTCCCGAATACCTCTTCCGACGGACCGTCGACTACGCCTCGGCCGCCTGTCTCCTGGTGCGCCGCTCCGCGTTCGTCGAGGTCGGAGGCTTCGACCCGCGGTTCGCGCCGATGTACTGCGAGGACGTCGACCTCTGCCTCGCGCTGGCGAAGCGTCACGGACGGGTCGTCTATCAGCCGCGATCGGTGGTGGAGCACGTCCGGGGCGCATCAGGATCGGGTGGCGTGAAGGCCGCTCGGATCGAGCGCAACCGGCGCCTCCTCCGTGCCCGCTGGCGGAGCCTGCTGGACCGCCGCCCGCCGGAGAGCTGGCGGGCCGAGCCGAGCGGCATCATCGGCGGCCGCGACGCGATGACCTGCGAACGCGTGCTCGTGCTCACCGGCCCCCGGCCGGACGCCCAGGGGACGCCTGAGCAGCGCCGTCTCGCCGATCTCGTCACCGCTGCCGCGAAGCGCTGGCCGGATGCGCGCTGGACCGTCGCCTCACTGGACGGAGACCCGGTGACGCGCACCGATGATCTCGGCGATGCGGGAATCGAGGCCGTCACCGCAGCCGAATCCTGGGAAACGTGGCTCGCCGGTCGCCGCTATCACTACGGGATCGTTGCCGTCGCCGACTCACGCTGGACCGACGGCCCTCTGCACGCCGCGCTCGAGGCCACCCAGCCCCAGGCGGCCCGGATTCAGGGAGCTGATTCGGTCGATCTCGATGCGGTCGCTGCGGAGCTCGGACGCCCTAGATCGGGAATTCCGGTGAAGGTGCGTTAGAGTTTCGATCCCGGGCCAGGTATCAACGGAGGCATTCATGAAGGTCGTCGTCTGCGTCAAGCAGATCCCCGACCCGAACACGACGGGGCAGCTCGATCCAACCACGCACCTCCTCAAGCGCGATGGCGTCGAGGTGGTGCTGGACCCAGGTGATGAGTTCGGAGTCGAGGCCGGCCTTCAGCTCGTCGAGGCACAGGGTGGCGAGGTCACCGTGATCTCGATGGGCCCCGAGCGTGGTCTCGACGCGGTGCGCAAGGCGCTCGCGATGGGCGCAGGCAAAGGGGTGCTCGTCAGCGACGACACCCTGCGCGGCTCCGATGCGCTGACCACGGCCCGAGTGCTTGCCGCGGCGATCCGCCGCGAGGGATTCGATCTCGTGATCACCGCCACAGAATCCACCGATGGCTACACCGGCGTCGTCCCGCAGATGATCGCCGAGCTCCTGGACGTTCCCGCGGTGACCTTCGCCAAGACTGTCGAGGTCGACGGCACGACGTTGAAGGTGAAGCGGCAGACCGAGGCCGGGTACGACCTGGTCGAGGCGAACCTCCCAGCCGTCGTCAGCGTGACCGCTGGCGTCAACGAGCCGCGCTATCCGTCGCTCAAAGGCATCATGGGTGCCAAATCGAAGCCGCTCGATCGCGTGACCCCGGGCGACCTGGGCCTCGATGGAGCAGGCGGCGGCACCGCTGGACAGAGCATCACGGGTGTCGAGCCGGCCGCACAGCGCGCGGCGGGATCCATCGTCAAGGACGACGGCGAGGGCTACAAGCGCATCGCGGACTTCCTCGCCGAGAAGAAGGTGATCTGAGCGATGGCTCTGGGAAAGATCTGGGTGTTTGCCGAGATCGCAGACGGCAAGCCCGCGCCGGTCGCGCTCGAGCTGCTCACCAAAGCGCGCTCACTGGCGTCGACGGTGGAGGCGGTTGCCTTCGCCCCCGGCGCGGATGCCGCCGCCCCCGAGCTGGGAGCGCACGGTGCGACCACGCTCTATGCAGGCACTGATGCGGTCTGGGGTGAAGTCCTGCTCGGGGGCCCCGCCGCCGACGCCCTGGCGGCGTTGATCGCCGAGCACAAGCCCGATCTCGTGCTCTTCGGCATGACGTACAACTCGCGCGACGTTGCCGGAAGGCTCGCCGCCAAGCTCGGTGTGCCGGTCATCGCCAACGGCCTTGATGTGAGCGATGCGGACGGCGTCACCGTCCACTCATCCGTGTTCGGCGCGACCCTCAACGTGGCCACCCGCTTCGAATCGTCGGGGCCGGCGATTGCGATCGTGCGACCCAAGTCGTTCGTCGCCGAGCCGAGCGGCGGCGGCGCCGCGACGGTCTCACCGGTCACCACTGCGATCGATCCCAAGCACCTCACGTCGCGGGTCACGGACCGGGTCGCCGACGTCGCCGCGGGACCCAAGCTCGAAGAGGCGCCTATCGTCATCAGCGGTGGGCGCGGACTCGGAGATCCGAAGAATTTCGAGCTCCTCGACCAGCTCGCCAAAGTGCTCGGCAACGCCGCCGTCGGCGCGAGCCGTGCGGTGGTAGATGCGGGTTGGGTCCCCTACGCGATGCAGGTCGGGCAGACCGGCAAGACAGTCAAGCCGGCGGTGTATCTGGCGTTCGGCATCAGCGGCGCGATGCAGCACACGGTCGGCATGAAGGGTGCGAAAGCGATTGTTGCCGTCAACAGAGACGAGAACGCGCCAATCTTCAAACTGGCTGATTTGGGCATCGTCGGTGATGCGCTGAAGGTGCTGCCGGCACTCGTGGAGGAGCTGCAAAAGCGACGCTCATGAGCACAGCACTCGATCCTTTGCAATTGCACGACAGTCAGCCGGGCTCGAAATTCGCGGGTATACTCGGCTCTGCGATGGACGACAAGGTGATTGTCGACCTTCTGGGCCAGGTCGGTAACCTCTTCACGTCGAGTCTGGAGCTGAAGGAGACGATCGACTTCATGCTCAAGGCCGCAGCCGACCTCGTCGACTGCGATGCCGCGACGGTCTTCCTCCTCGACGAGGACGGTCGCGCCCTGTCCGCCATCGCGACGTTCCCGTTTACGGACAACCTTGGCCAGGTCGCTCGATTCGAGCTCGGTGAAGGCATCGTCGGTTGGGCTGCGCAGCGCCGCAAGCTCGTTTCGGTCGCCGATGCCACGAAGGACCGGCGCTTCAAGACTCTCGGGCTTGCCTACGCACCGCGTTCGTGCCTGGTGATGCCGCTTGAATCGCCGCAGCGCCTCGTCGGTGCGCTCACGCTCGCGCGACGCGAGGTGCAGCCGTTCACCAGCATCGAGCAGGCGCTCATGCGGATCATCGCAAGCCAGGCCGCGATCAGCATCGACAACGCGCGCCTCTACACGGCGCAGCGCGCGCAGCTCGGCGAGATCGCCTCGCAGAAGCGCGAGGTCGAGGTCGCCAACGCACAGATCGCAGAGATCTCTCGGCTCAAGAGCGAGTTCCTCGCGAACATGAGCCACGAGTTGCGGACGCCGCTCAACGCGATCCTCGGTTTCAGCGAGATCCTCAAGGACAACCTCGTCGACCTGACGCCGCAGCAGCGCCAGGAATGCCTGCAGAACATCCACGCCTCCGGCAAGCATCTGCTCGAGCTCGTCAACGACGTGCTCGACCTCAGCAAGATCGAGGCCGGGCGCATGGAGCTCTCGTATGACAGGTTCGGCGTCCAGGATGCGGTCAAAGAGGTCCACAACGTCATTCGCTCCCTGAGCGAACGGCGGGATATCGACCTGAGCATCGACGTCGTGCCGAGCACGCTCGAAATTCGCGCTGACAAGAGCAAGTTCAAGCAGGTCCTCTACAACCTGCTCAGCAACGCGATCAAATTCACCCCGCAGGGCGGCAAGGTCTGGGTCGCCGCTCGCGCGGACGCCGACGACCTCATCGTCGATGTGGGTGACACTGGCGTCGGCATCCCGCTGGAGCACCAGACGCGCATCTTCGACGAGTTCTATCAGCTGGACCACGCCACGACGCGTCAGGTCGAGGGCACCGGCCTCGGACTCTCGCTGACGCAGCGCCTGGTCGACCTCCATGGCGGGAGCATTTCGCTGGAGAGCGAGCCCGGGCACGGGTCGGTCTTCACGTTCCGCCTCCCACTGGCCGGCATCGAGGTCCTCAACGGCCACCGCCACAATCGGATCCTCCTCGTCGAGGACAACGCGAGCAACCGCGACCTGGCAAAGATGGTCCTGCTCGGCAGTGGGTTTGACGTCGATATCGCGGTCGACGGCGAGGAAGGCCTCCACAAGGTCAGGTCCAAGGTCTACGATCTCGTGCTCATGGATGTGGAGCTGCCCGGCATGGACGGGCTGACTCTGACGCGGATACTCAAAGCTGATCCGAAGACATCTGGCATTCCCGTCGTCGCCTTGACCGCCAACGCCATGAAGGGCAACGAACAGGATGCTCTCGCCGCCGGGTGCTCCGGCTACATCACCAAACCAATCGAGGTGGCCAACTTCGTGAAGCGCATCTCCACATTCATCGAGGTGCCCGTCTGATGAGCGGAGCCGGAAAGACCATCCTCATCGTCGAGGACGATCCGCCGAGTCGCGAGGTCGTGCGCCTTGCGGTCAGCGCGCAAAACCACACCCTCATCGAGGCCGCGACGGGCGTCGAAGGGCTCAATCTCGCCCGCGAGCAGAACCCTGACCTGATCATCCTCGACGTCAACCTCCCGGGGATGAGCGGTCTCGATGTCTGCCGCCGGCTCCGCGCAGAGGGAGCACGGGTGCCGATCATCATGCTCACCGCGAAGAGCGACACCATCGACGTGGTCGTCGGACTCGAGTTGGGCGCGGACGACTACGTGACGAAGCCTTTCGAGGTTCGCGAGCTGATGGCGCGCATCGGTGCGCACCTTCGTCGCAGTGAGATCTCCGCACAGGAGCAGCCACGGGATCGCTTCGAATTCCCCGGACTCACCATCGACCTCGGTCGCCGTCAGGTGTTCCGCGACGGCGAGGAAGTGATGCTGACGCTCACGGAGTTCAACCTCCTGGCGTTGCTCGCGTCCCGCCCCGGGCAGGTCATGAGCCGCGGAGAGTTGCTGCGTCGGGTCTGGGGCTACGAGGTCGAGATCGAGACCCGCACGGTCGACGCCCACGTCTACCGCCTGCGCCGCAAGATCGAGCCGGACGCCGAGAAGCCGACGTACATCCACTCAGTTCCCGGGATCGGTTACCGCTTCAGCGGGTAGGCGCTCCGCAGCGCCTCGCTCCGTCCCTAGTGGGCGCCGTGCATGGCGCTTCGCTGCTTCAACGGTCTCGCATCGCGTTTGGAACAGTGACCAGACGGTCGCGCTGCTGACTCTCGACGGGCGTACCGTGCGATTCGGATGAGTTGGAAGACGTGCGCGACATTGCTACTGTGTTGTTCCGCGCTAACGGTGATCCTGGCGATCGGGACAGTCGTCATCGTCGCCATGGCGGCAGCGCCACCGAGCCAGCTGATCACTGTTCCGATCGCTCTGGTCTTGACCCTAGCGAGTCAGATAGCGGCGGCTAAAGCCCGGCGCCATATCCGCCTCGGCGATCCGAATCCCACGACCTGGTCGGACGTCTTCCGGTCCTAATCCCTCCAGATCCCATTCGCCGTCACCAGGGCGTGGCTAACATCACGCGATGCGCAATATTGAGAGCAAGTTTCGGTATGCCGACCACGAACTCGTCCTCCTCCGCGCACTCGAAGGAGGTGCGAGCGACGAAGGATTACTGCACCAGCGCGACCAGTTCTACACCGTGCCGAAGGGTCGCCTGAAACTCCGCACGACCGACGGCGCTGGCAGCGAGCTGATGGCGTACCAACGAGAGGACATTCCAGAAGCACGCGCCTCCGATTACGGACGCTACGCAACGCACGACTCCACGTCCCTTGCTGACGTCCTTGAGCGCGCACTCCCGCGCGCCGACGTTGTCGAAAAGACGCGTCACCTGCTCCTCCTCCGGAACACGCGCATCCACCTTGACGACGTCGTCGGACTGGGCCGTTTCGTAGAGCTCGAGACCGTGATCAGCGTGCAGTCAGACGATGACGCGGTTGCTGAGCATGAGGAAGTCATCACAACGCTCGGCCTTGGCGGCGCGGAGCGAATTGCGGTCGGCTACGTGGACCTCAGCAAGGGGAAAGGGCCTAACGCCGCGCACGGTGTTCGGAGTTGGTCCCAAGCTGCGCGCCCCAAAAGAACCGTCTCTTACAAGTCGCCCGCCCTGTAAGCGCCGCCCTAAGATCCCGGTAGATCTACTACCGCAGCGCGTACTGGGCGGAAGGGGGGACGCAGACTATCAGCGAATTTGGGCGCGAGCGAGAGAGCGCGACAATTTGGTTGCGCGAACGAGCGAGTGCCCAGCTGAGCACGTAGGCTGCGTCCCCCCTTCCGACGCACCACCACGCCACCGCACGTAGTTAGTAGATATACCCAAGAATCGCAGGGTCAGAGGCGCTGACGGTGCGGTAGTCGACGCGCCCCCAGCCTCCTCCATCCGCGTGGTAATTCATCTCGGACACGACGAAGGTTCCGTTGAGATTCACGTGCTCGACGTAAGCGACGTGTCCGACCCATCCGATGTTGAACACCACGATCGCACCCTGCACGGGAACCTGACCTTCGGGACGCTTGCCGCGTGCATTCCACCACCAGTTGACGGCGTTCCCGCTCCACGTCACGTTGCGCCGTGTTGCGACGTAGTACGTGCACTGGCCGTACGGGAAGTGGTCCTTGAGGGGCACCGCTGCGGCGACCGCGGGAATGCCGTTCTGCGCGTCAACGAAGTACGACGCGATGAGCGCGCCGTCGGGGGCCGCCGAGAGTGGGACCTGGAGGAACGAGCCGCCGTTCATCGGCGCGTTGCTCGTGAGCGCGTTGTACGCCAGGATCACTGCGGGATCGAGGTGCACGCGTGTCGCGAAACCTGTCGGCGTCTCACCGGGGAGGACTTCGACGAGCGCGCCTGGTCCCGGCGGGATGAGCAGCGCTGATCCAGGCTTGGGAACCATCGTGGGGGTGAGTTGATTGCCCCACTGGATGGCTGAGGGCGACGCATGGTACTGGGTCGCGAGCGTTGCGATGGTCTGCCCGGGTTGGACGACGACCGTCTGCGCCGGCTTGAGAGCGACTGCAGTGACCGACGACGAGTTCTCGACAACCGCGTTGATCTGGATGGCGGCGAGGTTCCGAAGCAACGGCGCGGCCGGGACCGCGGTCGGTCGAGCGACGAGGACGACGAGGATCGCCGCTACTGCAAGCACCCACAAGTGCCGCACGAATCGATGGACGTGTGTCGCGATCGCTAGCTCCCCTCGCCACCGCAGTGACACCGGTCGGTACCCGGGTTGTCGGCCCTCGTCCCGGGATGGTCGCGGGCGACCGTACCAAAACGGGCTTCGCGCCGTCAAAGTGAGGCCATGAACGAGGCGGCCCTGGGCGAGTTTGCGCCCCCGGTACTCGCCACCGTCTGGAGAGGGGGCGTCGTCGAAGCCCGGATCCGGGGGCATGTGGCTGTCGGCGACGCTGCGGGCAACCTGCTCGCATTCGTGGGCGACCCCGGGTCGGCGACCACGCTCCGCAGCTGTGTGAAGCCGCTGCAAGCCCTCCCCTTCGTGCGACTTGCGGCCGATAAGCTCGGGGCTTCGGTGGCCGAGATCGCGATCGCCTGCGCTTCGCACCAGGGGGAGGACGAGCACCTGGCGACGGTTCGTGGCCTGCTGGCGAAGGCAGGTGTCCCGGAGGACGCGCTCGGCTGTGGGCCGCAACTTCCTTCTGATGAGGCGACTGCACGTCGCCTGCTGGCATCGGGCGGCGTCCCTCTGCCGATTCACAACAACTGCTCCGGCAAGCACGCGGCGATGCTTGCCACCTGCGCCGTGATGGGGTGGCCGTTGGGCGGCTATATGGATCCGGACCATCCCTGCCAGCGTGCCGTCACCGCAGCCATGAGCGAGAAGTTCGACGTCGATCTTTCCGAGGCTCCCCGTGGAGTCGACGGTTGCGGGTTGACAACCTACGGGACGACATTGCTCACGCTCGCCTGCGGTTTTTCGAAGGCAGCGTTGGATTCCGCATTCGCGCGCAATCAGGATGCAATGGCTGCGTATCCGTTTCTCGTCGCCGGGAGTGGGCGCTTTGACACGTCCCTGCTCGGCGCGGTCGGCAATCGGCTCACCGCGAAAATCGGTGGCGCCGCGGTCTGGGCTGCCGTCGAGCGTCGGGGTGGTCCCGGCGTTGGTATCGCCATCAAGCTCGAATCCGGGTCGTTCGAGGCCGTTCCCGTGGTCGCCATGGCGGTCTTGCAGCGCCTCGGACTCCTCGATGCCGATCTCCCAGAGGCGCTGCAACCCCACGCACGTCTGCCGCTCCGCAACTGGGCGGGGACGGTCGTCGGTGAGACGGTTCCCGAACCTGACGCCCTGTCGTCACTGGCGTTTTGACCATCGCGTCGGGGCGGCGGTATTGTTGACGCGGATGTCAACTTTGGACGTGACCAGTGCCTGATCAAAGCCACGTCGGCCGCCGCTACTCGGCGCCCGGGCAGCGCATCGCTCCTGATGCGGCAGCACAGATGGCGGCGGCGATTGCGGGGCCCGATCCGGTGGCAGAGCCCGGAGCGGTCCCCCCGACGTTCGCGGCGGTGTACTGCCTGAGCCCGACCTTCGCCCAACTCTTCGCCGATCAGGAGGTCGGCATCGACCTCGCGGGTCTCATCCACGCGGAGCAGTCGTTCGAGTGGCCACAGCCGGTTCGCCCGGGCGACGTCGTCGATGCGTCGACGGAGATCACCGGCATCGAGACCAAGCGCGGCATGACCTTCGTGCACCTCTCGATGGAGGCGGTGCGTGCCGACGATCGCGCGGTCGTCTGCCGGGGGACCGGGCTGATGCTCGTGAGGGGGCCCGCGTGACCGCGCTTGCGCTCTCGTCCGTCGCGATCGGCGATTCGATCACGCCGCTCGCGCGCCGCGTGGGCCAGGAACAGATCAAGGCCTACGCGGACGCGTCCGGCGACCACAACCCGATCCACCTCGACCCGGCGTTCGCCGTCTCGGTGGGGTTGCCGGGGGCCATCGCCCACGGGATGCTCGAGCTCGGCATCCTCGCAGAGGCGGTCTCGGTGTGGGCCGGCGGCAGCGCCAACCTCCGAAGCCTTTCCTGCCGGTTCAGCAAACCGCTGCGTGCCGGCGACACGATCACCTGCACCGGAACCGTCGTCGCCGTGGATGAAGCCGAAGGAATCGCTACTCTGGAGGTGGGCGCGTCCTCGGACCGCGGCGATCGAGTGTTGACCAATGGCCGGGCAACCGTCCGGCTCTCACGCTGAGGGACCATCACATGGGCGTCGATTTCTCTCTGACCCGCGAGCAGGAGGAGATCCGCGACCTCGCGCACGAGTTTGCGGAGAAGGAGATGCGCCCGGTTGCCGAGCGCTACGACGAGAACGAGGAGACCCCCTGGGAGGTCATGCGCAAGGCGCACGCGCTCGGCCTCGACGCCACGGCGAGCTTCCCCGAGCAGTACGGCGGTGGCGGGATCGACCTGATCACCAACCTGATCCGCGAGGAGGAGCTCTCCTGGGGCGACGCCGGGATCGCGGTGGCGATCGGCGCGACGGGGCTGTGCGGAGCGGCGATCGTGGCGATGGGTACCGAGGAGCAGAAGCAGAAGTACATCGGCATGTTCACCGACCCGAAGGATTTGAAGATCGGCGCCATGGGGCTGACCGAGCCCAACAGCGGCTCCGACTCGATGGCGCTCGAGACCACCGCGACCCATGTCGACGGTGGCTACGTGCTCAACGGCACCAAGCAGTTCTGCACGAACGGCGGGATCGCCGATGTGCAGGTCGCGTTCGCCACGACTGACAAGTCACTCGGATCGGCAGGCGTCGCGGGCTTCGTCATCGAGAAGGGCACGCCGGGCATGCGTCAGGGACGGAAGGAGCGCAAGCTCGGCGTCCGCGCGTCGCATACCGCGCAGGTCATCTTCGAGGACTGCTTCATCCCCGAGGAGCAGCGGCTCGGCACGGACAAGACCGGGAAGGTGACGGGCCCCGGAAGCATCGGCGCGATGGTGATGCTCGAGGCGACGCGCCCGATGGTCGGAGCCGGAGCGCTCGGCATTGCACGCGCAGCCTTCGAGTTCGCTCGCGACTACTCGCTCCAGCGCATCGCGTTCGGCAAGCCGATCGCAAAGCACGAGGCGATCGCCTTCAAGCTCGCCGACATGGCGACGGAGATCGACGCAGCCCGTCTCCTCATCTGGCGCGCCGGCTGGATGGCGATGAACGGCATCCCGTTCGCCCGGGGTGAGGGCTCGATGGCCAAGCTTTTCGCGGGCGACATGGCGATGCGCGTCACCGTCGACGCGGTGCAGATCCTCGGCGGCTACGGGTACATCAAGGACTACCCCGTCGAGCGCTTCATGCGCGACGCCAAGATCTATCAGATCTGGGAAGGCACCGCGGAGATCCAGCGTCTCGTCATCAGCCGCTACGTCCTCGGCGAGCGGACCGCGAGCGCGCGGCCGAAGATCGTCGAGGACGCTGCTCCGGTCCAGGTCGCCGCCGCTAGCTGATCCCCGCGTCGCTCGCGACGCGTTCGCGCCCACCCGTCACGGCTCGACGCTCACGAGCACGCCCGTCGAGCGAGTTGCTCCGCCGTCGATCCCCAGCACGAGAGTCGGAGCACCTGTCGGATCGATCGCGAAGCAACTCTCGTGCAAGCCCCACTCCGTGATCTGCGAGTACCGACCCGGCGTGAGTGTCGGGCCCCACGTGGACTGGTCCGAAGGCTGGTTCAGCAGCGTGCCGGCGACCGCAGGAGTTGACACATCCTCGTAGCGGACCGTTCCGCAACTGAGGATCCACCCGTACTGCGGCGCCTGCTCGAAGCTCTCTCCGGCGAAGCTCCACTCGCCGTCTGTCGTCGGGTCCGCGGAGTACACCATGTGATGGATCGCGTCGATTCCGACGGTCTCGCCGAAAACGTGCAGGCCGCCGCCCTTGTACGACGTGAAATACCCGGGCGCGAATTGCGCAGCGGTGGGAGCTGTCCCGGTGGTCGCCCAGTGCTCGTAGTACGTCGCGAGTGCTGCCGGAAGCGCATCCAGATCGACGTGCGTCGCGGGTAGCGCCGCGTTGAAGTTGCCGGACGGCACCGGGGCCACATACACAATCGGTGGGCCGACGCTGTTGTCCGCGTACCCGGTCGCCAGCGTGACGGTCCACGGAGTTAGCCCTGATGCGCGGCTGACGACGAGCAAGGTGACCCCGGCAAAGGGACCGCCGTCGGACGGCATCGTCACCTCAGCGAGGAAGTCCGCGGGGAAGGTCGTCTGCTTCGGCACGAAGACGGAGACCGACTCAATGCTGCGAGCGGCGGGAGTGTGGCATCCGCAGTGTGGCGTGCCGTAGAGGGCGGTATCGCCTTCGAGCGCTGCCCCGCTTTCGAAGGTGCTGAGCGATGCGATGTCGTCCGTGTCGATCGCCTGCTCGCGGACCGGCCAGACCGCTGTCACGATCTGCGTGGCGAGTGCCTTGTCGATCGTGACGCCCGGGGTCGATGCGGGCGACGTCAGCAGCGTATGCATCGCCGCGACATCGGCTGCGCTCGGTGGACGCGGCGTGATCGGCACGGCAGGCAGGCTGACCGTCGAGGGGTCTTTGACCACCGTCTCCGCGATGTTCGCGGCGAAGAGCCGGCTGACGAGGACCGAGGCGGTGACTGTGATGGCGATCAATCCAACGGCGAAGGCAACCGCCGCGACCGAGACCCACGGCCGCGGCCTCTGCGGGGGCGGCGCTGGTGGGGGTGGCGAGAGTGGCGGCGGCTCCGGCAACACTCCGCGAGGGTAGGGCGGCATCCGCAACGATCCACCCCGCGCCACAGCCCTGTGATGAGCCTGTGCTGCGGAGCGAGCAGTAAGCTCTCCGATCGCGGATCACCAGCCTCTCGAGGAGCGTTTGCATGTTCGAGCTGACCGGCAAGGTCGCCGTCGTCACCGGGGGGTCGCGCGGCCTGGGGAGAGCGGACTGTCTGACACTTGCCCGCGCCGGTGCAGATGTCGTCGTCACCGACATCCTCCTCGAGTTCGGATCCGGAGATCGAGAAAAGCGCCGAGGAGTCACAGTCAGCACTTGCGCAGCTCTTCACCTCGCAGCACGTCGTCTACGCGGAACAGACGAGCGAGGAGATCCGTCAGATGGGCCGGCGCTCGGCCGCGATCAAGATGGACGTCACCAATCGAGAGCAGATCCGCGAGGTTTTCGCGTCGATCAAGAAGGACTTCGGATCCATCGACATCCTGGTCAACAACGCGGGAACGCTCGACCACATCGGGCAGATCGAGCATCAGAGCGACGAGCTGTGGGACCGGGACCTACGGGTCAACCTGACCGGCGCATTCAACTGCACCAAGGCCGTATGGCCGTACATGCGTGAGCAGAGCTGGGGACGCGTGATCTACATGGCGTCGGTCGCCGGCACCCTCGGCGGCTTCGGCCAGGCGTCGTACGCGTCGACGAAAGCGTCGCTCATCGGCCTCGGCAAGTCGATGGCACTCGAGGGTGCGCGCTTCGGCATCACCGCGAACATCATCGCGCCGGGGATCATCGGCACTGAGGCCTGGAAGATGGGTGACGCGAAGATGAACGACCGCATGGTGCTGCGCACCGCGATGCGGAGCGCCGGCGAGCCCGAGGACATCGCCAACGCAATCGCGTTTCTCTGCTCACCCGAAGCCCGATACATCACGGGCCAGGTGCTCACCGTGGCAGGAGGCATCGACCTCTTCGTCTACTGATCCGCTGACGAACGTCACGTCACGACAGGCCGTCGATTTCGGCGTCACCTACTGGTCTCGCGACGTCGGCCCGTACATCTGGCACGAGTACGACGGCGCGCGCACGAACGCGGAGTTGCGTGCCATCAAGTCGGCGGGGCATCGCACGGTGCGCACGCATCTGCTCTGGGATGCGTTCATGCCGACACCGGCGCGCGTCGAACCGTCTCGACTGCGCGACCTCGAGCGCTTTCTCGCGACCGCGACCGAGCTGTCGCTGCAGGTGATCCCGGTGATGTTCATGCAGACACTCGGTGGGTGCGTGATGCTGCCCACATACGCGATCGACGTCGATGCACGGCGTCGCGGCGTGCGCGCTGTCGTTGATGCGGTGGCGCAGCCGGGCGGCCCGCGTTACGTCTACACGGACCCACTCATGCTCGAGACGAGTGTCCGCTGGATCGACACCATGCTCGGTGCGTTCGCCGGGCATCCCGCGATCGCGATGTGGGACATCGGACATGACCCGGCCGGCGGCGTCCGCCCGCAGCGCATCGACGACCTGCGCACATGGACGGCGCTCATCACTGCGCGCATCCACGAGCGCGAGCAGCGGTGCATGGTGTCGCTGAGCGCCAACGACGTCGTCACCGCGCGCGCAGTGCGCCCGGCGATCGTCGGCGAGCTCGTCGACGTGCTCGGCCTCGACCTCGGCGGCGCCGCACTGGCGCAGGTCGGTGGAGTCGCGGAACCTGCGGCAGCCGCGTTCCTGCTGCAACTTGCGCAGTCACTTGGCGGCGATGTGCCGTTGTTCGCGCACCTCGGCGCGCACCGGCAACAGCTGCGCGCCGATAGCGACGACGACGACTCAGTGGAGACCGACGCGGCGTCGCGTCGATTTGCCGATGCATCGGTGGATGCGCTCGTCAATCTCGGCGCTGCGGGCGTGCTGGCGGCGATGTGGAGCAACCCCGGGCCGCGTGCCGTTACGACGCCGCCCTACGACAAAAATGACGACGTGCGCACGCTCGGTGTTGTCGATGCCGGAGGTGCGCCAACGGCGTTCGGCAGCGCCTGGCTCGAACAGACGCGCCGTGAGCGCGAGTGCACCGACTCTGCGCCCTGGCCGCAACACCTTGACGTCAATGACTACTACGCAAATCTCCCCGAAAGCCTGCACGAGATCCGCGACGCATGGGAGCGCGGCTCAAGTGAACACCCTGCTATGCTGCGATGAGCACCGGAACGGCGGGAAACCGTCATCATGCGGTGCTTCCATCGCGGTCTTTGCGGGTTCCCATTGCTGACTGGGGACACTCCCACATGTGGTCGTGAGCGCGGTGGGACGTCCGTGTCGGCAAGAGTTCCTGGAGGACATGCTGTGACCGCTGGCCGTATCAAGAAGATCATCCCTGACCGTGGATTTGGCTTCGTCCGTGCAGATGATGGCAACGAGGTGTTCTTTCATCGCACCGAGCTGACCACTGTCGACTTTGACTCCCTCCAGGAAGGCGAGCAGGTCACGTTCGACATCGTCGATTCGCCCAAGGGACCGCGCGCGCGCAACCTGCAGAAGGTCTGATCGCAGCGGGGTAACCCGCTTCTTTCAGCGTCGGGCGGTCAGGCGTCGCTGCGCAATGAGCGCAGCCGCGCCACCGCGGCGTCGACTCGGTCTGCTTGCTGCCCTTTCAAGCGGATAACCAGGTCGCGCTGTTCGACGTGCGGGTAGGAGCCGACGGTGACGTCGGGAAACTCCTGCTCGAGCACCAGCATCGGCGCGGACATCTCCGACTCGGGGACCGATCGGTAGTGCACTTCGCGCACCACCGGCGCCGTCCCACCGCTGAAGTACTGGGGGATGAGCTCCTCCTCGACGATCGCCGAGAACTCTCGGGGGATGCCGGGGAGCACGAAGAGCCACCGGTCGCTGCCGAGGTCGATCGCCAGTGGCGGTGCCATGCCTCTGCGGTTGATGAGCACCGTCGATCCGGCCGGCACCATCGCGCACCGCCGGTTCGCGTCGGAGACGACAGGCTTGTCGATCCATCCTGCTGCGTGCATGCGGATCGCGAGTGCCTCGATGTTTCCGTATGCGATCGGGTTGAGCTCGAGCGGGCGGCCGAGCGCCTCGGCGACTGCAGCAAAGGTGCGGTCGTCCGGTGTCGGGCCGATGCCGCCGCAGACGGCGATTCGCGTGATCGCGGGATCGTCGATCGCCCGCCGGATGGCCGCGACGATCGCCGCCACACTGTCCGGTACCACTTCGATATGGGCGACCGGCCTGCCTGCCGCGAAGGCCTGGCGCGCGAGCAGGCCCGAGTTGGTGTCCTGCGTGTGGCCGCTCAGAATCTCGTCGCCGACCATCACGATGGAGGTCAGGCCGGGGGCGTTCGGCACCAAGTCAATATAGGCCTTGGTGGACGGAATGACGGGCCGGGTACAATGCGTCGGCCCCGGGGTGGCGCGGATGAGAGCCGCCCGGGCACGTATTTACCTTCCTGAGGAGACCTGAGCGCATGCCGACCCTTGACCGCGCCGTTCTATTGCCGATCGGCGCAGCTGGGCTCCTCGCCCTTCTCTTTGCCGTCTTCCTGATCTTCTGGGTGCTGCGTCAGCCGGAAGGCAACGATCAGATGAAGGAGATCGCGAAAGCGATCCAGGAGGGCGCATCCGCGTACCTCAATCGCCAGTACACGATCATCGCCGGGATCGGGGCGGTCATCTTCATCTTCCTCACGTTCACGCTCGGGTGGAAGACCGGTGTCCTCTTCCTGATCGGCGCCATTCTCAGCGGCGCTGCGGGATACGTCGGGATGAACATCTCGGTGCGCTCCAACCTGCGCACCGCTGAAGCGGCTCGAGGCGGCGTCAACCCGGCCCTGCAGCTCGCGTTCCGCGGCGGGGCGGTCACGGGCTTCTTCGTCGTCGGATTCGGCCTCATCGGGGTCGCGCTCGCATACGGCGTCTTCCAGGACTTCAATGCTCTGGTCGGGTTCGCATTCGGGGCCTCGCTCATCTCCGTGTTCGCCCGCCTCGGCGGCGGCATCTACACCAAGGCGGCCGACGTCGGCGCCGACCTGGTCGGCAAGCTCGAGGCCGGTATTCCGGAGGACGACCCGCGCAACCCTGCCGTCATCGCAGACAACGTGGGCGACAACGTCGGCGACTGCGCAGGCATGGCGGCGGACCTGTTCGAGACGTACGCGGTCACCGCGGTGGCGACGATGCTGCTCGGCAGCCTGCTTTACAAGGTCGGCGGCAAGCCGGACCTCGTCTTCGTGTTCTACCCGCTGATGCTCGGCGCGGTGAGCATCGTGGCGTCGATCGTCGGCACGTTCTTCGTGCGCATGGGCCGCGGCACCTGGATCATGGGCGCGCTCTATCGCGGGCTCATCGTCTCAGCCGTCGTCGCGCTTGCCGGCTTCCTGTTGATCACCGTGCTGCTCAACAACGGCGGGTACCTCGACGACTTCGTCCACGGTGATGGCACCACGCCCGGCCACTCAGCTTTCAACCTCTTCTGGTGCGCTGTCATCGGCATCGCCATCACGGTGTTGATCGTCGCGGTCACCGAGTTCTTCACCGGCTCGCAGTTCTGGCCGGTCCGCACGATCGCGCGGGCATCGCAGACGGGCACGCCACCAACATCATTGCGGGGCTCGCGATCGGCATGGAGGGCACCGCGATCCCGGTGCTGATCATTGCCATCGGCATCCTCGCGTCCGCATCGCTGGGCGGTCTCTACGGCATCGGCATCGCCGCGATGGCACTGTTGAGCATGACGGGCATCGTGGTCGCCATCAACTCGTATGGGCCGATCACCGACAACGCGGGTGGCATCGCCGAGATGGCCAATCTCCCCGAGTCCGTTCGTCAGGTGACCGATCCGCTCGATGCGGTGGGCAACACCACCAAGGCAGTCACCAAGGGATATGCGATCGGCTCTGCCGGGCTTGCCGCGCTGGTGCTCTTCGCGAGCTACACCGACATCCTCAACAACACGCTGATCGCGCACAACCTGCCGCTGGTGACCTTCGACCTCACCGCGCCGCCGGTCATCGCCGGACTGCTGCTCGGCGGCATCATGCCGTTCCTGTTCGCTGCGCTCGCGATGCTCGCCGTCGGCCGCGCTGCCGGCGGAGTCGTCACCGAGGTGCGCCGTCAGTTCCGCGAAATCCCCGGCATCATGGAAGGCACGGCCAAGCCCGAGTACGGCAAGTGCGTTGCGCTGGTCACTGCGGCCGCGCAGCGCGAGATGATCATTCCGGGTCTGCTGCCGATCGTCGCGCCGCTCATCGTCGGGTTCGTGCTCGGGGCGCAGGCGCTCGGAGCGATGTTGCTCGGCACGATCGTCGTCGGCGTGTTCGTTGCGCTGCAGATGACCACCGGCGGTGGCGCGTGGGACAACGCCAAGAAGTACATCGAAGAGGGCAACTTCGGGGGCAAGGGCTCGGACGCGCACGCAGCGGCAGTCACCGGTGACACCGTCGGCGATCCGTCCAAGGACACCGCCGGACCGGCGATCAACCCGATGATCAAGGTGATGAACATCATCGCGATCCTCGCGATCCCGACCATCGCGCTGCATCACCTCTTCTACTGAGGCCGAGCTGCTGACAAACGCGTCAGCGCTTCGGCGTCGGCATACTGTCTGACATGGCCCAGACCGCTGCGCCCGCCGATGTCGGCGGCGATCATCACCCACATTCATCGCGCTCCCACCATCGCGACCTCCAGGGAGGCGTGGCCCGCGCGGCCGTCTTCGGCGTCAGCGACGGGCTGCTCACCAACATCTCGCTGATCCTCGGCGTCGCCGGCGCGAGTCCGCCCCCGGCAGTCGTGCTGCTCGCGGGCCTCGCGGGTCTCGTGGCCGGCGCGTTCTCCATGGCGGCCGGCGAATTCGTCTCGATGTCGGCGCAGTCGGAGCTGCTGCAACGCGAGCTCGACGTGGAGCGACGCGAGCTGGAGCGCCACCCGGAAGCGGAGACTCGCGAGCTTGCCGCCGTCTACCGGCTCCGCGGGGTCGAGGAGGCGGACGCGCGCCGGATGGCCGAGGCGATCATGAAGGACCCCGTCATCGCCCTCGAGGTGCATGCCCGCGAGGAGCTGGGGCTGCGCCCCGGCAAAACCGGCAACCCCTGGCAGGCGGCGGGATCCTCGTTCGTCACCTTCTCGATCGGCGCGGTCATCCCGCTGATTCCCTGGTTCTTCACGCGCGGTACCACCGCCGCGCTACTTTCGATCGTGCTCGGCGCGATCGCGGTCTTCGCCGTCGGGTGGACGGTCGCGATCTTCACCGGCCGCTCCCGGTTGCGCTCCGCGCTCCGCCAACTGGCCTTCGCGGCGGTGGCCGCCGGTGTTGCGTTCGGCGTCGGCCACCTCGTCGGCAACCTGGTGAACCTGCGAGCCGGCTGATCCATTCCTGTCGCGCTCGCCGGAGTATGCGAACCACGGGGCTAGAGTTCGAGCAATGCGTAGAGCGGCAGGAGTGGCGGTCCTTGTGCTCGTCTGCGCGCTCGCGGTGCCGATCGCGACGGCACGGTCGGTCCTGGCGGACACGCCAACGCTCTCGGGTGGCCCGCCGTCGGGGCCGGTCGGGACCACGGTCTCGTACCTCTATACCTGGGATCAGGCCGACTGCACGGCAGCGGGAGTTACCGACGGTGAAGTACTCGTGCTCAACTGGGGCGCGAGCGAGGTCATTGGCCAATCGACCGTCAGCAATGACGGCACCCAACCTTGTACGGGCAACGTTTCAGGGCAGATTCCGAGTGACGCCTCCGGCGCGGGGAGCGTTTTGGCGCTGATCGGTACCGGCGCTGGCGTCAACGGCAGCGGCGCTTCGGCGCCATTCACCGTGACGGTGCCAACCCCACCGCCGACGGCAACCCCAAAGCCGACACCCAAACCCACCCCGCGCCCGACGCCGACCAGCACCGGGCCGACCGTCGCGCCGACGGCCACACCCAAGCCAACTCCCACGCCGAAACCGCTTCCGACGCCGCCTCCGTTCATCGGCGGTGGCGGTGGTGGAGGATCAGGCGGCGGATCGCCGGAAGGCGGCGCGGCCTGTTCCGCGGGCCTCGGACGGAGCCCCACGTCGGCTGAGCTGAGCAACGACGTCACGCAGCTCGTTGCCGGCGCCGACCCGACGTCGATCCAGATCGACGTCCTGGCGTCGAACGAGTACTACCAGGACACCGGCGGCAACGCCATGGACTACATCAACCGCCTCTATGACGACGTCCTCCGCCACGACCCGACGCCGGTGGAGGTCTCGATCGCGCTCAGCATGCTCGCCGGCTCCGGCGAGACCGGCCGGTCCGAGCTTGCCCAGAACGTGGTGCTGAGCCCCGAGGCACGCGCGATTCGCGTCGACCAGGCATTCCACACGCTGCTGGCGACGTACCCGAGCGCCGCCGACCTCGCCATCTGGGTCAACCGCCTCGCGGGAGGCGAAGTCACCGGTATCTCGGCGAACGCAATGATCGAGCAACTGGCATATCTGCCCGCGTTCTACGTGATCGCCGGCAGCACCGGCAACGGGTACGTCACCAAGCTCGACGAGACGCTCCTCAGCCGCGCCCCGACGGCCAGCGAGCTGACAGCTGATGCGACGCTGATCGCCGAGATCAGCGCCGGCAGCGCAACGGCGCGGCTCGCGGTGGCCGAGAAGATCGTGGGCAGCACCGAGTTCCTCACCCTCCAGGTGATCTCGATCTACGCCAACTACATGCACCCGACCTGCAAGGCGCTCGTGGCGCAGGAATGCACGACCGGCGTCGCGACACCGACTGCCGCAGAGCTCTCCACCGCGCTGACGGCGCTCGCGGGCACGTCGACAGAGGAGCAGGTCATCGCGGGCGTCCTCGGCAGCCCTCAGTACTACGCGAACCACGGGAGCACGCAGGCGGGTCTCGTGAAAGGCGTCTACGAGGATCTCCTCGGGCGAGCGCCGACGGACGCCGAGCTGTCGGCGGCGCTGGAGAAATACCCGAACGATCCGCTCGGGCAGAACGAGTTCGCGCAGTCGATGACCGAGTCGCCGGTCTACCGCGACCTGGTCGTCTCGCTGTTCTATCAACAGCTGCTGCTGCGGGCGCCGCTGCCTGCGGAGACGGCGCTGGGTGAGGGCGTGCTCGGTGGCGACGTCCCATCGCTGCAGACCCCTGACCAGACGCTCGTCGAACAGATCGCCGGCACTCCCGAATATCTCGCCGACACCGGCGGCACACCGAGCGACTTCGTCCTGCACACGCTCGAAATCCTGCTCCTGCAGACGCCGTCCACTGCCGAGTCGCTCCAGTACCTCAACGAGCCGCTCCCACACGACTCGACATGGCAGTCACAGGTCGCGGAGTCCGTCGTCGACAGCACGTCATACCAGACCGATTTCGTGCGCGGCGTGTACGCGAAGTTCCTCACGTACACCGATTGCACGAAGACAACGGCCGTCGTCGCAGGCGATGGCGACCCGGGATTCCTCAAGGACGTGCCCGGCGGCTGGTTCGGTCTTGGGATCATGGTCGGCGTGCTCCTCATGGGTGCGGGCGCAGCGCTCTTCTTCACGCTCGAGCGCCGTCGCTTTGCGCGCATCTATCCCGACGAGGTGCCGCGCCACCACGTCTGACCCGGGTTCCGAGGACGCGATCCCCGTCCTCTAAAATCGAGACAGGGTGGACGAGTATCAGCTGGAGATCCAGTCGTTGCGCCGGACGCTCGCGCAACTCCGCGAGGCGGACGCCGACCCGGCGCTGATCGAGGAGTACGAGACCGAGTACCGCAATCTCAGCTCGCTCTACCGCGCCGCGAGCGAGACTTTCGCGGCCGACGAGAAGGATCCGCGCCTTGCGGAGGTGCTGGAGTCGCTCGGGTTCGGCGAATGGACGCTCAGCAACGTCTACAGCTTCGTCTACGACGCCTCGATGGAGCTCCCGGTGGATGACGGGCGAGAGCTCGCCCGGCGCATCGACGAGACCGACTACGCGGCCTCGTTGCTCGCGGTGCTCGACGCCGACGACTGAGCGGGCGGGACCTTCTTGCCGGGATTCAGCACGCCGTTGGGATCGAGAGCTCCCTTGATGCGGCGCATCAGCTCGACAGTTCCCGGCCCGAGCTGACGCTCGACGTACTCGAGCTTCGCCGCACCGACGCCGTGCTCGCCGGACAGCGAGCCACCCATGTTGAGCACCGTCTCGAACAGCTCTCCGGCGGCAGCATCGGCTCGGGCACGCTGGCCCTCGACACGCGGGTCGATGAGGAACGTCGCGTGCACGTTGCCATCACCGAGATGGCCGAAGTTGACGACCTGGAGCTGATGCCTGGTTCCGAGCGTGCGCGTGTGCGCGACCAGTTCCGCGACGCGGTCGCGGGGGACGACGACGTCCTCGTTCACCTTGCCGATCTGCACCTTGGCGACTGCGGCGCTCACCGCCTTGCGCGCCGCCCAGAGGCGCTGTGCCTGACCCGGCTCCGTCGCGCGCTGCAGCTGCGAAGCGCCGGCGCGGGTGATCGCGCCGCTGGCGGCATCGGTGTCAGCGCCGACCGAGGACGGGTCGCCCTCGAGCTCGACGATCAGCAGCGCCGCGGCGTCGCCACCGACGTCGCCGCCACCTGCGCGCCGAACGGCGGCCAGCGCAGCATCATCGAGGAACTCGAGCGCAGCCGGGACGATGCCGGCGGCGCTGATCTCAGCGACCGCCGCGGCGGCACGGTCCATGCTGGTGAACATCGCGGCGAGCGTGGAGCGCGCTTTCGGGGCTGGCACCAGGCGGAGCAGCACCTCGGTGATCACCCCGAGCGTGCCTTCGCATCCCACCATGAGTGAGAGCAGCCCGGACGCAGACCCGTCGCCGCCCTCGCCGAGGCGGACGATCCGACCGTCGGACTGGACGGCGGTGAGACCGGCCACGAAATCGGCGGTCACCCCGTAGCGGAGCGTGTGCGGCCCCGCGGCGTTGCACGCCACGTTGCCGCCGATCGTGCAGGTGCTCGATGAGCCCGGGTCCGGGGGGTAGTACAGCCCCGAGGCGGCGGCGTGGGCGTGGATGCCCGCGGTGATCGCGCCCGCCTGCGCGTGGAGGCGCAGCGCCTCGGTCTCCACCCCGAGCACCCGGTTGAGGCGCGCGAGGCTGAGAATCACGCCTCCGTGTGACGGCGAGGCTCCCGCGGCGTACCCGGTGCCCGCTCCGCGGGGAACGATCGGGACGCGGTGCACTGCGCAGACGCTGACGACGCCGGCCACCTCCTCGGTGGAGGCCGGGAAGACCACGGCGTCCGGAAGATGACGCTCACCTGACGCTCCCCACGCGTCGTACGCGTAGGCGGCGAGATCAGCGGGGCGGGTGTAGACGTGTGAGGCCGCAACCTGACCCTCGAGGTCGCGGATCACGCGGCGATCGAGCATTCGCGCCGATTGTAGAGAGCGCGCCTCGGCTTGGGCATTCGGGTCGCTGGGTATACTCGGAGGCAGATGGGTGATCCAACGGCGCTTGACGCCCTCGAGCGCGCGCTCGCCACGGTGATCGACCCCGAGCTGCACAAGCCGATGCTGCAACTCGGGATGCTGCGCGACCTCGCCATCGACGGCGGCGTGGCATCGATTCGGGTCGTGCTCACGACGCCCGCCTGTCCGCTCAAGGACCGCATCAAGGCTGATATCGAGGCCGCGGTGATCGGGGTCGTCCCGGCGATCACTCGTGTCGAGATCAAGTGGGATGCAGACGTCAGCACGACGCGGGGCCTGCCGGGGCGCCAGGAGATCGCCGGAGTGCGCAACGCCATCGCGATCAGCGCGGGCAAGGGTGGCGTCGGCAAGACGACTGTTGCTGTGAACGTCGCCATCGCGCTGCGTCTCGCCGGAGCGCGAGTCGGGCTGCTCGACGCCGACGTCTACGGCCCCAACGTTCCGATCATGCTCGGGATGCGCGAGCGGCCCCATGCCGGCCCCGACGGGAAGATGCAGCCGCTGGAGGCGCACGGCCTGAAGGTCGTGTCGTTCGGAACGATCCTCGATCCCGGACAGCCGGTCATCTGGCGCGGTCCGATGCTCGCCAAGGCGCTTCGCGAGTTCCTCTACGAAGTCTCGTGGGGCGAGCTCGACTATCTCGTGATCGACCTGCCCCCGGGCACGGGCGACGTGCAGCTCAGCCTTGCGCAAAGCATGCCGATGACCGGGGCTGTCATCTGCACCACGCCGCAGGATGTGTCGCTCGCCGACGTGAGCCGCGGCATCGAGATGTTCCGCAAGCTCAACGTTCCGGTGCTCGGCGTCGTTGAGAACATGAGCGGTTTCATCTGCCCGCACTGCGACGAGCGCACCGACATCTTCGGATCTGGCGGCGGTCGCGACCTTGCAGCGCGCTACGAGCTCCCGTTCCTTGGTGCGGTGCCACTCGATCCGCGGATTCGCGGCGCCGACGGCGACGGGCGGCCGATCATGTCCGCCGCTCCTTCGAGCCCGCTCGGCGAAGTGTTCCGGGACGTCGCGTCGCACATCGCAGCACAGGTGAGCCAGGAGAACTTCAACGCGAACGTCGGCCCCGTGATGCCGTCGGGACCGCGACTGCCTGTCAGCGCCTCGTAAAGTTGCGCGGGCGTCAGGCCCCGAGCACGGTCACCACGGCGTCGTGGACGGTGCGCACGGCGGTTGCGTCATCGGTGAACACGCGGATGACCTGGTTGTACTGCGGCAGCCGGGCGACGAGTTCGGCGGTCCGAGCGACATCGATGGTGTCGTTGAGCGGGTCGTAGATCCGCACCATCCCGTCATCGGTCATCGGGTTCTGCGGCGCGATGCGCGCGATGGCAACGTCGACCTCGACACGTGCGCCGAGGCGCCGCGACGCGAGCTGCGCGTCGAGCTGTTCCTGCAGCGTCGACGTGTCCATGCCCTTGTGGACGACGCTTTCGTATGCGAGATGCCAGGGAAGATCGCGCGCCGCGATGCGCGCCCATGCCTCCGCGAGCCGGCGTCGCTCCGTCCCCGGCGCCTCGTGCATCCACCGCTGCACCGCCACGAGCACCGACCAGTCGTTGAGGAGCTCGTACTCGTCGAGATGCTCCAGCGGGTTGCCGTGCAACAACTGCGCAATGGTGTCGGCGAAAATCTCGCGCATCGACAGGTCGAACCTGCGGCCCGTGCGGTGGTGATAGACGTGCAGGTACATGTAGAGGCGTGACGAGAGAAACATCTCGAGCGCGCCCACCGCATGCGCGTGGAGCGCGATGCTGTCGCCACTGACGAACGTGTAGTGGATGAGACGCTGCACCTCGACCGCACCGAGGCTGATCCCGCACATGTACGCGTCGCGCGGAACGTAGTCGAGGTTGTCGACGGTTGCCGGCCCGCAGAGGATCGGCTTCAGCGCGTGCAACCAGCGCGGCGGCGTGTAGCCGGCGATGTCCGCATCCGCCATCACCCACGCGACCCATTGCGGATCGATCTGCTCACCGGGTGCGAAGCGATCTGTCGGGCTCGCGCGCAGTGACTGGATGATGTCGGCGAGCTGATGCGTCACGAGGTGACGGCCGATCACCTCGTGGTCGAGATTCCATTGCTCGAGGACTTCATGGTCGAAGAAGTGGCCGAACGGCCCGTGGCCGACGTCATGGAGCAGGCCCGCGATGCGGAGCGTCTCCTCGACAAGCGCCGGTGAAGGCGCGTCAGGGAATGCTGCGCGCAGCGACCCATCGACACGACGCGCAAACAAGCTCGCGAGATGCATCGCTCCGAGCAGATGTGTGAAGCGCGAGTGTTCAGCACTCGGGAACACCCACCAGGCCGACTGGAGCTGATGCACGCGGCGGAGTCGCTGCAGCCAGACCGTGTCGAGGAGCTGGCGCTCGCTGGCCTCACCGGGCTGATCCTTGGTGATCTCGATGTAGCCATAGAGCGGATCGGCGATGAGATTGACCTGGCGGAATCGCTCCGCCGCGCCGAGCGGGCTTCCCAGGTCGGTCATTGGAGAATTTATACGCCATCGCTGCGGCGGGACGCCGGGACAGTAGTCTGGTGATCACCAGCACGATGTGACGAACCGGTGACCTCTGTCACAGGGGCGTGTCACTGCACCGAATCGCTTCTAGAATCGAAACGTGCGTCGTAGCTTCATTCTTGCGTCTGTATTCGTCGCCGCACTGACCGCCACTTGGTCGGCGAGTTCCGCGTCGGCCGTCGCCGCGACGCGTGCGCTTCCCGCGGCATCGCCATCGCATGGCGCGCATACCGATGCTGCGAAGACGCCTGCGATCGCATCGACTCCGTTGCAACTGCAGGCGTTTCCCGGTGAAAGTGAAACGGCGTCGATCACGGCGGCGGGATCCGGAAATCCAAACGAGGCCACACCGGCGGATCCGAGCATCGCCGCCGGAGGAAGTGATGTCGTTGAAGCGGTGAACGATGCCGTCGTCGTGTTCAACCGTGGCACGGGGGCGAAGGTCGCAACGCTCAATCTCAATCTCCTCGTCAGGACGTCCACCGGGTGGGCCGTGAAGTATCCCCACGTCATCTACGACCCGATTTCGGGACGGTTCATTCTTGCGGTGCTGCAGTACAACGTCGCGCGCTCGGGCTGTTCCAACGATGGCACCCAGGTCGAGGTCGCGGTGTCGAATGCGGATCCCACGCTGGCGTGGCAAGCCCCGCGGACGCTCAACAACGAAGCCCTCTTCGCGGGAAGTGACCAGCCAGTTGCCACCGATGTCTCACTCGGCATGACAAGCACGGTTGTCGACGTCTCGTGGGACTACACCGACTGCTTGGGCACCGCGCAGCCGCTGAGCCAGACCCAGACCGACATCATTCAACGGGCCGACCTTGCCGCCGGGACGCTCGGCGTCAACAGCGCGCGGTTCTTCACCGGCGGTCCAGCCGGCGTGCAGCCCGCGATGGCGCTCGGGCTGTCCACTGTCGAATATCAGGTCGCCAACGATGCGAACTGCAATGGGCCTGCGGCCAACGCCTTCGCGGTGTTCGCCATCACCGGCACGCCCGATCAGCTGAATGTCAGCCAGCCGCAGTGCGCGGCGAGCGGCACCGAGACGCATGGCAGCAGCGTGCCGCCACCGGCGCCACAGTCAGGCACGAGCGCAACGCTGCAGACGAACGACGATCGCTTCCTTGACGTCGTCTGGGGCGCCAATACGTTGTGGGCAACCGGAAATACCGGGTGCACGCCGAGCGGCGATACGCAAACTCGCTCGTGCATCAACGTCGTGACCGCGACCGCGACGACGGCAGCGGCAGTCACCGTCTCCGGCACTCCGCAGCTGTCTCCCGAAGGCGTCAGCGGTCAGTATTTCTACTACCCGTCTCTTGCCGTCGACGCGCTGACTCCGAACGACGTGTTCGTCACCTTCGACGAAGTCCTCCGCATCGACACTCGAGTCGATGATGCTCGCCACCATCAGCGGCGGGAGCACGTGGAGCAGCTTCATCACCGTCCGCCAAAGCACCGCCTTCTACAACCCTGGATGTTCGGTCTGTGCGTGGGGAGATTTCTCGACCGCGGTGCAGGATCCGTTGCATCCCACTGACGTGTGGATCGTGTCCGAGGAGACGGACGGCACCACCGGTACGGGCTGCGCCACTGCGAATACCTGCTGGAACACCTACATCGCCCGCTACACGTTTGCGGCACCGTCCGTCGCCTCGCTGACGCCTGCGTCGGGCACGGGAAACGGTGGCCAGGTCGTGACGGTCTCCGGGTCCGACTTCGCCACCCCTGGCACAACAGCGACATTCGGTGGTTCGCCGATCACGATCAGCAACCTCACGCCGGATTCGTTCACGTTCACCACGCCGCCCGGGCCTCCAGCGGGCGGCACCGTGTACATCATCGCCACTGACTCGATTGGCTCGAGCACCGCGACCGCAGGGGCGGCATACCTGTACGTGCCGCTGGCCGACTACACACCGCTGCCACCGTTCCGCATCCTCGACACGCGCACACCCCCGACGCCGCTGGGGCCGAACACCTCGCGCACCGTCCAGGTCACCGGGGTCAACGGCACCGGCACAACACCGGTCCCCTCGACCGCCGTGGCGGTGGTGATCAATGTCACCGAGGTCAACGGCACCGCGAACAGCCTGCTGACGGTGTACCCGTACCAGACCCCGCAGCCGACGGCATCCAACCTCAACTTCAATGCAAACACCGTCACCCCGAACCTGGTCACGGTGACTCTCGGCAATGGCGGCCGCGTGAGCATCTACAACTCCGTGGGCACGGTGAATGTGATCGTTGACGTCGAGGGGTACTTCGCGGCGCCGACGGCCGTCACCACTGCGGGCGAGTTCCATCCCATCCTTCCGCTGCGCGTCTGCGATACGCGGAACACGTCAACGACGCCCGCTTGCAGAGCGCATGGCATCCTTGTCGCGGGCGCACCGATGCTTGTGACGGTCACCGGTACAGGTGCCAACGCGATCCCGTCGGACGGGACGGCAGAGGCAGCCGTGCTCAACCTCACCGCCGTTGCCGGTTCCGCGAGCGCGTATCTGACCGTCTACCCAACGTCGTCGTCTGGCACATGCCCGACGAGCTCGAGCACCTCGACCATCAATGTCGTCGCGGGCGCTACCCAGGCAAACCGAGTGTTCGTCAAGCTCGGGCCGGGACCGAGCGGGCCGAACACGGCAGTCTGTGTGGAGGTGTCCGTCGGCAAGATCAACGTGCTCCTGGACGCCAATGGGTGGTTCGGCGCGACGGGCGCCGCGGCCGGATTCCAGTACCAGGCGATCCTCCCCAGTCGTATCTGCGACACCCGGAAGGCGTCGGTCGGTTGTACGACGGGGGCGATCGGCGCGGGAACGGCCGCGGCGCGTCTGGTCCACGTGGCCGGTGAGGGGGGTGTGCCGTCCATCGCCAGCGGGACCGTGGTGCAGGCAGTCATCGCCAACATGACTGCGGTCCAGCCGACGCAGAACACCTATCTGGTGGCTTATCCGGCCGGCACGACGACTGGAGCATCCGACATCAACCTTGGGGCCGGCGCCGTCCTGCCGAACCTGATCGTCGTGCAACTCAGCACAACCGCCGGGGCCAATGACGGCGCCATCGACATCCTCAATGCGGTCGGGACCGTCAACGCCGTCATCGACATCGAGGGCTGGTTCCAGTAGCGGCCGCCGTCATGGCCTGACGAACTCGATCGTTGCGCGAGTGTGACGGCAACGTCAGATCTTGTCTGGCAGGCTGGGATGGATGCATTCCAAGCTCCATCGACTCGTGCTCGCAGCCTTTGTCGCTGGTTCAGCAAGCGTCGCTCCACTCGTCGGTGTTGCTGCCGCGGCGCCGAGCAATCCCGCCCCGGCGGCGGTCGTGCGCAGCGTCGGCGCGGTGGTCGCACTCACCGGATCGGCGCACCAGACGATCGCGGTGAAGCCGGCGACATCGGCCGTCTCGCAGCCCGCCGCACCGGTCATGCAGGGCATGCTCGCCGCCGAGGCCGCGGGGACCGGCAACTACGGCTCGGCGCTGATCAGCGGTTGCGTCTGGGCAACCTGGGTCACCAACTGCTCGAACCTCACCGCCTACGGCAACGGATCCGGCTTCGAGAACGTCGGCTGCGGGCCGCCCAACGGTTGTGAGTTCGGGCCGGAGTTCCAGTGCGAAGAACTCGCCATCCGCTACGCGTACTACGCGTGGGGCGAGCCCAAGAACTGGTATGCCTATGGCGCCACCGGCGGCGCGAACACCATGTGGCAGGCGGGTCCCAATCTGCCTGTCCCGCTGGCGCAGTTCGCCAACGGCGCCGGCACACCGCCCATGCAGGGCGACCTGATGATCTTCGCCCCCGGATGGCTCGGCAGCTACTGGGACGGCTCAGGCCATGTCGCGGTCGTGCGTGACGTGGGACCCGGATACGTCGACGTCGTCGAGCAGAATGCGACGTCGTCCGGCACGGACCGCTTTCCGCTCAGTGGCTCACGGGTGACCGCCAACGGCTACACGCCGCTCATCGGATGGCTGCGTGAGACCGAGCAAACTCCGGTCGAGCTCAGCGCCTCCAACGTTGCCGGGACTCCGCAGAGCGTCTCCGATCAGCCGGGCGACATGGACGTCATCTGGCGCGGCGCGGACTCGGAGCTCCATGACCTTGCGTACCGCAACCAGTCCTGGCAGACACAGCCCGCCGCAACGATCACGCCGGCCGACGCGGCGTCCAACCCCGCAGCGGTGTCACCGACGCCGGGCCAGGTGGACGCGTTCTGGGAGGACAGCTCCGGAGATCTCTGGCAGGTCCAGTCGCAGACCGGCTTTTACGGTGTCGAGACCTGGCTGGCCCCGCAAGAGCTCCAGGTCGGCACGCTCGCCCTTGGGGCCACCCCGACCGCGGTGAGCCAGGGACCGGGTCAGCTCGAGGTCGTCTGGAAGGCGACGGACAGCACGCTGTGGGCGCAGAGCTACAACGGCGGCGCCTGGTCGTCGCCGATGCCGCTGAACAGCGGCGTCGTCACGGGCAACCCCGACGCGGTCGCCGGCACGGGCGGGTCGATCGCCGTCGTCTGGCGCGACCCCTCGGGCAACCTCTGGACGGACATGGGCGTCCCCTACGGCTGGCTCGGCGCCCAGACGCTGGGCGCCGGCGGTCTCGCCAGCGATCCGACGGCAGTGGTCGCCGGACCGTCGACAATCGACGCCGTCTGGCGTACGGCTGCAGGCTCGGTGTGGGCCGCTGCGATCACGCCGGCGGGCGGCGCTGCCCAGACCGAGGTGGACGGGTCGGTGAGCATGGGCCAGCCCGCGGCGGCGGCGTCAGGGTCGAGTGCAGTGACCGTCGTCATGCAGCGCCCGGGGGGCAGCCTCGCATCGGCCATCTACGCACCGGGCAACGGGTGGATCGGGCCGCAGCTCCTCAACAAAGTGGCGTCGGCGACGAGCATCTCCGTCGTCAACTGGTACAGCAGCGCCGTCGCTGCCTTCTGGCAGGGTTCCGGCAGCAGCCTCTGGTGGTCGGCCGCATGCGCCGGCTGCGCGGCACACCTCCCGCCGGTCGTCAGCCCGAGTCCGTAGACGTCCGGAAACCCAGTCCGCGGCATGACGCTGGTCGCTGCCCTGGGCGATGATCCCGGCGTGACCACGTTGCTCGCGCTCGCAGACGCCGGAGACGCCATCGCCGCGACCAGCTCCAAGCTCGCCAAAGTGCGCCTGCTCGCCGACTTTCTCGTCGCCACCGACGGCGATGAGGTGGCGCTGGGAGCGCGCTACTTCACGGGCTTCGTCTTTCCCACGGGGGACCAGCGCACGCTCAACGTCGGCGGCGCGGCCTTCTCATCGGTGCTGCGCGATGTGAGCGGCGCCGACGACGTAGCGATCACGCAGGCCTGGCGGCGGCATTCCGACGCCGGGGACGTGACCCGTGACCTGCTCGAGCAAGGCGGGGCGATCGGGGCAGTCGATGTCACGTTGCACGAGCTCGACCGTGCGTTCGCGGAGATGGCCGAGTCTCGCGGGGCGAAGACGCGAGCGGCTGTGCTGCGGGCGCTGCTCGAGAAGGTGACCCCGAATCAGGCTCGATACGTCGCAAAGCTGATCACCGGGGGCCTGCGCATCGGATTACGCGAAGGACTTGTGGAAGAGGCGATCGCCGTGGCATTCGACGCCGAGCCGCGAGCCGTGAGCCGCGCGGTGATGCTCACGGGTGACCTGGGTGAAGCTGCGTTGCTCGCGCGGGCGGGTCGAACTCGACGAAGCGGCACCGCGCTGGTTCGTGCCGCTGCGCCCGATGCTCGCGACACCGGTGGCTGATGCCGACGAAGCGGTCGCGCGACTCGGTGAGGACGTCTGGGTTGAGGACAAGTATGACGGAATCAGATGCCAGCTCCATCGCAGAGGCGACGAGGTAGCGTTGTACAGCCGCGACTTGAAGAACGTGACCGCGCAGTTTCCGGAGGTCAGCGCCGGCGCGCTGCATCTCAGCGAGGACGTGATCCTCGACGGTGAGATCCTTGGCTTTCGCGATGACCGCGTGATGCCGTTCCATGCGCTGCAGACGCGGTTGGGACGGGTCGCACCCGACGCAGACCTGTTGACCGCCGTACCGGTGATCTACGTCGCGTGGGATCTGCTCGTCGCCGGCGACGACGTCATGCTGGATCGCCCGCTGCGCGAGCGCCGGGAGCGGCTCGAGGCACTCGCGGTGCGGCTCCCGCTCGCGCTCGCGCACCTCGAACGAGTCCGCGGCGCGGCCGAGGTGGACCGTCGTTTCGACGACGCGCGTGCCCGGCTCAACGAGGGGCTGCTGCTCAAACAACCCGAGTCCACGTACACGCCGGGGCGACGCGGCTTGAACTGGCTCAAGCTGAAGCGACCGCTCGACACGCTGGACGTTGTGGTAGTGGGCGCCGAGTGGGGACATGGAAAGCGTCGTGGCGTGCTCAGCGACGTGACGTTCGCGGTCCGCGTTGACGGGACCAACGAGCTGGCCACCATCGGCAAGGCGTACACCGGCCTCACCGACGCGGAGATCGCCGAGATGACCGCGCTGCTCCTCGAGATCACCGTGAGCGATCACGGCCACTACCGCACCGTCGATCCACGCATCGTGCTGGAGGTCGCGTTCGATGCGGTGCAGGCGTCCGCGCGGCATCGCTCCGGATTCGCCCTGCGCTTTCCTCGCATTGCGCGCTGGCGCCACGACAAGCCGGTCGAAGAGATCGACACGTTGTCGCGCGTGCGAGATATGGCCGCGGCTGTCGAGCGCGAACGCGTGCAGCTCGTCGACCGGACCGGCGCCTAAGCGCCCACCCGGTAGCGGAGGTAGACGACGCCGCTGGCGAAGCGCCGTTCGTCGAGCAGTTCGAGTCGCACGCGTGTGTCGTCGGGGAGGGAGTGGTTTCCGCCGCCGCGGATGACAGGGTGCACGAAGAGGCGACACTCGTTGACCAACCCTGCCCGAATGGCGTGGCCGGCGAGCTCCGGCCCGCCGATGCTGATGTCGGTCGGTGAGGACGCTTTCAACCGCTGCACCAAGTCCGGATCGAACTCGGGCTCGATGCGAGTGCGCGCGGTCGCCGGCTTCGCGAGCGTCCGCGAGAACACGATCTTGTCTGCCGCCTGCCACACCGCGGCAAAGTCGCGGGTCACCGCTGATTCGTCAATCTGCGGGTTGATCGACTCCCAGAACTGCATCACCTCGTACATGCGGCGGCCGTAGAGGTACGTGCGGACCGGACGCTCGAGGTCGTTGACGAAGCTGTGCACCTCCCCGTCAGGCGCGGCCCAGTCGAAGTTGCCATCGGCATCAGCGACATAGCCGTCAAGTGAGGTGATCGCCGAGTAGATCAGGTTCCCGCTCACATCGGTCTCGCGATCGCCTGTCAGCCGTGCTCGATGAAAGCGCCGAAGAGATCGGGCGTGTCGAGCGACGGGTCGCCGACCTGCGTGAAGCTGTCAAAGCGCGCGCGCAACGCCGCGTACTGCTGCACGAGCGCCGGATCGTTATATGCCTCCATCGGGTCCCAGGGATGCAGATAGTGCACGTCGCTGATCCCCGCCTGGAGCATCTCCTTGAGACAGCCAAAGCACGGCTGCGTTGTCGACGTCATCGATGCGCCGAGCGTTTGCTGACCGAAGCGCGCAGCGGTGAGCAGCGCGTTCTGCTCAGCGTGCACGCAGATGCAGATGTCGTACGAGCCGCCACGCAGGCGATCATCGTCGCGTCGGGAGCAGCGGTGACAACCGCCTTCGGAGCAATTGGGCATGCCGAACGGCGTGCCGTTGTAGCCGGTGCTGAGGACGCGAGCGTCACGGGTGATGACTGCGCCGACACGGCGGCCGAGGCAGTCTGCACGGGTGCGCGCGGCGAGCGCGATCAGCAGGAAGTACTGCTCCTTGCCGGGCCTGCGTGGTGCGGGCGTGGTCAGGGCTGGCGTCCGAGAAACGCGGCGAGGCGGTCGATCGCCGGTGCGCTGTCGGGCAGGTGAATCGGCTCGCCGAACGGCATACCCGTACGCGGCCGGTCGCCGAGGCCCATCTGCCAGAAGCGCAGGGCTTCCTCGGCCAGATCTTCGGGGAAGTCCGAAGGCTGAGCGATCCCGCGCGCGAGGTCCCACCCGTGGATGAGTTGCTCGTTCATGCGCATGTGGACGATGGTCGCGCCGCTCGCCTCGCCCATGTATGGGGTGTCGAAGTGAGCCTCGAGGAAACCGGGCGTGAGAAAGGCGTCGTGCATGCGGATGCCGGCGGCTCGGAACCCCTGTGCCGGGTCGGTACCGAGCCAGTCGGTCTCTCGCTCCTCCGCGGTGATCGGGCCGGGGCTGCGCTCACCGCTGGCGAGCATCGCGAAAATGACGTTGCCGTTCGTCAGGTGGTGGAGGAGTTCACGGACGTTCCACTCGGAGCACGGTGTCGGCGCGGTCCACTGATCGGGCCCGACGCGGTCGACGAGGCGCTGCACGGCGTCGACGAGGCGGTCGCTGTCGGCGACGACCGGGGGGATGTCACTCATGGCTCTATGGTGGCCGAGATCGGTGGCGTGATGCGTGCGGCCGTCTCGGGATAGAGTTCGCGCCAGGGCGGGTAGCTCAGCCGGTTAGAGCAGGGGGCTCATAACCCCACGGTCCCAGGTTCGAATCCTGGCCCGCCCACGTTCATCGGTCGTGGTTCGGGTGATGTGTCGCGGAACCTTCGGGTGATGTGCCCCGGTCCGTACGGTGGCGAACATATGTTTGCTATACTCTCTCGTATGACCGCGCTCGCAATATCCGAGGTGCCCACCCGGCTCCAGGCGTCCGTCGATGCGCTCGTCGCCGAGTCGATTGACACGTTCTCGACCCAGGCTTTGGGGGCTGACCTGGTCGACATCCGGCGCTCGATCGATCGCCTCGAGGCCGAGTTCCTGCGGCGCCTGTCCCGCTTCCACAACGAGCGCGGTGCCCAGAGCGATGGCGGCGGGAGCACGGTGTCCTGGTTGCGCCGGAGCTGTGGGATGACCGCCAAGGCAGCCGCGTATCGGCAACACCTGGCACACACCCTTGGCGAGTTGCCGGCGGCGCTGGACAGCGCCCGGCACGGGCGCGCCTCCTTCGGCAACGTGGCGATGATCGGCCACCTCGCCGGGGACGTCGGCTTCGAGCTGGTGGCCCCGATGGAGCCCATTCTCGTCAAGGGGGCGGAGACGCTCGACCCCGGTCGGATGCGCATGCTCACCGAGGCCACCCGGCTCCGTCTCGATCCCGACGGTGCCCTCGCCGATGCCAACCACGCCCACGAGCGCCGCTGGTTCGAGTGCGAGCCCAGTTACGGGGGCGACTACATCCTGCGAGGTCAGCTCGATGCTGAAGCTGGCGCGCTCCTGAGGCAGGCAATCGATCCGCTTGCCCACGGGTTGACCCACGGCGAGACGCGTTCGCCTTCCCAACGCCGGGCTGACGCCCTCGTCGAGCTTGCTGCCACGCAACTGCGCTGCGGCGACCACCGCGATGTCCACGGGCAGCGTCCCCATCTCACGCTCACGGTGAGTGCGGAGACGTTGCGCGATGACGCGGGGGCCGAGACGGTGCCCGCGGTGTTAAGTGACGTCGGACCGATCCATCCGGCAACCGCACAGCGCATCGCCTGCGACGCGGTGCGCACGGTGGTCACGGTTGCACCACCTGGTGACACCGGTGCTGCTGCAATTCCTGCCTGGACGCTGGTGAACACGCCGCCGGTGCCGCTCTCGGTCGACCGCGCAACGCGCACGATCCCGGCACATCTCCGCACCGCGCTCTGCCTGCGCGACCAGGGCTGCCGCTTCCCGGGGTGCGATCGCAAACCCGCGTGGACCGACGGCCACCACATCATCCATTGGGCAAACGGTGGCCCCACGGAGCTCGACAACCTCGTCTCCCTGTGCCGACGGCATCACCGCACGGTGCACGAGGAGGGGTGGCGCATTCACTTCGCTGACGGCGTCGCTGTCGTAGAACCGCCGCCCTGACGAAGGGCCGGGGACGGTAGTCAGCGCAGGACGAAACCCGTGCCGAGTGGATCCTCTGGGTCGAGCTCGAAGCGGTGCTCACCGGTCCGGTATGCCATGCCCTCGACTTCAGGGACGACCGCGGCGCGACCGTGCACGACCAGCCGCTCGACGGCTCGCGCGCGAAACGTCGTGCCGATGATCGAAGTCATGAATGAGTTCGTCGCCCACGTCGAGCTGTCCGTCCGCGACGAGCTGCGCGAGCCGGCCCGCCGTTCCCGAGCCGCATGGGGAGCGGTCAACTTCACCGTCGGCGAAGACGGTGACGTTGCGCTGGTGCATGGCGCCGTTATCGCGACCGAGGTCGTCGTAGAAGATCGTTCCGTACAGCCCGGACAAACGCGAAGTCCTCAGGATGGCGCGCGAGATCCGCGCCATCGATCTGCTGTTTGATCTCGCGTCCGACGCGGATCAGCTCGCCCAGGTCGTCAGCGATGACTGACAGACCGAATTCTGAAGCGGATACCGTCGCGTAGATCGCGCCACCATAGACGAGCGTGACCTGCGTCGCGCCGCGATACGTCGCGACAGGCAGGGACGCAGTGAGCACGTACGACGGGACGTTGCGAAACGCCACCGACCGCACGACGCCGCGCTCGCTGCGGACTCGCGCGGTGACGCGCCCGGATGGGACATCGACGACGACGTCACTCTCTCCATCGGGGTCGGCGCGCACCAATCCTGAGTGCACCGCCCAGACACCGAGCGCGATCGTGCCGTGACCGCACGCCGTGGAGTACCCGTCCTTGTGCCAGAACAGCACACCGAGATCCGCTCCCGAATCGTTCGGCGGGACTTGAAAACAGCCGTACATGTCGGCATGGCCCCGCGGTTCGTGACACAGCAGGCGTCGGATCGCGTCGACATCCTCGCGTGCGCGCGCGTCCTCACGACGATCCGCGACGGTCGCGCCCGACAGCGAAGGGATTGCTGACGTGACGATGCGAAACGGCTCGCCCGCGGTGTGATAGTCGACGCAGGTGACTAGCTCAGTCATGGCCGGAACACCCAGTCACCTTGGTCTCCATCACGTCGCCGCCTCGCCCGTTCGAGCTGACGGCTGGTCACCACGACAAAGGCGCCGGTATAACCGAGCGCTGCCGCCATGGCTCGTCCCAGGCCGCTCATCACACTTGTCACCAGGGCGCGGGTGCCGTCCAGCTGTCCCATCGGGCCTCAGACTAGCCGGGTGGAGATATCTCGGATCGTCGTACCGCCTGTAACGAAACGTTTGACATCTTTGTTGCGATCGGCCAACATGCATCTATGGTCGGGGGGCTATACAGGGGAATCGAGGACGCGGGTGCCGTCAGGCATTCGCGGTTCTCCGTCAGCGTGTCGAGGTTTTTCGCCAAACACACGCTGATGATTGCCCTGGTGCTCGCGATCACGATCCTCTACCGCGTTTCCGACGTGGTCGGATCCCCGCTGGCAGGGGAGTCCGGGTTCGCCTTCGCTGCTCTGCTGCCTGCGGTGGCGCTCCAGCGGGCCAGCATCCTCCGGCTGAAGGTGACGCCGCAGCCAGAGTTCCAGGCGTCTCCGATGACGCCGGAGATGTCGTACTCCTAGCCGGCCGGTCGTTCCCCCGGGGCGGATTGCTTCTGCGGGTAGATCGTCTCGCCGCGCGAGAGCATGGCGACAAACTGTTCGATCCGCCGTGCGCGCGTCGCAGCCTGTTTTGCCCTTGAGGTGCGAAACAGGATCGAGTAGCGGTTCTGGCTGGTGAGGACGTCGAACATCGCCTGCGCTTGCGGGTCGGCGTGCAATGCCGCGGCGAGATCCTCCGGAACCTCGATCGTCGCCTGCCCCGCATAGGCGGCGTCCCAGCGGCCGTCTGCTTGAGCGCGCGCCACCTCAGCCTCGCCTGCCGGATGCATCCGGCCCTCGCTCCGCAGACGATCGACGATCGCCACGTTGCGGGCCGACCACCCGCTCCGAGGGCGGCGTGGCGTGAACATCCGCCGAAACGTCGTGTCGTCGCGACGACCGGTCTGACCGTCGATCCACCCGTGCGACAAGGCCTCGTCGAGCGCCTCGTCATAGGTGAGGCTGGTCGGCTCGGTCGTGCCTTTCTTCGCGAGGATCAGCCAGACGCCCTGCGGGTTGGCGTGGTTGGCGCGCAGCCAACGATGCCAGGCTGCGGCATCGGCGACGAGCAGCTCCGGGAGCGGCTCAGCCACCCGCTCGTGCCAGCCGCGCTTCCTCGCGGACCGATGCCGGAAGGTCGCTCCCGCTGAGGAGCTGATCCAGGATCGCGGCATGAGCGGCTTCCAGGGCGTCAGCAGCGGGGACGGCGACGTCCGGGTGCACGCCAACTCCTTCCCAGTCGGTGCCGGTGATGGGACTGACCGTCCGAGCGATGGGCAGGCGCAACTCCACGTTGTCACCGAGTGACACCACGGTGGATGGGTGCGCGCCTCCGCGGGTGACCTCGCCGACGACGGTCACCCGCCCCAGGGCTTGCAGGTCATACGCGAGCAACTCGCCACCCGAGAACGTCGTACCGCTGACGAGGACGAACACCGGACGATCCAGATATCGCGCTCCGGGGAGATACCCCGACGTCCAGAACTGCCGGGCGGGACCGTTCGGCCCCTCGATGATGTCGCTGAGCTGGACCTCGCCGTCCGGGAACAGGAAGCTCGCGAGGAACGCGACGCCGTCCGGTGTGCCGCCGAGTGTCGCGCGGAGGTCGAGGATCAACCCGTGGGTGTACTGGACCAGGCGCATCGCGGCAGCGATGGAATCGCCGGCCGTTGCGGCCTCGGGAATGATCGTCAGCGCGATGAGCCCCACGTTGCCCGGGAGCCGCTCGACGCGCTGGACGCCGTAGTTCGAGTTCCGGAACATCTCGCGCAGGCCGGCAATCAGCTCCTCGTCGCTCTGGGGGCTCTCGCCAAAGTCCACATTCGCCTCATGCCAGATCAAGCGAAGGTGCTTGTCGGCGCAGGCGGTCAGGAGGTCCTCGTTGATGCGGACGCAGAGCTGCTCGTCGACCGTCGATGCGTACTTCCCGGCAGCGAGGTTCGCTCGCAACAGCCGCTCGGCTTCGCTCGCCCGGTCGGGAAAGACGTACGCCGCTTGCAGCCGGCTCACGATCGAATCGATCAGGGTAGGGGTATCGAGAGAAGGCATGAGCGCGAGGCTAGCGTTTTCCCCCTCGTGCCGGCACGTAGGATGGGCCACATGGTGGTCGGCACTCTCCGGCGCCGGGGCGCCGCGCTGCTCATGATCGCGCTCGGGTCGATGCTGAGCGCAGCGTGCGCGCCGGTGCCCCGATCCGAGAACGAACTCGTGGTCGGTGGCGTGGATCCTTGCAACGGGATCGCGATTGCTCCGCAGGGCCCGCAGTACGCGGCTGCGACTGTCACCGTCCTCCAGGGGCGTGTGGCGTGGAAACCGGCGGGACCGGGAGCGTCGACGATGGTCCTGCCGAAGATGGTCAGCGCTCGTCAGAGCGTGTCGACGAACGAGTTGTATCGATTTTCACTCGCGCCTGGCGACTACGTCCTGGAGGCGCAGTTCCCACCGCCGGCAAACGTCACGCCGGTGACCACCGTCACCGTCAAACCAGGCGCGACGGCCATCGTCGACATTCCCAACGAGTGCAAGTAGATTCGATGTCCTGCGACTGGATGCTCATCGACGGTTCCAGCCTCATCTTCCGCGCCTACTACGGCGTCCCGAGAACGGTGCGCTCGCCGGACGGGCGAACCGTCAACGCGGTGCGCGGCTTCTTCGAGACGCTCACGCGCATGCTCGCGACGCGGGATCCGAGACACCTTGCGGTGGCAGGTGACGCCGACTGGCGACCGGAGTGGCGCGTGGCGTTGATCCCCAGCTACAAAGCGCAACGCGTCGCGGAACCGATGCCGCCGGGGCTCATTCCGCAGATGCCGATCATCGACGCATTCCTCGCCGCTATCGGCATCGACGCAGCCGGCCTTCCCGACTACGAGGCTGAGGACGTCATCGCCACCTGGACGTCGAAGGCGAAGAGCACGGTCGAGATCGTCAGTGGTGATCGCGATCTTTTCGCACTGATCGAAGACCCTCGAAGTCGCGGTGCTGTACCCCGAGAAAGGCGGCTGGGACATCGTCGATGAGGCGGCGGTGACGTACAAGTACTCGATCCCCGGCCGCAGCTACGCCGCGTTCGCGATGCTGCGCGGTGACCCGTCGGACGGTCTGCCGGGACTGAAGGGTGTCGGCGCAGTTGCCGCCGCATCGATGGTCCGCGAGCATGGCAGCATCGAGGCGCTCATTGCTGCGGGCCGTCTCAGCGACGCCAACCGCGACTACCTCACGCGAGCGCTGCGGGTCGTCCCGCCGGTGCAGGATCTCGCCATCGCGCTGCCCGAGGGACGGCGCGAGCATTACCCAGTCGACCCGGAAGCGCTCAACACGCTGATGGCGCGCAACGGGTTGCAGGCTTCTGCCTCACGCCTCGTCGACGCGCTGAACCAGCATCTGCGGGACAGCTGACTGCACACGTAGGCTGAACTCGAGTGACACGCCCGCCCATCGATCGAGTGCTCGTTATCGGGGCCGCCGTCGCCGTGGTGGCACCGCCGGTGCTCACGCTTGCGCTCGACCGGCTCCCAGCGGCTGACGCTCGCGCGTACGTCTTTCTGTACCTCGGGATCGTCGCCTCCCTGGGTCTGCTGAGCGGGCTCATCCCGGCGCTCATCGCCGCCGCCCTGTCGTCGGTGCTCGCCGACTACTTCTTCCTGCCTCCAGTGCACACACTGACGCTCGCCAACCCGAGCGATGTGATCTACCTGGTCATCTTTTTCGCGACGGCGGGCGCCGTCGGTGGCGTGGCCGCGCAACGCAGGCACGCCACGATCGCGGCGCGCGCTCTCTCGCGCACGCTGCGCGACGCAAACGTCGAACTCGAGCGGCTGTATCGAGAGCAGGCCACCGCCGCGAAGACGGCGGTCCGTCTTGCCCAGATCCAGCAACAGGTTTCAGCCCTGCGCGACGCAGACCGTATCCGCCGCGAGTTGCTGCAGAACGTCAGCCACGAGCTGCGCACGCCGCTCGCGAGCATCCTCACGGGTGCGACGGTTTTGCTCGCGCGCAAGGATCTTTCGACGGCAGTGCACGACGGGCTGGCCGGCATCGTGACGCAGTCGCGCCGGCTCGACCGTCTCGTCGGCGACATGCTTGACCTCGCCCGCATCGAGGGGCACGCACTCGAGTTGCGTCTCGAGCCGACCGACGTCGGTGCAGCCGCGGAGGCCGCGGCACAGCGTTTGCGGACGACACGGCCGGACCGCCAGGTGAACGTCGTCATCGAGCCGGGATGGGTCGACGCGGTCGCCGACTGGGACCGGCTTGGTCAGGTGCTCGACAACCTGCTGGTGAACGCGGACCGGTATGCGCCACCTGGGACACCGATCGAGATCCATGTCGCACCGGGGGTGCGCGGCACCGTCGTCACGAGGGTGATCGACCACGGCCCCGGTGTCCCCGTGGATCTCCGCGATCGGATCTTCGAACGCTTCGTGCGCGATGAGCAGTCGAACTCCGAGGGGACCGGTCTCGGTCTCTCCATCGTCAGCGGCATCGTCGAGGCACACGCGGGGCGTGTCTGGCTCGACGACCCGGAGCCCGGTGGCGGGGCGGTGTTCGCATTCACGCTGCCTGCCGCCAGGGTCGAGACAGCGGAAAGCCCGGCGGTTGCGACGGTCGCGTAGCCGTCAGGCGACCTCGGCCTCGTGCGGGTTCGGGAGCACGTGCACGTCGACGTCAGTGAGAAGCTCGATGAGCTTGCGCAGCGTGCCGCGACGTCCGCGGCCTCGCGTGACGACGATCTCGGTTGCGAGGGTCTTTCGCGCGTAGTGCGTGAGCGCGGTCGCCGGATCCTTCTCGTAGAGCGTGATGAAGGTGCCATCGGCGTGATGTGTCAACGCGGCGTAGGTGCCGAGCAACTGCATCTCCTGCTCGGATCGCTTGCGGTCGCGCACGGTGACGGCGGTCATCTTGCCATCGAGCCGCGCCGCCAGAGTCGCGGTGACGGCGATGACCTCCTCCATGCCCGGACGGGGAGGGACGCAGAGCATGACCCGCGGCTTCACCTCCCATGGCGCCTCGATGCCGCGGTCGCGCATGTACGCCACGAGCCGGCGGTCGGTGTGCTCCGCCAGCAGGCGGAATGCCAGCTCCCGTAACGATGCGAGCACTTCGGGGCGAAATGCGCGTGCACGCGCCTGCGCTGCCTCGCTTGCCGGCACGATCTCTCCACGTCGGAGACGCTCGTCGAGGAGCGAAGGCGTGATATCGACGATCTCGAGCTCGGTGACGAGGTCGAGGAACGAGTCATCGACAACATGCTCCGGACGATCGCCGAGCATCGCACCCATCCCGTCGACGGTGCTGCGGATGTCGGTGAGATGGAGCGTTGCGATCAGCATCATGCCTGCGCCGAGCAGGCGTGGTACCGAGTCCGTGATGGGACGCCCCTCGGTATCGAGCGCCGCGAGATCGTCGATGCAGGCAACCTCGGGGTTGCGACGCAGGAGCGCGTCGACATCGACGTGCCCTTGCACGGCTTGCGAATTCGGTCCACCGAGAATTTCGAGCCCCTGCAGCGCAATCTCGCAGCGGTTGCGGCCGTCGGTCTTCACTGCGGCGACCACGACGTCGGTCCCGCGTTGACGCCGTCGCGACGCTTCGTCGAGCATCGCGATCGTCGTGCCACAGCCTCGCGCATAGCCGAGATAGGCTCGGAGACCGGCGCAACTCGCCGATGCGTGCAATGCGCGCAGCAGCATCTCGGAGTCGGGCCGCTGGTCCTGCGCGAAGGATGTCTCGGATGCGGGGTCCGACGGCCGCGCGACGACATGGACGCTCACGTCGGGCAGGTCGGTGATCAACCGGTCGACGAGGCCGCGGTGCAGCCTTCCGCGCACGCCCTGGTGCGCGGCTTCTCCGACGACGACGTGTTGCACGGCCAGCTCACGCGCGACGCTGATGACGGAGTCGGTGATCTTTCCGGGACGCTCGATGAAGCCGCACTGCAACAGGTCCGCGAGCTCGCGCGACTTCGCGCGCCCTCGCTCGGTTGCATCATCGTTGCGATCGGTCACGACCAGCACCGTGCAGAATCCGCCGAACCTCCGGGCCAGGCGGCTCGCTCGCCGGATCAGGGGACCGCTGCTCGCTCGTCCGCTGACGGCGACGAGCACGTCCTGCGGCGCGGGACGGACCGCCCCACGCGCGCGTCCCACCGTCTGCGCCACGAGACGGAGCGCGATCTCGCGCAACGCCGCGAGATTCCCCGGACGGAAGAAGTTGGTGAGCGCTGTGTCGATCTTGTCCGGCGCGTAGATGTTGCCGTGACGCATGCGCTTGCGCAGGGCCTCTGGTGAGATGTCGATGAACTGGATCTCGTCAGCATTGTCGAGAACCTGATCGGGCAGGGTCTCGCGCACCGGTATCCCGGTGATGTGCTCGGCTAGGTCCTTCACCGATTCGAGGTGCTGCACGTTCACGGTGGTGACGACATCGATTCCGGCTGCGAGGATCTCCTCGACGTCCTGGTATCGCTTGTCGTGTCGAAGTCCGGGGACGTTGGTGTGCGCGAGCTCGTCGACGAGCACGACCTGTGGGTGCCTCGCAAGGATCCCTTCGAGATCCATCTCCTCCATGAGCCGTCCGTGGTACTCGATCTGGAGGCGGGGGATGACCTCGAGGCTGCCGATCGCCTGCTCGGTGAGCTTGCGGCCATGGGTCTCGATGTATCCGGCCATGACGTCCTCACCCTGGGAGCGGCGGTCGTGCGCTTCGCGGAGCATGGCAAAGGTCTTGCCGCTCCCCGGTGTGGCGCCGAGGAAGACACGCAGATGGCCGCGTTTGACCACGGCCGCCGCGGCGGCCGGTGCCGTCTGGCCCGCGATCGTCTCGGTCATTACCACCTATGATGCGCGCGCTCCGCAGCGCAGAAACGTGTCAGCCCGCGAGGCTCGACTGCTGCGCGTCGAGCGCGAGATTGAGTTGCAGCACATTCACCACCGGCTCACCGAACACCCAGAGAATCCGGCCCTGCACCTGCAACTCGACCAGTGCCTTCAGCTTGGCCGCGTCGAGCCCGCGTGCTGACGCGACCATGTTCACCTGCGCGAGCGCTGCGGCCTGGCTGATGTCCGGGTCGAAGCCGGTGAAGTCGGATGTGACGAGGTCGATCGGGATGGGAGCCGTCACGCCTGCAGCCTCGTAGGCCGCGACGGCCTTCCTGGTCGTCTCGAGCAGCAGCGGATTCGATGGCCCGAGGTTGCTGCCGGCGGAGTTGGCGGCGTTGCACGGCTGCAAGTCTCCGGTGGAGGCGTTGTACGTGTAGGAGAGCCGCCCCTGAAAGTACTTCGGGTTGATGGTGATCGTCAGGCTGCCGTCCTTGGCGAACGTCTCCTGCGGGCAGCTCTGGCCGATCTCTGCGGAGCCAACCACCTTGCCGTCGAGCGTGATGAGGCTGCCGTTGGCATTGCTGTTGAACGCCACCTGCGAGATGCCTGTGATGACGAACGTGTAGATGAGCGCCATCGCCGCGACGCAGACGGTCAAACGGAGTCCGATCAACAGTTCCTTGGGCCAACTGCGTGGGTTCATTGTTTTCCTAGACCAGATGGAGAGCGTTGACGATCAGGTCGATGACCTTGATCCCGATGAACGGCGCGATGATGCCGCCGAGGCCATAGATGAGCAGATTGCGGCGCAGCAAGGCAGCAGCGCCGACGGCGCGGAAGCGCACGCCACGGAGTGCCAGTGGCACGAGGGCGATGATGATCAGCGCGTTGAAGATGACGGCGCTGAGGATCGCGCTGTCTGCGGACTGCAGGTGCATGACGTTGAGCACGGCAAGCGGCTTCAACGCCACGTAGGCGGTGAACATCGCGGGGATGATCGCGAAGTACTTGGCGACGTCGTTGGCGATGCTGAAGGTCGTCAGCGCACCGCGTGTAATGAGCATCTGCTTGCCCGTCTCGACGATCTCGATGAGTTTCGTCGGATCGCTGTCAAGGTCGACGAGGTTGCCGGCCTCCTTGGCCGCCTGCGTCCCGCTGTTCATCGCGACGCCGACGTCCGCCTGAGCAAGCGCCGGCGCGTCGTTGGTGCCGTCGCCGGTCATCGCCACGAGCTTGCCGCCGGCCTGCTCCTGCTTGATCAGGTCGAGCTTGTTCTCGGGCGTCGCCTGCGCGAGGAAGTCGTCGACCCCGGCCTCTTTGGCGATCGCCGCCGCAGTGAGCGGGTTGTCCCCGGTGATCATCACGGTGCGCAGCCCCATCTTGCGCAACTCCGCGAAGCGCTCGGCGATACCCGGCTTGACGATGTCCTTGAGGTGAATGGTGCCGAGGATGACGCGGTTCTCGGCGACGAGCAGGGGCGTTCCGCCGCTGCGAGCAATGGTCTCGACCTGCGCGGTGATCTCCTCGGATACGTTGCCTTCCTGCCCCGGGCCGCCGCACCAGGCGGCAACCGAATCGCCGGCGCCTTTGCGGATGCTGTCGCCGGCGCGGTCCACACCGCTCATGCGTGTTTCTGCCGTGAATGGCACGAACGTCCATTCGGCGCCGTCGGTCTCCTCGGTGGCGCCGAACCGCCGCGCCAGCGCGACGATCGAGCGGCCTTCGGGCGTCTCGTCCGCGCGGCTTGCGAGGTCTGCTGCGCGTACCAGCTTCTCCATGGCGATGCCCGGTGCGGGAAGGAACTCGGTTGCCTGGCGGTTCCCCAGCGTGATGGTTCCCGTCTTGTCGAGGAGGAGCGTGTCGACGTCGCCCGCCGCCTCGACGGCGCGGCCCGACATCGCGAGGACGTTCTTCTGGAGGAGCCGGTCGATGCCGGCGATGCCGATGGCGCTGAGGAGGCCGCCGATGGTGGTGGGGATGAGGCACACGAGCAGCGCGATGAGGACCGGCACGGAGATCGAAGCGCCGGAGTAGATGGCATACGGCTGGAGCGTTACGACGGCGATGAGGAAGATGAGCGTGAGACTGGCGAGCAGGATGTTGAGTGCGATCTCGTTCGGCGTCTTCTGGCGCGACGCGCTTTCGACGAGCGAGATCATGCGGTCGAGGAACGTCTCGCCCGGGTTTTGCGAGATTTCGATGACGATGCGATCACTGAGCACGCGCGTGCCGCCAGTCACTGCGCTGCGGTCGCCACCCGCTTCGCGAATGACCGGCGCCGACTCGCCGGTGATCGCCGACTCGTCGACGCTCGCGATCCCTTCGATGATCGTGCCATCGCTGGGGATCACGTCCCCGGCTTCGCAGACCACGACATCGCCCTTGCGAAGGTCGATTGCCGGCACCGGGGTCTCCTTGCCGCCGACACCTTGCAACTTCCGGGCGATGGTCTCGGTACGCGTACGCCGCAGTGCCTGAGCCTGTGCTTTGCCGCGGCCCTCGGCGATTGCTTCCGCGAAGTTGGCGAAGAGCACCGTGAACCAGAGCCAGAGCGCGATCTGGCCGACGAAGCTGCTGTCGCTCGCGCTGCCGACGAGTCCGGCGATGAACGCGTACGTTGTCATCACCGCGCCGATCTCGACGACGAACATCACCGGGTTGCGCGCCATCTTCCGCGGATCCAGCTTGACGAAGCTCTGACCGATCGCCGGTATCAGCAGCTCGGGATCAGTGACGCTGCTGCGCCGGCGAGTGGGGCGGTGAGCGGATGCAATTGCCATATCAGAGTGCTGCAATGAGCTTGAAATGCTCGAGGATTGGTCCGAGCGAAACAGCGGGGAAGAACGTGAGTGCGGCGACGATGAGGATCGTTCCGATGAGCAGCGCAACGAACAGCGGGCTATCGGTTGGGAACGTTCCCGCACTGGCCGGGACGATCTTCTTCTTGACCAGGTTGCCGGCCAGCGCCATGACCGGTATCAGGAAGAGGTACCGCCCGACCCACATGGCGCCGGCGAGCATGAAGTTGTAGAAGTTCGTGTTTCCGGTGAGCCCCGCGAACGCGCTGCCGTTGTTGCCCGTCGTGGACGCGAACGCGTACAGGATCTCCGTGAGCATGTGCGGCGTTCCCTGCGTCGCAATTGGGCCTGCTTGTCCCCCGGCAGTCAGTACCGCCACCGCGGAGAAACCGAGGATGGAGGCGGGCAGGATGAGAATCGCGATGGCGGCGAACTTGATGTCGCGGGCCTCGATCTTCTTGCCCAGATACTCCGGCGTTCGCCCGACCATGAGCCCGGCGAGGAACACCGCGACGATCGCGAACACCACCATGCCGTAGAGACCGGAGCCCACATCCCCGGGCGTGATCTCTCCGAGTTTGATGAGCACAAGGGGCACCATGCCGCCGATCGGCGTGAGGCTATCCATCGAGGCGTCGACGGAGCCGGTGCTCGTCCCGGTGGTCGCCGTGTTGTACAGCGCTGACTGGATCGGGCCGTAGCGGGCTTCCTTGCCTTCCATGTTCCCGCCGGCGGAGATGCTCGACTCAACTTGCGAAGCGCCGGTCCCCACCAGCGCCGGGTTGCCTTGCTGCTCCTGCCACGCGACGACGCCGAAGGCGCCGATGAGGATGATTCCCATCACTGCGCCGAGCGCGATCCCCTGCTTCACCTTGCCGACCCATTTGCCGAACGTGATGGTCAGGCCGAACGGGATCAGGAGGCAGGTGAAGATTTCGAGGGAGTTGGTGAAGCCGTTTGGATTCTCGAATGGATGCGCCGCGTTGGCATTGAAGAAACCACCGCCGTTCGTGCCGAGATCCTTGATGGCTTCCATCGATGCGACCGGACCCTGCGCGATCGTCTGCAGGCCGTTGGTCAGTGTGTGCACGACCGAGTAGCCGCTGAAGTTCTGAATCGCGCCGTTGGCCACGAGCACCAACGCGATGACAGCGCTGATCGGCAGGAGGATGTACAGGATCCCGCGGACCATGTCGACCCAGAAGTTGCCGAGCGTGCTCATGGTGCGGCGCGCGATCGCGCGGATGACGACCACTGCGACCGCCATGCCCATCGCGGCGCTGAGGAACTGGTGCAGGACCAATCCGACGATCTGCGAGAAGTAGCTCATCGTCGCTTCGCCGCCGTAGTTCTGCCAGTTGGTGTTGGTGGCGAAGCTCATCGCTGTGTTGAAGGCGAGCGGAGCAGGAACACCCGGAAGGTTCTGGGGGTTGAACGGCAGGTGGTCCTGGAACCGCAGGACGAGATAGGTGAAGGCGATGCTCACGATCGTCACAGCGAGAATCGAGATGAGATACGCGACCCATCCCTGTTCGTGTTCCTCGTCAGCGCCGATTGCGCGATACGCGAGCTGCTCGACGGGTCGGACAACCCGGCTCAGCCACACGCGCTCGCCGCGGTACACCTTGAGCATGTAGCCGCCGATGAACCAGGCTCCCACGCCAACGGCGACGTAGGTGATCACCGCGGCGATGATGTCGAGGATCATCAGAACCGCTCAGGGGCGACGAGCGCGAACAGCAGGTAGATCGCCGCGATCAGCGCGATGATCGCGGACACGATGTAGCCGGTGAGGTCTCCCACGTCAGATCCTCCCGAGTCCTGCTGCGAGCAGGTACGCGGCGACGAGCATCGCCGCGAAACAGAGCAGTACCAGCAGGTCGAGTTGCATCGGTACTTCGCAGTGTCCGACCGCGACCGTTAACGCAGCGTCAACGTTCGCGCCCCGCGGTCAGACGCACGCCCGATGTGCGTCGAGGCTCAGTGAGCCGAGGAGACCGCCGCTGCCGCTTCGAGTCCGAGTGCCGCGCCCGCCTGGTCGGCGAGCGTGACGGCGGCGACGAGCTGCTCGCGTGTCACCGGCGAACCGGGAACGGCGACGAGCACGTAGCGGCCGAGCCGGCGACGCTGGTGTTCAACGACGAGCGTCACTTCCTTGCCGGGCAGTCCGAGCGTTCGGAATCCCCACCAGAAGCGACCCCAGCTCACGTCGCCGTTGCGCTCGATGGTCGGGGATGGACCGTCCGGGTATGTGCGTTCGAAGCGGCAGCTGCGCAGACCGAGCAGACCGGTGAGCTCGTCGCCGACGGCGGCCACGACTTCGAAGGCGGAGGCTCCGGACGCCATCAGCTCCGCGATCGCCTGGATTCGCGCGAAGTCATCGCTGGTCTGTACGACCAGTTCCTTGTTGGTCCGATTCCGAGCCGAGAGCTGCCCGACGATGAGCCCGCAGACGAGCATGAGAATCGCCGTCTCGATTTCCGCGGCGCTCGAGATGGACAGCGAGCCGTACGGCTTGGTGAAGAAGAAGTCGAACGAGAGTGCTGCCGACGCGGCCGCCACCACGCCGCCGAGGCGCGTGCTCAGCGCTGCAACCAGGGAGACCGCGACCGCCATGGCGAGCGCTGCAGTCGCCGGCGAGATGTTGCCCCGGAACGGCACAAGCCCGGCGCCGACCGCGACGGGAATCGCGACGGCGGCGAAGACCTCGATCAACTGGCGCAGCCGGATGGCAAGCGGCGGGCCACCGGTCGCGGAGGTGTCCGGACTCCCGCCGCCGGCGACTGGCGGGTCGCCTGCGTTGATCGCGCGCAGGTTGTTGTCGCTCATGCGTTATCCAGGTACCCCAAAGCCAGTCTACTCAAGTGCGGCGGCGGCGCTGACTCACCGTGGAGGCCCGAAACGGTACCCCTGACGGCCCACCGTGATCACCACTTCGGGATGAGCCGGATCGTCTTCAAGCTTGGCGCGCAGACGCTGCGAGAAGGTGCGCAGGTAGTTGCGCTCGTCGGCATACTGCGGCCCCCAGACGCGCTGCAGCAGCGTTCGATGATCGAGGGTGATGCCGGCGTTGCGGGCCAGTTCCGCGAGCAGGAGCCACTCGGTCGGCGAGAGACGGACCTCCGTGCCGTTGCGGATCACGGTTCGCGCGCCGAGATCGACCCGAACGGAGCCGAGGACGACGATGCCCGGCGCTCCGTATGGCGGGCGGACCCGACGAAGCACGGCGCGCACGCGCGCCAGCAACTCATCCGCGCCGAACGGTTTGGCGAGGTAATCGTCGGCGCCGAGATCCAGCGCGCGCACCTTGTCGGTCTCCTCGCCGCGCGCGCTGATGACGATCACGGCAGGTCCGCGCCGATCCTCCATCTGCGCAAGGATCTGCCAGCCGTCGACGAAGGGAAGGCCGATGTCGAGCAGCACGATGTCGATGCCCTCAGCGTTGCGGAGCATCTGCGATGCGGTGATGCCGTGCGCGGCGATCGACGTGGCGTAGCCTGCCGAGTCGAGCGCTCCCACAACCACCTCCCGGAGCGGCGCGTCGTCCTCGACGACAAGGATGTGCGCGACCGAAGGGTCTTCGCTCAACACGCCACCGGGCCGGACGGGGGCTTCCCGGCAACCACGGTGATCGTCTCCTTCGCTGTCGCCGGCGGGCTGAACGCTTGATGCGACGGGCTGACCAGCTCCACCTCGACCACATGACTTCCGGGGCTCAGATCCTGCGGGACCTGCCACACGTCCACCGTGGGCGCCTGGACCCCGTCGATGATGATCGCGAGGTAGTGCTGCGCATCCGTTGCCGGGACCATCGGACCCGTCGCCGGCACGCCGCAGACGGTGAGGGTGAATGGCGAGCCGACCTCGGCGCCGGGTGCGGGCGACACGATGCGCACAGGGTACGGTGCCGGCACCAGCAGCGCGGGGCTGAGGATCCAGCTGGCGATGAGACCGCCGATGCCGCAGAACGCCGCCACCGCGCCGGCGATCCGGATCGCGCTCCGGCGCACGGCGAAAACCGCAAGCGCGCCGCCGAAGATGAGCAGGGCCAGCCCCCATTGCAGCGGCAACGGCAGGTTGCTGAGGATGTGAGCGATCACGGGAGTGACCGGCTCAGGCCGGCGCGACCGTGAAGAAGACCGTCGGTGTCACATCGCGTGGATTGAACGGATAGTGGTCCTGGGCGACGAACTCCGCGTACATCGAGTACTCGACCCCGGGTTGCACCGTGATCTTCTGCTGCAGCGTGTAGCTCATGTAGATGAGCTGGTTGTTGAGGTAGAGGTGCACGTGCCCCTCGGTAGGTGTGACGGGTCTGCTTCCCAACGGGAATGTCACCGTCGAGACCTCACCACCGGTGACCGACACTCGAACGAGCACCGACGTTCCGTGCACCGTGCTGCCGCTCACCGGAGAGATCAGCGTGATCTTCACCGGGGTCGATGGGCGATGAGCGATCCCACCGGCCAGCGTGGGATAGGGGGTTGGTGCCGCCGTCCCCGTGCCACCGTCAGCGGCGACCGATCCGCACGCCGTGATGGCCACGAGCGCGATGGTCAGGAAGACAAGCAGTGGGCGTTGCATGATTCAGATCCCTGCCCGCCCCATTATGCCGTCGGACCAGAGGCCGGCAGCCTGCCCCTCCGCCGCGAGGCAGGCGTTGCGACGCGGATCTAGCGGAGGCGGTAGGTAGCCGGGCGGTCGTCCGTGACGGTCACCTTGGGCGCGTTGCGCTCGAGAATCCGCCGGACCTGCTGCGGGGTGAAGGTGCCACCGAGGCGCTTGCGGATTGCCGCAACCGCGAGCGGCCGTGTGGAGCTCTTGAGGACCGCGAGCACCTTGTCGTCCGGTGTCCCGCGTTCGGAGAGGCGCTTGCCGTTGGTTGCAGCCGCGGCCACGGCATGCTTGCCGTTGGTGGCGGGCTCGCGGACAGGGGCGATCACCGGCTCGTCCTCGACGTCCTGCGCTGCAACGGCCTCAGGCGCGGCGGGCTGCTCGTGCTGACGCGGAGCAGGGAGATCGATGCGACCTGGGCGAGACGACCCCTCACCGTGCAGACGCGCCCACATCGCGGGGAGGTCGTCGAGCACCTGGCGCACGAACGCTGCAGATCCGCTGACCTCGATCTCGCGATCGCCGTCGCGCAGCTTGAGGGAGTGGATCATCGGCGCCGCAGGCACCTCCACGCGCGGTGCGGGGCGGAACGGCGGCCGGGAATCAGGCTGAAAGGCGGGTCGTGGTCCCGAGAAATTCTGGCGCGGGCCGTTGAACTGTGGCCGGTCGAACTGCGGCCGGTCCGAAGAGGGGCGGCCTTGATAGGGGCGGTCGTCAGGCATTGGTCTCCTGGTCGGTGGGTGCGTCGTCGTGCTTGTGCCCGCGATGCGTGGTCGGCTCAGCGGCGACCGGCGAGCCGACGACATCGGCGGCGGGCTCAGGCTCCGGATCCGACGCATGCGTGACGTCGATCTCCGTTGCGTGGCTCACGTCGATCTCGTGATCGTCGTCGGGAAGCGTGATCTGGGGGAGGTCGTCGTCCTCGGGAGGCGGTCCGAAGAGCCGCTCCTGGAGCTTCGACCGAAGTGGTGACTGGACGAGTGCGAAGATGCCGCCCACCACCGCAGCCCCGATCAGGAGGTTGCGGACCTTGTGCGTCTTCTTCTTCGGGCGGATGGCATTTGTGAGCTTTCCGGATGCATCCGCGGCGCGCTCGAACGCGTTGCTGATGCCTTCAGCACCAAGCTTCACTGTGGGTCGCGCCGCGCTTCCCGCGTCGCGTGCAAGTGAGACCGCATGCTCTGCGAGCTCACTGATCGTATCGGCTGCGCGATTGCGCACCTCCACGATGTCGTCGAGCGTGGCGGCTCTGGAACGTCGACCTCTCATTGCTGCAGAACCTCCTTGTTCTCAAACCAAATTTGGCGGAACTATCGATTCTACGTTGGATGCGCTCTCCCACGCTCCAAGCGCGCGTATTGCGCCTGTTGTCAGGCAGCAGTCGAGAGCGAACCCTGAGCGGTGCGCACACTCGTAGCGGTTGCCTCGCGAGCAAGACCGGTGTCGAGCGGGGCATCGATGAACCAGCGCATCCGCGCGGCGGCAACCGGGCCGATGATCCTCGCAAGCTCGGCCTCCGGCGCCGTGTAGATCGCCCGCAGCGATGGAAACGAGCGGACCAGTCTCACGAACGCCGCCGGCTCGAGCCCGTCAACCGCTGCCAGGTGGCGCACTCGCTGGCGTGCGAGGGACCCGACCTCATCGGCGTCAAGGGGGAGCTGGAGCTCGATGGTGCGGATTGGCATATGCCAAATTGTACCGAACAGATGTTCGACTTGTCAAATCAGCGGAGGCATGCGTACGCTTGCGTGCAATGCCTCTCTACGAGTACCGCTGCAACGACTGCTCCGCCGTCTACGAACTGCTCCGTCCGATGGCGGATCGCGAGGTCGCTGCCGTCTGCCCGAGTTGTGAAAGCCGTGCGAGCATGCCGCTCATCAGCCGGGTCGCCGTCCACGCGGGACCCGGAGCTTCCGAAACCCCGTCGGCCTCGACGGGCGGTGGTGGCGGATGCTGCGGCGGCAGCTGCGGTTGCGGGGCCAACTGACCGCGATCGACCGTTCGGTCAGCCCACTCCCACCGTTCGGATGGCGGCGTCGCGCGGGGCCGGGGATCCGGTGAGATCCAGCTCCGTCTGCATCACTGACGCCAGAAAAACACGCCGGTGCGCCGCGTGCGGACCGTGCTCGCGGATCGCCGTCCGGTGCTCGAGCGCGCCGTAACCCTTGTTGCTGGCCCAGTTGTAGTACGGCGCCTCCTCGTGCATCCGGCGCATCAGGGCGTCGCGGTGCACCTTCGCGATGATGGATGCCGCCGACACCGCCGGGACCTTGCGATCGGCGGCAACAAGCGAATGCACCGGTCGGGACACTGGGATGCGCAGGTTCCCGTCGCAGCAGTACCCATCTGCTTCGACCATCTCGATCAGCCGGCAGAAGATGTCGACGTTCGCCCACCCCAGTCCCCGCGCGTTGATCTCGTCGACGCTGACCTCGGCAACGGCCCACGCCACTGCTTTGACGCGCAGGACAGCGTCGACCTCCTCGCGCTGGCGGGCGCTCAGCAGCTTGCTGTCGCGCAGCAGGGGGTGGCGAAAGCGCTGGGGGAGCACCACCGCGGCGGCGACCAGTGGCCCGGCGTAGGCGCCGCGGCCCACCTCGTCCATTCCGCAGAGTCGGAAGGCGCGCCAGTCGCTGACCGCGAAGGTGGTTCTGATGTAGTCGGGAACGTGAAACCGCGGCATCGGCTCGTGAGAGTGTAGTCGCCGGGTTTGCTACGGTGGCGGGGCCGTGTCAATCTCTGGGAGGCCGATTTCGTGAACGACGTGCGCTGGACTGACGTCGCGCCCCGCGACGGGCTTCAGAACATCGCCGACACGATCTCCACCAGTGCCAAGGTTCGGCTCGTGCGCGGGCTGCTCGACGCGGGCGTTCCACGCGTGGAGGCCACGTCGTTCGTGTCACCGCGCTGGGTGCCGCAGCTCGCCGACGCGGCCGCGGTGCTGGCGGCGTTCGAAGGCGACATCGCGCGGTTGCGCGTGCTGGTCCCGAATCTGCGCGGGCTGGAGCTCGCGCTCGCGCACGGTGTGCGCAACGTGCTCGTCACCATTGCCGCGACCGACACTTTCAACCGCCGCAACGTCCATCGCAGTGTCGATGAATCGCTCGACGAGATCTCGCATATCGTCGAGCTCGCATCCGAGCGCGCGTGCGCCGTCGATGTCGCGATATCGGTCAGCTTCGGCTGTCCGTTCGAGGGAGTCGTCGCGCCGGAGCGAGTCGTCGCGCTGAGCGCGGATCTCGCAGCGCGCGGAGTCGCAGAGATCGGCATTGCGGACACCATCGGAGTCGCGACACCCGTCGACGTCACCCGCATGTGCGCGCTGGTCGCCGGCGCTGTGCCGCTCGAGCAGCTGTCGTTGCACGTGCACGACACGCGCGGTCTCGGCGTGGCCAACGTTGTGGCTGCGTTCGACTCCGGCGTCCGCCGCTTCGACGGATCGGTGAGCGGCGTCGGTGGCTGCCCGTTTGCGCCGCGCGCCACCGGCAACGTGTGCAGCGAGGATGCGCTGCAGGCGCTCGACGCCATGGGTGCCGTCACCGGTATCGACATGGCAGCGATGTGCCGTGTCGCCGAGACGCTTGCGTCGGATCTCGGCAGGGATCTGCCCGGCAAGCTGTATCGCGCGGGCATCTGGAGCCGCGAGCCACAGGACGTCACAGTGGAGACAAGCGTTGGCTGATTCCGAAACCGTCGCCGAACGGCTGACGCGCGCGCGCGCCGGTGGTCCCGAGCGGCACCGAACCAAGGTGGCCGAGCAGGGGAAGTTGATGCCCCGCGAACGCATCCGGCGGCTCTTCGATCCGGACACGTTGTTCATCGAGGACGGCCTGCTCGCCGCAGGGACGGACGATCCCGAGCTCGCAGCCGACGGCGTGGTCACCGGTATCGGCGTCATGCACGGCCAGACGTGTGCGGTGATGGCCAACGACCCCACCGTGAAAGCCGGATCGTGGGGTCCGCGCACGGTCGAGAAGATCATTCGCATCCAGGAGACGGCCGAACGGCTGCAGATCCCGCTCGTGTACCTCGTGGACTCGGCGGGCGCGCGCATCACTGAGCAGGTCGCGATGTTTCCCGGCCGGCGTCACGCGGGCCACATCTTCCATATGCAGGTCCGCCTTTCCGGTCAGGTACCGCAGGTCTGCGTGCTCTTCGGGCCGAGCGCAGCCGGCGGTGCGTACATCCCCGCCTTCTGCGACATCGTGATCATGGTTGAGGGCAACGCGTCGATGTATCTCGGCTCGCCGCGTATGGCCGAGGTCGTCGTCGGCGAGAAGGTCACGCTCGAGGAGATGGGCGGTGCGCGCATGCACTGTTCCGTCAGCGGTTGTGGTGATGTCCTCGTCCCTGACGAGGATGCGGGGATCACCGCCGCGCGTCGCTACCTGAGCTATCTCCCCCAGTCCTGGCACGACACTCCGCCGGTGACTGCAGCAGGCGACGTTGCGCCGGGGTGCGAGGACATCACGAACGTGATCCCCGAGGAGGCGTCCAAGGGATACGACGTGATGGCCATCATTCGCGGTCTCGTCGATGCCGACTCCTTCTTCGAGATCAAGCGACTCTTCGCGCGCGAGATCGTGACCGGGTTCGCTCGGATCGACGGGCATGCGGTCGGTGTCATCGCATCCCAGCCGCGCTTCAAGGGTGGCGTGCTCTTCGTCGATTCCGCCGACAAGGCGACGCGCTTCATCACGTGTTGCGACGCGTTCAACGTCCCGTTGCTCTTTCTCGCCGACGTTCCGGGGTTCATGATCGGCACCGCCGTCGAGCGCCAGGGCATCATCCGGCACGGCGCGAAGATGATCTCCGCACTCGCGCAAGCGCAGGTGCCGCGCATCTCGGTGGTGCTGCGCAAGGCGTACGGCGCGGGCCTTTACGCGATGAGCGGACCGGCGTTCGAACCGGACTGCACGCTCGCGCTCCCCACGGCACAGATCGCCGTGATGGGACCGGAGGCGGCGATCAACGCCGTCTACTACAACAAGATCCAGGATGTCGCGGAGGGCGAGCGTGCCGCGTACGTCACCGCGCTCCAGGACGAGTACCGCGACGACATCGACATCTTCCGGCTCGCATCCGAGCTCATCGTCGACGCCATCGTTCCGCCCGCAGAGCTGCGCGATGAGTTGATCCGGCGTTTTGCGGCATACCGCACGCGGCGCCGTGCCGACGTTGCACGCCATCACCCAGTTCCGCCGGTCTGAGCGGCCCGCTCGACACCAGGTGATCAACTCGGGTCTTGACGGGTGGCTGAGCAGCATCGGCTACCTGGCGGTCGCGCTCTTCGTTGGCGTTGAGAGCCTCGGCATTCCGTTTCCCGGTGAGACGATGCTGATCACCGCAGCGGTGTATGCGGCCACGACCCATCATCTTTCGGTTGCCGGTGTGATCGTGGCAGCGATCGTGGGTGCCGTCGTCGGCGACAACATCGGCTTCGGTATCGGGTGGTTTGGGGGGTACCCGCTGCTCCGCCGGTTCGGCAAGTACATCCGCCTCGACGAGGCCAAGCTGAAGGTTGGACGCTACATCTTCATGCGCCAGGGTTCGAAGGTCGTCTTCCTCGGCCGGTTCGTCTCCGTGTTGCGCACGTATGCGGCTTTTCTCGCCGGCACCAACCGGATGCACTGGTCTCGGTTTCTGATCGCCAACGCGACAGGTGCCGTGATCTGGGCGACTCTCTATGGCGTGGGCGCGGCCGAGGCCGCCAGCGTCCTCGCGAAGCTGAGCACCCCGGTGGCGATTGGGTTCGGTGCTCTCGCCGTCGTGCTGATCGTTGCGGGCGCGGTGTTCGTCCGTCTGAACATCAAGCGTCTCGAGGCAGTTGCAGAGGCAGCGCTCCCCGGTCCACTCGAGGGCTACGCACCAAAGCCGAAACCCACGGATCCCGCAGCCCCGTAGGTCCTCAGAAGCTCGGGCTGACCACCGAACCGCCCGTGGCGCCGCCGGCGGCCGGAGCGGAGATCAGCTCGGCGCGCCAGACGAGGCGGTCGTAGTCCTGCCACCACGGGTCACACGTGACCAGGGTCAGCTCGTGGCCTGTGGTCGGGCCGAGCTGGGTCACCTGATTCGGCGGCAGGTCCCAGCGTTTGATCACTCGGTAGACGTACGTCTGGCAGGTGCGGCTCTGGATCGTGATGGTGTCGCCGACGTTGAGCTGGTTGATGTACTGGAAATCAGGCTCGCGATGGAAGGCGATGATCACGTTGCCCTGCTGGCCGGGATTCGGCGTCGTCTCGTAGTGGACCATCGAGCGCGAGTTCAGCAAAGTCCACGTGCCGTTCCCGGCGACCGCCGCGTAGTGGTACTGCGCGGGCTCCGCGAACGTGACCAGCGCGTAGTCGGTCACCGAGCTCGAACCGCAGCTGAGTGTCTTGGTGGCGTCGGGGTTCGCACCGGTCACCACCGGGTGCGTGCCGCCGCCGTGCCAGTTGTTCAACGCGCTCGAATCCGCCTGGCCGCGCTGGAAGACGCCGATGATCGGGCCGGCGATGATCGCCCCGCCGGCGAGGATCGAGGCGATTCCCACGGCGAGCAGAACGGTCCAGAGCTTGGGCCGGCGCAGCCGGCGTGGGCGCTGAGGAACGTCCGCAGTCAGGTCAGAAGCCATCCCTCACAGAATACCGAGCATTCCGTTCGGACGCCGTCACGTACGAGCGACGGGGCTCCGTGTGACGGTCTTTATCGGTTGCGCGGGTTCCGCGGCCGCTTGCGGCCGTATGCGACCCCTTCGGCCACAGGGTCGAAGGCTGCCCCCGGCCCAGTGGCCGGGGTGATGCCTTCGCCTTGCACGAACACTTTGCGCGTGCCAACGTCGATGAGGTACGCAAGCGACTTGCCGCCCGACTGGTCAGGGATCATCGAGACGTCAGCGACAGTGCCGGTGCGCCGGCTACCGCCATAGGGAAAGCTGACCCTCGTACCCACCGCAATGGGGGCGTTGTCCGTCACCTAGGAGCGGCGCGGAAGCAATCGCTGCAATAGACGGGCTTGTCGCCTCGAGGCTGGAAGGGAACGCGCGCAACGCCGCCGCACCCAGCACAGGGAACCTCGTACATCTGGCGCGGGCCGTTGCTGCGGTATCCACCGCCGCCACCGCCGCCGCTACCACCGAATCCGCCGCCACCGCCACCACCACCGCCGCTCTGGCGACGTGCTGCTCGGCAGCTGGGGCAACGGGAAGGGGGGTTTGTGAGGCCACGAGAGGCAAAAAAGTCCTGCTCGCCCTCAGTCCAAATGAAGTCGACGCCGCAATCGCGGCAACGTAGAGTCTGGTCTACCGACACGCGCCTTGTTCCTCCGTCCGGCGCGTATTGATAACGGCGCCCGGGTTGGTGATAGTTACCGGTAACAGTACACGGTCTGGGTGGGCCTCGCAAAGGGACAATCGCGCTGTTACGATCCCTGCGATCCCCGGACAGGAGCAGGCCGGAGCCGCACAGGGCGGCTCGGTGGCTGCCGGTGGGGTGGAGGGTCTTCCAGATGCCACCAGTACGGCACCGCCTGTTCACGTCGGAATCGGTGACCGAAGGTCATCCCGACAAGGTCGCCGATCAGATCAGCGACGCTGTCCTCGATGCCGTCCTCGGCAAGGACCCGCTCGGCCGGGTCGCCTGCGAGACGGCGCTCAGCACCGGGACCGTTCTCGTCTTCGGCGAGATCACGACGCAGGCCTACGTCGACATCGCCGGGCTGGTCCGCCAGACGATCAAGGAGATCGGCTACACCCGAGCCAAGTACGGGATCGACTGGGAGACCTGCGGCGTCCTGGTCGGCGTCAACGAGCAGTCGCCCGACATCTCGCTCGGGGTCAACCACGGCGGTGCCGGCGACCAGGGAATGATGTTCGGGTTCGCCTGCGACGAGACCCCGGAGCTGATGCCCGCGCCGATCCAGATGGCGCACCAGCTCGCCCGCCAGCTCGCGGTCACACGCCGTGACGGCACGCTGCGGTGGGCCCGCCCCGACGGCAAGACCCAGGTCACGATCGAATACGACAACGAGGGCCGTCCTCGCCGTGTCGACACCGTGCTGGTCAGCGTCCAGCACGGCGAGGAGGTCACCCAGGAGCAGATCTTCGACGACGTCCAGAAGCACGTCGTCGAGAAAGTGATCCCAGCCGAGTGGCTCGATGCCGGCACCAAGCGTTACGTGAACCCGACAGGCCGGTTCGTGATCGGCGGTCCCATGGCGGACGCCGGCCTCACCGGGCGCAAGATCATCGTCGACACGTACGGCGGATACGCGCGGCACGGTGGCGGCGCGTTCAGCGGCAAGGACCCCTCGAAAGTCGACCGCAGCGCAGCGTACGGAGCTCGCTGGGCCGCCAAGAACGTCGTCGCGGCGGGTCTGGCGACGAAGTGCGAGATCCAGGTCGCCTACGCGATCGGCGTGGCCAAGCCGGTGTCGGTGTTCGTCGAGACGTTCGGCACCGAGAAGGTGCCGACCGACAACATCGCGGCGCTCATTGATGAGTACATCGACCTCTCACCGTTCGGGATCATGAGCGCGCTCGAGCTGCGCCAGCCGATTTACCGCCAGGTTGCCGCCTACGGCCACTTCGGCCGGAGCGATCTTGATCTTCCGTGGGAGCGCGTCAGCCTCGCCCATCAGTGGGCCGAGGACGCCGGGACCGAACCGCTGCTCGTCGCGGCCGCGACGGCGTAGACGCCTCGCGCGGATCGAGGCTTCAGCCTATGGGTCTGCACATCCTCGTCCTCGCGGGCGGCAGCGGCACACGGTTGTGGCCGCTGAGCCGGCGATCGACGCCAAAGCACCTGCTGCCGCTGGCTCCGGGTGGCGAGACGCTGCTGCGCGCCACGCTCGAGCGCGTGATCGGGCTCGGGGTGAGCGTCCGGGTGGTCACGGCGGCATCGCAGGTCGACGACTGCCTGTCGATCCTCGACGATCTCGGCCTGCCTGCCAGCGCCGTCATCGCGGAACCGGAGCCTCGTGGCACCGGGCTGGCACTTGGTCTGGCAGTCGGGCTCATCGCCCGTGAGGATCCGGACGCGCTCATCGCCAGCGTGCACGCAGATCACCGCGTCAGCGATCCAGATGCGTACCGAGCGGCAGTGCTCGCCTCTGCCGGATGGGCTGCCAGCACCGACGGTCTCGCCACGGTCGGGCTCGTCCCCGCCGCACCGGTGACCGGCTTCGGCTACATCGAGCTGGGCGCTCCACGTGATCCGGGCGTGTGGCGGCCGCCGCCAGGTGGCCCGGCGGACGCAACGGCCGCTGCCGGCAAGCTTCCCGCGTTCGAGGCAACGGGCTTCACCGAGAAGCCGTCAGCCGATGTCGCGCAACGCTATCTCGATGGCGGACGCCACCTCTGGAATCTCGGCCTGTTCGCATGGACGGCGCGGCGGTTCCTTGCCGAGCTGGATGCGGCCGACCCGGAACTCAGCTCGGCGCTCAGCGCCGTCGCCGATGCGTGGCTGGCGGGCGACCGCGAGACGGCCGGCCGGCTCTACGCGGCGCAGCGACTGCAAGCGGTGGAACCACTCGTGCTCGAGCGCACCCGTCGGCTCACTGTCGTCCAGGCGTCGTTCGGGTGGTCCGACCTCGGATCCTGGTCGGACGTCCGCGATGCACGGGTAGCTGATGGCGACGGCGATCCACACGGCAACATCGTCGAAGGGAACGTCGTGCTCACGTCATCGAAGGACTGCACGGTGATGTCGAGATCCGGACGGCTGGTCGTCGTGGCGGGCGTCGAAGGGCTCGTGGTGGTTGACACGCCGGACGCCGTTCTCGTCGTTCCCGCCGCCGGCTCTCAACTGGTCCGCACGGTGGTCGAGGAGCTCAAAGCCGGCGGCCAGGACGAGGTCCTGTGACCGCCCTACCGCCTGGCCCTCGCCCCGTAGAATGAGCGCGATGACGCCGAACCCGATCAGGTTCGGGACCGACGGATGGCGAGCCGTGGTCGCGGATGACTTCACCTACGCGAACGTGCGCGCCGTTGCCCAGGGTGTGGCGACGTACGTCGGGAGCGAGACACGTCCCATCGTCGTCGGCCACGATTCGCGGTACTGCGCCGAGCTGTTCGCCCGCGAGGTGGCGCGGGTGCTCGTCGCCAACGGGCAGAGCGTCGTGCTGCTCGACGGCGTGACTCCGACGCCCGCCGTTTCCTGGGCGATCACGCAGCAGCACGCGGCCGGCGGAGTCGTCGTCACCGCAAGCCACAACTCTGCGGAGTTCAACGGCATCAAGTACAAGCCTGATTTCGGTGGGTCCGCGCCCCCCGAGGTTGTGGCCGAGATCGAGCGCCACACCGTCGAGGCACTGGATTCCGGCGTGACCGAGATGACCTACGACGAAGCGGTCGCGACAGGCAGGTTGCAGGTCGTCGATACGCTCCCGAGCTATTTCGAGCAACTCGGCAGGATGGTCAACCTGGACGCCTTGCGATCGCACGGGCTGCGGGTGCTCCACGAGGCCATGTACGGCGCGGGCGCCGGCCTGATCGCGCGTGCTCTGTCAGGCGGTTCGACCACCGTCGTGGAGTTGCACGGCGAGCGCAACCCCGGGTTCGGCGGGATGCATCCTGAGCCGATCGACCGCTACATGCCCGAGGCAATGGAACGCATGCACGGCGGTCAGTTCGACCTCGGCATCGCCAACGACGGCGACGCGGATCGTGTGGGCATCATCGACGAGCGCGGCACATACATCAACCAGCTGCAGGTCATGTCGCTCTTCGCGATGTACCTGCTCGAGAAGCGCGGGCTGCGCGGCGATATCGTGCGCTCGATCACGACGTCCGGAATGCTCGACGCGCTCGGCGAGCGCTTCGGCGTCACCGTGCACGAAATGCCTGTTGGGTTCAAGTACATCGGCACCAAGATGATGGAGACGAACGCGCTCCTCGGTGGCGAGGAATCCGGTGGCTACGCGTTCCGCGGCCACGTCCCCGAGCGCGACGGGATTCTCTCCGGCTTGATGATGGCGTCGATGATCGTCGACTACGGTCAGCCGCTGTCGCAGATCCTCAAGCACCTCGAGGACCTCGTCGGTCCGCACGCGTACGACCGCCACGACATTCGTTTCCCGCGCGACGGCTACGAGGAGCGCAAGACGCAGGTGTACGCGCGCATGCAGCAGGACGAGCCCACAACGCTCGCCGGCAGCAAGATCGTGCGCACGCGCACTGACGACGGCTTCAAGTTCTACATGGACGACGGCTCATGGGTGCTGATGCGCATGAGTGGGACAGAGCCACTGATGCGGGTGTATGCCGAGGCCACCACGCACGAGCGTGTCGAGGAGCTCATCACCGCGCTCGAGCACCAGAGCGGTGTTTCTGGTCGCGTCGCGGTCGGAGCCAGCGAGTGAGCCGGCTGGCGGCCATGTCGGGAATGATCCACGAGGCGGGCGCAGGGAGGGTCGAGAAGCCCTGGGGATATGAGCTCCGCTGGGCGATCACCGACCGTTACCTCGGCAAGCTCATCCACATCGATCGCGGGCACTCATTGAGCCTCCAGTACCACGTCCAGAAAGACGAGTGGATCCATGTCGAACTCGGGGGCGATGGACCTTCAGCTCGAGGACGACAACGGCGAGATGGAGACGCACCGCCTGACACCGGGGATGAGCGCGCACATCCGTCCCGGTCGCCGGCATCGATTCGTTGCTCTGGAGGACACGGATCTGACCGAGGTGTCGTCCCCGGAGATCGATGACGTGGTGCGTCTCGAGGACAGTTATGGACGGGCGGGCACCTCGGCCGACTGAGCCGAGGTCTGCCGAGTTCTCCACTGTTTCCACAGGCCGCCGTGGATAATCGAACAGGTTTTCGCCGCAAGGGTCATGCGTATCTTGCCGACCAGGCGCGCAGCGCGCTGGGGATCACGGGCGAGGTACGGGTGCTCGCCGAAATCCCGCTCCCGATGGTCCACACGGCGTTGGGGATCGCGGTCTGCGCCGCCGAGGTGCTCCTCCGCCCCGAAGCTGTCGGGCTCACCCGGAGCGCTCTCAGCGATACCGCGCTTGCGCTGTTCACGGGCCTGGTCCTGGTCGCATACGACTTCCTGATCTATCCGCCGGACTCGCGCCCCGGCCCGGTCGGGATCGCACTCCCGATGGCCGCGGTGCTGTCGTTCGGCACGCTCCTTGCCATCGCGGTCCTGCCGCTCCCGATCCGGATCGGCAGCGGCGTCATCGCGGCGATGGTCATCGGCGGCGTGCCCCAGCTCGCGGGCCGGCGCGCGCTCGGCAAGGAGGGGTGGGTGACTCGGCTCATCCGGGACATCTCCGGGGTCGCCGTCCTTGCACCGGTGCTGCTCGGGGGCGTGTCGCCGACGCTTCCGCTCCACTTCCGCCTGCCCGCCGTCTTCGCGGTGGTGGTGCTCGTCAGCCTCGACGGGCTCCGAACCGAGCACCTGCCCATCCTCTGGACGATCCTCTCGGCGCTCATCGTCGGCGCGCTCGTCTCGGGTGCCGCGGTATTGGTGGGCGCGACCGCCTCGTACGCCGGGCTGCGCGCCGCGATCCTGCTGGTGCTCTGGTACGGCGGTCGTGGGGTGGCAGGCGCGATCGGCGCACGCTCACGCAGCAAGGAGGTCATCGCCGAATACGCGATCTTCTTCGCGGCCGCGATCGCCGGGATGGTCTGGATCCGCATCGCCCACCTCTAGCGGCGGCCGGCCCCGGTCAGGAGAGACGCAGGCTCTGGCTCGGCGTCGAGATCCGGGGCGGCGTCGCGTCGGCGGAGTGGAGGCGCTCCACCTGGGCGTGCGAGCGTTCGACCTGGTCCGAGAGGTTGTCGACGGTGATCTTCATCGCCTGAAGCGCCCGCAGCTTGTAGGTGTCGATCTGGTCCAGGGCGGCAAACACGTTGTCCCACGCGCGCTGGAGCGATCCCATGTCGATGCCCGGGCTCGCCGCCTGGCTTTCGACGGTGCTGGTCTGCTCGCGCAGCACCGCGGAGGTGCTCTCGATCATCGCGCTCGTTGTCTCGTTGACGGCTCTGACCTGCTCGCTCACGAGCTTCTGGTTCGTGAGCGCCTGCGCCACCATCACCGCGGTCCTGAGCGCAGCGACTGTTGTCGTGGTCGCTGTACGCACGGCACGAACGAGCTCGCGGTTGTTCACCTCGACCACGCGGAGCGCCGCGTACCCCTGAACAGCGACGGCAAGCTGCGTGAGGATCTCCTGTCTGCGCCGGCGCACCGGGTAGAGGATGTCCTCCTGAAGCACCTTGGCGCGCTCGGGGTCACCGATGGCGATGTGGTTGATCTGTGCCTCGAGCCCGCCATCGAGTTTCTCTGCCATGTACGCGTACTGGCGCAGGGACTCCATCTGTGACCACAGACCCTTCTGCTCCTGGGCAATTGCCGCGTTGTCCTTCTCGAGCTCACCGCCGCCTTCGCGAAGCGCTCCGACGATTCCCTCGATGTGGCTTTGGGACTTCTGGTATTTCGCGAAGTAGGCTCGGACGCGGTCGCCGAAGGGAATGACGCCCAGCAGCTTTCGCGAGCCGCCCTGGGTCAGATCATGCTTCGCGGGATTCAGCTCTTCGACAGAACGGCGCAGATCGAGGAGGCTCTTCGCGATCGGAGCGTCACCCTGGCCGAGTCCTTGCATCGCGCGGGTCGGGCGGTCGAGCAGCCGGTTGCTCATGTCCGACGTCGTCCGGATCTCGCGGTCGGCGAGGCCATCGATATCGTCGACGCGGCGCCGGTAGTCGTCACCGTGGACATCAACGGACCGGAGCCCGCCGATGAACGCGGCCACCATGGTGTCGATTCGCTTGGCGGCCTCGGGGTCGATGCTCACCTCGCGCTCAGCCTCGGCCGGGGCGACCGTTGCCGCCGCCTCGGGGGCAGAGAGCGAGAGCGAAACCGCGTCAGCCGCGGTCTCTGGGCTGTCTGTCGTCACTTCGTCGCATGCTCCTCGCTGGCATCGGTCCCGGAGGGCGCCGGGTCGGTGATCCTGACCGGAGTCTGCTGCCTGCGGCGCACATTGTGGTCTCCGTTTGCGTACGAAGTGCCGTTGGTGGGTGTCTTCAGGTGCTCAGGTTCGGTGTGATCCGTGGCGTTCATGAGCGCGGGGAGCAGCGATTGGCGTGCCAGCCCGGTCAGTGCGCCTGCCTGCTGGATGATCTCGGCAAGTGCCCCGGTCACTCCCTGAGCACCGTTGAGCACGGTGAACTGGCCGATGTGCTCGAACGGAGCGGCCGCGGCGGCAACGATCTCCGGCAGCTTCTCGGCGATCTGCTGGGCGATGACCGCTTCCTGGTTCTGGCTCATTGCGGCGGCCCTTCGCTCGATCCCGGTTGCCTCAGCTTCCATCCGCGCCTGGATGGCCGCTGCCTCGGCGAGTCCCTTTGCCCGGATGGCATCTGCCTCAGCCTGTCCGGTGAGGCGGGTCGCATCCGCTTGCGCTGTTGCCTGCATCTGGAGCGCGGCCGCCTGGGCTTCAGCCTGGACCTTGGTCTGAGCCGCGACCGCATCTGCGCGCAGCCGAACCTCCTGTGCCTCAGCCTCAGCCTGCCGGATGCGCACGTCGCGTCCGGCCGCCGCGAGGGTGGTCTGGCGGTACGCCTCCGCGTCGGCAGGGCGGCGCACGTCGACCTGTAGCTGCTGCTCCTTCTGCTCGGCTTGCAACTCGGCGACCCGCGTCTGCTCGGTGACGACGGCCTGATGCGCCTTGGCCTCGGAGAGCGGTCCTTGCTGTCCCGCGAGCTGGGTGGCGGTGTCGACCTCTGCCTGGTAACCGGCTTTCTTGATGTTGGTGTCGCGCAGCGACTGCGCCATCATCGCCTGGGCCATCTGCTCCTGGCCGACGGCATCGCGCTCGGCATTGGCGCGAGCGATGCGTGCATTGCGCTCGACCTCAGCCTGGTGGGGCGCGGCGAGGTTCTCGATGTAGTTGGAGGGGCTGGTGATGGCCTGGATCTGGAAGCTGTCGATAACCAGGCCGAACGACTCCATCTCCTGCGAGCAGCGATCGCGCACCTGCTGAGCGAACTTGTCCTGGTCGCTGATCGTGTCCTCGATGGTCATCGACCCTGCGATCGCCCGGAGATGGCCGACGAAGACGTTCTGTACCTTGCTCTCGAGCTCGGCAGCGGGTCGATCGAGAAACCGCCGCGCCGCGTTGGCGATCGAACGATAGTCGTCACCGACCTTGTAGACGATGACTCCGCGCAGATCGACACGGATCTTCTGTTGGGAGACGCAGGGAACGTCGATCTCGCTCTCGTGTGCCTCGAGGGAAAGACGCCGGACCTTGGTGATACCGGGTGCCACGAGGCGACCGCGCCCGGTGACGATCCGGAAGCCCATGCTCTCGCCGACGCCATCGGGGCGCTGGCTGCTGCGGAAACCCGAGATGATCAGCGCCTCGTCCGGCTCGGCGACGCGCCATGCCGCCTTGAAGATGAGAGCGATCAACAGCAGCGCCCCAAGAACGATTCCCAGGATCACGTATGCCAGCGTCGTCATCGGGGCAACCTCATGGTGTCAGTCGGCGCGACCTCTACGGTGCGACCGCCCAGGCTACCCACCACAAGGACCTGGGAATGTTTGCTGATCGTTGTCGTCTTGTCCGACGCGCATGCGAGGAAGCGCTCGGTGCCTGCGCGAACTTCGATGACCACCTCGCCAAGGTGCCCGGGGGTGATATCGGCAGTCACTCTCGCTAGCTTGCCGACCACGTCGATGGCCATTCGTTGGTAGCTCCTTCTCCCTCGGATCGTACCCGCAGTCGAGGGCCTCAAATCCTCACGCGCGACGCGCCGAGTTCCCCTACGGGACGAGCCGCCGGCGCTCTGCGTACAGCGCGGCATCGGCCTTGGCCACCGCCAACTCCGCGGTGTCCGTCTCGTCGACCACGGCGACGCCGACGCTGATGGTGTGGCCATGCGTTCGAATCCTGTACTGGCGCCGGATATCGGCCAGGGTGCGCTCGGCGTCGGGGAGTGCCTCCTCGACGAGTGCGCAGACGAACTCATCGCCGCCGTAGCGGATGACGAGGTCGTACGAGCGAACCCGTTTGCGGATCGCCGTGACGACATCGACGAGGAGCGTGTCACCAGCGGCGTGTCCCTCGGTGTCGTTGACGTGCTTCAGCCCGTCGACGTCGAGAAAGATGACGACGATGCCGATGCCGCCGACGCGCCGCGACCTGTCGATCTCGCGTTGCAGGGCAGCCAGACCGGCGCTTCGGCGGAGCGCACCGGTGAGGTCATCGGTGGAGGCGAGCTCGGCCAGCTTCTGTGTGAGTCCGGCCATCGCGCGCAGCCGGTCGAGCGCGGTGCGGAGGTGGGTCGCGTCAAGGCCCGCGAGCGCCTCGGCGCTGATGCCGAGCGCGGTCGCAAGCAACTTGCGTGTGACGTCCGCGGACAGCCGGCGAGTGTTCCGGAACTCGGGCTGTCGCGTCCAGCCGACGAGGTCACGGCTCGGCGCCTCGGGCGCGACCACAGGTGTCGTGGTCCCCGGAGACGGGCTGGTCTCACGAGTCGGTGGCATCACTTCCTTAAGACGTCAAAGACGCCGAGTCGGTTTCCCTTCCGGGGTATTACATACCCAGATACGCCCGTTGTATATCCGGCGACGCGGCCACATCTGCGGACGGGCCGGACAGCGCGATCTCGCCGGTCTCGAGAACGTAGGCGCGCGACGCGGTCTTGAGCGCAAGGAGAGCGTTCTGCTCGATGAGCAGGATCGTCGTCCCCTTCGCGTTGATCTCCTTGATGACCTCGAAGATCGCATCGACCAAGATGGGCGCGAGCCCGAGCGACGGCTCGTCGAGGAGGAGCGCTTTCGGATCGCTCATCAGCGCACGACCGATCGCGACCATCTGCTGCTCGCCGCCGCTGAGACTGCCCGCAAGCTGCGATGCCCGCTCGCGGAGCCGGGGGAAGAGCGTGTAGACCCGCTCGAGGTCGGTGCGGATCCCCGCTCGGTCGTTGCGCGTGTACGCGCCCATGTCCAGGTTTTCGCGGACGGTCATTCGAGCGAAAAGCCGCCGGCCTTCCGGGGCGTGTCCAACGCCGAGCTTCGCGATCTGAGCGGCGCCAACTCCTTTGATGCTCTTGCCGAAAAGCAGCACCTCGCCCTGTCTGGGGGTGATGAGCCCGCTGATCGTGCGCAACGTGGTCGTCTTCCCCGCGCCGTTGCTGCCGATGAGCGCCACGATCTCACCGTGGTTGACCACCATCGAGACCTTGCTCAGCGCGCTGACTCGTCCGTAGAAGACGTCGATCTCGCGAAGTTCGATCACAGGAGTCGAAGCGGTGCCGGTAGTCGCGGCGGCCGTGGCAGCTCCGTTCTCACTCACGCTGATTTCGTCTCTTCGCTCGCGCCGGTGCCGAGATAGGCCTCGATGACCTTCGGGTTCTGGCGAACGTCCGCCGGGCTTCCCTCGGCGATCAACTCACCGTGGTCCAGCACGACGATGCGGTCGCTCACCTCCATGACAAGGCGCATGTCGTGCTCGATGAGCAGGATCGTCAACCCCTCACTGCGAAGTTGCGAGATCAGCTGCATGAGCTCCCTCTTCTCCCCGGTGTTCAACCCAGCCGCGGGTTCGTCGAGGAGGAGGAGTCGTGGCCGTGTCGCGAGCGCGCGTGCGATTTCCAGGCGGCGCTGCAGGCCATACGGCATCTCTCGCGCGTACGATCCGGCATAGCGCGAGAGCCCGAGCAGATCGAGCAGCTCGAGCGCACGTTGCTCGACCGAGCGTTCCTCGCGCCGCGCGCGTCCAGTCTGGAACGCACCGTCCCACACCTTCTCCTTCATCCACCAGTGCGCCCCCACCATGACGTTGTCAACCGCAGTCATGTAGTTGAACAGACGGATGTTCTGAAAGGTGCGTGCAACGCCGAGCTTCGTGATCCGGTGTGGGGGAATGCCGGCGATCGAACTCGCCGTCGAGAGTGATGGATCCCGACGTGATCGGAAAGAGGCCGGTGATGCAGTTGAACGCGGTCGTCTTGCCCGCACCGTTGGGGCCGATCATCGACAGGATCTCTCCCTTGTCGAGGCCGAAGGTCACGTTCGACACCGCGAGGAGTCCGCCGAACCGCTTGTTGACGTGGTCGAGTTCGAGGAGCGCCAACTCAGGCGACTCCCTGCACGGCTGCGAGCGACTCGGTTTCACCGGCGCTCTCGAGCTCGATGCGGCGCGCACGGCTGGGGAGCAGCCCGCCCGGACGCAACAGCATCATCAGGATGAGCGCCGCGCCATAGATGAGGAACGTGTACGAGCTGAGATTGAAATTGGCGATGGCAGGTATATGGACGGTGTTGCTCAGGGTCGCCGACCAGCCGCTCATGTTGGGCAGCACCCAGAAGATGACGAACGTGAGGATCACGCTGCCGAGCATGACTCCGGCGATGTTCCCGATCCCGCCGAGCACGATGATGCTGAGCACCGCGATCGACACCGAGAAGCTGAAGTCGTCTGCCGAGACGATGCGAACGATCGATCCGTAGAACGCGCCGGCGAGTCCGCTGACGGATGCGCCGATGGCGAAGGCGAGCAGCTTGGTCGTCGTCGTGTTGATGCCGGTTGCGGCAGCCGCCACCTCATCCTCGCGCAGCGCCACCCACGCTCGACCAACTCGCGAGCGATAGATGTTTCGCAGCAGCAGGACGACTGCGACGACGACGATCAGGATCGCCCAGTAGTACCAGCGCGGGCTCGCGCTGAAATCCAGTGGTCCGTACTTCGGTTGATCGATTCCAGAGATGCCGTTGGCGCCGGCGGTGAGGTTGAAGACGTTGTTGGTGGCGAGGTCGGGGATGATCTCGCCGAAACCCAAGGTCACGATGGCGAGATAGTCGCCGCGCAGCCGGAGTGTCGGAGCTCCCAGGATTGCCCCGAAAAGCGACGCGATGCCCGCTCCGAGAAAGATGAGTATCCACAAGGGAAAATGCAGATTGTGGATCGGGGATGCGAATGATGCGCACGCGTACGCGCCGATCGCGAAGAACGCGGCGTACCCCAGGTCGAGCAGTCCGGCGAACCCGACGACGACGTTAAGTCCGAGGGCGAGCAGCATGTAGATCGCGAGCGAGCCGGCAGCCCAGAGCAGAAAGTCCGGCGCCTGATGGAACATCAGCGGAAGGAATATCCCGAACGGCGCACCGGCGAGCGTGAAGGCGATGGTCGGGCGGCCGAGGACCCAGGTCCGGGCGCCGTAGACCAGCGCCGCGAGCGCGTACCCGTACATCGTGAGCCAGACAGCCGAATCGGCATACGTGCCAGGCAGAAACGCCCCGAAGAGAGGCTCTTCCTGGACAATCGAGTACAGGAACCACACCACGACCGTCAGCACGAAGCCGATAAGCGCTGCATACAGACGAATCCGGGACGCCCGTCGTCCAAACACGATGCCACGACTGCCCGCTATGCCGTCGACAAGTGGCGAGAGCACGATGATCAGCATCGTCACCGCCATGATGTAGATGCAGAACGTGCCGATCCCTGTTGGCGGAGAGATCACCGCGTCCTGCGGGCTGTAGCCGGCGCCTGCGGAATAGTCGTTGACAAACCACGGCAGCAGCCAGCCCATGAGCAAAAGGGCGGACGCCGCCAGCGCGAGGATGCGGAAGATGGTAGGTCCTTGAGACCGATCTCCCTTGCCACCATCGGAGCGAAACAGGGCGGCCAGTCGCTCACGCACGAGTTGTGACCTCAACCCCGAAGAGACCGACCGGCCGGAACGTCAGGATCAGCACCAGGACGGCGAAGATCAGCGATTCACTCCACTCGCCGCCGAAGATCGATCCGCCGAAGACGTAGATCAGGCCGATGATGAAACCGCCGATGCCGGCGCCCACGATGTTGCCGATCCCACCGAGGACCGCGGCGGTGAACGCGATGATGCCCAGATGGAAGCCGATGTTCCACTTGATGTCGCCGTAGTTGATGCTGTAGATCACCGCAGCTGCTGCAGCCAGCGCCGACCCGATGAAGAACGTCGCCGAGATGGTGCGGTTGATGTTGATGCCACAGAGCAGCGCCGCGGTGCGGTCCTGGGCGGTCGAGCGCATCGCCTTCCCGAGGCGTGTTCTGCGCACGAATTCGCCGAGCGCGAACATGAGCACCAGCGCCATGCCAACGACGAAGAGGTCAGTCCAGAGAATACTGACCTTGCCGATGGTGAACGCGGTCCCGTTGATCCACGAGGCCTGATCCGTCGGGACGTTGTCCGGCCCTTCGATGAGGAGGAGGATGCCCTCGATCAGGAAGGACACACCGATTGCGGTGATGAGCGGGGCAAGCCGGGGCGAATCACGCAGCCGCCGGTATGCGACGAGCTCGATGACCACCCCGACGATGCCGGCGCCGATCATCGAAAGTGGGAAAACGATGGCGAGCGCAAGCAGCAGGCCGCCGAAACTACTCGCGGCGAGTGCATCGAGATGGAGCACTCCCGAGATCGTGACGGCGAAGAATCCAGCGGCGGTGAAGACGTCGCCGTGCGCGAAGTTGATCAACTCGATGATGCCGTAGACCATCGTGTATCCGATCGCCACGAGCGCGTAGATGGCTCCAAGCACAAGCGCGTTCTTGAGCTGGTTGCCCGCCAGCGTGAACCCACCCTGCTTTATGGTGACGAGTATTGCCACCACGATCGCGCCAATGATCACGGCGGTGAAGTACCGAGAGATGACGTCGTGGGTGACCCGCACCGCAGGTCCGAATGCGTGCAGCGGACCGCTCGTCTGGCTCTTCCGCGGTGCCAGGCCGTCCTGCGCGACGAGCGCGCGAGATGAGCCTCCGCCGGCGACGCCGGGTTGAGCTAACGGCGCTTCCGGAGTCCCACTCTGATTGCTCATCTGCGTCGTCTCCCCTGGTACGAAAAAGGGGAGAGCGCGCGGCGCTCTCCCCTTGTCGTCATCTGTCGACTAGCTCTTCAGCGTGACGTTGCCGCTGGTGTCAACCGCGTAGGTACCGTCGCCGGTCCACGCACCAGACGCCACCTTGTAAAGGGTGAAGCCGGTGTTGGTCGTGTCACCGTTGGCATCGAAGCTCGTGTGTCCGAGTGCACCGTCGTACTGCGTCAACCGCAGCTGGGCGACCACCTTGTCGCGGAACGATTGCGACGAAGCCGGCGGCTGGCCACCGTTGGCAACAAGGACCGCGTGGATGGCCTGGAGCAGGATGTTCATCGCGTCGTAGCCGTACGGGGTGTACGGCTCGTTCATCGCGTTGTTGTACGGCGCCGCAACGCTCGAGTACTGGCTTGCGTAGTCCGTGTAGAACGACGCGGCGCTCGAGAGCTTGCTGACGTCCGGTGCGCTGGTGGCGTACATGCCCACCGAAGCGGACTTGTTGGAGCCGGAGTCAGCGTCGGTGATGGACTTGGTGTCCTGGCAACCGTCACCGCCCATCATCGGAATGTTCAGGCCGGCGGAGATCATGTCGCGCCGCACCAGTCCGCAACCGTTGCCAGAGGTGCCGCCGAAGAAGATGACCTGCGCACCCTCGCTCTGCGCGAGGCTCACCTGCGTCGCGAACGACGTGGTCGTGCCCGGCAGGCTTGCGGAGCCGACGATGGTCCCGCCGTCAGTCGTCGTGTACGCCTTCGTGAAGAGGAGTGCGAGGCCGCGGCCGTATGCCTCCTGGTCGTCGATGACGTATGCCTTGGTGGCGTTGAGCACCTTGGCAGCGACGTAAGCGTCGATCTCACCTTGCTGGACATCGCTTGCGATGACCCGGAAGTACGTGTGGGGTCCCGTGTACAGGGAAGCCGTGTTGATGTTGATCGTGGGATCGCTGCACACCGCGACCACGACGGTCAGGCAGGGGTTCGTGTTCGCCGGGCTGATCAGAGCCAGATGGTTCTGAGACGCGACCGGGATCTCTGCCAGCGCGACCGACGAGTTGAATGGCCCGACAACGCCCACGACGGTGGCATCAGCCGCCAGCGCGGTGATGTTGGCCTCGCCCTGTGCGGGGTCGTGCCCATCCTTGAGGACTGTCAAGTCGTCCTTGCTCTCGTACTTGAGCGTGCAACCGCCCATGAGATGCGCGGCGTTGGCCTGCGTCACGGCGAGCTCGGCGGCCATCTGGACATACGGTCCGTCAGTCGCGTCACCGCCCGTCAGGGGCAGATCCGTCGCAACGGTGATGGTGCCTTTGCAACCGGCGATACCGGAAGACGTGCTGCCCGATGATGTGGCCGACGATGCTGTACCGCAGGCGGCTAGCGCCCCAAGTGCGGCAATCGTCGCAATCGACAACAACCCTTTTGTGGGTGTGACCATGTGCTGGGTTCTCCTCTCTCTGCGAGGCATTGCTGGTGAGGCCCTCTGTGTACACGCGGAAGGGAATGGTTGTCAATCGCCCATTGGAACGAGCCTCATCTCAAACGGCCCGCTGGAGGGCTGCGATCCAAGGAGGCTCTCAACCTCGCTACGATCCTCGTCATGGTCTTCAGCGCCATCGCGAGTGTGTTGAGCGCGGCGTTTGCCGTCGTCGTGTTCCTTCGGTTCCAGAAGAGCCGGCGGCCCGCGTTTGCGGCCTGGACGCTGGGGCTGCTCATCTTTGCCGGTGCCGCGGCCTTCCAGGCAGCCGGTGAGACGGGCGGCTGGACACCGACGGTCTTCCGCGGCTTCTACCTGCTCGGCGGTGTGCTCGGTGTGATCTATCTCGCCCTGGGCACGATCTTCCTGCTCACGCCGCGGAAAGTCGCCTGGGCCTGCGCGATCGTTCTGGGTGTCATCACGATCGTCCTGGCGATCGATGCCGCCGTGATCCCGGTCGACGCCGCCAAGCTGACCACGGCAAAGGGTGTCCTCGGCGACGCCATCCAGCAGGGATCCCTGCTCTTCATCGGCGTGGTGTTCCTGAACATCATCGGCACGCTCGTGCTGGTCGGCGGGTCGGCGTGGTCCGCTTACCGGTTCATCCGGGACCGTGCCGGCATCGACCAAGTCATATGTAACGTCCTGCTCACCGGCGGAGCGCTGATCATCGCGGTCGGCTTCTCGGCGGCCAAGACGGTCGGCATCGGCAACCTCGACATCCTCGGCGTGTACGAGACCGTGGGGATCGCGATCATGTTCGCGGGCTTCCTCGCGCTCGGCCGCGTCGGGGTCCGGCACGCCTCAACGGGGCCTGCGACCGTCGCGTCAGGGTCGTGACCGAGCTCCTCGCGGCCGCCGACGCGGCAACGTGGCGTGACCGCGACGCCGAGCTGATCTCACCGGCATACCACCGCTACTCGGATCTTGTCGTCGAGAGCGCCGAGGGCGCGCACCTGCACACGGTGGATGGTCGCGACGTCCTCGACTTCGGTTGCGGCATCGGTGTGACCAACCTTGGTCACCGCCACCCGGCGGTGGTCGCCGCAGTGCACGAGCAGGTGGATCGGCTGTGGCACACCTCGGTGACCGCGTACCACCCGCAGATGATCGAGGCGGCGGCCGCGCTGGTCTCGGTCACGCCGCCAAGCCTCGATCAGGTCTTTCTCACCAACAGCGGAGCCGAGGCGGTCGAGGGCGCGATGAAGCTCGCGCGGCGGTCGACGGGACGCAGCGAGATCATCGCCTTCGTCGGTGGCTTTCACGGGCGCACGTACGGCGCGCTGTCCCTGACAGCGAGCAAGGCGGCGTACCGGCGTGGCATGGGACCGCTGCTTCCCGGCATCCACCACATCCGTTACCCGTACTGCTTCCGCTACTGCGCGCACGCGAAAGGCGCTCCGTGCGACCTCGTCGAGCGCGAGTTGCAACTGCTGTTCGCCACGACGGTCGCGCCGGACACCGTGGCCGCGATCATCGTCGAGCCCGTGCAGGGCGAAGGCGGCTACATCGTGCCGCCTGCGTCGTTCATGCCGATGCTGCGCAAGGTGTGCGACCAGCACGGCATCCTGCTCGTCGCTGACGAGGTGCAGAGCGGGTTCGGTCGCACTGGTCGCATGTTCGCGGTGGAGCACACCGGCGTCGAGCCCGACATCATGTGTCTTGCCAAAGCACTCGGCAACGGGATGCCGATCGCCGCGTTTGTCGCGCGCCACCGTGTGATGCACGCATTTCACGAAGGCGAGCACGGAACGACATATGGCGGGAACGCTGTCGCATGTGCGGCTGCGGTCGCCGTCATCGCGACGATGACGCGCGAGAAGATTCCGGAGCGCGCCGACCGGCTCGGGCGAACGGTGGCGGAGCGCGCGCGCGGCTGGCAGGCGGACGTCCCCGCGCTTGGTGACGTGCGCGGTCTCGGCATGATGATCGGCCTCGAGTTCATGCAGGACGGCGCCCCGGCCACCGACCTCGTCAACCGGATCGCGGCCAACGCGCTGGCGCGCGGGGTCCTGTTGCTGTCCTGCGGCATCGACGGCAACGTGATCAGGCTGATCCCGCCACTGACGATTCCCGAAGACGAGCTGCATGCCGGGCTCGACATTCTCGAGGCGGCGATGCGCGAGGAGGTCGCGCGATGACCACCGTCGGGGAAGCGGTCGAAACAGGCAATCTCATCGGCGGCGCGTACCGGCCGTCGAAAACCGGTCGCACGTTCGAGTCGCGCAACCCAGCGCACACCGCGGACGTGGTCGGTGTCTTCCCGCTCAGCGATGCCGCCGATGTGGACAGCGCGGTTGCGGTTGCTCGTACGGCGTTCGACAGCTGGCGGCGCACGCCGTGGCCGACTCGCGCGGCGATCATCCTGCGCGCGTCGGAGCTGCTGGAGGAGCGCAAGGAAGAGATTGCGCGGTTGATGACGCGCGAGATGGGCAAGGTGCTCACCGAAGCCCGTGGCGACGTGCAGGAAGCAATCGACATGGGCAAGTTCATCGCCGGCGAGGGCCGTCGCGCCTACGGCGAGACCGTGCCGAGCGAACTGCGTGAAAAGTGGGCGATGACGATGCGCCAGCCCTTCGGTGTCATCGGGTGCATCACGCCGTGGAACTTCCCGATCGCGATTCCCTCGTGGAAGATCTTCCCGGCCGTGATGGCGGGCAACACTGTCGTCATCAAGCCCGCCGAGGACACCCCGCTCTGTGCGCTGCGTTTCGTCGAAGTGCTCGAGGCGGCGGGACTTCCGGCCGGGGTCGTCAACGTTGTCTTCGGCTTCGGCGAGGAAGCCGGGGCAGCGCTCGTCGAGCATCCCGACGTTGCCGCCATCTACTTCACGGGAAGCGTCGCGACAGGCCGGATCGTGTCCGAGACGTGCGGCCGGCTCCTCAAGAAGTGCTCGCTCGAGCTCGGTGGGAAGAACGCGATCGTCGTGCTCGAGGACGCCGACATCGAGCTTGCTGTCGATGGTGCGCTGTGGGGTGCCTTCGGGACGTCCGGGCAGCGCTGCACCGCGTCGTCCCGTCTCATCGTCGAACGCGGGGCGCTCGACGGTTTCACGTCGCGACTCGTCGAACGTGCATCCGCATTGCGCCTCGGTGACGGGCTCAACTCCAAGGTCGACGTCGGTCCGGTCATCAACGAGACCCAGCTCAAGCGCATCCACTCGTACACCGACATCGGCCGTGGCGAGGGTGCCTCGCTCCTGCTCGGTGGGGAGATCGCGACTGACGGGGACCTCGCCAACGGCTGGTTCTACCGTCCGACGGTATTCGCCGACGTGCAGTCGACGATGCGGATCGCCCAGGAGGAGATCTTCGGGCCGACGACGGTGATCATGCCCGTGACATCCGTCGAAGAGGCCATCACCGCCGCGAACTCGACGCAGTACGGGCTCAGCCTCAGCGTGTACACCAACGATCTGCGCACGGCCTTTCACGCCATCCACGAGCTGCACTCCGGCATCGTGTACATCAACGCACCGACGATCGGTGCCGAGATCCAGCTGCCGTTTGGCGGCACTCGCAACACGGGCAACGGCCACCGCGAAGCGGGCGGTCACGTGCTCGACGAGTTCAGCGAGTGGAAGTCCATCTACATCGACTACAGCGGACGCCTGCAGCGCGCTCAGATCGACACGGAGTGACGGCCAGCGTGAACGGACTCGACGAGCGGTTCACGAAGCACGAAGGCAGACCGCTGCGTTACCTCACCGGCGGCACCGGCCCAGCGCTCCTCCTCTGTCACGGTTTCATCGGTTCGGCAGAGAACTTCGCGGACTGGTTCGACGTGCTGCTCACGCGGCGCACGATCATCGCCCCGGATCTCCCGGGGTTCGGGCGATCCGCGCCGCTTGCCGGCGGCCATACCGCGCCTGCGCTGGCGCGAGCCGCGCTGGCCGCTGCTTCGGATGTGGGCACTGACTCGTTCGATGTCGCGGGTCTGTGTCTCGGGACGCCGGTGGCGCTCGCCGTACAGCGCGCGCGTCCCCAGGCGACACAGCGGTTGATCCTGCACACGCCGCTCGTCGCTCCTTCACTGATCCGGCGGCGGTTTCACCTCCAGGTGGGTTTCATGCTGGCGCCCGTCATCTACCCCGGGATCGTGTGGCTCGGACACAACCGCATAGCGAGCGACATCTACAAGCGCTTCATGGTCGAAGGCAAGGACGTCGATCCTGTAGCGGCGAAGGCGAACTTCGACAACCAGCTGCTCGCGAACCCGCGCGCCGCGCGTGAATGGCTGCACGACGTGCTCCATCGTGACGACCTCGCGCAGGTGCGCGGGTCGGGACACTCGACTCTCATCCTCGTCGCCGAGCACGACCGCATCGTCAACGTGCCGCGCCTCGAAGTGGCGGTGACCGGCGTCCCCGGGATGTCGTTCGATGTGATCCGCCAGGCGGGCCACGCCTGGAGTCCCGAGCTGTCTCGGCGCCAGCGCGAATTGATCGCGGCGTTTCTCGACGACCTGCCGATCCCTTCGTCGAAAGGAGCCTCGACCGCCGCTGCATAGCAGCGTGCCCTGCGACCGATCAGGCGAAGGTCGCCGCGGCCAGTTGCACGGTCACGTTGTGCACGTGTCCCGCAGGGTCGAGCCAGCGCACCGCGACATAGTCGCCTCCCTGGTGTCGCTGGAGCTGATCGCGGAGCGCGACCACCGAGTCCACGCCGACGTCGTTGATCCCGACGATGACGTCCTGCGCGGCCATGCCCGCCACCTGCGCGGGCGTCCCTGGCTCCACGGAGACGATCACCGCTCCAGGCGGGCTGACGCTGTCGCGCACTTCGATGCCGAGATATGCGCCGTGCCCCTGGAGGATCGCCGGGTTCGGCGTATGCGTGTTGACGTCATGCACGATCGACATCACGAGGTTCACGGGGATCGCGTAGGAGATTCCGGACGTCGTCGTCGCACGCTCCTCCGCATTGGCGATGTTCAGCCCGATGAGGTTGCCGGAGGTGTCGACGAGCGGTCCGCCCGCACCCTCGACCGGGAGCGGGGCGTTGTACTCGATGAGTCCGCTCAGCGTTTCCGCGCCGCCGCCACTGGGGTCGGTCGTCACCGACGTCTGACCGAGTCCGACGACCGCGCCCTGCGAGTCCACCGGTGCGCGCTGGTCCGAGCCGCCGACCGCTGTCACATGGTCGCCGACCGTCACGCGTGACGAGTCACCGATGCCCGCGCTCGGGAGTCCTTTTGCGTCCAGCAGCTGGAGCACGGCCACGCCGTCGGCGGGACTGAGCGCGAACGTCGTGGCGGCGTAATGCGGCCCGCCGCCGCCAACGGTCGCGGCGATGCTGACGGCGCCGTTGACGACGTTGTAGCTCGTGACGACCTCGCCGGAGGAGGACACGATCACCCCTGTCCCCGTGACCGTGGCGCCGGTGTCGAGCGTCGTCGTGAGCGCGACGGACCAGTGTCCGGCCGCGACGACCCCGCCCTGCGGTCCAAGCGTGGTGACGAGGTACCCCGCCGCCGCGCTGATCACGACGAGCAGACCGATCGCTGCCGCGACCATCCTGGTTCTTCCCAGCGAACGCGGCTGGGTGTCGACCGTGGCGTCCATGGCGCCTCTCATCGTGCCACCAGCACGGGAGGCCTGGCCGCGAAAGCCGCCTGGCTACTATGTCGGCGTTGCCTCGAGACGGTCTCTACTCGACCCTGTGGCGGACGCCGCCAATCCGGGGGCAGGCGATCCTCGGTCTCTTCGCGCAACTCACCCAGGGAGCCGGGCCGATCAGCCTCGTGCTCGTCACCCGGGCGTCGACGGGATCGCTCGCGATCGCCGGTGCCGTCACTGCCGCGATGTGGATCGCGGTCGCGGTCGCCCGGCCGCTCCAGGGTCGAACTCATCGACGCCCGCGGCACACGGCTCGTGATGCTGCTGTGCGGTCCGTTCCACGCTGCGGCGCTGATCGGGCTCGTCATCGCGGCGCAGGCGCACGCTGGCGCGTGGGTGCTCATTCTGGCCAGCGTCGTCGCCGGCGTCGCGCTCCCGCCGGTCTCCGCGGTGATGCGCGTCGAATGGGGGATGCGCCTCCCGGCAAATGAACGGACCGCCGCGTACAGCCTGGTGTACCTCACCCAGGAGATCGCGATTTTCACGGGACCGTTGCTCGTCGCCGCGCTGATCGCACTCGACTCGGCCGGGCTCGCGCTCTCGGTGGCGGCCGCGATCAGCGGCGCCGCCTCGATCGCGTTTGGAGCACTCAGCGGTGCAGGCGGGCGGAGCCCGGAGCCTCGCGTCCAAGCTCCGCGCAGGCCGTCGGCAGCGATGCCGGCGCTGCTCGGGGCGACCTTCCTCGTCGGAGGCATCATCGGCGCGCTCCAGGTCGCCACGCCGGCGCTCGCTCTCGCCCGCGGCGCTCCGGCGCTCGGCGGTGTCCTCATCGCCGCACTGTCGGTCGGCGGCATCACGGGGGCGCTGATCTATGGAGGGCGGCGCTGGATGTCCGACCCCTCGGTGCGGCTCCTGAGCCTGCTCTGCGTGATCGGGATCGCCGCCACGCTGCTCGCCGTCGGGCCGCCGCTGCCCGTGGTCGGCGTCGGACTTGCACTCGTCGGCCTCGGCCTGAACCCGGTGTTCACGACGGCGTCGTTGCTGATCGACCGGCACAGCGGGCCTCGCGCCGCCGAATCCTTTGGCTGGATGTCGACCGCGGTTGGCGGCGGAACCGCAGTCGGCAGCGCCGCAGCCGGCGCACTGGCTCAGGACAGCGGGGTCCTCTCGGCATACCTCGCCGCAGCCGTGGCCGCGTACGTCGCCGTGGTCGTTGCGGCACTGGCGCGCGGCCGGCTCGGCCGGGTGCCCGCAGACGGAAGAATGAGCTCGACGGCCTCGCCGCCCTAGTGTTGTCTTCCGGCATGGCAGAAGAAACGCACACCGTCGACCTCGACGCTGACCGGGCGATCATGGCGTTCGTCCGCGCGTCGAGAAACGTTCGCAACCTGCGACGTGTGGGCAAGTTCGCCCTGCTGCTGGCTGAAGGCACGAAGCTCCGCTTTCTCAACTACGCAATCCCGGACGACGGGGCCGACCCATCCCCTGCGGAGCTCGATGAGCTGGTCGCGGCCTTCAGGGCTGCTGACCGGATGCCCCGTCTCGAGTTTTTGCCATCCATGGCGCCAGCGCTCGAGCGCGGACTCGTCGAGCACGGGTTCATGGTGGAGCAGCGCCTGCCGCTCATGACGTGCACGCCGAGCAGCGTCAGCGACCTGGTTGCGCCGTCCGGGACGCTGCTCGCCGAGCCGCACGACGATGCAACCTTCGGTGCGATGGCCGTGCTGCAGCACGATGCGTTCGAGGACGCCGAGCCTGTCACCGACGCGACGATCGCCCGGTTGCGCAACAGTCGCGACCGCGGCGTACGGGCGGTGGTCGCGAACGACGCAGCAGACGGTCGTGTGGTCGGAGCGGCACAGACGGGTGCCCCTGCCGGTGGCGCCACGGAGGTGTTCGGCGTCGCGGTCGCACCGTCGCACCGCCGCCGGGGCATTGCTGCCGCGATGGTGGCGTCGCTCGCGAACCAGGCATTCGACGCGGGGCTCACCACGGTCTTTCTCGAGGCAGCACCGGGCGCGGACGGCGCGTACCGCAACGCGGGATTCCGGCGGACGTCGACGAGCGTGCACATCTCACTCCCGGGTAACGACGACGCCTGACCAGCTCGAGACTCGCGAGCGGCGCTGGCCACCGCCGGCGTTGCGGGTGCGGCCTTTCCGCTGGTACTGGGCCGCGCAATGGCCGACGCTGCTGGGCACCTGGATGCAGGTCGTCGCTCTCGGCTACCTCGTCTATCAGCGGACGGGGAGCACCACGGCGGTCGCGGCTGTTGCAGCCGCCGACGGCATACCGTCCGTGATCTTGTCGCTTGCCGGCGGTGTCCTCGCCGACCGTCTGCCTCGGCGACGAATCCTGCTCGTCACGCAGTCGGTGCTCGGCCTCAGTGCCGGAACGCTGGCGGTACTCGTCGCCACCGGCAACGCGAGCTTCGTCGCGATCCTCATCGTCGCGATCGTCTTCGGCGCCACCGATGCCGCGGACCTGCCGACGCGCCAGGCGCTCGTCGCCGACCTGGTCGATCGCCACCTCGTGGTGAATGCCGTCGCGCTCGGCGCCACGGCGATGAGCGCCACACGCATCGTCGGGCCGTCGGTTGCCGGGCTGCTCATCGGTTTCGCCGGTCCGGCGGTGTGCTTTGGTTTCCTCGCTGTCGCGTATCTCGCGCCGATCGCGGTGCTCCTGACGGTGATTCCCGATGTCGCACCCCTGCCGAGGATCGCCGGCAACACAGCGTGGGGGGAACTCATCGCGGGCCTGCGCGTCGCCGGCTCGGACCCACTCGTGCGCGGTGTGGTGATCGTGGCGGCCGTGCTGGCCTTCTGCGGCGTGTCCTACATGCCGTTTCTGCCGGTTCTGGCGAAAACGCAGCTGCATGTCGGGCCAGAGGCGCTCGGCATCATGTACAGCGTCGGCGGGATCGGCGGCCTGGTCGGCGGCCTTGCGATCGCGTCCATGGGTCGCGGCGCCGGGCGATTGCAGCTGATGCTGGTCGGAGGAGTCGTCTACGCCGGCAGCCTCTTCGCTGTGGCGCATGGCGTTGTGCTCGCGGTGACGCTCCCGGCGCTGGTCGGCATCAGCTTCGCGTTCGTGGCGGTGAGCACGTCGATGACCACGCTCCTCCAGACCGATACCGACCCGCGGTTGCGCGGCCGCCTGCTCGGGATCTACGCGACCATATTCGCGGGCCTGCAGCCGCTCGGCACCGTCGTCTACGGGCTCATTCCTCGATCCATCGGCCTCTTCAACGCGATCGGCGTCGGCGCGCTCCTGGTCGGGGCCACGACGGTGGCAGTGGTGCTCACGCCGTCGTTCCGGGCGCGGGTGGCGGGCCTCGAGGCGCCCACAGCCGTGCCGGTAGCAGCCCCCGATAGACTGGCCTGAGGATGTTCCATGGACGGCGGGGGGTGGTTGCAGTCGTGTGCCTGCTGTTCGTCACCGGCTGCAGTTCGACCAAGGCAACGCCGGCGGCCAAGCCGTCGCCGGTGATCGCGCGTGTCGCGGGCGACACGATCACGCTGGCGCAGTTCACCACCCGCTACAACAGCGCGCTCGTGAGCATCGAACAGGGCGGTGGTCCGGCGAACAACGCGACCCAGACGACGCAGCTCAGGGAGACGATCCTCGGGTCGCTGATCATCGACACCGTCATCCGCGAGGAGGCGACCGCGCTCGGGCTCGAGGCGACGCCGAAAGAGATCCAGGCACAGGTCACGTCCGACGCTGCCAGTGACGGTGGCATGAGCGCGCTCAAGACCGATCTCGCCGGCGCCGGCGGATCGATCGCGCAGCTCGAGGATGAGATTGCTTCCGACCTCAATGAACAGCGCCTCGAGGACAACTTCGCCAAAGCCCGGGCGGCGACGGTCGAGCAGATCCTCGCAACCGGGAAGTTCTCGGCGGCGAAGTTCATCTCCACCGCGGAGACGTACTCCGACGACACCGGCACCAGTGCCAAGGGTGGTGACCTGGGAATTCTCACGAAGGATCAGCTCACGACCTACGACCCAGCGTTCGCGACCGCTGTCGAAGGGCTTGCGGTCGGTGCGTACACGACAACGCCGGTCCACGACGCGGGCGGCTACGACATCGTGATGCTGTACTCCGAGTCGGCAAAGGGATTCGGCGTCCGCCACATCCTCGTCTACGCAGGAAATCCGTACGACGTGATGGACCGGCCCAACTGGTTCGCCGAGTCGCTGTTCAGCCAGATCGCAACGCTCTGCACCAAGAACGAGATCGAGGTGACGCTGACCAACGCGGGTGGCTCGCCGTGTACGCGTGCGCTCGAGACCCCGAGCCCGGCCCCGGCAACGCCGAAGGCGACCCCCAAACCGTAGCGATGCGTTGCTTTCTTGCCATCCCGCTCGCTGATGCGGGGCTTGCAGCGGCGCAACGGCTCCAGAGTGCGCTCCGCGAGAACGTCACCGACGTTCGCTGGGCTCGCCCCGAGACGCTGCATCTGACCGTGCACTTCTTCGGCGCCATCGACGACGCGCGAGTACCCCAAGCCCTTGCGGCGGTGACCCCGATCGCGAAGCGCACATCGCCGTTCGACGTGGTGCTGGACCGGCTCGGTTCGTTCCCTGCGCGAGGGACTCCGCGCGTGCTCTGGCTCGGACCCACGGGCGAGATAGGACCACTGAGCACACTCGCGCTGGAGTGCCGCGATGCACTCGCGGCCATCGGCTTCGAGGTGGAGCATCGTGTGTATCACCCGCATTGCACGCTCGGCAGGCCGCGAACGCCGTGGTCTGATACCGCTCGCGCCGCGTGGGATTCGGCGGTGACTGCAGTCCCGGATCAGACGGGCATTCGTTTCACCGCAAGGCGACTCGTGCTGTTCGAGTCACACCCCGCGCCCGGCGGCGCCGTGTACACCGAACACTCGGTGCTGCAGCTCGGTCTGGTCTGAGGCCTTCGATTTAGCGCGAGCGCGGATCGGCGATCTCGGTGTCGATGGCGTAGTGCTCGAGGGCTGCGGCGACGACGTGACGGGGGAGACGATCCTGCTGCGCCAGGCCGTCGAGGACTGCGACGGCGATCGACCCGGCGTCGACCTCGAAGTGGCGGCGCAACGCGACTCGGGTATCGCTGCGACCGTAGCCGTCGGTGCCGAGCGGGATGAAGGGCCCGGGCACGAAGCGTCCGATCTGGTCCGGCACGGCCTTCATGTAATCGGTCACCGCGACGATGGGTCCACCATCCTCGCCACCCAGCTGCTCGTCGACATACGAGACACGCGGCTCGGCATCGGGATGCAAACGGTTCCAGCGCTCGACTTCGAGGGCGTCCTGGCGCAGGAGCTGGAAGCTCGTTGCGCTCCACACCTCGGCGGCGACATCGTGCTGCTCGTACAGCACTGCCTGCGCTTCGAGCGCTGCCTGCACGGCGCTCCCGCTTGCGACGATGCGCGCGCGGTTCGTGCGCTCGCCTTCCGGCATGCGGTACAGGTAGAGACCGCGCAGGATGCCGTCCTCGCTGCCGTCGGGCATCGGTGGCATCGGGTAGTTCTCGTTGTACAGCGTGATGTAGTAGAAGATGTCCTCGCCGTCGACGTACATGCGCCGCATCCCGTCGCGGATGACGGTCGCCAGCTCGTACGCGAACGCCGGATCGTAGATGCGCACGTTGGGGATCGCGCTGAAGAGCAACGGCGAATGCCCGTCCTCGTGTTGCAGTCCCTCACCGTTGAGCGTCGTGCGCCCTGCGGTGCCCCCGAGCATGAAACCGCGCCCACGCGAGTCGCCGAATGCCCAGATGAGGTCGCCGACTCGCTGGTAGCCGAACATCGAGTAGTAGATGTAGAACGGGATCACCGCCTGCCCATGCGTCGCATACGCGGTGCCCGCGGCGGTGAAGCTGCCCATGGATCCCGCTTCGGTGATTCCCTCTTCGAGGATCTGGCCGTCCACCGCCTCGCGATACGACAGCACCATCCCGGCGTCGACTGGCTCATAGCGCTGCCCGAACGGTGCGTAGATCTTCACCTCGCTGAAGAGCGCGTCCATGCCGAACGTGCGCGCCTCGTCAGGGATGATCGGCACGATGCGGTTGCCGATGCCCGGGTCACGCAACAGGTTGCGGAGCAGGCCGGCGAACACCATCGTCGTTGACGCGGCACGCGTGCCGCTGCCGGTGATGAACTCCGAATAGAGCGCGTCGCCGGGCAGGTCGAGTGGCTTGGAGCGGACGACACGACGCGGGAGCATGCCGCCCAGCGCACGCCTGCGCATCAACAGGTACTGCACCTCGTCGGAGTCCGGACCGGGGTGGTAGTAGGGAGGCTTCGCCTCCGCGAGCCGCTTGTCGCTGATCGGGAGCTCGAGCAGATCGCGGAACGCGCGCAACTCCGCTTCGCCGATCTTCTTGATCTGATGCGTGGAGTTGCGTGCCTCGAACCCGGTACCGAGCGTCCAGCCTTTGACGGTGTGCGCGAGGATCACCGTCGGCGCGCCGCGCTGCTCGATGGCGAGCTTGTACGCGGAGTACACCTTGCGGTAGTCATGACCGCCGCGACGGAGGTGGCGGAGATCGTCGTCCGACAGGTGCTCGACCATCTTGCGCAAGCGTGGGTCGGGTCCGAAGAAATGCTCGCGGATGTACGCGCCGCTTTCCGTCGCGTACTTCTGGAACTCGCCGTCGGGAACGCGGTTCATCTGGTCGACGAGCACGCCGCTCACATCGCGGGCGAGCAGCTCGTCCCACTCGCGTGCCCAGATGACCTTGATGACGTTCCAGCCGGCGCCGCGGAAGATGCCCTCGAGTTCCTGGATGACCTTGCCGTTGCCGCGCACAGGTCCGTCGAGGCGCTGCAGGTTGCAGTTGACGACGAAGGTCAGGTTGTCGAGCTGCTCACGCGCGGCGAGCGACAGCGCGCCGAGCGTCTCGGGCTCGTCGCACTCACCGTCACCGAGGAAGCACCACACGCGGCTCTCGCTCGTGTCGGCGATGTGCCGGTTGTACAAATATCGGTTGAAGCGCGCCTGGTAGATGGCGTTGAGCGGACCGAGCCCCATCGACACGGTCGGGAACTCCCAGAACTCCGGCATGAGGCGCGGATGCGGATACGAGCTCAGCCCGTTGCCACCGGTCTCCTGGCGGAAGTTGTCGAGCTGCGCCTCGGTGATCCGGCCCTCAAGAAACGCGTGCGAGTACATCCCCGGTGCTGCGTGGCCCTGGTAGTAGATCTGGTCGCCGGCATTGCCGTCGTCCTTGCCCTTGAAGAAGTGGTTGAAGCCGACCTCGTACAACGACGCGGCGGACGCGTACGTCGAGAGGTGGCCGCCGATGCCGTCACTCCGCTTGTTCGCTCTCGTGACCATCGCGGCCGCGTTCCAGCGAACGATGCGCCGGATCCGCCGCTCCATCTCCTCGTCGCCGGGGAACCACGGCTCCTCGTCGGGCGGGATGGTGTTGATGTAGGGCGTCGAGACGAGCGATGGCACCGGCACCTGCAGGCGGCGGGCACGCTCGAGGAGCTTGCCGATGACGAATCGGGCGCGGACCGTGCCCTCTGCGGCGACGAGGGCATCGAGGGAACTCGAGCCATTCGGCGGTCTCTGCGGCGTCGGCGTCGGGGAGTTGGTGGAGGAAGGCGTCGAAGGTCATGCGGAACTGAGGATATACACCAGCGCGCTCCGTACAGGTCCCTGAATGGCGATGTGAGCACCAACCTGTGGTACTGTCTTGACAAGTGCTCGCGCATCGGCGAGCCATGCCTCTTGGTGAACCCTCTCTCCGCCGGTCATCGGCGGGTCTCAAGAATCCGGCACATGACACTCGAGCGAGGGGATTCTGGGACATCGGAGAGCATCCGATCCCGAGGTAGACACTGTGACAACGTTTGAATCCATCGGCGTGCGTCCGCGCACGTCCGCCGTTCTCGGACAGAACGGTTTCAAGGAACCCAACACAGTCCAGCAGGAGGCGATCCCGCCACTGCTCGGACGCCAGGACTGCGTCATCGAGGCGCCGACCGGCTCGGGCAAGACGCTCGCGTTCGTGGTCCCGCTCGTCGAGCGACTCGCCGGGCACCAGGGCCACGGCGCCCGCGCACTGATCGTCACACCAACTCGCGAGCTCGCCACACAGGTGAACTCGGTGATCCGCAAGGTCGATCCGGCGCTGCGCACGGTCATCTGCATCGGTGGAGTCGGGTACGGACCGCAGACCGGCGGCCTGCGCAACGCTCCTGACGTGATCGTCGGGTGCCCCGGACGGCTGCTCGACCTCGCCAACAACGGGATCGCGCGCCTGCGCGACATCGAGTATCTCGTCCTCGACGAGGCCGACGAGATGTTCGACCAGGGCTTTGCACACGACGTCGAGAAGATCATCGGCATGTGCCCGACGTTCGAGAGCAGCGCACGCCGCCAGACGGTGCTCGCCTCGGCGACGATGCCCGACTGGGTGCAGCGGATGATCAGCAAGCACCTGCATGCGCCGGCGCGCGTTCGCGTCGTCAACGAGCAGGTGCCGTCGCTCGAGCACGGCGTGATGAGCGTTGTGAAGTCGCAGAAGGTCGATGCCCTGTCGCGCCTCCTGCGCCGGCAGCGCGCGACCGAGCTGAATCAGACGATCGTCTTCCATCGCACCAAGCACGGCGCCAAGAAGCTCGTCCGTGACCTGCTCCGTATGGGCCACACCGCCGGCGAGCTGCAGGGCAATCTCTCGCAGAACGCCCGGGACCGCGCGCTCGATCAGTTCCGTGCCAACAAGACCGAGGTGCTCGTCGCGACCAACGTCGCTGCGCGTGGCATCGACGTCGTCAACGTCGGGCTGGTCATCAACTACGAGCTTCCCGAGACACCGCAGTGGCTCACGCACCGCGTCGGCCGCACCGCGCGCAACGGCAACGAGGGCAAGGCGATCACGTTCCTCAGCGAGGAGGACGGCGAGCAGTGGCGCAAGCTGCGCCGCCTCGGAGCACCGGCACTGCCGGAGATCGACGGCACCCTGCTGCTCACCACCGGTGAGTGGAAGCTCGGGGCTCCGCCGCGCGAGGTTACGCCAGCGCCTGCTCCAGGTCGGCAATCAGGTCGGCGACGTCCTCAATACCAGCCGAGAGGCGTATCAGCCCGTCGCTGACGCCGACTCGCCGGCGCATGTCGGCAGGTATCGACGCGTGGGTCATGATCGCGGGGCTCTCCGCGAGCGACTCGACGGCTCCGAGTGACTCGGCGAGCGTGAAGACGCGCAGCCGCTCGAGGCACGAGCGCGCCGCCTCGACCGACGAGACCTCGAAGGAGACGACGCCGCCGTAGTGGCCGCCCATCTGTCGCTTGGCGAGCGCGTGTCCCGGGTGGCTTTCCAGCCCCGGGTAGTGGACGCGCACCACGGCGTCCTGACCCTCGAGCCAGCGTGCGATCGCGAGCGCGTTGTCGCACTGACGCAGCACGCGCAGCTGCAGCGTCTTGAGCCCGCGAAGGAGCAACCAGCAATCGAACGGTGATGGGACGCCGCCGGCAGCGTTCTGATGGAAGCGCAAGCGTTCAGCGATCGCGTCATCGGAGGTGAGCAGGACGCCGCCAAGCACGTCGCTGTGGCCGCCGAGGAACTTCGTCGAGCTGTGCATGACGATGTCCGCGCCCAGCTCGAGCGGACGCTGCAGGATCGGGCTCGCGAACGTGCTGTCGACCGCCATGAGCGCGCCACCGCCGTGCACGATCTCGCCGACGGCCTCGAGGTCCACGACGCGCAGCAGCGGGTTGGTGGGTGACTCGAGCCAGACCAGCTTGGTCATTGGCGTCATCGCAGCGGCGATCGCTTCGGGATCAGTGGGGTCCACCGCAGTGAACGTGAGCCCGTAGCGCTGGAAGACCTTGTCGAAGAGGCGGAACGTGCCGCCGTAGACGTCCTCGGTGAAGACCACGTGGTCGCCGGGCTCGAAGAGGAAGAGCAGCGTCGTTGTTGCTGCCAGACCTGACGCAAACGCCAGGCAGTGCTCGGCACCCTCGAGCGCGGCAAGGCACTCCTCGAGGTTGGATCGCGTCGGGTTGCCCGACCGTGTGTACTCGTACCCGCGGTGACGTCCCGGCGACTCCTGCGCGAACGTCGTCGCGAGGTGGATCGGCACCACCACGGCGCCGGTGGTGGGATCAGGGCCCTGGCCGACATGCAGTGCACGGGTCGCCAGACCGTGCTGCCGGCGCGGCGTGTCGGTCAACCGCGACCGCGGTGCGCGACGAACTCGAGCAGGTCGCTTCGCGTGATCACACCGACGGGCTCGTCGCCCTCGACGATCATCAGCGCCGGTTCGCCGCCGAGCAGCGCCTCGAATGCCTCTTCGATCGGCGCACCTGCCGCCACACGCGCAAAGGGCGGATCCATCGCCGTCGACACAGATGTGGTCACGACGGTGGGATCGCGGTAGATCCGGTCGAGCAGCGTGCGCTCCTGGATGCTGCCGACCACACCGTTGAGCGTTGTCTTGCCGTTCTCGGTCACGAGCAACTGCGAGATCCCGTACTGCTGCATGAGGTCGATCGCCTCGCCGACGGTCTTGCCCGCACCGACGCTGACGAGCTCGGGAACGTGGTCCGTGTGCGCAGCATCGATGACCTCACGAACGCGTGCCGGGACGAGCCGCTGCAGGTAACCGTTCTGGCGCATCCATTCGTCCGAGAAGAACTTGCTCAGGTAGTTGCGCCCGGTATCGGGCAACAGCACGACGATCACGTCGTCGGCCTTGGAGTCGACGGCGACCTGGATGGCGGCGTGGAGCGCGAGGCCCGCCGAGCCGCCGACGAGGATCCCTTCCTGGCGAGCGAGCTTGCGGGCCGCGACGAAACACTCACGGTCGGTGACCTGGATGAACTCGTCGACGACGTCGCGATCGAACGTGCCCGGCCAGAAGTCCTCGCCGACGCCCTCGACCTTGTACGGCGCGATCTCGCCGCTGTAAATCGACCCTTCCGGGTCGGCGCCGATGATGCGGATCGCGGGGTTCTGCTCCTTGAGGTATTTGCCCACCCCGCTGATCGTGCCGCCCGTTCCGACGCCGGCAACAAAGGTCGTGATCTTTCCCTCGGTCTGACGCCAGATCTCCGGACCGGTCGTCTTGTAGTGGACCTCGGGGTTGCGCGGGTTGAAGTACTGGTTCGGCTGATACCCACCGGGAATCTCGCGCGTGAGACGTTCGGCCACCGAGTAGTAGGACTGCGGCGAGTCGCGCTCGACATTCGTCGGGCAGACGACCACCTCGGCGCCGTACGCACGCAGCAGGCTGATCTTTTCCGGCGACATCTTGTCCGGCATGACGAAGACCATCTTGTAGCCCTTGATCGCCGCGGCCATGGCGAGCCCGTGGCCGGTATTGCCGGACGTCGGCTCGATGATGGTGCCGCCCGCACGCAGCAGGCCCTGCCGCTCAGCGTCCTCGATCATGGCGAGGCCGATGCGGTCTTTCACGCTGCCGCCCGGGTTCAACTGCTCGAGCTTGGCGAGAATGGTGGGGCGGAGCCCCTCGGTGACCTTGTTCAGCCGGACCAACGGGGTGTTGCCGACCAGGTCGAGGATGCTCTCGACGTACTCCACTGCCAGGCCATTCTAGTCATGCTGGGCGGCCGTACCTAATCCGTGACCGCGCAGTTCGCGCGACCATTGCCGCCGCATACTGCACGCGAATGGAGCAGTCCGGCAGCCAGGACATCTCCGGGTCGCGCACCCGCGTTCCCGGATACACCCTGGATCGGGGGATCAGCGTCGACCGCTCTGGCGCGCTCGTTGCCGGTCGCGACATGGCCGGCTCGGCGGTGACCATCCGGTTGCTGAGCCCCGCGCTCTCCGCGGACGCCGCGTACCGCCGTCAGGTCCGCCACGACATGAGTGTCCTTGCGGCGCTGCGGCACCAACATCTCCTCGCGGTGATCGCGTTCGACGACCGCAGCTCGGCGATCATCTACGAATCGGTCGATGGGGTGACCCTCGGTCACCTGGTCGATGTCAGCGGCTCCGTGCCCGCGGCGGCCGCGCTCGTGGCGTTCGACGACTGCCTGTCCGGCCTCGAGGCGCTCCACACCGCAGGCATCATCCATCGCGACGTTCGGCCGGACGCCGTCCTCGTCGATACCGGTGGGACCGCGATCCTTCGCGACGCAGGGGTGCCGTCGCCGCCGTTGCGCCACGGGTGGCGCTCGGGGACGCCGCAGTACATGGCGCCGGAGCTGTGGGCGGGCCGTCCGCACACCGTTGCCACCGACCTGTACGCGGCGACCGGTGTGCTCGTCGATGCGCTCACCGGTGATCCGCCGTATCTCGGTTCCGACCTCACCGGCCTGGGCGTGCAGCACACCCAGGGTGCGCTGCCCAGCGAGTTGGTCCCGATGATCGCCCGCGCGCTCGTGGTCCGCGGGCTCGCCAAGGATCCGCACGACCGGCCGGCGAGCGCGGCGATGTTCCGCCGCGACGTCGAGGTCGCGGGTACTGCATTCCTCGGCGCCGCGTGGCGTGATCAGGGACGGGCGTGGCTCGCGGCCAACGTCACCGAGCGTCTCGCCGACCCCGCTCCGAACCTGCTGCCTGTCGCCGAGTTCGTCGACGAGGACGACGGCACGCCGCTGACGGGTATCGCCATCGACACGGCCTCCGACGAGCGGCCTCCGGGCGGCGTTGGGTGGAAGACCTGGTCGGTCGCCGCCGGCGCGGTGCTCGTGCTCGTCGTGGTCATCTTCGCCGTGGTCAACGCGCTCGGTGGCTCCGGGGTGCAGATCTCGCCGACGTCGCCGGCAAGTGCTGCGGCACCGCTGTTCACGCCGTCGCAGCCGCCCGCCACCGACGCGGGTGTGCCGACGGACACAACCACGGCAGGCGCGACGACCACCACTCCATCACCCACCGCAGCGCCGACACCCACGCCGACGCCTGCGGCGAACACCGCACCGGTGACCATCGCGCCCACACCGACGGCAACGCCGACGCCGGCGACCACGCCCAGTCCGGCCGCTCCACCGACACCGACCGCGACACCCAAGCACTGACGCCGCACCAAGTGCTGCGCCGCGGGATCAGCGCGCCGGCGTCAGCCCGTAGATATCGCGCGAGTAGTCCTCGAGCATTCGAGCCGCTGAGTAGCGGGGCCCGTTGGTCTTCAAGGACGCGCGAATGCGTTCCACCCAGCCGCGCGGAATGCCGTGCTCGTCGCGCTGGTAGAAGAGCGGGATGATCTCGTGCTCGATGATGTCGAACAGCGTTGATGCGTCACGCGAGTCCTGCATCGCGTGGTCGAACAGGATGTCGCCGGGTATTGCCCAACCGTTGGTTCCGTCGTATGCCTCCGCCCACCAGCCGTCGAGCACGGAGAGATTGAGGCCGCCGTTCAACGCGGACTTCATGCCGCTCGTCCCGCTCGCCTCGAGCGGCGGCCGCGGAACGTTGATCCACACGTCGCACCCGGCGACCATGTCGAGGCTCGTCGCCAGGCTGTAGTTGTCGAGGAACGTGAGACGGCTCGCCTCAGCACCGTCACGCTTGAACTCGAACAAACCCTGGGCCGCGCGCTTGCCCTCCTCGTCCCGGGGATGTGCCTTGCCGGCGAAGATCATCTGGACGGGACGCTCGTTGTTCTCGAGCATCCCCTCGGCGCGCTGCGGATCGAGCGTGAGCAACTGGATGCGCTTGTAGCCGGCGAGGCGGCGCGCGAACCCGAAGGTCAGCGCGTTCTCGTCGAAGCCGTGCTCCGCGGCCTCGACATACCAGCGCGGTTCGTCGCGCGCGAGCCTGCTGGCAACGCTGCGTTCGCGCACCTGCTGAACGAACTCGCCTCGCAACGCGTTGCGCAGCTCCCACAACTCGGTGTCGGGAATGTCGTCGACACCACGCCAGGTCGCGGGATTCGCGGCGCGTGTCTCCCAGCCGCTGCCGAGGTGGCGGTCGAGCATCTCGCGCATCCGCGGCGCCATCCACGTCGGGACGTGGACTCCGTTGGTGACATGTCCGATCGGGACTGTGTCCGCGGGCCGCTCGGGGAAGAGCGACTGCCACATCTGGCGAGCGACCTCGCCGTGACGCCGGCTGACACCGTTGCGCGCGCGGCTCATCTTGATGCCGAGCGGAGTCGATGACGAACTGCTCGTGCGGGTTGTCGGGACGTGTCCGGCCGAGGTGCAGGAATCCCTCGAGATCGAGACCGACCTGCTCCGGGTAGTCACCGAGCACCTCGACGATCTCGCTCACGTCGTAGCCCTCGTTGCCTGCGCTCACCGGTGTGTGGGTCGTGAAGACCGTGCGCTCGCGGGCCGCCGTGAACGCCTCGTGGCGTGAGCGACCCTGCGCCATCTCGCGACGCGCGATCTCGAGCGGCGCCAGCGCGCCGTGACCCTCGTTGAGGTGCACGACGCAGGGGTCGATGCCCATCGCCTCGAGCGCCCGCATCGAGCCGATGCCCAGCAGTGCGTACTGCGCAAGGCGCGTCGGGCGGTCGGCGACGTAGAGGCGGCTCGTGATCCACTGGTCGATCGGCGAGTTCTCCGGACGCTGGGCGTCAAGCAGGTACAGCGGCGTGCGTCCGATGTCGAGCCGCCAGATCTGGACGACGACGTCGCGACCGCGGAGCGGGACGGTCACAGTGATCGGCCCGTTTCCGTTGGTGACAAGAGCGGCAGGAACCCGCTCGGGGTCGACCGGAGCCCAGTACTCGTGCTGGTAGCCCGACTGGTCCATGCGCTGCTGGAAGTACCCCTGGCGGTAGAAGAGCCCGACGCCCACCATCGGCAGCGCCATGTCGGACGCCTCTTTCAGGATGTCACCGGCGAGCACGCCGAGACCGCCCGCGTAGATCGGGAGCGACCGGTGCACCGCGAACTCCGCGCACAGAAACGCCACCGGACGCATCGGCGTGGCACGCCCCTCGGGGGACGGCCTCTCCAGCTCGTGATCGAGCGCGCCGAGCATGGTGTTGATGCGCTCCAGCAATCCTGCGTCTCTTGCAGCGCGATCGAGCGTGGCGGCGGTGGTGTCGTGCAGGAGCCGCACCGGGTTGTGGTTGCTCGCCTCCCAGCGCTCAGGGTCGATCAGTCGGAAGACGTCGTCGCCGCCCGGCCACCACGACCACAGGTAGTTGAACGCCAGTCGCGCGAGTGGCTCGAGCGGCGCGGGCATGCGCGCGGCGAGATCGGCCGCGGCGATGTCGATGTCCTCGCCGCCGTCGGCGAGGGTTGCGGTTGCGAGCTCGGTCACGACGCGTTGCCCGCCGGTGCGATGGCCGCGCGGAGCGCTGCGATGCCGGCTTGCGGACCACCAGCGTGTCCGAACACCGCGGTCCCAGCGACGAGCACGTTTGCGCCTGCTTCGACACACGCCTTCGCGTTGCCGGCATCGACCCCGCCATCAACCTCGACCTCGGTCTCGAGGCCCTGGCGTTCGATCTCCTTGCGGAGTTGCTCGACCTTGCGCAGCGTCCGCGGGATGAGGCGCTGACCGCCGAATCCAGGATCGATCGTCATCACGAGCGCGAGGTCGCACGCCTCGAGCACGTCCTCGAGCATGAGCGCCGGCGTGCTCGGGTTGATCGCGGCTCCGGCCCGGCAATCGAGCTCGCGGATCGCGACAAGCGTGCGGTGCAGGTGCGGGCACGCCTCGTAGTGGACGGTGATGGCGTCGGCGCCGGCGCCGGCGAATGTGCTCAGGTGCCGGTCGGGGTCGACGATCATGAGATGCAGTTCGAGTGGCAGTGAGGTCTCGCGGCGGAGCGCACGCACGGTGTCGGTGCCGAAGGTGAAGTTGGGCACGAACGACCCGTCCATGACATCGACATGGATGCGTTCCGCGCCGCTGTCCTCGAGGTCGCGAGCGGCACGGGCGATGTGTCCGAAGTCGGCGGCGAGGAGACTCGGCGCGATCCGGACCGAATCCCGGCACGGGGGCCATGTGGATCGCGGCATCCGCGGATTCTGCCAGAGAGTGGTCGCCAGGCCCTCACGATTCATGAGTTCGTCATGAGACCGGTCAGCTGCCGTCGGGGTAGCCGCCTCGGTGGAGGACCATCGGGAAGTAGGGGAGCGTCTCCGGCCGCGGCATCGCCGCACGCCAGCCATCCGGATACGGCTCGAGGCCGGCGAAGAGCGGGGACTTCCCGCCTTTGGGATCGACGACGATCGCTTCGAGGGCGCCCCGGACGTTGCCGATGGTGTCAGCGCCGAAGCGCGTGAGCCAGCGTGCGTCGAATCGCTCGAGCAGCTCCTGGCTCGTCATCTGCGCCATCCGGCCTTTCGCGGTGAGCCGAACCACTTGGCCGCGCGACGCGGTGGGGTCCGGCTCGGCGATCGCGTAGCGGCGCTTCTCCACGAAGCCCGTCGCCATGCTGATCGCCTCCTTTGACACCCCCGACAACTTCGGGAGGTCGCGCACGCGCACGCCTGTATCGCCGAGCACGCGCAGCACGTCGGCGACGATCGCAAGGGACAGCACCAACTCACGCTCGAAGTCGAGCGCGAACGCGACGAGCGGACGGGCGAGCAGGGCGGCCAGCGGCAGTGCCGAAGCCTCTGCGCCTGCCGGCGTCGCAGCAGCTGATGGGCCACGCGTGACGAGTTCGTGATGCAGGATCGGCATGCAATCCGGGAGTTCGGAGTTCGAGCTGGCTCACCAGCGCCGCCAGTGATGCGCGCAGCTGATCGAGTGCGGCCGTGCCGAAGCGGTCGCGCCATCGGCTTTCGACGATGTCACCGAGCGGACGCAGAACCTCCTGGGCGCGAATGCCGCGAGGCGTGGCGCGCACAAGGAGGTCGCGTCGCGGAGGGTTTACGCGCCGGTCATCCGCGTGTGGCTCGACGTCGATGTAGTGCCACCGCCGCATGCCGTCGAGGTTCGTCTCCGTGCGTGCGAGGCGATCCATCTCGGCGACCGGCATCCACTCCTCGCCGACGAAACGCAGGCAGTTGCACCACATCGCCATCGAGATGAGCCAGAGGCCGTCGCTCCAACCTGCGGCCTGCGACGCCCTCGTGGTGCGATGCGGCATGCGGTGCTCGAACTCGTTGTCGAACTCGATCGTGAGCGCGACGAGGGCCTGCGACAGCAGGGTCGACAGACGGAGGCGCGTCGGCACGGATGTGCTCAGCGCGCTAGGACGCCGCCGCCGCGTCGAGGAACCAGAACAGCACGCCGTCCGCCGGGTTGACGCGCGACGCCGGCACCTCGCCGCGTGCCGTGGCCGCGAGTGCGGGAACCTTGGCTGCTCCGGTGACCATGAAACCCACGGCTGCAGCAGCGTTGATCGCGGGGAACGTGAGCGTCATACGGTCGAAGGGCACGTAGTCCGCAAGCCCCCGCGTCGCCCATCGATCGGTCACATCGAGCGCGGGCGTGCCGGGAAAGAGTGATGCGGTGTGGCCGTTCTCACCGAGACCGAGCAGCACCACGTCAAGGCGTGGCGCGCCGCCGGCGGCGGTCGGAAGCGCCGACGCGAGGAGTGCCGAATACTCGAGCGATGCAGCATCGAGATCCGTGCGTTCGGCGGGCATGCGGTGCACTCGCGTTGGATCGATGGCCACGCGGCTCAACAACGTCGTCTCCGCAAGGTGATAGTTGCTGGATGGGTCGTCCGGCGGGCTCGCGCGCTCGTCGCCGAAAAACACGCGCCATGCGGGCCACTCCACGCGGTCGCGCCACACCGGACCGGCCAGCGCGTCGTAGAGCAGGCGTGGGGTGCTCCCACCCGCAAGCGCGATCGAGAAGGAGCCGTGATCGTCAACAGCGCGTTGCGCAGCGTCAGCGACCCAGCCCGCGACCTCGTCGGCCACGGCCTGCGGATGCTCGCGGACGACGCGCTGACCGAGGAGACTCACCTTACGGCCGGTGCCATTCCCGTCCGTCGCGGGCCATGAACTCGTGCGACTCCTCGGGTCCCCACGTGCCCGACTCGTAGTTCGGACTGTGGATCCGGTCGGGGGGATGCGCGCGCCAGCCGTCGAGGATCGCGGTGCAGAAGCGCCACGCCTCCTCGACCTCATCCTCGCGAGCGAACAGCGTTGCATCGCCGAGCATGCAGTCGAGCAGCAGACGCTCGTACGCATCCGGTGACTGTTCGCGAAACGCCGTCCCGTACGTGAAATCCATGTTGACCGACTCGATGCGCAACGCCTGGCCGGGGATTTTCGCTCCGAAGCGCAACGTGATGCCCTCGTCGGGCTGGATGCGCAACACGAGCAGGTTCGGTTCGATCCCGTCGGTCGGGACCTGTCCGGATGCCACCGGGACGCTGCCTGCAAACGGCGAATGGGGAACGCGACGGAACTGGATGACGATCTCCGTCGCGCGCTTCGGCATCCGCTTCCCGGTGCGCAGGTAGAAGGGCGTTCCCGCCCAGCGCCAGTTGTCGATGTCGACCTTGAGCGCAACGAATGTCTCGCGCAGCGAGTCCGGCGCGACGCCGCGTTCCTCGCGATAGCCGGGGACATGCTCACCGTTGATCACGCCGGCGGAGTACTGACCGCGGACGGAGTGTGAGAGCGCGTCATCCGGGTGAATGGGACGAACCGCGCGCAGCAGCTTCACCTTCTCGTCGCGGACCATTTCCGCCTGGAAGTTGGACGGGGCTTCCATACCGACGATCGCGACCAGCTGCATGATGTGGTTCTGCACGATGTCGCGAAGCGCGCCGGCCTCCTCGTAGTACGAGCCGCGACCCTCGACGCCGATCTCCTCGGCCACGGTGATCTGCACATGGTCGATGTACTGCCGGTTCCAGAGCGGCTCGAAGATGCCGTTCGCGAAGCGGAAGACGAGCAGGTTCTGGACGGTCTCCTTGCCCAGGTAGTGGTCGATACGATAGATCTGCTCTTCGATGAACGCTGTGTGCAGGCGCTCGTTGAGTTCGCGCGCGGTGGCGAGGTCGCGCCCGAACGGCTTCTCGATGATCACGCGAACAAAGGTGCCAGGTGGTTGCGCGGTGAGGCCGGCAGCATTGAGCCGGTCCGCGAGCGGCATCACAGCGCCGGGCGGTGTGCTGAAGTAGAAGAGCCGGTTACCGCCGGTGCCGCGCTCGCGATCCACCTCGTCGAGCATGTCGCGCAGCGGCTCGAGCCCGTGCCCGGCGTCGTGGTCGTACGTCACGTAGCGCAGACCCGCGGCGAACGCCTGCCAGGCGTCATCACGCAGCGGCACGCGACCGAACTCCTCGATCCCGCTGCGCATCTCCGCGCGAAATTCGTCGTCGGTCATCTCGCTGCGACCGGCGCCAACGACCGTGAATCCGGGCGGAAGGCTCCCTTCCGCGGCGAGCGCATACAGCGCCGGGACGAGCTTGCGTTTGGTCAGGTCGCCGCTGGCGCCGAAGATGACGACGCAGAACGGGGCAGGCGTGCGCGCCTCCCGCCGGCGCTCCACGAGTGGACGGTCGGTTGTCAGTGTGATGACGAGGCTCCCGTCGCGGATTCGGCTTTCACAGCATGCCCACCAAACTCGTTGCGCAGAGCGGCGATCACCTTGTTGCCGAAGCCGTCGGGCAGTCGCGACTGGTAGCGCGCCATGAGTGACAGCGCCAGCACCGGCACGGGTACCGAGAGCGTCATCGCCTCCTCGATCGTCCAGCGGCCCTCACCGGAGTCGTCCACCCAGCCGCGCAGCTGTTCCAGCTGCGGGTCGCGTTCGAAGGCGCGCTCCGCAAGCTCGAGCAGCCACGAGCGAACGACGCTGCCCTGATTCCAGAGATGCGCGATCGCGTGCAGGTCGAGCTCACCGAAGTCCTGCTTTGCCTGCATCACCGCGAAGCCTTCCGCGTATGCCTGGAGCATCCCGTATTCGATGCCGTTGTGGACCATCTTCACGAAGTGTCCCGCCCCCGGAGGTCCTATGTGGAGAAAGCCGTCGGGTGGTGCAAGCGTCGTGAAGATCGGCCGCCAGTGGTCGACCGTTGCCTTCTCGCCTCCGGCCATGAGGCAGTAGCCGACCTCGAGACCCCAGACGCCGCCGCTCGTGCCGGCATCGATGAAACCGATGCCGCGCTCGGCGCTGCTCGCAGCGCGCGCGATCGAGTCGTGATAGTTGCTGTTGCCGCCGTCGATGATGGTGTCGCCCTTCTCGAGCAGCGACTGCAGCGCGGCGACCGTGTCGTCGGTGATCTTGCCGGACGGCACCATGATCCAGACGCCGCGCGGCTTGTCGAGCGCTGCGATCAACTCGTCGATGCCGGCGGTCGTCGTCGCACCGAATGCCTCGACGCTCGCCCGTGCATCGGGGTTCGGGTCGTATGCCACCACTGCGTGATCGCCGTCACGGCGAAGTCGATGGACCATGTTCGCGCCCATCCTGCCGAGCCCGACGAAGCCGATCTGCATGCTGTGTCGTGTCCTCGTGTGCGGAGGCGCTCAGCGCGCCGCCGTGGCTGCGCTGACGGCATCAGTGAGGCTGGCCAGCCCCGCGTCGAGATCGCCCGCGATGTGGACGCGGATCACGCGCCGACCGTGGTTGCGCAACGACTGCAGGTCGCCCGCCGCCTGTGCGCGCTTGAGGATGGAGAACGTGAACGGCTTGCCCGGAATCGGCACGTCGGTGCCGTCATCGGCGGTGATCTGAATGTAGACGCCGGTGTTCGGACCGCCCTTGTGGAGCTGGCCGGTGCTGTGCAGAAAACGGGGGCCGAATCCGAGTGTGGTTGCGATCCGCCGGGTGTCACGGATGGCGACACGCAAATCCTGCAGCGCATCGTGATTGCTGTCGTCCGGCGTCACGTACGCCATCAGCGCGACGTAGTCACCAGGCTTGGCCGTGTCGAGATGCTGAGCGAGCGCACCTGATGCGCTGCTGCCGGTGACGTCACCGAACACACGGAGCGCGCCGTCGGTCACCGCGGCTGCCTCGTCGGGGAGCGCACCCGTCTGCTCGTACTGCTCGAGCACGGCGTTCGTGTTGTCCTTCGACTCCTTGACGTTGGGCTCGTCGAAGGCGTCGATGCCGAGATGCGCGCCCGCGACCGCCGTCGCGAACTCCCAGCGGAAGAACTCCGCAGCAAGGTCGTATTTGTCCTCGAGGTCGAACACGATCACCGGGTGTCCGGCTTTCTGCAGCGCGTCGATGGAAGCGTCGAAATTCGCGTCGGTACCGATGCGAAGCGCCACGAAGAGACGATCCTCGGAGTACACGGCAGGAACACCGAGCGGCTCGTCGCCGATCGGGATGATGCCCTTGCCCTCCTTGCCGGTGCTCTCTGCGATGAGTTGCTCGGACCAGAGGGAGAACGCCTCGACGCTGCGCGGCGCGAGGATCGTCACCTTGTCACGGCCCGCATCGTGCAGCGTGCCCATGACCTGCCCGAGCGCCAGGCCGCAGTTGATGTCGCCCGGGACGCCGGGCGCACAGTTCCGGCGCATGTCCGCGGCGCGATGCAGCAGGAGGTCGATGTCGATGCCGATGACGGCAGCAGGGACGAGACCGAACATGCTCAGCGCCGAGTAGCGCCCACCGATGTCCGGCGGGTTCTTGTAGAGGTGCAGGAAGCCGCGATCGCGTGCGATGTCGGCGAGCGGCGTCCCGGGATCGGTCACCGCGATGAAATGCGCGCCGGGCTTGTCGGTGACCGCTGACGTCACCTCCCAGAAGTGGGCCAGGTGCGAGAGCGTCTCGAGTGTTGTGCCCGACTTGCTCGAGACGATGTAGCCGGTTGCCTTCGGGTCGATGGCGCGACTCACCCGGGTGATCGCCAGCGGATCGGTGGTGTCGAGGACATGGAGCGTCGGCTGGCCCTCGGCGCTGCCGAACGAGCTGCGCAGCACCTCTGGACAGAGGCTCGAACCCCCCATGCCGAGGAGCACGCAATCCCGCCATCCGGCTTCGCGAACCTCCGTGGTCAATGCCGTAAGGGAAGCCAGCTGCTCGCGCATGGCCCCGACGACGTCGAGCCAGCCGAGCCGGTTGCGGATGACGACTGCGGCGTCGGCATCGCCCGGCTTCCAGAGATTCGGGTCGCGGTGCCAGATGCGCTCCGCGGTCTGAGTCGCATCCGGCGTGTCGAGCGCGATCGTGGTCGCGCCGGTGTCGATGCGCTGTCGCTTGGCGTATCCGGATGACATCGCGTCGACCTTCTCGGCGATGCCACGGATGAGCGCGCTGTACGAGTCGGCGAATGAGTTGACACCCGCATCGAGTAGTTCCTGCGTGACGTCGTCCATGTTGATGCCGGCCTGCGCGAGCTGATCCATGACCTTGTGCGCGCCCGCGTAGTCGGCCTTGACCGTGTCGCCGGCGACGACGCCGTGGTCGAGGAATGCCTCGATGGTCGCGGGCGGCATCGTGTCGACGGTGTCGGGACCGACAAGCGCTTCCGCGTAGACAACGTCGCGATAGTTCGGATTCTTGGCGCTCGTGCTCGCCCACAGGGGCCGCTGCACGTGCGCGCCTGCACCGCGGAGTGCCGCGAACCCATCGCCGAAGCGCCGCTCGAACAGCTCGTACGCGAGCACGGCGTTGGCGATTGCCGCTTTGCCGAGCAGTCCCTCGAGCAGCGCATTGCCGGGATCGGCGGCGAGCTTCGCCTCGAGGAGCTTGTCGACGAGTGTGTCGACGCGGCTGACGAAGAACGATGCGACGGAGTGCACGTCGAGGGACTGTCCGGCACTGTGCCGCGTCTCGAGCGCGCCGAGGTACTGATCGATGACTCGCTCGTGCATCGCGATCGCGAAGATGAGTGTGACGTTGACGTTGCGACCGTCGGCGATGGTCCGGCCGATCGCCGGCATGCCCTCGAGCGTCGCGGGAATCTTGATCATGAGATTCGGACGGTCGACGCGCTCCCAGAGCGTGCGTGCGGTGGCGACCGTTGCATCGGTGTCGTGCGACAACGACGGTGGGACCTCGAGGCTCACGAATCCGTCAGCGCCCGACGTCCTGTCGTGAATGGGTCGGAGGATGTCGGCGGCGTGCTGGATGTCGGTGATCGCAAGCTCTGTGAAGATGTCGTTCGGGTCGTCGATGCCCGATGCGAGGAGCTCGCGGATCTGGTCGTCGTACATCGACCCCTCGGCGATCGCCTTCTGGAAGATCGTCGGGTTGCTCGTCATCCCGGTGACGTTGTCCTCGGCGATCATGCGTTGCAGCTCACCCGACGTCAGCAGGTCGCGGCTGATGAAGTCGAGCCAGACGGACTGCCCACGCTCGCCGAGTTGTTGCAGCGGCGTCGTCATCGGCTGTCACCTGCGGTTGCGCCGACCAGGTCCGTCACGGCGGCGACGATGGCGTCGGCGTCGATGCCGGCGGTTGCCATCAACTCCTCGGGTGTGCCCGAGCCCGGCAGGCTGCGGACGGCGAGGTGCGTGACGCGCGGCGGCGTTGGCTCGAGCGCGAGCGCTTCCATCACCGCTGCAGCTATGCCGCCCTGCGGGTAGTGGTCCTCGACGACAACGAGGCGTCCGCCGGTATCGGCGCTTGCCTCACGCAGTGTCGCGGTGTCGATCGGCTTGACCGAGTAGAGGTCGATGACCCGGCACGTGATGCCGCTGTTCGACAGACGTTCCGCTGCGTCAAGGCAGGCGTGCAAGGTAACTCCCGCGCCGATGAGCGCGACTGCGTCCGCATCGCTGCGGCGCAACACCTTTGATCCACCGACCGGGAACTCCTCGCTGTTCTCGTAGATGACGGGGTACGCACCGCGGGTGGTACGGACGTAGCTGATGCCCCTGAGATCCGCCATCTGCGCCACCAGCTTCGCGGCGGAAACTGCGTCACTGGGATACAGGACTGTCGATGTGTGCACGGCGCGCAGCGACGCGATGTCCTCCAACGCCATCTGCGACGGACCGTCCGCACCGATCTCGCAGCCGGCGTGCGAACCGGAGAGCCGGATGCTCACTTCGGACACGCCGCACATGCGGACGAAGTCGTATGCGCGCGAGAAGAATGCTGCGAACGTTGATGCAAACGGGATGTAGCCGCGCACCGCGAGCCCGACCGCGCTCGCGACCATCTGCTGCTCGGCGATGAACATCTCGAAGAAACGATCGGGGTACGCAGCCTTGAACTCGTCGGCGTGCGTCGAGTTGCTGACCTCACCGTCGAGTGCGACCACGTTGTGCCGCGCGCCGAGTGCCTGCAGCGCGTCGCCGTATGCCTTGCGGGTGGCCACCTTGTCTCCGATCGCATACGTCGGCAGCGTCACGGGCTTGTCGGCAATGCTCGCGGATGCCGACTCCGCGCCGTCGGGTGGCTGCACGTGGATGCGCAGGTCGCGGATACCACCCAGTTCGGCGATCGCCTTCTCTGCGAGGTCCGGCGGCAGCGCCTTGCCGTGCCAGCCTTCTTTGTTCTCGATCTCCTTGACGCCCTTGCCTTTGATGGTGCGGGCGATGATCACGGTCGGCCGGTCGCCGTCCGCGCGTGCCGAGGTGAAGGCGTCGTCGATGTCATGCAGGTCGTGCCCGTCGATGACGATGGGGCGGCAGCCGAAGGCCTCGACGCGATGCTTGTAGATGTCGAGGTCCCACTCGTACTCCGTCGGCCCGCGCTGTCCGAGGCGGTTGACGTCGAAGATCACGGTCAGATTCGAGAGCCCGTAGTGACCGGCCTTGTCGAGCGCCTCCCAGACCGAGCCCTCGGCGAGCTCGCTGTCGCCGCAGAGCACCCAGACATGGAAGGGGAGCTTGTCCAGGTACTTGCCCGCGAGCGCGACGCCGACGGCGATCGCGATGCCCTGGCCGAGCGAGCCGGTGGCGACGTCGACCCACGGGATCAGCGGCGTGGGGTGCCCCTCGAGGCGCGAGCTGTGGGTGCGGTACGTCATCAACTCGTCGTCGGTGATCGCGCCGGCCGCCTTGTACAGGGCGTAGAGGAGGGGCGAGGCATGGCCCTTCGAGAAGATGAGGTGGTCGTTGTCCGCCAGCTTCGGCTGGTCGAAGTCATAGCGAAGATGGCGCGCCGCGAGGACCGTGATGAGGTCGGCGGCCGACATGCTCGAGGTGGGGTGTCCGGAGCCAGCTTTCGTGCTGCACCGGATGCCGTCGACGCGAATCTGCTGGGCGACTTCGCCCACGAAGTCAAGGGCGGGCAGGACCCCCGCCTCGACGCTGCCGGTCACCGCCATGGACTGCACCTCCAACGAGCCATCTGAACTTGAATCATGCCGCGATGGGGCAGAGGCGCGCCGTCCGGTATTGGCTCCGGCCTCATGGGTTACAGTCACGGATCGAGGCGCGCGCCTATAGCTCAGCCCGGATAGAGCGTCTGACTACGGATCAGAAGGCCGGGGGTTCAAATCCTCCTGGGCGCACCACTCCCTTCCTTTCGCATTCCCAAGGAGTGAGGTCGAGGAGTTTTTAGGGCTGCTGAACGGCGTAATCATGACGCGCATCAGTCGCTCCATGGCAGCGGGTTCGTCGAAAAACCCGCTGTAACTCTCGGGGGTTCAGTGGCCAAGGTTCTAGCCGTCGTGCAGCCGCCCGCCCCCGAGCGCTATCTCCGGGGTGGTCCGGGAATTCGTCCATGAGAAACGGGCGGAGGGGCATCGCCCAAAACCGTCCGGACCTATGCCGACGTGCTGGAGGGCTGCTGCCACCAGCGAGCGCGACAAGCTCATCGTCGGCCTGCTCGGTGACACGGGAATGCGCGTTGGCGAACTGCTCGCGCTCACGGCCGCCGACGTGCGCGTTGCCGGCGGCCGCAACCTGCTGATGGTTCGAGGCAAGAGGGACCGCGAGCGCCTGGTCCCCGTGCGGCCGGCTGTCGCACGACGTCTCTTGCGACACGCGACGAAGGCGCGCCCCGAGGACGCATCGAGCTCGCGCATCTTCTCGGGAGTTGGAGATCTGCGCGGACCGGGAACCACGAGCCCCTGTCAGCCAGCGGCGTCGACCAGCTGATCCGCGACTTGGCGGGTGAGAGCCGGCATCAGCGAGCGTGTCTACCCGCATCTCTTCCGGCACTCGTTCATCACCAACTATCTGCGCAGTGGTGGCGATCCCATCCTATGCGCTCAGGTGATGGGGCTCGAGACGCTCGCGATGATCACCAGCACCTATCAGCATCTCGTCGTTACGGATGCTGCAGTTGAGCTCATGCGGCTGCTCGAGCAGTAGCTGCGGCGACGCACCGACGAGGCCAACGGCGTTGGCTTGAGGCTGCCGTCCTGCGTCGGATGCTCCTATGGCACCTATGTCCTCAAAGACACTAGTAGTCTGGCTCGGGAAATGGCCGAGTTAGATACGCCAGAATCACGGCGCCAACGGAACCCGCAGTCGCGCGCGGAGATCACTTCCCTACGTCAGAGTTGAAACTCGCTATGGAAAACTCTATGACAGCATCAGCGATGCTCTCGATACCGCAGACCCAATGCGTGTCGTCTATCCGAACAATCCCAACGAGTACGAAGACGTCGTTTGGGAGATCCTAGCTCAGATCGAAGCGCAAGCACTGACCGTGTTCCAGATCTCCCTGGAGGCGTGGCGTCGCATCGTCGAAGAAGCCCTCGCTCGGATGTTCGGAGAATGCACCAGATCAGGAAAGACTTGCGGCGGCGGCGAATCTGATCGAGTTCGGTGTCCGGGGTCTTCCGCGCGACGAATAATGTCGCGAGCCGTTACACACGCTAGCAGTCGGCCTGGCTAGCTGGAAGAAGCCACCCGACACGGAGTCGCCGACGTATCTGGCCCGCACACGTGAGATCAAAGCGGAACAAGTTCGCTCCCCCTCGAACGTCCAGCTGCGCTGGATCTTCGTTCCGCTTCTCACTCCCACAACGAGTGTGGATGAAGACGCGGAGTGTGAGTGAGAATCGGGACCGGGGGAGCGAACTGGATTTGATGAAGGTGTGCATAGCAATGCCGCTCAACGCACAACGAGTTCGCGCTCGACGCTTGCGCCATTCAACACCGTAGAGAAAGAGTTGAGACGTTCCAGGTTTGAGGAGGTAGTCCAGGTCCTGCGACTGGGTATTGCCTACGGAGCGCAGGCTGATCCATGGCACCCTCGTTTCGTTGACGGCGTGACCATTTGCGTCCACCAGTTTCGGCGCTGGGATCGGAGGCAGCACCGGGACCATCGAAGATGCTCCCTGGAAGTACGGAGCCGTCCGCGTCCATGACGATCTCCACGAGTTTGGAATCGGTGATCGACACCCTCGGGAACGAGTAACGCAGACCGTCGACGTCAGCCGGCGCCCATCTGACGACGGTGGCCGGATGAGGCGTAATGACAAACGAGACCTGCCACGTGCCGGGCACCCTCACGATGTCCGGATCCGTTGCGGCGTCGCATGCGCACACGGTCCTCCAGTCTTTGGCTGTGAGGGTTAGGCGAGCGCCGACCGCAGCGGCCGGTCCGGAGATCGGAGAGAAATCAAAGAAGTCAGGCGTGCCGCCGTCGGTAAGGTTGGTTACGGCGAATTGCTCGAACCCCTGTTGGGAGTACGCGTGCCCAAATTGGTCGGTCAACACCAGAGAATCGAACACACCCGGGCTAGATCGAGGGCCATAGACCTCGATCGTCAGGAGTGTGTGATTCTCGATCCGCGAACGCCGCCGTAACGGAAAGGCGGACCCCGCCATGCGCCGCTGTGGCGTAGATCACATTGACATCGCCGACGCCGAGACCGCTCCATTTGACCAGGGCCCCGGCGCCCGGGATGTGACCCAGCGCATTGGCGTATGTCGGAAGGAAGTAGACGGCGGCGCCATTGATCAGTAGCGCTATAACCGCGACCAACGCGACCAGCAACGAAGCGCGGACACCACGGCGTCGGGTCCGCATATCATGGGCGCTGACCGTTTCTACGGCAGCTGCTCGCGCTCGGTCGACCAGACCGGCCGGGACAGGGTGCCTCAGGGCTCGCAGCTGTTCACCCCAGGAATCGATCGCGCTTGGTGCGGTCATGACTTTTCCTCCAAGAGCGCCCGGCGCAGTGATTTCAATGCGCGATGTGCCGCGACGGCCGCTGCATTCGCTGAGATGCCCAAAGCGCTGCCGACCGCCACATAGTCGAGGTCTGCGCCGTAGCGCAGCGCAAGAACTGACCGCTGCGAAGACGTCAGGCGTCGTACCGCCGACAGAAGTTGCTCGTGATCAATGCCGACAGGGATGTCGCCAGGGGATGGAGGAACCCCACGCAGCCGGATTAAGACGCTCGAAGAGGAGTTGTCGGCGTTTGACCGCCCTCCCAGCATCGCGAGCGACATTGACGACAATGCGCCACAGCCATGCCTCGACCTCGCCTCTCGAGGGGTCGAAACTCGGCAGGCCGACGCAACGCGCGCTCTAGCGCTGATTGCGCCAAGTCTTCCGCCTCGAGGTCGGTGCCGGCGACGAGCGCTGCGAACTGATAGACGCGCGCTGCGTAGCGATCGCACAGTTCGACAGCCGAGACCACGACGGGTCGAGCGGCCGATGTCTGCCAGGGGCCACTGAGCGGAGGCTCCGGGACCTGATCACGGAATCACAACGCTCCCTTGCCCGAGAAACATTACATTCCTCGCTCCACGTCCACGTGCAGCGCTCCTGGGCGTCGGAGCAACTCGCTTGTTCCGTAGCCGCAGAGAACAGGGTTGTTCTATGGTGTCCGCGTGCCTTCTCTATTGCAACCGAGCGCCACCGTCGGCGCCTGCCCGCGAATGAAGAACGCGAAGTCGCGCGCGCGTTCACGGCCGATCGCGTTCGGGGGCTCACCGGGCTCAGCAAGCGTCAGATCCAGTACTGGGACGAGCAGGACTTCATTCGGCCAAGCCTGACGTCACGGCAGGGCCGTGGGCGGCGTCGTCTGTATAGCTTCCGTGACCTCGTGGCGCTCCGAACCGCTGCCGAGATCCGTTCGGCCGTGAGCCTTCAGCTGATCCGCAAGGTCGACGCGTACCTCAGGCAACTCGACTACGAGCACCCAATGGCGGAAATCGCCTTTGAGATCGTCGGGGATGACCTCTTCTTCGAGGAAGCGGGCGCAGTAAGACATGCTCGCCGGCCGGAGCAGACAGTCTTGCGCGTCACGGTGCCGCTCGCTCACCTTGTGACCGACCTCGAGCGAAGGATTGCGAAACTGGACAAACGCGCCATTGGAAGCTTGAACGTCGGCGAAGCACACTCGGAGGAAAGCTGCTTATCGCAGGGACTCGGATCCCAGTCGCGACTATCCAGCGTATGCGGAGTGACGGCGCAAGTGAGGCAGCCATCCTCAAGCTCTTTCCTGACCTCACGCGCCGCGACGTCAAGGCTGCTCTCGCCGTGCCGCCGGAGGAAGCAGGACGCCGCCGTCCCGCCGAGGCAAGCTAACCCTCGGCTTCTTTCTCGACCAGAACATGGTCGCCGACGTGGCAATGTTCCTCAACGGTCGCGGACACCGCAACGTTGGAGCTGCTGCGGCGGGTTTGGCGACGGCCGATGACCGTGACGTCGTCGAGTATTGCCTGACGAACGACCTAATCGTCGTGACATTCGACCTCGACTTTCGGGATGCGGTGTTGCGGGCGGGGTGCCGCTGCCTTTGCATCCGTACTCCGGAACTCACCGCGCGTGAACGCCTCGCGGTTCAGTACAGCGAGGTCCTTCGGATTTTCGTGGACGGCGGCCGTCTCGCCACGATCCCGCAACGCGGCGATGCCTTCGAAGGTCGCAGGAGGTCTTGTGAACCGCCCCGGGAATCCTGGAGACTCTTTCACGCTAGAAGGAGCGACCAATGGCCAAGCAGGGCAGGTATCCCCAGGAGCTGAGGGAGCGGGCGGTGCGCATGGTTCAGGAGCACCGCGGCGAGTACACGTCGGGTTGGCAGGCAACGCAGTCGATCGCCGGGAAGTTCGGTATGCACCCGGTGACGCTGCACGAGTGGGTGAAGCGGGCCGAGGTTGACGCTGGGCAGCGTGCTGGCCTCACGACGAGTGAGCGTGAGCGGCTGAAGCAACTGGAGCGTGAGAACCGCGAGCTGCGAAGAGCCAACGAGATCCTCAAGAGCGCCTCAGTTTTCTTCGCGACCGAGCTCGACGGTCGACGACCGAGATGACCACGTACATCGACGCCCAGCGCGATCGATACGGGGTCGAGCCGATCTGCACGGTGTTGCAGTTCGCCCCCGCCACGTATTACGCCGCCAAGGCTCGCCCGGCGTCAGCGCGGAGCCTGCGCGACGAGGAGTTGAAGAGCGAGATCACGCGCATCTGGAACGAACATCGGCGTGTGTACGGAGCCGACAAGGTCTGGGCACAGTTGCGACGTGAAGGCGTCCAGGTCGCCCGCTGCACCGTCGAACGCCTGATGCGCGATCTCGGGATCCGCGGCGTTGTCCGCGGCAAGATCGTGCGTACCACGTTCCCGACCAGACAGCGACGCGGCCCGCGGACCTGGTTGACCGTCAGTTCCGCGCAGCGGCGCCGAATCGCTTGTGGGTGGCCGATCTGACGTACGTGAAGACCCACGCCGGCTGGGTCTATGTGGCCTTCATCGTCGACGTCTTCTCACGCTATGTGGTCGGCTGGCAGGCGTCACGTTCCCTGCGCACCGACCTCGCCCTCGACGCGTTGGAGATGGCCATTTGGGCGCGCCGCGGCGAGCACCTCGACGGCCTCATTCACCATTCCGACCGCGGCGTGCAATATCTCGCCATTCGGTACACCGAGCGCCTTGCAGAGGCTGGAGTGGTCACCTCGGTTGGCTCACGCGGCAACTCGTACGACAATGCGCTCGCCGAATCATTCAACGGCCTGTATAAGGCCGAGCTGATTCACCGGCGACCGTGGCGCGGTCTTGATGACGTCGAGTTCGAGACTCTCGAGTACATCGACTGGTTCAATCACCGTCGCCTTCACGGCGAGATCGGCATGGTCCCGCCGGCTGAGCTCGAGGCGACCCATTACCATCAGTCAACTCCAGTCGCGGTGGCTGGGACTTAGTAACCCGAGTCTCTATGAAACCCGGGGCGGTTCACTGCAGAGGATCGCAAGGGATAAGTCAGGGTGACTGTTCCGTGGCCGTAACGAATGGAACTCCCATCCTCGCCAGGGTCGAATGCCGGGCGTCGCCTGGAGCCCTCGGCCGGTGCGAGGATAAAGAACTCCCGAGTTGTGGTCAGTACGTGCCGACGTCTTGTATGTGAGGAGCCTGCTGCGAGCGACTGAACGGCCTTCGTAGAGCCGATGGACTCAGCCTCTGAACGCAGCTGCGATACCAGCTACGAGCATAAACGCCGCTAGAACGAGGCCGCCGACCAATGCCACCTTCATATCGCGTCGGCGCTGTGCCAACACGTCGACTGTCACCGGCCGACGCCGTAAGCTGATGATGCTCCGCGAGATCTGGTCGAGGTATGTGTCGCTCCTTAGGCCCCAGATGCAGAAGATCGAGAGAACGGCCCCAAAAGCGGCGAGCAATAAGTACGACGCCACGGTATGTAGGACCGTTATCGCAGCGAAACGTCGGGAGCATTTGTGAATTGTCGGGGGCTCGGTAGGCGTCAGCGCCTATCGTGATCTCTTCGCTACAAGGCGACCCATCATGGCGGATCTCCAATCAGCTGCGATGTAGGAACTCCTCCTGGCCGCGGGTTGGCCGAACGTGACGCTACGCCTGTTTTCGGCGGATCGCTCCGAAACATCGACAAGTAACATCAGTCGCGCTACAGCAGCGGTGCCGATAGCAAGTTGCGACGCTGCAATGATCTGAAAGTTGGCTTCAAGAGCCAGAGCGTCTGGACTACGGATCAGAAGGCCGGGGGTTCAAATCCTCCTGGGGTGCACCACTCCCCTCCATCGGCCCATGTCGGTGTCCTGGTTCTCTGCTCGAGTCTCAGTCATGGCTAGGATTGGAGCCTGCGCCTTCTGCGGAGCCCATGGCGAACTCGACGAGGAGCACTTTATCGGGAAGCGCTTCCGCAAGTCTTCACAGTCAAGTCCCATCCGGGGCTATGCCCAGAAGATCATGCCTTTCGACGCGCCGTCTTCTTCCCCTCCGACTCCAACAGGAGCGAAGGGCTAGGAGTCCCGTTGGCAGATTGACGGTCCAAGTCGGAAAGAACTGCTGTAACAACGCCTGGATGAGAGAGTTGGATGGAGCTGCTGCTCCCATTCCTCAACGGAGTGCTAACGTCCGAGCCGAGGGCTCTTCAGCGACCGATGCTTTCGGTTATCAGCGGTTGGGGCGGCCAAGGTCGCGGCCTTGTATGAACTGAGCGGTCGGAACACCACGGACATGCCCGAACTGGACGCCACGATTGCAGCGCGGCGTCACATCAAGACATCGGCATCCACCCGTAGGAATGTCAGTTTGGCTCGCCGCGACAGAATGGACGGACACATTACCGACGCTCGACCTCACTATCTTCGAGCGGGGGGTTAAAGGTCACCCGCAAATGTGGGAGGAATCCCATGCGGCGACAATCATTTTCGGGCACCTCGTTATCCAGACGTTCGCCAGTCCCGACCTTGAGGAGATGTTTCCCCATGGTCCTGTGGGCGAGCGGCTCATGCACATCTGGCCCGACCCTCCAAAGAGACTTACGTGGCCTACCGGGAAGTTGCTCACCATGGACGAGGCTCTGCTCCTGGGACGCTCATTCGAACTCTCATTCAGCGGCCGACTGCGCCGGAAACCCGGAGCTAAGCCTTCCAAGCTTCCTGATTCCACTACAGACGGTGTTTAGCTCCGGGTGCGGGGTTATTCGCCAATCCGTACAACGCCGGCATCCCGCCGGTACTTCAACTCGCCGCGACGCCTTCGAATGTGGAGGCAGTCGGCGGCAGGTCGCAAGGCGTTATCGGGTTGACCGCGCGTCGCCGCGACGCGTACAGACCTTGCCAAGGTAGGTGGTGCGACACGCTATAGCTGGCGAGGCCTGATCGTCGTGCACGAGGTAGCTGCTCTGTGAGTTCCGTTCCCAACACTTCCATAATCGTCCAGAACAGCAGTGGGCGCGACTGTGGCGTCTCTATCGAGCCGTGGGGCGACCACCGGGTCGTTGCGTCAGGGGAAACGCTGTCCGCGCAGAGCGGCCGCCCTTTGGGCAACGACTGGACGATCGAAGTTACACCCACAGGCATCACGCTATACAAGGAAGGGTCATACGAGGTCAGGCTCGACGTGTCGACCGCGCCGTCGGAGTAGACCTGATTCGTCCGACTGGCGCACCGCCGTCCGTCTGACGCGTCCTCGCTGCGCCCATGAGCGCCGCATCCCGAACTCCGAGACCACAGTTGCGTTCTCGGCCGGAGGACATCGTGCCGACACGTCAGATGAGCAGCTTCTTTCTCGCGACGAACCACCACGCTCCCAACGCAAGAAGCAGGAAGACGAACCCGCCGATGATGCCTTCAGGTAGCGGGTCGTTTCCCTTGGCCCCGGGGTTGAATGCCGCATAGATCCCAATGAGGAATCCAACTGCTGTGGCCACTACGGTCACCGCGAACCATCCGACCGACATCGCGCGTGGCGCCTCCTCGGGAAGTGCTCGCTCGAGTGGGATTGTCGGATCACCGGGCAGCTCGGGAGAGGCCGGCGACGCCGCATGCGGCCATCTCGCCACGCCGACGATGAGTATGAGGATGCCGGAGAGCAGGACGAACATCCCCGTTCGAGACGTCTCCAGAGCGCTGTAGTCGCCGGTGGTGAAGTCCCCGGGCACGAAGAGCGTCCATCCTCCCAGCGGGAGTACGAGAACGCCGATGGCGATGCAGAGGATCGACGCTCGTTTGGACCAACGCATCCGAGGCCTGAGGGCCGCAGCGCCCGATGGCTCGTCGAAGCGCCGAAACCCAGTGCCAATCGCCGTGGTCACGGCGCACGCGGCCACCGTGACGAGCACCGCAGAGAAATAAGGGAGTTCGACCCATGCAAACGCCGTGACGGCAACGGTGCCCACGGTCGCGCCGAGCAAAAACCATCGCCTACTGGCGACGAGGCCCTTCCGACAGCTCATCGAAAGATGAGGCTACCCATCATTCCGGATGACGACCCCGCCGGAACACGTTTGTCATTGAACCGGCGTACGGCTCTGGCTCAGCCTCCCGAGACGGCAGGGGCGACAAAGACCTCGGCACCGTCGGGCACAGGTGTCTCCATCGCCGCGCCCGTACGGACGCTGACGCCGTCGACGAACAGGAGGACGTGCGGTCGAAGCTCGCCGCGCTCGTCACGCAACTTTCGCTCGAGCTGCGGATTGCGTTGGGCGAGATCGTCGAGCGCCGCACCGAGCGTGGCGCCGGTGATCTCCAGCTCATTCTGGTCGCCCGCGTAGCGGCGTAGCGCAGCCGGAATGAGGAGGCGCGAGGTCACGCTACCTGCGCGACCCTCACCGAAAGAATGTCGGGGAGGTGGTTCGCGACCATGGTCCAGGTGTTCCCGTCGTCTCGGCTCGCATAGACCTCGCCGAGCCGGGTCCCGAAATAGATTCCCGCCGGATCTGAAACGTCCGCGACCATCGAGTCGCGCAGCACTGCCGCATAGTACGGATCTGTAGGGAGCCCATCAGAGAGCGGCTCCCAGTTGTCGCCGCCGTTCTCTGTGCGGTAGACGCGGCACTTCGCGTCAGGTGGGAAGCGCTCCGCGTCGGCCTGGAGCGGAAACAGGTAGACGGTGTCGGGCTGATGCGGATGTACCACGAGCGAGAAACCGAAGTTGCTCGGGAGACCTGTCTCGATGGCGGTCCAGGAATCGCCGCGGTCGTCACTGCGATACACGCCGAAATGGTTCTGTGCGTAGAGGCGATCGGGGCGGCTTGGATGAAACGCCACCTTGTGCACGCACTGTCCGAACTCCGGAAATCGCTGCTCCTCGGGAAGGAAGGCAGCCTGTATGCCTCGGTTCGCCGGGGACCAAGTCTTGCCCCCGTCCCGTGTTCGGTAGACGCCGGCGGCTGACATCGCGACCAGCACGTCGTCGGGGTCGGTCGGATGGGGGAGCACGGTATGGAGGCAGGCACCCCCTCCGCCTGGCTCCCATTCGGGCCGGTGCGGATGCTGCCAGAGACCCTCGACGAGCGCGAAATGCTCGCCGCCGTCCTCGGATCGGAAGAGCGCATGCGGCTCGACCCCTGCGTAGACGACGTCGGGTTCCTGCGCGGCCGACGGCTGAATCTGCCACACGCGCGCCACCGCCGCGTCTGTCCCTGCGGGGAATCCGATTGGCGGCTGCTCGGGCTCCGACCAGGATGCACCGAGGTCATCCGAGTACGTCAACAGCGGCCCCCAGTGCCCCGTGCCCACGCCCGCGAGGACGCGCGGCGTGTCACGACGGAGATCCGCCGCGACCGAGTACACCTCCTGGTTCTTGAACTGGAAGTCGTCAGTCGACCAGGTCTGGCGGTCGTCTGTGCTGCGCGCGATCAACAAACCCTTGCGGGTTCCGATCAACAGAAGCGTCAGTCCCATGGACCACCTCCACTCATTACCTGGCCGGGCGGAGTTTATCCCTCGTATGCTGCATTCATGCAAGGGAACGCCGGGTGATGACCGGCATCGGCGGCCATCTGCCCTTCCTCGTCCTCCTGTTCCCACTCGCGTGGATCGCGGGCTTCGTGTACTGGATCGTCGCGATCGTCGAGGTGGCGCAAACCCCCGGCTGGCAGTTCAAGGCCGTCGGAAGCGACAAAACGGCCTGGGTGCTCATCGTGGTGCTTCTGGGGATCATCGGAGCGTTGATCTGGCTGTTCGCCAAACGGTCGGCCGTCAAGGCTGCGAGTTCATGCGATTCCCCCGCCGCCCGCGGGGTGGTATCCCGAGCCGGGGATCGGATCGCTGCGGTGGTGGGACGGTGTCCGCTGGTCTGACGTGCGTCACTTCCCGCCGCCTTCCGCCTAGCCGGCAGGGAATCCATTGCGCACGTAGAAGAGCAGCCCTCCGGACTGAATCAGCCGGAAGTTCGTTGCGACATACGCGCGCAGCGTGGCATCCGGAGGGATGTACCACTCGGCGAACAGGATGTTCGTGACCAGGTAGTCGGCGTGCTGGATCGCGACGGTCCACAGATGCTGCGCTCCCTCTGACCCATATCCGTACGACAGCGTCGCGCCCTGCGAGTCCGTCATGTCCGTGCAGTTGGGACCGCTCGCGACGAATCGGTTCGTCGTCACGAGCGTCGATGGGGCGTCGGAGAGCGTGCACGCACCCGGCGGCACGATCGCATCGACAGTGCTCGCAAGGTCCGGCACCGTTTCGATCGACACCACCACCACCTCACTGGCGAGCAGGACGACGGCACCGGCTGTGGCGACGGCAATCGCCACACGCGCTGAACGCTGTTCGGCGATGCGTGCCAGCGCGAACCCGAGCAGCATGCCGAGAAACGGCGCGATGAACGCCGCGTACTGCTCGTAGTACCAGGCGGGCCAGAGCTGAGCGACGCCGACGAGCACCGTCGCTGCGATGGCGAACCACTCGAGCCGAGAAGGTCGCCGTCGTGGCCCGACAAAGGCTGCGACCACGAACACGGTCAGCAGCATCGCCGCGATGAGCGACAGCGCGTTACCACCGCCGCCCACGCCGGTGAGATCACCGAGACGCGCCGGGATCGACACGCGGTCCACGGCCGGGATCCGTCCGATCTGCGTCGCGATGACGTCGCGAATGAACCCCGCCGGTGACGCGAGGAAGAACGGTAACGTCGGAATGCCGAATCCCACGATCACGCCGCCGACGAACGGGAGCAGACGGCCGCGTACTTCGGGAAGGCAGAGAACGGCAATCACCAGCACGGGAAGGACCGCCGGAGCCTTCACCGTTCCGGCGATGCCGAACGCAATGCCGGCGGCGACGATGCGTCGCTTCGATACGGTGAATCCATCGCCGTCGAAGAGGAATGCGGCACCGGCGAGGCAGAAGAAGTTGACGACGGGCTCGAGCAGTCCGCTCCGGATCGCGTACAGCTCGGCCGGAAAGAACGCCATCACCGCGCACGCGGCAATCAACGCTGCCCGTCCGTGCGGACGAACGACTTTGCCGATGAGCAGCACGTTCGCTGCTGCCAGCAGCGGTGTGCAGAGCCGCAACACGGCGAGCGCGTCGCGCGTGCCCGTCGCCTCGGAGAGGAACGCGAACGGACTCGCGAGCAGTGCGAATCCGGGAGGCTGTGTGAGGTCGAAATCGCGATAGGGGATGGCCCCGTGGACGAGGCGGATGGAGCCCCCGAGCCACGCCGAGATGTCAGGGGTGATACCGAAGAGGAATCCCGGGCGCGTCAACTGATAGAAGGTGAGGGCGGCCGCGAGGACAGCCGCCACCGCGATGATGTACGTGCCGCCCCGATCCTGCGAGCGAGGCGTCGGTTGCACGAACGCGCTATCCAACCGGATAACCGTTGCGTACGTAGAAGAGCAGCCCTCCGGTGCGGATGAGCCGGAAGTCCGCAGCGACGTAGCCGCGCAACGCTGGACCGGGGGGGATGTCCCACTTCGCGAACGGCGTGCTTGTGACCAGGTAGTCGGCGTGCTCGACCTCGATGGTCCAGAGCTGTCGCGCCCCTGTTGAGCCGAATCCATACGCGAGCGTCGCGCCCTCCGGGTCGATCATGTCGTTGCACGTGCCTGGATCTGCGGCCTCGAAGCGGTTCGTCGTCACGAGCTTGGACGGAGCGTCAGAGAGCGTGCACGCTCCAGCGGGAACGACCTGGTCGACCACTGCGGCGATGTCCGGGACCGACGACGTCCGGGCCATGGACAGCTGACTCGCGAACACGACCCCGACGCCGGCGACAGCGAGCACGACAGCAACACTCGGCCACTGCGCTGCAATCAAGCGCGCAAGCGCTATCGCGAGGAGCAGTGCGACGAAAGGAGCCATGAAGGCCGCGTAGTTCGTGAAGTAATAGGAGGGGCCGAGTTGCGCGACGGCCCCGAGCGCTGTGGCCCCTATCGCAAGCCATTCCAGCGGCGCCGGCCGCCGTCGCGGAAGCACAAAGGCCGCGATCACGATCACGATGATCAGCACCGTCGCGAGGACCGCAACCCTGTCGCCGCCGCCGAGCGCCGACGTTCCGGTGATCGTGCTCAGGCGCGCAAGGAGGGGCACTCGATTCGGGTTGGGAATGCTCGTGAGCGGGCTGACCACATCGCGAAAGAACGCATCCGGCGCCAACAGGAAGAACGGAAGCGTCGGGATCCCGAATCCGGCGACCGCGCCGCCGACGAATGGGACCAGACGCTGTCGAATCTGAGGCAGGCAGAGCACGCCGACCACGAGCACGGGGACCACCGCAGGGGCTTTGACGCAGCAGGCAATGCCGAAGGCAATGCCACCGAGGAGGATGCGACGGCGCGAGGGCGAGAAGCCATCGCCGTCGAAGACGAGCGCGAGCCCGGCCACGCAGAAGAAGTCCACGACCGACTCGAGCAGGCCGCTGTGCAACGCGTATACCTCGGGGGGATAGAACGCCATGACGCCGCAGGCGACGATCGTGGCCGCACGGCCGCGATGCCGGATCACCAATCCGATGAGGAGGACCGATCCCGCTGACAGCAGCGGTGTGAACAAACGCAGCACCGCAAGCGCGTCACGCGTTCCGATCCACTCCGAAAGAAACGCGAATGGACTCGCCAGGAGCGTGAACCCCGGCGGTTGCACGAGGTCGAAGTCGCGATAGGGGAGGGCGCCGTGCACAAGGCGGATCGATCCGCCGAGCCATGCGGAGATGTCCGGCGTGATGCCGAAGAGGAACCCCGGGCGCGTCAGCTGGTACGCGGTGATCCCGGCGGCGAGGATCGCGGTCACCGCGATGATGCCAGTGGAGATTCGGTCGCGTTGGCCCTTCATCGCTCGCGTCAGTATCGGGGCGTAACCACCCGGCTCGCGGTACGTTTGAACGAGCGCTCCTGCACACTCAAACGGAGGGATCCACGTGACCCGGGTCTTCAAGCTCGCGGCAGCCGCCACCGGCGCCGCAGTCATCGCACTGGCAGCCTTCCTCCTCCACCCCCGCTCCGGTGCGCGCCGTCGCGCCGCCGCGAAGCGTGCGACCGTCGGCTTTGCCTCCCTGGTCGGTTCCGCCGTTCCTCTCCGGCATCACACGGAGACCTTTGACGACACACTCGCCGATCGCGTCAAAGTCGCCCTCACGCTTGGCTTCGGAGATCTCGCATCGGGCATCGGTATTCGCGCCAGCCGCGGCGTGATCACGCTGCGCGGCGAGGTTGACGAGCTCTCGGACATCACCCGCTTCGACACGGCCGTTCGTACGGTCGGTGACGTGGTCGACGTGGACAACCTCCTGCGCCTTCGTATGCGCGAGGGCCAGCGCCCGCGCGTTCTCTCCGCATAGCCGGAGCGTCCCCCGATCGGCGACACTCGTGGGCGTGGCGCTGCCGTTCGAACCACCGCTCGAGCCGATGCTGGCTCGCGCCGCGCCGGAGATCCCCCGCGATGGGGCCTGGCGCTACGAGCCGAAATGGGACGGGTTCAGGGCCATCGTCTTTCGCGACGGGGAACGCGTGCACATCGCGAGCCGCAACGCCCTGGCGCTCGAGCGCTACTTCCCGGAGCTGATCGAACCGCTGCAGGCGGCGCTCCCGGACCGCTGCGTCGTCGACGGGGAGGTGGTCATCGCCACCGACCACGGCCTCGACTTCGATGCGTTGCAGTTGCGGATCCATCCCGCCGCGTCCCGCGTGCGCATGCTCTCGGAGCAGACGCCGGCGTCGGTGGTGCTGTTCGACCTCCTTGCGCTCGGCGACCGGGATCTCCGCGAGCGTCCGCTCACAGAGCGCCGCGACGGATTGCTCGGTGCGATCGCGAGCAGCAAATCCGTCGGCGTGACGCCGCAGACCGCTGACGCCGACGAGGCGACCGTCTGGTTCACGCGCTACGAGGGAGCCGGTCTCGACGGCGTCGTCGCGAAGGATCCCGCGGGCGCGTACCGGGCCGGGCAGCGGCTCTGGACCAAGATCAAGCACCTGCGGACGGTCGACTGCGTCGTCGGCGGGTACCGGCTCGCCAAGGACGGCAAGGGCATCGGCTCGTTGCTGCTCGGTCTCTACGGGGACGATGGCGCCCTTCATCACGTCGGGCACACGTCGTCGTTCGATGCCGCGGAGCGGCGTGCCATCCTCGAGCAGCTCCAGCCCATGGTCGGAGGCGAGAGCTTCGGCCACGGCCGGACGCCGGGTGGACCGAGCCGTTGGGCGAAGGCCGCCGAGACCGCCTGGACTTCGGTGCGACCGGACCTGGTCTGCGAGGTGTCCTTCGATCACCTCCAGAGCGGCCGCTTCCGGCACGCGTCGCGTTTCCTCCGCTGGCGGCCCGACAAGGCGCCGACGGACTGCACCTTCGATCAGCTGTCGCCACCCGAGGCGTTCGCGCTCGCCGACATCCTCGTCACCCGAGGCGAGTGACCGTGGCCCGTACGGACTACAGCTCCTACCTCCGCATCGATGCGCTGCTCGACCTCCAGCACCCGCTGACTGTGGGTGCGCACGACGAGATGCTCTTCGTGGTCATCCACCAGGCATACGAGCTCTGGTTCAAGGTCATCCTGCACGAGCTCGACCGTGCCGTTGTGGAGCTCGTCGCGGGGAGGCCCCAGGCAGCGATGGCACCGCTCCATCGAACGACCCGCATCGACGAGCTCCTCATCGCCCAGCTGCGCGTGCTCGAGACGCTCACCCCGGAGGGGTTTCTCGAGTTTCGCGATCCGCTGACGCCGGCCTCTGGAATGCAGTCGGGACAGTTCCGCGCCATCGAAGTCCTCGGCGGCCTGGAGGGAGCGATGCCCACCGACGCCGCGCCTCTCTCCGAGCGTGATCGCGAGGAGCTGGTCCGTCGCGCCGGCGGTCCGAATCTGTACGAGGCGCTCTGCGCGTGCCTTCGCGCGCACGGCTTCGACGCCCCGGACGGCAGCGGCGCCGAATTGCGCGACCGGCGCATCGCCGCCCTGGCGACGCTGTACCGCGATCATGCGAGTACAGAGCGTGCGATCCTGCATCACGTGTGCGAGCTGCTCCTCGATCACGATGAGGCGATCGGGCGCTGGCGCTTTCATCACGCGCAGATGGCCGCGCGAGAGATCGGGTCGAGACAGGGCACCGGTGGCAGCCTCGGTGTCGCCTACCTCGAGAGCACAATCCCACTGCGATTCTTCCCCGACCTCTGGGACGTGCGCAGCGCGCTATGAGCCTGGAGCTTCCGGCCAACCTCGACCGTAACTCGTGCATCGCGCTGGACTCGGCGGATCCGATCGCCGGCTTCCGCGAGCGGTTTCTCGACGACGGATCGCTGATCTATCTCGACGGCAACTCGATGGGCCGGCTGCCCAAGGCCGCGGTGCCTCGCCTTGTGGAGATGGCCGAGCACGAATGGGGAACGATCCTCGTGCGCGGGTGGACCGAGTCCGGTTGGATGGACTCACCGCTGCGAGTCGGCGAAAGCGTCGGCCGGTTGATCGGTGCTGCGCCGGGGGAGGTGATCATCGCCGACAGCACGTCGGTCAACCTCTACAAGCTCATCACGGCAGTGCTCAGGGCGCGTCCGCACCGTCGCGTCGTGCTCACCGAGGGGAGCAATTTCCCAACCGATCTGTACATCGCGCAAGGCGTCGTCGACATGCTCGGATGCGAGCTGCGCGTCGTCGATCGCTCAGCGCTGCGCGACGCGCTCAACGAAGAGACAGCGCTGCTCTACCTGACGCACGTCGACTTCCGCACGGGCGAGCGTCACGACATGGCCGCACTCAGCGCGGCAGCGCACGCCGCCGGCGCACTGACGCTCTGGGACCTCTCGCATTCCGCCGGCGCGGTGGAGATCCAGCTCGAGCGCGACGGTGCCGACCTCGCCGTGGGCTGTGGATACAAGTACCTCAACGGTGGTCCAGGATCGCCGGCGTTTCTGCATGTCAGCAACGCGTTGCACGACGAGCTTCGCAACCCCATCCAGGGTTGGTTGGGGCACGCCACGCCGTTCACGTTCCAACCCGACTACCAGCCTGCCGCCGGCATCCGCGCGTGGATGAGCGGTTCACCGCCGGTGCTCGCGATCGGTGCCCTCGCAGTGGGTGTCGACATCCACCTCGATGCAGGCGCGCGGCGCATCGGCGAGAAGGCGGCGTTGCTCACCGAGGTGTTCATCCGCCTCGCGCGTGGTCGCCTCGAACCGATCGGGTTTGGGATCGCGACGCCTACCGAACCCGCGCAGCGCGGCGCGCAAGTCTCATTGCGCCACCCCGAAGGTCTTGCGATCGTCCGTGCTGCATACGACCGTGAGGTCATCGGTGATTTCCGTCCGCCCGATCTCTGCCGCTTCGGACTTGCGCCGCTGTACACGCGCTTCGTCGACGTCTGGGAGTCGGTCGAGCGCCTCGCGGACATCGTCGAAAGCGGTATGTACCGCTTGCCCCGGTATCAGCAGGAGGTCCCGATTCCCTGAGTCAGTCCGGCGTTACTGCGCCTGGGGACGCGAGTACACGGAAAAGGGCTTGAGCAACACCGTGTGGATGCTGTCGCAGTCCCCGGTGGTCGCCGAACAGTGCCGACCGAAGCTGATCTTCAGATAGGTGACGCCCTGGTGTGCTGCGCTGAACGTCCACGCCTCCGTTCCCGGCCGCCCACAAACCGTTGCGTCATCACAGGGTGGGTTCGGTATCGGTCGGAAGATGCCCGGCTCCTCGGACATCACCATCTGACCCGGTCCGGTTTGCAGAACGATCTCGACCACCGCTCCGAGCGCGACGCGGACCTGATTCGTGTTGCCGGGCTGGATGATGATTGTCCCGCCGTCGTGGATGGTCACATCGGATGGCGGGCCCGCTGGGGTGGCAACCGGCGGCGGTGGCGGGGGAGAAGGATGCGTCGCATACAGCACGACCGTCGCCAGTCCCCCAAGGACGACTGGCACCACGGCAGCGGTCGCGATCAGCCATCGTCGCGACGCCGGGCGCTGCGAGTCGGCGCTCAGCGCCTCGTCGTCTGTTCTCTCGGAGTACGCCATGCCGACCAGAACGACCAGGCGAAGATCAGCACCACCATGCCGACGATGACCCAGAGCGCGTAGTTGCTGATCGTCTGCGCCACCGTCACCGCGGGCTGTCCGATCATCCAGCCCGCGCCGACGATGAGCCCGATATAAATGAGCGTGCCGACCAGATCCGCGAGGATGAACAGGAGAAACGGCATCCCGGCCTCGCCGGCAGCCATGTAGAACAGTGGTGAGGGTACGGGCAGGATCGGGGCCAGGACAACCGTCCACACGCCGTACTTCTTGAAGAATCGCTCACCACGCGCGGCACGCTTGCGCCAGCGCGGATCGGTCGCGCTGAGGTAGTCGATGAGGCCTCGCCCGTAGCGCTTCCCGGCCCAGAAGAAAAATGGGTCGGTCATCATCGAGATGGGAATCGGCGCGATGAGCGCGAGCACGAGCGGCACGCGCCCGACCCTGGCGAAGGCGCCCGCCGTGACCATCGACGCGATGGTGCCGCGGAGCGCGCTGAGGAGCAGCGGGTTCCTGCCGAGCAGCAGTGGTGTCAGCGGAATCCCCGCGTAGTAGTAGATCGAGTTGAGGATGATCGGGCCGACGCAGAGCACGTCCTTGACGCCGATGTGGGGTCGGGGGCGCCGAGGCTCCGCCGTGGTGTCGACGATCAGCGTCTCGCTGTCCATGACCCCATTGTCGCCGCTTGCCGGAGACGGCGCGGTCAGGCCACCTCGCAGACGGGCGTCTCAAAGGTCGCCGCGGGTTCGGGTTTCGCGCGCGACTGGCCGACGAGGAGCAGCGCCACCGCGCCGACGATCAGCGCCGCGGCCACCACCGTCAGCGGCGTCACCGGCTCGCCGAGCACGATCGCTCCGAGCGCCACGGCGACGACCGGGTTCACGAACGCATACGTCGACGCCGCCGTGGCAGACACGTTGTGCAGCAGCCAGATGTACGCCACATACCCGACCAGCGCTCCGATGAGGATCAGATACACGAACGCGGCGACCGACGCAAAGGAGACCGTCGACAGATGGACGTGGCCCAGCTCGCCGTCGGCGATCCCCGCGAGGATGAGGAGCACCCCACCCGCGACCATCTCCATGGCGATCGCCGTCAGCGGTTGCTTCGGTGCCGGTGCGTTGCGCGCATAGAGGGACCCGATCGCCCACAGCAACGGCGAGAGCAGCAGCACGAGTGTCTGCCAGTGACCGGCGCCCTCGCCCCCGGGACGGACGAGCAGGATGATCCCGACGAGACCGAGCGCGATGCCCGCGCCGGCCGTCCAGTTGATCCAGCGACCGCCGAACGCGGGCGCGAACAGGGCCATCCAGAGCGGGACCGTTGCGACGATGAGCGCCACGAACCCCGACGGCAGGTACTGCTCACCCCACGAGACTCCGCCGTTGCCGAACAGCAGCAGGCAGGCGCCGACGATGACGGCGGAGCGCCAATGCACGCGTGTCAGACGCTCCTTCGGCTGGCCGGGACGGCGTGCGAAGGCGTACAGGAGAAGGCCCGCGATGATGAATCGCGCCCCCGACATGAGGAACGCCGGCAGCGTCTCGATCGCGATGTGGATCGTGAGATACGTCGACCCCCAGACCACGTAGACGAGCGCGAACGCCACGACGATCTGAGCGCGGGAGGCTCGGGGAGACGGTATCGGGAGAGTAGACACGCTCGAAGTCATTTGTTATGGTACAAAGCAGTGAACGTACCGATACGTTATCACATCACCGGAAGGCGAGCCTCGGAAATCGCGGAGAGCATCGAGCGCGGCATCCGCGAAGGTGATCTCACCGCGGGCACTCGTCTGCCCACCGTGCGTTCGCTCGCGTCGCACCGCGGCATCAGCACGGCGACGGTCGCATCCGCGTATCGGGAGCTGCGACGCCGCGGGCTCGTGGCAGGCGCCGGCCGGCTCGGCACCAGCATCGCTCCGCGTGTGCCACCGTCCCCGCGCGGCCGGCCCATCGTCCCGCACGGTGTTCGCGATCTTCTGTCCGGAAACCCTGACCCGGCACTGCTCCCTGACCTCGGCCCCGCGCTCGCGTCCCTGCCCCATGAGCCCGTGCTGTACGGCGCGCCAGGATCGGATCCCGAGTTGCTCGCGCTCGCAGGAGCACGAACTCGAGGCGGACGGTGTCTCGAGCGAGCACATGACCGTTGTCGGCGGAGCGCTCGACGGCGTGCAACTCGCGCTCGCGGCGCATCTGCGGCCAGGCGATCGCATCGCCGTCGAGGACCCGTGTTACCCGGGAATCATAGACCTGGCGTCCGCGCTGGGTCTCGCCGTGCTGCCCATGGCCATCGACGATCGCGGTCCAACCCCGGAGGCGCTTGCGCGTGCGCTGCGTTCCGGAGCCGCGGCGGTCGCGCTCACCCCGCGTGCCCAGAACCCCTTCGGATCCGCTGTGGACACCGAGCGTGCGCATGAGCTCCGCGAAGTACTCGACCGCCATCCCGCCGTGCTCGTCATTGAAGATGACCATGCTTTCGATATCACAGAACGGCCGTGCAACACGCTTTGTGAGCCGGGACGAGCACGGTGGGTGCACCTGCGCTCGGTGTCGAAATCGCTCGGACCCGATATGCGGCTGGCCATCCTTGCGGGTGACGCCACCACGGTCGCGCGTGTCGAAGGCCGGCGCCTGCTGGCGGCGGGGTGGGTCTCGCATCTGCTGCAGCGCCTCGTCGTCGCGCTCTGGAACGACCCCGGCGAGGCTGCGCACGCCGATCTCGTCGCCGACACGTACACGCGCCGGCGCGACGCCCTCTGCACCGCGTTGCGCACCCGAGGCATCGACTCCCACGGCCGGTCCGGCCTCAACGTCTGGATCCCCGTTGCGCACGAGGACGCCACCGTCGCAGCGCTGCAGGAAAACGGTTGGGGGGTGCTCGCGGGCGATCGGTTCCGCATCGCCAGCGCACGCGGCATCCGCGTGACCACTGCGCGGCTCGAACCCGAGGATGCCATCCGATTCGCGTCCGACCTGGAGGCGGCGCTGACGCCCACGCCGTCGCGACTCAGTTGAGTGCCGAGACGCCGCTGTACGAGAACCGCCGGCGCGCGATGTCGTTCGGGGGCGTCGCAACGCAGTACGACCGCGCACGACCGACGTATCCACCAGCGCTCATCGACCGGCTCATGGAGTGGTCGCCCCACCAGGTCCTGGATGTCGGCTGTGGCACCGGCAAGGCGTCACGGTTGATGATCGCGCGCGACTGTGACGTGCTTGGGGTCGAGCCGGACGCGTCGATGGCCGCCGTCGCGCGCACCCATGGAGTGACTGTCGAAGCCGGCACGTTCGAACAATGGGACGCACGGCACCGGATGTTCGACCTGGTCATGTCCGGTCAGGCGTGGCACTGGGTCGAGCCGGAGGCAGGGACGGCGAAAGCGGCGTCGGTGCTGCATCCGGGCGGCCACCTCGCTGTCTTCTGGAACCGAGGACGACATGATCCCGAGACTGCCGCGGCACTCGACGCCGTCTACATGCGGATTGCTCCGTCCATCGCCATACCTTCCGCCGACCTGCGGCCGCCGATCGAGGCTCCTGACACACGCGTCGGGGCGCTCGAGAGCAGCAGCGCGTTCTCAGGTCTCGAGGTCCAGGAGTTTTCCTGGGAGACGGTGTACGACCGCGACGCCTGGCTCGACCTCATCGCCACGCACAGCGATCACGTGACGCTGCCTGATGCGGTGCGGATCGAACTGCTTGATGCTGTCGGCGACGTCATCGATCGTCGTGGGGGCAGCATGCCCCTCCACTATTCGACGTTGCTGGTTGTGGCCACACGGGGTCGGTGACACTCGCCGTACCATCGTCGCGATGGCCAGTGCGGAAGCCGAGTTCCTCCCCACGACCCCACCGCCGGCGTCATGACCGGCCGGCCATGAGCGACGTCGCAGAACAGGCGCGGGAACTCGCCAAGCGCATGCTCACGAGGCGGTACGACGATCCGCCACCCACCATCGCGAGCATCGACGCCGCGATCGAGGAACTCGCTGCACTGAGCAGAGCCGCTGCCGATTCGGAGGACAGGGACGCGCTGCAGGAAGTGCTCGCAGCGTTCACGACCGTTCGGGGCCAGCTCGATTCATGAGCCGGTCGTGCCGTCGTCGCGCCTGGAAGTGACTGCGGCGTAGCCCTCGCACCGGAGGACCGGGAGCGGCGGGTATCGAACAAATCGCGGGTCACTGTCGGCGAGATTGCAGCGGAGAAACGTCGACCGCGCGCCGGGGACAAGCCGAGCGTGCGCGCACGTTCCGCAGAGTCCCGGATGCGCCGGCGGCGTTGTGGACACGCGGACATGGTGCACGCGCTGCGTGTGCGAGCGCTTACCATGCGCGAGCCATGTCAGCAAAGACCGTTAACGAGCACATCGACAAAGCCATTCGCAAGATCGACAAGTCCAAGAACATCGACCACTGGGACCGCAACCTCGGTCGCTACGACGCCGAGGAGCTGATGGCCGAGGTGCTCGGCCGGAAGCTCACGCCGAAAGTGTTCGACACCGTGCTCGACGCGACGGCGAAGAAGCGATACACGGCGATGGTGGAGCGTCGTGTCAACGGCGAGCCGATCCCTCGCATCATGGGCCACTACACGTTTCGCGGCCTCGACATGCTCGTCAAGGCGGGCGTGTTCGTTCCCCGCGCGTCGAGCGAGTTTCTCGCCGCTGAAGCCATCAAAGCCATGCGCTGGCGTCGCGGGCGCAGGGTCGCCGTCGACGTCGCCACCGGCGCCGGTCCCGTCGCACTGGCCATCGCGAACGAGGTGCGCGGCGCAGAGGTCTGGGGCATCGACATCTCCGCGGAGGCCACCGAGCTCGGCCGCGAGAACGCGCGGCGCCTCGGCCTCGCGAACGTGCAGTTCCGCAGCGGCGACATGCTCGCCGCGCTGCCACGCAAGCTTCGCGGCGAGATCGACCTGTTCACGATCCACCCGCCGTACGTCCTGCACACGGAGTTGAAGACGTTGCCGCGCGAGATCCGGGAGTTCGAGCCCCTGCAGTCGCTGACTGACAACTCGGACGACGGACTCGGTCTCGTCCGGCGGCTCGCGGCCGACGCGCAGACCTGGCTCAAGCCGGGCGGCGTGCTGCTGGTCGAGGTGGGGACTTATCTGTCGCGGCGTACGCAATCGGTATTGCGCGGGGCGCAATTGACCGACGTCAGCTGGGCGAAGGACTCCCTCGGCGTCACGCGTGTGGTTTCGGGCCGCGTCCATAAGTGATGTGACACATGGGCACGCGCCGTTTGATGGTGCGTCCCCCGCCACGACCGGGGATCTGGTGCGTGATGAACGGCTCGGTCACCGACTCTGACGTCACCCGGTAGCCGAGCGCTTGCAGGCGCTGCGAGTCGCGAACGTAGTCACTCGCTCGCCAGTACGAGCGCTCGACCGTGTCGGGATACGGTCGAGTGCCGGCAAGCTTGCGCGCTTCACGAGCCAGCGCACGGTCGCGGAATGGTCCTGCGACGTCTAGCGTATCGCCGGCGCGGTACACCGTGGTGACAAGGCCCAGCGCCGCGAACGCAACGAGCAGGACGAGGAGGCTCGTGAGCGTCATCGCCGCTCGAAGTCTACGTCGCCCGGCGATGACCGCTAGTGGTGGAAGCGGTTCCGATGGGGATGATCCACGGCTGGTGCGTGCTGCTTGAGGATGCTCACCTCGCGCTTCAGGTCGTCGATGAGGAGATCCGACAGATCGCGCGAGAACCCGTTGCGCACCACAACTCGAAGAACCGAGATGTTCTCGAGGTTGGCGCACAGCGAGTACGCGGGAACCTGCCACCCACGTTTGCGCAGCGCGTCGGAAACGTCGTACACGCTGTAGCCCACATCCGGGTCGACGGTGAAGGCGAAGACGGGCAGCTCGCTGCCGTCGGTGAGCAGCCGGAACGGACCGATCTTCGCGATGCGCGCGGAGAGGCTCATCGCGGTGTCCTGGCACGACTGCTGCACGCGACGGTACCCCTCGAAGCCGAGACGGATCAGCTGGTAGTACTGCGCGATGACGTTGGATCCCGAGCGTGAGAAGTTGAGCGCGAACGTCGGCATGCTGCCGCCGAGGTAGTTCACCTCGAAGATGAGCTCGGCCGGCAGGGCTTCTCGATCCCGCCACACCACCCAGCCGACCCCGGGATAGACCAGCCCGTACTTGTGTCCCGACGTGTTGATCGAGACGACGCGCTCGATGCGGAAATCCCAGCGCAGGTCGGGCTGGATGAATGGAGCGATGAAGCCGCCCGACGCAGCATCGACGTGGAGCGGAACGTCGGGGCCGCCGCCGTCCTGCAGTGCCTGCAGCGCATCGGCGATCGCGGCGACCGGCTCGTAGCTCCCATCCTGGGTGGAGCCGAGGACCGCGACGACTCCGATCGTGTTCTCGTCGCAGAGCGGCACGGCCGTTTCGGCGGTGAGGTGACGGCGCTCACCCTCCATCATCGCGTAGCGCGGCTCGACATCCCAGTACCTGCAGAACTTCTCCCAGCAGACCTGCACGTTGATGCCCATGACGAGGTTTGGCTTGTCGCCCGGCAGGCCTGCCGCTTGCCGCCGCTGACGCCAGCGCCACTTCAGCGCCAGCCCAGCCAGCATCGCGGCCTCGCTCGAACCGGTCGTCGAACAGCCGACTCCGGCGTGGCTTCCGGGTGCATGCCAGAGGCCGGCGAGCATATGGACGCAACGGCGCTCCAGCTCCGCAGTCTGCGGGTACTCGTCCTTGTCGATGACGTTCTTGTCGACGAACTCGTCCATCAGCCGCTGCGCCTGCGGCTCCATCCACGTCGTGACGAACGTCGCCAGGTTGAGCCGGGCGTTGCCGTCGAGCATCAGCTCGTCGTGGACGATCTGATACGCGAGGTCCGGAGGAAGTTCCCCCTTGGGCAGGTGCAGCTTCGGCACGGCCTGGATTTCGCCCGGTCGGGCATAGAGCGGGTTGATGTCGATGGTCGCGTCAGCGTCGTCGTGCGCTCGATGATGCAGCGCCATCGTCAGTCCCCCGTCATGTGCTGATGTCGGTCGTCTCCGAGGCCGCAGCCTCACTCACGGATAGTGCCGGACGGCCGGTCAGCTCTGTCGCCACGTCAGGGGCGGCAGGGTGCGCCGCCAGCTCGGCTTCGAGACGGTCGCTCCGGTCCGTGGCGATCATGAGCTGATGGCGGAGCGCGTCCATCTCGTGCTCGAGCGCGACGTTGGAGTTGATGACGCGCAGCAGTTCGTCGCGCAGCAGCGATGCCTGACGGACCGGGTCGGGATCGCTGGTGATCACGCCGATGCGCGCTTCCTCGTGGTCGCGCCAGCGGATTGCGAGCAGTGTCGCCGTGCCATCCGGCGGACGGTACGAGCGCGCGCCCGCCTCCACCACCCGGCGGATGATCGCCGGTCCGCTGCCGGTGTTGAGCCGCTGACGCAGGTGGAGCGGGTGACGCGGAGGCGGATCGGTGAGGCGCAGGCGCGGCCAGTAGATGCGGACCGCGCCGTCGTAGACGGACAGCATGTGCAGGCGTTTCGTGAGTCGATGCGAGTCCTCGACGCGAGGCATCACGTACACGTGCGCGAGCCCGCACAACTCGCGAGCGGTCAGCTCCGGGTCACCCGCATCCGGCGGATAGCGCCCGTCCTCCTCTTTGACCGAGCTGAACAGCACGACAGGGAGTCGACGGCCCGGGTCAAGCAGGCACCCCTGGACCAGCGCGTCGATCTGCTCGCTGCCGATGACGGACTCCGTCGTCCATCGCACTCGTTGCGTTCCTGCAGTTGCGCCGCCTGCAATCAGATCGTGGAGCAGTTCCACGAGCGGAGGATTCAGTGGCGATGGTGGGACACGGTGATGACTCATGTCCTGCTCAACCGAAACACCGACTTCGACTGATTCCCCCGTGCGGACGACGTCGACGGTGGTCAGCCAGAGTGTCGATGGATCCCAGGGATCTGGTCGATGCACGGTGATGCGACACAAGGATCGGTCCGCTGCATCACAGCGCAATGCACTGACACTGACGCCACTTTCGTGGAGCTCACCCTCCGCAAACAAATCCGTTGCAGTCTTAAGACCTGTCGTTCCCCAGAGCCAGCTTCGTTGAGTTGCGGCTTCAAACAGCGCAACCCCGGACACCCCCTTATGGTCGAGGGTGAGTCTCGCCCCAAGGGCGCGGAACATTACGCGTCATCCTACATCGTCATCCATGGCATTGCGGAGCGCATTGATGACTCCCCGCGCATGACGTTGCTCCTGTCGGAGGTTGCCGAATGCAACGCGGATCGCATACGCATCATGCAAGCGTGTGTGGCTCAGGAAATATCGCCCGCCGGTGTTGATGCGCTCCATGATTCTTTGATTCAACGTGTCGAGCGTTCCGGGATCATCGAGTCCGGGCGGATGTGCTCGGAGGCACACAACACTCAGTGGCGCGGGTGCGAGCAGCTCGAAGTCGGGTTCGTGCTCCACCCACTGCGCGACGGTCGCGGCCATCGCGCAGTGCTCGCGAATGCGCGCGGCGAGCCCTTCCGTGCCGAAATGGCGGATGACCATCCAGAGCTTGAGCGCGCGCATGCGCCGGCCCAGTGACGTCCCGTAGTCCATGAGATTCGGCGCGTCGTCGTCGGAGCCCTGGTTGCTCAGGAGATACTCGGGCACGATCGAGAACGCGCCGCGGAGCATCTCGGGTCGCCGCGTCCAGAGCACGCTGCAGTCGATCGGCGTGAAGAGCCACTTGTGCGGGTTCAACACGATCGAATCAGCCCGCTCAGCGCCATCGAGCACCCAGCGCAGCTCCGGCGCAACCGCGGCAGCGCCGCCGTACGCCGCGTCGACGTGCAGCCAGAGGCCGAAGTGCTCGCAGATCCCGGCGATTGCCGCGACTGGATCGACGCTCGTCGACGACGTCGTCCCTGCCGTCGCCACCACCGCAAACGGGCGTATCCCGGCGGCGATGTCCTCGTGGATCGCCTGGCGTAACGCGACCGGATCCATGCGAAAGCGCTCGTCGACCGGGATCCGGCGGAGCCCGTCGCGCCCGGTCCCAAGCACGATGCCTGCCTTCTCAACAGAGGAATGAGCCTCTGCGGACGCGTAGTAGCGCAAGCGCGGCAGTTCGGGCCTGCCGGACATCCCCAACTCACGGATGCGCAGATCGGCCTGTGCCTCACGGGCGGCGGCGAGCGCGTACAGGGTGCTCGAGGACGCCGTGTCGTTGATGACCCCGAAGAGCGGCTCGGGCAGACCGACCATCTGGCGCAGCCAGTCGAGCGCCACCTGCTCCAGCTCGGTCGCGGCCGGCGCCGTCCGCCACAGCATCGCGTTCACGTTCAACGCGGCCGCGAGTGTCTCGCCGAGGATGCCGGGTCCCGAACCACTCGAGGCGAAGTACGCCATGAAGCCCGGCGACTGCCAGTGGGTCGTTGCGGGCAGCAGCAGGTCGTCGAGATCTCGGAGCACGGCGTCGAGCGAGTCACCCGATACCGGCGGGTGGGCCGGCAGTGCGGCGCGCACCGTCCCTGGCTCCGTCGGGCTCAGGACCGGAAACAGCTCGACGTCGCGAAGGTAATCGGCGACCCAGTCAGCCACTCGGCGGGCGTCCCGACGGTAGGTCTCCGGGTCCATGTCACCCGTAGCGCGAGGCTCGATGCTCATGACCTCCGGATCGTGAGGCTCGGGCGGCACCGCCCGCAGGGGTCCCCTCGACCCACAGCGCTAGACTGGATCCCGTGACCGCTTCACTGACCGTCGCGGACGTTATGCACAAGCCCGCGGTGGTGGTGCCCAACAGCATCACCCTGGCGCAGGCATCGGTGATCCTCGACGGAGCCAACGTCGGCGCCGCCGCTGTCCTCGACTTCCAGGGCCGCCTCATCGGGATGGTGAGCGAGCGCGACCTCCTCCGTTCAGTCGGTCACGGCGTGGATCCCGCGATCACGAAGGTCGACGAGGTCATGACCAAGAACCCCGTGACGGTCGCGGTCACCGACACGGTCGAGCAAGGGCTCGAGGTCTTCCGCGAGCGGCGCTTCCGGCACCTGCCCGTGATGGACGGGGACAAGGTTGCCGGCATCCTTTCGATCCGCCACGTTGTTCGTGTTGCGCATATAGAGGAGGTCCAGCCGGCTGGATCCGCGCTGCCCGGGCTCGCGCCTCGCGGGCTCGAAGGCGTCGCAGTCGCCGAGACGTCGGTGGGCGATGTGCGTGGCGAGGAGGGTTTCTTCCACTACCGGGGCTACAACGCCGTTGAACTGGCGCGCCGGTGCTCCTTCGAGCAGGTCTGGCACCTTCTTGCGGAGGGTGAGCTCCCGGACGAAGCGCAGCTGAAGGCCTTTACCAAGCTCGCGGTCGAGGCTCGCACGATCCCCGCGCAGGTCGCCGACCTCCTTCCCAAGATCGCTGCACTTCCGGGCTACACCCCGCTGATGGCACTTCGCTCGGCGGTATCGCTCGCCGGTGCGGCACTCGAGCAGAAGCCGAACTCTCGACATTCCGGCCGAAGAGGTTCGCAAGGAGTGCCTGAGGATGGTTGCCATGGTCCCGGTGCTGCTCATGCGCCTGCACCGCCACCATCTCGGTCTCGATCCTGTCGACCCGGACCCCGGCCTCGGCTACGTTGGCTCGTACATCCAGATGCTCACCGGTGAGCGACCGCACGATCGCGAGATCCGCGCTCTCGAGCAATACCTGATCCTGACGATGGACCACGGCTTCAACTCGTCGACCTTCACCGCGCGGGTGATCACGTCCACAGGATCGGATGTCGGATCCGCCCTCACCGGAGCCATCGGCGCTCTGGCCGGACCGCTCCACGGCGGCGCTCCCTCACGCGCGCTGGCCATGCTCGACGCCATCGGCACGCCGGACAAGGCCGAGGAGTACCTCCGCCACGAGATCTCGTCCGGCGAGCGTCTCATGGGCTTCGGGCACCGCGTCTACAAGACCGACGACCCGCGCTCGACCCTCCTTCGTGAGGTTGCGACCGAGTTGGGCGGTGCCCAGGCGGAGTTCGCGGTCCAGGTCGAGCAGACGGCGCTCCGCGTGCTCAACGAGTTGAAGCCGGGTCGCCGCCTGTACACGAACGTCGAGTTCTACGCTGGTGTTGTCATGAACAGCGTCGGCATCCCGCCGGACATGTTCACGCCGACCTTCGCCTCGAGCCGGACCGTGGGGTGGACGGCCGCCATCGCCGAGCAGGCGGCCAACAACCGTCTCATCCGTCCGTCAGCCCTCTACGTCGGCCCGCAGCCGCCGCGGCCGCTCCCCGAGGGGTACGGCGCAGCGCTGAAGAGCGCGGAACTCGCCCGCTGAGGCTCCGGTAACGCCGGGGTAACGAACGCCATTTCGTTGCCCTGCAACGGAACAACCTCGTCACCCAACCACAACGTGCGCGGTCATGGTGTGACCGATGCTGGCTTCCATGATCCCGGCATTCATCCCCGCGTTGGTAGCCTCGTTGCAAGCGATGCTCGCCCCCGGCAAGCGACGCGATGACGAAAGAGGACAAGGGCTCGTCGAGTACGGGCTGATCGTGGTTCTCATCGCCATCGTCGTCATCGTTGTCGTCGGCGTCGTCGGACATCAGGTCAACAACGTCTTCTCAAACGTCAGCAACGGCCTGAGCTCTTAGCGCGATCGCGACGCGTGCACGCGTGCACGAATCGCGCATCGCTCTGAGTGGTTGAGGTCTGCGCTTCACGTATGGTTGCCCGCAGTGGGCGAAGACGTCGATCTGGGCGTTCCCGCATTGCCCGCACCGGCACTCGCCGGCGTGGTCCTCTGCGGTGGCCGCAGTGTCCGCATGGGCATCGACAAAGCGACGATCGAGGTCGGCGGAACAACGCTGCTCGCGCGAGCGGTTGACCGCTTGACTGCAGTCTGCGATCCCGTGCTCATCGCCCCCGGAGGGCTGAGCCTCGGCATCGACGCTGATCGTCTCGTGCCCGACGAGCTGCCGGATGCTGGGCCACTGGGCGGCATCGTCGCCGCGTTGCGCCGATCCCCACATCCGCTGCTCGCTGTCGTCGCCGTTGACATGCCGTGGGTCGACCCAGCGCTGCTCTCGCTGCTTGCCGCACGTATCGGCGACCGCGACGTCGCCCTGTGTCAGACGCAGCGCGGCCCCGAGCCGCTGCACGCGGTGTATGCGCGGACCGCGATCCCCGTTGCCGAGGCGGCCCTGCACAGCGCTGACCGCTCCGTCCGTGGCATGGTCGCGCGGCTGCGAGCGGTGGTCGTCATCGAGGAAGAATGGCGAGCGGCCGGCTTCTCAGAGCGGTTCGCGAGCAACGTCAACACCCACGCCGACCTCGCCCGCGTCAGTCCGGAAACTCGCCGACCAGGGACGTGATGATGGCCGCCGCTCGTGCCAGAGCATCCGCTTCGGACATGCCCGCGCTGATGCTCGACTGCACGAACCGTCCAATCAGATAGGACGCAAGCGGAGCGTTCTGACGCTCGGTCGCGTGGGCCACGTTGCGAGCGACGCGGAGCAGGAGCGCGCGCTCGCGCGGATCGAACGGCTGCAGGTCGGCTGATGACGATCCAGGAAGGCTCAACGCGGATGCCAGTTGCGAGAGCAGGTCGGAGTCCGGGGTGCCGCCGTCCATGTTGCTAGAGTGATCTTGCCCTATGGTCGGCAGCACCCGGAATCCTCACACGATCGAGCGCGCATGACCTCGCGCCACAGGCGCGTGATGCAGGTCGCGGCTGGCGCGGTGACGTGGCGCAGCGACGACGTCAGCACCGAGGAGCCGCTCGAGATCCGGGTCGGCACGGTATCGCTGTCCGTGACCATGCGAACCCCGGGGGACGATTTCGACCTCGTGGCGGGCTTCCTCGTCACCGAGGGGATCGTCAGTGCTGCCAACGAGATCGACGCGATGCGCATGTGCCCGGAGGCCGCAGCCGAGAGCGGCGAGCTCAACGTCGTCGAGGTGATGCTGTCGGCGAGTGCAGCCGCGCGACCAATGACACCACGGGCTTTCTTCATGACCTCGTCGTGCGGGATGTGCGGCAAGGCGAGCATCGAAGCGGTGCGCACCAAGACGTCGTGGGAGGTTCGCGATGACCCGCTGCGCGTCTCGCCCGCAGTGCTCGTGGGCCTGCCCGAGAAGCAGCGTTCGGCGCAGCGCCAGTTCTCGCGCACCGGGGGCTTGCACGCCGCCGCGCTGTTCGACGCCGCGGGAACACTGCTCTGTCTGCGCGAGGACGTCGGCCGCCACAACGCGTTCGACAAGGTGATCGGCTGGGCCGCGACCCAGGGGCTGCTGCCGCTGCGCTCGCACATGATCCTCGCGTCAGGGCGCGCGAGCTTTGAGCTGACGCAGAAGACGCTCATGGCCGGGATCCCGCTGCTGGCCGCGGTGTCGGCGCCGTCGAGCCTCGCTGTTGAGCTTGCGGCCGAGTCAGGGATGACGCTCATCGGATTTCTCCGCGGCGACCAGATGAACGTGTACGCCGGCCACGAAAGGATTGCGGCAGCGTGAGCGTCGACCCCGAGGCACGGAGCTGGCGCGGCGCGGAGATCACAGTGAGCGACAGCCGCCGTGGCGTCGACAGCGACGATCGCAGCGGCGACGTGATCGTCGCCCGGTTCGCGCTGCTTCCCGCCGATGTCGTTGCGCGGCGCAGCGTCGCGGACGAGATCGAGGATATTCGCGCAGCGGTGCGCGACTGCGTCGGCAGCAGCGATGTGGTCATCCTCACCGGTGGCACCGGGCTCGGCCCGCGCGATGTGACGCCGCAGGCACTCCTGCCGATGCTCGACTACGAGGTGCCGGGGATGGCCGAGGTCATGCGCCAGCAGGGTTTGCAGTCGACGCCGCACGCCATGCTGTCGCGTCAGGTCGTCGGCGTCATCGACAGCTGCCTGGTGCTCTCATTGCCTGGGAGCCCGCGTGCTGTGGCCGAGTGCCTCGATGCCGTCTGGCCCGCGCTTCCTCACGCGCTGGCGCTGATCGCCGGTGACACGCGGCATCCTGAACAGTCCGATACGGCGGGCTGAGCTCCCTGCGCAACCCGGCCGAAGCGGCAGATTGGCGACCTTGCGGCGCAGCGATTGACCGCACATGAAGGCTTTTGACTGCAAGTGCATGATCTCGCCACAAACGATCAGGCGATGCTCAGGCCGCATTTGCGGTGCTAACGACACACCGAGATCCGCTTGACCCTTCCCATGACCGAATGCCAGCATGGCTCCGCCGTCGTTTGTCTTGCCGTCCGGGAGGATTTCTATGACGCAGCCTGTAGCGCTGACTATCAACGGAAGGCAAAGGGAGGACCAGGTAGAGCCGCGGCTCCTGCTTGTGCATTACCTGCGCGAGGTTGCCGGGCTCACCGGGACGCACATCGCCTGCGATACCAGCCAGTGCGGCGCTTGCACGGTCCTGATGGACGGTGAGGCGGTCAAGTCGTGCAGCGTGTTCGCGGTCCAGGCCGACGGTCGCTCCGTGACCACGATCGAGGGCCTTGCAGATGGTGGGACGCTGCACCCGGTCCAGCAGGCGTTCTGGAACGAGCACGGCCTCCAATGCGGGTTCTGCACGCCGGGATTCATCATGGCCGCCGCATACCTGCTGCAGCAGAACCCGACGCCCACTGACGACGAGATCGAGCGTGGGCTGGAGGGCAACCTCTGCCGCTGCACCGGGTACACGAACATCAAGAAAGCAGTGCGGAGTGCGTCGAATGCGATGAACGGTGGATCTGCCCAGATCGCCGGGCACAGCGCGACCGCAGTTGCTTCGCCGGCGGAGGGCTGAACGATGGCTGTCACCACCATGATCGGCGCTCGCGTTCAGCGCCGAGAAGACCCAAAGCTCATCACCGGTCACGGGCACTACATCGACGACGTCACCCTCGTGAACATGGCGCACATGTCCGTCGTGCGCAGTCCGCATCCGCACGCACGCATCAAATCGATCGACACCGCCGCGGCGGCTGCGTCGAAAGGCGTGGTCGCCGTCCTCACGCACAAGGACTTCAAGCCCGTCATCCTCGGACCGCTACCGGTGACCAATTCGTTCGTTCCCGACAAGAAGCAGGTGCCGGAGCAGTTCCCGATCGCGGCTGACGAGACGGTCTATGCCGGCGAACCGGTTGCGGTGATCATCGCGAACGATCGCTACCTCGCCGACGATGCCGCGCAGCTGGTTGTTGTTGACTACGACCCGCTGCCCGCGGTCATGGATCTCGAGAAGGCGATGGCGGAGGGCAGCCCGCTCGTGAAGAGTGACCGCCCCGACAACATCGGCTGGGACGCCGCCTTCCCGTCCGGCGACATCGACGCGGCGTTCGCCGAAGCCGAGGTGACCGTCAAGGAGCGCATCGGGCAGCAGCGTCTCTTCCCGACCGCCATGGAGACGCGCGGCTGCGTGGCCGACTGGGTGCCGTTCGACAACCGGGTGACGCTCTGGACGTCGACGCAGGTCCCGCACTTCATCAGGCTCTTCGTCGGTGGTGCGCTCGGCGTTCCTGAGTCGCAATTTCGGGTGATCAGTCACGACGTCGGTGGAGGGTTTGGCGCGAAGTTGCGTCCATATCCCGAGGAGTACCTCGCCACAGCCGCTTCCAAGATCTGCGGACGGCCCGTGAAGTGGATCGAGGACCGCACCGAAAGCCTGCAGGCAACGACCCACGGGCGCGGTCAGGTATTCGACATGGAAGTGGCCGCGAAGCGCGACGGCACGCTGCTCGGATTGCGCTTCACGCAGCTGCTCGACATCGGCGCCTATCACGGCGTGTTCAGCGCGTTCCAGGTTGTCGCATGCCTCCTCGGCGGGGGCTGCTACGACTGGAAAGCCATTCACGCGCGAAGCGTCGGCATCTTCACCAACCGCATGTCAACGGACCCGTATCGCGGCGCCGGACGGCCGGAAGCCACCCACCTCGTTGAGCGTGCCGTAGACCTCGTTGCACGTGAGATCGGTATGGATCCCGCTGAGATCCGCCGCAAGAACTTTGTCAAAACCTTCCCGCACACCAACAATTTCGGGCTCGTGTACAACTCCGGTGACTACGAGAAGTCGCTCGATCGGGCTCTCGCGAACATCGGCTACCCGGCATTGCGCAAGCGCCAGGAGGAGTTGCGTGCGCAGGGTCGCTACATGGGCATCGGCTTCAGCACCTGGGTCGAGATCTGCGGTCTCGGACCAAGCTCCGCGACGGCTCCGGCAGCCGGAATCGCGTTGGTGGAATCGTCGATGGTGCGCGTGCATCCGACCGGGTCGGTGACCGTCTCGGTCGGCACGCACTCGCATGGGCAGAGCCATGAGACGACGTTCGCGCAGATCGTCGCCGATCAACTCGGCGTTCCGATGGAATCGGTCGAGATCCGTCATGGAGACACGGGCGACACCCCGTTCGGTTACGGCACCTACGGGTCGCGCAGTCTCGCGGTGGGTGGCATGGCCATCGTCGCCTCCTGCCACAAGGTGGTGGAGAAAGCGCGCAAGCTCGCAGCCCACGCGTTCGAAGCCTCCGAGGACGACATCGTCGTCGATCAGGGACGCTACTTCGTGCGCGGTAACCCCGCGGAAGCCAAGGTGCTCGCCGAGCTGGCGTTCGCCTCGTACGGCGCCGGTCTCCCCGAGGGGATGGAGCAGGGCCTCGAGGCGGTGTCGTACTTCGACCCGCCGAACTTCGTGTGGCCGTTCGGCTGCCACATCTGCGCTGTGGAGGTCGACCCGGAGACGGGTGCCGTCACCATCGACCGCTACGTCGCGGTGGACGACTGCGGCAACGTCATCAACCCCATGGTCGTCGACGGCCAGCTCCACGGTGGGATTGCGCAGGGAATCTCGCAGGCGCTGTTCGAAGAGGTGCGGTACGACGATGAGACGGGGCAGATGCTGACCGGCACGATGCTGGACTACCTCGTCCCAACGATGGCCGAGATGCCCGATTTCGAGCTCGACCGCACGGTGACTCCGAGCCCGACCAACGAGCTTGGCGTCAAAGGAATCGGTGAGGCGGGAACCATTGCCTCGAGCGTCGCGGTGATCAATGCGATCACCGACGCGCTCGCGCCCTTCGGTATCAAACACGTGGAGATGCCGGCGCGTCCGGATCGCCTCTGGTCGTTGATCAAGGAGGCACGCGCATGATCACCTCGGCGTTCGAATATGCCCGACCGGACTCGGTCGATGAGGCGCAGGCACTGTTGACGAAGTTCGGCGATGACGCCAAGGTGATCGCGGGTGGGCAGAGCCTCATTCCGCTGATGCGACTGCGGCTCAGCCAGCCCACCGCACTCATCGACATTCAGGGCATTGGCGACCTGAAGCAGGTGCGGCGCGATAACGGCACCGTGGAGGTCGGCGCACTGGTGCGACACGTCGATATCCAGCGCAACGCGACGCTTCGCGAAACGCTGCCGATCCTCGTGGAGATGGCAAACGACGTCGGTGACAACCAGGTCCGCAATCTCGGGACCATCGGCGGCGTGATCGCGCACGGCGACGCGGCCGGCGATTACAACGCACTCGCGCTCATGCTCGACGCCGAGATCGTGACCAACAAGCGCCGCCATCAGGCACGCGATTTCTACCGCGACATCTTCACGACTGCGCTGGAGCACGACGAGGTGGTGACCGCGGTTCGCTTCCCTGTGTCGACAGGTCGGTTCGCGTACACAAAGTTCCGGCGCAGGCTCTACGACTGGGCGATCGCCGGTGTCGCGGTGCAGGAGTCGGGCTCGTCCTGGCGGGTGGGCTATGTGAACCTGGCGCGGACGCCGCGTCGAGGCACTGCAGTGGAAGCGGCGCTCGCGAGCGGGGCATCTGCGGCGGACGCCGCCGCCCAGATCGGCGCAGACATCGACCCAACCGGCGACGTCCGCGCCACGGCGGAGTACAAGCGGCACCTCGCTCAGGTGCTCACCACGAGAACGCTCGAGCAGGCGACCGCGTCCGCCTGAAGCGGGTCAGCGAACGGCGTCGGGGCGGTCCAGCGGGCCGCTCCGGCCGCCCTCCTTGTGCACCATGGTGATATCGGTGATCGTCGCCCAGTGATCAACGGCTTTGATCATGTCGATGACGGTGAGCCCCGCGACCGCGACTGCGGTGAGCGCCTCCATTTCGACTCCCGTCGCTCCCTCGACGCGTGCCGTCGCCTCGATCACGATGCCCGGGGTGGCGGAGCCGTCGACATGGAGATCGACATCGATGTGGCGCAGCGCGAGCGGATGGCAGAGCGGGATGAGATCCGAGGTGCGCTTGGCTCCCATGATCCCCGCCAATCGCGCGGTGTCGAGCACGCTGCCCTTGGCGATGCTGTCATCAGCGATGCGCTGCAACGCTTCCGCGCTGCAGTTGACACGTCCGCGCGCAGTCGCGCTGCGCTGGGTCACGGCTTTGTCGCTGATGTCGACCATGCGCGCGCGACCTTTGCCGTCAATGTGGGTGAGGCGCTGCTCGGTCACTGGTGAGCCTCCCCGTGTGCGCCGTGGCGCGCGTCGACCCAGCGTGCGCCGTCGGTCCGGTGCTCGCGCTTCCAGACGGGAACGGTTGACTTGATCATCTCCAGTGCCTCCTGGCACGCGGGGAACGCTGTGTTGCGGTGGGGTGCCGCGACGACGACCACCACACTTGCTTCGCCGATGAGCAGGGAGCCGGTCCGGTGCACGATGGTGATCGTGGTGATGCCACCACGCCCGAACAACTCCTCGCCGATGCGCCGCATCTCGGCCTCCGCCATCTCGGCGTATGCCTCGTAATCCATGCGCTGCACGGCGACACCGTCGCTGTTGTCGCGCACACGACCGACGAACGTCGCTACAGCGCCGTCGCCCGAGGAACCAGCGCTGGCGATGACCGACCCGATGTCGATGGGCACGTCCGTCACCCAGACGCGGACTGCCGAGCTATCCTCGGCGCCGCCGGCCACCGGGGGAATGAATGCGATCGTGTCGCCGCTCTGCACCACGGTCGTCCACTCGCAGTAGCTGAGGTTGCGTGCCGCACGCACCGAGCCCGAGTCGGCCCCGGCGCCGGGATGCCGGCGCACGAGTTCGTCCCATACCTCCTGCACCGTCGTCCCGGTGACCTGCATCTCATCGACGCCGACTCGCTCGCGCAGCGGACCGAAGACGAGGACCGTGACGTCAGCCATGGGTCAACCGCCGATGTACGACATCTCGATCCGCTCGCCGTCTGCGATGCCGAGGCCGCGCAACTCGGAGTAGCGATCGTCGCGGCGTTTCCAGCGATCGGCGATGATGCGTCGCAAGTCATCGTCGCCGGCTCCCGAGCGCAGCGGTTCGCGCAGGTCGATACCGGTTGTGGCGAAAAGGCACGTGTAGAGCTTCCCGTCGACGCCGAGACGCGCTCGTGTGCAATCACCGCAGAACGGGCGGCTCACCGACGTGATCACGCCGAGCTCGCCGGCGCCGTCGGCGAAGCGATAGCGTTTGGCGACCGCCGTCGGGTCGGGTTTGTCCTCGATGAGCGGGTGGACTTTCGACACGCGTTCGAGGATCTCCTCGCCGCTGACGACGTCAGCCATTCGCCACCCGTTCGTGGCGCCGACGTCCATGTACTCGATGCACCGGAGGCTGAGCTCCTCGCGCCGGGCGAAGTCGACGAGGTCGAGGAGCCCATCCTCGTTGACCCCGCGCTGCACAACACAGTTGAGCTTGATGGGCGCCAGGCCGGCCTCGCGCGCCGCAGCGATGCCGTCGAGCACCTCGCCGACCTCGATTCGCGAGTCGCTCATCGCCGCGAACACTGCAGGGTCAAGTGAGTCGAGGCTCACCGTCACACGGTGCAGCCCTGCTGCGCGCAACCGCTCGGCCCAGCGTCGCAACAACGCGCCATTGGTCGTCAGCGCGATGTCCTGCATGCCGATCGCGGCGATACCGGCAACGATGTCGGCAAGGTCGCTGCGCAACAGCGGCTCGCCCCCGGTCAGGCGAATCTTGGTGACACCGAGCGACTGGAACACGGTTGCCAGCCGGATGATCTCCTGCGCGTCGAGCGCCTCGGCGCGCGGCAGAAAACGATGACCGGGACCGAAGCGCGACTTGGGCATGCAATACGGACAGCGGAAGTTGCATTTGTCGGTCACCGAGATGCGCAGGTCGCGGAGTGAACGCCCGAGCCGGTCGGGTCCGATCGCAACGCCCGAAGGCACGGAAACCGCAGTCATCGCAGGGGGATTGCCTCGACGACGGTGCCGGCTGGGACGACTTCGATGCCGGCTGGAAGCAGGACGAGGCAATCCGCGCGAGTGAGTGACTGCAACATCGACGAGCCCTGGTCCCCCGAGCTCGTCGCTGACGGCAATTCTCCCGGGGTCTCGTGCAGCACGGCGCGCGCGTACGTCTCGAGCGGCGCTGGTTTCGTCATGCCCTCGCCGAGACGAACCTGCACCCGACGCCGGTGCAGCTCGCGCGCGCCCTGCATCTTCTTGATCACCGGACGCGCGAACAGCTCGAACGTCACCGAGCTGCTGACCGGGTTTCCCGGGAGGCCGATGAACACCGCGTCGCCGACGGTTCCGGTCAACACGGGCTTGCCAGGGCGCATCGCGACGCGCCATGTCGAGATGGTCCCCATCTCGGAGACGACCTCGCGTACCCAGTCGTGATCACCGACGCTGACGCCGGCGGAGCTCACGATGAGATCGAAGCCCGCAGCTGTCTCGAGGAGTGTTCGGAGGAACTCTTCGAATCGCGCCCGATGCCCAGAAACGCCGGCAACCCACCGGCCTCGCGCACCGCAGCTGCCAGCATCGGCGAGTTCGAGTCGACGAGTTGCGCGGGGCCAGGGGGTGTGCCCGCTGCCACCAGCTCATCCCCTGTCGCGAGCACGGCCACGCGAGGACGCGATCCGACCATGAGGTGAGCGTTGCCGAGCGCCGCCGCGACGGCGACATCGATGCTCGTGAGCTCGAAGTCCCGGCTGCAGCACAACTGCGCCGGCCGTCATGTCGGCGCCGCGCCGGCGAACGCTCGTGCCCGTGGCCGTCGCGACATCGATGAGGACATCAGCACCGTCGCGTGCGGTGTCCTCCTGCCTGACCACGGTGTCGGCCCCGGCGGGCAGTGGTGCACCGGTCATGATCCGCATCGCGGTACCGGGCGCCAGCGCAATCGGCATTGCACCGGCGCGCGATTCGCCGACGACAGGAAGGCGCACCGGCGCGGCCGCGGTTGCGGTGGCGATCTCGCCCGCGCGGACCGCATACCCGTCCATTGCGGAGTTGTCGAATCCGGGCAGTTCGGTCTGCGACGATACCGTCTGCGCGAGGATCCTCCCCAGAGCATCGTCAAGCCCGACCTGCTCTGGTGGCAGCGCGTTGACTCCGCCGAGCAATCGCGTCTGTGCACCGACGACAAACTCGAGATCGGGAGAAACGGCAGGCGCCAACGTCATGTTGTCCTCATCCTCTACCCGCCATGGTGGTTCGCGACAACCATCATAGACGGGGTCGACGGAGTGGTATTCGCAGCCATTTCGACGCGCCGCGGACTGGCGTACTCTTTGTGTGTCCACCAGCGGACCAATCGAGAGATGTCGGCCTTATGGCCCGGAGGGTCTTGGATGTTCCCTGCCGCGTTCGACTACATCGCACCAGCGTCGCTCGATGAGGTGCTCAGCCTCATGAGCAAGCATGGTGACGATGCCAAGGTGCTCGCCGGAGGCCAGAGCCTCATTCCATTGCTGAAGCTGCGATTTGCGACCCCTGTGATTCTTGTCGATATTGGGAATGTCGGCGGCCTCGAGGGAATTCGTAGAGAAAACGGGCATGTGCGGATTGGCGCGAGGACGCGACATCGCGACGTCGAGAGCGCAACCGACCTGCGTGGCACGCTCGATGTGCTGCTCGATGCGGCTCCAATGATCTCCGATCCCCTGATTCGGAACATGGGAACGGTCGGCGGCTCCATCTGCCACGCGGACCCCGCAGGCGATTGGGGTGCGGTGATGCTCGCGGTCGGCGCCGAGTTCGTGGTCAGGTCCGCCGGCGGTGAGCGGGTGCTGCCGGCAGCGGGGTTCTTCGAAGGTCCCTTCACCACCGGTCTGCATGGCGATGAGGTGATGACCGAGATCCGGGTGCCCATCACGGCCGGCCGCTCGGGCGGGACCTATCTCAAGCTCGAACGCAAGATCGGTGACTTCGCGAGCGTTGCCACAGCGGTGCACGTCGTCCTTGGTGGCGATGGGCGCGTCGCGGCTGCGGGGATTGGTCTCTGCGCCGTTGGTGCGCACAGCATCAAGGCCACCGCGGCCGAGGCCGCGCTGGTCGGTGAGGAGCCGACCGATGCAGTCATCAGTGAGGTTGCCAGGCTCGCTGCCGAAGCAGCGGAACCAAAAGCAGACATACGGGGGAGTGCGGAGTACAAGCGCGACGTCGCGCGGGTCTTCGTGCAGCGCGGGTTGCGCACCGCCGTCAGCCGCGCGCAAGGAGCTTCAGCATGAACGTCAACTTCGAGATCAACGGAGTCGCGAAAACCGTTGACGTCGAGCCGCGCACGCTCGTCGTCGACCTGATCCGGACCAAGCTCGGCATGACGGGGACGCACATCGGGTGTGACACGAGCAACTGCGGCGCGTGCACGGTGCTGCTCGACGGGCGTCCGGTCAAGTCCTGCACGGTGCTTGCGCCAATGCTCGAGGGCAAGAAGGTCACCACGGTCGAGGGTCTCAAGCAGGGTGGAAAGCTCCATGCGATCCAGGAGGGATTTCACGCGGAGCACGGCCTGCAGTGCGGTTTCTGCACACCGGGAATGATGCTCGTGGGCGCTGCGCTCATCGAGGCAAACCCACATCCCACCGAGGACGAGATTCGCTGGGGGATCAGCGGCAACATCTGCCGCTGCACCGGGTATATGAACATTGTGAAAGCCATTCAGCATGCGGCTGCCGCGAATGCCGGCGACCCTGCAGGAGTAGCGTGATGGCAGTCGACACCACGGAAGCCGCGGCGGCCGCCGAATCAGCTCGCCAGGCAATGGGCGGTATCGGGGTCTCGCTGGCCCGCAAAGAGGATGCCCGCTTCATCCACGGTCAAGGTCATTACGTCGACGACGTCGTCCTGCCGGGCATGCTGCACATGGTCGTCGTCCGCAGCCCGCATGCACATGCGCGCATCAAAGGCATCGACAGCAGCGCGGCAATGGCGATTCCGGGCGTCATCGCCGTCGTCACGGGCGAGCTGCTCGCGCAGCACAAGCTCGCCTGGATGCCGACGCTGTCCGGTGACACACAGGCGGTGCTCGCCACCGACAAGGTGCGCTTCCAGGGACAGGAAGTGGCATGCGTCATCGCCGAGACGAAATACATCGCCGAGGATGCGGCGGCGCTCGTCGTGGTCGACTACGAGCCGTTGCAGGCGATCACGACGCCGCAGCAGGCGTTGTTGCCGGACGCTGTCGTCATCCGTGACGAGAAGGAAGGTCAGACCGACAACAAGATCTACCACTGGGAAGCCGGCGACAAGGACGCGACCGACGCCGCGTTCGCGCGCGCGGCGAAGGTGGTGAGCCTCGACACGTACTACCCGCGCTGCCACCCTTCGCCGCTGGAAACGTGCGGCTGCGTCGCGGACCTGGATCCGGTGACCGGCAACGCGACGATCTACATGACCAGCCAGGCGCCACATGCGCATCGCACGCTGTTCGCGATCGTCGCGGGGCTCCCCGAGGAGAAGATCCGCATCATCTCCCCGGACCTCGGTGGTGGTTTCGGCAACAAGGTGCCGATCTATCCGGGCTACGTCGTCGCCACGGCCGCGTCGCTGCTCATCGGCCGCCCGGTGAAGTGGGTGGAGGACCGCACCGAGAACCTCATCTCGACCGGCTTCGCTCGCGACTACTACATGGACGGCTCGGTCGCCATCGACGAGAACGGCAAGTTCATCGGGCTGCGCGTGCATCTGCTGAGCGACAACGGCGCGTTCTTCGCCGACGCACAGCCCACGAAGTTCAAGGCCGGGCTCTTCCACATCGTCACCGGCTCCTACGACATCCCAGCAGCGCACATCGTCGCGGACGGCGCGTACACCAACAAGGCGCCTGGTGGCGTTGCGTATCGCTGCTCGTTCCGCGTCACGGAGGCCTCGTACTTCATCGAGCGCCTGGTGGAGAGCGCGGCCGTCGAGCTCGGCCAGGATCCGGTGACCACGAGGCTGAACAACTTCATTCAGCCCGAGGCCTTCCCGTATCAGTCCGCCGCCGGGTTCGAGTACGACAGCGGCGATTACCCCCGCGCGATGCAGGTCGCGCTCGACATGCTCGGCTACGACGAGCTGCGCAAGGAGCAGGCCGAGAAGCGTGCCCGTGGCGAGCTCATGGGCATCGGCGTCGCGAGCTTCACGGAAGTTGTGGGCGCCGGCAAGGGCAAGGACTACGACATCGCGGGGCTGCGCATGTTCGATTCGGCGGAACTGCGCGTGCATCCCACCGGTAAGGCGATCCTCAAGCTCGGTGTGAAATCGCAGGGCCAGGGCCACGAGACGACCTTCGCGCAGATCGTCGCCGAGGAGCTGGGCATTCCCGCGTCGGACATCGAGGTCCGCGAGGGCGACACCGACAACACGCCGTTCGGGCTCGGCACGTACGCGTCGCGCTCCACTCCGGTCGGTGGTGCCGCCACCGCGATGGTGTCGCGCAAGCTCCGCGACAAGGGCAAGCTCATCGCTGCCCACCTCTTCGAGGCCGACGTTGCCGACATCGAGTTCGATCACGGGAAGTACAACGTCAAGGGCTCGCCCGACAACGTGAAGACGATCCAGGACATCGCGTTTGCGGCGTACACGAATCTTCCCGAAGGCCTGGAAGCCGGACTCGAAGGCGTGACGTACTACGACCCGCCGAACATGACGTTCCCGTTCGGCACGTACCTCGTGGTCGTCGACATCGACAAGGGCACCGGGCAGGTGAAGGTTCGGCGCATGGTGGCCGTCGACGACTGCGGCGTCCGCATCAACCCGATGATCGTCGAGGGCCAGATCCACGGTGGGCTCACCGAGGGGTTCGCCATCGCGTTCATGGAATTGATCACCTTCGACGACGAAGGCAACTGCATCGGCTCGAACTTCATGGACTACCTCATCCCCACCGCGTGGGAGACGCCGCGGTTCGAGCTCGGCCAGACGGTGACGCCGTCGCCGCACCATCCGATCGGCGCCAAAGGTGTTGGTGAGTCAGCAACCGTCGGCTCGCCCGCCGCGTTCGTCAACGCGGTGATCGATGCCCTGTCGCACCTCGGCATCACCAACATCGACATGCCCGTCACCTCCGACAAGGTGTGGGCGGCGCTGCGCGGTGCGGGGGTGACCGAATAGACGACGCGCTGCTGACCCTGCTCGCCGAGAACGCCGCTGCGGGGCGTCCCTGCGCACTCGCCACCGTGGTCCGCACGGAGTCGCCGACGTCTGCGCATCCGGGCGACAAGGCGGTGATCACCGCTGACGGCGAGCTGCACGGTTGGATCGGTGGCAGCTGCTCGGAGCCGCTGGTTCGTCGCGAGGCGCTCGTGGCGATGGGCGACGGTATGCCCCGGCTGGTGCGCATCCGGCCGGATGTCGAGGCACTCGAGACGCGCACGCCAGGAGAGTTGACCGTGGCCACCACATGCCCGAGCGGCGGAACGCTGGACATCTTCATCGACCCCCACCTCCCCAAGCCACTCCTCGTTGTCATCGGCGGAAGCCCCGCTGCGCGGACACTCATCGCGCTGGCAGGAGTGATGGGATTTCGCACGTGCGGGGTGCATCCGGGAGCGAGCGCCGCAGACTTCCCTGGCGCCGACCGCGTCTTCGAGCAACTCGACCTGACACCACTTGCGAGCGAAGCCGATTGCTGGGTCGTCGTCGCGACGATGGGCCACTACGACGACGATGGGCTCGCAGCGGCGCTGACACTGCCCAACGCCGACGTGGCGCTCGTTGCCAGCGTGCGCAGGTCGGCTGCGGTCTTCGAGACGCTCCGAAGCCGCGGGATCTCCGACGAACAGCTCGCTCGCGTCCGAGCGCCCGCCGGCACGCGACGCGCGGGGGCACAGGAGGAGATCGCGCTGCATGCGCTCGCGGAGGTCGTCGCGCTTCGCCATGACCGCATCGCCGCCACCGCTGTTGCGCCGCCTGCTGCTCCCGCCGGCTTCGAGGTGGACCCTGTGTGTGGGATGACGGTCGATACCGACGGGGCCGCGCACACCGCCGTGCACAACGACGAGACGTACTTCTTCTGCTGCGCCGGCTGCCAGGAACGCTTCGTCGCCGATCCCGCACAGTTCCTGCGCACTCCCGCCGGCTGAGTGACCACCGCCCGTCGGGCAGCGGGAGTCATCCTCGCTGCCGGCGCGTCGCGGCGGATGGGGGAGGCGAAACAACTGCTCCCGCTCGGTGGGCGGCCGTTACTCGAGGTGGCGATCACAGCTGCGTGCTCGTCCACGCTCGACGAGGTTGTGGTCGTCCTCGGAGCGCGTTCCGACGAGATCGCGGCGCGAGTGGACCTCGGTCGCGCGCGCGTCGTCATCAACCCTGCTTACGAGCAGGGGATGAGCACGTCGCTTCGCGCCGGGATCGCATCGCTCAGCTCCGAGATCGGCAGAGCCGTGGTGATCCTGGGAGACCAACCGGACATCGATGCGGCCCTCATCGACAGCCTCCTCGAAGCCCAGGAGACCTCAGGGCTGCCGGCCGCCGCGCTTTCCTTCGACGGCTTGCTGCATCCGCCAATGGTCCTGACTCGCTCGATGTGGGGGGATCTCGACGCGCTCGAAGGCGACGTCGGGTTGCGCGCCCTCGTCCGGTCCCATCCGGAATCGGTGTTCGCGATGCCCGCGCGACGCCCCGGGGGTCATCCGATCGACATCGACACGCGCGAGGACTTCGAGCGACTGACACGGGACCGCGCCTGACGCGCTCTGCTAGCCTCGGCCCGTTCTGTTCGTGATTCGGAGGTGGGTGTGATGCCGGCACTGGTCATCGTCGCCGAGCGACTCATCGACGGCACCGGGCGTGATCCGATCGAGGCGGCCGCGATCGTCATCGAGGGTGGCCTGATCAGCGCCGCCGGCGCGCGATCCTCGCTGAGCATCCCCGCGGATGCCGAGGTGATCGAGGACGACGATCTGACGCTGCTGCCCGGCTTCATGGACATGCACGTGCACCTCGCAGCCGAGGGAACGAATCTCGTCAAGATCCTGATGACGCCGGCATCGCTGGCGCTGCTCAGTGCAGTGCCCAATTCCGCGCGCACGCTTGCAGCAGGAGTCACCACGGTGCGGGACGCCGGGCACACGCCGGTCGGCGTCCGCCTCGCGGCCGAAGCCGGGTACTTTCCGGCGCCCCGCATGCAGCTGGCGGTCAGTCTCCTGAGCCAGACCGGAGGCCACGGCGACGACCTGATGCCCTGCGGCGCGCGCGTGGGCCTGACCATGGACGTCGACGTGCCGCATGGAGTGGTCGACGGCGTCGACGGCATGCGTCACAAGGTCCGCGAGGTGATCCAGGCGGGCGCGGACTGGATCAAGCTCTGCACGAGCGGCGGGGTCCTGAGCGCAGGGGACTCGCCGGATCACGCGCAGTTCTCAGTCGAGGAGATTCGCGCCGCCGTCGAGGAGGCCGCGGTCGTCGGCAAGCGCGTCATGGCGCATGCGATGTCCGCGGCCGGGATACGCAACGCGCTCATCGCCGGAGTCACGAGCATCGAGCACGGCTGCCTCCTCGATGAGGAATGCATCGCGCTGATGAAGGAGAAAGGCGCATACCTCGTTCCAACACTCGTGGCGCCTGGAGACGTGATCGCCGGAGCCACGGGACCGGGCGGCGGAGGGCTTCCTGCCGAGATGATCGAGAAGGCCGAGCGCATCGGCGGGCTGCATCGGGCTGCCGTCGCCGCCGCGATCGCATCGGGCGTGAAGGTCGCCATGGGCACCGATTCGGCGGTGGGGCCGCACGGACGAAATCTGCGTGAGCTCGGCGAGATGGTTCGCTGCGGCATGACGCCGATGCAGGCGATCGTCGCGTCCACACAGGTGCCTGCCGAGTTGCTGCGCCGTCCCGATCTGGGAACGCTCGCTCCCGGCAAGCTCGCCGACGTCGTTGTCGTTCGAGGTGACCCGCTGGCCGATATCGACAGCCTCGCCGACCCCGGCCACATCCGCCTGGTGATCAAGAACGGCAGGATCGAGTGCGACTTCCGTGAGAGAAGGGGCGCCGCTCAGGGCTCGTCGGGATCCTCATCGAGAGCCGCTTCGTAGGGCGGGATTCGCCAGGCCGCCTCGCGGCCGAGCAGCCCGCCGTGGCCGAGCGAAGCCAGGTACTCGGGAGCCAGTGGCAGGCCGGCGTGGAGACGGGCGAGGAGGAGGTCCAGCGCGCTGCGGCGCGAGAACATCCCGCACGACGCGACCCCGATGACCGGCCGCCCCAGGAGCTCCGCGATCCAGTAGCTGCTTCCCGGGTGCATCGGCAGACCGCGGCGCAGCGACGTGGCTCCGGCTGCGATGAGGCTCTGCCAGGTGAGTTCGAGCGGGTCGACCGAGGCAACCCCCACGGCGAGGACCACTTCAGCCGATCGCGCGGCCTCCCGAAGCGCTTCCTGCACCTGGCCGGCGTCGTCATCGACGTAGCGCACGGGCAGAACGCTGCCGCCGTACCAGTCACTGCGCAGGCCAAGCGACCGTTCGAAGCGGGCTCGCGCGTTGTCCGTGAGCTGCTGACGGACGATCGCGGCGACACGCAGGGGTAGGAAGGGGCGGACGCTCAACACGCTGCTGCCGTCCGGCGAGGTCGCGGCCGCGCCTTCGGCAGCAACGACCGCCGTTTCGGCAATCGCGAGCGGCGTCACCTTGACCCCGGCCAGGGTCCTTCCGGCGTCAACGGGGAGCCCGTCGGGCACCGTGAACACCGTGACCCCGTCGACGAGATTCACCGCCGCGAGGGTGGCGACGTCGACGTGCACGAGTCCGCGCCAGGCGGACACGAGCCGCGCCTGCGACTCGACTGGCGGCCGCGTCGTGGTGCCTGGGCCGGCAACCGCCGCTGCGATGCGGATCGCTGCAGCATCCTCGCCCACGTCACCCGCGTCGAGCCAGAGCAGGTGCAACTCCGCCGGTCGCGCAGCACCCAGGATCGCGGCATCGTCCGCCACGAGGACAGCACCTTTGCTCAGCATGGTCCGCCCATCGGTGCCGATCACGTCCCGGCAGAGCACCGCTCCCGACCAGCGAGCCGGGGTCCCGTCGATCGCTGAGCCGGGAAGAACCTCCAGTCTCACCCGGCCGGCTTGACGGGCATCGCCGACATGGATCCCGCGTCCTTGCCACGGCGGACCGCCACGATCTCGGCAAGGATCGCGACAGCGATCTCCTCGGGTGTCTGGGCACCGAGATTCAGCCCGACCGGACTGTGGATACGGGCGATGTCAGCGTCTGTGAAGCCGGCTTCGTGCAGGCGCACGACGCGCTTCGCGTGTGTTCCCCGGCTGCCGATCGCGCCGATGTAGCCGGTCTCGGTTCGCAGCAGCGCTGTGAGCGCCGGGTCCTCGAATTTCGGGTCGTGCGCCAGGCACACGGCCGCATCGCGCGGGCCCAGGTCGAAGCGTGGCAGCGCCTCGTCGGGCCATGCTGTGACGAGACGTTCGGCGTTGGTGATGCGCTCGGTGTTGTTGAACGCGGAGCGTGGATCGACGACGGAGACGATGAAACCCGCGGCAACCGCCATCGTCGTCAGCGGGATGGCGATGTGCACGGCGCCGATGACCACGAGTTGTGGGGCTGGGACGATTGGATCGACGAAGACGCGCAACCCCGCGATCTCCTCGACTCCGGGCAGACCCGACGCGAGGCGGGGTCGTGCCGCTGCGACGGTCTGCTGTTCGGTGAAGCCGACACCCAGGCTCCCGACCAAGCCACCGCCTGCAGTTGCCGCTGCCCGGCCGCCCGCGTGGTCACCGTCGAGCACGGTCATCAGCGCTACCGGTCGCGAGGTCTCGATCGCGGTCCGCACGGCTTCGATCACGGGGTCCGAACCGTCGCTCTCGAGTGTCTCGACGAAGATGTCGACCTCGCCGCCGCAGGACAAACCGACCGCCCAACCCATCTCGTCGCTGATCCCGTAGTGCAGCAGGCGCGGTGGTGCACTGCCTTCGATGGTTGCCTGGGCCTCAAGCACCACGGCCGACTCGAGACAGCCGCCGCTGACAGATCCGGCCATCCGCCCGTCGCGGCTGACAAGCAGTCGTGCCCCCATCGGGCGTGGCGTCGATCCCGACGTGCCGACGACAGTCGCAACGGCGACGAGGGGGTCGCCCTCGCTCCATTCGTTCAGGGTGGGGAGCAGGTCTCGCATGGTCTGAGTATCCGCTTCCGCGTCGTTCCGGGACAAGCCGCGCGGTTTGTCGGGCGGTGCACAATGCCTGGAATGCAAATCACGAATTCCTTCGCCGTCAAGGCGTCTCCCGACGTCGTCTATGAGTTCCTGCTCGACGTGAACAACGTCGTCAGCTGCGTCCCCGGGGCGGAGCTGTCGGAGGTGGTCGACCCGAACACCTTCAAGGGCAAGGTCCGCATCAAGGTCGGCCCGGTGACGGTCAGCTACAACGGCACGGCGCGCATCACGTCGCGCGACGCTGCGACGCGTACCGCGACGCTCGAGGCCGAGGGCAAGGAGACGACAGGATCGGGGTCGGCGCAGGCGACGACGGTGATGTCGGTTGCGGCTGACGGCGACGCCTCGTCAGTCACGCTCGCGACTGATTTCACGGTGGTCGGGCGGGTGGCCCAGTTCGGTCGCGGGATCATGGAAGACGTCTCGCGCCACCTCGTCGGCCAGGCCGCCGAGTGCATCCAGTCGAAGCTCGAAACACCGCCGGCGGCTGCTGGTGCCCCATCCGATGGCGGCGCGGCGAATGGATCGACCGCGGCATCTGCTCCGGCACCGGCCGCCACGCCGGCGCAACCGGCGGCGCTGGACGCGGTCGCACTGGGTCGGGCCGTGGCCAAGGAGCGGCTCAGCCGTATCAAGGTCAACCCGCAGACGATCGCGATCGGCCTCGGCGGCCTGGTCAGCCTCCTGCTGCTCCGGCGCTGGCGCCGAGCCCGGCGCCGCCGCCGCGCCGCGAACGGCTAGATCTCCGGGGGAGCTCGGCGAGGAGCCTGCCGAGCGTGTCCAGCGCATCGACACTGTGGGCGCTCAGGAAGTCATCGCAGTGGGGGAGAGCCGCGGCCATGCCACGCGTCTCAGGCTGGTACGCGCTGCTGCCGAGCAGCGGATTGAGCCAGATCAGCCGGTGACACGTGCGGCGGAGCCGGGCCATCTCGCGGGCCAGCTGATCGGGGTCACCGCGGTCCCAGCCGTCGCTGATGATGAGCACGATCGCGCCGTGACCGAGCACGCGCCGCGCGTGGACGCGCTGAAAGGTGTGCAAGGCATCGGCGATGCGCGTCCCGCCGCCGATGTCGTGCACCTGCTCGGCGACGTGGTCGAGCGCCGAATCGATGTCGCCATGGCGGAGGAGGTGCGTGATTCTGGTCAGATGTGTCGAAAACGCGAACGTCTCGACGCGCTCGCGCCGGCCGATGGCGTAAGCGAACACGAGCAGGTGTCGTGAGTACCGGTCCATCGAGCCGCTGACGTCGCAGAGGATCACGATCGGCCGGCGCTTCTTACGGGTGCTCGCGCGTGCGAGCTGGGGCGCGTCACCACCCTGACGTGCCGCCGAGCGCATCGTCCGGCGCAGCTCGACCGAACCGCGACGATCCGCGCGCAGGCGGCGCGTCCTCCGCTCCGCAACGCGCCACGGCGCCTGCCGGAGCAGCCGCCGCACCGCCGCGAGCTCCTCCCAGCTCATGTCGCGGAAGTCGCGCTGGCGGAGGAGCTCCTCGGCGCTGTACCCGGCGCTCGACGCCGGCGGTCCCTCGACCTCGCGAGCCACGCCGGGGGCCGACAAGCCGAGTGCGTCCATCCATGCTTTCGCCTGTTTTGGATCGAGCGCAAGCGGCCGGCTGCGCCCCGGGATCGAGCCGGACTTCCCCTCGCCACCGGGGCGCGAGAAGAAGAGGTCGAACGCCGCGTCGAACACCGGGCCCTCCTCACGCCGCGTGACGAAGACCGCCCGCAGCGCGTAGCGCACCTCGTCGGGTTGGGCAAGGTCGATCGCGAGCAGCGCCTGGCAGGCATCCTGCACGCGCTCCGGCCCGGTGGTCAGCCCAGCGTCACGAAGGAGCCGCGCGAAGAGCGTGACGCTCTCGACAGGATCCGGGGCGTTGCCGATCACCGCCCCGAGGAGGACGCGATTGCCTCCTCACTTCGCTCGAGATCCTCCTGGTGCTTGATCGCCGCGCCCATGGTCTCGCGGAGCGCAGCCGGCGTCGCCTCGGTGTGGCCGAGCGCCGCAAGCGCTCGCGCCCAGTCAACAGTTTCTGCCACTCCTGGCACTTTATAGAGGTCGAGTCCGCGTAGCTTCTGCGTCACCTCGGCGACCTGACGGCCGAGACGCTCGGACACCTCGGGTGCGCGCACGCGCACGATCGCGACCTCGCGCTCGAGGTCCGGGTAGTCGATCCAGTGATACAGACAGCGGCGCTTGAGCGCGTCGTGGACTTCTCGCGTTCGGTTCCCGGTGAGGATGACGAGCGGCGGTCGCCGCGCGCGAATCGTGCCCAGCTCGGGGATGCTGATCGCGAAGTCGGCGAGGATCTCGAGCAGAAACGCCTCGAACTCCTCGTCGGAACGATCGATCTCGTCGATGAGCAGGACCGGCGGCACGGCGTCCTCGTTGTCGATCGCATCGAGCAGTGGACGGCGCAGCAGGAAGTCCGGCCCGAAGACGTCCTGCTCGGCTCGCGCACGATCCGCGCCCTCACCGAGCAGACGGATGTGCAGCAGCTGGCGCGCGTAGTTCCACTCGTACGCCGCATGGGCGAGGTCGATGCCCTCGTAGCACTGCAGCCGGATCAAGCGCGCGCCGAGCCCTGCCGCCAGCGCACGGGCGGCCTCCGTCTTGCCGACGCCCGCCTCACCCTCGAGGAACAACGGCTTGTTGATCCGCATCGCGACGAGGATCGCCGTGGCCAGACGCCGGTCGCAGAGATAGTCGTGCGCACCGAGGAGATCGACGACAGCATCGACCGATGCCGGCTGCGCCGCATCGGCGGGAGCGTTCACGTCGTCAGCCTGACGTGTCCGCGGACCGCTGGTCAAGCACGTTCCATTCCCATCCCCAGCGCCAGGCCATCCAGCGTGGCATGCAGTCCGAACTCGAACTGCTCATCGAGACTTTCTGCGTCCATGGCGGGCCCTGGCGTCTCGGAGGGGCGAACCAGTGGATCGGCGACGCCGGCGAGTGCCGTCATCTGCGGGAATTCGCCGCTCCGGAGTTGCGTCATACCGAACTCGATCATGGCGCTGACGATGCCGGGATTCGCTGCAGCCATCGAGGCACGCCGGAGTGCTTCGCTCGTGTGCATGACGTTGCCCACGACGTAATCGTCGACGGCGGTCAGGAGCGCGATCTTCGCAGCGCCGTCAAGGCCGGTCCCGGCGATCGCCGCGAGCGACTGCTCGAAGTGGCGCATGGCGTTCGGGCCAAACTGCGATGACTGGAGCGCAGCCGGTGCCCACGGATGGCGGAGGAGCGCGGTCCGGGTTCGTCGAGCGACGGCGGCAAGCGCCTCGCGCCAGCCGCTCGGCAACGCATCCGGTGGGACGAGCGCCTCGGCCATGAGTGCGTCGTCCATGAGCGCCACGAGGTCGTCCTTGCTCCGGACGTAGTGATAGAGGCTCATCGTCCCGGCATCGAGCTCAACTGCGATGCGACGCATGGTGACTGCCTCGAACCCCTCGGCATCCGCCACCCGCATCGCCATCGCGGCGATCTGATCGCGGGTGAAGCGGGGTCGGCGTGTCCCCGGCTCGGGCCGTGCCCAGATGGGCGTGCCCTCGTCGCCCCTTGTCATTCGTACAGGGTACTGGTAATCTACTCGTACAACATACGATCGTCAGGTACGTGGTACGTATAACCCACATTCCGTGAAGGAGCGCGATGGAGTCACGCAGCCCGGGGGGCTCGAATGCACCGATGGTCCTGGCAACCGAATTGCGCAAGGCCTTCGGCGATACCGCCGCGCTCGACGACGTCAGCCTCGAGATTGCGCACGGCGAGATCCGCGCGCTCCTCGGACCCAACGGCGCGGGCAAGACGACGCTCGTCCGCATCCTTGCGACGCTGCTGAAACCAGACAGCGGTCAGGTCCTCATTGCTGGGATCGATGCTCTTCGAGCGCATCGCGCAGTCCAGGCGCTCATCGGTCTGTCCGGACAGTCGGCGTCGGTCGACGACAAATTGACGGGACGAGAGAACCTCACCATGTTCGGCCGGCTCCAACGCCTGAGCACCCATAACGCGTCGACTCGCGCTGGTCAGCTGCTCGAGGAGTTCGGCCTCGAAGAGGTGGCGGGCAAAGCCGTCAAGACATATTCGGGTGGGACACGACGCAGGCTTGACCTCGCCGCCAGTCTCATCGTCCGGCCGCCGGTCGTCTTTCTCGACGAGCCGACCTCAGGCCTCGACCCGTCGGCTCGTCGCATCCTCTGGTCCGCGATACGCGCGCTCGTGGCCGACGGAACGACCGTCTTGCTGACGACACACGACCTCGATGAGGCGGATCAGCTCGCCAACTCGATCACCATCATCGACAGGGGACGCGTCGTCGCGGAGGGTTCCGCCAGCGACCTGAAAACGCAGGTCGGCGGCACCCGATTCGCGATCACAGCTCCGGATGCCGCCGCGTTCGTGGGCCTGCGCACGCTGCTCGGCACTCGCGCGTCGACCGCGGATCCGAGGACGCGAACGCTGACCGTGACCGGGAACGACCGTGGGGTCGATGGATTGCGCGAGCTGCGGGTGCTCATCGATGAAGTCGCCGCATCGGCGATTCCAGTCGAGGAGTTCGCGATTCGCAAGCCAACGCTCGATGACGTCTTTCAGGAATTGACCGGTGCCGGCACATCCAGCGCCCATCGCGGCGAGGAACGTGCATGACGCTCCGCGGCGATGTGTTCCGACCGGACAACCGGTCTGCACTGTACTGGGCAGTCAGCGACACGTGGGAGCTCGTGCGGCGGAGTTTGCGGCACGCGCGCAACGACCCCGAGCAGCTCGTCGGCGTCACGGTGCAGCCCGTGATCATCGTGCTGCTCTTCCGGTTCTTCATCGGCGGAGCGATACACATCGGTGGCGGTGAGAGCTACATCAACTTCTTGATGGGCGGCGCGTTCATCGAGAGCGCTGCGCTCTCAGCGCTCACGACCGGCACGAGTGTCGCCGCCGACATGACGCTCGGAGTCATCGATCGATTCCGCTCTTTGCCCATATTCAAGGCATCGGTGTTGATCGGTCATGTGGTGGCCGATGTTGTTCGGAGCGCGGCTGGCATCCTGGTCATGATTCTTGTCGGTCTCGCGGTTGGATTTCGTCCGAGCGCGGGAGTGGCGGGCTGGGCTGCCGCGATCGGTGTGACGCTCATGGTCACGTTCTCGCTGGCGTGGGTGTCTGCAGTGCTCGGCTTGCTCGGCGGGAGCGTGGAGGTCGTGCAACAACTCGGACTGGTGCTGTTCCTCCCCATTCTTGCGAGCAGCGCGTTCGTGCCGGCGAACTCCTTGCCGGGGCCACTGCGCGCTTTTGCCGACAACCAACCGTTCACGCAGGCCGTTGACAGCGTCAGAGCACTGTTGCTCGATCAGCCCGTTGGCGACCACGTGTGGCTCGCGATGGCGTGGTTTCTCGGGATCGCGTTCGTTGGCTTCGCGCTTGCGTCGTCGCTGTTCGCACGCCGCTCCTCGTCCTGACGCGCTCCATTCAGATCGAGTAGACGTCGATCTCCGTTGCCTTCACGGCAGCGAAGACATCGCCGCCGTCTGCAAGACGGAGCTCGGCTGCCGCTGCTGGCGTGACCTCGGCGACGAGCGGGATCGTGCCGGCGAGCCGGATACGCCACCGGTCGCCCTCGGGGTCGATGCCCGCGACCGCGAGTTGGAACACGTTGCGAGGGCTGCCTTCGGGCGCCTGCCGATACAGCGCAACGGCGCGTGGATGGATCGTCGCAAGAGCAGGACCTGAGACGTCACTGGCGACAATCACGGTCGCGCCGCCGTCGATCGTGAACGTTCCAGCGCTCGCCGAGCCTCGCAGCAGGTTGAGCCCCGCCATGGTTGCAATCCATGACGAACGCGGCCGAGAGGTGACGTCGGTGAACGACCCTTCCTGTGTCACGCGGCCGTCCTCGAGCACGACGACGCGTTCGGCAAGCGAGGCGGCCTCGAGCGGATCGTGGGTGATCAACAAGCGAACGCCCACGAAGTTGGACAGGTGCTCGCGGAGCGCGCGACGCAACTCGAGTCGCCCGGAGGTGTCAACGGCCGCGAGCGGTTCATCGAGGAGGAGCACCTGCGGATCAGTGACGAGCACCCGGGCGAGCGCCGCGCGCTGTGACTGGCCACCGCTCAATGCCGACGGCTTGCTCGACGCGTAGGAGGCCAGGTCCACTCGCTCGAGCCACTCGACCGCACGCGCGTTGGCAACACGCCGATCCAGTCCGCGGGCACGCAACCCGAAGGCGACGTTGTCGAGAACGCTGAGATGCGGAAAGAGCCCGTGGTCCTGAAACACGAACCCGACGCGCCGCGCCTCGGGCGTTAGGCGCACGTCGCTTGTGGTGTCGTCGAACACGACGCCATCGACCTCGACGCGTCCCTCCTCGAGGGGGACGAGCCCTGCGATCACCCGTAGCAGTGTCGTTTTCCCGGCACCATTCGGTCCCAGCACGGCGACGGTGACACCGGCATCGACCGCCACATCGCAATCGAGGTGCAGCGTTCCAAGGTGTGTGCTCACCCGGGCGCGCAATGTCATCGCAGCGCACCGAGCCAGCGGTCACGCAGCACCACCAGCACGACGATCGATATCGTCAACAACACCAACGACAGCGTAATGGCGGTGCCGACATTGCCGGAACCCTCGAATGAGCTGTACGCGGCGATGGGGAGGGTCTCGGTCGTCCCGGGATAGCTGCCTGCGAACGTGATCGTGGCGCCGAACTCGCCAAGCGCTCGCGCCCAGCAGAGCGCAGCTCCCGCCGCGATCGATGGTGCAGCGAGCGGGATGGTGACGCGCCAGAAGCGCCGCCATGGTCGCGCGCCCAGGGTTGCCGCCACCTCCTCGAAATGCTCATCGCGCTGCCGGAGTCCGGCTTCGAGCGTGATCACCAGGAAGGGGAACCCGACAAACGCTTCCGCGATCGCCGCGCCGGCTGTGCTGAACGGCAACACGATCCCGAAGTGCTGCAGCAGGGTGCCGATCGGCGTGGTCGTCCCCAGCGCCGTCTGCAATGCGATCCCGCCGACGACCGGGGGCAGGACGAGTGGCAGCGTGACAAGGCCGCGAATGACTCGCCGGCCGGGCAGCGACGAGCGCGCCAGCAGGTACGCCAGCGGCACGCCGATGACGAGCGAGATCGCCACCGCGATAAGCGAGCACTCAAGTGACAGGCGGAGCGCGGTGAGCACGTCCGTCGACACGAGCTGTGCGGGCAGCGTGCTCCAGTCGACGTGCGCCAGCAGCCCGATGAGCGGGACCGCGATGAAGAGCACCGCGATCGCCGCCGGGATAGCGAGACCGATCAGCGGGCGTCGAGTGACGCCCCCGCTCACGACTTCGGTGGCGGGAGAAAGCCGGCAGCGAGGAGCTCAGCCTGAATCGCTCCGGAGACGGCCGATGTGACGAACGCCTCGGCTGCGGGCAGGTTGCTGCTCGCGGAGACCGCAGCGATCTCGTACGTACCGATCTTGTTCTGGGCATCGGGAATCGGCACGCCGGTGACCTTCCCCCCCGCACCGACGACATCGGTGACGTACACGAGCGCCGCGTTGGCGTCGCCTGACTCGAGCTGTTCGAGCACCGAGGCGTCGCTCAGCTGGAGCGAGACAGGGGTGAACTTGATGTTGTCGCTGGCCTCGATGTCGGTGACGTATTCACCGACCGGGACGCTCGGATCGCCGATGACGAGCTTGACACCCGGGTTGTTCAGGTCGGCAAGTGTCTTGATGCCGAGGGGATTCCCTGGTGCGACGGCGATCTCCAGCTTGTTCTGGCAAAGGGTTAGCGGCGTCTGGACGAGGTTCTTGGCCGTGAGCTGCGCCATGGTGTCGGTGTTCGCCGTCGCGATGACGTCCGCAGGCGCCCCGCTGAGGATCTGCGTGACCAGCGCCTGCGAGCCGCCAAACGAGTACGTTGCTTTGAAGCCTGGGTGGTCTATCTCGAGCCCCTTCTCGGCGGTGTTGAACGCTGACGTCATCGACGATGCCGCGAGTACGGTGAGGGATCCGCTGAACGGATCGGGGGTGGCACTCGAACCGGCTGACCCCGAACTCGCGCTCCCACACGCGGCGAGCACCAGCGCCACTGTGGCCCCGACGATCAGCATCCGTGGACCCGTCCGCATCATCACCTGCTCCTCGTCTGCGTATCTGTTGAAGGTGGTGGCAGTTCGATCACCACGTTGGTTGCTTTGACGGACGCGACTGCGAGCATTCCCGGCTCGAGACCCAACTCCTCGACAGCCTCGCGGCTGATCAGCGAGCTGATCCGGAAGGGACCGGCCTGAAGCTTCACGTGCGCCATGACGCCGTCCTTGGCGACATCGGTGACGAGCCCGATGAAGTGATTGCGAGCGGATTCGGTCACCGGGACTGTCGGATGGTTGCTCGCCATCTCGACCGCGAACTGTGCCAGTGAGAACTCCGTCGATCAGACGGTGACCGCCGGCGGTCCGAATCGTCGTGATTCGGCCCCCGTCCGCCCAGCGGCGGACCGTGTCGACGCTCACGCCGAGGAGTTCGGCAGCCTGACCCATCTTGTATGTCGACATGGGCGCGAACCATACCGCACCAGCAGGGTTCCACTCAACTAGGGCTTGCGAATGCGCACTTTGCGCAGGCAGCGCATACGCAGATCACCGACGACGACGCGGAGTATGCTCCGCGCGTGATTCCCACGCGCCAGGCGAGGGTCGCGGCGTTGGGCTGCGTGCTGCTCGCGTTTGCCGGGCTCTGGATCGGGCACACGCTCGAGTACCTGCGCGTCTGGGGAACGGCGGGAACTCGTCGACTCGATGACCAACCCGGTCCACGCGTACATGCTGCCCCTTGCCGCAGTGCTCGCCGTACTCGGTGTGCTGTTCGGGCTGCGCCTCTATCGCGCCTGGCAGGCGCTCAACAATCGACTGGAAGCGGCGGCGGCGGGGATGCGACGCATCTGGCGCGGCCATGCGGGCGAGAGCTCGCCGCCACGCAAGGAGCGGACATCACCGGGCGCCAGGCTTCTCGCGATCTGGTTGCCGCTCGCGGCTGCGCAGATCCTCCTGTATCTCATTCAGGAAAACGTCGAGGCAATCGCGAGGTCGCAGCCCGCACCGGGGTTTGGCGCCATCACCGGGATCCACTGGGCGGCGCCATTCGTTCATCTCTACGTGTCGCTGCTGCTTGCATGCGGAGTCCGCATTTGCCAGATTTTGCTGCACCGCCGGGAGCTGGTCGTCGAGCACGTCGAGGGGCTGCTCCGGGTTGCGTCGCGGCGTGTGCGTCACCCGCTGCCGCAGCGCCTCATCCCGGCCCACCGCCACGCCACGGCTCCGCTCGACGGCCTCGGCAAGCATCTCTGGAGGCGACCACCGCCGCTGCTCCTCGGCGTCTGACCGGCCCGGCCGTGAGCTTCGGCTCACCTTCGATCCGCTCACAAGTAGAGGAGATATCAGGTGAATAGAACCCACCTTCGTGTGTCTGCGGCGGCCGTGGGCATCGTGCTCGCGCTCGCGACGTCGCTGGCGGTCGCGTCCGCCCACTTCGTCTTCACTGCAGGCAAATACCGGGTTGCCATCGGATGGCAGAACGAGCCGTCCGCCGGCACCGATACCTATGTCGGCGTGCAAAACGCAATCCAGGTGTTCGTCGACATCGCATCGGCCGACAACCCCAAGGGTACGCCCGTCAGCACCCTCAATCAGGACTGCACCCATCCGGACTTTCAGGTGACAGTTACCGTCGGCACCACGACGAGCAGCCCCTTCTGTCCCGCTCCCGCATACGACGGCGACACGGGGAACGGCAGGCTTGACGAGTACGACTATCCGCTGATCCCGACGGTTGTCGGGACATACACGTTCCATATCTTCGGATCCATCAACGGCACAGCGATCGATCAGACCATCAAGTCTGGTCCGACGACCTTTGATTCCATCGCGGACTCGAGCAGTGTTGAATTCCCCGTCGCGGTCCCGGCCGTGGCTGACATCTCGACCAAGGTCGATGCGGTCAACCAGCGCGCCGCGAGTGCGGTGCAGAGCGCAAACACGGCATCGACCGCTGCGAGCAACGCGAAAAGCACCGCCTCCAGTGCGACGACACTTGCGATCGTTGCCCTCGTCGTGGCGGTGGTGCTCAGCGCGCTCAACCTGGCTGTCGGACTTCGTCGCCGGAGGACGTAGCCATGCACGCCCGGCGGTCGCTTGTTGTCGCCGCGACGCTGGCGCTGGGGGCAGCCCTCGGGCTGCCCCTGACCGCGGCCGCTCACGCCCTGCCGCAGAGCGCCGTTCCCCCTGAGGGTTCGGAGGTGCCGACCGCGCCGAAGCTCGTCGAGATCACCTTCGGCGAGACGCCTGATCCCAAGCTCTCCAGCATCTCCGTGGTGAACAGCTCGGGCGTGAGCGTTGACGCAGGTCCGACGGCTGTCGTGCCAGGTCATCCCCTCGAACTCGATGTCCCGCTCAAACCGATTGGCAACGGCGTGTACACCGTGACGTGGAGAACGGTGTCGGAGGTGGACGGCCACCTGGCAACCGGCGCCTATGCGTTCGGTGTCGGAGTGAGTGCCGCGAGCGCCAGCGCGCACGCGAGCAAGGCGGTTGTCTCGCCGCCACCGTCCTTGCTGGCCGTCGTCGCGAGATGGCTGTTCTTCGTTGGGGTGATGGGGATTGTCGGCATTGCGTCCACCTGCCTCATTGCCCTTCAGGCCATTCCGCGGTTGGCGACGCGCTGTCTTGGCCTCGCTTGGATCATTGCCGCTCTCGGCGTCGCAGGGATCGTGGAGGCGCAGCGCGAGGCGGCAGGTGTCGGTCTCGGCGCCCTGTTCTCTACTTCTCTCGGAGCGACTGCGGCACAACGGATTGCCGGTATCGGGGCGACCGCGCTCGTCGTAGCCCTCGCGCTGGTGGGGAAGGCTCGTGCAGCACAAGTGGGGGTCGCTCTTTCCGGACTGGGAGCTGCGGTATTGATGTGGGTCGATGTTGCCGCCAGCCACGCCGGCGCGCAGGCGCCCGTGGCGGCGAACCTCGTGATCCAATGGGCGCATATCGCCGCCAGCGGCGTGTGGATCGGTGGTCTCTTGATGCTGCTGCTCGCAGTGCGCGGCCAGCCATCCGACGTCAAGGGTCGCGCCGTTCGTCGGTTCTCGACGACCGCGGGAATCGCAATCGTCGTCGTTGCGGTCACGGGGACGTTCCGTGCAGTCATCGAGGTCGGGTCGATCGGTCAGCTCTTCGATACCGCATTCGGCATCCTCGTGCTCGTCAAGGTGGCGCTGTTCGTCATCCTTGCCGGCCTGGGTGCCATCAATCGCTTCGGAAACGTTCCGCGCGCAGCGACGATGTTGCGCGGTCTCCGTAGGGTCGGTTCCACCGAGGTGGTCATCGGCGCAGCGGTCGTTCTGGTTGCCGCGGCGTTGGTGAATGTTGCGCCACCCGTCGCATCCACCACGGTCGCGGCAACCAGGCAGGCGAGCCAGGTCGTCGTCGCCGGGAGTGACTTCGCCACGACGGTGAAGGTGCGCCTCACCGTGTCGCCGGGCACCGCGGGATTCAACACCTTCACCGTTCGCGTCACGAATTACGACACCGGTGCGCCGGTGAACGCGAGCTCGGTGCAACTCGAGTTCACGCAACCCTTGCGTCCGCAGCTGGGCGAGTCGACGCTGACGCTGAAACGCCAAGCGAATGGGACCTTTGCGGCGCGGGGCGGCAACCTCTCAATTGCCGGCATCTGGGAAGTCGTTGTCATCGTCGAGAACGGTACGAACTCGGCTGAGGTGCACCTGCAGGTAACGACGATCTCACCCCCGCCCGTCGTCACCGTCACCCGGTTCAGCGGTCTGCCGACGCTCTATTCGATCCAGTTGTCGGGAGGCGCGCTTGTGCAGGTATATCTCGACCCGGACAAGGCGGGCGCGGACGAATTTCACATGACCTTCTTCACGAACGCGAACGAGGCAAGCGAAATCCAGATCGCATCCGCGACGATCGCGATGACCGTCCCCGGGGGAACGCCGACGATTCTCGTAAGTCGCAGGCTCGATCCCATCGGGCACTTCGTTGCTGACGCCACGGTCCCCACCGGTGCAACTCGCTACGACATCCTCGCCACAACCCAGTCGGGTCAGATGATCTCGACGTATGTCGTCATCACGCCTGGAACGTGAGGCGGCTTCAGTGCAGGGACGAACTGATCAGGTCGGCGATCTTCGCCGGATCCTCGAGGTACGGCAGGTGCGCCATGCCCGGAAGGACGTGGTGTTGCGAGTTCGGCGAGCCAGTCCGAGAGTTCTTTGGAACGGGAGACGACGAATGGAAGGTCGAGGTCACCGCAGGCAACGATGACCGGCATGGTGATCTCCTCGAGGCGCGACCAGGCGGCGAGCCCGCTCTTGCCGGACTCCTCGGGAAGCTCGTTCTTCAGCGCGATCGCGTTCATCTCCAGCGCGAGCTTGCGGGCGGCACCGGCAACGCGGCCCTCGGGCGCGCTCGGCCCGTCGAGCCAGAGCCACATCTCGATGCGGTTGATCTCGTCGAGGTCGCCGGACGTCTGTGCGTCCTCCCAGAGCTGTACGAGCCGCTCGGTCTGGGGATCGATCTCCGCCGGTTCCGGCGCTCCGCTGACCGAAGGTGCCAGGAGGACGAGCCCGGCGATTCGATCCGGGTGGGAGAGGGCCGCGTCGATTGCCACCTCTCCGCCCATCGAGCTGCCCACGAGCCAGACCGGACCCGTGGCAACCTGGTCAAGGACGGCGCGCAGGTCTTCGAGATGGGTGAATCCGTACGTGGCGGCTGTGGTCTCGCCGTACCCACGCATGTCGTAGGCGACGACGCTCGTCCGCGGTTGGAGCGCCTCGGCGACTGCGTGCCAGCTACGCCGGTCGGCGACGCCGGCATGGAGCAGGACGACAGGCTGCCCCTCGCCAGGCCAGCGTTCGGCGGCAAGGGTGGCAGTCCCGCGATCCACAGTGAACTTCTCGGATGGCACTAGCCCATTCTGACGGGCGTTTGGCGGTGTAGCGTCGATATTCGTGCGCACCACCGGCATCGATGTCGCGAGCCAGGACGCCCGGACGGCCCTCTGCACCGTCCGCTGGGACGATGAGTCAGCTGAGATCGAGCCGCTCGGAGCGCCGGGGGCGACCGACGATCAGATCCGCGGCTCGATCGCGACCTCCGACCGGGTTGGGGTCGATATCCCGCTCGGCTGGCCGTCGCCTCCGGTCGCTAGGGTCTGCGACCGAAGTACGCGTTGTCCAGCATCCGACGCAGCGTCGCCTCGTCGGGCACGAGCGGATCGTCGTGCGTGGCCTCCCAGACGCGATGCGCGGCCTCGTCGAGCCCATCCTCCGGCATTTCCAACTCGGAGAGCGCGACAGGCAGTTGCAGCCGCTCCAGCAACGCGAAGAGTGCGGCGGCCGGATCGTCAGCGCCGAGCATGCGCGTTGCATCCGCCATCGCTTGCGGCGCGTGAGGCCCAACCATCGCCGTGGTGTGCGGCAGCAGTGCCGCGTGTGTTTCGGCGTGAGGTGTCTTCCATCCACCTCCCAGCACATGTGCAGTCCGATGATGGACGCCGATACCCGCCTGAGCCATTGCTACACCCGCGAGACAGGCGCCGATGAGGTTGTTGCCGTGCGCGCCGACGTCATCGGGATTCGCGACCACCCTGGGCAGTCCATCGACGAGCCTGCGACCACCGTCGACCGCAAGCGTGGTGGTGATCGGGTTCGCGCCGCGAACCCACAGCGCCTCCACGCAATGCGCGAGCGCGTTGACCCCTGAAGCGGCGGCGAGCCGCGGTGGCATTCCCACACACAGTTCCGGGTCGTAGACGACCGTGCGCGGAAGGACGCGGACGTCGTACGCAGTGTGCTTGCGACCATTCGTCGTTCGCCCCCAGACCGCCGTCATCTCCGAGCCCGAGTAGGTCGTCGGCACAGCGATGAGCGGCAGGTCACACATGAACGCGAGCACCTTGCCAAGGCCGGTCGGTGAACCTCCACCGACGGACACTGCGATGTCGGCGTCAACCTCGTTTGCGGTGGCGGCCGCCGCCTCGGCGACATCGATGGCAACATGCTGCGACGAGCCGCCGATCGCGGCCACGACATGGTCGCCCAGGGCTTCACGGGCGCGTTCGAACGAGGCGCTCGTCGACGCACCACCACCCACGAGGAGGACTCGGTGGCACTCGAGCCGCGCCACCTCGTCCCGCAGCTGAGCAAGCGCACCTGCGGCGAACACGACTCGCGACGGCAACGCCGACCAGATGAACGCCTCGTTCACAGCCATGCCACGATCTTGACACTCGGCATTTCGGCCCGGCGGCAATCCGGCTCCCGGCTGTGCATCCCGGTGTCAGGGTTTCCATGGTCTTCTCAGCCTGGTGACAGGGGCGTCGCCGGGTGGCTTTCGGCTCGGACGGCGCGCCTAGAGTGGCGCCGTGCTGGATTGGACGCTGATCGGTGTATGGACCGCCGCGGCCGGCGCGCTCTTGACGGCGTGCTTCACGTGGCTGGCCTACCAACACGCGCGCGCCGTCTCGGGGCGGCACAAGCCGATCCTGATCATGCCCTCGAACGGGAGGGAGGTCTGGGTGACGTACCCGCTCAGCAGTCACGAGCCTGATGAACATCCCAGAACCGCGTGGGTCCGGATGTTCAATCAATCGGCGGTGGCGCAAGGCTTCATCGTCAACATCGCCGAATCGATCGTGCTCGAGCCGAAGATCGAAGGACCGCAGCCGTTCTTCCGGTATCAGGTGATCGACTTCCCACCCAATGAAGGCGGCAATGTCTCGCTGGTGGTGAGCCACACGTACGGGGAGTGGCCCGACGACATCGATCCGATCACGGGTGAGACACGAGAGCCGTATCGGATCCGGCTGGTGGGTCAGACCAAGAGCGGTCGCAGAGCCCGTTGGGAGGGGTTGCTGCACCTTCAGGATCCGTTCTGGGAGCCGGCAACCGAATAGCGATTACCATCAACTCGATGGCATCGGACGTTGAGCCGGACGTCGCCCCGCGGCCCGGACCGGCACGTGGTGAAGTCGGGTATCTGCAGATTCCCGCGAGGGACATCACGCGCTCCGCGGAGTTCTACGAGCACGTTTTCGGCTGGAGCGTCGACGCCCCCAACCCGAGCTTCGAGGCGCCGAACCTCATCGGCCAATGGGTGACGGATCGGGTGCCGGCAGGGGACGGCGGCATGCTGGCGTGGATCCACGTCGACAACATCCAGGTCGCGCTGGAGAACGTCCGGTCCGACGGTGGCCAGGTGCTCGAGCAACCGGTGGCCGACGGACCCGATCGATGGCTCGCGACGATCAAGGATCCCGCAGGGAACGTGGTCGGCATCGTGCAGCAGAGCCACAGCTGACCTGGAGCGAAGCACATGCCAGAAAGCGACCCCGTGATGCGCACGTACTGGCCGGCCTCACGGCCGTGGCAATACTCACTCGACTTCCATCGACAGGAGGCCCCGAAGTGGGGCGTCACGTTCTATGAGAGCAGTGAGCCGGTGTCTGAGCAGCGTTGGAATCTCGAACCGGCGCAGGTCACGACGACAGAGCTTCGCGGGTGGTTGGAGGCATTGACCACGCCCGATGCTGCAAAAGAGATGGTGGATGCTGTCTTCGCGAGCCGCCCGTTTTTCTTTGTCGATCAGCAGCACTGACTGACCGACGATCCCCGAGTGGGATCGAGCCGGTGAGATTGAGCAGCGCGTTCGCATTGCGACCCGTACAATCCGGCCGATGCGGGAACTCTTAGGAAGGGGTCGGGGGATCTGGGCTGCTCCTGCTTCTCAGGAGGCGGCTGCCGTGCTTGCTCTCCTTGTGATCGGGCTGCTCATCCGCGTGCCGCATCTGAGCCAGCCATTCACAGCGCTCTCGTCGTTTCGCCAGACCGAGACTGCGTATCCAGCCTTGATCTATCACGAGCAAGGGATCAATCTGCTGCATCCCCAGCTGCCGGTGTTCGGCAGCCCGTGGCAGGTGCCGTTCGAGTTCCCGCTGTTCCAGGCGATGGCGGCGCTCGTCATGAACCTTGGCGTTGCCACCGACCTGGCGCTTCGGGCGACTGGGTTGATCTGTTTCATGGCAACCGCGGTCGCGGTGTGGGGGCTCGTCCGCCATCTGTCGACCCGAACGGCGGCTGTGATCGCGCTGCTCGTGTTTCTCCTCTCACCGTTCAATATCTGGTGGAGCCGGTCCTCGATGATCGAGTACATGGCGACGGCCCTTTCGGTTGGGTACGTCTGGGCCGGCATGATCTGGATCGACAAGCGCCAGAACCGCTTTGCCGCGCTTGCCATCGTTCTCGGCTCGCTCGCGATGGCCGTCAAGGTGACCAGCGCGGTCTTCTGGATGGTGCCCCTCCTCCTGTACTGGTCGCGCGGCCCGAGGCCGCCACTGCGCGTCTTGCTCCGCGATCAACTCAACGTCTCCCTGGTGCTCCTTCTGGTTCCTTTGATCGTGTGCGTGCTCTGGACACACTATGCCGACGGCATCAAGGCCTCGAGCCCTGCCACGAGCTGGCTCACGAGCGAGGCGTTGTTCACCTGGAACTTCGGCACGATCGCTCAGCGCCTGAGCGTCCATGCCTGGTACGACGTCCTGTATCCATTCAACTCACTCGTCACCGGGCTGCCGTTCTGGGGTTTCCTGATCCTGTGCGGCATCGCCGCGCTTCGCGAGAAGCGAGCTGTCTGGATCGGCATCATCCTGGCCGGCGCCCTCCCCGTGATCGTGTTCTTCAATCTGTATGTCGTCCAGGAGTACTACCTGGCTGCCGTGACCCCCGCCGTGGCGGCTGTCCTCGGGTACGCGATCGACGGCATCATTCGCTACTGGAAGCCGACACCGCTGCGCGTCGTGAGCGTGCTCGCCATGCTCGCGGCATTGGGGTCCGCCATCGTTGCGCAGCGCAACTTCCTTGCGCCCATCTACACGAATCAGGTTGCGGATCCTGAGAATGTCCTGCCGCAGGCGCGAGAGATCGACGCGGGCACGCACCCACAGAACCTGATCGTGTTCGACGGTCTCACGTGGTCGCCGGCTGTGCCGTACTACGCACGGCGACGGGGCATGATGCTCAACCCGAACATCGCCACGAGCTCGCTGCTCAATGCGTTACCCGGGCAGGGATACACCTACCTGTACACGGCTCCACAACACGTCCGCTTTTCCCCCATCGCGCTTGAGGTGCTGCAGCGGTGGGCGTGGTTCGGAGAGGTGAGCCCACATCTGTTCCGGCTCGGTTCCAGCTATACGAGCGTCGGCACTGCAGGGATAGCCGCGACGTCCACGCCGTTCCAGCCTCCCGCAGGCAACCCCTCGCTGCTCAGCACACCAACCGTCCTGGAATGCGATGGCGCGATGACGACCATCGCTTCTACCGTTGGCAGCACCGTCACGCTGGAGTTCGCGACTCTGCCTCCAGGAACCGGAGACGGCCTCGCGGTCAATGGACACTGGATCCCAGCGGAAAGCACCGTGGTGGTGGCGCCCGAAGATGACCGGGCGGGCTCGCTCCAGGTTGCGTGCGAGGGCAACACGCCGCTCGATCTGTCCGGCGTGTACGTGGGTGAACCGTCGTGATGCCCGAGGAACCGCGCACGTTCGAGCACGACGTCACGATCGTCGGCGGCTGCGGCCATGTCGGTCTGCCGCTCGGTCTTGCCCTCGCCGGCACCGGATGCCGCGTTGTCCTGTATGACACGAGCGTCGCGGCGGTCGATGTCGTCAACGCTGGAGCGATGCCGTTTCAGGAGGCAGGAGCGGCCGAGCTGCTCGCTGCGGTCCGGGAGTCGGGAAGGCTCCGTGCGACCGTTGACCCTGGTTCCATAGCGAGCGGCGAGCACGTGGTCTTCGTGGTGGGGACTCCTGTCGACAGGTATCTGAGCCCTGATATCGATGCCGTTTCACGCGCGGTGTCTCCGCTGAGCGATCACCTTGTCGATGGTCAGCTGGTCATCCTTCGGAGCACGGTGTATCCAGGAGTCACCCGCGGTGTCGCGCGGATCATCGCGAAGCTGGGCCGCGACATCGACGTCAGCTTCTGCCCCGAGCGCATCGCTGAAGGCCACGCGCTCGAGGAGTTGAGCAGCCTGCCGCAGATCGTGTCCGGGATCACGCCTCGCGCAACTGCGCGAGCTGCAGCACTGTTCCGTCGCTTGACCCCGGAGATCGTCGAACTTGCTCCGGATGAAGCCGAGCTCGCCAAGCTCTTCACCAACACCTGGCGGTACATCAAGTTCGCCGTTGCTAACCAGCTCTACGCCATCGCGAATGACTCCGGGCTCGACTACGAGCGGATCCGCTACGCCGTGACCCATCAGTATCCGCGGGCGGCCGATCTTCCCGGAGCGGGTCTCACCGCCGGACCGTGTCTGTTGAAAGACACGATGCAGATCACAGCGTTTGCGGAGAATCGTTTCACCCTCGGCCAGGCGGCCGTGATGGTGAACGAGGGTCTTCCCCTCTACGTGATCGGAAAGATCGAGGAGCGGTTCGACCTGACGGACATGACGGTCGGCATCCTGGGTATGGCATTCAAGGCAGAGTCGGACGACGTGCGTGCAAGCCTCAGCTACAAGTTGAAACGGGTCCTGAGCGGGAAGGCGGCGCGTGTGCTCTGCACCGACCCGTTCGTGACCGTCGATCAGGACCTCAGCTCACTGGAAAACGTTCTGGCGGAGGCGGACCTCCTGATCATTGCCGCACCGCACCGGGGATACGCGAACCTGCACACCACCACGCCGGTCGTCGATCTGACCAACATGCTTGGCAGCGGAGTCAGGGTGTGAATCCGCGCGTCAGCGTCGTCATACCCGCGTACAACGAGGGCGCGGAAGTCGTCGCATTTCTCGACCGGATTTGCGAAGCGATCACGCTCCCGGCCGAGGTGCTGGTGGTGTACGACTCGCCGGACGACACGACCGTCCCGTTCTTGCGTGACTATGCGAAGCGTGATGCGCGTCTCCGACCGTTGCACAACACCTACGGGAGGGGGCCGGCTCAGGCACTGCGGTACGGCGTTGCGCACGCGGTGGCCGATGTGGTCGTCGTGACGATGGCGGACGGGAGTGACGATCCGATGCAGATCGATCAGCTGACACGCCTGGTCGAGCGAGGCGTCGTCGTCGCATGCGCCTCGCGATACATGCGTGGCGGGCAGCAGGTCGGCGGACCCTGGTTGAAAGGCCGCATCTCGCGACTGGCGGGCGTGTCGTTGCACGTGGTCGGACGCGTCGGCACGCACGACGCCACCAACTCGTTCAAGGCCTACTCGCGCCAGTTCATGCAGCGCGTCGGCATCGATTCGGACGCGGGGTTCGAGCTGGGGATCGAGATGGTCGCCAAGGCGCGGCGTCTGGGGCTGCCCGTCGCCGAGCTGCCGACGATATGGCTCGACCGCGCGAACGGAACGTCGCACTTTCAAGCCAGGGCGTGGATCCCGCGATATCTGCACTGGTATCTGTTCGCGCTCGGGCTCACACGCGCAAAGGACACACGTAACAAAGGTCGTCCCGGAGGACGCACGTCATGACAAAGGTGCTGGTCACTGGTTCCGCGGGATTTATCGGTGGGTACATCGTCCAGGAGTTGCTTCAACGCGGATATCACGTGGTCGGCCTTGACAACGAATCGAAGTACGGCCCGGCCACCAGGTCATACGACGGGCACTCGAACTACCGCCTTGTTCGAGGCGATGCCCGCGATGTCGAGCTCCTCAGTGAGCTGCTCGGCGACTGCGATCACCTGATCGCGGGCGCTGCGATGATCGGAGGGATCTCGTACTTCCACACGTACGCATACGATCTGCTGGCGACGAACGAGCGGATCATCGCCGCAACGTGTGACGCCGCGATTCGCGCGCATCGCACCGGTTCGCTCAGCAAGGTCACGTACATCAGCTCCTCGATGGTCTTCGAGTCGACCGGCACGTGGCCGTCAACCGAGGGCCAGGAACTCGAGGTCCCACCGCCGAGATCGTCATACGGGTTTCAGAAGCTCGCGGTCGAGTACTTCGCTCGCGCCGCGCACCAGCAACACGGGCTGCCGTACACGATCGTGCGGCCTTTCAACTGCGTTGGCATCGGCGAGAGCCGGGCGCTCGGCGATGTCGAGATTCTCAGCGGCAACGTCAAGCTCGCCATGAGCCACGTGGTTCCGGACCTGGTGCAGAAAGTGCTGAAGGGTCAGGACCCGCTGCACATCCTTGGTGACGGCGACCAGATCCGCCACTACACGTACGGCGGCGACCTCGCCAGAGGCATCGTCACTGCGATGGAGAGTGCCGCCGCTATGAACGAGGACTTCAACCTCTCGACCGCGGAATCGACGACCGTTCTCGCGCTAGCCGAATCGATCTGGCATCGGATCAGAGGCGCCGACGTCCCGTTCCGCTACGTGAGCGATCCACCATTCGAGCACGATGTCCAGCGGAGGATCCCGTCAACGGAGAAGGCACAGCGCGTGCTGGGGTTTGCGGCAACGACCTCCCTCGAGCAGATGCTCGACGAAGTCGTCCCATGGATCGAACAGGCGATCCTCTCGGGGTTGATATAGCCGCTACGAGCTCTGCAGGGCAAGCTCGTACAACACGCCTGGCCGGCCCGCGATCTCAGTCGATCCCGTCACAACGAAGCCAGCGTTGAGCAGGACGCGCTGAGAGGCAACGTTCTCGTTGCTGGTCGCCGCCTTGAGCACACGCAGGTGGTTTTCGTCCGCGGCGATGCGGCAGAGGTCGCGGAGGCCGGATGTTGCGACGCCTCGACCTGACACCCGTTCGGCCACGCGATATCCGACGTTCGCGGTCCCGTCAGCGATCTCGTACAGGTTGAAACGGCCGGCGACCGTTCCGTCCCCGTCCACCAGCACGTAAAACGCGCCGCGACCTGCGTCCTGCTCGGCCAGCATCGCGTGGTGCCGATCTTCGAAATGCTCGAAATAGTCGTCGCCGCGGTCGCTGATCGACCGAGCGAAGTACTCGCGATTCGCTCGCTCGAACTCGAGGATGGCAACCCCGTGGTCGAGGCGAAGACGCTGTAATTCGTACACGAGCGAACGTACTATGACGAACTCACTCCAGGCGCGCGACGACCACACATGCCCTGCCGGGTGACTTGGCTTCTCGGGCGGCTCTCCGAGCCCTGGCTGGAGCCGCTCCTACCCCGTGCAGGCCGCGATCGTGAACGTGCCACTCACGCTTTGCTGATTGTCAGCCTGGAACTGGTAGTGCCACGTGCCGAGGTCGGTCAGCGGACCATAGGTGCCACTGGGGTGCACGTTGACGTACACGATAGTTGGCGCACCAGACGGCGACGTGATCGTCAGCTGGTAGTAGACGTTGCCGGCGCCACTCCATGCGATTGCGGCACCTCCAGCGGTACCAACCGGATCACACGCCGTCACAGTGACTGTGGGCGTGACCGGTGCGAGCGTTGAGGTCGGTGTGGCGGTGGGCGTTGCGCTGGGAATCGGCGCTACTGTCGCGGTGGGCGTCGGCGTCGCTGGCCGCGCAGTCGGGGTGACAGTCGAGCTACAAGCTGCGAGGCCAACGGCGACGATCGCACCGCCGATGATGATGGCTGTGAGTTTCATTTCCTGCCTCCCCCCATTCAACGCGAACACGTCAACACCGTTACGGACTTATTTGCGTCGTCGCGCTGAGAACCCCGCCTCAGGACGCGGAAATGTTGGCCTGAGCGCAGCCTGGAATCGTAGGAATGCAACAAGACAGCCCGGAAAACAGAGCCTTGTGGTCCCCTGGGGCCGAGATCAAGCCGCCTGACCGCTCCGAGAGCGAAACCCCTTGTGCTATATGAGGTTTGGCAAGCCGACGGGGAGATTCGAACTCCCGGCCAGCGGTTTACGAAACCGCTGCTCTACCACTGAGCTACGTCGGCATGATCGGGGCTGCCCATACTAGCCCGGACGGCCTACCGCACGGTCCTCAACTCACAACCGCAGCGTGACGACCGACCCCAAGGACGCGAGATCCGCATCGGCGGACCGGAGGCCGACGCCGATCAATTGGCCGCTCGAGGCATCGACCTCGAGGATCTCGTATACACCGGTCGGCAGCTTCGTGGCTGTTGGCGGGACCGACGCGCCGTAGGCGGTGAAGTTCCCCTGTGTCTGCACGATGTAGACCGGTTTGGTGGGGTCCGGCAACGAATCCATCACCTTGCTCGCGCCGTCTTCGGTTGTCAGAACCGCCTCGGCAGAGCTGACGTTCGGATCACCATCGGATGCGGCCGAGCTTCTCGCGAGCTGTTCCAGCATCGTCATGGTCACGGTAGAGCCCGCGGGCCGCTGCAGCTGCGTAGAGCCCGCCGATCCGCACGCAGCAAAAGTCAGCACCGCGAGCACTGCCACGAGCCATGGCGTGCCCATGCGAACCGAATCACACCGGTGCGTCGCCTTGTCGCTGATCATGGCTTCTTCCTGTGCGTGCGGAGCGCGCCGGGCGGCCGCAGCCACGAGCCTAACACCGCCGCGTCGCGGCACCCGTCGCGAGCCTGAACCAATCGGTCCTTCCGTGCGCCCATCACGGAGTCGGCTCAAACGGCCGTGCCGGCGGCCCACCGAACCGTGTGGCCCAGGAACTCGCTGATGGCGCGAGCCTCGCGTTCGATCCCGGCCTTCACATGGCCCGAGAGCGGTTCGAACGGGGTCACGACGATCTCGAATCCCTGAGAGACACGATCGAGTTGCCACCCTCCGGTGATCCATCCGTCCACACAGACGACAGGCCGGATCCAGCCGCCGCCTCCCGTGTGAATCCAGTCCTCGGCTGCGGCGTCGCCAAGATGATCTCTTCGCTTGTAGCCGAGCAACAGCGTGTCGAAGTGCCCAAGCAATCGCACGATCGGGCGCCGCGATGGGCGATCCGAGGTCACCTCCCCGAGCGTCCAGAGCCCCGGGACCGCACCCGGAAACTCCGCGATCTCGTCCGCGATGGCCGTCCACGCTGCCTTCGCAACAGCTACCGGAAGCCCGGACCACGCGGCGAAGTCGGATGCGCTCGCAGGGCCGTAGGCGGTGAGGTAATGGCGTGCGAGTTCGGCAGCGGCGGCCTCCCCACGCGGCCCGTCGGACGGCGGTACCCAGTCGTCAAGCAGAACGAAACTGTCGTCACGCCCGACACGCGGTCCGCCGCAGACGATGCCGAGCGTCGCTGCGTGGAAGAGCAGGTGGATCAACGATTGACCGACGGGTTCGCGCAAGACGTCCGCTGCAACCAGGCGTTCGCGAATCTGGCGGCGCGGCATCGGTCCATTCGCGAGCGCCTTGCGCAGGACTGCGACGCCGCGCCTGGAAGTAGCGTCGTCAAGGCCGACTTCGACGCGACGGCGCTCACCCAGACGATTCGCATTTGGGCCGAGAATGTCGAGCAACCAACGCACATCATCTGCGGCGCATAAATGCAGCGTGCCGCGCATCAACCACGTGCGTACGATCGACCGATCGTCCTCGAATGCGCGCAGGACTGTGGCCGCTGTGAGTCCAACACTCCGCACACGCAGTTGGTGCATTGCCGCATCGAACGACTGCGCCTGCACGGAGCACACCGCTCGCGCAATTGCCGCCGGGTCGGGGCCGAGCCGTGTGCCGTCCGCGAGGCGTTGTGCGCCGATGCGCGCCAGTCGCAGGGGCAGCGTGTTCGCGTCGGGCACCGTGGGGATGCTCAGAAGAAGTCGGGGATCCAGGGAACTCCGCCGGCGACCAGCCCGTCCATCGCGGCCAACGCGCCGGCGTCGCCCTCCATCAACCCGAGCAACATGGCGTCGCGCGCGCGGAGCGCACTCGAGTACCAGGCCGAAAGTGCACCGATGCCACAGCGCACGTGGCCGTCGCCCCCTTTGCTCACCCGCCCCTCGCCACCCTCAACCTCGAGCACCACGCGCTCGACACCAAGGACCGGATCCGTGACCTCGAGTTCCACGCGTCCGGCCGCTTGCGCCGGCCAGCCGCGCGCGGTCAGCGCGCGCTCGACATCCACGATGCGCTGCATCCAGGGGATGAACGCTCCAACTTCGACGTCCCGGTGTGGTTCCGGCAGCACCAGATGCAGCGGCGACAGGTCAGGGATCGCCGAGTGGACGAACACGACCTCACCGCTCTGCGACTCCTGGCCGCCGAGGAACCCGAGCAACCCGCGGAGTGCATCCCCTGTCGTGTAGATGAGCTCCTGCACCCGGACTCGGATCCACATGCCCTGGGCCCTGTCGCTGTCGTAGCGCACGTAGCCGGTGAGCTCGCCGTCCTCGTACCAGCCGTACTCGCCCTTGTGACTGTCCGGATTGCCCGGGTCCCACTCGACGCTGAGCCACCAGTCCGGTCTGTCCAAAGGGCCGTCCCAGCGCAGCAACTGGGTGCGACGCATGGCCTCGACCGCTGCCCGATCCGGATGCGCGCGCACTGTCCCGGCACCTCGGAATCCACTCAGCGCCCGGGTTTGCACCGTCTGACGGAATGTCTGCGTGCACACCTCCCATCCCCAACGCCGGTAGAGGCGAACCGTTGCCGCGAACAGCGGCGCAACGGCGGCACCGCGTGCGCACGCCTGTGCCACGCAGTCGCGCATCAGCGCGCCTGCTACACCGCGACGACGCCACGCCGCATCCACGACGACTGCCGAGACTCCCTGTGCGGGCACCGATCGTCCGCCGAAGAACTCGCCCGTCGGCAGCAGGATGAAACCGCCGACCACCTCGCCCCCGATGCGCGCCAGACGCAACGTCGTGTGGGGTTCCGCGGCCTTGAGCCAGCGCATGTTGTCCGACGCACGACCGGCAAACGCAGCGGCATCGATCTCAGCGAATCGCTGCCGTTCCGCGTCGTCGCGGATGTCCGAAATCTCGATGTCGTTCGGCGTCTCGACCATCAGGCGCACGAGTGTACTCGCGACGCTTCAAAGGCCCGAACCACCGTGATACGTTCCCCGCGCGCGACGGAGCGCAAGGGTCGGCGAGCGGATCAGTGAGATGGAGGAATGTGCGATGACCACTCCCAATATGGGCGAGCCCGGCTGGATCGATCTCGGCAGCTCGGACGTCGACGCCGCCCACACGTTCTACACGGGCGTCTTCGGGTGGACCGTCGACGTCGTCCCGGACGGGGGCGGATACGGGATGTTCAAGCTCGATGGCAAACAGGTGGCCGGTGTCGGCCCTCGGACGGACGGGGACGGTCCGTCGGCGTGGACGATGTACGTCCTGACCGAGGACGCCGCGGCGTCGGCTGCCAAGGCAACCGAAGCAGGTGGAACGGTGATCGCCCCAACGATGGAGGTGATGAGCGCAGGGACGATGGGCATCGTCGCCGACCCGTCGGGAGCCGTGATCGGCCTCTGGCAGCCCAACGAGCACAAGGGATTCGAGGTCATGCGCGTCCCGGGCGCGTTTTGCTGGGCCGAACTGAACGCCAAGGATCTTCCGAGCGACAAGCTCTTCTACTGGAACGCATTCAGGTGGGATCCCAAGGAGTCGGCTGTTCCCGGGACCAACTACACCGAGTTCAAGCTGGACGGCACGAGCATCGCCGGCGGCCTCCCGATGGACCCCGATCTGCCTGAGGGCACACCATCGAACTGGGTCGTCTACTTCGCGGTCGCCGACACCGACGCGACCGTGGCCAAGCTGACTGAGCTCGGGGGTGGGGTGCACCATCCCCCGTCGGACATCCCTGGAGTCGGGCGTTTTGCCATCGTCCACGACCCCCAGGGCGCCGTTTTCGCGGTCCTCCAGAACACGCAGACCGCAGCCTCCTGACGCCGCCCCTGGATTGATCGGGCGTGGAGTTCGGGCTACCCTTGTTCCATGGACGCCGATCCTGCCACCGCGCACCCTGAACCGACGCGCCTCGACGCGTACGACCACACGGCTGTGGAAGCACGCTGGCGGCGGATCTGGAGCGAGCGCGGCGACTACCGTACCCAGCTCGATGACCCGGAGCGTCCCTTCTACAACCTGATGATGTTCCCGTATCCCTCCGCCGAGGGATTGCACGTGGGCCACATCATCCCGTTCGCCGGCGGTGACATCTACGGGCGCTGGCGGCGGCTCATGGGCGACACGGTCTTCGAGCCGATGGGCTTCGACGCCTTCGGCATCCACTCCGAGAACTACGCGATGAAGATCGGCGAGCACCCGGCAGTGGTGATGCGCCGCGCGGTGAACAACTTCCGCGAGAACCAGCTCGCTCGCATCGGCTCGATGTTCGACTGGAGCCACCAGGTGAACACCGCCGATCCGGCCTACTACCGCTGGACACAGTGGCTGTTCGTGCAGCTCTTCAACGCCGGGCTCATCGAGTGGCGCGAGGGAGCGGTCAACTGGTGTCCGTCGTGCTTGACCGTGCTCGCCGACGAGCAGGTGGAGCAAGGCCGCTGCGAGCGCTGCCACACCGTGGTGCAGACACGATATCTCCGTCAGTGGTGGATCAAGATCACGCGCTACGCGCAGCCGTTGCTCGATGCGCTCGACACCCTGGACTGGTCGGAGTCGACGAAGACGATGCAGCGCAACTGGATCGGGCGCAGCGAGGGCGCCACCATCCTCTTCGACCTCGAGGGCTGCCGGCGCAAGGACGTCACCGTCTACACGACGCGGCCGGACACGCTCTTCGGTGCGACCTTCCTTGTCATCGGCGCCGACCATCCAGAGCTCGAGGAGTTCGTGCCGCCCGAAAGGATCGGGACGGTGAACGCGTGGCGCAACAAGTTCCCACCAACAGTGGGGGAGCCGGACTTCGCGGTCGGCATGGAGCTGGGGTCGTTTGCGATCCACCCGATCACCGGAGCGCGGCTTCCCGTCTGGGCGGCGCCGTACGTCCTCGGCGGATACGGCACCGGCGCGATCATGGCGGTGCCGGCGCACGACTCACGCGACTGGGCGTTCGCGCGTGCGCACGACCTCCCGATGGTCGACGTCATCAGCGGCGGTGACAGTACGTCGGCCTCGTACTCGGGCAACGGCGTGCTCATCAACAGTGGCGACTTCGACGGTGCGACCAGCGACGAGGGCAAGCGCCGCATCATCGAACGGCTCACCGAGTTGCGCCGTGGCGAGACAAGCGTGCAGTACAAGTTGCGCGACTGGCTCATCTCACGGCAGCGATACTGGGGACCGCCGATACCGATCATTCACTGTCCCAAGGACGGCCCGGTCGCGGTTCCCGAAGAGGATCTGCCGGTACTGCTCCCGGAGATCGAGGACTTCCGTCCGCGCGGGACCGGCGTGTCGCCGCTCGCCACGGTGGAGGACTGGGTCAACGTCACCTGCCCGAAGTGCGGCGGTCCAGCGCGTCGCGAGACAGACGTCAGCGACACGTTCCTCGACTCGGCCTGGTACCACCTGCGATATCCATCCACGGACTTCGACGACGTTCCCTTTGACAAGGAGCGGACCGACACGTGGCTTCCGGTGGACATGTACATCGGCGGCAACGAGCACGCGGTGCGGCACCTGCTGTATGCGCGGTTTGTGATGCGCGCGTTGTATGACATGGGACTCGTTCCGGCGCCAGAGCCGTACACCCGATTCCGTGCGCACGGCATGATCATCATGGACGGCGCGAAGATGTCCAAAAGTCGCGGCAACGTGCTCAACCCTGACGAGTACATCGACAGGTACGGAGCCGATACGGTGCGTCTCTTCATGATGTACCTCGGCCCGTACACGCTCGGTGGCGACTTCCGGGACAAGGGCATCGCCGGGATGACTCGCTTCCTCCACCGGACGTGGCGAGCTACGCAGCTCGCGACGCGTGACGACCTCGACGGCGACGAGGTGTTGGAGCGGCGTCGTCACCGCCTGATCCAGCAGGTCGAGGACGACATCGGCGAGTTGCGCTACAACACGGCCATCGCCTATCTGATGGAGTTCGCGCGGGCTCTTGACCACGAGGCATCGTCGGGAAGTGGCAGGCGCGTCGATGCCGAGACATTGCTCAAGCTCCTCGCTCCGTTCGCGCCATTCATCGCCGAAGAGATCTGGGATCGGCTCGGCCACGAAACATCGGTGCACGAACAGGGCACGTGGCCTGCCTATGACGCCGCACTCTCGGCTCCGCAGCGCGCGACCATCGCCGTCACCGTGAACGGCAAACGCCGCGCTGACTTCGAGGTTGACGCCGGCACGTCCGAGGAGGCGTTGTCCGCGCTGGCGCTCGCCCAACCGCGTATCAAGGAATTGCTCGGCGGTCAGTCCCCGCGCAAGGTCATCGCGGTCGTGGATCGCATCGTCAACATCGTCATCGCCTGACCTCCAGGCGCATCGGCGCGTGCTCGATGCCGTCCTCGATCCATCGCTCGCCGTGCTCCTCGAAACCGAACGTCCCGTACCAGCCGACGAGGTACGACTGAGCACTGAGCACGATCGGCAGCTCTGCCAGTTCGATCGCGTGTCGCATCAATGCGCTCGAGTAACCGCGTCCCCGCGACCCCGCATAGGTTGCGACGCGTCCGATGCGATGCCCGCCGCCGGCATCTCGAAGAAGGCGCAGCGTGCTGACGACTTCGCCATCCGCATCCTCGATCCAGAGATGCCGCGTCTCCGCGTCGGCGTCGCTCGCGTCGATGTCGGGATAGACGCAGTTCTGCTCGACGACGAAGACAGCCTGACGGACGGCGAGGATCCCGAGCAGCGCGCGCGGTGTCAGCTCGTCGAGACGAGCTGTGTGGACCTCCGGAAATTCCGGCTCGTTCAGCTCGTCGCCTGCGGCTCGACTGCCGCGGTGCAGAACGAGCAGCGCTTTGCGGCCTTCGGAATGATGCTCAAGCACTCAGGGCACGCGCGGGTGTTCGACTCGCCCGGGTCGGTGGGTTTGGCGAGTCGCTTCTGCATACGGTTGTACGGCACCACGAAGAAGAAGTACACGCCGGCAGCGATGAGGATGAAAGCGATGACCGCAGTCAGGAACGTTCCGTATTCGATGTTGCTGCCGTTGATCTTCAGGACCAGCTTGTCGAAGTTCGGCTTGCCGAATGGGATGGCGATGATCGGGTTGACGATGTCGACGACGAGCGCCGTGACCACCGCGCCGAATGCGCCGCCGATGACGAACGCAACGGCGAGCTGCACGACGTTGCCCTGATTGAGAAAGTCGCGAAAGCCCTTCACCCGCTGTCCTCCTGCCCCACGATCTACGTGGAATTCGCACCCGAGGCGCCGAGCCCCGATGGGGTCAGCATGGTGACACACACGCCGGTCCAGCAGCGGGTGCTCCGGGCCGAGTAACCGTCGGCATCCGGTGGCGGCGGATCGCCCGGCTCGAAGACGTACCAGACGGTATGGGTCGACGGTGAAGGCATCGGCATCGACTGCAGGACCGCACCGGATGGATACACGGCCGTGCCCCAGAACCAGGGCACCACCGGCGCCATCGAACGCGTGTGCACGTCGATGGCATTGTCGCCGTAGTAAAGAACGAGAAGGTATTCGCTCGGGTAGGCGGCGATCACGTCGTGCGGTCCCGCCGCCTTCTCGAGGGCGGCGATCGCAGCGGGCGTATCCGGGTTGGTCACGGTGGTGACCGTGGCAAATGCGACCACTGCGGTGACCGCCGCGGCGACGAACGCCACACGCTGCCACGGGATCATCGCCAGCCCGGCGCCCACGAGCGGGAAGAGCGGAGCCCAGGCCGAGCTGAAGTAGCGCCCGTCCTCGAGCGGGTGCCAGAAGCTCACCAGGATCACGAGGGCGACGGCGATCCCGCCGACGAGCCCGAGGAGCGAAGCAGCGTTGGTCTCGTCTCGATCGAGCCTGTGCCGGTTGAGCACAACCGTCGCAAGGGCCACGACTCCGGCCGCGACACTGGCACCCTCGATGATGCGCAGTCCTGTGTAGCCCGTCACCCACGTGTTCAGCGGTGGCCCGATGAAGAACTGCACGAGCCCACCCGCCAGGCTCACGACGCTCAACTTCGGCACCCAGAATCCGCCGGCTCCGTGAGTGAGCTGGCTGCTGGCGGCGACGACCCAGGGGATAAGACTGACCAGCGTCGCCAGCCCAAGGCCCGCGACGAGGAGCGCCGTTCCGGGGTGTCTCCGCGTGTAGAGGATCGCCACCGCGATGACCTGCGCAAGCACTGCGAAGAGCGCGAAGTACACCGTGTAGACGGCAAGGATCGAGAAGCCGGCGTACAGCGCCCAGCGCAGCACCGACGGCCGATCCAGCGCACGCAGCAGGCAGAGGGTTGACGCGAGGACCAAGGTCGTCGCGAGCATGTACATCCGCGCGTCAAGCGAGCTCACGAACAGTGCCGGTGCGACGGCCGCGATCACCCCAGCCCAGATGCCGCCGGCATCGCCGGCGACGCGCCTCCCGAGCGCCGCGATGATCGGGATAGCGGCGACGCCCGCAAGCACCGGGAGGATGCGCAGCGCGGCCGGGCTTGTCGAGATGACAGCGACCAGTCGCTCGATCAGATAGAAGAGCGGTGGAGCGCTGTCATGGCGGACCACGGTGAGCATCGAGACGAGGGGACGCTGCACAGCCAGAGCCGTGAACGCCTCGTCGCGCCACAGCGGCTGGTAGCCGAGCAACGCGACTCGAGCCGCCAGACCGGCGAGCGTGATCAGCCAGATCCTTCCTGAATAGCCCCGCAACATCGACACCCACGATAGTGCGGCGGTCCGGGTCGGTGGCGTCTTCGGGTCAGCCGGTCGGCTCGGGAACCACCTCGAAGACGACCGGCGTCCCATTCGGGTCGGTGGCGACGACGTGCGCCTCGGCCGCAAGCGGTGCACCCACCGCCGCCGCGATGTCGGCAAGTGACGGGGCGACAATCAGCGAGTACACCGCCGGGTTGCCCACCGCGTGCATCGGCTCGACGATCGTGGGAACGCGGCCGGCATCGAGGAACTGGACGTCCATCGCGTCGTAGCTGTCGAGGATGAGGAGCGTGGACGGACCTCCATCGGTCGCGTTGTCCACGGCAGCGCCGGCCAGCGCCACGTCGGCGAAGGTAAAGGGGGAGTAGCGGTCCTCGATCGGGCGGTTCACGTATGTCACGGCCGACGCGGCGCCGACGCCGAGGATCGCGAGCCCGCAGGCCGCCCAGCCGAGTTGGGCAATGTCCGGCGCGCCGACGCTGCTGAACCTCGGCACAAATCGGCGCACGAGCTCGACGAACTCGACACAGCCGAGACCGACGGACGCCGCCACGAATGGCGCGAGGCCGAGGGAGCGGAGGAAATGCGGCGCGAAGCCCTCGGTTGCGAGCAGTGGGGGGAGGAGGAACACGACAAGTCCGAGCAACACGAGCGCATGACCGTGATCGTCGCGGCGTCGCCAGCATCGCCAGATACCCAGTGCAAACGGAATGAACAGCAACGGCCCGAGCAGCGGCAGCTCGTTGACGTCGTGCCGTTGGTTGGGATCACCGGTGAGCAGGAACATGGCGATGGTGCGCAGCACGTGCACCGGGTAGCTGTCCGGGGACGCCGAGCCCACATAGAAGGCAGAGACCGATGCTGCGCGACCGAAATAGCCGGACGCATCGGTGATCGCCGTCACGACCATTGGTGCCGCGACCACGAGGAAGGCGACGAGCGCCCAGGGCCAGGTCGCAAGCACTGCTGTGAACCGAACACGATCGCGGGCGCGGATCCAGAGCAGCCACAGGATCGCGAGCAGCGGCAACAACTTCAACGGCTGATACGTCCAGAGGCCGAGCGCGATGGCGACGCCCGCCATCACTGCTGAGGCGCGACCGGGCCGGTCACCCCAGCGCAGCATCGCGGCGAGCGCGAGAGCGCCGAATGCGACCGTGAGGATGTTCTCGAAGCCGTCGCGTGAGATGGCGATCATCCAGAGTGACCCGGCAGTCCACCCCATTGCGAGGAGTGCCGCCGCGCGGCCGAAGCGCCGGGTCGCGACGTACGTTGCGATCACGCCCGCAACGCCGACACCCGCCGCCGTGGCGCGGAGCGTGAACACCGATGACTGAAACACCTTGAAGACAGCGGCCAGGAGATAGGTGAAGGGCGCGCCGAGACCACCGTTGATGTCGAAGAAGAGCGGGTGGTAGCCCGGGACCGTCAGCAGTTTCAGGGCACTGAGCCCGAATGCCGCCTCGTCCGGGTAGAGCCCACCGGGCTGTGTGCTGAGGGACCAGAACCGGACCACGATCGCCGCCAAGGTGATCAGGACGGCGGCCGTAGCCTCAGCTGCGGTCGCCGTCCCGAGGCGTCGTGCGACGCCTGTTATGCGGGCGATCCGGCCCCCGTCAATTCGAGGGTGGACCGGTGCAGGAGCGTCCTGGTCGCCGAGATCCGGCAGGCCAACATCTCCAGAACGTCATCGAGCTGGTCCCGTAGTACGGATTCCAGCTCGATCGGGTGGTTGTCGATCTCCCGCAGCAGCGCCGACAGCCGGAGCGCTTTCTGATCAATCTTCGCAACGACCTCCTGCGGTGCGGCAGTTGCGGTCAAGTGATTCGGCTCCATCCAGGTCCTCCGTCAGCGGTAGGTGGATGCCACCAGAGTAGGCAGTGAGGTGGTCATTGTCCAGCGATGATTTCGTCTCAAGTCATCGACCACGAACAGCCCCGATTCCGCGCTACTGGCCGAACCAGCGCCGGATCCGGCTGGTGCCGAATTCGACCTTGTCGGCGGCCAGAGCGGCCGATGGTTCCTCGTAGCCACCGAATGGAGCCTGGCCCTTGAGGAAGGTCACGTCGACACGGGCAACCTCCCCGTGGCCGAATGCGAGGTAGCACATGCCTTGCCCGCCATAGGTCGCAGTGGGTGCCACTCCGCGGGCGGCCGCAATGATCCGGTCCGCCACCACAGCGGCCTGGCCTTCGGAGAAGACGCCGGCTTTCGGGGTGCCGACGCTCGTGACGTCGCCGACGGCGTAGACCCCGGGGAACGTGGTCTCGAGCGTGAGGGAGTCGACGGGGATCCAGCCGTCGACCGTCATGCCCGACTCCTCGACGACGGCCGGAGCCCGATGCCGGGGGATACCGAGGAACAGGTCGTACGCCAAACCGGTCCCGTCGCTCAGGATCGCGACCTTGCGGGCGGGATCGGTCTCGCGCACCGCACGCTCCGGGTACCAGTCGATGCCGCGCTCCTCGAAGGCGACGAGGAGCGCCGCGGACGCGGCGGGTGACGGCGGGATCGGCACCCCCATGGGGATGACCAGCGCGATCGTGGAGCGTTCGCGGAGCCCGCGATGCGTCAGGAAGTCGTGCATCATCAACGCCGTCTCGCTCGGCGCGGGCGGGCACTTGAACGGCGCCGACGTCACCCCGACGACCACCCGGCCGCCTTCGAACGAGTCGAGGACCTCGCGGAGCGCGAACGCCCCTTCCACGGTGTAGAACTCGTGGCCGCCCTCGACGAGCCCCGGTGTCGCCGCGGGGTCGAGATCGGCGCCGAGCGCCACCACGAGGATGTCGGCGTCGAACGCCCCGGCGTTGGTCACGACGCGCCGCGTCGCAGGATCGATGGACCGGATCGTCGCCTGCACGAACCGCACCCCCGGCTTGACGATGTCCCGATACGGATGGCGCACGGCCGCCGCGGGCGAGTGTCCGAACATGACGTCGAGCTTCGAGAACCCGAAGACGAACGTGTCGCTCTCGTCGATGAGAACGACGTCGGCAGCGTCCCCGAGCGCTTCTGAAAGCCTGGACGTCAGCTCAAGACCGGCAAACCCGGCTCCCAGCACCACGACACGCATACCGCCGAGCGTAGCGAAGCAATCGGCAGGTCGGCTTGATTACATCGTCCGCGCGCGGGTGATACTCGTCGGATGATCGGGCTCATCCTCACGGCGCTGGCCATCGGGATCTTTTTCGGCGGCGTGTTCTGGTATGGATTCCGCGGTCAACCCAACGAAGGACCGGCGCTCGGCAACAACAGCCCGTATCCCACGGACATCTCCGGCGAACGTGCCCCATTCCTACCGGACGCGGTGATCAGCAGCGACGAGGAATTTCGCCGGAGCGCGCATTCGAAGCTTGCTCGACGCCGCGGCCGGCCGCCCAAGGACTAGGAGTACTTCTCCACCAGCGTCTTGCCCGTTGACAGCCCGACGGCCAGGCAGAAATTGCCGCCCGCCGCAGTCGTGCAGCTCACGGAGTTGATGACGCTATTCGAAGTGGGGCTGACCGAGGGCACGATGGACCAGGTCGAGCCATTCCATGTCTCCGTGAGCGCGTGCTCTGTCACTCCCGACCCCTGTGCGGATCCGCCGGCCATGCAGAACGTCGTGCCGGTGCAACTCACGGACACGAGGATGTTGCCAGGACTGCCGCTGACGTTCGGAGTGGTCAGGACGCTCCATGTCGTGCCGTTCCACTTCTCGGCGAGCGTGTCCGTGTCCGTGTCCGGGCCTGCGGCCTGCGCTCCGACTGCCATGCAAAACGTCGTGGTGCGGCAGCGGACGCCATCGAGGCCGTGGTTGGCGGTGGTGCTCACGATGGTCCACACCGAGCCGTTCCAGCGGTCGATGAGTTGCCCGGGGCCATTGCCGACCGCGATACAGAAGGTGGTCGTGGGGCAGCTGACGGACTCGAGGATGTTGTCCTCGGTATCGCCGTCGTTGGGGACGGTCTCGACCGTCCACGAGGTGCCATTCCACTTCATGGCGAAGGCCTCGGTCGGCTCAAAGGTCCACCACCCAACCGCCATGCAGAAGGTGGTGCTCTTGCAGCTCACGCTGAGTATGTCGACGGTTGCATCCGGACCCATCGCAGGGGATGTCAGCTGCGTCCATTTCGCGCCGTTCCATTTCTCTGTGAGGATCTGATCCCCACCGGATTTGTAGACACGCCCCACCGCGATGCAGAAGGAAGCAGACGTGCAGCTGATGCCGTTGAAATCAAGTCCCGGGTCGCCGCCTGAAGGCGGCGATGGCACCACGGTCATCTTCGTCCCATTCCACTTCTCGCTCAGCGTCTTCTCGGCCGAAGCCGACGAGGAGACGCCAACGGCGACACAGGCGCTGGAACTCGTGCAACTGACCCCGGAGAGCAACGACGAGGTCCCGACGTTGGGGGACGTGACGACGGTCCATCCCGCAGCTTCGGCGGTGACCGCGGTCATCACGAGCAGAGCGCCCACGGCCGCCAGCGTCACTGCTTTGCTGACGCGACTCCCGCGGGAGACGATGGTGCGTAAGGCTAGTCCGCGCATGTGCAACCCTCCTGAGCGAAGTTCACCAGCTTCCCAGCGTGGAATGTACTCCGATGCCGAACGGTCTGTCCGGCGTTGGTCACCGTGGCCCAAGGTTTCCGGGGCAGTCTCGTAACCCTGCCACGGTTCGCCGGGTTTCAGGGTCTGATGACACATATGGAACGGTCGGCGCGGTTCGTGACAGCCTGTGCGGGAACTGTTTTCCTGCTCGCGGCCTGCTCGGCAGCGCCCGGCACTTCGTCGACGAGCCCGAGCCCATCATCGCCCACGACCCCTGCGGCTACATCGCCAGCGTCGTCAACGCTCACCCCGGGCGACACGCCGATGGATACGCCGGTGCCGACGGACGCGGCAACGCCGACGCCCGGAGACTTCATCACTCCAACAATGCCCCCGACCCTCGCGTCGTTGTGCGCTCCGAACGCGGCCGAGTTCGCCTGGAAGGTGAGTTCCAGTGAAGTTCTCAGCGACTACAACGTCAACGCGAGCTTTACCGCCGGTGCCTCATTCCCGGTCGAGGAATTCGGCGCGACGGAGCCGTATACGTTCGACACAGCGAGACCCGGAGGCGCCGGATCATCGTACGGGCAGGTGGTGCTGCTCGAGTGGCATGACGACCCGGGAATCGGCATGAGCGATCCCGCGAATTCGGATCCTTATCCGTGCGTCACGCCGACGCTCACGATCACAACGGATTGCGCTTACAAGGGTGCCCTGCCCGATGGGAACGTGTCCTTCACCGGCGGCGATCAGGGGATGCTGTTCTACATCAACGGGCCGGGCACCGATGGCTTATCAAACTCGCAGATCGCAACGGCCAGTGACGGCACCGGCGTCGGTTACGGCACGATGGAAGCGGGGTCATATCAGTACGCGTACGTCGTCCCCGGCAGCAAGCCGAAGATCAACGGCTCGTTCACGATCGGTACGTGCCCACCCAGTTGACTAAACTGGGCCACGGCCGGTTCACCGACCGGGCGCGGATGGCGGAATCGGTAGACGCGCGGGACTTAGGATCCCGTGGGGCAACCCGTCCGAGTTCGAGTCTCGGTCCGCGCACGAGCCACCCTATAGAGAGATGAGCACACAGATGACCGACACACCAGGAATGACCGTCACGCTCGAGCGCAAGGCAGCTTCACAGGTGGCCGTCCAGGTTGAGGCGACGCCTACTGAGGTTGACGCTGCGATCGAGGCCACCTTGAAGCGACTCGCCGCTCGGGTCCGGATTCCGGGCTTTCGCCCAGGAAAGGCGCCGACGGCGATGGTCGAGCGCGCGGTCGGCTGGGAGACCGTTCGGCACGAAACTGTCGACCACTGGGTGCCAGAGCTGTATCTGCGCGCAATCGAAGACAACGACCTCGAGCCTGTCGGCGACCCTGATTTCGACCTTGGCGAGCTCGAGCGCGACAAGCCGCTGAAGTTCACCGCCACGGTAACCGTCAAGCCCGAGGTCGACCTTCGCGACTACCTTTCCATCCGCGTCCCGATGGAGACGACGGAGATCACCGACGAGAACGTCGATGAGGCGATTGCCGGTGCGCGCCGCAAGCATGCCGAACTGGTCGAGGTCGACCGTGCGGCGCAATCGGGAGACGTCATCAAGTGCACCCTCGTGATGCGCCGCGGCGACGAGATCCTGACCGGCGCCGACAACGTCGAGCGCGACCTCGAGCTCAATCGCGAAGAGGTCATCCCCGCGATCGTCGATGGCGTCATCGGGTTGACCGCGGGTCAGTCCCGTACCTTCGAAACCGTGTTGCCTCCGGACTACCGGCAGGAGGAGCTCCGGGGCGCCACCGTCACGATCGATGTGAGCGTGCATGCGGTCCGCGAGCGTGAATTGCCCCCCGAGGACGACAGCCTCGCGGTGCTCGATGGCCACGGGACAACCCTGGATGAGCTTCGCGAGTACTACCGCACCACGCTGACGGCCGAAGCCGTGGAGCAGGACCGCGAGAACTCATGAAGGTGCCGCGCTCGAGGCACTGCGCGACCATGTTCGCGTCGACGTCCCCCAGGCGATGATCGATCGCGAGATTGACCGCCAGCTGGCTGACCTCGAATACCGCCTCGGCTCCCTCGGTCTCCCGCTCGACCGCTACCTGGAGATGAGCGGGTCGAACATGGAGGCGCTGCGGACCGAGCGTCGCGATGCCGCCGCGAGCCGCGTTCGTCTCGAGCTTGCGCTGGACGCCCTGGCTGTGGCCGAAGGCATCGAGGTCGATGAGAACCAGGTGGAGCGCGAAGCGCGCGCGATCGCCGAGGGGCGACGCATCGACGCCGCCCAGCGCAGGCGGCTCGAGGACATCGCGCGGCGGGATCTCCGGCGTCGAGCGGCGGGAGAGCGGCTCCTCGAGATCGTCACCCCGGAGGCCTCCGGCTTCGTCACGACCTGACGTCTGAGGCCCGGCGGGCGTGGGTAAGCTCTCCCGCGATGAGCCAGCCGGTGATCAGCGTTCGCGACCTCGTCAAGACCTACGGCAAGGTCGAGGCCGTGCGTGGCATCGATCTGGAGGTCGGCCCGGGTGAGATCTTCGGGTTCCTCGGGCCCAACGGCGCCGGCAAGTCGACGACGATCAGCATCCTCTGCACGCTGATCCGCCCCACCTCCGGCGTTGCCGAGGTCGCCGGATTCGACGTCCGCGAGGACCCGAGCGCGGTCCGAGCCCGGATCGGCCTGGTCTTCCAGGACCCGTCGCTCGACGGCCAGCTGACCGGGCGAGAGAATCTCGAGTTCCACGCGTACCTGTACGGGCTGCCGGCGGCGACCCGCAAAAAGCGCATCGACGATGCGCTGGAGATCGTCGACCTGGCCGATCGCGCAGGCTCGACCGTCCTCACCTACTCGGGCGGCATGCGCCGGAGACTCGAGATAGCGCGCGGCATCCTGCACTACCCGCAGGTGCTGTTCCTCGACGAGCCGACGCTCGGGCTCGATCCCCAGACGCGGAACAACATCTGGGAGTACCTGCACACGGTGCGTCAGCGCGAGCACATCACCATCTTCATGACGACGCACTACATGGACGAGGCCGAGTTCTGCGATCGCATCGCCATCATCGATCAGGGCAAGATCGTCGCGCTCGGGACGCCGGCAGAGCTCAAGACGAAGGTGGGTGGCGACGTCGTCACCATCAGCACGCCGGACATGAATGTCGCGGCGGACCAGCTGCGGTCGGTCATGCATCTCGAGTTCAACTCAGATCGACGGCACGTTGCGAGTCGAGGTGTCGGACTCCGCGTCGTTCGTGCCGCGCTTGTTTTCCGAGTTGACGGTTCCGATTTCGGCCGTCAGCGCGCGCCGTCCGAGTCTCGACGACGTGTTCCTCAAGCTCACCGGTCGCGAGATACGCGAGCAGGCGAACACATCGCTCGATACCATGCGGCGTATGGGCAGGATGTGGGGAGGAGGTGGACGGCGATGAGCGAGCAGGCGTTGACGGCAGCACCATCCGCGCACGCGCAATCCGTGAACATCCGCGGCGCGACGTTGCGCGCGATCATCATCATCTGGCGCCGCGACCTGATCCGCTACTGGCGCGATCGCATGCGTGTGCTCGGATCCCTCGCCCAGCCGATCCTGTTCCTGTTCGTCTTCGGCAGCGGGCTCAGCTCTGCGTTGCGCGGCAGCACCGGTGGTCTCGGCGGGGCGGGTTCGTCGTTGCAGTACGTGCAGTTCATCTTCCCGGGCATCATCGGCATGTCGGTGCTGTTCACATCGATCTTCGGCGCCATGTCGATCGTCTGGGACCGAGAGTTCGGCTTCCTGAAAGAGGTGCTCGTTGCGCCGATCCATCGGTCGGCGGTTGCCATCGGCAAGACGCTCGGTGGCGCGTCGCAGGCAATGATCCAGGGTCTCGTCATCCTTGTCCTCGCACCGCTCGTCGGTGTGAAGCTGACCGTCGTCGGTGTTGCTGAGCTGGTCCCCGCGATCTTCCTGTTTGCATTCGCGCTCAGCGCACTCGGCGTCGCAGTCGCGGCGCGGATGCGCACGATGCAGGGCTTCCAGGTGGTGATGAACTTCCTGATGATGCCGATGTTCTTTCTTGCCGGTGCACTCTTCCCGCTCACCGGTAACCTCCCGGCGTGGCTGCTGGTGCTGACGCGGCTCGATCCCGCGAGCTACGGCATCGACGCCCTGCGCCGGATCGTCCTCACCGCGTCCGGTCTGCCCTCGCAGGTGGTCCACGGGTTCGAGGTCACGCTGTTCGGGTGGACGGTATCGCTCTGGGTCGAGCTGGCGGTGCTCGTCGCCTTCGGTCTGCTCATGATGGGCCTGGCCGTCTATGGATTCCGACAGCGCGACTGAAAAGGCCTCCTATAATGGAAAACAGAATGAATCCGACGAATCTGATCCCGTACGTCATCGAGACAACCAATCGGGGCGAACGCGGGATGGACATCTACTCGCGCCTGCTCAAAGACCGCATCATCTTCATCGGCACGCCGATCGACGACCAGGTTGCAAACGTCGTCATGGCGCAGCTCCTGTTCCTCGCCGGTGAGGATCCCGAGAAGGACATCTGGCTGTACATCAATTCCCCGGGCGGATCGGTGTATGCGGGCCTCGCCATCTACGACACGATGCAGTACGTGGAGCCACGCGTCGGCACCATCTGCATGGGCATTGCCGCTTCCATGGCGGCGATTCTGCTTGCGGGCGGAGCGGCCGGCATGCGCCTCAGCCTCCCGAACACCCGCGTGCTGATCCATCAGCCGTCCGGTGGCTTCAGCGGCCAGGCGACGGACATTCAGATCCACGCGCAGGAGATTCTGCGTGTGCGCCGGCGTCTCGATGAGATCCTCGCCCACCACTCCGGAAAGGCCATCGAAGTCGTCAACCACGACTCGGATCGCGACTTCTTCATGAGCGCCGAGGAGGCCAAGGAGTACGGCCTCATCGATGAGATCATCCAGGGCCGGATCAAGAGCGGTGGTTCGCCGAACGGCGAGAGCAATGGTGGCAAGCCGCCCGGCGCGCCACACGACACGGACACACCCCAGGCGGGTGGCGGTGCAACGGCGCACGCGTGATGCCTAGGCCGGTCGGTCGTGGGAACCACGTGAACAATCAGGGGGGTATGCCGTGACCGAGCGCGACGACCGCAGACGCCACACGCGTTGTTCGTTCTGTGGCAAGGGACAGGAGCAGGTCCGGAAGCTCGTTGCGGGTCCTGGTGTGTACATCTGCGACCAGTGCATCGACCTGTGCCAGGAGGTCCTCGAGGAGGACAACCGCTCGACGACGACAAAGCGCGGCAAGCCGGGGACGATTCCGAACCCGCAGGTCATCGCCGCGTCACTCGATCAGTACGTCATCGGCCAGGAGCACGCGAAGAAAGTGCTGTCGGTCGCGGTGTTCAACCACTACAAGCGGATCGCGCACGCGAAGACGAACAGTGACGTTGAACTGCAGAAGTCCAACGTCCTCCTCGTCGGACCGACAGGCTGCGGCAAGACGTTTCTCGCGCAGACGCTCGCGCGCATCATCGACGTCCCGTTCAGCATCGCCGACGCGACGAGCCTCACCGAAGCGGGCTACGTCGGCGAGGATGTCGAGAACATCCTGCTGCGCCTGATCCAGGCGGCAGACTTCGACATCGCGCGCGCCGAGCGCGGGATCATCTACATCGACGAGATCGACAAGATCGCTCGCAAGAGCGACAACCCGTCGATCACCCGCGACGTCAGCGGTGAAGGCGTGCAGCAGGCGCTGCTGAAGATCCTCGAGGGCACCGTCGCCAACGTCCCACCGCAGGGCGGTCGCAAGCATCCCCATCAGGACTTCATCCAGATCAACACGACCAACATCCTGTTCATCTGCGGCGGCGCTTTCGACGGTCTCGAGAAGATCATCGAGCACCGACTCGGCAAGCGCACCATCGGTTTCAACAGCAAACCGCGTGGAACGCGCACCAAGGAAACCACCAAGATGCTCCGCGAGCTCCAGGCGCAGGACCTGCTGAAGTACGGCCTCATTCCGGAGTTCGTTGGCCGGTTGCCGATCACGGTCGCGCTCGACTACCTCGATGAGGAGGACATCATCCGCATCCTCACCGAGCCGAAGAACGCGTTCGTCAAGCAGTACCAGAAGTTCTTCGCGCTCGACGACGTCGAGCTGGTCTTCCACGAGGGTGCGCTGCGCGCCATCGCGGAGCGAGCGCTTGCACGTGGTACCGGCGCGCGCGGACTCAAATCGATCATCGAGGACGTGCTGCTCAACAGCATGTTCGAGGTGCCCAGCCGGCCCGACATCAAGCGCTGCGTCATCACCGAGCAGGCAATCGTCGACGGCGTCGAGCCCCTGCTGCTCACCGAGGAGCCCAAGCGGCGCGTCGGAGCGACCGAGGAGGCAGCGCAGGGTCGTACGGCCTGACCGTGAGGCGCAGAGCCATCGCGATCGCGGCGGTGGTTGTCGTCGCCTTCTTCGCCGTCACGCTCGTCACGCTGACGCACGTCATCTCGAGCGGGGACCAGGGGTGCGCGATCCCCGCGCCGGTGCCGGACCTGCCGCCACAGTTGCGCTCCATCGGCGGCTTCGACCAGTCGTACGACGCGAACAACGCCGAGGGGCTCGCGGAAGTCGCGGCCAACGCCGCGGGCGCGGTGGACCCTGACCTCGACGGGACGACCCAGCTCGCCCCGGTTGCCGTGGCTGCGCTGCACGCCGGTCAGCCCGGTGCTCTGGTCGTGCCGCTCGAAGCACAGCAGACCACCGGCACGGGCACACGGGTCGCGGGACTCGTGTCCTTCTTTGTGGGATGCGGAGACCGCGCGTACTTCGGCTCGGTTGCGGATCTTTCCGCTGTCGGATCCGGCACGACAATCACCTTCCCCACAGTTTCGCCGGCTCAGGCCGGCTCGGAACTGGGCACGACGGCGCCGCAGTTGGTCTATTCAGCCTCCCCGTTCACGCCCGAATGGCGCAATCCACAATCCGGGATGACGATCGCCGCGGGCGAGTGATAGCCGGTCGGCCCATATACTCAATCGCCCCATGGACAATCATTTCGACTGGGCCAGCGTGGAGCCGCGCTGGCGCGAACGCTGGCGAGAGCTTGGAGTCGGTCATGCCGACATCAACAGCACCAAGCCCGTGTATGTCATCGCGCTGCCGCCCCCGAACATCACCGGGGCACTGCACATGGGTCATGCCTCGACGTTCTCCATCCAGGACACGCTCTGCCGGCAGCGGCGGATGCGCGGTTTCGAGGTCGAGTGGTGTCCGGGGACGGACCACGCGGCGATCGCAACCCAGAACGTCATCGAGCGACAGCTCGCCGATGAGGGGACGACCAAGGAAGCGCTCGGCCGGGCAGCGTTCCAGGTTCGAGTCGAGGCCTGGTACGAGGAGTACGGCGGGCGCATCTACGAGCAGATGCGGCGCATGGGCTATACGTGCGACTGGGACCGGATGCGTTTCACACTCGACGACGCGTACGTGCACAGCATCCGGCTGGTGTTCAAGACGCTGTTCGATGAAGGGCTCGTGTACCGCGGGCCGCGCATCGTCAACTGGTGCCCGCGCTGCCGCTCGGCCATCAGTGACGAGGAGATCGACTGGCAGGAGCACACCGATCCGCTCTACTACCTGAAGTATCCGGTGGTGGAGAACGGCGCGCACATCACCGTCGCAACCGTCCGGCCCGAGACGATGCTCGGCGACACCGGCGTCGCCGTGGCTCCCGGCGACGCGCGCTACAAGTCGTTGGTGGGGAAGCACGCGACGCTGCCGCTCACCTGGCGTGTCATTCCGATCTTCGAGGATGCCGCGGTGCGGCCGGAGTTCGGCACGGGCGCGCTCAAGGTGACTCCGGGACACGACGCAACCGATTACGAGATCGGCTCCCGCCACGCCCTGCCGATCATCAACGTCATCGCGCTCGACGGCACCATGGACGTCCCGTCGTTGCCGCAGTTCCACGGCATGCCCGCGGACCAGGCGCGGATCGCTGTCGCGGACGCGCTGCGCGAGATGGGCGTGCTCGTGAAAGAGGAGCCGTATCTGCACGAGGTCGGTCACTGCGATCGCTGCGGCACCGTTCTCGAGCCCATCGTCAGCGAGCAGTGGTGGGTCCGTATGCCGTCACTGGCGGCGCCTGGCATCGGTGCTGTCGAGAGTGGCGAGATCCGCTTTCATCCGGCGCGCTACACCGACGTGTACCTGAGCTGGATGCGCAACATCAAGGACTGGTGCATCAGCCGGCAGATCTGGCTCGGCCATGCCATTCCCGTATCGACATGCGGTAACGGCCATCGCTTCGCATGGATCGATCCACCGACCGAGTGCGTGGAGTGCGGCGACACTTCGCTGACCAATGACCCGGACGTGCTCGACACCTGGTTCAGCAGCGGTCTCTGGCCGTTCGCGATCTTCGGATGGCCGGAGCAGACCGCGGAGTTCGAGAAGTTCTACCCGACCGACGCACTGGTGACCGGACGCGACATCATCTTTCTCTGGGTCGCGCGAATGATCATGACGGGCCTCAAGTTCACGGGTCGCAACCCGTTCACCGACGTCCTCATCACCAGCACGATTCAAGCGGTCGACGGCTCGCGCATGAGCAAGTCGAAGGGCAATGTCATCGACCCGCTCGAGCTCATCGACCAGTACGGCGCCGATGCGCTGCGCGCGTGGGCAGGGGCCGTCGGCACGAGCGGTCAGGACATGCGTTTCGACGCGGATCGCATCGCCGCGTATCAGCGCTTTGCCAACAAGCTCTGGCAGGTGACGAGCGGCTTTCTCGTCGCGCGCGTGGGCAACGGATCGCCCGCGGAGCTGGATGTGCATCCCCCGCGCCCGGACACGCTGCGACCCGAGGACCTATGGATGCTGGGCGAGCTCGCGACGGTGGTCCGCGACTGCGATGCGGGCTTCGAGGCCTTCAGGTTTCACGACGCCGTCGAGCGTCTCTATGACACGTCGTGGCACACGTTCTGTGACTGGTATATCGAGATGGTCAAGCTCCGCCTCACCGATACCACGGATCCGGAGTCGCGCCGCGCTGCGGTATGGACCGCGGTCACCGCGCTCGACGTGCTGCTGCGTCTGCTGCATCCCTTCATGCCGTTCATCACGGAGGAGTGCGCGCAGTTGCTGCCCAACGCAGCGCCCACGCTGCAGCAGCGCTCGTGGCCCGAGGTGGACGCGCTCTGGACCAACGAGGCGACGACACTCGCGCATCGCGAGATCGCGGAGGCCATCGAGCTCGTCCAGCGCATCCGTGCCGTTGGCCACGACCACGGCCTGCCCCGCGGTGCGAAGGACCGAGTGGGGATCATCGTCCGCTCCGACGACGGCACCGGGCCGACGAAGCACATCAGCCGGCTCATCGCCGGTCTGGTGCCGGCGACGGTGGTGGACGCGCACGAGCGTGGGGTTGATCCGCTGGTCGTGGTTTCGGGTAGGCTCCACGCCGAGGTGGTGATCGCCGACACCGCTGTGGACGCCAGCGCGGCCAGACGTCAGATCGGCACCCTCGAGGCAACCGTGACGCGGCTCGAGTCCCAACTCGCGAATCAGGGGTTTGTCGCCGGAGCGCCTCACCACGTCGTCGCCGAGGCACGACGCAGGCTTGCCGAGGCGAAGGCGCAACTGGATCTGCTGCGCCGCAACCAGTCAGGAGGACCCACCGATGCTGCTCCTTGACGTGGGCACGCTGCTCACGCTCGCCATCGTCGTCGTGGTCGCGTACCTCGCAGTGCTGTGGATCGCGCTCGCCTTCTACGTCGTCCGCGACGCCCGCCGGCGCACGACCTCGCCCGGGTTCACGCTCTTTGCGATGCTCGTCGGGTTCGTCCCGCCGTTCCTCGGCGCGCTCATCTACTTCATGGTTCGTCCACCGCTGACGATGGAACAGGTGCGGTCGCTCGCCATCGAGGAACAGGTGCTGCTCGAACCGCCGGTGGAGGGCATCCCGACCCGGCCATGTCCCACGTGCGGCAGGGAGATCGAGCAGGAGTTCATCCTCTGCCCGTACTGCAGAACGCAGTTCGCGCGACGGTGCACCGGCTGCGACCGAAGCCTCCGGCTCGGCTGGGGGGTCTGTCCGTACTGCGCCACCGAGGTCGGAGCGCCTGCGCTGACCCGCGCCGGCAGGTAGCGCCACCATGCTGGGCGGTGGGCTCCAGCTGGCGCTCATACCCGCGCCGCTGATCGCCGCCGCGATCATCGTCTTCGCGCTGGCGCCGCGCCATGCCCGGCTGGGTCGCATCATCGGCGGCATCGGCGGCGTCGCGAGCATCACGCTGCTGGCGGTCGAGACGGGGTTTCTCGGCAGCGGCGGACGGATCGAGGCCTCCCTCGGAACGCCGGTCACGGGCATCGACTACCTGCTGCGGCTCGATGTCCCTGGCGCAGTGCTCGGCCTTGCGGCGTCCGCCGTGGGTGTCCTGCTGCTCCTCGATGCCGAACGCCAGACACGCGAGGTGAGCGCGCTTCTTGTGTGCGTCATCGGGGCGCTCGTCGCGGCACTCGCCGGCAACCTCGTGATGCTCACGGCCGGTGTCGAGATCGCCGGTGTCGGGACGCTGCTGACGACGAGCGCGGCGCGCGGCCGCCCCGGCCGTGGAGGCCTGATGGCGATCGGGCTTGCGCATCTCGCGTCGATCGGGCTGCTCGTGGCGGCGGTGCAACTGCTCAGCTCGTCCGGGACCACGGATTTCGCGGTCATCCCCGCGGGCGCGGTGGGGGCGGCCGTCGCGGGGCCGTGGGCCGCCGCAGCTGTCGCGCGCCTGCTCGCGACCGCGTTCGTGCCCGTACGAGGCAACCGCACACCGACGGCTGCCTGGGCCGCGACCGGAGCGATCCCTTGCGGCGCGATCGTGCTCCTCCGGCTTCGCGAGGTTGTCGACGGACCCCTGCCGCAGGCGATCGCGATCACGCTCGCCGCCGTCGGGGGCCTGGCCGCCGTCTGGGCGGCAGTGCTGGCGCTTCGCTGGTCATCGGTGCCGAGCGTTGCGGGCAGGGCGCTCTGCGTCATCGCTGCCGCTCCGGTCGTCGCGCTCGCGGGCGTGGCGAGCGCAGCCGCCGATGCGGCTGTGGCAGCCGGGATCTGCTCGCTAATGCTCGTCGCCTCCCTGACGCCGGCCTGGGAACGTGTCGCTCGTGGCCGGATCGGCACCGGCCTCGCCGTCGCTGCGCTGGGTATCGCGGGGTCCCTTCCTCTCGGGTTCGGCATCACCGCCCTGATCCTCGAGTTGGCGGCGACCGTGTCGATCGGCCGTGCCGGAGCCGCGTTGCTCGTCGCGCTGGGACTCGGGGGCCTCCTCGGGGCCGCGGCAGCAGTGCGGGCAGCGTCGCGGGTCGCCGGGTCACATGGGGCGAACGCTGCCGGCGAGCGGCCGTCGCCCGTTGCCGTCGTGGCCGTGCTCGCGTCCCTCGCGGGTGCGCTGGTACCGGGCGCCGCGGCGACGACGATCCTTGCCGCGCTCAGCCCGGGAGGGCTCACCGAGCCTGTCGGCGCAGCCGCGATCCGGAGCGCCGCCGGCGACTGGTCGGGGGGCTACCTGGTGGTCGCATTTGTCGTGATTGCCGCGGGGGTCTGGGCGCTTGCCACGCTGCTGGGCAGCCCTGCGCCCAGCCGGCCCGCGGTGATCGTCGAGATGGAACCGGTCGGCGTTCAGGCGCTCGGCCTGCGCCCGGCGCGCGCGTTCCGCCCGGCACTGCTCCGTGCAGGTGCGAAGCTGGGCCAGCTTGACGAGTGGCTGGTCGTGCAGCCCCAGCTCGCACTGGCGCTCGGTGGGGCGATCGTGGCGATCGTCGCCGCCGACTTCCTGGTCCACTGATGGGCGTTTCGGCGCCGCTGCTCTCCGCGGTGGGAGTGCTCGCCGGCGTGGTCGCGATGATGGTGGACGGGCGGCGTGCAGTCGCCATCGCCGTCGTCTTTCTCGCGGCGGGGATGGCGCCGACTGCCGCGACGTTCGGGGGCGCGCCCGGCGTCGCCGTCCTTGCGGCGTGCGCAGTTGCGGCGGTGGTCTTCGCCTGGGCGGGTTTCGTTGGGGGACGCCGGCTTCCGTGGGTGGCGGGGCTCGACCCGACCATCCCCGCGTTCGCGCCTCGCGACCGGCTCTTCGGACCGCGGAGCGTCCGCGCGTTCAGCGCCGCCGTCGCGGTGCCGATCGCCTCGTGGGTGAGCTTCAACATCCCCGTCGGGCAGATCACCACGGCGGTCCAGGGGTTGCTGTTCCCCACCGCGTACGCCTGGACCTGCGGCGTCATCCGGCTGCTGCTCGCACGGACGGTCGAGGACCTTGCGGTCGGCGTGGCGATGGTCTCGCTCTCGACGGGCACTGCCTGGCTGCTGCGCAGCGGTTCGGACTCGCTCCCAGGATCCGTCATCGCGTGTGCCGCGACCCCGGTCGCCGCGCTGGTCGCGGGATGGCTTGCGGGACGCAGCACCCGCCGCCGGCCTGTCGAAGCCGAAGCATGAATCCGGCCGTCATCGCCGCCGTATGGCTGGCGCTCGGCCTCGTCGCGGCCGTGCTGCTCCGCCGCCGGACCGCGCGACTGGTCGCCCTCGTCCCCCTCGCCGGCGCCGGGCTGACGCTGCTCGCGACGCGAACGCTCACGCCGGTGGTGCCGCTCGGCGGGCTCGGCCCCATCACTGGACTTGACCGCGCGGGACAGGGTCTGCTCGTGGCGGCCGGGCTGTCGATGGCGCTCGTGATCGCGCTCCACCCCGCGATCGACGTCTCGGTGGCGCGGACGGTCGGGGTCGTCGGAGCGTCGGTCACGCTCGCCCTGGCCAGCGGTGACCCGCTGCTCACCGCCCTGGCGCTGACCGTGGCGGTCGGCACGCTCGCCCTTCGCTGGATCGGCCAGGCCCCAGGGCGAGCGACGCTGGCGGCGGGACGAGTTGCGGGAAGCGGGACTGCCGCCCTGATCGCCGCGTCACCGTTTCTGCCGCTCTCGGGCTTCACGACCGGAGCGCGCCCGGTCGTCGTCGGCGGGCTGCTCCTGGCGGGCGTGGCGGCCCTGCTCGCCATCTACCCGCTCGGCGGGTGGGCAGCGGGGATGCTCAGCGTGCTCCGACCGCTCGATATCGCACCCTGGATGGTGCTGCTGGTGCCGGCCGTGCTCCTCCTCGCCGAGCGGATCCCCGAGGGCGTCCTGGGTGACGGGGTACCCGTCTACGAGCACATCCTCCTGGTGGTGGGGCTCGGCAGCGCCGTCTGGGGTGGCTTCTGGGCGGTGCGCGGACCTGCGCGCACCCGCTACGGCAGGATCTTCATGGCCGATATCGCCCTGAGCATCGCGGCAGTAGGTGGCGCGCACAACTCACCCGCCGTCACTGGTGCACTGATCATCATGCTCAGCCACCTGACGCTGGCGCCGATCCTGCTCCGGCCGGCCGAAGCAGGTCTCATCTGGCCGCGGCGCGTCGCATGGGCGCTGCTCAGTGGAGTGCCGCCTTCGCCGTCGTTCTGGGGACGGTTCCTCATTCTCGAAGCGCTCGCCGCCGGCAATGTCGACTCGACGATTGCCGCGGTGGTGGCGATGACCGGCATCTTCATCGCAACGGTCATGGCCTGCTCGATGCGGTTGGCGAAGCCGCCTGCATCGACATGGCAGGCACGAATCCCGGAAGCAGGCGCGTGGTTGCTCATTGCGGCGGGCATCGCGATTGGCCTTGCCCCACAATCGTTTTCGGCCTTCGTGTTCGGGAACTGACTCGATGGATCCACTCGGTCTGCTGCTCGACATCGTCGCGGTCGCCGTGTACCCGGGTGGGTTGTTCCTGGTTGTGCTCGCGATGGTCGTGCAGCGCGCCGGCGGTTTGCCGCGCTTCCGGGAGTTGGACGCGCGCGCGCTCGGCGCGGTCATCGCGGCGACGCTCGCAGCATCCATGGCGTCGCTCCCGGGCTCCCCGGCAGCTTCCCTCCCACCGCAGGGAGGAGCGACGCCGAACCTTGCGGCAGCGATGCTCCTGCTGTTCGTGGCTGCATCGCTCGCCGCACCGGAGCCGTGGTCGGTCCGGCGGGCGGTGCTCGGCGGGCTCGGCGGGGCTTCGCTCGTCCTGCTTGGGCTCGTTGCGGCGTCCTTCTCGGTCGCGACCATCGCGGGTGTCGGTGGGGGCGAGGCACTGACCGCCCGGATCCTGGCGGCGGCAACCGCATTGATCGTCCTGCCGCTGGTCGTGCAACCCCACAAGCGCGGCGCCGGAGCTGTCGGGCGGATCGCGGTGGTCGCCGCAACGGCCGAAGTGGTCCTCGCACTCCTCGTGCCGCCGTCGTTGCAATGGCCCGCAACCCTCGTTGCGGTCGGCGCCCTCGTGGGTTGCGTCGCAGCTTACGGCGTGCTCCTGCGAGCCGCCCGTGCGGCCACCCGTCGTGAGTATCCAGCGCTCGTGGCGCTTGCCATGGCGTGCTGTGCCGCGGCCACTGTGGCCGCTGTTCTCGCCGCGCGCCCCTAGTTGATCTCGCGAATCTGCGCTGTTTGATCAACTCGGGGTCCGGCCTCGGTGCTAGCATGAGTCTCGAGTTGGCGCAAGATTCTCTGCAGTCTGCTGCGCGCGTGAAATCCGCGTGATCGGGATCGTTCTCGCCTCTCAGTCACCTCGCCGTCGCGAGTTGCTGACCCGGGCGGGGATTCGCTTCCGCATCATCGAGCCGCCCGACGACGTCTCTCTCCCAGCCGGTGTCAGTGCCGAGCTCGCCGTGCAGCTCGTCGCTCGCCAGAAGGCCGTCGCCGTTGCGAAGGTCGTCCCCTCCGGGACGTACATCCTCAGCGCCGACACGATCGTCGTCGGCCCCAGGGGCCCGCTCGGCAAGCCGAAGACCCCCGAGCTGGCGCGCGAGATGCTCAACGATCTGCGCGGCAAGCGCCACACGGTCCTCACCGGCGTCTGCGCGATGTGCACGGGCGGCGAGCAGGAAGCGTTGGGCGTCAGCCGCTCCGCCGTGAAGTTCTGCGATTTCACCGACGACGCGCTCGACATGTACGTCGCCTCCGGTGAGCCACTCGACCGTGCGGGCGCCTATGCGATCCAGGGTGGAGGCTCGGACTTCGTCGAGGCTGTCGCGGGGCGCATCGACACCGTGATCGGCCTCGACGTCGGCCTTGCGCTCCGGCTGCTCGGTGAGATCGGATACCCCGATCCGCTGCCGCGGACCACCGACATCAACCTCACGGCCTCCCGGCAGCGGCGCCCGCTGGCGCCGCTTCGCACCGTAACCAGGGTCTGACCGTTTCGCGTTGCAGGCGGGTGCGGATCTTAAGGTCGCGACTGGCAGTCGCCGTCGCATTCTCGGTGCTTGCACCCATCGCGCTCATGGCCTCGGCGTGCAGCAGCGATGTCGCGCAGCTCTCGGTCGTGCTGCGACCTGACTGGGGAAAGGGATCCTTCACGCCCGGCACGACGCCGCCCAACTTCGAGCTCGTGGTGACGAACCTGGGTCCGGGCAATGCCTCAGGCGTCGTCGTCCACGCAGTGATGCCAAAAACGTTCGAGTTCGCCACGACCAACTCGATCGACACGAACGGCGCCGCCCGGACCACCCCGGAGGATGCCACTGCGGGAGGCTCGAATCCCGAGTGGGGTGTGTGGTCACTGTCCGCACCGACTTCGCCGAACGGAACCGTCGACTACGCGTCGGTCACCATCGACTTCGCGGCCAACATCACGGCACCGCCGAGCACCTATTCCCTGGACGCTCAGGTGGTCGATGACAACTTGACGTCGACTGTGGAGAGCCAGCCGCTGCAGGTGGAGGTGACCGAGGCGCCCAGGCTCGGCCTCACCGCATCGGTCAGTCCCGGCGCGGTACACCCCGGCGGCCAGGTCACGTACCGCGTCAACGTGACGAACGTCGGGAGCGGCATCTCGCCGGATGTCGACGTGCTCGTGACCCTTCCGCCTGCGCTCCAGTTCGTCTCGACGATCATGCCCTTCGGCGGCAACTCATCGATCGAGCAGTTGGTCCTTCCCGTCAAGGGCTCGGTGCTCGTCTTCTACGGTGGGTTTGAAGTACCGCCGCAAACCTCGCTCGGACCGGGCAAGCTCGTCATCCAGTTCATCGCCCAATGCATCTCGGACCCGGGCAAAGGCGTCTTTCCGATTCAGGCGCAGGTGACGGACACCGACAACGACAGCGTGACCATCACCAATGTCGCGCCCGTGAACATCTTTTCCTCCTAGGCATTTCGAGTTCATTCCGGGCCCGTCCCTGACCGCACGTGGTAATCTCGCGTATCGCGTCCGGTACCTGCCGGCGTTCCTCAGCGGAGTGAACCCGCTCCCGGCGAGAGAGGCATATGTACGCAATCCTTCAACACGGCGGTCACCAGTACCGAGTTGCTTCCGGCGACCGGATCCTTGTCGATCGCATTCCTGTCGAGGTCGGATCGACGGTCACGCTCGAGTCGGTGCTGCTCATCGGTGACGGCGCCGAGACCGACGTCGCCAAGGGCTCGCCGGTCGAGGCCTCTGTCACCGCCACGGTGATCGCGCATCGGCGTGGCCGGAAGATTCGCGTCTTCACGTACAAGCCCAAGAAGCGCCACCGGCGCACGCTTGGATATCGCAGCCAGCTGACCGAGTTGCTCATCGACGACGTGTCTCGCGGCAAGGCGGACACAAAGCCGAAGGCCGCTGCGAAACCGCGCAAGGCCGCAGAGCCGGACAAGGCCGACGCTGTGGAGGCGAAGGCACCTGCGAAAGCCGCAACCGCGAAAGCGCCGGAGACTGCGAAGGCTGCGGAGAGCGAGGCGGTCGAAGCCGCTGCCGCAGCAGGCGAGGACGCCGAGGCCGTCGAGGACGCTGCGCCCACGAGCGACAGCGAGGCGGTTGCAGCAAAGACGACAGCCAAGAAGCCGGCGGTAGCCAAACCGGCAGCCGCGAAGCCCCGGGCCCCACGAGCGAAGAAGGATCCTGCAGATGGCGCATAAGAAAGGCGGCGGGAGCTCCCGCAACGGACGCGACAGCAAAGCCAAGCGCCTCGGCGTGAAGCGCCACACCGGCGAGGTTGTCCTCGCAGGGACGATCCTGGTCCGTCAGCGCGGCACCAAGATCCTCGCGGGCGAGCACGTCGGCGTCGGCCGCGATCACACGCTTTTCGCGTTGCGCACCGGTACCGTCGCATACGACCAGACCGGCCATGACCGCACCCGCGCCAACGTCCGCGCGATGGCGATCTTCTCGGTCGGCGAGATGATCGAGGAGCCAGTCGACGAGGAGCCGGTCGCAGCGACCGGCTGAGCGTACGGCCACTCGCGGCTCCCCCTTCATCGACGAGGTCGACATCGAGGTCGCGGCGGGAACGGGCGGGCGGGGCGCAGTCAGCTTCCGTCGCGAGAAGTACGTCCCTGACGGGGGTCCCGACGGGGGTGATGGGGGACGGGGCGGCGATGTCCTCATCGTCGCCGACTCCACCGACAGCACACTGTCCGGGTTCCGTGAGCGACGCTCGTTCGCGGCCGAGAACGGACAGGCCGGCGGCGGCCAAAAGCGCTCCGGGCATCACGGAGCGGACGTCGTGCTGCACGTTCCGGTCGGCACCATCGTCCGGGACGGCGAGAGGGTGCTCGCCGATCTCGATCGCCCGGGAGCGACGGCGCTCGGAGCACGCGGGGGCAGAGGCGGCCGCGGCAACACGCGGTTCGCGACCGCCACGCGTCAGGCACCCCGGGCAGGCGAGCTCGGCGACCCAGGAGAGAAGCGCCGCCTCCATCTCGAGTTGCGCCTCATCGCGGACATCGGGCTGGTGGGATTACCGAACGGCGGCAAGTCCACATTGCTGGCGGCGTTGACCGGCGCGCACCCGAAGATCGCTGCGTACCCGTTCACGACGCTGCATCCCAACCTCGGCGTCGCCGAGCTCGACGGCGGTCACACGCTCGTCCTGGCCGACGTTCCCGGGCTCATCGAGGGCGCGAGCCAGGGCGCGGGGCTCGGTCTCGAATTCCTGCGCCACCTCGAGCGCACGCGAACGCTGATCCACGTCGTCGATGCGTCTGCCGGCGTCGATGAGGCGCGCACAGCGCTTGCCACCGTGCGCGCCGAGCTCGAGGCGTACAGCCCCGAGCTCGCGGGGAGGCCATCGGTCTTCGCGTTCAACAAGATCGATCTCCCTGAAGGTGCCGCGGCCGCGGCGTCGCTCGCCGCGGAGTTCCCGGAGTCGTTCGGCATCTCGGCGCTGACCGGCGACGGATGCCGGGACATGCTGCTCGCCGCGGCCGCGCTCTCGGGTCGAGGAACGCGCGACAGGCCGATCCCCGCGGCACCCGGGCTGCACCGCGTCTACCGGCCACGCCCGAGGCGCGTGATCACCAACGACGTGGTCCGCGAGAGCGACGGGTTCCGCGTGGTCGGCGAGCTCGTCGAACGGATGGTCGGCCGGATCGATCTCGAGAACGACGAGGCCGTCGCCCGGCTCCAGCGCAAGCTCGCCGCCGCAGGTGTGGACGCTGCGCTCGCGGCGGCCGGAGCCACCGACGGCGACACGGTCCGTATCGGCGAAGCCGAGTTCAGCTATCGCGACGACGGGTTGTCGGCGTGACCTCGGTGCTCGTGTTCGGCGGGAGCTTCGACCCGGTCCACAACGGCCATCTCTCGATCGCGAAACAGGCTCGCGAGCTCACGGGCGCAGCCGAAGTGTGGTTCGTCCCGTCGGCGATAGCGCCGCTGCGTGACCACCTTGCGGCGCCACCCGAGGAACGCCTGGCGCTGGTCCGCGTGGCAGCCGGGGACATGGCGCACACGCGCGTCCTGGACGTGGCCATCCGCATGGGTGGCGTGTCGTACACCGCGGAGACAATGGACGCGCTGCGTCGCGAGTACCCCGACGACGACCTTGCGGTGCTGGTGGGCGCTGACGCTGCGCGCACGCTCCCGAGCTGGCATCGCGCAGCTGATCTGCTCGCGCGCGAGCACTTCGTGGTGGTCAATCGCACGGGCCCGCCGGTCCTCGACAACGACGAGTTGAGCAGCCTTGGTTTCATCGCCGGATCCACGACGCTGCTGAGCGTCGACTCGCCGAACATCAGTGCCTCCGAAGTGCGCGAGCGCTGTGCCGGCGGCCAATCGCTCGCCGGCCTCGTGCCCGACGCGGTGGCAGCGTTGATCGCCGGAAGCGGCATGTACCGCTCCAATCCGGACGATGCATAATGCGAATCGGATGACATCCACTGAGCTGGCAGACATCGTCGCCGTCGCTGCCACTGACAAGAAGGCGCGCGACGTGGTCATTCTCGACATTCGGGGCAAGACCACCATCGCCGATTACTTCGTGATCTGCGAAGGCGACACCGATCGGCAAGTTCGTGCCATTACAGAGAATATCTCGGACGTGTGCAAGGAGCATGGCGTGCGTGCGCTCGCTGTAGCGGGCCTCAAGGACGCGTCGTGGGCGTGCGCGGACTTTGATGCGGTGATCGCGCATGTGTTCCTTCCTGGCGAGCGAACCTTCTACGACCTCGAGGGACTCTGGGGCGACCCTGCCGGCGAGGAAGCGATCTAGCGTCGTCCGGGCGTCACGGCTGGAACAGCGGGACGCCGTTCACCACGGTGGCGTCGAGGTTGAGCAGCGCGAACACGATCGCGACCGCGCTGAACGCGATCGAGCCCCAGAGGAGTATCCGCTCGGCGAGACCGAGATCCTTGCCGCCGATTGCGGCAAGCGGCGGCAGGAAGAGTCCGAGCACCGCGCCGCACAACAGCCCGCCGATGTGCGCGTAGTTGTTGATGTCCTCGGAGCTGCTGAAGAGAAACGTCAGCGCGACATTGAGCACGATCACCGTCACGGCGTAGTTGCGCACGGTGTGCGAGATGCCCACCGGTACCTTCTTCCCCTGGATGCGGCCGACCATCAGCAGCAGGCCGACGAGCCCGGCGATGCCGCCCGATGCGCCGATCGAAATGGTCGGCTCGATCGCCGGAAGTTGGAACGGCAACTGGCTGATACCGACCCAGAAGAGTCCGCCGGCGATCGCGGTGATCAGGAAGGCTCCGAGAAAGACGAGCCGTCCGTAGAGCTGCTCGACGAGCCTGCCGATGAAGAGCATCGCGATGCTGTTGAAGAGCACGTGGTACACGCTGCTGTTGTCGTGCAGGAATGCGCTGCTGACGAAGCGCCACCACTCGATCGTGCATCCGGGACTCTGGCCGACCGCGGGATAGAGGCTCGCGTTCGGCAGCGCACCCCAGGAGCAGAGGTCCGGCCCGGTCGACGTTGGGCTGTTCGAGATGGTCGTCGACTCGATGAGCCAGATCACGACGAAGATGCCGATGAGGGTGTACGTGAGGATCGGCTGGGTGACCATCGCGCGGCGAACCGGCGCGACGTAGCCGCCGGCAACGGTCTGGCGCTCGGCGAGGTCCACCGCCGCCAGCGTCGGCGTCGCCGCGCCGTCGTGGACGGCCCGGGCCTTGGCGCGCAACTCGCCGACGGGCGGGAGGCCCGGCGGGATCGGCAGGATCGCCCCGGCATTGCCCGTGGTGGCGTCGACCCACGCGACGCCGAGGCGAACCGGGTCGTTCGCGTTTGTGGCGACTGCGAGCGTCCCCGCCAGCGGCGTGAGCGCGATCAGGAGGATGTCGCATACCTGCGCGCCCTGCTCATGGATGCGATCCAGCCCCCACCGGCGCGCCGCGTCGCAGCGATCGGCGAGATCCCGGCCTGCGATCGCAGGATCGGCCGGCGGCTCGTAGAAGGCCACCAGAGCGGCGCGTGGGCCGTTCCACATCGCGGCGGCGAGCACGTAGCTGCCGAGCAACGCCCCGAGCCGACCGTCGCGCTGGTCCGCGAGGCGCAGCCGGTACCTGGTGACCAGATCCATCGCGATCGCGAGCGCGACCGGGCTCGGCCCGGGCGGCGGGGCGGCGTGGTCAGGTGGAGCCACGTCCGTCACCCGGTCAGTCTACCCATCGTGTCCGCCGACGCCCCTCGTGTTCGACCTCGTTTTCGGCTATGGTCACCCGGTGCCAACGGCGAGCAGCGCCGCGCAGACAGCGCCGACACTGACCCTCGGCTCGCTGCACCGTTCGCTGCTCGCGCAACTCGATGCCCACCTCGGTACGCGGGTCGGCATCCACTTCGAGGAACGGACCTCCGTCGTTGCTGAGCACGCTCCGCCCGGCAGCGCGCCCGAGCGTGTCGAGCGCAGGACGTTCGACGCCGATCTCGTGGTGCGCGACGGTGTCGTGGCGAGCGCGAGCCTCACCGCGGGTGCCGCCGGTGCCGAAACGCTCACCGTCCGCGTTGCCGACGTCGGCGGCGTCAGCCGGTACTCGGTGGCTGGTGGAGGCTTCGGGGTGCTCAACACCCGGCCGCATCTCTTCGATCTCGTGGACTTCCAGTCGCGCCTCGACGCGGTCCCGGTGGGCGACGCGGTGGTCGACCTCGAGATACCGGACGGCACCGGGCGGATCGTCCTGGACGCCGCGATCGACACTGACTCGTTCGCGCATCTCCTCAGCATCTTCGGGGGCAACGAGCCTTCGAATCCCGAACTGCCACTGCTGTCGCACTCGGTGACGCTCTCGGCCGGCGACGATGTGACCCTCGACTACTGGTGGTCGCTGCTTGGGATCGACGAGAACGAGGGGCGCCCAGCGCGCAACAACGTCGTCGTGTGCCACGTGGAGGTCTCGGTCGCCGCTGCGCCGTCCGGCGAGAGCAGCCCGAGCGTGGAACCGGACCCGGCGCTGCCTGCTCTGGACGACCTCGACTCGGTCTGGGAGCTGGCCAGGCGGACTCGTCCCTAGCTACCCTGCCTCGTCGCTAATGTGGCGGAAGGGTCGGGCCTGCTGGCGGCGTGGGGGTGGGTCCGGGCGACGGTGACGGCCCGGTCGTTCCGGGGGGCGGAGTGGGCGGCGCGGCAGTCGGCCCCATGTAGGTGCAGGTCTGGCTCGGGAGCGGGACCGGGCCGTAGTACGTGCAGTTGGTGCTGGCGCCGGGCTGCGTGCCGGGGATGTAGAAGTCGTCGTCATCGTTGCCTGGGGGGCCCACGGCGATGACGTCGGCCGGCATCTTGTACCAGGTGTCCGGCACGCCCTTGAGCGCCTTCAACATGTAGTTGTGCCAGATCGGCGCCGCACCGCTGTATCCCGACACGACGTCGTTCAGGCGCCCACAGCTGGCGTTGTACGGCTTGAGGCCGTAGTGCTTGAGATCGCCCGGGTTGAAGGGGTCGGTCACGAGGTCGAGACCATCGACGATGTTGCCCCGGTTCAGTTGCGTCTGCATGGTTTTCACGTCCTGCGGCTTGAGACAGCTCGCGCGGCCGTTCCCCACCCAGACAGCGGTCGTGAGGTTGGGCGTCCAGCCGACGGTGAGGTTGTCGACGAAGAAGTCCGACGTCCCGGTCTTGGCGCTCACCCGGCGCGGGTTGAGGGTGAGATAGCCGTTGCGTCCGAACTCCCTGATGCGGTTGTTGTCGTTGCTGGTGATCTCATCCATGATGTACGCGACGTTCGCGGGGATCACCTGACGCCCTGCGGCGGCCGCGTTGTATGTCCAGACGATCTGCCCGGTTGCCTGGGCAGTGATGCTGCTCACCGGCATGGGATCGTGCTGCACGCCGAGGTCGGCGAGCGTGGCCGCACCGTCGGCGAGGTCAATGAGGTCGATGCCGCAGGTGAACGCACCCAGGGTCGCCGCCCACTGATCGGGTGCAGGGCGGTTGTTGTAGATCGGTCCGTTGTTGCCGTCCGGCTGGCAATCGCCGTTGATCGATTGCACGCCCATCGCCATCTCGACGTTGGTGATGTAGTCGATACCCGTTCCGTATTCCGTCTTCACCGCCGGGATGTTGAACAAGTCGCCGAGACACACCTTGAGCTCGCACACGCCGTGGGTCCGGCGGTCGTCGTCAGGTGGCCGGTATCCCTTCGTGCCGGCAATCGGGAACGTGTAGTAGTCGTCGAGCAGCGGCGTCGTCATCGTGAATTTGGTCGATGCGATCGCGGCCGTGTACGTGAAGAGCTTCGTGGTCGACCCGAGCGGGACGGGCGTGTCGGCCATGTTCACCTGCCCGTAGTCCGGGTCCGCGTAATTCCAGGTGCCGACCATCGCCAGGATGTCACCGGTCTTCGGGTCGAGGCTCACCAGCGCCCCATCGTTCATGTTCTCGGGCTTCCGCTCTGCCGCGACCTCCTCGTGCACGGTGGTGTATGCCTCGTTCTGCTTCACCGGGTCGAGCGTCGTGTGGATGATGTAGCCGCCGGGGTTTGCGTACTGCGGGAAGTGCACGTTGAGGTAGCCCTCGAGATACGACACGAAGTCGGGGTCGAGGCTCGGGTTCGACTGCGTCCACGAGTGGAAGGTCAGTGGCTCCGCATATGCCGCCGCCGCCTGTGCTTGCGTGACGTCGTGACTCGCGACCATCGCCTGGAGCACCTGCTTCTGGCGGTTCTTCGCCAGCGGGTTCACCGTCTCGTTGGCCGGGTGGCTCAGCGGGTTGTACGAGGTCGGTGACTGCGGAAGCCCGGCGAGCATCGCCGCCTGCGCCAGGTCGAGCTGGCTCGCCGGCTTGAGGAAGTAGAGCTCCGCCGCGGAGCCGACGCCGACGGCGAAGTTCCCGTAGAAGATCCGGTTGATGTACATCTCGAGGATCTGGTCCTTCGAGAAGTTCAGCTGGATCTCGTTCCCGAGGACGATCTCCTTGATCTTGTAGTCGATGCTCTGGGGCGGATCAGCGCCGCCGTAGAGGCTGATCTTCGCCAGCTGCTCGGTGATCGTCGACCCGCCCTGGACGGTGCTCGAGCTGTGCGTGATGTCGGCAACACCCAACTCGGCAAGGCGGGCCAGGTCCCACGAGCCCTCGGTATAGAAGTTGTGGTCCTCGACCGCGACGATCGCCTCCTTGAACAGCGGTGACACAGCAGACAGGTCGACGTGCACGTGCCGGTAGCCGGAGTTGTGGAAGACCTGGATGAGGTCGCCGGCGCCGTCGTAGACGTCGGTGTCGATCTGCGGCTCCATGTTGGTGATCGTCGACGCGTCGGGCAACTGGCTCTTGTAGGCGTTGTAGCCCGCGAAGACGGCTCCGACCGTGCCGGCTCCGATCGCCGCGAAGACCGTGATGAGGATGAGCACGACGCGGAGCACGCGACCGCGGCGACGCGGCTGCCGCAGGTGGCGGTAGGCGCTGGCACGGCGACGCCGGAGCTCTGCGCGAGCGGCTGCTTGGGAGGCGCCGACGCCGGGGTTGGCCGATCCGGCCGCGCGCATGGGAGCCCGAGATCCGTTGGGAAGGCCCGCCCGGCGGCGCCGAGCCTCAGGCCCTTGCTCGAGGCTCACCCCTGAACCGTCATGTGCATATCCGAGATGGTCTCCTGACTGCCCGGCGTCGTGGCGCCAAAGCAGTGCTGCCGAGTTCTCCGGTGAAACGCCGGGGTTCGGCTCGGGTTACGCCGGCCGCATGGCGACGGCGATGACAAAGAGGACGGCGAACAGCACGACGATGACCGCCCCCGCGACCAGCGCGCCGGGGCCCTCCTCGATCCAGAAGGGTCCGACGCGGCGCCGTCCGGGGGCCCCTTCGTCAAGCGGAACCGCCATGCAGGCAAAGGTACCAGGAGGTCCGCTGGAACGGACGTATGACAATCCGCCACGACCGCCGGGACCTGGACTTGGGCCGTGACACAATCCAAATCCGATGGCAGTTACCTTGCCTGTGTCTGCGCCGGTGGCCAGTCCGATCGCGCTTCCGCCTGCTCCGCGGACAGCGGAGGAGACGGGACTGCCGTTTAGCTTTGTCTGCGATCTGGTCCTCAAGGTCCTCTATTTCAACGGCAGCATGCTCGGTCGCGACATCGCGAACCACCTGTGTCTGCCCTTCTCGTTCGTCGAGACCACGACCCGATTCCTCGCCGATGAGGGGTACTGCTCCTCCACGGGAATGCACACTGCGGCGCTCGACCCGGGCGAGCCGATCAACGCCGGCATGCAGCACATGATCTCGACGACGGGCAGGCAGCGCGCCCGCGAGCTCCTCGAAATCAACCAGTACGCCGGCCCCGCTCCGGTGCCGATCGCCGATTACACCGCGATGGCCGAACGCCAGTCGCATGTCGACGGCCAGGTCAACCGGGCCCGCCTGCACGACGCCTTCAGCCATCTCGTCCTCTCCGAGGTCGTCCTCGACCACCTCGGTCCCGCGTTGAGCGCACGCCAAGCGGTGTTCCTCTACGGCCCTCCCGGCAACGGCAAGACGACCATCGCGGAGGCTGCGGCGTCGCTGCTGGGCGCGCCGATGTTCATCCCGCGCGCTCTGTACGTCCACGGCGAGGTCATCCGGTTCTACGACCCGATCCACCACGAGCCGATCGACCGTGACCTGCCGCCCCACGACCGTCGCTGGCAGCTGGCCAAGCGTCCGGCCGTCAAGGTCGGCGGGGAGCTGACCCCGCGGATGCTCGAGCTGGGCTTCGACCACACGCTCGGCTTCTACGAGGCGTCGATGCAGCTCAAGGCCAACGGCGGGCTCTTCCTGATCGACGACTTCGGGCGCCAGCAGAACATGTCACCGCGTGACCTCCTGAACCGGCTGATCGTGCCGCTCGAGAAGAAGGTCGACTATCTGAACATCCCCCGCGCGGGCTCGAGCATCCCGGTCCCGTTCACATGTCTGGTGATGCTCTCGACCAACCTGCGCCCGCAGAACCTCATGGACGAGGCCTTCCTGCGCCGGGTGCGCTTCAAAGTCCACGTGCCCGACCCGACGGTCGACGAGTACAAGGAGATCTGGCGGCGCAACTGCGTGGACAACAACCTGCGCATGGACGAGGGGCTGGTGGACCGTCTCCTCGAGAACCACTATCACTCCAAGGGACGGCCGCTGCACGGCACGCATCCGCGCGACCTGCTCAATCATGTGATTCACGCCGCGCTGTATCTCGGCAAGCCGGTGGAGCTGAACGACGAGCTCCTCGAACTGGCATGCGAGACGTATTTCGTCGAGGCCGACGAGTAGCGCGTCCGCGCGATCAGGTCGACGACTCGGTCGGCCGGCGTTGCAACAGCCGGCGCACGCGGGCGGCAGTCGCTCGTTTGGCCGTGAGCAATCGCTGCTCGCTCCCGCTCACCTCGATGAGCCGCAGACCAGACGGTTGCGTCGCCTGCCTTGGGTCGCGCGAGGCCGCCAGTGCACGCGCGCGAGCAACCGACGCAAGCTGTTGTTCCAGCAATGACGTTCGGCCTGCCGAGTGGTCGAGCAGACGCAGGCTCACGTAGAACTCGAGTGTGTTGTATGCGGTGGGCGTGAAGTCGGCCACCTCGAATTTCGTGAGACCAAGCTGCGCCATTTTCCCGAACACATCGAGAAAGGATTCGGGTGTGAACACGTTGCAGTGCACGTCGACGAACGCGTCGGAGCTCTGCATCCGTTTGCATGCCTCCAGTGCGTACGCGTCGGGATCGCCGACGCCCTGCCGGGTCGTTGCGCTGTAGTCGACATCCCCTCGCCACACGGCTTGAGCGTCGACCAGGTCGAGCAGCGCATTCGCGTTGAAGTCGTACACCTGGCTGTAACTCGGTTGCCGCAGGTGGCGCATGTTGGCGTCGACGAGATCGCTGATTCGCGTCAGCGAGCGATTGATGTCGAAGCAGTACCGCTTGTCGGGTATGACGAGCGAGAGGATGCCGCCGGGACTGAGGACGCGGGCGATGTCGTCCATCCAGTCGATCGGGTCCGGGATGTGCTCGAGCACATGCGACGCGAGCACGTAGTCGAAAGGCGCATCCGCCTTGACCGCGTCGGCGATGGTCTGCTTGTCGCCGATGACGTAATCGACGTCGACGATCTCGTCGAGGCGGTTTCCCATCGCGAGGTCGGATTCGTACTTCTGCTTCAGCTCCGCCGCGCCGGCATGGTCGAGGTAGCGGATCGGGCCTTCACTCCTGCGAACCCGCGGCGACGCCAGCGGCCCGATCTCCAGCCCGCGCATGGTCGCAACGTCGATGCCGGCCAGCTCAGGCCGCATCAGAGGCTCGCATTGCGACAGCCTAGCGCGCCACCTCCGCGCCGGACTCTGCTGCAACAGGGGCGCCGGCTCCCGGCAGCTGCGGCCGCTTCTCGATGATCGAGTCGATCATCCCGTAGGCGACGGCCTGTTCCGCGGTCATGTGGTAGTCCCGCTCGATGTCGCGTCCGATCTGCTCGGCATCACGGCCCGTGTGCCTGTGGTACAGCTCGATGAGCAAGGCGCGCTGACGGAGGATCTCGCGCGCATGTACGTCGAGGTCCGTCGCCTGTCCCTGCATGCCCTGGGCCCAGGGTTGATGGATGACCACCAGCGAGTTGGGCAGTGCCAGCCGCCGCCCAGGCGCACCCGCGCAGAGCAGGAGCGAGGCGCCGCTGGCGGCCATCCCGAGGCAGGTCGTTTCAACAAGCGGGCGCACGTACTGCATCGCGTCGTACATCGCCAGCGACGCGGTCATCGATCCGCCCGGGCTGTTGATGTACAGGTGGATGTCCTTCTCGGCGTCCTCGCCTTCGAGAAAGAGCAGTTGCGCCGTCACGATGTTGGCCATGACGTCGTCGATGACACCGCCGACGAAGATGATCCGGTCGCGCAGCAGCCGCGAGTAGATGTCGTAGGAACGTTCGCCACGGGTGGTCGTCTCGACGACGGTGGGCACGAGGGTCATCTGGAGTTCTCCGCGTTGGGTGGGACGAAGCCGATGCGACGTCGTGCCGGCTCCGCCTGGTTCATCGCAAGGAATGCGCCGAACTGGGCGACGGTGCGCAGGGATGCCGCGTCGAGCCCGGAGGTGACGGCGCGCAGCTGGCGGCGGGGGTCGGCCTGCCACGACGGCTCGGCCTGCGGCCATGCGCCGAGACGGCGGCCGAGGTCGGTGTACACCGCGGCGATGGGGACGGCGAGCGCATAGGTGATCGCCACCAGGAGGTCACTCGAGACGTCCTTGAGGCCGCGTTCGACCTCGGACAGGTAGGCGGGGGAGCAACCCGCCTCGCCGGCGATCTCGCCGAGGCTCCGTCCCTGGCCTTCGCGGTGACCGCGAAGGACGGCGCCGAGCTCCTGACGGATCTCTTCAGGGGTTACGCTCAGAGCAGAACTCACAACGCTCAGAGCATATCACCGCGCCGTCCAGGTGAGACATCTCCTGTTCGCGGAACACCCGGCGGCGGGTATCGTTCCAATGGCATGGCCACATTGCTGTCGGTGAACCTCGGTCACCGAACCCCCACCCGACACAACGACAGCGGCGTCACCGGCATCGACAAGCGCCCGTCAGCCGAGCCTGTCCTGATCAGTGATCCGGGCCCGCGAACGGGCCGCAGCGGGCTCCCGGGCGACCTCATCGGCGATCCGCGCTCGCACGGTGGAACGGACCAGGCGGTCTACGCCTTTGCGCGCGAGGAGCTCGACTTCTGGCAGTCGGAGCTCGGTCGCTCCCTGCCCGGCGGGGTCTTCGGTGAGAACCTCACCACGCTGGGTCTCGACGTCAATGGCGCACTGGTCGGCGAGCGCTGGCAGATCGGTCGCGAGTGTGTGCTCGAGGTCACCTCGCCGCGCATCCCCTGCAGTACCTTCGCGACCTGGCTCGAGGATCAGCGCTGGGTGCGTCGCTTCACCGAGCGTGGTGCCCCCGGCGCTTATCTGCGCGTCATCGTTCCGGGGATCGTCGCGGCCGGTGACGAGATTGCAGTTGTCTACCGTCCATCGCACGACGTGACGATCGCGCTGATGTTCCGGGCGATGACCACCGAGAAAACACTGCAGCCGCACCTGGCGGTCGCCGGTGATGCGCTGCCCGAGGGCGTGCGCCGCGCCCTCATTCCCGATGTCACGGAGGAGGAGCCCGCGCTCCCGTAGCGTCGCCATGAGCACACATCCCCGCACCGCCGTCTGGCCGACCCTCATCTACCGAGACGCCAATGCGGCAATCAGCTTTCTCGTCGACGCGTTCGGCTTCGAGGAGGCGGCCGTATACCGCAACGACGACAACGTCGTCGAGCACGCGGAGTTGCGCTGGCCCGAAGGCGGCGGCGTCATGCTCGGCAATGTCCGGCCGGACAGTGGCGTCGGCGACCTGCCGCCCGGCGGCGGAGCCGTCTACGTCGTCGTCAGCGATCCCGACGCGCTGTACGCGCGAGCCACGTCCCACGGCGCAACGATCACGCGCGCGATGCGCGAGGAGGACTACGGCTCGCGCGGATTCCAGGCTCGCGATCCCGAGGGCGTGATCTGGAGCTTCGGGACCTACGCAGGCGCCGAGCCGGCTACTTGATCACCTGAAAGACGGCGGCCTCGGTGCCGTTCCAGGGGACCGACGCGACAAGCCGAAGGTCAGGCAACGCGCCGATGCAGCCGACGTCCCACGGATACTCCGGCTGGGCAATCTGTTGCGCACCGACGAACAGGAAGTCACCGTGGACGCGATTGATCGACGCCACGGCGGTGACGGGGTCGGCACATGCGTCCGAGAGCGCGATGTCGAGCGGGAGGCTCAGCGTGCCGAACTCGAGCCCGTTCGGGACCAATGGCGTGAGGTCCGTGAGCCCCGTCAGCCACATCCCGGCGTCGTCGCCGCCGTCGGTCATCACCACGGCGCCTTTCGGAACCACGCGCTCCATGTCCTGCATCAGCGTGAGGTCGGCCGGGCTCACGAGCGACCGCGTCTGGACCTCGCTCGTGTAGACGCCCAGCTCCGTCGCCCCACCGACGATGACACAGAGCACGGCGACAATCCCGAGCGCGGCGCCCGCGCCGTCGAGCCGTTCTGCAGTCGGTCCGAGCAGCTTGTGCACGAAACCCGGGAGCGCGATGCCGCGTGCCAGCGCCACCCATGCAGCAATGCCCGCAAGGGCGGCGATCGCGACCGCGAGAAACCATGGCCGCAGCTCCGATAGGTCCGCGAAGAGACCGAGTGGATACAGGCTGATCGTGTGGGATCCGATGAGCTTGGTCCAGAGCTGGCCGAGCGGATGTCGCGCGATGACAGCGATGATCGCGACCACGACCGCCGCGATCGGAACGCCCAGTTGCCACCGTCGCGTCCGCGATAACGTGCGCATGACATCGGCAACGGCAAAGAGTTCCACCGCAAGCACGAGCGGGATCAACCAGTACTGGACGCCGAGAATGCGATCCGCGTCGCCCCATGGGTAGATCAGGCGCCAGACGCTGTTGAACTTGTGCAGGTAGAAGTCGTCGACCATCACAACGACGAGGACAACCTGGGCGACGAGTATCCAGAGCATCCGCCGCCGGACGAGCAGTGCGACCACGCCGATCAGATAGAGCACGAGCGTGATCGGGCTGATCAGGTTGGTTTGCGCGATATCCACCAGCAGCTGGTGCAGCTTCACCTGTGAGCTCCCCGTTGGGAGGACCACCTGCGACGGTTGCGACGCGATCGGCGTCGGGACGTGCGGCATTCGCGTCAGCACCGTGACCAGTGCCGCGCCGATCAGCGTTGCGCCGACGGCAATGCCGATGCGGAGCAACGCGGGTCGTGGCGCTGCGCGCACGACCCGTACGGCGGTCACGGCAAACAGCGCGCACGCGACGACAAGCGCCGTGAGCACCTCGAGCCCATGGATGATCCAGATGGACGCGGTGATTGCCAGCAGCAGCACGGCGTTGTCGCGAGTTGCGACCCCGCGTATCACGCGCAACGCAACCACGATGAAGGGAACGATCAGCGTCGAGTCGACCATCTCCGGGAAGCGCCCGACGATTGCCTGGTCCGATGGAAACGCCATGCCGAGCGCGAAGAACGGCACCACCGCCGCCAGCGCAACCGATCCAGTTGCCTCGAGCGTCAACATCGTCAGCGCCAACGGGATGAGGATGAGCGTCACCGTGATGATGGGCGCCATCGACATTGCCGGCGACGGTGCGCCGAGCCACGACACCACCGCCGCCATGGCCTCGAACCCGGGCCGTGGACCGGACGAAATCCGACGCCTCGAGCGGGATCGGCACGAGCGGCAGCACGTCGTGTTGACGGGCGATCGTGTTGACGAGCCCTGCGTGCGTTGCCGTGTCCCAGTCGGGGGGCAGCACCTGCCCGTGCAGCGCCCAGAAGAAGACGCCGGCGCCAACGCAGCCCACGACCAGCGCTGGTATCGGCAGCCACCAGGGGGCGCGCTGCGTTGTGTCCGGTGTGGTTCGGCGCCAGCGATAGACGGCCGCGGCTCCGAGTACGAGCAGGAGGGGAAGGACGGTCAGCGGCTCGAACGGGATATGCACGTCGTGCATCGCCATCCCGAACACGCCGATGAACCCTGCGGAGAGTCCAGGGGCCATGGCAACGCGCTGCCATGCGCGCCACTGCGGCGCGATCAGCGTCGCGAGCGCAAAGCCCGGCAGCAACGCGACGAGCACCACGCCGGGAAGGGTTTGCGCGAAATCCTGCAGTGACAAACTGGGTCGAGCTCAGCGGCCTTTGAGCGTGGCCACCGCAAAGACCGTGCGCGCCATGATCAGGAGATCGAGCGCCACCGACTGTCGCTTGATGTAGTAGAGGTCATACGACAGCTTGACCGTCGATCCGTCGACCCCACTGCCGTAGCCGTAGTTCACCTGCGCCCAGCCGGTGAGCCCCGGACGAACCGAGAGACGCGTGTTGTAGTACGGGATGGTTTTGCGCAAGTCCTCGACGTAGTGTGGTTGTTCGGGACGCGGGCCCACCACGCTCATGTCGCCGCGCAGGATGTTCCACGACTGCGGCAGCTCGTCGAGGTGCAGCCGGCGCAGGATCCCGCCGACTTTCGTGATGCGCACGTCGTCCTCGCCGGTCCACTGCAGCTCCTCGCGCGGTCGCACGCGCATGGTGCGCAGCTTGATGATGTTGAACGGCTTGCCGAAATGGCCGACGCGCACCTGTTTGTGGAACACCGGACCGCGATCCTCGATCTTGATCGCCATCCAGACGAAGGGCAGCAGGACGCCGAGGACGATAAGACCCACGAGGCTTGCGATGACGTCGATGAGCCGCTTGAACAACGCGTACACACGCGAGGTCTCGCCACGCTGTTGCAGGGAGAGGAGCCAGCTCTGGCGGAGGCGTTCGACGAGCAGACGGCCCGTCAACTCCTCGTAGACGTCGGCGATCGAGCGCACCACCATGCCCCGGTCGTAGCAGTCGACGAGCCCCTCGAACAGCTCGGTGGGGAGATCTTCGTCGGCGCCGAGCACGATCTGGTCGGCCTCGCCTCCGGTGGCGGCGGCCGTCAGCCGGCTCCCGGCATCCGGATCGCGCGGGTGGATGGTTCCGACCACGCGGTAGAGACCGGCCATCTGGACGTCGACGTCCGCCCAGACCCGCTCGAGGATGTCGGCATCGGCGACGAGCACCATCCGCCCGGCGAAGATCGCCCGCGCGAACACGCGACGGTAGACCAGGCGCCAGCAGAGCACGGTGATCGCCGCCAGCGCGACCCAGATGAGGATCGTCGGGCGGGTCACTCCGTACGGGACTGCGAAGAAGACCGCAAGCAGCGCAATCGTTTCGAGGGTCACCGTCGTCGCGACAACCCGGAAGATCCCGCGCACGCTGACCGCCAGGTGCAGGTCGTAGGCGTCGACGACGAGCGCCGCAGCCAGCCAGATGACCGTCACGAGCACCACCCCCAGCCACGGGATCGTGAGCTCGTGGTGCTGGATGAGCCCGGAACGCAGGTTGAACGCAAGGATCAGGGAGGCTGCGACCAGGATCGTGTCGCCTGCAGCAAGGAGCAGCTTTCGCTCCGAGACGAGAATTCCGCGGCGGCGCGCGGCGATCGTGGCGCCCGGAACGTCCTGGGCGATCATCGAGGCTAGCCTAACCCACAGCCACGATGGTCGCGTCGTGGTTGCTGAAGACGACCGTCCCAAGCTTCAGGACCGCCGGCGTCGCATCCGCATGCAAGCGATCGATGAACAGGAACCGCACGGAGTACTGCTGGGTGAGCACGCTGAGCGCGTTCGCATCGGCGTTGACGAAGACCGCATCGTTGAGCGCCTTCCTCCGCGCGAAGTCCGCTCCCACCTTCGTGCTGAGGGACGTGTTGATCTCGTAGCGGTTCGCGTCATATCCCTCGACGAACACCTGCCGCTCCGAGAAGGCCGAGTAGTAGTAGTAGCGCCCGTCCGTCTCGGCGGGGTCGATCCAGTGGTTGCTCACGGCGAAGACGGTGTCGACCGGTGAGTGCTCGCGCAACCACGTCAGCGCTGCCAGCAGATCCGGCGTCAGGCCGCGCACCTTCTGGGGATCGGGCTGCGAGGTCGTGATCGCACCTCCGGTCAGCGCCCTGCCGAGGGTCGGTGCCATCTCGATCGGGGACGCGAGCACCGATGCCGCCAGGAGCGGGATGAGCCCGAGCGCGACGAGGCCGGATGTGATGCGCCCATGCCGGCGACCCACCACCCGTCGCACCGCGATGAACACGAGCGCTCCGCCGCCGAGCACGGAGTACGTGGTCACCTCTGCGGGAGCGTTGCGGAGCGTGAGCGCCGTCACCGTGGCGATCAGGACGAGGAGGCCCACCCATCCTGCGAACGAGAGAGCGACCGCGCGCCGCGAGAAGGTGATCGCGCCACCGGCGTCCACCCAGACCAGGCGGAGGCCCGCGGCCGCCGCGATCGCTCCTGCGACGTACCCGGTGTTCTGAAAGTAGAGCTCGCTAAAGCCGGTCTGGTGGAACACGTTGCCGATCAGCACCCCCGCGACCAGCATGCAGAGGCACAACGACAGCGCCCGGAGCGCATCACGGTGCCGGCGGCGGAACAGATAGAGCGCCCCCGCAAGTGGAAGGAGCATGCCGGCGAGGGCCGCCACGTAGGCGAGCGGCAGCAGGACCGCCCGGATCGCGAGCGGTATCCCCGTGTTGCTCGCGTCGATCACCGGCAGCGTGCGAGCGAGCGGCGCCAGTGGATCGATCCCGGTATCCGCGGCGCCCCCGCGATAGATGATGAAAAAGGTGACCACGAAGACGACGAACTCGAGGGCGAGCATCGCGAACGCCGCCCGGGGGATGGGCCGGCGCGTGACGAGCAGAACGGCGATGTACAGCGCGGTACCGATGAGCAGTACCGGCAGGATCGTGGCTTTGGCTCCCGCTGCTCCGATCATCAGGAGGGTGACCAGCGCCCAGTACCCGACGCCACTGGGCACGCGGGATGCCGCACGGTTGTATTCGCTCCGCGATCAGGAAGAGCAACGCCACAAAGAACGTCAATCCGAAGAGGAACGTCCAGCTCCCCCAGAGTTGGCTGCTGAAGACGCTGAAGAAGGCAGGCGCGGCGCGCGTGTCGGTGGTGAGGTCGAGCGGGCCGAGCAGGAACACGACGGCGATCGCCACGACTCCGGTCCACGCCGCGCCGCTGAGCGCGCGCCCAACCATCAGCAGTTGCGCTCCAAGAAGCACCGCAGTCGGGATGAAGTTGAGCCGGAGTGCGATGGTCGGAATGCCGATATGCGTCACCTGGCTCACGGCGGCCATGTGGAAGAACACGAACCACTCGTAGGGGAGGGCCACGCCCGAGAGGCCTGGGTTCGTCGGCGGCCAGTGGAGCATCACCTCGGCTGTCTTGCTCATCTGATAGACGAAGTCGGGGCTGTACGCGACCGCGTTCTGTGTAGACGGCAGCGGGGTCAGCGGCAGGAACATGAGGGCCAGGTAGAGGACGCCGAGCGAGAGCGCCACCGCCGCCGCCCACATGGCGCGGCCCGAAAGCGGCTCCCCGGCCGGCTCCGAACGCGCCGGCTGACCGCGCCTCCAGATCACCAGCGCGCTGGCGGCTATCGCCACCACCGGGTAGAGGTCGATACAGGCCACCGGGCGCCCACGGCAGCGGTGGCGCTGAACGCGAGGATCTCGAGCGCGCTGCCGGCGGCTCCTCCGAGCGCCACCGTCTCGAGGAGGCCGGACCGGCGGCCACGCAATGCCCAGAGCACCGCTGCTCCGGGAATGGCCACGAAGGCGATCTCGTAGCCGAGAAACAGCAGGATCTGGCCTGCGGAGACGCCGCCGACAACCCAGATTGCGAGGGCGACCACGGTGACGAGGCTGGCGGGTGCGATCCCCCGGCGCGGCACCTGCGGAGTATGCCGATTGCAGTGGCAGGGCGACACGTCCGTATGATTCGCCCGTTGTGGACCTGACCCGTGACGGGCAGCGATTGGTCGATCGGATCCAGGATCGAAGTGCCCGGATCGGCATCGTGGGCCTTGGCTATGTCGGCCTTCCGACCGCAATTGCCTACGCCGATGCCGGATTCACGGTGGTGGGAGTCGACACGAACCCCGACCGGTGCGCCGCGGTCATGGCCTGCGAGAGCTACATCGAGGACGTGAGCCCGGACGACCTGCGCCGAGTTCGCGAGGATGATCGGCTCACTGCAGTGACCTCACTCGAGGCTGCGGGCGACCTCGACGTCATCGACATCTGCGTGCATACGCCGCTCGGGGAAAATCGCGAGCCGGATACCTCGGCGATCGAGGCGGTCGGCGAGGCACTGCTCTCCGTGCAGCGACCCGGACAACTCGTCCTGCTCGACGAGCACGAGCTACCCGGGGACCACCGACGATGTGCTCCGGCCGATCCTCGAGCGCGGTGGGCTCGCGACAGGCACGAACGTCTTCCTTGCCTTCGCGCCCGAGCGGATCGACCCGGGAAACCGGCAGTACCGCCTCCGCAACACGCCGAAGATCCTGGGCGGCGTCGATCCTGCATCCACCGAGATCGCGCGCCTCGTGCTCTCGACGATCGTCGACACGCTGGTGCCGGTTCGCGATGCGACCACTGCCGAGATGGTCAAAGCACTCGAGAACACCTTTCGCATGGTGAACATCGGCTTCGCGAACGAGGTCGCGAAGATCTGCCGGCGTCTCGGAGTCGACGTCTGGGAGGTCATTGACAGCGCCGCCACCAAGCCGTACGGCTTCATGCCCTTCTATCCGGGTCCTGGAGTCGGCGGCCACTGCATCCCGGTCGATCCAGCGTATCTGCAGTGGAAGATGCACAACCTCGAGTTTCCAACGCCGTTCATCGATCTTGGCAACGACGTGAACCGAGGTATGCCGGACTACGTCGTAAAACGCGCGGGCGACGTGCTCAACGAAGTTGGGAAAGACGTGCGCGGTGCGCGCGTGCTGCTGATCGGCGTCGCGTACAAGCCGAACATCGGGGATGTCCGCGAGTCACCGGCAATCGAGGTGGCGGAACGGCTCGAGGAAGGCGGCGCCGTGGTTCGTTACGTCGACCCGTATGTCTCCTCGCTCACCGTCAATGACAAGACCGCAATTGAACGTGTCGATCTCACGGCGGCAGAGCTGGAGTCGAGTGAGCTCGTCGTCATCACCACGGCGCACGATGCAACCGACTGGACTCTCGTCCGTGAGCATGCACCGCTCGTGCTGGACACGCGCGGTGTGCGCGGTCAGGGTCGACCGGGGTGGCACACGCTTTAGGCGCTTGCCCACGAAGCGAACGTGCGCCGCAGCCCTTCGTCAAGATCGACTGCTGCAGTCCAGCCAAGGCGCTCGGTTGCGCGAGCGGCCGACGGAACGCGCCGCCGGGTGTCCTCGAATCCCGCGCCGAAATGCGACTCGTAGCTCTCATGCACCATGGTGGAATCGCTGCCGGTCGCGTCGATGACCTTCGCTGCAAGGTCGACGATGGACGTCTCGGTGGACTCGTTGCCGATGTTGAACACCTGACCCTCGGCGGACGGCATTTCCATCGCGAGCAGCGTGCCGTCGACGCAGTCGTCGATGTACGTGAAGCATCGCGTCTGCAGTCCGTCGCCGTATACGGTGAGCGCGTCGCCGGCGATCGCCTGGCGCAGGAAGTTGGCCATGACGCTGCCGTATCCGTCGGGATCCATGCGCGGTCCATAGATGTTGAAGTAGCGAACAATCACGGTGCGAAGTCCGTGTCGCGGCGTACGCAAGCGCGAGGTGCTCGTCGAGCGCCTTGGCCGTCGAGTACGACCAGCGTTGCACGACCGTCGATCCGAGGATGCGATCATCGTCCTCGTGCATCGGGACGTGATCAGTTCTTCCATAGACTTCGCTCGAGCTGGTGATCAGCACTTTCCGCTCGTGTCGCGCGCATGCTGCGAGCACGTTCTCGGTCCCGCGGCTGTTGACGAGCAACGATCCGAGCGGGTTCGCGATGATGTGCGCCACGCCAACCGCCGCGGCAAGGTGGAACACGCGGTCGGCACCGGTGACGAGCCGCTCGACGAGTTCGTCGTCGAGGATGCTGCCCTCGACGAGATGCACGGCTGGATTCGCGGCGCTGCGCGAGAGGTTGCTGCGCCTGCCGGTCGACAGATCGTCCAGCACCGTGACGGCGTCGCCCGCTTCGGCAAGACGATCGACGAGGTGGCTGCCGATGAAACCGGCGCCTCCAGTCACCAACGTCCTCACACGACGGCACCATAGCAGCCAAATGGACCATGGAGCCGATGCCGCACTGCCCTTCGTGAGCGTGGTCATTCCCGGTCTTCAACGAGGAGCGCTACATCGGGGCGTGCCTCGACTCCGTCCTCGATCAGGACTACCCGCAGGATCGGTACGAAGTCATCGTCGCCGACGGGGGATCGTCCGATGGGACACGGAGCATCGTCGAGTCCGTTGCCGCGTCCCATCCGAACGTGCGCCTCATCGACAACCCCGGACGTACCCAGGCATCAGGACTGAACCTCGGGATCATGGCGAGCGCGGGTGAGTACATCGCGCGCCAGGACGGTCACGCCGAATGGACGCGGCAGCACCTGAGTCGCTCGATCGCCTTGCTCCGGGAGTCCGGCGCGGACAACGTCGGTGGTCGCGCGGACGGTGTCGGCGCCGGGATGACCGGACGAGCGATCGCGCGCGCGATGCAGTCGCCGTTCGGTGTCGGCGGAGCCCGGTTTCGATACTCGACACGGCCGGAGGAGGTCGCGACGGTGTTCCCCGGAACGTTCCGGCGGAGCGCCTTCGAGCGTGTCGGCCTGTTCGACGAGGCCTACCCGCCGCACGAGGACTACGAACTCAACGATCGAATCCGCGCGACCGGGGGCCATGTGCTCTTCAGCCCGGACATCCCGACTCGCTACTACGTCCGCGATTCGCTGAGCGCGCTCGCGCGCCAGTACTTCCGCTACGGGCGGGCGAAGGTTCGGGTGGCACGGGCTCGCCCAGGCGTGATCCGCCCGTACCATCTCGCGGCCCCGGCGCTGGTGGCAGCTGTGCCGGCGGCGCTGCTCATGACGCTGAGCGGACGCGGTCGCCGGCTGGTCGTCGCCGGCAGCGCGGTATATGTCGCTGGGTGTGTTGTGGCCGGCATTCGTGCCGGGCGCGGTGAGCCGATGGCCGTCCGTCTGCGGATCCCCGGCGTCTTTGTGATCCTCCACATGGCCTGGGGCACAGGTTTCTGGGCGGGCATCGCCGAGGCGGTGCGAGGCGTCGAGACTGGAGGCGGGTCGCCCCCGGCTCTGAGCTCAAACGCGTCGAGCGGCGACGATCAACGAGGTCCCCAGCGGTACGGGTAGCCTCGCGTCCCAATATCGCTCGGAGGCCGCAGCCACCCGCCCCACCGCATCCATCGCAGACGATTGCCTGCCGAGCTGTCGCGCCGCCGATTGGTCGTCGCGGTGCATGCCGAGACGCCAGGGAAGCGCACGAGTCAACAGCAATTGCGGTAGGACGGCGGCGAAGCGATAACTGATGTAGACCGATGCGAAGCCAGTCCGTCGCATGAGTTGCAGCAACGTCTTGCGGCGATATCGGCGATGGTGACCCGCGAAGATGTCGGCTTCGCTCCACAGGCCGGGGAACGCCGGGACTGAAGCGATGAAAAGGCCCTTGGGAGCGAGCACGCGATGGACTTCGGCCATCAGCAGGTCCGGGTTTTCAAGATGTTCGAGAACGTCGAAAGCACCGGCAGACGGGATCGACCCGGCAGGGAGCTCGAGTTCCTCGAGAGCCGCCTGGATGACGTGCTGGATCCCTCTCATCGCCGCGCCGGTCGTCCCCCGGTCGCCCGGCTCGACCACAACGGGTGTGATCCCCAGCGTCTCGAGGTACCGAGAGACGACTCCGTTGCCGGCCCCGATGTCCCACAGCGCCGCAGGCGTGCCAACCCGTTGCAGGACATCACCGATGATCTCATTGCGCCAGCGAAACCACAGGCTTTGGTCCTCGATTTCGAGGAGCGTCTGGTGGGCATCGGCCGAGAATGCAGACGACGGGACATCGCGATCGCTGACCCACACTCCATCACGGAGCGTGGCGTGATCGCCGATCCACCATCCGTGATCGTCACGGAGCCGAACGAACTCGCGAGCAGGAGCGCCTGACCCGGTGAGCTTCTGCAGGGTCGTGTTCAGCGGAACTGGCCGCGCGTGCGTCGCGACATCGCGATCATGTGCCTCACCTACTATCCTCACGGGTGAGGATCTCACGAACGGCGTGGGCTGGGGAAGGGGTCCGGCACGTGCACCCTGACAAATCGAATGCTGAGGGACGATGGAAACGGCGAAGACCAAACAGCCACGGTCGCGCGAGCACGAGCCGAGTCTGGGTGAGAATAGTCCGGTGCAGCCTCGTGAAGACCGTGCTGACGAAGGACAAAGTCCATACATCTCGGTGGTGATTCCCGTCTATCGTGCAGAAGGGGTGCTGCCCGAGCTGTTCGAGCGTCTGACGACGACTCTTCGCACAATTGGACGGCTTTACGAGATCATTCTCGTCGACGACGGCAGCCCTGATGGTTCCTGGCCCGTGGTCCGAGACTTCGCGGCCGCGTCCGACAACGTGACCGGCGTCCTGCTGAGTCGCAACTTCGGTCAGCATCAGGCAATCAGCGCCGGTCTTGATCTCGCCAAGGGCGAATGGACCGTCGTGATGGATTGCGACCTCCAGGATCCGCCCGAGGACATTCCGCGGCTGCTCGATGCTGCTGAAGGCGGCTACGACGTTGTGCTCGCTCGGCGCTCGGCTCGGTACGGAACGCCGGTGAAGCGCGTCACATCGGCGCTGTTTTACCGAGTGTTCTCGGTGCTGTCCGGCTATCACATGGACCAGAGTGTCGGGACGTTTCGCATCATGCATCGAACGGTTGTCGATGCGGTGCAGTCGATGCCGGAGTCGCCGCGCCTTTTCGGTGGGTTGGTCCGCTGGGTCGGCTTTGCAACGGGATACGTTGACGTCGAGCGCGCGGAGCGTCCGAATCGCAAGTCTGCGTACGGATGGAGCCAGCTCATCAAGTTGGCGCTCGACGGCATCGTTGCATTCTCGAATCGTCCGCTCTACATATCCATCTCCATCGGCATCACCATGTCGTTCCTGTCTGCCGCCTATGGACTCTTCTGGTCATCAACTTCCTGATCGACCGTCGAGTTGGCGTTCCGGGCTGGCTCAGCACCATGACTCTCTCGGCCTTCATCGGAGGCATCGTCCTCTTGAATCTCGGCATCATCGGCATCTATGTCGGCCGCATCTATGAGCAGACGAAACGCCGCCCTCTCTACGTGATCCGCTCCGTCGCATCGCCCGCTCCGGAGCCCGAAGCTCGGCCGGTTGGGCGAGCTCAGCGCACAACAAGCAGGTAGCCAGCGAATGCCGAAGATCTCTCAAGTCATGAGTCGAGCCGAGCAGGCGATGTCGATCAAGTACAACACCATGGTGTACGAGCTTCGCCAGCAGGGGATCGACGTGCTCGTCATAGAGTCTCGGTGAGGCGTACTTCGACGTTCCATCGTTCCCAATTGACGATCTGCCGAAGGACACGATCAACCACTATTCGCACTCGCGCGGCCTTCCCACCCTTCGCGACCAACTGGCGGACTACTTCGCGAGCGAGTACGGGGTGGGCTTCGACCCTGCGGAGAACATCATCATCACAGCAGGTTCGAAAGCCGCGATCTACATGACGTTGATGTCGATCCTGGATCCGGGCGACGAGGTCGTGTACACCGAGCCTGCCTGGGTGAGCTATCCCGAACAGATCAAGCTCTGCTATGGCGTGCCCATCGGTGTGCCGTGCACCCGCGGGATCGCCGGCATCGCGGAGTACATCACGTCGCGGACGCAAGCCGTGATCATCACGAATCCCAACAACCCCAGCGGATACGTGTACACCACCGAAGAGCTGCAGCAGCTCGTCGACCTGGCGCGCGAGCGGGACCTCTGGCTGCTCGCGGATGAGGCCTACAGCGATTTTGCACCCGAGGGCGCGTTCGTTTCGCTCGGAAGCCTCGATCCTGACTGGGAACGTGTGGTCATCTTCAACTCCATGTCGAAGAACTTCGGCATCTCCGGCTGGCGTATCGGCTACGTCATCGCCAACAGTGAGCTGATCGCGAACATTCTCAAGGCGAACCAGCACTTGATCACCTGCCCGGCGACGATCCTCGAATACTATCTGGCGAAGCACTTCGACGCGATCATCGAGGTGACGCGGCCGCAGATGCGCGCGTTGCTCGAAACACGGACCGCCCTGTCAAACCACATGCAGGAGATCGGTTTGTTGCGTCTCGAGGGAGACGCGACGTTCTATTTCTTCGTCTCCATCGGGCGCTCGTCGTTGGGATCGGAGGCCTTCTGCGATCGCCTGCTCAACGAACGCCATATCAGCGCGGTGCCCGGCGTGGGGTACGGCAACTCCTGTGACCGGTACATCAGGGTGTCATTCGGAACGGCGACTCTCGAGGAGAACATGCGCGGGCTGAACGAGATCAAGGAACTCATCGAGCAGACGTCGTAGCGGAGGCCCGGATCAGAATGCCGAGCGATTGGATCCACGTCCTCGGTGGTGGGGAGTGGCAGCTGCCGACCATCTCGTTGGCGAGAACGATGGGTTATCGGGTGCTTTGCACCGACATGTATGAGGAACGGCCCGGGTACGAGCTGGCCGATGCCCATCACCGAGTCGACATCACAGACCGCGCGGGAACGCTACGAATCGCTCGCGACTACGACATCGGCGGCATCGTATGCGACACGACAGATGCCGGCGTCCCCACGATGGCATTTGTCGCGGCGGAGCTCGGCCTTTCGGGGATCTCGCCAGAAGTCGCGGCGCGTTTCACGAACAAGCACCTCATGCGTGAAGTGACCGACGCGGCCGGGGTTCCCAGCCCCGCGTTCGATCTGGTGCGAGATCTGGGGGACGCCGAGCGCGTCGCGAAGCTTATCGGGTTTCCATTGGTCACCAAACCGATCGCGAACCAGTCGAGCCGGGGTGTTCGCATCGTGCGCAGTGCGGCGGAGCTGGGGGCCGCCGTGGCCGAGGCAGCGCGGTTCTCGAGCGGCGAGGGCATCCTCGTCGAGGGATTTCTCAACGGCGTGGAGGTGACCGTCGAAGGGTTTTGCATTGACGGTGAGCCGTACGTCGCGGGTATCTCGGACAAGAGTCATTTCGCGCACCGCCCCGAGGTTGCCAGCCGCCTCACGTACCCGGCAGACGCTCCGCCGGCGACGCTCGAGAACATTCGCGCGACGAATCACGCCGTCGTCAAGGCGCTCGGAATGGAGACCGGCATCACGCATGCCGAGTACATGGTCGTCGGCGACACGGTCTACCTGGTCGAGATCGCGGCCCGCGGTGGCGGGAGTAGCGTCTATTCGCACATCGCGCCATTCCTCGCCGGCGCCCCGATCGCGGAGTTCTATCTCAAAAGCGTGATGGGCGAGAGGACGGACATCCGACCGGACGGGCGTGCCCGCGCTGCCAACCTTGCGTTCTTCGACATCCGGCCGGAACCGTTCGCTCGATCGCGGGCCTGGAGGCGGGCCGCGCGATTCCAGGGGTCCAGGAGATCCTCCTGGAATTGGCGGTTGGTGACGTTGTCGGTGAGCCGCAGGATGATCGATCCCGAGTCGGCCAGGTCGTCGTGTTCGGATCCACCCGTTCGGAGGTCATGGCCACGACGCAGGCGGTCTTCGATATGGTGGAAGTGGTGACCGCATGATCATCGACTGTCATACGCACATCTTCGAGCAGGGGCGCGGAGGTCCACTCGACCTTCCGGCCGGCGCCGATGACCTGGTGCGCGCAATGGACGAAAACGGCGTCGACATGTCGATCGTCCTGCCGTTGCCGGGCGTCGCGACGAACGAGTTCGTGCAGGATGCATGTTCGCGTTATCCGGGGAGGCTTATCGGTCTCTACACGCCGGAGTTTGACAAGCCTGATGCAACAGTGGCACTGATGCAGGCATTCCTTGCCAATCACGAGGTGCGCGGGCTCAAGATCCATCCAAGACACCAGCACGTCCGCGCGGATACGCCGGTGGTGCGTGAGGTGCTCGCGCTGGCTCAGGAGCGCGGCTTGGCCGATTTGTTCGACGTCTTTCCGTGGGGCCCCGACCTCGATGATCTCGGCATTCATCCCAACGCGTATCACCGGCTCGCCCAGGAGATGCCCGATCTGCGAATGGTTCTGGCTCATGCCGGGGGTTACAAGGTGACGGAAGCGTTCCTTGTCGCCAAGTCCAATCCGAACGTCTATCTCGACATCTCGTTCACGCCGATCTACTTCAAGGGTTCATCGGTGGCGAACGACATCCGCTTCATCTGCGGTCGCCTGCCCGCAGGACGCGTCCTCTATGGCAGTGACTTCCCGCACGTGCCGATGCGCGAGAGCATGAACAGTGCAGGGCAGATGGCCAGCGACCTTGATGCGCACAGCCGCGAGGAGCTGTTCGGTGGGGCCGCCGCGAACGTCTTCGGCATAGGTCAGCCGGATCGCCCAGTGCGTGACGTCGACGCCGCGGAGCTTCGCGCCAGATACCTCGAGCGATTCCGTGAGTTCGGCGTGGATCGCCGGACGCTCGGCTGGAACAAGGATTGCCAGGGCGCGCGTTTCGCGGCTGCGATTCAGCAGTGCAGTGCCGATGATCTGCGTGCTGTTCTCGATGTCGGCTGTGGGTTCGGCGACTCTGCTCACCTTTCTGCGGCAGACTGGGTGGCAGGGCAGTTACTTTGGGATTGACCTCGTGCCGGAGCTCATCGACGAGGCGCGCGTCCTGCACAAGGAGGACCGCATGGCCCACTTCGAGGCAGGGGATCTCGCTGCCTGGAGTGCGGAGTTCCAGCCATCCGCGGCGATCGCGATCGGGCTCTTCAATCACCGCCTCCACCAGGACAACCTTGCGTTCGCGACCGAGACAATCGATCAGATGTGGGGACTTGCGTCACATGTCGTCGTCTGCGATTTCCTGAGCACGTCGTCCGATGTCCCGGCTCGGCGTGACGACCTGTATTACGCGAACCCGGCCGCGATGTTGTCGATGGCGCAGTCGTACAGCCGGCGGGCGCTACTCCATCATGCCTATATGCCGTTCGAGTTCATGCTGAAGATCTGGCACGACGATGCGTTCAGCGTGGCCCGTCCGGTTTTCGCGCCGTATACGTAGCCCGCGTCAGCGGCGTCGTCGGCTGACTTGTCGCAGTTAGTGCGCTGAGAAGGCACCCACAGCGGCGATGACAGACTCGACATCGCTCGATGCCATGTTGGTGTAGAAGGGAAGGCGGATCAGCCGCGCGCTCACGTCGGTGGTCACGGGGCAATCAGATGTTGCGTTGAGACGCTGTCCAAACGGCGACAGGTGCAACGGTTGGTAGTGGAAGACCGCAAGGATGCCAGCCGCTCTCAGGTGGGTGATCAGCGCATCCCGCGCTTCCGGCGTCGGCAGGATCATGTGGAACAGGTGGTAGGGCGTCTCACAGTGCGCCGGCACGAACGGCAGCTGCACGCCGTTGACCTGCGCCCAGTCAGCGAGTCCTTCCGCGTACTGCATCCATGCGGTGCGCCGGCGTTCCCACACCCATTCGCGGTCCTCGAGCTGTGCCAGGAGCATCGCCGCCAGGAGGTCCGATGGCAGATAGCTCGAGCCCAGATCCACCCACGTGTACTTGTCGACGAGGCCGCGGAAGAAGTTGCGCCGGTTGGTGCCCTTCTCGCGAATGATCTCGGCGCGGTCGACATACTGCGCATCGTTGATCACGATTGCGCCACCCTCGCCGCACGAGAAGTTCTTGGTCTCGTGGAAGCTGAGTGCCGCGATGGCCCCGAACGTTCCGAGTGGTCTGCCGCGATACGTCCCCAGCAAGCCTTGCGCGTCGTCCTCGACCACCGGGATGCCGTGTCGCGTCGCGACATCCATGATGGTATCCATTCGCATCCGATGCCGGCGTAGTGCACCGGAACAATCGCGCGAGTCTTGTCCGTGATGAGAGCCTCGAGCTTGGTCTCGTCGAGATTGAGCGTGTCCGGGCGTATGTCGATGAAAACCGGAACGGCGCCTCGAAGCACAAACGCGTTCACCGTGGACGAGAACGTGAACGACGGCACAATCACCTCATCTCCCGGGCTGATGTCGAGCAACAGTGCCGCGAGTTCGAGCGCGTGCGTGCACGAGGTGGTGAGCAGGACCGTCGCCTCCTCGAGCAGGCCACTGAGCAGCTCCTGGCATCGTCTGGTGAAATCCCCGTCGCCTGACAGATGTCCGCTGTGCAGGGCCTGCGTGACGTACTCGTCGACCAGCCGCGTGTGCGTCGGCCGATTGAACGGGATCCTGAGTGGTGTGGTGGTCATTGGGGCACGTCTCGATGCACGGCGTGCAATGTAGCGCCTCAGCCTGGCTCGGGGGGTGGCGCGCCGGGTGCTAGCTCACCGCCACGATGATGGCGGCCTGATTCGTGAACACACACGCCCCAGCTGGGCAACGGCAGGGTCGACCGTGCCGTGCATGCGATCGATGAACAGAAAGCGGACGGAGTACTGGTGGGTGAGCACGCTGAGCGCCTGTGCATCGGCGTGGTCGAACACCTCGTTGTTGAGCGTCTGGCGGTAGACGAAGTTCATCTCGGCCGGGCTGTCGGACCCGGTCGGGATCCCGAAGCGAACCGAGTCGTACGCTTCGACGAACACTTCGCGTTCCGAGAACGCGGAGTAGTAGTAGTAGCGCCCATCTGTTTCCGCGGGATTGATCCAGTGGTTGTTCACCGCGAACACAGTTGTGCCGGTGTGTGGTCCCGGAGCCAGTCGAGCGCCGTCAGGAGGTCAGGTGTGAGACCCCAGACCACCTCGGGATCGCGTGCGGCGATCGTGATGGGGGTGCCACTGACGATCTTCTTCACGGACGGCGCGACGAGAATCGGTGACGTCAGTGCGGACGCCGCGACGAGCGGGATGAGCGCCAGCGCCCATGCTCCCGACGCAGAGCGATTCCGGCGGCGCATGACGAAGGTCCACCCGACGACGAGTGCGATGCAGCCGGCTCCCAGCACGACATACCTGGCGACGAGCGCGTGGCCGGGGGTGATCGTGTGCGAGGTGGCAAGGATGGTGGCGATGAGCACGGCAAACGAGACGGCGAGCGTTACCAGCATTGATCGCACCGACATCGGCAATGCCAGCCCGGCATCGAGCCATGCAAGACGGAGACCGGCGGCTGCAACGACGCAGCCGGCGACGAACCCGGTGTCGAGAAAATACTGCTCGCTGAAGGAGATCTGGTGCACCGCAGTTGCTATCGCGAGCCCTGCAATGAACGTGCAGATGCACAGGGCGTAGCGAGCGAGCTCGGCACGATGTTGCCGGCGCAGCAGATAGAGGGAGCCTGCGAGTGGCAGCAGGACGCCGGCGACGCCGGCAACGTACGCGAAGGGCAGCACGAGATGGCGAAGGGCAGCGTTGGTAATGCCCTCGGCGGCCACCATCGGGAACGTGCGCGACAGCGACACGAACGGGTCGATCGGCGTTCCCGGCGAACCGGTGCCGTAGATGATCAGGAACGTCAGCGCAAAGACCGCGACGCCGAATACCAGTGCGGCACAAGCGGCCATCACTGACGGCCGGTGGCGTCTGAACAGGGCAATCACGATGTACAGAGCGACGCCGCCGAGGATCACCGGCAGAATCGTCGCCTTGGCTCCCGACGCGCCCACGAGGAGCAAAGCGATCAATGCCCAGGACTGCGACATCGCTGACGCGTCCGCCAGGTTGGCATCTGCAGGCGTTCGTTGATCAGGTGGAGCAGCGGCAGAAGGAACGTCAATCCGAAGAGAAATGTCCAGCTCGTCCAGAGGTGATAGCTGAAGCTTTCGGCGAACGGATTCCCTCCGCCGTTGGTCGTGAGATCCAGAGGCCCCAGCAGGAACACGGCGACGATTGCCAGCACTCCGACCCACGCTGATCGCGCCATCGAGCGCCCGAGCGCCAGCAACTGGCATCCGAGCACGACGATCGTGGGCACGAACTCCAGCCGCAGCGCGATCGTCGAAATGCTCACGCGGGTCACCTGGCTAACCGCCGCCATGTGGAGAAAGACGAACCACTCGTAATGCAGCGGGCTGCCGGACAGACCGGACTCGTGAGCGGCCAGTGGTTCAAGGCCTGCGCGATAAGTCCGATGAAGAAGACGAAGTCGACGTTGTAGTCGACCGACGGTGGCGAGGACGGCAGCGGGACCTGAGGAAGGAACATCAGGACCAGATAGAGGATGGCCGACCGATATGGCCGCAGCCGCCGCCCACATCGACAACCCCGACATTCGAACTTCGCGCGTTTCCGCCGGCGCTGCATGCCGGCGAAGCCAGATCACCGACGCGCTTATCGCCAGAACAACGAGCGGGTAGACAGAGAAGAGCCCGCGCGCGCCCATCGCCGCGGTCGCGACAAACGCCAGGATCTCGAGGGTCTGACCGAGCGGCCAGCCGATCGCGATGGCGACGAGCGATCTCGGCCGGCGCCCGCGGACAGCCCAAAGCAGCGCGGCCCCCGGAAGCGCGACGAAGAGATCTCGTAGCCGAGAAACCGAACGATGTCGAACAGGGCGAACGCCAGAGACGACCCATATCGTCACAGCCACCGCGGAGACCAGCGCGACGGGCCGAGGGCGCGCGCCGGCATCAGTCCTGCGCTATCCCACCGCGATGATGGTCGCGTCCTCGTTGCTGAACACGACGTGGCCGAGCTGGAGGACCGCTGGGTTCTGACTGCCGAGGAGAGCGTCGACGAACAGGTATCGCACGCCGTAGTCATGCGTCATGATCTTCAGGGCCTCGGTGTTCGCGTCGTCGAACACTTGGTCGTTCAAAAGCTGACGGTACGCAAACGTGGATCGCCGTCGGAGTCGAAATCCCAGGTGTGACACCGTCTCGAATGGGATCGTAGGCCTCGATGAAAATCTGCCGCTCCGAGAATGGCGCGTAGTAGTAGTACTTGGCATTCGTCCGCGCCTCGTCGATCCAGTGGTTGTTGACGGCAACACAGCATCCTGTGATGTGTGGTCGCGCAGCCAGTGCAGTGCCACGACGACTCCCGGCACGAGCACCGGCGTCGTCGTGGTTACGGGCACGCCGGATGTGATCTTGCGAACCGTTGGATACACGAGGAGCGGCGAGGTGAGCGCGGCAGGCCGCGATCAAGTGGGATCAGGCCCAACGCCAGCGCGCCTGTTCCGCGTGCCGTATCCGGCACGCAGCACGAGCGCGGACAGGGCGAGAACGACCAAGGCCGCCGCGAACAAGACCGACGTACAGCTTCATCGTCGATTCCGGGGTGAAAACATCGTGCGAGGTGAATTTCACGACCCCGCAGAAGCAGGACGAGACACCCGTCGCGAACATGACGACGACGAACCGGCGCGAGACGGCGATCGCGCCGCCAAGATCCAGCCATGCCAGCCGCAGCCCCGCGGCGGCGACGAGAGCTCCGGCCACATACCCCATGTCCTCGAAGTACAGCTCGCTGTATGAGCTCTGATGCACGGCGCTGTGATCAGAATGCCGGCGACGAGCATGCAGAGCGGCAACATCAGCGAGGCGATCTGCGGACGATGCCGGCGTCTGATCAGGTAGAGCGCACCCGCGAGCGGAAGCAGCACTCCGGCAAGCCCGGCCAGCATACGCGAACGGCAGCAGACGTCGACGCAGCAGAGCGTGATGAATCGTCTCCACGAAGAGCACGGGCGGCGTGGTCTTCAGCCACATGAGCGGCGTGAAGATCAGGTCCGGGGCCGACCCGCGTAGATGACGCGATAAGTGGCGACGAAGATCACGATGCCGAGCACCGCCGTCAGGAGCATGTTGAGCGGCACCGAGCGACGTATGAGGACGTGCACGACCACGTAGAGCACCGCACCGACGATGATCACCGGAAGGACGGTTGCCTTCGCGCCGGATGCGCCGATCATCAGCAGTGCCGATGAGCACCCATGAGCCCAATGTCGCTCCGGGCACGCCATGTGCTCGCTCGCATGCGCTCCGTGATCAGGTAGAGCAGGCCGAGGAAGAACATCAAGCCGAACGGGAACGTCCAGCTGTCCCAGAGGTGAACGAACGCGTTGTCGCCGAACGGGCTGCCGTTCGAGCTTGCGATGAGGTCAAGCGGCCCCAGCAGGAACACGATGATGATGGCGACCGCTCCAGTCCACGCCGACCGGGTGAACAGGCGACCGAGCGCCAGCAGCTGACACGCGATGACAAGAATGCGTTGGCACGTAGTCGAGCCGGAGCGCGATGACCGGGATCGATACACCGGTCACGTTGCTCGCTGCGGCCATGTGGAAGAAGACGAACCACTCGTACGGCAACGGCACGCCGGAGAGGCCGGCGAGCGTCGGCGGCCAGTGCTGCGACACCTGGTTGATCAGCCCGAGGAAATACGGGAAGTCGATGTACTCAACCTGCACTGAGGCGCCAGGCAACGGCGCCTGCGGGACGAACATGATCGCGAGGTAGATGAGTCCGAGCGAGAGTGCCACCGCGACCGTCCACATGAGCGTCGTGGACATGCCGCTCGAGTCCGTATCCGTAGCGACGTCAGACCGTCGACGCCAGATCACGTAGCGCGCTCGGGACGATGACCACGATCGGGTAGAAGAAGAAGAGCCAACGCGCTCCGATGACCGCGGTTGCGCTGAAGGCGAGAATCTCGAGCGCCTGACCGAGCGGCCAGCCGACCGCGACGCTGACGAGAAAGCGCGAGCGACGTCCGCGCACTGCCCAGAGCAGCGCGATGCCCGGGCAGCGCGACGAACACCAGGTCGTACGCGACGAACTTGATGATGTCGAGCGCGGAGACCCCGTGACGAGCCACCCACCAGAACGACGACGCCCACGAGCGTTGCAGGTGCGATCCCTCGGCGCATCATCCGGGGGAGTATCGCCGATCCGCGCTTCGGGAAACTGTCAACCGTTCAAGTCGCCCGGCGGCGCAATCGGGGCAATCCCGTCGAGGATCCCGGCGACGACGCGATCCAGTGCCGGATCCACTCTCGGGTCGAGGTCCGACGCGACTGTTGCGCGGATACGAGGCCGGCTGCGCCCGTCCTCAGTCACCGCATCGAGCACATTGTGAAATCTGAAGAAGAACAGCACCGCATACCGTCTCGCGAGCTCGCGTGATCGATCGCGCTCCGTCTCCGACGGCGGTGTCGCCAGGACTCGGTCCGCGGCCGCCCAGTATTCAGCGGCCGTCTCCGGGTCGATCGTGAATCCCCGTCCGCGGTAGTGCGTTGTCGCCGCAACGATGACGGGCACGCCGCGCGCCGCAAGCTCGAGTCCGACCGTCGACGTGTACACGAGGCCGAGCGTCGCAGTGTCCATGAGGACGTACGAGCTCGTGGGATCGTCGGCTTCGATCACCCTCACATTGGGCGGGAGCGATGGCACCTCCGCGCTGATGTGGTCGGCCATGCGCTCGCGCGTCGGATGGTTGCGCAGCTGCACCTCCGCAGGGTGGATGCGCACCACCAGGTCGATCTCGGGATGCGATTCGGCCCAGCGGATCCCCTCGGTCACCCAGGTGCCCATGGACGGAAATGCGAGATCGCGGCCCACCACAGCGCTGTCCCACAAGATATTGCAGAACATGACTACAAGTGGCCGTCCCGGTTCGAGGCGAAGCTCAGTGCGGATGCGGTCGAGATCCTCGACGCGAACTCGCCAGAAATTGTCGAGCGAGCCGCCGCCCTGGCGGCGATCACCGAGATACGTGTCGATCGCCTCCGACTCGTGCTCGGTGAGCGGCATGTCGCGTGCGGCGGCCCATGCCGCTTCGGGCACCTCGAGACGCGATGCCGCGGCGCCCGGTGTCATCACGAGCCCGTCGTGGATGAACCCCTTCTCGTAGGTGCCGAACGCGATCCCGTGCTCGGTCGCCAGCGCGGCCATGATGCTCTCGGCGAAGAACGTGCCGTTGAGCATGAACACCCGCTGCGGTGCGGTCCGCCGCAGGATGTTGCGCAGGCCGCGCGCGACCACGATGCCGCTGACCAGGAACGAGCGGTACGTGGCAACGGTCTCCGGCGTGTCGTCGAGGCTTCCGCGCGAGAGAAACCACGCGACCGACACCCGAACGAGGTGCCCGAGCGGCAGTCCCTGGTCGACATAGGCCTCGCACTCGGCGATGGTGGACAGTCCCGCGACGCGCTCACGCGCGAGCTTCACTGTGACCCCCACATCGAGGACGTCGTGGAGCGCGACGCTGTCGAATCCCGCTGCGCGGATTGCCCCTGAGGCGTATTCGCGGCACGAGTGGCACGGCATCGGTGGTGCCGCGTTCACCGGCATGACGTCGCAGATCGGGAGCCGGCCGCCGCAGTACGTGAAGATCGGCGCGCCACCGCGCCGAAGGACGGCATGGGCGAGCACGGTCTCGATCGCGAGGTGCGTCGACCATCCGCGCCAGCTCATGAACAGCACCCGCTCAGCGCCGGGCTCGGGAGGGTCAGCGGTGCGCGCGATGGAGCGCAGCGCGTCCCACTCGGGCGGATCGAACGGTCGGGGAAGACCGGTGATCCCCACCGCTTCCCGGCCCCTGCCCCAGACCTCGCGCATCCGCCGCTTCCAGCGCGGGTGAGTCCAGGCCCAGTCGAGCACGCGCCCGCGCAGGCCGCCGCTCTGCGGCCGTTCGTCGATCACGTGTCCTCGCCCACCTCGCGGAACCTATCATCTGGGCGCATGCCGGATCCTCGGGCGACAGTCGTGGCGGAATGACCGCCCGCGTCTACGGCAATCAGGAGTTCCGCATCGGGGACCGCCCGGTGGGACCGGGGCATCCCTGCTACGTGATCGCCGAAGCCGGTTCCAACCACAATCGCGACCTGCCGACGGCACGACGATTGATCGAGGTCGCCGCCGAAGCTGGCGCCGATGCGGTCAAGTTCCAGACCTACACCGCCGAAGGGCTCTACTCGCGGCAGACGCCGGATTTCGAGTATCTGAAGGAGAAGGATCTCCTCGCCAATCAGGAGTTCGTCTGGGAGCTCATCAAGCGTGTCGAGATGCCCTGGGAGTGGCACGCCGAGCTCGCCCGGTACTCCGCCGAATGCGGCATCACGTTCTTCTCGACCCCGTTCGAGGAGGCCGCCGTCGATGCCCTGGAGGCGGTCGGTGTGCCCGCGTACAAGATCGCGTCGTACGAGGTGAACCACTTCCCGCTGATCGAACGGGTCGCTGGAACCGGCAAGCCGATATTGATCTCCACCGGCATGGCCTCCCTCGGTGACATCGAGCGAGCCCTCGACACTGCTGCAGCAGCCGGGGCACGCGATCTGCTCGTCATGCACTGTGCCGTCAACTACCCGCCGCGCTTCGAGAACCTGAACCTTCGGGCGATTACGACGATGCGTGACGCATTTCAGATCCCGGTCGGATGGTCGGACCACACTCCGGGCCATACCGCTGATGTCGTGGCCGTGACCCTCGGCGCGTGCGCCGTCGAGAAGCACTTCACGCTGAGCCGAAACCAGTCAGGCCCGGACCATCCCTTCGCGCTGGAGCCCTCGGAGCTCAAGGCCATGGTGACGGCCATTCGCGAGACGGAGGAGGCGCTGGGCTCCAGCGTGAAGCGCGTCACCGACGCCGAGGCCGACCTGTTCCGGCTGGGGCGCCGGAGCATCGTCGCGGCGCGGGATGTCCCCGCCGGAGGCGAACTCAAACGCGAGGATCTCGCGATCAAGCGCCCGGGATTCGGCATCCCTGTCGACGCCCTGGACCAGGTCGTCGGCAGGCACGTCGTCAAGGACCTGGTCGCGGACCAGGTGCTCGTGTGGGACGACCTGGTCCGCTGACGAGCCCAGGACGCCCCGAGGCGATGCTCACGCTGCGTGCAGCCACCTCAGGCGACGCTGCGTTGCTCCTCGCCTGGCGCAACGATCCCGAGGCCATTCGGTTCAGTGTCAGCGGCGCGGGCGTGACCCCCGAGGAGCACGCAAAGTGGCTCGCGCGACGCCTGGCCGATCCCGGCACGCATCTCTGGATCGCCGAGGAGCGTGGCACCCCGGTCGGACAGGTCCGGGTCGATGTCGAAGGCGGCACGGGAACGGTCTCGATCGCCGTTGCTCCCGGAGAGCGCGGACGAGGGCTGGGGACGGCCGCGCTGCGGGCCATGGCCGGCGAGGTCGAGAGCGATCCGGCCGTACTGACGCTCCGGGCGCTGGTCCACACCGACAACCCGGCGTCGGGGCGCGCGTTCGAGCTCGCCGGCTTCCATCGGCTGGAACGCCGCGAAGGCGAGTTCATCGTCCTCGAACGTGCGATGCGGACCCATCGGTGACGCGGCGCCATAATCAGCGCGGCACCGACTTTCGACTCGTCCGCCATCCTGGGGAAGGAACATGAGCACTCGACCGCCGTCAGCACGTCCGCTTCGCAGCGAGGTCGCCCGAGCCGTCGCGACCCTGCGCACCGACCCCGGCCTCCTGGGGATGAAGATCCGCCAGCGGTGGCGGCAGCGGAACCAGCAGCCCGAAGTCGCGCCGACGGGTGCGCCACGGCCGAGGATCGCGTCGATCGACCAGGCCATCGGCGACGTGGTGGTCCAGCTTCGGGAGACCCGCGTGCGTACCGGCATCGTCTACAGCGACACCGAGTTCCGGGATGCCCTCGGCGCCGCGGCCTCGGACGTGACGTGGACGTGGGTCTCCCACCGCGACGGCGATCTCCTCGCCGGCGCAGCGCTTCCGGCCTCCGTCGACATCGCCAAATTCGACGCCGTCGTCGTGGGCGGGGCGGACGTCAAGACCGCGTATCTCAACGCGATGCGCTGGGTGGAGCGCAGCGGCTCCGTCACCCCCGTCTTCTGGGTTGGCCAGGGCTGGGAGTACTGCGGCTCGACGATTCCCATCCCCGCCGAGGTGGAAGCCGCCGACATCTACCTCTTCAACCACTTCGCCGACTTCTTCCCTATCAAAGACCCCCTCCTGGTACGGGTGACGAGCAGTGACGCTCGAAGCCATCACCAGCAGTTCGTGGTGATGCGCCCGCAGGCGACACGGCATTTCACGCTCGACGAGCTCCTCCCGGAACGCGAGGGGACGGCGGTGATCGAGATACGCACGACGCATCCTGCGCTGACTGGGAATCGACACCCGCGCTGGCGGGTGTGGGCGGATCTCTTCTGGCGGGACTCGCTCACGAGCCTCCACGGTGCGCATGACTACGGACCCGACCACATCTGCGAATCGCGGCTTCCGGTCAGTGAGTTCAGCGGTGGGAGCCTCGTGCTGACGCTGCCGAACTATGACCACCAGTTGAGCGAGTTCGGACAGCGCGGTGCGCTGGACTCGCAGCGGCGAGAAGGGGTCGTTCGCTCGCGACGGCGCGCGGAGCATCGAGGAGATCACGGTACCGGGGAAGGCGAATGCCACGGAACCGTCGGGATTCTGGAGCTACCGGTACCAGGGACATGGCACCTCGTACTGGTTCGCGTTCGACGAAGGATCCGGCGACGTCCATCCATCGCTGCGCGGCAACCACGAGGTCACCATCGCGCAGGTCGAGCATCGCCCTCCACTTGCCGACGAGAAGAAGGCGTTCCTCGAGGCGATGGAGGAGCAGGGATTCCTGTTCTGGCCGCACGGGCTGCCGCTGCTCGACGAGACGTCGGAGATCGAGTTCGGATGCTCGTTCGAGTTGGCGAACCCGCAGATCTCGGACTTCGTGACCGTGCTCTTCGACGCCGAGGGCAAAGTGCTCGCACGCCGGAACGTGTCGCTCCCCGTCCGCGGATACCACTACCGGGACGAGCTGCTTGCGGGATACGAGGCGCCCAAGGGGCGCACTCCCAGGCTCGCGCTCATCAGTCCCGACTGGAAGGGCATGAACGTCGACCCGCAGCGCATCAACGCGTTCGGCAACCTGGTCGTGCGCAACAAGAAGACCGGCGATCGCGACATCACGGAGTTCCAGAGCTGCTGGCGGAATCTCAACGCCACGATCGACGGATTTCCGCACTGGCTGCACCCGAGCAAGGGCGTCGTGGGTCGCACCAACATCGTCGGCCACGTGCGTACCGCGCGCGGCCTTCGCACCGGCATCCTCGCCGTCAACGCCGCCGGCAACCTCGCTCACTCGGCGCACGCGACCGTCAAGGTCAAGCTCCACGCACCCTCGGGTGAGGAGCGCCTCGGAGCAGTCGAGCTCGACGCCTTCACGGGCAAGGTCACGTGGATCGATGAGCTCTTCGACGGTCTCGGCGACTTCCTCGGCCCAGGCGGCTATGGCACGGTGCTCGTGACCTGCGGGGACGCCGACGTCAACTGCCAGATCCTCACATGCTCAACGGCCGGCAGCGTGTCGCTCCAGCACATGTGGGGGTACTGAGGGGCGGGGCAGAGCCGCGTGCCGTTGGTTAGAGGCACTCGTCAACGTGTGCGCGCGCTCGCGGAGTCCCGGCACCAGGCTCGCAGCCGGCAGGCGCCGCTTGACCCTGCCGGCGCGCTAGCGACCGCCCTCGCGGGGGGTGCGATCCACGCGATGGACGTGGGTGCTGCGGGCGGTGTCGCACCGCACTGGCGCGAGTACCTCGCGGTGATGGAGGTGGATTGCTTCGAGCCCGACGCGTCCGAGTGCGCTGCGCGTCAACGCGACTCACCGCCCAACATTCGGTGGTTCCCGGTGGCGCTTGCGGGGACGACCGGTCGTCGAAAGTTCTACGTGCTCAACCGCGCGACGGGATCATCGCTGTTTCCGCCGAACGATCCGGTCATCCTCGAATACAGCGGACGCTCGTACGCGGGCGTGCGTCGCGTCATCGACGTCGACTGCATGTCGCTTGCCGACTTCCTCGCCGAGCACCAGCGTCCCGTGCCGGTGCTGATGAAGCTGGACACGCAGGGGACGGAGCTCGAGATCCTTTCGTCGCTGAGCGCAGCACAGCTCGAGAGCCTGACAGTCGTCGAGCTGGAGGTCGAGTTCCTCGAGCTCTACAAGGGCCAGCCCACCTTCGGTGACGTGCACGCCTTCATGCAGGGACAGGGCTTTCGCCTCCTGGACCTCCGCACCCACCGGTCGTATCGCAACGCGGAAGGTCAGCCGTATCACTACCTGCGCAAGTACCTCAACACGAGCGCGGGCAGCTCGGCACTGAGCGCGGAACTCGTTGCCGGCGATGCCCTGTACATTCGCGAATCGCGGGTGCAGGAACCCGCCGCGAGTGTGGCGGAGCTTGCGACGACGCTGTGTCTGCTGCGTCTCTACGGCTTCTACGACCTTGCGTTCTGGCTGGTGGAGAAGGCTGCGCGCGAGTCAACCCTCAGCGCCACCGAGCGCCGAGCGTTTGCCGCGGACATCGCCCACGACGCGCCGCGACCGAACCTTGCACAGCGAGCGGGCGTCGCGGGAGCCCTCACGCGACGGATCCTCTGGGCGCTCGGGTACGACGACTACGAGGCGTTCTGGACGAGGCGCAAGTGGCCGAACCAGTAAGGTCGAACGAGACCGGCTGATCAGGGCTTGCCGGGGGCGTCTGCGTTCCGGAGCGTTGCGACAGCGGTCACGCGAGCTTCCCGGGCGCGCTTGCGTCTGACTCCGACGCGGCGCTGCTCGCCGGCGATAACGGCCACGGGCGCCGCGACCGTCCAGACCGTCTCGGCAGCGACCGATCGCGCGAGGTACCCGAGCGCATAGCGGCGCCGGCGCGCATCGAGCTCGTGGCGCCGGTCGGTCGCGCTCCACGCTCCCGCCACGGCTTCGAGGCGCCGCGCCACTCGCTCGGTTGCCTGGCCGTCGAGCGGTCCGAGCGCCTCCTCGGACCACGTGATGCAGTGCGAATCGCTGGCCGGAGCGCTGTCATCGATCATCGTCGTGAGCGAGTGGGGTGAGGTCGCGTGCCGCACACAGTCGCTCGGCGCCGCGTCGAACGGGATCAGTCCGTCGCGGTGGCGCTCGTACTCGTCTCCCCACGCGGCATAGATGACCGTTCTGCGCGCTGCGACAGCCTCGTACAGCGCGGTAGTCTGAAAGCCGACGACGACATCGCAACCGAGAATGAGCTCGCGCGTGTCAGCGTCCTCATCTGCCAGTGTGACGGCGCGGCCGTAGTCGGCACCGGCAAGACGCGCGAGACGCGCCGCCTCGGCGCGCCGGTCCTGTTGCGGATGGCACTTGACGACCAGCTCGCATGCGCCCGCGCGAACCTGCTCGATGAGCGCCGTCTCGGTTGCATCGCGCAGGGACTCCCAGGTTCGCAAGCCCTGGCCTCGTCCGGCGCCAGGGACATAGGCGTCGAGCGCGTATGTGAGATGCAGCACGCGCCGGCGAGCCGCTCCGCGCGGAGCGGATGCTGACGAGTAGACGTCGAAGCGCGGCTGTCCGGTCACCTCGATGCGTTCCGCGGCGGCGCCAGCTCGACGCCAGAACTCGCCTTGGCGCCCACTGCAGACGGTCATGAAGTCGGAGACAAACGGCGCCTCGACGCCGATCTCGAGGCTGAAGGTGTCCATCGTCGCCTGCGAGATGGTGGTCTCCTTTTGCACGACGACCACCGGAATGCCGAGCCGATGCGCCGCGGCCGGCAGCGTGCGCACGTAGAAGAACGTGTCCGACGGCAAGACGATGACGTCGAATGCGTGCTCGAGATACAGTCGTTCCACCTCGCGCGCAAGCCAGGCCGCGTAGCGTCCGCGCGCCGTTGCGATGTCGGGGTCGTTGTAGGGATGCAGGCCACGGGCGACCTGCGGTCCCATGAGGCGAACCGCGCGGCCACGGAGGCGCTGGTATGGAAAGCGCCGGAGCTCCAGTCCTGGGTGTGCCTCGAGCGCACGGAGATCCTGGTCGAAGAAGTGATCGAGCGCCAGGACGCGGGTTGCGCTCATCCGTGCGACGTTCGTGACGGCAGCACGAATCCCAGCAGCGCCAGACGCTCCTCACCGGTCATCGCGAAACGGACCACACCACCGATGTACACCAGCCCGGCTGGGACGCAGCAGAGCGCGACGGGGACCAGCCCGACCGGATTGACCAGGATCGCGGTCAGCAGGATCACGCCGGCGAACAGGAGCGCCCACGGAATGATCGGCAAGATGGCACCTCGGAGAAACGCGCTGATCGGCATCGCGAGCTCACGTGTGACCAGGCGTATGTAGAGCGGTGCGGTGATGCCGTATCCGATCAGCGTGCCGATCACGACGCCCGTGACCCCCAGTGGTTTCGCGAGCGCGATCGAGACGGCGAGATTCACAACGACCGCGAGCGAGACATATGCGGTGACCGTTCGCATCCGTCCGATGCCGATCAGGATCGTCAAGGCGATATTGGCCGAACATGACAGTAACTGATAGGTGAGGAACAGCTGCGCCGGCCCGGCATACGAGGAATAGCGAGCGCCCACCCATGCGACGATGAACGGCCGCGCGAGCACCAGGGCGGCGATCGTGACCGGCAGTGACAGCATGAGCGTGTATCGCGTCCCACGGATCAGGAGCTCGCGAAGGCGTGTGCGCGAGTCCAGGGCAAGGAGGTTGGCAGCTGCCGGGACGATTGCCGCTGCTGTCAGTGAGAGCGGATATGACACCGCGGACTCGAGACGCGCGATGACGCTGTACCCGGCGAGGACATTGATCCCCACCAGCACTGACAGGATCAGCGTGTCCATCTGTGCCCAGATGACACCGAGGATTCGGGTGATGAATACCCACGCGCTAAAACCTGCCAGCGGGCGCAGAGCAGCGCGATTGATCAGGCGCACCGAGATGCGCAGCTCGGGGCAGAGGATCCGAGCCGCCACGGCGTACCCGACAGCCGCGAAGATCGTTCCAGAGATCATCGCCACGCCGAAGGCAACGACACCCTGACCGGTGAGCAGCACGATCAGGGCCACGACGGTGTAGAGGATCTGGCGCGAGAGGTCGACCATCTTCACCCAGCCGTAGCGCTGGAGACCCTGCAGGACGCCGACGAACGCCAGCGCCGGCAGGCCGAACAGCGCTTCGGTGGCGAACAGGATGAAGAGGAGATGCAGATCGTTCTGCAACGCGGCGCCGTGGACGTTCGTGAAGATGTGGCCCGCGACCACGGACAGTGTCAGGAGAATGGCGACGGCGACAACGGCCGCGCCGGACAGCACGGCCAGCGCAGAGCTGACCACTTCGCCGATGCGGTCGCGCTGACCGCGGCCATCGGCGTCAGCGACGAATCGGGTCACCCCGGACTGCAGGCCGAGATCCGAGATGCTCAGAAAACCGGCGGAGAGCGAGAACGCCAGCGCGAGCGTGAGCACCCCATACGGTCCCATCCCGAGGTGTCGAACCGCCTCGCCGATGACGAAGAAGTTGGCGAGCAGCGAGAGCACACCGACGACGCCGGTGATGAGGGTGTTGCGAAAGACACGCCGGCCGTGAGCGACCGGTACGGCCGGTGCGGTCATGCGCGGTGAGCAGCCTCGCGTTGCGCGTGGTAGCGCTCGTTGCGCAGCGGCAGGCCGCTCTGATCGTGGAGTGCCGGGTCGGCGTCGAACGCCGCCACGACGGCCGCCAGACCCGGGGGCGGCGATTCGGGGAGCACGCTCAGCAGGTGCGCGATGCGGTCCAGGTCGGCGGGGACGTCGACCGTCAACCGCATCCATGAAAGATCGGGATCATGCGCGACGTGCGCGGTGACGAACTGGTCGAGGTGCTCGCGAATGCGAACGGTGACGTGCTCGCGCTCGTACGGCAGCGTCGCCTCGCGGTCAACGCGCGCCAGACACGCGGCCGTGAACGCCTCGCAATCGTAGCCCTCGGGGAACGTTGCGGGTTCCTCGTTGCTTGCGTACTCGGCGCTGTGCTCTGCACGCGCGCGCAGGACCGCGTCGACGATCTCCGGGTCGGCGAGCGGGCAGTCCGCGGTGATGCGCACGATGACGTCGGCGTCGTGCTCGCGTGCGGCGAGCACGTACCGGCTCAAGACGTCGTCTTCCGACCCGCGTGACACCCCCGCGCCGAGGGAGGCCGCGAGCGTCGCAACCTCGTCGTCGCCGTGACCGTCGGTGGTGGCGACGACGACGCGATCGACGAGCGTTGCGCGCGAGACGCGTTCGACGATGTGGGCGAGCATTGGACGGCCCTGCAGCGTCGCAAGCACTTTGCGCGGGAATCGCGTCGAACCGTTGCGAGCCTGAATGACCGCGACGGTCGTCATCAGGCAGCCCGGTCCGCAGCGAGGCTGCGTATGGCCTCAGCGACTCGTGCAGCGCCGTGCCCGTCGACGAGCGCCCGGCCTCGCAGCGCCATCTGCTCGCAGCGCGCAGGATCGTCGAGCAGCTCGAGGCATGTGCGCGCGAGACCATGTGCGTCGGTCACCACCGCGCACCCTCCCTCCGCAAGCGCTGCGGCTTGGGCGACCTGATTCGGCACCGCTGCGGTGATCGCGGCAGGGATGCCCACGCACGCTGCCTGCACTGCTGTTGTCCCAGCGGCGCCGACGTAGACGGTGGCACCGGCGAGCGCCTCGGCAAGACTAGCTGGCGCGACGAGCCGGCGCGACCGCGGCTGATCACGGTCCGCGCGTGCATCGGTATCGGGGCCGACGACCCGGATCACCTCCACCGTGGCGTCCGCTCCAAGCAACTCCGCGGTGATTGCCGCCCCGACGCCGTCAGGGTCGGTCGCACCGGTGGAGACGAGGACGGTGCGCACAGGACGCCCGCGACTGATCACCCGCTCACGTGCATCGAGAAACGCCGCACGCATGAGGGCGAAAGCAGCGCCACCGAGAAACGCGTCCGCGCCGGCGGGCCGCATCCGCTCGCCGCCGGGGGACGGGTTGACGCCCAGATGACAGTCGGCGGGGAGGCAGAGATCGTCGACGACCGTGAGGTGTGCGAGTGACCGAAGCCGGCGCTGCAACGCCACGTCGAAGACGTATCCGTCGAGCACCACCACGCCGACCGAATCGGCTGCCGCGACCGCAGCCTCCGCGCGTTGCGATGCGTCGCCGGATATCTCGATCGCGGCATGGCCGCGGTCGGTCACGCGACGGCGCAGCGTTTCGTCGCCTTCCGGCACGACGACCGAGACCTCCAGATCCGCACGCAGCGCGTCGGCAAGCGCGAGCATGCGCTCGAGATGACCGAGACCCACGCCACTGCCGCAGTCCGCGGTCAGGAGCGCACGCGGAGTCATGACCTCGACGCGCGCGCCGCCGCCCACGCTTGTATCCGGTGCAGCGCGATCACGACGTCGTCCTGGTCAGACGCGGTCATGCTCGGATACAAGGGCAGTGTGACGAGCCGCTCGCACAGCCGCTCGGCCTGTGGTGCTGTTCCGGGGACGCCGCCACGTTCGCGATACAGCGCGAGCAAATGCACGGCGGGGTAGTGGAGCGTCGCCTCGATGCCCTCCGCGCGCAGCGCGTCGATCACCGTGTCCCGCTCGCACCCGAACGACTCCGGGTCGATCTCCACCGCGTACAGATGCCATGCGCTCCGGCGCCCGGACGGCCGTGGTGGCAGTCCGACACCGGGGATGTCGCTGAGCATCGCGTCGTACCGGTCGGCGATCTCGCTGCGTTCGGCGACGACCTCGTCGAGCCGGCGCAGCTGCGACGACCCGAGCGCAGCCTGGAACGACGTCATGCGGTGGTTGTCGCCGAGCATTGTCACGTCGTACTTCCAGACTGCTCCGGTGCGCTCCGCCGCGGTGCTCGTCATCCCATGGTTGCGCAGGCTGCGAAGACGCGCGGCGATCGCGTCGTCATCGGTGAGGCATGCGCCACCTTCACCTGTGGTCATCTGCTTGACCGGATGAAAGCTCAGCGTGGTGATGTCGGCGATGGAGCCTGCGGGTCGCCCGCCGAGTGATGCGCCGAGCGAGTGCGCCCCGTCGACGATGATCGGCAGCGGACGCGGCAGCGCGGCTCGCAATGCCGGCACGTCGGCGGGGAGTCCCGAGTAGTCGACGGTGATCACGGCGCGCGTTCGTGGCGTCACCGCGCGCGCGACGGCTTCGGGGTCGAGGCAACGATCGTCACCGATGTCGGCGAACACGGGCGTCGCACCCATGCGCAGCACCGCGTTCGCCGTGGCGACAAAGGTCAGCGGCGTGGTGATCACCTCGTCACCCGGCTGGATCCCGAGTGCGAGGACGCTGATGTCGAGTGCGACGCTGCCGTTGGCCACCGCCACCGCGTTCGCGACCTTGCACCGCGCGGCGAGCGCCTGCTCGAAATCCGCGATCGCCGCGCCGCCAGTGAGCGTTCCGGAGCGCAGTGCGTCGACGACCGCTGTGACGTCACCTTCGTCGAGCTGGTGGCGACCGTAGGGGAGGGGCCGCTCGCGTATCGGCGTGCCGCCGGCGATAGCCGGCGGGCTTGTGACGCTCATCCCGCCGGCGTTGGAAGCGCCGTCGTGGTATGCGGCACGGTTGCGAGGAGCTCGCGCAACTCCGCGATGTCGAGCCATTGCGTGTTGCTGTCGCTGGTATAGACGAAGTTCTCCGCGACGGGCGTGCCGTCTGCGGGGTCGTGCCGAGTCCAGAAGGCGTGTTCCGGCTCGACGATGTAGCACCAGCCGTGGTCACTCGTGTGCCGCGACTCCTCCGGCGTGATCAGCGATTCGTGCAGCTTCTCGCCGGGCCGGATGCCCGTGTAGCTGATCGGCACGCCGGGCGCGATCGCCTCAGCGAGATCGAGCACGCGTGTGCTCGGAATCTTGGGCACGAACACCTCGCCGCCTGACATCGCGACGACGCAGTCTGCGACGAACTGGACTGCCTGGTCGAGCGTGATCCAGAAGCGGGTCATCCGCTCATCGGTGACGGTGAGCTCGCCGGAGGTCAGCTGGTCGCGGAAGAGCGGTACGACGCTGCCACGAGACCCGACGACGTTGCCGTAGCGGACACAGGAGAGGCGCGTGTCGTGCGTCCCTGTGTAGACATTTGCCTGCACGAAGAGCTTCTCGGCGCAGAGCTTGGTGGCACCGTAGAGATTCACCGGGCTGACCGCCTTGTCGGTGCTCAGCGCGACGGCGCGCGGGACGCGAGCGTCGATACAGGCCTGGGCGACGTTCTGGGTACCGAGGATGTTGGTCTTGATCGCCTCGAAGGGGTTGTACTCGCAGACCGGGACGTGCTTGAGCGCGGCAGCATGGATGACGACGTCGACGCCCTCGATGGCGCGGCGCAACCGGTCGCCGTCGCGGACGTCACCGATGAAGAACCGAAGGCGCGGGTCGTCGAACTTCCGCTCCATGTCGGTCTGCTTGAGCTCGTCTCGGCTGAAGATGCGGATGGCGGCCGGGTTCCACTTCGCGAGCGCGGTGCGCGTGAAGTGCTGGCCGAAGGAGCCGGTACCTCCGGTGACAAGAATGGTCCGCCCCTCGAAATCGTTCACGACTGATCCTTTGTGAATATGCGCACGGCTCGCGGGTAGCCTACGGGACGTCAGCCCTGGGCGGCACGCCTCGGCCGAATCTCGACGACCGACAATACACACTTGAAGTGCGCATAGGGAGTATGTAGCATATGGTGTGTACTGAAGTGGAGCCTGCCAGGAGGGCCGTCGATGGGTCGCCGGAACATCTACATCCGGGACGAGGACGAGGGGGTCTGGGAGACGGCTGTCGCGCTCGCCGGTAAAGAGCAGTCGATGTCGCAGATCATCGTTCGCGGTCTCAAGGCCTACATCAGCACTCGCGAAGGTGAGGCCCTGGAGATGCTCCTCGTCGAGGTCGAGGACGAGCACGGCCAGAAGAGCGCCAAGAAGTTCTCCGGGCGCTGGCTGATCTCGAACTTCTCATCCACCGGCGGTGATGTGTGGGTGAGCCACGCCGGCGCCGCTCGCACGGTCAACCACGACTGCGACGAGACCCCCTGGTGGGTGGCCGAGACCGCGAGAGGTCAGATCGCCGTCTGGGCCAATCCGCCTTCAGGAGCGGGCGGTTTCTACGTCTATCGCGATCTCGATGAGGCCGAGGAGAACGGCATCCCGGGCGACGTCGTCTCGGCCGCATCGCGGGCGCTCGGCATCCAACGCGCTGAATTGCTCGACATCTAGCAGCCACGCGGGTTGCGTTGCCATGGTGACAAGGCATCGGGCACGGTCCGCGCCGTCCGAGGCACGATAGACGCGTGTCTGACCGGGCATCTTTCGTTCCTCTGCAGGGCAGCGACCGTTCTGCCCCTCTGCATCCGGAAGCCGGCGCCTGCGACTCCACTGCCACCGCGACGATCACCGTGTACGTGCGCAGCTCCGGGGTTGATCCCGCACCGGGCTACCTGAGCCGCGAGGAGTACGCAGCGGCCCACGGGGCGGCGGCAAGCGACATCGACACCGTGCGCGAGTTCGCATCGCAATGGGGTCTCACGGTCGGCAACGTCGACACAGGGAGACGGAGCGTCGAGCTCGCAGGGACACTCGACGCGCTCGCCGCGGCATTCGGCACAACGCTCTCGCTCTTTCGTGACGTCGACGGCGTCGAGTATCGAGGCAGGAGCGGTCAACTCTTCGTGCCGTCCGAGCTCGATGGCGTCGTCACCGGAGTCTTCGGGCTCGACGAGCGACCGCAGGCACGGCCTCACTTTCGGCCGCGGGCCAACGCGACATCGCAGTACACGCCGCCGCAGGTCGCCGCCGCGTACGCCTTCCCCGCAAGGCTCACCGGGAAGGGTGAGTGCATCGCGTTGATCGAGCTCGGCGGTGGTTTTCGCACCACGGATCTGTCTGCGTATTTCGCGATGCTCGGCATCGCACAACCGTCCGTCATCGCGGTGCCTGTGGACGGCGGCAGCAACGCTCCCGGCACTCCCGACGGACCGGACGGCGAGGTGATGCTCGACATCGAAGTTGCAGGCAGCGTCGCGCCCGACGCGACGATTGCCGTGTACTTCGCACCCAACACCGACCGCGGCTTCATCGATGCAGTCACGACAGCAGTCCACGACACGAACCACCGGCCGTCGGTTGTTTCCATCAGTTGGGGAAGCGCCGAGGACACGTGGACCGCGCAGGCGATGAGCCAGATGGAGCAAGCGTTTGTCGCAGCTGCGGCGATGGGCGTGACCGTGACCGTTGCAGCCGGTGACAACGGTTCGTCCGACGGTGCGAGCGATGGTCTGCAGCACGCCGACTTTCCCGCGTCCGCACCACACGCACTCGGATGCGGCGGCACGCGTCTGAAAATCGTGGACGCGGCCATAGCCGCTGAGACGGTGTGGAACGATGGACCGGGCGATGGCGCCGGCGGTGGTGGTATCAGCGACGTCTTTCCGGTGCCCGACTACCAGCAGCACGCGTCGATCCCACCGTCAGTCAACCCCGGTGGCCGCATCGGTCGCGGCGTTCCCGATGTCTGCGGCGACGCTGATCCCGACACGGGTTACACGGTGCGTGTCGATGGCGAGACCATCCCGATCGGTGGCACGAGTGCGGTGGCACCCCTCTGGGCGGGGCTCATCGCAGTGCTGAACCAGGCCCTCGGCAAGCCCGTCGGCTTCCTGCACCCGTTCCTGTACTCGGCGGCCGGGAAAGGACTCCACGACATCGTGTCGGGATCGAACGGCGCGTATTCCGCCGGCCCCGGCTGGGACGCATGCACCGGGCTTGGATCCCCGGACGGGACAGTGTTGCTCGAGGGCCTGCATGCGGAGTAGGCGGGCCGGCTCGTCGAAGCAGCGCCGGGGGCTGCTGCGCTGTGGCGCCGTCGCGGGGCCGCTGTTCATCACGACGTTCCTCGTGGAGGGTTCGAGGCGCGCCGACTACAACCCGCTCCGCCACCCCGTCAGCACGCTCTCGCTCGGTCCACGCGGCGCGGTGCAGATCGCGAACTTTGCGGCTGCCGGGATGCTGTATCTGGCCGGTGCAGGTGGACTGTCACGAGTGCCGCGCGATCGCGGTGGCGGCCGGCTCGGCGCTGCCATCCTCGGCGCGACCGGTGTCGGCCTGATCGGCTCGGCGCTGTTCAACACCGCCCCCGTCAGCGGCTACCCGCCAGGGCCATCCGACGAAAGCGCCACCGCGATGACGATGCACAGCCTCTCCGCAGTGCCGATCTTCTTCGGCGTCCCGGCGGGATCGTTTGTCTATGCGTGGCGGTTTGCCCGGAGCGGCGAGCCGGTATGGGCGTTGTATTCCGCCGCGTCCGGCGTGTCCATGCTCGCGTCGATGGGCATGGCCGGAGCAGGTTTCAGCCAGTCACCGAGGTTTGTCAGGCTCGCGGGGCTGTCGCAACGAGTGGCCATCGTCGCGGGGCTCGGCTGGCTCACGGCGATCTGCCTGCGAGCGCTCAGGTAACCAACGTTCGATTGGTGGAGCGGAGGGGATTCGAACCCCTGACCTCTGCCGTGCGAGGGCAGCGCTCTCCCAGCTGAGCTACCGCCCCGAGACGCCGGTCACACCGAGGCGTTTCGCAGTATAGAGCCGGTCCCCGAGCCGCCTAGCCGGAAAGGCTCAGGGCGAGACGGTGCGGCTGGCGAAGAACGTCTTCACCGCCTCGGCCAGGGCAGGGAGATTGAAGGGCTTGGGGAGCATGCCGTCAGCGCCGGCGAGACGGGCCTGCTCGGCCTCTTCCGAGAGGGCGCTGAACATGAGGACGGGCGTCTGCGCGGTGGCGGCGTTCGCACGGATCCTGCGGCAGGCTTCGATGCCGTCGATGCCCGGCATCATGATGTCCAGGATGATGAGATCGGGCACGTCGGTCGTGGCCATGCGAACGGCCGCCTCACCATCGGACACGGTCGACATCTCGTAGCCCTCGAGGGCGAGGTAACGGGAGACGACGGAGAGCACGCGAGGGTCGTCGTCGGCAAGCAAGACGCGCGGCCGGGACATTGGCTCCATGGTAAGGAGGCGCCCAAGAAACGGGAACCTCGCGTCCATTCCTTTACAGGGGAGTCGACACCTCGAAGCACGCCGAGGGTCGGAGCTCGTTGCGGCGGTCATCCCCTGCTCGGTGGCTATACTCGCCCGCAGGCATGTCGAGTACCCCGGCGTCCCTGGTTCTCTTCGGGATCGCTGTCGGCGCATACACGCTGGCTGTGTTGGCTTTCGTGCTCCATCTGGCCTTCCGGAAGCGCTGGCTCGGCGACGCGGGCATGGCCCTGGTCCTCATCGGCTGGCCCATCCATTTCGCGTCGATCTTCACCCGGGCGCTCGAGGCCGGGCACTGGCCGCTCGGCAACATGTACGAGTACTCGACCGGCATCGCATTCGTGATCGTCACGGTCTGCGTCATCCTCATGGTCCGGGCCAGGATGCGACTGATCGGCCTGCCGGCCATGATCGTCACGGTCGCGCTCATGGGTGTCGCCTACATGCTCTACGTGCCGCCCGGACAGCTCGTGCCGGCGCTGCACAGCTACTGGCTGACGATCCACGTCACGTCCATGGCAACGTCGTCGGCCGTCCTCAGCTTCTCGTTCTTCTTCGGGATGGCGTATCTCGCCAAGCGCTGGGCCGACAACCGCGTGATGGCGTTCGCACCGGCCGCCGTTCCGGCCAGCGTGACCAGTGGTGGCGGCGGCGTCGCCACCTTGACCATGGGCGGCGGCGGAGGCTCAGGAGCGGGTAGCGGCACCGACGGCGGCATCCGCGGGCCGCTGGCGAGCTGGCTGCAGCGGTCCCTGCCCAAAGCGGGGTTGCTCGACAGCTGGAGCTACCGGTTCGTGATGATCGGCTTCCCGATCTGGACGTTCGGGGTCATCTGCGGCGCGATCTGGGGCGAGCACGCCTGGGGCCGCTATTGGGGATGGGACCCCAAGGAGACCTTCGCGTTTATCACGTGGGTCATCTTCGCCATCTACCTGCACGCGCGCGTCACCTACGGTTGGAAAGAGAAGCGCGCGGCGATCATCACCGCGTTCGGGTTCGCCGCGATCCTCTTCACGCTGTACGCGGTCAACCTCTGGATCGCCGGTCTGCACTCGTACGCCCGCGCCTGACACATCCTCATCGCGCGATCCGCGGTCAGTGTCCGGCGTCTCCGGTCTGCAGTCGTTGAGCGCGTGCGCTCAGACGGACGCGATGTTGCGCTGCGGGCGCTGGCATGCAGCTGAACGACTCAAGCAGCGCTGACGACGTTGCACACGAGCGCTCCAGGGCGTGCCTTCACGATCTGCCCTGGAGCGCCGGCGCGCATTGAAGCGGACGAGATAAGCACCGCGGTTACCCGCGACGCGCCCACCTTGTCTTCTTCAGCATTTTCTTATGCTTGTGCTTGCGCATTTTCTTGCGCCGCTTCTTGATGACGGAACCCATCTGCCCTCGACTATAGCGGTCGGAGGCGATCGAACGCCGCGCGCAAGTTCACTGCGGTGTTCTCGAGGTGCTCGGGCAGCACCTTCACGTCAGCCAGCACGGGCATGAAATTCGTGTCGCCGCCCCAGCGTGGGACGACATGCAGGTGCACGTGCTCGACACTTGCGCCCGCCGCCGCGCCCTGGTTGATTCCGATGTTGAATCCGCCGGGATGCATTGCCTCGGTCAGCGCTCGGATCGCGCGCTGGGTCGCGGCGAACACCGCGGCGCCTTCGTCCGGTGTCAGCGAGACAAGGTCGGGCGCGTGGCGCACCGGGACCACCATGACGTGGCCGCTGCTGTACGGGTAGCGGTTGAGCAGCGTGATGGTGAGCTCGTCGCGATCCACCACGAGCGATTCGTCGGTGCTCTGCTCGGCGGCGGCGGCGCAGAGGAAGCACCCGGAGTCGGCGGCGCTGGGTCCGCTCGAGACGTACGTCATTCGCCAGGGCGCCCAGAGCTGCCTCACGAGCGTGACGTTAGCCGACTACCGCCGCCGTCGGTCGCGTCGGCACGGGTGTCTCGGGCTCGCGGGTGAGCAGCCCCGGTCGCCACGCTGCCAGACAGGCGATCACCGCCGCGCCGATGAGTGCCCACGCCGCCAGCGGCCCAGGCGGGAACGCGCCCGCGTCGATGAGATCGACGACCGCCGCGGCGGTGATCAGCGTCCAGATGCCGACGACAGCCAGCCTGCGCGCATCCGCAAGCGCGATTGCCCAGATGACGACAGGCGCAAGCATCACGAGGTCCTGGGCATACGCGTGCGGTGCGCCCAGCAGCGAAAGGACCGCCGCCGCGATCAGTGCGCGGTCGAACCGCTGCGGGCGGCGGCGGGCCAGGTCCCCAAGCGCCCATGCGATCGCGCAGGCGATGGCCGTTCCGCCAAGGCCGATCACCTCGCTCGCGGTCCCGTTGCCGGCGATTGCGCCGGGGATCGCGATGAAGCTCAGCATCCGCCCCAGGTCCCAGGCACCGCCCTGTGCCGTGGCAAGGCCGGCAAACGCCAGCACCCCCGCCACACCGACGACCGCAAGGCTCGCGACCGCCAGGCCGGCCAGGCCTGCGACGGCGCCGATGATGACCTTCCGTTGCCGCCAGCCGATGAGGAAGGCCGCCAGCCCCAGCGCGAGATGGGGTTTCGCCACGCCCGCCGCCAGGACGAGGATCACGGCCCCGCGTGCCTCGTGGCCGTGGCGCCAGTCGCGATACGCCAGGGCGAGCCCCAGCGCCGTCAGCGACGACCACTGGCCCTGGAGCAGGAGCGTCCAAGTGCCGACGGATCCCATCGCCACCATCCCGGCAGTGACGCGCCACACCTTCGGGGTCGTCGCGGGCCACGGAGCGCTGCGCACGGCGATGACGACCGCGAGCGCGAGGATGAGCAGGGAGAGCGCCGACCAGAGCCGGTACGAGGCGGTCAGGCTCAGGAAGGTGACCGGGACGACGAGCAACGCAGCCGGAGGGCCGTCGACGAATGGCACGGCGCCGTTGTGGACCGGCGCGATGAGCGCGTTCCGAAGCGCGGTCTGCGTGGCCAGGTTGTAGACCGCGGCGCCACCGTGGTGGCGCAGGAGCAGTCCGGCGACGTACGACGACGTGAAGTCGGAGCGGTCGATGTCCGCGGTCGGCAGACGCGCCCAGATGAGCACATAGGCGAGGAGAAGGGCAGCCGCGACCGCCATGACGAGGCGTGCCTGCCGGGCGTGCGCACCCACGCCCCGACGCTAGCAGCCATTCGGTCGCTCCAGATCGAGTGCGACCGGAGCGTGACCTGCGCGTTGAGCCGGTTGACACGGCGCCTTCGGACGCTCCAGGCCGGGTTCAGAGCAGGGTGAGGGTCACCTCGACGTTGCCGCGGACCGCGTTGGAGTACGGGCAGCGCTGCTCGGTCTCGTCGATGAGCGCCATCGCCTGCTCCCGATCGGGGATCGAGGGGAGCGTGATCAGCAGCTCGACGGTCAGACCAAGGCGGCCGGAGCCGATCACCCCGATGCCGACACGAGCCGTGACGACGGAATCGAGCACGTCGAGGCCCTTCCGCCGCGCGATCCCGATCATTGCGTTCTGCCAGCATGCCCCGTAGCCGAGCGCGAAGAGTTGCTCGGGGTTGGTCCCGGGACCGCCGTCGCCGCCCATCTCCGTCGGGGAGCTGAAGTCGACGGTCAGCCTGCCGTCAGATGTGGCGCCGTGACCGCGACGCCCTCCGCTGACGGTTGCCTCGGCGGTGTACAGCAGCCGAGACGCGGATGCACTGTCGCTCATGACACCTCCACCGCCCGATGTCGTCAGGCCGGGGTTTCCTCGATCTTGATCTTCGTGCGCACCTGGTCCGAGAAATGGCACGACGCCAGGTGCCCATCGGGCTTCATCTCCAGCGGCGGGACCTGGTCGGCGCAGATGCCGGGGACCTGCGCGATCGGGCAGCGCGTGTGGAAGAGGCAGCCGGACGGCGGGTTGAGTGGCGACGGGATCTCACCGGACAGCTCGACGAGCCGCCGCTTCGACTCGATGCGCGGATCCGGGACCGGGATCGATGAGAGCAGCGCGCGCGTGTACGGATGGTCCTGTGAACTCGTAGAGGTCCTCGCTCGGCGCAACCTCGCAGATCCTGCCGAGGTACATGACCATGACTCGATCGCTGATGTGGCGCACCACGGAGAGGTCGTGCGCGATGAACAGGTACGTGAGGTTGAACTCGCGCTGCAGATCCTCGAGCAGGTTGATGATCTGCGCCTGGATGGATACGTCCAATGCCGACACCGGCTCGTCGCAGATGATGACTTTCGGGTTGAGCGCGAGCGCGCGCGCGATGCCGATGCGCTGCCGCTGACCACCACTGAACTCGTGCGGATATCGGTTGTTGAAATAGGGATTCAGCCCAACGGTGCGCAACAGATCCTGGACGCGCGTGTCCTTCGCCTTGCCGCTGATCATCTTGAAGTTCACGAGCGGCTCGGCAATGATGTCGCCGACCGTCATGCGCGGATCAAGTGATGCGTAGGGATCCTGAAAGATCATCTGCAGCTGCTTGCGCTGCTGACGCAACTTCTCGCCGCGAAGCTTGGTGATGTCGACGCCGTCGAGGATGACCTCGCCGGACGTCACCGGAATCAGCTGGCTGATGAGCCTGCCGAGCGTCGACTTGCCGCACCCCGACTCACCGACGAGGCCGACGGTCTCGCCCGCCATGATGTCGAACGACACCCCGTCCACCGCCTTGACGGAACCATTGCCGCCGGCGCTGAAGTGCTTGACGACGTTGCGGACCTTGAGCAGCGGCTCACCGGTCGGCGCCGGTGTCGGGAGGACGCGCACGACGGTGTCAGTCACTGACAGTCTCCGCGACGGTCGCCTGCACCTCTGCAGCGGGCAATGCCTGCCGTCCCTTCGGATGGACGCCGCTGGCCGCACCAGGACTGGTGTCCGTTATGTCGCCGGCTCCCATCTCGTCGTATGCCTGCTTCATGCCCACCCAGCATGCTGCGAGCTGCATCGGCGCGACTTCCTCGGTGGGCGGCGACTCGCTGAAGCAGCGCTCGATCCGGAACGGGCAACGCGGGTTGAACTTGCAGCCCGAGGGGAGGTCGATGAGATCCGGCGGCAACCCCTCGATCGAGAGCAGCCGGGCGCGCCGGCTGGCGTCGATACGTGGGACGGAGCGCAGCAGCGACCACGTGTACGGGTGCTGCGGGGACTCGAAGATCTGCTCGACGGTTCCCTCCTCGACGATCTCGCCCGCGTACATGACCAGCACACGCTTGCAGAGTCCGGCGACCACACCAAGGTTGTGCGTGATGAGCACGATGGCCGCACCCGTCTGCTCGTTGAGGTCGCGGAGCAGCTCCAGAATCTGCGCCTGCACGGTCACGTCGAGCGCTGTGGTCGGCTCGTCGGCGATCAGCAGGTCGGGTTTGTTGGACAGGCCCATGGCGATCATGGCGCGCTGGCGCATGCCACCACTGAACTGATGCGGGAAGTCATGGACGCGGCGCTCGGGGTCCGAGACGCGCACCTGCTTGAGCAGGTCGATCGTCCGGCTGTCGATGAGGTTGTCCGCGATCTTGTTGTGCGCGTGCATCGCCTCTTCGATCTGGTAGCCCACGCGCAGCACCGGGTTCATCGAGCTCAACGGGTCCTGGAAGATCATCGCGATGTCGCGACCGCGGATGTTGCGCAACTCTTCCTTGCTCAGCTTGAGGAGATCGCGTCCCTTGAACATGATCTCGCCGTTGACGACCTTGCCGGGGCGTTGCACGAGTCCGAGCACCGACATCGCCGTGACGCTCTTGCCGCAACCCGATTCGCCAACGATACCGAGGGTTTCCCCCGCTTGCACGTTGAAGCTGACCCCACGAACCGCCTTCACCTCCCCGTCGTCGGTGAAGAAGTGCGTGCTGAGGTTGCGGACGTCGAGAATCGGGTCCGTCACCGCCGTTGGCGCGGGTCGAACGCGTCCCGCAAGCCGTCGCCGAGGAAGTTGAAGGCGAGCAGCGTGACGGAAAGCGCAATGGCTGGCCAAAGCATCATGTACGGCTCCAAGGGGAGCGCAGCATACCCCTCTGAAGCAATGGATCCCCAGGATGCGAGCGGCGAGGGGATGCCGAGACCGAGATAGCTCAGGAATGCCTCGGTGAGAATCGCGATCGGGATGACGAAGGTCGCCTGCACGATGATCGGTCCGAGCGAGTTGGGCAGGATGTGCCCGAAGAGAATCTTGCCCGACTTGGCGCCGCTCGCCCGGGCGGCTTCGATGAATTCCCGTTCGCGAATGCTGAACGCCTGGCCGCGAACGAGTTGGGCCATGTCCATCCACACCGTGGCCGAGATCGCCAGCATGATGTTGCCGAGCCCGCGTCCGAGGACGAGGTACAGAACGATGGCGACGAGGATGCCGGGAATCCCGTAGAAGATGTTGATGAACACGCTGATGACCGTGTCCACCCAGCCGCGGAAGTAGCCGGCGATCAAGCCGACGACGACACCGACTGTGAGCACCACCGCGGACGTTCCCACGCCGACGATGAGTGAGATCTGCGCTCCCTGCATCATCCGGCTGAGCAGGTCGCGGCCGAGGTCGTCGGTGCCGAGCGGGTGAGCCGCCGACGGGCCAAGGAAGGTCAGGGTATTCGGCAGAATCGTCGCCGGGTTGTACGGCGTCCAGAAGATGGCGACGATGGCGACGACCACGAGGAGCGCCAGATAGATGAGCGCCACGAGCGCCAGGCGGTTGCGCCGCAGGCGCCGGAAGCCGTCGCGCCAGAGACCGACCTGGGCCCGGGCAACGGTGCCGCCCGCATATTCCTGTTCGAAGACGGGAGTCGCGATGGTGGCCATCAGTATCTAATCCTTGGATCAACGACGGTGTACAGCAGGTCGACGATCAGGTTGGCGATGCCGATCAGCAGTGCATAGACGGTGAACACGGCCACCGTGACGTTGTAGTCGGCACCGAGGATGCTCTCGACGAACTCCTTGCCGAGCCCGGGGATCCCGAAGATGTTCTCGATGATGACGCTGCCCGTGATGATGCTGATCACCAGCGGACCGAGGATGCTGATCACGGGGATGAGCGCGTTGCGGAGCGCGTGACGGATGGTCACGACGCGGGTCTTCAACCCCTTCGCACGCGCGGTGCGGATGTAGTCCTGCTGCAGCACCTCGAGCATCGCGGCGCGCGTGATTCTGGTCACCTGTCCGGAGGTGTAGAAGCCGAGGATGACGGCCGGCAACGACAGCTCCACCAGCGTCCCGTACGTGCCCGTCCAGATAGCCGGATACGAGATCACGCCGTTGGTGATGTTCGGGAGGAAGTAGCTGAAGATGAGGACGCCGAGCCCGGCGAAGACGAAGCTCGGGACGCTGTAGCCGACGACCGCGATCGAGGTGAGCGTGTAGTCGACCCAGCTGTTCTGGCGCATTGCGGCAATAACGCCGAAGGTGGTGCCCAGGCCGATGGTGATCAGCAGTGCGGTGCCACCGAGCTCGGCGCTGACACTCAGCTCACGCATCACCAGCGGCGTGATCGGCAGACCGCGGATCTGGAAGGAGACTCCGAGATTGCCCTGGATGGCGTTGGTGAGGAAGCTCCAGTACTGCACGAGGATCGGGCGGTCGAGTCCGTACTCGTGGAGCAGGAGCTTGAGGGCGTTGCCATGCACCCGCTGGCTCTCGAACGCGTTGCCCGGGAGGCTGTGCACCGTGATGAAGACCAGGAAGGAGACAGCGACGAGCGTGAAAACGATCAGCGCCAATCGCTGCGCAATGTAGATGAGCGTTCCCCGGGTCAGCATCTACCTTTTTCCTCCCGTGTAGCGCAAAGGCGGAAGGCGCCCGGCTCAGTGCCGGGCGCCTTCTATTCGGTTCTAGTCGCGTGCTCTCTTAGTGAGAGAGGATCTTGATCTCATCCCAGTAGTGGTCGAAGGCGGTGTTCGAACCGGCTCCGCTCACGTACGGCTGAATGAGGAAGTTACCGACGGAGTAGTAGAGCGGGATGTAGACGACGTCGTTCTCGAGGATCTGACCAAGCTGGTTGTAGAGCGGGAGTGCTGTGGTCAGCGGCTCCGCGTCTGCCTGCTTGAGGATGCTGTCGTACGTCGGGTCGTCGAACCCGCTGGTGTTGGCGCCTTCCGCAGTCGGGATCGCGCCCCAGAGGTTGTCGTACCAGTCCTGCGGGTGGTTGTAGTCGAACTGCCAGCCGTCACGCGACATCTCGTACTTGCCCGAGAGCCGGTTGTTGATGAAGATCGACGCGTCCGACACCGAGTTCAGGTTGACCTTGATGCCGAGGTTGGTCTGCCACTCGTTCTGCAGGTACTCGGCGACGCTCTCGTTGAGGCTGCCCGCGTTGTACGAGTAGGTGAGGTTCTTGGTCAGCGCGCCGGTCGGGTCGTACTGCTTGAGCAGCGACTTGGCCTGGGTGGCGTCGAACTTGGCAAGCGGGTCGCTGTTCGGTCCACCGTTGCCGACGAGTCCGGTGGTGATGAGACCGCCGGTTGCTGCCGAGCAGATGAGGTTGTGGCAGACGGTCGTGGCCAGCCCCTGCTTGTCGACTGCGAGGTCGAACGCAAGGCGGAGGCCCTTCGCAGCGGCCGATTCACCGAGGAACGGTCCACCGGTGGAGGGGTAGCCGATGTTGAAGCTCAGCCACGTGGTACGGCCCTTGGGCTGGGTCAACAGGTCCGGCTTCTCCTTCGAGTTGGCCTGGATCGCCAGGATGTTCGCCAGCGGGATCGTGGCGCTGTCACCACCGTAGCCGACGATGTCGTAGCCCTTCTGGAAGAAGGCGTCGACCGTGGTCGGTGCAGTCGACGGATCCTTGATGTCGATGTTGATCGTCTTCAACGTCGGCTTCGGAGAACCCCACCAGTTCGGCACTGCGCTGAACACCATGGACTGCTTGGGGGTGTACGAGGTGAGCTTGTATGCGCCGGTGCCGACGAGGTCGGCGGGCGTCTGCCACCAGTTGACGGGGTCGACACCTGTGCCATCGATGACGTTCTCATCGACGATCGCACCGACGGTGCCTTCGAGGGTCCACGCGGTGAGGCACCAGCCGCAGCCGTTCGCGAGCTTGACCTGAACGGTTTCAGGATCGGGCGCCGTGAGGCCGCTCATCATGAACGAGGGGTTGCCTGCCTTCAGCTGGGTCTCGATGTTGGCCTGGAAGCTTGTCGGCGAACCGGAGGACGGCGGAGCGCCGGCGGCCTTCTGCACGTCCGAGAAGCCCTGGATGGCGCTGAGGATCGAGGCGTATCCACCCTGGAGCTCCGCACCGCGGTTCCAGGAGTACAGCACGTCTTTGGAGGTGACCGCGTCACCGTTGGAGAACTTCGCTGCCGGATTCAGGTGAATCGTGTAGGTCAGCCCGTCCGCGGAGATGCCGCCGTTGGCCTGCGTCGGCACGGTCAGGGCGATGTCCGGAACGATGTTCAGGTTGTCGTCGAAACGCCAGAGGTTGTCGAACACGTTCTGCATGAGCTCGGTGTCGACCTCGGCGTCCATCTCACCGGGATCCCACGTCCCTGGGTCCTGGAAGACGGGGAAGTGCAGCACCTGCGACGAGGCGAGCGCGCCTGACGTCGACTGAGTGGTGCTCGTGCTACCGCATGCTGCGGCGGTGAGCAGGCCAAGCACTCCCAGGCCTATCCCACCAATGGTCAATTTGTTCGGTCGCAAGTCGAGATCCTCCCGTTTTATATGGCTTATCGCCGCCCTGGCCCGGTTTTCATGGTCCCGAGCCAAGTCTCAGATTGTGAGACGTGCGCCGGATCATATCGAGTTGGTCTGCCTCCTGCGGTTCAGGGAGGCGAAAGTCACCCTGTTGAGTGACCGCCAGCTTCGGAATTCGTCACGTTGGGGGATGCTCGGCGCCCCTGGTGGAGCCAGGGAGGATCGAACTCCCGACCTCTTGCATGCCATGCAAGCGCTCTCCCAGCTGAGCTATGGCCCCGCCGGACATGGTACCGGCCCGAAGGATGACGACGCGACTGGCCCCGAGTGCCCGAGAGGCCCGGCAGACACCGGACGATTGCAGTCCACGCAATACCGCGATTGCATCCGTAGCGCCCGGTGTCGGACAATGCTGGTGAGTGGAGCGGGACGGCGATTGGATCGCCGCGATTGCGCCAATGGCACATTGCCCGGGAGGCCTCATGCCTGATACTGCCGATCGCGATCTTGCTTCGAGCGCCGCGTCGCCGATCGTCCAGGCTGCGGAGCGGTTGGTGTCACGCATCGAAGCGCTCGTTGGTCAGGTCGCGGAGTTGAAAGCCGACAACGCGGCATTGCGGCGCGAAGTTCGCGCGGCGGTGGCATTGCTCGATCGCGCCGGCGATGCCGCGACTCCCTCGCGAGTTGCCAAACGGGCGTCGGCACCTGCTGTCCGGCACGCGAAGGGTCGCCGTCGCGGCAAGGGACCGAAGGGCCGGGCGACGCCTGCGTCGGTGACCCCGGACATCGTCCTCGCCACGATCGGCAAGCTCGGTTCTGCGACCGCCTCGGAGATCGCCCGCGAGTTGAGCGTTCTCGGCGATCCCGTGTCCGGTCGCGCAGTCCGCTGGCTTGCCGAGCGCGCCGGCGCGGCGACAACCGTTGGGGACGACGGCCAATTGCGATACCGGCTTCCCGCGTCTCCGCCCCGCTCGTACTGACCGCGGGCCGTCTGCTGACCCTCAGCCTTGTGAGTTTTGCATGCGGCGCCTGCCGGGTTATACACTTTTATGTATGACGTCACATGCAAACAGACTGTTTGGAATTGGCCCTCGCCGGATCGCGCTTGCCGTGGCCGGAGTGCTCGCGCTCACCGGAGCCGGCGGATGGCTCCTCGTGCATCAGCCGGCGGCGCAAGTCCCAGTACCTGTCGGCGAAACCGCCGACCCGCCGGCACCATCCACCGTGCTCGTCTTCGTCAGCGGCGCGGTCGCGCATGCGGGTCTCTATGAGCTGAGCCCGGACGCTCGTGTTGCGGATGCACTGGCGGCGGCGGGCGGGATCACCACGCTCGCCGATCCGGGGCACCTTCCCAATATGGCCGAGCGGGTGCACGACGGCCGTCAGATCAACGTGCCTTTCCTGAAGAGCGGTACCACCGCCGCCAAGCTGGACATCAACAGCGCTGCGCAGGACGAGCTTGATGCCGTCCCAGGAATGCCGGAAGGGCTCGGTGGTGCGATCGTCGCGTATCGAAATGAGTGGGGACCGTTCACGTCGATGAGTCAGCTCCACGGCGACCTCGGCGTTGATGCCGCGACGGTCACCGGCCTGGAGCACTACCTCCGCGTCGTGCTGCCCGAGTGACGCTGCGGGCCGGCTCTCGAGCCGGTCGTGCCGCGACGTGGATCTGGGGTGGATTCGCCCTGGGGTGCGGCGCCGGGTTCGCCTGCTCGACCGGGCCATTCCCGCTGCTGCCGATCGGCGTCGGCGTGGCCGGCGGCGCACTGATCGTGGCAGCGATCGGCCGTGGCTTCGCCATGCCCGTGGCGGTTGCGGGTGCGATCGTCCTCGGGCTGCTCCGCGGCTCGATGGCCGTCGCGGCGCCGGGGCCCGCGACGATCGCCGGCAACCTGGGCACGCGACCGGTTGTGCTGACCGGCTCGGTTCGAACGGCCGATCCGGGGGCGGGGCCGTCTGCGATCGTCGACGTCGCGCACCTTGCCGACAGCGACGTCGATCGAGCCGTGTCGGGCGGCGTCCTGGTGAGCGGTCCACTGATCCCCGCGCTGTCGCCCGGAGACAGAGTGGAAGTCGACGCGTCCGGTCTTCGAAGGCTGGACCGGCGTCCAGGGGCGAACTCGGCGGACACGCTCGAACGCGAGGGAGTTGAAGGAATCGCGATATCGCCGCAGGTGTTCGTCCTCAGCACTGCTGGTGCGTCGCTTGCGTCGGTGATCGTCTGGGTGCAGGGCCGGTTGATCGCGGCGGTGGACGCGGAGCTGCCGGAACCGGCGGCCGCGCTCCTCCTGGGCATCGCCTTCGGCATCCATCAGCCGCTGACCGCCGACGTGCGCGCGCCGCTGCAGAACGCCGGACTCATTCACATCGTCGTGGTGTCCGGTCTCAAGGTCGTTCTGGTCATCGGCCTGTTGAGCGCGCTGGCCCGCGTGCTCGAATGGTCGCGACGGCGAACGCTCCTGGTCGTGGTGCCGGTCGTGGCCGCCTACGTCCTGGTGAGCGGCGCAGGGCCCGCCGCAGTCCGCAGTGCGCTGATGGCGGGAGCGGCAATGCTCGCCGTGACCGGCGGGCGACGCACCGATCCGGTGCCCATGCTCGCGCTCGTCGCAGCGCTGATGCTCGCCGTGTCCCCTGCGCTGGTCGAGGACCCGGGCTTCCAGCTCTCATTCCTCGGGACGGCCGGGATACTCGTGCTTGCCACGCCGATCGCCGTGAGGCTGCCGGGGCCGCGACTGTTTGTGGAGCCGTTCGCGCTGACGGTAGCGGCGCAGATCGCGACGGTGCCGATCATGGCCGGGACCTTCGGCGTCATTGCACTCGGTGGCCCGATCGCCAACGCGCTGGTGTTGCCGCTGCTGCCGGTGATGATCGTTGCCGGTGGACTCGGAGCGGCGCTCAGCGCGGTGCACCCGGGACTTGGGTGGATCCCGTTGCAGTTCGCGAGCCTCGGGACCTCGGCGGCGACAACCGTTGCGCGCGTGGTCAGCGCGATCCCTGGCGCTGCCATCCAGATCGGGACATGGCCCGCTGCGTGGTCGGTTGCGGAAGCGTCCGGTCTCGCCGTTGCCTTCGCTGTCCTGGCGTGGACGGTGCGGGGCACGCGGCAGCTCCCGCCGTGAGTGTTCGAGCGATCGCCATCGCTGTCCTGAGCGGGGTCATCGCCGCCGCCGCGGCGTGGGCGCTCGCCTCGCGCCCCGATGGCCACCTGCACGTCAGCGTCCTCAGCACCGGCTCGTCGACGGCGGTCCTGGTGCGCACCGCGGACGGCAGCACGGTGCTCGTGGACGGCGGCGCGTCCCCGACGCTGCTGCTTGCGGCGCTCGGTCGAGAGTTGCCTCCGATGACGAACCGCCTCGACATGGTGGTGATCACGGGCGGTGAGGAGGCGGCGGTGGATGGGCTGAACGGCCTCGCAGGTCACTACTCGGTCGGCACGGTCGTCAGCCCGGCTGGGCTCACTGCCGGTGGCAACGCCGTCGTAGCCGGCCTTGCGGGCACCGGTGCGACGGTCCTCGATCCCGCTGGCGCTGCATGGTCGTTTGGCGGCTCCACCTGGAGGTGTCTTGGTTTTTTGGCGCTTGCGACGTCGCGAGCGATGTGCGTGCTGACCGTCGGCGACCGGAGCGGACGCGCGCTCATCCTTGGCGATGCCGGGACGGCGGACCAGGAGGAGCTCTGCTCCGTCTACGGAAGTCAGCTCGCGGCTGACCTCGTGGTGACACCTCCGGGCGGTGCGATCTCGCCGGTGCTCCTCTCTACTGCGCGTCCCCTCGAGCTTGCCGTGCCTCTTGCGCAGGGTGTGCCGGGTGTCGCCGCACCGCGGGGCTATCCGACGGACCGAACCGGTACGGACGGCGACATCGAGTACGCCGCCGGCGCTGACGGGCTCGTGGAGAGCACCTGAGCCGGCTGCGATACTGGCTGTGTGGCCGCGACAGCTCCGCTCAACCCGCTCACCCTGATCCACGGCGACGAGGGATACCTCATCGATCAGGCAGTGCGGGCATGGCGCGAACGCGCGAAGCCGCCGCAGCTCGACGTCGAGGTCTTCGACGCGCCCGGCCGCCTCGACGCACTCCGCAGTGCGGTCGCGGAGCTGCCGCTCTTCGATCCCGAACGTGCACTGCTCGTGCGTGATCCTCCGCAGCTCACCGGCGCCGCGAAGCGAGGCGGAGCCGACCCTCCCGAGCGGCTGGCCGCGATCGTCGCCGAGCGCGCCCCGACGACGCTGCTGTGCCTCGTCGCCCACGCGAAGGTGCCCGACAGGAATCCCGTGCTGGCGGCGGTCAAGGAGCTCGGCGGCGCCATCACGTTCCATGCGGCGAAGAAGGGACGTGAGCTCCGGACGTGGGTCGAGGGAGAGATCGCATCGCGCGGGCTCCGCCTCGGATCGGGATCCGTCGAACATCTCGTGCGCTTCGCGGGCCCCGACCTCGGGACCATCGCCTCCGAGCTCGACAAGCTCGTCGCGTATGCCGCGGGACGCCCGCTCACCATCAGTGACGTTCGGCTCGCGGTGGCCGGCGACGAGGAGAGCGGGCTCTACGACACGCTCGGAGACCTGCTCGGTCCAACGCCGGCGCGAGGCGCCGACTCGATCGACCGCCTGCTGTCAGAAGGACGCGCCGGGCCGTACCTGCTCGCCATCCTGGCCGGGCAGATTCGCGATCTGCTGCTGGTGCAGGCATACCTGCAGACGCACGGATCCGCCTCGGGTCTTGCCGCGGCGATCGGCAAACCGGACTGGATGGTCGAGCGCCTCGTGCGTCAGGCCCGGCTCGTGCCCGCGCCGGTTGCTGCCGGATGGCTTGGCGCGCTGCACGACGCTGATCGCAAGCTCAAGATCGGTGAGATCTCGGACACAGACGGCGTTCGCCTTGCCGTCCTGCGAGCAGCGGCCGATCTGACCGCGGCGCGCGCGGTGCGACCGGGCTAGGACTCGCTCCGGAGACCTATTTGGTCTTGGGGGCTTTGGCCGGCGACTTCGCCGCAGCTGCCGCCTTCGGTGCTGTGGCTGCCTTGGGGGCCGCCGCCTTAGCTGTGGTGGCTTTGACGGCGCTTGCCTTGGGGGCCGGCGCTTTGCCCGCCGGCTTCACCGCTGTCTTCGATGCCGCAGCTCTTGCCGGCTGCTTCGCGCTCCGACCCTTGGCACCACCAGCGGCAGCCGACCGCGCGGCTGCTCCTTCGCTGCCCTCTGCCACGTTGGCGAGGCGAGCGGCCATGGACGCCAGCCGCGACTTGCGGCGACGCACGTTGTTGCGATGAAGGATGCCCTTCTCGGCAGCACGGTCCAGTGCCTTGATCGCGGCGTGCAACTCGGCTTCGCCGGTTGCCGTGCCCTCCTCGAGGAGCGCGTGACGCGCCTTGATCACCTTGGTGCGGACTGCGGACTTAACAGCGCGATTGCGCACATGTTTGCGTTCGCTGGACCGGATGCGCTTGCGCGCGGATCGGGAGTTGGCCATGCTCGCTCTTCTACGTCACTCAATCACGGTCTGGGGCGCGCCGCCCGGGCGGCATACCAGCCAGGGACGCACGAAGGCAGCAGTATATCAGCGTCTGTGTCCCACCTCTCCTCGCGGGTCGTTCCCGCATACGCAAAGCTGAACCTCTCGCTGAGCGTCATCGGCCGCCGAGCCGACGGATTTCACGACATCGACAGCATCCTGGTGCCGATCGACTGGCACGACCTCGTCGGGGTCAGCATCACCCCGGCAACGACTGAGTCGGTCGCACTGAACGTCACCGGGCCGGCCGCCGCAGGGGTACCGACGGGCGACTCCAACCTCACGGTGCGCGCCGCCCGCGCCCTCATCGAGCTGGCCGAGCGCCCGCTGAGTGTCCGCCTCTGGCTCAACAAGTCGGTCCCGCACGGGGCAGGGCTCGGCGGCGGGTCCGGAGATGCGGCGGCGGTGCTTCGGGCCGGGATCGCGGAGCTCGCGGCACTCGGCATCGCGACCGACTCCGACAAGGTCGCGACGGCAGCACTCACGATCGGGAGCGACATACCGGCGCTGCTCGATCTCGGTGCCCATCGGGTGCGCGGACGCGGAGAGCGTCTCGCGCAGCTCCCTACGCCACAGCTCCACGTCACGATCGTGTCGACACTGCCGAGCTCGACTGCCGCCACGTACGGTGCCCTGCTTCCCGCGGACATTCACGACGACGGACGAACGGCGCGACTTGCCGAGCTGCTCACGGGTCCGCAGGCGCCCGACGCTGCAGTGATGGACGGCGTGATGGGGAGTGCGCTCGAAGCCGCGGCGTGCCGGGCGGATCCGGCGGTGGCAGACGCGGTCACGCAGGCTCGGGCCGCGTCCCCCGAGATCGAATGGCATATGACCGGCAGCGGCGGCGCGTTGTTTGCCCTTGCCACCGACGCGTTCGCGTCGGAGCGTCTCGCGGGCGCCATGCGCGCGGCAGGATTCAACGCCCGCGCCTCCCGCACCATCGGCTGACCGCCCTCGGCACTACAATCCGATTCCCAGTGGCTGTCGCAGACGCGCCCTCCGCCTTGCCGCTGACACCGGAAACCTGCGACCACCCCGCGCCGGTCACGGGAGTCATGGCCCACGAGTTTGCCCACTACGAGGGCGCGGTCGGGCCTGAAGGTCTGCGTCGCACCGTCACCTATTACGGGCCGATCGTCGGCGGCCTGCCGATTCAGGCATGGCATTGCGAGCAGTGCGGCCTCCTCCGTTTGAGCTACCCGGACGGTCGCACCGAAGAGCGTCGCCTGTTCCCCGGTCCCCAGCCCGGTCTCCTCGCGTCCGCGAGTCCGGTGGCGACCGAGCGAGTCCACTACGGAATGCAGGCTCGCGTCTCGGGTCTGAGCGGTCAGCCGGCGTTCATCGACCAGCTCACGGGTGGTGCTCCGACGATGCGGACGTTCACCCTCCCGACGATCACGCTGCCCGTCTGGGACGCGATCACGTGGCTGACCGTGCTCGGCATGGCCGCGGTCGTCCTGGGTCTGCTCCTCGCCGGGTTGTTCGCGACTCTTTCCTACAGCACCCCGAGCGTGGAGTTGCCGTTGGTGCTCAGCATCGTCGGCATCTTCGTCGGCATCCTGCTGCTTCGCCTGATCGTTCTGGCGATTCGCCACTTCGCCCCCGCGGAGCCGCTGACGCCGAGCCTCGCCGTCCTGATGCGCGGCAAGCCGGAGCTCGAACTCGCTGACCAAGACCGTCGTCTTTCTGCTCGGTCTCTGCGTCACCGGGCTGTTCTTCACGGCGGTGCTCGCGACGTACACGTACTCGACGCCCGGCGCGCTGCTCCCGGTACTGGTCATCAGCCTTGCCAGTGCAATCGTCGCGATTGCGATCAAGCTCGTCGACGTCACCGTACGTCACTTCAGCGGCAAGTAGGCTCGTCCCCCGGCTCGATGCCGCTCAAAGCGCCCCCCGATCAGGACATCGTCATCGTTGGTGCGACGGGCGATCTCGCGCAGCGCAAGCTCATTCCCGCGCTCTACAACCTCCAGGCCCAGAAGCTGCTGCCGGCCGGGTGCGACATCATCGGCGCGGCGCCATTCGACTGGAACGACCAGCGTTTTCGCGACCTCGCGGAGTCGTCCGTCAAGCAGTTCTCACGGACACCGCTGCAGAAGACGGCGTTCAATGCGTTTGCGTCGCGGCTCCGCTTCGTGCCGCTCTCGGCTGACGGTGACCTGAGTGCCGTTCGCAAGGCGGCGACACGGGATCGACGCCTCGCATACCTCGCAGTCCCCCCGTCTGCGTTCACGTCGCTCATCGACGGCATCAAGACTGCGGGCCTTGCGGACGGGACGTCGATCATCATCGAGAAGCCGTTCGGTCACGACCTCAAGTCGGCGGAGGCGTTGAACAACACGCTCCACGACGTGGTGCCTGAGCAACAGATATTCCGCATCGACCACTACATGGGCAAGGAGACGGTGCAGAACCTGTTGATCTTCCGTTTCGGCAACTCGCTGTTCGAACGGATCTGGAGCCGTGACGCGATCGCGAGAGTGGAGATCACGGTTGCCGAGTCACTCGGCGTCGAGCAACGCGGCAAGCTTTACGAAGAGATCGGCGCGATCCGCGACATCGTGCAGAACCACATGTTCCAGGTGCTCGCGCTCGTCGCGATGGATCCGCCGTTGTCGTTCGACGCCGAGGCGATTCGCAACGAGAAAGTGAAGGTGCTGCAGTCGATTCAGCCGATACATCCGCACGACGTCGTGCGCGGCCAGTACACCGCCGGCACCATTGAGGGCGAGCCAGTTGCCGCGTATCGCGATGAGCCGGGGGTTGCACCCACGTCCACCACTGAGACATACGCCGCGTTGCGCCTGCACCTCGAGTCGTGGAGGTGGTCCGGTGTTCCGTTCCTGTTGCGTACGGGGAAGCGGTTGCCGAAGCGTGATACCCGTGTCGTCATCACCTTCCACGACGTGCCCCTGCATCTGTTCAAGACCGCGGGCGTGCACACGTTGCACCGCAACCGCCTCGTGGTGCGCATCCAGCCCGACGAGGGCATCGCACTCTCCTTCGTCGCCAAACAACCAGGCCCCGAAGTGACCGCGCAGTCGGTCGACATGAACTTCAACTACGGCGACTCGTTCAAGACGTCGCCGCCTGAGGCCTATGAGCGCCTGCTCCACGATGCGCTCGAGGGCGATCACACGCTGTTCATCCGCGAGGACGAGGTCGAGCATGGCTGGAAGGCGGTCGAGCCGGTCATCGAAGCCCCGCCACCGATCACGTTCTACCCGGCCGGCTCCTGGGGGCCGGATGATGCAGCACGCATCGCCAGCCCGAGCCAGTGGGACGACTCGGTCGACGCGGTATGACTGACACGCTCATCGGCGTCGACCTCGGGGGCACGAGCATCCGTGCGGCAGTCGCGACGGGCGAGGTCACGCACGGCGAACCCGTGCACCGCGACACGCCCTCGCGTGAAGGTCCCGCGGCTGTGCTTGACGCGGTCGCCGAATGCGCGCGGCAGGCCGCCGGAGGTGCCGCAATCGCCGGACTCGCCATAGGCATTCCAGGCCCGCTCGATCCGCACGCCGGCGTGGTGCACGACACGCCGAACATGACCGGATGGAACGAGGTTCCGGCGGCGAAGATGCTCTCCGAGCGAGTCGGCTGTCCGGTGGTCATCTGCCATGACGCTGCTGCCGCGGGCTATGCGGAGCTCAAGGCCGGAGCCGGCCGCGGAGCACGGCATCTGCTGTTCATCACGGTGAGCACCGGTATCGGCGGTGCGCTGTTCATCAACGGCGACCTCTACGACGGCGCCACGGGATCCGCCGGCGAGGTCGGACATACGCCGATCAGCGATAACGGGCCGGCATGCGGGCAGGGTCATCCCGGGTGCCTCGAGGGGATGTCGTCTGGCACGGCGATAGCGGCTCGAGCGCACGCAGAACTCGCCGCCGGCGCCGTCTCGTCGCTTCGCGGCATGGACGCGTCGCTCATCGACGCACGGACGATCAGCACGGCGGCGAGTGAAGGCGACGAACTTTCACTCCGACTGTTCAACGACGCGGGACACGCGCTGGGTCGCGCGATCGGCGGCTTTATCAACGTGCTCGCTCCGGACGCGATCGTCATCGGCGGGGGACTCATCCACGCCGGCGATCTGCTGCTTGCCCCTGCGCGTCATGCCGTGACGCAGCTCGCTTTTGCCATCCCGGCGAGCAGATGCAGGATCGTGACTGCCGCGCTCGGGACCGATGCAGGTCTCATCGGTGCGGTGGCCTGGGCGGTACGCAGCTTCCGGGGACGCCCGGTCAGCGAGCTCTAGCGTCGGCTACGCGGGCGACGGCGGCGTGCTCGGTGCCGCCGAGGCCTGCGCTGACAGCAGTGTTGCGCGCTGCAGCAGGTACTCGTCGCGGCCGATCTCCCCGCGCGCGTATCGCATGTCGAGTGCGAGCAGCACGGGGCCGTGTCGCAGAGACTGACGGTGATTGAGCCACTGCGCGTGCCATGCTCGCCGGTACGTGCGCCGTCGGCCGGCTCGCATCAGCGCGATGATCGTGATGACGACGGCGACCGCGAGGAGAGTCCAGACCGCGCCGCCCAGGAACGTTGAGCCGAACCGCATGTGGAGATCGTAGGAAGGCCACGTCGCGATTCAGTGATGATCCGGATGGGATGTGTTCGATACCCGGTGTTGCCATGGGCGGCGTTCCGGCGGCATGATCCTCATATTCAGAATATACTGAACGCCATGAGTGACCTCCCGTGACCAGGGCGCAGACGGAGTTCATCGAGGACATGGGCCAGCTCATGGCCGGTTGGGGCATCCCGCGCAACACCGGCAGGATCTATGCGTATCTGCTGCTGCAGCAGGCGCCGACAGGCCTCGACGACATCGTCAATGCGCTCGGCGTCGCCAAGAGCGGCGCGAGTGTGGCCGCCCGTCAGCTGCTGCAACTCGGACTGACACGATCCTCCGGGCAACAGGGGACGCGTCGGGTCCTCTATCAGGCGTTGTACACGCTCGACACGATCATCGCCGCACGCGACGCGCAACTGCGCGCGCTGTTCGTGCGCCTGCGTCAAGGCGCGCGTGCCGCTCAGGAGGGCAAGGCTCGTCAGCAACTCCAGGAGATGGCCGATTGGTGCGAGGCGTTCGCTGACGAGATGCCCCTGCTCTTCCGCCGTCTCGAGAGGCGCCGAGCGCGATGACCAGCGCCATCGTGATGCACGGCCTGAGCAAGGACTACGGGTCCGGCCACGGGCTCTTCGACCTCGACCTCGAGGTCGAGGAGGGCGAGGTGTTCGGCTTTCTGGGACCCAACGGCGCCGGCAAGACGACGACGATCCGCCTGCTCATGGGGGTTACCCATCCAACCGGCGGTAGCGCAAGCATTTTCGGCCTCGACTGCGACAGGGATTCGGTGGCGATCAAGCGCGATGTCGGTTATCTGCCCGGTGACCTGCCCCAGTTCGGAGGCATGCGTGCCAACGAAGTCGTCGCCTATCTGGGTGCGATGCGCGGCGCCGTCGACGAAAGCCGCGTCAAGGAGCTTGCCGACCGGCTCCAGCTCGACCTCGGCCGGCGCTTTCGCGAGTTCTCACGAGGCAATAAGCAGAAGCTCGGCCTTGTCCTCGCGTTCATGCACCGGCCCCGTCTGCTCATCCTCGACGAGCCGACCGGTGGGCTCGACCCGCTGAATCAGCAGACGTTCCACCAGCTCGTCGGCGAGGTGAAGGCCGAGGGGACGACGGTGTTCCTCTCGTCGCACGTCCTGTCCGAGGTGGAGGAGACGTGTTCGCGTGTCGGCATCATCCGCGAGGGCAGGCTCGTCTCCGACATGTCGATGGACAAGGTGCACGACATGCGCTTTCACGAGGTCGTGATCGAGTTCGGCGGGGACGTGCCGGAAGCCGCTGTGCGAGCCGCCGCCGGCGTCGAGGATGTCGCTGTCGATGGTCATCGACTCACGTGCACGATTCACGGCGGGTTCGACCCCTTGCTTGCAGCGATCCGCGGCAGCACCGTCAAGGACCTCGTGAGCCGCGAGCCGAGCCTCGAGTTGATCTTCCTCACCTACTACCGGAAGTGATGCCGCCGCGCCTGCTCCTGCGCCTGCATCGCATCGGCGCAATCGCGATGTCGTACTTCGCGATCTTCTACGTGCTCGTCAACAGCGCGATCTATCCGTTGATCGCCGGGAAGACGCGCATTGCGCAGGAGGCGTTCGGTCTCGAGATCACGTCGCTGGGAGCGCAGTTCGCCTGGCTGCTTCCCGTGCCGATCCGGCCCGATACCGCGGCGGGATATCTGCAGTGGCGCGGCTACGGTGTGTTCTCCATCGTCTTCTCGGCATGGGCGCTGTTCAGTGCATGCGGCGCCGTTCGCCGCGACGAGGATCGCGGCATGGTCGAGACGTGGCTGGCGACGGGCATCTCGCGCGTGCGGCTGTTGTCGACGCGCGCGATCGCGTTCGCGCTGTTGAGTGCGACCGTCGTCGTGGTCGCTGGGTTCGCAGGCTGGCTCGGCTGTGTCATCGCCGGATCGCCCGCGCCGGTCGCCGGGCTCGTCGGGGAGAGCGCGGCGCTCTGGGGACTGACCCTGTCCTGTTTCGGGATCGGTCTCCTCGTGGCGCAGTTTGCACCGGACTTCCGCGCCGCCGCAGGGGCCGGGGCAGCGGTGCTCGTCATCATGTTCGCCGTCGACAGCATCGGTCGCACCAGCCTCAACCGCTCGCCGCTGACCGATCTCTCCGTGTTCTTCCTCTTCAACCGATCGAAGTCCTACGCCCCTGGCGGCACCTTCGATCCCGTGGCCACGGTCGCGCTCCTGGTGGTCGCTGTCATCGCGATCGCCCTTGCGGCGCTCGCGTTCTCCAGGCGTGACGTCGGCGCTGGTCTCGTCCACGTCCGGCCGCGTGTCCAGCGTGACGCCCGTGCTGTCTCCCCAAATCCACTCCTGCGCATCCCGGTGCTCCGAGGCCTCTGGATCCGGCGCATCGGCTCCCTGCTCTGGGTCATCGGGTTTGCGGTCGGCGCTGCCCTGGTGGTCGACATCATCAACCTGACAGCGACGTTCTTCGAGAAGACGCCGAGCCTTGCGCCCTACCTTCGCAACCTGTCGGGCGACATCCACACGGTCCTGCTCGCGTTGATCTGGTTCAGCATCGCGCAGGGCGTCCTCGCGATCCTGTCGATCACGACGGTCTCGCGGTGGGCCGGTGATGACGCGAGCGGCATTCTGGAGATGCAGCTTGCCCAGCCCATGCCGCGCTGGCGCGTGCTCCTGGAGCGCGTCGCCGAGCTGAGCCTGCTCATTGTGCTGATCGCGTTCGTCTCGACAGCGGTGATCCTTGCGCTCGCGCCGGCGCAGGGCTTGACGATCGACGTCGGGAACATGCTGGTCGCGACCGCGCTGCTGATCCCGTTCGGGCTGACCTTCGCGGCCTTCGGCGCGCTCCTTGCCGGCTGGCGGCCGAGGGTGGCGGTGGTGGTGCTGTCGACCGTGACCGCCATCTCGTATCTGCTCTTCCAGCTCGCCCCGGTCTTCAAATGGCCTGTCTGGGTCGAGAACCTGTCAGTGTTCCAGTTGTATGGCACGCCATTGATCACCGCGGTGTCCGTCGGCGGGCTGATCGCGATGCTTGCCATCGTCGTCGTCGGCTTCGGGGCCGCGGGCGTGACCCTGGAGCGGCGTGACATCGCTGCATAGGAGGTTGGCGTGAGCAATCCGCAGGTCGACAATGCCCCGATGAAGGACGCGATCCGCGCGATGTGGTCGCAAGGCGACTACGGCGCACTCGCCGTGCACCTCGAACCGCACGCGATCGAACTGGCGCAACGCAGCCGGCTGCAACCCGGGAGTGAAGTGCTCGACGTCGCCGCCGGCAATGGCAATTTCGCAATCGCGGCGGCACGGCTCGGCGCAACGGTCGTTGCAACCGACCTCACCCCGGCGATGGTCGAGCTCGGCAAGGCCCGAAGCCGCGAGCAGGGCGTGGCGATCGAGTGGCTCGAGGCCGACGCCGAGGCATTGCCCTTCCCCGACGAGCGCTTCGACGTTGTCGCATCGGTCTTCGGTGCCCAGTTCGCCCCCGATCCGGAGCGCATGGCGTCCGAGCTGTTCCGGGTCACGAAACCGGGTGGGCTCGTGGCGATGGCCAACTACGGTCCGAAGGGATTTCTGCCGCGTTTTACGGCGCTGATGGCCACGCGCGCTTCCGCGCCACCCGCGGATATGGCGTCGCCGTTCGACTGGGGTGACACCGACACGCTGCACAAACGGTTCAAGGGACTGACCGCGAGGATCGAGGTGTATCCGCAGGCACTCACGTTCGAGTTCGAGTCACCGGATGCAGGCTGGGAGTTCTGGGAGCGAGCCAACCCGCCGATCGCCACGCTCAAGATGATGCTCAGTCCCGAGCAGTTCACCGAGCTCCGCGAAGAGGGCAAGAAGCTCTTCGGCGAGATGAACCAGTCAGCCGGTGGCAGCCGCCTCACGCTCGAGTCGGACTACCTCCAGGTGCTCGCTCGAAAGGCCTGACTTGCTTGAGCGTTCGCGCGCTGCGACGATCGCGTACTCGAACGCGTCGGCGAGCGCGCTCCATGAGGCTTCGATGATGTTGGTGCTGCACCCGACGGTGCTCCAGCGTCGATGGTGGTCGCCGCTCTCGACGAGCACGCGGACACCCGCTGCGGTTCCGTCGCGCCCGTCGAGCACGCGCACCTTGTAGTCGAAAAGCTGCGTCGCCCCGATCTCCGGATATGCGGTTGACAGCGCTTTGCGCAACGCGGCGTCGAGCGCGTTCACCGGGCCGTTGCCCTCGGCGGCGGTATGCACGACCGCATCCCCGACCTGCACCTTGATGGTGGCCTCGCACACCAGCGACCGGCCCTCGCGCTGCTCGACGAGTGCGATGTAGTCGATGAGCGTGAACGGCGCGACGTTGCCCCGTGCGCGGTGCACGAGCAGCTCGAAGGATGCCTCCGCGCCCTCGAAAGAGTGGCCGCTGTGCTCGAGACGCTTCACCTCGTCAGCGACGCGGCGCGCGAGTGCCTGGTCCTGTGTGAGATCGACGCCGAATCCCGCCGCCTTCTCCATCACCGTGCCGCGTCCTGACTGCTGGGTGATCACGGAACGCCGGCGGTTGCCGACGCGCGCCGGGTCGATGTGCTGGTACGCATATGGCGCCTTGCTCATCGCGTCGATGTGCTGGCCGCCCTTGTGCGTGAATGCGGACTGGCCGATGTATGGCGCCGACAGGGGCGGCGAGATGTTGGCGATCTCTGCGACGTCGCGCGCGACCTCGGTGAGTCGCGCGAGCTGCTCGTCGTCGATGACGCGCATGCCCATCTTGATCTGCAGGTTGGGGATGAGCGTGCACAGGTTCGCGTTGCCGGTGCGCTCGCCGTAGCCGTTGATGCATCCCTGCACCTGCACAGCGCCGGCGCGGACCGCTGCCAGGGTGTTGGCGACGGCGCACCCGGAATCGTCGTGGCAGTGGATGCCCGCGATGCTGCCGAAGCGCGAGGTGATATCTCGGACTATCCTCTCCACCTGGTCGGGGAGAGTCCCGCCGCGCGTGTCGCACAACGTCACGCGCTCGGCTCCAGCGCTGACTGCAGCATCGAGGCATCGCAGCACGTACTCCGGATCACTGATCTGCCCGTCGAAGAAGTGCTCCGCGTCGAACACGACGCGCCGTCCCTCGTCGACGAGCCAGCGCACGGACTCGGCGATCATCGCGAGGTTCTCTTCGGTCGTTGTGCGGAGCACGTCGACGACCTGCAGGTCCCACGTCTTGCCGACGAGCGTCACCATCGGCGCCATCGAGTTCGAGCAGCGTGCGCAGCTGCGGGTCGTCCTGCGGCCGGACGCCGGCGCGCCGTGTTGCGCCGAATGCGGCCAGCGTCGCGTTGCGCAGCGGGCGCGTGGTCATCGCAGCGAAAAACTCGGTGTCCGTGGGATTGGCGCCGGGCCAGCCACCTTCGACCACCGTGACCCCGAGCGTGTCGAGATGCTCGGCGATGCGGAGCTTGTCGGAGACCGAGAAGTTGATGCCGACGCCCTGCGCGCCGTCGCGCAACGTCGTGTCGTAGATCTCGATGCTCATGACCGCGCACCCAGGGAAACGCCGAGCGCGCGCATGGCTTCGCGCGAGACCGCGTCGGCGACGGCGTCCGTGCTCGCGGTGCCGCCGAGGTCCTCGGTGAGCACATCCTCGCTGATGCACACATCGACTGCACGCTCGATCGCGACGGCGAGATCCTCGCGGTGCAGCGAGTGACGCAGCATCATCGCGACCGAGAGAATCGCACCGTAGGGGTTGGCGATGCCCTTCCCCGCGAGACGGGGTGCGCTGCCATGGATGGGCTCGTACAGCCCTTGGTCGGTGGCGCCGAGGCTGGCCGACGGGAGCAACCCGAGTGATCCCGCCAGGACGGCGGCCTCGTCGCTGAGGATGTCGCCGAAAAGGTTCTCGGCGACGATGACGTCCACCGTCGCGGGCTCGCGGACGAGACGCATCGCGAAGGAGTCGACGAGCTCGTGCGTCAGCGTGACCGTCGGATACTCGTGCGCGAGCCCGGTCACCACCTCGCGCCAGAGCTGGGATGTGATGAGCACGTTGGCCTTGTCGATCGAGATGAGCTCGCCGCGTCGACCGGCCGCAAGCGTGAAGGCGACGCGCGCAACTCGCTCGATCTCCGCTGCGCTGTAGACGATGCTGTCGCGTGCGATCTCGGATGCGCCGCTGCCGGTGCGGCCGCGGGGCTGCCCGAAGTACGCGCCGCCGGTCAGCTCGCGGACCACGACGAGATCGGTGCCGCTGACGACGTCGCGTCGCAGGGTCGTGCGGTCGGCGAGATGCGGATGTACGCGGACCGGGCGGACGTTGGCGAACACGTCGAGCTCGCGGCGCAGCTTGAGCAGCCCCGCCTCGCAACGATGCTCGCCGCGCAGGTGGTCCCAGGCGGGGCCGCCAACGGCACCGAGCAGCACCGCGTCCGCGTCGCGGCAGGCGTCGAGCGTCTCGTCCGGGAGCGGCGTGCCGTACTCGTCGATCGCGCGACCGCCGATCACGTGCACGTCGATGCTGATCTCCGCGTCGGCCGCCGTGCACACGCCGGCAAGCACGCTGAGCGCGGCGTTGGTCACCTCCGGCCCGATGCCGTCGCCGGGGAGGACGACGACGTTCGACGTCACGCGGATGCTCCGGCGCGGCTGAGATCCGGCATCCAGGCCGGTCGCTGCGCCTCGAATGCCGTGATCGCCGCCTCGTGGTCGAGCGTCAAGGAGATGTCGTCGAGCCCTTCGAGCAGACGCTTGCGCACGAACGGGTCGAGGTGAAAGCCGAAGCGCAGGTCCCCGCACGTCACCGTCTCGGTGACGAGGTCCACCGCGACCGTGATGCCCGGCTGCTCGGTGGCGAGGTCGATCAGGGCGCGGACCTCGTGCTCGGGCAGTGGCACCGGAACCAGCCCGCTGCCGAGTGCGTTGGTGCTGAAGATGTCGCCGAACAACTCGGAGATCACCGCGCGGATGCCGTGGTCGGCGAGCGCCCACACCGCATGCTCGCGGGACGAGCCACAGCCGAAGTTGCGCCCGGTGACGAGCACCGTTCCCGCCCTGTACTCCTCCTGGTTGAGCACGAAGTCCGCGCGTGGCGCACCGGTGGCGTCGCGGCGCCAGTCGTTGAACAGGAACTCGCCGTAGCCGTTGCGCTCGATGCGCTTGAGGAACTGTTTGGGAATGATCTGGTCGGTGTCGACGTCGGAGCGGTCGAGCGGGACCAGCACTCCTTCCTCACGCTGAAACGGCCTCATGCGCGTGCTCCTGCGGCGGCGAGGCGGCGGACGTCGACGAAGTGCCCTTCGACGGCGGCAGCGGCCGCCATGACGGGCGACACAAGATGCGTGCGTCCGCCGCGTCCTTGCCGGCCTTCGAAGTTGCGGTTGCTCGTGCTTGCGCACCGCTCGCCGGGTTGCAGGATGTCGGGATTCATGCCGAGGCACATCGAGCAGCCGGGGTTGCGCCACTCGGCGCCCGCGTCGCGGAAGATCGCGTCCAGCCCCTCGTTCTCCGCCTGCGCCTTCACCTGTGCCGACCCGGGCACCACGAGCATGCGCAGCCCGTCGTGGACGCGCCGGCCTGCGAGCACGGCGGCCGCCGCGCGCAGATCCTCGATGCGGCCATTGGTGCACGAGCCGAGGAACACGGTGTCGAGCGCGATGTCGGCGATCGGGGTTCCGGGCTCCAGTCCCATGTACGCCAGTGCGCGCACCGCGGACTCACGCTCGGCTGCATCTGCGAACAACTCGGGGTCGGGGACGTTGCCGCTCACCGGAACTGACTGCGCGGGCGTTGTTCCCCAGGTCACCGTCGGCTCGAGCATTGCCGCGTCGATGGTCACGGAGCGGTCGTACCGCGCGCCGGGATCGCTGTGCAGCTCGCTCCACGCAGCAACCGCGGCATCCCACTGCTCGCCGCGCGGTGCATAGGGGCGATTGGCGATGTACGCGATCGTGACGTCGTCCGGAGCGATCATTCCCGCGCGTCCGCCACCCTCGATGGTGAGGTTGCAGAGCGTCATGCGCTGTTCCATCGAGAAGCCACGCACCACGGGTCCCGTGTACTCGACGACATGCCCGACCGCGCCGGCGGTGCCGATGGCGTTGAGGATCCCGAGTGCCGTGTCCTTGGCGGTGACGCCGGGCGGCAGCGCCCCCTCGATGCGGACCTCCATGGTCAGCGGGCGAGCCTGACGCAGGCACTGGGTGGCGAGGACATGCTCGACCTCGGAGGTGCCGATCCCGAGAGCGAAGGCCCCGAAAGCACCGTGCGTTGCGGTGTGCGAGTCACCGCAGACGATGACGGTGCCCGGCACGGTCAGCCCGAGCTCCGGACCGATGACATGCACGATGCCCTGCCAGCGGTGCCCGGCACCGAAGCATGCGATCCCGGACTCGTCGCAGTTGCGGCGCAGCGTGTCCATCTGGGCCACGCTCATCTCGTCGGCGCCTCCGGCGTCGGCGCCGGTGGTCGGCACGTTATGGTCCATCGTGGCAACAACAAGTCCGGGCCGGCGCACCGGGCGGCCTTCCATACGCAGTCCCTCGAACGCCTGCGGCGACGTCACCTCGTGGACGAGGTGCAGGTCCACATACAGGAGTGCGGGCTCACCGTCGGTCTCGGTGACGACGTGCGCGTCCCAGATCTTGTCGAAAAGGGTGCGTGGGGTCATTCGGCCACCGCGACCGCCACGCTGCCAAGCTGTTCGGGGGTGATGCGCGGACCCGCTGCGACGCGCGTGGTGAGCCGGTTGAGCGCGTGCACGTATGCCTTCGCCGCCGCAACGATGATGTCGGTGTCGGCGCCGTGGCCGGCGCACAGCGCGCCATCCTGGCGCAGGCGGACGCTCACCTCGCCGACGGCGTCCATGCCTTCGGTGATCGCCTGGATCGCGAACTCCTCGAGCTCGGCCTTGACCTGCACGAGTGAGTCGATCGCGCGGTATGCCGCATCGACAGGACCGTCGCCGGTCGAGACCGCCTCGCGGCTGACACCGTCACTGAGGAGCATGCGCACGGTCGCGGTGGGCCGCATGTTCGTCCCGCAGCTCACCTGGAGGTGCTCGAGCCGGAAGGTCTCCTCACCACCCTGGCGCTCGTCGGCGACGATCGCCTCGAGATCCCGGTCGGTCACGTCCCGCTTGCGGTCGGCGAGGCTCTTGAAGCGCACGAAGGCGCGCTGCAACTCCTCACCATCGAGGCGGTAGCCGAGCTGCTCGAGGCGGTCCTTCAGCGCATGACGGCCACTCAGCTTGCCGAGCACGAGCGTTGAGCCGGCGCCGACCTGACCGGGCTCCATGATCTCGAAGGTTCGCCGGTCTTTCAGCATGCCGTCCTGGTGAATGCCCGAGTGGTGCGCGAACGCGTTGGCGCCGACCACCGACTTGTTGGGCTGCACGAGCATTCCCGTGAGCTGCGAGACCAGTCGCGACGTGCGATACAGCTGCGAATGGTCGAGTTGCGTGGTGACGCCGTACACCTCGGGGTGCAGGCGAGTCGCCATCGCGACCTCCTCGAGCGCAGCGTTGCCGGCGCGCTCGCCGATGCCGTTGACGCATGTCTCGACCTGGCGGGCGCCACCGAGCACGCTCACGAGCGAGTTCGCCGTTGCGAGCCCGAGATCGTTGTGGCAGTGGACCGAGAGCACGACATCGCGCAGCGCCGGCACCTGCTCGTACATCCAACCGATCAGCTCGCGCCACTCGTCGGGTGTGGCGTAGCCCACCGTGTCCGGGAGGTTGATGGTGGTGGCCCCGGCCTCAATGCACCCGTTGACGACCTCCGCGAGGTATTCGCGCTCCGTGCGGCTTGCATCCATCGGCGAGAACTCGACGTCGTCGCGGAAGGTCTTCGCGAGCGCGGTCATCTCCACTGCATGGTCATAGACCTGACGCTGCGTCATGTGCAGCTGGCCTTCGCGGTGGATCTGCGAGGTGCCGATGAACGTGTGGATGCGCCCACGGGCTGCAGGTTCGAGTGCCGCCGCGCACGCGCGCACATCGGCCTCGAAGCAGCGTGAGAGCCCGGCGATCACGGGCCCGGCAACCTGCTCCGCGATCGCCTTCACCGCTGCGAAGTCTCCCGGAGAGCTGTGTGGAAAGCCGGCTTCGATGACGTCGACGCGAAGGCGCGCAAGCTGATGCGCGATCTGCAGCTTGTCTTCCGCGTTGAGCGCAACCCCCGGCGATTGCTCGCCGTCGCGAAGCGTCGTGTCGAGGATGACGAGATTCTCGGTCATGCGGTTGCTCCCGCCTCGGCCCCGTTCAGCACCTCGTCCATGCCGGGCGCCGTCTTGGTGTCGAGCCATCCCATCTTCGAGCGCAGCTCGGCGCCAACTCGCTCGATGGGCAGATGCATCTCCTCGTCGCGATACTCGACGAAGTTCGGGCGGCCGGCGTCGTTCTCCTCGATCCATCGCTTCGCGAAGGTGCCGTCCTGGATATCGGTGAGCAGCTTGCGCATGGTGGCGCGAGTACGTTCGTCGACGACCTTGGGGCCACTCACGTAGTCCCCGTACTCCGCGGTCTCGCTGACCGAGTAACGCATCCAGGACAGGCCGCCCTGGTACATGAGGTCGACGATCAGCTTCAACTCGTGCATGACCTCGAAGTACGCGAGCTCCGGCTGATATCCGGCCTCGGTGAGCGTGTCGAATCCCGCCTTGACCAGCGATGTGATGCCGCCGCACAACACGGCCTGCTCGCCGAACAGGTCGGTCTCGGTCTCTTCCGCGAACGTCGTCTCGAGCACCCCGGCACGCGTGCCGCCGATGCCGCGCGCGTATGCGAGGGTGCGCTCACGCGCCTTGCCCGTCGCGTCCTGATGCACCGCGAACAGGCACGGCACACCCTGTCCGGCGGCATACGTGCTGCGCACGAGATGCCCCGGGCCTTTCGGCGCGACCATGCTCACGTCGACTCCGGCGGGCGGGTCGATGAGCGCGTAGCGGATGTTGAACCCGTGCGCGAACATGAGCATCTTCCCGGGCTGGAGGCTCGGCAGGATCGCGCTGTCGTACAGCGCGCGCTGGCCCGTGTCCGGCGTGAGCACCATGATCACATCGGCTTCGGCGCACGCCTCCTCGGGCGTGAGCACGCGCAGGCCCTCCGCCTCCGCGGCAGCGCGGCTGCAACTCGTCGCGGGGAGACCGATGCGCACGTCGTGACCCGAGTCACGCAGGTTGAGCGCATGGGCGTGGCCTTGCGAACCGTAGCCGAGCACGGCGATCCGCCGGCCGGTCAGCGCCGCCGGGTCCGCGTCGACGTCGTAGTACATCCGAGCCGTCATGAAAGGTCGCCTCCTCTGGGGTGCTTCACACGTTGCCGGTGGTGTCGCCCGCCACGACGGGCACGCTCGATGCCTCGGTCTGGTCGTCGCCGTCGATGGCGAAGTCCATGAGCCGGATGCGGGCCTGATCTCCACGCACGAGCGCGACAACGCCGCTTCGCGCGAGCTCCTTGATGCCGTACGGACGCATCAACTCGATGAAGTTGTCGATCTTCTCGGCGCTGCCGGTCACCTCGATGATCACCGAGCTCGCCGCGACGTCGACGACCCTGCCCCGGAAGATGTCGACCAGGTTGAGGAGCTCGGTGCGCTCGCCGGGCGGGGCGTGCATCCGGACGAGCACCAGCTCGTGCGCGACGTTGCGCAGCCCGGTGATGTCGTCGATGGTGATCACGTCGATGAGCTTCGCGAGCTGCTTCGTGGCCTGCTCGGCCTGCTGGCGGCCGACGTGCACGGTGATGGTCATGCGCGACACCGAGTCGTCGTCCGTGGGCCCCACCGACAGCGAGTCGATGTTGAAGCCGCGACGCCGGATCATCGAGGCGACGCGCTGGAGCACGCCGGGTTTGTTGTCGACGAGCACCGAGAGCAGGCGGCTCTGACTCATCAAGGCGCCTCGACGAAGTCGAGCATCCCCATGCCGAGGGGCACGATGGGATAGACGTTGGCGTTGGGGTCGATGTTGAAGTTCAGCAGCACCGGTCCCTTGTGCGCGATCGCCTCGTCGAGCAGACGCGGCACGTCCTCGAGGCGATCTGTGGACATCGCCTTCATGCCGAACGCATCGCCGAGCTTGACGAAGTCAGGGGTGAACGTCAGGTCGACCGCGGACTGGACTCCGTCGTAGAAATCGTCCTGGAACTGGCGGACCATGCCGAGACATGAGTTGTTGAGAATGATGACGTTGACGTCGATGTTGTTCTCGACCATCGTCGCCATCTCCTGCATGTTCATCACGAAGCCGCCCTCGCCGGTGACACAGAACACCGTCTTGTCGGGGTTGGCGAGCTTCGCGCCCATCGACGCAGGAAATGCGTACCCCATGGTTCCGGTGCCGCCGGAGTTGAGGAACAGGCCAGGCTTGCGATAGCTGAACCAGAGCGCAGCCCAGATCTGGTTCTGACCGACGTCGGCGAGCACGATGGCCTCGTCCTCGCAGCGCGCGTACATCGCCTCGAGCACTTCCTGCGGCTGGAGGAGCCCGTTGTGGTTCGTGTACCGAACCGGATGCTCCTCCTTCCACTGATCGATCTGCGTGAGCCACTGATGCTCACGCTTCGGCTCGACGAGCAGGTTGAGCTCGCGGAGCGCGACCTTCGCGTCGGCGACGACGCTGACGTGCGGGACGACGTTCTTGCCGATCTCCGCGGGGTCGATGTCGATGTGGACGAGATGCTCGACGCGCGGTGCGAACGAGTCGAGACGGGTGGTGACACGGTCATCGCACCGCATCCCGATCATGATCAGCACGTCCGCGTCGCAGACCGCTTTGTTCGTGAAGCCGGCGCCCATGAAGCCGACCATCTGCAGCGCCATCGGATCAGTGACCGGGAACGCTCCGGTGCCGAGCAGCGTCCAGCCGACGGGGATGTGCGCCTGGTGGGCGAGCTCGAGGAGCTCCTGCTCGGCGCCGGCGATGAGCACGCCGCGGCCCGCGAGGATCACCGGCCGCTTCGCGCCCTCGATCAGTTGCGCGATCCGCCGGAGCTTCGCCGGATCGGGCAGTGGCGGAGCGGGGTAGGAGCGCCGGCGGATCGGCCCCTCGGGATAATTGAACGGGGTCTTGGTGGCCTGGAGGTCCTTCGGGAAGTCGATGAGGACCGGCCCGGGGCGCCCCGTCCGCGCGATGTGGAACGCCTCCTTGATCGTCGGGGCGATGTCCTCGGCCCGTGTGATCAGGTACGAGTGCTTGACGACCGACATCGTCGAGCCGATGACGTCCGACTCCTGGAAGCTGTCGGTCCCGATGGCGGTGCTCGGCACCTGGCCGGTGATGGCGACGATCGGGACGGAATCCATGTAGGCGGTCGCGAGCCCGGTCACGAGGTTGAGCGCACCGGGGCCGCTCGTCGCAAAGACGACGCCGACCGAGCCCCGCTTGCTGCGCGCGTAGCCGTCGGCGGCATGCGCGCCACCCTGCTCGTGGCGAACCAGGATGTGTTGCAGTTCCGGGTAGTCGGGCAGATAGCGGTAGAGCCAGAGGTTGGCGCCCCCGGGGTAGCCGAAGATGGTGTCGACACCCTCACGGATGAGCGACTCGAGGGCGACCTGGGCGCCGGTGAGCAGGCGCGCGGGTTCCGTCGCGCGCCCCGGCAACGCCGTGACGGCCGCGACCGCCCCCGAGCGACGATCCGTTCGGGCGCTGATCACTGGTAGTAGCGGCTGAGCGAGCGGCGCACGAAGTCGTCGCTCTCGTCGTGTGAGCGTGTCGCGCCCGGCGCATGTCGCTCCGCTCGCACTGCTTCGAAGCGCTCGGCAGGGGCGCCGTCCTCATTCGAGCGCATGTCCATGCGTGTTGGTGTCCCCATCCCGTCGTATGGGGTTGGTGCCTGTCCCGATCCGGCCATGGCGAAGCCTCCTTGTGGTGGTGCCGGAGAACAAAAAAGGCCCCCTCCTGGGAGGGGGCCTTTTGCTTCTTTCCGGCTGGTGCTGGGTTTACCTGCGCACGCGCCTGGTCTGAAGCCTGATGGCCCCGCTCCTAATCAGGAGCAGGCCAACCAGCAGAACCAGGACGGGCGCGAGCGACATAGTGCGGCGAAGGATAAGGCCTCGCCGTTCTTCGCGTCAACACACGGAGTTGTGACGGTCGCGCCGTATGCTTCCGCGAATGACTGACGCGGATGCGACGCGGCGCAGCGCAGTGATGTTGCACGGACCTGACCGCGCGCCCGCACGCGCGATGCTTCGCGCGATCGGATTCAGCCGCGAGGATCTCGAGCGCCCGATCATCGGCGTCGGCCATTCCTGGATCGAGACCATGCCGTGCAACTGGAATCATCGGGCGCTCGCCGAACGGGTGAAAGCCGGAATTCGTGCTGCGGGCGGCACGCCGATGGAGTTCAACACCATCGCGGTCAGCGACGGCGTGACCATGGGAACCCAGGGAATGAAGGCGTCGCTCGTGTCTCGCGAGGTCATCGCCAACTCGATCGAGCTCGTGACGCGCGGTCACAGCTTCGACGGCCTCGTCCTCATCGTCGGCTGTGACAAGACGATTCCGGCGGCCGCGATGGCGCTCTGCCGGATGGATCTTCCCGGCCTCATCCTCTACGGGGGCACCATCCAGCCAGGCCGGCTGCATGACCGCGATCTCACTGTCCAGGATGTGTTCGAGGCTGTCGGCGCATACAACGCGGGAAAGATCGACGCGGCCGAGCTCCGGGCCGTGGAAGAGAACGCATGTCCCGGCGCGGGGGCGTGCGGCGGTCAGTACACCGCCAACACGATGAGCAACGCGCTCGAGTTCCTCGGCATCTCGCCTCCCGGTGCCAACGCGGTGCCGGCGACACATCCCGACAAGCCCGCAGTTGCGGAAGCAGCGGGCCGCCTCGCCGTCAAGCTCGTCCAGGACGGCACCAGCTCGCGGACCATCGTGAACTCGAGCAGCGCTCGAGAATGCCGTCGCGTCGTTCTCGGCCACCGGCGGGTCGACGAATGCTGTCTTGCATCTCCTCGCCATCGCCGCCGAGGCCGACGTGCCCATGAGCATCGACGACATGGATGCCATCTGCGCCCGAACGCCGATCCTCGCCGATCTCCGACCGGGTGGACGCTTCGTCGCGACCGATCTGTTCGCCGCGGGCGGGCTCGGCGTGCTCATGCAGCGTCTCCTCGAGCTGGGCTTGCTCCATGGCGACGCGCACACTGTCGACGGGCGGACTCTCGCCGAGGTCGCGGCCGCTGCGGTGGCAACCCCGGGGCAGGAGGTGTTTCGTGACGCTGACCGTCCGCTGCGACCCCACGGCGGCATCGCAGTGCTCCGCGGCAACCTTGCCTCGGACGGATGCGTGGTCAAGCTCGCCGGCAACGACCGCGACTCGCATCGCGGCCCCGCCCGTGTCTTCGACTCGGAGGAGGAGGCGTTCGCCGCTGTTCGCGACGGGAAGATCCAGGCGGGTGATGTCGTGGTGATTCGCTACGAGGGACCGGTGGGCGGGCCCGGGATGCGCGAGATGCTCGGGGTCACCGGCGCTATCGTCGGCGCCGGGCTCGGCGACTTCGTCGCCCTCATCACCGATGGACGCTTCTCAGGCGCGACCCACGGCTTCATGGTGGCCCACATGGCGCCAGAGGCCGCACTCGGCGGCGCGCTCGCTGCTGTTCGTGACGGGGATGTCATCAACATCGATGTGGCGACTCGGCGCGTCGACGTCGAGCTCGACGTCGCTGAGATCGCGCGGCGCCTCAGCGGATGGGCCGCACCCGTGCCACGTTATGCGACCGGCGTGTTCGCGAAGTACGCGGCGACCGTGTCGAACGCCAGCCGGGGCGCAGTTACCGGGCGCTGACCCCCACCTTCCCGACTGCTCCGCGGAGGCCGCTGCAGCCGACGCAGCCGATGCAACCGACACAGTCGGTACAGGCGACACACGCGATGCAGCGAGTGCACCGCAGGCACGCGATCATCAGGGCGGAGCGACGGATCGCGGCGCTCAAGAACGTCGCGACACTGCCGCTGACAGCAACACTTGCCGCGGTCAGCGCGCTGCCGGCAACCGCGACGCTCAACGACGTTGCAGCGCTGCCGGCCACCGCGGCGGATGCCGTCGTCATCGTGGAACCGGCGACCGCCGCCGAGTTGCTGGTGACGGCCGATCCCGCAACGGCCGCCGAGCGCCGCGTTGCAACGCTCCCTGCGACGGCGGTGCTGTCGACGGTGAGCACGCTTCCCGCGACGGCGTTGCTCGACCGGGTTTTCACCGACCCGACGACGCTGTCCCACTCCTCGTCATCCTGCTGCAACTCTTGGCGCATCGCGACGATGCGTGCCACCGCCGTCGCCGCGATGATTGCGACGCCGGCACCGATCGCCACTCGCTTTGCTGGGAACTGCATGACCGAGCCAGTCTAATCGGAGCGGACGCGAAGATCTCCTCAGTCCGGTGGCGCGACGATGTCGATGACCGAGCCGATGGCCAGCGCAAGGATCCCGACGAAGAAGACAGGGATGCCGGGGCCGGCCTGTCCAGTGCTGAACCCGGGATCCGCGAGATCGCTCAGCATGCCGATCACACTGATCGCGCCGGCCAGGCCGCCGACGAGCGCGGCCGAAAGCGTCAGCGCCGAGGAGCTCGGTCCGCGATGCAGAACGAGCCGTTCGACGGCCCCGAAAGCGGCGCACCAGGCGACAAGCACCCCGACGAGGAGGAGGCCGTTCGATGCGCCGAGTTGCAGCGTGTCTGCGGGGATGCCCGGGATCCCGTCGAAGCCGCTGAGCCCCTGAAACGTCGTCGACGCGAACGGAATCGTGAGCGAGGCAAGGACGATCACGCCACCCACGATTCCCAGGTAGACGCCGGGAGCTTGTCGCGGTCGTACCGCGTGTCCGGTCCGCTCGGGCTTGGCACGCCACAACGGGATTGCGCCCGGATAGCGCGACGCCAGCTCCGACTCGGTGATCTGCGTGTCCCAGTCGATCGCCACCGAAGCACCGAGCTGCTCGGCCACGGCGCGGATCTGACCATCCGTGAAACCGCGCGCCGACACCCAGCGTGCAGCCCCGTTGTGGGCAACGAGCAGGACCCGGAGGTGACCCGCGACGAAGTCGCCCGGTCCGACGTTGACCCCGGCGACGAGCCCGATCGACCCCGGTGGGAGATCCCGGCCCCAGGCAAGGAGCCTTCCGGGGAGTGCGACCACCGAGCTGCCGGAGACCATCGCGAGCGCCGGCCCGGCAAGCGCAGCGGGAAGCGCGAGCAGGACCCAGTCCTGGTCGATGATGGCCACTCCCACGCAGAGCAGCGCAAACCCGAGCCCCGCTGCCAGCGCCACCAACAGCGTTGGCCGAGCCCGCCCCTGCGGGCGCAGCACCGGGAGTTGCGGTCCGCGGAGCACGGCGGAGGAAGACGCCACGAAGTGACCATAGGTGCCCCGGCGGGGATCGAACTCCCGCGTGACACCTCTGAGTCGGCGAGAATCCGCAGCCATGACGACCGATCCGGGCGCGATGGGCGAAGCGCGGACAGCGCCGCCGGCGTCGCGCCTCTCTGCGACGTTGCTCGTCACCGAGGACTGGCTGCTCGCCGCGTGGGTCTCGGTCGCGACACCGCTCCTGTTCCGCGCGCAAGGAGGTGTGGGACCGTTCGACCCGGGTGCGCCGCTGCTGGGGACGCTGCGGGTCCTCGCCGTGGCCGGCGCGCTCGTCTGCCTGGCCGCGCGGCGGACGCCCGCCGATATCGCGGCAAGCCACCCGTCCTTGATCAAAGGCGGCGCCGTTGGGCCGCTGGTCGGGGCGATCCTGCTCGTCGCGATCAGTGGATTCACCGCACTCGACCTCGCGTCAGGTGTCGGCGAAGCCATCGTCATCGCGGCACTCGTGGCGATGATGGTCGTGCACTTCGCGGTGCCCCCACTTGCGACTCCGATTCGGCGTGCGTTGGTGACTCCGTTCGTGCTCGTCTCCGGCGGGCTGTTCTGGACGTTCATCGCCGCGATCGCCGGAGAGCCGGGAAGCGCAACGCCCGCAGCCGCGGTCACCAACCCGTCGACTGCGCTCGCGGCCGGCGGTTTTCTGGTCGCGTTCTCGGGCGTGTTCTACGCGATGCTCATCTTCGCGCCGCGCCAGGTCGCCGAGCGCGAGGGCGGCCTCGTCACCTGGCTCTTCCGCTATCTCCTGTTCGCGGCGGGCGTGATCGCCGGGCTGGTGTGGCCGCGCCTCCTCGGACTTCTGACGCGCGCCTTAGAGCAGGTCGCCGCCGACGCCCGCTTCGACGGGTATCTGTCCACCCGTGTCGGTCTCGAGGTCGAGCCCGACCGGCTCGTCCTGTGCCGGGATGCCGCGCGCCTTGGTGCGCAATGGCACTTCCTTGATGAGCAGCGTCAGCAGGAATGCGATCACGAGGATCGGCACGGCCGCGAGGAAGACGACGTGGAGCGACTCCGATACCGAGTTGATCAGCCCCGTGTGAATTGCCGGTGGCAGGTGCGCGAGGGAGGCGGGATTCCCCTCGAGTGAGGCGGGATTGATCCCGTGCTGCAGCGCGCTTGCTGGCAGGTTCTTGCGCAGGTTGGAGGCGAGCTGGTTGCTGAAGATCGCCCCGAAGATGGCCACGCCGAATGACGCACCCATCGATCGCAGGAACGTTGCGGAGCTGGTGCCGACCCCGAGGTCACGCTGTTCGACCGCGTTTTGCACGGCGATGACGAGCACCTGCATGACACACCCGAGCCCGAGCCCGAGCACGACCATGTAGAGCGACAGGAAGACGCGAGGCGTCTGCGGGTCGATCGTCGAGAGGAGGAAGACACCGATTGCTGCCAGCGCGGTGCCGATGATCGGGAAGATCTTGTATCGACCCCGGCGGCTGATGATCTGACCGCTCGTGATCGAGGCGGTGAGCAGGCCTGCCATCAGCGGCAGGATGTTCAAGCCCGAGCTTGTGGCACTGGCACCGTCAACGAGCTGCAGGAACACGGGCAGGAAAGTGATCGCGCCGAACATCGCGAACCCGATGACGAAACCGACGCCACTCGCCACGTTGAACACCTGAATCCGGAAGAGGCGGAACGGGAGGATCGGCTCTGCCGCCCGGCGCTCGACGACGATGAACCCGGCCAGCATCACGACGCCGAGCACCGCGAGCCCGACCGTTTGCAGCGAGCCCCACGCATACGTGGTGCCGCCGAGCGTGGTCATGAGGATGAGCGACGACGCGCCGGCCGCGAGGAAGAACGCGCCGAGCCAGTCGATGCTGTGCGAGATCCGGCGGGTGTGCGTCTTGAGCACCGTCGCCGTCACGACCAGGGCGATGGCCGCAATCGGGACGTTGATGTAGAAGATCCAACGCCACGACACGTCGTCGGTCAGAAAACCACCGATGAGCGGCCCGGCCACGCTCGCGAGCGCGAACACACCGCCCATCCATCCCTGGTATTTGCCGCGCTCGCGGGGAGGGACAACGTCGCCGATGATCGCTTGCGCACCGACCATCAGGCCGCCGGCGCCGATGCCCTGCATCGCGCGGAAGGCGATGAGCTGAACCATGTTCTGCGAGAGACCGGAGAGCATCGAGCCGACGATGAAGATGACGATCGCCAGCTGGAACAGGGACTTTCGTCCGTACAGATCGCCGAGCTTTCCGTAAAGCGGCGTGGACACCGTCGATGCGAGCAGGTACGACGTGACCACCCACGAGAGCTGGTTGAGCCCGCCCAGGTCACCGACGATCGTGGGGAGGGAGGTCGCGACGATCGTCTGGTCGAGCGCTGCGAGCAGCATCCCGAGCATGAGGGCGCCGAGGACGGCGTAGATCTGGCGCTGGGTCATGCGGTTGCCCTCCGAAGCAGATGTTGATCGCCCTCGTGGGCTGCCGATGAGACGCGCTCTGTGAGCACGACGTAAGTGCTCAGTTCCTCGTCATTCAATGTGCTGAACAGTTCCTGGGACGCGCGCCGGAGCCCTGTCTTGAATCGCGCCGCGAGCTCTCGGGCCCGCTCGGTGGGGATGACGTGCTGCACACGCCGGTCCTGGAGATCGCGGACGCGGGTCACGAGCTGCCGGCGCTCAAGGCGGTCGACGAGCTGCGTGGCGCCACTCAGCCCGATGCCCTGTGCGGCTGCGACGTCGCGCATCGTCATGCCGTCGCCCAGCAGCAGCCGGCGCACGACCTCCATCTGATGGACGGTGATGCTCCCGACCTCGGCAAGCTCAGCCTGCAGGGCGGGGGACACCGCCTCGAGAAAGCGGCGCCGCAACTCCGCCTGTGCACCCTCGAGCCGTTCCAGCAGCTCAGCGCGTTGCTTCATGCCAGTGATTATACATCTCGTGAAGTATTCTTGCGACACCCTGAGCGGGCGAGCTTGCGGCCGGAGGCGTCGAGCACCGCGGTCCGCTCCGCGGGCGACAGGTACTTCACCGCTTCGCGGCACCTTGCGTGATCCGCCGGATGTCAGCGACGGCAGCGCCGCAGTGCTCGAGGTTGCTTTTCAGGTACGCCTTCTCTCCGGCCGCCCGTTGCGGCGTCCCAACGGCGCGGGTTGCGCGCTCGATCTCGGCCGCCGTCGCGACGACGTCGATCCTCCGCACGTCAACCGGGCCTCGGCAACGCGTGCGGCTGGGACGAATCCCGAGCGCGATGGTCTATAAGTCGTGGTGGAGATAGACGGTTCTCACTGCGGCGTCGGTGAGTTCATGTGGGGAGACAGTGCTGTGGGAAACGCGATCGTTCACTTCGAGATCATCGGCAAGGACGCACCCAGGGTCAAGGCGTTCTACTCGGAATTGTTTGGGTGGAAGATTGGTGACCTCATGCCCGACATGGGCAACTACGGTCTCATCGACGAGGCGAGCAGCGGACTTGCCGGCGGCGTCGGGCAGTCCGATGACGGCGCTCCGCGTGTGACCGTGTACGCGCAAGCGGACGATCTCCAGGCGACGCTCGATCACGCTGTCGCACTCGGCGGCAGCATTGTGATGGGACCGACCCCCATTCCTGGAGTCACGACACTGGCGTTGTTCGCGGATCCGGATGGCAACGTCATCGGACTCTACGACCGGCACCAGCTCGTAGCCGTGACTTCGATGGGTGCGTGGCGCGTCCGATGATCCAGCACCCGTCGGCGAGTTTCGCGTTCACCGCGCGTTGCCGCATCGTCAACCGGCCGGGAATGCTCGGTCAGCTCACGTCGGCGATCGGCAATGTCGGCGGCGATATCCGCGCGGTGGACATTGTTCGCGTCGAGCGCACGGGCATCGTCCGCGACATCACGGTGCTTGCCGCTGACGCCGATCACGCGCAGCTGCTGATTCAGCGCATGTCCGAGGTCCCCGGTGTCGAGGTCCTCGAGTACTCGGATCGCACGTTCCTCGCCCACCTCGGCGGGAAGATCGAGGTGACCGCGCGGCATCCGATCCGCACCCGTGACGACCTGTCGATGGTTTACACGCCCGGCGTCGCGCGAATCTGCAAAGCCATCGCCGAGGATCCGCGCCGGGCGCGCAATCTCACCATCAAGCGCAACGCGGTCGCGATCATCACCGACGGCAGTGCGGTGCTCGGGCTCGGCAACATCGGTCCCGAGGCGGCGATCCCGGTGATGGAAGGCAAAGCCATGCTCTTCAAGGAGTTCGGCAATGTGGACGCGTTCCCGTTGTGCCTTGCAACCCAGGACGTCGATGAGATCGTCGCGACCGTGGTCAACATCGCACCGATCTTCGGAGGCATCAACCTCGAGGACATCGCCGCACCGCGGTGCTTCGAGATCGAGCGACGCCTCTCGGCGACCATCGACATCCCCGTCTTCCACGACGACCAGCACGGGACGGCCATCGTCGTCGCCGCAGCATTGATCAACGCGCTGGCCATCGTCGGCAAGCGGCTCGAGGATGTGCGCATCGTCTGTCTCGGCGTCGGCGCGGCGGGAACCGCGGTCTCACAACTGCTGCTTGCCGCAGGCGCCGGCGATGTCATCGGCGTTGACCGTGGCGGCATCCTTGGCGATGATTCGACCGGCCTGAGCGAGGCGCAACGCTCGTATGCCGCCGGCACGAACCGCAGCCACCGCAGCGGTGGGCTGAGTGAGGCGATGACCGGCGCTGATGTGTTCATCGGCACGAGCGTCGGCGGGATCCTCGACCCTGAGCTTGTCAGCCGCATGGCGGTCAACCCGATCGTCTTCGCCCTTGCGAACCCCGAGCCCGAGGTGCAGCCCGAGGCGATCGAGAGTGTTGCGGCCGTCATCGCCACCGGGCGCAGTGACTACCCGAATCAGATCAACAATGTCCTCTGCTTCCCCGGTTTCTTCCGAGGTCTGCTCGACAGCGGCGCACAGCAGATCACCAACGGCATGAAGCTGGCGGCCGCGCGCGCGATCGCACGTGTGGTCGGTGACGACCTCCACCCGGAATACATCATCCCGTCGGTGTTCAACCGCGACGTCGCGCCTGCGGTGGCCGCCGCTGTGAGCGAGGAGGCCACGCAGAGCGGCTTGGCGCGCGAGTTCACGGATCTCATCGACCCGCTCCACGTGGCGGGCAGGGACCGCGTCGAGCGCGGCTAGACATCGTCGAGCTCCTTGTAGAAGTACGTCGTCGCGCACGGCCGCCCGTCCGGAAACAGCGCAAAGCCGGGGATCACGCCGACCTTCGTCCACCCGAGGCGCGAGTACAAGCGCTCGGCATCGCCACCGGTCACGGCGTCGAGGACGAGGAGAGTCTTGCCTGCGGCGCGCGCTTCGGCATCCGCGCGCTCCATCATCGACTGGGCGATGCCCCGTTTGCGAGCAGCGCGACTCACCAGCAGCTTCGTGATCTCTGCTCGGTGTGGCTGATTCGGTGGCAGCGCCAGCACGACCTGGACGCTGCCGACGACGACGCCGTCGAGGAACGCGGCAAGGAGCACACGGCGCCCTTGCTCGACCTCGGCGATCATCCCCTCGAACGCGTGACGCGCCGCTTCGTGAGGAAATGGCGCCATGTAATTGACCGACGCGCCCCCGGCGACACAGTCGGCCAGCACCGCGGCCAGGCCGTCGACCATGTCGCGTGCGGCCGCCGCGTCGAGACGGCGAATCTCGACGCGTCCGATCGCTCCCATCTCCGTCGTTTCAGGGAAGCGGGACAGTGACGTCGCCGGTCTGTTCGAGCAAGTGCTTCCAGGTGTCGAACGACATGCAGAATCGACCACCGACGCCGAAGCCGGTGCCCCAGCTGTTCCAGAACCAGACACGCTTGTTCGGCGCATCGATCTGGTCGGCGACGACCTCGTGGCCGCCCCTGACGGTTGCGCCGTGAGCAATCTCGACAAGGCCGTCGGCTGCGGGAGTGTCGAAGCTCGTGTACCAATTAATGCCGGTGATCACCGGACGAAGCACCAGTGCGAGCAACGCGTTCTCGACGCCGAATGCGTGCCTGTACGACGAGATCCAGCCGAGCTCCTTCGCCGCTTTACAGACCTCGAGACCGCTGCCGCCGGGATCGTTCGGCGGGTATGGCTTGCCTTCGAGTTTCGTCTCGAGCTCATAGAGATGCAGAGCGTTCTGCTCGTTGCGGGGCGTACCGCCGGTGAAGTCCGGCGCGGAGTTCAACGCGCCGCAGAGTGCGTTTGCGGTGCACGAACCGACGTCGCCTTGATTGAGGGGCAATCCGACAGCCTTGTGCACCACGCTGATGATCGCGGGCGCGGGGTCGGCCGGGTAATCGCGCGAGCGTGGGTCGTGGACGATGTGGCGTCCCAGGCGTTTGCCTGGGGTGATCTCCTCGGGAATCGGCGACCGCAGCACTTCCCCGTCCATGTCATGCCTCCACGTTCCCATCCGGCTGTCCAGCACCGTCTCGGTGGGGCCGGAGCGTCATCTTCGACCCGCGCCGTCCGGGGTGTCAATCGGCGCAGACGACCTGTGACGCGACCGACTGCGACAGCGCGGCGGGTGCAGCCGCGGTGCGAGACTCCGCGCATGGATATTGATCAGGAGATCGCGCGAGTCCGGAGCGAAGGCGAGGCGCTCGCGCATGCCGCTGAGGCCGGACCGTTCGACGCCCCGGTTCCCGGGTGTCCCGGGTGGGACGTCGAGGCGCTGTTGCGCCACATCGGCGATATCCACCGCTGGGCCGCAACCGTCGTCCGCGAACGGATTCCCGAGCGTTTGCAACGCGACTTCGAGGGACCGGCCGATCGCGAGGCGCTGCTCGTCTGGTATCTCGAGGGCTGCGTCGCGCTCGTCGAGGCGCTCGAAACTACCTCCCCGGACGACACATTCTGGTTCTGGGGAAAAGCGCCGAATGCGCTGGCCTTCTGGGCGCGCCGGCAGGCGAACGAGACGGCGATCCATCGATGTGATGCGGAATCCGCACGCGGTGGGATCACGCCGCTTGCAACTGTCGACGCCGTCGACGCACTCGACGAATGGGTCGGCCTGGCGACGCGTCGCGCGAAGGCACCGGCGGGTGACGGTCGTATCCTTCGCCTCGCGCCGATCGATGCGGACGTGACCTGGAGCGTCATCCTCGGCGATCGTGTCGAGGTGACCAGCGATCGCGGGCGCGGCCACTGCGAGTTGCGGGGCAGCGCGTCGGACCTCTACCTGTGGTCGATGAACAGGCGCGGGACCGAGGGATTGACTGCTCTCGGAGACGAGGGCCTGCTCCGGGTGTGGGCCGACAACATCAAGTTCTGATGGCCGGCTCGCGCGACGTTCCGAGTGCGGGAGAGCTTCGCATCCGGGCTGCGACGATCGGCGAGCCCGTTCGCGTGGATGGCGCCATCGAGTTGCGCCCGTACGACTCGCAATGGCCGGGGCAGTACCGAGTGGAAGCAGAGCGTGTGCGCGGCGTTCTGGGAAAGCGGGCCTTGCGTGTCGAGCACGTCGGATCCACGTCCGTCCCGGAACTCGTCGCCAAACCCATCATCGACATGCTGCTCGTCGTCACCAACTCATCGGCCGACGCGGAGTACGTGCCGCCCATGGAAGCTGCCGGCTACACGCTGCGCATCCGTGAACCGGATTGGTATGAGCACCGGCTGTTCAAAGGGCCGCTTGCGAACATCAATCTGCATGTGTTCTCGGCCGGGTGCCGAGAGATCAGTCGCATGCTGAGGTTCCGCGATCACCTCCGAGGCAACGAGGACGACCGCGAGCTCTATCAACGGACCAAGCAGGAGCTTGCAGCGCGGCAGTGGCGCTACGTCCAGGAGTACGCGGACGCCAAAACCGAAGTGGTCGAGGCGATCATCGCGAGGGCAAGCGGTCGCTAGCCGGCCTCGGTCCGGCGCTCCGTGACGGCCTGGATCTCCTCGAGCCCATAGAGGAAGTGCGCGCGGCGCACCTCGTCAAGCGCAGCCTCGTCGACCTCGCTCCGTTTCGGCGCGGTTACCGGCGAAGCCGCTGCTTCAGTTGAATACGCCACCAGGTCCGCGTCTGCGACGTCGACCCCGCCGCCGATCGGCATGTAGCCGAGACCCTCGTCCTCCGCGGCCTTCATCATCCAGCGAGCTACCGCTGCACCGATCGGTGCCAACACCTCCTGGTCGAGCCATCGAAGATCAGCCTCGGTCGGTTCGCTCAGCTCACGGTTCCACGGCGGCGGGACGACGTTGACGTCGTGGCCGTTGACCTGGATGTGGATCTCGGTCGGCCGCGCTTCGTCGGAGCTGATGCAGACGCGCAGCGAGATGTTGGTGGGGGAGAGCGTCTTCCACTGCTTTTCCCACACACGGCTGTGCGCCACCGGGTTGAACTTGCGCCGCACCGGCTCGGCCACGAGCATCTCGCCATGCAGCGCGCAGTACACGTTGAGGGTGGCGATGACCTCGTCCGCCGCGGCTGACGAGATCCACTGCAGGATGGGGACTGTCCGGCTGTCGATATCGGGATGGGACGCGGCACCGAACTCCCACTCCAGCGCCTGCATCGCGTGCGCGTGGAGCGCGCAGTAGATCTGGCCTTCGACGACGTTGCGGTCCGCCGGGCACCACGCGGTCTTGCAGCGACGCCCACGTCGATCGACGTAGCTGCACGGCATCCCGGCGAGCGACGAGCAGCGCAGCGCTGAGCACGCCTGGTTGCCGGCGACGGTCTCGGGATTGCGCCCAGCGCCGCGCAGCGAGCGAAACTCGACCTCGCCGGTGTCTGGGTGCGACGTGCCCTTTCGCAACCCGATCATGGTGGTGACCTGCTTTCAAATGGATCGGCCCGCTTCGTTTGTCAGATCGTATGCGGCACCAACGATTCCTTATGACAAGCGCGTAACAACAGGAATTGCGGGCGCCGGACATTTATCGGATCCGGGTGTGCCGCTCCGACACGCCTGTCACATCAGCTCGGCGGCTGGTCGTGCGCGTGGTCGTGATCGTGGTCGTGGTCGTTGGCGGGCGCCGCGTCGCGTGTGGACCTGCGCTTGGCGGTCAGCTTGCGAATCCGGGCGAACTCGGCGGACGGCTCACGGTGCGGCGGCCGCTCCGGTGGCTGCAGTCGCGGCGGCAGGTTGCGTCGCGGGCCGCCCCAGAGGACCGGGGGAGCGTTCACCGCGTCTGCGAGCCGGTATGCCACTGACTCGTAGTTCACACGCCAGCCGCGGAAGTGGATCCACGCGTTGGCCGCGTCACGCTCCATCGGCCACCCGGCGGTGGCGAGATGCTCGAGCGCGTCCTGGAAGTTGTCCTCGGTGAGCTGGATCGGATCCTCCGGGAGCGGGTCGCTGTTGTAGGTGATCCCAATCACACGAGCCAGGTCGCGAAGGCACACGTAGCCCATCCGCAGGAACGCGCGGGCCTCGGACGGCGCCTCGAGTGGCCGGGTTGCCTGCTGGATGGCCGCGGCATCCAGCACGGCCAGCAATCCGATCACCCACGAGCGGTACGGATGCGGCGAACGGAACCAGAGCAGGACCGGATACGAGGCGTGCGTCTCGGCGACGTCAGCCGCCCACGCCTCCCACTGCTGGTAGAGGAGCCCCAGGTTATGGACGTTATCGACCAATTCTGCTCGGGCAAGGAGCTCCGGACCCCAGGCAGGCGAGCCTGCGCGGCTGTCGAGCATCGTCACCAGCACCTCGCGCCGGTTGAACGCGCCGTAGAGGACCGGAAGGTACGCGATCTGCAGCGCGACGATGGTGAGACCCGCGGCCGCTGCGCAGAAGATGATGAGTCGAGGGGCCACTCCCGGCTCTGAGTTCGAACCCGAGGGTGAAGATGGACGATCCGCTCACAGTCAGCGCATGCACGAATCCGCCGCTGCGCATGAACGGCCAGAGCATGAGCGCGAAGCCGATGAGCAACGCTGTCAACCATGTGGCCAGGATGACGATCAGATAGAGCGGTGCCTGGAGGGCGAGAAACCGGTCACGCGCCTCGTACGTCTCGAAGCGGTGGGAGATGCGCGAGAACAGCTGAATCATCCCGCGTCCCACGTACAACTGAATCCTCGACGACCCGAGGCGCGGCAGCACGAGCGACGTGACGACGCTCATCAGCGTCGAGAGCACGACGGCCAGTCCCACCGCGGCTGCGATCCATTCGACGACCGTCATCCGCGCATCATCGCCGAACGCCCGCCTCGCGAGGAGGCGGGCGCCGGCAGCCTGATTCCTACGCGGTTACCACTCCACCCACTCGCCCGGGGCCGTCCTCCAGACCGAGGTCTCCGGCGCTCCTGCGAAGACGGGACCGAAATGATCGAAGCCGAGTGAGAGGTCGTAGTACTCGTTCATCCGCTCCGCGTCCATCCACGTGTCGACCCCGATGATCTCGTTCGTCGCGGGCTCACCCGGGTTCGGGAGTCGCAACCACGTGGTGTGACTCACCATCCCGTACGAGCGAGCCGTGTTGATCGTTGTTCCGGCGTAGGCCGTGAACGCCTTGGCCGCGTCGTCGACCGACGTGACTGACACCTGGATGAGCCCAACGGCACCGGTGGTGCGACCCGCAGGCACCGGAAGGACGAAGCCACCGAAGCCGTCGAGCCGCGACCAGACGATTCCGTCGCGGCTGGAGAACAGCTGCCCTGCGGCTTCCTGGACCTGCGGGTTCGCGAAGAAGTTGCCGAGCCCGGACAGGCTGTTCCAGCGATCGATGAAGAGCAGCTGTCCGTCGAGCTCCTTGTTGATGGGCGCGAACACGTTGTGGCTCAGGTCGCCGAGGGCGCGAGCACCGGCGGCACTCTGCGGCGCTCCGGCTGTCGAGTTGTGAACCGTGCGCGCTTCCTCGAGCGTCGTTGCGTTCGCTGCGCCGCGAACAGTGAGCAGGTACGTCGTCGCTCCCGCGTCAGGCGGGTAGGTCGCGATGTCGTCGGGCATTTCCATTCTCCTCTTGGTCTGACTGGACCTACTCAGACGACGAACGGACGGCGCGAATATCGACACCCGGTAGAATTCGGTGTCGGAATCCGCACTGCAACGGCGTCGTGAACGGCTGGAGGAACCAATGCAGCGAGACGAACTGATGCGGCGTTACGAGGAGGGTCCCGCGCGTCTGATCACCGCGATTCAGGATGTATCGGATGCGGAACTCGACTACCGGCCGGCGGACGGCGGTTGGTCCGCGCGCGAGGTGGTGCACCACACGGCCGACAGCGAGCTCACGTCAGCGATCCGCTTGCGCAAGGTGCTGGCCGAGGACAACGCGCGGATCGACGGCTACGACGAGATGGAGTTCTCGCGCCGCCTGTACTATCGCGAGCGTCCGATTGCGTCGTCCCTTGTCGCGGTGCAAGCTGCGCGCAAGTCATGTGCGTCGATCCTGGCATGCCTCAGCGAGGCTGACTGGGAGCGCAGCGGCGTTCACAGCGAGAGTGGCCCGTACTCGGTCACGACATGGCTCGAGATCTATGCCGCGCACTGCCACGACCACGCGGAACAGATCGAGCGCGCGGTGCAGGAATCGAGACGAGCGGGAGGGTAGCTCCGCCTGCCCGCCTCAGCTGATGTCGGTGATGTACGCCCCGACGAGCGTCGCCGTCTGCTGGTTGACGCCGCCTTCACGGCGCTCGTCGTGCCCGTCCTGGAAGTGAGCAAAGGCAGCGGTCGACGAGATCGGATTCACCTCGTCGTCGCCGTGGTCGTGGAATGACACGTGCACGAACGAGCCGTCCTCGAGGCGGAGGACAATGTAGCTCACGTTGTCGGGTTTGTTCGCCTCGAGCTCGGCGAAAACGCCTTCAACCCGGCGCTGATTCTCGTCAGCGGCCTCGGTCGACTTCGTCGCGTATCGGGTAACCAGTCGCTTCTGCATCGGTCGTCCTTTACAAGTGTCGGGAGGGGGTCTCGATACACTACGCGTATGGACATGAAGATCGAACTCGTCGCAATTCCGGTCGCCGACGTGGACCGCGCCAAGGCGTTCTACGTCGATCAGGTCGGCTTCCACGCCGATCACGACGTTCCCGTCCGTGAAGGCCTCCGGTTCGTGCAACTCACGCCTCCGGGGTCGGCCTGTTCCATCGTCATGGGCACGGGCATCACGGAAATGCCGCCCGGCTCGCAGAAAGGCATACAGATGGTCGTTGCGAATGCCGCAGCCGCCCGACAGGAGCTGATCAGCCGTGGCGTCGCGGCGAGTGACGTCGATGCCCAGCCGTGGGGCAACTTCGTCTTCTTCAGTGACCCGGACGGCAACACGTGGTCATTGCAGGAGCTCCCGGCGTGGTCGGGTGGCGGCTCGGGCGAGGCATCCGCGCAGGCGTAAAGAGCCGGCCGCGGCGGGTCCAGTAGATCGGGCTCCTAGAAGGGCACCGGCGTGGCGAGCAGGCCCTCGCCCTTCATGCGTCCCGAGAGTGTCCAGCAGAAGTCGAGCGCATCGAGCTCGATCTGCTCGCCGCCATTCCCGGTGTGCCACCGTCCTCCAGCTTCGCCCGTCAGCGTGAGGCTGAACGGCTGGCCGTGGCGATGCGCCCACTCGGCGACAACCGCCGAAACGATCCGACCGTCGTGCTCGTGCGTGAGCACGACATCGCGTCCCGTGGCGCGCGAGATGTCGATGCGGTGCACCCACGGGTCTCGCGTGAAGATCGTCTCGAGGAGGAACCCATACGTCCACCGCTCGGTGTCGAAGGGCGGGTCCTGCTTCATGAGCTTGACCTTGCGCATCAACGCGGGGGTGCGGCGGCGCGAGCGCACAGCGCGCGGCGCGGTGGCGACGAGGCGTTCGACCAGCTGCGCGGTGTTCATGTCCGCGCGCTCGCGCACTTGCGTGGCGTTCATCGCATCGATCATCGCGCCGCCGCTGCGCTTGCGTGCGCTGCGAAAGTCGTGCAGGAACTGGAGGAACGATGCTTGTGCGTCGGCCATGCCGACGACGTGTGCGACGAGCTCGTGGACATTCCACGGCGCGCAGACCGTCGGTCGCAGCCACTCGTCCGTCGTGAGCTGTTCGAGGAGCTCGATCATCCTCGCAAACTCGTCGGCGGCCAGAATCATCGCCTCGTCGTGACCGATTCCGGGGATGTCGACGGCCTCGACCCCCGCCGCGGTGACCGGCGATGGGATCGCGATCGGCAGTGCAGTGGTCATCATCCCTTCCTTTTCGATGCGGCAGACCTGGATGTCGCCGTCGTCGTTGCGTGTTCAGGCAGCGTGTGCTCGACGTACATGTCCACCACGTCGTCGACGAGTCGAAGCCAGCGGTCACCGCCCGGGTCGTTGGCGATCTGCTGGGCCGCGAGCCCGCTCACCAGCGCCGTCCACGTGTCGAACGCGGATGCGTCTGTGATGCCGACCCTCGCGATGCGCGCGCGCATGTCGTCGAGCAACTGGACCGCGACTCCATACGCGTCGGCCGAGGGCTCGAAGTTGGGGATGGTGCGCTGGAACAGGAGTTGATATCGCTGCACGTCCTCAACGCAGAATTCGACGAAGACCCGGGCGCCGAGGCGGAGGGCTGCCTTCGCATCTTCGGGCCAGTCCTGCTCCTCGAGGCGCTCGAGCAACTGGCGATTGCCCTGGACGAACATCGCGTCGTAGATCGCGCTCTTCGATGCGAAATACCAGTAAAGGGAGGGCGGTCGCATGCCGATCCTCTGGGCGACGTCCCGGAGGCTGAGTCCCGCCAGTCCTTCAGAGCGGGCGACGTCCCAGGCTGCTTCGAGGATCTCCGATGCAACTGCTTCCCGGCGTTCGGCGCGTCTATCGCGAGTTGGGATAGCTACCATGGTTCGAATTATCTCACACCGTTAGAGATATAGCAAGGACGGCCCCCGTGATCAGTCCGAGACTTTCAGTGCCGGTGTGCCATCTTCGCGTGACTGCGGGGATGCGGCCAGGGGCCCTGGGGTTGTGATTGCCCGGAGGCGCGAGCGGACTCGGACCCGGGAGCCATTCATGACGGTGGGGCCCGCCGTGGCTCGTATTACGCAGTTCCTCCCTGACGCCTTGGCTTGGTACATCGCCTTGTCTGCCGCAGCGACCAGCGACGCTCCGTCGACGGCGTCCGCCGGCATCGACGCGATACCGAGTGACGCGGTGACCATCGGCGAGCCGCCAACCCCGGCAAATCGCTGTGCGATCACGCTCCGCAGGCGTTCGGCGACGACGCCCGCAGCATCGCCGTCGGTCTCGCGAAGAATCACGCAGAACTCCTCGCCGCCATAGCGATACGCGGTGTCGGTCTCGCGCAAGGACGCCTTGAAAGCGCTTTGAAACTCGGAGAGCACCTCGTCACCGGCCTGATGGCCGTGCAGGTCGTTGACGCTCTTGAAGTGGTCGACGTCGAGCATGATGAACGCGACCGGACGGTTGTATCGCGTGCTTCGCGCGACCTCGGCTTCCAGATCGACCTCGAGCCGGCGGCGGTTCGGGAGACGGGTCAGAACGTCGGTGTGACTGAGTTCGTCGGCACGCTCGTGAAAGCGCGCTGCCTCCACAGCCGACGCCGCTTGACCGGTGAGGCTGTGAACGACGTCAAGCTTGGTGGCGTCGATCTCCACCGGCTCCGTGGCCCTGAGTTCGAGAACGCCCACGATCCTGGCTCCGACGATCATGGGCAATGCGATCACAGCGACTGGCACGCCCGGCGTGTACTCGGTCGCCAGCGATCCGGCGCTCCGCGTCGCCAGCGTTCGACCGAACTGCCCCGCTCTGCCGACGAGGCCCTCGCCGAGCTGCACGGTCTCTCGCTCTTCGGTTGGCCCCGCCTGGTCACCCAAGTCGTGGACGACGGTGAGTTCGCGCCTGGCTTCGTCGATCAGCCACATCCGAGCGGCGTCGAACCCGCCAATGATCAACGCCGCCTTGCTCACGGCGTCGGCAACATATCGAAGGCTGAGGCTCCCGGAGATCTCACGACCGACGCTGACGATCAATCCCAACCGTTCCGCCTGTGACCGAGCTTCGGCCTCCATCGACGCGATTCGGAAGCGCTCCTCGGCGACGATATCGGTCATCCGCGCAAGCTCGGCTGCGACTTCCCGCAACTCCGGCGGACCGGACGACGTGGGCCGTGCCGTGAGATCCCCGGATGCGATGCGACGCATGGTCATCACGAGATCATCGATCGGCACCACGACGGCAGCGCGAAGGCTTCGATGCTGCCGGCGCGCAACCACAGTTGTAATGACGAGTGAGATCGCGACAAGTCCGAGTGCGACGATGACCAGGTCGTGCTCCAGGTCCTGCTCCGTCGCGAGATCCGCGTCAACGTCCGTGTTGACCAGATCGTTGGCGGCGCGGTAGGCGTCGAAGAGCGCCTTGCCCTGCAAGAGGAATTGATCGACTTCGGTCGCTCCACTGTCCGCCTTCCCGGAGGCGAGGGCGGGTGTCGCCCACTCGCTGATCCAACGCTGCTGCGCGATGCGCATCGCGATGATCGGACCAGTGAGCGCGGGAATCGCCGCGAGATCGAGGGAAGCTGTATCACCCTGCGCGATCTCGGACCGTCCCAGATAGTACGGGGTCAGGAAAATCTGGTTGCCCGAGTCGAGGTAACCGCGGAGTCCGGTCTCCTCATCGAGCATCCCGTCGTTTGCTCCGTCGACGGCGTCACGCCCCGCGAGCAAAGCGTTGATCGATGGCTCAAAGCGTCCGAGAACAACGGCAAAGCAGGTGCCGGTGATCACGAGTGTTGCGCCGATCAGGAGCGCGACCGCTCTGAAGGCGCGACCGAAGCGCTGCGACAGGCTCGGGTCTCGGGAAGGGCTGGCCCGTACCTTCATCTGCCGAGCCTGTGCCTCCGTCCGACCCGGAACCGCGGTAGCGCAACTCCGTGACCAAGTTGGTCGGCGTGTGCTGGGTCGCGTGACTCCGCCGGCGGCCGGCGCTACTGCACGTGCGGCGTGGCTACGGCCCTATCCGGACAGGTCGAGCTCCAGCCGGTCGAGAAAGTCCTGTGCGAGCGCCCGAACGTCAGCTGAGGCGTCGGAATCGGCGACGACCGCCTTGGCCATCGCCTCGGCACGTTCCAGCAGTTCGGCCATGACATCGGGATCCTCGGTCGTCCAGCCCCCGGACGCGACGAACCGCAGGGCTCGGCCGATCTGAGCTTTGTTGTCGGTCATGGTCTGAGTCTGATCGTCGTCACCCGTCTGCGAGCCCTCAGGCTGCGTCCGGGACGGGTGGCTCGCGATGGAGGATGGGAGAGGCGTTGATGATCGACGTCGTCGTCTCGCCGAAGGCGAGGAACCGGTCGAGGAGGCTCGTGAGCTCATCGATCGAGCGCAGGTGAAGCTTCAGGTAGAAGCAGTCCTCGCCGGTGATGCGGTGACACTCGCCGATCTCCGGAATCTGCAACGCGAGCTCAGGAATGCGATGCAACTGGCCGGGGGCCGGCCGCACGCGGACAATCGCGGTGAGCTGATAGCCCAGTGCGCGAGGGTCGATCACGGCGCGATATCCCGTGATCACCCCGGCCTCTTCGAGTCGGGCGACGCGCTCGGACACAGCCGGCGGCGAAAGATTGACCCGACGACCGAGTTCGGCGAGCGGGGTCCTCCCGTCAGCCACAAGCTCACCGATGATCTTGCGGTCGATTTGATCGAGAGCGACAGGAACGGAACGTGTGGAGCGCGTAGTGCCGAGCTTCATTAGGTAAATGCAGCCTAATGCCGATGATCATCTATGTCAAACGAACTTTGCGTGCGATACGGTGTCGGGATGTCGGGAATGCTTGTCCGCCGACCCACGAGACTCAGCCGTGGAGCGGTGCCACCACAGGCGTACTTCGTCGGGAGCGCGGTCTTCCACTACCTCGGTCCGTCGTTCGCCGTGCTCCTCTTCGCGCGTGTCGACGTCCTTGGCGTCGCGTGGTTGCGCATCGCCGCAGCGGCGCTCGTGTTCGCGGTCTGGCGGCGACCCTGGCGAGGGTTTTTCGCACTCGATCGGCGTGGTCAGGGCCTGATCGTCGCGCTTGGCGCGGTGTTCGCCGTCATGAACGTCTGCTTCTACGAGTCGATCGACAGGCTTCAGCTTGCGACCGTGGCGGCGATCGAGTTCATCGGACCGATCGTGCTTGCGGTGGTCGCGGCTCGCGTCGGCCGCAACTTCGCAGCAGTCGTGCTCGCCGCCGCCGGCGTGTACCTGCTGACGCACGCGCGCTTCGCGGGTGACCCGGCGGGCGTGGCATTCGCATTTGCCAATGCGGCGCTTTTCGCCGTTTACATCATCCTTGCGCACCGAGTCTCGCGCCGCGCCGCGATGGGCGGGATCGACGGACTCGCCGCGGCGATGATGTTCGGGCTCGTGTTCGTGACACCGATTGGCGTCGTGAGCGCTGCGCATGCCTTTGGCGATCCGATAGCGCTTGCAGCAGGCGTCGGAGTCGGCGTGTCCTCGTCGGTGATTCCGTACGTGTTCGACCAGCTTGCGATGGCGCGCCTGGCGAGGTCGACGTATGCGCTCTTCGTCGCGCTGTTGCCCGCGACTGCGGCCATCGTCGGCGTCATCGTCCTGCGCCAGCTCCCGACGCTGGTGGATCTCGCCGGCATCGCGTTGGTGATGTTTGCGGTTGCGTTGCACAAGAGTGAAGTCGAGTCGGCGACGGCAGGGGACGCAGGGCGTACGGAGCCCGCCGGCGCGCGGGGTGTCGTCGCGGTGCGAGGTGTCGACGCGGTTGCTGTCGCATCGCCGGACGTGCTCGCGCGAACCCCCGTCGGGAGAGCGCGCTGATGCACTACGTGCGTCTTGGATCTTCGGGGCTGCAGGTGTCCCGCATCTGTCTGGGGATGATGAGCTTCGGTGACACGTCGGAGCGGCAGTGGCACTTGAGTGAAGACGAGGCCGAGCCGATCGTTCGGGAGGCGGTCGCCTCAGGCGCGACCTTCTTCGACACCGCCGACATGTATGACCGCGGCGCGAGCGAGGTGATCACCGGGCACCTCCTGTCAAGGCTTTTTCAGCGGCGTGACGAGTACGTCCTTGCAACCAAGGTGTACTTTCCGATGGGGCCGGGTCGGAATGACGGCGGACTATCGCGCAAGCACGTGATGTCGGCGATCGACGCATCGCTGACCCGACTCGGCGTCGATTACGTTGACCTGTATCAGATTCATCGCTGGGACGACGAGACGCCCATCGAGGAGACGATGTCGGCGTTGCACGACATCGTGCGGGCCGGAAAGGCTCGGTACATCGGCGCATCGAGCATGTATGCCTGGCAGTTCGCGAAGGCTCAGCAGGTGGCTGCGGCGGCAGGTCAGACGCAGTTCATCTCGATGCAGAACCACTACAACCTGGTGTACCGAGAGGAGGAGCGCGAAATGATTCCCCTCTGTCTGGATCTGGGTGTCGGGGTCAACCCGTACAGTCCGCTCGCGCGCGGCCTGTTGACCCGCCCCACGTCTGAGGGCAATGGGACCGTGCGAGCCGGCAATGATCCGCTCGCCGCCAGCATGTACGGCGCACACGACTTCGAGGTTGTCGACGCGGTCGAGGCCGTTGCTGACGCACGAGGAGTGCCGATGGCGCAGGTCGCGCTTGCATGGGTGCTCGGCAAGTCCGGTGTGTGTGCGCCGATCGTCGGCGCGACGAGAATCGGCCACGTGCGCGATGCAATCGCAGCGGAGCAGTTGACTCTGAGCAGCGACGAGATGACGCGGCTGGAGGCGCCGTACCGCCCGCATCGCGTCCTGGGTCACTGATCGAGGGTCAGTGCCTCGGTCCGGTCCTTGGATGTCATCCGTGCATCACGCGGTTGGATGTGCCGTCTGGAACCGACCGACCTCGCCGCTGCCGAATTCGCTGAACCATATCGATCCGTCAGGCGCGGGCACACTGCCGAGCGCGAGACCCTCAGACCGCGGTGCTCACGGTGGCGGCTCGACGACGGCAACCCCATCGGTGATGTGGATGCGCCATCCCTCCTCGTGCACCTTGCGATGGTGGGTCCGACACAGCAGGACGAGGTTGTCGAGCTCGGTCGGACCGTCGTCGCGCCAGTAGATGATGTGGTGGCCGTCGGTCCACCGCGGGGGTTTGTCGCAGCCCGGATAGCGACAGCCCTGGTCGCGAAGGGCGAGCGCCGTGCGGAGGTGGGCCGGGATGGTGCGTGTGGCCCGGTCAACCGAGAGCGGCACCACCGGCGCGTTCACGCGCATCCAGGCCGGATCATCGGACGGGGCAGGGGGCGCAACCGTGACCACGGTGCGTACCGCATCGCAGGCGATCCGCCGCGCGGTCGCCGGATGGATCGGCCCCACCCCACTCAACACCGCCGGCGCCGCATCGGCACCCGCGTCAGCGCGCAACGTCTCCGCACTGACTGTGAGCGTGAGATGCGGCCGCTGCCCGTGCACATCCCGGTGGTCACCACTGCGCAGCTGGAGCGCCGCGAGCTCGACGAGCGCATCGGCCCGGCGCTGCGACGGCGAACGCGTCTCGCCTCGCGCCATGCCGTGACTGAGCGCATCGATCGCGGTCCTGAGGAGCGCCCCGGCCTCGGCGTCGAGCTCGCCCCGCAGGGCGAAGACGCTGCCGTAGGTCTGCTCACACTCGAACCAGCGACGCTCGTGGGCGTGCTGGTCGTCGGCGAGCACCCCGTCGGGATCGAGGCGGAGCCGGGTGGCCTCGGTGAGCATGCGCATGGCCCCGGGCTCATATGTCTCCGCCGCCTCCACGAGGACGCGCTCGACCGGGGCCACCAGCTCGAGGCCGACGTCCCCGGCGAGGTGGCCGATCATCGCCACGTTGCCGAAGGAGGCGCGCCCGTGCCGGGCGCTGTCCAGCGCCGCCGGCAACTCGCCAAGGGTGTGTGCCAGGTGTTGCCGATACGCGGCTGCCTTGGCGGTCATCCCACAGCTTCGGCGCAACCAGGACACCGTGCTCCCGCCGCCATCGCTCTGGGCACCGCGCTCGTTGTGGAAGCGGGACAGGCGCCGCAGGAACTCGGCCTCGAGGCGGTCGATCGAGCGCCGGATGTCGACCAGGTCAGCCCCCAAAGCCTGGGACGAGAATGTCTCGATCGACTCGGCGACGAGCGCATCGACGGACGCCTGGAGCCGTGTCGGCACCTCCGGCATTGCGACCGCTGTCATACGAACGAGTATCGCAACACATGTTCACCAGCGTACGGACAAAGGGGCGCTCAGCACGGACAAGGTCGTCGCGAGCGCCGCGGTTACCGCCATGACTGGCTATAACCTCGCCTCGGATCTGCCCCAGCCTGCTCAACCTGAGGGAGTGTCAACCGTCACCCGAATCCGATGTCAACCGTCACCCGAAACCACACCGAAATTGGCTGGGGAGGAAGGATTCGAACCTTCGAATGGCGGATCCAAAGTCCGCTGCCTTACCACTTGGCGACTCCCCAGCGGCACAACGATCCTAACCGCCGCCGGCCGCCCCGACCGAAGTTTGCGCGCCGTCAGCCCGCAACCGCGGCGACCGCCATCGGCAACTTTCCGGCAACGACAGCCTCATGCCGTGCCAACCAGTCGCCCGTCACCTCGAGAAACTCCGCCGGCACCTCGAGCATCGGAATGTGCCCGACACCCGCGAACTCGTGGTACTCCCAGTCCGGTCGCAACGACGCCACGAGCCGCGCTGACTCGACACTGACCAGCCGGTCCTCATCGCCCTGCACCAGCAGCGTCGGCGCAACCACCGCCTGCACCCATCGCGTCACCTGCCGCTTCAACGCCAGCACCCGCACCAACGACCGGGTCGCCGCGTAGAAGGACTCCTGCCACCCAGGTTGCGCGAGCCGTTCAGCTTCCAAGGCGATGTGCGCATCCACCACCGCCTGCTCGATGCGTCCAGGGTCGGCACTGCACAGTCGCAACGTCTCGTACACGAGGCTCTCCGGCCCGAGCGCCGCGACCGCGCGACCCAGCCGCCGAGCCCCCCAACGCGGCATGAACGCCGCCACAAGGAAAGTGCGCGTGACGCGGTCGGCGCGCGGCCGCAACCCGCCAGGAGCCGGGACCGCGGGATCGACGAGCACCAACTCCTTCACCAGCTGCGGATGCACCGCGGCCACACCCAGCGAAAGCAGGCCGCCCATCGAGTTCCCCATCAGCGCGAGCGGCACATCCGACAACCGCGCCATGACACGAGTCAGCAGATCGACATTCGCGGCGATCGACGACCGCCTCCCCGCAAGCGGCGACCGCCCGAAACCCGGCAGGTCCAGCGCGTACACACGATGGTGCTCGGCGAGCTTCGGCGCGACAGAGAGCCAGTTGAGATGCGAGCCCCCGAGACCATGGACAAGGAGCAGTACCGGCCCCTCTCCGCCGAAGTCGGCCACGTTGATCGGTCCGTCGACGTCGAGGGTCATCGAGTCCATCACGTCCATCGTACGGAGGCTGTCCTCGGGCCGGTTCAGGCCAGCCCGTATACTCGCGGGTACATGCGAGACGGTCCCCAGGCGGTGATCCTCGCCGCGGGGCAGGGCAAGCGGATGCGCAGCGCCGTCCCGAAGGTGCTCCACCTTCTCGGCGGGCGCCCACTCATTCTTCATGCGGTCGATGCCGTCCGTGAGGCGACCAACACCGCGCCGGTGGTCGTCATCGCACCGGGCGAGACGGCGATCAATGACCTGCTCGGAGACACGGCGACCTGTGTCGAGCAGGCGGCCCAACTCGGCACCGGCGACGCGGTCCGCAGCGTGCCGGCCGAGCTCCGCGGCTCCGGTCCGGTACTCGTCCTCGTCGGTGACGCGCCGCTGATCCGGGCCGAGACACTAAAACGGCTGCTGGCGGCACATGCGTCAACAGCACGAGCCTGCACGCTGCTCACCGGCGTGCCCACAGATCCATCCGGTCTCGGTCGGGTCATCCGCGACCAGGACGGACACGTCCTTCGGATCGTCGAGGAGCGTGACTTCCCGCCCGGCGAAGCGCTCCCGCTGGAGTGCAACGGCGGCATCTACGTCTTCGACGGCGCACAGCTCTGGCCGGCGCTCGACCGTCTGACGACCGCCAACGCGCAGGGCGAGTACTACCTCACCGACGTCATCCAGCAGCTGACCGGCCCGGTGGAGGCGCTCCTGGCGCCCGACCCGGACGAGTTCATCTTCATCAATGACCGCCGCCAGCTGGCCGCTGCCGAAGCTGCGCTCCGGCGCCGAACGCTCGACGCCCTCATGCTGTCGGGTGTGACCGTCTTGGATCCCGCGACGACGTACGTCGATCCTCAGGTGGTCGTGGGTCGCGACAGCGTCATCCGCCCGATGACGACCATCCGGGGTCAGACGGTCCTCGGATCGGGCTCCGAGATCGGCCCCATGGCGGTGCTGAGCGACGTCCGGGCGGGCGACAGGGTGGTCGTCGGCCAGGCAACCCTCGACGGCTGCGAGCTCGGCGACGACGTCCGAATCGGCCCGTACTGCCGGGTTCGTCCGAATACCGTGCTGGCGTCCGGGGTAGAGTTGGGGACCCATGCCGAGGTCAAGAACAGCACGATCGGCGCCGGAACTCGCATTAGCCACTTCTCGTCCGTCCTCGACAGCGACGTCGGAACAGCGGTGAACATTGGAGCCGGAACCGTGACCTGCAACTACGACGGTGAGGCCAAGTACCGCACCACGATCGGCGACAGGGTCTTCGTCGGGACCAATGCAACGCTGGTCGCGCCGCTGACGATCGGCGACGGGGCGTACATCGGCGCCGGATCCTTCGTCGACCACGACGTGCCCGCCGGCGCGCTCGCGGTCGGTCGGAGCCGGCAGCAGAACATCGAAGGATGGGCGGCACGCCGTCCAACCAGGGCATGAACGACTCCAACCCGTACGGCGAGTTGCTCCTGCTCTCCGGCAGCGGGAACCCGGAGTTGAGCGAGCGCATCGCACGCGAGATCGGGGTCAAGCTCGCCGATGTCGACATCACCCGTTTCGCCGACGGTGAGTTCGACGTCAAGATCGCCGAGTCGGTGCGCGGCCACGACGTCTTTCTCATTCAGCCGACGTGTCACCCGGTGAGCGACAACCTGATCGAGCTGTTCATCATCCTTGACGCGTTGCGGCGTGCCTCGGCGTCACGTATCACTGCGGTGATCCCGTACTACGGGTATCAGCGCAAGGAGAAGAAGACCCAGGCGCGGGACCCGATCAGCGCCAAGCTCATGGCCAACATCATCGAGCTTGCCGGCGCGAACCGGGTCATCTGCGTCGACCTCCATGCCGAGGCGATCCAGGGGTTCTTCGATATCCCGGTCGACGCGCTCATCTCCACGAAGATCCTCGCGCGCCGCGTCCGCGAACGGCACGGGCACGATGTCGTTGTAGTGTCACCGGATACCGGTGGCGTGCATCGCGCGCGCAACCTCGCGCGCATCCTCGACGCACCGATCGCGGTCATCGATAAACGCCGTCCGCGCGACGATACCGTCGAAGTCGTCAACGTCATCGGCGATGTGCAGGGCGCGACCTGCGTCATCGTCGACGACCTCATCTCCACCGGCGGGACGCTCGCCAGTGCGGCGGTCGCATTGCTGGCGAACGGCGCGAAGTCGGTCGATGTCGTCGCGACGCATGGTGTCCTCAGCGATGGTGCGCTAGCCCGGTTGCATGCCGCACCGATCGACGAGATCTGCATCACCGACACGATCCCATATCACAACGGCAGCCACAGCTTTGACGACGCGCCCAAGCTTCGCATCCTCTCGGTCGCGCCGCTGATCGCCGAAGCGATCGTGCGCGTCCACGAAGGGCGAAGTGTCAGCGAATTGTTCCGGTGAGCGGGTCAGACGCTAGCGCGACACCGCGCCGATGATCGCGCTCATCGTCGTCATCGTTGCGGGTCTCGTGATCGCCGCGTTCGCCGCCGCGGCTGAGACTTCCCTTACGAGCGTCAGCCGAATCCGGATGCGCAGCCTTGCCGATGACGGCAACCGCCGCGCGAAAACCGTGACCCGTCTGCATGCGGATCCCAACGCCTATCTCTCGACGATTCTCACGCTGAACACGGTCGCCGTCATCGTCGTTTCGACGTGCACGGCCCTGCTCATCAACTCGTATCTCGACAAGGTGCCGCAGGCGATCGGCACCATCGTGCTGTCGATCATCGTCCTGATCTTCTGCGAGATCGCACCAAAGTCGCTGGCGCTGCGTTTCAACGAGCGGTTCGCGCTTGCACTCGCCGGCCCGGTTCGCGTCCTCACGAGCCTGCTCCGGCCGCTGGTCGGTGGCCTCAGCGCGTTTGCGCGGCTCATCGTTCGCGCTGCCACGAAAGGGCATTCCGTGCGCGGTCCGTTCGTCACGGAGGAGGAGTTGAAGCTCCTGCTCTACGTCGGCGAGCAGGAGGGGATCGTCGAGCAGGAGGAGCGGGAGATGATCCACGGCATCCTCGAGATGACCGACAAGTCGGTGCGCGAGGTGATGGTCCCGCGCGTCGATGTGGTCGCCGCGGAGAACACCAACTCGATCGCCGACGTCATCAAGGTGATCATCGAGCACGGCTACTCGCGCATCCCGATCTATGAGGAAAGCATCGACAACATCGTCGGTGTCGTCTACGCGAAGGACCTGCTCCGGCACGGTGTCCACGGCGACGATCAGCGCCCGCTCTCGGAGATCGCGCGCCAGCCGTATTTCACCCCCGAGGCGAAGCATGTCGGCGAGTTGCTCCGCGAGATGAAGGAACGCAAGGTCCACATGGCGGTGGTGGTCGACGAGCACGGCGGCACCGCGGGCATCGTGACCTTCGAGGATCTCATCGAAGAGATCGTCGGTCCGATCCGCGATGAGTACGACATGCGCGAGGTCGAGGAGCTGCAGATCGTGTCCGATCACGAGGTGGTGGTCAGCGCCCGCTTCCCCGTCGACGACCTCAAGGAGGCGCTCAATGTCGAGATCCCCGAGGTCGAGGCGGACACGGTCGGCGGTCTCGTCTACGAGGAGCTTGGCGAGATTCCCAAGGTGGGAGCGACGATCCAGCTTGGCGTGGCGACCCTCACCGTCGAGGCCATCCGGCGCCAGAGCATCCAGACCGTGCGCATCACCAGCCCCGTCTCGCTCATCCGCGAGCGTGGCCCGCACTCGTTCGACCACGACGATCAGCAGGAAAGCCGCGACACCCAGGAAGAGGAACCGGCGCACGCTCACGGCCAGTAGTCCGCATGATGGGCGGATGCCCACGTACAGCGATGAGGGAATCGTGCTGCGCCGGATCGATTACGGCGAGAGCGACCGCATTCTCACGGTCCTGACCCTCGAGCACGGAAAGATCGGGGTCATCGCCCGTGGCGTGCGCCGCAGTCAGAGCCGGCTCGCCTCGCGGACCGATCTTTTCACACGCAGCCGCATGCAGCTTGCCCGCGGCCGTGGCGAGCTCGACGTGCTGACACAGGCGGAGTCGATCACAGCGACTCCCGTGAGCAGCGATGCGCGTCGTGCAGCGTACGCATCGCTCTGTGCCGAGCTCAGCGACCGGGTGCTCGAGAGCCACCACGCCGAACCCGAGATCTACGCGCTCGTTGCCGCGGCGCTCACCGCATGCGCAGACCCCGAGCGGGATCCCCGCGCTGCGATCGTCTGGTTTGCGAGGCGCATGGTTGACCGCCTCGGGTATGCGCCGCAGCTCGTCGACTGCGCGTCGTGCGAGCGCCGCCTCCCGGAGAACACCGCGTGGTTCAGCGCGCCGGGCGGTGGACTGCTCTGCGAGCGCTGCGCGCCGGGGGATCCAGAGGCCGCGGAATGCTCGGTTCGGGTGATCAAGGTCCTGCGCGCCGCCGCCGAGGGCGACGAATCGCTCTGGCTGCGCCTCCGCCTCGACACGCCAACTCTGCAGACGCTGGAGCGCATCGTCGAGTCCGAGCTCGCCTATCACCTCGACCGCCGGCTGCGATCGATCGACGTGCTCCGCGCCATCGAGGGCCGGGGTGGTGTCGGGCTGCCGGTAGACTGACGCGCCATGGCCGACGCCCCGGCGCGATCCGACGTCATCGAGAAGCTCGTCTCGCTGTGCAAACAGCGCGGTTTCGTCTACCCGTCGAGCGAGATCTACGGTGGTCTCAACGCCGTCTACGACTTCGGTCCGCTCGGTGTGCGGCTGCGTCGCAACATCCGCGAGCGCTGGTGGCAATCAATGGTGGACCTGCGCGATGACGTCGAGGGCATCGAGGGATCGATCCTGATGAACCCCGAGGTGTGGGTCGCCAGCGGGCATGTCGCCGGGTTCACGGACCCGCTCGTCGACTGCACGGGGACATGCAGGAAGCGCTGGCGCGAAGACCATCTCGCGGCCGAGCGGATCGCGCGCGGCAAGCCCCCCGACGCACCCGGGTGTCCGGAATGTGGTGGCCCGCTCACCGCGGCCCGACAGTTCAACCTGATGTTCAAGACGTTCATCGGCCCAGTGGAGGAGGATGCCGCGCAACTCTGGCTCCGTCCCGAGACCGCACAGGGCATGTTCGTCAACTTCGCCAATGTCGTGAGCTCGACGCGCCGGCGGCTTCCGTTCGGTATCGCCCAGCAGGGCAAGGGTTTCCGCAACGAAATCTCACCGGGAAACTTCGTCTTCCGGCTGCGCGAGTTCGAGTTGATGGAGATGGAGTATTTCTGCAAGCCGGGCACCGATCGCGAGTGGCATGAGTACTGGTGCTCGGAGCGCTTCCGCTGGCATGTCGACACGATGGGTGTGCGCAAGGCGAATCTCCGCCTCCGCGCCCACGAGAAAGCCGAGCTGTCCCACTACAGCACCGCTACGAGCGACATCGAGTACAGCTACCCGTTCGGCTGGGGCGAGCTCGAAGGTATTGCCGATCGCACCGACTTCGACCTCAAGACCCATATGGAGCACAGCGGGCGCGATCTCTCCTATTTCGACACGGAGACGAACGAGCGCTACGTGCCGTATGTCATCGAGCCGGCAGTCAGCACCGACCGCATCTTCATCACGCTGCTCGTCGACGCATACGACGAGGAGGAGGTGCGCGGCGAGAAGCGCGTGGTGCTGCATCTCCATCCTGACGTGGCCCCCGTCCAGGTCGCGGTCCTGCCGTTGTCGAAAAAGACCGAGCTCACCGAGCCCGCGCGCCGCATCGAACACGAGCTCCGTCCGCACTTCGCGACGATGTACGACGAGACGCAGGCGATCGGACGCCGCTATCGGCGTCAGGACGAGATCGGCACTCCGCTGGCGATCACGTTCGACTTCAACTCGTTGAACGACAACGCGGTCACCATCCGTGAGCGCGACGGGATGACCCAGGTGCGCGTGCCCATCGATGGGCTGCGGGCGGCGTTGGGCGACCAGCTCGACGTGTTACGGGAGCGAGCGCGCACCCGGGCCAACGCCTGACGGCAGCGCTAGCATCCAGAACGGTGACCGCACGGATCGACACCGATGCCGTCGCCGCCGAGGTGCTCGAATTGCTGGCACTCGGGGATACCCCGGATCTCAACGCGGTGCTCGATCGCATCGTGCGCGCTGCCCGCCGTCAGGTGAACGCGCGCTACGCGGCGATCGGCGTCCCGGACGGCCGTGGTGGTTTCGCGCGCTTCGTCACCTCCGGTATCAGTGACAAGCGCGCCACCGCGATCGGCGAATTGCCGCGGACGCACGGTGTGCTCGGCGCGCTGCTCGAGGAGGGGCCGATCCGGCTCGACGACATCCGCCGCCACCCGCGCTTCTCGTACTACCCCGAGCATCATCCGACGCTCACGGACTTTCTCGGCGTGCCGATCACGCATCGAGGCGGTGTCGTGGGCAATCTGTTCGTCAGCGGCCACCGCTCCGGTGCGTTCACGAAAACGGACGTTCGGCGCCTGGAAACGCTTGCTGCGTACGCGGGCGTCGCGATCGCCAACGCCGACCTGTACTCGCGCTCACAGCAACTGGCTGTGGTGGAGGAGCGTAACCGCGTCGCCCGAGAGCTCCACGACGCCGCAACGCAGAACTCTCTTCAGCCTCGTGCTCGCAGCGAGAGCGGCAGCGCTGACGACCAACGACGCCACCGCAAAGGCAACGTTGGTGGACTTCGAGCAGCGCACCGCGTCGGCGCTCCAGGAGTTGCGCAGCCTGGTGCAGGCGCTCCGTCCCAAGAGCCTCGAACGGGACGGCCTCGCGGCGACAATCACCGATCACGCCGACGCGCTCCGAACGAGTGGCCTTCGCGTCATTGTCAACGCCGCCACCGGCATGCACCTCCCGCTGGAGACGGAGCATGCACTCCTGCGGATCGCCCAGGAAGCACTGCACAACGCAATGCGACACGCACCGGGGGCCGCCGTGCGCGTCACCCTGCGTGCCGGTGCGCGCGCGGTGACCTTGAGCATCCGTGATGACGGGCCCGGATTCGATGCGGCGGCGTTGCCGCGCACGCGTCGGGGGATGGGACTCGCGACGATGCGCGAGCGAGCGCATGAGATCGGTGCGGAACTCGTCATTCACAGCCGACCCGGAGCGGGCACCACCGTGACGGTGACCGTGTCGCTGTCGTGAGCACGCCGATCCGTCTCGTCATCGTCGACGACCACTCCGTGGTGCGCGAAGGGCTTCGTGCCTTTCTCCGGCTCCAGGAGGGCATCGAGGTCGTCGGTGAGGCCGCGAGCGCCGCGGAAGCGATTCGGGTTGCGCGCGCATCGTCGCCGGACGTCGTCCTCCTGGATCTCGTCATGCCTGGCGGTGATGGCGTTGGTTCGATCCACGGTCTGATCGACGCCGCGCCCGGAGCACGCGTGCTGGTGTTGACCAGCTTTGCCGACGATGCGCAGATCTTTGCGGCCATGGCGGCCGGTGCAGCCGGTTACCTCCTCAAGGACATCGACCCGGCTGCCCTGGCCGACGGCATTCGAGACGTCCACGCCGGACGTCCGGCGCTGCACCCGACGGTTGCCTCGCGCCTGATGCGCCGCGGCGACGCCACGACGTCCGCGCGCCTGGGTATCACCGCGCGCGAGCACGATGTGTTGCGCCTGATGGTCGAAGGGCTTGCCAACAAGCAGATCGCGCAGCGCCTTGGTATCGGTGAGAAAACGGTGAAGACGCACGTGAGCCGGGTGCTCGCGAAACTTGGCGTGGAGGACCGAACGCAGGCGGCAGTGCTTGCGATCCGCGAAGGGCTCGTGGACTGACGTATCCGCCGAATGGCGGATGCCCGCGTGGGCCGCTGGGCTGATGCGTTCGGCGATGAACACGCGCAGGATTGACGGCATGGGAACCCTCACCGGCCGGGCGGTCATGATCACCGGCGCCTCTCGTGGACTTGGGCGGTCGCTCGCCGTTGGCGCGTCACGCGAAGGCGCGTCGCTTGCACTGTGCGCACGTAGCGGTGAGGCACTCGAAGCTGTGGCTGCGGAGTGTCGCGGACAGGGCGCCGAGGTGATCGCAGTGCTCGCGGATATGTCGGATGCCCGCGACATCGAACGATTCGCCGCAACGGCGCTCGAGCGTTTCGGGGGCATCGAGGTGCTCATCAACAACGCCGCCGTCCTCGGGCCACTCCCCACCCCACAGCTCACCGACGCACCGTCGAGCGCGCTCGAGGATGTGCTGCGCGCCAACGTGCTCGGTCCGCTCCGCCTGACGCAGGCCGTCATCGGCGGCATGCTTCTGCGCAACCACGGTCTCGTCATCAACATCACCACCGACGCGGCCGTCATCGGGTTTGCGGGGCTGGGTTTGTACAGCGCCTCCAAGGCCGCGCTTGATGCGCTGACTCGCAGTTGGTCCGCGGAGCTGCAGCACTCCAACGTCAGAGTGATCAGCGTCGATCCCGGCGACATGAACACGGTCATGCACTTCGATGCCGACCCCGAGGCCGATCCAGACGATCTGCTCAATCCAGACGATGTTGCGGCGAAGATCCTCACCATCGTCGCGGGGCAGGTGCCAGCTGATGATCGGGTCGAGGCGAGGACTCTGCAGTGATCGCCGCGCCTCGCGAACAACGCGCGTCGCTACCCGCCGAGCTGCGCGGGTTGCGGCGCGACGGTGCACGTCTGTGCGTCGTCGAACGCGAGACAGGGCGCATCACGCACACGACCGTCGCGCATCTCGGTGAGCACCTGGTCACGGGCGACCTGCTGGTCGTCAACTCAAGTCGCACGCTTCCCGCCGCGCTGCGCGTCACACGTGAGGACGGCCAGCAGGTGCAGCTCCGGCCAGGCGCGCTTCGCCTTGGAGAATGGGATGCGCTCGCCGTGGGGACCGAGCCGCCACACGCGAACGTGGGCCTGCGAGCCGGTGAGCTGCTCCATGCGAACAGCGGGCTGGAGCTGCGTGTGCGGGCTGAGCGCCCGGACGCGCCGCTGCTCTGGCGGATGACCGTCGAACGCGGCGACGTGATGTCAACGCTGCTCAGCGATGGCGAGCCCATCCGCTACTCGTACGTCCCCAAACCGGTGGCACTCGAGCATTACCAAACGGTGTACGCGGGAACCCCGGGTTCGGTCGAGATCCCGTCCGCCGGCCGCCACCTCACCTGGGAGCTCCTGGGCGAGCTGCGCGACGCGGGCATCGACGTGACAGACATCGTGCTCCATTGCGGGCTGAGCTCCTTCCAGGACGATGACGTCGACCTCCACAAGCCGCTCATCGAGGAGTGGTTCGCCGTTCGCGCGGAAACAGCGGAGCGGATCAACCGAGCGCGCCGTGTGATCGCCGTCGGGACCAGCGTCATCCGCACGCTCGAGACCGCCTCCGATGCCCAGGGCCACGTCCATCCGATGAGCGGCTGGACCCCTCTCGTGATCACGCCGCACACAAAACTCCGAGTCGTCGACGCGCTGTTCACCGGCCTGCACGAGCCGCCGGCAACACACCTCGACATGCTTGGCGCCCTTGTCGACGATGCGCTGCTCGAGCGGGCGTATGCCGAAGTGCGCGAACGCGGCTACCTTTGGCACGAGTTCGGTGACGCCATGCTCATCCTGTGAGCAACTGCCGCCATCTGACATGATCCCCTGGCCCACAGGCTGGGCCAGGTGCACACGCTGGAGAGAGATATGGCGGAAGTTTTCATCCTCGAACTCGAGGGCTTCGATCAGGCCGCGTACGACCAGGTCAACGCAGAGCTGGGCATCGACATGGACTCCGGAGAAGGCGACTGGCCGGCCGGTCTCCACACGCACCTGGCGGGTCCCACCGAAGGTGGTGGCTGGATCGTCGTCGAAGTCTGGGAGTCACAAGAAGACCAGGACGCGTTCATGCAGTCCCGTCTCAGCGGAGCGCTGCACAAGGCCGGTGTCAACAAGCCGCCGAAGCGAGCGGAGTGGAGCAAGCCCCGGTCGCACCACTCCCCGAAGAAGCCGTCCGCGAAGGCCAAGTAACCCGGCCCGATCGACCCGGGCGCAACGCCCGGCTCACCGCAGTTCTGCCGAGTGGCGGCCCGATGGTACTCTCACGCCCTGCGAGGTATGTTCGCGCACCCAACGAACCATCAAGGTGAGGGCTGGCTCATGGCGGTAAGCACCCGGGGTAAGAAGTCGTCGGCAACGCGGTCGCGCTCCGCATCCGGACGCGGCGCTGCGCCCAGGAAGGCGGCGGCTCGGCCGCGTGCGCACAAGTGGGTGTACCGCTTCGATGAGGGCAGCGCGGCGATGCGCGACCTGCTCGGCGGCAAGGGAGCGGGCGTCGCGGAGATGACGCGCGCCGGGCTGCCGGTCCCTCCCGGGTTCACGATCACAACAGAAGCGTGCAACGCGTTCTACGCCGGTGGCGCCAAGTTTCCCGAGGGGCTCTGGGAGCAGGTCCAGAAGTCGCTCAAGGTCGTCGAGAAGACGACCGGGAAAGGATTCGGCGATCCGCGCAACCCGCTCCTCGTCAGCGTGCGCAGCGGCGCCAAGTTCTCGATGCCGGGAATGATGGACACCGTCCTGAACCTCGGCCTCAACGCCAAAACGCTCGAAGGGCTCGCTGCGCTGACGAAGGATCGCCGCTTCGCACTCGATGCGTACCGCAGGTTCATCCAGCTCTTCAGCAAGATCGTGCTCGGCATCGAGGGGCAGCTTTTCGAGGATGCGCTCGATGCGATCAAGAAGCGCAAGAAGGCGAAGACCGATGCCGACCTCACCGCCCCTGCGCTCGAGGAGTTGATCACCGAGTACCGGGCGATCGTCAAACGGCACTCGCGCACGGGCTTTCCCGAGGACCCGATGGACCAGTTGCGCGAGGCGATCGGCGCCGTGTTCGAGTCGTGGAACAACAAGCGCGCGACCGACTATCGCAACTACAACCGCATCCCGCACGACCTCGGCACCGCCGTGAACGTGCAATCGATGGTCTTCGGCAACATGGGCGACAACTCCGGCACCGGTGTCGCGTTCACGCGTGATCCGTCGACCGGAGAACGGAAGTTGTACGGCGAGTACCTCACGAATGCACAGGGCGAGGACGTCGTTGCCGGTATCCGCACGCCGAAGCCGATTGCCGCGATGGCCACCGACCTTCCCAAGGCGTACAAGCAGTTCGAGCGAATCGCGCGAACGCTCGAGAAGCACTACCGCGACGTGCAGGACATGGAGTTCACGATCGAGCGCGGGACGCTGTACATGTTGCAGACGCGGAGCGGCAAGCGCACAGCGGAAGCGGCGGTGAAGATCGCGGTCGACATGGTGCGTGAGCGCCTCATCACCAAGCGTGAGGCGGTCCTACGCGTCGAGCCGGGACAAGTCGATCAGCTCCTGCACCGGCGCATCGATCCGAAGGCGAAGGTCACCGTCCTTGCAACCGGTCTCGCGGCGTCGCCCGGCGCGGCGTACGGCAAGGCAGTCTTCGACGCCGACCGAGCAGAAGAACAGGCCAAGAAAGGCGAGAAGGTGATTCTCGTGCGCATCGAGACGAACCCGGACGATGTGCACGGCATGATCGCTGCGGAGGGAGTGTTGACGTCTCGTGGTGGTCGTACCTCGCATGCGGCGGTCGTCGCGCGCGGCATGGGCAAGCCGTGCGTCGCCGGCGCGGAGTCGGTGCGAGTCGACCTGACCAAGCGGCAGTTCGTTGCCGGCGGTACCACGATCAAAGAGGGCGAGCCGTTCACCATCGACGGGTCCACCGGCAACGTGATCGCGGGTCAGGTCGCGATGCTCGACGCGGAGATCTCCGGTGAGCTGGAGGAGTTGCTCCGCTGGGCCGAACTCGTTCCGGCGTCTCGAGGTGTGGGCGAACGGCGACTATCCGCACGACGCAGTTCGCGCTCGCGATTTCGGCGCACAGGGTATCGGTCTCTGCCGTACCGAGCACATGTTCATGCAGCAGGAACGGCTGCCGATCGTGCAGAAGATGATCCTCGCTGCGGATGAGAAGGAACGCCGCAAGGAGCTCGACAAGCTGCTGCCGATGCAGCGCGGTGACTTCCACGGCATCCTCAAGGCGATGCACGGCCTGCCGGTGATCATCCGGCTCATCGACCCGCCACTGCACGAATTCCTCCCGTCACTGGAGGAACTGCTCGTCGAGGTCACCCGTGCGCAAGCGCTCGGCAAGCCGGAGAAGTCGTACGCCGACAAGGTGAAGCTGCTCGCGGCGGTACAGAACCTGCACGAGCAGAACCCCATGTTGGGCCTCCGCGGCTGCCGGCTCGGCCTGTTGTTCCCGGAGATCATCGAGATGCAGGCGCGCGCCATCATCGAGGCAGCGGTCGCATTGAAGAAAGAGCGCGTCGATGTGCGCCCGGAGATCATGGTGCCGCTCGTCGGAACGCTCGAGGAGTTGCGCAGGACACGCGAAGTCATCGACAGGACTGCACAGGAAGTCTTCAAGGAGACCAAGTCGAAGGTCGCATACCTGGTGGGCACGATGATCGAGGTTCCGAGAGCCGCGCTCACCGCCGGACAAATCGCGCAGTCGGCGGACTTCTTCTCCTTCGGCACCAACGACCTGACGCAGATGACGTTCGGTGTGTCGCGTGACGATGCAGAAGGCAAATTCCTGTTGCGCTACGTCGAGGACAAGGTGCTGCCGCGCAACCCGTTCGAGACGCTCGACCGCGACGGCGTTGGACGCCTGATGCGGTTTGCGGTCGAGGAGGGGAGAGCGGTGCGGCCGTCACTGTCCGTCGGCATCTGCGGCGAGCACGGCGGTGACCCGGATTCGATCGCGCTGTGCGAGGAGCTCGGTCTGGATTACGTCTCGTGCTCGCCGTTTCGCGTGCCGGCGGCTCGCCTTGCGGCCGCCCATGCGCGTCTGTCCCGTGTGGAGCGGGACCGCTGACCGAGGCACCGGGCGTGTTTCCACGCGAGGTCGAGACTCAGCGGCTGCTCCTGCGCCAGTTTCGGGAGCAGGACTTCGAGCCGTACTTCCGGATCGCATCACATCCGGATGTCCGTCGCTCGTTCCATCGCACGGACACGCCGAGCCGCGACGAGACATGGCGGGGGATGGCGATGCTGGCCGGCGTCTGGACGATCCGGGGATACGGCTACTGGGCGGTCGAACTGAAGGAAACCGGGGCGTTGATCGGCCGTGTCGGCGCCTGGTACCCGATCTGGTATCCGGAGGTGGAAGTCGGCTGGTTGATTGCGCGCGAGCTCTGGGGCCGCGGGTACGCGACAGAGGCCGGTGCTGAGGCGTTACGACAGGTGTTCGCCAATCTTGGCGTCGACCATGCGTCGAGCCTCATCCACCCGGACAACGTCGCATCGCGACGGGTGGCCGAGAAGCTGGGCGGAAAGCTCGAGAAGACCTTCATGCTGGGCGACGAGGAACTCGTCTTCTACGGGTACACTTCGGCGCCCGAGTGACCTGCGACCACACGCGATCGCTACTCTGACTCACATGGAAGTGACATTCCCTTGAGCGAGCACGTGAGGATCCGCAAGATCGGGACCCGCAGCGGCCGTCCGGAGATGCTCGACGACGGGCATGTCGTCGAAGGTGATGAGCTGTCGCCGCCGACTCCGGGTGTGCCGTATGCCGTGCGCCGTACCGTCATCGAACATACGGACGCACCAGAAGTGTTCGCGACATCTCCTGTGCGCGCAGTGATCACCGAGCAGCAGGGCGGCGTCATTCTGCTCACCGACAACTCGCGATATGCGATCGAGGTCATCGGACACTAGGTCGACCGTTACAGAACTCTGGCGGTTCCCCATTCGGTGATCCGTTTGACCTACTCTTTGCATGATGTCCTGGCCGCAGACACCCATGCCCGCAGCCACTACCGACCCGGGTGCTGAGCCATACCTCCCCGTTGAAGAGGTCGCTCGCAGGCTAGATCTCCCGCTCGGTATCCTGCTTCGTCGCGTCGAAGCGGGTGATGTTCCCTCCCGTCGTGAGGATGGCCCGGACGGCGTCCATTTTCTGGTGCGACTCGGCGATCTCGGCATCGAGAGCCCCGTGGACGAGCGCCCGATAGCGCCGGCGCCACCACCGCCGGTGACGGATCACCAGACGATCGACCAGGGTCAGAGCGTCGATGTCGTGGGCACTGCGCAGCAGCCGGCGACGATTCAGCAGCCGGCGACGCAGCAGACGGCGCCTCAGCAGCAACCCGCGCCCGTTGCGCCCGCCGCATTGCAGCCCGCGCCCGTAGCGCCTGCGGAGCCCGCACCGACGCAGCCCGCGCCCGTGCCGCCGGCGGCGCAGTTGCCAACTTCGTGGCCTGACAAGGTCGTTCCTCCTCCCGCAGAGGAGCTCGCTGCCGAGGCGGAGAGCAACCATGGCCGGGCCGGCGCACTGATCGACATCGGTTCCAACGAGCCACGCCGCGACGTCGCTGCCATGACGTCACTTGACCCACGTGAGCTGGTCGCGGGATTGCTCGATCGCTGGGAGCGGACCCTCGAGCAGCGGATCTACTCCGAGCAGCGTCAGCGCTTCGAGGCGGAGTTGAACGCTCGCCAGAATCTCGTCAAGCAACTCCAGCTGGAGTTGCAGACCGCTCGAGCCGAGCATGCAGCGGCGCAGGCCGAGAAGGACCGCCGTCTCGCCGATCGCGACCGCCGGATCAGTGACCTCGAGGCACGATTCCCCGACACGCAGGACGTCGCTGCCAAGCGACGCCGCTGGTTCTTCGGCCGTTAGGCGGCTTTCAGGGCGGGCGGGCCATGGCGGGTGATGCTGTCGCAGAGGTCAAGGCACGCCTTGACCTTGTGGAGGTGATCGGCGGGTACGTCACCCTCCATCGCGCGGGACGAGAGATGTCCGGCCTGTGCCCGTTCCACGCCGAGAAGACGCCGTCCTTCACGGTGAGCCCGGAACGCCAGGTCTGGTACTGCCACGGGTGCCACGAAGGCGGGGACCTGTTCAAGTTCATCGAGCAGATCGAGCGCATCGACTTCCGCCAGGCGCTCGAATTGCTCGCGGACCGCGCCGGTGTCGAGCTGGAGAGCGGCCCCCACGCCGGCAAGGGGGCCGGACGCAAGCGGCGGCGGTCGATCGAGCTCAACACCAAGGCCCAGGCCTACTACCAGCACGTGCTCTGGTCGTCCCCGGCAGGTGCGGCGGGCCGTGCGCTGCTCGAGGAACGCGGCGTCGACGAGCCGATGGCCCGAAAGTTCGGCATCGGATTCGCGCCCGCCGGCGGCGCCGGCGAGGACGCGCTCGCCCGCTACCTCACCGGTAAGGGTGCGGACGTCGAGGAGCTCGCGGACGCGGGGCTGGCGCATCCGCCAACGCGTGGTCGGACGCGGGACCGGTTCCGCGACCGTCTCGTCTTCCCGATTCGTGACGACCGCGGCGAGGTGCTCGGCTTCGGCGGCCGGGCGCTCGGTGACGCCAAGCCGAAGTACCTCAACAGCCCCGACAGCAGCGCGTACCACAAGTCAGTCGCGATCTTCGGAATCGACCTCGCCCGCAACGCGATCGCAAAAGACAAGACGGCGCTCATCGTCGAGGGGTATTTCGATGTCATCGCAGCGCACGCCGCGGGCATCGAGTCCACCGTGGCGAGCAGTGGGACCGCGATCACCCGCGAGCAGGTCCACAGCCTCGGGCGCATCGCGGAGACGCTCATCCTCTGCTTCGACGGCGACGATGCAGGCAGGGCTGCGACGACACGCGCTGTCGATGTGATTGCCGCGGAGGGTCTGCAGGCGCGGATCTGCCGGCTGCCGGCGGGTGTCAAGGATCCCGATGAGCTGGTCCGCCGCGATCCGGCAGCCTTCCAGCAAGTGGTCAGTGATGCTCCGCCGGCGTGGCAGGTGCTGCTGGACGCCGCGCTCGTTGTCGGCGAGGGAGGCAGCGTCGACGCGCGGCGCGCGGCGGCCGAACGCGCAGTCTCGGTGCTGGCGCGGATCCCCGAGGCGACAACGCGCGAGCTCTACCTGCAGCAGGCGGCCCGCCGGCTCGACATCGGCGCGCGATCGCTCACGACCGACCTGCTGCACGCCGTCCGCGACGGGACCAGGCGACCGGCGCGCATCGTTGTCGCAGCACCGGTGGAACCGGCACCGGGCGTCGCCGACGAGGCCGGGGAGCCGCCCGATGCCGACGAGCCGATGCCGGCCTGGGAGGCACAACTCGCCAGGGTGCTCCTCATCAGACCCGACCTCGCCGCCGGCCTTCGCGGTGATGGCGGCCTCACACCCGACGAGTTCACGAATCCCACCGCGCGCCGGATCTTCGATGCCGCGAGCTCGGACCCGGCCGGGTTCACGATCCGGCAGCTCAATCGATGGGACCAGCCTCGCGCGGCGGGGCTCCTCGTTCGTGAGGTCCCCGAGTTCGCGGACGAGGCCGATCCCGAAGCCCTCAAACGCCTCCTGTCGGACTGCGTCCGCTTCATGCATGAGGAGACCGTCCGAAGGGCGCTCGTCAGCATCTCGAGCGAGATGCATCGCGCCCGAGACGAGGGCCGGACCGACGATGCCGACGCGCTCGCCGCCGAGCTCAGCCGGCTTGCGGCCGACGCTCCGCATCTGCGCCGGACGCTCGCTATTCGGTGACGGGCGCCGCGATGTTTGATTCGCGCGCCTGCGAGCCACCATCGTCAGGTGCCTGAGTGGATTTCCCTATCCGATTGTCCGAATCGGCACAGGAAGGCGACTTCGGCAATTATTCTCCCCGGTGTCGTATCCCTCGCAGGCCGTGCTTCCCAGCGTGCGCGTCAGCCTGCGATGCCGCTCTTTGAGTTGAAGTGACCGCAGCAACCACCACCACCCGATCCCGCGCCGCCACCCTGCCGCCGCCTTCGGGCGCCGATCTGCTGGTCTCCGCCGCCGAGGCGCTGATCATCAAGGGCAAGGACCACGGATACCTCACGCCCGACGACATCCTGGCTGCCTTTCCCGAGATCGATGTCGAGCCCGACCATCTCGAGCGGATCTTCCATGTCTTCCGCGAGATGGGGATCGAGGTCAGCGACGGTGACAAGGACTTCGAGACCGTCGACGAGATCGACGAGGAGCTCATCGCCAAGGCCGAGGCAATCGACTCGGTCTCCCTCGACGACCCGGTCCGGATGTACCTCAAGGAGATCGGCCGTGTCGCGCTCCTCAAGGCCGAGCAGGAGGTCCACTACGCCAAGCTCATCGAGCAGGGCGATGAGGAGGCGAAGAACCAGCTGACCGAGGCGAACCTCCGGCTCGTGGTCAGCATCGCCAAGAAGTACATCGGCCGCGGCATGTCGTTCCTGGACCTGATCCAGGAAGGCAACATGGGATTGATCCGCGCCGTCGAGAAGTTCGACTACCACAAGGGCTACAAGTTCTCGACGTACGCGACGTGGTGGATCCGCCAGGCAATCACGCGCGCAATCGCGGACCAGGCACGCACCATCCGCATCCCGGTGCACATGGTCGAGACGATCAACAAGCTCGTCCGTGTCTCGCGCCGCCTCCTCCAGGAGCTGGGTCGCGAGCCCAACGACGAGGAGATCGCCGAGGAGATGGGGATCACACCGGAGAAGGTTCGAGAGATCACCAAGGTCTCGCAGGACCCGGTGTCGCTCGAGACTCCGATCGGAGAGGAGGAGGACTCGCATCTCGGCGATTTCGTCGAGGACAAGGAGGCCACCGCCCCGTCCGATGCAGCATCGCTGACGATGTTGCGGACCGAGGTCGAGGACATCCTCGACACGCTCACACCGCGGGAACGCCGTGTGCTGCAACTGCGCTTCGGCCTCATCGACGGCCATCAGCGCACGCTCGAGGAAGTCGGCAAGCGATTCGGTGTGACGCGCGAACGCATCCGCCAGATCGAGGCAAAAGCGCTGCGCAAGCTGCGTCATCCGTCGCGCTCGAAGAAGCTCAAGGACTACCTCGAGTAGCGCGAGCGCGCAGAGTCGCGGGCTGCGACGAATTCGTGAAGGGGTTCACGGTGCGTCACGGCAGGTAGACTTAAGTCATGATCCGGGTTAGCTCAGCGGTAGAGCAGGCGGCTGTTAACCGCAAGGCCACTGGTTCGAATCCAGTACCCGGAGCGCCGACGTCCCACTAGCAGCACGCGGCATCGCCCGAGGCGGCGCCGTACACGAGGAACACGGGATGACCGATACCGCATCGCGGCCGGACATGACGCCCGCTGTCGCGACCCTGACCCTGCCCGAGGACGCCGAGGCCACCGAGCCGGCGGCGACCCCCGAGGCGCCAGAGGAACTGCCTGTCCGATCGTGGTCGTGGCCGGCTGCCGCAGCCCCGATCGACAAGGTCGCCGACCCGATCGACCTGTCGGTGCCGGTGATCGCAGAGGCGGACACTGACGAACCGGTTGCCGAGACCGAGATCGCCGTGACCGGCGTCGCGGTCCCCGACAAGCCGATGCCCGGCATGACGTCGTCGCTGGGTCCGGTCGGCAAGCACCGCTCGACGTTCGGCGTGGTCGCGCTGTCGATCGTGACGCTCGGCATCTACAGCCTCGTCTGGCACAACCGTGTCAATCACGAGGTCGGCAACTTCGACACGCGGATGCACGTCATCCCCGGCAGATCCACGCTCGCGCTGACGATTCCGTGGGCGCTCGGCTGGCTCGTCAGCATCGTCGGCGCGGTTCGCATCGTGCTCGCCGTGCTCAGCGTCACCCTGCCGTTCAATCCGCACTTCACGGTGCTGCAGGCGTATGGCCTGCTCGCCGGCGGCCTGGTCATCCCGTATCTCACGCTGCTCCTGCCGTTCAGCGCAACCGCGTGGGTCATGACGCTGGAGCGTGTGCGCATCGTCGAGGACCGCATCGGGCGGACGACCGACGTGCAGTTGCGGCCAACGCGGGTCGTCTGCTGGCTGCTCTTCCCCGTCGTCGGCGGTCTGGTGCTCATCTCGAGCGTGCAGCGGCGCCTCAACCGGGTCTGGGAGGACGACAAGGCGACCACGCCGCCCGCGCGTCCTTCGTTCCGAGCGACCTCAAGCTGACCACCCGGGCCCGCGATCTGCTCACCGTGGTGTGCCGGTTGCGGCGCCCTCGACTAGACTAACCGGTCGCGGTGGCTGTTTCGATCGCCTGTATTTCCGGAAAAGGCGGGGTGGGAAAAACAACCACCTGCGCGTCGCTTGCTGCTGTCTTCGCGGAGCGCGGCCGGCGCGTTCTCGCCGTGGACATGGATCCGCAGTCGAACCTCACGTCGGGACTCGGATTCAATCCGTATGCGCTGACGCACACCGTCGCCGACGCGATCCTCGAACCGGACCAGTCGGTCGACGAGTTGATCGTTCGGACGAAGTGGCCGGGTCTGCATCTGCTGCCTGCGAACCCGGATCTGAGCGCCGTCGAAGCGGGATTGCCGACGTCGCTCGACTCGGAGACGCGCCTGCGTCGCGCGCTCGATCGCGATTGCCGCGACTACGATTTCATCCTGTTCGACACGCCGCCGAGCTTTGCGTTCCACACGATCAGCGTGCTGGCCGCCACCGACTTCATCGTCATCCCGATGCAGATGTCCGGTTATGCGGTGAAGGGCCTCAAGGAAACGCTTCGCGCGGTGCATCACGTGCGTCAGGAGTTGAACCCCGAGCTGCGCGTGCTCGGACTGCTGCCGACCTTCGTGGTCATGCGCACGCGATTCTCGCGCGACCTGCTCGACGGTCTGCGTGCGATTCCCAACCTGCGCGTCTTCGACACCATCATCAAGGTCACCGTGCGGCTGCAGGAGTCGGCGCTCGCCGGCGAACCGGTGACCGTCCTGGCACCCTCTTCGGAGGCAGCAGTCGCGTATCGCGCGTTCGCCGATGAGGTGCTTGCGGCGCTGATCGCCGAAGGTGAGCGCGGTGTCTGAGGCGCGCTCGCCGCGACGCCGTCGCAGCGTGGCGGTTGCGCCCGCACTCCTGGACCCCGCAGAGCTCCCTGAGGATGCCGCCGGGCGCGTCACGTTGATCTCGGTCGAGGCTCCCAAGGACATCCTCGGCACGCCCGGTGCGATCCCAACCGCGGCGCCGGTCGCGGCCACGCCGTCGATCCTGGCCGCAGTCGATGGATGGGTGGTCGTGGGGATCGCCGGCGTCGCTATCGTCGTCATCTTCGTCGTGGGGATGCTGCTGACCCGCTGACAGTGCGACCACACATACACTCATTTGTGTTAGTCTCTGCGCATGCAGTCAGAGGCGGAATCCCGGATCGGCGAGGCGGAGCTGCTCGCGCGGGCGCTTGGAGGATCGGCGCCGGCAGCGGACCTCAGTGCCGTCGCCAACCGCGTGGCACGCATCCCGTGGTGGGAGCGCCGCGCGCTCGATGCCGCCGGGCTCACCCGCGAGCATGGTGTGCCGCGCGAGCGTGCCGAACGTCTCGCTGCGATGTGGGAGCTTGCCGAGCGCTGGACGGACGATGACCGCCCGGCCATCGGGTCGCCACGCGACGCGCTCCTCATGCTCGACGGGCTCCGTCGCGCCAGGCGCGAGCAGGTGGTGGCCCTCCTGCTCGACGCGCGCCATCGGCCCATCCGGCTCGAGACGGTTGCTGTCGGCACGATCAACGCGTCCCGTCTGCAGCCGCGCGATGTCTTCGGTCCCGCGTTGCGCAGCGACGCTGTTGCAGTCATCATCGGCCACAACCATCCGAGCGGTGATCCGGCGCCGAGCCGCGCGGATCGCGTTGTCACATCGGCGCTGCGCAGTGCCGGTGTCCTGCTCGGTGTCCCCGTGCTCGACCACCTCATCGTCGCGCGACGCGGGCACCATTCCTTTCGCGAAACGGAGGGATGGGACGAAGCTGCCTGAATCTGACGAATCAGTTACCGATGCGCGCGACGCGGTATTAGCGAGCAGCATGGCGTTGTCGTGAAGCGCCATCTCGCGTTGCCGGTTCCCTCGTGGGAGGACTTCCGGACGTTCGGTATCGCCGCCTGCATCTTCTGGGTCGCCGGGATCGGCCTCGAGGTGTCGCGCATCGTCGGCAGCGGCGGCACCGACGTGGCGGTCTTTGCCGCGGTCACCTGTGCCGTCGGGTTGTACGCGAGCCTGCGTGTCGCGTACTGCTCGCACCGTCACGCGCGTCGTGGCGATCCCGGGCCGCGCTCGCTCCTGCGTCCCTGACGAGGGAATCCCGAGCAGCTCTCAGCTGAAGGCGTTCTCGCCCGTGAGCTCCTTGCCGATGATGAGCGTGTGCACTTCCTCAGTACCTTCATACGTGAGCACGGACTCGAGATTCGCCATGTGCCGCGACACCGGATACTCGAGCGTGATCCCGTTGGCGCCGAGGATGGTGCGCGCCGAACGCGCGATGTCGATCGCGGCGCGGACGTTGGAGCGCTTGGCCACGGAAACCTGCACCGCCTGCAGCTTGCCCGCGTCCTTGAGCGTGCCGAGCCGGTGGGCGAGCAGGCGGCCTTGAATGATCGACGTCGCCATGTCCGCGAGCTTCAGCTGCGTGAGCTGCATCGCGGCGATCGGCTTGCCGAACGCACGACGCGCCTTGCTGTAGTCGAGCGCCGCCTCGAAGCACGCGCGTGCGGCGCCCATCGCTCCCCAGCCGATCCCGAAGCGTGCCTCGTTGAGACACGACAACGGACCGCGCATCCCGGTCACATCCGGCAGCACCGAGCTGTTGGGGAGCCGCACGTTGTCGAACGAAAGCTCTGACGTGACAGACGCACGGAGCGAGAGCTTGTTGTGCACGTCCGATGTCGTGAAGCCGCGCATCCCGCGCTCGACAAGGAAGCCACGCACGCCGCCATCCGTCCGCGCCCACACCACCGCGACATCGGCCATCGAGCCATTGGTGATCCACATCTTGGTGCCGTCGAGCACCCAGTCATCGCCGTCACGCCGCGCCGACGTACGCATCGACGACGGGTCCGATCCCGAGTCTGGCTCGGTGAGACCGAAACAACCGATCGCGCGTCCGGCCGCCATCTCCGGGAGCCAGCGCGACTTCTGCTCCTCGCTGCCGTAAGCCCAGATCGGGAACATGGCCAGTGAGCCTTGCACCGAGACGAAGGAGCGCAGCCCGCTGTCACCGGCCTCGAGCTCCTCGGACGCGACGCCGTACGCGATCGCCGAGGTGCCGGCGCAGCCGTAGCCACGCAGGTGCATGCCGAGCAGCCCGAGCTCGGCAAGACCGTGAATCAGCTCACGCGGGAAGGTGCCGGCCTCGAAGTGCTCCGGGATCACCGGCAACGCGCGCTCGCGGACAAAGGCGCGAACGGTGTCCCGGATCAGCCGCTCGTCGTCGCCGAGCAGGTCGTCGACTTCGTAGAGATCCGACGGCGACAGTGCCCGCATCCGTGGAGCGCGCTCGGTGACGGCCATGCGCTCAGAGTACCCGAGTGGCTAGGCCGCCACCGGCATCCCGGCATCGACCAGCTGGCGGCGGAGCGTCTCCCCACTCGCGAAGCCGACGTTGATGTCGGTGACCTGCCCGGAGGGGTCGAGCACGATGGTGGTCGGCAGCGACATCACCCGGTACTGCCGGGCAAGTGCGGGCTCGACCGCGATGTCGACCTCGCGAATCTCGATCGCCTCGCCGAGTCCGGCTGCGAGCGTGCGCAGCGCGGGCTTCTGTGCCGTGTGGCAGATGGTGCAGTTCACGCCCGTGAAGTAGAGGATCGAGGGGAGCTGGCGCTGCAGACGAGTCTCGATGACGCTGCCGACGAGTTCGCGCTGGCCGCCACGTTGGGCTCGGAGGAGCAGCGCGACCCCTGCCACGACCGCAAGGGCGATCAGCGGCGCCAGGAGCAGGATCATCGTGCAGGTTCGCGATGCAGCGGCAGGACTCCGATGCGCACGAGCTGCGCGTACATGATGCAGCCGACGCAGATGTTGAAGGCGAAGTTCAGGAAGGCGAGCGCCGCGACGATCCACGCGAGCACCCATGCAACCAGCAGCACATCGGTGATGACAAAGATCGTGGCGACGGTCAGGAAAACGCCCCCGACGAGTTGCGCGAAGCGGTGCGGCGCCGGATCCTCCTGCACGATCCGTGGCTTGACGATGCCCGACGGGCGCAGGACCTGGGTGTAGAGGATCCGGGGGACGTTGAGCGAGGGCGACGCCACCGCCGCGAGCATCATCACGGCGAGCACCGGCAGGATCCATGCGACCCCGGGATAGGCGAGGCCGATCACATAGCCCACCACGATGGTGACCATGAGGATCATCTGATTCACCTTGAGCACGCTGCGGTCGAACGCTATAGATGCCATTGCGCGAAATCATACCGCGCAGGTCAGGTATTGCACTCGCCACCGCTCGCGTGAGAAGTGCGAGAGTCGACAGCGATCAGGCCGACCGGTGGTCCTGATGCTGGACGGAGGTACTCGTGGCGCTTGACGGATCGGCCCCGCTCCGCCTCGACGAGGTGCGAGTCGGTGCTCCCTACGAGGTGATGCGAGGCGACGAGCGGCGTCGCGTCGCCGAGTTGAAGCGCTTCCGGCGCGTCCGGCTCGGCGAATCGCTTGCGCTGGTGTTCGAGAATCGCGACACCATTCGCGCGACCCTCGAGGAGGCACTGCGCACGGAGCGCATCGACGATCCCGAGCGCGTCGCCGGCGAGATCGCCGCGTTCAATGCGGTCGTCCCCGCCGCCGGCGAGCTCACTGCCGCGCTGTTTCTCGAGGTGGCCGACCCGGCCGACCTCAACGCGGCGGTGATGCGGCTCGACGGGATCGAGAAGACCGTCTTCCTCGATGTCGCCGGCACACGTGTGCATGGCGTGCCGGACGACGTGTTCGCGCCTGGCGAAAGCGTGCTGGCGCATTACGTGCGCTTCCGTCTCGAGCCGGAGCAGCGCGAGGCGATTGTCCGTGGGTCGCCGGTCGCGACCGGGACCGACCACGCAGCCTGCGCCGTCGTCGTCAGTCTCGACGAGGATCAGCGTCGCGCGATCGCCGAGGATCTCTAACGTCCCCAGCGTCCATTGCATGTTGCGTCGCGCGCGCCCGGCCTCGCCTCAGCGGCGCCGAGGAGCGCCGCCGGTGGACGCGATCTCCCAGTACACGTCCGCCGTCATCTCGGCGGTGTTCGTCCACGTGTACTCGGCCGCGCGCACAACCCCGGCGTGACGCATCCGCGCGTTCCTGACCGGGTCGGTCAGCACCTCGTCCAGCGCCGCAGCCAGTGCCGGCGGATCGCCTGACGGCACCAGCGCGCCCGCATTGCCAAGCAGATCGGGGAGATTGCCGACCGCGGTCGCGACCACCGGAGCCGCCGACGCCATGGCCTCGAGCGCGGTGAGCCCGAAGCCTTCGTGGGTCGACGGCACGACCACCGCCGACGCGCGCCGATAGAGCGACGCCAGGTCCGCGTCGTCGACGGATCCGCAGAGCACGAGCTGAACCCGCCGCCGCCACGCATCCGCCGCGAGCCGGTCCGCCTCCGGGCCGAGCGCACCAACCATCGCCAGCGGTGGCGCGTTGTCGCCGAGGGTTTCCATCGCATCGAGCAGCGTGTCCAGGCCCTTGCGCGGATCGCGCGCACGCAGGCTGCCCACCCAGAGCACGAACGCCCCCTCGATGCCGTTCGCCTCGGCGACCCGGGCGTCGCGGAGCTTCGGGCGTCCGGTGAAAACGGGGGAGACGCCGTTCGGCACCACGTGGACGCGGGCAGGGTCGAGGTGCAGGGTATCGATCGCCTCCTGCCGCGTCGTCTCGCTCACGGCGATGATGGCCGCGCACTGGCGCAGCGCGGGCGCGAGCATCGATGCGTAGAGGCCGCGCGCCGTACCTGCGGCACCGCCTGACGCGGGCCCGCGCCAGAGCTCGACGTCGTGGATGGTGACGACCTGGCGCGCCAGCGGGAAGCCGAGCACCGGCTCGCCACCGACGCCGTGGATCAGGTGGGGATGCGTCGTCATCGCGTCTCTCAGGACATGCGGCTGCGCGTGCAGGAATCGTCCCGGCCGGGACTCGCTCCAGGCCGACGCGGCCGGAACCAACTCGGTGACGTCCAGGTCGGAGATGGCACGGAGCGCGTCCGTGAGCTGGCGCGTGTACCGCCCGATGCCCGCCTCCCGGCGCCCATCGGCAAGACAGCTTGCTTCGAGGAGGACGCGCAGTGGGCTCGGCATCGAGGCTTTGTAGCAGGTCTCGACACTCGACCCCTCGGGCACAATGGGATCGATGCCGAACTCACGTTCCCTCATGCCGTTCACGGCGCTCGTCGGGCAGGACGCGATGAAGACCGCGCTGGTCCTCAACGCGATCAACCCGAACATCGGCGGCGTCCTCATCCGCGGGCAGCGGGGCACCGCGAAGTCGACGGCCGTCCGGGCCCTGGCCCGCCTCCTCCCGGAGATCGACGTCATCGCCGGCTGCCGCTACCGGTGCGACCCGGCCACGCCCGCGAACTGGTGCGACGACTGCCGCACGCGTTACGGCGATGGTGGCGACGCGCCGATCGTCCGGCAGCGCATCCGGGTCGTGGAGCTCCCGATCAACGCCTCCGAGGACCGCGTGGTCGGCACCATCGACACCGAGGCCGCGATCAAGTACGGCGAGCGTCGCTTCGAACCCGGACTGCTCGCCGAGGCGAACCGCGGCATCCTCTACGTCGACGAGGTGAACCTGCTCGACGACCACATCGTCGACGTCCTCCTCGACGCTGCGGCGATGGGGTGGAACGTGGTCGAACGCGAAGGCATCTCGTTCGCCCACCCGTCGCGGTTCATCCTCGTCGGCACGATGAACCCGGAGGAGGGCGAGCTCCGGCCGCAACTCCTCGATCGCTTCGGTCTCTGCGTCGACATCACCGGTCTGCGCGACGTCGACGAGCGCGTGCGGATCGTGGAGCGCGACGCGCGCCGGAGCGTCGACGGTGCCGGTCTCGACCTCGAGTTCGAAGGCAGCGAGGAGCATCTCCGTTCGGTCATCGTCGAAGCGCGGCGGCTGCTCCCGCGCACCGAGATCACCCAGACGATCAACTGGTTCATCGCGCTCGTGTGCATCGACGCCGGGGCGCTCGGCCATCGCGCCGACATCGTCGTCAGCAGCGCCTCGCGCACGGTCCGCGCCTGGGAGGAGGCGGACAGGGTCGTCCGGATGCGGGAGGCGTGCGACCCCGCCCAAGACCCCGCGGACGACGTCGCTGAGCCTGACGAGCGCCTGGTGGTCTCGACGGCCGACGCGACTGTCGCCGCCGAGCTCGCCCTCGCCCACCGGAGACGAGCGCGCCAGGACGGGGTCGCCCAGACGGCCGGGGCGACGGCGGAACGCGCCAAGGAGCGTTTCGAGGAGATCGCCCAGGAGGCTGAGGCGGCGACCATCTCCGACCAGTCGGAAGAGGCGGGCGACCAGCCCCCGGACAACTCCGGCAGCGGCGAGGAAGGCGAGAGCGCCGGCCAGGTCCAGGGCAGCGAGCAGGCGACCCAGGCGGTGACGCGCCACAGCGCCGAGCAGCTTTTCGAAGGCGAGCTCTTCCCCGTGCGCAAGATCGCGCTGCCCCGCGACCGGCGGACGCGATCGACGACCGGGAAGCGCAGCTCCTCGCAGAGCAGCGACAAGCGTGGCCGCTACGTGCGAGCGACGCAGACCGAGAAGACGACCGACATCGCGTTCGACGCCACCATGCGCGCGGCAGCGCCGCATCAGAACCGCAGGCGTGCAGAGGCGACGGCACAACCGGGAGGACCGGCGCTCCACCTGGAACGTCAGGACCTGCGCCAGAAGGTCCGCCGCCGGCGTACGGGCACGTTGATCGTGTTCGTCGTCGACGCCAGCGCATCGATGGACGCCGAGCAGCGCATGCAGGCGACGAAGGGAGCGGTCCTCTCGCTGCTCCGCGACGCATATCTGCGCAGGGACAAGGTCTCGCTCGTCGTGTTCTCGGGGCGGTCGGCGCGGATCGTGCTTCAACCGACGTCGTCGGTCGACCTCGCGGAGCAGCGATTGCAGCGGCTGACCGTCGGCGGGACGACGCCCCTGACTCACGGGCTTGTGGCCGGGCTCCGGATCGTCCGGACCGAGCGTCTGCGCGATCCCAGCGTCTATCCGCTGCTCGTCCTCATCAGCGACGGGCGCGGCAACATCTCGCTCTTCGGCGAGGAACCGCTCGTCGAGGCACAGCGTGTCGCCGAGCAACTCGGTGCGGACGGCGTGCACATGCTGGTCATCGAACTCGGCGCGCGACCACACCAGCCGTCCGATGCCCCGCGTCGGCTCGCACAGCCGGCCACCGCTCTTCGGCGGCTATGGATTCAACGCCTGCCGTGACCTCGCGGATCGCTCCGGTGGCGAGTATCTCGGCCTGTTCGATCTCTCGCAGGGGGCGATCCTCGAGGGCGTGGAGAAGAGCCTTCGAGGGCGCATGGCACAATGACCGCGATGCAAACCGGACGAAGCGTGTTCCCGTTCACCGCGATCGTGGGACAGGAAACGATGAAACAGGCGCTCATTCTCAACGCGATCAACCCCGCGATCGGCGGTGTGCTGATACGCGGCGAGAAAGGAACGGCGAAGTCGACCGCGGTGCGATCGCTCACCAAGCTCCTGCCCGCGCTCGACGTGGTTGCCGATTGTCGCTACGGATGTCCGCCCGATGATGCCGACCTGCAGTGCTCGGAATGCACTGAGCGCGTCGCGAAAGGCGACACGCTGCCGCGCGGTCGGCGACGCATGCGCGTTGTCGAGCTGCCGATCAACGCATCCGAGGACCGCGTCGTCGGCGCGATCGACATCGAGGCCGCCATCAAGCGCGGTGAGAAGGAGTTCGAGCCCGGCGTGCTCGCCGAGGCCAACCGCAACATCCTGTACGTCGATGAGGTGAACCTCCTCGATGATCACATCGTCGATGTGCTCCTCGACGCTGCTGCGATGGGACAGAACACGGTGGAGCGCGAGGGAGTCTCGGTGTCGCATCCGTCGCGATTCATCCTCGTCGGAACGATGAACCCCGAGGAAGGCGAGTTGCGCCCTCAATTGCTCGACCGTTTCGGACTCTGCGTCGATGTCGAGGGCATCCGCGACGTGCGTCAGCGCGTCGAGATCGTCGAACGTCGCGAGGCGTTCGAGGATGATCCCGCGGCGTTTGCCGCACGCTTCGAGCCGTCGGAGCATGCGGAGGCCGAGAGCATCTCGCGCGCGATGTCGGTGCTCTCCGACGTGGTGGTGGACCGCAGCATCCTCGTGGCCATTGCCGCGCTCAGCATCGAGCTCGAGGTCGACGGCCATCGCGCTGACATCGTCACGCGCAAGGCTGCGCAGGCACTTGCCGCGCACGAGGACCGCGCGGCTGTCGCGATCGAGGACGTCGAGCACGTCGCTCCCCTGGTGCTCGCGCACCGCGTCAAGCCCGGGTTGTCCGGAAGCCGGCGCGGCGTCAGCGACATTGCGGAGATCCTGCGCTCCGCTCATGACAGCGATGTCGCGACGGGATCCTAGGACCGCCTTCTCTTCCTGATGCGCCTCGACCGGATCCGCAACTTCAGCATCATCGCGCACATCGATCACGGCAAATCGACGCTCGCGGATCGCCTCCTCGAGGCGACGGGGACCGTCGCGTTGCGCGACATGCAGGACCAGCTGCTGGACCAGCTCGACCTCGAGCGCGAGCGCGGCATCACCATCAAAGCGCAGGCGGTGCGCCTCGCGCACACCGCAGCCGACGGCATCACGTACGAGCTGAACCTCATCGACACGCCGGGGCACGTCGATTTCGCGTACGAGGTATCGCGTTCCCTCGCGGCGTGTGAAGGCGCGCTGCTCGTCGTCGATGCGACGCAGGGCGTTGAGGCGCAGACGCTCGCCAACGTCTACCAGGCGATCGACAACAACCTCGAGATCATCCCGATCATCAACAAGATCGACCTCGTCAACGCCGACCCGGAGCTCGTGCGGCGGGAGATCGAGGAGGTCATCGGGATCTCCGCGGCGGATGCCATCCTCACCAGCGCGCGCCAGGGCATCGGCATCGATGCGGTGCTCGAGGCGATCGTGCAACGCGTGCCACCGCCGAAGGGGGACCGCAACGGCGTGTTGCGGGCGCTCATCTTCGACGCCAAGTACGACGCGTACCGTGGCGTCGTCGTGTACGTCCGGCTCGTCGACGGACGGATGGCGAGCGGGATGCGCATCCGGATGATGCACAACAAGAGTGAGTTCGTCGTCGACGAGGTTGGCGTGTTCGCGCCGGCGATGACGCGTGTCGATGAGCTGTTGTGCGGCGAGGTCGGCTACTTCATCGCATCGATCAAGAACGTGCGTGACAGCAAGGTCGGTGACACGGTCACCGACGCTGCGCATCCGACGACGCATCCGCTGCCCGGCTACCGCGCGGTGACACCGATGGTCTACGCGGGCATCTTCCCCGTCGACTCGGAGGATGTCACCGACCTCAAGGAAGCGTTGCAGCGGCTCAACCTCAACGACGCGTCGCTGGTGTACGAACCGGAGTCATCCGCGGCACTGGGATTCGGGTTCCGCTGCGGTTTCCTCGGTCTGCTGCACATGGAGATCGTTCAGGAGCGCCTCGAGCGCGAGTTCAACCTCTCGCTCATCACCACTGCGCCGACCGTCGAGTACCGCGTTCGCCTGCGTTCCGGCGAGGTGATCGCCATCGACAACCCCGAGATGCTTCCCGACGCCTCCAACATCGACGCGATCGAGGAGCCGCGCACGAAAGCGACGATCATCGTGCCGAGCACGTACGTGGGGGCGATCATGGAGCTGTGCCAGGAGCGGCGCGGGGAGTTCCAGCATATGGACTATCAACCCGGAGACCGCGTTGCGGTCGTGTACGACATGCCGCTCGGAGAGATCATTCACGACTTCTACGACCAGCTGAAGTCGCGCAGCCGGGGCTACGCGTCGCTCGATTACGAGATCACCGGGTTTCGCGCGGAGTTGCTGGTGAAGCTCGACATCCTCGTCGGAGGGCAGCGAGTTCGACGCGCTCAGCATGATCGTCCATCGCGATCGGGCCAACGCCCACGGCCGCAAACTGGCCGAGCGGCTGCGCAAGCTGATCCCCCGCCAGCTTTTCGAAGTCCCCATCCAGGCGGCAATCGGTGGCAAGATCGTCGCCCGTGAGACGGTCTCGGCCATGCGCAAGGACGTGCTTGCCAAATGCTACGGCGGGGACATCACGCGAAAGCGCAAGCTGCTCGAGAAGCAGCGCGAGGGCAAGCGCCGCATGAAAAGGGTGGGCAACGTGGAGATTCCCCAGGAGGCATTCATGGCCGTACTCAAGATGGACGAGGAGTAGGAGCACCGCTGATGCCACGGCCCAATCCGCCCCGCAAACGCCCCCGCCGCCGCCCGGACGCGGTCGAGCGAAACACGCGTGCCGAGGTGTCGCTCACCAAGCAGACGGCGCAGGTGAAGGAGCGCAGCGGCCCCGAGCCCAAGTCGGCGAACGCCAAGCCGCAGCCCAAGGCGACGAAGCCCGGCAAAGGCGCGCCGCCGCCGCGCGTGCGGCGCATCGACGAGCCGTATGTCCCGTGGGCGAAACGCTCGTACGCGATCCTCGTCGCGTGCATCGCGGGCGGCGAGCTGGTCGTCGGGGCCGCCGCCTTCTTCACGCTGACTGCCCCGCGCCCGGACTTCGGCCTCTACCTGCTCGGGCTCAGCTACAACCCGCTGATCGTCCTCGCAGCGGCACTCGTCGCAGCACCGATCGCGAAGTTCATCACCAAGGAGTTGCGGGCGCTGCGGTTCATGGAATCGATCATGGCCGGCATCTTCCAGTACTTCATCTGGCTTGCCCTCTTCGTCGCGCTCACCTTCGTGGTGGGTGGATTCGGTTCGTCATCGCCGGCGGCGACCAACGGCACACCGTCGGCAACCGCCACGCCGCTGCCCACGTCGTCAACGTCCCCGGCACCCTCGGCCGCGGCATCTCCATCGCCGTCGTCGTCCGCCTCCTCCGCCGCGAGCACTGCAACGGTCGTGGCGACTCCGGTCGCCATCGCAGGTCTGGCGATCATCGACGTGCTCAGCTTCGTCGGCACCTTCTATCTGTACCCGCCCCTCTACCGCCGGATGCGGCTCAAGCCGCCGCCACCACGCGGCCCGCGGCCGCCGAAAGAGCCCAAGCCGGTGCCAGACGCCAAAGGAGCCGCGGCATCCGGCGGGAAGTCGAACGTCGATCGGCTTGATGAGGCAGCGGCGCGAGACGCGCAACCGAAGGATCCGACGCCCTGACGGTCAGCTATAGCGACGTGCGCTCCCTCTACGTGCACATTCCCTTCTGCGAGCGGAAGTGCGAGTACTGCGACTTCACGAGCGTCGCGGGCGCGACGGGGTCCGAGGCGTACATGGACGCGCTGTGCACGGAGGTGCGGCGTCTCGGCGAGCGCATGGGGCGCCTCTCCCTCGACACCGTCTTCGTCGGTGGCGGGACGCCATCGTTGGTCGACCCCGAACTGCTAGCGGCGCTGGTCGCGACGGTGCGCAGCACCTATGACGTTGCGGATGACGCGGAGTTCACCATGGAGGCGAACCCTTCGAGCATCAGCGAGCAACGCGCAAGCGTCTGGCGGCAGGCGGGGGTCAACAGGATCAGCATCGGCGTGCAGAGCCTCGAAGCCGACGCGTTGACGTTTCTCGGCCGCGTCCACGACGCCGACCGCGCCGTCGCCGCTGTCGGCGAGGTGCGCGCCGCCGGCTTCACGTCCATCAACTGCGACCTCATCTATGCGGTGCCCGGTCTCGGTGACACGAGATGGCGGCGCACCCTGGAACGGGTCATCGCCACCGGCCCGACGCACGTGTCCTGCTACGAGCTCACCGTCGAACCGGGGACACCGCTGCACACGTCGGTACGCCGGGGTGTGGTGACACCGGTCGACGGAGCGCGCTCGATCCGCCAGCACCGAATCGCAGTCGAGATGCTCGAAGCCGCCGGCTACGAGCAGTACGAGGTGAGCAACTTCGCCACCCCCGGCGAGGCGTGCCGGCACAACCTCGTCTACTGGCACAACGGCTACTACCTCGCCGCCGGAGTCGGGGCGCACGGACACGTGCCTGCGTCCGCCGCGCCGGCGCTCGGTCTGGACGCCGACGCCGACGCCGTCTCGGTCCGCTACTGGCACGGGCGAGGCATCGCCGCATACGGACGCGCGATCCGAGGCGGCGCCTTCGCCGTGACCGGATCGGAGACCGTGGGGGTTGACATGCGCGAGCAGGAGCGTCTGATGCTCGGGCTGCGCCTTCGCGAGGGAGTGCGCATCGACCCCACGCGAGTTGCGGAGGCCCGCTCTCTCGAGGGGCTCGGGCTCGTCGTCGTCGACGGCGACCGGGTGCGCGCGACGGTTCGGGGTGAGGCCGTTCTCAACCAGGTGACCCTCCGCCTGGTGGGCGACCAGGCGGCCTAGCTGATACCCTTAGCACTCATCCCTGACGAGTGCTAAGTGCGCCGTCTCCTCTGGCCTGAAGTGCAACAAGTCCCTCTCGATCAGCGCAAGCAACAGATCCTCAAGGCCGTCGTCGCCGACTACACGCGCACGGGCGTCCCGGTCGGCTCGGCGTCCCTTGCAGTGCATCTCGCCACCTGGTCGTCCGCGACCATCCGCAACGAGCTGGCGACGCTCAGCGAGGTCGGATACCTGATCCAGCCCCACACCTCTGCCGGGCGCGTCCCGTCCGACCTGGGGTACCGGTACTACGTCGACTTCCTCATGGACGAGGAGGACGTGCCGGCCGCCGTTCGCCGCCAGGTGGACCCCTTCTTCAGCGTGATGCCCACCGGAGTCGAGGACATCCTCGAGATCGCCGCCGCGGCGCTGGCGCAGGCTGCCGACGCGGTCAGCCTCGTCACAGCACCCCGCGCGTTGGGCGACCGGGTCAAGCATCTCGACCTCGTCAAGCTCAACGACAGCCAGGCGTTGCTCGTGCTCGTCCTCGAGGGGAATCTCGTCCGGCAGCACGCCCTGAGCCTGCACACCCCGACGGATCAGTCGGTCCTCAGCGCGATCGCTGCGGGGCTGAACGCGGTGGTGGTCGGGCTCGATGCCACGGAGATGTCCCGGCTGCCGGAGTCGGTCGGCACGCACGCCGCCCTCGAGCGCGATCTCCTCGGCCAGATCGTCGCGTTCATGGCGGTCAACGACGCCAAGCGCGACACGCTCATCCTCCACGACGGCGTCCGCAACCTCCTCCATCAGCCCGAGTTCGGCGATGTCGACCTGCTCCAGCAGGTGATCGAGGTGGTGGAGGAGGAGCGCATGCTCGCGGCCCTGATCAGTGCGGCGGATCTCGACCACGGGGTGCAGATCATGATCGGCCGCGAGAGCGGCATGGCCGAGCTCTCGCGCTGCAGCCTCGTGCTGACGACGTATCGCGCCGGTCCGGAGCGGCGGGGCACGATCGGCGTGCTCGGGTCGACGCGGATGGCCTACGCGCAGGTGAGCCCGCGGGTCCGCTATGTGGCGCAGCGGGTCGGACGCGCCGTCGGGCGTGCTTTGAGCTGACCGTGGGCATAGTGAGCGCATGACGAAGGACGAAGCACGCGACGAGGACGGGCAGCGCCCGTCTGACGAGCCCGAGGTCGCCGACGCCGGCGACGAGATCGACGACCGCGATGCCCGGTATCTGCGCCTCGCGGCCGACTTCGAGAACTTCAAACGGCGCAAGGCCCAGGAGATCGTCGACGTGCGTCGCTACGAGAGCGAGGACGCCGCGCGCGCGATGCTGCCGGTGCTGGACAACCTGCGCCGTGCCGTCGAGCATGCGAGTGAGGCTGGAGCGGAGGAGTTCTTCGTGAGCGGGCTCGAGCTTGTCGTCCGCGAGTTCGAGACGGCACTCGAGCGTCTCGGAGTTGTGCGGGTGCCGGCTTCCGGCGAGCGCTTCGACCCGTCAGTGCACGAGGCGATCGCAGCCGAGGAGTCCGACGAGGTCGACGAGGATACGGTCAGCGCCGAGCTCGTCCCCGGGTACCGGCTCCACGACCGCCTGCTCCGCCCCGCGATCGTGCGCGTCGTGCACCCGCGCAACGTCTCGACCGCGAAATAAGCGCGATGGCAACGGTCAAACGCGACTACTACGAAGTGCTCGGCGTCTCGCGAGATTGCACGCCTGAACAGTTGAAGGCGTCGTATCGCAAGCTCGCGATGCAGTACCACCCCGACCGCAACAACGGCGACAAGGTGGCGGAGGAGAAGTTCAAAGAAGTCGGCGAGGCGTATTCCGTCCTCAGTGATCCGCAGAAGCGCCAGCGCTACGACGCGTACGGGCATGTCGCCGACGGCGCGGCGCCGCCTGACTTCGGCAACTTCTCGTTCGACTCGGCCTTCGATCTGTTCGACATGTTCTTCGGCGGTGGCGGCCGCCGCCGCGGTCAGACGGGACCGCAGCGCGGCGACGACCTCCGAATGAACATCGAGATCAGCTTCGAGGAGGCGGTTTTCGGCGCCAAGCGCACCGTCGAGGTACCGCGGGCGACGGCCTGCACCGAGTGCGGCGGCTCCGGCGCCAAACCCGGCACGAAGGCGACGCAGTGCGCGACGTGCGGCGGTGCCGGACAGGTGCGCCGGCAGATGCAGTCGATCTTCGGCCAGGTCACCAACGTGACGCCCTGCCCGACATGTCACGGCGAAGGACAGGTGGTCACCGACCCGTGCACCGTGTGCCGGGGTCAGGGCCGCATCCAGGGGCGGCACACGGTCGAGGTCACCATCCCCGCGGGAGTGGATGACGACGTCACGTTGCGGTTGACCGGCGAAGGTGAGCCCGGCCCGCGAGGTGGCCCGTCCGGCGACCTCTACCTCGGTTTCCGCGTCAAACCGCATCCGACGCTCGTCCGGCGCGGCCAGGACCTTCTCTACGAGCTGCCAGTGTCAGTGCCGCAGGCGGTGCTCGGCGACACGATCACCATCACCACTGTTGACGGTGAGCATCCGGTCGAGGTGCCCGCGGGCACACAACCCGGCCGTCAGCTGAAGATGCACGGCCTCGGCGTACCGCACGTGCGCACCGGTCGCCGCGGCGACCTCATCTGCGTCGTCCGCGTTGTCGTGCCGAGCCATCTCCCGCATCACGACCGCGCGCTGTACGAACAGCTCGGGGGCCGCGAGGGCAAGCCGGCCGAGGTCAAGAAAGGGTTCTTCGACTCGCTGCGCGACGCGTTCCGGGGCTGATCGCCGCACGCACGTTCGCGATGTTTATCGCGCGAACGTCGCGGGTAAAAATGCTCTGTCGCAGACAGTGCGACCAGCAGCAGACATCACGACAAGGAAGCGTTGCAATGGCAGTAGTTCGTTGGAGTCCGTGGAACGACATCTTCGATCTGCACACGCAGATGGATCATCTCTTCCAGCCCGCCGCAGCGACAACGTCGCGGAACGGCGTCGAGTACACAAGCCTTCCCGTCGACATCCGTCAGACGGATGCCGCGTTCTTCGTTGAGGCGTCAGTCCCGGGCTTCGCACCCGACGACGTCGAGGTGACGTTCGACGACGGCGTGCTCACCATCGCCGGCAGGCGCAGCAGCACCGAGACCAGCACGGACACCACATACGTGCGTCGCGAGCGGCGTTCCACGTCGGTGTTCCGTCAGGTCGGTCTCCCGAGCGAAGTGCGCGCCCAGGACATCACCGCAACATTCGAGAACGGCGTGCTCCGCGTCGAGATCCCGCGCGCGCAGAAGGCTGCGCCGCAGCGAATCCCGGTGACGGTCGGCGCCTCGCCAAAGACCTCCGAGAAGATCGTCCAACACGCGCCGAGCGCGTAAGACCCGGTTCAGCCCCCCTCTCAAGCGCGGCGCGCCATCGGCAACGATGTGCGCGTCGCGCGACGTCAGCTCTGAAACGCTAGCCGGGCGGCCACGTCATGCGGCGGCCGCCGAGCAGGTGGACGTGGAGGTGGTCGACGGTCTGGCCCCCGTTCACACCGGTGTTGACGACGAGCCGGAACCCGGTCTCGTCGATGCCCTCGTCCTCTGCGATCGACTGTGCGACGTGCAGGAGCCGTCCCCAGAGGTGATCCTGCGCCGGGGTCAGCTCGAGGACCGACACGATGTGGTCGCGCGGCAGGACGAGGACGTGGACCGGAGCCTGCGGATTGACGTCGCGGATGGCGAGCACCTCGTCGTCCTCGCGCAGGATCGTGGCAGGCAGCTGGTGCGCGGCGATGTCGCAGAAGATGCAATCGCTCATGAGCGCAGCAGGGTACCGCGCAGACAGTCGCCCTCGACGGTTTCCGCACGAACCAGGTTGAGCCCGCCCTGGCGGGCGCCGCCGGCCGGGTCGACGACGATCTCGTGATACCCGGACGTCAGGCCGTGGGCGGCGGTGCCGTCGACCGCGTCCCAGACGACCTCGTGGACCATTGCGCATGCCTGAGCCAATGACGCCGCGCCGGTGCGCCGTGTGGCCCGGCGGACTTCGGCGCTCCGCCGGCGTGCCGTCGCGTCGTCGACCCGCGCGCTGAGATCCGACGCCGGTGTCCCCGGACGAGGGGACCAGCGGAAGACATGCCCGGCGAGGAAGCCCACCTCGTCGACGAGCGACAGCGTCGCGGCGTGGTCGTCGTCGGTTTCGCCAGGAAACGCGACCATGATGTCGGTGGTGAACTCGGTCAGCGGATGCATCTCGCGGAGCGCGCGGACGACACGCAGGTACTGCGCGCGCCGGTAGCCGCGATGCATGGCGCGCAGCACAGGATCGCTGCCGCTCTGCAGTGGCATGTGCCAGTGCGCGCAGAGACGTGGATGCGCGTTGAGCTGGATCAGTGCAGGCGTCACGTCGTTGGCGTTGATGCTGCTCAGGCGGATGCGCGCACTCCCGCATGAGTTCAGAAGCGACTCGAGCAGCGTCGCGAGGTCGGTGCCGCAGTCGCGTCCGTACGACCCGAGATCCACGCCGCAGAGGACGATCTCCCCGTGGCCTGCGGCGATTGCCGCGCGCACGCGCTCGCGGACGTCTTCCACGGGAACGCTGATCGAGTCGCCGCGCGCACGCCAGACGATGCAGTACGTGCAGCGGTGGTTGCATCCGTCCTGCACCTTGACGAACGCCCGCGAACGCATTGCACCGGAGCCCGTTGCCGAGCCAGGCACGCGCTGCGGTGTCATCGCGAGGACGTGCTCGGCGATGAGCTCCTTGTCGCGATTGGCGAAGGTGGAATCGACCTGTGTGTATGCGCCGGGATTGGCGTCGACGCTGCACCCGGTGAGCACGAGGTGCGCGTCGGGATCCATTCGCCGCAGGCGGCTGAGGCGCTGCCGCGTTGTGGCGTCAGCCTGCGTTGTGACCGTGCACGAGTTGAGGACGCGCACATCCGCGTGCTCGCTCTCCGGCACGACCTCGCACCCACCGGCCGCGAGCCTGCCCGCGAGATCTGCCATCTCGGCGAAGTTGACCTTGCAGCCGAGCACCGTCAGCGCCACGCGCAGCGGACGGTCGGTCGAGACGGTCATTGGGGGACTGGCTCCGCAGTCGAATCGAGGTCACCGGCGGCTGCCAGCAGCATCGCCGTCGCGATCGCACCGGCGAGACGGCTCGGCAACGTGCGCGGTCCGAGGTGCGCATACGCTGCGCCGGCGCTCTCGAGCGCATGCATGTCCGAGTCGTCAAGTCCACCTTCGGGGCCGATGACCAGGGCGATCTCGGCCGCCGACGTCGACGCCGCCAGCATCGGGGTCGCGGCAGGGTCGATGACGCAGGCAATCACGCGGGTCGTCGCGGGAAGGTGCGCGAGCGCATCGCGCAACGACATCACCGACGACACGGTCGGAGGAGCTGCACGCCCCGCAAGCTGCGCGGCTTCGCGCGCGATTGCCTGCCAGCGCTCCGCACGACGCGACGCATGCGTCATGTCGGGCCGGACCACGGTGCGCCCAGTCAGCACCGGGAGGATCGACGCAGCGCCCGCAACGGTGAGCGCCTCGATGGTCTCGTCCATCGCCTGCGCCGGTATCGCCTGCAGCACGTGAATTGCGAGACGTGGCTCTCCGGAGGCCGGCCTGCTCCAGACGACCGTTCCGGAGACCTGCGCCGTGCTCACCTCCTGCAGCACGACGCCATGCTCGACCGCTCCGCCGGCGACCACCACGATCGTCTCCCCGGGTCGAGCGCGGAGGGACTTGGCGAGATGCGCCGCATCCGCGTCGAGCAGGGTGGCGCGGCCGTCCTCGATCTGGGAGGCGTCGACGAAGAATCGCGGCATGGCGTCAAGCATGGTGCGACACCGATCGCCCGCTATGGTGCTGTCGTGTCCCCGGAGCGTCTCACCGCCATCACGAATGACGGCATCGAGCTTGCGGTGTTCGTCGTGGGTGGCGGCGCGCCATTGCTGCTCATCCCCGGGCTCGGCGCGCGGAGCACGGTCTTCGACCCGATCACGACCGAGCTGAGCGCGCATCACCGCGTCATCACCTTCGACCCGCGAGGGCTCGGCGAATCCGGCAGCGGTGGCGAGGTCACCCTCGCGACCATGGTGCTCGACGTGGTCTCGGTGCTCGACGCCGTGCAGCTGGAGAGCGTTGCAGTGCTCGGCGCATCCATGGGCGGATTGATCGCGCAGCATCTCGTTGTCGATCACCCCGGTCGCGTTGGACGACTTGTGCTCGCGGCCACGGCACCGGGCGGCGGTCACGGGCAGGCTGCGGATCCGGCCGATCAGGCCGCCCTGATGGGCAAGGGGGCGCGAACGCCGGAGGACGCGTACCGGCTGGCATGCACCGTGCTGTACGCGCCGCAGTTTCAGCGCACGCATCCGGCGTTCATCGAGGATCAGATCCGCGATCGCGCCCGCAATCCGGTTCGTCCGCGCGTCTTCTCGGCGCAATTCCTTGCGATGTCGCAACCGGACAACTCGTTCGAGCACCTGCGCGAAGTCACTGCACCGACACTCGTGCTCCACGGCAGCGAGGACGTCGTCACGCCCTACGAGAACGCGCGCATCCTCGCGCGTAAGATTCCGGGCGCGGCACTGCGTCCATTCGACGGCTGCGGGCACCTCTTCTTCCACGAACGTCCGGCTGAAACCGCTCGGGTCGTGGACGAATTCCTCCGCGCTGAGCCCGCGCCGCCCTAGTTGGACGAGGGAACTTTGGTGAAGGACCCGATCGGTGACGTGATGGTCCCGTTTTTGAGGGTGAACTTCATGATCGAGTTCTCCGGGTATTTGGGATCACTGGAATCCTTGACCTCGGCTGAAGCGACCGCCACACCTCCGGTGGTCACGACCTCGGTGACGTGCAGCTTGAGTTGCCCGCCGGGGATGGTCGGGCTGACGCTGTCGTCGTCGCATGGCATCGGGGCCGGCGAGGCGGAGCTGCACAGCACACCGATGAAATATGTGGCGTTGGCCAACTCATCGCTGCTCACGTTGAGGGTCACGCCGTTGCCCGTCCAGCTCCCACCGAACGGCCCGGGACCTGAGCGGTCCACCGAGGAGGTTGGTTTGGGTGGAGCGGTTCTCGGCGGCTGCGTCGGCACTGGAGTGCTCGTCGGCGTTGATACCACTGTGCTCGTCGGGGCGCTCGTCGACGCGGCCGCAGTCACACCAGCGCTCGAGCTGCCGCCGCACGCGGACAGGAGCGCGACGGCGAGTGGCATCGCCACGAGTGCGCCGAAGCGCGCGGTGAAGGCCATGGTTTCTCCCTCGGACCGGAAAGCCGCAGGGCTGAAGCGTACTGAACTCCGGCGCCGTGCGCGCGCCCGTTTCAGCCCCCGTCCGAACCGTTGTCGTCGCTGACGTCGACCTCGTCGTCGAGCTCGGGCTCGTGATGGCCGGCGTGCTCGGCGACGGCTGCGCGGACCGGGACGAGTTGCGCGGGCGCCGTTGCCATCGCGGTGGTCTCGCGGATGACGGTCACCTTGATGACGCCGGGGTACTGCATCTCGGACTCGATCTCACGAGCGATCTCGGCGGTGAGCGGCGGCATGTCGGTGTCCTTGATCTGCGACGCCTTGACGAAGACGCGCAGCTCGCGGCCGGCCTGCAGGGGGAACGCGCGGTCAACTCCACCGTGCCGCGTTGCGATGGTCTGAAGCTGTTCGAGACGGAGCAGGTAGGTGGCCAGCGTGTCGCGACGGGCGCCGGGTCGTGATGCGGAGATCGCGTCCGCGCAGATGGTGAGCATCGCGAGGTCGGACGACGGCTCCTCATCGAAGTGATGCGCCTTGACCGCGTGCACGATGCCGGCGTCGACACCCAGAACGCGGAGCAACTCGCCGCCGATGATCGCGTGGACGCCCTCGACGTCGTGGTCGACAGCTTTACCGATGTCGTGGAGCATTCCCGCCTCGCGCGCCATGCTCTGCGGCAGGCCGAGTTCGGCGGCGATGACGCCGCAGAGATGCCCGGTCTCCTCGCAGTGGAGCAGCGCGTTCTGCCCGTATGAGAAGCGGTGGTGGAGCGTGCCGACGAGCTCAGCGAGCTCGGGGCGACCCTCGATCTTCATGAGCCAGAGCGCACGCTCGCCGATCTCCATCACCTTGCGCTGCGTTGAGCGCCGGGTCTTCTGAATGAGAGGCGGGACTTCGGACGCCTGGATGCGGCGATCGACGACTTCCAGGGCAGCCTGGCGGGCGATCTCACGCCCGATCGGGTCGACGGTGCGCAGTGTCGCCTGGTTTTTCTCGGTGTCGACACCGAGCTCGGCGCCGGTCTGCTCGGCGATGACGGCGAGTGCGGACAGGATCCGTTCCTGCGCGTGCTCGTCGAGCCCCTCGAGCGAGAAGGGGGAGATGCGCGGCGCCGTGTCGACGTTCGAGGCGTCCTGGCGCTCCACCGCCTGCAGGATCAGGTCATTGGCGGTGGTCTCGGCGCGCTCGCCGATGATCTCCGCAACCGTCGCCTCGACGAGCGCCGCGCGCTCGGCGACGAGTTCCGATTCGACACGATCGAGGACCAGGAGTGCTGCGGCGTCGCGATCGAGCGCCGCTTTGGCGCGAAGGGTGGCGGCGATCTCCTCGCCCTGCTCGGCGACCTTCGTCCGGCGTTCCTCGATTTCGTCCCGGCGCTTGCGATACGCGAACCGGCGCTCGTCGAAGACCTCACGCCGTTCGCGGAGGTGCTTGTGCCGCTCGGCGATGAGCGCCTCGCGGCTCTCGACCGATGCAAGGCGCTCGGCGACCTCCTCCATCGCGGCTTCGTGGGAATGCAGCGCGGACGTCCGCGCGTCAGCGATCACCGCCGCGGCCTGCTGATTCGCGGCGGCCAGGGCCTGGCTCACGAGCGGCACAGGCGATGGCGATGCAGTTCTGCCCCGTGTGCCGACCACGAGCGCGACAATCCCGCCCGCGGCGAGCAGGGCGGCGATGACGATCAGGACGATTGCGTAGCTCATTTCAGGCGCTGGCCGAGAGATCGAAGGGTTCGCTGGCCTCGGCGATCAGCCGCTGGGCGAAGAGATTGGCGGCTGGGGGAAGGGTTCGCCGCCGATCCCAGCAGAGGGCCATGGTACGCGCGATCGGCGGATCACGAAGCGGGATGACCGCCACCCGGGTGCTCGGAACGGGAAGCGGCATCGGCATCAGCGTGGTTCCGAGACCGGCCTCGACGAGCCCCTGGACGATCGTGAAATCGTCGCCCTCGTAGGCGACGTGCGTCGTCAGCCCCTGCGCAGCGAACGCCGCGTCGATGACCCTCCGCAGGCCGCTTCGCGACCGGGGGAGGATCAACGGCTCGCTCGCGACGTCCTCGAGGGTGACCGAGCTGCGCCCGACGAGGCGGTGGTTGACGGGGACCACGACGGCGACGCGCTCGCGGAAGAGCGGATGGATCTCGAGGTCGACGACGCCCGTCGGCGGAGGTCCGAGGATGCCGAGGTCGTAGTCGCCGCCGAGGACACCGCTCATCACCTCGGCGGTCGTGCCCTCCTCGAGCGTGAAGCGCACCGCCGGGTAGCTCTCGAGGAAGCGCGCGAGGCGCTCCGGGAGCCAGCGGGCTCCGACCGTGTGCAGAAAGGCGACGCAGACTCGTCCGCTCTCGGCCGCGACGGCGCCCTCCGCCTCCGCGATGGCATCGCGGAGGTCGTCGAGGATGCGCTCGGCGCGGCTGACGAGCCGCCGGCCTGCCTGGGTCAAACGGATGTTCCTGCCGATGCGCTCGAAGAGCTGGACGCCGACTTCCTGCTCGAGACGGGCTATCTTTCGAGAGACGGTGGATTGATCCGCTTGCAGCGCTTCGGCGGCTCTCCCGAGGTGTTCAACCTTGGCGACCTCGACAAAAGTTCGTAAAAGGTCGGCATTGATGCGATCCATGCATCAATCTCACCCTAAATGTGCTGTTGATGTCAACGACGAGAGCCGGTACGCTAGGCGCCGTGATAAGAGAACCCGTGGTACTGGAGCGTAGTCAGGTAGTCGACCCGGGGCTTCTCATCGGGAGCGCCACTGAAGAAGTGCATGCCGCTCGCCGCCGTCACCGTCGCGAGGTTGTCGAGCGTACTCAACTCCGCCGGCTGGTTGAACGGGTCGACAGCGCCATCGAGCTCTGCGAGGAGACGCACCTCCAGGGCATCAAGGAAGTCCCACCGGACGTCGCCGAACGGGCGCGGAAGGTGTTCGTCTTCGCAAAGGGCGCCGTCCGCAAGACGGGCGACATCGATGCAATGTCGACGGTTGAGACTGCCCTGGCGCGCCGTCAGGTCAAGATCACCGAGGTCATGGACATTCTCTGGACGATCCAGGAAGTTGTCTTCGACCTGATGCTCCCCTGGAGGACTCAGCTTCCCGAGGACGTCGAGCCCGAGGGCGACGAAGCTTCTCTGGTCGGTTTCTGGCGGGAGTTTCGCCTGCATCCGTAGACGGGACTGAGCCCTGCGCGGCTTGCGCCAGTCGTCGGCGACAATCGCGTGATGCCAAATCACGTCGCCATCGACCGGATGATGGTCACCCCGCATCGGATCAATGTTCCGGTTGACTGGAACGAGCCGTCCGGTTCGCAGATCAGCGTGCACGCACGTGAGGTCGTCGCAGCCGAGAAGGCCGGCGACACGAAGTTGCCGGCGATCGTCTGGTTCCAGGGCGGCCCTGGTCATGAGGTCGCATTCCCTGATCACCGCGGGAGCTGGCTCGAGCAGCTACTGACGCGGTACCGCGTGCTGCTGCTGGATCAGCGCGGCACGGGGATGAGCACGCCGCTCGACGCGCGCGCACTGCCGTTCGCGGATGCCGAGGTGTGCGCAACGTACCTGCGCAACTTCCGTCAGGACTCCATCATCCGCGACGCGGACCGTTTGCGCGCGACGCTCTACGGCGAGGACTCGGACTGGTATCTCTTTGGACAGAGCTTCGGTGGCTTCTGTTCGCTGACATATCTCTCGCAGCTGCCCGAGCATCTGCTTGGCGTCATCATCACGGGCGGATTCGCGCCCGTGCTGCACGAGACGGAAGAGATCTGCACACGCCTTTTCAATCACGTCGCGACGCGCAACGCCGATTACTTCGCGCGCTTTCCGATGGACGCGGGACGGGTACGACGCATCGTCGATCATCTCGAAACGGACATGGATCTCGATGGGCACGGACAGCGCGTCCGCGCGCGCCGGTTCCTCATGCTCGGCGTGAAACTCGGGCTGCAGCATGGGGCGGCCGAGCTCCACGGCATTGTCGAACGCGCTGACAATGACCTGGAGCAGCTTGGGATGTTGAGTGGCGTCGTGCATGAGCACATCGCGGACGTGATGTCACCGGCGACGAATCCCATTTACACGGTGCTCCACGAAGCTGCGTACTCCAACGGTCCTGCCACGCGATGGGCTGCAGAGCGCGCTCGCCAAGCCGACCCTCGCTACGCGATCGACGCGCAACCGGCGCCGTGCTTCACCGGTGAGGCAGTGTTCCCGTGGATGCTCGAGGAGTTGCCGCCGTTGCAGCCACTGCGCGAAGTCGCCGACGTCCTCGCGGACTACGAGGGCTGGGCGCCGCTATACGACATCGACAAGTTGCGGGCAAACAAGGTCCCCGTCGTCGGCACGCTGTACTGGGACGACGAGTACGTCGAGCGCAACATGGCGCTTGAGACGGTCTCGCTGCTGGGTAACTGCAAGCCGTGGATCACCAACGAGTACGAGCACGGTGCGTACCGAGTCGATCCGCAGCGTGTGGGTGCGCGTCTCTTCTCGATGCTGGACGATCTGACCTCGCGATCGAAACCCTAGCGCTTACACCGGGCAGCTGAACGAGGCTGTCACATGCAGCTCTGGCACCGTGCCACTGACGCCGCTGCCGATCTGGCCCGCAATGTCTGCCGTAACCATGCCGGTCGCCGTCTTGCCCGTGACTGAGATCGTGACCGTTCCGCTCAGGTCGCTGTGCCAGAAAGTTATGTTGGTGTCGACGCCAACCTCGTCTCCTGCAGTAAGCGAATTTGTCCCGGGGGGCTCGAGAATGTTGAATCCCGCTTCGGACCCGGGGACGACCCCATCGAACGTCGCCGACAACGCACCGGACGGCAGGAGCTGGCACGACAACTCGGCCCTATTGAGCTGCAACGTCCCGCTCAGACCACCGCTGAACATGATTTGAGCAGTGAGCGGGGTGGGCGTCTGCGAGGGTTGACTGGTCGCCGCGCCGGACGGGGTCGTCCCACCCGACTGCGAGGCTGCGGTCGACGTGCTGCCGCACCCGATCAAGATCGTTGAGAAGACAGCTGCGAGAACCCAGGAGAGCCGATAGCTCGTCACGTTCCTTCCTCCGCGTGGTTTGTGACCGCAATAGTGTAGCGGCCTAAACAGAGGCAGTAGATAGGATCTGGGTGGTGACTGTTGGTCACGGTCGCGAGTGCGACTCGGCGTCAGCACGATCGGCGTATCGAAGGGCGTTGAGTGGAACTCGGAATCAGGGCTACCGTTCTGCGAAGGGATGCCGTGGCCCAAACTCTGGTTGTGACTACCGCAATTCGGCCGTATCGGGCTGACGACGCGGAAGCGCTCGTGTCGCTTTGGGCACTGAGCGGGCTCATTCGTTCGACCAACGATCCGTTCCGGGACATCGAGCGCAAAATCGACGCCGACCCGAACGGTCTTCTGGTGCTGGATGACGATCGTCCTTGCATCGGCGCGGTGATGGTCGGATACGACGGGCATCGCGGATGGATGAATTACCTGGCGGTGCACCCGGAGTACCGCGGGCGCGGTTTCGGCCGCTTGCTGGTGGCAGCGGCAGAGCGGCGTCTGACAGAGCTCGGATGCCCGAAGGTGAATCTGCAGGTTCGCACCTCGAACAAGGAAGCAGTGGAGTTTTATCGCGTTCTCGGGTACAGCATGGACGACGTCGTCAGCATGGGTCGGCGCCTTGAGGAGGATCGCTGACAGAGCCTCATTCGTCCGCGAGTGCTGCCGCTCGCCCTTCGTCGCACACCGTCCGGAAGTCGCAGCGCTGGCACTGCCACCGTGACGGCTTGGGGGGAAACGTTCCAGTGCTCGACGCGATCGAGAGTTCGCGCGCCGTTGCGGACATGTGACCGTGCGCCTTGCGGAGAAACGCCTTGTCGGCGGTGACGCGCGTCACCGCACCCTGCAGATAGTGGAACTCAATGGCGACCGTGTCCGCCTGCTCGCGCTGACTCAGCCCCACGGCGTAGGCGCGGAGTTGGAGGTCGGCGCGCAACGCGCCTTCATCCTTGGGACGCCCGGTCTTGTAGTCGACGACCGTTGGGATGCCGTCGAACCGCGTGTCGACGCGGTCGAAACGCCCGGCCACATCCGCATGATCCAGCGCAATCGTCACCGGCTCCTCGACGCTGTTGATGATCGTGTCTGTCCATCCCGGCGACTCGACGTAGCGGCGCAACTGCTCGTCGCCATGCGCGCGCAGCTCCGTGTGGCGGCCTTTGGGCCCGCGCGACTGTTCCCATGCCGCCTGCCACATCGCGGCAACGCTGTCGGGCGTGACGATCTCGCCGGCCATCCGCTGTGTCGCGGCCGAGCGCAACACCTCGTGGATCATCGTGCCGTACCAGCTGCGCGCATCGGTGCGCACAGGGAGATGCCACCGCCGCTGGTAGTTGTAGCGCCGCGGGCAGCTGCGGAACACGCCGAGGTCGGATACCGCAATGGACAGGCGCTGCAACGCGGGCGTGCCTGCAGGTCGCGGGGCACGGACCGCAACGGTGCTGTCCACGGGAACGTCCTTCGACAACACCTCACCCCGGAATGACATCGCCATCGTGAGGAACGGCGTGCACACCTCCTCGCTGGACGGCTGCGGGTACGAGCGCGCCCACGTGTAGATGAGACGGTCTCGCGCGCGCGTTGATGCCACGTAGAAGAGCCGCCGCTCCTCGTCGACCGCGACATCGCCGGGTGGAGACGGCTCGGGGACGAGCTCATCCGGCAGTTGCAGGTCGAACGACGACTTGCTGCGTCCTTGCCAGCGTCGCTCGGTGCAGCGCGACAGGAAGACGACCGGCCACTCGAGACCTTTCGAGCCGTGCGCAGTGAGCAGCACGACACCGTCCTCGATGGGCTCGATGCTCGCGAGCTCGCCCGCTTCGCGGCTGTCGCGAAGGACACCGAGATAGCGGAGGGTGGTGCTCACGCGCCGGTCGTCGCTCCAGTCCGCGAATGCCTCGAGGAGCTCACCGAATTTGTTCAGGTTTGCGCCCATCTGCAAGCGCGCGACGCCGGATTGCTCATCGATGATCCCGAGAAAGCCGCTGGCCTCGAGCGCGAGCTGGAAGAGATCGCGGACGTCCTCGCGTTGCGACGCCGCGTGCAGCTCGTGGATGCTCTCGACACACTGCCGTGCCGCCGCGAGGTCTGACTCGTCGAGCCCCTCCACTGCTGCATCGACGACGAGGGTGGCGAGCGGCAGGTCGTGCTCGTGTGCCGCTCTGACCAGGGCCACACGCCCCGGTGTCGTCACGCCCCATTCGGGCAGCGTGAGACAGCGGAGCACCGCCTGCGAGTCCTCGGGATCCTCGATGGCCGCGAGCAGTGCCAATGCGTCCTTGATCTCGCGCTCCTGGAAGAAGCCCCTGCCCCCGGCAACCTGGTACGCGACGCCGCACTGGCGGAGCGCGCGCATCGCGGGCTGCATGTCGACGTGCTGCCGGAACAGCCATGCGATGTCAGCCGGCCGCATCCCCCCTGCAACGAGGCGAGCGCACTCGCGCGCGACAGCCATCGCTTCACTGCGTTCGTCCGGAGCGCCCCACACTTCGACGGCCGCGCCGGCGCCACGTTCGGCGACCAGGTGCTTCTCGATGCGCGTTGCCGGACTCGCGACGTTGATCACCGCGCGCGATGCGGTGACGATCTGGTCGGTGCTCCGATAGTTGTGCGTGAGCACGAGCTGGCGGTGCTCGGGATACTCTCGCGAGAAGCGGTCGAGGTTTGCCCGGCTCGCTCCGCGAAACTTGTAGATCGACTGGTCGTCGTCGGCGACGACGAAGAGATTGCGATGACTGGAGACGAGCGTCTCAACCAGCTTCGCCTGCGCGTAATTCGTGTCCTGGTACTCGTCGACCATGACGTGGCTGATCCGGTCGGCGACGCCGCTGCGTGCCGCGGGCTGCTCGCGAAGGAGACGCTCCGCGTAGAGGATGCAGTCGTCGAAATCGAAGACGCCGGCGCGCCGGTATCGCTCGTCCAATCGTGCGTACACGCGCGCAACATCCGCGTGGCGCTCGAGCACGATGCGCTCCGCGCGGTCTTCGCAGCCCTCGAGCCGGTTCGCTGCCCAAGCAGCGTAGGAATCGGGGGTGACCAGCTCCTGCTTGGCGGTACCGATGATGTCGAGGAGCGGATCCATCAGGTCATGCGGACGGAGTGGATTCCAGAGCAGCTCCGGACGCACCTCGTCGAGCACCGCCTCAACATGCAGCCACCGTTCCGCGGCGTCGGCGATGCGCAGCACCGGTGAGATCCCGAGCAGCCAGCCCCACTCGCGGACGACGCGAAGCGCGAACGAGTGGTAGTTGGTGAGCGGCGCGTCGTCGGAGAAACCGCCATGGGCGCGCTCCACGCGTTCACGCATCTCGTCCGCCGCCTTGCGCGTGTACGTGAGAACGAGCTGCCGGCCGGCGCCAATGCCGATGGAGGAGAGGCGGTGGAACCGCTCGACGATGATTCGCGTCTTGCCGCTCCCCGGGCCCGCGAGCACCAGGCACGGGCCGTCGCCGTGGTCGACGGCCACGCGCTGCTCGTCGTCGAGCACCGCTTCGGGTGGCGCCTCGGGAGGGGAGATGACGCTCATTCGGACCCGATTCTGGGCCGGTCCTGCGACATGAGGTTGTCGTCGCAGTCAGCGGACAATTCCGGGATGGGATCTGCCTCCGAACTCGAGCAGGCGCTGCCGTGGCTTCGGCACACGCGCCGCATCCTCGTGTTCACTGGCGCGGGCATCTCGACCGAATCGGGCATCCCCGATTTCCGGGGGCCGAACGGCGTCTGGAAGACCACCGACCCCAATCGCTACAGCATCTCGAGCTACGTCAGCGATCGCGCGGTGCGGGTCGAGCGCTGGCAGGCGCGCCTCGACGGGCGGTTCGCCGGCGCCGAACCGAACGAGGCTCATCGGGCGATCACCCGCCTGCAACAGGCCGGGCTCGCTCCTGTCGTTGTCACGCAGAACATCGACGGCCTCCATCAGCAGGCGGGCACGGTCAACGTCATCGAACTGCACGGCACCTCCAACGAGGCGGCCTGTCTCGAGTGCGGCCGGCGGATGCCCATCGACGTCGCACTTGACCGTGTGCGGGAGGGCGACGTCGATCCCCACTGTGAGCTCTGCGGAGGGCTCCTCAAGACTGCGACGATCAGTTTCGGTCAGCCACTCGTGGCCGCCGACCTGCATCGCGCGGTGGAGGAGGCGCGCCGTGCCGATGTCTGCCTCGCCATCGGATCGACGCTCTCGGTCTGGCCCGCCGCGGGCGTCCCCGTCGAGACGATCCGGGAGGGCGGGAGGCTGGTCATCATCAACGAGGGAGCGACCGACCTCGACGGCATGGCCACGCTGATCGTCTCCGGACGCGCGGGGACGGTGCTCCCTGAGCTGGTCGCGGCGCTCCTCGGCGACGGGGAGTCAAGGTAGACTTTGAGGTCCGCGCTCGTGAAGCGTGGATCCAGTCGAAAGGAGGTGATTCCGACCGTGTCGGAAGTAAAGGTCCGCGAAGGCGAGACCTTTGAGAGCGCGTTACGACGGTTCAACAAGAAGATCAAGCAGAACGGCATCCTCTCAGAGGTTCGCAGGCGCGAGCACTACGAGAAGCCGTCCGTGCGTCGCAAGCGCAAGTTGCTTGCAGCGCGGAAGCGTCGCGTCAAGAGCACCTGACGCAGCTGCGTCCATGCGGGTGAGCGTCATCCGCGATCCTTCTCTCACCTCGCTCCAGCGTCGTGCCGTCGTGGAAGCACGCCTTGGTCCGCTCCTTCGCGAGTTCAGGGGATCGGTTGCGGGTGCCCTCGCGCGCCGGCTTGTCGCTCCGCTTGACCAACGATGCCGAGTTGCGCGATCTGAACGCGCGCTTCCTCGGTATCGACGCGCCCACCGACGTGCTGGCGTTTCCCGCGGATGAGCGCGAGCGAGTGGGGGACGTCGCCATCTCTGTCGAGCGCGCCCTCGGACAGTCGCGTGACGGCGCGGCCGAACTTCGTCTGCTTGCGGTGCACGGTCTGCTCCATTGCCTTGGACACGACCACGCCGAGCCCGGACCCGCGGCGCGCATGACGGCGACCACACGTGAGCTGCTGCCGGGCGCCGACGTGCCGGAGCTCGAGACCGTCGATGCCTGACCTCGAGCAGTCGTGCCGCAGCTGATCATCGGCCTGGGCAACCCGGGCGGAGAGTACGCGCGCACCCGGCACAATGTCGGCTGGATGTGCCTGGACGAGCTCGAGCGGCGCGGCAAGTTCGGCCGCGAGCGGCGCGAGGGCGCGGCGCGCGTCCGAGAGGGGACCATCGACGGCTATGACGTGGTCACGGCGCGTCCCCAGACGTTCATGAACCTCAGTGGCAAGGCGGCCGCGCAGCTGACGACCAAGTTCGGGAGCCCTCCTCGGGACGTGATCGTCGTCCACGACGAGGCGGATTTCCCGCTCGGCCGGGTCAAGATCAAGCTCGGTGGCAGCTCGGCCGGCCATCGTGGCGTGCAGTCGCTCATCGATTCGTGGCGCACGGATGCGTTTCCCCGGATCCGTATCGGGGTCGGTCGCGACGGCGACAGCAACGACCTCATCGAGCATGTTCTCGACCCCTTCCTTCCCGACGAGCGTCCCGAGGTCGAAGCCGCACTCTCGCGTGCGGCGAACATGGCGGTCGCGATCATGCGAGAGGGGCTCGAAGCCGCGATGAACACCTGGAATCGTGCCAGCCCGGACTGACTCCCGACCCACCCCGGCAGCCGTCGCCGCGGCAACGTTGCGCGAGCGGCTCGACCAACTCCCGGAGCTGAGCGAACTCGCCGGCGCCAAGGGTGGCAGCGTCGGCGGTGTGCCGTCCGGCGCCGTGGGTCTCATCGCCTGGTGGCTGCGCGAGCGCACCAGTAGAACGGTGCTCGTGGTCTCGGCCGAGGCCGAGCGGGTCTACGCGGATTCCCTCGTGTGGGCGGGCGGCGCCGGGGTCGCCATCTTCCCGGCGGGCGACACGCCGCCGTTCGACCGAGTCCCGCCGTCAGAGGAGGTGACGCGAGCCCGCCTGGCAACGCTCATGCGCCTGAACGCGCGTACCGAGCCGCTGCTCGTGGTGGCGTCGCCGCGCGGGTTGCTCCGACCGACGCTCTCCCCCGAAGTGGTCGGCTCGAGCGTGACCGAGGTCAAGCGCGGGGACCGGCTCCCTCGTGACCAGCTCATCGCGCGCCTCGTTGAACTTGGCTATCGGCGGGAGAGCGCGGTGTCGACCCCCGGCGACTTCGCGGTGCGCGGCGGCATCGTCGACGTCTTCGGTGTCGATCGCGAGCGTCCATGGCGCGCCGAGTGGTTCGGCGACGACGTCGATGACCTTCGTGTGTTCGACCACACGACGCAGGAATCGATCCGAAAGCTCGAGGTCGCCCAGGTCTGGCCGGCGCGCGAACTCGACCTGAGTCCGGGATCGGTGGCGCGGGCGATCGCGGCTGTGCAGGCGCTCGACGCGAGCGCGCTTCGCGACGACGTCCGCGAGCAATGGGACCGTGATACGGGCCTGCTCGAATCGGGCGTCTACGACGACGGCGTCGACCTGTTCTTCCCGTATCTCGGGGCGGAACCGCCGTCGACGCTGCTCGATCACCTCGACGCGCCGATCGTGCTCCTCGACGGCGGTCGCAATCGCCTCACCGCAACGGCGGAGCGCCACGCGATCGAGATCGAGGGGCTCCGTCTCCAGGAGGAGGAACGCGGCGAACTGCCGTACGGCGCGTCGGCAGGCCTGATCAACGTCGACGCACTCTTCAGCTCGCTCGGAGCGCTGATGTGCTTCGACGTCGTCCGCGAAGCGCCCGCGGGGTCGGCGAAGGCTATCGACCTCGGCTGGCGCGGCGTGGACAGCTACGTCGGGCGTTTCGATGCGTTCGTCCGTGAGGCGCTGCACGAGCGAGAGGGGCTCGGGTGCGTGCTCGTCGCGTCCCGCCAGCAGCACCGGGTCGAGGAGCTTGCCGCCGAGCACGGGGCTGACACGATCGACGCTCCGGATTTCACGGCTGCGGAGACGGGATTGCCGCCGGGTGCCATCGTGGTGGCCTCGGCAGATCTGACGCAGGGATTCGCGGTCGCTGACGGGTCAGTCCACGTGTACACCGACGCCGAACTGTTCGGCGCCATCAAGCGCCGGCGTTCGGTGCTGGCGCGCGGCGCGCGCAGCGCCATCTCCACCTCGGCGCGCGGTTCGCGCCGCGCAGCGAGCGGTGCCGCCGCCCGGCAAGCCTTCGTGCTGCAGTTCGCACCGGGCGACCTTGTCGTGCACCGCGATCACGGTATCTCGCGGTTCGTCGAGATGCGTGCGGTCACCGACGACAGCGGCGCCGAGCACGAGTACATGCTCCTCGAGTACGCCGAAGGCGACCGCCTCTTCGTCCCGACGCAGCACCTCGACCGTGTCGATCGCTACGTCGGCGGCGCCGAGTTGCATCCCAAGCTGTCACGCCTGGGCACGGGGGAATGGGAACGGACGCGGCGGCGCGTCAAGGAGCGGACCGAGGAGGTCGCGCGCGAGCTGCTCGGCCTCTACTCGCGTCGCGAGCAGGCGCAGGGCCACGCGTATGCGCCCGACGGCGCTTGGCAGCAGGAGCTCGAAGGCTCCTTCCCGTACCAGGAAACGCCGGACCAGGTGCTCGTGCTCGAGGAGATCAAGCGAGACATGGAGGCGTCGCGGCCGATGGATCGAGTCGTCTGCGGCGATGTCGGCTTCGGCAAGACGGAACTCGCCGTGCGCGCAGCGTTCAAGGCCGCGATCGAGGGACGCCAGGTAGCCATGCTCGTGCCGACGACCGTGTTGTGCCAGCAGCACTTCGCGACGTTCACCGAGCGGCTCGCGGCCTTCCCTATTACCGTGCGTCAACTCTCGCGCTTCGTCAGCGACGAGGAGATCGCACGCACGCTTGCCGGCTTGCGCAGCGGCGCAGTCGACATCGTCGTGGGGACGCATCGCCTGCTCCAGAAGGACGTCGAGTTCAAGAATCTCGGACTCGTTGTCATCGACGAGGAGCAGCGTTTCGGCGTGCTGCAGAAGGAGCGTTTCAAGGAACTCCGCGTGGCGGTCGATGTGCTGTCGCTGTCCGCGACACCGATTCCGCGCACGCTCCACATGTCGCTTGCGGGGATTCGCGATCTGTCGGTGATCCAGACGCCGCCCGAGGAGCGCCAGCCGATCAAGACGTACGTGACCGCGCGCGAGGACTCATTGATTCGCGAGGTCATCACCCGCGAGCTGGCGCGTGGCGGTCAGTGCTTCTTCCTGCACAACCGAGTCGCCGGCATCGAGGCGGTGGCGGATCGTCTGCGGACGCTCGTCCCCGAGGCGCGCATCGAGGTGGCGCATGGTCAGATGCAGGAAGGGATGCTCGCATCGGTGATGCGCCGCTTCGGTGACGGCGACATCGACGTCTTGCTCTGCACGACTATCATCGAGTCCGGTCTCGACATCCCCAACGCCAACACCATCGTCATCGATGACGCGCATCGGCTCGGGCTGGCGCAGCTCTACCAGTTGCGCGGCAGAGTCGGCCGCGCCGGGCAGCGCGCGTACGCGTACATGATGTATCCGCCGGCGCGGTCATTGACCGAGAAAGCCGACAAGCGGCTCGACGTCATCGGCGACCTCCAGGACCTCGGCGCCGGCTTCAAGCTGGCGATGCGCGACCTCGAAATCCGCGGCGCGGGCAACCTGCTCGGCGAGGAACAGCACGGAGAGATCGCAGCCGTGGGCCTCGAGCTGTACAACCACCTGCTCGCCGACGCGGTGACATCGCTGCAGGGCAAACCGATCGTCGAGTTGCCCGCGCAGGTCACGGTCACGCTGCCGGTTGCGGCGTTTCTGCCGGCCGATTACGTCAGCGACGAGCGACTCCGCCTGCGCTGCTATCAGGAGCTCGCTGCGTGCGTGAACGAGTCCGAGCTCGAGCAGCGCGCGCGAGGACTCGTCGACCGCTTCGGACCGATGCCGGCTCCGACATCGGCGCTGATCGACTCGCTCCGCGTCCGCCTGCTTGCGGCCGCGGCGGGTGCGCTGGGTGTCGACACCGAACGCGGACACGGCGTTGTCGTCCGACTCACCCTCGACCATGGTCTCGACCTGCAGAGCGTTGCGGGCCAGTTTCGCGGCGTGACGGCCACGCCGTCGCAGCTGCACGTCGGTGATGCATGGCAGACGAACCTCGAACCCATCCTTCGCGAGCTCGGGCGGCTCGTTCGAGCCCGCAATCGCGATGTGGTGCCCGCAGGGTCGAGCGCGAATGCGTGAGGAATCGGTCGAAGCGCTGCGCGCGCTGAACGAGGTCATCGAACAGCTGCGGGCGCCGGGCGGCTGTCCGTGGGATCGCGAGCAGACGCATCGCAGCCTGCGGCCGTACCTCCTCGAGGAAACCTACGAGGTGCTCGAGGCGATCGACGCGGCAAACTCGGCAACGCTTCGTGAAGAGCTCGGCGACCTGCTCCTGCAAGTGCTGATGCACAGCGCCATCGCGATGGAGGAAGACGGAGGCTTCGACATCGGGGACGTTGCCGTGGACGTGCGCGCGAAGATGATCCATCGTCATCCCCACGTCTTCGGTGATGTCGCGGTCGATGGGGCGGCCGGTGTCGTCGTCAACTGGGAGAAGCTGAAGAAGGCGGAGAAGCGCGAACGGCTCTCGCTGCTTGACGGCGTGCCAGCCGCGCTCCCGGCGCTGGCGCACGCGCAAGGTGTGCAGAAGCGTCCCGCGCGTGTGGGCTTCGACGAGACACCGACGACCTCGCTCGCGCTCGACAACGTGCAGAGCGCGTTGCGGCGCATCGAGGACATTGCCGGCAGCACGTCACACGAGGCGGAGCGCGGCGAGGACTGGGCTGCGGAAGCCCTCGACCCGGAGGATGCCGTCGGTGACCTGCTGTTCGCAGTGGTGGCGCTCGCACGCCGTCTTCGCGTCAATCCCGAGGAAGCGCTTCGCGGGCGTGCCCTGCGTTTCGCGGCGCGCTTTCGGGCCCTCGAAGTGCAGGCGCGCGAGGACGGCGTGGATCTCCACGACCTCGATGACGCTGCGTGGCAGCAGCGTTGGGAGCGCACTGCGGGCTGATCAGGCAGGACATTCGCGCGGGGTCCTTGTCAAAAGCGCGATTGCGGCCCATCCTATGCCGACACCCGGCGCCACATCGTCCCATTCGTCTCAGACGGCGCCGAGGCAGAGGAACGCGTCATCCGTCCAACTCAACGTCCTGCACTTGACAGTCCGATCACGCTGCGCCGGATTGCCGTCGTGCTCATCGCGGGGATCTGCGGTCTCGTCGCGTTCGCGGTCTATGGGCAGGTGGCGCAAAGCCGCAACCTTGACGCGCAGGTGGCCGCGCTGACGGCGCAGAACGCGTCGCTCACGCAGCAGATCTCCGATCGGCAGCGCGAGATCGCGGACGCGCAAACGGTTGCGTGGCTCGAGCAGGAGGCGCGGCAGCTCGGCTACATCTTCCCGGGCGAGCATCTCTACGTCGTGGTCCCGCCTGGTGCCGGTGCGCCTGCTTCGGGTGGCGTGTCCGTTCCCCTGCCGGTCTTCAAGGTGCCCACCCCATCGACGCCCAAGCCATCGCCGTCAGCGAAGCCCACACCGACACCCACACCGACGCCGAAGCCGATCACCCTCCCGAGCCCGACACCCACTCCGACGCCGCACTGAACGCCGGATCTGCCGGGAGCCTGCCGTCACGTGCGGTATCCTCTGCGGGCGGCGTGGAGCAGTGGAAGCTCGTCGGGCTCATAACCCGAAGGTCGTCGGTTCGAATCCGACCGCCGCAATTTCTTTTCTCTCGCACGAACTTGGCCTGTGGGCGATTGATCGTTTTGATACGATCGACGTGCGGTCGGCGGTGGCCGAGCAGGAAGGAGGGGTTATGAAGCGCTTCGCGCTCGCAGCAGTCCTGGTGGTCATAGGAACGGTGGGCAGCGTTGCCCGCGGTGAGGCGGCCGGCAGTCCGACCTGGACCGTCCAGACGACGCCGACACCGAATGTCCCAGGCGAAATTGGTCAGCTCGCGGGCGTTGCGTGCCCATCGGCCACAGCATGCGTGGCCGTCGGTGGCGCGCTGTCCGAGACGTGGAACGGCGCGAAATGGATCGTTCGTCCTGTCAGCGAGCCGGTCGGCGCGCTCGGTGCTGGGCTGCAGAACGTGTCCTGTCCGACCACATCTCTGTCCGGATGCACCGCAGTCGGCGAGTACCTCCCCCCCTCCGACAACCAAGCCGCCCTTGCCGAACGGTGGACCAGCGGACATTGGGTCATTCAACCCACGCCAACCACCGGCGCAACGGACGCCATGGCGATCCTCTTGGCGGTCGACTGCCTCAAGGCATCCTTCTGCATGGCGGTCGGGACCGCCGGGTCCGCTAACTCGGGTCAAAGCGCCGGCCTTGTGGAACAGCGGAACGGGAGTACCTGGGTTGTTGTGCCTTCGCCCACCCTCCCCGGATTCAATTGGACCGTGCTCAACAGCGTTTCGTGCTCCTCTCGGACCTCGTGCGTCGCGGTCGGCTCAACCCTGGACTTGACCTCGAACGACCAGACCGCAATTGCGGAGGGGTGGAACGGTGCGCAATGGACCATGCTCGCGCTCCCGGTGCCTGACGGTGCCACGCAGAGCGACCTCGGGAGTGTGTCGTGCGCTGCGAGCGCAGGTTGCGTCGCCGTGGGTGCTGCGACACTTGCCGGTACGGACATCGAGTCGCTCGCGGAAGGATGGGACGGGAGCCAATGGACGATCGAATCGATGCCCAGTCTCAATGCCCCGGAGCTCAACGGAGTCTCGTGCCCAGCGCCCGGCGAGTGCACGGCGGTCGGGAGCGTCAACACATCCAGCAACGACATAGCCGGCGAGCCCTTGACGGAGGCATGGAACGGTACCGCTTGGAGCGTCGAATCAACGCCGCTTCCGAAAGGCCGAACCGTGGCATGGCTGTGGGGCGCCTCCTGCGTCTCGACCATCTCGTGTGAGGCAGTGGGGTTCAGCGTGGACAAGGAAGGCCACGATCACACCCTCGCTGAGGGCGCCACCGGGTAGCCGGCGCGGTTCGACCCGACTACCCTCAGCAGGATGTCTGACCCGGGTACGATGACGACTGCGGACGACGCACGACCGTGCTGTGCCGCACTTTCTTCCCCAGCACATCGCTTGGCGGTTTAGCTCAGGTGGTAGAGCAGCCGGTTCATACCCGGTATGTCCCTGGTTCGAATCCAGGAACCGCCACCACGCCCGGAACTCCAGGGGCCCTGCCGCCACGTGAGCGCGTGGCCGCCGTCGCACGCGTCCGGCGTGCAGTCGCGGTCGCCGCCGATCGTCGCGGCGTCATCGCGCCCGGAGAGGCGGTCCTTGTCGCCTGCAGCGGAGGGCCGGACTCCACGGCGATGCTCGACGCGCTCGCCCGGCTGGCTCCTCCCCGCGGTTGGCGGCTCAGCGTCGCTCACATCGACCACGGCCTCCGCGATGGATCGTCGCGCGAAGCCGACATCGTGGCGACACTCGCTGAGGCTCGTGGTCTGCCCTTTCGCGCGATCCGCGTCGCGGTTGCGCCAGGCGGCTCGCTCCAGGATCACGCGCGCGACTCCCGGCACGCGGCGCTCCGGGCGGAGGCGGCGAGGATCGGCGCGTCGGTGATCGCGCTCGGTCACACCGCCGACGACCAGGCGGAGACCGTCCTCATGCGACTGCTCGCGGGTGCGTCCCCGGCGGGGTTGCCGGCGATGGCTGAACGCGAGCGCGGTCTCGCGCGGCCGATCCTTCGCGTCTGGCGTGATGCCACGGCGGCGTATTGCGCGGCGCTCGGCATCGAGCCACTCATCGATCCCAGCAACGCCGACCCCCGGTTCCTGCGCAGCCGGGTGCGTCATGAGGTGATCCCAGCGCTCGAAGCCGTCTTTCCAGGGGCGCGGCGTCGCCTCGTCGTCCTCGCCGACCGTCAGCGACGCCTGCTGAGCGCCGCTCAGGACGCGGCCTCACCGTGATCGGTGATCTCAATACCGGCCCGAGGGTTCAGATCGAAGTCCCCTGGTAGACTGAGTTCGTGCCTCCGTCTCGTCGCAGCCTGACGTACATCTTTATCGCGCTCGCGGTCGTTGTGGTCGCCGCGCTCCTCTACAAGACCTTCCCGAGTGGGAGTACCAAGACTGCAAATGCGGGCACGCTCGACCAGGCGGTGCACAACTTTCAGACCGGCAGCAGCTCGCCGAACACAATCAACAACTCAGGCAGCTACCAGACCGAGATCCAAAGCGACGGACAAACGGTCGTCTGGTGGGACAGCAGCAGCCCGCCCGTTCAATACACGACTGTCGAGACGTCTGCAGACGTCGTCGCAAAGGAGTTCCAGGATGCCGGCTTCTACAATTACAAAGTCAACTCCGGAAGCGGGGGCAACTTCTTGCTAAGCGTGATCCTTCCCAACCTGATTCTCTTTGGGCTCATGGCGTTGATCCTGTTGTGGATCTTCCGTCAGACCCAGAGTGGGAACAACCAGGCGCTCTCGTTCGGGCGGAGTCGCGCTCGCCTGCTCGCCGGAGACAAGCCGGCGATTACCTTCGTCGACGTCGCCGGTGTCGACGAGGCCAAGCAGGAGTTGAACGAGATCGTCGAGTTCCTCAAATATCCGGACAAGTTCGTCGCCGTCGGCGCGCGGATCCCGAAGGGCGTCCTCCTCGTCGGCCCCCCAGGCACTGGCAAGACGCTGCTCAGCAAGGCAGTCGCCGGCGAGGCGGGTGTCCCGTTCTTCAGCATCAGCGGCTCGGAGTTCGTCGAGATGTTCGTCGGTGTCGGCGCGAGCCGCGTCCGCGACCTGTTCGACCAGGCCAAGAAGAACTCTCCCTGCATCGTCTTCGTCGATGAGATCGACGCAGTCGGTCGCCAGCGCGGTGCCGGTCTCGGCGGCGGTCACGACGAGCGCGAGCAGACCCTCAACCAGCTGCTCGTCGAGATGGACGGCTTCGAGACCAACCAGCACGTCATCGTCATTGCGGCAACGAACCGGCCCGATGTCCTCGACCCCGCGCTCCTCCGGCCGGGCCGCTTCGACCGCCACGTCATGCTCGACCGTCCCGACATCCGCGGCCGTCGCGCCATCCTCGAAGTCCACTCGCGCAACAAGCCGCTCGACGCCGGTGTCGACCTCGAGACGCTCGCCAAGCAGACCCCGGGCTTCAGTGGCGCCGACCTCTCGAACCTCATCAACGAGGCGGCGATCCTCGCTGCGCGCGGCAATCGCAAGGTCATCGTGATGAACGACCTCGAGGAGTCGATCGCTCGCGTCATCGCGGGCCCGGAGCGCAAGAGCCGGATGATCAGCGAGAAGGAGAAGCTGACGATCGCGTACCACGAGATGGGACACGCGCTCGTCGGCACCACGCTCGAGCACACCGATCCGGTGCACAAGGTGACGATCGTCAGCCGCGGGCAGGCACTCGGCTGGACCATGAGCCTGCCGATCGAGGACCGATACCTGGTGAGCAAGGCCGAGCTCGTCGACCAGCTTGCCCAGATCCTCGGTGGACGCTGCGCCGAGGACCTGATCCTTGGCGAGGACAACATCACCACTGGCGCCTCGGACGACATCCGCAAGGCAACGAACCTCGCACGCAAGATGGTCACTGAGTGGGGGATGAGCGACAAGCTCGGCCCGCTCACGTTTGGCGAGCGACCCGAGATGGTGTTCCTCGGACGCGATCTCGGCGAGCAGCGCAACTATTCCGAGGGCATCGCGTCGGAGATCGACCAGGAGGTGCACCAGCTCGTCGCTGATGCGTTCCAGCGGGCGAAGAAAGTGCTGCGCGATCGGGAGCACGTGCTCCGCGCGCTCGCGAGCCGGCTCGTCGAGGTCGAGACGATGGATGCGCCCGAGATGAAGCGGATCATCGATGAGGCCGAGGCCCACAACGGCACCGCATCTGCCAACGGGAGCGCTCCCACAGTGGACGTCCCGCCGCCGCCACCCGATCCCGAGGTCGTTCCTCCCGCAGAGGCAGCCGCCGGGGCGTAGGGGTACACTCAAACCGTCCGGCCGTTGTGGCCGTCGACGGTCAGCGACCCGGGGACGTCACCAGCGCCTCGAGGTCGAAACCACCGGCGACGGCAGGCGGACCGGCTGAGCAACGCTTGGATCCAGGAGGACCGAGACGTGGAGGGAGCACCCGCGCCAACGCTGGCCATCATCGGGGCCGGTCGCGCCGGCTCTGCGCTCGCGATCGCGGCGCACGAGGCTGGATATGTTGTTGCGGCCGTCGCGAGCCGGCGCGGTGAGATGGCGCGCCTCCTCGCGGACACGGTCGAAGCGGACGCCGTCGCGACACCCGTCGCGGCAGTTGCGGCAGCCGACCTCACGCTCCTCGCGGTACCGGATGGCGCGATCACGTCGGTCGCCGCGGCGATCGCGGCGAGCGGCATGGCGCTGCACGGTCGCGGTGTCGTGCACCTCGGCGCGCGGTTCGGACCGGGCGTGATCGCCTCGCTCAGGACTGGTGGGGCCGACGTGGGCGTGCTCCATCCGCTCCAGGCGCTGGCGGGACCGGCGAGCGCGGCGCTCCTCGAGGGCTCGTTCTTCCGTATCGACGCCTCTGGATTACTGCGCACACGTTTGCTTTCGTTCGTGGCTGCGCTCGGTGCCCGACCGCTCGAGATCGATCCAGCGCAGGCGCCCCTGTATCACGCAGCCGCGGTGCTTGCCGGCAATGCGCCGCTTGCGCTGCTCGCCGAGGCCACCCGGCTGCTCGAGGCAGCCGGCGTGAGTCGAGCGGACGCGCACGATGCGCTCGCCGCGCTGCTGGAAGGTGCGGCCCGGAATGCTCGCCGTGCCGGCGCATCAGCCGCCTTGACGGGACCCGTTGCGCGTGGCGACACCGACGCCATCACCGCGCACCTCGACGCCCTGGCGGCGTACCCCGAGGCCCGTGACCTATATCTGCATCTGACCCGCGCGATGGAGTCGTTGGTAGCACCGGCGACGGATGCGCAAGCGGCCTCCGGGACCCAGGTCGCCTGAGCCATGGCCATCACCGTCCGCGACCTGGCGGCATGGAAGGCGTCAGGGACGCGTTTCATCATGCTCACCGCGTACGACTACCCGACGGCCCGGCTCCTCGCCGAGGCAGAGGTCCCGGTGCTCCTGGTCGGTGACACCGTTGCAGACAACGTCCTCGGATACGCCAACACCATCCCGGTGACGATGCCCGAGATGCTCCATCACGCCCGAGCCGTCGCCAGGGGGGCGCCGGAGCAGCTGCTCATCGGCGACCTGCCGTTCGGCGCGTACCAGCGTTCGAGCGGCGACGCCATTGCCAACGCCGCGGACTACCTGAAGGCCGGCATGCACGCGATCAAGCTCGAGGGCGGCGGGTGGGTTGTGGACACCGTCGCGCAGCTCACGGAGCGCGGGATCCCCGTCATGGGCCACCTCGGGCTGACACCGCAGTCGGTCAACGCGTTCGGGGGTATGCGGGTGCAGGCGCGGAGCGCTGACGCCCGCGAACGGCTCCTCGATGACGCCCGGGCGCTGCAGGACGCCGGCGCGTTCGCGCTCGTCCTCGAGGGGATCCCGCGCGACCTTGCGGCGCAGGTGACGACGAATCTTGGGATCCCGACGATCGGCATCGGTGCAGGCCCGGACTGCGACGCGCAGGTGCTGGTCATCCACGACCTGCTCGGCATCACCGGCCACATCCGTGGCGCAGTGCCGAAGTTCGTCAAGCCCTATGCCGACCTCGGGGATCGCATCGTCGCAGCGGCGCGGGCGTACGCCGACGACGTGCGCGAGGGCCGCTTCCCGGATGATGCCCACAGCTTCCACTGACGGGCTTGCCGGCGGTCTGACCCGGCTCGACACCCCGGCGGAGTTGCGCCGGTGGTCGATGGCGTGCCACGCGGCCGGTCAGAGCGTCGGCATGGTGCCCACCATGGGGGCGCTGCACGCCGGCCACCGTGCCTTGATCGACCGGGCGGTGCAGGAGAACGACCAGGTCGTCGTCACCATCTTCGTGAACCCCGCCCAGTTCGGCCCAAACGAGGACTTCTCGCGCTACCCGCGCAGCCTCGACGCCGACCTGGAGGTGGTCGCCGCGGCTGGGGCGCACGCGGCCTTTGTCCCCAGCGTCGACGCGATGTACCCCCCCGGCCAGATCACGAAGGTCCACATCACCGGCACGCTCGGAGAGACGCTCGAAGGAGCCAGCCGCCCGGGCCACTTTGACGGCGTCGCCCTCGTCGTTTCCAAGCTGCTCGCGGCCGGCGTGCCCGACCGCACCTACTTCGGGCAGAAGGATGCCCAGCAGAGCGCTGTGGTGCGCCATCTCGTCCGCGACCTCGACATGGAAGTCGACATCGTCGTGTGTCCGACGGTGCGGGACACCGACGGACTGGCGATCTCGAGCCGAAATGTCTATCTCAGTCAGGAGGATCGGGTGCGGGCCCGTGCGATTCCGGGCAGCCTCAGCGATGCGCTACGCCAATTCGACGCGGGCGAATATAAGACTGCGGCTCTGAAATCGAACGTCCGCGCCGTTCTTGACGCGGCGGGACTGGACGTGGATTATGTCGCGGTGGTGGAGCCCGAGGGATTCACCGAGGTCGAAACGGCAGTCCCCACATGCCAAATCGTGGTGGCTGCTAGAATAGGTGCCACACGGTTGATTGATGTCGTTCGGCTGGGGGTCGACACAGCGCCCGTTGGTCGTGGCGTGTAGGGGAGATCATGCAGCGGGTCATCATGAAGTCGAAGATTCACCGCGCCACTGTGACGCGGGCGAATGTTGACTTCGAAGGGTCGTGCGGAATCGCGGCCGAACTGCTGCGCGCGTCCGACATCGTTCCTGGCGAGCAGGTGCACGTTGTCAATGCCACCAACGGTTCGCGCGCAGTGACGTACGCGATGGAGGGTGCGCCCGGTGAGATCACCCTCAACGGCGCGATGGCGCATCTCGGCAGCGCCGGCGATATCGTGATCCTCATCACGTACGCGCAACTCGATGAGCACGAGATGCGCACATTTACTCCGACGATTGTGCGTGTGGATGCGCACAATCGCATTCGTGAGCAGGCGGCAATCGCGTGATCACGACGGCGAGACCCACCGACTACGATGTTGTCGTTGTCGGCAGCGGTATCGCCGGACTCTCGGCAGCGTTGACCGCTGCACCCAGCGCCCGCGTCGCTGTTGTCACCAAAGGAGCGCTCGACGACGGGTGCAGCCGCTATGCGCAAGGTGGGATCGCTGCAGCCGTCGGTGACGATGATTCGACGGAGTTGCATTTCGACGACACCATCGCAGCCGGGCGGGGGTTGTGCCATCCGGACGCGGTGCGCGTGCTGGTCGAAGAGGGCCCTGCACGGATCCGCCAGTTGATCGAGTGGGGTGTCGCGTTCGACACGCAGGACGGCGAGCTGTTGCTCGCTCAGGAAGCGGCGCATTCGCGTGCACGCATCCTGCACGCGCGCGGGGACGGCACCGGGCTCGAGGTCGAGACGGCGCTCATCCGCCGCCTGCGTGCGAGTGGCGCGCGCGTCGTCGAGCACGCTGATGTCTCGAGCATCCTCACCACGAGTGACGGCGTGTGCTGCGGCGTGTCGATCACGACCAGTGGCACACCGGCACAGAGCACGAGCTTGACGGCGTCGGCCGTGGTCCTCGCCAGCGGGGGCGCGAGCCGCCTCTGGCGCAACAGCACCAACCCGAAGTCGGCAACAGGGGACGGCGTGGCGCTCGGCTACAGCGCCGGTGCCGAAGTCTCGGGCATGGAGTTTTCGCAGTTCCACCCCACGGCACTTGCCATGGAGGGAGCGCCGCGATTCCTCATCAGCGAGGCAGTGCGCGGCGAGGGCGCGCTCATCGTCAACCGCGACGGGCACCGGTTCGTGCTCGATGTCGATCCCCGCGGCGAGCTCGCCGGCCGTGACGTCGTCGCTCGCGCGATCTGGGACGAGCTCGGCCGCAGCGGCGAGCGCTGCGTCTACTTGGACTGCTCGCCACTCGGCGCCCGGGCGGCAATGCGCTTCCCCACGATCGCCGCGACCTGTGCGAAATACGGTCTGGACATCGCACACGATCCGATCCCAGTCGCCCCCGCGGCGCACTATATGGTCGGTGGGGTATGCACGGATCTCGACGGTGCGACCACGCTTCCAGGGCTGTTCGCGTGCGGTGAGGTCGCGCACAGCGGCGTGCATGGGGCCAATCGCCTTGCAAGCAACAGCCTGCTGGAGTCGCTCGTGTTCTCGAGGCGCGCAGCGCACGCGGCGCTCGGCTGGGCTGCCGAGTCGCCACCCGCTGGCGCAGCGTCCGTCGTGAAGAGCACGACCCCGCGCGCATCCACGATCGACCCGCGCGAGGGTTGGAACACCTTGCACGACGCGCTCTGGACCGGCGCAGGTGTCGTCCGCGACGCCGCCGGTCTCGAGGCCGCGACTCGTGCGTGCGCAACAGTCGCCGCGTCCACTGCCGGCGCGTCGGCGTTGCCCATGATGCAGTTGCACGCCGCGGCGTCGACCGCATCGCTGGTGTGCACGGCCGCCCTGGCTCGCGAGGAGAGCCGCGGCTGCCATCTACGTTCTGATCTCCCCCAAGCAAGCGATCAATGGCATGGCGATCTCGTCATGCACAAGGACAGAGGAGCACGCTTTGACCGTCACCTTTAGACCCATCACCGAGGCGCTGTCGTCGGAGAGCATCGACATGCTCATCGAGGCGGCGCTCGCCGAGGACGTCGGAGCGGGCGATGTCACCACTCAGGCCGTTATCCCTGCTGACATGACCTGCCGGGGGAAGATCGTTTGCAAGCAGGACGGTGTCATCGCGGGATTGAGCATCGCCCAGCGCGTGTTCCAGCGCGTCGACGAACGCATCCAGTTCGACGCGAAAACCAAGGATGGCGAGAAGGTCCAGGCTGACCAGATCGTCGCGAGACTGTTCGGGCCGGCGCGCGGCATGATGACCGCGGAGCGGGTCGGACTCAACTTCCTCCAGCACCTCAGCGGCATCGCGACGATGACCGCCCGGTACGTGAAGGCTGTTGATGGCACGAAAGCCAAGATTCTCGACACCCGCAAGACCACACCTGGACTGCGTGCGCTCGAAAAGTACGCAACCCGCATGGGCGGCGCGGTCAACCACCGCATGGGCCTGTACGACGCGGTGCTGATCAAGGACACGCATCTCGCGCTCGTCGGTGGGATCACGCCCGCACTGCGCGCAGCACGTAAGGCCTATCCCGAGATGGAGATCCACGTCGAGGTCAGCAACCTCCAGGAGCTGGAGCAGGCGCTCACCGACAAGGCGTCGCACATCCTCCTCGACAACTTCTCCTGCGGCCAGGTCCGTGAGGCGATGCAGCTGATCCGGGGCCGTGCGACGGTCGAGGTCAGCGGCGGCGTCCAGGTCACCAACGCTCGTGCATATGCACTGGCGGGGGCTGACTACATCAGCGTCGGTGCGTTGACGCACTCGGCGGTGGCGTTGGACTTCTCGATGAAGGTCACTCGGTACTAACGACTACTCGGCGTGGTGAGCGGGTCCTGTCACCGCGGGGCCCCTCGCCGCTCCACTCCGGGGTCTTACCGCTCTTGCGTGTCAGGGGCACGTTGTGGCTTGCCCCTCCGCAGATCGGCGCAGCCCCCCGCGGTGCCACCCGCAGTCCGCATAGCGTGTTAGGGCTCGCTTTTTCGGGGTCTGCCGTTTCTTAGTGTTCGGTGGGGGTGGGGCCGACTGTCCCGAGTTTTCTGGCGATGTAGAGGGCGACACCTGCGATGAGGATGTCGGATCCTGCCAGCACGAAGCCGAAGGAGGGCACCCCGGACGCGGTCCACGCGATGATGAGAACGATGCCGGCGCCCACGTTGACAGCGGCGATCAATCGCATCGACGTTGGGCGAAGGAACTCCGAGCGCGCGAGCCAAAGGTACGTTGCAGTCGTGATCCCGAGCGTCAGCGACGTGATGGCAACTGCGGCGATGAGGTTGCGACCCATACCCGTCAGGGCACTCGCCAGTCCGATTGCGGCGGAGACCAGGAGCCAGCTCGCAACGGAGCGGGCGACACGTGGACGGGCGCTCGGAGACGGTCGCGTTGGTGACGGTCGGTTCGCGGACGCTTTGTCGCGCGAAGCGCTCCGTGTCAGGTGCGCCGCCAGGAGCCCACACCCGAACACGAGGAGGGCGATCAGCAGCCAGTCCGTCAGATCCATCTGATGGGGGACCCCTTGTCGAGTGGCGTTCGACCCAGGCTAGTGGCGCGACACCAGGCGTCCGGCTGCCGTCACGGCATCGCTACCTCGCGATTACCCGACAGTCGTTCGCGGGAGCGGGAATCGGCCAACGCGGCATAGTCACCTGATGCCGGTGATTGGTGACGGGACCGCTCAGGCTATCCATTCCTTTGCGGTAGCCCACGCATGGCTGACGCCGGTGGTGGTCGTCGTGACCGCTGTTTGCATTGCCCTATGTCCTTTGGCGCTGGTGATCCTCTGGATCCGCGATCGGAGGTTGCGCGCTGCGGTGGCGACGTTGCTGGGGCTCACCGTCGCCGACAAGCTCTGCCACTACCTGGGCGATCTTCAGTACGTCCCGCGGCCGTTCATCGCGCTGCACTTCACGCCGCTCTTTCCGCATACCGACAACAACTCGTTTCCCTCGAGCACAGTCGCGTTCGCAGCCGTGGTCGCAGCGGTGATCTTCTTTGCGTGGCGCCGGGCGGGAGTGGTGCTTGCTCTCGGCACGGTGGTCATCGCGGTTGGGTGCGTGTACGTCGGTGTGCACTACATCGAGGATGTCGTCGTCGGCGCTGCGCTCGGGACCGCGTGCGGAGCGATCTTCTGGTTCGCGCTTGGACCGCCACCTGTGGGTCGATTCCTCGGGGCGATCGAGGAGCGATTACCGGGAGCCCGGTTTACGACCCCCAGAACACTCCTGTGATCGTGAAGATCGCGACGAGGACGGCGATCGCCCCCACGGCGCCTGCGAGCGGCGCCTTCCAGTCACCGGACCCCCGTGCGTGCTCCTCGAACCCGAACGCGGCGAGCAGGAGCAAGCCCGCGGTCAACAGCAGGCCGAGGCCGATGCTGAAGATCCCGACGAAGCCGAGCGCGCCGCTCCCTGCTGCGGCACTTATCAAGACAACGTCAGCTGTCGCCCGCCGTCCGCGGACGAGCAGCACTGCACCCAACGTGGCTGCACCGACGACCGCCGCGATATAGGCCATGAGAAACGGCACCACACCCGTGGGATCGAAGGTGCCTTGCCCGACGATCAGTGCGACGTAAGCAATGTCGGTGGTGAGTGCAGCAACCGCGGCGATCCCTGCCGCCGTCGCCTTCCGTCGTCGCACAACGCGGCTCGTATCCATCGCCTGACCGGCTACGACCCCATTGCCGCGACCAACTCCTCCTGGAGATATCCCAGCGCGATAAGCACGCCGTACTCCGGTCGTTGCTTGGTCGCGTCGGTGGCGGTGTCCTCCCAGCCGTCGCCCTCGATACCGAGGATCTCGCCGGCGGCGACTCGGAGGTGGTTGAAGGCCCGGAGCCACGCCAGCGCCTGCGCCTCGGTGAGCGGGAGCGTGTCCTCGCCACCGCTGAGTGCGTCGCGGACCATGTTCACGTCGGCTTCGCGTCCCTTGTCGATGTCGGGGCGGACCCATCGGTCGTACTCGGCTTGCAGGTCGGCCTCGTCGTAGGCGCGCGGCGCCTTGGCGAGGGGTGCGGCGAGGCGCGGACTGAGCGAGTCGAGAATGCCGATGAGCGCCTGACGTTCACGGCTGTCGACCTTGACCTGGATCCGCCCGCGACGGCGGAGCACCGATGCCATCGGCTCGGTTACGCCCGGCTCAGGGCCGGCCCAGCGTCGCCTGGAGCCCGAAGGAGTGGAGCTGCGCGACCGACACCTCGGCCTGCTCGCGTGGCTGCGTCGCCACGACCGCACGTCCCTCGTTGTGCACCTGAAGCATCAGCTTCGTCGCCGTGGCGTGGTCATAGCCGAAGAGGCGGCGGAGCACGAGGACGACGTACGACATCAGCGTGATGGGGTCATTCCAGACCATGACGTTCCAGCCGAACTCTCGCTGATCACGCTCCTGGCGATCCGGAGCCTTCGATGGCGCCGGGGCCTTGGTGGGCGTGGGCGTTGTGGTGGTCGCCATGCCACCTAGCGTAGCTCAGGTCCCGCGTTGAGGACCATGGCTGTGCCAGTGGCTTGCCCCCCAACCCCACTGCCGTCTGATCGCGGAGCTCCCTGAGGAGCGGCGCACTCAGGCGACGCTGCGGAAGTCGACCACGCCGGCCCACGCGGACGGAGTCCGTGAAGGCTGGGCTGCAGGGGCTGTCGTCGGGGAGGTCACTCCGTCGAGTACCGCCTGGAGCGGAAGCTCGCAGTTGTGGCACACGATCCAGATCGGCCCCGGCTCACTGACGCGCCGTTCGAGACGGTGGCGCTCGCCGCATTCCTCGCAGGTGATGGTCACTCGCATTTCGTTGCGCAGCGTCGCATGGGGGCTGCGACGCCTCGCTGATGGCACTGTCGCGGCCGAGCCAAGCCGCTGCAACGAATCGGCGAAAGGGGATCGATCTGCCTCGGGTGATACACTCGGCGAGATCGTGATGGCATCGGCGCAAACGCGCCATTTACGCCCCAAACACGATCAATTGAAGGCGAAAGCCCGCACCCCTGACCGGCGAGAGCGATTGGTCTGACGTCAGGAGCACGACAAAGGAGCGCATTGACCTCGACGACGGCGCAGGAGCCCGAAACGCTCACCATGGAAGACCTCCTGCGGGAGGATCAGAACTCAATCAGGGCCCTGGCCCACGGCGACATCGTTGATGGTGTGGTCGTCCGCGTCGATCCCGACGAGGTCCTCGTCGATATCGGTGCGAAAAGCGAGGGGATCATCTCGAACCGCGAGCTCTCCGCACGCGGCGAGCAGCCGGTCACCCTCAACTCCGGCGACCAGGTCAAGGTCTACATCATCCAGCCCGAGGACGAGCACGGCAACGTGGTCCTCAGCCTTCGCAAGGCGCGCGCGGAAGGCATCTGGCAGGCCGTCGCGGAGAAGGAGTTCGAGGGCGAGATCCTCGACGCCGAGGTTCGCGAGCAGAACAAGGGCGGCCTGATCGTCAACATCATGGGCCTGCGTGGATTCCTGCCCAGCAGTCAGGTCGCGCGTCAGTTCAGCGGCAACCTGATGGAGCTGGTCGGCACGAAGATCCCGGTGAAGATCCTCGAGGTCAACCGCAAGCGCAACCGACTGATCGTCTCCCAGCGCGCCGCACAGGATGAGGATCGCGCGCGCCAGCGCGAGGAGCTGTTCGAGAAGCTGAAGGTCGGCGACCTCATCACCGGCAAGGTCAGCGGCGTGACGTCGTATGGCGCGTTCGTCAACCTGGGTGGTGCCGACGGCCTCATCCACATCAGCGAGCTCTCCTGGGACCGCATCAACAACGTCAGCGACGTCCTCACCGTGGGCGATGAGCTCAACGTCAAGGTCATCAAGCTCGACCCCGAGCTCTCGCGGATCAGCCTGTCGTTGCGGCAGATGTCGCAGGACCCGTGGGACACCATCGAGAACCAGTTCCCGCCCGGCAAGGCGGTCCCCGGCATCGTCACCAAGACCAAGAAGTACGGCGCGTTCCTGCAGATCGCCGACGGTGTCGAGGGGCTCCTGCACATCAGCGAGCTGTCCTGGGATCACGTCGAGCGCACCGAGGACGTCCTCAAAGTGGGGGAGGAGGTCGAGGTCATGGTGCTCAGCGCGGACAAGGTCCGCCGGCGCATCAGCCTCTCGTTGCGTCAGCTGCACGGCGGTGGGCCGACCGGTGAGAACGGCGAGATCATCGCCCCGTCATATGACTACCCGGAAGATGACGACGACGACAGCACGACGGTGACCAACGTTGCGGTCGCAAGCGCGCCCGCGCCCGCCGAGACGGCGGACGCCGCCGAGGAGCCCACACGCAAGGACGTGGAAGAGGATGTCGCGGCGGGGCGAGCCACCGCTGTCGAGATCGCCACCGAGAACGCGCTGGCTGACGACGCTGCCGCGTTCGACGAGGCGGGCGATGATGACGCCGATGCCGTCGCAGAACCCGAGGCCTCCGACGCCGAAGAGCAGGTCGCGGACGACGAACCTGCTGCCGATGCGGTCACTGCGGAACCCAAGGAGTAGGATGCTCGGCCCGCTCTGCCGGGCGGGTTGGGGGCGGTCGCTGTAACCGAGACACGTAGCGACGCGGCCGTTGCGCCGAAGCTACGCGGCTGTTTTGCAAAGTTGCTTAGCTGTCGGCCGGGCCGGGCATAATGGGGAGCGTTACAGCAGTGCCTGGGCTCTGACCTCTTCCATCTTCGGGGAGGCCGGAAGGGCAATGGAGGCGGTTTTGTACCCGTTCGAGCGCTTCACCGAAAGGGCGAAGAAGGTGCTCACGCTTGCGCAGGAGGAGGCGGAGCGTTCGCATCACTCGTACATCGGCACAGAGCATCTGCTGCTTGGTTTGCTCCGTGAGGGCGAGGGACTTGCGGCCAAGGTCCTCAATAACCTCGGCGTGGAGATCAACAAGGTTCGCAGCACGATTGAGTCCGTGCTCGGTCGCAACGAGCGCATCATCATTCAGCAGATCATCCCGACGTCGCGTGTCAAGAAGGTCATCGAGATCTCCTTTGAAGAGGCGCGCCGCATGGGCAACAACTACGTCGGCACCGAGCACCTGTTGCTCGGCCTGCTCATCGAGGGTGAAGGCATCGCCGCCCACGTCCTCGAGGACCTCGGCGCCAACCTCGAGAAGGTGCGCGGCGAGATCGACAAGCTGCTCCACGAGTTCGGCATCGACGAGGAGTCCAAGGAGGCGCAGAAGAAGCCTTCGAAGACACCGCTGCTTGATCAGTTCTGCCGCGACCTGACCGACCTGGCGATCAAGAACTCGCTCGATCCGGTCATCGGACGCGCGATGGAGATCGAGCGGGTCGTGCAGATCCTCAGCCGCCGCACGAAGAACAACCCGGCGCTCATCGGCGAGCCCGGTGTCGGCAAGACCGCGATCGCTGAAGGTCTCGCGCAGCAGATCATTCTCGGCAACATCCCCGAGTCGTCGATGGGCAAGCGCGTGCTCACGCTCGACATGGGCGCGCTCGTCGCGGGCACCAAGTATCGCGGCGAGTTCGAGGAGCGCTTGAAGAAGATCCTCGACGAGATTCGCGCGTCGCGTGAGGTCATCCTGTTCATCGACGAGTTGCACACCCTGGTCGGTGCGGGAGCAGCCGAGGGCGCGATCGACGCTGCCAACATTCTCAAGCCGGCGCTCGCGCGCGGTGAGATTCAGTGCATCGGCGCGACGACGCTCAACGAGTACCGCAAGTACATCGAGAAGGACGCCGCGCTGGAGCGTCGTTTCCAGCCGGTGTTCGTCGACGAGCCGAGCCTCGCCGAGACGATCGAGATCCTGCACGGCATTCGCCCGCTGTATGACAAGCATCACCGCGTCACCATCACCGACGACGCGCTCAAGGCCGCAGCCGAGCTGTCGGTGCGCTACGTCAGCGACCGCTCGCTGCCGGACAAGGCGATCGACCTCATCGACGAGGCGAGCGCACGCGTGCGCATGAAGCTGACGACAACGCCGGACGATCTTCGTGCGATGCAGCGCGAGATTCGCGAGCTGCAGACGCAGAAGGAAGAGGCGATCGCCGCCCAGGACTACGAGACCGCAGCGAATTTCCGCGACAAGGAAAAGAAGCTCAAGGACAAGTACGTCTCCCAGGAGACCAAGTGGCGCGACGAGCTCGGCGCGAACATCCCGGAAGTCACCGAGGAGCACATCGCCGAGATCATCTCGTCGTGGACGGGCGTCCCCGTCTCGCGCCTGGTCGAGGAGGAGACCTCTCGCCTCCTGCGCATGGAGGAGGAGATCCACAAGCGGATCGTCGGTCAGGACGAAGCGGTCAAGGTCATCTCGCAGGCGGTGCGCCGTGCACGCGCGGGACTCAAGGACGCCAAGCGGCCGATCGGCTCGTTCATGTTCCTCGGCCCGACCGGTGTCGGCAAGACCGAGCTGTCACGTGCGCTTGCCGCGTTCCTGTTCGACAACGAGGACGCGATCATCCGGCTCGACATGAGCGAGTTCATGGAGCGCCACTCGACTGCGCGACTGGTCGGCTCGCCGCCCGGTTACGTCGGCTACGACGAGGGTGGTCAGCTGACCGAGGCCGTGCGTCGTCGCCCCTACTCCGTGGTGCTCTTCGACGAGATCGAGAAGGCGCACCCCGAGGTCTTCAACATGCTGTTGCAGATCCTCGAGGACGGCCGGTTGAGCGATGCCAAGGGCAAGGCGGTCAACTTCAGCAACACGATCATCATCATGACCAGCAACCTCGGCGTCCACGGCCTCAAGCTCAACATGTCGCTCGGCTTCCAGCCGGCGGTGCCGGACGAACGGGCGTCGTCGTCGGAGCACGGCAAGATGCGCGACAGCATCATGGACGAGCTCAAGAAGCAGTTCCGTCCGGAGTTCCTCAACCGCGTCGATGCGGTGGTGGTCTTCCAGCGTCTCGACCATCCGCAGATGCGCCAGATCGTCGACCTGATGCTCGCCAAGGTGGCGGTGCACCTCGCGGCGCAGGAGCTCATCTTCACGGTCGCGGACGACGCCAAGGAAAAGCTCGTCGAAGAGGGATTCGACAAGATCTACGGCGCACGTCCACTCCGTCGGGTGATCCAGCGCGTCATCGAGGATCCGCTGAGCGAGGAGTTGTTGCGGCTCAAGCACGGGCCGGGTGACCAGGTCCTCGTTGAGGTCGTCGACGGCGACGTCAAGATGCGGCTGGTGCCGAAGGGCGCGCGCAGAGAGAAGAAGGAAAAGGCAGAGCCGGTCGCAGCGAGTGCTGCGGGCGCCCCGCCGAGCGCTCCGCCAACGGAGTAATCGGCGCCGCGTTGCGCTGGACGGGGGTCAGCCCGTCGTCTTGGGTCGTCGCTCTTTGAAGTCCAAGGTGACGCCTCCGACTTGGTCGGGGTGCTCCTTCAGCCATTGGCGCGCGTAGGGGCACCAGGGCACGATCGTCAGGTGCTCTTCCCGAGCCTTGGCGAGCGCCGCCTCGACCAGGCGGCCGCCGACGCCCTGACCGCGAAACGCTTCCGGGACTTCGGTATGCAAGAGGTGCAGTCGATCGCCGTGGAGCTTGTACTCCAGCGTTGCCGTGGTCCCGTCCATGGACAGAGCAAATTGTTGCCCGGCCGTGTCGTCGACGACGGACTGATTCACGGCACTAAGGTTATGCGGTTGTGTCAACGCCTCTGATGCTGGCGACCCTGACCGAGCGTCGCGACTTCGGCAGGGACTGGCTGCTCGAGCGCAAGTTCGACGGCGAGCGCTGCGTTGCACGCAAACGAGTTGGCGATGTGCGGCTTGAGTTGCGCACGGGCAAAAACCTCACCAACACATACCCCGAAGTCCGCGCTGCCCTCGTGACCCAGCGAGCACGCGAGCTGTTGCTGGACGGTGAGGTGGTCGCGTTCCAGGGAGACCAGACGTCCTTCAGCCGGCTGCAGCAGCGCCTCGGCACGACCACGCCGTCACCCCAGCAGATGGCGGCATACCCGGTGGTCTACTGCGTCTTCGACGTCCTGGAGATCGACGGCGAGGTGCTGACTCATCTGCCGCTCGACGAGCGTCGAGACCGACTGAAGCGGGCAATCCAGACAAGCGCGGCGTTGCAACTGTCCGAAGCCTGGCGGGACGACGCGCAGCGGCGGTTTATCCAAGCATGCAAGTCCGGGTGGGAGGGACTCATCGCCAAGCGGGCCGGCGCGCCGTACGTCCCCGGGCGTTCGAAGGACTGGCTGAAGCTGAAGTGCGTCTGGGAGCAGGAGTTCGTCATCGGCGGTTACACCGATCCAACGGGCAGCAGGACTGATTTCGGTGCGCTGCTGGTGGGCTACCACGAGGACGGTCGACTCCGGTACGCCGGGAAGGTCGGTACCGGCTACACCGCAGTGCGGCTCCGGGATCTCGGCGAACAGCTTCGATCCCTGGAGTGGTTGGGGCCGTCGTTCGTGGACGCAAAACCCATCCCGCGCGGCACGCACTGGACCCGGCCCGAACTGGTTGCGCAGATCGGCTTTGCGGAGTGGACGAATGATGGCCGTCTCCGGCAGCCGCGCTTCCTCAGGCTCCGTGATGATAAGCGACCGGCCGACGTGGTTCGGGAGCGGCCCCAATGAGCAGGTGCTTCGGCGACGGTGATCCGCTCTACGAGCGGTATCACGACACGGAGTGGGGCTTTCCGGTACCCGATGAGCGTGCGCTCTTCGAACTCTTGAGCCTCGAGGCGTTCCAGGCAGGGCTCTCCTGGCGGACCATTCTCGGCAAGCGCGAGGCGTTCCGCAGCGCATTCGCGAACTTCGACGCTGAAGCCGTAGCGCGGTTTGGTCCAGCGGACGTCAAACGCCTCCTGGAAAATGCCGGCATCGTGCGCAATCGGGCGAAGATCGAAGCAACCATTGGGAACGCGCGCGCCGTCCTGCAGCTGCGCGCCGCCGGCCGGCCGCTGCTCTCAATCCTCCGGCCGGATCCCGTGGCCACGCTTCGCAAGCCACCAACGGCGTGGAGCGAGGTGCCAACGACGACGCCCGAGGCCGTGGCGCTTTCGCGCGAACTCAAAGGTCACGGCATTCGGTTCCTTGGGCCGACAACGCTGTACGCATTGATGCAGGCGTGCGGGTTGGTCGACGACCACCTCGCCACCTGCCCGGCACGACCGGCCGCAGAACGCGCCCGCCGAGCTGTCGGCTGAGCTGATCCGGGCACCCGAGCCGGCGAGCTGAGGCCATCCTGGGGTCCCAGGCACGAACATATGTTTGCTATGCTCACACGCCATGGTCAGCGGCTCCGATCCCGACGGTGCAGGTTGGCCGGAGACGCCACTTGGGTACGCTAGACGGTCAATGCCCAACGACCAGATCATCATTCGCGGTGCGCGCGAGCACAACCTCAAGAACATCGACCTGACGCTGCCGCGCGACAAGCTCATCGTGATCACGGGTCTGTCGGGCAGTGGCAAGTCGTCGCTCGCGTTCGACACCGTGTATGCGGAAGGACAGCGACGCTATGTCGAGTCACTGAGCGCGTATGCGCGGCAGTTCCTCGGGCAGATGGAGAAACCCGACGTCGATCACATCGAAGGGCTGAGCCCTGCGATCTCGATCGATCAGAAGGGGACGAGCAGGAATCCGCGTTCGACAGTCGGCACGGTCACCGAGATCTACGACTACCTCCGACTCATGTACGCGCGCATCGGGCATCCGCATTGCCCGAACTGTGGACGCGAGATCAGCAAGCAATCGATCGAACAGATCTCCGACCAGGTGATGCTCCTGCCGGAGGGCACGCGCCTGCTCATCACGGCGCCGATGGTGCAAGGCCGCAAGGGCGAGCATCGCGATGTCTTCGACGAGGCGAAGCAACTCGGGTACGTCCGCGTCCGTGTCGACGGTGAGCTGCATGACCTCAGTGACCCCATCACGCTCGACAAGAAGTTCAAGCACGACGTCGAGGTCGTTGTCGACCGGATCATCATCGGGCCGGAGTTGCAATCGCGGCTGCATGAGTCACTCGAGCAGGCGTCGAAGCTCAGCGACGGTCTCATCCTCCTCATCCCCGCGGATCCGGAGTCCGGCATGCAGGAGATGCTCTTCTCCGAGGACTACGCGTGCGTCTATTGCGGGATCTCGATGGAAGAGCCTGCGCCGCGCAACTTCTCGTTCAACAACCCACATGGCGCGTGCCCGGCGTGCACCGGGCTCGGCGTTCGAACTCGAGGTCGATCCCGACGCGGTGGTCCCCGATCCCTCATTGAGCATCGACGAGGGCGCGCTCTCCGGATGGACACGCGGGCCGTCGCAGCACTGGATGATGGAGGTCCTCGAGACGGTCTGCCGGCGGTTCAAGATCCCGCTCAACGTTCCGTGGAGCGATCTCGATCCCAAGGAACGCCGAACGATCCTCTACGGATTGCCCAAGGACGAGACGGTGCGCATGCGCTACGTCTCGCACAGCGGGCAATCGCGCAGCTTTGAGGCCGGCTACGAGGGTGTGATCAACAACCTGCAGCGCCGGTATCGCGAAACCGAGTCCGAGTGGGTGAAGCAGGAGATCGAGCGCCTGATGATGCAGAAGGCGTGCCCAACCTGCAACGGCGCGCGTCTGAAGCCGGAGTATCTCGCGGTGACCATCGACGGGATGAACATCGCCGAGCTCTGCAAGCACAGCATCAGCGCGGCGTTGCGACGCCTGGATTCGCTCCGGCTCAGCGAGCGCGAGCAAACGATTGCGCGTCAGGTGATCAAGGAGATCAAGGAGCGCCTCGGCTTTCTCCACGACGTGGGTCTCGACTACATCACCATCGATCGCGGCGCCGCGACTTTGTCCGGTGGTGAGGCGCAACGTATCCGGCTTGCAACCCAGATCGGGAGCAAGTTGATGGGTGTGCTCTACATCCTCGACGAGCCGTCGATCGGGTTGCATCAGCGCGACAACCACAAGCTGATCCGCACGCTCATCGCACTCCGCGACATCGGCAACACGCTGCTGGTGGTCGAGCACGACGAGGAGACGATTCGCGCTGCCGACTGGGTCGTCGACATCGGTCCCGGTGCGGGTGAGCACGGTGGTCTCGTGATGGCGTCGGGGACCGTCGAGGATATCCTCGCCACTCCTGGGAGCATCACCGGGCAATTCCTGCGCGGCGAGCGGAGCATCCCATTGCCGCTGATCCGCCGTCCGGCGTCGGGCAAGAACATCGTCGTCCGCGGCGCGCGAGCAAACAACCTGCGCAACGTCGACGTGGCGTTCCCACTTGGATCGTTCATCTGCGTCGCCGGCGTGAGCGGCAGCGGCAAGAGCACGCTCGTCAACGACATCCTGTATCGTCGGCTCGCGCAGTCGCTGTATCGCGCGAAGCAGCGCCCCGGGACTCACGACCGCGTCGAGGGCATCGGGCTCATCGACAAGGTGATCGACGTGGATCAGTCACCGATCGGGCGCACGCCGCGCAGCAATCCTGCGACGTACGTCGGCGTCTTCACGGACATTCGCGACCTCTACGCGAAGTTGCCCGAGGCGAAGATCCGTGGGTACAAGCCGGGGCGGTTCTCGTTCAACGTTGCGGGCGGCCGCTGTGAGTCGTGTGCAGGCGACGGGATGATCAAAATCGAGATGCACTTCCTCCCGGACATCTACGTGCCGTGCGAGGTGTGCAAAGGCCGTCGCTACAACCGCGAGGCGCTCGAGGTGAAGTTCCGCGGCAAGAGCATCGCCGATGTGCTGGAGATGACCGTCGACGAAGCTGCCGTGCTGTTCGAGAACCAGCCGTCGATCCTTCGGCGCATGCGCACGCTGCAGGACGTCGGGCTCGGCTACATACGCCTCGGTCAGCCGGCCACGCAGCTCAGCGGCGGCGAGGCCCAGCGGGTCAAGCTCAGCACCGAGCTATCGCGTCGCGACACGGGCAGCACGATGTACATCCTCGACGAGCCGACGACCGGTCTCCACTTCGCGGACGTCGAGAAGCTGCTGAGCGTCCTCCATCGCCTGGTCGACGCCGGCAACACCGTCATCGTCATCGAGCACAACCTCGACGTCCTCAAGACCGCGGACCACATCATCGACCTCGGCCCGGGTGGTGGCGACGGCGGCGGTGAGATCGTCGCGTCAGGCACGCCCGAGGAGGTCGCGGCCAACCCTCGGAGTGCGACCGGCGAGTACCTCGCCCGGATGCTGCCGGCGCCGCGCAACGACGTGGCAAGAGTCACGGGATCGCGAGTCACAAAACCCCGCCCGCGGCGGCGTGTCCCGGTGTCCACCTGATTCGTGCGCCGCGATTGATGCTGGTGCGCTAACGTGGTGGGGCGATGACATCAATGGACGGCGAGGATAGGCGCCTCCGGCTCCGGCGCCTCGACGACTGCCTCGACGTGCTCGAGCAGGCACATGAGCTCAACCTCACCGAGGTGACAGAGCGCATGGCGGAAGCGCTCAGTGAGCGTGTTCCCACGGTCCATACCGGCATGCTCATCGCCGACGCCATCGAGGAGGTGCTGCGCCAGCAGGAGCCGTACATGGTGCAGATCCGGCCCGAGGTCTCACGCAGGGTGCGCCGCCGGCGCGATCCATTTGACGTTCGGCTGCTCCTCCAGCGCCGCTGATCCCGGGCGGCGGGCCGTTGCTCCGCTTGTACACTCGGTGAGCCCATGAGCGCCTTCGGCTTCGATCCCGAGCAGATCTTCGCCCGCCGTCGCTCGCGGCCGCGTATCGTCCGGCCGCCCGGCCAGCTGCGGAGGCGGGTGATCGCAATCAGCGTGGTCGTGGCGATCATCGTCATCCTGATCGTCGCCCGCTGGCTCCTGGGATTGCGCGCCGACTACCTCTATTACCAGAGCGTCGGCCACACCAACGTGTTCTGGACCCCGCTGATCGCGCACATCGTCTTGTTCCTGATCGGGTTCGCGATCGTGGCAATCCTCGTGGGTTTGTGCGCCGTCGGGTGGGCGTTGTCGGCGGGCAACCTCGACCGGCGTGGGCGGCGGATCGTGATGTGGAGCGGATTCGGGATCGCCGCGCTTGCCGGCGTGATCGGTGGCACCACGCTCTCCGGGGAATGGCAGGACATCCTGCTGTGGATGCACTCGGTGCCCTTCGGGGCGACCGATCCCGTCTTCCATCTCGACTTCTCGTTCTTCGTCTTCACGCTCCCCGCGATCGACGACTTCATGGGCCTGCTCTGGGGTGGGGTCATCCTCGGCGTCCTCGGGTCGATCGCGATGGCGTTTGTCGCGATCACCGTGATGAACGCTCCCGAGGAGCTGCCGCTCCCACTCGAGCCACCGCCCGGGCGCTCACCAGAGGACGCGCTCCGCGTCGCGGTGATCACCGGGGCGATCGGCCTGGCAGCGATCTTCCTGCTGGCAGCTGCGGGGGCGCACTTCGGTGTCTACCACCTGGCGACAAGCAGCCATGTCACCGGCACCGGGACCAACGGCACGCCGTACGTCGGCCTCGACGCAACGCAGCGCGCGGTGATCCAGCCGGTGCTCGGGTTCCTGCAGGTGCTCGCCGTCGTCCTGGCGATCGCGACCGTCTTCCTCATCGCCGTCCGCTGGCGGAGCGCGTCCACCGGGAGCGCGATCGGGTTCGCCTCGATGCTCGGTGGCTGGCTCCTGGTCGCCGGGCTGACCCAGGGTGTGCCCGCCGCCGTCTATCAGGCGACAAGCGTCGGGCCGAACGAGCAGACGGCGCAGACACCGACCATCGCCGACTACCTGACGACGAGCCGCTATGCCTGGGCAATCGAGAGCACCGGCCCGGATCCGCAGGTGCAGGCCGGGAGCTTCGGAACGCCCCACGCGCCGACCCTCAGCGACCTCGAGTCCGATCTCGGGACACTCCAGAATGTCCGCATCCAGGATCCCACCCAGCTGCCGGATACCCTCGCGCAGATCGATCGCAGCCGGAGCTATCAGACGTACTCGACCATCACCGTTGATCGGTACCCGGACGCGGCCACAGGCAACGACGTCGAGGTGATGCTCGGGCCTCGCGAGATCGCCGAAGGTGATGTCCCGAACGCATCTTTCGTCAACACGTCACTGACGTACACGCATGGATACGGCGTGACAGCAGTGTCGGTAAACGCCGTGGGTGGCGAGGGCAAGCCGGAGGTCCTCGTCGGGCAGCAGCCGATGACCCAGGTGACTGCCGGCTCACCGCCGGATCTGTCGTTCGACAACTCCACCACAGCCGACCCGAGCATCTACTGCGGGCTCGACACCACCCAGAACGTCGTCTCCGGGACGACGCAGCCCGAGTTCAACTACCCATCCGGCAGCGGTGACAACACCGTCCACGCCACCACGAGCGAGGATGGAATCCCGATCACCAACCCGATCGACAAGCTCGCGCTGTCCCTGCAGGACTTCGGCGGGTTCAACCTGTTCCTCAACAACTCGCTGACCGCGAACAGCCGCGCGCTGGTCAACCGCCAGATCGCCACGCGCATCACGTCACTGGCGCCATTTCTCACAGTGGACTCCGACCCGTACATCGTCGTCGATCCCGATACCGGCCACCTCATGTGGATCGCCGACGCGTACGTCAAGTCATCGCTGTTCCCGGAGTCGTATCAGCAAAGCGATGGCACGTCGTACATGCGCAATGCGGTGAAGGCGGTCATCGACGCCAAGACGTGCTCGATCAAGCTGTACGCAGTCGACATGAACGAGCCGATCACGGCGGCGTGGAACGCGATCTACCCGGGACTGCTCACCCCGTTGAGCCAGATCTCGCCGTACCTTCGCTCGCATCTCCGCTACCCGGAGGACTACTTCAACGATCAGGCACAGGCGTATGCGCAGGTGCACATCACCAGCGCTTCGGTCTTCTACAACGGCAGCGACCTGTTCAACATCGCGCAGGAGAGCCTGAACGGCACGAACACCGCGACCACCGCGTACTACGTCGAGGCGACACTGCCGGACACGAGCAGCCCGCAATTCGTGCTCCTGCAAACGTTTTCGCCCGGTGCGAGTGGCGGCGGCACATCCGCGAACAACATGACCGCCTGGCTGGCCGCGGAGTGTGATTACACCAGCACGAACGAACCGAAGCTTGTTTCAGTGCGCCTGAACAACGCCGACAACGTGCTCGGACCACTGCAGTTCGACAACAACATCAACACCAATCCGACGATCAGCTCGCAGATCAGCCTGCTGGGTCAGCACGGATCGACGGTGACGCTCGGCAATGTGATCATCCTGCCGTTCAACAACAACTCGTTCCTCTACATCCGCCCGCTGTACGTCACCGCGGCGGCCAATGGCGGCACTGCCTTCCCGCAGTTGCAGGAGGTGATCGTCGGTACGCAGAACGGGGTGGCCGAAGGCACGTCGTTCAGCGCAGCGCTGCAGAACCTGCTCAACACCAATCAACCGATACCCGGCTTGAGCAATCCGGCGACCGGGACCACCTCGCCAACTCCGTCACCAACGCCGTCCGGGCCAACTCCCACGCCGAGCGCGGGCGCCACCCCGACGCCGACTCCGACCGGCACCATCCAGCAGCAGATCCTGGCGCTCGACAGTCAGATCGTCACGGACAACACCGCTGCCGAGACCGCGCTGATGGCGGGCAACTTCACGGCGTACGGCGCCGCGGAAGCGAAGCTCCAGAGTGATCTGCAGAAGCTGCAGACCCTGCTCGCCCAGCAGACGGCCTCCAGCCCAACTCCGCAACCGTAGCCGAGGGCGACCGTGAGCGAAGCAATCGCAATCGCGCCAGGCATCCATCAGCTCGACACGCTGCTCGGCGGCATGGACCAGTTGACGGCGGGGTTCCTGGTCGAGGGTCCGATGCCGGCGCTCATCGAGACGGGCTCACAGTCGAGTGTTCCCGCCGTTCACGCCGCACTGGCAGCGTTGGGGCTCGGTCCTGCGGATCTCCGCTGGATCATCGTCACCCACATCCACCTGGACCATGCGGGCGCCGTGGGTGACCTCGCCGCCGACTTCCCGTCGGCGACCGTCGTCGTGCACGAGCGTGGGGCGCGACACCTCGTCGATCCGACGAAGCTCATCGACAGCGCGTCGCGCGTCTACGGCCCGCTCCTCGACTCCCTGTACGGGAGGATGACCGCTGTACCGGAGGACCGCCTCATCGCCGCGGGAGACGGGTTCCGCGTGGACGTCGGCAACGGACGAGAGCTCGTGATGGTGGACTCGCCCGGACACGCCAAGCACCACCATGCCGTCCTCGACGAGCACACCGGCACGTTGCTCGTCGGCGACGCAGTCGGCGTGCTGCTCCCGGATCTCGGAGTCCTCCGACCCGCCACGCCGCCGCCGGACTTCGACCTCGAGCAGGCAGTGCACAGCCTGCGTCGGTTTGCGGAGATCCGCCCGCAGCAGCTCGTGCTCACGCATTACGGCCCGGTGGCCGATCCCGCCGCGACGCTCGCCGAGGCTGAGGAGATGCTCCACAGCTGGGTGGAGGTCGCCGAGCGGGTCATCGAGGACGCATCGGACGCCGGTATCTACGATGTGGCCGCCGCCCTCGCCGAAGCCTTCGCACTCGATCCGGAAAAGCTGCCCGCCGCGTCGCGGGAGAAGGCCGAGATCCTGAACGGCGTGCACAGCAACGCCGCCGGGATCGTTCGCTACTTGAGCCGAAGGGCAACGGCACCAGCCGAATGACGACGGCCGCGCGACCGCGCGACCGGCTGATCGCAGCCGTGGTGCTGAGCTCGGTCATCGGTCTGGTCGGCGGAGGTCTCGCTGCGTGGGGCATCTACGCGCGCTTCGGGCCGGTCGAGCGCGTCATTGTTCAGACGGTCGTCGGCTCGGGCAACGGCAGCAGTGGCGACACGCTCACCGCGGGTGCAATCGCCCAGGCGAAGTCCGTATCGGTGGTCGAGGTGCTGACGCAGCCGGTCACCGTCGGGTCGCTCGTCACCGGCCCCACCGGCATCGTCGACGGGTTCGTCGTGTCGGCCAACGGGCTCGTCCTCACGAGCATCCATGCAATCAAAGGTGCCGCGACGCTCCGCATCGCCACCGCGAGCGGACACAGCTATCCAGCCACGATCGTGAAGGCGGACCCGACCTCAGGCGTCGTGCTGCTGCAGGCCGTGGGTGCGAAGAACCTCACGCCACTCGTCTTCGCGACGGTGTCGCCGCGCGTCGGCGACCTCGCCATCGCGGTCGCCCACACACCCTTCTCGCCGGTGACTCTCAGCACGGGGACGATCAGCTCGGTGGGCATCACGGTGACGCTCACGGACGGCGAGTCGGTGCTGCGCGACGTCCTGACGGTTGACGCCACACCGGATTCGCGTCAGGACGGAGCGCCCTTGCTCAACGGCAACGGCGATGTCATCGGTGTCGTCGTCGATGCCGATGGTGCCGCGCCGGGCGTCGTCGCGCTCTCGATGACTGCCGCGTCCGACCTCCTCGCCACCGCTACTGGCAGTAGCGGCAGCACACCGGTCCCGAACGTGGGCGCCAACTCCGAGGTCATCGACCCCGCCACCGCGGCGGCCGCGGACGTCCCGGTTGGGGCGCTCATCCTCTCGGTCACGACAGGCGGTCCCGCCGCCACCGCGGGACTGCTCGCCGGTGATGTCGTCACCGCGGTGGGCAGCACCACGATCGACGCGACCCATCCCTTCGACCCGACCGTCCTCGGCCTGGCACCCGACCAGCAGGTGACGATCACCGTCTATCGAAACGGGACGACCAAGACCCTCGAGCTCGTCGTCGGGAGCGGCTAGAGCTGCCAACGCGGCACACTGGAGGCAACCAATGGAATTGACCTACCACGGGCACTCCTGTGTCCGCCTGCGCGGCCGCGAGATGACGGTCGTCGTCGACCCGCCGCAGACGACGCTTCCGGGGCTCGCCAAGGGGACCGTCGGCATCATCGTCAGGACTGAGGGCGCAACGGACCCGGAGCGCCTCCGCGCCCGCGACGGCGAGATTCAGGAAGTGTGCGGGCCCGGCGAGTTCGAGATCGGCGGCGTCAGCATCCTCGGGCTTGCCGCCGGCGAGACGACGGTGATGCGCGTCTCCGTTGACGACGTTCGTGTTGTGGTTGCCGGGCGCCTGCGCCGCCAGCTGACCGAGGACGAGATCGACAGCCTCGGGCATGTCGACGTGCTCGTGATCCCCGTGGGAGGCGGTGACGCGCTCGGGGCCATCGACGCCGCGAAGCTGGTCAACGCCGTCGAGCCGAGCATCGTCGTTCCCGCTCGCTACGGATCCGGCGACGGTGGCGAATACGATCCGGTCGGGAAGTTCGCGAAAGAGATGGGGCTTGCCGAAGGCACGTGGGAGCCGCAGCCGAAGCTGATGCTCACCGGGTCGACCGGCGAGACCGACGACACCCGCGTGGTGTTTCTCGAGGTCCGTACCGCCGGCTGACTGTCACATTCGAACATCGGTGCGTCGGTGTGACGCGCGGCTGATACAATCGTTCAAACCATCCCGGGAGGCTCTGCGCATGGCGAAGTTCGTGTTCGTGACAGGCGGAGTGGTCTCTTCACTCGGGAAGGGAATTACCGCAGCGTCCCTCGGCACGATCCTCAAGGCGCGCGGCCTGCATGTCGGAATGCAGAAGCTGGATCCGTATCTCAACGTCGATCCGGGCACGATGTCGCCCTATCAGCATGGTGAGGTGTTCGTCACCGACGACGGCGCCGAAACCGACCTCGATCTCGGTCACTACGAGCGTTTCGTCGACGTCGCGCTCAGCAAAGCGAGCAACGTCACGACTGGAAAGATCTACGCATCGGTCATCGCCAAGGAGCGGCGCGGTGACTATCTCGGCGGCACGGTGCAGGTCATCCCGCACGTCACCAACGAGATCAAGCATCGCATCCTCCGAGTGGCGGAAAACGAGCTGCCGCAACCCGATGTCGTCATCGTCGAGGTCGGCGGCACGGTCGGTGACATCGAGTCGCTGCCGTTCCTCGAGGCCATCCGGCAGATGAAGAACGACGTGGGGCGCAACAACGTGTGCTACGTGCATCTCACGCTCGTTCCGTACGTCAACGCCAGTGAAGAGTTCAAGAGCAAGCCCACGCAGCACTCCGTCAACCAGCTGCGCTCGATCGGTATCCAGCCTGACGCGATCATCGCGCGCAGTGAGAAGCCGATCGGCCAACCGCTCAAGGAGAAGATCGCGCTCTTCGGCGACGTCGACATGCGTGCCGTGATCAACGTCCCGGATGCGAGCTCGATCTACCAGGTCCCATTGATGCTCGAGGAAGCGGGGCTCGGCGATTACATCGTGCAGCTTTTCGGTCTCAATGTGACTGCTCCTGACCTCACCGAATGGCGGGACCTGTGCGCTCGTATCTCGGCACCGAAGCCGGCGGTGCGCATCGCACTGGTGGGCAAGTACGTCGAGATGCCCGATGCATACATCAGCGTGATCGAATCCCTGCGCCACGCGGCGGTCCACTGCGGTGCCGACCTGCAGTTGATCTGGGTCAACAGCGAGCATCTCGATGAGGACATGAGCCCGCTCGAGGGGATCGACGGCATCGTGGTGCCTGGCGGCTTCGGCCATCGCGGCATCGAGGGCAAGGTGCTCGCCTCGCGATTTGCGCGCGAGCACCTGGTGCCGTATCTGGGCCTCTGCCTCGGAATGCAATGTGCCGTCGTGGATATCGCCCGCGAGGTTCTCGACGCTCCCGACGCAAACTCGACGGAGTTCAACGCCTTCACCTCGCACCCCGTCATCGACCTGCTCCCCGAGCAGCGCGACATCGAGGAGAAGGGAGGGACGATGCGCCTCGGCGTGTATCCCTGCAAGCTGACGCCCGGGACACGCGCGGCCGAGGCGTACGGCGAGCCGGTGGTGTACGAGCGCCACCGCCACCGTTTCGAGTTCAACAACCATTACCGCGAGGCCCTCGCCGGCGCCGGGGTGGTGTTCTCCGGCAGCTCGCCGAACGGTCGCCTCGTCGAGATCATCGAGCTTCGCGACCATCCGTTCTTCGTCGGATCGCAATTCCATCCGGAGTTCCGGTCGCGGCCGGGGAGACCGCACCCGCTGTTCCGCGCGTTCATGGCCGCGTCGACGAAGGGCATCACCGTGAGTGGCAGCGCCGCCGACGGTGAGAGCAGCAGCACAGTGCAAAGCGAGTCGCCCACCACCGTCTGATCCGGCGCGCAACGTACGACCTGAGAAATCGTTACGCGAAACCGGCTGCACACGGGTCCGTTGCACCGTCATTCGACCGATTGACGGAGGCAGTTTCGATGATCCCGACCCGCGCCGTACTCGCCCTTCCAGCCGCAGCGCTGGTGCTCTCTGGCTGCGGGGCCATTTCCACCGTCCAGCTGCGCGCGTCCACCGAACGCATCGCGTACGCGGACGCCACGCATGCGCTGTCGCGGCCGGCTGTGACGCCCCCGGTGATCCCACCGGTGAATGCCGGCTCCACGAACCCGATCGTCGTGACGGTTGCGGAAACGGGGAGCAACGTCTTGCTCGAGATCGTGAACGCTTCGGGCACCGTCGTGACGAGAACGACGGCTGATCCCGTGTCGCCCTGGCTGACAGCCGCCGGTGCGGGGGGTGCCTACTGGACGCAGGGCGGCGAGGAGCACGAGCTCACGACGACCGGGGTCGTGCGGACGCTCGGTGCGGTGCCAGCCGACACGAACGGCGTCGTCATCAGCCCGGATGGGACGTCCTACGCCTACGCCACCTCGGACCAGCTCACGAACGGCACGGCGCTGAACAGGATCTTCGTGGTCCGGCCGGGTGACCGCGCCACGGTCATCGCCGATCGCATCTCGGACCCGAATCACCCGACCGCTGACGCGCCGGAGAGCTGGGACTACTACCTCATCGACTGGAATGCAGACGGCATCGCCTTCGCGCGCGTGTTGACCGGTGGTTGCGGATGCGGCTCGTTCGACATGCAGATGCAATCCGCCAACTCAGCGATCATCAACCCGTCCACCGAGGTGGTGACCGCGTTGACGAACGACAACTCCTGCCCGCTCAGCAACGTCGGGCCAGGGGCGGCGACGGTGTGCTTCGCGTCGTCGGAAACGACCGGCGCGACCGAAGGCATTCGCATCGGCGCACGCGGCGTCGTGACGCATACCTACAGCCTTTCCGGGACGACGGTCGCCGGTGACGCAGTGTTCGCGCCCAACGGGGACGAGCTCGCGTACATCACCATCCCGCTCAGCCAGGACGGCTGCGGGGAGACCATCACCCCGACGCTCCGCATCCTCGACACGTCGACGGGGAGCGCGTCTGACCGCAACATCGGCGACTTCGCGCCAGCGCTGTGGGGTTCGAACGGGCTCCTGTACGGCACGATGTCGGCCGGTCAAAACAGCTGGGTGGTCGCGGTCAACCCGGTTACCTTCGCCGTCACCCAGGTCGGTGGCAGCCTGCCGGGAACCCTATTCGTCGGGATGGTGTAGCGGGTCGCTACGCTGGACGTGATGAGCACGGCCGCGCGTCCTACGCCGACGGCGGCGCGAGTCTCACGCGGCCGCAACCGCGGCCTCGAGTTGCTGCGCGCGACCGAGGCGTCGGCGCTGTCGGTCGGGCGCTGGCTGGGCCGAGGCGACAAGAGCGGCGCCCGCGAGGCGGGACAGGACTCGATGGAGGACGCGCTGTCCGGCATGCCGTTCGAGGGTCGGATCGTGATCGGCCCGGAGGGGTCGAACAACCGGCTCGTCACCGGCCGCTCGATCGGTGGCGGACGTGATCGGGTGGACCTGGCGCTGCTGCCGGTTGACGGCATCAGCCTCGTCGCCGGCGGTCTCAGCCAGGCGCTGAGCGTCGCGGCGTCGGCCGAGACAGGCGGGATACTCCTGCCGCCGCCGGTCGCGTACATGCACAAGATCGCGGTCGGCCCCCAGGCTCGCGGTGCCGTCGACGTCAGCGATACGCCGGAGAACAACCTGCGCCGGGTGGCGTTCGCGATGAACGTGCAGGTCCAGGACCTGACAGTGGTGGTGCTCGACCGGCCGCGCCACCAGGCGCTCCTCGAGCGTCTGCGCTCGCTCGGGGTCCGTGTCGCGATCGTCAGCGACGGCGACGTCGGCCTGGCGATGATGGCGGCCTGGCCCGGGTCGGGCATCGACGTGATGATCGGGTCGGGCGGGACGCGTGAGGGCATCGTCGCCGCATGTGCGATGCGGTGCCTCGGCGGTGAGCTGCAGTGCCGTCCGTGGGTCCGTCACGAGGACGAAGCGGCGGCCATGCGGGCTGCCGGGTTCGATCCGGACGCCTCGCTCAGCATGGAGCAGCTCGTTCCTGGACGCGAGGTGAGCGTGGCGGTCACGGGTATCAGCGGCGGCGGACTGCTGCGTGGCGTCCGCTATCACAACTGGTGGGCGGAGACCCACAGCCTCGTGATGCGCGCACAGAGCGGCACGGTGCGCGAGATCATCGCCAAGCACCATGTTGCGCTGCAGCCCGATCAAGCGCCCAAGGTGCTTTGACGTCTCGCGCGGACACCCTCCTGGAGCCACCGCCACGATCGCTTCGCGCGGGTCTCTGGTTCGCAAGCCTGGTGCTTCGCGCCCTGGGTCCGGGCCGCTACGCGCTCGCTGACCTGATCGGCACCTGCAACTACGCCGCGTCATCGCCGGCGCGGCGGCGGTGCGTCGCCAACCACCGGCGTCTCGATCCGGCCTTGAGCCGGCGCGACGCGCGGCGCCGGGCGCTCGCATCGTTTCGCAACTACGCGCGGACGTCGGTCGACTTCGTCTGGCAGTACGGGGTTCCGGCGCATCAGATGCACCGCTACTTCCGCGCCTACGGCCTGGAGCACGCCTTCCGCGCACTCGACGAGCGCGGTGGGGGAGTCTTCGCGCTCGCCCATTTCGGCAGCTGGGACGTCGCGGCCGGGTGCGGGCTTGCCTCCGGTCTCCGGGTCACCACCGTCATGGCGCCCGTGGGCCCGGACCTCGTCACGCGGATCGCGGCGTGGGCGCGGCGCCACCAGGACATGGAGGTGCTCGTGTCGTCGCATGCGGCGCGAGGGCTGATCCGCTCCGTCCGGCGCGGGCGATTTGCCGCCATCCTCAGCGACATCCCCGAGCGCGGCGAGACAGCGGTCGTCGACTTCTGCGGGGGGCCGGTCGCCTTCAGCACGGCCGCCGCGTGGCTCGGCCGCGTCGCGCAGGTGCCGGTGCTGCCTGTCGAGTGCTGGCGAACGGGCGGCCTCTATCGCCTCGTCGTGCACCCACCCGTCCGCGTCGAGGCGGGGGAGAGCGACGCTGCCGTGATGCAGCGCGTCGCGACTGAGCTCGAGGTTGGCGTCAGGCGCGCGCCGCAATGGTGGTACCCATTCGGCACCGTCTACGAGGACTGACGGCCGAGATCTAGCGTCGCTGCGTGGCGCCGGGATCCGTCCGCGGCCCCATCAGCGGCCGCCCGGGGCGCTCGTCGAACACCAGGCGCTGATACACGCGGCGCCAGAAATGCCCGTAGGCGCGGGCGTCAGTCGGGAGTCCTTCGAGCCTGCGGAGCATCAGCAGCACCAGGATCGCCAGGCACCCGCTCCCAAGGATCCAGCCGTTCGATCCGCCGAACAGGAACGCGACGACCGGCAGGATCACGAAGGCGACGAGCACCGCGAGCGCGATCCGGCCCCGAATCGCCCCCCCCGCGTAGCACATGAGCAGCGCGACGAGGCCGGCGACCGTCAGGGACGCGACGACACCGGTGGCCACCGCAACGCCGCGACCGCCGTTGAAGCGCATGTACACGGGCCAGCCGTTTCCGGCAACGGCGCAGACCCCGATGAGCATCATCACCTCGAGCGGCAGACCCGCAAACCGCGCTGCGACCACGGGAGCGAAGCCCTGGGCGAACTGGAGGGGTCCGACGAGAATCGCGACGTCAATGCCCGCGTGGCGGTACACGTTGCTGGTGCCGATGTTGCCGGTGCCGAACTGGCGCAGGTCAAGCCCATAGCGCTTGCGACGCACCAGCAGCCACCCGGTCGGCAACGCTCCGACGAGATAGGCGCCGAGGCACCAACCCGCCACGACCCACGGGGAGATCATGATCCGGCAATGATGCGGCTTGAGTACGGTAGATGACATTCCGCAAGCGCGCGATCGTCGTCGACGGTGGCGCGGCGCTCTCGGAGGACCTCGAGCAGGGCGTCGTCGTCGTCCCGCAGCACATCACCGTCGCCAGCACCGAGTTCGTCGACGACGGGTCGCCGAACTCCTACGACGACTTCTACCGCCTGCTCCGCGCCGGCGGGACGACCGCCACCGCGACGCCGTCGCCGGGGTCGTATCTCGAAGCGTTTCGGCGCACCGAGGCGGAGACGGTGCTCTGCCTGACGATCCCGGAGCGGTGGAGCGGTATGCACTCGACGGCCAGCCTTGCGGCCGACATGCTTGCCGCCGAGGAGGGCCGGCGCAGGGTCACGGTCATCGACACCGGCACGGCCGTTGGGGGGATCGCGCTCATCGCACGATGCGCAGCTTCGCTCTCCGAGTCGACCGACGTCGCGCCGGGATGGGAGGAGTCCGTGCGCTCTGCGTGCGCGCAGGTGCGCGTCTACGGAGCGCTCGCGACCCTGACCTACGTGGCGCGCAGCGGCAGGGTGCCCGCGCTGCTCGCCGGGATCTCCAACACGTTGCGGGTCCGACCGGTGTTCAAGCTCGTCGACGGTGGCGACACCGGTCGGGTTGGCCTCGCCCGGACGACGTCCGGGACGATCCGGCAGCTCGAGCGCGCCGCAGTCGGTGACCTCGGGTCCCGGCCACTCTGGTTCGTGGTCTTCCACGCCGACGCAGCGGACGACGCCGCCGAGCTCGCCGACCGGCTGTCGTCCTCGCTGCATGCCGTGCGATGCGAGACCCTCGCGCTGAGCCCGATGTTCGGCGCGCACACGGGCCCGGGGACGATCGGCTTCGCCGCGCTGCCCTGGCCAGGAGGGGCGCCGCCCGACTGACCGCATCGGGTGCGTACCGCGTGACGGCCGTTGCGCCTACCATCGATGCGTGGTGACGGAGGCTGCCCGTGCCGATGAGCCTCGCTCTCGCGTAGGGCACGGCGGCAAGCCGAACCGCGCGCCGCGGCGTAAGCGCAGGCGTTGGCTCGGCTATCTGCCGCTGCTGCTGGCGTTGGGGGCGATCGCAGCGCTGCTCATCTACGCGGACCCTCGCAAGATCGGCATCGCCTTCGAGCGTTTCAACCTCGCGTACGTACCGATCGTCGTCATCCTGGGAATCGGTTTCTACGTCGTGCAGGGGATCCGGTGGTGGACCCTCAACCGAGCGCTCGGCATCAAGTTTCCCTTGCTGGACACCGTCTTTCTCACCGAGACCGGACAGGCGACTGCACTCCTGCCGCTCGGAGAACTGACGCGCGCGCTGCTCGTCTCCAAAGCGGCGGCGGTGAATCTCGGCGCGGTGGTGGCGAGCGAGACGGTGCAGGAGCTGCTCTTCGTCTTCATGCTGTTCGTGCTCGCACTGCCGAAGGCGATCGGACTCCACTACGTCGCGATCGCGGTCATCGTGCCGATGTTCTTCGTGGCGGGGATCGTCGCAGTGCTCACGATGGAGAGCCTGTATGCGCGAGTGCGACGCATCGTCGAAAAGGTGCCGATCCTGCGACGCATCCGGCCCGCCGTGGACGAGTTGCATCGCGACACACGTGTACTGTTCCGGCATCGCGACACATATCGCTGGCTGCCGCTCAGCGTCGGGCAGGCCGTCATGGCGGTGACGCTCCTGTGGGCAGTGGCGCAGGCGGTCGATCCCGGGAAGCTCTCCTGGACCGACGCCGGTTTCGTCTATGCGGTCACGCAGGGCGCCGCGTGGCTGAGTTTCTCGCCGGGTGGGCTCGGTGCGGTGGAGGCAAGCACCGCGGGTCTGCTCGTGGTGCTCGGGCTCAGCTTCGACCTCGCCGCCGCCATCTCCGTGATGCAGCGCCTGGCGGACAAGGGACTGAACACCGTCGTCGGGTGGATCTGCTACCTCTTCGCCCGCCGCCGATACCACCTCACCGGTGCGTCGCTCTTCCGGTTCGAGATGACCCCACGCGCTGCCGAACCCGTGGCGGGATCCGCGAGCACCTCATGATCAGGGAGGGACATCGGTGATTGCAGGCAAAGCGATCGGCGCGTGGCTGGGAACCCTCGCGCTCGCGGGCAGCATCGCTGCCGCGCCGACCACCAGCTACACGTCGTACCTCAACGGCCCGGCGCACAACTCGTATGTGCCGTCGGCCAAAACCTTCACCGTCGCCAACGCCAAGTCGGTCAAGTCCCTCTGGAAGGATTCGACGTTCGGCAAGTTCAACGCCTCGCCAACGGTGAACGCCGGCGTCATCTACATCGGCTCAGAGAACGGCGACTTCTACGCGCTGAACGCGAAGACGGGGAAGGTCAAGTGGACGAAGACGCTGACCATCTCCGACTGTTCCAACTCCGGGATCGTGTCGACGGCGACCGTTGCCAAGGATCCGGTGACCGGTGTCCTGACCGTGTACGTCGGCGCTGCGGATCACTATTTCTACGCACTCAACGCGGCCACGGGCGCGACGATCTGGCGCACGTTGATCGGCCAGGATGACGACACCTACTACAACTGGTCATCACCGACCGTCGCTGATGGGTACGTCTATTACGGTGTGGGGACTGCCTGCGACAACGCCGGCGACGACGGCGAGATCGCGCTGGCGCAACACACCGGCGCCGTCGCCGGTCAGTACTTCACGTCCGGCAGCGCGACAGCGGAGGGCGCCACGATCTACACGGCTGCCGCGGTCGCGCCGAACGGCAATGTATTCGTGACGACCGGCGATGACAACGGCGCCTCGCCCACCGATGCGACCGCGATCATCGAGCTCGCGGGAGGGACGCTCACCCGGCTGGGCGGGTGGCAGATCCCCGGTCTCTATGGCTTGAACCTGGATTTCAACGCGAGCCCGGCGCTCTTCATGGACGGCTCCATCCCGATGGTGGGAGCGTGCGACAAGAACGGCGTGTTCTATGCCCTGAGCCAGGCCGATCCCTCGACGCCTGCGTGGACCGTCACGCTGGGAATTCCGCCCGCGCCCGGGTCACTGGCGTTCTGCGGCGGTGCGGCCGTGTACAACGGGAGCGACCTGTTCATCGGCGCCGACGCGCCAATGAGCGGCGCCGAACCGGGCTCGATGTACGAGCTCACCCCGGCGGGCACCACGGTGTGGGAAACGGCGCTCGGCGCCGGCCCGGTGGTTGGAACGCCGAGCCTTGACGGCGCGCACGTCCTGGCGGTGCCGACGTACCACACCGGCGGTGGTGCAAGCGCCGTGTACCTGATGAATGCGCTCAATGGAGCGATCCTGCACACCATCGTCACCACCGCGCCGATCTTCGCGCAACCGGTGTTCGCCGATGGGGAACTGCTGATCGCCGGTCCGACGCTGCAGGCCTACGTGCCGTAGCCGGACGGCCGCGGCCGTCGTCTCGTCGGCTGTGTAATCATGTAATTATGAAAGCACAGACGACGCCCGACCCCCTGACCAACGACGAGCTCACCGGCTGGTTCGCCGGCCGCCTCCCGGAGGGGCTGTATCAGACGGCTCCGACCATCACATCCGACAACGACGAGATCCTGATCGTCGGCGAGATCGCCGAGCCGGAGCTCCCCGCCGATGCCGCCGACGGCGCACGTGCCGCCGCTCGCAGCGCCCGGATCGCCCGGTTCCGCGGCGAGACGAGAGACGCCCGGGTCCGGGTGGCTCGCGATGCCGAGCGCCTCTTCGGGCGCAAGGTCTCCTGGGGCGCCCGCTGTGGTGGCGTCGAGGAGATGTTCACCACCCTCGGTGTCCCGGTCATGACCCGGCTGCGCATCGGTGACCGCGCCGTGCTCGACACCCTCATCGAGGCGGGCGTCGCGCGGAGCCGCAGCGAGGCACTCGCCTGGTGCGTCCGGCTTGTCGGCCAGCACCAGTCCGAGTGGATCGAGAGCCTTCGCGGGGCGCTCACCGCGGTGCAGAAGGCCCGGGCCGAAGGTCCGGATGTCGGCTGACCCGGACGACAACGGCGCGCTGCTCGACGCCTACTCGCGAACCCTGACCCGGGTTGCGGCGACGCTGGCGCCGTCGGTGGCCGCTGTCCAGGTTGCTCCGGGTGGAGGCCGGCGTGGCCCCGCCGGGAGTGGCTCCGCCGTCGCGCTGAGCGCTGACGGCCTGCTGGTGACGTCCGCACACGTCGTCGACGCCGGCGAGGGCGGCCGTCTCGACCTTGCGGACGGCCGGCGCCTCCGCTTTCGGGTCCGGGGTCGCGACCCGCTCTCGGACCTGGCGGTGCTCGTCGCCGAGCACGGTGACCTCGAACCCGCAACGCTCGGCGACGCCGGAGCGCTCCGGGTCGGGCAGCTCGTCGTCGCCATCGGCAATCCCCTTGGCCTGGCGGGCAGCGTCACCGCCGGTGTCGTCAGCGCACTCGGCCGCTCGCTCCCGGCGCGTGCCGGCGATCACGTGCGGGTCATCGACGACGTCATCCAGACCGACGCCGCGCTCAACCCCGGCAACTCGGGCGGGGCACTTGCGGACTCGGCGGGACGCGTCGTCGGCATCAACACCGCGCTCGCCGGCGCCGGTCTCGGGCTCGCTGTGCCGATCAACACCACGACCGAGCGGATCATCGGAGCGCTCGTGCGCGACGGCCGCGTGCGCCGCGCCCATCTCGGCGTGGCCGGTGTGTCGCGTCCGATCCCGCCGCGATGGGAAGGCGCGCTCGGCAGCCGTCGCGGGCTCGAGGTGGTGGAGGTCGTGAAAGGCAGCCCGGCCGATGCGGCAGGACTCCGCGCGGGCGACATCATCATCGAGGTCGACAGCCGCCCGATCGAGAGCCCTCGCGATCTCCAGCGTCTGATGGTGGACGGACCGATCGAGCGCTTCATGGTGATCCGGGTGGTCCGCGCCGGCGAAAGTCACGTTCTCACCGCGATCCCGGACGAACTCGCTGCCGCGTAATACCCTGGGTCGCATGCCCAACGTCTTCACGCGCGTTCCCGATTCCCCCGTCCCGCCGTCCTCGGGGTTCGGCTCGGCGGTCATCCCGGTCGCCGACGCCTTCATGATCGCCATGTTCTCCAAGCCCGCAAGCGGAAGCCTGCGGACCACCTGGGTGACGCCTTCGACCTACTGGCTGACGCTCGCGACCTTCCTGGGGGCGGTGATCATCGCCGGATTGCTGCTCTCGGGTCTGATCGGCCCTATCACCGGCCTCTCGATCGTCGGCGTGGTGATCTGCATGCTGTTTGCGATCGGCGCCGGTGCAGTCGCGGTCGTCGGGAATTGCCAGCGCCGCTCACACTGAGGCGTCATCTCACCAAGGAGGATTGGTGACACCGGTCGCAAGGAAGGGATCGTTGCGAGGACCCGTCGGCGGTGGCGTGATCGCCGCCGGATGCCTGCTGGCGATGTCGTCGTGCGCCATCCCCTTCGTACCGGTTCGCTATCAGACCAACCTGGTGCTGCAGGTCTGCGCGCCTGGATCGCCGGTCGTCGCCACAGTGGCATCGTGTCCGGCGATCACGTCGAACGCCGCCTCGATCCGCAACAGCGTTGTCGCGCATCTTGAAAGCCGCTCAGCCGCAGCCCAGGCACAATCGACCGTCACGGTTGCCGGTGACGGTGACATCGACGTGCGCACAACTCTCAGCGTTTCGGAGGCCGTCTCGCTTCTGGCCGCGACGGGATCAATCGCATTTGCGACCGCGGCGCTCGGTGATCCCGACCCAGACAATCCGACGTTCCTTGACGACCAGCAGCAGCGGTTCAACACAGAACAGTTCACCGATGCCGACCTGTACCCCGCGGGGTATCACTGGAAGGTCGACAGCCAACTCCCGTCCGGAGACGTGAATTCGGCAACGGTGGGAACTGACGGCACGACCGGGCAGATCGCTGTCGACATCAACTTCAACTCGGCGGGGGCGGCCGAGTGGACGCGGATCACCAATGCGGCGTACGCCTCGTACAACGAGAACCCGAGCGACGCTTTCGCGACGGCGCAGATCGGCATCTTCCTGGATGACGACGTCTTGACCGCACCGGTCGTCACGGGCGGGGGCCAGAGCGATCAAACCGAGATCACCGGCAACTTCACAGCTGCGTCGGCGTCGGCTCTCGCTGCAGACATCAACACGGGAGCGCTGCCGGCTCCAGTGGCCATCGTGTCGGTCAACGGGGAGCAGCCGAACTCCAAGCCCCGCATAGGCGCTGCGTCCGGCGGCGAAGCACGCAAAGGGGAGAATCGAGCGATGCGCCCTGTCGTCGCTCGCCCTGACGGTGAGCTCGAGGTCCTTGGAGGATTCCGTCCTGCCGCGCGTTCCGGCGGCAAGCTCGTGCCGCTGGACGCGAACGAGCTGATCCCCATTCCGGAAGGGACAACGCTCATGCACCTGCCCGGGCGACGGGCACTCGCACTCGACGCCAAGAACCGGCCCGTCGACATCGAGGCCGACCTCCTCCCCGTCGCGGCGGTGCTCCCAGTTGGCTTTCTGCGCACCCTGCTGCCCGCGTCGCGGCCGCTCCCCGGCAGCCGCCGCCTCCCCCTCTACGGGTACGCGGCGGTTGTCGAACACCACGACGAGCTCCGTGTCGCCGCGCTCAACACCGACGGATTCGGGTGGTGGGAACCGGCGCGCTACGCCGGCGAAGCGCTGCCCGAGGCGATCGACGCCGCACGCGCCGCACTCCCCGGCAACCGTCTCGTCGACCACCTCGCCAATTGCGCCACCGAGTTACGGTGTTACACAGCGCAGAACACCTTCCTTCGGCGCTACGAAGGTGCGCTGCCGGCCTCACCTGCCTGCAACGCGGACTGCCTCGGGTGCATCTCCTTGCAGACCGACGGCCAGGCGCCGGCGCCTCAGCCGCGCATGCGGTTTGCCCCGACCGCCGCGGAGCTCGCCGGCATGGCCGGATTCCACCTCGGTGGGAACGACGCAGCCATCGTCTCGTTCGGCCAGGGCTGCGAGGGTGAGCCGCTCACGCGCGACGATGTGCTTGCCGACGCCGTCGCCTCGATCCGTGCGGAGCATCCGGACGCGACGATCCATGTCAACACCAACGGGAGCCGGCCGCGCACGCTCCAGCGGCTGATCGACGCGGGCTGCAACAGCGTGCGCATCAGCGCGATCTCCTTCGCTGATCCCATCTTTCGCGCCTACTACCGCCCGGTGGGGTACTCGATCGACGACGTCGTCGAGTGCGGGCGAGTGATGTCGCGCGCCGGTGGGCAGGTGTGCGTCAACCTGCTCACCTTCCCGGGGGTCACCGATTCGAGCGAGCAGCTGGACCGCACCGCGGAAGCCGTCATCGAGATGGGCGCCGGCCAGATCCAGTGGCGCTCGCTGAACTGTGATCCCGACTGGCTCGTCGAGGTCCTAGCACGTCGCGACCTCCTGCCGGACGACGGCATCGGCCTCGCGGCCGCGTACCGCCAGCTCGTCGACCGCCTGCCGTCCGTGGCGCACGGAAACTTCACCCGCCCGGTCGGAGTCGCTGTGGATTGAGCCTTGCGCCGCCGTGGTATCGTGGGTTTGTCCCTTCCCCGCGAATCAAGGCGCCCCATGAAAACTGCGATCCATCCCGAATACCACACCGACGCCGAAGTCCATTGCCTGTGCGGCAACACCTTCTCGACCGGATCCACGCTCGCTGAGTTGAAGACCGAGGTGTGCTCGGTGTGCCATCCGTTCTTCACCGGGACGCAGCGCATCATCGACACGGGCGGCCAGGTGGAGCGCTTCCGGCGTCGCGCCGAGCAAGCCAAGAAGCCCTAGCGAAAGACGCCAGGCCCTGCTCCGGACGGTTGCGTTCCGAGCGGGTCGCCTCTCCAGCGAGCATCTTCGGCGCGACTCCGCGGCGGTGCTGCCACTAGCATGCAGCCCATGAGGTTCGCCCAGCGTTGCCGCGACCTCGTGCTCACCGTTGCCGTCAACGCGGTGAGCGCGCCGCCCGGAACCTTCTTCTACGGCGGGCAGGCGGTCATCGAAGGGGTGCTCATGCGCGGCCGCGACTCCTACGCGGTCGCGGCGCGACGTCCGAACGGTGACATCGCCGTCTGCACCGATGTGCTGCGCTCTCGCGTGTACACAGCCGGCATCTGGCGCCGTCCGTTCTTTCGAGGCGTGGCAGGGCTGTACGAGACCATCCACCTCGGGATGCGCGCGTTGCAATGGTCGGCGATCGTGCAACTCGGCCAGGATGCCGAGATCGGCGACGGCGCGATGCGCGGGGCGATGATCGCCTCGCTCGTGTTTGCGCTGGCGTTGTTCATCGGACTGCCGCTGTTGCTCGGTGGACTGCTCCATCACAGCACAGCATCGATCACGTCGGTGCTCATCGAGGGTGTGATTCGGGCGTTCGTGCTCGTTGCGTATCTCCTGCTCATCAGCCTGATCCCCAACGTGCGCCGTCTCTTTCAATATCACGGTGCCGAGCACATGTCGATCAACGCACTCGAGTCGGGAGACACCATCGACATCGATCACGTGCGCGCGCGCAGCCGTCTGCATCCCCGCTGCGGCACAGGATTCCTCGTTGTCGTCGCGTTCGTGAGCGTCGCGGTCTTTGCGCCGCTCGGACTGTTGCCCACAGCGCTGCGGCTCGTGTTGCAGATCGCGCTGGTGCCGGTGGTCGCCGCCGTGTCGTACGAGATCATCCGTGCGCTGATCCGCATTCGCGGTACCGCGGTCGGCCGCATCGCCCTCGCGCCGGTGCTCGGCGCGCAATTGTTGAGCACGCGGCAGCCGGACGATCGGCAGATCGAGGTCGCCATCGCCGCGCTTGACGCGGCACGTCACGGCGAAGGCACCGTCTACGAAATCGCGGGTGCGCACTGATGTCCGAGACGGAGCTCACAGCCTTCGAACAACGGCTCGCTGCGCTCGAAGCGAGATATGTCGAGCTCGAGGCGTTGTTGAGCGCACCCGACGCGTACCAGGACCTTGACCGTGTCCAGCAACTCTCGCGCGAGCAGGCGAAGTTGCGCGAGGTGGTCGAGGCCGCGCGACGCTGGCGTGATGCGCAGAGCGCGGCGCGTGAGGCGGCGGACATGGCCCATGCGGAGACGGATCCGCAGATGGTGACCATGGCCGAGGAGGAGCACGAGGCACAGCTCACCGCCGCGACAGAAGAATACGAGCACCTGCGCGCGATACTGCTCACCGCCGATCCCAACGACGACCGCGATGTCGTCGTCGAGATTCGTGCCGGCACCGGCGGGGATGAGGCCGCCCTCTTCGGCGCGGATCTGTTCCGGATGTACGCGCGCTACGCGGAACGTCAGCGCTGGCGCATCGAGGTGCTCGACCACAACGAGACTGCCGGGCACGGTTTCAAGGAGATCGTCTTCGAGGTGCACGGTCAGGGCGCGTACTCGCGGCTGAAGTTCGAGTCTGGTGTGCATCGTGTGCAGCGGGTGCCGGAGACCGAGGCGCAGGGACGCATCCACACGTCGGCAGCGTCCGTCGTCGTGCTTCCCGAAGCGGATGAGCTCGAGGTGGAGGTCAACGAGAACGACCTCAAGATCGATGTCTATCGGAGCACCGGTCCGGGCGGTCAGAGCGTCAACACCACGGACTCCGCGGTGCGCATCACGCATCTGCCGACCGGTCTTGTCGTGACGTGCCAGGACGAGAAGTCGCAGATCAAGAATCGTGCCAAGGCGATGCGCGTGTTGCGAGCGCGCCTCTACGACCTCGCCGAGGCGAAGCGCGAAGCGGAGCTGCGCGCGACGCGACGGTCGATGGTGGGCAGCGGGGACCGCAGCGAGAAGATCCGGACGTACAACTTCCCGCAGTCGCGCGTCACGGATCACCGCATCGATTTCACGCTGCACCAGCTCCCGCGAGTGCTTGACGGTGACCTCGACCTGCTCATCGAGCCGCTCTCCAACGAGGACCAGGCTCGGCGCCTGCTCGAGGACGACCCCGACGGTGTCCTCGTGGGGCACGACGCCTGAGGTGGCGGCGGCCCCGATCCTCATCGACGTGCTCCGCCTGAGTACCACCTACCTCGGTGACCACGGCAGCACCACGGCGCGGCTTGACGCGGAGCTGCTCTGCGCGCAAGCCCTCGGGGTCCGCCGCCTCGACCTCTATCTGCAGTTCGACCGGCCACTCGCCGAGCACGAGTTGAGCGCGATTCGGGAGCTGGTGCGGCGCCGCGGCAAAGGCGAGCCCGTGGCCTACATCACCGGGACTCGCGAATTCTACGGCCGGTCTTTCACGGTCAACAGCGACGTGCTCATCCCGCGCCCGGACACCGAGACGATCGTCGAGCGTGCGCTCGTGGCGCTGCGCGCGCTCGACGGACGTGTCGCGCGCGTCGCCGACCTGGGGACGGGGAGCGGCTGCATCGCCATCACGCTGGCCGCCGAGGTGCCGGGCACCGACGTTGTCGCGACCGACATCAGCGCGGCCGCGATCGAGGTTGCGCGTGCCAATGCCGAGCGGCTCGAGGTCCCCGCAACGTTCGTCGCGTTGTCGTGGGCGGACGCGCTCGACGGGTCCTTCGACCTCGTCGTGAGCAACCCGCCGTATGTCACCACCGCGGAACTCGAGGACGTCGATCGGGATGTGCGCGATTTCGAGCCGCACGGAGCGCTGCTCGGCGGCGAGGACGGGCTCGACGCGTATCGCGCGCTGCTCACCTCGCTTCGCGCGCATGTGACCGCTGATCGTCTCCTCCTCGAGGTCGATCCCCGACGCGCGGACGCGGTCGGCGCTCTCGTCCAGGCCACCCTCCCCGGGATGACCGTGTCGGCGGTCCCGGACCTGACGGGCAGGACGCGCGTCATCGATGCGGAGCGGCGATGACGCTCGACGCGGCGCTTGCCGCAATCGCCGCGGGCGGAGTGATCGCCATGCCGACGGACACCGTCTTCGGGCTCGCGTGTGATCCGTCGAACGCCGCGGCCGTCGACCGCATCTATGCGATCAAGCGGCGCCCGGCCGACCTCGAGCTCACGCTGCTGAGCGCGACCATGAACGACATCGAGGAGGACGTCGACCTCAACGCGGCGGCTCGAATCCTTGCGGCGGCGTGCTGGCCCGGAGCGCTCTCGGTCATCTGCGGGTTGCGCGCCAGGCGCTGGGCGATCCCGCGCACCGGGACAACGCTGAGTGTTCGTGTGCCCGACCACGCGATCGCCCTGGAGCTCCTGCGGAGCACCGGCCCGCTCGCCACGACGAGCGCCAACCGCCACGGCGAGCCTGCCGCGACCACAGCTGCGGAGGTAGCGGCTGCCCTGGGTGGGGAGGTCGACGCCATCGTCGAGGGTGGTCACTGTGGCGGACTTGCCTCGACTATCATCGACTGCACGTATTTCCCCCCCCGCGTGCTTCGCGAAGGCCCGATTTCCTTCGCCGTGTTGCGCTCGCTTCTCGGGGGTTTTCCTTCAACCAGCACGGAGGGGCAGAGATCGCCATGACCAGCACACCTGTCGAAATCCGTCCGGGAGCCACGAGCGGCGCCGGATTCACCGACAAGCCCGCGCTGCGCGCGACCGACCCGGAGGTTGCGGCACTCCTCGATGCCGAGCTGGAGCGCCAGGAGGAGACCCTCGAGCTCATCCCGTCGGAGAACCTCGCGTCCGTTGCGGTGCTCGAGGCGCTCGGTTCCTGGCTCAACAACAAGTACGCCGAAGGCGTGCCTGGCAAGCGCTACTACGGCGGCTGCGAGATCGTCGACCAGGTCGAGAACCTGGCGAGGAACCGTGCCACCGCGCTCTTCGGCGCCGACCACGCCAACGTCCAGCCGCATTCCGGCACCCAGGCGAACATGGCGGTCTATGCCAGCGTGCTGAGCCCCGGCGACACGGTGCTCGGCATGGCGCTCGATCAGGGCGGTCACCTGAGCCACGGCTCGCCGGTCAGCTTCAGCGGCCGGATCTATCACTTCGAGCCGTATTTCGTCGACGAGGAGACCGGCGTCCTCGACATGGCGGCGGTGCGCGAGCGCGCGCTCGAGGTGCGCCCGAAGATGATCGTCGCCGGCTACAGCTCGTACCCGCGCATCCTCGATTTCGCGGCGTTCGCGGAGATCGCACACGAGATCGACGCGTACCTCATGGTCGACATGGCCCACTTCGCGGGGCTGGTCGCGGGCGGTGCGCATCCCAGCCCCGTGCCGCACGCCGATTTTGTGACCTTCACCACCCACAAGACCATGCGTGGGCCGTGGGGCGGCGTGGTCCTCTGCAAGGCAGAGCACGCCGATCAGATCGACAAGGCGGCATGCCCGAACGTCCAGGGCGGGCCCCAGATGCACGCGATCGCCGCCAAGGCAGTGATGTTCAAGCAGTGCGCGCAGCCGGCCTTCCGCGAATACGCCCACAAGGTCGTCAGCAACGCCAAGGCGATGGCGGCCGGACTTCTGTCGCGCGATCTGGTGCTCACCACCGGCGGTACCGACAACCACCTGATGGTCATCGATCTGCGCCCGACCGGCCTGCGCGGTCGAGCGGTCCAGTCAGCATTTGACGAGGTTGGCGTGACGGTCAATGCCAACGCGTTCCCCGGGCACGGCGGATCGCCGTTCAACCCCAACGGGATCAGGCTCGGGAGCCCATCGGTGACCTCGCGTGGGATGGGCGAGCCCGAGATGGACGAGATCGCCGCGCTCGTGCATCGCATGCTCACGGGGTTCGACGATCCCGACGTCCGCGCTGATGTTCGCGCGCGGAGCCGGGCGCTGTGCCGGCGATTCCCACTCCCATATCGGGACGCGCCGCCGGCGTGATCGCCGCCGACTCGCCCTGGCTGACGGCGCTCCCGCCGTTCCTGGTGGCGAGCGCCGTCTGCATCGCCGCCGTGCCGGGCTCGATCTGGCTCGCCCGCAGGACCGGAGCGGTTGCCGAACCGGACGGTGATCGCCACCTCCATCGGCAGTCCACGCCGAGGCTGGGGGGCATCGCAATGTTCGCCGGCTTTGCGGTGGCGATCGCCATCTTCGGGTCGAGCATCACCTACCGCTGGCAGGTCCTCGCGGTCACCGCCGCGATCACGGTGGCAATGGCAATCGACGACATCCTCGATCTCTCGTGGCGGAGCAAGCTCGGCATCGAGGTCGGGGTCGGCGTCCTGGCCGTCCTCTTCGGCATCACGATCACGACGATCGCGATCCCCGGCACTCACTCGCCGACCGTTGTCGATCTCATGTGGCTGACGGCCCCGGTCACCGTCGTGTGGCTGGTCGGGATGCAGGTGTCGGTGAACCTGCTCGACGGCGCCGACGGCGTCGCGGCCGGGGTGATCGCCATCGTCGCGGCCGTCTGCCTGCTCGCGGCGATCAGCCGCATCGGGGCGCCCGATCACATCGAGACCCAGGTGCAGACCGGAGTCGTGATCCTGAGCGGGGCGGTGATGGGCTGCTGCCTTGGATTCCTCGTGTTCAACCTGCCGCCCGCCCGCGTGTTCATGGGCGATTCAGGGAGCCATTTCCTCGGCGTCGCCCTGGCGCTGATCACGATCCTCGGCGTCGCCAAGGTCGTCGTCGGCCTGTCGATCCTCGTGCCGCTCATCGCGCTTGGGCTGCCGATCGGCGACACCCTGTTCGCGATCGTCCGGAGAACCCTGGCCGGCCGGAATCCGGCCGCGCCGGACGCGGGACACCTCCACCATCGCTTGCGGGCGGTGGGGATGACCCCGCTCGAGACGGCGTTCACCTTCTATCTGGTCACCGCGATCCTCGGATGCCTTGCGCTGACGATCTACGGGCACCGCACGATCATCTTCATCGCGCTCGGTCTGCTCATCGTGTCGCTGGTGGTCCTCATCTGGCGGAACCGGCGCCGGACGCCGCGCCTCCCTTTCGTCGCGGCTGAGGAAAGCGAGGTTCAGGTGGAGGGACGCCGGACGCGGCCCTCCCACATCCACCACACCGGTGAGCCCGACTGAGCAGCAGTCCGTCCCCTCGAACGCCGTCCGGGGGCGAGCTCGCCGGGCTCGGGATGCAGATCGCGCTTGCATTCATCGTGCCGCTGCTCCTCGGTGAGGGCGTCGATCTCCTGCTGCACATCACGGCGATCGGGGTCCTCGTCGGGCTGGTCGTCGGCATCACGGCCGGCTGTTACACCGCGTTCGTCCAGTTCAAACGCTTCATCTGACGAAGCGCTGGATCGTGCCGCGGCACCCAATTGATATCGTTGCCTTGGTTTGACAGTCCAAGTGAAGGCAGCGGGAGCAGAGGTGTCGTCGGAAGGAGCTTCGTCGCGCCCGAAGACCGCCGCGAATGCGTTGCGCCTCGTGCGAAATGCCGCCTTGGTATGCGCCGGCGCAGCCGTGATCTCGGTGCTGGTGGGTCTCATCGTCGGACACCCTGGGCCCGGCGGCGCGCTCGCGACGGGACTGGCAATCGGATCGATCAACGGCGCCATGGCGGCCAAGTTGATCGCCCTGCCGATTCCCTTTCTCGCCACGAGCCTGCTCCGGATCATGACGCTGAGCCTGATCGGCATCGCGATCGGTCTCGCGTTCGGGCTGGCCAACGTGTGGCTCGTCATCCTTGGTCTGGGCGTAGCGCAGGTGGTGCTCGCCGCAGCCGCACTGCGTGAACAGCTGCGAATCACATGATTGTCTCTGCGCTGATCCCGCCCCCGGGTATGCATCCGACGATCCAGTTGTGTGGCCAGAAGTTCCTGTGCACCTTCAACTACGACACGCTTATCTCAAGCGGCATCGCCGTCGTGCTGACCCTGGCACTCGGACTCGGAGTGGCCTATCGGCTCAGTCACGGTAAGCCCGGGAAGCTTCAGATGGTGCTCGAGTTGTTGCTCGGATACATTCGCGGCCTGACCAAGGAGATGATCGGCGATGACGCAGGCTTCGTCACGCCTATCGCGGCGACGATCTTTCTCTTCATCCTCTTCGCCAACTGGCTCGACTTCTTCCCGTTGACTTCGCCGGTGGAGCCGGCAGCCGCGGACATCAACCTGACACTGGCGATGGCGCTTGCAGTCATCGTGATCGTGCAGTGGTACAGCATCCACGTGCTCGGTTTCCGCGGCTATCTGCGCCGCTTCACGAAACCGTTTGAGCTCCCAATTTGGGCACGCGTGGCGTTCACGCCACTCAACATCATCGAAGAGATCGCGAAGCCCCTCAGCCTCGCGCTGCGGTTGTTCGGCAACATCTTCGGCGGCCTGGTGATGGTGTTCCTGCTGACGCTCGGTTACGTGGCGTTCGCAGGGTCATCGGTCGTGCAGACGGCCGCGACGCCCTTGTGGGTCATTCTGCTGACCGGCTGGAAGCTCTTCGATGTCTTCCTGATCGGCACCATCCAGGCGTTCATCTTCATGCTATTGACGATCATCTATTTCGGCATGGCCCGTGAAGGACTCGAGGAAGAGCATCACGGCACAGCAGTACACGCAACGAGTTGAGGAGAGACACCACATGAACCATGCGCTGATCCTGATGGGAGCGCTGATCGCCGCCGGACTTGCACTGGGCGGCGGCGCAATCGGCGCCGCTATCGGTGACGGTCTCGCAGGTAATGCAACCATCGCCGGAACGGCTCGTCAGCCGGAGGCTCAGAGCCGGTTGCAGGTCACGATGTTCCTGATCATCGGACTCGTCGAGGGGATGTATTTCATCAATCTCGCGCTCGGATTCTTCTTCATCTACGTCATCGCCGGCTAAGGATTGATGTCGATGATGCTGGCATCGCCGCCTTCGGGGCTGCTCACGCCGAACGGGACGTTCTTCGCTGAGCTGATCGCGTTCATCCTGATGATCCTGATCCTCGGGAAGTGGGCGTATCCCGCCATCATCAAGGCTGCCACCGAACGCGAGAACAAGATCGAAGCCGGCCTCAAGGCCGCAGCCGAGGCGGAGCAACGCCTGGCCAGTGTCCAGGCGCAGGTCGAGGCGACACTCGAGGAGGCGCGCACCCAGGCACGCGAGATCATCAACCGCTCGCATGGCGAGGCATCCGGCGAAGCGCAGGAAGTGCTTGCCAAGGCGCGGACCGATGCGGATGCGTTGATCGAGCGCGCGCGCACCGAGATCGGCGGCGAGCGCGATCGTGCCATCCAGGACCTGCGCAATGAGGTGAGCAACCTTGTCGTTGCCGCAACGCAACGACTGCTCGGCGAGACCATCGACGCCAAAGCGCACCAGCGGCTCATCGACGAGGCGCTGACCAAGGTCGGCGACAATCCGGGCGCGAAAGCGCAGCAGAACTAACCATGGAACGCGCGAGCATCCTCGCCCGCCGCTACGCCGAGGCGTACTTCGCCCTCGCCCAGGACGCGAGGGATATTCCCGGCTGGCGTGAGCAGCTCGCGGGCATCGCCGAAACGCTCGGTGACCCGGCAGTGGCCGAGGCGCTCGCCAACCCGAAGACGAGCCTTTCGGAACGGGTTCGACTGGGACTGCAGCTGCTCGACGGTGCGTCTCCGCAAGCGCGCAACCTCGCCCGCCTGCTGATCGAACGCCGCCGCGTGGGGATCGTTCGCGAGATCCTCAGCCACTACGACGCCTTGACCGACAAGGCCTCAGGAGTTGTCCGCGTGGACGTGACCACCGCGATTCCGGCCGACGCCGCGCTCGAGCAGCGCATTCGCGATTCGCTGAGCAAGCAGCTCGGCAGTGACGTGCAGACGACCGTGCGTACCGATCCATCCATCGTCGGCGGACTCGTGATCCGCATCGGCGACCGGGTGATCGACGACAGCCTGCGCACGCATCTTCAGCAACTCCAGGCAGCACTTGCCTAAGCACGAGAGAGGAATGACGAACTGATGGCCATACGCAGCGACGAGATCGGAGAGATCCTCAAACAACGCATCGCGAGTTTTGAGGCACCAGTGGTCGACGCCAACGAGGGTGTGATCACCTCGGTCAGCGACGGCATCGCGCGTGTCTACGGTCTCGAACGCGCAATGGCCGGCGAACTTCTTGAGATGCCTGGCCCCGGTGGCGTCGGCACAGTCCTTGCGCTCGCGCTCGACCTTCGCGAAGACGGCGTCGGCGCGGTCATCCTCGGTCCGTACGAGCACCTGCAGGAAGGCGATGCTGTGCGCACGACGGGTCGCATCGCGGAAGTGCCGGTCGGTGACGAGCTGGTCGGTCGCGTTGTCAACGCGCTCGGTGAGCAGCTGGACGACCGTGGCCCGATCGAGACCGCACAGTCATTCCCCACCGAGCGTGTCGCGCCCGGTGTCATCGAGCGCGAGAACGTCGACACGCCGATGCAGACCGGGCTGAAAGCGATCGAACTCGATGATCCCGATCGGCCGTGGTCAGCGCGAGTTGATCATCGGCGACCGCCAGACCGGCAAGACCGCCATCGCCATCGACGCGATCATCAACCAGAAAGGCACCGGAGTCATCTGTATCTACGTCGCGATCGGGCAGAACGCGCAGAAGGTCGCGCAGATCAAGGCGACACTCGAGGCGCACGGCGCCATGGAGCACACCATCATCGTGGCTGCGACTGCGTCGGATCCGGCGCCGCTGCAGTTCCTCGCGCCGTATGCGGGTTGCGCGATGGGCGAGTACTTCATGCAGAAGGGCGGGCACGCGCTGATCATCTACGACGACCTGAGCAAGCACGCGGACGCGTACCGCGAGCTGTCGCTGCTGCTCCGGCGCCCGCCGTCTCGCGAGGCCTACCCGGGTGACGTCTTCTATCTCCACTCCCGCCTGCTCGAGCGCGCGGCGCGCATGAGCGAGGCTGAAGGTGGTGGCACGCTCACCGCGCTGCCGATCATCGAAACCAAGGCGAACGACGTCTCCGCGTTCATCCCGACCAACGTCATCTCCATCACCGACGGCCAGATCTACCTCGAGACGGACCTCTTCAACGCCGGCATCCGTCCCGCGATCAACGTCGGTCTCTCGGTCTCACGTGTCGGTGGTGACGCCCAGACGAAGGCGATGAAGCAGGTTGCCGGGCAGTTGCGTCTCGACCTCGCGCAGTACCGCGAGCTCGCGGCATTCGCGCAGTTCGCCGCCGACCTCGACAAGGGAACGCGTGATCGCCTTGACCGTGGCCAGCGTATGACCGAACTGCTCAAGCAGCCGCAATACGAGCCGATGCCGTTTGCGAAGCAGGTCATCAGCATCTTCGCCGGCGCGCGCGGTTTCCTCGACGACGTCCCTCTCGACCGCGTGCGCGATTTTGAGAAGAGCCTGTTGCGCTTCATGGATCAGACGCATCCTGAGATCGAGGAAGAGATTACCAAGACTGGTCGCATCTCCGACGAGTTGGAGAAGACCATCCGTAGCTCCGTCGAAGAGTTCAAGAAGACGTTCGCCGGATGATGTCGCGGATCTCCACTGGCGTCACGCGACGCATGACCAGAGGCTGACGCTCCATGCCGAGCCTGCGCGATCTGCGCCGCCGTATCAAGGGCGTCCAGAACATGCGCAAGATCACCAAGGCGATGGAGCTCGTTGCGGCAGCGCGCATGCGCCGTGCCCAGGAGCGAGTCCTCGCGGCGCGCCCGTACAGCGACGAGATCGCCAGCATCATGACCGAGCTCATGCGTCGGTCACCGCAGTACGAGCACCCCTTTCTCAAGGTCAACGAGGTGCAGAAGCGACTGATCATCCTGGTCACGGCTGACCGCGGCTTGGCCGGTGCGCTGAACAGCAACAACACCCGCCTGGCGTTGAGTGATGCAGCCAAGAGCTCGGTGCCGGTGTCGTACGTCACAATCGGTCGCAGAGGGCGCGACGTGATCCGCCGGCTGCACCGCGACCTCATCGCGGATCAAAGCATGCTGGGCGACAAGCCGACGATGGGTGACGTGCTCCCGGCTGCGCGGGTTGCGATGGAGCAGTACGAGCGCGGCGAAGTCCAGCAGATCGACATCGTATACGCGCGCTTCATCAGCGTCGGCCGCCAGCAGACGGTGCTCCAACGCGTGATCCCGGTCGTACCACCCGAGGATGCGAAAGCCGTCAGCGCCGACTTCGAGTACGAGCCTGAACCGAAGGACGTTCTCGATGCGCTGCTGCCTCGATACGTCGAGGCGCAGGTGTATCGCGCGGTTCTGGAAAACGCGGCATCCGAGCAGGCTGCACGAATGATTGCGATGCGCAACGCGTCCGACAACGCAAGCGAGTTCATCGAGGACCTGACGCTGACCGCGAACAAGGTGCGGCAGGCGTCGATCACGACCGAGTTGATGGAGATCGTCTCCGGCGCCGCGGCGCTGGAAGGCTGAGGAGAGAGAGATGGCAGTAGTGGAATTGCAGTCCGGGACCGGCGCCGTCGTGCAGGTGATCGGGCCGGTCGTCGATGTCGAGTTCAGTGGCGGGCGCCTGCCCGAGATCCTCGACGCGCTCGAGATGGATCGCGAGGGCGGCAAGTTGCTCGTGCTCGAGGTACAGCAGAGTCTCGGCAACAGCACGGTTCGAACCATCGCCATGGACACCACCGAGGGCGTGCGTCGCGGTGACGCCGTGCGCGCAACCGGCGCGCCGATTCAGGTGCCGGTCGGCGAGGAGACGCTCGGACGGATGTTCAACGTCATCGGCGACACCATCGACGGCAAGGGACCGTTCAAAGGCACGGCCCGGATGCCGATGCACCGCACCGCGCCCACCATCTCCGAGCAGTCGACGGAGACGGAGATCCTCGAGACCGGCATCAAGGTCATCGACCTCATCTGCACGTTCTCGAAAGGCTCGAAGATCGGACTCTTCGGCGGAGCGGGCGTCGGCAAGACGGTCATCGTCATGGAGATGATCCGCAACATCGCGCGCGAGCACGCCGGGTACTCGGTGTTCGCCGGTGTCGGTGAACGCACCCGCGAGGGCACCGCGCTGTACGGCGAGATGCAGGAGTCGAAGGTCCTTGACCAGACGGCGCTCGTCTACGGGCAGATGAACGAGTCGCCAGGTGCACGGGCACGAGTCGCGCTCACGGCGCTCACGATCGCCGAGTGGTTCCGCGACGAGAAGGGCGCCGACACGCTGCTCTTCATCGACAACATCTTCCGGTACACGCTTGCCGGTGCAGAGGTTTCCGCGCTGCTCGGTCGCATGCCGTCCGCAGTCGGATACCAGCCGACGCTCGCCACTGAGATGGGTGACCTGCAGGAGCGGATCACCTCCACCAACAAAGGCTCGATCACGTCGGTGCAGGCGATCTACGTGCCGGCGGACGACTTCACCGACCCCGCGGTCGCCACCACGTTCGGACACCTCGGGGCGACGGTCACATTGAGCCGATCGATCTCGGAGGCGGGCATCTATCCCGCCGTGGATCCGCTCGAGTCCTTCAGCCGCGTGCTCGACCCGAACGTCGTCGGCGAGGAGCACTACCGCGTTGCGCAGGGTGTCAAGCGCGTGTTGCAGGAATACAAGGAGCTCCAGGACATCATCGCCATCCTCGGTCAGGAAGAGCTCACCGAGGACCAGAAGTTGACCGTCGGCCGGGCGCGCCGCGTCCGCAACTTCCTGTCCCAGCCGTTCTTCGTCGCCGAGGTGTTCACCGGGCGCGACGGCAAGTACGTGCCGCTTGCAGAGACCATCCGCGGCTTCGGGGAGATTCTCGATGGCAAGCACGACGACCTGCCAGAGGAAGCGTTCTACATGTGCGGGACGATCGACGAGGCGGTGCAACGGGCCGCCGAGTTGAACAAGGCGGATGCAGCGCAGGGAAGCGCGGCCGCGCCCGCCGAAGCTGCGGCCGCGAAGGAATCGCCGGCCGCAGAGGCGCCGGCAGCCGATGCCGGTGACACCGAGACCAAGGCCGAGTAACGATCGTGGCCAAGCTGCAGGTCGAGCTCGTGACGCCGGAAGGTCGCGTCTTCAGCGAGGAAGCCGACTTCGTGCTTGCTCCCGGTGTGGAGGGGGACCTTGGGGTGCTGCCGCACCACATCGCACTCCTCACGCCGCTGCGCAATGGCGTCGTGACCATCCGCAACGACGATGCCGAGCACGTGCTCGCCGTCGCGGGCGGGTTTCTCGAGGTGCTGCCCGACAAGGTCACGATCCTTGCGGATGCTGCGGAGCGCGCCGAGGACATCGACGAGGCGCGTGCCGAAGAGGCGCGCAAGAAGGCGCAGGAACTCCTGACCCAGAACGTGGGCAACGAGGAGGCGCTCATGGCGCTCGAACGCGCGACGCTGCGGCTCCAGGTCGCGGAGATCAGGCGCCGGCGCCATGGTGGGCACCCGCAAGGGCAGTGACCTCGCCTCCCGGGCTCGACCTCGACTCGCTCGCGGAGTACCTGGCGCCTCGCGTCGGAGGCCTTGCCGGGCCATTGCGCGGTGAGGTGATTCCCGGGGGCCGGTCGAACCTCACGTATATCGTCGACGACGGATCGCGTCGTTTCGTGGTGCGCCGCCCGCCACTCGCGCACGTGCTCCCGACGGCGCACGACATGGCCCGCGAGTATCGCGTGCTGTCGGCGCTCGCGGACACCGGGATTCCCGTGCCCCAGGTCATCGCACTCTGCGAGGACGAGTCGGTGATCGGCGCACGCTTTTACGTGATGGAGTGGATCGACGGCCACGTCGTCCGCTCCGCGTTGCCGGATGCGTTTCCAGACACTCGCGACACTCGGCAGGCGATGTCCGCAGCCCTGGTGGGCACGTTGCTGCAACTACATGACATCGACCCTGACGCGATCGGGCTTGCCGGCTTCGGTCATCCCGGCGGCTTTCTCGAGCGTCAGGTCCGCCGTTGGTGGCAGCAGTGGGAGGCGTCGAAGACGCGCGAGCTGCCGAGTATCGAAGAGCTCCGCCGCCGCCTCGACGAGACGCGCCCCGCACAGTCGGCACCGGGGATCGTGCACGGCGACTACCGGCTCGACAACGTCATGTATGCGCCCGCCGATCCGGCTCGCATCGTCGCGGTCATCGACTGGGAGATGTGCACGATCGGCGATCCGCTGTGTGACGTCGGCCTGCTCTGCGTGTACTGGGCGGATGACGACACCGAGGCGGCCGCGCGAGCGCTCCACGGCAAGCCCGTGACGATCCAGGACGGCTTCTACAAGCGCGCCGATATCCTGCGAGACTACGCTGCCGGCACGCAGCGCGACATGTCGGCACTCGAGTGGTACATCGCGCTCGGCGCATACAAGCTGGCGATCATCGCCGAGGGGATCACCGCGCGATTCCTGATGGGAATGACCGTCGGCGAGGGATTCGAGACGATGGGGGAGATGGTGCCCGCAATCGTCGAGGGCGGCCTCGAGGCGCTGGCTCGGCTTGATTCTTCCGGAGGAGACTGACGATGGAATTCGAAGAGACACAACGGGTCCGCGAGCTGAGCGAGAAGGTCTGGCGTTTCATGGACGAGCGCGTCCGTCCCGCCGAAGCGGAGTACTGGAGCGGCTTCTCCGCGGAAACGATCCCGCAGAAGATCTCACCCGTCATGGAGGAGCTCAAGACCGAGGCGCGCAAGCGCGGCCTCTGGAACCTGTTCCTACCCGACAAGCGATTCGGCCCCGGCCTCACCAACCTCGAGTACGGCGCACTCGCCGAGATCATGGGCTGGAACTCGATCGCGTCCGAGGCGATGAACTGCTCCGCGCCGGACACCGGCAACATGGAGGTCCTCGCGCAGTTCGGCACCCCCGAGCAGCAGCAGACGTGGCTCACGCCGCTCCTCAACGGCGAGATTCGCTCCTGCATCGGCATGACCGAGCCGGAGGTGGCGAGCTCCGATCCCACGCAGCTCGCCACGCGCATCGACAGCGACGGTGATGATTACGTCATCAATGGCCATAAGTGGTTCACCAGCGGCGCCGCGCATCCCAACGCCAAGGTCATCCTGCTCATCGGCGTGACGCACCCCGAGGCCGAGCGCCATGCCCGCCACACCATGGTCCTGGTCCCGATGGACGCTCCCGGAGTGACGATCGTCCGCCAGTTGAAGGTATACGGGTTCGACGATCCCGGCAGTCATTGCGAGATCCTGCTCGAGAACGTGCGCGTCCCCAAGAGCAATCGCATCGGCGATGAGGGGACGGCGTTCATGATCGCCCAGGCGCGTCTCGGCCCCGGTCGGCTGCATCACTGCATGCGTCTCATCGGCGCGGCCGAACGCGCGCTCTCGCTCATGTGTGAGCGTGCGAAGTCGCGGACCGCATTCGGGAAACGCCTTGCGGAGCAAGGGGTTGTGCGTGAACAGATCGCACGGTCGCGGATCGAGATCGAGCAGGCGCGGCTGCTGTGTCAGAAGGCCGCGTGGCTGCTCGACACGCAGGGAAGTCGCGGCGCTCGCTTCGAGATCTCGGCGATCAAAGTCGTGGCGCCCAACGTCGCCCAGGCAGTGATCGACCGCGCGATCCAGGTGCATGGCGGTGCCGGCGTCTCGCAGGACCTGCCGCTCACGCAGATGTTCGCCTATGCGCGCTCAGCGCGATTCATGGACGGCCCTGACGAAGTGCATCTCTCGATCATCGGACGCGAGGAGTTGAAGCGCGAGGAAGGCCGGGTCTGAGTCAGTCGTAGCCGGTCGCGCCGTCGACGGCCTGCCGGATGAGGTCGGCGTGACCGTTGTGGCGCGAGTACTCCTCGATCATGTGGTTGAGGATCCAGCGCATTGAGACCTCGCGTCCGGTCCGCTGGTGGCCCGTTGCCTCGAGCGCGCGCCGGGACATGATCTCGTCGGCGAGCGCGCATTCCTCCCGCCATGCGGCGAACGCCTCCTCGGGTTCGGCGTCCGCGATGTTGTCGAAGTCGCCATCAGGATCGTCGTCCGTCGCGTAGCGGTCCTCGATGTCCTCGCCGGCCAGCGTGCGCCGGAACCATCCGCGCTCCACATCGGCCATGTGGCGAAGCAGCCCAAGCAGTGTCAGGTTCGACGGCGGCACCGATGCCCGGCGCATCTGCTCGGCGCTGAGGCCGCCGCACTTCTTCGCCATGGTTTCGCGTTGCCACTCGAGGAACGCCAGCAGGGTGACGCGCTCGTCGTCGTTGCGAGGGATCTCGACGTATTCCATGCGCGTCTACGCGATGGTGATGGCTTCGTTCAGATACACGTCCTGCACCGCACGCAAGAGCTGGACGCCGTCGCGCATCGGTCGCTGGAACGCCTTGCGGCCCGTGATCAAGCCGGTGCCGCCGGCACGCTTGTTGACGACCGCGGTGCGCACCGCATCAGCGAGGTCCGCCGCGCCCGTCGACTCGCCACCGGAGTTGATGAGGCCGACACGTCCCGCGTAGCAGTTGAGCACCTGGTAGCGGCAGAGGTCGATCGGATGGTCTGACGTCAGCTTCGTGTACACGGCCTCGGCGGTCTTGCCGAAATTGAGCGCGACAAACCCACCGTTCGTGGTCGGCAGCTTCTGCTTGATGATGTCGGCCTCGATCGTGACGCCGATATGGTTTGCCTGGCCGGTGAGGTCGGCCGCGAGCGCGTAGTCGACGCCGTCCTTCTTGAACGCGGGGTTCCGCAGGTAGCACCAGAGGATGGTCGCCATCCCGAGCGAATGAGCTTCGGCGAACGCGCGCGAGATCTCCACGATCTGCCGGTCGCCGCCGTCGGAACCAAAGTAGATCGTCGCGCCGACCGCGACGGCCCCGAGGTTCCACGCTTCCTTGACGGTGCCGAACAGGATCTGGTCGGCACCGTTGGGATAGGTGATCAGCTCGTTGTGGTTGATCTTGACGATGAACGGGATCTTGTGCGCCCACTTGCGCGAGACGGCGCCCAGCACGCCGAACGTGGACGCCACCGCGTTGCAACCGCCCTCGACTGCGAGCTCAACGATCTTGCCTGGGTCGAAGTACTCGGGGTTCGGTGCGAACGAGGCACCGGCGGAGTGCTCGATGCCCTGGTCGACTGGGAGGATCGAGACGTAGCCCGTTCCCGCGAGACGGCCGTGGGCATAGATCGAGTTGAGGTTGCGCAAAACCTGGCTCGACCGGTCCGTGCCGAGCCACGTGCGTTCGAAGAAGTCGGGGCCGGGCAGGTGCAGCAGCGACTGGTCGACCGTCTCGCAGCGATGCTCGAGCAGGGAAGCGGCCTGGTCGCCGAGGAGCTCCTCGACGCCGGCGACTGAGGAAAGCGTTGCGGTTGCCATGGTGTCTCCCGATGCGAAGCGGCGGTCCGACTGGACGCCCGACCCTAATCTACCCGGTCAGCCGCCGCCGTCGAGTACGGTAAGCGGAGATGGAACTCCTGCGCATCCGGGGCGGGCGGCGGCTCGAGGGAACTGTCGCGATCTCCGGGAGCAAGAACGCCGCGCTGCCGGTCATGGCCGCGGCGCTCCTCACCGACCAGCCGGTGGAGCTTCACAACGTGCCGGACATCGAGGACATCTCGACCATGGCCCGGATGCTCGAGCACGTCGGTGTCGTGGTCGAGCACCCGGACCTGCACACCTGGCGGCTCGATGCGGGATCGCTCGTCCGCACCGAGGTCGACGCGGACCTCAGCCGGAGGATGCGGGGCTCGTTCCTCCTGCTCGGCGCCCTGGTCGGCCGCGCCGGGGAGGCGAGCATCGCGAAGCCGGGTGGCGACGACATCGGGATGCGCCGGGTCGAGCAGCATCTCGAGGGGCTCCGTCTCATGGGTGCGGAGGTTGAGGAGCGCGACGGCGCGTACCACGCGCGGGCGCGCCGGCTGCACGGCGCCCGCATCTCGCTGGACATGCCGACGGTCACCGGTACGGAGAACCTGATGATGGCCGCCGTCCTTGCCGAGGGGATCACGGTGATCAGCAACGCGGCGCGCGAGCCGCACGTGTACGACCTCGCGCGGTGTCTCATCGGGATGGGCGCGCACATCACGGGCGTGGGCACCGAGCTCATCGTCATCGAGGGCAGCGGCGGCCTGCTCCACGGGACGACGCACAACGTGACCGCCGACTACATCGAGGCGGGCACGTACATGATCGCCGCCGCTGCGACGTACGGTGACGTCGTCGTGGAGCAGATGCGCCCGAGCGACCTGCGCTGGCTGTTCAGCAAGTTGCGCTCAGCCGGCTGCGACATCGTCGAGGGCGCGCAACACGTTCGCGTCAGCTGCTCGCGTCTGCGCAGCGTCGACGTCACGACGTGGACCCACCCCGGATTCGCCACGGACATGCAACCGCAGTTCTGCGCGCTGATGACCCAGGCCAACGGCGTGAGCATCATCAGCGAAGCCTTGTACGAGAACCGCTTTCGCCACGTTGCCGCTCTCCAGCAGATGGGCGCGAGCATCGAGGTCCATGGGCGCAGCGCGATCATCAACGGGCCCTCGCGATTGCGTGGCACGCGGATGAGCATCCCCGACATCCGCAGTGGAGCGGCACTCGTCATCGCCGGCATGTGCGCCGACGGTGCCACCGAGCTCGACAACGTGTTCCATCTCGAGCGTGGCTACGACGACCTCGTCGTCAAGCTTGCGGGGATCGGGGCGGATATCGAGCAGGTCACCACCGACGAGCCCGGGACCGAGGTGCGCGACCTCACCGGCGTCATCGGAGACTGAGGTCTCAGACACAGCAGTGCTGGGAAAGAAAGTCGGTATCGACCTCGGCACCACGACCACGCGGATCATCGTGAAAGGTGAAGGCATGATCGGCAGTGAGCCGACGGCCGTCGCGATTCGGGGTGGCGAGGTGCACGCCGCGACCTTCGGTGCTCCGGCGCTCGAGGCTGCCGCCGAAGACCCCGAGATGCACCTTCGCCGTCCGATCGCGGGTGGCGACATCGTCGATCCCACCGCGGCACGGTGGCTCATCAACCACGCGATGATCCGTGCGGCCGGGAGGCAGCGGATTTTCAAGCCGGACGTCGTGATCGCGGTCATGTCCTCGCTCGCGGGCGGCCCGCGTCGCGGGTTGCTCGAGGCAGCCGCTCTGGCGGGCGCGCGCACCGTCTACCTCCTCGACGCGCCGCTGGCGTCGGCGATGGGTGCCGGGGTGCGGCTGAACGGCCCCAACGGGCACCTCGTCATCGACATCGGAGCGGGCAAGACCGATATCGCTGCGCTCGCACTCGAGGGGACGGTCAGCGGGCGCTGTCTCGCCGGCCACGGCGGTGACCGCCTCCACGGCTGCATCGCCGACCACGTTCGCTCGGCCCACGGCGCCGTGCTCGATGCGGCCACGGTCGAGGAGTTGATCGCGTCGCTCGCCCGGGTCGGCGCTCACGAGGAACGCCGCCTCGACGTCATCGGGCGTACGGACGCGGGGGAAGCTTCGATCACGATCACGTCGACGGAGCTGGCGCCGTGCCTCGAAAGTCACCTCTCGCCGATTCTGTCGGCGCTCGATGCGGTGCTGGCCGACACGCCGTCCCGCCTCATCGCCGACATCAAGCGCGAGGGGATCGTGCTGTGCGGAGGCAGTGCTCGGCTCGAAGGGCTCGACAGCGCGATCGCGGCATCCACCGGGATCGAGGTCCATCGGGACAGCCAGCCGCATCTCTGCGCGGTGCGCGGGACGGGCTACGCGCTCGATAACCTCGACGTGCTCAAGCGCGCCCTCATGTACATCCGCTGAGGGATTAAAGGGTCGCCTCGATCCCGGCGAGGACATCCTCGACACGGATCTGATCCATGCTCGCACGCTCGGGTGGCGTGTCCTGGTAGCGGGGCGGCGCCTGGGCCTGCACCACCCGATGCGCCTGTCCGTAGGCACCGCCACGCGTCCCGTCGGTCGGTCCGAAGAGGCCGACGGTCGGTGTTCCCATCGCCGCGGCAAGCTGGAGGAGCGGCGTGTCGCTCCCCACGAGGAGATCGCAGCGCGCGATCACCCCGGCCAGCGTGGCGAGATCGATCTCGCCGACGAGATCCGTGGCATCCGCGCGGAGGTCCATCTTGGTGCGCTCTGCGGCGTATCGGTCGAGTGGTGAGCCGATGAGCAGGATCCCGGCGCCGTGACGCTGAGCGAGCTGGTTGGCGAGGTGGGCCCAGCGCTCGGGGTCCCACGCGGTCGACGCCACCGGGGCGCGGTGAGCCTCGGCGAACCCGGTGCCGGGGGCGATGGCCACGAGCAGCCGTCCATCGGCGAGGCCGCTGCCATGGAGCACCTGCTCGGCCCGACGCCGCGCATCCGGACCGGGCTCGAAGACCGGGCTGTGGAGCTCCTGATGGACTCCGGCGACCTGGGCGAGGCGGAGCCACGTCTGTGCACGATTCTCGGACCGTCCGGGACGGACCCTGCCCGTCAGCAGGAGGCTGCGAGCGCCGCCACCGACGCCGCTTCGCTCCGAGACGCCGGCGAAGTACGCGGACACCGCCGGAAGCGCCCCCGAGGTGCAGAGAAACACCGCGTCAAGGCGCAGCCCGCGGAGCGTCAGCCAGAGGCGGAGACCCCCATTCCGGGATCCACGGAGCTGAGAGAGCGGGATCACCCGATCGACCGGCGGGATGCCGTCGGCGATGTCCACCGCCGTCGAAGGACAGATCAGCGCGATGCGCGCCGTGGGAAAGCCGGCGCGCAGCGTGCGCAGCAGGGGGGTCGCCTGGAGGGTCTCGGCCACTCCGCCGTTGACGACGACCGCGATGTCCACGCGGCGCACGGTATAGCGCGCGCGGGCATCCGCGCCGGTTTCCGCGTGGGGCGCGCTATCGCCGTCGCGGTGCAACCATATGAGGCGGATGCACCATTCGCTCGCCGGCCGCGATCTCCTGAGCATCGCGGATCTCAGCACCGACGAGATCATCACGACCCTCGACCTGGCTGACGCGGCCAAGGGGGGTCGCGATCTCGGTCGCCCGCTCGCGGGCCGATCGCTCGCGCTCATCTTCCAGCGTCCCAGCAACCGCACCCGCGTGTCCTTCGAGGTGGCGATCAACCGCCTCGGCGGCCACCCGATCGCGCTCTTCAATCCCGAGGTGCAGCTGGGAGAGCGCGAATCGGCGGCCGACATCAGCCGCATCCTCGACGGGTACGCCGACGGCATCGTCGCCCGGCTCGTCTCGCACCGCGATCTCGTCACGATCGCAGCGGCGGCGAGCTCGCCGGTGATCAACGCGCTCACCGACTCCGAGCATCCCTGTCAGGTGCTCGCGGACTGCATGACCGTGCGCGCGGTGACCGGGCGTCTGGCGGGAGCGACGGTCGCGTACATCGGTGATGGCAACAACGTCTGCACATCGTGGATCTATGCCGCCGCGCGGCTCGGCGTCAACCTGCGAGTCATCTGCCCACCGGGATACGAGCCGCCGGCGTCCGTGCTGCAGCGCGCCGCAGGCTTTCGCGACCCGAGCACCGTGTTCGAAATCAGTCACGAGGCCGCTCCTGCGCTGCGCGACGCGGACATCATCTACACCGACGTCTGGACGAGCATGGGTCAGGAAACCGAGCAGCAGCAACGCCGTGAGGACTTCGCGAGCCTGCAGGTGAACGATGCGCTCGTGGCGCTCGCGCCTTCCGGGGTCAAGGTGATGCACTGCCTTCCGGCGCATCGCGGGGAGGAGATCACCGACGCAGTGATCGACGGGCCGCACTCGATCGTGTTCGCTCAGGCGGAGAATCGCCTGTGGGTGCAGCAGGCGCTGCTCGCGCGCATCTATGCGCAGGACGGTGAGGTCGCGGCATGAGTGATCTGCTGCGCAACGCGCACTTCTTCCTGCAGAGCCTCAGCTGGCGTGACGCGCTCGATGTGCTGGTGGTCGCGTTCCTGCTCTATCAGTTGCTGAAGCTCATCCGGGGAACGCAGGCGGTACAGCTCCTGCTTGGCCTCGGCGTCATCTTCGTGGTCGGCTGGGCCGCGCAGTTGTTGCACCTCCGGCTCCTGGAGTTCATCTTCAATAACGGGACACAGGCGATCGTCATCGCCGCGATCGTGCTGTTCCAGCCGGAATTGCGCCGCGCGCTCGACCAGGTCGGCCGGCTCGGCACCGTTCGCAACGTGCTCGGGAGGCACAACGAGCTGGCGTTCTCGCGGATTGTCGACGAGGTTCTGCGCGCGGCCGGATCCCTCGCCGAGAAAAAGGTCGGCGCGCTCATCGTCTTCGAACGTGAGACCGGACTGGAGAATCTGGCGGCAACGGGCGTGCACATCAACGGCGAGGTCACCGCAGAGATGCTGGCCACCATCTTCATTCCGGGCTCGCCGTTGCACGACGGTGCGGTGATCATTCACGACAACCGCCTGATCGCGGCGGGATGTGTACTGCCGCTGGCCGAGACGCTGCCCGGAGTTGGTCGTATGGGCACACGCCACCGCGCGGCGCTCGGCCTTTCCATGCAGAGTGACGCCGTCGTGCTGATCGTCAGCGAGGAAACCGGTTTGATCAGCATCGCCAATGACGGCAAGCTCTATCGCGGTCTTGACCAGGCCAAGTTGCACGAGATGCTCGTCACGCTCCTTGCGAAGGAAGGCGTGCCGGGAGCGCTCGGGCGGCTGCGTCCGCTGTCGCGGGTGAGCACGCTGCGAACGCTCGGACGGCGCTCGCATCCGTGAACATCCCGGGCTTCATCAAGCGCAACTGGAAGCTCAAGGTCGGCTGCTTCTTCATCGCATTCGTCACCTGGGTCGGCGTCGTGTACGCGGGCAATCCCCCGGAGACGCGACTGGTCACAGTCCCGGTGCCGCAGAGCGCTATTCCCTCCCAGTTCGTGCTCGTGCACCCGGTGGATGACGTCGCGATCCGCGTCGGCGGCGACCAGGACACACTGCAATCACTCGACCCGACAACAGCACTGACGGTCACCGCTCGCTGGTCGAGCATCACGCACGTGGGCACGTACGCCATCCCCATCACCATCGTCAACAACGATCCGGCGACTGAGCTGATCGACCCGCCGACGACAGTCACGGTCGACGTCGATGCCTTCGAGTCGAAGTCGGTCGGGGTGACGATCGTGATCACCAATCCGCCGCCGGTTGGCTATCAGAGCGGGGCGGAGCAGGTGACCCCGTCGTCGGTGGTCATCGAGGGTCCGGCGCGCGAGCTGGCCGGCATCAAGGCGGAGGTGACTGTCGACCTGAGCACGCAGAAGGCCAACTTCCAGGCCGATCTCCGCGTGCTTGCCTACGACGCGAAGGGAGTGCGCCTGAACGACGTCGGGATCGACCACACCAACGTCAGCGTGAGCATCGCCATCAGCGCGGATGTGACCCAGCGCCTTGTCGCGATCATTCCGCGCACGGAGGGCACCACCTCCTCGGGTCACTACCTCGCGGGCATCACGGTCAGCCCACTGACGATCGAGGTCACTGGTCCCCAGGACCTGCTCAACGGCCTTGACTCGATCACGACCACGCCGGTGTTTCTGAACGGCATCTTCGGGACGTTCACGCAGTCGGTGAACCTCGTCCTTCCGCCCGGGGTCACGGCGCGGATCAACAAGGTCACTGTGACGATCACCATCGGCACTTTCCCGACGCCGCCGACCCCGACACCGTCCCCGACACCTTCTCCCACCTCCCCGTAACTCGAGGCGCCCGCGAGCGTTCCAGAGAGGTCCTATGTGCGGAATCATCGGCTACGCCGGCCCCCGACCCGCAGCCCCGATCCTGCTCGACAGCCTTCGGCGCCTCGAGTATCGCGGCTACGACTCGGCCGGGATCGCGATCATCGACGAATTCGGCGATGTCACCACCATCAAGAACACGCACAAGGTGGCCGAGCTCGCCCGCGAGGTCGACACCGTCGGCCTGCCGTCGGGGACAGTCGGAATCGGCCACACGCGCTGGGCGACGCACGGCCGTCCGTCGGTGGAGAACGCGCATCCGCATCAGGACTGCACCGGACGGATCCACGTGATCCACAACGGCATCGTCGAGAACTATCGCGAGCTTCGCGCCGAGCTCATCGCCCGCGGCCACGAATTCCTCAGCGAGACCGATACCGAGGTGGTCCCGCACCTCATCGAGGACGAGTACCGCGGTGACCTCGCTGCAGCCGTGCGCGGCGCGCTCAATCGCATGGAAGGCGCATGCGCGCTGGTGGTCATCTCCGCGGATCAACCCGATCGCGTCGTCGGTGCGCGCGTCAATGCGCCGCTTGTCGTCGGTCTCGGCCGTGGTGAGGTGTTCGTCAGCAGCGACATCACGGCGTTGATTCCGTACACCAAGCGGATCGCGCTTCTCGGTGAGGGCGAGATCGTCACCGCCACGCCCGACGGGATCACCGTGCAGCAGCTCGACGGCACTGCTGTTGAGGCGCGCGTCGTCACCGTCGACTGGGAAGCCGAACAGGCGCAGAAGAACGGCTATCCGCACTTCCTGCTCAAGGAGATTCACGAACAGCCCGAAGCGGTGCGCAACGCGCTGCGCGGCAGGATCGATGACCTCGGCATGGTCGTGCTCCCGGAGCTCGGCATCGACGGTGGCCGGCTCGAGGACGTCCGCGAGGTCGTGCTCGTCGCGTGCGGTACCGCCTGGTATGCGGCGATGGTGGCGGGGTATGCAATCGAGCATCTCGCCAAGCTGCGTTGCAAGGTCGAAGCCGCAAGTGAGTTCCGATACGGCGAGGCACTCGTCGACGAGCATTCGCTCGTCATTGCGGTGTCGCAGTCGGGCGAGACAGCGGATACGCTCGCCGCTGTGCGACAGGCGCGCAGCGCCGGGGCACAGGTCATCGCCATCACCAACGTAGTGGGCAGCGCGCTGTCACTCGAGGCCGACGGCGCCCTCTACATGCAGGCCGGGCCGGAGATCTCCGTTGCCGGCACCAAGACATTCATGACGCAGATGGTCTGCGGCCTGCTGCTCGCGCTCCGGCTCGGCGACGCGCGTGGAACGCTCGACGTCGCCGAGCATCAGCGTCTCGTTGCAGAACTCCAGCATCTGCCCGATCTCCTGACGAAGACGCTCGAGCTCGAGCCATTGCTCGTCGACCTGGGGCAGCGGTTCGCCTTCGCGCGCAGCGCGCTGTACATCGGTCGCGGCATCAACTTCCCGATCGCGATGGAAGGTGCGCTCAAGCTCAAGGAGGTCTCGTACGTGCACGCCGAAGGCTACGCTGCCGGCGAGCTCAAGCACGGCCCGATCGCGCTCCTCGAGCCGGAGGTCCCGGTCGTTGCGATCGCAACACGTTCAGCCACCTTGCCGAAGATGGTGAGCAACGTCCAGGAGGTGCACTCGCGCGACTCACCGGTGATCGCGCTCGTCACCGAAGGTGAGAATCCCTTCGACGAGGGCTTCGCGAGCATCGTCGCCGTTCCCGGCTGTTCCGAGGTGCTCTCGCCGCTCATCAACGTCATCCCGTTGCAGCTGTTCGCCTATCACGTCGCCGTGCAGCGCGGCTGCGACGTGGATCAGCCGAGGAACCTCGCGAAATCGGTGACTGTGGAATAGTCGTCGGATGACGCTGGTCGTTGGGGTCGACGTGACCGTGGTCGATCGCATTGCCGGGGCGCTGCGACGCAATCCGCGCTTTGCGCAGCGCATCTACACCGATGGTGAGCAGCGGTACGCCGCCGCCAAGCCCGAGCGATGGGCGAGCAGGTGGGCCGCCAAGGAGGCGGTGAAGAAGCTCTACGGTTCGATGGGCCAGCGGTTGCCCGCGTACAAGGACATCGAGGTGGTACGCCGCCGTGGAGGTGCTCCCCAGGTGCACGTTCGCGGCGAGCCGACCGATATCGCCCTGTCGCTCACGCACGATGGCGGTCTTGCCATCGCGGTGGCCGTGAGTTGCACGCCGCACCGGCGCACGGCGTTGCCGGAAGTGCCCGCGGATCTCCTCCTCGCCGCTCGACCTGACGACGGCAACAAGGGCACCTTTGGGCGCGTCGTCGTTGTCGCCGGGTCGCGAGCCTTCACCGGAGCTCCGCGTCTGGCTGCGATGGGCGCGGCACGCGGCGGAGCGGGCCTGGTCGAGGTGTGTGTGCCCGAGGCCATCCACTCGATCGTCGCCGTCGGCTGTCTCGAGGTGATGCCGACAGCACTCCCTGATGCCGGGACGGGGACGCTACGCGCCGAGGGAGTGACGGCACTTCGCGAACGCCTTCGCAGTGCCGACGCGCTGGTGATCGGTCCCGGTCTCGGTCGCTCGCCGGACACCGTCGCCGCAGTGCTCGACATCCTCACTGCCCTGCCGTGCCCGGCGGTCGTCGACGCTGACGCGCTCAACATCGCGGCAGAAGCGGGGTTCGACTGGCATCGCTGCGGTCAGCCCGTTGTGCTGACGCCGCATCCGGCCGAGATGGGCCGTCTTGCAGGGATCACAACGGATGCGGTGCAGGCGGATCGCATCGGTCTCGCGCAGCGCTACGCCGAGGAACGCGGCGTGGTCCTCGTCCTCAAGGGAGCGGAGACCGTCATCGCAGCCGCGGCACACCCCGTGCACACCGACACCCACCGTGTTGTCGCGCTGGCGACCGGCGGTACGGGCGATGTCCTCGCCGGACTCATCGGATCGATGCTCGCGCAGGGTCTCGCACCGCGGGATGCCGCGATTGCCGGCGTCACCATCCATGCGCAGGCGGGAGTGATGGTGCAGGCGCGCAGCGGTCGGGCTGGAGCGCTCGCATCGGACGTCATCGACACGCTGCCGGCAGCGCAGGAGTTGCTTCGACAGGCGATCGAAGCCGCTAGCGCTCGCTAGTTGCCGTAGATGAACCCTTCGATGTCACCGCTCGTGTCGCTGATGACGCGGTAGTCGACTTCGTTCCAACCGGCGTAGTTCATCTCCGACAGCTTGAAGTCTCCTGTCGGAATTCCTGCAGCTGGACCGACCGCCTCGACGTACGCGACGTGACCTTCGGAGCTCACGCCGTCAACGCCGGGCTTGAACACGACGATCGCACCGGGGATCGGCATCGAGCCTTCCTTGTAGCCCATCTCCGCCGCCGCGATGTACCACGAGTTCGCGTTGCCGAGCCACGGCACACAACGGCGAGTCGCGACGTAGTACGTGCAGAACCCGTAAGCGAAGTGGTTGCCGCACGGTCCAGCACCGACGTGTGGACCGGCCTCGAGAAACGCGATCTGGTTGTCGATGTTGGCGATCTCTGCCGCGACCTGCTTCGCCGGCCCGCTCAGTCCCGCGAACGCCGTGTTGCGGTTCTCGAGCACGACCAGGAGCTGATTGCTCTGCGCCGCAAGCTGACCTTCCATGGTCGATGCCTGCGCGGCCTCACGGCGGATGCTCGTCTGCTCAGTGGTGATCGCGCGGTCCGCGCTGGCGAGACGCTCGACAAGCGCGAGCACCTGCTGCGACACCTGGTTCGCGGATTTCAGCTCATCCATCGCCTGGTTGAAGGACGGCGCGCTCAACACCGCCGCGAGCACCTGGTCGCTCCCGCTCGTCTCGTACGTCGCGCGCGTGATCGCAGCGAGCTGCGCTTTGTTCTGCGCGACAGTGGCGTCGTTGCTGCTGAGCTGACTGCTTAAGGAAAGCAGGGACGCGTTCAAGCTGTTGAGCTGCTTGCGCTCGTTCAGAACCCTGGTCTGCTGGGCGTTGAACAACGCCTCCGCCGAACCCACTGATCCACCCGCCGCCCTGAGGTTGGGCTGCATCGCGGCGAGCTCTGCGATGAGTGCCGCGCGCCGCTGCTGCAGCGCCGCGATGGCAGAGCTCGGCACCTGCGCGCCGTTTGCCTTCGAGTTCGGGATGGTTCCGAGTCCGGTGGCCAGAAGAGTGATGACACCTGTCACGGTCAGGGCCAACTTCCGGCTGAACGTCAAAATCCGGTGTCCTCCGTGCCTTTCTGCCCCGCACAGACACCCTCCAAGGGCATCAGTCGGCGCGTTCCCCAGGCCGCACCTTACCGGCCCGGAGGGACCGAGCGCAACTCGCGCGGTCGCGCCAACGGTACCCGAGGAGCGGTCCACGTATATTGCGGTCGTGTGACGTTGGAGACGGACGCGACGCCCGGGCGAGCCTTTGACACAGGAGGCCCGACCCTGCTCCAGGTGGGCGAGACGGAGCTGCTGCGAGCGCTTTCCGAGATCGCGCGCACCAGTTCACCGAGTCTGGCACTTGGCGCCGGCGACGACGCCGCGGTCTGGGTGCCCGACCCGGGGCAGCATGTCGCCATCAGCCAGGACGCGCTCGTGGAGGGGGTCGACTTCCGGCGCTCGTGGATCACTCCCCGCCAACTCGGAGCCCGCGCCATGGCCGTCGCCCTCTCGGATCTGGCCGGAATGGGTGCCAGTCCCGCGTGGTGCGCGGCCACCCTCTGCGCGCCCTCGAGCACCTGCGCCGAGGACGTCCTCGAGATCCAGCGGGGCCTCTGCGCCGCCGCCGCGGCCGCCGGCAGTGTCGTGGCGGGTGGCGACGTCAGCGCAATCGACGGGCCGCTGGTCATCGACGTCTCGGTCGGTGGCACGATCGCCCCGGGGCGGGCCCTGCGCCGCGACGCAGGGGCCGCGGGAGACCTGATCCTGGTGACGGGGATGCTCGGGCGAGCGGCTGCGGGCCTCCGGCTGCTCCTTGACGGGGGCGCTGACCTGTCCGGCCAGGAGCGCTCCTGGGTCGACGCCCAGCTCGCGCCGACGGCACGGCTCGCGGAGGGACTCCGTCTCGTCGCGTCCGGGGTGCAGTGCGGTGGCGACATCAGCGACGGGCTCATCGTGGAGCTCCAGCGGATCACGGAGCTGTCCGCCTGCGGGGCCGAGATCTGGCTCGACCGGGTGCCTGTCGAGGCTGCACTGGTCAGCGATTTCGGCGCTGCTTGGCCGGAGATGGCACTGGGAGGCGGGGAGGACTTCGAGCTCGTCGCAACCGTGCCCTCGGTGGCAGCTGCAGCGCTGATGGCGTCCTGGACCGGCGACCTCTCGCCGCTGAGCGTGGTCGGACGGTTGCGCGACGGCAGCGGCGTCGCCGTCCTTGACCGCGAGGGCGGGGACGGTGTCGCAACCCCGCGGACGAGCTCGCGCCACTTCACGTGACAGATGAGGGCGCGGTCGTGCGCTGCGCGACGGAGACCGACACCCTGGCGTTCGGGGAGCGCATCGGCACACGTGTGGAGTCCGGTGATCTCATCCTGCTGAGCGGCGAGCTCGGCGCCGGCAAGACGGTCCTGGTGCGCGGGATCGCGACCGGGATGGGCATCGACCCGTCGGTCGTCCGGAGCCCGACGTTCGTGCTCCACCACGTCTACCGGGCGGGATCGCGCGTTCTCCACCACATCGACCTCTACCGGCTCGGCCCCGAGGCCGATATCCGGCTCCTCGACGTCGACGAGATGCTGGAGTCCGGCGGCGTTGTCGTCGTCGAATGGGGGGAGCATTCGGAGCTGCTTGGCCGCGTGCACCTCCGTCTCGGATTCGAGATCGAGGACGGCGGGGCGCGGGTGGTCACGGCTGCCGAGGTGCCGGTGCACCTCATCGCCGCGTGGGGGGAAGGGTGACGGAGACCGACGTGCTCGCCATCGACACCGCATCGCGGTCGCGTGTTGTGGTCGTTCGCGCGCGGCGCGATGGAACCGTCGTCCACGCAGAGCGCGTGAGCGGCACATCAGTTGCCACGTCGTTGCCCGGTCTGCTGCAACGCATGCTCGCCGATGAAATTGGTGCGGTCGTCGTCGTGATCGGGCCGGGCACGTACACCGGAGTCCGCGCGGGCATGGCCGCCGCGCTGGGCGTCGCGCAAGCGCGTGGGGTGTCGCTTTACGGCGTCGGCTCGCTCGAAGTCGTTGCGTCCACACCGCTCCCAGGCTCGTACAGCGGCTCCTGGGTCGCGGCTGACGCCGGTCGTGGAGCCCTCTACGTGGCGAGCACGCCGGCTGCTGCATCGCCGAGCCGCGTGTTGGTGAGCGAGTTCGACGGCGGTGGTGGCGTGGTGTTCAGTACCGAGACGCTGCCGCTCGACCCGATGGTCGTCATCGACCCGGCGAAGGCGCTCGCCGCGTCGGTACCGCTGGCGCTCTCGCGCGCCCCGCTGGAGGCGGAAGGCCTCACCGCCGTCTACGTCGACTGAGGCCTTCATTGCGCCCGCTCCTTCGCGAGTGCGCGGTTATGATGCGAAGACCAACGCCGCCTCTTTCTGGGTGCTCATGCAGGTCGTCCCTCGGCTCTCCGTCGAACCGATGCGCTACGAGGACATTGCTGCCGTGCAAGCCATCGAGCGCCAGGTCTTCGCGTCCCCGTGGCCGAAGAACGCCTACGCCAGTGAGCTGTCGCAGAACCGTCAGGCGTCGTACATCGTGCTGCGCCAGGACGGGGAGGTCATGGGATACGCGGGACTGTGGCGGGTCGCGCTCGAGGCGCACATCACGACGATCGGTGTTCGCGCCGGCGAGCACTCCAAGGGGTACGGCACCGTCCTCTTCGCAGCGCTCGTGCAGCGCGCCTATGCGCTCGGTGCGCGCTGGATCACGCTCGAGGTGCGTGACAGCAACGACCACGCCATCCGCCTCTACGAACGCTTTGGTTTCAAGGCGATCGGTCGCCGTCGCGGGTACTACACGGACAACGGCGAGGATGCCGTAATCATGTGGAGCGACAGCATCCACGCACCAGGATTCAAGCGCGGGTTCAACGCGATCCTCAGTGGCATCGACGTTGCAGGTGTCGGCGGCGCTCCGTCGATGGAGTACCCGTCCGCCTGAATCTCCTCGCGATCGAGACCTCCTGCGACGAGACCGCAGCTGCGGTGCTCACCGACGGACGCGAGGTGCGCTCGTCGGTGGTGTCGTCGCAGATCGCGCTGCACGCGGCCCACGGTGGTGTCGTGCCGGAGCTCGCCGCCCGAGCACATCTCGAGGCACTCTCGACCGTCGTCGACGCCGCGCTGGCCCCGGTCCCCGGCGGTTGGGATGCCATCGACGCGGTCGCGGTGACGCGGGGGCCCGGGCTCGCCGGGTGCCTCATCGTCGGCACCATGTACGCGTCGTCCGCCGCCATTGCGCGCGGCCTGCCGATCGTCGGCGTCTCGCACCTCGCGGGGCATGTGTACAGCGCCTGGCTTGCCGACCCGAACCTCGAGCCGCCGTACCTAGCGCTCCTCGTGAGTGGCGGGCATACGGAGTGTGTCGTGCTCCGGGAACACGGTGTCGCGGAGCGTCTCTCCGCCACGCGCGACGACGCTGCCGGCGAGGCCTTTGACAAGGTCGCGCGCCTGATCGGGCTCGAGTATCCCGGCGGCCCCGCGATCCAGCGGGTGGGGGCCACAGGTGACGCCGCGCGCTTTCCGCTGCCGCGCACGCGGCTCGACGGCGCGTTCTCGTTCAGTGGACTGAAGACGGCGGTCCGCTATCTGGTTCGCGATCTGGGTGCGGACGCACTGACCGAGAACGGCGTGCCCAAGGATCCCCAGGTGGTCGCCGACCTCGCCGCGAGCTTTCAGGCAGCAGCGGTCGACCAACTCGTGACGGGGCTCGAGGCGGCGGCGGACCGCGTCGGCGCAACGACGGTTGCCGTCGTCGGTGGCGTCGCCGCCAACCGGGCACTCCGCGAAGCAGTCACGGATCGCTTCCGCGGTCTCCGCGTGGTCGTCCCGCCGTTCGATCTCTGCACCGACAACGCGGCGATGATCGGCGCAGCGGGCTGGCATCGCCTCGCCGTCCACGGCCCGGACACACCGGGTTTCGACGTCGATCCCTCGCTCGCGGAGTGCGCGTAGTGTCCACGGACGTGAGGGTCGACGACCAGCCCGCGCATCACTCCGAGACCGCGGAGCGCTACCTCGAGGCGATCTACTACATCGAGCACGAAGGTGAGGTGCCGCGTCCCGGGCGCCTGGCGGAGTGGCTCGGGGTGAGCGCTCCGACGGTCACCGTGTCCCTGCAACGTCTGGCCCGCGATGGGCTCGTGCGCATCGCGGCCGATCGATCGGTCGAGCTCACCGACGGCGGCGTCGAAGCTGCCGCGATCATCGTGCGCAGGCACCGCATCGTCGAGCGCTGGCTCACCGACGTGCTCGGGCTCGACTGGGCGACCGCGGACCTCGAGGCGCAGACACTCAGCCACGGCATGTCGGTGACCGTCCTCGATCGCCTCGACGAACAACTCGGGAGGCCGTTGACGTGCCCGCACGGCAATGTCATTCCCGGACGGAATCCGCCGAGCGGCAGTCGCCTGGTGCGCCTCGTCGACCTCGCGGATGGCGACCGCGCGCGCGTCGCCCGGATATCGGAGGTGGCCGAGCACGAGGCGCCGCAACTGCTGCGCCTACTCGATCAGCAGGGCATCATGCCGGGCGTCGAGGTCGGCGTCGTGAGCCGGTCGCCCGCCGCGTGGGCGCTCAGCGTCGGCGGAGCAGAGGTTCGGCTCGATGCCGGAACCGCCCGGGCGGTCTGGGTCGAGAGCCCGGCGGCCTCGTAGTCCGGCTGGTCAGGGGGCCCAGGCGAGAACGTCGCCGCGGACCGACAGCGTGACGGCAGTTCCGGGCGCCAGCGGATTGATGCCATCGGTACGGGCACGGAGCGAACTGTGCTCGCCGGCGGCATCCGGCTGGACGGTGAGGACGGTGTCGTGTCCGTGGTACTCGCAGTCGATCACCTGGCCGGGGACCCCGGGACCCCCGTTGCTCGAGGCCACGATCTGCTCCGGGCGGATGAGCACGACCACGTGCGCGCCGTCCGCCTGATCATGCACACCGGCGCGGAGGCGTACCACGCCTAGTGCCGTGTGCGCGGTCTCCCCGGCGACGACGCCCTTGACGAGGTTCGCCTCGCCGAGGAACCTCGCCATCTCCGCATCGATCGGGTGCTCGTAGAGCTCCTGCGGACGCCCGAACTGGGCGATGCGGCCGTCACGCAGGACGGCCACGTGATCGGCGAGCGAGAGGGCTTCGTCCTGATCATGAGTCACGATCACGACCGTCACCCCCGCCGCGCGCAGGATCGCCCGGACGTCGGCACGCACGGCCAGTCGCATCGCGGGATCGAGCGAGCTGAACGGCTCGTCCAGCAACACCACCGCGGGATCGACGGCGAGGGCGCGAGCCAGCGCAACGCGCTGCTGCTGGCCTCCGGAGAGCTCATGCGGGTAGCGGGCGTCGAGCCCGGCGAGCCCCACCATCCGGCAGAGATCGCTGACGCGAGGGCCCTGGCGGGCGCGCCGCGACAGGCCGAAGCCGATGTTCGCGGCGACATTCAGATGGGGGAACAGCGCTCCGTCCTGGGGCACATAGCCGATCCGGCGTCGCTCGGGGGCGACGAAGCAGGCAGGACCATCGACCGGTGTCTGGCTGAGCCGGATCTGCCCGCCGTCGGCGCGATCGAAGCCCGCGATCAATCGGAGCAATGTCGTCTTGCCGCTTCCCGATGCACCGAGAACGGCGGTCATCGAACCGGCCGGGACGTCGAGATCGAGACCCCTCAGGACCTCGTGGGACCCGAATGCCTTGTGCAGGTCCGAAGTTGCGAGACCACTCACCGCACCAGCGTCTTGCTCGACGAGCGATTGCGACTGAACCACCGTCCCACGAGCATGGCAGGGATCACCGCGAGCGCGATCATCACCCCGGCGTACGGAGCCGCTGCCGAGTACGAGATGTTGGTCGTGTACGCCCAGAACTCGGTGGCCAGGGTCTGAACTCCGGTGGGCACGAGGATGAGCGTGGCCGTGAGCTCCGTGACCGACGCCATGAACACCAGGCAGAATGCGGCCGCGATACCGGGCGCGATGAGCGGCACGGTGACCTGCATGCGTGCACGGAGGGAGGTCTTGCCGAGCGATCGTGCGATCTCCTCGAGCCCCGCGGGAGCGCGGGCTACCGTCGCGCGCACGGCGATCAACGCGAGCGGGAAGAAGAGGATCGCGTACGCGACCACGAGCATCGGCGGTGTCTGGTACAGCGGCAGCAGGTAGTTGGTGCCGAGGAAGACGAGCGCCAGTGCGACCACCACCCCGGGGAGCGCCTGGACGAGCAGCGTGCTCCGTTCGAGCAGCCGGCTCCACGGCGACCGATGCCGTACCGCGAGGAGCGCGACCGGCAGCGCCAGCAGCGCCGCCAGCGCTGCCGCGGCTGCGCTGTACGCCGCCGTGTACAGGGTCGCGGTGAGCAGCGACGTCGTTGCGGGAAAAGTCGACACGCCCCCGTGCACGATCCAGTACACGATCATCGCGACCGGGACGCCGAGCGCCATTCCCACCAGCAGCGTGAGCGCGAGCAGCACTGGCACGGTTGCACGGCCGAGGCTGACCCGCGTGGTCTGCCGGGCGGCAAGCGGCCCGACGCGGGAAGTGCGCCCGTGGTCCGGCAGCGAGGCCTCAGCGCTCAGGATCGCGACGCCCATGAGCACGAGTACGAGCGACAGTGCGCACGCGGCCGGTGCGTTGAACCCGATCTGGAACTCCGTGAAGATCTCGGTCGTAAAGGTCTGGTAGCGCAGCATCTCGAAGGCGCCGTACTCCGCGAGCAGTGCGAGCGACACGAGCAGGCAGCCGCCGAGGAGACCGGCACGCGCCTGTCGCACGGTCACGCGGAAGAAGACCTCCATCGGGCTCAGCCCAAGACTGCGCGCAACCTCTTCCTGGCCGGGATCGGCGGTGCGAAAGCTCGCCGCCACCGGGAGATACACGAGCGGATACAACCCGAGCGTCATCACCAGCACCGCGCCCCAGTAGCCGGTGAGCCAGGGAGCGGCTGACAGCCATCCGTACGCGATCACGAAGTCCGGCACGGCCGCCGGGAGGATGACGAGGACGGCCCAGAAACCTCGGCCGGGGAGCCGCGTGCGCTCGATCCACCAGGCTGCCGACGTGCCGATGACTGCGCAGAGCACCGTGGTGACGACCGCGAGCCGCACGGTGTTCCACAGCAGCGAGGCCGTGAGCTCTCGAAAGACGAGGTTGGCGATCGTCGATGCGCCGACCTGGCCCGCGTCGACGAGCAGGAAGGCGACGGGGACAAGGAGCGCTGCGGCAACGATGAGGCTCGTGGCACCGAGCGCTCGCGGCGTGCGCAACCCGCGGCGCGCGAGTCGTGGATGTTCGAGCGCTCCCGGGTCGACGATCGCGACGGTCACTCCCTTACACCGCCGTCAAATCAGTCCCGCCTGTTGCAGCAGCGAGACAGCCGTCGCACCAGTGCCAAGTTGCGCAATGGAGATCGGTGCCGGTTGCAACGAGGTGAACGGAGCCTGATCACCGCCCGGTGTCACGCTCGGATCGAGCGGATATTCGTAGCTGTCGCTGCCGGCGATGATCTGCTGCCCCTGAGGACTCACGATGAAAGCGAGAAACTCCTGCGCCGCGGCCTGGTGCGGGCTCGATTTCAACACCGCGGCGCCGGAGACGTCGATCACGTAGCCGGGATCCTGAGGCGCGAAGAACGCGATCGCCGAATGCATGTCGCCGGCACCAACCTGCGCGCGCTCCCGGTACCAGTAATAGTTGTTGATGAGCGCGATGGCGACGTCTCCTTTGTTGACCTGGTCGACGAGGGTCTCGTTGTCGGGATAGGTGTGGCCGCCCGCGTTCGCCTTCATCGCGTTCAGCCACTGCAGCGTTGCCGCCGTGCCGTGCGAGGCGTCGATCGACGTGACGATGGGCTGGAAGTCCGTTTCGCTCGGCGCGATGCCGAGCAGCCCTTTCCAGCGCGGATCGGCCAGCTGCATGACCGACGTCGGCAACTGGGTCGCCTGCAGCATGTTCGTGTTGTAGACGAGCACGGACACGCGCGCAGTGACGCCGACCCAGTTGCCCTGGGGTGAGTCGTACTGCGCCGGCACATCGGCGAGCGTGGCCGCGTCAACAGGGCTGAGGAGGCCTTTCGAGCTCAGGAAGGCGAGCGCCGGCGAGTTCTCTGTGTAGAACAGGTCCGCGGGGGAGTGCGCACCCTCCTGGACGATCTGATTCGCGAGCACGTCCTCGTCGTCGCTTCGGACGTTGACGTGGATCCCCGTCTTGGCCTCGAAGGCTGCGATGAGCGCGTTCGCTGTCTGCTCGTGCTGCCCGTTGTACAGGGTCAGCGTCGTTTGCCCGGATGAAGCAGACCCGCACCCCGAAACCGCTGCGAGGATGCTGAGGGCGAGGACGGCGGCGCCGACGAAGCGGGGGCGGAGTCTCTGGCTCATGGGCGGTTAGCTTAACCTAAGCTAAGGATGACGGGTTAAGCGTCCAGCCGCCGGCGCGTCGCCGGTCGTCCCGCTTGCGCGATTGGCACTCGGTTCGTTAGAGTGTTAGCAGTCAGCCACTCAGAGTGCTAAGAAACCAGGAGGTCCGTCCGTGTCCCTCAACCTTCGCCCCCTCGCAGATCGCGTCGTCGTCAAACCCGTCGAGCGCGACGAGATGACCAAGAGCGGCATCGTTCTCCCTGACACCATCAAGGAGAAGCCCCAGGAAGGCATCATCGAGGCAGTCGGCAACGGCCGCTACAACGAGCAGACCGGTGTCCGCGTCGCACTCGACGTCAAGGTCGGCGACCGCGTGATGTACGCGAAGTACGCGGGCAGCGAGGTCAAGATCGACGATGTCGACTACCTGATCCTCGGAGAGAAGGACATCCTCGCCGTCGTCGAGAAGAACGGCAACAAGAGCTAGGCAGGGAACATGGCCGCCAAGCAGCTCCGTTTCGAGGCGCCCGCTCGCGCTGCGCTGGCGCGCGGCGCGGCAGTCGTCGCCGACACCGTCGCAGTGACACTCGGCCCGCGCGGCCGCACCGTCGTGCTCGACAAGAAGTTCGGGCCGCCGCTCGTCACCAATGACGGTGTGACGATCGCACGTGAGGTCGAGCTCGAGGATCACTTCGAGAACATGGGAGCGCAGCTGCTCAAGGAAGTGGCCATCAAGACCAACGACATCGCCGGTGACGGCACCACCACCGCAACGGTGCTGGCGCGGGCGATGCTCGACGAGGGACTGCGCAACCTCGCCGCCGGCGCTCCGCCGAACGATCTTCGCCGGGGCATGATGGCCGCGTGCGACGCCGCTGTGGCCTCGATTCGCGCCCGGTCGCAACCCGTGAAGGGTGGCGACGACATCCGGCGCGTTGCCACGATCAGCTCGCGTGACGAGACGATCGGCGCCATGATCGCGGAAGCGTTCGACAAGGTCGGGAAGGAAGGCGTCGTCTCCGTCGAGGAAGGCACCGGCATCGACACCGAGGTCGAGGTCGTCGAAGGCATGCAGTTCGATCGCGGCTACATCTCGGCGCACCTGGTCACCGACACCCAGAACATGGAATCGGTGCTGCACGACGCGCGAGTTCTGGTCACGGATGCCAAGATCTCGTCCGTCCCGGACCTGCTGCCCAGCCTCGAGCTGGTGATGCGCGCGGGGCGTCCGCTGCTGATCATCGCCGAGGACATTCAGGCTGAAGCGCTCGCGACACTCGTGGTCAACCGCGCCCGCGGCACCTTCAGCGCGATGGCGGTCAAGGCGCCGGCGTTCGGCGAGCGACGCGATGCCATCCTGCAGGACATCGCAGTGCTCACAGGCGCGACGGTCATCTCCGAGAAGACGGGCCTTCGTCTGGACGCGGTCCGCGACGAGCACCTCGGCTCGGCCGGCACGGTGACCGTCACCAAGGACGACACCACCATCCTGCGCGGTGGCGGGTCCAAGGCGGCCATCGACGGACGCTGCGCGGAGATCCGCCAGCAGATGGAGGAGACCACCTCCGAGTGGGACAAGGAGAAGCTCCAGGAGCGTCTCGCGCGCCTCACGGGTGGCGTGGCCGTCGTCAAGGTCGGCGCCGCGACAGAAGTGGAGATGAAGGAACGCAAATCTCGCGTCGAGGATGCGCTCGCCGCGACGCGCGCCGCGATCGAGGAAGGCGTCGTGGTCGGCGGTGGCGTTGCGCTCCTGCGCGCGATCCCGGCCGTCGAGGCGCTGCAGCTCGAGGGCACCGCGCGCGTCGGCGCCGACATCGTCGCTCGGGCACTGCGTGAGCCGCTTCGGATCATCGCGAACAACGCCGGTCTCGAAGGCCAGGTGGTCGTCAACGCGGTCACAGAGTCGGCAGGCGACGACGGATTCGACGCCCTGACCGAGACCTACGGGAATCTCATCGAGCGCGGTGTCATCGACCCCACGAAGGTCGTCGTCTCGGCGCTGACCCATGCGACGTCGATCGCCACGATCGTCCTCAGCACCGACGCGCTGATCGCCGACGCGCCGGAGCGTGAGGAAGGCGCGGCGGCCGGCGGCGGCCACTCCCACGGCGGTGGGATGGGTGGCATGGGCGGTGGCATGGACGACGATGACATGGACTTCTAGGGGCTGATCTCAGCAGCCTCGACCAACTCCCGGGTCCGTGACCAGCGGCGCTGTCGTACCGTTGCCCTGGTCATGCTCGATCCGCAGATGACCCCGGCGACCCGCTGACGTGTGTGGCATCGCCGGATTCTGGGGCGCGCCGGACAGTGCGCTGCTCGCCGCGATGACCGAGTCGATCCGGCATCGCGGACCGGACGACGAGGGCCACTTCGAGGACGAGGTCGCCTCGCTCGGGTTTCGCCGCCTCAGCATCATCGACCTCGCGCACGGCAATCAGCCGATGGCGATGGACGGGGGACGGCTCCAGATCGTCTACAACGGCGAGGTCTACAACTTTCGCGAATTGCGCGCGCAGCTGGAACCGCTCGGGCACACATTCCATACGGCGTCGGACACCGAGGTCGTGCTCCACGCGTACGCCGAGTGGGGGACGGACTGCTTCCGGCGCTTCAACGGCATGTGGGGGCTCGCGATCCTCGACAAGCGCGACCCGAATCCAAAGCTCGTGCTCGCGCGCGACCATTTCGGCATCAAGCCGCTGTTCTACGCGCGCCATCACGGTCGCGTCGTGTTCGCGTCGGAGATCAAGGCGATCCTGCAGGACGAGACCTTCCCTCGCGATGTCGACGACCAGCAGATGTACGAGTACCTGCGCTTCGGTCTGTTCGACCACAACGACGGCACGTTCTTTCGCGGTATCCGCCAGGTGCCGGCCGCCGCGTTCGCGATCATCGAGGGCGGCGCGATCTCCGAGACCACGTACTGGACTCCGCAACTCACCGAGGACGGCGATGCGAGCCCGGAAGCATTCCGCGCTGCGTTCGAGCGCGCGGTGCAGCGACGCCTCGTTGCCGATGTCCCCGTCGGCATCTGCCTCAGCGGCGGGCTCGAACTCATCGTCGATCTGCACCGTGATGGCGCAGCAGCTGCGCGACCACGTCCCCGATACCGAGTCGCTCGGGAACCGCCTCAAGACGTTCTCCGCGGTGTTCCCGGGTGACCGCATCGACGAGAGCTCGTACATCAAGAGCGTGCTCGACAAAACCGGCGCGGATACGAGCACTGTCAATCCCACCGACCAGGACTTCATCCGCGAGCTCGAGGCGTGGGTCTGGCACATGGAAGAGCCCATGGTGTCGTCGGCGCCGTTTGCCATGTGGATGGTGATGCGTCTCGCGCGACGCCAGGTCACCGTCACACTCGACGGGCAGGCGGGCGACGAGCTGCTCGCCGGCTACGACCACTATCCGTATGTCCTGCTTCGTCAACTCCTGCGCGAGCGGCGCTACACGGAGTTCGCGCACGAGGCGTGGTTGCTGCGGGACATCGTCGGGCCGCTGGTCCGCCGGCGCCTCCGCGAGCGTGGCCAGCGCGTCGACGTCGCGTCGCTGCTGTCGCCGGCGTTCACACGCGGGCGCAAACCTCCCGAGGACGATCGCGTCGCGGACGACTTGAAGCGTCGCCTCCTCCAGGATTTCCGCACGTATAGCCTGCCGCCGTTGCTTCGCTACGAGGACCGCGCTTCGATGGCGCATTCGCTCGAGGCGCGCCTGCCCTTCCTCGACCAGGAGCTCGTCGACTACATCCTCACCCTGCCGCGGAGCGCGATCATCCACAACGGGTGGACTCGCGCGATCGTGCGCCAGGCGCTGCACGGCACGCTGCCGCGCGCCGTCGAACGGCGGCGCAAGAAGATCGGCTTCACGACACCGGAGTTCCGCTGGTACCGGCGCCAGCGCGCGGTGCTGCAGAGCCTCATGCGCTCGCCCTCCTTCCGCGCTCGGCCCTACTGGAAGGCAGCGGCAGTGGCGGAGGGTTTTCGGCGCGCATGCGCAGGCGAGGTCGAGGAGTCGATGTTCTTCTGGCGGGCCGTGAATGCCGAGGTCTGGTTGCGGGTGTACATCGACGGCACGACGAAGGCGCTCGACGACCAGAGCTACCAGGGTGGATTCGTGCGCCGCGGCGACCAGTCCACCGCAGCGAAGATCGCCGGCGGCCAGGCGTTGCTCGATGGCGCTCATCTCAACTGGGGACGTCACCTGTTCCTCGAGGACAAGGGCCGGATCTGGGCGCGCTTCCCGTTGCGCTCGGCGTTGATCACGCCCGGCTCGGATCTCATGCAGGTCATCGCCGACAGCCTCGAGCAGTTCGCCAAAGGGGGGCTTGCGATCGAGGACGGCGATGTGCTGTTGATCAGTGAGAAAGCGCTTGCGATCAGTCAGGGGCGCTCGTACCCGATCGACGCGATCCCGGTGTCGCGCGCTGCCCGCCTGCTGTCGCGTTACGTGAGCCGCGAGCCCACGGGAGTCGGTCTCGCGCATCCGACGACGATGCAGCTCGCGATCGATGAAGCGGGCGTGCCCCGGATACTGATGGCGGCGGCCGCGGCCGCAGTCACCAAGCCGTTCGGGATGCGCGGCATCTTCTATCGCGTTGCCGGTCACGGCGTCAACGCGATCGACGGACCGTCGTCGCTGAACCTGCCGCCCTATGACAAGTGGGCGACCAAGTCGCCGCTGGATCCGCCCGGCGAGGCGTTGCGCATCGCTGCCGAGGTTCGGCGTCGCACCGGGCATCGGGTTGGCATCGCGATCATCGATGCGAACGACATGGCCGCTGAAGTCTTCGCGACCGTCGATGTCGAGGCCGAAGCGGTTCTAGCCATGGTTGCCGATAACCCGCTGGGTCAGTCTGACGAGCAGACGCCGTTTGCTCTCGTGCGCAGGGTGACTCTCGAGAGGGCCGCCACTCCGGCGCGGGAGCCGGTACCGGTCGGAGCGTGACCGCACCGGATACCGACGTGCTCCGCTGGGTGGAGATCGACGTCGACAGGCTGGCGCGCAATGCCGAGGTCCTTGCGATGCTCGTCCGCCCCGCGCGGGTGATGGCGATGGTCAAGTCGAACGGCTACGGGCACGGGATCACGATCGCCGCGCGCGCCGCCCTCGACGGTGGGGCGACATGGCTTGGAGTGTACACACCACAGGAGGCGCTCGCCTTGCGTGCTGCCGGCGTGACGGCACGGACGCTGGTACTCGGGTGGACACCGCCCGCCATGCATGCAGCGCTGATCGAAGCCGACGTCGACGTCAGCATCCTCGACGCGGACGGGCTTCGCGCGGCGTCCGCGTCCGCCCGTGTTGCCGGACGCCGGGTGCGCGGGCACGTCAAAATCGACACGGGGCTCCACCGGCTCGGCACCCTTCCCGAGACGGTGGAGTCTCTCGTCGCGGCGCTGCGGGAAACACGCGATCGCGTCGAGGTGGCCGGTCTGTTCACGCACTTCGCCGACGCGGGAGCGGACTCGGGTTTCACCGTCACCCAGCACACGCGTTTTCTCGAGGCGGTGGACATGATCAGACCCGTCGCGCCGGACGCGTTGCTGCACACGTCCGGCAGCGCCGCGGTGCTCGCACATCCAGCGATGCATCACGACCTCGTTCGTGTCGGTATCGCCTTCTACGGATACCCGCCGGTGCCCGGGCCCGCGTCACTTCGGCTGGCGATGCACGTGTTCGGCAGGGTCGCCCAGGTGCGCAGCGTCGCAGCGGGTGAGACTGTGGGGTACGGCCGGACATGGCGAGCGGAGACGTCGCGCAGGATCGCCACGGTGACCATCGGATACGGGCAGGGTCTGCCCCGCGCGCTGTCCAACTGCGGTCACCTTGCGATCCGCGGTCGCCGGTGCCCGATCGTCGGCATCGTCAGCATGGATCAGGTGAGCGTGGACGTCACCGACATCGATGGTGTGACCGCCGGAGACGTGGCGATGTTCATCGGCGAACGCGATGGAGTTCGCATCGGCGCGGACGAGGTCGCGGACCTCACCGGGACTCTGCCGCACGAGATTCTCTGCGGCGTCGCCGAGGGGATTCCACGGCTGCCTGGGCCGGCACCCGCTGCGCTACCGTGAGGGGGTGAGCCGCCCCGTCCGGATCGCCGTCGCCCAGTACGAGCCGCACGTCGGTGAGCTCGATGGAAACCTTGCTCACACAGTTCGCTGGGCGACCGCGGCTGCGACGGAAGGAGCAGACCTCATCGTGCTCCCCGAGCTCGCCTCCAGCGGGTACGTGTTCAGCGATTCTGAGGAGGCGCAGCGCTGCGCTGAGGACCCGGACGACGGACCGACGGTGCGTGCGCTGCGTGACGTCTGCGCCGCGCATGGCTGCCATATCGTCGCCGGTCTCAACGAGCGTGACGGCGATTGCCGGCACAACAGCGCGATCCTCGTCGGCGCGGACGGGCGGCTTGCCACCTATCGCAAGTTGCACCTGTACTTCGACGAACAGTCATGGTTCGAGCCGGGCGACGAGCTCCCCATCGTCGATCTGCCGTTCGGCAAGGTGGGCATCATCATCTGCTACGACCTCTGGTTCCCGGAGCCGGTTCGGGCGCTGGCGCTCGCAGGCGCGGAGATCATCGCGGTGCCGACCAACTGGGTCGCGTCGTTCAAGCGCACCGTCTGGGACGATCGCGGCTACTGCCAGGGGGACTACGTAGCGATGGCGACGGCGGCGCAGAACGGTGTCGTGATGGCATGTGCGGACCGGATCGGCGTCGAGCGCGATGTGACGTTCATTGGCGCGTCGATCATCGTCGGCGCGGACGGGTGGCCGGTCGCCGGACCTGCCAGCAAGGCTGACGAGGAACTGCTCATTGCGGAGGTCGATCTCGACTCGGTTGATCGCGCTCGGCACCGCACCCCCCGCAACCATCTGCTCACCGATCGTCGGCCCGACGCATACCGCGCGTCGGCCGGGCGCGCTGCGCCCGCGACCCGGGCGCACGCCTGAGCGCGACCATCGGGGCGACGGCCCTGCTCGAGGGCTTGAATCCGCCGCAACGCGAGGCCGTGGAGGCACCGGACGGACCGCTGCTCATCTTCGCGGGCGCGGGGAGCGGGAAGACGCGGGTGTTGACGCATCGCATCGCGTACGTCATTGCGACGCGCCGTGTCCGTCCCGACGAGATCTGCGCTGTGACGTTCACGAACAAGGCCGCCCGTGAGATGCGCTCCCGTGTGGAGCAGTTGATCGGCGACAGCATCAAGGGCATGTGGCTCGGCACGTTTCACTCCCTCGGTGCGCGTTTGCTACGACGTGAGGGCGATGCCATCGGGATCCCTCCGGGATACACGATCTACGACGAGTCGGATAGGTTGTCAGCGCTCCGCAACGCCATCCGGGCCGAGGGAATTGACGAGAAACGCCTGACGCCGAACCGCGTCGCGCACGAGATCAGCAATGCGAAGAACGAGGTGCTCGACGCCCGGGACTACCAGGCGCGCGCGGCAGGGCCGATGGAAGAGCAGATCGCCCGCATCTATTTCGCGTACGAGCGCGAGTTGGATGAGGCGTCTGCGCTCGACTTCGACGACCTGCTGTTGCGCGCATTCTTCCTGCTTCGCGACGTCGAGCCCGTCCGTTCGTACTACCAGGACAAGTTCCTCCACCTGTTCGTCGACGAGTATCAGGATACGAACAAGGCGCAGTACGAACTTGTGAGGCTCCTCGCCGCGAAGCATCGCAATATCACCGTGGTCGGGGACGACGACCAGTCGGTCTTTTCCTTCCGCGGAGCCGATATCCGCAATATCCTGTCATTCGAACGCGATTTCCCGGATGCGAAGACGGTAACCCTGGAACAGAACTATCGGTCCACGCAGCCGATCCTCGACATCGCGCATTCGGTGATTCGCAACAATCCCGAGCGAGCCGCGAAGCAACTCTGGACAGAGAAAACCGTCGGCGAGCCCGTGAGGCTCATCTCGGTGTACGACGAACGGGAGGAGGCACTGGCAGTCGGCGCCGAGATCGAGAACTTGATCGGACGCGAGGGCGTATCGCTCGCGGAGTGTGCGGTGCTGTACAGAACCAACGCGCAGTCCCGAGCGTTTGAAGAAGTGTTCCTGCGCCGCGGGATTCCTTACCAACTTGTTGGAGGCCTCCGCTTCTACGATCGTCGCGAAGTCAAGGACGTGCTCGCGTATCTGCGCCTCTGCGTCAACCCGCGCGACGCTGTCTCGTTCGCGCGTGTGGTGAACACGCCGCGGCGCAAGATTGGCGATCGCAGCGTCGCGGAACTCGAGAAGCTCGCACGCAAGAAGGGCCTGAGCCCGCTCGAGGCGGCGCAACGCCTCGACGTCGACGACGCGATTGGGCCCGCTGCGATGGCCGCGCTCCACGGCTTTGCGGCGCTGATGGAACGCCTCAGTGCCGACGCCCAGCGCGTTCCAGTGACCGTGCTGCTCGAACGTGTTCTCGAGGAGACCGGATACCGCGAGATGCTCCAGGACGGCACCCAGGAGGGGAACGAGCGCTGGGCCAACGTGCTCGAACTCGCGGGCCTCGCGGGAGAGTACGCCGACGTTCCGGCGCCCGACGGTCTCGTGCAGTTCCTCGAGAATGTTGCGCTGGTCAGCGACGTCGACACCATGCGCGAGGATGCGCAAGGCGTGACGCTGATCACGCTGCACATGGTCAAGGGGCTCGAATTCGGGGTTGTCTTCCTCGCCGGCATGGAGGAGGGTTTGCTACCGCACTCCCGTGCGCTCGAGGAAGGCGACGCCGGGATCGCCGAGGAACGCAGGCTGACCTACGTCGGCATCACGCGCGCACGCCGGCGTCTCTACCTCCTGCACGCGTTTCGCCGTCATCTCTACGGCACCGCGCAGCTTGCCGAGGCATCACGGTTTCTCGGCGAGATTCCGGGTGAGATGCTCGAAGTGGCGGTACGCCCCGGGAACCCGAACTTCGGTGATGTTCGTGCATCCGGGACCGTACGGCGTGCCGTGATCGGATACGCAACGAGACCCAACCCCGTCGTCATCGCTCCACAGCGATTCCACGAGGGCATGCGCATCGGTCACCAGCGCTACGGCGAGGGGACCGTGCTCAAGAGCACGATGACCCGGAGCGGCGAGGAGCTTGTCATCAAGTTCGATGATCACGGTGTGAAGATCTTTGCCGTCGCCGACGCGACGCTCTGGCCGGTGGGCAAGTCATGAGCGAGGGCCCGCAAGCGCGAGTGGAGGCGCTCCGCGCCGAGCTGGACCGACACTCCCGCCTGTACCACGTGCTCGACGAGCCCGAGATCACCGACGCCGAATACGACCAACTCTTCCGCGAGCTCGTCGACCTCGAAGCTGCCCATCCGGAGCTCCAGACGCTCGAACTCACCAACGCAGCGTGTCGGTGGTGAGCCGGCGGCGAACTTCACGAAGGTGCGCCACAACCGCGCGATGCTCAGCCTGAACAACGCGTTCAGCCCCGATGAGGTCCGCGACTTCGGAGTCCGCGTCGAGCGCGCCATCGGAGCGGTGAGCGGGTACGTCTGCGAGCTGAAGATCGACGGTCTCGCGATGTCGATCACGTACGAGAACGGCAGCTTCGTCCGCGCGGCGACCAGAGGCAACGGTGTCGAGGGTGAGGACGTGACCGCCAACGTGCGGACGATCCGCTCGGTGCCGATGACGCTGAAACCGGTGGATGGCGTCGTGCTTCCGGAGACCCTCGAGGTTCGCGGGGAGGTGTATCTCCCGAAGGCGGTATTCGCCGCCACCAACGCGCGGCTCGAGGAGGCGGGCAAGCCCACGTATGCGAATCCGCGCAACGCGGCGGCGGGCGCCGTCCGGCAGCTCGACGCCAAGGTGACTGCGGGCCGCGGCCTGCAGACGTTCATGTACCAACTCGAACCACCCGGGTCGCTGCCGACCCAGTCCGCTGTGCTCGACACGCTCGAGGCGTTCGGTTTCCGTGTGAACCCGCACCGACAACTCGCAGGGTCGATCGACGAGGTGCTCGCGTTCCTGGAGCACTGGTCGGAGCTCCGCCATCAGCTCGACTACGACACCGACGGCGTCGTCATCAAGGTCGCCTCCCTCGCGGAGCAGTCGGAGCTCGGGCAGATCTCTCGCGCTCCGCGCTGGGCGATCGCGTACAAATTCCCGCCCGAGGAGTACGAAACCCAGGTGCTCGACATCCATGTGCAAGTCGGGCGTACGGGTGCAGTGACGCCGGTCGCCATCCTCGAACCGACGCTCGTCGCCGGGTCTACGGTGCGGCGGGCGACGCTGCACAACGAGGACGAGGTAGCCCGCAAGGACGTGCGCATCGGCGACACCGTGCTGCTGCGCAAGGCAGGTGATGTCATCCCGGAGATCGTCCGCGTCCTGATCGAGAAGCGCCCAAAGGGCGCCAGCGCGTGGCAGATGCCGGAGCAATGCTCCGCGTGCGACACGCTGCTCGTGCGTGAGCCCGGAGAAGTTGTCCGGCGCTGTCTCAACCCGCTCTGCCCGGCGCAACGGCGCGAGTCGCTGCTCCACTTCGCGTCCCGAGGCGCGATGAATATCGAGGGTCTCGGCCCGGCGATCATCGACCAACTCCTCGACCTCGGCTACGCAACGGAGTCCGCTGACCTCTTCAAGCTGACAGCGGGGCAACTCCTGACACTCGACGGTTTCGCGGAGCGCTCGGCGGCGAAGCTCCTCGAGTCGATCGCCGCTCGAAAGCGTGTCCCCCTCGCTCGATTCATCAACGCGCTCGGCATCCGGCACGTCGGCGAGCACACCGCCGACACGCTCGCCGTCCATTTCGGCAGCATCGACGCACTGGCGGCAGCGACGGAGGAGGACCTCCTCGGCGTCGAGGGCATCGGAGCGGTCGTTGCCGAACATGTTGCGTCGTGGTTCGCGTCGGCAGAGGGACGCGAGGTGCTCCAACACCTCCGTTCGGTCGGTGTCGATCCGGAGCGCGCCGCGGGTGGAGGCGGGCCCTGGAGCGGTCAGACGTGGGTGATCACGGGCAGCCTCGAGGGCATGAGCCGGACGGACGCCGAGGCCCGCATCAAGGCGCTCGGTGGCAACCCCAGCTCGAGCGTGAGCCGCAAGACGCACGCGGTCGTTGCCGGCGCCTCACCCGGGAGCAAGCTCGAGAAAGCGCAGCGCCTCGACGTCCGGGTCCTCGACGAGGCTGCGTTCCTCGCCGAGCTGAACAGTGCCGAGGGGCAGGCCTGAGCCGCGATACAGTGGCTGGAATGGTGCCGACCAAGCGCCCAGAGCGCCTCCTCGACGATCCCGCGCTCCTGAAGGCACGGTTGCGTGCATCACCGAGCGGCGCGGGCGTCTACGTGATGCGTGGTGCGGACGCGCGCGTCATATACGTGGGCAAAGCCGCAAACGTCCGCAACCGGTTGCGCTCGTGGTTCACCGGCATCGACACGCTGCAGGCTCGCACGCATCAGCTCATCGCCAGCGTCTTCGACTTCGAAGTCATCGCGTGCCAGAGCGAGCACGAGGCGCTCGTCCTCGAGAACTCGCTCATCAAGCAGCACCGGCCTCGGTTCAACGTGCGCCTCAAGGACGACAAGAGCTACCTCTATCTCAAGATCCCGCGTCCCGGTGTCCACGACGCGGTGGCTCCTGGCACCGCACGCGAGGAGGTACGCAAGCCGCGCGGCAAGAGTGCTGAGGGCGCCACGCTCTTCCCGCGTCCGTACTACACCCGCAAGGTGATCCGCGACGGCGCGCGGTATTTCGGTCCATACACGAGCGCGCAGTCATTGCGGACGACCGTGCGATCGCTGCGCACGATCTTTCCGTTTCGCACCTGCAGCGACGAGGTCTTTCGGCGCGGGCGCGTCTGCCTCGACTATCACATCAAGCGCTGTGCCGGACCGTGCGAGGGCAGGATCGACGCGCCTGAGTACGCTGAGCTCCTCGAGCAGGTGCAGGAGTTCATGGAAGGGCGCTCCGAGAAGCTGCACGACGAGTTGCGCGATCAGATGGACGCTGCTGCCGACGGCCGCGACTACGAGCTGGCCGCGCGGTTTCGCGACCGGCTGCGCGCGATCGAGCGCATCAGTGAGCGTCAGACCGTGTTGCGCGGGGCTCGCGCCGACGAGGATTGCATCGCCGTCGTGGTCGAGGCTGGGCGCGCGATGGCCGCCGTGCTGAGCATCCGTCAAGGTCGGGTCATGGGTATGGAGACCCACGAGCTCGAGGGCGTCGCCGGATTGGACGCGGCCGCGTGCCTCGGTGGCTTCCTCCCGCAGTATTACGGCAGCGTGACTTCCGTTCCCCGCCGCCTGCTGGTGTCGGACGACATCGAGGACCGAGCGGTGCTCGAGGAGTTTCTCGCGGAACAGCGAGGGGGCCCGGTGGAGGTGCACGTCCCGCAACGTGGCGACGCGCGCCAGCTCGTCGCGCAGGCCGCGGAGACCGCGCTGGTCGCGCTGCGACAGCAACGCATCGTCGACGACTACGACGCGGCGAAAACCGAGGCGTTGCTTGACGATCTGGCCATCAGCCTGCAGCTGCCGGCTCCCCCGCGACGCATCGAGTGCTATGACATCAGCAACACCATGGGCACCAACTCGGTCGGCTCGATGGTGGTCTTCGAGGAAGGCCGGCCGGCGCCCGCGAGCTACCGACACTTCGGCATCAAGACGGTCGAGGGCTCCAACGATTTCGCGTCGATCGAGGAGACGCTGCGCCGGCGGTTCCGCCGTCTCGCACCCCGTGACGAGGGTGGCGAAGAAGATGTTCCCGTCCTCGATCCGGCCGGTGCCAACGGCTCCGAGCAGCGGGCGCGCCGAACGCCGCGCCGCGGCGCCGACGACACGGATCTCAGCTTCTCGGTGCTGCCCGACCTGGTCCTCATCGACGGCGGGAAAGGTCAGTTGAGCGCGGCGGTTCGTGCCCTTCGCGAGGCCGGCCTGCAGAAGGTGCCGGTCTTCGGCCTGGCAAAGCGCAATGAGGAGCTGTACAAGCCGGGACGGGCGCGCCCGATCATCCTCGAGCGCGACAGCCCGACACTGTTTCTCGTGCAGCGTGTGCGCGACGAGGCGCATCGTTTCGCGATCACGCATCACCGCGGCCGCCGTGCCAAGGCGGCGCTGCGTTCCAAGCTCGATGTCGTGCCGGGCCTCGGTCCGGTGCGCCGGCGCGCGCTCCTTCGGCACTTCGGCAGCATCGATGCCATCCGTGACGCGCCAGTCGACCAGCTCACGACGGTCGTCCCGCGGCCGGTCGCACTCCGTGTGAAGGAACTCCTATGAGTGCATCGGA